>NZ_CP048788.1:0-2400000 GCF_012932215.1 Roseobacter ponti | reverse complement strand
CTTTATGACTGGCGCATGTCCCTGTCACTGGCACTGCGCGATCTGGTGGTCGATCCCTGGTTTGAGAGCACACGCAGGACCTACGAGGCCCGTGGAAAGCGCGTATATTACCTGTCGATGGAGTTTCTGATCGGGCGCCTGATTGAGGATGTCGCGGTCAACCTGCAGATGGATGAGGTGGCGTCAGAGGCGCTGGAAAGCCTTGGCCAAACCTATGAAAAGGTCGTCGCGGATGAACCCGACGCTGCGCTTGGCAACGGCGGCCTCGGGCGGCTGGCGGCCTGCTTTATGGATTCCCTGTCGACCCTCGGTATTCCGGCCTACGGCTACGGGATCCGCTATGAGCACGGGCTTTTCGAGCAGCATTTTGACAAGGGCGTGCAGGTTGAAACCGCCGAGACCTGGCTTGAACAGCGCCATGCCTGGGAGTTCGAGCGGCCCGAAGTGAACTATCCGATCCTTTTCGGCGGCCATGTTGCCGATGAGGACGGCAAGGCCGTCTGGCACCCGGAAGAGACTGTTATCGCATCGGCCTTTGACACGCCTGTTGTGGGCTGGGAAGGTCGCTGGGCCAACACGCTGCGCCTCTGGGCCGCCAAACCCGACCGCAATTTTGACCTCGAAAGCTTCAACCGCGGAGATTACATCGCTGCGAGCGCACCCGAGGCGCTCGCCCGCACGATCAGCCGCGTACTCTACCCTGACGACACTACGGATGTGGGCAAGGAACTGCGTCTTAAGCAGGAATATTTCTTCACCTCCGCCTCCCTGCAGGATCTTGTGCGCAGGTTCCTCAGCGAGGGCGGCGATCTGAAATCGCTGCCGGATTACGTGGCCATTCAGCTCAACGATACCCACCCCGCTATTGCCGGGCCTGAACTGGTGCGCATCCTGATGGATCTGCACAGCTTTGAGGTCTCGGATGCCATCAGCACCGCGCGCGGATGCCTCGCCTATACCAACCACACGCTGCTGCCTGAGGCGCTGGAACGCTGGCCCGAGGATCTCTTTGCGAGGGTGCTGCCGCGTCATCACCGGATCATCCAGCTCATCGAGGCTGCGCATTTCGCTGAAGCCGGCGAGCAGGTGCGCATCATCGAGCACGGTGAGGTTAAAATGGGCGAACTGGCCTTTGTCATGGCGCATCACGTCAATGGCGTCTCGGCCCTGCATTCTGAACTGGTGAAGGAGACCGTTTTTGCCGACCTGCACCAGGCCTACCCCGGGCGGATTGTGAACCAGACCAACGGCATCACGCCACGCCGCTGGCTTTACGCCTGTAACCCGCCGCTGCGCAATCTGATCAACGACACCATCGGCACCGCCTGGCCTGATGATCTGGAGAAACTTCAGGGGCTGAACGCCCATCTGGATGATCCGGCCTTCATCGACCGGTTTCAGGCGGCCAAGGACACCAACAAAGCGCGTCTGTCTGACTGGCTCAAAGACCGCGACGGTGTCTCCGTGGACCCTGCAGCTATGTTCGATGTCCAGATCAAACGGATCCACGAATACAAGCGCCAGCTTATGAATCTGCTGGAAACCGTCGCGCTCTGGAACGAGATCCGCGACAACCCGAACGGCGCATGGACGCCGCGCGTCAAAATCTTCGGGGGCAAGGCCGCTCCTGGCTATGTCGTGGCCAAGGAGATCATCCGCCTGATCAATGACGCAGGCGCTGTGATCAACGGGGACCCGGCCACCAAAGGGCTGCTTCAGGTCGTGTACCCGGAAAACTACAACGTCTCTATGGCCGAGGTGCTGATCCCGGCCACTGATCTGAGCGAACAGATTTCTACCGCCGGCAAGGAAGCCTCGGGCACCGGCAATATGAAGTTTGCCCTGAACGGCGCGCCGACGATCGGCACGCTCGACGGCGCCAATGTCGAAATCCGCGATTGCGTGGGGGCGGAGAACTTCTTTCTTTTTGGCCTTACCGCCGCTGAGGTTGCCGCCCGCCGCATGGAACCGGACTATGCCCGCCACGCGATTGAGGCAAGCCCGCGCCTTGGACGGGTGCTTGAACAGATCCGCTCGGGCGTTTTCTCTCCGTCCGACAAAGACCGCTATGCCGGGCTCGTGGATGGTCTGTTCAACCACGACTACTTCCTCGTGACCTGCGATTTTGACAGCTATTTCGACACACAGCGGGTGGTGGACACTGCCTTTGCGGATGCGCGGTCCTGGACCAGGCTTGCAGCGCTCAACACGGCCCGCGTCGGCTGGTTCTCCTCTGATCGCACGATCAGCGGGTACGCCCGCGACATCTGGAACGTGCGCAGCATGCTGGCCACCGGATCCGGAGACCGCGACGTGGCCTGAGCGGCCACGAGTAAAGACAAAGGAGCGCAGACGATGAGCCTCTCAGATCACGATAAACACGAGCTTCTCGCAGGCCGGCACGCCGATCCCTTTTCGGTCCTCGGCCTGCATGAGGTGGACGGAAAACTCACGCTGCGCGTCTTTGTGCCCGGCGCATCCGACGTGGCTGCGGTGGATGTCAAAACCGGTCGCAAAATCGTGGCACTGGCAGCCGTCGAGGATGCGCCGGGGCTCTTTGAAGGCGTGGCCGCGCGCCGCAAGAAGCCGTTTGAGTATCACCTGACGGTGGGCGCTGACGGGCACTCCTGGATTGCCGACGATCCGTATCGTTTCGGCCCGGTCATGGGCGAGCTTGATGAACACCTGATCGGCGAGGGCGCGCACCGCAGGCTCTGGGAAGTTCTGGGGGCCCATGTGATGACCCATCAGGGCGTTGCGGGCACGCATTTCGCGGTCTGGGCACCGAATGCCATGCGCGTTTCGGTTATCGGGGATTTCAACGCCTGGGACGGGCGCCGCAACCCGATGCGCAGACGCGGGGCGACCGGTGTCTGGGAGATTTTCACGCCCGGTGTGGGCGACGGCGAGATTTATAAATACGAAATCCTCGATGCAAACGGCACGCTCATGCCACAGAAAGCCGACCCTGTGGGCTTCGGGTCAGAACATCCGCCGCGCACGGGCTCGGTGGTGCGGGAAACCGGCGGGTACACATGGCGGGACGACGCCTGGATGTCACGCCGGGGAGCCGTGCAGCGGTTCGATAAACCGATCTCGGTCTATGAGGTACATCTGGGGTCCTGGCGGCGCGTGCCGGAAGAGGGCAACAGACCGCTGAGCTACCGCGAGCATGCAGAGCAGCTTGTCGGCTATGCCAGGGACCTGGGCTTTACGCATCTGGAGCTGATGCCGGTCTCCGAGTTTCCTTTTGACGGCTCATGGGGCTATCAGCCTGTCGGGCTCTTTGCGCCCACGATCCGGCACGGCACGTTTGACGAATTCCGCGCCTTTGTGGATGCCTGTCACGCAGCTGACATCGGGCTTATCCTCGACTGGGTGCCGGGCCACTTCCCCGAAGACCCGCACGGCCTTGGCCGTTTCGACGGCACCGCTCTTTATGAACACGCCGACCGGCGCGAAGGGTTTCACCCCGACTGGAACACGCTGGTTTATAACTACGGACGCGCCGAAGTGGCGAATTACCTGATCGCCAACGCGCTTTACTGGCTGGAAGAACATCATATCGACGGGCTGCGTGTGGATGCGGTCGCCTCGATGCTTTATCGCGATTACTCGCGGAAAGAAGGCGAATGGGTGCCCAACAAACACGGCGGTCGCGAGAACCTCGAAGCCATCGATTTCATGCGAAACATGAACACGGCCGCCTATGGCGAGAGCGACGGGGTTATGACCATTGCCGAGGAATCGACGGCCTTTCCGGGCGTGTCTGCTCCTGCGGATGCGGGCGGCCTGGGGTTTGGATTCAAATGGAACATGGGCTGGATGAACGACACGCTGAGTTATATGTCCGAAGACCCGGTGCATCGCAAATTCCACCACTCAAAGATGACCTTCGGTCTGCACTATGCCTTCAGCGAGAATTTCATTCTGCCGTTGAGCCATGACGAGGTCGTGCATGGCAAAGGCTCGCTGCTGGCGCGCATGCCGGGCGAGGGCGGAGATAAATTCGCCAACCTGCGCGCTTATTACGGGTTCATGTGGGGCCATCCGGGCAAGAAACTGCTCTTTATGGGGGGCGAATTTGCACAGCCTGCTGAGTGGAACCATGACAGCAGCCTCGACTGGCACCTGCTTGATCACCATAACCACAAGGGCATGCAGAGCCTGGTGCGTGATCTCAATCGCTTTTATACCACCACGCCCGCGCTTTATGAGCTTGATGCAAAGCCTGAGGGATTTGAGTGGGTTGAGGAAGACAATGCAGACGAATCCGTGCTTGTATGGTTGCGGAAGGGGCGCGGGGACACGCCGCCTGTGCTTGTGGTGTCGAACTTCACCCCAGTGGAAAGACCGGCGCGGCGGATCGGTGTGCCGGAACCCGGTCGGTGGGCCGAGCGTATTAACACGAATGCCGAAGCCTACGGAGGAGACGGGCGCGGCAATATGGGGGGCGTTCACTCGGAAGAGATCGCGGCATCCGGTCGCCCTGTCTCGGTCACTGTGACGCTGCCGCCGCTTACGACGCTGTTTTTCGAACTTGAGCGCTGAGAGGCGGCCGGGCCGGGAGAGGCACAGAATAATGAGGGAGGACGACCGATGAACAATGAATCGCAAAGGCTCGCGCACCAGACGATGGCCTTCGTGCTGGCCGGAGGACGGGGTAGCCGGCTCTATGAACTCACCGACAGACGCGCAAAACCGGCGATGTATTTCGGCGGCAAAAGCCGGATCATCGATTTTCCGCTCTCCAATGCGGTTAACTCAGGCATCCGCCGGATCGGGGTTGCCACCCAGTACAAGGCCCATTCGCTGATCCGCCACCTGCAGCGCGGCTGGAGCTTTTTCCGTGCCGAGCGCAACGAAAGCCTCGATATTCTGCCCGCCTCTCAGCAGATGAACGATGAGAACTGGTATAAGGGCACCGCAGATGCCGTCGCCCAGAATCGCGACATTATCGAAGGCTATGCGCCAAAATACATCGTCATCCTCGCTGGTGATCATATCTACAAGCAGGATTACTCGCTGATGATCAAGCATCACGTGGACAGCGGGGCGGATGTGACCGTGGGCTGTATCGAGGTGCCGCGCATGGAGGCGAGCGCCTTCGGCGTGATGGCCGTCGATACCGAAGACCGCATCCTGGAGTTCGTCGAAAAGCCCAAAGATCCGCCCGCAATGCCCAACGATCCCGATCACGCGCTGGCCAGCATGGGGATCTATGTCTTCGAGACGGAATATCTTTTCCGGATCATGGACGAATGCGCAGCCGACCCGGACTATGGCCATGATTTTGGCGGCGATGTGATCCCGCGGATCGTGAAGAACGGCCTTGCCGTCGCGCATCCTTTCAGCCGGTCCTGCGTTCGGACGGACAATGAAGACGGCTCTTACTGGCGCGATGTGGGCACGGTAGATGCCTTCTGGCAGGCCAATATCGATCTGACGGATTTTGACCCGGATCTCGATCTATACGACACAGAATGGCCGATCTGGACGTACTCCGAGCTCACCCCACCTGCGAAATTCATCCACAACGAAGAGGGGCGGCGCGGGCACGCGGTTTCATCAATGGTCTCGGGGGGCTGCATCATTTCCGGCTCACAGCTTGACCGTTGTTTCCTCTTCACGGGTGTGCGGACGCATTCCTATTCCGAGCTGAAAGGCGTCGTGGCGATGCCCTATGTGGAGATCAATCGCAAAGCGCGTCTGACCAATGTTGTAATCGACCGCGGGGTGACCATCCCGACCGGTCTTGTGGTGGGTGAGGATCCCGAGCTTGACGCGAAACGCTTCCGGCGGACCGACAATGGCATCTGCCTGATCACACAGCCGATGATCGATAAGCTGGATCTCTGAGGTGAAGGTCCTTTTCGTCGCGTCCGAATGCGCGCCCTTTGTCAAAACCGGCGGGCTGGCTGATGTGATCGGCGCCGTGCCGGGCGCACTGAAGCCGCTGGGCGCTGAGGCGCGGGTGATGCTGCCGGCCTACCCGGCGCTGAAGGCGCTGGTGAAGGGTGGCACCGAGGTCTGGCAATCGGCGGATCTGATGGGCGGCCCGGCGACCCTTGTGGCGGCAAGCGCCGAAGGCATGGATCTTCTGCTGCTCGATGCGCCACATCTCTATGACCGGGCGGGCTCGATCTATCTCGGACCTGACGGGGCAGACTGGCCCGATAACGCGCAGCGTTTCGCGGCACTCTCGCAGGTCGCGGCCGAGGTTGCGACCGGTGCGGCAGAGCGCTGGCGCCCGGATGTCGTACATGCGCATGACTGGCAGGCGGGGCTCATCCCGGCCTATCTCAGCCAGCAGGCGGGCGTTGTGCCTCCGACCCTGATGACCATCCACAACATCGCGTTTCAGGGGCTTTTTGACCCGGCACTGATGCCTGAGCTTGGTCTTGACGAGCGCCACTTTGACCGGGAGGGCGCGGAATTCTGGGGCCGTCTGGGGTTTCTCAAGGCCGGTCTTGCGATGTGTGATGCGATCACGACCGTCAGCCCGACCTATGCGCGCGAGCTGATGACGCCCGAGTTTGGCATGGGGCTGGAAGGGCTTTTGCAGGCCCGTGCGGGTGATCTGACCGGCATCCTCAACGGCATCGACACCGATGTCTGGAACCCGGAAACAGACGGGGCGCTGACGGCGGGCTATTCGGCAAAAGCGCTCAAAAACAAGACCAGAAATCGCAAAACAGTTCTCACCCGGTTTGATCTGGACAAAAACCCTACAGGGCCGCTTTTCTGTGTGATCAGCCGTCTGACCACCCAGAAGGGCCTTGATCTGCTTCTGGACGCGGTGCCCGCACTTGTCGCACGCGGCGCGCGCCTTGCGGTACTGGGCAGCGGCGACAAAGACCTTGAGGCAGGCTTTGTTGCTGCCTCTCACCGGCATCCCGGATCGGTGGGTGTGATTATCGGCTATGACGAGCCCCTGTCGCATCTGATGCAGGGTGGCAGTGATGCCATCCTGATCCCCTCACGGTTCGAGCCCTGCGGCCTCACGCAGCTTTACGGCATGCGCTATGGCACACTGCCGGTCGTGGCGCGCACCGGTGGTCTGGCCGACACGGTAATTGACGCCAATGAGGCAGCCCTGACAGCAGGTGTCGCCACCGGCGTGCAGTTCGCCCCGGTGACGGCGCAGGCGCTGATCCACGCGGTCACACGCACCTGCGATCTCTTTGCGCAACCGCGCGTCTGGACGGGCATGATGCGTCGCGCCATGCGGCATCCGGTGGGCTGGGATACGTCTGCTTCGGCCTATATGGACTTATATGAAGCGCTGCGTCAGCGCGGGTAGCAATCGGGGCAGGTGCCAGTGAACACTCAGATAACAGGCGGCTCACCGCACCGGCTCGGGGCGCACCCCGACGGCGACGGCGTGAACTTTGCCGTCTTTTCGGCCAATGCCGACAGCATAGAACTCTGCCTCTTTTCTGAGGACGGCAGCCGGGAAACCGCACGGCTGACACTGCCGGAGCGGACCGGCGACATCTGGCACGGGCATGTGGCCGGGCTGTTCCCCGGTGCGCTTTATGGCTACCGCGTTCATGGGGCCTATGCGCCGGAACGGGGGCACCGGTTCAACCCCAACAAACTGCTGCTTGACCCCTATACCCGTGAGATGCACGGCAGCTGGGCGCACAATCCGGCCATTCTCGGCTATGATAAATCCTCCGGAGCGGGTGATCTGTCGTTTTCTGCAGTTGATTCCGCAGCCTTCGTGCCGCGCTCGGTGGTCTCGGATCCGGCGCACTTCGAGATTATCCGCGATCACCCCGATACGCCCTGGGAAGAAACACTGATCTATGAGGCCCACGCCAAAGGACTGACGCGCCGGCACCCGGATGTGGCAGAGGCCGTGCAGGGCACATATGAGGGGCTCGCGTCCAACGCGATCATCGACCATCTGCACCGGATTGGTGTCACGGCGATCGAGCTTTTGCCGGTGCATTCCTTTCTTAATGACGGGTTTCTGCTCGACCGCGGGCTCAGCAATTACTGGGGCTACAACACGATCGGCTTTTTTGCCCCCGAGCCGCGTTATTTCGGGCCGGCGGGTATCGCCGGTTTCCGCGATATGGTGGCGCGCTTTCATGCCGCCGGCATCGAGGTCATTCTCGACGTGGTTTATAATCACACTGCCGAGGGCGATCACCGCGGCCCGACGATCTGTTACCGCGGGCTTGACAACGCGTCTTATTACCGCCTCATCAAGGGACAGCCACGCTATTACGTGAACGACACCGGCACCGGTAATACTGTCGATGTGTCAAACCCTTACGTGCTGCGTATGGTGCTCGACAGCCTGCGGTTCTGGGTGCAGAACATGGGTGTTGACGGCTTTCGGTTCGATCTGGCCACAACACTTGGCCGCGAGAGCCATGGCTTTGATCCGCGCGGAGGGTTTTTCGATGCCATCCGCCAGGACCCGGTGCTCGCAGGCGTCAAGCTGATTGCCGAGCCCTGGGATATCGGCCCCGGCGGGTACCGACTGGGAGAGTATCCACCGCCCTTTGCCGAATGGAATGATGCCTATCGCGACACGGTCCGGCGCTTCTGGAAGGGCGACGCGCACAGTGCGCAGGAACTGGGCGCGCGGCTGACCGGATCGGCGGGCGAGTTCGACCGCGACGGGCGACGGTCCTGGTCGTCGGTCAATTTTCTGGCAGCACATGATGGCTTCACCCTTGCCGATATCACCGCCTACAACCGTCGCCACAATGAGGCGAACAAAGAGAAAAACCAGGACGGGCACAACGCCAACCATTCTGACAACTGCGGTGTCGAAGGCGGCACAGACGATGAAGACGTTCTGGAAAGACGCAGGCGGCGCCAGCGCAATATGATGGCGACGCTGTTTTTATCGCAGGGCACTCCGATGATCCTGGCGGGTGACGAGACCGGCAATTCGCAGGGTGGCAACAACAACGCGTATTGCCAGGATAACGCGATATCATGGATCGACTGGCCGGCCGCGGATGACGCGATGACTGCGTTTTTTGCAGAGCTCTCCGCGTTCCGGCGGGCGCATCCTGCCGTGCGCCAGCCGCGTTTCCTGCATGCGGCGACACGGTCCGGTGACGGGTTGCCGGATGTGGATTGGCGCGGGTTCGACGGGGGCACACTGAACTGGCGGGACCCGGGGCTGTCCTGCCTCTGTGTGACCTATCGCGGATCGGGCGAAGCGCCGGAGCATGCCGTCACCGATGACACGGTCTTTGCCATCTTTAACCGCGAAGAGGGACCTGCAGAAGTCAGCATCCCGGGCGCGCCGGCAGGCTTTGAGTGGTACGTTGCCGTGGATACCAGCCGCGATACACCGGACATTGATGCATTCAGCGACCCTGAGATGACCGTCGAAGGCCCGGCGGTCGTGGCGCTGGCGCTGCGTGACACAGGTGCCGGTCCGGCATGACAGCAGACGAGACCCTCAGCGCTCTCTGCGATCTGGTCGGCGTCTTCCCGGAGTTTGTCGATCTTGATGGTGTGACACGCCCCATCCTGCCCGAAACAAAGCGTGCTCTGCTGCGCGCGGACGGCCTTGAGGTGGATACGGACCGTGAGGTCGCTGAAACACTGGCCGGGCTGCGCGCCGAAGCTGAGGCAGCCTGGCTGCCACAGGATGTTGTGCTCGCTTGTGACCAGCGGGCAGTGCTGCGTCCGGCCGGTGCGCCGGACTGGCATGTCCTGGCCGAAAACAGCGGCGCGGTTCTGGCCGAAGGGCATACGCAGGACGGGGTCATCAGCCTGCCACCGCTGCCCTCAGGCGTACATCTGCTGCACCTTGCGCAGGGCGGCCAGACGCAGCAGATCTGTCTTATAAGCGCGCCTTCTACCACGCCGGGACTGCGGGACATGGGCGCGGGCGATAAAACATGGGGCGTTGTGGCGGCGCTTTACGGTCTGCATTCCGCGCGCAATCCGGGGCCAGGGGATTTTGCCGATCTTGCCGGTCTTGCGCGGGGTCTGGGCGCGCAGGGCGCGCAGTTCCTGGGCATCAATCCGGTGCACGCCCCGGGCTGGGCGGATGAAGGCACAATCAGCCCCTATTCACCGACCCACCGCGGCTTTCTGAACACGACACATATCGCCGCGCAGAACCTTGAAGGGGTGACCCCGCGCCAGCAGGACAGCGCTCGGGGCCCGCTGATTGATTACCCGCAACACCGGGTCTGGCAACGGGCCTCCCTGCGCGACGCCTGGCAGCATTTCTGTGATCACGCGACCGATAACCAGCGCCGCGCATTCGAAGCCTTCTGCGCCGAAGGCGGCGCGGCGCTGCAGGATTTTGCGCTCTTTGAGGCGCTGAGTGAGACCCATGGTGCCGACTGGCGGCACTGGCCCGCCGGTCTGCAGACCCCTGCCGGGGCCATAGCCGGGGGCGGGGCGCCGGACACCCGGTTTCACCTCTGGCTGCAATGGATCGCTGATGCGCAGCTTGGTGCCGCACAGTCAGAGGCACGGGCGGCCGGCATGGCGCTGGGGCTTTATCTTGACCTGGCCGTGGGTGCGCGGCGTGGCGGTGCCGAGGCCTGGTCAGGCCAGGATGCAGTGGCCGCCGGTGTTTCGGTTGGTGCGCCCCCCGATCAGCTCAGCCCGGCAGGACAGAACTGGCAGCTTGCAGGCTTTGCCCCTCGTAAACTGCGCGCGGCCCGCTACGCACCGCTGCGCCAGGTGCTGGCGCAGTCCATGCGCCATGCGGGCCTTTTGCGCATCGATCACGTGCTTGGCATGAACCGCAGCTTCTGGATCCCCGATGATGGCAGCCCGGGCGGGTACATCCGCCAGCCTTTCGGCCCGCTGCTGGCAATCGTCGCGATTGAGGCACAGCGCGCCGGTACAGCAGTGGTAGGCGAGGATCTGGGGCTGGTGCCGCCCGGCTTCCGTGAGGAAATGGCCGGTCGCGGATTATATGGCTATACCGTGCTGCAATATGAAAAGACGGACCGGCACAGCTTTCGTGACCCCGCAGATCTGCGCCCGCAGTCGCTGGCCTGTTTCGGCACACACGACACGCCCACGCTGCAGGGATACTGGACAGGGCACGACATCGACTGGTGGCAGGAACTGGGATGGATCGGGCAGGAGAATGTCGCCGGCGCCCGGGCCGACCGCGACCTTGAGAAAGCAGCACTGCCGGGAGACGGGGACACGTCGCGCCGCGATGCGATCCACAGTGCCCTGGCAGAAGGGGCCACCGCGATGGTCGCGGTACAGCTTGATGATGTGCTTGATGTGCGCGAGGCTCAGAACCTGCCAGGCACCACGCACGAGCACCCTAACTGGCAGCGGCGCTATCCGCTGCCCGTCGCAGAGATCGCCGCCGATGCACGGCTCGCCGGAACAGCCGTGATTATGGCGCGGGCCGGACGGTCCGCTGCGCACAATGACATTGAAAGAGAGGAAAACCAATGACCGTCGTTACCGTTTCCAAAGGCCCCTTTGAAGGGCAGAAACCCGGCACATCGGGCTTGCGCAAAAAGACGCGTGTGTTCATGGAACCCGGCTATCTGGAATGCTTTGTGCAGTCAGTGTTCAACGCGATCGGCGGCGCAGAGGGCAAGAGCTTTGTGGTCGGCGGCGACGGGCGTTTTTTCAACCGTGAGGCCATTCAGACGATCCTGAAAATGGCCGCTGCCAATGGTGCGGCAATGGTCATCGTGGGGCAGGGCGGTCTGCTCTCGACGCCCGCGGTCTCGAACCTGATCCGCCAGCGCGGGACAGACGGCGGCCTTGTGCTTTCGGCCAGTCATAATCCCGGCGGGATCGATGCGGATTTCGGCATCAAATATAACATCGCCAACGGTGGCCCCGCGCCGGAAAACATCACCGCCGGCATTTTTGAGCAGACCCAAAACATCACGGAATACCGCACGCTCGACGCCGGGGATGTGGATCTTGCGGCGGTAGGAACGACATCGCAGGGCGACATGGTGGTCGAGGTCGTGGACCCTGTCACCGATTACGAAGCGCTGATGCATACCCTTTTCGATTTTGACAGGATCCGCGCTCTTTTTGCCTCCGGTTTCACCATGCGTTTCGATGCGATGCACGCCGTGACGGGCCCCTATGCCAAAGCGATCCTGGAGGGCAGCCTCGGTGCGCCTGCCGGAACCGTGATCAATGCTGTGCCCTCGGAGGATTTCGGCAAGGGCCACCCCGATCCCAATCCGGTCTGGGCCAAAACGCTGATGGACGAGATGATGTCGGACACAGCCCCCGACTTCGGCGCCGCCTCAGACGGCGACGGGGACCGCAATATGATCGTCGGGCGCGGGATCTATGTCACACCCTCGGACAGCCTTGCGGTGCTGGCGGCAAACGCGACACTGGCACCGGGGTATAAGGACGGGCTCGCCGGTGTGGCGCGCTCCATGCCCACCAGTGCGGCCAGCGACAGGGTTGCGCAAAAGCTGGGCATCGCAAGTTATGAAACTCCTACCGGGTGGAAGTTTTTCGGCAATCTGCTGGATGCGGGAAAAGTCACGCTCTGTGGCGAGGAGAGTGCCGGCACCGGCTCGGATCACGTGCGCGAAAAGGATGGTCTCTGGGCCGTACTGCTGTGGCTCAATATCCTGGCCGAGACCGGAAAGCCGGTGATGGCGATGCTCAACGATCACTGGGCCACTTTCGGGCGCAACTATTATTCGCGCCATGATTACGAGGCCGTGCCCACAGAGGCTGCGACCGCAGTTATGGCGCGGGTCGAAGACCGGCTCTCTGACCTCACCAGTCAGTCCTTTGCCGGTCTTAAAGTGACCTCGGCTGACAGTTTTTCCTATCACGATCCGGTCGATGGCTCGGTCAGCCATAATCAGGGACTGCGCATCGGGCTTGAGGGCGGCGGTCGCGCGGTTCTGCGGCTGTCGGGCACCGGCACCGACGGGGCCACGATCCGGGCCTATCTTGAGCAATACACCGGACCCGAAGGAGATCATTCGCTGGATGCGGAAACGGCGCTGGCCGATGTGCGGTCCGCGATGCTTGAAATCACCGATATGGAGGCGCTGACAGGCCGCGCCGGGCCCGATGTGCGGACCTGACAGGTGACGCGGTCGTCGGAAAACAGGGACAAAGCTGTGCAGTGGGAGAACTGCCGCCACCTGCGCACGCTTTGCGTTTTTGCCACGCTCGCTCTCGCTGGTGCGGTCATGGCGTCTTCACCTGAGCCGGTGCGCGATGCGGATTATGTGGCCGTCGATATGGCGCAGGTGCGTCTGGGTCAGATGCTGTTTTACGACCCCATTCTGTCGGGCAACCGCAATATCTCCTGCGCGACCTGCCACCATCCGACGCTTGGCACGGCGGACGGCGTGTCATTATCGATCGGCGAGGGGGGTACCGGGCTGGGGCCTGAGCGGCGCGCCGACCCGGACAACATGCCTGAACAACGCATTCCGCGTAATGCGCCGGCGCTTTTCAACCTGGGTGCGCGGGAGTTTACCGTGCTTTTCCACGACGGCCGGATCGAGGTCGATCCCGATAAACCCGGCGGGTTGCGGACCCCGATGGGCGCGGAGATGAGCGCCGGATTTGCGAGCCTGCTGTCGGCGCAGACGATGTTCCCGGTGCTGAGTGCCGATGAAATGGCCGGCCATTACAGCGAAAACGACGTCTCGGCGGCCGTCCGTCAGGGCCGGATTACCGGTGACGGAGGTGCCTGGTCACTGCTGAGCGCGCGGGTGGCCGGGACACCGGGATATCAGCCGCTGATTTCTGCTGCATTTCCCGCTCAGGAGGCAATTGATTTCACCGATATCTCCGATGCGATTGCCGCTTTCATCGCCTTTGAATGGCGCTCAGACACCAGCCCCTTTGATGCACACCTGCGCGGCGAAGTGGCGCTGGAGGGCGAAGCGGCCCGCGGAATGGAACTCTTTTACGGCCCCGCCGGATGTGCCGCCTGTCACAGCGGGCCGTTTCAGACCGACCACAGCTTTCACGCAGCAGGCGTGCCGCAGTTCGGCCCGGGCAAAGCGGCGCGGTTTGAAAACCACGTGCGCGATACCGGGCGGATGCGGGTAACGGGCCGGACGGAGGATGCCTATGCGTTCCGCACGCCATCGCTGCGCAATGTCACGGCAACTGCTCCTTACGGGCATACCGGAAGCCATACAGAGCTTGCAGCCTTCCTCGCCTATCACGCGGACCCTGTCGCGGGTCTTGGGCGCTTTGATCCTGCGGGGGTCGCTCTGCCGGACCTGCCGGGTGTGCAGGACTGGCAGCATGTGGAAAGCGCGGCTGAGCAGGACGCGTTGCGCGCAGCCATCACGATGCCCGCCGTGACCCTCTCAGCGGACGATGTGGCGGCCCTGGTGGCGTTTCTGGAGGCGCTGACCGATCCGGTGGCCCTCACGGGGCGGCTTGGCATACCTGAGGCCGTGCCCAGCGGGTTGCCCCTCGACCGCTGAGCCTCAGGGCGAGAGCGTTATCCGGGTGCCGGCGATTGCGGCCACGGGTCCCGTCACGCGGCCATCGGGCCATTCCACCGTCACATCTGCCATCTCTTCAGACCCGAGGCCAAAATGCAACGGCCCTGACTGTCCGCCGCCATGACCGCCGCCTGTTGTGACCTCCTGCACCCGGGCACCGTACCGGGTTGTCACTGTTACCAGCGCGCCAACGGCACGGGTGTTGGGGGCATGGGCTCTGAGGCTGACCGCCAGCCAGTGCCCGGCATCCGGTGTCACGTTGCGGTAAAGTTCCATCGGGGCGCGCCGGTTCACCACTACCAGATCGGGCAGGCCGTCGAGATCAAGATCCGCAAGTGCTGCCCCGCGCGACCGCGCCATGCTTGCAACGCCGGCGCCCACGGAAGCCTCTGAAAAGATGCCGTTCTCTCCCTGGATCAGCAGCGAATTCGGGTCTTCCATTGCAAGCCCGGGCATCTGATCGACATTGCCCTTGGCGATAAACAGATCGCTTCGCCCGTCATTGTTCACGTCGGAAAACTCTGCGTGCCAGCCGGTCGAAGGCCGCCCGTCATCCCCCAGATGCGGCCGTTGCGCATAGGTCCCGAGCGAATAGGGCGCAGGGCTGTAGCGCCCGTCTGCACCCGCGATCTGCAAAAGCTGATCGCCCATCGAGGTCAGCATCACCTCGGCACGTCCGTCGCCGGTGATGTCGCGGCTGGCGATCCCCATGCCCCAGAGACGCACCGTTTCCCAGCCATCCTCAGGGCCCAGAAACCGGCCCGCGACCGGGTCATACATCTGCTCTGAGCCGTCGCGCACATAGTAATGCCGGTCATTGGAGATACGCAGCCGGGGGGTGCCGGTCGCATCCCGGGCAAAAAGCATCGACAGCGCGCAGTGCCCCGGTTCCAGAACCTCTGCCGTGAACCGGTTATCCGTCCGGCGGTGCAGACGATTACTGTCGCAGGCCTCAAAGGGCCCGTCAGGATCGGCGCGGTCCACGTAATTGCCCACCGCCATGACGAGCGCGCCGCCGATCCAGGCCGCGCTGAAGGCGGTGGACCAGGCATCACCACCGTCAAAGCCAAGACCGGCGTTGGCCGGAGTGAAACCGCAGGCCCCGTCGCCCCGCAGGAGCTGGTTTTCCCCCAGCCGCAGCACCATCACATCGAGATGCCCGTCGCCATCCGCATCCAGCGGCCAGGCCCCGGTGGTCGCGGTCAGTGCGGGCAGGGGAGCGGTGGTAAAATGCATGCCGCCCCTGTTGATCATCAGCTGCGCCGGGTTCTCTCCGCCAGCGGCCAGCAGTTCCGGCAGGTCATCGCCGTTGCAGTCGAATACCGCCACACCACCGCCCACGAAATGCTCCCAGCCGCCGGCATAGGTGTGGGCAGGCAGATTGCCGGAGAGATCCTCGAAAAGCACATCCGCAGCAAGCGGCTGAGCCATCAGCAGCGTGGCCATGAGGCAGACGGGTTTCATGTGCGTCCTTCGGCCATCGCATCGGCAATTTCCGACAGGGCGAGTGCCGCCGCACCCCGTGCCCACATCAGATCGCCCCAGGCGTGGGTCTCGATCTGTTGTGGTGCGCGACCGGTGCGGTTCAGCGACAGACGGTGCATTTCGCCGATCACGTCGTCCTCGTACAGATAATCGTACTGCATGCGCTCGCCTGCGATGATGATCAGCGACGGGTCGAACAGATTCACGACATTGGCCAGCCCCAGAGCCAGAAACCGCCCCGCGCGCCGGAAAATGACCCTTGCCGCTTCATTGCCGGCTTTGGCCTGCTCAAAGAGCTGCTCGAGCATCGCTTCGTCTCCGGTGCTGCCGCTGCCAGAGGCATCCAGCGCAGTAGAGGCCTCGCGCACCAGGGCATAATCGGCAATGTAAGCCTCCAGACAGCCGCGCTGCCCGCATTTGCACAGCGCCCCGTCCAGCTGCACCTTGGTATGGCCAAGCTCCATGCCCAGCGAGCCTGCGCCACGATAAAGGCGGTGGTTGAGCACAAGCCCCATGCCGACGCCCTGTTCGATGGTCACGACCGCAAAATCGGCCATGGCACGGCCCTTGCCAAACCAGAGCTCAGCGAGCGTTACCAGATTTGCGTCATTGTCCACCGCGACCGGCACGCCGAAACGGTCCTCCGCGAGGCTGCGCAGAGGGCGGTCGCGTTCCGTCAGAAGCGGCGACCAGACGAGCCGCCCTGCGGCATGATCAATCATCCCCGGCATGCCCAGCCCGATGCAGGCGATGTCACCACGCTGCAACCCGGCGCGCCCGAGCAGGGTGTCCAGCACTTTTTCGGTCTCGGACAGTATCTGATCAAGGCTGCGCCTGCGATCGCTGCAGGCAAGGCTTGCTTCGGCCAGGGGCTGCCCGGCGGCATCCACCAGAAGCGCCGTGTGCCGCGTGCGCGACAGTTTGATGCCCACCACATAGCCCGCATCGGGCTGTACAGAGAGTGCCACCGGCGGGCGGCCACGTGTCGTAGTGCGCGACGCATCGGCGCGTTCCTGCAAAAGACCCAGGTCGAGAAGCTCACCCACGAGGGCGGTGATCGAGGCAGGGCTGACGCCGAGTTGTTTAGCAACATCTATCCTTGAAACCGCACCGGCAGAGCGCACACACTCGAAGACACGGTGGCGCAGGGTCGTGCCGGGCCCTTCTGATTCGGGGCGGATCGGACCGCACCCTGTCGGGGGACTGCCCGTATCACCGGGCGTTATCTCCACATTCATTTATTCAGCTCCTTAAAATAAAGACCTGATTCAGAAGCGCCAAACCCGGTATTGATGTCCATAGCCCATGATTTGCCGAATTTTTTCGCATTTCAAGCACATTTTTATTTTGACAACTAAATTAAAACGCGTGATCCTTTAGTTTATGCCGTTCAACTGACTCGGCATGAACAGTCACAAGAGCTGTCCCATCGGGAGGATACAATGAAAAAGACCCTTATTCTGGCTGCCGCGCTGTCGACGGCCTTCACATCAGCTGCAGTCGCACAGGACCTGAAGGTCGGTGTCAGCTGGTCCAACTTCCAGGAAGAACGCTGGAAAACAGACGAAGCGGCGATCAAAGCGGCTCTGGCCACGGCCGGTGCCACTTATATGTCCGCTGACGCGCAGGCTTCTGCCGCCAAGCAGCTGTCGGATGTCGAAGCGCTGATCGCGCAGGGGGCGGATGCCCTGATCATCCTCGCCATGGACAAAGATGCCATCGGCCCCGCGGTTGATAAAGCTGACGCCGAAGGAATTCCGGTCGTGGGCTATGACCGTCTGATCGAAGACCCGCGCGCCTTCTACCTGACCTTTGATAACAAAGGCGTGGGCCGCATCATCGCCGAAGCGGTGACAGGTGCGCAGCCTGAAGGCAACTTTGCCATCATCAAAGGCGACAAGGGTGACCCCAACGCGGGCTTCCTGCTCGAAGGAATGATGGAAGTCATCGGTGACGATGTCGCCGCAGGTAAAATCAACATCGTCGGCGAAGCCTTCTCCGACGGCTGGAAGCCTGACAACGCGCAGAAAAACATGGAACAGATCCTGACCGCCAACAACAACCAGGTCGATGCTGTTCTGGCACAGAACGACGGTATGGCAGGCGGCGCGATTGCGGCACTCGCAGCACAGGGTCTTGATGTTCCGGTTGGTGGCCAGGACGGCGATCACGCGGCGCTGAACCGTGTCGCCCGCGGCACCCAGACCGTGTCCGTATGGAAAAACTCCCGTGACCTCGGTGCGGCAGCGGCAAAAATCGCCGTGGCGCTCGCAAACGGCACCGCGATGGAAGACATCGACGGTGCGGTGAAATGGTCCGGTGGGGAGAACGGCGTCGAGATGAACGCAATCTTCCTTGATCCCACACCGATCACAAAAGACAACATCAGCAAGGCAATTGATGCCGGTCACATCGAGCAGAGCAAAGTCTGCGAAGGTGCAATGGCTGGCGTTGCCGGCTGCTGATCGCTGATCTCCGGAACCGGGCGCGCAACTGACCGCGCCCGGTTCTCCAAACTCTCATTTTTCGGTCTGCAGCCCCCGCGCGATAGCGCGGACCATACTGCACACCCTGTCCGGAGCCAGGCCATGAGCGACCAGACCTCACAGAAATCCGCACCCGGTACCAGTAAAGAAGGTTTCTTCGCCCGCTTCATCCGCGAGACCGAAATCGACACCCGCCTGCTGGGTATGCTTGGCGCTCTGGCGCTGATCTGGGTCGGATTTCACGTTTACGGCCAGCTTGTTAACGGCTTTGGCGCCTTTCTGACGCCGCGCAACCTGTGGAACCTTTCGGTGCAGACGGCCTCTATCGGGATCATGGCAACGGGCATGGTGCTGGTGATTATCACGCGCCATATTGACCTCTCCGTGGGCTCGGTGCTGGGCTTTTGCGCGATCATCATGGGTGTCATGCAGGTCAACATCCTGCCGCAGTTTCTGGGCCTCGGCCATCCGCTGATCTGGATTATCGCAATCATCGTCGGTGTGATATGCGGTGGCTTTATCGGTGCCTTTCACGGCGCACTCATTGCCTATGGCAAAATCCCCGCCTTTATCGTCACGCTCGGCGGCCTGCTCGTGTGGCGTGGTGCCGCCTTCCTTGTGGCGCGCGGCGAGACGATCTCGCCGGTGGACGAATCATTCTCTCTGCTGGGAGGGGGGCCTTATGGCGCCATCGGGTCAACCGGCAGCTGGATCATCGGCATCCTTGGCTGCGCCGCGGTTCTCGGCCTGATTATCATGGGCCGGCGCAAACGCAGCGTGCACGACATACGCCAGCGTCCGGTCTGGGCTGAAGGGTTCCTCGCCCTCGTGGGCTGTGGTGCTGTGATCGGGGCTGTACTGCTGGTCAACGCCTATCCCTGGCCGCGCGGCATCGTGCGCCGCTATGCCGAGGCCGAAGGCATCACCGTCCCTGAAGGCGGGCTCTTCATCAGCCACGGCTTTGCCATTCCGGTCCTGATCCTCATGGCGGTGGCGATTTTTATGACCATTCTGATGTCACGCACCCGTTTTGGACGCTATGTCTATGCCATCGGCGGCAACCCCGAAGCAGCCGAACTCGCCGGCATCAACACACGCTTCATGACCGTGAAGATTTTCGCTCTGATGGGCGCGCTGACCGGGCTCTCGGCCGTGGTCGCCTCCGCGCGTCTGGGCTCTGCGACCAACGCCCTTGGCACACTCGACGAGCTCTATGTGATTGCGGCTGCGGTGATTGGCGGCACCTCACTGGCGGGCGGTGTCGGCACGATCTATGGTGCCGTTCTCGGTGCGCTGGTCATGCAGTCGCTGCAGACCGGCATGGTGCTCATCGGCTTTGACGCGGCCATTCAGCAGATTGTTGTGGGGTCGGTCCTCGTGCTGGCCGTCTATCTCGACATTCTTTACCGCAGCAACTCGAAGTAAGGGGACAGATAATGTCAGACCAAACTCAGACCCCGCTGGTGCAGCTTAAAGACATCTCAATCTCTTTCGGGGGGATCCGCGCTGTCGATCACGTCAGCCTTGATCTTTATCCCGGCGAGGTCGTCGGGCTGCTCGGTCACAACGGTGCCGGTAAATCGACGCTGATCAAGATCCTGTCGGGTGCTTATCAGAAAGACAGCGGTGAGATCTGGATCAACGGCGAAAAAGCCGACATCCAGAGCCCGCGGGATGCGCGAGACTATAACATCGAAACGATCTACCAGACGCTGGCCCTGGCCGATAACCTTGATGCCGCCTCCAACCTTTTTCTGGGCCGCGAACTGGTCTCGGCGGCGGGCTTTGTAGATGACGTCAAGATGGAGAGCGAGACCGCGCGGATCATGGCGCGGCTCAACCCCAACTTCCGCAAGCTCAAAGAGCCGGTCTCCGCGCTTTCAGGGGGGCAGCGGCAGTCCGTAGCGATTGCCCGCGCGGTCTATTTCAACGCGAAAATCCTGATTATGGACGAGCCCACCGCTGCACTCGGTGTGCATGAGACCCAGATGGTGGCCGAACTGATCCAGGAGCTTAAAAAGCAGGGCCTCGGCATTTTCCTGATCAGCCACGACACCCGCGAAATGCTGGAGCTTTGCGACCGTGTCTCGGTGATGAAAAACGGCCAGATGATCGGCACGGAACGAGTGGAGGATGTCACCGAAGACGATATCCTGTCGATGATCATCATGGGTAAGAAACCGGAGAAGGCCGCCTGAGCGCATGTATATTGGTCTTGATCTCGGCACCTCGGGGCTCAAAGCCGTCCTGACGGACGACCACCAGGCCATTCTGGCCGAGGCGACGGCACCGCTGGAGGTGCAGCGCCCGGCCTCTGGATGGTCAGAACAGAACCCCTCCGACTGGCTCCGGGCCGCCGAAGCAGTGATGGCTGAGCTGGGGGCCGGGCAGGACCTCGGTGCCGTGCGTGGCATCGGGCTCAGCGGCCAGATGCACGGCGCCACGCTGATCGACAAAGCAGGCGATGTGCTGCGGCCCTGCATCCTCTGGAACGATACGCGCGCGTATGCCGAGGCCGCACAGATG
This sequence comes from Roseobacter ponti, assembly GCF_012932215.1. Classification (GTDB taxonomy): domain Bacteria; phylum Pseudomonadota; class Alphaproteobacteria; order Rhodobacterales; family Rhodobacteraceae; genus Roseobacter; species Roseobacter ponti. Next base: position 2,379,065 of record NZ_CP048788.1, on the reverse strand, counting down.
GATGCGGATCCGGCCTGGAGGGAGATTTCCGGCAATATCGTCTTTGCGGGCTTTACAGCGCCAAAAGTCGCCTGGGTCCGCGCCCATGAGCCGGAGACTTTTGCGCGCTGTGACAGGATTCTGCTGCCCAAGGATTACCTGCGCTACTGGCTGACCGGGGAGGCTGTCTCGGAGATGTCGGATGCCGCGGGCACATCCTGGCTGGATACCGGCGCTCGCGACTGGTCTGACCGGCTTCTGGCCAAAAGCGGGCTCAGTCGGGCGCAGATGCCGCGTCTCGTCGAAGGCTCCGACGTCTCAGGCGAACTGCGGCCTGAGCTTGCAAAACGCTGGGGGCTGGCCGCGGGCGTCGTTGTCGCGGGCGGAGCAGGTGACAATGCTGCCTCGGCTGTGGGTATGGGCGTTGTAAACCCCGGGCAGGCATTCCTGTCTCTGGGCACCTCAGGGGTGCTCTTTGCCGCCAGCGGGGCCTACCAGCCGGATGCACCGAGTGCCGTGCACACCTTCTGCCACGCGCTGCCCGGCGCCTGGCACCAGATGGGGGTGATCCTCGCCTGCACCGATGCGCTGAACTGGTATGCGCGCCTCGTGCAGTCGGATGCGCAGACCCTTACAGCCGGTCTCGGCGCGCTTCAGGCGCCCTCGGAGACGGTTTTCCTGCCATATCTCGGGGGCGAGCGCACGCCGCACAATGATCCTGCTGCAAGGGGTGCGTTCGCGGGTCTCGGCCACGCCACTGACCGCAGCGCCGGCACCCGCGCGGTTCTGGAAGGCATCAGCTTTGCCTTTGCCGATTGCCACGACGCCCTGCGCAGCACCGGCACGCAGATCGACAGCCTTGTGGCTGTGGGCGGTGGCAGCCGGTCGGACCACTGGTTGCAGATGCTGGCCACTGTGCTGGATCTGCCCGTTGACGTGCCCGCCGCGGGTGATTTTGGTGGTGCTTTCGGTGCGGCGCGCCTGGGGCAGATGGCCGCCACGGGGGCAGGTGCTGAGATCGCCACACCGCCCCCGGTGGACCGCCGGATTGATCCTGATACAAAGCTGCAGGCTGCGTTTTCTGATGCGCATGCCCGTTACCGTGCTGTCTATTCCGCCCTCAAGGAGGCCCTATGACTAATTTTTTCAAAGGCATCGATCCCGTTCGTTTTGCGCCTGATGCCGGGCCCGACACGCTGGCGTATCGCCACTACGACCCTGACGAAATGGTCGCCGGTAAGCGTATGGAAGATCACCTGCGCTTTGCGGTTGCCTGGTGGCACAGCTTTGCCTGGCCCGGTGGCGACCCCTTTGGCGGTCAGACCTTTGAGCGGCCATGGTTTGGCGATACGATGGATCTGGCGCGCCTGAAAACCGATGTGGCGTTTGAGATGTTCGCGCTGCTGGGGCAGCCCTATTTCTGCTGGCACGATGCCGATATCCGGCCCGAAGGCGACAGTTTTGCGGAAAGCAAACGCAATTTCGAAGAGATCATCGATTACATCGGTGAAAAGATGGACGCGCAGGGCACAAAGCTGCTCTGGGGCACGGCCAATCTTTTTTCGCACCGCCGGTTCATGGCAGGTGCTGCGACGAATCCCGATCCGGAGGTCTTTGCCTGGTCGGCCGCGACTGTGAAGAACTGCATCGATGCGACCCACAGGCTGGGCGGCGAGAACTATGTGCTCTGGGGCGGGCGCGAAGGGTATGAGACGCTGCTCAACACCGATCTCGCGCGTGAGCGCGCCCAGGCCGGGCGGTTTTTGCAGATGGTGGTTGAGTATAAACACAGCATTGGTTTCAAGGGCGCTGTTCTCATTGAGCCGAAACCGCAGGAACCGACCAAGCACCAGTATGATTACGACGTGGCCACCGTATACAGTTTTCTCAAGGACTTCGGACTGGAAGACGAGGTGCAGGTCAATATCGAGCAGGGTCACGCGATCCTGGCCGGCCACAGCTTTGAGCATGAACTGGCCACGGCGGCGGCGCTCGGGATCTTCGGCTCGATCGATATGAACCGCAATGACTATCAGTCGGGTTGGGATACCGACCAGTTTCCAAACAATGTGCCCGAGGTCGCACTTGCCTATTACGAAGTGCTCAAAGCCGGCGGGTTCAGCACGGGCGGCACGAATTTCGATGCCAAACTGCGTCGTCAGAGCCTTGATCCCAATGACCTGATTGCAGCGCACGCCGGTGCGATGGACGTCTGCGCGCGCGGCTTTAAAGCGGCTGCTGCGATGCTCGAAGACGGCGGGCTTGAAGCGGCCCGCGCGGACCGCTACGCCGGGTGGGACAGGGAGCCTGCAAAGACCTGGGCCACGACTGCTACGCTGGGGGAGATCGCCGCCGAGGTGGAAAAAGGCGGTATCGATCCGCAGCCACGGTCGGGCCGTCAGGAAATTCTCGAAAATTACGTCAGCCGCTTTGTCTGAGGACTGAAGACTATGACACTTATTCTGGCCGATGTCGGGGGCACGAATGTGCGTTTTGCCGCAGCGCAGGACGGCGTCATCGATGGTGCGCGGATCAAACGCTACCAGAATGACGACTTCGACAGTTTTGACAGTGCCTTGAGCAGTTATCTTGAACGTGCCGGCGTCAGTGGTGTTGAAGGGCTGAGCGTCGCTGTCGCCGGCCCTGTAAGCGGTGGTGCCGCGCGTCTGACCAATCGCGGCTGGAGTTTTAATGCGGCGGATCTTGCAGAGGCCTGTGATGGTGGTCCGGTATATTTACTGAATGATCTCAGCGCACTGGGGTACGCTCTCGATGTTCTGGGTGAGGATGACACAAGTCTTGTGCTCGACGGGCCGGTGGTTGCATCCGAGCAGCGTCTCGTCATCGGTGCAGGGACAGGCTTTAACGTGAGCCCGGTGCTGCAGTCAGGCGGACAGACCTTCTGCCTCAGGGCTGAGGCCGGTCTGAGCAGCCTGCCGACCCGCGTGGCCGGAATCATGCAGGCCTATATCGGCGGAGTGGCGCCCTGGGTGCGCTGTGCAGAGGATGCGGTGCGCGGGCCGGGGCTTTCCGAGCTTCACGCCGCCGCAACAGGCGGCCCGGTACGGGATGCGCGTGATGTGATGGCTGCGGCGGATGAGGGTGACAGTGACGCGCTGGCCTCCACCGAAGTCTACGCGCGTATGCTTGGTGCCTTTGTGCAGGATCTGCGTCTTCTCTACATGCCAACCGGTGGGATTTTCCTTGCGGGGTCGGTGGCGCGCGGGTTGCTGGCCAGCCCTGCGCGAGACGTTTTTATTGAGGCGCTTGGCGGACAGCCGACGGTTAAACAGACGATGGCACAGGTGCGTGTTTCGCTGATTACCCGGGATGAAGCGGCGCTGGTCGGGTGTCTTGCTTACGCACAATCCATGGGCTGATGTGGCCACCATGTGACACCTGCTGCGGGGATCGTTTCACCATTGTATTCAACCGCCTCTGATCCATAGTTGAATGCAAACCTTAGGGTTTTTGTATCCCTGATCCGCAGTCCCGGAGGCAGTTCTGAGACGTCAAGACCGGCATTCGGTGCGATCTCGGAGATTATACGTTTCCACAGCTCCGGATCCGGCCAGCCGCCGAGATAATAGGCTGTGCCGTCGCCTACCAGCACCGCCGCCCCCTGCAGATCACTGATCACTGCGGTGGCGGAGCCTTCCAGCGTTTCCATCCAGCGGTGCACAGCACCACCGCCTGCAACGGCACGCCGGGTGCCTGGCGGCAGGCTTTCGACACGCGTGACGGTGACGTCAAGCTCCGGCACGGCGGGGCCCATCGGATCAGGGATCGTGAGTTCCCGCGTCACGGCATTCATCCGTGGTCCGAAAACGACGGATCTGTCCCCGAGCGCGCGGAAAAGTGCATCCGGCACCGAGGCGATGCCGGGCGCAAGAACGAGCCGGTAGCCGTCGAAAGCCCTGGCAGACGAAGGCAGAATATCGACCGAGAGCCCCGACCGCCGCAGCGCGCGGTAGCAATCCAGTACCAGTCGGAAGTAGCTGAAATCGGCGCCCTGAGGCAGCGTCGCCCAGGCCCATTCCGACGGATAATCAAAGATCAGCGCAACCGGCGCCTGAACCTGTTCAACAGCGGGCATCTCGCTGAGTTCCTGTGCTACCCGGGCGGCTTCGTCGAGCCCGGGCGCGGGTGCGTCATCAGGCCGGCGCAGGCCTGCGTGCATCTGTTCCTGAGCAAAAGGGGCCTGACGCCAGCGGAAGTAACTGACCACTTCGGCGCCATGGGCAAAGGCCTCCCAGGTCCACAGACGCACCATGCCGGGCAGAGGCGCGGGATTATAGGGGGCCCAGTTCACCGGCCCGGGCTGCTGCTCCATGACCCACCAGCGCCCGTCGCGCCCGACCGCGCGATAGAGGTCGTGGTGGAACGCCTGCATGTCCGGGTCGCCCTGCTGCAGATACTGCGCGCGGCGCTCAGGCGAGGCCTCCAGCCGGTCCGACAGGAAACCGATGGGGTAGCTGTCCCAGCTGGCGATATCAATGGAGCGGCCCACGTCGAAATGGTCGAAATCCAGCACCCGGCCCATGTAGTTGTGAATGAGCGGCGCATCCGTGCGCGCGCGCAGAGCATCGACCTGAACCTCATGCCAGCGCACCACCTGATCAGAACTGAACCGGCGAAAGGCCAGTTCATGCGACGGATTGGGCTGTGTCACGGTCAGATTAGGCAGGCCGATCTGGTCAAAACTGCTGTATTCCATTGACCAGAACACATTGCCCCAGGCCGTGTTCAGCGTATCCGTGTCGCCGTAGGTCGCGGCCAGCCAGTGCCGGAAAGCATCCCGCGCCGCGGGCGACCATGAGAGGACCGTGTCGTGACAGCCGTATTCGTTATCAATCTGCCATGCATGAATGCGCGGGTCGCGCCCGTACCTGTCCCCGAGAATTTCCGCGATCCGCCCGGCCTCGGCGCGGTATCCCGCGTGGCTGAAACAGTAGTGCCGCCGTGAGCCGAAACCACGTATGTGCCCCCGGGCGTCATGGGCGAACATATCGGGATACTTATCGGCCATCCAGGCAGGCGGCGTGCAGGTGGGTGTCCCGAGAACGATCCGCAGCCCTGCGTCCGAAAGCACGCTGATGGCGTCATCCAGCCAGGCGAAATCAAAGCTACCCGGCTGCGGCTCTATCCGGCTCCAGGCGAACTCGCCGATGCGAACCCATGAAAGCCCTGCGGCAACCATGTTCGCCGCATCCGATTCCCACATGCTGCGCGGCCAGTGTTCGGGATAATAACAGACACCAAGGGACTGCTTCATTGTATCGTCTCCGGAACGGTGCGCTGCCTGGAAAGGAGCCGGCAGGCCTCAGCGGTTATTCCTGCGTGCTGTCTGCGCACAGGCGCCGGGTTGCTTTCTGCGCATGCGCTGTATCTGACCAGAAATATTTCAGTATCAGTATTGCAGATCTCACACCTGATGTGTTGCTTCAGAGGCCTGCGATCCGTTTCGGGCGACCCGACGCCGGGAACAGACCTGTGCTCCGACGGCATTCCGGTGCTCATTTCAGAGCGGCGGTGCAGGCCGCAACAATGTCTGTGGCGCGCGCGGCCGCATCGTCAGCTGACATCCCCGGTTTATAAAGGGCCGAACCGATCCCGAAGCCGTCAGCACCTGCCGTGATCCAGTCCGAAAAATTCTCCGGGCCCGCGCCTCCCACTGCGTAAACTTTTGTACCGGGGGGCAGGATGGCCCGCATCGCCTGCAGCCCGGACGGGCCGGCCATAGTACCCGGAAAGAGTTTGAGCCCGTCGGCGCCGGCTTTGAGCGCGGCCATGGCTTCGGTCGGGGTAAAGACGCCAGGCCAGCTCTGCATGCCAAGCGCCTTTGTCGCGGTGATCACCTCCGGGTCACAGTTTGGCGAGACAATCAGCCTGCCACCGGCCCCTGCAACCACCTGCACTTCGGCGGTGCTGAGCACCGTGCCGGCCCCGATCACGGCCTGGTCGCCATAAAGCCGCACAAGTGCTGCGATGCTCTCGGGCGCATCCGGCGAGTTCAGCGGCACTTCGATGGTGGTAATGCCGGCGTCGATCAGAGCCGCGCAGATGTCGGGTGCTTCGGCGGGGGTTATCCCGCGCAGGATGGCGATGAGGGGAAGGGTCATGTGGCCTCTCTGAGTAATCTGCGGGCAGCGGTAAGCCCGGCAAGCGTCGCGCGGTCCGTATCGGCAGGAATGGCATGTGCGCCCTGCAGGGCGAGCGCATCACGATAGGCGCGGGCCTGCGCGCCCGTGCCGAGAATGGCCAGGTTCTGGCCCAGCCAGTATGCCTTTGTCGCCGCAAGTTCGGACCCGATCAGCAGACCTGAGAGGCGCGCGCGGGCGATGGCACCATCGGTGCTCTGCAAAAGCTGTCCTGCCCGAAGGCCAAAGAGCCGTGCTGCCAGCCGCTCCGGATGTGCCATGGTGTCACCGACCGCTTCTGCAAAGGCCGCATCGTGCCAGCCGTCAGGATCGAGCGAGTGGCGCAGCACCGAAGACTGCCCGAGCAGGGCAAAAAGCTCCCCGGTCATCACGGTCTGAAAGCTCACAACTTCGCCGGCGCTCAGATGCGCCCACTTGGTATGCGTCCCAGGCAGACAGATCACGCCGTCCCAGCCCGGATTGAGCTGCAGAAAACCTGCAATCTGTGTTTCTTCTCCGCGCATCACATCAGGTGGTGCGGCCTGCGACAGCCCGGAGACCACATGCACCGCAAGCCCGCCCGACGCCGGAGCGCGCGTGAGGACCGTATCAAGCGGTGTGCAGGGCACGGCACGATAAGCGGCCTCGACCCAGCCCTGACGTGAGCCGACCATGCCGCAGGCGATCACGGGCAGGTTGCCGGCAGCAATCCAAGGGCTGATCAGGGCGCGCAGTGCCGGCTCAAACCCGTCTGTGGTGAGCCCGCCCATGCCCTGATCCGACTGCGCCTGATCCACGACCGTTCCTCCCTGCATGGCAAAGGCGCGCAGGTTCGTGGTGCCCCAGTCAACGGCAATCCAGTCAGGTGATACGGACGCGCTCATGGCTCTCCTATCCGGTTGTCACGACGCCGCCATCCACAACCAGGCACTGGCCGGTCATCATGCGGCTGGTTGCAGATGCCATGAAAAGCACCGCATCCACAATATCGCGTGGTTCCAGATGGGTTTTCAGGCACTGGCGGTCGAGATGCGCGGCGAGCCCTTCCGGCGTTGCCCATTTTTCGAGCTGTTTTTCAGTGAGAACCCAGCCCGGAGCCAGCGCGTTCACCCGGATGCCGTCGGGCCCCAGTTCGCGCGCAAGACTGCGGGTCATCGCGGTGATCCCACCATTCGCCGCCGTATAGGCAGGATAGCCCGCATTACCCATCATATAGCTTATGGAGCTGAAATTGATGATCGATCCCGCGCCAGCGCTGATCATGCCGGGGGCCACGGCCTGGGCTGCGAAAAGATAGGCTTTGAGGTTCACTGCAAGCAGGCTGTCCCATTCCTCCGGCGTCAGCTCCAGCCAGTTGTGACGTTTGTCATTCGCTGCATTTGAAACAAGAACCTGCACCGGGCCATGCGCCTCAGCGGCCTCTGCGACGGTGGCACGCAGGCGGTCAGTGTCGGTGATATCGCCCTGCAGAAAAAGCGGCGCACGCCCGTGCTTCTCTGCCATCGCGTCGACGAAATCACTGGCATCCGAGCGCCCGATGAAAGCGACCTTTGCCCCCTGTCCGAGGAAGCCGTCGGTGAGGTCGGCGCCGATGCCCGAGCCGCCGCCGGTGATGTAAACTGAGGCGTCTTTCAGGTCGTGGAAGGTGGCAGTGGCGGTCATGGCATCGGATCCTTCAGGGCTGATTTTTGATGTGCACCTGGCGTGCACAGACTGTGCACAGAGTGTGCACCGGTTTGTGCATATAAGGGTCGGGCGCTCACAGGCGTTTTCCTTCCAGCACCCACATGGTTTCCGGGAAGGACCAGGGCAGAGTGAGCCCGTTCTGCATCAGAGCGGCACCGGTCAGAACCACCGGTGCGTCTTTCAGCGCCATCCGGCCGCGCGACAGACCAGGTGCCGAGGCGCGGTTGCGCAGGCTCACCTCATAGCGTGCTTCGCGGTCGAGCCGTGTGAGGCGCAGCGGCCGGGGCGCGATCTGAGCCGAGGTTGCAGCCTTGCCGGCAAAGACCACGAAGCGGCTGCCGTCCCGGGCCTGCTGCTGTTCGGCAATCACCGCTGCGTCGGAGGCGTCAAGGCGCAGGATGTCCGCCGCCATCATCCAGGCGCGGTTGTCTTTCCACCATCGGGTGACGTCGCGCAGCACCTGTGCTTCGTGATCCGTCAGTTCGCGCGGGTCCATCTCGAACCCCATGTGCCGATGTGCCGCGACCCAGGCGCGGAATTCGATATCGAGCACGCGCCCCGAGGTATGGCAGCGGCGCGGCCCCACATGGCTGCCGGTGACGGCGGCGGGCAGAAAAAGGGCGGCGTTGTGCTGGATCTGCAACCGCTCCAGCGCGTCGTTACTGTCGGACAGCCAGACCCGCTGGGTGCGGCTGAGAATGCCGAAATCGATCCGCCCGCCGCCCGATGCACAGCTTTCGATCTCCACATGCGGAAAATCGGCGCGCAGCCTGTCGATCAGCGCATAAGATCCGTGGGTCTGCGCGGCGTCCGGAAAGGGCAGGACCCGGTTGTGATCCCATTTGATGTAGTCAACGGGATGCGCGATGAGCAGCGCCGATATCCGGTCATACAGAAAATCGCGCACGTCGGGCAGCGCCATGTTCAGCGCCTTTTGCTGGCGTCCGAGGATCTGATCTTCGGCGCCCAGTGCCCAGTTGGGGTGCGCGCGGTGAATGTTGCTGTCGGGGTTGATCATCTCGGGCTCGAACCAGATGCCAAAGCTCATGCCCAGCCCGTGCACGTGATCGATGAGCGGGCCGAGCCCGTCGGGGTATTTGCGCGGGTCAACCTCCCAGTCTGAGAGGCTTGAGGTGTCGTCATCACGCTGCCCGAACCAGCCGTCATCCAGCACGAAACGTTCGGCGCCCAGATCCGCGGCGCGGGCCGCGATGTCTTTCAGCTGCGGCATGTCGTGGTCGAAATAGACGGCTTCCCAGCAGTTATAATGCACCGGACGCAGGCCCTCTTTATCCGTCCAGGTGACGATGCGGTCGCGCAGGTGCCGCTGATAAGAGACGGCGGCCCCGTTGAGCCCGTCAGAGGAGTAAACGGCATAAAGCGGCGCGGTGCGGAAGCTGGTGGCCGCCTGCGTCTGCATGCGCGCGGCGTGGCCGAACTGCACCTGACGGCGCCCGTCGGGCAGCTCTTCCGCGATCATCCGGTGCCCGCCCGACCAGCCATAGTGAAAGGCACAGGCCTCGCCGCTGGCATTGGTGGCGCCACGGGCGGGGATGATCAGCCCCGGGAAATGCTCGTGTCCGGTGCGGCCAGTGCGGTTTTCGCGGTAACGGATGCCGGGGCTCCAGGCGGTGCGGTTCATCTGAAACTCGCCACACCAGCGGCCGGCAAAATCGATCATCTCATCCGAATGCTGCGGGGCAGGGAACACAGGCGCCGAGAGCCAGTGCAGATGCAGGGGCCGGTCGGCCTGCAACTCTGCCGAGGCGCGGATCACATGAGTGTCGGGATCCAGGTCAAAGACGGCCGTATAGGTCAGCCGGTTGTCACTGTCTGTGCAGGTTATCCTGAGATGCTGCGGGGTTTCTTCCACGGCCTCGAGGGTAAAGCGCGGCAAAAGCGGCGTGCCGTCCTGATCGCGCACGACCACGCCGGGCTGGCCGGGAAAGCTGCGCGAGGCTTCGGGGCAGATCGAAAGGTCGGGGTTTTCATCCAGCATCCCCCCGGTCACATCGAGCCCGGAGGTCTGCACAAGCTGATCCGGATCCTCATCCAGGGGCAGTGGCGCGCCCCAGTAGACGATCTGCGGCATGCGCCCCATAAGGGACGTCAGCAGAAGCGTCTGCCGCGCATCGTCCAGCCGCCAGCTTGTTTTCACTTCACAGCTCCCAGCGTGAGGCCTGCGATAAAGTGTTTCTGCATCAGGAAGAACATCAGCACCGGGGGCAGGGCGGCCACAATCGAGCCTGCGCTCATCAGGTGATAGGCCGCGCGGAACTGCGAGTTAAAGGAAGTGATGCCGGCGGTGACAGGCTGGCTTTCCGGCCCCTGCGTAAGCACAACGGCCCAGAAATAGTCGTTCCAGATAAAGGTGAAGATCAGCACAGAAAGTGCCGCAATCGCGGGTTTCATCAGCGGGATGACGACGTACCAGAAGATCTTCCACTCTGCGATGCCCTCGACGCGCGCGGCCTCGATAAGCTCATAGGGCAGGGCGCGGATGAAATTGCGCATGAAGAGCGTACAGAACCCGGTCTGGAAGGCTATGTGAAAGAGCACAAGCCCGGTCTTGGTGTTGTAAAGCCCCATGTCGAGTGTCAGGTCGCGCACCGGCACCATCAGGATCTGGAAGGGCACGAAGTTGCCCGCCACGAACATGAAGAAGATCCAGATGTTGGATTTGAATTTGTAGATCCCCAGCGCAAAGCCCGCGAGGCAGGACAGCGCCACGGCCCCGATGACCGTCGGCACGGTGATCAGCACCGAATTAAGCATATAGCGCGGCATGTCGGAATTGGTGAAGACCTGGCCGTAGTTGGCGAAGAGCTCAAAGGACGAGGGCATGCCCCAGTAGTTGCCCTGTGTGAAATCCACCGCGGGCTTGATCGAGAAGATCGCCACGGCGATGAGCGGCAGCAGCCACATGATCAGCGCCAGCGGCAGCAGCGACTGATAGGTCAGCTGCCAGGAGCGGGAGGTTTTTTCAATCGGTGTCGGAAACATATCAGGGCGCCTCCCGGACAGATCTGGGCAGACCACGACGGATGGTGTCGTAGCTCACGGCGATACGGTGGCGCGCCTCGTCCTGAGCCAGCGCGGGCAGGTCGAGCTGCACCCATGAGCGGTGGAAATAGGGGGCTTTGACAGCGGCACCTGCGTCGATGAGCATAGCGGCCGTTTCGGCATCAGGGCATTTCACCGCAACATGGTCCGTGTTGGCCGCGCGCTTTTCTTCGTGCCCGAAAAAGGCGAACATTTTGCCGCCGACCTTCCAGGCATCGAGCTCACCCGGACCGGACAGCACAGCACCGGGGCGTTCTGCGCAGAGCGTATCGAACTCCATACGGGTCATCGGCCCCGCTCCTCGGACCACATGGACCACAGGAAGTAAGCAATAAAGATCAGCATGATGAGAAAGAGCACCACGGCGATGGCGGCGCCATAGCCCATGCGGAACCCATATTCGCTGAGCGCTTTTTCGAACATGTAAAAGCTCAGCACCCGGGTCTGCCCGAACGGGCCGCCGTTAGTCATGATCGAGATGAGATCAAACGACCGCAGCGCGCCGATGATGGTGACGACAAAGGCAATAAAGGTGGCGGGTTTCAGTTGCGGGATGATGATATACCACAGCATTTTCCAGCCCTTTGCGTTGTCCAGACGCCCGGCTTCGATCTGTTCGGGATCCACGGCGTTCAGGCCGGTGAGATAAAGGATCATGCAATAAGCGGTCTGTGGCCAGAGACCGGCGGCGATGATCCCGTAGGTGGCCATCGTCGGATCGCCCAGGACGTTCACAGGGCCCAGCCCGACAAGGCCCAGCACGCCGTTCAGCAGGCCCTCATTGGGCAGATAGAACCAGGAGAAAACGAGACCCACGACCACCTGGCTGAGCACGAAGGGGAAGAAAAACAGAGACTTATAGATGCGGATGCCGGTCACGGTCTGGTTGAGAAAGAGGGCGATGAAAAGCCCGCCGGGTATGGCCAGCAGATAAAACAGCAGCCATTTGAGGTTGTTCCAGAGCGAGACCTCAAAGGCACTGTCGTCCATCAGCTCGACATAGTTTTCCATGCCGATGAAACGCGCCTCACCAAGCCCGTCCCAGTCGTAAAAGGAGATCACGATCGACTGATAAATCGGCCAGATTACGTAAAAGGCGAAAAAAAGGATCGCGGGCGCCAGAAACAGCCAGGGCGTGACGGCGATCTCGTTGCGCTTGTACCAGCTGCGCGGTGGCGGCATGGTATCCGGTACGGCAGGGCTTGTTGGCATCGGAAGTCTCCCGTTCTGGCGCGGCGCTCACGGCAGCACGCAGACCGGTGCGTGCCATCGACAGTGTCGCGCAGTGGCGGCGGTGGTCCGGGCGCAGGTGTGCGCCCGGACCGGTGGGATTACTTGTAAACCCGGGCCTGAACCTTATCGAGACGGTTCAGGATGTCGTCGAGGTTGTCCGGAAAGACCATGAATTCCTGCAGGCCCTGCATCGCTTCCGCAGCCATTTCCGCCGGATAATCGCGGTCAAAGAACTGCGCGACACCGCCGGGGCTGTTGGAGCTGAGCATGGCAAAGCCTTCGTTGAGGAACTTGTCATCATCCACAGAGGCGCTGGCATTCACGGGAAGCTGCCCGAGGTTCGCGCCGTTGTTGATCTCGGTCTGAACGTCGGCTGAGACCACATAGCGCAGGAATTCGCGCGCGGCTTCCTTATTCGTGGCATTGGCCGGGATGTGGAAGGTATCCGTGGGCGCGTCTTCGGCCAGTTCAACATCCGGGTTGATGGCCGGGAACTGATAAAAGTCGAGCTTGTCGTCATCCAGACCCGCTTCGCGCAGCGGCGCCACTGCGAAGTTGCCCATCAGATAGGCCGCGGCCTCGCCATTGGCCATGAAGGGCAGGGCTTCCTGCCAGGAGTAGTTCTGGTGGTTCTCGACATAGGCGCCCATGTCGATGAGTTCGCGCCAGTTGGCAAAGGTCGCCCGCACACGGTCATCGGTCCACGTCACTTCGCCGGCGGCGAGTGCCATGTGGAAATCAAACCCGTTTGTGCGCATGTTGAGGTAGTCAAACCAGCCGCCGGCGGTCCAGAGGAACTTGGAGCCGATGGTATAGCAGGCCCGACCGCTGTCGATGATCACCTGACAGTTGGATTTCATCTCGTCAAAGGTCGCGGGCTCTGAGAGGCCCAGTTCTTCATAGATGTCTTTGCGGTAGTAGATGCCCCACTGGTAATATGTGTAAGGCACGCCCCACTGTTTTCCGTCGATGGTCATCGCACCCTTGGTGGAGGCCAGGTTCTCGGCAATCTCGGGCTCGGCCCAGAGATCAGAGACATCCTCGAAAAGGCCTGCGTTCACGTAGGGTGTCATCCGGTTGGCCGCATACCATGTCGCCACATCCGGGCTGTCGGCGGTCAGAAAGTTCCGGATCTGGGTTTTATAGGCTTCGCGGTCGATCACGGTGGTGGAAATCTCAAGATCGGGGTGCAGCGCACCGAAATCCGCAATCATCTTTTCCATCGTCGCGCGCGGCGCGGGGTTGGATGTATCAAGGAAAATCTTGAGCTCTCCCGAAAGCTCGGCGGCAGCAGCACCGGCAAGCATGGTTGAGCCGGCCAGTGCCATCAGCATTGATCTGGTGGTGAAACGCATTGTGTCCTCCCTAAGGTACGTATGCTTTGGTATTCGTCCCCCCGGTTTCCTGACAACGATCCTGCAAATGAGTTTCATTATTTGGAACCAAGTTTTATATATTGAAAACTACAGCGCAATATGCCTAGACTGTCAACAGTCTTCTTGGCTGTGGTCGCAGGAGGCAAAGCACCCGGGGGAGACGTCGGACAGACGGCGCAGCGCCGGTTCGCAACAGGGTGCATCTTATTAGGGGAGGCCACTGACATGTCCGGAGACGGCACCGTTGGCAAAGCGCTGGATGTACTGGATCAGGTGGCCGCCTTTGGCCGCCCGGTGCGGTTCGGCACCTTGCTGGCGCAGAGCAGCTATCCCAAGGCGACCCTCTACCGCTTTCTGCAGACGCTGACCTCACAGGGGATGCTGGAATACGATGCAGAGCATCAGACCTACAGCCCCGGCGTGCGGCTTGTCCGGCTGGCCCATGCCGCCTGGACCCAAAGCTCGCTGGCACCGATTGCGCGCCCTGCACTGGACAGGCTGAGTGCTGAGGTCGGGCATACGGTGCATCTGGCACAGCTCGACAATGCCCAGGTGCTTTATGTCGACAAGCGCAACGCGACCCAGCCGGTTGAGATGTTCAGTGATGCAGGCAAGGTCGGACCGGCCTATTGCACCGGGGTGGGCAAGGCGATGCTGGCCTTTCTGCCGGAAGAAGAGCTTGAACGCGTGATCCGGCAGCAGTCTTTTCACCGGTTTACCGATCACACGCTGACCACGCCCGCAGCTCTGAAAGCCGAGCTGCACGAGATCCGCCGGCGCGGATACGCCTTTGACCGCGAAGAGCACGAGCCCGGCATTATCTGCATCGCCCATCCGGTTCTGACCGGACAGGGCAGGGTGCTGGGCGCGCTGTCGGTCACCGGCACGACGGAAACCATCTCTCTTGAGGCGCTCGAAGCGCTGGCCCCGCGTCTTGCCGGGGTCGCAGTGTCCGTCGCCGCTGATGCTCAGGCCTGGCGGTTTCCCGATTCAATCATGCAAAAAACAGGGACGTAATCCATGACAGGTGTCACGCTGAAACAGGCGATCAAACGCTATGGCGATGTGCAGGTGATCCACGGGATCGACCTTGAGATCGAAGACGGTGAATTCTGCGTCTTTGTCGGGCCGTCGGGCTGTGGCAAGTCCACACTGCTGCGCATGATCGCGGGGCTCGAAGAAACCAGCGCCGGCGAAATCCACATCGGCGCGCGCGATGTCACGCGGCTTGATCCGTCTGACCGGGGCGTCGCGATGGTTTTTCAGACCTATGCGCTTTATCCGCATATGACCGTGGGCGAGAACATGGGCTTTGGTCTCAGGATGAACGGGGTGCCGGCAGCGGAGATCAAAGAGAAAGTCGGGATGGCCTCGGATATTCTCAAGCTCGGCCCCTATCTCGACCGCAAGCCCAAAGCGCTTTCCGGCGGGCAGCGCCAGCGGGTCGCCATCGGGCGGGCGATCGTGCGCGGCCCGGAGGTGTTTCTCTTTGACGAGCCGCTGTCCAATCTCGATGCGGAACTGCGCGTGGAAATGCGTGTGGAGATCGCGCGGCTGCACAAGGACATCGGGGCCACGATGATCTATGTCACCCATGATCAGGTCGAGGCGATGACCCTTGCCGACAAAATCGTCGTGCTGCGGGCCGGAAAGATCGAACAGGTGGGTGCGCCGCTCGAGCTTTACCGTGATCCGGACAACCGCTTTGTGGCGGGTTTTATCGGCTCTCCTGCAATGAATTTCCTCGGCGGAAAGGTCGTGGCGGGTGGTGTGGAGGTGCCCGGACTGGGCCGCACCGTCGCCGTTGAGGCGTCGCTGCCGTCCGAAGGCACAGAAGTGACGCTTGGCGTGCGGCCCGAGCATCTGGAGGTCCGCAGAGGGGAAGGCGCGCTGAGCGCTGAGCTTTCAGAAGCGCTGGGCGGGGTTTCTTATCTGCACCTCGACACACCCACCGGCGAGCGCATGATCGTCGAAGAACGCGGCGATGACCGCGCCTCGGAGGGCGATACCGTCGATGTCACTTTTGAGCCGCGTCGTGCCATGATCTTTGACAGGGAAACCGGACTGCGCATCAGATAAGCACTCTGCGGACTTATGGCTGATTTGCTTTAGGTCTAAAATATTTGCTCTTGAAGCAAATAGCGACTCACCCTAACGTCACAGGCAGGTGCGGCAGCGCTGTGGCGGCACCTTCGGGCGGGAGTGAGCGATGCAGATCAACGGATACCTGTCACCAGCTGAGCCGATGCCCCGCGCGCGGGGCCGAAAGGAACGGATATATCGTGAATCTGATCCTGAAAGCGCATTGATATGGGATTTTTCCCGTAAAAATATCGTATTCAGACAAGCGCCCGCAGGCGCAGCGACCTGCGTACAGATACTTTCGGGCTCACAACCGGCCCGATCTCAGGGTGAGCTGATCTGATGCGCGCTTCCGCCCATACCGACAGTTTTGCGCGCGATAATCTGCCGCCGGAAGAAAGCTGGCCGGATCTCATTCTCGACGGTTTTGACTATCCTGACCGACTGAATGCCGCGGTGGAACTGACCGATGCGATGGTCGCCAGGGGCTTTGGCGACCATACCGCGCTTATCGGAAACGGGCGGCGCCGGACCTATAAGGAACTCGCCGACTGGACCAACCGGCTGGCGCGTGCACTGGTCGAAAACCTTCGCGTAAAGCCCGGCAACCGGGTGCTGATCCGGTCGGCGAACAACCCCGCGATGGTCGCCTGCTGGCTCGCAGCGACCAAGGCGGGTGCCGTGGTCGTCAACACAATGCCGATGCTGCGCGCAGGCGAGCTTTCCGGAATTGTGGACAAGGCCGAAATCAGCCACGCGCTCTGTGACACGCGGCTGATGGATGAGCTGACCGCCTGCGCGAAAACCAGCAGCTATCTCAGATCGGTTGTCGGGTTTGACGGAACCTCCAACCATGATGCGGAGCTTGACCGCCTGGCGCTGGAAAAGCCGGTGCAGTTTGATGCCGTTGATACAGCACAGGACGATGTGGCGCTGCTGGGCTTCACCAGCGGCACCACGGGCAGCCCCAAGGCCACGATGCATTTTCACCGCGATCTGCTGATCATCGCCGACGGCTATGCGCGCGAGGTGCTGGGGGTCACACCCGAGGATATCTTTGTGGGTTCGCCGCCGCTGGCCTTTACCTTCGGGCTTGGCGGGCTTGCGATCTTTCCCCTGCGGTTCGGAGCGGCGGCAACCCTGCTGGAAACCGCCTCGCCACCCAATATGATCGAGATCATCGAGAAATACCGCGCGACTGTGTGTTTCACCGCACCCACAGCCTATCGTGCGATGCTGGCCGCGATGGAGGAGGGCGCCGATCTCTCCAGCCTGCGTGCGGCTGTGTCCGCGGGCGAGACACTGCCCGCGCCTGTCTATCACGACTGGCAGAAACAGACGGGCAAGCCGATGCTCGACGGGATCGGAGCGACCGAACTGCTGCATATCTTTATCTCCAGCCGTTTCGATGATCACCGCGCGGCCTGCACCGGCAAACCGGTCGGCGGCTATGAGGCAAAGGTGGTGGATGCCGAGGGCGCGGAAGTCCCGCGCGGCACCGTGGGCAGGCTCGCGGTACGCGGCCCCACCGGCTGCCGGTATCTCGCCGATGCGCGGCAGAATGACTATGTGACCGATGGCTGGAACATCACCGGTGACAGCTTTTCCATGGACGAGGACGGCTATCTGCATTTCGCCGCGCGCAACGACGATATGATCATCTCATCAGGTTACAATATCGCGGGGCCCGAGGTTGAGGCGGCGCTCATGTCGCACGCCCATGTGGCCGAATGCGCCGTGGTCGGCGCGCCCGATCCGGAACGGGGCAGTATCGTGCAGGCGCATGTGGTGCTCACGGAAGGCGCGCAACCCGGTGCCGATCTTGTTGAGGCGCTGCAGACCCATGTCAAAGAGCAGATCGCCCCCTATAAATATCCGCGCGATATCCGTTTTGTCGCGGAACTGCCGAAAACGGCGACGGGCAAGATCCGGCGGTTTGCTCTGAGGGAGACATCATGAGCTCCGGAGGTGACGACCCGGCGCAGGGTGCGAAACTCGATTTTGCGGCCGATATGTCCTATGGCGATTATCTGCAGCTCGACCCGGTTCTGAATGCCCAGCATCCGCGCTCGGAGGCGCATGACGAGATGCTGTTCATCGTGCAGCACCAGACCTCTGAGCTCTGGATGCGGCTGGCCATTCACGAGTTGCAGGCGGCGCGCGAGACCATGCAGAGCGGCGAATTGCGCCCGGCGTTCAAGATGCTGAGCCGGGTCGCACGGATCTTTGAGCAGCTCAACGGATCCTGGGATGTGCTGCGTACGATGACGCCCAGCGAATACACCGCGTTTCGCCCTGCTCTGGGCAATTCCTCCGGGTTTCAGTCGCATCAGTACCGGCTGATCGAATTTCTGCTGGGCAACCGGAACGCAAAACTGATGCAGCTGCACGCGCACCGGCCTGCAGCCATGGCGGCCCTGAAGGCGGAGATGACAAAACCGAGCCTCTATCAGACCGCTCTTGCGCTGCTGGCCGACAGGCTGGGAGATCAGGATCATTCCGGCGCGCCGTCGGACACGGCCTGGACGGCGCAGGCGACCGTGCAGGATCAGTGGCAAAAAGTTTACGTTTCGCCATCAACCCACTGGGAAATATACGAACTTGCCGAAAAACTGGTGGATCTGGAGGATTATTTCCGGCGCTGGCGTTTCAACCATGTGACGACCGTGGAGCGCATTATCGGGTTCAAACGCGGCACCGGCGGCACGTCGGGTGTTGGCTATCTGCGTAAAATGCTGGAAGTTGAGCTGTTTCCGGAGCTGTGGCATGTCAGAGGGGCCCTGTAAGTGACTGATGTAACGCGTAAAGACCTGTTCCACATGCCGGAGGGGGTTATTTATCTCGACGGCAATTCGCTGGGGCCGATGCCTGTGGGCGTGCCCGGCGCACTGGAAGAGATGCTTCATAAAGAATGGGGTGCGCAGCTTATTCGCGGCTGGAATACGGCGGGCTGGATGGCGCAGCCCACGCGGGTGGGTGACATGGTGGGCCGGCTCATAGGTGCGCCCGCAGGATCCGTGGTGATGGGCGATACGCTTTCGGTCAAAGTCTATCAGGCGGTGGCGGCAGCGCTGAAAATGCGGCCCGACAGGGGGCTCATCCTGTCGGACACCGGCAATTTCCCGACCGACCTTTATATGGTCGAAGGGCTGATTTCGACGCTGGATCGCGGCTATGAGCTGCGCACTGTCGAGCCCGGAGCGGTCGCCGACGCCATCGACGAGACCGTGGCCGTAGTCATGCTGACCGAGGTGGATTACCGGACGGGCCGGATGCACGACATGAATGCCATCACCGCGCGGGCCCGGGAGGCGGGGGCCGTGATGATCTGGGATCTGGCGCATTCCGCCGGTGCGATCCCGGTGGATATTGCCGGCTCGGAGGCTGAATTCGCGGTGGGCTGCACCTATAAATACCTCAACGGGGGACCGGGGGCGCCGGCCTTTATCTACGTGCGTCCGGATCTGGCAGACAGCATCGAGCCCGCGCTCAGCGGCTGGCTCGGACACAGAGATCCCTTTGAATTCAAACTGAATTATCAGCCGGGCGCCGGGATCGAGCGGATGCGGGTGGGCACCCCGCCGGTTTTGCAGATGACCACGCTTGAGTTTGCAATGAAGGCCTGGGATGGCGTTGACATGGCCGATGTGCGCGCCGCGTCCGTCGCCCTGCAGGAGCGGTTCATCGAAGGTGTCGGGCGCGCAGTGCCTCAGCTTGCGCTCGCCAGCCCGCGCGACAGTGCACAGCGGGGCAGCCAGGTCTCGTTCCGTTTCGAGAATGGCTATGCCGCGATGCAGGCGCTGATCCACCACGACGTGATCGGCGATTTCCGCGCGCCCGATATCATGCGGTTCGGCTTTACGCCGCTTTATCTTGATGCGGGCGACGTTGACGAAGCGGTGGCGCGCATCGCGCGGGTCATGCATGATCGGCTCTGGGACCGGCCGGAATTCAAGACCCGCAACCGGGTCACATAGATGAACCACAAGCCGGACCACCGGCATCTGACAGGGGCCGCCAAGTGCCTCATAAACAAGGGAGTTACCTGATATGAAACTGAAATCACTGATCCTCGCGGCGGGGCTTGCCGCCTTTGGCACCGCCGGGTTTGCCGATGGCCATGGCGCGAAAGTCAAGGTCGGCATGATCACCACGCTCTCGGGCGGCGGTGCGGGCCTTGGCATCGACGTGCGCGACGGCTTTATGCTGGCGGCAAAAATGGCCGGCAATGACAACCTGGAGGTCGTGATCGAAGACGACCAGCGCAAGCCCGAGATCGCGGTGCAGCTTGCCGACAAGATGATCCAGTCCGAGAAGGTCGATGTGATGACCGGCATCATCTGGTCTAACCTCGCGATGGCCGTGGTGCCTGCTGCAACGGCACAGGGCAGGTTTTACCTCTCGCCGAACGCGGGTCCCTCGGCGCTGGCGGGCAAAGGCTGTCATCCGCTTTATTTCAACGTGGCCTGGCAGAACGACAACCTGCATGAAGCCGCCGGCGCCTATGCCAATGACGCAGGCTATGCCAACAGCTTTATCCTCGCGCCAAACTATCCGGCGGGACAGGATGCGCTGACCGGCTACAAACGCATGTATGAGGGCGAACTGGCGGGAGAGATCTACACCAAGCTTGGCCAGACCGATTACGCCGCCGAGATTGCGCAGATCCGCGCGTCCGGAGCGGATTCTGTCTTCTTCTTCCTGCCCGGTGGCATGGGGATTTCCTTCCTCAAGCAATATGCAGGCTCAGGCGTTGATCTGCCGGTGATCGGCCCTGCGTTCAGCTTTGACCAGGGCATTCTGCAGGCCGTGGGCGAGGCCGCTCTGGGTGTGAAAAACACCAGTCAGTGGAACAAGGACATCGACAATGCAGCCAACAAAGCCTTTGTCGAGGCGTTCCAGGCCGAATACGGCCGCCTGCCGTCGCTGTACGCAAGCCAGGGCTATGACACCGCAAACCTGCTGCTGAGCGCGATGGGTAAGGCCAGCGTCACCGATCCGGATGCCTTCCGGGCAGCCCTGGCGGAGGCCGATTTCGCCTCTGTGCGCGGAAATTTCCGCTTCGGGTCCAACCAGCACCCGATCCAGGATTTCTACGTGCGTGAAGTGATCAAAGAGGGTGACGTGTTCACCAATAAGATCATCGGCGCCAGCCTCACCGACCATGGTGATGCCTATGCCGCAGAGTGCAGCTACTGACGACTGCAGGGGCGGCGTGTCGCGACGCCGCCCCGTTTCGCCATGACCCTTTCCCGACCAGAGGCCACCCTTCTCATGCTGCCCATCAGCACTCCCGACAGGCTGCCTGACGTCGCCCGCGACTGCCGTGCTGCCGGCAGCGTTCTGACTGCGATTTCGGGCAGGGACACGCGCGCGGTCGAAGGCGATGCCCGCGCGCTTAATACCGGCGGCGGGCGCGACCCGGACCGCTTTATCACAAACAGCGCGCCTGCAACCTGCGGGCAGGCCACGGCCTTTGCCCCGGCCCGGAACAACGGCCAGAGCGCCCTCGTGGTGCAGATCTGATATGACAACCATTCTGCTGATAGAACAGGTGCTGAACGGGCTTCAGTTCGGCGTGATGCTGTTTCTGATGGCTGCGGGGCTGACGCTGATCTTTGGCGTCATGGGGCTGATCAACCTGGCCCATGGCTCGCTTTACATGGTCGGTGCTTTCGCAGCGGCCGCAGTCGCCGGTGCAACGGGCTCGTTCATTCTGGCTCTGATCGCGAGCCTGGTAGCTGCTGCTGCCGCCGGCGCCATCGTCGAGCTTGTGGTGATCCGCAGGCTTTATGACCGCGACCATCTCGATCAGGTGCTGGCGACCTTTGCGCTCATTCTGATTTTCTCCGAAGGCACGCGCTGGCTCTTTGGCTCCTTTCCGCTGTTCCTCGATATTCCGCCCGCGCTGTCGGGCCCGGTGACCCTGCCGGGCGGCATCGAATACCCGCTCTACCGGCTGGTGATCATCGGCGTGGGCCTTTTCATCGCGCTGGGGCTTTTTCAGCTCATCGCGCGCACCCGTATCGGCATCCGTATCCGCGCAGGTGAGAGCGACCGTGAAATGATCGCGGCGCTCGGCGTGGATATCTCGAAGCTCTACACGCTTGTTTTTGCCCTTGGCGCGGGGCTGGCTGGCCTCGCCGGTGCGCTTGTGGGCGCCATTCAGTCGGTGCAGGTCGGCATGGGCGAGCCGGTGCTGATCCTGGCGTTTGTGGTCATCGTCATCGGCGGCATCGGATCCATTCGCGGTGCGCTCGTGGGCGCGCTGCTGGTAGGGCTTACCGACACGCTCGGGGGCGTCCTGCTGCCCGGGGTCTTTGCCACCTTTATGGAGCCCTCCGCGGCCACGGCGGTCGGCTCATCGCTGGCCTCCATGTCGATCTATATTCTGATGGCGGCGGTGCTGCTGTTTAAGCCCACCGGGCTTTACGGGAGCGCCTGACATGACCCGCGGTTTCCTCATAAATCTGGTGCTCTTTGCGATGCTGCCCGTCACAGCGCTGACAGCACTCATGCTCGACGAGCCCTTTATCATCACGCTGACCACAAAGGTCGCGATCCTGGCACTCGCCGGTGTCGGGCTCAACATCGCACTGGGTCTGGGCGGCCTTGTCAGTCTCGGGCATGCTGCGTTTTTCGGGATCGGCGGCTATGCTATGGGGATCCTTGCCCATCACGCGCAGACCTTCACGCCGATCCTCGAAAATCCGCTGCTGATCGAAGGCACCAAAAGCATGCCGGTGATCTGGCTCGTCGCGGTGCTCACAGGCGCGCTTGCAGCCCTCGCCATCGGCGCGCTTTCGCTGCGCACCTCGGGCGTCTATTTCATCATGATCACGCTCGCGTTCGGGCAGATGCTCTATTATTTCGCGATTTCCTGGCCTGCCTATGGCGGCGAGGACGGACTGTCGATCTATGTGCGCAACGGCTTTCCCGGGCTCAATACGCTCGACCCGATTCAGTTTTTCGCCATTACCTTTGTTGTTCTGGCGCTGGTGCTCGGGGGGGCCGGGCGATTTGCCGCGTCCCCCTTTGGTCTGGCGCTTTCCGCCGCCCGTCAGAATCCTGAGCGGGTCGAGACGGTTGGCCTGTCGCCTTACCGGCTGCGGCTGCTGGCCTTTGTGATCTCTGGCGCGGTCACAGCGCTGGCGGGCGCGCTTTTTGCCGATCTTAACCGCTTTGTCAGCCCGACGATGCTGAGCTGGCATATGTCGGGGGAGATCATGATTTTCGTGATCCTCGGCGGTGTGGGGCGGCTTTTCGGGCCGGTGGCAGGGGCGGCACTCTTTATTCTGCTCGAGCATATCCTGGGCGGTCTGTCGGATTTCTGGCATGTCTATCTGGGCCTGCTGCTGCTTCTTGTCGTGCTTTTTGCCCGCGGCGGCATGATCGGCGCGCTGGCGGGACGGCAGGTGGCGCATGACTGAGCCGCTGCTGCGCATTGAGGGTCTGCGCAAATCCTTTGGCGCGCTGGTGGCGACGGATGATGTCTCCCTGACAGTGCGTCCGGGTGAGATTCACGCTCTGATCGGTCCCAACGGGGCGGGAAAATCGACGCTGATCAAACAGATCGCGGGCGGGTTGCCGCCCGATGCCGGGCGCATCTTTTTCGACGGCCAGGACATCACCGGGCTGGGCACCGTGGCGCGGGCGCGGGCAGGGCTCGGGCGCACCTTTCAGATCTCTTCGCTGGCGATGGAATACACCGTGCTGCAGAATGCGATGCTGGGCGCGCTGGGGCGGGCCGGGTCCGTCTGGCGGTTTTTCCGACCCGTCATGCAGGACACAGGCCTGCGCGAAGCGGCCATGAGCGCGCTGGAGCGGGTGGGGCTTGAGGAGCACGCCGCACAGCGCACCGCCGATCTCAGCCACGGCCAGCGCCGCCAGCTGGAAGTCGCCGTCGCGCTGACGCTGCAACCGCGCGCTTTTCTGATGGACGAGCCGATGGCGGGGCTGGGGGCGGACGGCTCTCAGCGGCTCACAGGGTTTCTGGACGGGCTCCGCCATGAGGCACCGATCCTGCTGGTGGAGCACGATATGGACGCGGTTTTTGCGCTGGCTGACCGGATTTCGGTGCTGGTTTACGGGCGCATCATCGCCACGGGCACCGCCGCCGAGATCCGCGCCAATGCGGATGTGCGCGAGGCTTATCTGGGTGCGGAGGAGGCGGGATGAGCTTTCTCGACGTTGAAGGCATCACCGCCTCTTATGGCCCGTCTCAGGCGCTCTTCGGCGTCGACCTGGCGCTGGAAGAGGGCGAGGTCTGCGCTCTGATGGGGCGTAACGGCATGGGCAAAACGTCTACGATCCGCGTGATCTGCCGGTTGCTGAAGCATTCCGGGGGCTCGGTGTCGCTCGGCGGACAGGATCTTGGCGCGCTGCCGCCGCATAAGGCCGCGCGCGCGGGGCTGGGGCTGGTGCCGGAGGGGCGCCGTTGCTTTCCAAACCTCACGGTGCGCGAGAACCTGATCGCGGCGGCCCGGCCGGGAGAGTGGGATATCGCGCGCATCGCAGAGCTTTTCCCCCGCCTGCAGGAGCGCCGCGACCAGATGGCGGCCTCTCTCTCCGGGGGGGAACAGCAGATGCTTGCAATCGGGCGCGCGCTGATGACCAACCCGCGTCTTCTGCTGCTCGATGAGGCGACCGAAGGGCTGGCCCCGGTGGTGCGTCAGGAAATCTGGGCCGCCGTGCGGCGCCTGAAATCAGAGACAGGGATGGCCATTGTCGTGGTCGATAAATCGCTGGCAGAACTGCGCGGCATCGCCGACCGCGCGGTTATTCTCGAACGCGGCAGCACCGTCTGGTCCGGTGCGATGTCCGGTGTCACCGCCGCCGTGGCGGATCAGTATCTGGGCGTCTGAGCGTCCGGCAGAAACACGAAAAAAGGAGCCCCCAAATGGCCCATCAGATCATTCACCCCGACGGCTGGAAACCCGCCCGTGGCTATGCGAACGGCGTGCTTTGCGAGACCGGTGAGCTTTACGTCGGCGGGCAGATCGGCTGGACGGCGGATCAGGTCTTTGAGGCGCATGATTTCATCGGCCAGATGCGCCAGGCGCTGCGTAACATCCGCGCGGTGGTCGAGGCCGCGGGCGGTGGGCCGGAGCATATCACACGGCTGACGTGGTATGTGACGGACAAAAAGGAATACCTGGCCCGTCAGGCAGAGGTCGGTGCGGCCTACCGCGAGGTGCTGGGCCGGCATTTCCCTGCGATGACGATGGTTGTTGTTGCGGCGCTTGTCGAGGATGAGGCCCGGGTCGAGATCGAGGCCACGGCCGTCCTGCCACGCGCCTAGGCGCGGGCCGCACCCATCCCGCGCGTGAGCGCAAAGACCAGTGCGGCAAGGCTCACGATGGTCGGCCCCGTGGGCGTGTCGAGTGCAAAGGACACGATCAGCCCGCCAAGCGCTGAGGCGCCGCCGATGAACATTGCCACTGCCGCCATGCCTTCGGGTGTGCGCGCAAGCGGCCGGGCGGCGGCGGCAGGGATGATCAGCAGTGCGGCGATCAGCAGCGCGCCCACGACCTTTATCGCGACAGCCACCGTGATGCTGAGCGCGAGCGTCAGCACCAGTTCTTCGCGCTTCGGACTGACCCCTGCGGCCTGGGCCAGATCCGGGCTCAGCGTGGCCGCCAGCAAGGATGACCAGCGCCAGAAAAGCAGCCCCAGCACCAGCGCCGCTCCGGTCCAGATCACCGCCAGATCAGCCTGTGACACAGCAAGGATATCGCCCACCAGATATCCCATCAGATCAACACGGACGCCCTGAATGAGCGAGACCGCAACAAGACCCAGTGCCAGGGCGGCATGGGCCATCACACCGAGCAGCGCGTCGCTGCTGATGCCGCGCCCGGTAAGGCTCGTGAGCAGCAGCGCCATGGCCACCGCCACCAGCAGCACACCACCGAAAACCGGCAGATCGGTGGCCAGTGCGAGCGCCACACCGAGGATCGCCGCATGGCTGGTGGCATCACCGAAATAGGCCATGCGCCGCCAGACCACAAAGCAGCCCAGAGGCGCCGCCGCCAGCGCCACACCGAGGCCCGCAAGAGCCGCCCGGATCATGAAATCGTCGGTCATGCCCCGGTGGTCTCGTGATGGTGATCGTGGTCGTGTGCGTGATCGCCTTCCGGTCCGTGGGAATGGCTGTGCTCGTGGCGGTAAAGCGCCAGCGCCCCGCGGGTGCCCGTGCCGAAAAGCGCGCGGTATTCCGGCGCACTGGCGACAATATCAGGGGTGCCCTCGCAACAGATATGTCCGTTGACACATAGCACCCGGTCAGAGGCCGCCATGACCACGTGCAGATCATGGCTGACCATCAGAACGCCACAGCCGGTTTCCTGCCGCACGGTCTCGATCTGCTGATAAAAGGCGGCCGAGCCGGGCTGATCAAGGCCCTGGGTCGGCTCGTCCAGAATGAGCAGATCGGGCGTATCGAGCAGAGCGCGCGCCAGCAGTACCCGCTGAAACTGGCCGCCCGAGAGCGCCGACATCTGCCGGTCCGCGAGCCCGGACACGCCGGCGCCGGTCAGCACTTCTCCGGCGCGGGTGGCACTGATCCGCCGGGGCAGACCCAGAAACCGCGCCACCGTCAAAGGCAGCGTCGCGTCAATCGCGAGTTTCTGCGGCACATATCCGATGCGCAGCCCGGGTGCGCGGGTGATGCGCCCCCTGGCCGGTGCCAGCGCGCCGATGAGCGCGCGCAGCAGGCTCGATTTGCCCGACCCGTTAGGCCCGACGATGGTGACGATTTCGCCCCGCGCGAGGCTCAGGTTCACGTCCCGCAGGACGGTCTGACTGCCATGGGCCAGGTACAGGCCTTCGGTGCCGATCAGCACGCTCACGCAGGCGCGTCCTGCTGGCAGGCCGGACAGAGGCCCTGGGCCTCGACCACGGTACGTTCGATGCGGAACCCGGCGGCGCGGGCAGCATCGCCCAGACGCCCGGCAGCGGGTGTGGTTTCCGCCTCTGCCACAGCACGGCAGCTGCGACAGACCAGAAAGGCAGGTGCATGATCCGCGCCGGCATGGGCACAGGCGACATAGGCGTTGAGCGCTTCGATCTTATGCGCCAGTCCCGCGCGCACCAGAAAGTCGAGAGCCCGGTAGGCGACAGGCGGCTGCGAGCCCAGCCCTTCCGCCGACAGATGTGCCAGCAGGTCATAGGCACCCAGTGCGCGGTGCTCGCTCAGCAGGATTTCAAGCGCACGCCGCCGGACAGGCGTCAGGTTCAGGCCCTGATCGCGGCATCGCTCGACCGCCCGGGCAAGGGTGCCGGTCATACAGGCGCTGTGATCGTGGCAGTCAAATCCGACAGACGTCATCTGATCTCCGGGAGCAGGTATTGATATGTTATAACATGTCTGATAGCCGGTCGCGGGATATATCACAAGGGGGCTGCGATGCGCGTCTTAACTGTCTGTGCGACACTACTTGCCGGCACCTGTGGCGCGCTTGCCGAAGCGCCGCGGGTGGTCACCGATATCGCGCCCGTTCAGGGGCTTGTGGATCAGGTTATGGCAGGCGTGGGGTCGGCGGACGTGCTCCTGCCGCCCGGCGCCTCACCGCACAGCTATGCAATGCGCCCGTCCGAGGCGCGTGCTTTGTCCTCGGCCGATCTGGTGATCTGGGTCGGGCCGGCGCTGACACCCTGGCTGGCGGATCCGATCGAAACGCTGGCAGGTGACGCGCAGCGGCTTACCCTGACGGGGGCCGAAGGCGTGCAGCTCCTGACATTCCGGAGCGGCGGATCCTTTGAGCCGCACGACCATGACACGCACACAGAGCATGACGCGCATGAAGATCACGACGGGGATCACGCGCATGAAGATCACGCCGGGCACGCAGAAGAGGACCATGACCATGGCACTCCTGAGCACGCCGGGGCCGACGAGGCGCATGACGATCACGATCACGCCGGTGACACCGACCCGCACATCTGGCTGGATCCGCAGAACGCTCAGGCAATCCTGACGAGCGTTGCCGGCGCTCTGGCAGAGCTTGATCCGGCAAATGCAGCACTCTACCGCGAAAATGCGCGCGCCGGGCGCGAGGAGATCGCGCAGACCGCAGCGCGGATAGCCGGGCAGATGGCGTCGCTTCAGGACATCCCGTTTATCGTTTTTCACGATGCGTTTCAGTATTTTGAGGCGCGGTTCGGGCTGAGCGCGCGTGCGGCCGTCAGCCTGGCGCATGGCGAAGGTGCCAGTGCCGGACACGTCAGCCATGTGCGCAGGGTGGTCCGGGAAACGGGCGCTGTCTGTGTGATGGCGGAACCTCCCGTACAGCAGGGGCTGATTGATGCAGTAACCGGAAGCGGCGATCAGCGGGTGGAGGCGATAAGCCCGCTGGCCGGGGAAAACCCCGCTGATAAAATAGCTTACGGCGCATTTCTCATGCAGATCGCAGAGGCTTTCCGACGCTGCCTCGCGCCGGCATGATGCTGCCGGGCGGATAAAGGCATCCTGTGAAAACCCCATAAAAAAGGACCCCGCGGGGGAAACGCGGGGCCCGGCACGCACAAAGGCTACTGGCTAAAACCGTCAGACGGCGATCCTGCCACCGCCCTGTTTCGTGACGACCACCACCGAGGGGCGCGGTGGCATGGCCGGGTCGAAATCCGGCCAGCGGGTGGCCGGATCCTCAAAGGTCGAGTTGCGTTCGAAGCCTTTGAAGTCTTTGGTTCCGTCGGTGCCGGGGTGCTGCACCGCCAGGAACAGTGTCTCGCCGCTGTCGTGGAAGTAGGGGCCGCAAAGCTCCCCGCCCACGGGGCAGCGGAAGAAAAGGCGCGAGGTGCCGCGCAGATCACCGGTCGTTTCCAGCCCGTAAAGACCGTCCGATTTGCCGGTCTTGCCCCAGCTTGAGCCCTGATCGGTGGAGATCCAGAGCCGGCCTTCCGCGTCGATGGCGCAGTTGTCCGGTGAGCCGAACCAGCCGTTCTCGGAGGTTTCCGGATTCCACTGCGCGCCGACCTCTTCAATGGCCGGATCGCCGCATTTTACCAGAATGGACCAGGTGCCGGAGGTGGCGGCGTGGTCCTCACCGTCCTCTTTGATCTCGATGATATGGCCAAAGGAGCTTTCGGGCCGCGGATTGGCCGCGTTCACCTCTTCTGCGGTGCGTCGGGTGTTGTTGGTCAGCATGATATAGGCCGTACCATCGGGCCCGGGCTGCGCGTCCTCGGGGCGGTCCATCGGTGTGGCCCCCAGCAGATCGGCTGCAATCCGCGTGTCGATCATCACATCGGCCTGGCTCCTGAACCCGTTCTCTTCCGTCAGCGGGCCCTGACCGTGCACCAGCGGCAGCCAGGCGACAGTGCCATCCTCGTCAAAGCGCGCCACATAGAGTGTGCCGTCCGAGAAAAGGGGGCTGTTGAAGACGGCGGTTTCATCGGTGATCGTGCCGCCGGAGACATATTTATACTGATAATCAAAGCGGTTATCGTCGCCCGAATAAACCACCAGGTGACCGTCTTTGGACACTGTTGTCTCAGCACCCTCGTGGCGGAACCGCCCGAGAGCCGTGTGTTTGACGGGGGTCGCGTCGGGGTTGCGCGGGTCCACTTCGACGACCCAGCCGTATTTGTTCGGCATATTGGGCTCTTTGTCGACGTTCCAGCGGTCGTAGTATTTGCCCCAGGCATACCAGCTTCCGGGGACGCCGTAGCGGCCATAAGACGTGCTTTCCGGATTGCCGCTGTCCATAACCGCCTTGCCGTCGGCGTCCACATTGTCGGTCCAGAAATAGCCGTGGAAGTTTTCCTCAGCCATCAGATAGGTGCCCCAGGGTGTCATGCCACCGGCGCAGTTGTTGATGGTGCCCATCACCGACATCCCGTCGGGATCATCATTGGTTTTCAGGCGGTCATGGCCTGCGGCAGGGCCGCTCAGCGTCATTTCGGTGTTGAGCGGTGTGATCCGGCGGTTATAGCGGCTGTCGCGCACCAGTGACCATTTGCCGTCTGTGCCCTGTGCGATCTCAACAACGGTCCCGCCATGGGCCGCCATTTCGATCTCCACCAGTTCTTTGGTCATACTGGCAAAGCCGTCCCGGTCCTGACGGCCGATTTCGGGGAACATGACCTCTTCGTTGGTGTATTCGTGGTTCACGCACAAAAGGCCGCTGGTGCCTTCGTCGTTGAGCGCGGTAAAGCCCACGTAGTCGTTGTTGTACCCGAACTGTTTGAGCTGCGCTTCAGCTGTCTGGTTCATAACATCGAATTCCGGCGCATCAGCCGTGATCGGGTCGCCCCAGCGCAGCAGAATATCGGCGTTATACCCCTCAGCGATGTGGTGCGTTTCATCATTGCCCCAGGCCAGTTCGTCAAAGTTGTAGCGCCCCGCAGCAGCCGCAGAGGCCTGTTTCGGCGCGATTATCGCGGAGGTGCCAAAGAGCGCGGTCGTCGCACTGACGCCCAGAATGCCGCGCATCACGTCGCGCCGGCCATAGCGGCGGTTGATCACGTCGCCAATGGTGCGGCTGAGGTTCGGGTTTGTCGGAATGTCGTCAAATGCCTCAAAGGCCTCGGCTTTGTTGCCGAACTCGGAGTCATTGATAATATCTTTGCGGTTCATGTGCAGCATCTCCCGGTTGCATTTTTTCCGGTAACGGCGCGGGCGAATCCCAACGGGCCGGACCTGACGTCTGAATGCCCTGCTGGTATGACGGTGTTGTGACAGCCCCCGCGTCACGCCTCAACTTTGTCGGGAAAATCGAATCAATGCAATACTTCTGATTGCCGACCCGGTGGTGCTATGCCGCCCGCCTGTCACGTCAGCGCGCTCAGAAGATCGGGGATATTCTTTCTGAAGGCGAAAAAACCGCGGGTTGCCAGGGGCCAGGCGGCCCGGTCGGTTGCCCGCATCATTGTTACGACACGGGGAGCACCCTCATGCGCTGCAAAGCGCCGCAGCTGATCCGCCACCGGTCCGACCGGGGCGAAGGGCGTCACAATCTGACTGAGGCCTTCTTTCTGTGCCCAGATCATCAGCGCCTCTGCATCCCGGAGCACGTCACTACAGTCGTCTGCGGCCGGCATGTGCCGCGTCTGTG
The DNA here is from genome assembly GCF_012932215.1 of Roseobacter ponti. GTDB lineage: Bacteria > Pseudomonadota > Alphaproteobacteria > Rhodobacterales > Rhodobacteraceae > Roseobacter > Roseobacter ponti. The sequence goes on along the minus strand of NZ_CP048788.1, from coordinate 2,348,450 downwards.
CATCTAGTGACGCAGCAGATCGAAATCCGGCAATATGGGGGGCAGGGGTCAGAGGGGTAAACCCGGTCTGCGGCGCGAGCACGGCCCGGGCCACCGCATCGCACCCGGCAAAGGCATAGCCGGGGCTCAGATCGTCCTCATGCATCAGAAGCCCGGTCCGCAGAGCCGGATCGGGCCGCACAGGACCAGGCAGAGGCAGCGGGTCGGGCACCGGCGGTCCTGCACGCGCGGGTGCCTCTCCGGCAAGCTGCCATTTCGGGTGAAAGCGGCCCTCGGTGAATTTTGAGATATTTGACGTGCGCGCCAGATAGGTTTTGCCCGGCGTCTGAATGCCCGCGACCCAGCGCCAGCCCAGCGTATTGGACGCCGGATCGCCATCGAGCAGGTGTCTCAGAAAGAAATCCGCCCCCGGCTCCCAGGGCAGCCCGAGCGTGAAAATCCAGATCGAGGCAAACCACATCCGTGCGTGGTTGTGCAGATAGCCCGTCGTGACCAGCTCCTGCGCCCAGGCGTTAAAACAGTCGATATCGGTCTCACCTTTGCAGGCCGCCTCCCAGCGGTCGCGCAGCCCGCTCTGCGTCTGCATTTCGTCGAGCCTGCTGCGCAGCGCGCGCTGGTACTGATCCCAGACGCCCGGCCGCAACTCAAGCCAGCCTTTCCAGTAAGTGCGCCAGTACACTTCCTGAATAAACTTTTCCGCGGCTGACGCAGAATGCTGCCCCAGAACAGCCCGCAATACCTCTTCTTCCGTGATCAGCCGGCAGCGCAGATATGGCGACAGACCCGACACACTTTCATGCCGTCCGGGGCCGTGGTCAAAATTGCGCCCTGCGGCATAGTCACGCCCGGCGCGCGGCACAAAAGCCTGCAGCCGTTCAAGAGCGGTGGTGCGGTCGGGGGGAAAGGTTGAAACTGCGTCCATCGCGGGCCATTTAGACCCGGAAAGGCGATGATCAACCATCACCTTCCGGAACCCCGGCAAAACCTCACCCGGCCCCCCTTGCGGCCCCCCGGTGGCGATACTAAGGTTTCATCAACAGTCCGTCGGGTATGGTCCCGGGGACAACAGCAGACAGGCACCCCACATGAAAGATCCGATCGAAACATACATGAATCTTGTCCCGATGGTGGTCGAGCAGACAAGCCGGGGCGAGCGCGCCTACGACATCTTCTCGCGCCTCCTGAAAGAGCGGATCATCTTCCTCAACGGCCCCGTGCACGACGGCATGTCGTCGCTGATCGTGGCGCAGCTGCTGCACCTTGAGGCGGAAAACCCATCCAAGGAAATCTCGATGTATATCAACAGCCCCGGTGGCGTTGTGACCTCGGGTCTGTCGATTTACGACACCATGCAGTACATCCGGCCAAAGGTGTCCACACTTGTGATCGGGCAGGCGGCCTCTATGGGCTCGCTGCTGCTGACCGCGGGCGAGGCGGGCATGCGGTTTTCACTGCCCAACAGCCGCGTGATGGTGCACCAGCCCTCCGGCGGATATCAGGGCCAGGCAACAGACATCATGATCCACGCGCAGGAGACACAGAAACTCAAGACGCGTCTGAATGAAATTTATGTCCGTCACACCGGCCAGACCCTCAAAAAGATCGAAGCCGCCCTGGAGCGCGACAACTTCATGTCGCCCGAGGAATCGAAAGAATTCGGTCTGATTGACGAGATTGTTGAAAGCCGCGGCAAGGCAGACGACGACAGCTGACCAGGAAAGCAACACCAGCAGGGCGCGCACGCTGAGTTTACCATTTTGCGATTGTGGACCTGCCGGTGCTGTCCTAAGCTGACATAACCACCTCAAGCGGCATGCCGTCCGGGCGTGCTGGCTCCGATACAAAAGACCTGAAAGGGTTGATATGGCGACGAATTCGACCGGTGACAGCAAAAATACGCTTTATTGCAGTTTCTGCGGCAAGAGCCAGCATGAGGTCCGCAAGCTGATCGCGGGCCCGACCGTATTCATCTGCGATGAATGCGTTGAGCTGTGCATGGATATCATCCGCGAAGAGACCAAAGCGTCCGGGCTCAAAGCGACCGATGGCGTGCCGACGCCCAAAGACATCTGCGAAGTGCTGGATGACTATGTGATCGGCCAGGCGATGGCCAAGCGGGTGCTGTCGGTGGCCGTACACAACCACTACAAGCGCCTCAATCACGCCCAGAAGGGCGGTGAGATCGAGCTTGCGAAATCCAACATCCTGCTGATCGGCCCGACGGGCTGCGGCAAGACGCTGCTGGCGCAGACGCTGGCACGCATCCTGGACGTGCCGTTCACCATGGCTGATGCGACCACCCTGACCGAAGCGGGATATGTGGGTGAGGATGTGGAGAACATCATCCTCAAACTGCTGCAGTCGTCAGAATATAACGTGGAGCGCGCGCAGCGTGGCATCGTCTATATCGACGAGGTCGATAAGATCACCCGTAAATCCGAGAACCCCTCTATCACCCGCGACGTGTCGGGCGAGGGCGTGCAGCAGGCGTTGCTGAAGCTCATGGAAGGCACCGTGGCAAGCGTGCCGCCTCAGGGCGGGCGCAAACATCCGCAGCAGGAATTTCTGCAGGTGGACACCACGAACATCCTCTTTATCTGCGGCGGGGCCTTTGCCGGTCTGGACAAGATCATCGCCGCCCGCGGAAAAGGTTCTGCCATGGGCTTTGGTGCGGATGTCCGCGACAACGACGCACGCGGTATCGGTGAGATCTTCACCGATCTGGAGCCGGAGGACCTGCTCAAATTCGGACTGATCCCGGAATTTGTCGGCCGCCTGCCGGTTCTGGCAACGCTCGAAGATCTGGACGAAGACGCGCTGGTGACGATCCTGACACAGCCCAAGAACGCACTGGTCAAACAGTACCAGCGTCTCTTTGAGCTGGAGGACACGCAGCTGAGTTTCACCGACGACGCGCTGACGGCGATTGCCAAACGCGCGATCGAGCGGAAAACAGGCGCGCGTGGCCTGCGGTCGATCCTGGAAGACATCCTTCTGGACACCATGTTCGAACTGCCGGGGCTCGATTCAGTTGCTGAAGTGGTCGTGAATGAGGAAGCGGTAATGTCTGATGCCGCGCCCCTGATGATCCACGCCGATGCTGCCAAAGAACCTGCCAGCGCGGGCTGATCCCGGCATCAACAGACAGACTACCGATAAGGCAGGTCCGGTGCGGCCTGCCTTTCGTTTCCATGACAGCGGCGTGATCATCCGGACCCTGCCGGACGGGGCATCAGCCGTGACCCTGTCAGACCTGAAGAGACCACAATACGGGAGGGCATTCCGCGATGCCGGTTGAACGCATCCGCTCGGGCGGAGAATTTGAAACCAGAGTGGGCTACTGCCGTGCGGTCGTCGCTGGCGGCTGGGTCCATGTGGCGGGCACGGTCGGGCAGGGGGACAGCGTCAAAGAACAATGTGCAGGCGCACTCAGTACCATTGAAAAGGCCCTGAACGAAGCAGGGTGCCGGTTCTGTGACGTGGTGCGGGTGACCTACATGCTGCCGGACCGCGCCGACTTTGAACCCTGCTGGCCTTTGCTGGCGGCGGCGTTCGGTGAAAATCCGCCCGCAGCCACAATGATCGAATGCGGGCTGATTGACCCGAAATACCGCATTGAGATCGAAGTGACAGCCCTTGTGCCCGGCGCCGGGTGATCGCATGAGAAAGCGGGGCCGCAGATCGCCATCCGGCTGGACCTCACCCCCGGTTTCCGGCATATGTGGTGCAACAGTGCGACCGGAGAAAAACCCATGGGCATTCTGAACTCATTGCTGCGCGCCGTCACCTGGTGGAACGGGCAGACGCTGAACACGCAGCTGTGGACATCACGGCACGGCGTGAAGGTCGGAGAAGACACCCAGGGTAACGTTTTTTACGAAAACAAAGATAAATCGCGCCGCTGGGTGATCTATAACGGTGAGGCAGAAGCCAGCCGGGTGGACCCCGACTGGCACGGCTGGCTGCATCACACCTGGGACGCGCCGCCCACCGACAAACCCCTGGCGCATAAGCCCTGGGAAAAACCCCATCTGGAAAATCTTACAGGCACCGCACTCGCGTATGCACCAAAAGGATCGATCCGCAGATCTGATCCTAAGCCGCGCAGTGATTACGAGGCCTGGTCGCCGGAGTAACACCCATGTCCGAAAACACCACCGAAGTTCTGACCGGCGCGGCTGTGCTGGCCGCTGCCGTAGCCTTTGTGGTCTATGCAGGCCAGGTCGCGGAATACTCCGGCGCCTCGGCGAATTATCCGCTGGAAGCGAGCTTTCGCAGCCTTGAAGGCGTGGGCGTTGGCACCGATGTCCGGCTTGCAGGTGTGCGCGTGGGACAGGTCACAGATGTCATTCTGAACCCTGAAACCTATCGCGCCGATACCACAGTCTCTGTGGTGCAGGGCATTGAAATCCCTGACGATTCCGCGATTGTGATTTCTTCCGAGGGGCTGCTGGGTGGCAATTTCGTCGAGATCGTACCCGGCGGATCGCCGTTCTTTTACGAATCCGGCGATACCATCGCGGATACCCAGGGCGCGGTCAGTCTGATCAGCCTGTTGCTGAAGTTCGTGAGCGGCCAGTCCGAATGATGCGGGCCGCGGCATTACTGATGATGCTCCTGGCGATGCCGGCGGCGGCACAGCAACGTGTTACCGAGGCACCGGGCGTTGTTCTGCGCGGGCTCGATAAGATCAATGGCCTGCTATACGACATTGAAATGTACACCGGGCAAACCGCTGAATTTGGTGATCTGCGCATTGAGCTGACCTCGTGCCGTTATCCTGCGGGCAACCCGTCGGGCGATGCCTTTGCCGCGCTGCAGATTTCGGATGCAAACCGCGGCACGGAACTGTTCTCGGGCTGGATGATCGCCTCGACCCCGGCGCTGTCAGCGATGGATCACTCGCGCTATGACATCTGGGTCATGCGCTGCGCCACGTCCTGAGGGCTGCGCAGGGGCGGCCGGAGAAAGTCGGCCTGTTCCCCGACCGCTCTTCCAAGCGCCTGCTGATACTGCGCCCGCGTGACCTCAATCCCGCCGAGCCGGGCCAGATGCTCTGTCAGAAACTGCGTGTCAAAGAGCGTAAACCCTGCGTCGTTTAACCGGTCCACCAGGCAGGCCAGCGCGATTTTAGAGGCATTGGTGCGCCGCGAGAACATACTCTCCCCAAAAAACGCAGCCCCCAGGACAACCCCGTAGACCCCGCCCACAAGCGCGCCATCCTCGCGGATTTCCAGCGAATGGGCCTGTCTGCGGGCCTGTAAGGCGATGTAAAGACTGCGGATTTCGTCATTGATCCAGGTGTCCTGCCGGTCGGCGCATCCATCCACAACGCCGGCAAAATCCTGATCAATCGTCACCTCAAAGTCGCTCCGCCGCATTGCGCGGCGCAGCGAGCGCGACGCGTGAAACCCTTTCAGAGGCATTACGCCACGGCGTTTCGGATCCACCCAGAAAATCTCAGGATCATCGCGTCGTTCGGCCATCGGAAAGATACCGTTGGCATAGCCCTGCATCAGCAGATCAGGTGTGAGGCCCATTGCTCCGGCTGATCAGCTGCTGCTGAGATTGGTCTCCAACCAATGCTCCAGCCAGTGGATATTATACGCGCCCGACAGCACCGCATCTTCGGCAAGCAGGGCGTGAAAAAGCGGCACGGTGGTGTCCACACCATCCACGATCAGCTCGCCCAGAGCCCGGTAAAGACGCGCGAGCGCTTCGGGCCGGTCACGTCCGTGCACGATCAGCTTGCCGATCAGGCTGTCGTAATAGGGCGGGATCGAATAGCCGTCATAAAGCGCGCTGTCCATCCGCACGCCCAGACCCCCGGGCGCGTGATACTGCGTGATCCGCCCGGGACAGGGTGAGAAATTGGGCAGCTTTTCGGCGTTGATACGCACCTCGATGGCATGACCGTTGATCTTCAGGTCTTCCTGCTGAAAAGACATCTCCAGCCCGGCGGCCACGCGGATCTGTTCGCGCACCAGATCGACGCCGAAAATGGCCTCGGTGACGGGGTGTTCGACCTGGAGCCGGGTGTTCATTTCGATGAAATAGAACTCGCCGTTTTCATAGAGAAACTCAATCGTGCCCGCGCCGATATAGTTGATGCGGGCCACAGCCTCGGCGCAGGTTTTCCCGATTGCGGCACGTTCTTCCGGCGAGATGGCGGGGCCGGGGGCTTCTTCGAAAACCTTCTGGTGGCGGCGCTGCAAAGAGCAGTCGCGCTCCCCCAGATGCACCGCGCGGCCTTTACCGTCGCCGAACACCTGGATTTCGATGTGCCGCGGCGTGGTCAGGTATTTCTCGATGTATACTTCATCATTGCCGAAGTTGGATTTGCCCTCGGCGCGGGCCGTGTGGAATGCTTTTTCCATCTCACCGGCGTTTTTGGCAACTTTCATACCCCGTCCGCCGCCACCTGCCGTGGCCTTGATGATCACCGGATACCCGATTTCCCTGCCGATGCGCTTTGCATCGTCCAGCGTGTCCACGCCACCCTCAGAGCCGGGCACACAGGGCACGCCAAGGTTGCGCATGGTTTCTTTTGCCGTGATCTTGTCGCCCATGACGCGGATGTGTTCGGCGGTGGGCCCGATGAAAGTCAGATCATGGTCTTCCACAACCTGCACGAAACCTGCGTTTTCCGACAAAAAGCCATAGCCGGGGTGAATGGCCTCGGCACCCGTGATCTCGCAGGCCGAAATAATCGCGGGGATCGACAGATAACTCTGCGGAGAGGGAGGCGGTCCGATGCAGACGGATTCGTCGGCCATCCGCACATGCATGGCATCACTGTCGGCGGTGGAATGCACCGCGACCGTTCCAATGCCCATTTCGCGTGCGGCGCGGACAACCCGCAGGGCAATTTCACCGCGGTTGGCGATCAGGATCTTTTTGAACATGGGCCTGCCCTCCTATTCGAGGATGACGAGCGGTGCGCCAAACTCCACAGCAGCGCCGTCCTCGACCACGATCCGTTTGATCGTGCCGGCCCGCGGTGCGGGAATGTGGTTCATGGTTTTCATCGCCTCGACGATCAGCAGAGTGTCGCCTTCGGCCACTGACGCGCCGACGCTGATAAAGGGGGCGGACCCGGGTTCGGCCTGCATATAAACCGTGCCCACCATCGGCGATGTGACCGCGCCCGGGTGGCTTGCCGGATCATCGCTGGTCTCTGATGCGGCGGGCGCAGGGGCGCCGGCCGGTGCGGCGGCGGCGGGTGCTGCCATCGGGGCGGGCGAGGAGACCTGGGTCACCACCTGTTGCTGCTGGTGACGGCTGACCCGTACGTTCAGGCTGTCATCGGCGCCGTAGTCGCGTTTCACCTGAAGCTCTGTCAGATCGTTTTCGCGCAGCAGTTCAGCCAGGGCCTGGATAAAGGCCACGTCAGCATCATGGTTCTTTTTAGTCATGTAAGTCCTCAACCATTCGGGGGAGCCTTGTTTAAACCGGCCCTTCATCCTGCATTTCCCTTATAGGCTAAGGGTTACGCCATGGAAACCCGCCTGTTGCACCGGCGTCTGGCCCGGGTAAAGTTGCCTTTGTAAGGAGCCTGTCACATGAATCTTGCCCACTGGCTCGCCCGGTCCGCGACACAGGATCCCACCCGGCCCGCACTTTTTTTCGGGCGCGACTGTGTTGCTGACTATGGCACATTTTTCGGGCGTGCCCGCGCCGTGGCCGGGTGGCTGCAGGCGCAGGGCATCGGTCCTGGTGACCAGGTCGCGATTTTTATGAAGAACACGCCCGACTATCTCATTGTCTTTTACGGCATCTGGATTGCCGGGGCTGCGGTGGTGCCGGTTAACGCGAAACTGCACCTGCGCGAGGCGGAGTATATCATCGGCCATGCCGGCGCGCGCATTGTCTTTGCCTCACCCGGCCAGGACGAGGGGCTGACCGACGCTGCGGCAGCGGTGATCTCCGTGCCGGGCCCGGTGTTCGAAGAAGTCATCGCCCATGAACCGGCCAGAAACATCGTTTCCCGCGACCCGGGCGACCTTGCCTGGCTTTTTTACACATCAGGGACCACCGGCAGGCCTAAGGGCGTGATGATCACCTTTCGGATGCTGACGTCGATGAGCCTGTGTTATCCGCTGGATGCTGATCAGGTCCTGCCCGGCGACGCGACGCTTTATGCAGCACCGATGAGCCACGGGGCCGGCATTTACAACATGATGCATGTGCGCGCGGGCGCGCGTCATGTCTGTCCGTCATCGGGCGGGTTCGATCCTGCCGAGATCTTTGATCTGGCTGCGCATTTCGGATCGGTTCAGCTTTTTGCAGCCCCGACCATGGTGCAGCGGATGACCCGGGTGGCGCGTGCCTCGGGGGCGTCGGGCGAGGGGCTCCGCACGGTCATTTACGCAGGCGGACCGATGTATAACGCCGATATCATCGACGCGGTCGACACCTTCGGGCCGGTTTTCGTGCAGATCTATGGTCAGGGCGAATGCCCGATGGGAATCACGGTGTTGAGCCGGCATGACGTCGCAGACCGAAGCCATCCGAACTGGGCCGCGCGTCTGCAGTCTGTCGGGCGTGCCCAGTCGGCGGTGGAGGTGATGATCGGCGACAGCAACGGCGGGCCGGTGCCCGCGGGCACCCATGGCGAGATCATGGTGCGCGGCGATACCGTGATGCACGGCTACCGTAACAATCCGGAGGCAAACGCGAAAACCCTGAAGGATGGCTGGCTGATGACCGGCGATATGGGGTTTCTTGATGCAGAGGGATACCTGACCCTGCAGGACCGCTCCAAAGACATGATTATCACCGGGGGCTCGAACGTCTACCCGCGCGAGGTGGAAGAGGTGCTGCTGACCGACCCTGCGATCGAGGAAGTCTCGGTTGTAGGGCAGACGCATCCGGAGTGGGGTGAGGAGGTCGTGGCATTTGTGGTGGGAGAGGTCGACGAGGCGCGGCTTGACCGGTTGTGTCTGGACAATATCGCCCGTTTCAAACGGCCCAAACGGTATATCCGCATCGATGAACTGCCGAAGAACAACTATGGCAAGGTCCTGAAAACCACGCTGCGTGCGATGCTCGGGGAAAGCTGACCGGGTGAGCACGCTTCCGGGCAGAAGAAGATTTGCGCTGTTGTATCCCGCAGCGGCCTGCGGCGCAGAACAGACAACGAGGCAGTCTGCGCCCCGGACGCGGGTTGGGATCACGCGCGCATATTCGCAGCGATAAATCGGTTTGCGCGCGTCGGATCCGGCGCAGCGGCGGAGCACAACGAGTGCTGCCTGTGCCGGTCGTCATCTGCGGGGTGGTCCCGGCGGCCTCGACAAAAGCCCCGTGACGGGCTGTTATGCGACCTGACCCCGGCGCCGGGCCGGATCATCCGCCGGGACCCACAGAAAACGGAGCAACGCATTCATGTCTGACATCGGATTTATCGGCACCGGGCATATTGCGGCCCCCATGGTGCGCTTTCTGGCGGAGCGGGGCCACAGCGTCTGCGTCTCCGACCGCAATGCTCAGACAGCACAGGAACTGAGCGCATCACACGGCGTTGCCGTCGCCGCCGGCCAGCAGGTTCTGGACCGCAGCGATATCGTGTTTTTATGCCTGCGCCCCGGAGTAGCGCCCGACGTGCTGCAAGGGCTCACCTTTCGCGCGGATCAGCAGATCATCTCGGTCATGGCAGGTGTGTCGCTTGCAGCCCTGGCGCAGCACTGCGCCCCCGCAACCGGTTTCACGCTGACCATTCCGCTGGGATATCTTGAGCAGGGCGGCTGCCCCTTACCGGCCTGTCCCGATCCCGCTTTGCTCAGCCGGCTTTTTGCACCGGAGAACCCGGTGATCGGGGTGTCCGATGAGGCCGCTTTCGGCATGCATTTCGCAATCTGCGCCATGGTGCCCGGCATCCTTGATCTGATGAACACCGGCGCGGGCTGGCTGGCCTCACAGACCGGTGACCGGGAAAGTGCTGTGCGCTATACGTGTCAGCTTCTGGCCGGGTTTCTTTCGGCCCTGCCGCCAGGCGATGAGGACCAGCTTTTTCGGGAACGGGACGCACTTGCGACTGATGATACGCTGAGCCTGATGATGACCCGCGGATTGCGCGACGGCGGCGCACATAAGGCCCTTGAGAGCGCCCTGTCGGCGATCGGTCAGCGGCTGGAGAGCGGGCCTTAGACGCCCGCCGCCCCGGACGGTGTCAGATCGCGAGGTATTCTTCGCGCAGTTCTTTGTTTTCCAGCACTTCCGCCGCGGTTCCGTCAAAGACGATCCCGCCGGTGTCTAGGATCACCGCACGGTCCGCCAGTTGCAGGGCACGCACGGCGTTCTGTTCCACAAGGATGGTCGTAATGCCCTGTTCCTTGATGATCCGGAGTGTCTTTTCGATCTCATCGACGATCACGGGCGCCAGACCTTCATAAGGCTCATCAAGCAGCAGCACTTTGATGTCCCGGCACAGCGCGCGGGCAATGGCCAGCATCTGCTGTTCACCGCCTGAGAGCGTCACACCCTCCTGGGAGCGGCGCTCACGCAGGCGCGGAAAGAGGTCATAGACCCGGTCGATCGACCAGCCGACAGGGGGCGCGATCTGTGCCAGCTGGAGATTTTCCTCAACTGTCAGGCCTGCGATGATGCGGCGGTCTTCCGGCACGAGGCCGAGACCGGCCTGGCTTGCTTCATGGCTGCTCATCTTGTGCAGCGGCTGGTGGTCCAGCCAGATTTCACCATGACGGATCTCGGGGTTGCTGAGCCGCGCAATGGCCCGCAGGGTGGAGGTCTTACCCGCACCGTTACGGCCCAGAAGGGCCAGGATTTCGCCCTCGTGCACGTTAAAGCTGATGCCCTGCACGATATAGCTTTCGCCGTAATAGGCGTGCATGTCCCAGACCGACAGAAAGGCAGGCGCCGTCGCCGCCTGGTTGGCATTTTTGGAGAAGTCGGGTTTGACGTTCATCTGTTGTGATCCTTTTTGCTTTCGCAATCTGACCCGGGGCGCGCGGGGGCTCCGGGCCGGGAAACGGTCGGTCTCAGGCGGCGGTCTGGGTTTCGCCCAGATAGGCTTCGCGCACCTTGGGGTGACCTTTGATGTTGTCGGGCGTGTCCTCGACCAGGGGCGTGCCCTGTGCCAGAACGGTGATCCGCTGCGCCAGGCTGAACACGACGTGCATGTCATGCTCGATGATCGCAATGGTGATGTCGCGCTCGTCGCTGATCTGTTTCAGCAGGTCGATGGTGTTGTTGGTATCGGCGCGCGCCATACCGGCCGTCGGCTCATCGAGCAGCAGCAGGCGGGGTTCCTGGCTCAGACACATGCCGATCTCAAGGCGGCGTTTATCTCCGCGTGACATCGAACTTGCGGTCATATGGCGCTTGTCAGCCATTTTCATCTCTTCGAGCATGTGTTCTGCCCGTTCGATGATATCTGTCTGAGACATAACCGACCCGATGGCGTTCATCCCGAAGGCGCCGTCGCGTTTGGCAAAGCAGGGGATCATCATGTTTTCCAGAACCGACAGATCACCGAAGATCTCAGGGGTCTGAAATACCCGGCTGATGCCCATCTGGTTGATCTCATAAGGCTTGCGCCCCAGCACCGACTGGCCGTCAAACATGACCGACCCGGTGTCGGGGATAAGCTTGCCCACCAGACAGTTGAGCAACGTGGATTTACCGGCCCCGTTCGGGCCGATAATCGCATGCACCGAGTTCTCCGCGATGGAGAGATTTACATCCCCCAGCGCCTGCAACCCACCGAACCGTTTGCCGACGTTTTTAACTTCGAGAATTCCCATAACGTCGTCTCCTTATTCCGCCGGCGGCGTGTTGCGTTGCTTGGCCGCGTCAAGCTCGGCGTCCGAACTGTTGCGGTCCTTGCGGCGGAAGATCCGTCCGATCTTCTGACCCCCCTCGACAAGGCCACCGGGCAGGAAGATCACGACCATCATGAACATCAGGCCCAGCGTGAGGTGCCAGCCTTTGCCGACAAAGGGGTAGATGATGGTGATAAAGAAATCTTCCATCCCGTCCGGCATGAAGGCAAACCACTGCTCCAGCACCGTCTTGTTGATCTTGGAGACGATGTTTTCCATGTATTTGATGAAACCCGCGCCCAGCACAGGGCCGATAAGCGTGCCGGCACCGCCGAGGATGGTCATCAGAACAACCTCACCCGAAGCTGTCCAGAACATCCGTTCTGCCCCCACCTGGGTGTCCATCGCCACCAGCAGCCCGCCCGCAAGTCCGGCATACATGCCGGAAATGACAAAGGCCGCGAGCGTATAGGGTTTGGAATTCAGACCGGTGTAGTTCAGCCGCTGCTGATTGGATTTCACCGCCCGCAGCATCATGCCGAAGGGCGAGCGGAAGATGCGGATCGACAGATAAAAGGCTGCCAGCATCACGATGGCTGCGATGTAGTAGCCCGCGTTGAACGTGAAGATCCATCCGCCGACTGCCAGTTCATAGGTTGAGCCCATCTCGAGCCCGAAGAGATTGGCCCGGCGCGAGTCCCCGCCCAGAAGCGCATCAAGGACACGCGGGTCGTCCACTTTGGGCTGCAGACCCGTCTCGCCACCGGTGATCGGTGTCAGCACTGAATAGGCCAGCGAATAGGACATCTGCGCAAAAGCCAGCGTCAGGATGGAGAAATAGATCCCGGAGCGCCGCAGCGAGATCCAGCCCACCAGCAGCGAGAAAAGTCCCGCCACGGCCACCGAAATGATAATCGCCGGGATCACGTTCATCGTGAGCAGTTTCATCATCCAGATCGCGGCATAAGAGCCCACACCAAGGAAAGCGGCGTGGCCGAAGCTGAGATAGCCCGTGAGCCCGAAGAGAATGTTGAACCCGATGGCAAAGATGCCGAAGATCACCAGACGCTGCATCAGGTCAGGATAGCCCGCGTTGAACTGCGCCATGGCCGACCCCTCGGGGAAGGGGTTCAGGATGAAGGGGGCAAAGATGGCGAGGATCGCCACGATGACCAGAAGGGTTGCGTCTTTTTTCGTCAGTCCGAACATGTCTTATTCCTCCATCACGCCTTTGCGGCCCATGAGGCCACGCGGACGGGTCAGCAAGATGATGATGGCGACCAGATAGATGATGATCTGGTTGATTCCGGGCAGGATCTCGAGCACGACCGCCATAGAGGCGAAGCTTTCGAGAATACCCAGCAGGAAGCCTGCGAGCACAGCGCCGGAGAGCGACCCCATGCCGCCGACGACGACCACAACAAAGCTGAGAACGAGGAAATCCATGCCCATGTGATAATTGGGCGAGTTGATCGGAGCGTACATAACCCCGGCCAGCCCCGCGACCGCCGCCGCGATGCCGAACATGATGGTAAACCGTTTGTCGATGTTGATGCCCAGCAGGCCCACGGTTTCCCGGTCTGCCATGCCTGCGCGGACGACCATGCCAAAGGTGGTGAACTGAAGAAAGGCAAAGACGGCACCGATGATCACAGCCGAGAAGGCAAAGTAAACAAGGCGCCAGTAGGGGTAGATGATCGTGTTGGGATCAAAACCCAGCATCGCGCCGAAGTCGAACGAGCCGCGAAACGCATCAGGTGCCGGGGTGGGGATCGGGTTGGCACCATAGAAATACTTGATGATCTCCTGCAGCACGATGGCAAGCCCGAAGGTCACGAGGATCTGATCTGCGTGGGGACGTTTGTAGAAGTGTTTGATCAGGCCACGTTCCATCGCAAAGCCGATGCCCACCATGACAGGGATCGCAAAGAGGATCGAGATGGGCACCGCCCAGTCAATGATCGCATCGCCCGTCTGCTGGCCGAAAATGTCGTAGATATAGGGCACGTCGACTTTGAGCGGATTGCCCAGAAAGTCTTTTTGCGTCTCATCGATCACCGTATGGCTGAGCGTCAGGATCCGGCTCAGGGTCACGGCACAGAAGGCGCCGATCATGAAAAGCGCCCCGTGGGCGAAATTGACGACCCCGAGAGTGCCGAAAATCAGTGTCAGACCCAGCGCGATCAGCGCATAGGCCGATCCTTTGTCCAGGCCGTTCAGAATTTGCAGAATGATTGCGTCCATGGTCCCACCTTCAGGATGCGAATTTTGCCGTAGAACGGAAAACGCCGGGCGGAGAGACTCCGCCCGGCGAAAAGGCTTATGCGCCCGGGTTACATTCGCCCAGCTGACCGCCCGCCATCTGCGGGTGATCGGGCTCATATGTGACCTGTTCGGTCGGCGTGACTTCAACGATCTCAACGAGGTCGTATTCGTTTTCGGGGTTCTCTTTACCCTTCACAACGACAACGTCTTTGAAGCACTGGTGGTCATCCGCGCGGTAAAGCGTCGGACCGTTGCCCATACCGTCAAACTCGAAACCTTCGAGGGCCTCGACGACGGCACATGGGTTGAACGAGCCTGCGCGTTCCACTGCATCCGCATAGAGCAGGGTCTGCACATAGCATGTGTGCGCAGCCTGGCTGGGCGGGAAGCCGTACTTCTCACCGAAGGACTGCACGAAGGCATTGGTGCCCACATACCGCGCGCCCAGCTGGTTTTCGAGTTTCCAGTCCCAGTTCTGCGAGCCGAAGATGCCCTTGATGTTGGCACCGGCACCGCGGGCCATAAGCTCGGAGTAGAGCGGCACGACAATCTCGAACTTCTTGCCGTTCACTTCTTTGTCACGCAGGCCGAACTGAACCGCGTTGGTCAGCGAGTTCACCATGTTCCCGCCGTAGTGGTTCAGAACGAGCACGTCCGCACCGGACTGCAGCACAGGCGCGATATAGGAGGAGAAGTCAGTCTGTGTCAGCGGTGTCAGAACCGCGTTGACAGTTTCCCAGCCCATGGCTTCGGTCGAGGACTGCACGGCCTCTTGGGTGGTGTAGCCCCAGTTGTAGTCCGCAGTCAGGTGATAGGCCTTGCGGTCCTTGCCGTATTGCGCGGCCAGAACAGGCGCGAGGGCCGCACCGGACATGTAGGAGTTAAAGAAGTGGCGGAAACCGTTGGCTTTTTTGTCTTTGCCGGTGGTGTCGTTGGAGTGCGTCAGACCCGCCATGAAGATAACGCCGGCTTCCTGGCAAAGCGCCTGGACCGCAACGGCCACACCCGAGGACGAACCGCCGGTAATCATGATGGCGCCGTCTTTTTCGATCATCGACCGGGCAGAAGCGCGTGCGGCGTCTGATTTGGTCTGAGTATCGCCGCTGACATATTCGACTTTCTTGCCGAGGATACCGTTACCCTGCAGCGCTTTGGACGAAAACGTCTGCATCATGCCGCCGTCGCCGCCACCGTTCAGGTGCTCGACAGCAAGCTCAAAGGCGCGCAGCTCGTCAGCACCCTCATCGGCATAGGGGCCGGACTGCGGCACGTTGAAACCCAGTGTGACCGTGTCGCCGGTCGGTGCGTTGGTGAAGCCGCTGTGGCCGTCCGCGCGCAGATACGTCGGCAGCGACAGGCCGGCGGCGCCGGCGACGGCGCCGGTCTTGATCAGACCACGACGTGTAAAGTTCGATTTGGACATGAAAATCCTCCCAGTTGTTTTAATCAGGCTGCCGCCAGGGTCTCCTCCCACCGGCAACATGAGGCACAAAGGTGCAGTTAGCTTATCGCCTGCGGAGTGAAAATTGCGCAACAAGTCCCTTGAACTGAACAATTATTTTGTAAATAATTCGACAGATCAGGGGTGGAGTTTGTAAAGTTTATGATATTGCAGCGCAGAAACCCGTTGAAATTGCCGGACATTCAGGAGCACAGATCATGCCACGCGAAGGACTGACCGGCAGCCGTATCCGCGAACGGCGTTCCGTGGCGGGGCTGCGGCAGGCGGAACTGGCCCGCAGTCTGGGGATATCGGCCTCTTACCTCAACCTGATCGAGCATAACCGGCGCAGAATCGGAGGCAAACTGCTGGTGAATATCGCCCGGGCCCTCGGCGTTGAACCGTCGGTTCTGACCGAAGGTGCTGAGGCCACGCTCATTGCGACGCTGCGCGAAGCGGCCACGGACGCCAGCCTTTCGGCCGAGGAAACCGGGCGGGCCGATGAGCTTGCCGGGCGCTTTCCGGGCTGGGCTGAGGTGCTGGCGGCAGGGCACCGGCGCATCGCGACGCTGGAGCGCACCGTCGAGGTGCTGAACGACCGGCTGACGCATGATCCGCAGCTTGCAGCCTCGGTGCACGAACTGTTGTCAACGGCGGCGGCGATCCGTTCTACTGCCTCAATCCTCGCCGATGAAAAGGATCTCGAAGCCGACTGGCGTGACCGCTTTCACGCCAACCTTGACCAGGACAGTCTGCGCCTTGCGGACAGCTCCAGGGCGCTGGTTGAATATTTCGAGGCGGGGCAGAGCGGTGAAGACACATCTTCCAGCCCGCAGGATGAGCTTGATGCCTTTCTGGATGCGAACGCCTGGCGTTTTGATGCCATCGAGACCGGTGAGAAAACACCCGGTGACATCATCGCCGCCGCCCCGGAACTGCGCCAGCGCGCGGCCCGGCAGCTTGCCGGCACGGTGTTAGACCGGATTGCCGCAGACGCCGCCCGCGTTTCCCTGAAGGACCTGCAGGCGGCTCTGGCGGAACACGGGCCCGACCCGGTTGCGCTGGCACGGCACACCGGCGCGCCGGTGGCGCTTGTTCTGCGCCGCATGGCGAGCCTCGCCGAGCCCGAGTGCGGTCTGGTGATCTGTGACCGCGCCGGCAGCATCGTGTTCCGCAAACCTGCCGGGCAGTTCGTGATCCCGCGGTTTGCGCCCGCCTGTGCGCTCTGGCCGCTTTTTTCTGCACTGAACCAGCCCGGACAGGTGCTGCGAATCCCTGTTGTGCAGCTGGGCCGGGGGCGGACGGCCTTTGACTGCTTTGCTGTGGCCGAAACCGTAGGCGCGCCGGCCTATAACATGCCACCGCTGATGCAGGCGACGATGCTGCTGATGCCGGTTGCAGCACCGGCGCCTGAGGACGCGTTGCAGGTCGGATCCACCTGCCGTGTCTGTCCGGCGGAGCGCTGCCCGGGCCGCCGCGAGCCGTCAATCCTGCGCGAGGGGGTCTGAGGCCGCTTGAGCCATGTCAGCCCGGCGCGCCGGTCTTGTGTCAGGTATCATTGCAGAACCGTGCCGAGGCAGGCAAAGAGGGGCCGGCAGGCTTTTGACTTGGCTGCAGAAAAGCGCGATAACCTGAGTATGGGTTCCGGACGGAGGCCTGCATCTGATGCAGACCCGGAATGCCCTTTGGGAGGAGGGTCAGATGAGCAACCACGTGCTGTTGGTCGAGGATGAGGTGAACATCATCGAAGCCATCCGGTTTCTGCTGAGCCGGGAAGGCTGGACCGTCGACACCCATTCCGACGGATCGGACGCAGCCGATGTGATCCGGGCCAGAAAGCCGGATATCGTGATCCTCGATGTAATGCTGCCGGGCAGGAGCGGCTTTGACATTCTCGAAGAGCTGCGCGGTGATGCGCAGACGGCGGACCTGCCGGTGCTGATGCTGACCGCGCGCGGACAGAGCCGCGACCGTGAGATGGCCGAAAAGGCCGGTGTCAGCCGGTTCATGACCAAGCCGTTTTCAAACGCTGAAGTGCTGACAGCCGTGCGCGATCTGCTCTACGTGCACCGGCAGAGCACCTGAGCCCATGGCAGGCGGCCGGCCACCTCTTTTTCTGGAACGACGCAGCTACCGCCAGCGCAGGCTGATTGATGCCGTGCGTCTGCTCGCGGTGCTGGCGGCGGGGTTGTGGATGATCCCGCTGATCTGGGCTGACGGCAGCGACCCGCAGGCCGCGGCTGTGCCGATGTCCCGGGCGCTCTTTTACATTTTCGGCGTCTGGTTTGCGGTAATCCTCGCAGCCTTCGTGCTCTCCGGGCGGATGCGGCGCATGCCTGACCCTGGCGGAGAGGGCGCGGAGGGCGCAGAGGAGCCCGGCCGGTGACCTCACTGAACCTGCTTATTGCCGTCTGCTTTGCCTATGTCACCTTTCTCTTCGGTGTGGCTTTCATCGCCGAGCGCATGGGGGTGAGGGGCCGCGCGGGGTGGCTGCTGCGCTCGCCGCTTGTGTATACTTTGTCGCTGTCGATCTACTGCACGGCCTGGACGTTTTACGGGGCGGTGGGCAATGCCGCGCGGTCGGGGCTCGAATATGTGACGATCTATCTGGGGCCGAGTATCGTGATCATCGGCTGGTGGTTCGTGCTGCGCCGTCTGGTGCGCATCGGGCGCAGCCACAAGGTGACCTCGATCGCCGATCTGATCTCATCGCGGTACGGCAAATCCAACGTGCTGGCAATTGTGGTCACGGTGATGGCTGTGATTGGCGTGACACCCTATATCGGATTGCAGCTGCAGTCCGTGACCCTGTCGCTCTCTATTTTTTCTGCCGCGGGTGACGCCTCTGTCACGCCGGACACCGACAATCCGGGCGGGCTCTGGATCGCCGCCGGGCTGGCCCTTTTTACCGTGGTCTTCGGCACCCGTAATCTCAACGCGAACGAGCGCCACCACGGCGTGGTCATCGCAGTTGCCGCAGAGGCGGTGGTTAAGCTGGTGGCGCTGCTGGCGGTCGGGATATTTGTGGTCTGGGGCATTGCGGGGGGGCTTTCGGAGACTCTGGCGCGTATTGACGCCTCAGCCCTCGGCACCTGGCAGACGGATGGCAGCCGCTGGGCCACGCTGACCTTTCTGTCAGCCACTGCGTTTTTGTGCCTGCCGCGGATGTTTCAGGTGCTGGTCGTCGAAAACGATGACGAGCGTCATCTGCAGATCGCAAGCTGGGCCTTTCCGCTCTATCTGATGCTGATGAGCCTTTTTGTGGTGCCCATCGCGGTGATCGGTCTTGAAGTGTTGCCGGAAGGGTCCAACCCGGATTTCTTCGTGCTCAGCCTGCCGCTGAGCCAGGGGCGTGAAGGGCTGGCGATGCTCAGCTTCCTCGGGGGGTTCTCGTCAGCGACCTCAATGGTCATCGTGGCCACGCTGGCACTGTCGACAATGGTCTCCAACCATGTGGTGATGCCGGTCTTCCTGCAGCTGCGCAAAGGCGGGGCGACACAGTCGGGCGACGTGCGCAACGTGGTGATCCTGTCGCGCCGGCTCTCTATTCTGGGCATCATCGGTCTGGGCTATGTGTATTTCAAAGCCTCCGGCGGCTCCGGTGCTCTGGCGGCGATCGGTCTGATCTCCTTTGCCGGTGTGGCACAGTTTCTGCCGGCCATGATCGGGGGGCTGTTCTGGCGCGGGGCCACGCGACTGGGGGCTGTGACCGGGCTCGCCACCGGTTTCGTGATCTGGATGTACACCATGCTGCTGCCGAGCTTTGGTCCGGATGTGGTGCTGTCGGATGCTGTTTTCTCCACAGGGCTTTTCGGTCTGCACTGGCTGCGGCCACAGGCGCTCTTTGGCATCACCGGCATGGATCCGACGGTGCATGCGGTGTTCTGGAGTATGACGCTCAATGCGCTGGTCTTTGCACTTGTATCGCTCGTCAGCTTCCCGCTGCCGCTTGAGCGTTTGCAGGGCGCGCAGTTCGTGAATGTCTTCGATCATTCCGCCCAGACGCGCAGCTGGAACGCCACCGTGGCCGAAAGCGAGGATCTGATGATCATGGCGCAGCGGATCCTCGGGGCCGACGAGGCGTTACAGCTTTTTGCAGATGAGGCCCACAGCCAGGGGCTGCCCGGGCATCTGCCGGAGCCCACACCCGCCTTTCTGCAGCGCCTCGAGCGGGTCCTGTCGGGCTCGGTCGGGGCGGCGACCGCGCATGCGATGATCGGTCAGATCGTGGGCGGTGCTTCGGTATCGGTGCAGGATCTGATGGCGGTTGCGGACGAATCCGCGCAAATGCTGGAGTATTCCAGTCAGCTTGAGGCCCAGTCAAACGAGCTCAGCAAAACCGCCGCACAGCTGCGCACAGCTAACAACAAACTCATGCAGATCAGTGCGCAGAAAGATGCCTTTCTCAGCCAGATCAGCCACGAGCTGCGCACACCGATGACCTCCATCCGGGCCTTTTCAGAGATCCTGCGCGATACCGAAGGGCTCGGGCCGATGGAAAAAACAAAATACGCGAGCATCATCCATACAGAGGCGATCCGGCTGACAAGGCTGCTGGATGATCTGCTGGATCTGTCAGTGCTGGAAAACGGCCAGGTCACGCTCAACCGTCAGACCGGTACGCTCGGCGATGTGCTGGATCAGGCGGTTGCAACCGCCCGGGCGGGCGCATCGCGTGAGTTGTCGGTCAAACGGCGGCGTCTTGACGAGGCGATCACGCTGGACACGGATCTCGACCGGCTGAGCCAGGTGTTTATCAATCTGATCACCAATGCCGCCAAATACTGTGCCGCCGGCAACCCCGAACTGCGCATCGTGGCGGGGCAGAGAGGGGACGCAGTGGTCATCGACTTTATCGACAACGGGGCGGGGATTCCTGCGGGCGCGCGCGATATGATGTTTGAAAAATTCAGCCGGATCGGGGCGCAGGACAGCAACGGTGCTGGGCTCGGTCTTGCGATCTGCCGCGAGATCCTGACGCGCCTCGGCGGGAGCATCACTTATCGTGACGGCACCGGCGGGACGGCTTTCCGGGTCGTGCTGCCGCAGTCGCTGGCCATGGCCGCGCAGTAAGTGCTGCCGGAAATTACCGGATACGCGCCGGGTTAAAGGCTATGGTAACCATTCTGTCCTAATCCTGAGCAGGACATGCCAGCGCGGCGGCGGCGCGCAGGCAGGATTGCACAAGGGCTGAAGATGTCAGTTTTGCAGCGCAAAGCGCAGGCAGGAAAACAGGAACATCAGGCGCGGGCTATGACCGTGGCCAAAGCCATGCGCGTGAGCCTCGCAAAGCTCGCCAATGATCTCTTTGATATGCCGCTGGTGGTCATCGGGTTCACGCGTGAGCGGATTTCAGGCGATGAGATCCCCGGCGCTGTGCCAGAAAATGCGCTGCTTGTTCTGCTTGACGGCCCGCCCGGCCGCACCGCAGGCGCCTGTATCGGTCCGGAACTTGTGCGCGCGCTGGTGCAGCAGCAGACCACCGGACGCGTTACGGCGCCAGTCGCCTTTGACAAACCGCCGACGCCGACGGACGCTGCCCTTTGTGCGCCGATGCTGGAGGCGCTCTTTCAGCGTGCGCATGCGATCCTTGAAATCCCCGCAGACCGGGCACTGCTGCTGCCTTACCGCTTCGGTGCGCATGCCGGCAGTGCGCGGCTCTTTGATCTGGCCCTCGGGGCGCCCGAGTTCGAAGTGTTGCGCCTGACCGTTGATATCGCCGGCGGTGTGGCCCAGTCGGTGATTACGATCTGTCTGCCGCTGCCGGACAGGGCGACAGAGCCGCTGGATGACACAGACGGGACCGTGTCTGCTCCGCAGCCTCCGGCGACGCTGGAAAAAGCGGTGATGCGCCTGAGCGCCGATCTGACGGCTGTGCTGTGCCGGCGCAAAGTGCCGCTCTCGGTGATCAGCTCCCTGGCGGTCGGCGATGTGATCAGCGTACCGTCCGAGGCCTTTGATGAGGTGCAGGTCTGCACTCTCGCCGGCGATGTGGTGGCCTCGGGTGCGATGGGTCAGGTGGACGGCTACCGCGCCCTGCAACTGCATCCCGCCCGCGACGAGACTGACAGGCCGCAGCGCCGCGCCTCTGACCGGGAAAAACTCGATCTGCCGGATGTTCAGCCAAGCAGGCGTCAGGATCCGGGCGGACTGCCCGCAATGGCGGCACCTGATCTGGGTGAGGTGGATCTGCCGGACCTTCCCGACCTGCCGGATCTGCCCGGAATGCCCGGCGCAGGAGAGGCTGCCGGTGCTCTCCCCGATCTGCCCGATCTGCCGGCCCCTGCGGGGACAGAGGAGGGGGAAGCGCTGCCTGATCTGCCCGACCTTCCGGATCTGCCGGAGCCGGGCGAGCTTCCGGACCTTTCGGATTTGCCTGATCTGCCTGACCTGCCGGATCTCAAGGCGGGCTGAGCGCCCCGGGAGTGCCCAGGACCGCGCATGGCGCCGGTCGAACCGGCACTTCCAGCCGTGTCCGGTTCAGTTTCCGGACTGCGCGGCGATCATCTCAAGGGTCTGGCGCATATTCGTCAGATCGTACCCGCCGGCGCGGGCTGCTGCGATGATATCGTCCACTGCCATCGTGCCTGCTGACCCGAGCGCCCAGGCAATCGTTGAACGTGTGCCCGAAGCGCAGTATGCCAGCACCGGACCTTCCGCGCCGTTCATCAGCGCCGTGTTGCGCGCAATCACATCCGGGGTCATGGTCTGATGGGTCAGGGGCTGGACCGCAAAGCCAAGCCCCTCAGCCTCGGCTGCGTCCCGGATATCATCACATCGGTATCCCGGAGGCACCTCTTCATCGGGCCGGTTGCACAGGATCATCGCAACACCCGCTGCTTTGATCGCGGGAATATCCTCCGCGGTGATCTGCGGAGCGGCGAAGAAGCGGGGGGTGATCTGGCGCATATCCATAGCGCAGGATTAAGCGAGGCCCGCTCGGCTGTCCAGTCGTCTGCGCAATGCGGGCGCCACCCACATGCCGGCCAGCATGGCGGTCAGAAAGATGAGCCCGCCGGCGCCACCGTAACTCAGCGAGGCAATCGCGGGGCCCGGGCACAGCCCGACGAGACCCCAGCCGATGCCGAACATCACACTGCCGGTTATCAGCGCGCGGTCAGTCTCCGGGGCCGGGGGCTGCGGAAAACTGCCGCCCGCCGCCGGGCTGCGCCCGCGCGTCAGCCGCCAGGCCAGCGCCATCGGTATGATCGCCCCGCCCATCACAAACATCAGGGTCGGGTCCCAGGCGCCGGTCACATCCAGAAAGCCCTGTACCTTACCGGTGTCGGTCATACCGGAAAGCCACAGGCCGGCGCCGAAGAGCCCCCCGGAGATCAGTGCGATGAGAATGCGCATCAGAGCCCCCCGGTGACGAGGCGCAAGAGCGCAACAGTCACAACGCCCGCACCGATATAGCAAAGCGTCGCCACAATGCCGCGCAGGCTGAGACGCGAGATGCCGCAGACACCGTGGCCCGATGTGCAGCCGTTTCCGATCCGCGTGCCGGCACCCACCAGAAGACCGGCGAGGACAACCAGCCCGAGGTTCCCGGTCAGCCCGGTCGAAACCGGTGCGGCACTCAGCATCTGCAGCAGCGCCGGCACGCCGATCAGTCCGGCGATAAAGCAGACCCCCTCAGGGCGCCGCGACCCGGCCGATCCGTCCACGAGCCCGCCGATCAGCCCGCTCGCTCCCATGATCCTGCCATTGCCCAGCAAAAATAAAGCGGCGGCCAGTCCGATCAGCAGCCCGCCGGCGAGACCTGTTGCCCAGTCCGTCATCGCAGTATCCTCAGAGTTTATTTACCGGCAGCTTGAGCATTACATCGCCCTGCGCATCCGGTTCCGGCATCTGGCCGGCACGCATATTGACCTGCAGCGAGGGCAGGATCAGTTTTGGCATGCCGAGCGTTGCATCACGGGCCTCGCGCATTTCAACAAAGCTGTCTTCGTCACGGCCCGCACCGATATGCACGTTCGCGGCTTTCTGAGCGCCGACTGTAGTCTCCCAGGCGAATTCATCGCGGCCTGGCGCTTTGTAGTCGTGGCCGACGAATATCCGCGTGTCATCCGGCAGGGACAGGATTTTCTGGATCGACGCATAAAGATTATGCGCGGATCCGCCCGGAAAATCGCAGCGGGCTGTGCCGAAATCAGGCATGAAGAGCGTATCGCCAACAAACGCCGCATCGCCGATGACATAGGTCATGCAGGCAGGCGTGTGGCCGGGAGTGTGCAGCACATCCACGCGCATCTGACCGATGTGAAACGAGGCACCTTCCTCGAAAAGCGCGTCGAACTGGCTGCCGTCACGCTGAAATTCGGTGCCCTCGTTAAAGACCTTGCCGAAAGTGTCCTGAACGGTGGTGATCTGTGCGCCGATCCCGATTTTGCCGCCCAGCCGTTCCTGGAGGTATGGGGCGGCGGAGAGATGATCCGCATGCACATGGGTTTCAAGAATCCACTGCACCTGCAGGTCGTTTTCCGTCACCCACCTGACGATCGCATCAGCTGAGGCGGTATCGGTACGCCCGGAGGCGTGGTCGAAATCCAGCACGGAATCGACAACCGCACAGGCGGTGCCCTGCGGGTCGCGAACGACGTAGCTGACGGTATTTGTGGCCGTATCAAAGAAAGCCTTAACATCCGGGGACATGGCATTACTCCTTTACCCTGATAATAATAACTCAGGGCTCCGGTCGCAAGTTCTGCGTCAGCTGAGAAAGATCCCGGTGATGACCAGCATCAGGCCGATCACCGACAAAAAGAGCGCGCCCAGATTCAGCGGGATCGCACGACGCAGCAGGGCGCGCATTTCGTCATCAGGCAGTTTTGCGCGCCTGCCACGGGCCACGAAAATGATGCACCACACCAGACCCGCGAGGCCGAGCAGGGAGATCAGGGCACCCGCACGGATCAGCAGGTCAAAAACGGTCAGTCCGCTGGTTTCATCCATGCGCCGGAGCTAGCCGAGGCTGCGGGGATTGGCAAGTCCCGGGGTGTGGGGCAGGGCGGGCTGTGCATCAGCCATTCACCACGACGAAGCCGCTTGCAGCGCCCGGGGCGTGGCGCTAGGCAGGGGCCGGATCAACCAGACATATTCAGGAGACACCCATGAGCGATACCGCAACCGACACGCCCGCACCTGATGCACAGGGCGACGCCAGCTACCGCACCACATCGGGCGAACTGCGCCAGTTCGTTGAGCGCATCGAGCGTCTGGATGCGGAGAAAAAGGACATTGCCGAGCAGCAGAAAGAGGTGATGGCCGAGGCAAAAGCGCGTGGGTATGACACAAAGGTTCTGCGCAAGGTGATCGCGCTGCGCAAACGTGACGCGGATGACATCGCCGAAGAAGAAGCGGTTCTGGAGATGTATAAAGAAGCCCTCGGCATGACCTGAGCGGTGACGACGATGTCCCGGCAGGTCATTGTGTTTGATCTTGACGGCACGCTCATTCACAGCGCGCCGGATCTGCACGCCGCGGCGAATGTGGCGCTGCGCGCGGCGGGGCGTGAAGACGTTTCCCTGGCACAGGTGATCAGTTTTATCGGCAATGGCGTGGGCATGCTGGTGGAGCGCGCGCTCAAGGCGACCGGACCCTGGACAGCCGAGCTTCAGGACGGGACGCTTGCCGCGTTCATGGCGTTCTACGAGCAGAATACCACCACGCTGACGGCTCCCTATGCCGGTGTGACGGAATGTCTCGAAGAGCTTCAGGCCGCGGGCGTGGTCATGGGGATCTGTACCAATAAACCACAGACGCCTGCCCGGGAAATCTGTGAGGCCCTCGGGCTGAGCAGGTTCTTTGGCGAGATCTGCGGCGCGCGGTCAGATCTGGCGCGTAAACCCGATCCGGAACCGTTGCTGCAGACAATCCGCGCTCTGGACGGGGATCCGTCGCGCACGCTTTATGTGGGCGACAGCGCCGTGGATTACCGCACTGCGCAGAACGCAGCCGTGCCTTTTCGTCTGTTTTCGGGCGGGTATCTCAATCATCCGCTGCCGAACCTCGGGCCGGATCAGATTTTTGATACCTGGGCTGACGCCGGGTTTCAGCGCGCGCTCACCGGGCTCGTCTGAGCAAAGAGCCGCCCGGGGCCGGTCACCTCAGCCCGCCCGCCGGCAAGCCTGTGCATATGCCAGGCCAGTGCCTGATTACTGCTCAGCACCGGGATACCCAGAGCCTCTTCGGCCGGACCGATAATGTCGAGCGTGCGCAGATTGGTACAGGAGAGAAACACCGCATCCGGGCGCGCGCTCTGCGCGACTGAGAGGGCGGCGGCCCTGATGGAGGCGGGATCAATACGCGCCACACGTTCTTCGGCTTCCTCGCCAAAGCTCACAGCGCCCGTTATTTCAAAACCGGCGCGCTCAAAGGCATCGCTCACAGGTGCGGCCACCGGCGCGATATAGGGTGAGACAATGGCGACGCGGCGCACCCCCAGTTCGCGCAAGGCGGCGATTGCGGCTGTCAGCGGGTCGGTGACCTGCGGCGTTGTCACACCCCGCCGCACCATCTCCGCGACCCGGTCCGCGCCGATCATCGTGGTGCCCGAAGTGCAGCCATAACCCACCACATCAAAGCGGGCTGCCCGTGGCAGGAGACCGGCGGCGGCGGGCAGGCTGGTCTCCATCCGGCGCAGAGTGTCCGGGGTGACATCAGCATCACTCGCCACCCGCGTGGTGTAGATCGCAATGTCGGGGCCTGCAAAAATCCGGCGAAAATCCTGCTCGATGGTTTCATCGGTCTGGAGCGCAATGAGACCAAGCGTGGCCGCCGTGCCGATCGGATCTGTCAGGGAAAAGGGATGGGTTTGCATGGTTAGTCCAGCACCGGAAGCGTGGCAGGTGCACGCGCTGTCAGCAGTTCCGGCCCGGTGTCCCGCAGAACAATATTTTCCTCATGCACCATCATCCGCCCGCCGGATGTCAGGGCGCCGGGTTCGATGGTCAGCACCATGCCCGCACGCAACTCGCTGTGATCGAGCGGCGTGAACGAGGGCCATTCGGTCAGTGTGATGCCCAGACCGTGACCAAGCCTGCCACCACCTGGTGTGACCCCGGAGGCCCGAAGGCTGCCGGTCAGCATGCTGTGTACATCCGAGGCGCGCATGCCCGGGCGCAGATCGCTCAGCACGGTCTGCGTGGCGGCCCAGAGCGCGTCATAGGTTCGGCGGGTCCCATCATCCGCATGTCGCACGGCAAAATTGCGGTCGAAATCGCAGAAATACCCCTGGCGCACAGCGCCTGTATCCAGCATCAGCAAATCGCCCGCGCGCAGCGGATCAGCGCCGGCGGGCGAGATCACATCGTCATATCCGCCGGGGCCCGCCCCCCCTGCAAGATAGCTGACCCAGTCCGCCCCGGCCGCCAGCAGAGCCACCTGAAAATCGCGGAAGACATGATCAAGCGGAATGCCGTAACCGGCAATATCCGGCACCCTCTCAAACGCTGTGCCGGCAATACGGCAACTGGCGCGGATCCGGTCGACCTCGACCTCGGATTTGATCTCGCGCACCTGCTGAATAACTCTTGTTGCGTCCGAGATGTCACGCGGGGCAAGCAGGTCAGACAGGTGCAGAAAATCCGCCAGCGGCATACGCAGGTGTGTTTCCGGCCCCATCGGGATGCCCAGCCGGCCTTTTTGCGGGACCATCGCACAGAGCGTATCGGCCAGCAGGCTGATGCCGTCATCGCGCGGGTCGGGGGCATCCCAGGTGCGGATATCGCTGATCCATGTCGTGCCCATCAGCTTTTCGCCGATTGAGGGGATGACCGCCACGGGCGCGCCGCTGGCCGGGACCAGCACAAACCAGGGCCGCGCCGGGCTTTCCCAGAACCGGGTCAGAAAGCCGGTCACATAGAAAATATCCGCGGGGCTGGTGAGCAGCAGCGCGTCCATACCGGCGCTTTGCATCGATGTCTGAAGGGCGGCACAGCGCCGCTGGTGTTCGGGCACGGCGAAGGCATGGCGGGCCTCAGACATCTTCGGGCCCTTCGCTCAGGATCGTCAACACGGTTGACGTGGTGCCGCAGCCTGGCAGGCCCGCAAGCAGGGCCGCAAGCCCCGCCCCCCCCGAGGGGGTGGTCATCAGACCGCATGCCGCGAGGACCTCGACACCGGAGGCTGCTTCTTCCTCACTGATCGTGACGAAATAATCGGCGTCCCGGGCGAGGCCGTGCAATGCGATCATCGAAGGCGTTTTGCAGTCCAGCCGCCCCATGGCGGAGACCGGGCCGGTGGTGTCGGCAAGCGTGCCCGACCGGATACTTTCGATCAGGGCAGGGGCGGCATCGGGTTCAACCACGATGATAGTGGGCGCATCCTGCCACACCAGGCGGGCATAGGCGGCCACGGCTGCTGCCATCCCGCCGACGCCGGCCTGTAAGACGATATGCGTGGGGGCTGCATCCATCGCCGCCACCGCCTCGGCAGCCATCTGCAGATAGCCCTGCATGACATGGCCGGGCAGGCGTGTGTAACCGGGCCATGAACTGTCCGACAGGAGGATCCAGCCGTTCTCCCCTGCGGCGTTTTCGGCTGCCTGCATGCTTTCCTCATAAACGGCTCCGGCGCGCACCACCTGCGCCCCCCTGGCCCGCAGCCGCGCGGCGAAGGCCTCCGGCACGGTATCGGCGAGATAAACAACGGCGCGGGCACCGAAAAGTGCAGCCCCTGCCGCGACTGACAATCCGTGATTGCCTGCACTCGCAGTGACATAGCAGACATCTTTCAGGGCGGTTTCCCAGGGCTGTCGTCCGCTTTCCTGCGCGTCCATGGCGATGGCGCAGGCAGCACCGAGCGCTTTGAAGCTGCCCAGACCCATGCGACTGCTTTCGTCTTTGACAAGGACCCGCGCCACCCCGGCACGTTCCGCGATCTGCGGCGCATCGGTCAGCGGGGTGGGGCTGTGCGCAGGACAAAGCGACAGCAGTTTTGCGACCGCCTCCACATCAGTAGAAGGCATGACATCCCCGCGCAGCGCCGGTGGCAGTGTCGCACCGTCCCGCCAGGCATTCTTCAGGACCTGAGGCATCTGTAACTCCCTGATCTGTGCCCGCAGATGCCGGCCCTGACGCAGTGTCGCGCCACGCGCCCGGAAAGCCAATCCTTTTGTCGACCGCCCCGGACCTGCTGCTGCGTACGGTTGGCAGGGCGCCGCGGCGCGCTAGCTCTGCGTCAACACGGGAAAGCGAGCGTATATGGAGCACGACCGGCATAAACCCAGAGGTATCCGCGTGCCCGATGGCCGGATCACGCGGCTGTCGCGGTTAAGCGGAATGGCGCTTGGCGTGGCGGGCAATGTTGCGGTCAATGGCGGTCGCCAGTGGCTGGGCGGTGCGCGGCCCGGCATTGATCGTTTGCTGCTGACGCCGTCCAACGTGACGCGGATCACAAAGGAACTCGCCCGGATGCGGGGGGCCGCGATGAAGATGGGCCAGCTTTTGTCGATGGAAAGCGGCGAGGTGCTGTCTCCGGAGCTTGCTGAAATTCTCGGCCATCTGCGCAATGACGCGCATTTTATGCCGCCCCGCCAGCTCAAAGAGGTTCTGATCCGCAACTGGGGTCCGCAGTTCATGAAACGCTTTGCCCGCTTTGATGTGCGCCCTGTCGCGGCGGCCTCCATCGGCCAGGTGCATCGTGCGCAGACGAAGGACGGGCGCGATGTGGCGATCAAGGTACAATATCCGGGCGTGCGGCGCAGCATCGACAGCGATGTGTCGAACGTCGCGATGCTGATGCGCATGTCGGGCCTGCTGCCCCGCGCTCTCGATCTTGGTCCGCTGCTGGATGAGGCGCGCCGGCAGCTGCACGAAGAGGCCGACTATGCGCGCGAAGGGCAGATGCTGGCTGAATTCGGCGACCTGCTGGCTGATCAGACGCATCTGCATGTTCCCCGGTTGCAGGAAGATCTGACCACGCCCGATATTCTGGGCATGAGTTTCGCCCCCGGGATACCGGTCGATCAGCTGGCAGAGGCGGATCAGGAAACGCGTGATCAGGTTGCTGCCTGGCTTATCGATCTGATGCTGCGCGAGCTCTTTGAGTTTGGCCTGATGCAGACCGATCCGAATTTCGCCAATTACAGCTATGACGCTGAAGAAAACCGTGTCGTTCTGCTCGATTTCGGCGCGACGCGTCGGCTGCCGGAGACGCTCGCCGGCCGCTACCGCGCGCTTTTTGAGGCAGGCATGTCCGGTGAGACAGAAGCCGCCCTCAGGGCGATGACCGACATCGGCTTCATCAAGGAGGATACAGCACCGCATCATCGGGAGGCCATTGCGGAGATGTTCAGCATTGCGATGGGCCCGCTGCGGACGGGCGGCGTTTTCGATTTCGCGGGCAGTGATCTTGCCGATCGCCTGCGGCAGAAGGGCATGGAGTTCGCCGCCGGACGTGATTTCTGGGTCATCCCGCCGGCTGATACGCTTTTTGTACAGCGCAAGATCGGCGGAGTGTTCCTGCTCGCGGGCCGCCTGCGCGCGCGTGTCGATCTCGACGCGATCATCGACCGCATACGCGCGACAGATTGACGCTTCTCTGATCTGTACTCCGGCCGCATCCGTATCCCTTTCAAGGAGATAAAAAAACTGACATGCGCAGTACAACACACACAGGAACATTTCTGATCCTCGACGACGACGAGGTGTTTCGCACCCGCCTGGAACAGGCGATGACGCGGCGCGGGTTCGATACCGTCGGGGCCGCGTCGGTGGCACAAGCGCAGCAGATCATTGCAGACCACGCGATCGACTACGCCGTTGTCGATCTGCGGCTTGAAGACGGCAACGGGCTCGAGATTATCGACCAGCTGCGGCGCGAACAGCCGCGGGCGCGGGCTCTTGTTCTCACGGGCTATGGCAACACACCTACCGTGGTCGCCGCCGTCAAAGCCGGCGCGGTAGATTATCTGGCTAAGCCTGAAGGGGCCGACGAGATTGTTGCGGCCCTGATGGCGCCGCGCAACGCGCAGCCTGCGCCGCCCGAAGATCCGATCAGTCCGGATGCGGCGCGCATTGCGCACATCGAAAGCGTGTTTGATGCCGCCGACCGGAACGTCTCCAAGGCCGCGCGGCTGCTGAACATGCATCGCCGGACGCTGCAGCGCATTCTTAAGCGAAACGCCGAAGAGGACGACGCGACCGCCTGACCGGCAGGTCGCGCGCGATCATCGCAGGATCCCCGGCAGGTTGAGCCCCTTATCGCGCGCGCAGTCCAGTGCATCATCATAGCCCGCATCCGCGTGCCGCATGACCCCTGTGGCCGGATCGTTCCAGAGCACATTGGCGATGCGCCGGTCCGCGTCGTCGGTCCCGTCACAGCAGATCACCATGCCCGAATGCTGCGAAAAGCCCATGCCAACACCGCCGCCGTGATGCAGTGAGACCCATGTCGCCCCGCCGGCCACGTTCAGCATCGCGTTCAGCAACGGCCAGTCGCTGACCGCATCTGATCCGTCTTTCATCGCTTCGGTTTCACGGTTGGGCGAGGCCACGGAGCCGCTGTCGAGATGGTCGCGCCCGATCACCACCGGGGCCGAAAGCTCGCCCGTGCGCACCATCTCGTTGAACGCAAGCCCAAGCTTATCGCGCAGTCCCAGGCCCACCCAGCAGATCCGCGCCGGCAAGCCCTGGAACGAGATCCGCTCGCGCGCCATGTCGAGCCAGTTGTGCAGATGCGGATCGTCGATCAGTTCTTTGACCTTTGCGTCTGTTTTATAGATGTCTTCCGGGTCACCCGAGAGCGCACACCAGCGAAAAGGCCCGACCCCGCGACAGAAAAGCGGGCGGATATAGGCCGGCACAAACCCCGGAAAGGCAAAGGCGTTCTCAAGCCCTTCTTCCCGGGCCACCTGGCGGATATTGTTGCCGTAATCCAGCGTCGGCACGCCGGCGTTCCAGAATTCCACCATCGCCGCGACCTGTTCTTTCATCGAGGCGCGTGCGGCTTTCTCAACGGCTTTGGGGTCGGTTTCCTGTTTTGCGCGCCAGTCGGCCACGCTCCAGCCCTTTGGCAGGTAGCCGTGTACCGGATCATGCGCACTGGTCTGATCGGTTACGATGTCGGGCCGTATGCCGCGGGCGACAAAATCAGGAAAAACATCCGCCGCATTGCCGATCAGCGCCACGGATTTCGCCTCACCGGCTTTTGTCCAGGCGTCGATCATCGCCAGCGCTTCGTCCGGGTCATGCGTTTTTTCATCGACATAACGGGTGCGCAGCCGGAAATCGGCGCGTGTCTCGTCGCATTCCACCGCGAGACAGCAGGCGCCCGCCATCACGGCGGCCAGCGGCTGCGCGCCGCCCATGCCGCCGAGTCCACCGGTCAGGATCCAGCGGCCTTTGAGGTCGCCGTTATAATGCTGGCGTCCGGCTTCCATGAAGGTCTCATACGTGCCCTGCACGATCCCCTGGGTGCCGATATAAATCCAGGATCCGGCGGTCATCTGGCCATACATCGCCAGCCCGCGTTTATCGAGCTCGTTGAAATGGTCCCATGTGGCCCAGTGCGGCACGAGATTGGAATTGGCAATCAGCACGCGGGGCGCGTCTTTGTGGGTGCGGAAAACGCCCACCGGTTTGCCTGACTGAACCAGCAGTGTCTGATCCTCTTCGAGTTCCCTCAGGCTGGCCACGATCGTGTCGAAATCCTCCCAGGTGCGCGCTGCGCGCCCGATGCCGCCATAAACAACCAGCTCATGCGGGTTCTCTGCCACATCCGGGTGCAGGTTGTTCATCAGCATCCGCATCGGCGCCTCGGTGAGCCAGCTTTTCGCGGTGATCTCCGGACCGGTGGGCGGGTAAATGTCACGCAGATTATGTCTGGAACTGTTCATACCGGATTTCCTTCCTTAAGAGGGGCAGGGGCCATTGCGCCGGGCATCATCCGGCGCCACCCCGGACAGATGCCGGCAGATCGCAGGCCCCGGTCAGGGTGCCGTGCGCGATCATTGCGGCAGCAGCTTCAAGGTCAGGGGCGAGATAACGGTCGTCACGCACTTCGGCCACCTGCGTTCTGAGGGTGTCGATCACCGCCTGAAGGGCCTGGCTGGTGCGCAGTGGCGCGCGAAAGCCGATGCCCTGGGCTGCACAGATCGCTTCGACGCCGAGGATCACGTTCAGGTTGGCGTTCATCGGCTGCAGGCGCCGCGCGGCATGGGCGGCCATGCTCACGTGATCCTCCTGATTGGCGGAGGTGGGTGTGCTGTCGGTGGTGCAGGGGTTCGCCAGATGCTTGTTCTCACTCATCAGAGCCGCTGTGGTCACTTCGGCAATCATCAGCCCGGAATTCAGCCCCGGATCCGGCGTCAGGAACGGCGGCAGATCGAACGAGAGCGTCGGATCCACCATCAGCGCGACACGCCGCTGGGCAATCGCGCCGATCTCCGAGATCGCCATGGCAATCTGGTCGGCGGCAAACCCCACGGGTTCTGCATGGAAATTCCCGCCCGAGACGATCTGTCCTGTCTCTGTCAGCACCAGCGGATTGTCTGTGACGGCATTGGCTTCGATCTCCAGCGTGCGTCCGGCAAAGGAGAGCAGATCCATCGCCGCGCCGGTCACCTGGGGCTGACAGCGGATGCAGTAGGGATCCTGGACACGGGTATCGCCGGTCTGGTGGCTTTCACGGATTTCCGAGCCATGCATCAGCGCGCGCTGCGCCCGGGCCACGGCAATCTGGCCCGCGTGACCGCGCAGCGTGTGGATCGCGTCTTCCAGCGGCGCGGTGGACCCCATGATCGCATCCGTAGAGAGCGCACAGGTCACGACGGCCGCTGCGGCATTGTCCCAGGCGCCCCAGTAACCCGTGAGCGCGCAGGCGGTGGAGAACTGGGTGCCGTTGATCAGCGCCAGACCCTCTTTGGGTCCCGGAACCAGCGGTGTCAGCCCGGCCGCGTTCAGCGCCGTCGCCCCGCTCATGCGCTGCCCGTCATGCATCGCGTCGCCGTGACCTGTCATTACAGCAGCCATATGGGCCAGTGGCGCCAGATCGCCCGAGGCACCGACCGAGCCCTGCGACGGCACAACGGGGATAACGCCCCGCGCCAGCATGTCCTCGATCAGTCGCACGGTCTGCATCCTGACGCCTGACGCCCCGCGCCCCAGCGACAGCAGTTTCAGTACCATCATCAGCCGTGTGGTCGCCTCATCAAGAGCAGTGCCCACGCCGCAGCAATGCGACAGGATCAGGTTGCGCTGCAGGGTCGCTGTATCCTCGCGCGGGATCTTCACGCTGGCCAGTTTGCCAAAGCCTGTGTTCACGCCGTAGACGGCGCCCTCTCCGGCAGCAGCCTTCGCCACAAGCCGCGCGGCGGTTTCGATGCCTGGATGGGATGATGCATCAAGTTTTACAGGTTTTGCACCGGCCCATATGTCGCGCAGCGTGGCGAGCGAGGTTTCGCCGGGCACAAGAGTAACGGTCACAGGCGGCCTCCGGTAATGCGTTTGTGCAGCGGGTTATACCCGATGCGATAGGCCAGTTCCGCGGGATGGCGCAGGTCCCAGAGACACAGATCGGCCCGCGCTCCTTTAATGATGCGCCCGCGGTCAGGCGCGCCGAGCGCCCGGGCGGCATGAGCCGTCATGCCCAGCAGCGCCTCGACCGGCGTCATGCGGAAAAGCGTGCAGGCCATGTTCATCGCCAGCAGCGGCGAAGTCAGCGGTGACGAGCCGGGATTGCAGTCTGTGGCCACCGCCATCGGCACCCCGTGATCACGGAACGCCTGTATCGGCGGCATCTGCGTTTCCCGCAGCGTGTAAAAGGCCCCGGGCAGCATGACCGCCACAGTGCCTGACGCGGCCATCGCCTGCGCATCGGCGGCCTGCGCGTATTCCAGGTGATCGGCCGAGAGGGCACCGTATCCGGCTGCCAGTGTCGCACCGCCCAGATGCGACAGCTGCTCTGCGTGCAGTTTGACCGGCAGACCGAGCGCGCGGGCGACATCGAAAACCCGGGCGATCTGCGCCGGCGAAAAGGCGATGCCTTCGCAGAAACCGTCCACGGCATCCACAAGGCCTTCTGCATGAGCCGCCTGCAGTGTGGGGATACACAACCCGTCAATATACGCATCTGGGCGGCCGGCATATTCGGCGGGCAGGGCGTGTGCGCCCAGAAAGCTTGTGCGCACCTCGATGTCGCGCGCGCCGGCAATCGCCCGGGCGGTGCGCAGCATTTTCAGTTCGGTCTCCGCATCGAGGCCATAGCCGGATTTGATCTCGATGAGTGTGACACCTTCGGCGATCAGTGCATCCACCCTGGTCAGGGCGTCGCGCAGCAGGGCATCTTCATCCGCCGCCCGGGTGGCGCGTACGGTGGAGACGATGCCGCCCCCCGCGCGGGCAATCTCGGCGTATCCGGCTCCGTTCAGCCTTTGTTCAAACTCCTCGGCACGGTTGCCGCCAAACACGACGTGCGTATGGCAGTCAATGAGGGCAGGGGTCAGCAGGCGCCCGCCCGCGTCATATCCGTCCGTATTCTGCAGATCATCCGGCATCTCCGCTGCCGGCCCGGCCCAGATAATGCTGCCGTCGCGCGCGGCGACAGCACCCTCCGGAATGAGGCCAAATCCGCTGTCGTCGCGCAGCGTGGCAAGAGTGGCATTGGTAATGAGCATAAGACTCACTTGTTTTTGTGCGAGCTTGATGATTTTATGTATGCACATAATAATTCTGTCAAGTGGAAGACTGATGCAGGAAATCTGGGCGGAGAAAGCGCTGTTGCCACAGGGATGGGCCGAAGCGGTGCTGGTGGAAGCCGGCGCGGAGGGTCTTATTTCGCGCGTCACAACCGGGGCGGAACCGCGCGGACACAGGACCGGCATTCTGCTGCCGGCGCCGGTGAATGTGCACTCACACGCCTTTCAGCGGGCGATGGCGGGGCTCACTGAGCGGCGCGGGCCGCAGGCCGGTGACAGCTTCTGGACCTGGCGGCAGCTGATGTACCGTTTTCTCGACCATCTCAACCCTGATCAGGTCGAAGCGATTGCGGCCTTTGTCCAGATGGAAATGCAGGAAGCAGGCTATGCCGCCAGTGCGGAATTTCACTATCTGCATCACGGGCCGGGCGGTGTGCCTTATGACGCACCGGGTGAGATGTCAGAGCGCATTGTGGCAGCGTCCGGGCAGAGCGGCATCGGCCTGTGCCTGCTGCCGGTGCTCTACACGACAGGTGGCTGCGACGGGCGACTTCTGGACGGGGGCCAGCGCCGGTTCGGCAATGAATTCGATGCTTTCGCACAGCTCTGCGAAGATGCCCGCCGGGCCCTCGGGCGTCTGCCGCAGGACGCGGGCTTTGGTGTGGCGCCGCATTCGCTGCGCGCCGTGCGCCCGGACGATCTGCGAGCCTGTGCTGACTTCTTCCCGGACGTGCCGGTGCATATGCACCTTGCCGAACAACGCGCGGAGGTGGCGGAGGTTGAGGCCGCACTCGGGGCGCGCCCCGTAACCTGGATGCTGGATAATATGCCGCCTGATCCGCGCTGGTGTCTGATCCACTGCACGCAGATGACCCCCGGGGAAACGACCGCTCTCGCCGCCACCGGTGCTGTGGCCGGTCTGTGCCCGATCACGGAAAGCAGTCTGGGCGATGGCATTTTTGACGGTGTTCGCTGGGCCGGCGCCGGGGGGGCCTTTGCTGTGGGCTCTGACAGTAATATCCGCATCTCGCTTGCCGAAGAGTTGCGTACGCTGGAGTACTCTCAGCGGCTGCGCGACGGGAGCAGA
The DNA here is from genome assembly GCF_012932215.1 of Roseobacter ponti. Taxonomy (GTDB): domain Bacteria; phylum Pseudomonadota; class Alphaproteobacteria; order Rhodobacterales; family Rhodobacteraceae; genus Roseobacter; species Roseobacter ponti. Next base: position 2,312,238 of record NZ_CP048788.1, on the reverse strand, counting down.
GCGGCGCTGGCCACGCGTGAGCATTCTGCCGGACGGCGGATATTTGATGCGGTCTGTGCCGGGGGCGCCCGGGCCGCCGGGCGCAGGAGCGGGGAGATCGCAGCAGGGCATCAGGCCGATCTGATGGCGCTGGATGCGTTATCGGTCCATCTGTGGGAACGCTCTGGGGATCAGATCACCGATGCCTGGATTTTTGCGGGCAGCGATGCGCTTGTCACTGATCTGTGGTCTTCGGGCCGGCACATGGTTCGCGAGGGCCGCCACATCCACAAGGACCGGATCACCACAGCTTACCTGAGAACGATGTCTGGCCTGAGGGACATCCTGTGACCGCGCCGGTGCTGCGCGACTGGCAGAGCGTGCGCGCTGAGGTTTTGCGGCGCATTCATGCGCGCGACTGGAAACCCGGAGAGATGATCCCCAACGAGGCGGATCTGGCTGCTGAATTCGGCTGTGCCCGCAGTACCGTGAACCGCGCACTGCGTGATATCGCGCAAAGCGGTCTGCTGGACCGCCGCCGCAAAGCGGGCACACGGGTGGCGTCAAACCCCGCGGCACGCGCCACCCTGACCATCCCGGTGATGCGCGAAGAGATTGAGGGCACCGGGCGCAAATACGGTTATCAGCTTTTGTCGCGCAGCACGGAAATCCCGCCGGTTGCCGAAAGCGCTGCAATGCAATTGCCGCCGGACGGGACACTGCTGCACATCCGTGCGCTGCACCTGGCGGATGACAGGCCCTTTGCGCTGGAAAACCGCTGGATTGATCCCGGGGTGGTGCCGGGTGTTGCCGACGCGCATTTTGAACGTATCAGCGCCAACGAGTGGCTGTTGCAGAACGCCGCCTATACCCATGGTGAGATTGCATTTTCCGCCACAGTGGCAGGTCCCGCAGATGCCCCGCTTCTGGGGTGTGCTGCAGGGGCGCCCCTCTTCGTGACAGAGCGGCTGACCTGGGACACGACGCGCGCTGTCACCCGCGTCAGGATCCTTTTCGCGCCGGGCTATCAGATGCGCACCGGTCTTTGACTGCCTCGGATCGCTGCACTCAATAAAGTTACATTTTTACATGATAACGGGGCCTTAAAGGCTGGGGTTTAGGCAATACCTGCATCAGGCAGGGATCGCATGCACCACAGCAATGACATCAGTCTCGGGTTTTCGGCCGCCGCACTTACGGATGCGCTGGTGGTGCCGGCGCTGTTTGTTGGCGTCGACCTGCGCGTGGTATTTGCCAATGATCTGGCGTGCCGCGCCCTGCAGGTGGCAAAGGATGCGCCGCTGCCGGGTCGCCTGCTCAGTGACCTGGTTTGTGACGGGCAGTTGCCCGATCCGCAGGATATTCCCGGCTGTTATGATGACGCTGATGCGCGGGGGGCGTCGGTTCTGACCCTAAGGGTCGCCTGTGCGGCGCGGGTGTTCCGCTTCAGCCCGCTGCACGATGCGGGCGATGCTCTGCTGGGGTTTCTGCTGCAGTCAAAGCCGGATGCGGAAGCACCTGTACTGATGCAGGATGACGTTTCGCTGGCCGAAAGCGAATGGCGCTGGAAAACGGCAGTGCTGAGCGCCAATCAGGCGGTCTGGGATCATGATTTCGAACGTGACAGGCACTATGTTTCGGGCACCTGGAAAACACTGCGTGGTCTGACGGCAGGCGATCCGATCCCCGCCACGACAGAGGACTGGCTCAGGACGATCCATCCGCAGGATCTCGACCACATAAAAGAAGAACTGCGCAGGCTCGATGAAAACGAAACCGATGTCATCAACTATAAATTCCGCCAGAGGCACACTGCCGGACACTGGGTCTGGTTTCTGAGCATCGGACGTGTGGTGCGCCGCGATGCGGCAGGCTTCCCCGCGCGCATCATCGGAACCGACACGGACATCACCGACATCAAGACGGTTGAGATGGAAAGCAACCGGATGGCCCGCCGGCTCGAGACAGCGATGGATGCCGCCGGCATGGGCCGCTGGGAATTTGATATCGGCTCAACCGGAGCCTTCTGGGATGATCGCCTGATTGAGATGTTTGGCATCACCGCAAAGGGCAACAATGTGCCGTCGTCAGACTGGGCACAAAGCATCCATCCCGACGACCGCGATGACGTAACAGAGCTGGCCGACCGTTGCATTGCCGCAAGACAGGATATCGCCTGTGATTTTCGGGTCATCCGGCCCGACGGTGAAGAACGGGTTATCCGGACGCGCGGAAAATATGTGACAGAGACGGACGGCAATGGCCGCTATTACGGTGTGAACATAGACGTCACCCGGGATTATCTGCATGCGGGCGAACTTGAACAGGCGCGCGTGCGCCTTGAGCACGAAAGCCGCCATGACGCCCTGACGGGGCTGGCCAACCGCAGGTACCTTGACGATGTCTTCAGCGGTCTCGGCGCGGGCGCGGACGAAGACGGCATGAACCCCGCGGTCCTTCATTTTGACATCGACCATTTCAAACAGATCAACGACACGCTCGGTCACGATGCAGGCGATGCAACGTTGTGTCATGCCGCCCGCGTCCTTAAAGACGGCCTGCCGCCCGATACACTAGTATCGCGTGTGGGCGGTGATGAGTTTGTGGCCCTCTTTGTGCGTTCGCCGGGCCGCGAAGAGCTCTGTCGGATCGCGCGGAGCATTATCCGCCGGATGTCGCGCCCGTTTCTTTACGGATCGCAGCAGTGCAACATCGGCACCAGCGTCGGTATCGCGGTGTCCGAGAACTGCGCTGTGGCGGATACCGGCCTTTTTATAAACGCCGATCTGGCGCTTTATGCTGCGAAAAAAGCCGGGCGGGGGCGTTTCCGGTTCTTTGATGCGGCCATGAAAGAAGAGGCGCGGCGGCGGAAAAACTCTTTTGATGCGCTTGTGGCAGGTTTTGATCAGGGCGAGATCACCTGTCATTACCAGCCACAGTTTGACGCGCAGACACTGGAACTGACCGGGCTGGAGGCGCTCGCCCGTTGGGAAAGTTCAGAGTTTGGCCTGATGATGCCGGATGAGTTCCTCAGCACGGCCGAAGATATGGGGCTGCTCGCGCAGTTCGACGAACTGGTGCTGAAAAAAGCACTGGCCGACCTGCAGCACTGGGAAGGCATGGGGCTGAACGTCCCGGGCATTTCCGTCAATGTCTCGTCGCACCGTCTGAATGATCCCAAACTCGGCGACCGGTTGCAGGCGATGGATCTGCCGGCTGACAGGTTATCGTTTGAACTGCTCGAATCGACCTATCTTGATGCTGAAAACGAAGTGATTGAGACGAACCTGCGTCTGATCGAAGAACTGGGCATCGATATTGAGATCGACGATTTCGGAAGCGGACATGCCTCAATTGTAAGCCTGCTCCGGATCGCGCCGAAACGGCTTAAGATCGACCGGATGCTGGTGCAGCCGATTGTCGGATCGCACCGCCAGCGCGAACTGATCCGTACCATCGTCGGTATTGGCCGGATGCTCGATGTCCGTGTTGTCGCGGAAGGGGTGGAAACCTCCGCTCATGTGGCCCTGCTGCAGGAGATCGGCTGCTGTTTTCTGCAGGGGTATGGTCTTGCACGGCCCATGGATGCGGACAGTATCACTGCATTTCTGGGTGATATCGCGCACAATAACGGCAGGCTCACCGGTGTCTGACCGTACCGGGCTGCGCGGCCCGGACCGCAGCAGACGCAGGTTTCATCACTCCGGTTGAAGACGTGCGTGGCAGCCGGAATGGCCGGATGCCGGAAAGTCCGCCCCCGAAACGCCGACCCGCCAGACGGGCAGGCGCGGGTATTCTGAAGGGGGCTCTCCGGTGAGGGCCCGGTTAAAATCTTGCGGAGGCGGGTGATTTATGGTCCTGACGGTGTGAGTATCAGAAGATTTCTGCCGCCGGGCAGATCGCCTCTGATCGCAACAGCAGGGGGCCAGCGGCATGAAAAAACACACACGCGCGGTTGTGATCGGCGGCGGCATTGCAGGGTGCTCGACCCTTTATCATCTGACCCGGGAAGGGTGGACCGACGTGGTGCTGCTGGAGCGCAATGAGCTTACGTCAGGCACCACCTGGCATTCCGCCGCACAGGTCACGAATTTCGGCATGAACCAGACGATGGTCGGCCTCAAAAGCCATTCCATTTCACTCTATCGGGAACTCGCGGCCGATCCCGAATATCCGATAAGTTACCACCACGGCGACGGCGGCATCCGGCTGGCGGGGACCGCAGCACAGATGGACGGATACCGGCATTTTGCCTCGATGGCGCGGGGCATGGGCGTGGACTTCGAAGTTATCGATGCCGCCGAATGCGCCCGCCGCCACCCGCTGATCAGCACCGACAACCTTATGGGCGGGCTCTGGGATCCGGGTGATGGCGATATCGATCCCGCACAGCTTTGTCAGGCGCTTGCCCGCCGCGCGCGCCAGGCCGGGGCAGAAGTATATCGGGACACGCCGGTCACCGGTCTCACACAGCACAAAGATCACACCTGGACCGTACACACTGACAAGGGTGACATTACCTGCGAGGTGGTCGTGAATGCCTGTGGATACCGCGTCAACGAGGTCGGGGCGATGATGGGCGTGCAACACCCCGTCACCTCGATGGAGCACCAGTATTTCGTCACCGAAGAAATCCCGGCGATCCGGGACGCCGGCCACCGCATGCCGCTTCTGCGCTGCCCGATCAGCGATTATTACTGCCGGCAGGAAAAGAACGGGCTGCTTGTGGGCTTTTACGAGCAGGACTGCAAAACCTGGGGCATGGACGGCATCGACCCGCATTTCGTGAATGCGCTCTGCCCGGATGATCTTGATCGCGTCACCGACGTGCTGGAGGGCGCATTTGAGCGTATGCCGGCGCTCACTGAGACCGGTATTCATACCATCGTCAACGGGCCGATCACTTATACCATCGACGGGGCGCCGCTGGTCGGGCCGGTGCCGGGCAAACGCAACGCCTATTGTATCATCGGCCTGCGCGCGGGCCTCGGAGAGGGTGGCGGGCACGGCTGGTTGCTGGCCCAGCAGATCGTGCACGGCGAGGCCTGCTACGACACCTGGGTGATTGATCCCCGGCGTTTTGCCGGACACGCCACAACCGAACTGACCGCGCTCAAGGCGATAGAAGACTATCAGAACGAATTCCGTTTTCACTTTCCCAACGAACACCGTCCGGCGGGTCGCATGGCGCGCACAACACCGCTGACACCGGTTCTGGCCGCAGAAGGGGCTGCATTTACAGTCGTCAACGGATGGGAGCGGGCGGAATATTTCAGACCCCGTGCGGAATTCACCGTCACCCACGGCTTCAGGTTTGACGAAACTTTCGACGTTGTCGCCGCAGAGGTCGCGGCTGTGCGCGATGCCGTCGGTCTGACCGAGGTGAACGGGTTTAACCGTTTTGAGATCACGGGGCAGGATGCGGAGAGCTTTCTCGATCGCATGATCTGCGGCCGCCTGCAGCGCCGGCCCGGACGTGTCGGACTGAGCTATCTGCTTAACCAGCAGGGGATGCTCAAGGCAGAGGCGACAATTGCCCGCCTGCCGGCCTCAGAACGCGGCCCGGAACGGATCTGGTACGGCTCTGCTGCGGCCTCTGAACTGCACGATATGGACTGGCTCACATCTCACATTGGCCCCGGCGAAGACGTGACCGTCCGCTCGCTGACCAATGACCAGACAATCCTCGTGCTCGCAGGCCCGCGCGCGCGCGACGTCATCAGAGCGGTGAGCCGCGCGGACTGGTCGGTGTCGGCTTTTCCATGGCTCAGTGTGCGCGAGTGCTTCATCGGCATCGCGCCGGCCACTGTGATGGCTGTCAGCTTTTCGGGCGAGCTGGCCTACGAAATTCACGTGCCCAACGCATCGCTTTATGCCGCCTGGCTGGCCCTGCGCACGGCCGGCGAGGCCCACGGCATGCGCCTCTTCGGCGCGCTTGCAGTGGACTCAATGAGACTGGAAAAGGGCTATCTGCACTGGAAGGCTGATATTCTCACTGAGTTCGATCCCTGGGAGACCGGTCTTGATCGTTTTGTCACGGTGGATAAGCCTGATTTTATCGGCCGTGAGGCGCTGCTTGAACGGCAGTCGGCCGGACCGGGAAAGCGTCTGGTGACACTCGCTGTCGACACCAGAGAGGCACCGGCACCGGGGGGCGCATCACTCATGACAGACGACAGGGTCGTCGGCACCGTCACATCAGGGGCCTGGGGGCACAGAACAGGCCTTAACCTTGCACTGGCATTTGTGGACCCGTCGTTCGCCGATCCGGATACCGGTCTGGAAATTGACCTGCTCGGGGAAATGGTGCCCGCGCGTGTGATCGGGGCCGGGCCATACGACCCGGATTATACCCGCGTGCGCGGATGAGAACCGCTTAAGGTGCCGGCCTGCGCCGGGCTGAAAAGCGGCGAATCATACACTGCGGCCTGATCACACTCGGACAAAAGAAGTCCGAAAAACTGCCGGGTCCGGACAATTTTAAACACTTACCGGGCAGCTTCGGGACGATTGTGGCGAAATAAAGTTCCCGTTTCTGGTGCATTTCCGGGATGTCTAAAATTCGATTGTTTCACACGGTCCTGCCCGGAATGCGTGGCCGGGCGGGTTATGGTCTCTGTTCTGTCTGCTGACGCACAGTCCGGAGCAGATCTGCGCCCCGCGGGGACCTGGAACCGTCGAAACCCGCCCGGTTGAGGAAACAGTCGGACTGCGGGGCGCCCCGCCGTCTGGGCACACCCGCCGCCGGATTATCGCCAGACTTTCCCCGTTTTCTGAGAGGGAACTCAGGTGGGTTGGTGTCAGTATCTGGAGGTATGCCCGGTGTCAGTATCGGTGACAAAGGCCCGCAGAAAGCCATGCGCTGCATGTTTTTGCGATGAAAATGTACAGAAGTTCGCACGGGATGAACGCGGCGCGGTCACCATTTTTGCGACCTTTATGATCTTTATGATGCTGATGATCTGCGGCATCGCAGTCGATCTGATGCAGAATGAGGTCATGCGGACGCGGGTGCAGAATACGCTCGACCGTGCGATCCTTGCGGCCGCCGATCTTGACCAGCCTCTCAGGGCTGATGATGTGGTCGATGACTACTTTGCCAAGGCCGGCATGAGCGACTTTCTCGAAGATGTAAGCATCACGCCGGGCGCTGATCTGCCCACCACCAACTACCGCATCGTAACGGCCGAGGCACGCACGCGCACGCCCACAAGCTATATGTCGATGACAGGCGTGGACTGGCTGCCGGTCTATACCTCCGGCACCGCCGAAGAGGTGATCGAGAAAACCGAAATCTCGCTCGTGCTCGATATCTCCGGGTCTATGCGTTTTGAGGGCCGGATCGGCAATATGCGTCTGGCAGCGAATGACTTTATCACCGCCGTTCTGGATGGTGTCGCCGTTAACACAACTTCGGTCAATCTGGTGCCCTATGCAGGGCAGACGAACCCGGGTCGTCTGGTGTTTGACCGCGCGGGGGGCGTGCCCTTTGGCGAAACCACGATCAACGCCGACGGCGATCCCGAACCCTATGGATTTACCTACACCTTCACGCCCGAACCGGCAGAAGGTGAGGAGCCTGCCGAAGACCCCGAAGAGGTCGAGATTTATGTGCCGTACAATACCGTGTCATCCTGTCTTGAGATCGGTTCGGATGATTTTGACAACATCGATCTGCCCTCGGGCGGCTATGCGCAGACGCCGTATTTCATGAACTGGTCGATCGACTGGCCCACGATGGACTGGGGCTGGTGCCCGCAGAACGACACCACCATCCAGTACGCGCAGAACAACATCGATACGCTGAAAGAGTATATCAACAGGATCCGCCTGCACGATGGCACGGGCACGCATTATGGCATGAAATACGGCGTTGCGCTGCTTAATCCGTCGTCGAATGATACCTTCAGGGCGCTGAATGCCGAGGGCCTGATACCGGATGCTTTCACCGACCGACCCGGTGCATTTGAGGATGAGGACACCCGCAAATTCATCGTTCTGATGACGGACGGCCAGATCACGGAACAGGTACGTCCGAAAAATCCCACGTATTACAAAAACCCCGACGATGAGCTGGCCGGTCGCGGCGGCGATCGCGAACAGATCAGCAGCAAAGGCACCAACGTCAGCAGCTTTTACAAAATGTGCGATGAGGCAAAAGAAAACGGCATCCTGATCTATACCATCGCCTTTGAGGCACCTTCCGCTGCGGTGGATCAGATGCGCAACTGTGCTTCTGCGCCGGCCTTCTTTTACGATGTGGAGGGCGTGGAAATCCGCACCGCGTTCAAGTCGATCGCCCGCCAGATCAACCAGCTGAGGCTGACACAATGAGCGTTGTTATGTCCCGCTTTTCACGTCGCTTTGCCAGGTCAGAAGACGGCCAGATCGTTATCGAGTTTGTGCTGCTGGTGCCGCTGCTCTTTACCATCCTGCTGACAGCTTTTGAGCTGGGGCTTTACGCCAAGCGGCAGTTCTGGCTGGACCGGGGCCTCGATATCGCCGTGCGGGAGGTGCGCCTCAACACCGGTTCAATCCCGGATCACGATGGTCTCAAGGACGTGATCTGTGCCCAGGCACCGTTTATCCCCGATTGTGCCGACAGCCTGAAGCTTGAAATGATCAAGGTTGATCCGCGCAGTTTCACGCAGCTTTCATCGGACATCGACTGCGTTGACCGCTCTCAGCCGGTGACCAGCGATGACGACCCGAATTACCAGACCGGTGAGGAGCATGATCTGATGATGGTACGCGCCTGTGTGAAGTTTGATCCGATCTTCCCGACGACGGGCCTCGGTTTTCATTTTGTCAAAGACGGCTCGGGGCAGGCGGCCATGTTCGCGACCTCGGCCTTTGTGCAGGAGCCTGGATAATGCAGAATCCCGCGCACAAGATCATACAGTTTCCCGGGCGGTTCCGGCGCCGCGAAGAAGGGGCGGTCGCAGTAGAAGCGATCATCATTCTGCCAATGGTTTTCTGGTCTTATCTCGCGATGTTCTCATTCTTTGATGCGTTCCGTGAATATACAAATAACCAGAAAGCCGCCTATACGATCTCGGATCTGATTTCCCGCCAGGCGACGCCGCTCGACAATAACTTTCTCGATGGTACGCATCAGCTTTTTGACACGCTGACCCGTCCTGCCGAAGCGACCAGTCTGCGCGTATCAGTGGTCAGCTACGATCTGCCGACAGAAATATATTCCGTGATCTGGTCGCACACACGCGGCGCGATGGAGCCTCTGGAGACCACGGACATCACCGGCTGGGCCGACAGGTTGCCGGTCATGCCGGACGATGATCAGATCATTGTGGTCGAGACGCAGGCGAACTTTAACACCTTTTTCAACATCGGACTTGGCACGCGCGACATCAACAATTTCGTTTTCACCCGTCCGCGCTATGCCAGTAAGCTTTGCTGGCAGGAAATCTGTGACTGATATCTGAAGCTTGCGCACGCCGGGGGTGACCTGCTGTCGCGGAGAGATTTTGTCGCTGGTGGTCGCGCGGGCCGCGCAGTATTATTGTGCCATGATATCCGGCATCCTGTCCCGTTTTGTCCGTGCAGTGACTGTTCTGGCGCTGATTGCAACCAGCGCAGCCATGGCCACGACCCGTCACGCAGATGCCCGCCTCTCTGATCCTGATCTGCGGGCCTGGATTCTCGCCGGCGGAACGCTTTCAGATCTGTGTGCTGATCTGAGCGGCGGGGGTGCTGATCCTGTGCACTGCCCGGAATGTCTTATCCAGGCCGCTCCGGAGATCCTTATCCCGTCCGGCCAGCTGGTGCTGCGTCGGGACACCCCCGAAATCACCGGTCCGACAGCTGTTTCAGGTCCAGTTCATCCGATCCGTCATTACCGTGTGAATGCGCAGCGCGCGCCGCCTGCTGTCTGATTTAATCTTTAATTTCAGACAGAAGCGACCGGGGGTTCATCCCGGCTTCACAAGGAGTACCACAGTGAACACTATTCTTTTTCCGGCTTTTGCCGTGGCTGCCATCGTTGCAGCCTTTACCACCACGCCCGCAACCGCTCAGCAGATCACAGCGGGCGATCTGGTGATCGATCATCCCTTTGTCTTTGAAACCCCTGTCACGGCAATGGCGGGCGGCGGGTATCTTGAGATCACCAACACCGGCGATACCGCCGACCGTCTGATCGGCGTCGAGGCGGATTTTCCGCGCGTCATGATCCACACCACCGAAGAAAAAGACGGCGTCGCGCGCATGATGCACGTCGATGCGGTTGAGGTCCCGGCGGGCGCGACCACAGTTCTGGCCCCCGGCGGCTTTCACGTCATGTTCATGGGCCTGCAGGGCGATCCCTTTGAGACCGGCGAGCAGATCCCGGCGACGCTGATCTTTGAAAACGCCGGCCGGGTGGATGTGATTTTTGACGTCAGAAGCCGGACGGCGCCTGCAACAGATCAGTCCGGCTGAACCGGACTGCTGATTAATGCAGATCGGACACCCGGCCCGGGGCATGAACATCGTCTTAGGGTGATGTGACCGGTCCGGGTGTCCTGCGTGGGGCAGGTGCTGCGCCGGTCTTCTCCCAGGCTCAGTTCGCACCACCGATGTGGTCAGAATAGGCAAATAGCGCCGCCAGCCCCCCGGTATGGATGTAGCAGACCCTGCTGCCCGGCGCGATTGTGCCGTCCGCGACAAGTGCGGGGACGGCCGCGAAACTCCTGGCCGTATAGACCGGGTCAAGCAGCAGACCTTCGCTGGTCGCCATCATCTTCATCGCATCTGCCGCCACCGGCCCGATGCGTCCGTAGCCGGGCGCCAGCGCGCCGTCCCAGATCAGAATATCATTGTCACGCACGGCACGGGCATCCTCGCAGATCTGCGCAAGCCGTTTTGTCACACGCCCGATGCGCGCTGTCTGAGAGACTCTGTCGCGCCGCACGCAGCTTCCGATCACCTGAGCCCGCGAGCCCGCACCGCGCAGCCCGGCCAGAAGGCCCGCGTGCGTGGCGCCACTGCCTGAGGCGACGACAAAGGTATCAAACCCCGCGTCCTGCGCCAGGATCTCGCGGGCGGCGTCCACATATCCCAGCGCGCCAAGCGGAGGGTGTCCTTCGGCGAGCGGGATAATGTAAGGCACGCGGCCATCCCGTTTCAGCTCTGCTGCGCGGTTTTCCAGCGCCCGGTCAGCGCCGGCTTCGTCCTCGCCTTCGGGATAGTGCATGACTTCAGCACCGAGCATCTGCAGTAACAGCACGTTGCCTGAACGGCGATAGGGCGGGCTGTCATCGGCGACGCGCTCTTCAAGCTGCACAATTGCGCGCATGCCAAGCGATCCTGCAACCGCAGCCGCAAGCCGGACGAAGTTGGATTGTACCGCGCCGGTGATCAGGATCGTATCAGCGCCCGCGGCACCGGCGGCACCAAAGTAATACTCAAGCTGCCGGGCTTTGTTGCCGCCCAGGCTTGGTCCCGCGAGATCATCGCGCTTGATGAAAAGCTCAATTCCCAGTGTCCCGGAAAGGACTGGCAGACGGGTCAGCGGGGTAGGGTCAGAAACAATGACGGCGCGTCTGTGCATGGGGTCCTCTGTGCTGAGCGGAAGATGTAAATCCGGCAACCCGGTACAGTGTCAAACGCTACAGAGCAGAAGGCCATTGTGCAAACGCGCGTGCGGCTCAGTCTGTGGCACACGGCCTTCTACCGGTCGCGTGACTGGATCGGGACACGGACCGGACCATAGAACAGGCCGACGATCGCGAACGCCCGGCGTGGGTAAATATCGCCTGTCACGCTTGGTCAAACCGGAAAAGCGGCATAAACTGTGCGGGACGGACGATAGCCGAATGCGCCGGAAGCCATGCGGAGGACGATGCAATGACCGGCCGGAACCCGCAGAGTGAAAAACACCATGCTCAAAGGCGGCAACTCTCCCGGACGCCGGACATAAGGATGTCGTCATGAACGATAAGACACCATTTTCACTGCCCGGCCTGAAGGGCCAGCGCATCGTGATCACAGCGGGCGCGGGCGGGATCGGACTGGCCACAGCGCGGCTTCTTCACAGTGCCGGTGCGCAGGTGGCCATCTGCGACGTGGATGCTGATGCGCTCAAAGCCGCGGGCAGGGCCCTGGGCGACTGCCTTGCGCTGCAGGCAGATGTCTCGCAGTCCGAAGAAGTCGATGCCTTTTTCGCAGCCGCCGGTGCGCGTATGGGGGGGCTCGATGCGCTGATCAATAATGCCGGAATCGCGGGACCGACCGGCGCTGTGGAGGATATCTCCGAAGCGGACTGGCGCGCCTGTATCGATGTCTGCCTGACGGGGCAGTTTCTCTGCGCGCGCCGGGCTGTGCCTTTACTCAAAGCAGCCGGGGGCGGGTCGATCGTCTGCATGTCTTCGGCGGCCGGCAAGCACGGGTATTCATACCGCACCCCTTATTCGGCTGCTAAGTTCGGGGTGATTGGCCTGACCCAGAGCCTCGCCAAAGAACTCGGACCTCACAACATCCGGGTGAATGCGATCCTGCCGGGCCTCGTTGCCGGACCCCGGATCGACAGGGTAATCCGCGACAGAGCCGAAGCCTCCGGCGTACCGCTTGAAGAAATGACCAGCGAGTATCTCAGCAAAGTATCCCTGCGCCGCATGGTCACCAGCGAGGACGTCGCGGGTACCATCGCCTTTCTGCTGTCGGATGCGGGGCGTAACCTGTCCGGGCAGTCCCTTGGCGTCGACGGAAATGTCGAAGTCCTCTGATCAACCCGAAAACAGGAACTGCATATGAAAACCGGATCTGACAGCGGCAAAGTGATTATCAGCTGCGCCATAACGGGTGCCATCCACACCCCCACCATGTCGCCCTATCTGCCGGTCACCCCGGATGAAATTGCCGGACAGGCCATCGGGGCGGCCGGGGCCGGCGCCACGATCCTGCACCTGCATGCCCGGGATCCCGAAACCGGGCGTCCCGACCAGACACCCGAGGGCTTTGCGGCCTTTCTGCCCCGGATCAGGGCCGAAACTGACGCCGTCATCAACATCACCACCGGCGGCAGCCCCTATATGACAGTCGCTGAGCGGGTCGCCCCGGCAGCAACCTTTCAGCCGGAGCTTGCCTCGCTGAATATGGGATCAATGAACTTTGCGATCTTCCCGCTGCTGAACAAATACAAAGACTTCCGGTTCGACTGGGAGAAAGAGCACCTTGAAGGATCTCGTGACCTAGTTTTTCGTAATTCTTTCAAGGATATAGAATACGTTCTTGATACCTGCTACGGCAATGGCACCCGGTTCGAGTTTGAATGCTACGACACGTCGCATCTTTATAATCTTGCGCATTTTGCGGATCGCGGTCTGGTGCGCCCGCCGTTCTTTGTTCAGACCATCTTCGGACTTCTCGGCGGCATTGGTCCGCATCCTGAGGATGTGATGCATATGAAGCGCACTGCAGACCGGCTCTTTGGCGCTGATTTCATCTGGTCAGTGCTCGGGGCGGGATCGAACCAGTTCCGGATCGCAGCGCAGGCAGCAGCGCAGGGCGGCAACGTGCGTGTCGGTCTGGAAGACAGCATCTGGGCGGGAAAAGGCGAGCTTGCAGTCTCCAATGCGGTGCAGGTCACAAAGGTGCGCCAGATCATCGAAGGGCTGGGGCTGCAGGTCGCAACGCCCGATGAGGCGCGCGGAATGCTTGGTCTTAAAGGGGCAGATGCGGTCGCCTTCTGAGGCTGGCAGGGACTGATGCGGCGAGGCGGTGTCAGCCGCCGGCCACCGCAAGGGGCTGCAGCGCTTTTGCGGCTCCGAGGGGCAGACCCGCAGCATGCGCCCGGGTCACCAACTGCGCCAGCATTGCCTTGTCCTGGAAAAGCTCCTGGCTGACGATGTAATCACCGCTCAGCGTGGAATCTTCGGCCATCGCTGCGCTGATCTGTGCTTTGGCCTCTTCCTCGCGTCCCAGAGCGACGAGGGAGGCCGCCTGATAAATCCGGCTGCGGCGGGTCTGGTGCTCCAGTGCGCCGCCGGCCAGCAGAACCTGATCATAAAGTCCCGAGGCATAGTGAGCCGCGCAGCGCTCTTCCGTCACCCATACGGGCAGAAAGGGATCAAGCTGCCCGGCTTTGTCCAGCAGGTCCATCGCCGCATCGGGCGCCCCGGCAAAGGTATGAAACGCCGCACAGCGCCCCAGGATATAAGCGTCGTTGGGCGCCAGTTGCACCGCCCGTTCATGATGATACCGGCTGGCTTCAAAATCGCCGTGATTTTTGAGTTTGATGATCCCCATGATACGGTGCGCCTCGGGGTCTGTCGGATCCAGTTCCAGAGCGCGCGCAGTATCCCTCTCGGCTTTCTCAATATTAAAATCGGGCAGATAGGAGGCTGTGCAGACGCGCATTGCGTAAATCCGCCCGAAATTCGGATCGAGCGCCAGGGCTTTATCATACCATTCCAGTGCTTCGACCACATGCCTGTCTGTTACCCCGCCGAGCCGGTGCAGGTCGATTGCGCGAAGGTAGCATTCATAGGCCGACATGTTTTCAGGCCGCTTCAGACGCGCGGCCCGAAGCACGGTATGCTCAATCCGGCCGGCAACTGTCGCGGTCACGCGGGCAGTGATTTCGTCCATCATGTCAAAGACTTCGTCGAAATCGCCCTGCATGCGGTCCGCCCAGATGATCTGGCCCTGTGCGGTCTCGGTCAGGGAAATATTGAACCGCAAACGGCTGCCTGTTTTCCGGATGGATCCGGAGAGGACGTATTCTACCCCAAGCGCGTCACCGATGCTGACCGGATCCGTGGAGGTGTTGGCATCCGCCGCAGACCGCGAAAGCACAAAGATCCCGTGCATTCGGCTGAGCTCCAGTGTCAGATCATCTGTCAGCCCTTCGACAAGAAACTTCTGGTCTTCATCCGCAGAAGAGGCGACACGGAAAGGGGCGACAAGCACTGATCCGGGACGTTTTTCGGCACTTTGCGGCGAGGTTGTGGGCACAATGCCGTGTCGGTTCCGGTCAGAGGCGGTCCTGACCCGGTAGATCTGCATTGGGTGTGAGACACCTTTGAACTGCTGCGCGCCCATATCGTCAAAGACACAGGGCGAGATGCGTTTGACCTGATCGAAAAAGGGCGTCGAGACATCGATCGCGCCGGGGGCTGCGTTGGTCTGAATACGTGCTGCGATATTCACCCCGTCGCCGCGCAGGTCGGTGCCCTGAACCACGACGTCCGCAAGGTGCAGCCCGATCCGGATAACGATATCACCGCAGGCGTCATCCTGCGCAACCGAGGAGCGCGCGTCAACTGCGGCCTGTAAGGCATTCACAGGGCTCGAAAATTCGGCAAGAATGGAGTCGCCCGCCGTGGCAAAGACCCTGCCCTCGTGTGCCACGATGCACCGGGTCATGATATCGAGGCAGGCGTTGTTGCTGCGCAGCGCCTGTTCTTCGTTCGCTTCCATGGCAGGTGTCGATCCGACAATATCGGCCACAAGGAGCGCTGAAAGACGTCTTTCCATGCCGGAACGTTATCCGAAGTGCCCGTGGTTTTCCACGCTTCTTTGCCGCTCGTGAGTCCCCGTGACCTGCACAGATCGCATACGCCGGGCGCCGGTTGGCGAAGGGCTGCAGCCGAGGTCACAAAGCATCGCCCGCGTCGGGAAAGTTCGCTGACCTGTATGTGTGAGCTGCAGAACTCTGCGTGTGTTCATACCTGAGCAAAGATCGGTTTCCGGGGCAGGGTGACCCACCCCTGAAATCTGTCACCTGACGGATTTCCGCCAGAACCCAGGGACGCTGATGCCTGATTCGTGTATATTGAACGCGGGCATTTGGCTCCTCTCTTTTCCGAACACATCATTTTCAATGAGGCATATTATGACACGTCGAAACAGAAAAACCGCCGTTGTACTTGTTGCGATACTCGGCACGTCCTGGCTGGCCGGTCCTGTTGTCGCCGCACAGACAGGTTTCGAAACCAGTTGCAGCAGCGAGGCCGGTGACGCCTTTAACGAGGGGCTGAGCCTTTTGCACAATATGATGTATATTCAGGCCGAAGCGGAATTCATGAAAGCGGCGGATGCCGATCCGTCCTGTGCCATGGCGCAGTGGGGTGTGGGTATGTCGAACTTCCACCCGCTCTGGCCCGGCGCGCCGTCAGAGGCGGAGACAGAACGGGGCATGGCCGCGGCCGCGAAACTCGCCATGCTGCAGACCGGCACTCCGGTTGAGCAGGCGCTTGTAGAAGCTGTTGCCGCATTTTACGCGCCTGGTGCTGACGGTTACCGCACCCGTCTCGAGGCATGGGCGCAGGCGCAGATTGCCGCAGGTGAGCAGAACCCCGATAACACTGATACGGCGGCTTTTGCGGCGCTGGCACGTCTGGCGACCGCGCCGCGCGGTCCCGAAGGCGTGGCCGTGAAAGCGCAGGTCGGAGATGCGCTCGACGCGCTGCACAAATCGGATCCCGGGCATCCCGGTGTGATCCATTATGCCATCCATGCCTATGACAACCCGGCGCTGAAAGAGCGCGGACGACCCTATGCGGAGATCTACGACAGGACGGCTCCCGAGGCTCCTCATGCGCTGCACATGCCGGCGCATATTTTCACGAGGACAGGCGACTGGGACCGCTCCATCGATCTCAACAATCGTTCGGCCAGGGCTGCTCTTGAGCAGTCCGGCGATGTGATCCAGACTCATTACGCGCATGCCGTCGATTATCTGGTGTATGGCTATCTGCAACTCGGAGAGGTCAGCAAAGCGCAGGCGCTGGTAGATGAAATGCTCGCCATCGACAACCACCAGGTCAGCTTTGGCGGCGCCTATGCGCTGGCGGCCGCCCCGGTCCGGGTAGTTCTCGAAACCGGCGACTGGTCGCAGGCGGCGGGTCTCTCACCAGATATGCACGCGGCGATTCCCTGGGATGAATTCCCCCAGACCGTCGCCATAAACCGGTTTGCCCGCGGACTTGGGGCAGCACGCAGCGGCGACACAGACGCGGCCCGGGAGGCGGTGGCCGGTCTGGAAACGCTGAAAGCAGCTATGGAGGAGCGCGGCCAGGGGTACTGGGCAAAGCTCACCGGCGCGCAGATCCTGAGCGTTCAGGCGTGGATAGAACTGGCCGAAGGCGATACAGTGTCCGCTCTGGAGATGCAGCGGTCTGCGGCGGAGCTTGAAGACAGTATCGGAAAGAGCCCCGTGACGCCCGGTCACGTGCTGCCGGCCCGTGAACTGCTGGGGGATATGCTGGCCGAACTGGGCAGGCAGGATGAAGCCGTGCAGGCCTATGAGGCCACGCTCAGCCTGTCTCCCAACCGTGCGCGCAGCATGGCAGCACTTGAGGGTGCCGGCGGGCAATAGCATCTGAAAACCGGTCACTGACCCTGCGGAGCCGCCGTCGGTGACCGCTGTGCAGCGCACTGGAAATGCCGCCCGACTGCTCAGTAGTGGCATGGTATGGCACGCAAAAAGGGGCTGTGTCGCCGGGGACGTCCAATGCTGTGGCGCGCATCTCTGTACGCGGTTTTTTCAGGAATTTCGCACCTGTTGTTCAGAAAAACCGCCTGGCGCAGTTTGCTCTGTCCGGGGCATCAGGTCTCGCTGGGTCCGGAATAGCCGGTCGAAGCCCGGAAGTTACACTCAGTCCGGCCCCGCCGCGTTCTCACATGGCACAGGCACGCGAAGAAGGGCCAGCAGGCATATCAATAGTAGTCTTTTATGCTGAAGTGGTGTCCACGCGTCTCCATATTACGGCTTTAAATAATCGATGATAAATACACTTCAGACATTAATCATCTGATATACCCCCCCCAGATATACCCCCTGACATGCCGTACTAAGTCCGAAAGTATAGGTTCAGCGAGCATATACCGATCCGACGGGGGGACCCGCCGAGACGTCAGGAGGGACAAGTATGGAACTGTTGTTCCGGAATGTGATGACAATCCGTACTGTCCTTCGGGTGAACGTCAAAGCCGTTTGAGCCATGTAACTGACCCTGAATATGCCCAATGTATTCGACAATGCCGAAGAACTTTGGCGTTTCACAAACCGAACATCGCCGCTTGCGCGAGCAACACCGGTTCAGCAGGTAACAGAATGAAATATGCACCAGCCTCGTTTCCCTGAATCTTAGACTTGATTACCAGGTGCGCCATAGAAAAAATGTCAGGCAATGCGACGGTTCTCCATGCATTGATTAAAAATGTCATACCCGATATCGTCTGACCCTGGAGCGTCTCATTTCGAGGTTGATATGTGTTCACAGCTGGCAGAACGCGGTCGCCAGTTTATTTATTGCGCTCAGATAGTTATCATCTCAAAAACCTTAACAGATCCTTGCCGGTTCAGGGATCAGTGCAGATGGAACCAACCACTTTTCATCGCCCTGTTCATTGCCGTGAGCGTTTACAGTCTGAGCTGGCCGTGTGGTCGAGGTTATGATGGCAACGCACGCAGGTTCGGGAGCTGAGTTGATAAGTTGAAACTAAACCTGAGAACACTTGTGCTCTATCCTCTTATCAGTGCCATTCTTGTTTCATGCACGGCGCTGCAGCCGATTTTTCTGCCTCCGGAATACACTGAAGCCCCCGTAAATGAAGGCGTATGGAGGGAGATAGGGAGTGGGAACGGGAGAGACTGGCAGGTACCGTTGAACGATGGGCCGTCTGCGCTGTCCTGGCGGCTACGGGCCATCGACAGCGCGGAGGCTTCAATTGATCTGCAAACGTTTTTGTGGACACTGGATACTGTCGGAACCAAGGTCCTGTCCAGATTGCTGGCTGCTGCTCACCGCGGCGTGCAGGTCAAGCTGCTGATCGACGATAGTTTTCTTGCAGGCGAAGATCAGACGCTTCTTGCGCTTGAGCAACATGAGAACATCGAATACCGGATTTACAATCCTTACAAACGTCGCAGCGGCGCGGCGATCACCCGAACCATATTCAATCTGGGTGAATTTCACCGGCTGGATCACCGGATGCATAACAAGGCAATGATCGTCGACAACCAGATTGCCATTGTCGGGGGGCGAAACATCGCAGACGAATACTTCGGTCTTGATGATTCAGCGAATTTCCGGGACATGGATCTGCTCATCGGCGGGCCAGCTGTCAGGAAAATCACCGCTTCTTTTGATGAATATTGGAACGACCAATGGTCCTTTCCGGTTCACGAGATCAGTCACGTCCGGACGCGTGAAATCAGCCATGACGGGCTATTGCCGGATCCGGACACAACACACAGATATCATGACGGGCTGAGCGATGCCGGGACAGCCGATATCTGGAGACGAACAGTACGCGGCGCTTTTCGGGGAAGCGTTGAACTGTATGTCGACAGGCCACCCGTCGGAAATCCTGACGATGCCGCAAACGCACCGGTTCAGGTTGCCGACGAACTGGCTCTGCTGTTTGAAAATGCGAGGAGGGAGATCATTATTGTGTCGGCCTACCTTATACCGACGCAAAGAGTTTCAGATGCGCTGGCCGCTGCGGTTAAACGGGGTGTAAGAGTTCGGATCCTGACGAATTCAATCAGGTCAAATAATCACCTTGTCGCGCACAGCGCCTATCAGAACCATGTGCGCGAAATGCTGTCCGCCGGTGTCGACCTGCATGAAGTCAGAGCGGAGGCAAAGGAAAGGCATCGCTACATTGTGTCGCCAGTAGCGCAAAAAAAGCTCGGCCTTCACGCAAAGTATCTGATCATTGATAGTGATCTTGTGTTCATCGGCAGTGCGAACCTGGATCCCCGTTCGTTGCGGATAAATACCGAGATCGGATTGCTGGTTCGGGACAGAGCTCTGAATCGTGAACTTCGCGAACTGACCAACCCGGATTTTCTCAGATCAAACGCCTGGGAGTTGGATATAACCCCTGACCAGAAAGTTGTCTGGATCGGCGACGATATAACACTCGATGCACAGCCTGCATCCTCCGTTTTTCAGCGTATCGGAGACTGGTTTTTTGCGCATCTGCCGATTGAGGGTGAGCTGTAGTTTTCCGGAGAACCGGCGGGGCGCTTTGCCGCTTCTTTTGCCGAGTTCGAAGCGTGTTGAAATCTATTGAAACAGACTTTACGCCCGCGTGCCGGTGCCGATCAGTGCCGGTTGGTTTAGCGAGGCTTCACCCGTGATCCGCGTGTGGTCATCAAACCTCATGACTTCCGGAAGAGTGCCGGTTTGCCCCTGCGACTTTGGCTGTGATCCTGAAAAGGTTAAGGGTTTTGACGCGAATAAACGGGCTGGTCGGAACTTTTCGCAATTGCCTCGGCCGGAACGCTAACGCTGCTCCACTACAAGCCACATGATACAGATCAGAACAGGTTGGTGCCCAAGATACATAACCAGACTAAAGCGTCCGGGCCAGGCGAGCACGGCAGCAAGTGGCGTTGGGATGCCTGCCGACAGCGGCCATCTCCGGGCGAGGGCACCGCCCGACAGTGTGAGCGCAAACCATGGCGCCAACGGCAGCAGATCAGGGGATGGGCGCACATCGCGGCTCAGGCCGGTAAAAGACCATATCTGTGAATTCAGCGGATGGGTTTCCGAGGCATGTAAAAACAGAGTGGCCGTAGCCGCACCAACAATCAAAATTGTTGGTGCCCGCAAAAAGGTAACGCCAGGATGCTGGTCAACGCAATCTATTCAGAACACCAAAGCAGACAAAATTTGCGGGGGTCAGTGCATAGGTGGCAATCGATGCCGCACCCGCACCAGCGCAAGTCACCCCGAGACACCTGAAACAAGCACGCCACCTCAGGCTTCAGTCATGAGCCAGAACAAGACCCGCACCGGCAATTACAAAGAAACTCCCGGCAACCAGACGCGCCAGTGCTTCCCGAGTGCCACACAGCGTCGTGCCCTGTTCAAGAACGCCGAAGTGCGCAGGATCGCGGGCGGTGTGGAAAACGATAATGCCAAAAAGAGCAAGGCTGCGGGCAATATCCAGATCTGCCACGCGAAGTTCGTCCAATCGCAACGGACGCGTTTTTCTGTGAATCTGCGTGTTGTTGTAAGGCATCCGGTTCGAAGCCAGCCGCCTCAATCCTCGTGTCTTTATGCAACGCGACAAGAGACGGGCCACACAGCGCCGTCCTGATCGAGAAGCCGCTTGTCGCTCGCAGGCGAAGCTTAGCCAAACACCCTGTCAGACCGTCGCACAAAACTGCATGGCAATGTACTGGTGTATGACGATGCCTGACGCAGAAAATTCTGCACCAGGCACAATCCCCTGAAGTCTCTGCAAAGATGCATTTGTACCGAAGCAGGAGCGGGGTTTTCTACGGTGTTCAGTCTGACATCAGAGCGTCCCCTCATTCGTCAATGATATTATACCTGCAGTGGTTCCGTTTGAATATCCGGTACACTCCCACCGGGCGCGATCAAGTCCGACCCCGACAACAACCTGTGTCCCGGCCTGAGAAAAACTGGAACTCAGCAGGACGACGTCACCGTTGTTGGTCGTGCGGCTCACGTCACGCAGGCATGCTTGTTCTTCAACGCTTGGCGGGCCACTACTGGCGACCGACGCCGTAGGGTTTGAGGTTTCCTGGACGCAGGCGGACAGCGGCAGAATCAGGGCAAGAACAGCCAGCTTCATTGTGGTCATAGGGTTTTTCCTTCGTTGAGTTGATTAAATACAATTGGAGGCTGACACCATCGTCACAGAAGAATACCGACCGTCGGCTGTGATGATCTGCGCGCAGGCGCCCGTCGCGCTGTTCAGCCAGTACGTCGTGAGTCCCCTGGTGCGGACCGCTTCGTAACCAAGGTTCATCAGTCCACCTTCCGCCTGACCCGCCCGTGCGCCTTCAAATGCCGACAGGTCTGTTTCACTGCCGACAAGCGGCCGCCCGGGTGCCGTCGATGACGTTTCTTCGACACAACCGGCAACTAAAGTAAGAGCAGCAACGCCCGCGCATATTCTTGCTGTATTCAACATGATTGGTTATCTCCTTATGTTCTTTTTCGTGCCGCACCGGCTGCCCCGCTTACGTCGCATCCCATATGGTGGATGCGCTTCCTTGTGTTGTTACTTTCCAAAACCATTTTCCGTGCGACGCCTGTACTGCATATTGTCGGACATCTTGGGAAAGCCTGCGTTTTGTAGTGTTTTTTACGTTGCCCATCAGCGGCAGCTTTTGTCTTCCTTTTGCAGATGATGCGAGTGCAGACGCGCCTTACTCCCGTCGTGGACGCAAGGCGGCAAAAACATGTCGCACGGTTTCCGCCAATTGTAAGAAATACCCATCGCAGGGGCTCTTCAGAACCTGCTTAGGGAGACGTCTGACGCGGCAACGCACCGGTATTCGTAGTCCGATAACAAATTCAACTCGTTACTCCCCCTTAACCCATGTAACTCTTTACAAATCAAAGATATTCCGGGGATCAGATACAGTCTATCCAGTATTTCCACGCCGTTTATCCAAAATCAGTGAGTTCCGGTGCGATTGAGAAACATCGGGAGAGGCAAAGCTAATCTTCAGTTAATAAAAAGATCTTGTAGGAGATAAGTTGATCGGTTTGCATTTCGGCGGGGGCAATCTACGGGTCTGCTGACAGTTATTGGTAAGAAAACATGCGCTTTATCCGGCTTTCAAACCGACGGTACGGGCGGAAGCCAGTTTGGCTTCTGATGGCCCGACCGAAGGTCGCGTCCGCTTCGTTGTTCCTGCTACTGTATCAGATGCGGGTCGCGAGCATGATAACGTGTGTTATTTCCGTGAGCGCGCAAGGGTCACAGAAGGCAGTTCCCGGAATGCTGCGCGATATGCCTGGGTGAACCGGCCGAGATGTACCAGGCCAACTGAAAACGCAGAAGAGGTGACGGTTTCGTGCATACCCGAAAGCAGTTGGGCCCGGGCATGTTCAAGCCTTAAATCCGTCAGTCTTTGTCGGACTGTTTTACCAAGGCTGTTTCGAAAAGCTTTGCTCAATACTGTTGGAGGAACCCCCATGGATCGGGCGATCATTGAGGTCGTCAACGGTTCGGCATGATGAGCATCCATGTAATCTTCGGCTCGTTTGCACAGTTGCAGTTCGCCATTTGACGGCAAGCCCTGCAGGCTGTCTTCTATGGAGAACAGCTCGTTTAAATGTTCGAGCATCAGGGCTTCAACTGAGCGGAGCGCCATCGGTGAGGTCAGTATGGGGTGCTCTGACAGCATGTCGCCGAAGACATATTCAATGAACGTCCGCAATGATCTTGTCGCCGGGCTCGAAAGAGGGTGGCGTATAACTTCTGTGCCTGGATTGCCTTTGCTGAAGAAAGCCCAGTTTTCTGAGACGGTTCCCGCAGCTGTCCAGGGCATCTTGAATACGTAAGCCTGAAACGGATTACGGGACGATGTGCCCACGCGTGTCCTTCGAGCGCTCGGTCGCAGGGTAAGCGCTTCGCCTCCGGTGACAGAGGTGCTGCTGCGTTTACCATCAACGGCAACGGCACCGTTCGCGGGCAGAAAAACGGAAAGATAGGCGTCGGCATCAACTTCAATCTCGTGGCCCGAAGATTCAATTGCAAAGAGCCTGGTTGCGGCAGACGAAAGAGTAACCGACTTCAAAGTAAGCATCGGATACTCGGGATCAGTAAATTGAAAAGAGCGGGCCTGGCTGAAAAGAATCGACCGGACGGCATCCGGACTGCCCGTCGCGGGCGCTATTCTTTCAATTTTGATGGGTGTCAATTCGAACTCCCGAAACACGCCGACGCAGGCAGGGTACCCGCGTTGCGGATCACAAAGCAAGAATGACGCCAGAACCAGTGTTTACAACTGTTACCGCGTAGTTTTCCAGTCTACACTTGTGTGACTGTTACAGGCCGTGAAGGGATGCGATGACAGAAACGCACAGCATAGGGCGCCGACTTGCTTTAAAAATGGGTGGCGCGGGACTCTTTGGGTTGGTAGCAGGGCCTCTGTCGGGTCAGCATGTGTACAAGGAAGTTCACGCATTGTTGCCCGGTGAATTCACCTGGCATCCGGAACGCCAGCCCTATGGGCCTCTGGCTGTCGTGGTTTCGATTGATGAACAGCGCGCGCATGTCTATCGCAACGGGGTGCGTATCGCCGTTTCAACCTGTTCGACCGGAAAGGCCGGACACGAAACCCCAACCGGGGTTTTTGTGATCCTGCAAAAAGACCGCGACCACCGCTCCTCGACCTATAACAACGCGCCGATGCCGAACATGAACCGGCTTACATGGGACGGGATCGCGCTGCACGCGGGCAATTTACCAGGCTATCCGGCATCTCACGGATGTGTCAGATTGCCTCTTGAATTCTCGGCTCTGCTTTTCGAACTCACCCATCTCGGCACACCTGTGATAATTGCGGCGTCAAATCATGATCCGATTGATGTTGTTCATCCGGGGCTGATCCTTTCAGGCTACGCGGACCATGAGTTTGATGAAGTTTTGTCCACTCTGGAGCCGCGCAAACACCCGAAAGACTGGAAAATCTCGGATATCCACCCAATAACGTCAATTATCGCGTCCTCGACGGATGCGCAGCTTCTGGTGCTGGAGAACAATGAGGAAGTACTCCAGGGCGATCTGATTTGGGACGGCAAACCGCTCGGGTCCCATGTGTATACGCTCAAAGGTCCGAACGAGGCAGCAAAAGGAATGCACTGGGAGGCGCTCACCTATGATGTTGCAGGTCGTGGAGGCGTATCCGATTTGTCGCGCGTCGGTGCGGGCCCGGAGTTTAACGAGAAGCTCAGACAATACGTTCATCCAGGTATGCTGTTCGTGCTTACTGATCTGCCCCTGCACCCGGACCACCGATCGGGCCGTGACTTCGTGATCATGTCGTGAAGAGCGCGGACGTATTGAAATTCATGGTGAGCACGCTTTTTGCGACTGCTGTGACGGGTGCTGCGCTTGCAAGCGAATGGCGATTTGTAAGTGTCGACAGCGTTGCCGCGCAAGGCGCTGCCCTGTTGCGAATTGGTGAGGACAACAGTTTGTCGGGCGCGACAGGCTGCAATAGGTTTAATATTCAGGGCACCTATGAAGAAAATGAGCTGTCCCTTGCGGAGTCTTTGGCATCGACACGTATGGCGTGCCCGGATCCCGCAGTCGACGCGCAGGAAAAGGCAATTCTCGCACTTCTTCGCGATCGCGTCGCCGTTGAATATGATGCCTATACTGAGCAGCTGACTCTTTCAGGCAATGGTCACTCGGCCGTGTTGCAGCCGGCTTCCGGCGTTGCCGATGAAGGCCTGCCCGCTGTTTTTGGTGCGCAGACCGTGATGGTAACCGGTCTTTCCGGCCTCCTGAACTTCAGGGCGGAACCCACCACGTCTTCTCAGATCGTAGGGCGGTTGCGCCCGCGGTCACTCCACGCAAACCTGGGGTGCGAACGGAAGGATGATCGCGACTGGTGCCGCCTTTCGCTCGAGAACGGGGTAGTGGGCTGGGCTGCGGCTCAATACCTCAGCCCGCTGACAGTTGGCCGTCGAGCGAAGAGCGGCAGTTACGACAAAATAGGGCGACTGAATTGCACGGATAAAAATGGCGAAAACGCAGGCCGTTGTGAATTTGGCGCAGCGATTGAAGACGCACATGCAATTGTTTCTGTTTTCGCAAGCTCCGGCGCCCCGGTTGTATTGCATTTCAGGCAAGGCAGCTTTGACCCGGTTTCGTCTTTCGGACCGTTTGCCGTCGAGCGGGTCTCTTCGCATTCACTTGAGAATGGCGTGCGGGTGATCACCGGAGGTTATCAGCTGGATGTACCCGAACGTGCATTGCGACCGTAATTTCCCCAGACCACTCACCTTTCCAAGGCGGGACTGAGCGGCAACACGAGTGCCTCGGGAACCAATCCCTGCAGAAACACTACTGCCGGACTGTTATACTCAAGCAACAGAACGCCACCATGGTCCAGCGCTACAGTCATCACAGCTACAATGACGGCTGGCAAGGCTTCACAATTTCTGGATGCCAATCTTCCGTTTCCTGACGACTTGGGCGGACCACTTAAATCGGGAAGGATCAACCGGCCAGCGCTGTTAAGTTTGAGCGTCCTCAACGTCCTTCAAGCGGCTCTTCAGCGTCATCGGGTCCGGCAGTTTTTGAAGGCACCTGAGTATCTTCCGTTTCCTTGGTCGGTGGCGCAGTCTTCTCCGAGACGTTTTTCACATGCACGTCCCGTTGCGGGAAAGGAATTTCGATTCCGGCCCTGGACAGGTCAACATAAATGCGGAACAGCAGATCAGACTGGGTTGCCAACATGGTATCAACATTTTTGAGATAGCAGCGCAGTTCAAAATCAAGCGAGCTGTCACCCAGGCCACGGAACAGCACAGCCGGAGGCGGGTGACCAAGGACGGTGTTGTCGTCTTTCGCAGCCTTTTCCAGAATTTCGCGAGCCTGTTCAATGTCGCTGCCATAAGCGATGCCAATCGGCACGATCAGCCGTCCCATGCGCGAGGAAAGGGTCATGTTTTTGACTGTGCCACCAATCAGGTCCTGGTTCGGCACGATCACATCATGTTTGTCAAAAGTGCTGATCTGGGTAGACCGCACGGCAATCTTCTTGACGATACCGGCGTGGCCTGAGACCTCAATCCAGTCTCCTTCTGCTATAGGGCGTTCGACCAGCAGTATGATTCCTGAAACAAAATTAGACACTATCGTCTGCATGCCGAAACCAATACCAAGAGACAGTGCGCCGGCCACAACAGCCAGGCTGGAAAGGCTCAGGCCTGCTGCCGCTATCGCGATGAGCGCCGACAGAGACAATCCGACATATCCGACACCTGTAACCAATGCGTTACGTGCGCCGGCATCGAGCCGGGTGCGCGGCAGAACCGTTTCACGCAATCCGTGCTGCATCCATCTTGTCGCGACCGTGCCCAGAAAGAATACGAGCATCAACGACACCACAACGCCCAATGATATCTGAACGTCGCCGATCTGCACCCCGACGGTCAACAGACGCCAGACCTCGGCCACGTCCGCTGTACGCGCGCCCCAGAAGATGGCCAGCATCGGCACAGTGCACAGGAATAGCAGGGAACTGACAACGATCGGCAGCAGTGGCAGAGTGGTAGCCATTTCAGCCTGGTCGCGCCTTTTGAGGCGGCTGAATGTCCGGAAACTGCCCATTATCAAGCTATAGAGGAACAGTGCAAAACCAAGCAGCCCCAGTGACATTGCAGTCGCATCAGAGATGTGCCGCGCCATCGGAACAAAGCCTGCAAGCACGAGCGGCACCGTTATCAGTGCTACTGCGCGGAGAAGGAAAACCAGTGCCTTGATAAGACTACGATTGGACTCCTTCTGACCATGTGCAGGAGCCGGATCGAGACTGTCCAAAGCTGCACTGTCGCTGTCGGCAACTGTCCCCTTCCTGACGACCCGGTGCAACAACCCGGCCAAACTCCAGAGTAGAAAAGCGGCGGCACTCAGGATCGGCACAGCCAGAACTGATATCGTGGCCGCATTTTGGATCAATCCGAGCGCCAGCACCTCGACAAGGATTTCGACCGCTTCGACAATGCCCAGCATCTGGCAGATGCGGAGCCCAACCATCGCCTCCTGATCGTCAAGGTTTACCAGTCTGCGATTGGGTGCGTCGGGGGAAAATACTGTATGCCCCAGCCAGTTCGCTGAGATTATCAGGAGAAGCATCCACACCACATACTGCCCGAGAAAGTCAGTCAACCGCGACTGAATGCCAAGAGCTGGCACAGTCACGCCGAGCGCTACGGCGCCAACAGCGGGCACCAGAATGTTGGCCAGATTCGACAGAAGCGCCCAAAGGTATCGTCCTGAGGTCTGGGTTTCCTCAAAGCGACGGTCAAAGAAGCGGATCAGGACAGGACGGACGACAAAAATCGTCAAAAGACTGAACAGTACCAGTCCGAGGGCCAGAATAGTGCGCGCAATCTGATTTTCGCGGTAATCATTGGTGTCAAAGCTGCGCTGCACCTCGCCCATGGCTTCGGATCCCAGGGTTTTTAGTTCCTTACTGGCAACGGTCAGCGTGCCGGGCCACAGGATGCTGGGGAAGCGTTCAATCAGTCTGGTGGTGTCTTTCTGTCGGATCAGCCCGTCAAGTTCCCGGATCAGCAATTCAATCTGGTTCAGCCTTTCCCGCGCCTCGCGCACAGGCTGGTTCGCCACGGCCAGGTTCTCTGCAAGCGCTTTTCTGCGGGAGGCAATTGCCTCTGGTTCAGTTTCACCTTCGAGTGGTGGCGGCCCGAGTGCTTCGATCTGAGCCTCAATGGTGCGCGCCTCGACGCTGCCGCTTTCTGAAATGACAGAAACCTGAGACCTCAGATCGTCCAGTTCAGTCCGCAGGCGGGTCAGCGCTTCTGCCGAGGCTGCGCCGGATCCAACGGCCTCCTGGGCGCGGGTCACGACACTTTCGAATTGCTGGGTGCTTTCGGATGGCTCGGCGGTTGTGCTGTCCTGTGCGTGACTGACGTCGGTAAGACCTACGCAGAAAAATAAGGACAAGACCAACAGAACCCGCCGCATAGAGTTTCTCCTGTAACTAACCGTTCGGCGGCCGGGAGTGACCGTATCGACTAAGATTAGTCCCTTTTAAAATTGGATGCACTAGAGGAAACCCGCGCGCCCGTTGCGTGCGCAAACCAGTGTATGCCGGCCTGTCAGAACTGTTTCCGAAAATGGTGGCCTCCGGTATTTTCTAGCTTTCGTCATGATCGATAATACGCATCCGGTCGGCGTCCCAGCGACTGTTTTGCGGCACCATGCAGGATCACGTGCTCGCCACCCCCTGGAAACCTGTATCATCCGCCGCGGGGAATGGGGTTGCATCTAGTTATGTGGGGCAGGGGCCGCTGTGCGTTTCAGTACAAAGGTGGAATTGACATCCGTCAGGGTCAGCGTATCGGCAAAAACATCTGCTGTGACTGACGCTCCGCTCTCAACAAGAGCGACGATCATTGCCTCCTGCTGGAGTAGCGCGTCACCGTCACATCCCATACGGGTGGTGGCAACCGGACCTGAAACAATCAGCCGGTCACCGCTCGTCTGTCCTGTGGCAGAAAAGCGATTGCAGCCGGTTCCTCCTGAGATACTGCCATCGGACAGAAACGAAATCGCCGGGTCGCCAATGGCCGGGGCACCGTTGATCGAAATGATGCGCCAGTCCGCGGCGAACACCTGCGTGGCGTGCAACAATGCAGCGGTGAATACGGGTAAATTGAACTTCATTGTTTCGATCCTTTGGCTGATCAGGCGGCTGGCCTGCTTCTGCAAGGCGCGCTGGCGCCAGCCATTGCAAACAGACTTACTAATCTGAGAACGTTCCGTCCGGCAGATAGAACTTATGCTTAAGATCCCTGATGCAGCTGTCATCAGGCCTTTTCGAAGGGTCTTCGATGAAGGCCTCCGTAAAGTCTTTGGCGCACTGCGAGAACCGTACCACCGCATGCCCTGAACTGGGGAAGGTGGCGGCATGGGCATTGGTTAGAGTGCGCACGACCATTTCAGCGGCGTCCGGGTTGGTCTGTACGTCCTTTTGCCCGGCCAGCGCCAGGGTGGGAATGTCGCTGACGACAGGTTCGTGGGAGCCTTCGCGCGGCTGCGGTTCAAAGATGTTGCAGAACTCGTAAAGTGCGCGCGTGCCGTCGGCGTCCGCTCTCAGGAACGGAAATCGCATGTTGTTGAGATTGCGCTCAAATCCTTCGAGGGAGTTGAAAGGGAAGTCTTCCTGACAGGCGATGATCCCCAGCGCGAAATGGGTTCTGGCGGACCCGGTCAGCAGCGTAGTATCCCTGTCCGCCCGGGCAAAGAATGCATCAACATCCGCATCGGTCATTGCCGCCAGCAGGCCAAGCGTATGGGGCAGGTGGGCTGCCGGCACATGAGCGCGAATGAAGGTTTCGATATCCCTGCGGTTGGGGGACCGCCCGACCAACAGAACATAGTCCTGCGCCGCGCGGATCATTTCATCTGCTTCCAGCTGGCCCAGTAGTTTTGACAATGCCTCGTCCAACAGATTTTCAGTGACCGTTGCCGATTGCGATGACTTTTCGTCTGACAGAGCTGCCAGCAAAGTCTTGATTGAAGTTTCTGTCAGGCCGAGTCCCTGCGCCTCCGTCACCAGCGCCCGGGCTATGGCCGCAGCTTGCGGATCAAGCCCGGCCTCGTAAGGGCCTACAACGGATGCGGGTGTCCGGGGTGCCGGTACAAAGGCGCGCGCCGCAACTTTCTCGGCGGTGTCGGTCTGGCCTTCGGCAAACTCATAGATCATCCTGGGCAGGAAAGCCGACGCAGGTTCAAGGCTGCTGTTGCTCCTTTCCAGATAAGAAGAGATCCATTTGCCATCGATAAGCTGTTCGCCTGCCTGCAGTGGATTTTCTGCAAGCGCTGCACCAACCTCATTAATCTTGGCTTCGAGATCCGGATAGGCTTCGGCGCATTGCGCATCTTCGGCGCAGTTGTCGACAATCCACCCCAGCGACTGATCCGATGGTACAATGTTAGTATCATAGGCGGCGTTGTCGACACGGCTGATGCTGTCAATGACAACCGACCGAACACCTTCCGGTGCGCTGCGCATGACTTCCTGCGCGAGCTTGGTGCCATAAGAAATGCCAAAAGCGTTGTAGACCGGATAGCCAAGCGCATCCGCTACCGCGCGCACGTCCCTGGCGTTCTGGTAAGTGTTGTAGAGCGAGACATCCACACCGGAAGTGAGAACTTCTTCCAGACATTTGGCCAAGGGGCCGTCCGGCGAGAATTCATTCTCCAGGTTGACGAAATCCACAATGTTCTTCGCGCGTTCGTTGTGGCATTTGACCGTCAGGGTCGAGAGCCCCCCGGCACGCTGATCAAAGAGCACGATGTCGCGACGGTCGCGAAGAAAGTCGAACAGGCCGACATTGCCGACAAGCTCCCCGGCAGCACTACCGCCGGGGCCGCCGTGCAGATAGACAATGGGGTCCGGAGCCGGAGAACTGGATCGCGCCTTCAGAACCGCAAAGGCAAGTGATACGGAATTGCCATTATCGGCATCGTGGTTTTCGGGTACTGAAACGCGGCCGCAGATCAAGGTCTTGCCCTCGACCTCGAACACCTGCCTCGGTTGCACGCATTCTTCGATAGTGACCGGGTATCTGTCGTCATAACCACCGTTGCGTAATTGGTCAAAGGCGGCGTCCTGCTCGCCCGCCAGCAGGGCGAGCACGGTTGTGATTACTTGGTCAGGGGTCATCCGGGGAAGTCCTTTTTGTCAGATCTCGGTTGCGGAACGCCGGCACGGTCTGTGGCCGGGGGCGCACTTTTACCAGGCGTTGAGCCGCTTTTCCGGTGCCAGCCACATGGCATCGCCTTCCTGAATGTCAAATGCCTCATAGAATGCATCGACATGTTGCAGCGGGGCGATGGCCCTGTAGGATCCGGGCGGGTGTGTTGACGTCAGCTGAAACGACAATTGCGCCTCGCTGTTTTGTTCGGCCCACATTTGCGTCCAGGACAGGAAACAACGCTGCGCCGGCGTGAAGCCATCAATCTCGACGTTCTCGTCGGGATTTTCCTCCAGGAATTCCACAAGGGCTGCATGGGCGAGTGTGATGCCACCGACATCCGCCATATTCTCGCCGATCATTGCGGCGCCGTTCATGGTCTTGCCCGGCAGTGCCTCGTATCTGCTGGCCTGTTCGGCCAGTTTCTGTGCCTCCCCTTCGAAATAGGTGGTATCAGCATCGGTCCACCAGTTGCGCAGGTTGCCGGCGGCATCATAGCGGCGCCCGGTGGCGTCAAAGCCGTGGGTCATTTCATGGCCAATGATGCCCCCCAGACGACAAAAGTTGACCGCCGCATCCAGTGTCGGATCAAAGGCCGCAGGCTGGGTAATGGCCGCCGTCACCTCAAACCCGTTGATCTGGGGGTCATACTGCGCGTTGATGGCGATGGGCAACGTACGCGCGCCATTGAACTGCACATGGACCACAGGTTTGCCGATCTTGGCATATTCGAGCGCATTGCCGAAAGCGGTGAGGTTTATCAGGTTTGCGACCGGATCATTTCCCACCTCGACCGAGCTGTAGTCCAGCCATTCGTCAGGGGTACCAACGCGGTAATAGAGGTTGTCGATTTTCCTGAGGGCCTCCACCCTCGTTTCCTCGGACAGCCATTCGCGGTTCGCGATCCGCTGCCGGAACGCCCCTTTGATCTGTTCGATCATACCAAGCGCTTCGGTCCGGGTCTCGGCGTCAAAGTACGCCTCGGTGTAGAGCTGGCTGGTGGGATGACCCATCAGGCCGGCCAGCAGTTCCTGAACCTGTTCCTCGCGCGGGGGCAATACGGCCACACCGGTCAGTGCCTCGCTCAGGGCTCGTTTAGGGTCTTCGAAATCCGTGCTCAGGACATCGGCAAATGTCTTGATCAGCATGAACGACAGAAGGTCGCGAATGTCCTGCATCGAATACTCGTCCAGCGCCGCAGAAAGGGCCTGCAGATACCTTGGTTCATAGTTGATGACCCCTTCCGGCTTTTCGATACCGACCTCGTCCAGTACCAGGTTGAGGTTGATCTGCGGGATCAGGGCGTTCAACTCGTCAAAGGTCATCGGATTGTAAACCGCCCGGGGGTCAACCTTGTCCTCTGCCGTCAGGAGCCCTCCATAGAGGTCACTCTCAAGGGCAACGATCGTGGGGCTGATTGCGTCGATCCGGTCCGGAGCATACCCGGCAACGGTCAGGATGCCTGCAATATAATCCTGATAGGCCTGTTTTTTGGCGGAGCCGTCGCCTTCGGCATAGATCGCGGCCTGATCACCAAGCCCAAGCTCACCGGATACCGAATAGAGCGTAATCTTGGTCGCATCGGCCAGATCGGGGCTCGGGGCCATCGCGATCAACGGCGGCACGCCAATCCCCTTTGTCCAGTGTCCGAGGTATCGCGCCAGGGCATCATAGTCGTCAATCGCCGCGATGGCTGCCAGTTCTTCTTGTAACGGGGCCATGCCCGCGGCGTTGCGCGCCTCAATGTCCAGATAGGCATTGTAGAACGCGCCGACTTGCTGGGTCGGGCTGCCTTTCTCTGCGCTGTCAGCCGCTTTGCTCGCCTCCTGCAAAGTCACAAGCAGCCGGGCTTTGACCCGCTCCTGAATGTAGCTGAACACCCCAACCGAAGGCAGGTTGTCGGGGCGGTCAACACGGGCAAGCCAGCTGCCAGCTGCATATTTCAGAAAGTCGGAACCCGGGTCGACTGACGGATCCATATTTGACAGTGAAAAGGCGAGCTGGTCGGGACCGATTTCGTAAACCTCATCAGCCGTGGCTATGCCGCCCATTGCGATCAGGGCGACCACTGCGGTTGCGGTGTGAAGTTTTGCGGAAAAATATCCTGGCATCAAAGGGTTCCCTGTCAGTTGGTTTCGACGGACATGGTGCCGTCCGGAAGCAGAAAAGGCGGCGTCAGGTCAGTGGCACAAGTGGTTGTCAGCGCCGTTTCAGGGGCGTTGATGAAAGCCTCACCCAGATCCTGCGCGCAGTTAGAAAAGGTCAGGGCGGCATGGCCGGTTTCAGGTAGCACAACGGTCCGGGCATCGCTCAGATAGCTGGCCGCGTCCCTGGCCCAGCTGACCGCGGTCTGGGTATCAGACAGTCCCGCCAGCACGAGGGTTGGCACATCGCTGTGCACCGGATCGTGCCAACCCTCGCGATAGTGTTGATCAAAGAGCGCGCATTTGCTGTAGTAATCCCCCAGATAGGCCACGTAGAATTCGCTAAGCAACGCTGGCACTTCTGGCATCTGGTCAAAGCTCGCGCGAACTCCGCTGACTGAATTGATGTCCATATCTTCCTGGCAAGAGTACATGCGTTGTTCGAACTCGCCCGCGATCACCTGCTGGATTTCGGCGTTGTCGGTGCCGCTGCGCGCAAAGGTATCGACGATATCGGCGACGGACATGACCCTGACAAGGCCTTGCAACTGCTCAAGCGTGTCGCCGTCAAAATGCGCGACCAAAAGTGCGTCCAGTTTACTTGCGTCCGGTGAAACCTGCGCCAGCCTGAGATAGTCGCTGGCAAACTCAAGTCGCGACTGCTTTTCGGGGAGCGCTGTAATCGCAGCACCCAGGGCTGCATCAAACACATCCGCCAGCGCGCTGTGGGTGCGGTCGGCATCTACGTCCGCTTCAAGACTTTGCAGGTTTCGTGTGGCGATCTCGGTCTGCAAGCCAATCTGCTCTGCTGCGCGCACCGCGTTCCAGGCCAGCGTAACCTCGTCCGCGCTCAGACCGGTGGCGCTGGCAATGATCTTGTCTCCACTGGTCTGCGGTGGGATCTCGCGCGCCTGAAATGCGTCCCATGTCGTTGTGTCACCAGCTTCGAATTCTGCGACCATCTTTGGAATATATGTTGTAAGCCCCTTAGGGCCCTCTGAGCTGTTACGCGCCTCGACAAGGGAATTGAAGGCATCACCGGTGACCGGACCGGTGGCGCTCTGCAAAGGCGCATCGGTCATAGCGTTCACAACGCCCCAGTAGCGCCCGACAATGTCAGGATATGCGGCAGCGCATTTGGCGTCCGCCTCGCACAGGGTGCCGATAGACTGCACCGCCTCGTAATTCGGCACGAAGAGGTTGTCGAAAAGTGCGATGTGGCTCGGCGCCACAGAATCCAGCACCACCGCGCGCAATCCGGGCGGGTCGTTGCGCATTACTTCAAGGCTGAGCTTGGTGCCGTAAGAAACCCCGTAAAGGTTGTAGCTTTCCGCCCCGAAGGCCGCAGCCACAGCCTCTACATCAAGCGCGTTCTGCTCTGAGTTGATTTGTTCCAGTTCCAGCCCCCGGTCGGTCAGCTCCGCGATGCAGGCGCGGGTCAGATCGGCATCCAGTGTGGCCGGGCCTTCGCCGGTTCTGCTGAGCAGGATATCACCAATGTTATCGGCGAGGGTGGTAACGCAGCGCGTGGTCTCACCGGAGGCATCTACTCCGCGCTGGTCAAAGACGATAATATCCCGGCTGCGGCGCAATTTATCGAAGTAGGTACTGAGCTTCGCAACACGTTCCACGATGCCGCCGCCGGGTCCGCCATGTAAGTGGATGACCGGATCCCGTGCAGGCGCCGTGGAATGAGCTTTGAAAAACGCGAAGGCAAGTCGCAGTGTGGGTCCGTCCGGCACTGCATGATCTACCGGCACGGTCACAAAGCCGCACCGGATGGTCTGCCCCTCTATTTCCAGCGGTGCCAGTGGCCGGGTGCAGTCGGCCCCGGTCACTTCATAACGCGCATCAGCACTACCTGCATCTATTTCGGGAAAAGCAGTGGGGTCCGGCTCGGTTGCTGTGAGTGCTGCAACAAGTGCGATAATGCTATCCGGTGAAATGATCTGGCTCCTGCATTCATTGTAACGGCTGACCGGTTCAGCTTACAGAATTGCACCATCGGGTAAACACTGTTGCGACAGCATTCTGAGGCCGTCGGGTTAATTTTTTTGCCAATGTTTTGAGTGACCTATCCAATAAACGAATTGTCTGTCCCGATTGCGAAGTCTGTACTGACGACAGTTGACTCAGGGTATTCTTACGGTTTCAGTACCGGTGAAGCGCGCTCATTGCGCCAACGCCGAATGCCTGTAAGGGCCGGTAAACGAGGAGTAGAAAAGCAATGCGTATGAAACGAATTCCGCAGCTTTTTTCCTTTGTTCTGATCTGCCTTTCGCCGGTGCCGGCATTTTCGCAGGCAGTTTCGATCGAAGCCATCCCCTGTCCGAATCCTCTGCCTTACGAAAGCGAGGTCGAAGGCGAGACTTACGAGTGTCACGCGGTCATTGTACCTGAAAATCACGATGCGCCGGGCGACCGCACAGTGGAGCTGGTCTCGTTGCGGCTGAAATCGACCTCGCTGTCGCCGATGCCCGATCCGGTGGTTTATCTGTCGGGCGGTCCGGGGTCTTCGGCATTGCATGAACTGACGCTGCCAACTCTGTTCCTGAACATGCAGGCCATGCGCCAGCGACGCGACGTGATCTTTTACGATCAGCGCGGCACCGGCCATTCGCAGATCCTGACCTGCGGCCCGTTCAATGCAGCCACCGGTGTCGTTGGCGAGCTTTATCCGCAGGTTTCCATCGAAGAGCTTGAGGCGGCGTCATCTGCT
Organism: Roseobacter ponti; assembly: GCF_012932215.1. Classification (GTDB taxonomy): domain Bacteria; phylum Pseudomonadota; class Alphaproteobacteria; order Rhodobacterales; family Rhodobacteraceae; genus Roseobacter; species Roseobacter ponti. Next base: position 2,276,212 of record NZ_CP048788.1, on the reverse strand, counting down.
GTTGGCATGACACTGTCACTGGCGCTTTGTGCAAGCGGGATGGGGGCGGTTGGCGTTGACATGTCGCAATACAACAGCGTCGCCAGTGCCAGGGACGTTCAGGCGATCGTCACCGCCCTTGGCTATACCGGTGACTACAACCTTTATGGCACCAGCTATGGCACACGACTGGCGCTGAATGCGCTGCGCTCGACCCCGGAAAACGTGCGAGCAGTTATACTGGACGGCACGGTCACACCGGACACACCCAACACGGCACTGACCAGCGCGCGGATCCAGGAGCAGTACGACAGTATCTTCAAAGCCTGTGCCGCCAGCGAATACTGCAACGGCAATTTCCCTGATCTGCGCAACCGTTTTATCACAACGCTGAAGCAGCTGACCGAAGAGCCGCTGGTGTTTGACCCGCCAATGGTGCCGCACCAGCTGTTACGCAGCAGGTTCACTGTAATCGAGCAGATCGAACCGTCGTTCTTTGGCGGTTTTGGCAAGATCACCAATGATGGCGCGCAGGGGGGCTTTGCCGCCTTTCTACCTTTTATTATCAAGGCGCTTGAAGAGCGCGACACAGACGCTCTGCGCAAGATCCTTGGCGGGCCACCGCCTGAGGAAAACACGCAGGTGGCCATTGTAGCCACCCCGGATGATGCGCTGGTGGCCGACGATATCTTTCTCGCCCCGAGCATTGATTTGATCCTCGGCTATGCCGAACGCACGAGTGCAGACACTGACAGTCATTTGAGCGACGATTGGGTCGAGATGATCGTCAACCAGTTTCGTGAACGACTGGAGGCTGGCGAAACTCAGGCAGAGGTGATCCGTGACTTCGTTGATTTCACCCTGCTGCCACTCGGGGGAACCGACAGGACGGTGCTTGAAGAATTTGCGCGATCCCATCTGAAACCGGAAGCGGGCGCGGTCTCTGCCGCACTGGTGAATGAGATGACCCGTCAGGACGTGCGCAAAACTATGTGGGCGATCCAGGATATCGCGATGGTGATGAGCGGCGCGCCGGAACGAAGCGGCGGTATTGCCTTTGGCATACTCTTTGGCATCAACTGCCCGGAGGATATTAAACATACGCCCGATCAGGTCGCCATCGACCAGATCGCAAATGCACCATATCCCGGAATCTTCATGCAGGATGTCGAGACCTACAGGAATTTCCGTTTTGCCTGCCAGTTCTTTCCTGACCGTTTCAGCAAGGACGAAATGATGAGCCCGGTCGTCAGCGATAAACCGGCACTGATCTTTCAGGAAGCGCTGGATTCTCAAACAAACCTTTCCCTGGGATATAAGGCACTGGAGACGCTGGCGAACGGGGTTCTCCTGGAATGGGGCAGTGAAGGTCATGTGATCACGGGCCGAAGCCCGGACGGATGTGCCGGGGCCATTGCCGCCGCCTTCCTCGACCGCCCGTCTTCGCCGCCGGATTTCAGCTGCTCCAAAGCGCCTTATTACAAAATTCCCTGGGAAAAAGCGGCGGCAAAACTTGAATGACCGACGCTGAATTCCAACGAACACGCAATAATCAGGAGAACAGATAGTGACGCGAGCGACAAATTTTTTGCCAGTGATACCTGCGCTTCTGCTGGTGATCTTAACTCTCTGCGCCACATCGACGGTCGCACAAGCCCCGCGCGTTGAACGCGTGTCTTTTGATCCCGGGACATCCGGCACAGTAATCGACGACAGTATTCGGGGATACCAGATCGTAGATTATGTTCTGTCTGTTTCGGCTGGCCAGCGCATGGTTGTCGACATGACAACAAACAATGCCAGTTCGTATTTCAATGTCACGGGAGACGGTGCACGTGCGGCGGTTCATGTCGGATCGGCCGACGGGATGCACTTTGACAGCACGCTGCCATCCGGCGGTGACTGGGTGATCCGGGTTTACCTGACCCGCAACGCCGCGCAACGTGATGAACAGGCTGATTTCACGCTGTCAGTGCATGTCGGCGGTGCGATCCATATGCCGACCGACAGCGATTTCGCCGACAGCGATGCTGGCGGGCCGGACTACTGGCAGGTTACCGGGGCTTCAACACTGAATGTACGCAGGGGACCCTCGACATCAGCTGCCGTCATCGCGCGTGCGCATCGCGGTCAGGTTCTCCGCAATCTGGGATGCCAGACCACCGCTAACAACCGCTGGTGCCATGTGCAGTCGCAGAACAACCTGATCAACGGCTGGGCAGCTGGCCGTTACCTGACTGAAGGCAGCGCGCCCGGCAATGTTGCCACGGCCGATCGTGAGCCTGAATTCGAAGTGGATGCTATGGGCCCCGATTTCTGGGAAGTCACCCGTGTCCCGGCAGGCGACAAGCTGAACATCCGCTCGGGACCTTCAACGCGCTACAGCATTGTTGCGAGTGCCCGAAATGGCGCGCTGTTCCGCAATCTGGGGTGCCGCGGGCTGGGCGCGAAACGCTGGTGCCACGTGCAGACACCAGAGGGCAAATACGATGGCTGGGCGTCGGGCGCTTTCCTGCGTGAAGGAGCGCAGCAACCCTCCGACAACACGCCGATTACAATCCCATCCGGAAGCTCAGTTGGTCCCGACCTCCACCTTCGTGGAACCGGAGAGATGGAAGTGCGTTGGCCGGGCGGTTGCACGGTGCTCTATAATCCTGGTGGTCAGCAGATCAACGCGGGTTCAACCTGCTCTCAGGCGCAGTTGTTGGGTTCCGCATTGATCGTCAAACGTTTCATGTGATCCGGTTGACCGGCCGGGCAGACCAGAAGCGGTAATGGATCTTCAATTCATACGGGCGTCGGGATCGTCCCGTTGCCGGTTCGCTTTTTCGACCTGTCAAAGCTGACAAGCCAATGTTCTGACGTGCTCGGGTCGCCGGGAGAATCAACGGACCGACAAACCCGGCGTGTATTGCGAGACTTATCCGCATCGAGAGGGACATAGTCAAAAATATATATAACTCTTTAAAACTAATCGATATTTTTTGTCCGTGTCGCCAGGCAGACATATTGTTGTAGAATGAACTCAGAACTTTGTTCGCTGGTTTGAACTGCGGAAAGTGACTTTGATAGAATTCAGCTCCCAATCCTGGTTCGATGATCGTTCTTTTTCCGGCAAAGCCAGTTCGGTTTTTTACAGTGATCCGAAGTACTTCAAATTCGATGATGATATCGAATCGCGTTCCCTGAAAGTTTCACGCGCTACTCTTCCAGGGATAAGCTCGGACCTGCTTCATGTCAGAACAACCGGACATGATATCAGCGTAGTTGATGAACAGTCCATCACGGTGATGATGCCGGTTCACGGGAAGCTTGCGGTCAAAACTGCAGGACGAGAGTATCAGCTAGAGAACCGGTCCAGCCTGGCTCTTCTGCCCTCCCGACGTGATACCCGTGTTCGTCGTGGCGAGTTTGAGTGGTTTGAGGCGTACATGCTTAAGGCCCCGGTTTTTCCTGAGTTGCGAGACGGGTTGCTCGCTTCGGATTTGTCCGACCCGAGGCTCGAGATTCCGAGCAGTGACTCGACTGCGATGCATGATCTGGTTCAATACGTCATGAACGTGCTGGAGAAAGGTCTCGACAAGACGTTGCCAGTAAACTGGAGCACGCTGGCGGAGTTGCTGCTGGACGAACACATCCGCGCCATGTTCGAAATCACTCTGAAGGTGTCTGACGAATTCGGATCATCTGCATCAAACCGGACGGTTCTGAGCGCAATTGAATTTCTTCGTGACAATTTTCATCGGCCGCTTCGCCTGTCTGACATCGCGGCGGCTGTTGGTGTCTCGTCCCGCCGATTGCAGACTTCTTTCAGAAGCGTGACTGGTGAAACCCCCTGGTCGAGTCTTACGTCGATACGCCTCAGCAACGCGCGGCTTCGGCTCCTCAATCCTCGTCAGGATGAAACCGTGACACAAATTGCAGTTGGATGCGGGTTCAGCCATCTCGGACGATTTTCTCAGAAGTATAAAGAAAAGTTTGGAGAATTTCCGTCGCAATCCCTGGGCAAAAGCATTCGCACGTCAGCGCGCAAATCAGAGTGAACGGGTGTCGGTTATCCGTGGAAACAGCAGGGAGTAATTTAAGAAAAGGGGCGGACAGAAGAAACGTTGAATCTGAAAACCAGAGAGAAAACAGAAACACCAAGACTGATTCAAAGGGACTTTTGTAATGAAGACACGGCCTAGCCTTTGCGGTGGCAGTTGCGCGCACGTGGACTAGCAATTTCCTGAACGGATAAAGGTTTATCTTAAACCAATTTCGCGAGAATTTGGCCTTGAACTATGGGATGACACAAAATTGCAGGCTGGCGATGATTGGAAGGAGGAGATAGCGAAAGAAATCGAAGACTGCTCCGCTGCTATTTTGCTCGTGTCTGCGGATTTTCCAGCGTCTGATTTTATTGTGACAGAGGAGCTACCTCCACTTCTGGAAGCAGCAAAAAAACGGGTAGCGCGGATTATCCCCACCATAACTAAAGCATGCCTGTTCCCGGAAATCGATGAACTCTCGAAGTTCCAAGCGATTAACCCACCAAGTAAAGCCTTGATCACCATGACGGAAGGAGAGGCCGAGGAGGCATACTTAAAACTCGCCTCGACAATTAAGACGCTGCTTTGACGGCCTAAAGCCCAGCCCTTTCAGCCCGCTTTGCGAACTCGGTCAGTCGCGCCCCAGGAGCCCCATAGGTGCTCTCAGCGATCAGACACCATCCTGTCAAACTCTTGTATGATGGCCTGATACTTTCAGTGAAAGGCGAGGCCTTCGCGATTTTTGACGTGAACCTGCAGGGCTGGCTCACCAAGGGCCTCAGCACCATCTGTCGGAAATCGCCTTCTAAACCTCAGAACCCCGTTCGGGCGCTTGTCCACATGTTTGATTTTCGTGCTTAGGGCCATCTTTGTTTCCTCGATGTGTGTCGTGATAGACAGCCGAACGCCCAAAGATCAGGGAATTAAAGGGTTTATTAGAGAGAAATGGTGCCCCCACACGGACTCGAACCGCGGACCTACTGATTACAAATCAGTTGCTCTACCAGCTGAGCTATAGGGGCGCTGGGAGGTCGTTTAGTCAGTTTGACTGAATCGCGCAAGGGGGGATATGGCGTAAATTCAGAGGTTTTCGTTTAGGTTTGAACACATGTGCGTTGCAGGCTAGCCTGCGGTAACGATCGGGCAGGGTTCAGCATTTAAATGCAGCTGGTTTTTCACACAGGCGCACATTTCACCGAAGAAGACCGCCTGATCAAATGTCTGTTGCGCAACAAGGATGCCTTTCATGAGGAGGGGATCGCGGTGCCCGGTCCCGGGCGGTACCGCAAGCTTCTGCGGGACACCGTTGTCGCCATGGAAAATGCGCCCGTCGCACCTGATGCGCGTGAGGTCCTGTTTGACGCCATCCTGGAGGGCGGGCAGCCCGACCGCGTGCTTCTTTCTTTGCCGCATTTTTTCGGCGCCCCGCGTGCGGCGCTGCGCAGGGGGCAGCTTTATCCCAACGGGGCTGACAGGATGGCTCAGACAGCGCGGCTGTTCAACGTGGATGAGGTGACGCTCTGCATGGGGGTCCGCAATCCGGCGACCTTTCTGCCGCTGGCCTTTTCGGCTTCGCCGCGGGAGACGGCAGAGCACTTTACCGACGGTGTGGACCCGCGCGGGATCCGCTGGTCAGATACCTTTCTGCGGATCCGTGAGGCAGCGCCTGAAATCCCCGTTGTCGTCTGGTGTAATGAAGACGCGCCACTGGTCTGGAGCCAGGTTGTGCGCGAGATGGCCGGGCTTGATCATGGTGCCGCGGTCACAGGCGGCTTTGATCTGCTTGAAGACATCATGCAGCCCGACGGTGTGACGCGGTTCAACGATTATCTGAGCAAGCACCCCGACATGACCGAGATCCAGATCCGCCGCGTCATGGTGGCATTCCTCGACAAATACGCGCGTGATGAGGCGATCGAGGAAACGCTCGACATGCCCGGCTGGACCCATGATCTTGTGGACGAGCTGACTGAGCTTTACGACGAAGACATGCTGGAGATCGCGCGTATTCCCGGTGTCGAGGTGATCTCTCCCTGATCTCTACCATGGATCGCGGGGTTCGTGCCGGCGGCAGAATGTCAGCGCGCGAGCGCGTCCGCAATTGCGTGGTACGAAGCTTTTGGCGTCCGGTCCAGTGTTTCGAAATCCACATGAATGAGGCCAAAGCGTTTTTCATAACCCAGCGACCATTCGTAATTGTCCATCAGTGACCAGAACGTATAACCCGCCAGCGGCACGCCGGCCTGCATCGCGCGGCGCGCGGCAGCGAGGTGATCGTCAAGGTATTCCATCCGCTCTGTATCCGGACGCCCCGGAGCATCCGGGTTCGCAAGGCCGTTTTCGGTGATGTAGAGCGGCAGCGCGCCGGTATAATCTGTCTGCAGCCATTTGAGAATGTGTTCGAGGCCGCCGGGGTCGATCTCCCAGTCCATCTGGGTTTTTGGCAAAGGCCCGGGCACTTCCGCCGTGCCGGGCCATGCGCCGCCGGCGGGTGCGATCCGCTTGCAGGTATAGTAATTGACACCGAACCAGTCGAGCGGCGCACCGATCAGGTCAAAATCATCCTGCCAGCCTGTGGGCAAATGGGGACCAAGCCCCTCAAGAACCTCATCCGGGTAGGCGCCTTTAAACAGCCCGCCCACAAAGAAACGGTTATAGATCCCCTCATAGACCCGCGCCGCCCGCCGGTCTTCCGGCGTGTCGGACGCGGCATAGACACGTTCGAAATTACACACCGCGCCGAGGTTCCCGACCCCGGCTGCGCGCAGTGCCGCAATGCATCGCCCGTGTGCGAGCAGCACATGGTGCATCGCCCGGGCAGCCGCTCGGATATCGCGCAGTCCCGGCGCCTGCAGCCCCAGAAAATGCGACAGCCAGGCCACGCACCACGGCTCATTGATCGGGGCCACGCTGAATACACGATCCCCGATGCGGTCCATGATCACGGTCGCGAAATCGGCCAGCCAGTGGCTGACATCCGGGTTGGTCCAGCCGCCGAGATCAGCAAGGGCAGACGGCATCTCCCAGTGATAAAGCGTGACCATCGGGTTGAGATCGCGCGCCAGCAACCCGTCCACCAGCCGGTCATAAAAATCGAGCCCTTCCGGGTTGGGCGTGCCACGGCCTTCGGGCAGCACCCGCGCCCAGCTGGTTGAAAAGCGGTAGGCATCAAGACCCATTGCCTGCATCAGATCAAGATCATCCTCCATCCGGTGATAATGATCGCAGGCCGTGGCACCATCTTCGGCGCGCACGACATTGCCGGGGGTTGCGGCAAAGGTGTCCCAGTGGGTTCTGCCCGCGCCACCGAAAGCATGCCCCTCGATCTGGTAACTGGAGGTGGCCGCCGCAAACTGAAACCCGGGCGGGAAATCTGATCGGGAAAACTGCATTGCTAATCCTTTGCAGGGCAGGGGCCGGTGGAACTGCCCGATACCAGGGCGGCTTCCCAGAGCTCGGTCCGGGGTGGCCCGTCCGGCGACCGGATCTGTTCGATCAGCATCTCCGCACAGCGCCGGCCTGCATCACGGACCGATGACCGCATGGCGGTAAAGACAGGACGCGCCCCCCCGTTGGGCAAAAAGGAGATATCATCGTCAAAGCATGCCAGCGAAAGGTCCCTGCCCAGACGCAGACCTGCCTCCGCCGCTGCGCGCCGCACGCCAAGCGCCGGCACCACCGACGAGGTGATGAAGGCCGTGGGCGGGTGAGCGCCGGCCAGCATCGCCTGTGCTGCGGCAAATCCGTTCTGTTCGCTCATCTCTCCCGTGGTCATCAGATCCGGATCAGCGGCAACGCCGGCAGCCTTCAGCGCGCTGAGATACCCCGCGCGCCGGCGCAGCGCAAAATCGAGCCGTTCCTGGCCGTTGATGAACCCGATGCGGCGGTGGCCAAGTGACAGCAGATGCCCGGTCAGCACCTCGAAAGCCCGCAGATTATTCACATCGAGCCAGGAATAGGGCTGCTCTATCGCTGTTGCGCGCCCGTGAACGAGAAAGGGGATATTCAGCGCTGCCAGATGCGGAATGCGCGGATCCTCGCGCGTCGGTGACTGCAGGATGATCCCGTCCACAGCTCCGGTTTCGGCGGCAGTCCGGTAGGCCTCGAACTCCTGCGCATCGGGCACCACCGACAGGGTCATGTTATACCCGTTCAGGGAATAGACCTCACCCGCCCCGGCAATAAAATCGGCAAACACGATATTCACGATTTCATTGCGCCGCGACACCGGGATGATGTGCCCGATCGACATGGATTTCCCGGTGGCCAGTGTCAGCGCGCGACGGTTCGGACGGTAGTTAAACTTTTCGGCCGCGTCCGTCACCCTTCGGCGGGTAATTTCATTGACCTCAGGATAGCCGTTCAGTGCGCGGCTGACCGTGGTCTGTGACAGATTGAGCTGCTGTGAAAGCTCTTTGAGGTTCATCTTCTGTGTCCGTTGACCTGGTCCTGTTCGGGTCTGCACACTACGCCTGGGCGCGACGGTCGTCAAAGCACCGTGCGTGGCGGCGGCGCGGGCCCTGCTGCGGTGCTCTTACAGCCCTGAGTTGACACTCATACAGCCTTGCTTCACGGTTTTGCCATCCAAAGCGCTTTGGAGTGATTCTGAGCGCCTGAAAAATGAGCACGACGGTGTCGTTTGAGGCACCGCATGGGAGGAAATCATGACGGCACGACTTTACGCCGGCGCGGCTGCGCTGGCTCTGATCGCTGGAATCGCGCAGGCCGACGGGCACCAGCCCTTTGCAGTGGGCGAGGGCGACTTCAGCTGGGACAGCTACAACGAATTTGCGGACAGGTATGATCTCAGCGGTCAGACTGTGGAAATTACCGGTCCCTGGACGGGCAATGAAAAGGAAAAGGTCGACAAGGCTTTCTCCTATTTCACCTCCGCTACGGGTGCCACTGTGAACTATTCTGGCTCTGACAGCTTTGAGCAGGATATCGTGATCTCGACCCGGTCGGGCTCTGCGCCCAATCTCGCGGTCTTTCCGCAGCCGGGGCTGGCGGCCGATCTTGCGAGCCAGGGGATGCTGACACCGCTGCCCGAGGGCACATCCGAATGGGTGCGCGACAACTATGCCGCGGGCCAGTCCTGGGTCGATCTGGGCACCTATGCGGGAGCTGACGGTGCCGAAGATCTCTATGGCATGTTCTATCGCGTCGATGTGAAATCGCTGGTCTGGTATTCGCCGATCGCCTTTGATGAGTCCGGTTATGACATCCCTGAGACGATGGAAGAACTCAAGGAGCTGACCGATCTGATCGTCGAGGACGGCGGCACGCCGTGGTGTATCGGTCTGGGATCCGGAGCGGCGACCGGCTGGCCGGCAACCGACTGGGTCGAAGAGATGATGCTGCGTACGCAGTCGCCCGAAGACTACGATGCCTGGGTCTCCAACGAGATGAAGTTCGACGACCCCAGGGTCATCGCGGCCATGGACGAGTTCGGCTATTTCGCGCGCAACGATGATTATGTGAGCGGTGGTGCAACTGCAGTGGCCAACACCGATTTCCGCGACAGCCCGGCAGGTCTCTTTGCGATCCCGCCGGACTGCTACATGCACCGTCAGGCGTCTTTCATCCCGGCCTTTTTCCCGGAAGGCACGGTGGTCGGTGACGATGTGGATTTCTTTTACTTCCCGGCCTATGCCGACAAGGATCTGGGTAAGCCGGTTCTGGGGGCGGGCACGCTCTTTGGCATTACCAGCCCCTCGGATGCGACCATGGCTTTTGTCGAATGGCTGAAGACACCGATCGCTCATGAACTCTGGATGGCCCAGGGCGGGTTTCTGACACCGCATGCGGGTGTGAACTCTGAGACCTATGCGGAGGACAGCCTGCGCGCACAGGGCGATATCCTGCTCAATGCGACCACATTCCGCTTTGATGCATCTGACCTGATGCCGGGCGAAATCGGCGCGGGCGCCTTCTGGACCGGCATGGTGGATTACACCACCGGCGCCAGTGCCGAAGAGGTTGCCAAAGGCATCCAGGACCGCTGGGACGCGATCCAGTAAGAGACGACACGAGACCCGGCGCTGCATCAGCTGCGCCGGGCTGCTAGGCACAAAGCGTGCACTAACGTCTTGGGAGGGATGTCATGTCACCGCTGGTTCAGGGACTGCTGACGATTGTCATCGGCGTTGGCGGATGTATCGGATACTTCTGGCTGTCCAATCTCGTCCTCGATAAAGTAATCTTTCCGGCCCGGTCAGAAAACCCGGGGCGCAATATCAACCGCGCCAATCTGGTCCGGCCCTGGCTGTTTCTTTTTCCGGCGATGGCGGCGCTGGGGCTTTACCTTGTATATCCGGTGGTGGGCTCATTCTGGCGCTCGCTTTATAACCGCGCGGGTGATGAGTTTATCGGTTTCGGCAATTATTCCACCATGTTTGCCGATGACGGGTTCCAGACGGCCTTTCTCAACAATCTGCTCTGGGTCCTTGTTGTGCCCGCCGCCTCGACCTTTCTGGGCCTTCTGGTGGCGCAGCTTACCGACCGGCTGAAATGGGGCAATATCGCTAAATCCCTGATCTTCATGCCGATGGCGATTTCATTTGTGGGCGCCTCGCTGATATGGAAATTCGTCTATGCGAATAACGCTGACATCGGCCTGATCAACGCGATCCGGGATTTCTTTGGCGCCTCAGAACCCATCGACGTGCTGCAGGTGCGCTTCTGGAACAACTTCTTTCTGATGTTTATCCTCGTCTGGATCCAGACCGGATTTGCCATGGTGATCCTTTCGGCGGCCCTGCGCGGGATTCCGGAGGAAACCGTGGAGGCAGCGATCATCGACGGGGCCAACCCGTTCCAGGTCTTCTTTAAGATCAAGGTACCGCAGATCATGGGCACCATCGTCGTGGTCTGGACCACCATCACCATCCTCGTGCTCAAGGTTTTCGACATCGTCTACACCATGACGGGCGGGAACTTCGGCACCGAGATCCTGCCCAGTTACATGATGGCCTACATGTTCCGCGATGACGGGCGCGCGACTGCTGTCGCCTTTGTGATCATGATCGTCGTGCTGCCGGTGATGATCTGGAACATCCGCCAGGCGCGGGCAGAGATGCGCTGAGAGGGAACCGGAAACATGGATAATATCGCAGGTACAAAGTCGTCGCTCAGCTGGGCCGTCAACATCTCCGTGGTGCTGCTGGTGGTGCTCTGGCTGATCCCGACGGTGGGTCTGCTGGTCTCCTCCTTCCGGGATCGTGATCAGATTTCGGCCTCCGGCTGGTGGCTGTCGCCCTTCGCGGTGGAGCAGAACTTTCAGGCCCGTGCCCCGGCAGGCGAGGTGCGCCGCGAGGGCGACCTCTATGTCATCGAAGGCAACATCTTTGAGGACGGCGAGGGCCAGGTCATCCGCTTTGGTGGCATGCGCTCGGACCCCACGGCGAACGCTGCCGGAGAAACCGCCGATCTGCGCCGGGACAGGCTGCTGACGGTGCAGGAGAAAGGCGATTTCCGATACAGCTCGCCCGCCGAAATCAAACGCGACCCGAGTATATATTACTCAACCGCTACACCGCCGGAGTTCTCGCTGGATAACTATGACACCATCCTGAATTCAAACGGCATGGATGTGGCCTTTATCAACACGCTGACGGTCACGATCCCGGCAACGATTATCCCCATCCTGATCGCGGCCTTTGCGGCCTACGCGCTGGCCTGGATGGATTTTGTCGGGCGCGGGACGCTCATCGCGGCCGTCGTTGGCCTGCTCGTGGTGCCTTTGCAGCTGGCGCTCGTGCCGCTTTTGCAGTTTCACAACAGCATCGGCATCGGGCAGAGTTTCCTCGGCATCTGGATGGCGCATACCGGCTTCGGGTTACCACTGGCGATCTATCTTTTGCGCAACTACATGGTCGGCCTGCCGCGCGATATCATCGAAAGCGCCAAAGTGGACGGCGCCACTGATTTTCAGGTCTTTACCAAAATCGTGCTGCCACTCAGCTTCCCGGCGCTCGCGTCCTTTGCGATCTTCCAGTTCCTGTGGACCTGGAACGATCTGCTGGTGGCCAAGGTATTCCTGCCGTCGAACTCTGAATCCTGGGTGATGACCGTGAAGATCGCGGACGATCTGCTGGGCTCGCGTGGCGGCGACTGGGGCATCCTGGCGGCGGCGGCCTTTATTTCGATAGCCGTGCCGCTCATCGTCTTTTTCACCATGCAACGCTATCTGGTGCGCGGCCTGCTGGCCGGCTCGGTCAAGTAAAGAAGGCGCTCCCGCATGACCAGAATGGAACCCATGTCCGTGCCGCAGAACGCGCTCTCTGACGATGCCGACTGGTGGCGGGGGGCTGCGATTTATCAGATCTATCCGCGCAGTTTTCAGGACAGCAACGGCGATGGTATCGGGGATCTCTCTGGCATCATTCACCGGCTCCCCTATGTGGCGGAACTCGGTGTCGATGCGATCTGGATCTCGCCGTTTTTCCGCTCGCCGATGCTCGATTTCGGGTATGACGTATCGGATTACCGCGACATCGATCCGATGTTCGGCACGCTGGGGGATTTCGACGCGCTGATCGAGCGGGCGCACGCACTTGGCCTGCGGGTCATCATCGATCTGGTGATGAGCCATACCAGCGCACAGCATACCTGGTTTAAGGAAAGCCGGGCCTCGCGCGACAATGCAAAATCCGACTGGTACGTCTGGGCCGATCCGAAACCTGATGGTTCACCGCCCAACAACTGGCTGTCGATCTTCGGCGGTTCTGCATGGGAGTGGGATGCGGAGCGGATGCAGTATTACATGCATAACTTTCTGACCGAACAGCCCGACCTGAACTTCCACAACGCGGACGTCCGGAACGAACTGCTCGACATCACCCGCTTCTGGCTTGAGCGGGGCGTGGACGGCTTCCGGCTGGATACGGTGAACTTTTATGTGCATGATAAAGAGCTGCGCGATAACCCGCCGCTGGCGGAGGAAGAGCGCAATGACAATACGGCTCCGTCGGTGAACCCGTATAACTTTCAGGATCACCTCTGGGACAAAACGCAGCCTGAAAACATCGATTTCCTGCGGAGCTTCCGGGCCCTGCTGAACGAATACCCCGGCACCACGGCAGTGGGTGAGGTGGGCGAGAGCCAGCGCGGCATGGAGGTACAGGCGCAGTACACCGCCGGCGATGACCTGCTGCACATGTGCTATGACTTTGCTTTTCTCGCAAGCGCCTATCCGACGGGCCCGCATGTCGGCGCCATCCTGGAAAAATTCAACCGGATCGTGACTGAAGGCTGGGCCTGCTGGGCCTATTCCAACCATGACGTCGTGCGCCATGCCACGCGCTGGGGCATGAATGAGCCGGTGCTGCGGCTTTATGCCGGGCTTTTGATGAGCCTCAAAGGGTCTGTCTGTCTCTATCAGGGCGAAGAGCTCGGCCTGACAGAGGCCTACGTGCCCTATGAGGATCTTCAGGACCCCTACGGCAAGCGGTTCTGGCCGAAATTCAAGGGACGCGACGGCGCGCGCACCCCTTTTCCCTGGACGCGCGACAATCACAACGGCGGGTTTACAGACAGCAAACCATGGCTGCCGGTGGCCGTCGAACACGTGGAGCGCGCGGTACAGGCCCAGCAGGAAGACCCGTCGTCGACTCTGCAGTTTTACCGCCGGATGCTGGCGTTCCGCAAAGCGCATCTGCCGCTGCTGAAAGGTGATATCGACGTCCTGAGTGCGACGGAGGATCAGATTACCTTTCTGCGCAGCTTTGAAGGTGCGCAGGTTTTCTGCGCCTTCAATCTGAGCGACGCGCCGGTGCAGATCAAGCTGCCCGAGGGCTCCTGGGAGACAGACACCAGAGCACCGTTTGAATTCAACGAAACGGCGGAAGGCATCAGCCTGCCGCCACATCAGGCGTTCTTTGCGTCTGGCGTCCCGGCACAGGGCTGAAGGGAGAGCACGTAATGGCAAATCTGAAACTCACTGATGTGGGCAAGGCATACGGAGGCACGGTCGAGGTTCTTAAAGACATCAACCTCGACATTACGACCGGCGAACTCATCGTCTTCGTCGGGCCTTCGGGTTGTGGTAAATCGACCCTGTTGCGGATGATTGCGGGGCTGGAGAAAATCACCTCGGGCGAGCTGCAGATTGACGGTGACCGGATGAACGACGTGCCGCCGGCACAGCGCGGCATCGCAATGGTCTTCCAGTCCTATGCGCTTTATCCGCATATGACCGTGCGCGACAACATGGCCTTTGCGCTGAAGCTTGCGAAGAAATCCACCGAAGAAATCGACGCTGCCGTCAACCGCGCCGCCAAAGTGCTGCAGCTCGACGAATATCTGGATCGCCTGCCCAAGGCGCTTTCGGGCGGGCAGCGCCAGCGGGTTGCCATCGGCCGGTCCATCGTGCGCGATCCCAAAGTTTATCTCTTTGACGAACCGCTCTCGAACCTCGACGCGTCATTGCGTGTCGCCACCCGGATCGAAATCGCGCAGCTCAAGGAGAGCATGCCCAATTCGACGATGATCTATGTCACCCACGATCAGGTCGAGGCGATGACCCTGGCGAGCCGGATCGTGGTGCTTGCCAATAAGGGTATCGCACAGGTCGGCACCCCTCTGGAACTTTACGAAAAGCCCGAGAACGAATTCGTGGCCCAGTTTATCGGGTCGCCTGCGATGAACCTGCTGCCCGGAGAGATCACCGGCACAGGGCCTGTCACGCGGGTCAGGGTCGCAGCCGGGCAGGGCGAGATCGAAGCCGGTATCCCCACACGGGACAGCGATATGGGGCTGAAGGTCAACGTGGGTATCCGCCCCGAAGATATGGTCCAGACCGATGCCGAAAACTATGCGTTCCGCGGTGAGGTGGAAATCGTCGAAGCCCTTGGCGAGGTAACACAACTCTATTTTGCAAAAGAAAGTCCGGAGAGCGCGTCCGTGATCGGTAAACTGCCGGGCATCCACGCAGATGTCCGCGGCAAGACGCTGCATATGACGGCAGATCCATCGAAAGTGCACATTTTCTCCAACGGTCACTCATTGCTCTATCGCGACTAATTCACTTAATACGTGTATCCAGCAGAGGCAATCCACCCGGGTTCCCCGACGCAGAGCCCTGAAACGGGGTTTCCGACAGGGTTTAGCAGGAGATGCGGATTTACAGGCCGGTCTCCGTCGCATTAATCTGGCTTAAGGCGGCGGTGTTTGGAAGGACACGAATTGACTGAACCTTTTGGTGCGTTACTGGTGCTATTGTGTTTGCTGCAGATCAAACACATGTTTGGCGATTACTTTCTTCAGACCAGAAGCATGCTGGACGGGCGTGATCAGTATCTTCACACAGGCCGTTTTCTGCATGCCGGGATCCACGCCGCAGGCTCTGCAATTGCCTTTGCGCTGATCGGTGCGCCGGTCGGGTTCTTCCTCCCTCTGGTGCTGGCCGAATGGGCTGTGCACTTTCACATCGACTGGTGGAAAGGGCGTCTCACGTCGGATCAGAACCTGACACCGGCCGACGCTGCATACTGGCGCGCCTCGGGGATTGATCAGGCTTTGCACCAGCTGACCTATGTGGCCATGATCGGCATCTGGCTGCTCTGGGCCACCGGCTGAGCACACCGGACGGGAGGAAAGGCCCCCGCCCGGAAAACGCGCCCCGGCCGGATTTTGTTTATACCAAACAGTCTTCTGCACGATTGCTTTTTCCCGAAATCAGGGTACCGTAACGTCACCGGATCTGATCCGGGGCCGGTAATATGGCGGGGGATTAATTTAAATTGATACGAATTCTTTTTTATATACAGTGCTTTACGCTATTACTTCTGAGCCCGGTTACCGCAGAGAGTCTGCGGGACGCTGTAAGGTTCGCCGTGACGACAAACCCGTCGGTTAAGGCCACGGAATTTGAAATGCGCACTGCGGCATGGGAGTTGCTGGAGCTTGAAGGGCAGTATCTGCCCGTCGTGACGGTGACCGGAGAGACCGGATACCAGCGTGTGGACGATCCCAGTTCGCTCTCGGCTGCCGACAACGATGTGACCAAAGCCCGTAATCAGCTTGGCGTGCGGGCCGAGATCATTCTGTTTGACGGTTTCCGCCGTTCGAACCTGGTCTATGCCAGTGCAGCGCGGGTCGATGGCAGCATCTACCGACTGCTGGATGCCTCCGAAACCATGGCGCTGAATGCGGTCGAGGCCTATATCGATGTGTATCGGCACCGCGCCCTGCTGGTGGTCGCACGTCGGAATATCGAAAAACACGTGGAGATCGGACGGCGCGTCACCGACCTGGTTGAGGGCGGGCGGCTGCCCTTCAGCGACCAGCTCACCATCGAAGACAGAATCCGCTCAGCCCGGCTTGCAGAGCTTGAGGTGCAGCGGGCGCTGCGTGATGCCAGCGCGCGCTATGAACGCGTGGTCGGACGCGCGCCGTCGGGTGGCATGAGCACACCGCGTGCCGCAGCACCGGCCTCGCTGGAAGCGCTGACCGCAACGGCATTGCAGAACAGCTACCGTCTGCAGTTTGCCCGCACCCAGATCGATCAGGCGCGCTTTGAGGGCGAAGTGGCGCTGGCTGACCGCTATCCGCAGCTGACGCTGGGTGCCGGCCTGTCCCGCGACATCAACCGCAACGGTGTCTCTGGTACCCGGACCGATGAGACCATAGGGATCGGTCTGCGCTGGACGCTCTGGCAGGGCGGGCGGGTCGCAGAGAGAAACGCGATTGCCTCGAAGAACAGCCGCGCGATGGCGGCACAGTCGGTGGCGGTACGCGAAGTGCGGGAGCTTTCAGCACGGACCTGGAATACCTATCGCACAAACCTGGAACGCTCGGGCCAGCTGCGCGAACAGCTGCGCATAAACCGCTCTATCGTAGAGGTGTACGGCGACGAGTTCGAAGCAGCAAAACGCACCCTGCTGGATCTTCTCGAAGTTGAGCGCGCGCGGTTTAACGTGGAATTTGAAAGCGTCGGCGCCGAAGCCGGTCTGGTCTTCAGCACCTACCGCGCGCTGGCGGCCCAGAGCCGGCTTGCCGAACACTTCGGGCTGCCCAAAGCACAGCTGGCACTGAACCCGCAGTTTCAGGACCGCGCGAAAGTCAGCCCGACCAATGTCTTTAACGTGACCATTGAGCCTCTGAAATGACCCCCGCAGATGGCACAGCCGCTAAGGCCGTGTCAGAGCGCCCGCCCGCGTCTGAACCGGTGGGCGATGTGTCGCCCGATCTTAAGGTACTGCACTGGCTGGCGCAGGCGTTCAGCCGACCCTGGTCCGAGGCCGCCGTGTGCGCGCGCCTGCCCGGTGGTCTGGAACTCTCCGACCCCGCAGCACTGGCCCGCGCCCTTGAGACGATCGGGTTGCGGGCGCGCATTATCCTGCGGGACCCCGGGACAACGGACCCTGTGGCCCTGCCGTTTGTGGTGTTCCGCAAAGAGGGCACACCGCTTATCGTGACCGGCCTGCCGGGTCGTAAAACAGCCGAAGTGACCGATCCGGCGCGCGGCAGCCATACCGAAGAAATCCCGTTGCGCAAACTGCGCCGCATGATCCGTCCGCAGCTGATGCTGGTCACGGTGGCAGGTGACCGAGCGGCGACCATGCTGTCGCCTCAGGCCGCGCGGATGTCTGAGCCCCGGGGCCACTGGTTCTGGGCCCCGGTGCGGGCCAATCGGGCCAACTGGGCCCAGGTGGTGATTGCAGCGCTGCTGCTCAATGTGCTCGCTCTGGCCCTGCCGCTCTTTGTCATGAACGTCTATGACAAGGTGATCCCCAACCTCGCCTATGTGACGCTCTGGACACTTGCGGTGGGCGTTGGCCTGGCCCTGGCGCTGGATTTCATGATGCGCACGATCCGCGCCAACATCCTCGAAAATGTGGGCCGCCGCGTTGACCTCAAGGTGGCCGCCTCGCTCTTTCGACAGGCGATGCAGGCGCGTCTGCTCGACCGGCCGGGCGGGGCTGCGGGCATTGCCAGCACGATCCGCGATTTCGAGGTGGTGCGGGAGTTTTTTGCCTCGGCGACCTTTGTTGCCGTCATTGATCTTTTCTTCATCGGCATCTTTGTGGCCGCGCTGTTTTTCATCGTCGGGCCGGTGGCCTTTGTGCCGCTCTGTGCCGTGCCTGTGGTTCTGGTGCTGGCGCTGCTGGCACAGATGCCCCTCGGCCGGGCGGCGGACCGTGCGCAGCAGATGGCCACCAAACGTCATGTGGTGCTGGTGGAATCGCTCGCCGGCATTGAGACCATCAAGAGCCTCGGTGCAGAGCCGGTCATGCAGCGGGAATGGGAAACCGCTGTGGCCGCATCCTCTCAGGTCAGCGGGCGCACGCGGTTCTGGTCGGGCGTCGCCTCCAACGGCACCATGCTCGTCCAGCAATCGGTCAGCGTCCTGATCATTGTCTGGGGTGTTTTCCTGGTTTCAGAAGGCCGGATCACCATCGGCGGGCTCATTGCGGCCAACATATTGGCGGGCCGCGTTCTGTCCCCGCTCGGCACCATTGCCCAGACCATTTTCCGCGCGCAATACGCCTTTCGTGCGCTCGCGGCGCTGAACGGATTCATGAAGCTGCCGGTCGATGAGCAGGGCCCGGTGGGTTCGGATGCAGCGGTGCGTCAGGGGGCGGTGAGCCTGCGCAAAGTGCATTTCCGCTATCCCGAAGCACAGGTGCCTGCGCTTGATGGCCTGAGCTTTGACGTGAAACCCGGTGATTGTGTGGCCCTTCTGGGCCGTGTGGGCTCAGGCAAAACGACCGCCGGGAAAATCATCAGCGGGCTCATGCCGGCAGACAGCGGCACCGTTCTGATCGACGGTATCTCCATTGAGCAGTTCGAGCCGGCAGAGCTGCGCCGCGGCATCGGCTATCTGCCGCAGACGCCTGAGCTGTTCACCGGCAGCCTGCGGGAGAACCTCGTGATCGGCACGCCGGGCGCTACCGATGAGGCCATTCACCGCGCGCTCTGGTATGCTGCCATGGATGAGTTTCTGGCGGCGACGCCGGAGGGGCTCGATCTTTTCATCGGGGAACAGGGCAGGCGGCTCTCGGGTGGTCAGCGCCAGGGTGTGGCGCTTGCGCGTCTTTTGTTGCGTGAGCCTGCGATGCTGTTTCTGGATGAGCCGACAAACGCGATGGACCAGCGTATGCAGGGCCAGATCATCGCGCGCCTGCAGGATCTGAACGCTGCCGGAACCGGCATGATGATCTGTACGCACCGACAGTCTCTTGCTGCCATGGCAGACCGGCTCATTGTGATCGATCACGGGCGCGCGGTGCTCAATGGTCCGCGCGATCAGGTGATGCAGAAACTGCGCTCTATGGGCGCTGCGGGCACCGGGAGGACAGAAGATGTTCGGCAGCCGGATTGAGGACGATTTCGCCAACAACATAACGGCTGCCGAAGCTGCTGTGCGTGAGCGCGGCCCCTGGCGGTTGCTGCTGGCGGTGGCTGCGGGTCTGGGGGCGTTTCTGTTCTGGGCCGCCTCTTTCGAGATCGAAGAAACGGCGCGGGCCACGGGCCGGGTAATCCCGTCTCAGCAGGTTCAGGTGGTGCAGAGCGCCGAGGGCGGTATCGTGCGCAAAATTTCAGTGCGCGAAGGCGATATCGTCGGCGCGGGCGACGTGCTGATGCAGATCGACGACACCAGGTTTGATGCAGAGCGCGGCGAACTCATGGAACGCGAAGAGGCCGTGCTCGCGGAAATGACCCGGCTGGAGGCCGAGGCCGTCTATGCCAGCGCGCTGAATTTCCCGGCCGGTCTGGTCGCGCGCAATCCGCTGGCCACAGCCGCTGAGGAACAGGTGTTCATCTCCCGCCGCGAACAGCTCAAACGCGAGCTTGAGGTGCTGCAGTCGCAACTGATGCAGCGCAGCAGCGAGCTTGACGAACTGCGCGCGATCCGGGAGCGCACACGCGCCGTAATCGCCCCGCTGGCGGAGGAGATCAGCCTGACGCAGGACATGTTTGACCGCGGGCTGGTGCCGCAGATCGAGCTTTTGCGCCTGCAGTCGCGTTTTGCCGAGCTTAACGGTGATCTGGCCGTGAGCGAAGCCGGCGAGCCGCGTCTGCAGGCCGCCATCCGTGAGGCGCAGAACCAGATTGACGCCGCGCGCTCGGCTTATGTGCTCTCTGCGCGCCAGCGGCTGGCGACGCTGCAGCTGGAACTGGCTGTGGCGCAGGAAACACTGCGCAGTGCAAATGACCGTATTACCCGGGCACGGCTGCGCGCGCCGGTGCGTGGCACCATCAACCGCGTGCACACCACGACCATCGGCGCGGTGGTGCAGCCCGGTGCGGCCCTGATCGAAATTGTACCCATCGATGACAGCCTGCTGATTGAGGCGGATCTGGGGCCGCGCGACATCGCCTTTGTCAGCACCGGTGAGGCGGCCTCGGTCAAGATCTCGGCCTATGACTACCTCATCTACGGGGCGCTGGACGGAGAGGTGGTCCGCATCGGCGCGGATACCATCACCACGGGCGAGGGGATCGAAAGCTTCCGCGTCATCGTGCGCACGGAAAAATCCTATCTGGGCACGGATGAAAACCCGCTGCCGATCACACCTGGCATGATTGCGCAGGTCGATATCCGGACCGGTGAGAAAACCGTGCTGTCATATCTGGCAAAACCGGTTCTGCGGGCCCGGGGAGAAGCCTTCCGGGAACGCTGATTATTTGCGGGTGGAGGCATAAACACCGTCCCAGTCAGGCCCGGGCGGGGCGGCACGCAGATCGGCAACCCGGCTTTCATACATTTCGATGTAATCCTCAAGGCCGATGCTCAGAGCGCGGAATTCAGCGCGCAGACGCGGCAGTGCTTCTTCCACTGCATCCCAGTTCTGCTCGCGGTAAGCCTGTAACATCAGACCGTTGCGACCAAAGGCGCGCAGGAACGCCGGATCGTTCTGCATCTGCTGATCACCCAGCAGACCAAAGATGTTTTCCGGCACCTCTTTGCCGACCACCCGGATCACATCAAGTTCCATCACGGCAAAGCTGCCCCGAACCTCTTTCGCTGTGGTCTGGCCGAGTATGATCGGGCAGCCATAGTACCGCGACTGGCCCTCAAGCCTTGAGGCCACATTCACCGGATCCCCGAGCGCGGTATAGTCAAACCGGGTCTCACTGCCCATGTTGCCGACCACGCACTGGCCGGTGTTGATCCCGATGCCGACATTTATCCGCTGCACGTCTTCGGCCGCCAGATGTTTCTTTTTGCCGGGTCCCCGTTTCGCGCTGCTCTCGCTCATCCGCCGCGCGTTGAAGGCTTCGACATCTGCGATCATCCTCAGGGCCGCGTGGCAGGCCTCGCGGGCGTGATCGGGGTTATCGAGCGGTGCGTTCCAGAACGCCATGACCGCGTCGCCCATGAACTTATCGATCGTCCCTTTGTGATCCATGATGGCCTGGGACAGAATGGTCAGAAAGCGGTTCATCAGAAGGGTCAGCGCTTCGGGATTGTCCCGGAAGCCTTCGGCAATTGCGGTAAAACCGCGCACATCACTGAAGAGCAGCGTCAGATCGCGGCTCTCTCCGCCCAGTGTCAGCTGACCCTGGTTCTGGCTCAGCTGTTCAACCAGATCAGGCGATACATACTGCCCGAATGCGCTCCGGATCTGCTGACGCTGACGTTCCTCGCGCAGGTAATTGACGGTCGAGATCAGCATGATGGCAGTGGTTGTGGCAAGCACCGGAAAGGTCGGATCGAGCAGGATGCGGTTTTCCCAGAACATATAGTAAGATGCGCCCACATAGGCTCCGAGCAGCAGAACAGAGGAGAAAATCAGCACTCTCCCCGAAAGGCCGGGTGCAAAGATGATCACCAGTGCACAGAGCGTGAATGTGATGACGAGCTCGACGGCGATGGTGTAATTCGGCCGGCTGAGCAGTGTTTTCGCCATGATGTTTTCAAGCACCTGAGCATGGATCTCGACCCCGGCCATCGGCACACCCAGCGGCGTGGCGCGAAAATCCTCAAGACCGATCGCAGAAGTGCCGACGAGAACGAGATGGCCGGACAGGCGACCGGGCGGCATGCGACCGTTCAGCAGATCAGCGGCCGGGACATAGCGAGACCGGGACGACGGCGTGAGATAGGGCCAGACCGTACCGTCCTGCGCCGTGGGGATCAGCTGGCGGGCGAGCACAACGCCCTCGATCCCGGCGTCATTGGTGCGGATCGCATATGTTCCGCCACCGGTGGCCACGCGCAGCAGTTCCGGTGTAAGCCCGAGCCGTATCCTGCCCTGTACCAGCATCACCAGCGGCACCCGCCGGTAAACCCCGTCGGCATCCGGACGGGTGGCGAACATACCGTGACCCGAGGCGTTCTGCTCCAGCGCGGGAAGGTTCAGCAGGATATCCGGAAAACTGAGCAGATAGGGCGCCGGATCCGGCCCGATCAGCGCAGGCGGCCGGTCAGTCATCTCGCGTTTTTCCGTGCGGTTACCGGCCTGGGTGCGGACTGTGGCCTGGCCGACAATCACCCGTGACCGGGCAAAGGCATCCGCGAGCACAGCATCGTTTTCCGGCAGAGCGGCCAGCCCGGAGGCCAGCGCGGGCGGCATATCGGGGTTATCGCGGGCGATCTGTGGTGGCGACAGCCGGTCGGGTTCGGAAAACACGATATCGAAACCGATGGCGGCGACGCCGTCCTGCGTGGCCAGATCGACCATTTCAGCAATGCGCGTCCGCGGCCAGGGCCACTGGCCGATTTCGTCAATGCTGTTGTCGTCCACATCGATGATGGCAACCGGCAGCGGGGCCATTTCACGCGGTTTGGACTGGTGGTAGAAATCAAAAGCGGCATTTCGCAGGGTGGCGACCACCTGGGGATCACCGACGCGAATCACCAGACCAAAGATCAGGCCGATAAAGGCAACGACACGGACCCACCCGAGCCATTTTGAAAACCACTCCTGCACGGCTGCCCTGTCCTGAAGGCCCGAAAAGCCAATGATATCCGGGCGTAAGCGACGCATTCGCTGCCCCTGCGTCAACTAAGGCACTGAATCGCATCCAGGATCAACCCTGCGAAACAGAGCACATTGTTTCCATTTTGTTAATAAATGCTGTAAGATGTTGCTTTCAGTAAGATTATGTCATTTTTTTGTCTTTTATCGGGCGTAGTGTGTGGTTCTTCACATACGCACCGGATGTGTATCAGTAAAAATGTCTGAAAATACGCAACCGGGAATTAACGTCGTGTCTTTGCAGATTTCAGAAAACATCCAGAGCGGACCAGCGCCGCTGACGCCGGAGCCGGACGCGTCCGGGCACATCGTCGTGCCGGATGCCGCTCAGCTCTTCAGCGGTGCGTTTTCACGCAGTGGCAATGACCTCACCATCAGCTATGATGGCGTGCCGGATGTTTATCTGCCCGGGTATTTTGCCGCATCCCCGCCCGCCGGTCTTTTTGCGCCTGACGGTGCTGTGCTGCGCGGCGATCTGGTCGAACTGCTCGCCGGTCCCCTAACGCCGGGACAGTATGCTCAGGCCGGTGCCGCGCAGACCGGGGCCGCAGCCGCAATCGGCCAGGTCGAGACGGCAGAGGGCGAGACCACAGTGCAGCGCGCTGACGGGACCGTCGAGACACTGCAGGTCGGGACCAAGGTTTTCCAGCAGGATGTACTGATCACGGGTGACGGCGCTTCGGTCTCCGTGACCTTTGTCGACGGCACCATTTTCACGCTGTCATCAGCGTCGCGCATGGTCATCGATGAGCTGATCTTTGATCCCGATGCCAATGACAACTCCGGCAGTTTCAGCCTTATTCAGGGCGGGTTTGTCTTCATCGCGGGTCAGGTGGCGAAAACCGGCGGCATGGAAGTCAGCACGCCCTCTTCCACCATGGGCATCCGTGGAACAACGGTGCTTGTGTCGGTTGGCACGGACGCGGGCGTCGTGACCAGTGAAATCACGCTGACCCGCGACCCGGACGGTGATGTGGGCCAGATTGAAGTCTTTGATCTTCAGGGCAATCTGCTGGCCAACATCAGCGGAACGGACGTCAAATGGCTGGTGTCGAGCAACGGCGAAAGCCGGGAAGTGCCGCGCACACTCGATGATGATGCCAGCGACAACCTCCTGATTGCCGAAGCCTTCGCCGCCTTCCGAAGTGCTGTGAACCGGGTTGAGGCAGGCGATACTTTTGTGTCGCTCGGGGATGCCGGCGGGCAGTCTGCGACCGGCTCCGACGGCGGCGGCGCGGGCACGGATCTGGAAGTTGATTCCATTGATGAAGCCGACACCATCGAACAACCGCCCGACATCCAGGGCGACGACGCCGAAGACTTCACCCCGTTTGACGAGGGCCTCAATCTGCTTGAGGAGCCCTCTGAGCCGCCCGTTATCCTGGTTTCAGGGCCGGAGGACGCAACGGCTGCCGCAGCCATCACCGGGAGTGTTTCTGTTATCAGTGGCGGTGTCGCGGGGGTGACCTTTGCCATCACCAGCGCACCGGGTAACGGTACTGCCTCGCTGAACCCTGACGGCACCTTTGATTTTGTTCCGGACCCGGATTTCAACGGTACGGACACCTTCACGGTAACGGCCACCGACGCGGCGGGCGGGGCGGTCGAGGGGTTTGTGATCGTCACTGTTCTGCCCGTCAATGACGCGCCGCAGACCACCGATCAGAGCACCGGCGTCTCAGAAGACAATGCCGTGATCGGCGTGATCGCAGCCAGCGATATTGATGGCGATCTGCTGACTTTCTCCATCACCGCAACACCGTCGAACGGTGCGGTCGCGCTGCAGACTGACGGCACGTACTCTTACACGCCGGATGCCGATTTCGCGGGCACCGACAGCTTTACGGTACGGGTCACTGACCCGGCGGGTGATTTTGCCGATGCCACGGTTTCTGTGACTGTCTCGGCGCTGCCGGATGTACCGGTAGTGGTTGTCACCTCCTCCACCACGACCGGTGCGCTGACAGATGGCGCGGGTCCGGTGATCGCAGAGGGCACGCTGGTCGCAGAAGATGCGGATGCGGATGCGGTTCTCGTCTGGTCGGGTGCGGGCAGCTCTGCCTTTGGCAGTTTCAGCATCGCGGCGAACGGTGACTGGACCTATGCTCTTGATGCGGTTGCGGCCGTAAGCCTTGGCGGTGGTGAGGTTGTAACCGAGACCTATACGGCTACGGTGACCGACGACACCGGCGCGACCGCTGATCAGGTCGTGACGATCACGCTGACCGGTACCGATGATCTGCCCGTGATTACCAGCACAGCAGCGGATGCCAGCGGTGCCGTGCCCGAAGGCAGTGAGGATGTCACCGTCTCAGGTCAGATCACCGCGACTGATCCCGATACCGGCGGGTCGGCGGTCTGGTCCGTGGGCGCCGTTGCCGTGGCCTATGGCAGCTTTACGCTGCTGGCAGACGGCACCTGGAGCTACACGCTCGACAACCTCGCAGCCGATCCACTTGATCTGGGCGAGACCGTGACCGAAACCCTGACGGCTTTGGCCACAGATATCACCGGTCAGCAGGTCACCGAGACTGTCAGCGTCGTGATCACCGGCACCAATGACACGCCCGAACTCGTCCCGGTATCTGTCTTTGAAACCGTGGACGGAGAGGCCATCGGCGGCACGCTGACGGCATCGGACGTTGATGGCGCCGGCACGCTGACTTTCAGCGTCACAATCGGCCCCGATGACGGCACGGTCACATTGTCGCCGGACGGCATTTTCTCTTACACACCCGATCCTGGTTTTCTCGGGATCGAACGCATCACATATCAGGTGGATGACGGCGCCGGCGGGGTCTCGACGGCGCGGCTCGATATTGTTGTCGAAAACAGCGATGCCTCGGGGGACGATAATGTATCCATTGGTCTGAGCACCGGTGCGACAGCCGAAACAGCAGCCGGTGCCGTGGCCATTGACGTGGTGGAGACGGCGGCGACGAATGCGGTGAACGTGGTCTTTGTGCTCGACAGCTCGGGCAGCATTTCGCCTGCGGACTGGGAATCCCTTCTCGGCGCTGTGGGATCCGCGGTCGACATTCTGCGCGATCAGTTCGATGGGTCGACAACCACCGTCGACGTGCAGCTGATCAGCTTTTCCTCCACCAGCACGGCCACGGCAATCTATGATCTGAATGATCCCGGGCTGCCCGGGGCCGTCAGCACGCTGCCCTATCTGGGGGTCGGCACGAACTGGAAGGATGCGCTGCTGACAGCGGGTGATTTCCTGCTTTCGGAGCCCGCGGTTGAGACGAACTATCTGATTTTCTTCACTGACGGTCAGCCGAACAGTGCCGGGTGGGAATCTGCGGTGGACGCGCTCAGGAATCCGGCAGACGGGCGAGAGCCGGTCATCATCAATGCCTTTGGCATCGGCGACGTGGTCTTTGACGAACTGCTGCTGGTGGACCCCGGCGCGCAGGAACTGTCATCTCCCGACCAGCTGACCGAAGGGCTGCTTGATACGGCGCTCTTCAATCCGCAGCTTGTCTCGCTTGAGGTCGAACTTGAGGTGGACGGCGGGCCGGTACAGATAATTGCAGATGAGACCAGTGATGCACTGATCGTGGAAGGAGTGGACTATGAGCTGCCGCTTGCCTCGATCGAGAATATCGCGGCCCTTCTCGGTGATGTGAACCGCGTGAACGTGCGGGCGAAATTCAGCACCGACAGCAATGACGACACGATTGAGATCGATCTCTTCTCGTCAGATGAAATCGGCAAAGCCGCCGATGCGCAGGACATCGCCGGGCTCAGCGGTGCGGACCTGCTCTTTGGCAGCGATCAGGCTGATACCATTTCTGGCGCAGGCGGCAATGATGTGATCCTCGGCTATGACGGTGATGACCTGATCAACGGCGGCACCGGCGATGACGTGATCCTGGCGGGCGCGGGTGACGATACCATCGAAGTGACCGATGCGCCCTCGGGCACCGAAATCATTGACGGCGGGGCAGGGCGCGACACGCTCTTTCTCGGCGATGTGGGAGACATCAACGCGGTTCTCGCCAGTCTGGACCTGACAGACATCGAAGTGATCGATATGGACAATGGCCAGAACGATACGCTCACCCTGTCACTTGCGGATGTGGTCGATCTGTCCTCCACAGCCGACGAAAGCCTTGAAGACCTGCTCGCAGCGGCGCTGCCGGAAAGTGCGACGATCCTCGGCAATGCCGGTGATGCGGTTAGTTTTGAGGTGGCAGCCGGCGATGCCCTGAACCAGGTTGCAGGTCCCGGGGTCACTGATGCTGACGGCAACGCGCTTACCATCTATCAGTATGTGGGCGGTGCCGGGGAAGTGCTCGCCACTCTGGCGATTGACAGTGATGTGGTTGTTACGGCCTCGGACGGTGCGACTGTCTGAGACCGGTGCCCCGGACGGTTCACTGCGGGATTTACGCGGATTCTGTCGCCGCACTCTTCACGGCTTTACGCGCCAGAGCATCATCAAACTGTCGCTGCTGTTCTTCACCCCAGGACGCGACTGAATAAAGCTTCACCACCCGGCGCAGTTCCGCCATGCGGGAACGACGCTCTTCTTCGGGCATGTCCAGCGCCTGCAGGATCGCCTGATCCATAGACCGGTGTGAAAACGGGTTGGTCACCACGGCCGAATTAAGTTCAACCGCAGCACCGGCGAATTCCGACAGCACCAGTACACCGTCGCCATCCGTACGGGCAGCGACATACTCCTTACAGACAAGGTTCATCCCGTCCACGAGCGGCGTGATCCAGGCGACATCCGCTGCGAGGTAATATTTAATCAGGTCGTCAAACGGAATTGCTCTTGAAATCAACGCGATAGGCTGCCATTCAAGTGTGCCGAAACGACCGTTGATGCGACCTGCGGTTTCTTCGATCCCGGTCTGCGTGCGGGCATAAGCCGACATGTTGCGATCAGCGCTGACCGACACATGCATGAGCTTAACCGTACCGCGCAGTTCAGGATGATCGTCCAGAACCCGCTCAAAGCTTTCGAGCTGGTCCACGCCGCCCTTGGTATAATCGGTTCTGCCCACCGAGAGGATCAGCCGGCAGTCCCCGAGGCCTTCGCGCACCTCTTTGGCGGCAGCTATCACCTTGGGGTCGGTCGCGCGGTCTTCGATAAATCCGGTTGAGACGCCCACAGCGGATGAGCTGATTGATATCTCGCGGCCTTCAAAACCGATCAGCACCGGTGCGCTGCGTTCACTGAGCGCGGTACCGTCCGAAATCAGATCATCTCCCACGGCTTCACGGCGCAGCACATCGACATCGAACATACTGCGCGCGACAGAGACGAAATTGGCGGCATAGCGCGGAATGTGAAATCCCACGATGTCACAGTCGAGAAGGCTTTTGACGATTTCGCGCCGCCAGGGCAGCACGTTGAACATATCCGCAGCCGGAAAAGGCGTGTGGTGGAAAAACGAGATCGTCACGTCCGAGCGTAGCTGGCGCAGATACCCGGGCACCAGCCAGAGATTGTAGTCATGCACCCATACGCGCGCGCCCTGTGCCGCCTCGCGTGCGGCTGCTTCGGCAAACGCCCAGTTCACTTCACGGAACGTCGGCCAGTCCACAGGATCATAGTTAAATTTCTCTTTAAAGCTGTGCAGGATCGGCCAGAAAGCCTCTTTCGAGGAGACATGATAAAAGCTGCTGACCTGCTCATGCGTCAGCGGCAGGCGGGACACGGTGTAGTCGCCGTGCACATCAGAAATTTCCACTACCTTGTCGAATTCCGGGTTTGACGGGTCTTTGGCCAGCTTCCAGGCGATCCAGGATGCGTGCTCTGCCGTGCCGAAAAAGCTTTTTAGCGTCGGGACAATGCCGTTGGGGCTCTTGTTTTCACGAAAAACGGTTTTGCCGTTTTCCTCGACTTCTTCATAGGGTTGACGGTGGTAGACGATCACAAGATCGGAGGGCATGGGTCAGACCTTTTCCGGTGCGGCATGCAGGTTAAAATAGCGCACTGCCTCCAGAATACCACCCGCTCCTATATCCCCGGCGCGGAAGATACGGTCCGCCTCGGGCAGCGCATCAAGCAGCGGTTTTTCTGATCCGCCAACTGCAACCGCCGGGGTGCCGGCCACCAGCATCGACAGATCGTTAAGCGTATCACCCGCCGCAAGGACGTCACCTGTTGCGATATCCAGATGGCTCAGCAGACGCAGCAAAGACGGCCCCTTGCTCACCCCACCGGGCAGCACGTCAAAGAAGCGGTTGTCCGAAATCAGCACATCAAGACCCATCGCTTCGATTTTATCTTTTGCCGAAGGGTCAAAACGCTCAGGGTCGTAGTCGTAACTGACCCGGTAACGGAAACCTGTTGGCTGCACCTCAAGACCGGGGTGTCCGTCGAGAGCTTCTCGCACTTTTTTTCCACTGTCTTTCCAGCGTGATGCGATGTCTTCTTCAAGTGCTTCGATCGGCGCGATCTCTCGGCCGGAAGTGACACGGGCAATGGTGGTACCGACGTCACCGATCACATAATCGGGCCAGGGCACACCGCTGCCGCACAGCTGGTGGATAAACTCCGGATCCCGGCCGCTGACAAAGATCAGGCCGACGCTGGCGCGGTTATCCTCGATCCAGTCATAAAGCCGCGCCCGGTCGGCCTTACTGCCGCCAAGGAATGTTCCGTCGAGATCTGTCGCCAGGACAAACCGGTGTCCGGATAGATCGGTACTCACATCACTCTCCGTTCAGATTGCTGAGGCTTGGCCGGGCCGGATTGCGCAACGAAATGTCGAGCGTGCGCGGCTCGCCCTCAATGGGGCGTGTCCAGAGTGCGGCAAAAGCCTCGTTCAGTTCCGCGCCATCGTGCAGGATGGCGTCGACCGTTTCACAGATCGGCATCGACACGTTAACACGTCGCGCCAGGTCGACAATCGAGCGGGCATTGGCCTCGCCCTCGACCACAACCGCGCGTCCGTCGAAACAGTCGGCGCGCCTGCGTCCCTGACCAAGCTGCACGCCAAGCGACATATTGCGCGACGTCTGGCTCGAACAGGTGAGCGTCAGATCTCCGGCCCCGGCAAGCCCGGTGACAGTTTCCCGCCGCCCGCCAAGTGCTTCGGCAAGCACCTTCATTTCGTATATGCCCCGGGTGATCAGCGCCGCGCGGGTATTTTCGGCAAAGCCGGCCCCCGTCATCATGCCGCAGCCGATCGCGATCACGTTCTTTACAGCGCCGCCGATTTCAACCCCGATCAGATCATCAGAGATATAGGTTTTGAAGGATCCGGTGCTCATCGAAAGCGCCATGCGCGCAGCAGGGCTCGCATAGGGATCAAGCCGGTCCTGGTGGCTGAATTCGAACGCGACCGTTGCCGCCGTCGGGTGTCCGAGTGCGGTCTCGCGCGCGAATGTCGGCCCGGAGATTGTGCCGACGGGAACGTGTCCGAGCTCTTCATGCGCGACCTGAGACATCAGCAACCCGCTGCCGGGCTCGATCCCCTTGGTACAGACCGCGACGGGGACGCCAGGCGGGATGAAATTATTCACTTCAGCGGCAACCTTGCGTACGGCGCCCGAGGGCACGACCATGATCACGGCGTCGGCGCCGGTGAGCGCCTGGGACATCTGCGTGGTGGCGCTCAGAGAAGGAGCGAGCGGCACGTCCGGCAGATACGTGGTATTCTGATGCACGTTATTGATCGCATCGACCGTCTCTCTGTTGCGTCCGTAGATGCGTACCTGCCGGCCCGCCACCGCAGCCACATTGGCGAGTGCCGTGCCCCAGGCCCCGGACCCGATTACGGCAATCCGGTCATAAGGCGCTGTCTTGGGTGCGGATGAAGATGAATTACCTGTTCTGGTCATCGCTGTTCCTCAGATTTGTGCGCTTTCCCCGATCGCACTGGTCACAAACATCGCTGCAGTGCAAAAGTTCCGTTCAGCCTGAGCTAAACACATTCGACGCCGCATCAAGGTGTGAGGTCGCAAACCGGCATTCCTGCCTCGAAGATTTTCGCCAGATGCTTAAAAAGCAGGCATCTGACATCGGAAATGCTGAAATAATAAATTTGCCGCCGGAGGCAGATTCCGTGGAACCAGAACAGGGGTTCAGACGATGTACTGGTGCAATGAGGTACGGCAGCGATCAGTTTCTGCCAAAAATCCATTGTTTTGTGGACACGCAATCGCGGGAATGCGTTTTTAAGATCCGACAGACTCCGTAGTGGAGTATGAGCTGAATTCGGAAAATCCAAAATGTCGTTTTTTTGACATTGAACCGATTATTCCTAACTTAAAGGCAGGCGCTGCGTCGCAGCAATAACAAGGAGCGAGTAAGTGACAGACCAGAATGTGAGAACAGCGATTTTTCCGGTAGCAGGTCTTGGAACACGGTTCATGCCAGCGACCAAATCGGTGCCCAAAGAGCTTTTGCCGGTTCTGGACACACCGCTCATTCAGTATGCGATTGAAGAGGCGCAGGCGGCCGGGGTTGAGCGCATGATTTTCGTCAGCCACCCCTCGAAAGACGCTATTGAGCACCATGTTCTCGATGATGCAGAATTACGCGCCACGCTGAAAGAACGGGGCAAGGCGAGACTTGCGGACCGACTCCGGAAAGCAGCAATTGATGAGGATGATCACGACGTCATATTTGTAATGCAGGACGAGCCGCTGGGCCTTGGCCACGCGATCCTCTGTGCCGCCGAACACGCGCTCCCGGGCGCAGTGGCCGTCATTCTGCCGGACGATCTGATCCTCGGAAAAACCGGCTGCCTGACCCAGATGATCGAGGCTTACAACACGTCCGAGGCCGGCCATATGGTGGCAACTATGGAAGTTCCGCGTGAGGCCGTTTCCAGCTATGGTATTCTCTCTGTGGCGCGCCGCGACGGGCCTTTCGCCTATGCAGACCGGATGGTTGAAAAGCCTGCCGCCGAAGAGGCACCGTCCACCACAGCGGCCGTGGGCCGTTATGTGCTCGACGGCAGTATTTTTGAAACGCTCCGCTCACAGGAACCGGGGGCCGGGGGTGAAATTCAGCTTACCGACGCCATTGCGCGGGGCATTGAGACCACCGGGCTTGCGGGGTTCCGTTTTGAGGGAATACGCTTTGACTGCGGCTCCAAAGCCGGGATGCTGGCTGCTGAACTGCACCTCGCCCGCCAGGACCCTGAGTTTGATGCGGTGATCGACGATTTCGTCGCATCGTTTCACACTGCCGAAGTTGCCTGATCCTGCGCTTCCCAAACGGCAAAACCGCGGTTAAGCTGCCGCGGATGCTGAGAATTCCGGACGTGCAATGATCGATACAGACCCTGCAACCGCGCCCGACGACTGGTGGCGCGGTTGTACTATTTACCAGATCTATCCCCGCAGTTTTCAGGACAGCAACGGCGATGGCATCGGCGATCTAGCCGGGATCGTCAGCCGCATCCCCTATGTCGCAGGGCTGGGCGTTGATGCGGTCTGGATCTCGCCGTTTTTCACTTCGCCTATGAAGGATTTCGGCTACGACGTCAGCGATTACTGCGATGTCGACCCGATGTTCGGCACGCTTGCTGATTTTGACACACTGGTCGAGACAGCCCACGAGCACGGTTTAAAGGTGATGATCGATCTGGTGCTGTCGCATACGTCGGATATTCATCCCTGGTTTACCGAAAGCCGCAGCAGTCGTGAGGGGCCGCGCAGCAACTGGTACGTCTGGGCAGACCCGAAACCGGATGGCACGGCACCCAACAACTGGCTGTCGATCTTTGGCGGCACGGCCTGGCAGTGGGACCCGCGCCGCGAACAGTATTTCCTGCACAATTTCCTGACCTCACAGCCCGATCTTAATCTGCACAGCGAGGATGTGCAGAACGCGCTTCTGGGCGTGACGCGCTTTTGGCTGGACCGGGGGGTGGACGGCTTTCGTCTGGACACAATCAATTTCTATTTCCACGATAATGAGTTGCGCGATAACCCGCCGCTGCCGCCCGAAGAGCGCACGGCAAAAATAGCGCCCAGCGTGAACCCCTACAATCATCAGGATCATATCTATTCGCGCAACCGGCCCGAAAACCTTGCTTTTCTGGCGCGTTTCCGTCGGTTGCTTGATGAATACGATGGCATCACATCACTGGGCGAAGTAGGAGACGGACGCCGTGGCCTTGAGCTGCTGGGGCAGTACACCAGCGGTAAAGACGGCGTGCATATGTGCTATGGCTTTGAGTTTCTGGCGCCCGACCGCCTGACGGCGACCGGGGTTGCGCAGGTCTTTGATGAGCTGAGCCGGGTCGCGCGGCATGGCTGGGCGGCCTGGGCCTTCTCTAACCATGATGTTACGCGTCACAGCACCCGCTGGGATCTCAGCCCGGCGGCGCGCCGGTTGCATGCAACCTTACTGATGTGCCTGCCGGGGTCTGCCTGTCTTTATCAGGGAGAGGAGCTTGGGCTGCCCGAGGCAGATGTGCCTTTTGAAGATCTGCAGGATCCCTACGGCATTGAATTCTGGCCGGAGTTCAGGGGCCGCGACGGCTGTCGCACGCCGATGGTCTGGGTCGCAGATGACCAGAACGGTGGGTTTACCGACCATAATCCGTGGCTGCCGGTGGCCCACAGCCATCTCAGCAGGGCCGTTGAGGAACAGGAGCGCGCTCCGGGATCAATCCTGCATCACTACCGCGCTGCCATTGCTTTCCGCAAAGCAAACCCGGCACTGCGCCACGGCAGTCATAACGGTGTCTTCGCCTATGGTGATGTGCTGCATTTTACCCGCCGCTCCGCCGATCAGACGCTTTTCTGTGCATTTAATATGTCCGACACCCCCTCGATGCATGCGCTGCCGCCCGGCGACTGGGAAACAATCGGTGCCGAACTTGGCGGCGCACGGCCCGGCGCAGAGAATCGTCTGCATCTGGGTCCATGGCAGGTCTGCATTGCACGCAAAAACGATGAAACCGGGGCTGTTCATCACAATCTGCCCTGAATATGGCGGGTGCTCGCCGGTGGGCGCATTATTCTCGGTGTGGGTCGCTTTGCCCGATTGCAGTCCGGTTAAGAAGTCCGGTAGAAAAGTCGGGGAGAGCGTGTTTGTGTGTGGCTGATCGTGTTGATCAGGCGGGGTTCGTTCCGGGGGGAAGATGTATTTCAGGTATCTGAGCAGGACATATCTGCGCCGTGCGGCCGGATTTTCTTCCGTTGCTTTCTGGCTGGCGCTGCAGGCACAGGCAGCATCCGCACTCGAGGTTTCGCTGACCGGACCTCTGGATGACGATTTGCGCGAAACGCTGGAAAACGGCTCACTGCTTTTTGAGCAGGCGGAAGCCGCGTCCGGGGATGACGACGACGCGCCGCCGGTGCGCCCGCAGGAAATCGTTTCGGTTGCCCAGGCCGACTACAAGCGCCTGCTGGCGATCCTTTATGATCAGGGATATTTCAGCCCGGTCATTGAAATTCGAATAGACGGGCGAGAAGCAACGGGCATACAGATCGTGAACCCGCCCGCGTCAATCAGCAGGGCGGTGATCACCGTTCAGCCGGGCACCGCTTTTCGCTTTGGCAAGACAGAAATAGACCCGCTGGCGCCTGAAACAGAACTGCCCGAGGGCTTTCGCAGCGGCGAGCCTGCCCGACTGAGCCAGATCAGCGGCGCTGCCGCCGCCGGTGTCGGTGGCTGGCGCGACGCGGGCCACGCGAAAGCCACGCTGACGCAACAAAAGATCACCGCGCGCCACAGGGAAGAACGGATCGACGTAGATCTGACCCTGACACCGGGACCAAAGCTGCGCTTTGGCCCGCTGACCGTACGCGGCAATGAAGCGGTACGGACCGAGCGGATATTAGAGATTGCCGGCCTGCCGGTGGGAGAAGACTTTTCCCCTGATGAGCTGAACGATGCCGCCGGGCGTCTGCGCCGGTCCGGGGCCTTTGGCGCTGTCGCGATGATCGAGGCCGAACAGCCCGGTCCGGGCGATACGCTGCCCATCACCGCGCGGGTGGCAGAGGCCAAGCCGCGCCGCTTCGGGTTCGGCGGAGAGCTTGGCACCGAAGAGGGCGTCTCGCTGTCTGCCTACTGGCTGCACCGCAACTATTTCGGCGGTGCGGAACGGCTGCGCTTTGATGCCGAAGTCTCGGGCATCGGGGGCGACACAGGGGGCATCGATTACTCGCTCGGGGTGCGGTATCAGCGGCCCGCGACCTTTAACGAAGACACTGATCTTTACCTGCTTGCAGAGATCGAACAGATTGATTCTGTGAACTATTTCTCGCGCCAGGCGACGATCGGCGCGGGTATTGAACGCTTTGCCTCCGACCAGCGCAAATATCGCTTCGGCGGAGCGTTCCAGCGTGCAAACACGCGCGATGTTTTCGGAGAGAGCAGCTATCTGATCTTTATGGTGCCCACCGGGCTGAACTTCGACTATCGCGACAGTGAACTGGATGCGCGGCGCGGATATTATCTCGACCTCGGCCTGACGCCTTTTCTGGCCATTGATGGCACAGACAACGGCCTGCTCTCCGAGGTTGACCTGCGCGGATACAGAACGTTCGGCAGTACCACGCTTGCCCTGCGCGGGCAGCTCGGATCGGTCGCCGGGCCCTCGCTTGCCGATGCGCCGGCCGATTTTCTGTTCTATTCCGGCGGCGGTGGCACCGTGCGCGGTCATGATTTTGAATCGCTCGGTGTGGATCTGGGCGGTGGCCAGATTGCAGGTGGCCGGTCCTTCATCGGCCTGCAGGCCGAAGTCCGCTACCGCACCAGTGGTGCCCTGGGGCTCGTCGGCTTTTTCGACGCAGGCTATATCGGGGCCGAGGCTTTCCCGGACGGGTCGGGCGAATGGCAGTCCGGCGCAGGTCTGGGCGTCCGCTATGACACGCCGATCGGCCCCATCCGCTTTGACGTTGCAACTGTGGTGTCCGGCGATCAGGACGCGGCCTCTTTTCAGGTTTACATCGGCATAGGACAATCGTTTTGAGGCTTCTGGTATTCACCTTCGCGTTTCTGGCTGCTCTGACCTTTACCGTCGCAGCACAGGATGAAGACGGCGGCAGCTTTCTTGAGCGCACCATCGAAGACCTTTTGTCCGGCGAAGGACGTGATGTCACCATCCGCGGCTTTTCCGGCGCGCTGAGCTCCGAGGCCAGCTTTGACGTCATGACCATCTCCGACCCTTCAGGCGACTGGCTGATCCTCAGGGATGTGACGCTGAACTGGCAGCGCACCGCGCTGCTGCGCGGACGGCTTCAGGTCCAGAGCCTGACCGCCGCGACGCTTGAAATTCCACGTCTGCCGGACCCGGTTGAAACCATCGAGGTTCCGGATGCCGAGGCTTCCGGATTTGCCCTGCCGGAGCTGCCGGTCAGTGTGAACATCGCGGATTTTGAGATCGGGCGTATTTCGCTGGGCGAAGAGGTGATGGGCATTGCGGCCGAACTGAACCTGCGTGCCGCAGCAAAGCTTGACGATGAGGGCGCGGTGATTGATCTGACGGCTGACAGGATCGACGACGCACAGGGCGAATTTGTGATCCGCGCCAGTTTTCTGCGCGAAAACGAAGCGATCTCGGTGGATATCGAAATTGACGAGGGCGAGGATGGTCTTGTCGCCAATACGCTGAACCTGCCGGACAGACCGACCGTCTATCTGGCTGTGAAAGGCGAGGGGCCGCTGGATGATTTCACTGCGGACATCGCCCTGACCACGGCTGATCAGCCCCGCCTGACGGGTGCTGTTTCCCTCGCCGCCCTGGAAGGAACAGGCACGGACGATACGCCGGATCGCCGTGTGCTGGCCGAAATCAGCGGTGACGTGCGGCCGCTTATTCCCGAAGAATACTGGGAGTTTTTCGGATCGGATATCAGCTTTGTGGCCGATACGGTGCTTGCCGCCGGTGGCGAGATTGATGTCAGCGCCTTTTCCTTTGGTGCGGAGTCCGTATCACTCGATGGCAGTGTGCGGCTGAACTCAGACAAATGGCCTGCCTTTATCGATATCGACGGGCGCATTTTCCGGGAAGGCGAGCCGGTTCTGCTGCCGGGCTCGGGCGACGGCATGACCGTCGGCGATGTAAAGCTGAGTGTCGATTTCGACGCCGCACAGGATAACGCGCTGCTGGGCGTTTTCGATATCCTGAGCCTTGCACGGGATGAGATCAGCATCGGCCGTACGCAGCTGACGCTGGACGGATCGCTGGATGCCGCCCCGGGCAGCATCGGTGAGCTCTTCACTGATCTTGAGTTCACGGCGACCGAGGTGGAAATGACCGATCCTTCGGTAGCGCGCGCTCTTGGCGATCGCATCACCGGCCGGGCCAGCATTGATTATATCGAAGACGGCCCGATTGAGGTTGTTGCCCTCAATATCACCGGTGCCGACTATGGCCTTGGGGGTGAAATCACCGTCGAAGGGCTGCAGAACGGTTTTCCCACCACGCTGAATCTCGCGGTGTCTGCGGGAAACATCGGGCGCTTCGAAGCACTCGCGGGCCGGTCTCTGGGCGGTTCGGTGGATGTGAAGGTCAGGGGGCGTGTGACGCCGCTGGCCGGAACCTTTGATCTGAACGTGGCCGGGACCACCGAAGATATCGCCGTCGATATTCCGCAGGCCGATGCCGTGCTGACGGGGCTGACCGAACTGTCCGTCACGGCGGTGCGCGATGACACCGGGACCTTTGTGCGCGATCTGGTGCTGAAAAACGACGCGCTGGATGTCACCGCCGATGTGGCGCTGGATCCCGGCGAGAGCGTTGTAACCGCACGTGCCGCACTCGCGGATATCGGCCTTGTGCTGCCGCAGTACGAAGGGGCTGTGGTCTTTGACGGGTCAGCATCCGAAAACGCGAACGGCTGGCGTGTGGATGCGGATCTCGATGCGCCCTATGACGGGACACTTTCGGTGGCCGGGCTCGCCACCGGGCCGGATGCAGATCTGCGGATCGATCTTAACCTGCCGGATGTCGCACCGCTGGTGCCGGACATCACCGGGTCGCTGTCGGCGAACGGTCGGGTCTGGCAATCGCCGGAAGGCTACCGTGTCGATTTTGCCGCGGCCGGGCCCTATGAGGCCGAAATCGCCGCTGAGGGGCTGGCCACCGGCCCGGATGCAGATGTGGGCCTGCGCATCAGCGTACCGGATCTGGAGCCGCTGGTGCCCGATATCACCGGCGCGCTGCGGGCAGACGGCCGGGTTTTCCAGTCGCCCGAAGGCTACCGCGTGGAATTTGAAGCAGACGGCCCTTATGCGGCGCGGGCTGCTATCGAAGGCCTCGCCACCGGCCCGGACGCCGATCTCGATATCGCGTTGAGCCTGCCGGATTTGCAGCCGCTGGTGCCGTCGGTCTCCGGCCCTGTTGATGCGGAGGCCCGCGTCTGGCAGACGCCCGGCGGCTACCGGGTGGACGTGGAGGCGGATGGTCCATACGCCGCGAAAGTAGCCGTAGAAGGCCTGGCCACAGGCCCCGATGCTGATCTCAACATCGCCCTGAGCCTGCCGGATGTTCAGCCCCTGTTGCCCTCGGTCACCGGGCCTGTGGATGCGGATGCCCGCGTCTGGCAGACGCCTGACGGTTACCGCGTGGATGTTACTGCGGACGGTCCCTACAGGGCGAAAGCCGCAGTCGAAGGCCTCGCAACCGGTCCGGATGCAGATCTGGATATAACCGTGAGCCTGCCGGATGTGCAGCCCCTGGTACCCTCGGTTTCCGGTCCTCTGGCTGCAGATGCGCGCGTCTGGCAGACAGAAACAGGCTACCGTGTGGATGTCACGGCGGACGGTCCCTATGAGGCGAAAGCCGCAATCAAAGGACTGGCCACCGGACCGGACACGGATCTGACGGTTGCGGTGTCTGTGCCCGAAGTGAAGCCCTTGCTGGCAGCCGTCAGCGGCCCGGCACAGGCGGATGCGCGACTGTGGCTCACCGAAGACGGATACCGCGTTGATCTGGATGCAGACGGACCAGACGGGGTAAATGCGCTCGTGTCGGGGCTGGCCACCGGGCCGGATGCTGATCTCGCCTTTGAAGCCGCGATACCGGATCTGTCCGTGCTGGTGCCGGAACTGCCGGGACCCTTTGACGTGGCCGGCACGGCACGCCGTCAGAGTGAGGGCTGGCAGATTGATACCTCCGCCAACGGCCCGGCCGGGTCCAATGCGGTAGTGGCGGGTCTCGTGCGTGAGAACGGAAACCTGGATCTGACCGCCAGCGGGTCTGCGCCCCTGGGTCTCTCGCAGCCTTTCCTGGCACCGCGCAGCCTGCTGGGGCAGGCGCGGTTTGATCTTGCCGTCGATGGCCCGCCGGCGCTCTCGTCTGTGACCGGGCGGATTGAAACCTCAGACGCACGCTTTTCCGCGCCAAATCTGCGCATCGGGCTCGAGGACCTGCGGACCACCATTGCTCTGAACGGTGGCTCGGCGCGTATCGATGCCGAAACCCGCGTGGCGGCAGGGGGTCGGATTGTCGTGAACGGCGGTGTCAATCTGAGCAGTCTGGCGGCAGATCTGAGCATCGGTCTGCGCGGCGCGGTTCTTACTGACCCGAGGCTTTACACAACCACCCTCAACGGCGATGTCACGGTGAACGGCCCGCTGACCGGCGGGGCGCGTATCGACGGTACCATCAATATCGACGGAGTGGATGTGACGGTGCCTTCAACCGGTGTGACCAGCATCGGCGCGATCCCGGACATCCGCCACATCGGAGCGACCGCTCCGGTCAACCGCACGCGCGCGCGTGCCGGTGTCATCCCGCAGGAAACAACGGCCCGATCGGGCGCAGGGCCGGCCTATCCGCTGTCGATCAGGGTCAACGCACCGTCGCAGATATTTGTGCGGGGCCGCGGGGTCAACGCCGAGCTTGGCGGCTCTCTGGAGATCACCGGCAATACCAATAATATCATCTCCGCCGGCAGCTTTGATCTGATCCGCGGTCGGCTTGATATTATTGCAAAACGTTTCGATCTCGATGAGGGCACGATTGATTTTCAGGGCAGCCTGGTCCCGTACATCCGGTTCGTGTCGACCACAGAGATCCCCGACGGCACCGGCAGTATTATCATAGAAGGGCCTGCCGATGCGCTGGAGTTTGAGTTTACCTCTAACCCCGAATACCCGCCCGACGAGGTGTTGTCGCTGATCATCTTTGGCCGCTATGTCTCTGAGATTTCAGGGTTTCAGGCGCTGCAGCTGGCGAACGGTATTGCCGAGCTGACCGGGCGTGGCGGTGTCGGGGTTTTCGGGCGCCTGCGCACCGGTATCGGGCTTGATGAGCTGGACGTTTCGACCAGCGAAAGCGGCGATACCAAAGTGACCGCCGGTAAATATCTCACCGATGATATTTACACCGATGTCTCTGCAAGCGCCGAGGACGGCACGGATATCTCAATCAATATCGACCTGACGGATGCGCTTAAGGGCCGTGCCACCGTAGGCTCCGAAGGACAGAGCAGCATCGGTCTTTTCTTTGAGCGCGATTACTGATCGCAGTCAGGTCGCAGGATCCGGGGCAGGGGCGAAAGCCCCGAAGCGGCCGCGTTCAAACAGCAGCCCCGGTCCGGTATCGGTCGCCTGACGCACATGGCAAACACGGCCCAGGATCACCGAATGATCGCCGGCGGGGTGCAGGGCATGGGTCTGACAGTGAAACTCCGCCAGACAGCCCGCCAGCGTCGGCGCACCGCCCGGGCCCGGCACCCAGCCAAAGGTCTCAAATCCCTCGCCGTTGGTGGCAAAATGGGTCGCCAGATCAAGCTGCTCTGCGCGCAGTACGTGAATGCAGAAATCCGTGGCATCGGCAAAAGCATCGTGACGCCGCGAGCTTATGGCGGGCGACCATAAAACGAGCGGCGGATCAAGCGATACCGAAGAAAACGAATTTGCCGTCATCCCGATCGGTCCGCGCTCAGTCATCACGGTGACGACGGTCACACCGGTGCCAAAGCACCCGAAAGCCCGCCGCAGATCCCATGTACGGTCCGGAGAGGGCGCGAAATCAGGCGCGGGACGGGTCACGTCGTGAGCCCTTTCAGTGTGCGTTGCGCCATAATCTGCCGGTCCTGTCTTCTGTTCTCTGACTGGCAGATAAAACCCGCACCGCGCGGGGCAAGCCTGCAGATCAGAACCGGTGACATAAAACCACTCCGGCGGCCATGGTCGGGCCGCCGGAGGGCGCTGTGCATCACACGGGTGAGCTTTTGTTCATACGGTTTTCGATCAGGTCGTCAACAACCGAAGGATCCGCAAGGGTCGAGGTATCACCCAGCGCGCCGAAATCGTTCTCGGCGATCTTGCGCAGAATCCGGCGCATGATTTTGCCCGAACGTGTCTTCGGCAGGCCGGGCGCCCACTGGATCAGATCCGGAGAGGCAATCGGGCCGATCTCGCTGCGCACCCAGGTCCGCAGTTCTTTGCGCAGCTCTTCGCTTGGTTCTTCGCCGCCCATCAGGGTGACATAGCAGTAGATGCCCTGGCCCTTGATATCATGCGGATAGCCGACGACGGCGGCTTCGGCGACTTTGCCGTGGGCCACAAGCGCGCTCTCCACCTCCGCCGTGCCCATGCGGTGGCCCGAGACGTTGATCACATCATCGACGCGGCCGGTGATCCAGTAATCGCCGTCCGCATCGCGTTTGCAGCCGTCACCGGTAAAGTAATAGCCCTTGTAGTCGCTGAAATAAGTCTGCTCAAAGCGCTCGTGATCACCCCAGACCGTGCGCATCTGCCCGGGCCAGCTTTTGGCGATACAGAGCACACCCTCGACATCGTTGCCTTCGATGATCTCACCGGTTGTGGGTTCGAGTACCACGGGTTCGATGCCGAAAAACGGCTTCATCGCCGAGCCCGGTTTCATCGCATGTGCGCCGGGCAGGGGGGTCATCAGGTGACCGCCCGTCTCGGTCTGCCACCAGGTGTCGACGATGGGGCATTTACCTTTGCCGATTACGTCGTTGTACCAGTTCCAGGCCTCGGGATTGATCGGCTCGCCCACCGTACCCAGGAGACGCAGAGATGACAGATCACAGCCCTCCACAAAGGCATTGCCCTTGCCCATCAGCGCGCGGATGGCGGTGGGCGCGGTATAAAACTGCGTGACCTGGTGTTTGTCGCAGACCTGCCAGAACCGGCTGGCATCGGGCCAGGTCGGCACGCCTTCAAACATCACTGTGGTGGCACCATTGGCCAGCGGGCCATAGACGATATAGCTGTGGCCGGTGACCCAGCCCACATCCGCCGTGCACCAGAAGATATCGCCGTCGTGATAGTCGAATGTGATCTCATGGGTCATCGCGGCATAGACGATGTAGCCGCCGGTCGTGTGGACCACGCCCTTTGGCTGTCCGGTGGAGCCTG
Organism: Roseobacter ponti; assembly: GCF_012932215.1. Taxonomy (GTDB): domain Bacteria; phylum Pseudomonadota; class Alphaproteobacteria; order Rhodobacterales; family Rhodobacteraceae; genus Roseobacter; species Roseobacter ponti. Next base: position 2,234,000 of record NZ_CP048788.1, on the reverse strand, counting down.
AGGTGTAAAGAATGAACAGCGGATCCTCGGCGTTCATTTCTTCGGGCGGGCAGTCGGCAGAAGCCTCAGCCGCCAGCGCATTATAATCAAAGTCGCGCCCTTCGGTCCATGTGGTCTGGCCACCGGTGCGTTTCACCACCAGACATTTCACCTTGTCCGAGCAGTGCAGCAGCGCCTGATCCGCGTTGGTCTTGAGCGGAGTATTGCGGCCGCCGCGCGGGGCCTCATCGGCGGTGATCACCACCTTCGCTTCTGAGCCGTTGACCCGGGCCGAGAGCGCATCGGGCGAAAAGCCGGCAAAAACAATCGAATGGATTGCCCCGATGCGCGCGCAGGCCAGCATGGCATAGGCGGCCTCCGGGATCATCGGCATGTAGATGATGACCCGGTCGCCTTTGCTGACGCCGAGATCTTTCAGCACATTCGCCATTTTGCAGACCGAAGTGTGCAGATCCTTATATGTGATGTGAAGCGCCTCTTCATCCGGGCTGTCCGGTTCCCAGATGATCGCGGTCTGATCACCGCGGGTCTCCACATGCCGGTCCACACAGTTTGCCGCCACGTTCAGCGTGCCGTCGGAATACCAGTTGATCGACACATTGCCGTGCGAAAAATCCACATCTTTGACCGTCGTAAACGGTTTGATCCAGTCGATGCGCCCGGCCTCATTGCGCCAGAACGTCTCCGGATCGCTGATCGAGGCGGCATACATCTCGTCGTATTTCGCGGCATCAATATGTGCGTGTGCGACGGTCTCCTCTGACGGGGGGTAGGATTTGCTGGCTGGCACGTTCCCGGACATTGTTTTCTCTCTCCCTTTCTTTTTCTGCGGCCCTGGTGCTGACAGATGCCGGCTTATGCGGCTGACCGTCGCCTTTCAGGGGCGCTCTTCTGAGATGGATCATAGCCGGATCGGAAAAGAAGGGAATAACCCACGGGAATATAGGGCTTTCTCTGTAAAAATTTTTCCGCTGCATCTGCAAAATGCTGTAAAGTTCTGGTAAGCTGCCGGGAAGAAAGAATTTTTTCCCGGGTCCGTGCGGATGAGTGAGGCCCTGAGTGCGCACCTGAGCTGACTGATGCTGCTCTGCCGCGCAATGGCCTTCGCCTGATGCAAAGGCCCGGCCTTCGGGATGCAGCGGCGTGCGCGCGGCAGCGCCCGTGTTTTGGGGTTGGCAGGCCGGGGTCGCGCGGGTAGTTTCCGGTCCAGGCATGCCCGGTCTGAGGCGTGCATAAAGGGAGAAAAATTATGAATAAACTGCTCAGCGCTGCAGCGGTCAGCGCCATCAGCTTTGCATTTGTGTCCGAAGCGGCTGCCACCGAATGGAACGTCTCCGTCTGGGGCAAACGCCGGGCTTTCACCGAGCACGTCGAGAAGCTGGCGGAACTGGTTGCCGAAAAAACCGGCGGCGAATTCACCATGAATGTAAGCTACGGCGGGCTCAGCAAGAACCGCGAAAACCTCGACGGTATCTCCATCGGCGCCTTTGAGATGGCGCAGTTCTGCGCAGGCTATCACCCGGATAAAAACCGCGTTGTGACGGTTCTCGAACTGCCGTTCCTCGGGGTCGAGAACCTGGATCAGGAAGTGGCCGTGGCCCGTGCGGTCTATGCGCACCCTGCCGCCGCCGAAGAAATGGCGCAGTGGAATGCAAAGCTGCTGATGACCTCACCGATGCCGCAGTACAACCTTGTCGGAACAGGTGAGCCCCGCGACGAGCTTGCTGAGTTCGAAGGCATGCGGGTGCGCGCCACAGGCGGTCTGGGCGAAGCCTTCAAAACCGTCGGCGCCGTGCCGACTTCTGTGACAGCCACCGAAGCCTATCAGGCGATGGAAGGCGGCGTGGTCGATACGGTCGCTTTCGCGCAGCACGCACACCTGAGCTTCGGCACGATCAACCAGGCGGACTGGTGGACGGCGAACCTTAACCCTGGCACCGTGAACTGCCCGGTTGTGGTGAACATTGACGCCTATGAGTCGCTGTCGGACGCGCACCGTGAAGCCCTCGAGAGCTCAATCCCCGAGGCCATTGACCACTATCTGACCAACTATGCGGCACTTCTTGAGCGCTGGGATTCCGTGCTGGAAGAGAAGGGCGTGCAGAAGGTCGAGATTTCTCCTGAGGTTATCTCTGAATTTCAGGCCATTGCCGGCAAACCCAACCACGATGCCTGGATCGCCGAGATGGAAGGCCAGGGCCTGCCCGGTCAGGAGCTTTACGACCTTGTCGTGAAAACGCTGGCTGAAGCCAAAGGTGGCAGCTGATTAAATCCGGGCCGTCGCGTCACCGCGGCGGCCCGTTTCAATAAAAAACGGGGGGCAGGGCTATGGCAGGATCAGCTGCAGTGCTCGAAGACTCCAGCCTGCTCAGCCGGCTGGACCGCGCACTTTTACCTGTTGAGCGCCTCTGCGCGCTTCTCAGCGGTATCGCGATTTTCTCACTGATGTTTCTGGCCGCCTGGTCGGTGACAGGGCGCAAATTCTTTGCCTCGCCCATGGCGGGCTACGTCGATTATATCGAAGCGGCCATGCCGATCATCGCGATCATGGGGGTCTCCTATGTGCAGCGAGACGGCACCCATGTGCGCATGGATATGCTGGTTTCCGCCCTTAAAGGCCGCACCCTGTGGTTTTTCGAACTGGTCTCGGTGCTGCTCATTCTGGTGCTGATCGTGGCTCTGACCTGGGGCGCCTGGGAACATTTCGCACGCTCCTTTGACTGCGCGCGCCCGCTCTGCAGCCGGGACAGCTCTATTGACGTGGGCATACCGATCTGGCCGTCAAAGCTGGTTGTGCCGGTTGCGTTCGGCGTGCTGGTGCTGCGGCTCATACTCCAGGCCTGGGGTTATGGACGGGCGCTGATCCTCGGTCTTGAGAACCCTGTTGCCGTCCCTCTGGCGCTCACTGTGGCCGAACAGGCCCGCATTGAAGCCGAAGCACTGGAAGGGTCTGACTGATGGAGCCCATTGAAATCGGCCTCTGGGTCAGTGGCGGCCTCCTCGTCTTTGTTGTGCTGGGCATGCGCGTGGCCTTTGCCGCTGCCCTTGCGGGGTTTGTCGGTCTTGTCTGGCTGCGCTGGAACGGGTTTGATTATGATCCCGAACGCTTCTGGAAAGCTGTTGAGATCAGCGTCAAAATCGCCGGTCTGACCCCGCATTCCAAGGTCTCCGCCCAGGTGCTGAGCCTGATCCCTGTTTTTATCATGATCGGCTATATGGCCTATCACGCACAGCTGACAACGGCTCTGTTTACCGCCGCAAAACGCTGGATCGCCTGGGTGCCGGGCGGTCTTGCGGTCTCTACTGTTTTTGCCACCGCAGGGTTCGCCGCCGTCTCCGGCGCCTCGGTCGCAACGGCGGCGGTCTTTGCGCGGATTGCCATCCCCGAGATGCTCAAGATCGGGTACAACAAACAGTTTGCTGCCGGTGTGGTGGCGGCAGGAGGCACACTGGCCTCGCTGATCCCGCCGTCGGCGATCCTCGTGATCTATGCGATTATCGTGGAGCAGGACGTGGGCAAACTGCTGCTGGCGGGTTTTCTGCCCGGCATGTTTTCGGCTGTGGTCTATGCCCTGCTGATCATCGGCATTGCCGTTGTCTTTAAATCTGTCGGCCCGCCGGTGGGCGGCTTCACCTGGCGCGAACGCTTTGCCTCGCTGCCGCCGGCGTTGCCGATCCTCGCGGTTGTCGTGATCATTATCTTCTTTGTCTATAACCCCTTTGGAGATGCCTGGGGCACGCCCACTGAGGGCGGGGCGATCGGTGCCTTTATCATCTTTCTGATGGCCCTTTACCGGGGCATGCGCTGGAAACAGCTCAAGAGCGCGCTTCTTGATACTGCCAAGCTGACCGTGATGATCTTTTCGATCATCTGGGGCGTGCTGATCTATGTGCGCTTTCTGGGCTTTGCTGAGCTGCCGGAAGCCTTTGCCGACTGGATCACGGGTCTGGAAATGTCACCGATGCTGATTCTGATCTGTATTCTGCTGGCCTATGCCGTGCTTGGCATGTTCATGGATGCCATTGGTATGCTGCTGCTGACGCTGCCGGTGGTCTATCCGGCTGTGATGGCGCTCAACGGTGGTGAGCTTGTCAGTGCAGCAGACAGCGCCTTTGGCATGTCCGGTCCGATGTGCGCGATCTGGTTCGGCATTCTGGTGGTGAAAATGGCCGAGTTCTGCCTGATCACGCCGCCCATCGGCCTTAACTGTTTCGTGGTCGCCGGCGTGCGCGATGATCTGACCGTGCAGGATGTCTTTAAGGGTGTGACGCCCTTCTTTATCGCCGACGGTGTGACGATTGCCCTGCTGGTCGCGTTCCCGGGGATTGTGCTCTTCCTGCCCTCACTTGCGGGATGAGCACAGGGGCCGGAGTGTACCCCGCCCGGGAGCCTGCACGATCGCGCCGCAACCGGGGGGGATTTCCGCCTGAGAAATGCAGGAACAGATCGGCAGAGGGGACGTGCTCGCTTCTCCGAAGGCACCACCTGAGAAGGCGCGATTGGGTTTTGTCTTTGCTGCGATCATAAGCGTATTATTGTTTTTCTGTTACAACGGGCCGTGTATCTGAATGAAGTCTGACTTTGACGCTTATATCACCGGGATCGCAAAAGACGTGTCCGGCAAACTTGGCAATTCTCTTGATGTGTCGACGACACGCTGGATCAGACCTCCGACCGGTGAGGACCAGGTCAGGGATGCGACGCTCGCGTTTTATGTGGACGGTCATAAACGCGGTGACGATGTCGTTCTTCTGATTTCCAACACCCTTTTTCCGGGTGCCGTGAAAGCTGATGTTGCCTGCGCCAGAGATGTCGCCGGGCGCGTCAGCCGGCAGGTATCCGCACATATTTCCGCGCCTGTCTGCGAAGGTCAGTCCGGAAAACAGACATATGCCGCGTATTCAAGGCTCAGTCCGCTGTCTGAGTTTCGCCCCGTCCGGATGCTTCAGAAAGCCCGAGCCGCAAAGCAAACCCTGCCCTGGCTGGTGCAGCTTGCAAAAGAAACGCGGCTGCATCGCGGGACACCCGAAGACTACGAAAGGGTTTTCGCTGATCCTCTGGCGTCCCTTGGCGGTGACACAAATGTCCCGGCCCGGGTGAGGGCGCGTGCACAGGAATACCGGGACTTCGTTCAGGACAGGAAGCCGGATCTTTTTACGGTGGTTCAGCATGGTGACTTCTGGATCGGAAATGTCTTTTTTGAACGTCGGAAATTACCGGATCTCAATCCGTATCTGGGCGATTTTTCCATCATCGACTGGCGGGGCGCGCGTCAGGACGGCTATCCCTGTACCGATTGCATGAGGTTCTGCTCATCGCTGTTCAGGACCGGATCGGAACGAAACAGCCAGCTTATTGCGGAATACAGGAGCGCTCTGGACATCCCCGCTGAGGAGTTTCAGGTATATTGCTTTCTGGCGCTCGGGCGGCTTGGGACTGAGCTGGATCAGTTTCCGGCTGAAAAATACGCAGAGCTTTGCGACCACACACTGACATTTATCGATACACACTGTCCCCGCTGAGGAGGGTGCAGGGGAGGGAGCCGGGTCCGGTTTCAGCCATTGCATGCTGCCTGACAATGGCCTGCCGCCAGGCGCAGGTTACCTCTCGCGGTCTGACATCCGGGGCACCAGACACGCCATCAGGGGATGAACAGTCGGGCAGGCGCAGGTCACAAATTCGGCAATACAGACAGTCCAGCCGTATCCGAAAGGCAGACTATAATCATGGGCGACCAGATCCGACGGTCCTGACCGTGCGTCTGATCCGGGCGTGGTGTCCACCGGAGGAAAGCTTGATTATAGTGGCGCCGAGTTATGCGCTGAGTCGTCGCAAAATGGTAAACCACGGGGTGTCATGGCAAAAGTCCGCAGTGAGGGACTACCTGACAGCTTTCTGAAGATGCAGGACAAATGAACACAGAACAACATGCCAGATTTTCGGTCGCCCCAATGATGGACTGGACCGACCGGCACTGCCGTATGCTGCACCGTCAGCTCAGTTCTCATACGCTGCTCTATACCGAAATGGTCACCTCAGCGGCTCTGGTGCGCGGCGGGGCGCAGCATCTGCTGGCGAATTCGTCTCAGGAGCACCCTGTGGCGCTGCAGCTCGGCGGTTCTGATCCGGAGGAACTGGCAGACGCGGCACGCATGGGGGCTGACGCAGGCTATGTCGAGATCAATCTCAACGTCGGCTGCCCGTCCGACAGGGTACAGTCCGGTGCCTTTGGCGCGGTGCTGATGGAAGACCCGGCGCGCGTCGCCCGTTGTGTCGCGGCAATGCGCCAGGCGGTGAAGGTGGATGTCACAGTCAAGTGCCGCATCGGTGTGGACGACCAGACCCCCGAAGAGGTTTTGCCGGAGTTCCTCGCACAGATCGTCGGCGCCGGCTGCACCCGCGTCGCAATTCACGCACGCAAGGCCTGGCTGCAGGGGCTCAGCCCGAAGGAGAACCGCGATATCCCGCCGCTTGACTATACCCTTGTCATGCGCATGAAAGAGCTCTTTCCCAATCTGCATATCTCGGTCAACGGCGGCATTACATCGCTCGCCGCAGCGCAGGGTTTTCTGGATGCGGGGCTTGACGGGGTGATGATCGGGCGTGCGGCCTATCACGATCCGGCCGGCATCCTTTCACAGGCCGACCCGGTGATCTTCGGGCGTGGTGACGCCACAACGGCCGAAGGCGCAGTGCTGGCGATGCTGCCCTATATCGACGCCCATATTGACGCAGGCGGGCGGCTGGGGCAGGTCACACGGCATATGCTGGGTCTTTTCACCGGGCGCCCCGGTGCCCGGGCATGGCGGCGCATGCTGTCGGAAGGGGCTCACAGACCCGGTGCGGACAGCGCACTTGTCCGTGAGGCTCTGGCGCAGGTGACCGGCCACGGCGACGCTGATCCCGCGCGGGCGGCCGGATGACAGATCCCACGTTGCTGGCCCAGATGGTCGTGCTTCTCGCCTGTGTGGGGGCTTTTGCCGGCGTCCTTGCAGGGCTCCTTGGGGTCGGCGGGGGCATCGTCCTTGTTCCTGCGTTTTTCTATGCTTTTACAACGCTGGGGTTTGCCGGCCCGCAGCTCATGCAGATCTGCCTTGCCACGTCGCTGGCAACGATTGTGGTTACCTCTCTGCGGTCGGTCAGCAGCCACAACAAAAAGGGCGCGGTCGACAAAGACATCCTGCGCACCTGGGCGCCGGGCATCATGATCGGGGCGGTTCTGGGGGTGCTGGTGGTGGCACAGCTGCGCACCGCGACGCTGCAGTTTCTCTTTGGCACGCTGGCGATGAGCGTCGGTCTTTACATGGCGCTGGGACGTCCGCACTGGCGGCTGAGCGAGGACATGCCAAAGGGCATTACCCGTGCGCTTCTGTCACCGGTCGTGGGTTTTCTTTCCGTGATCATGGGGGTTGGGGGTGGCAGTTTCGGCGTGCCGCTGATGACGCTCTGCGGGCGGCCGGTGCACCGCGCCGTGGCAACATCCGCCGGCTTTGGTTTTCTGATCGCCACGCCTGCGGTTGTGGGGTTTCTGTTCAGCGACGCCGGGGATCTGCGCCCGCCCGGTACCATCGGCTCGGTCAATGTACCCGCCTTTGTCGTTACCATCGCAATGACCCTGATCACGGCACCGCTCGGCGCGCAGCTTGCCCACAGGCTCGATCCCCTGCGGCTGCGCCGGGTCTTTGCGGTGTTCCTGCTGATCGTTGCGGGCAATATGGTCCGGAAGGCTGCGGGGTGGTAGCTGATCCTCAACAGTCCGGCTGGGCGCTGTTCGCGCCGGAACCTGTAACGATTGCCTGGGCGCAAAAGGCCCGCGGCGCCGGCCTGCGCGCGCTGCGTGCGCCGGAGTTCGGGGATATGTACCAGTGTGAGCGAACGTGGTTTGTAGGCCTTGATGCGCTGCCCAGCGGGCCGGACGGAGATATCGATGGCTCGGGCCCTTTGCGCGGCGCGGCGGTGGAGGCTGTCCGCGCGCAGGTCGGTTACCTGCCGGCGCTGCACCGCGCGCAGCTTTCGGTCGTCTGGCCTGGCTATCCGCGCCCGCGTGAGGGCGAAAGCGACGCCGGCTTTGGCTACCGGCGCGACCGCGATGCGGCTCATGTCGATGGCGTGATGGGCGAGGGGGCCCCGAAACGCCGCTTTGTGCGCGAACCGCATGCGTTCATTCTTGGCGTGACCCTGACACAGACAGATCCCGACGCGGCCCCGCTTGTGATCTGGGAGGGCAGCCACCTGATCATGGCACGCGCCTTCCGGGCGGCATTTGCGGGTCATGCGCCTGACAGTCTGAGTGCGATGGATGTGACCGAAATTTATCAGACTGCGCGGCGCGAGGTTTTCGACACCTGCCGGCGGATCCCACTGCACGGGCCGCCCGGATCGATCAGCCTCGTGCACCGGCTCACCCTGCATGGTGTGGCACCCTGGGCACCGGGGGCGGATGCACCGGATGAGGGCCGGATGATTGCCTATTTCCGTCCGCCAATGCCGGGGGGCGTCGCGGCCTGGGCCGCGCTGTAAGAAAAAACGGCCTGGGCCGCGCTATAAGAAAAAACGGCCTGGGCCGCGCTGTAAGAAAAACCGGCCCGGGCCGCGCTTCTGCAGGACCCTGCCCTGGTAGCGCGCCCTGAAACAGGGGTTTTACCGGGCCCGGCTGAAACGGTCGTCGGCCATGCGACACCCCCTTGGCATTGTGGCAGCGGGCGACTATACGCGCAGGCTGAAACACGCATGAGGTCCCGGCAGATGGTTGGCAGCGCAAATCTCAATATCATGATAAAAGCCGCACGCCGCGCAGGCCGCTCGCTGGTGAAAGACTTCCGCGAAGTCGAGAACCTGCAGGTCTCGATGAAAGGGGCCGGTGATTTCGTCTCCCGTGCAGATCTGAACGCGGAAAAGATCATCAAAGAAGACCTGATGGGCGCCCGCCCGACTTATGGCTGGCTGGCCGAGGAAAGCAGTGAGGAAGAGGGTCAGGACCCCACCCGCCGCTGGATCGTCGACCCGCTGGACGGCACCACGAATTACCTGCACGGGCTGCCACACTGGGCCGTTTCCATAGCACTTGAGCACAAAGGACAGATTGTGGCCGGCGTCGTCTTTGACCCTGCCAAAGATGAGATGTTTTTTGCTGAAAAAGGCGCGGGTGCCTGGATGAATGACAGCCGCCTGCGTGTGTCGGGGCGCAGCCGGATGATCGAAAGCGTCTTTTCCACCGGTCTGCCCTTTGGTGGACGCAGTGATCTGCCGGATACTCTCAAAGAGCTTGGACGCGTTCTGCCGGGCTGTGCGGGTGTGCGCCGCTGGGGTGCTGCCGCACTGGATCTGGCCTATGTGGCCGCCGGTCGCTATGACGGGTTCTGGGAACGCAGGCTCAATGCCTGGGACATCGCCGCGGGGGTTATCATCGTGCGCGAAGCCGGCGGCCTGGCTGAACCCATCAATCCGGCCGGCGACATCATCGCCGACGGCACGATCATCTGCGCCAATGAGCCGATCTTTGCACCCTTTGCCAGGCTGGTGCGTGGCTGATCCCTAATCTTCGTCTTCGCCCGGCAGCAGGCTGTGCCCGTCATTCCAGGCAAAAGGTTCCAGCTCCCAGGGGTGGACCCCTTCGATGCAGCCGACATTAATCCCGCACTCTGACGGATCGGAAAAGCGCTGGTGATGCGTATAGATCCCGCAGGTCCGGCAGAACCAGTGCTTCGCCCGGTGCGTGCCCCAGGTGTAAAGCGACAGGTTTCCGGCGCCCCGGATCACCCTGACAGACGCCGCGCGTGCCGAGACATTCGCAGCCTGCCGGCGCGCGCAGAAGGAACATGTGCAACGTGCGGCACTGCCCGGGTCTGCAGTCAGAGCGGCTTCCAGCACAATGGCGCCGCAATGGCATGATGCGGTTACGGTACGGCTCATCTGCGCTTTATCCGCGGCACCCTGCTGGTGACGGTATAGTGCGCCTCGGGGTGCGGTGGCTCGCCATGGGTGCGCCTCCAGAAAGCCGGGCCGCCAAGCCTGAGCCATATGGGCACCGCGCCGATCACCCCGGCGACAAAACCACCGGCATGCGCCCAGTAGGCCACGCCACCCGCCTCTGCGCCTGCGCCGATGCCGCCCACGAACTGCATGCCGAACCAGAGCAACAGCATGATCCAGGCAGGGATCGGAAAGACCCGGAAAATTACAATCAGGATCAGCAGAATATCCACCCGCGCCCTCGGAAAAAGCAGCAGATAGGCACCCATGACGCCCGCGATCGCCCCCGAGGCGCCAACCAGCGGGACAGTTGACCCCGGCTCGATCGCGATATGAGCGACCGAGGCCAGAACACCGCAGACCAGGTAGAAAACCAAAAAACCGAAATGGCCCATCGTATCTTCGATATTATCGCCAAAGATAAACAAAAACAGCATGTTGCCGGCAAGGTGCATCAACCCCCCATGCAGGAACATCGCGGATATGATGGTATAGGTACCGTCCCCGGTGATCACCCGCGCCGGGATCAGTGACCAGTCATACCAGAACGCGTTCATATAGCGCACGTTGTCCATCTCTCCCCAGTAACTGAAAAAGATGAGGATATTGGCCGCCATCAGCGCCCAGGTGACAAACGGCGTACGGCCGGAAGGATTGTGATCACGGATCGGAAACATCCGCGCAGGCTCTGCGATTGTCAGGTCATGGTCAAGGACCCTGACGTGCCTGTGTTGCTGCGATGCTGATACCCGGGCAGTCGGCTTCATCCGGCGCCGGAATCTGTATGAGGCGAGCCTCTTTTTCCATCCCGGATGGCTGGTGCCCGCAGTGGTCCGGCTCCAGAGGGCTTGCAGGGTATCCTGTGCTGTGTGAATGACCGCTTGCGTCTTTTCTCTGGCGTATTGCGGTTCCGAAAGCCACAGTGCCTGCAAAGAGGCGGGGCAAAGAGCCGTTAAGATGAAGAAAACAGGAAAACCTGGTGAAAGTGACGCGTTTGATCCCGACCGGTTTGACCGTGCGATTCTCTCTGTACTGGCCGAGGACGGCCGGATCAGCATCACCGATCTTGCCCGGCGCATCGGCCTGTCAAAATCACCGACCCAGGCACGTCTGCGCCGGCTCGAAGAGACTGGCGTCATCATCGGATACCGCGCGCTGCTGGATCCTGTCCGCCTCGGGCTCGATCACGTGGCCTTTGTCGAGGTACGTCTGAGCGATACGCGGGAGGCTGCCCTTGCTGCGTTCAACGAGGCGGTCGCCCGTGTGCCCGAGGTCGAGCAGGCCCATATGATCGCCGGCAATTTCGATTATCTGCTTAAGGTGCGCACCCGCAATATGACCGGGTACCGCCGCTTTCTGGCGGAGACGATTTCCGCTCTGCCGCATGTGGCCGCGACATCTACCTATGTGGCGATGGAAGCAGTCAAGGAAACAATGCTGTCGGACCCGACTTGACCGCAGGCCGATCCGCGCCACGTAACTTGCTATGAAACAGTTCATCGCTGCAGCCCTGCTGTTCTCCGCGCCCGCGCTGGCTGAATGCCCGGCGCCGCAGGACTATACCGCAGAGCTCGAAGCCCTGTTTGAAAAGGCACGCGCGGCACCGAACGATATGGCAGGCCGCGAGGTGTCCGGTCAGATGTGGCAGATCTGGTTGCGCGCCCCGGACGAGGCCGCACAGGAGGTCCTCGACCGGGGCCTGCGCCGCAGAGACAGCTATGATTTCGCCGGTGCTCTGGAGGAATTTGACCGCCTTGCGGAATACTGCCCGCTCTATGCAGAAGGCTTTAACCAGCGCGCTTACATCCACTTCCTGCGTGAGGATTACGAAAAGGCACTCGTTGATCTTGATAAGGCTCTGGCGCTGTCGCCGGATCATGTGGCTGCCCGGTCGGGCAGGGCGCTCACGCTGATGAACCTCGGGCGCACCGAAGAGGCCCGTGTAAGTCTGTTGCAGGCGCTGGAAAACAACCCCTGGCTCTCTGAGCGGTTTCTGATGGCCAGAGGCGGGCCGCTGGCAGTGCCCGGAAAAGACATCTGACCCGTTTACACCCGGTGGCTTCCCGCTATTGTGCGGCGCGGGCCCGCGTGGTGGAATGGTAGACACAGGGGACTTAAAATCCCCAGGCAGAAATGCCGTGCCGGTTCGAGCCCGGCCGCGGGTACCACAGCACCTTTTACTGACGATTTTAAACAGAATTTCCGGCGGGGGGCCGGAGGTGCTCCTGTGCCTGCCGTTCAGCCGTTAAGCGCTCTGTAAGACCTGCCGTGTAGGACATGACCTGACAGGCATGGACACCTGTGATCGCAGTCCGACCGTGCCGACCTGAAAAACTTCGCAAAGGAACTGGCGATGGCGCTCTCAAACCGGTCTGATCAGAAGGCAAACCCACTCAACAGCCTATTCGTGAAGTGTACGATTATGGTTTTTGCCTGCATCGTCGCCGTGGTGGCCAGCATTGTGATCATGGAAAACCGTTCGAAAACGGAAATGACCGTGAAAAGCCTCAGCGAGCGCGCTTCCGAAGTTTCCGGCCTGCTCTCGCTGGACATGGGTGGCGCGGTTCGCTTTGGCAATGCGGCGGGAATTGAGGAAATGGTATCCGGCGTGATCGAGGCGGCTCAGCCCGATGCCACCGGCGCGATCGTTGTAAGCGTTGCAGGGGAGCTGATTTACAGCGGGGGTGCCGAAGGGTTTGATCAGACCGGTGCCATGGCTGTTGCCGAACAGGTTCTTGAAACCGGCGAGCCTGCGGCAGGACCGGATGGTCTTGCTGCCGGGTTTCCGGTTTTCTTCGGCGATAACAGGGAGCTGACAGGGGCGGTTGTTACAACATGGAGCAAAGAGAGCAAACTTGCGGCCCTCGCCGACCTGCAGCGTGAAGCTCTGCTGATGGGCCTCGGCGTCATGGCCGCCGCTCTTGCCTGCGCTGCATTCTTTCTGCGCAGCCAGATGTCAGGCCCGCTGGTGCGTATTGAAAGTGCCATGGGCGAGGTGGCCGGTGCGAATTACGACGTTGAGATTCCCTTCACCGGGCGCGGCGATGAAGTGGGAAAAATGGCCCGGCGTCTCGATACGTTTCGCGGCGCACTTTCAGATGCACAGAAGGCTTCCGTGGAAAGCGCCTTCAAGGGCGCCGCTTTCAGCGGATCTGCGGCGGCGATGATGATGGTGGATGCCGATCTGAAGGTGATTTTCGTTAATCCGGCCTGTGCGAGCCTCCTGACAGAAAATTCACAAGAAATTGGTCCGGTCTGGTCCGGGCTTGATGCAAAGGCGCCGATCGGAGCGGATCTGTCTGAGTTTGATCCTTTGCGGGCGCCGTGCACGAAAATTGCAGCGGAGCGCGAGGCCGCGCTTCCGGTTGAGCATACTACCCGCATCGGAGAAAAGCTTTTCGAACTGAAGCTCAGTGCCGCTTTTGATGAAGAGGGCGGTATGATCGGCGCTGTTATCGAGTGGATCGACCGGACAACTGATGCGCGCAACGCCGCACTGCTCGGAGCAATTGATGCCCAGCAGATCCGGCTTGAGTTTGACGCCGGCGGACAGTTTGCCGGAAGCAACGAGAACGCGGATAGCCTTCTCGGACTGTCAGAGGACAAAAGCCACGCATTCGCAGATCTCTTTTCAGGCACGGGAAATGGTGAAGAAGACACAGGCAGCCTTCTCGATGCAGTGATGTCCGGTGAGAAAACGGCCGGACGATTTAAGCTGTCCTGCCCGGCATCGGACGCGCCGTTTATGGCTGACGGCAGTTTTGCACTGGTGATGTCACCAGACGGCAATCCGGAGCGGATTATTTTTCTCGGCACGGATGTAACGGAAAGCGCACGCAACCTTGATGCTGCAGATGCAGAGCGCGAGCGGGTGGCTGCAGAGCAGGTCCGGGTGGTTGAGGCCCTCGGTATCGGGTTGCGCAAACTCGCGGAAGGCAATCTTGCCGATCCTATAGAAGACCGGTTCCCGACTGAATACGAGCAGTTGCGCGAAGATTACAACGAAGCCCTCTTCTCGCTTGGCGAGACCGTAGGCGCCGTGTCGCACAATGCAGAATCAATTCGTAATGAAACTTCAGAAATCTCTGCAGCTGCCGATGATCTGTCACGCCGGACAGAGAAACAGGCAGCCACTCTCGAGGAAACGGCGGCTGCCCTTGATGAGCTTACAAGCTCCGTCCGGTCTGCTGCTGAAGGAGCCAATGATGCGTCTTCTATCTCCGCAGAAGCTCAGAAAAACGCCGAGAAAGGCGGGGAAGTGGCGCGCCAGGCCGTTGACGCGATGGACCAGATCAGGACCTCTTCACAGGAGATCTCCAACATCACAAGCGTCATTGACGACATCGCCTTTCAGACCAATCTGCTGGCCCTCAATGCGGGCGTCGAAGCGGCACGCGCCGGCGAAGCGGGACGCGGGTTCGCCGTGGTGGCGACCGAAGTGCGGGCGCTCGCGCAACGCTCCTCTGACGCGGCGCGTGAGATTAACGCGCTCATCACAAGCTCAGGAGAGCAGGTCGCGGCGGGCGTGGATCTTGTTGATAAGACGGGAGAATCTCTGTCTGCAATTGTCTCATCTGTTTCGGAAATCTCCAAACGCGTGGCAACAATCGCGGCCTCAGCGCGGGAGCAGTCGACCGGGTTGAATGAAATTAACACGGCAGTCAATGAACTGGATCATGTCACACAGCAAAACGCAGCAATGTTCGAGGAAACAACTGCGGCAAGCCATGCGCTCACATCCGAAGCGGACGCACTCGCTGCGGCCGTTGCCCGTTTCCGACTGAGAGCAGATGCACAACCGCTGCAGCGCGTCAGTGCATCGGAAGAGAAAGAAAGCCCGCCTGTTGCACCACGGCCTGCAGTCGCGGCGCCGGTGGTCGCCGGGAACACTGCGCTGGAACTTGAAACAGCAGAGGAGATCGACGACGGCTGGGAAGAGTTCTGAGCCAGGGCGCGGGGCAGACCGGCCGTCTTCTGAGAGGTGCGTAAATAGGCGTGGCACCCTGAGCTTATCAGCTCAGGACGCAGCCGTTCCTCCGAACCGTTGCTGCCACTCCTCGCGTTGCTCATCTGTGATCTTGGCAAAGAGAACCTCCGGAACTTCAAAACTGTCACCGGGTTCCATCCCTGTGAGGAAATCGGCTGGATCACCCGGCCAGGTCGGGGTGTCGGGACGCATGGCTGATACGATTTTCGCTGACGCATCCGGAATAAAGGGAGAGGAAAGAACACCAAAAAGACGCGCGAGATTGAGCCCCAGACGTGTCTGCATCGCGGCCGTTTCGGGGTCAGTTTTAAACGTGCTCCAGGGGGCGACAGTCTGAAGATATTCATTGCCGCTCGCCCAGATGCCACGCAGTTCCTGTGCCGATTTTCGCACCTCCATATTCTCGAGGCAGGCTTCATAGCGTTGAATACGGGTAGCGATTTCAGCGACCAGAGCATTCTCCGGATCTCCCCAGACACCGCCTGCCGGAACAGCTTCCGAAAACTTTGACCGGCAGAACTTTGTAATCCGGCTCACAAAGTTGCCCAGAACGTCCGCCAGATCCTTATTGACCGATACCTGAAAGTTTTCCCAGGTGAATTCAGCGTCACTGTTCTCCGGCGCATGGCTGAGCAGCCACCACCGCCAGTAATCAGGCGGCAGGATATCCAGCGCCTGATCCATAAAGATACCGCGCCCCTGAGACGTCGAAAACTGACCGCCGTCGTAATTCAGGTAATTAAACGATTTCAGGTGATCGACCATTTTCCACGGCTCGCCCGAGCCAATAATTGTCGCAGGGAAACTCAGTGTGTGGAACGGCACATTGTCCTTGCCCATAAACTGGGTGTAGCGCACATCATCGGCACCCTTATCGGTGCGCCACCAGCGTTCCCATGCTGCCGCATCACGCCGGCCGGCCTCAGCCCATTCTCCGGCGCAGGCGATGTATTCGATCGGTGCATCGAACCAGACGTAGAAGACCTTTCCTTCCATGCCCGGCCAGTCCTCGGTGCCTTTGCGGACCGGAATGCCCCAGTCCAGATCCCGGGTGATCCCGCGATCCTGCAGACCATCCCCGTCGTGCAGCCATTTTTTGGCGATAGAAGTCGTCAGAACCGGCCAGTCGGTTTTGGTGTCGATCCAGGCATCGAGATCGTCTTTGAGCGCAGACTGCCGCAGATAGAGGTGTTTGGTTTCGCGGACTTCCAGATCCGTTGACCCCGATACGGCCGAGCGCGGATCAATCAGATCAGTGGGATCAAGCTGTTTGGTGCAGTTCTCACACTGATCTCCGCGCGCCCGGTCATAACCGCAGTTGGGGCAGGTGCCCTCAATATAGCGGTCGGGCAGAAAACGTCCGTCCGCATTGGAATAAACCTGTTTTTCGCTGACCTCACCGATGAGGCCTGCATCGGCGAGGCGGCCTGCAAAATGCTGCGTCAGAGCATGGTTCTGCGGGCTCGAGGACCTGCCGAAATGATCAAAGGACAGGCGAAAGCCCTGCGCGATCTCAGCCTGAACGGCATGCATATCGGCGCAGTATTCAGCCACAGGCTTGCCCGCCTTTGCCGCAGCAAGTTCAGCAGGCGTGCCGTGCTCGTCGGTTGCACATAAAAACAGAACTTCGTTGCCGCGCGCGCGCTGGTACCGGGCGTAGAGATCGGCAGGTAACTGGCTGCCGACCAGATTTCCGAGGTGTTTGATCCCGTTGATGTAGGGGATCGCAGAGGTAATCAGATGGCGCGCCATAAGGAAGTCCCGTCGTCACAGTTTCCGCTGTTCTCTATCGCAGCTTTCGCGTGAGGGCCACGCAGAATTCAGCCGGAGCCGCCTTTCTCACTTTTGTCATCGCTCACACGGCTGCGCCGGTTCAGCCGTCCGATGATAAACGAGGTGCGCGGCGCATAGGCATATCGGGTTCTGTCTTCCGGCACCGGGCGCGCGCGCATGCGTGTCAGGCCAAAGATAACCAGCAGAAAATGCCCCGCCGCAATCATAACGAAAAGCGCCCTGGGTCCGAAATTGTCGATCAGCAATGAGGCCATATAGGGCGCGGCAATCGCACCGAGCGCGAAGTAAAACATCAGCGCCGCTGAAAGCTCGACCCGCTCATCGTCGCTGGCAAAGTCATGTGCATGTGCGGCAGCCACCGAGTAAATCGGAAATGTCGTGAGCCCGAAAAGACCTGCGGTCAGAAGGATGCCTGTTGTGCCCGACCCGCTCGTAAAAACAGTGATGGCAGAGCTCGCGATGGCTGCAACTGACAACCAGATCAGCACCGCACGCCGGTCGAATTTATCTGCGAGCCAGCCGACCGGGTACTGAGCGATGGCTCCGCCCAGAACAAATGCCGACAAAAACCATGCGATCTGGTCCGTGCTGAGCCCGACCTCCTGACCGTAAAGCGGGCCGACCATCCGGAAGGACGCGCTGGACAGGGCAGCCACCACAACCGCCGCCGCAGCGAGCGGCGAGCGCTGATGTGCCAGTGCGGGTCGCAGGCGCGGCGAGGCAGGCGTTTCCGGCTGCTTGACAGTGGTCAGGGTCAGCGGCAGCAAAGCCGCGCAACACAGGATCGCAAGCAGATTGTAAGAGACATAAGAGGCCGGTGCCAGAACGCTGATGATCATCTGAGCGGCCAGAGAACCGGTCATATCGACGACCCGGTAAACACCCATGGTACGCCCGCGTGTCTCATTGTTCACTTTGGCCTGCAGCCAGGCTTCGATCACCGTGTAGCATCCCGCCACACACAAACCCGACCCGACCCGCATCAGCGCCCAGGCCCAGGGATCGACCACCATCATGTGGCTCATCAGCCCGATGGACCCGGCGGCCGTGAAAGCGGCAAAGGCGCGCGAATGCCCGACGGTGCCCATCAGCCGTGGCGCCCACCAGCATCCGATGAAAAAGCCCAGAAAATGCGCAGAGCCGAGGATACCGATTTCCTGGCGGGTGAAGTCGAGTGCTATGCCTGAAAGCGCGTCGAGCGGGCCGACGCCGCCCGAAGAAAGCTGCAGGAGAATGACCGACAGAAAGAGAGCAGCAAAGGAAATCAGCAGGCGCATAGTCTCAACAGCCATAGGCGATGTCCGGCGCGCGCCTTGTGGTTATTCGACAAATCGCGTCGTTTTCAGCCCCGGGCGCGGATTTCCGCATGAATATCGAGGGCCACAGTGTCTGCAACCAGATCCGGATAGCCGACAGCGCCGAAATCGCGCCGGTTCAGGCTGCCTGTCAGATCGACATATAGAAACGACAGATCATCCGGTGCGCTGCCGGCCGGACGGCTGAGAACCGCATCAAGGGTCAGCGGCCGGGTGACCCCGCGTAGGGTGAGATTGCCGGTGATTGTGGCGCCCTCCGAGATACGCCCCCGGGCGCCGAGGCGGATCCGGGTCGAGACAAACCGCGTCAGAGGGTGAGAGGTTGCATCGAGCACCGAAGGGCTGAGCAGGGCCTGGGTGACGGGCGCAAAACCTGCGCGCGCTCTGCTGATATCTGCTGTGACGCTCGCCGAAGAGGCTGCGAGGTCAGTGGTATCGACGCGGATATCGGCCTGGGAAACAGGCACCTGGCCGGTCTGTGCGGTGCCGCTGACGTCAAACCTGAAAAGAATGCGCGACCGGCCGGGCAGCAGATCATAGGCGCGCGGGGCCGCCGCAGCAGGGCAGGCCCACAGGGCAAGTCCGCCTGCGATCAGTGCGCGTCGTGTTTGTGTAAGGGTCATGCGACTGCCTTTTTACCCGGCCTTAGGTCAGATGTAAGGCGCAGCTAAGGTTTATCAGGGCTGTCACGCCGTTTTGATCTGCGGAAGCGGCAGGGCGGCCACGCGCGCGATGTCCCATCCGCGTTGCGGTGCCGTGCGCGCCCGCAACCGTTCCAGCCGCCAGTTTTCCTGACCAGCGCTGTGCGCAGGCGCAAGCTGCCAGCGGGTTTCAACCCCTGCCGCACCGCCTGTGCCAGGCGTCAGCAGGAGGCCCAGCGGCGCATATGCACCCTCTTTTGCACCGGTTTCTGCCGCAAGATGCATCCTGCGCACCTGCGTGAGCCCGGGCAGCCCGGGCAGATCGCCTACCGCCAGCGCCACAGCGCCCGCGCGCAGAATTTCTTCCATCGTCCAGAGCAGGTCTTCAGTGCGGCGGGGGGCCACGAAAATCAGACGTGCCGGATCGATCCAGTCGCGTACACCCTCACCGTTGAGCGCATCACGGCTGTAGGGCGGGGCCACCCAGAGCACCGGCCCGCTCGTTTGTGCCGCGATCCACATCGCAAGGGTCCGGCGTGCAGTGCCACAGGCCTCATGCACGCGCGCACAGGCCAGTTCCAGCTCCGGCGCACCTGGCAGCATGGCGATGCCGGGTGTCGGCCGGGTCGGGCTGCGGGTCAGAAGAGGATGGTGTCGGGACATGCGCTCACTCTAGGGTGTTCTTATTTTGTTCTCAATATATTTTCTGCCGTCCATGCCTCCGGAAAGCTGCTTGCCCGGAGCGGCGGAACGGCTAAAGTCCGCCCGGACATCACAAAGGAACGCCGCCATGAAGATGAAGCCGCTCGGACGCACGGGTATCGAAGTCTCTGAACTCTGTCTGGGGTCCATGACATGGGGCACTCAGAACACCGCCGAAGAGGCGCATGATCAGATCGACCGGTCGCTCGAGGCGGGCATCAACTTCATCGACACTGCCGAGATGTATCCGGTCAATCCGATCAGCGCCGAGACGATCGGCCGGACCGAACGCATCATCGGCCTGTGGATTGAACGGGACGCGCGCCGTGAGGACGTTGTGCTGGCGACCAAGCATTCGGGTGAGGGCATGTCTCATGCGCGGGACGGTGCCCCCATCAGTGCGGCCACGATCCCCGAGGCAATCGAGGGGTCGCTGCGCCGTCTCAAAACCGATTACATCGATCTCTATCAGTTTCACTGGCCCAACCGCGGCAGCTATATGTTCCGCAAAAACTGGACCTATGATCCGTCGCCGCAGCTGTTGCTCGACACAGCAGCGCATATGGAAGAGGCACTTCAGGCGCTTGAAAAGGAAGTGAAACGCGGCACGATCCGTGCCTTCGGGCTGAGCAATGAAAGCGCCTGGGGCACGACCCGCTGGCTTGATACCGCAACCCGCAAAGGCGGGCCGCGCGTGGCCTCGGTCCAGAACGAATATTCGATGCTCTGCCGGCTTTACGACACCGACATGGCCGAGATGAGCGTGCAGGAAGACGTCGGTCTTTTGTCATTCTCGCCGCTTGCCGCGGGTCTGCTCACCGGCAAGTACCAGAACGGCGCAATGCCTGACGGCTCAAGGATGACGCTCAACAGTGATCTGGGCGGGCGTAAAACCGAACGGGCTTTTGCGGCGGTGGATGCCTATCTGGCCATCGCGCAGAAACACGGCCTTGATCCCACGCAGATGGCGCTGGCCTGGTGCAACACGCGCCCGTTCATGACCTCGGTAATCTTCGGCTCAACCACGATGGACCAGCTCGAAGTCTGCCTCGGTGCAGCGGATCTTGACCTGAGCAATGAGGTGATTACCGAGATCGATGCGGCGCACCGGGCCCACCCGATGCCTTACTAAGCCACGCCGCTGCACGCCCGGTGCCGGCGCGCGCTCAGCCCGAAACGTGCGGTATAGGCGCGCGCAAAGGACGATTGCGAGTTAAATCCGGTCGCCAGCGCCACATCATGCAAAGGCCGCCGTGTCCGACAAACCAGCCGTTCCGCCTCCGCGAGCCGAAGTGCAAGATAATGCGCCCGCGGGCTGACGCCCGGACCTTTGCGGAAATGCAGCTGAAGCGCCCGCAGGCTCATGCCCAGCCGCCGTGCGATCTCCTGCAGCGTCAGCGGATCTTCCAGGTGCGCCTCCATCAGAGCCTGCGCGCGGGCTGCGACCCCGCTCATATCGTGGACACCGCCGCGGCGATGCTGCGGTCCCGGGGGCAGGGCCCCGATGTCATAGATAAAGCTGCCCGCAATCTTTTCTGCGAGAGCCGTCCCATGCCGGCGCCCGATCAGACGCAGCATCATATCGATCGCCGGCGCCGCACCGCCGCTGGTCAGCCGGTCACCGCTTTCAACAAAACGCGCATTGACGGTCTCGGTCTCCGGAAAGGTCTGTGCAAAGGTTTCCAGATCTTCCCAGTGTGTTGTGGCCCGGTGGCGTCTGAGAATACCGGCCCGGGCCATGATCCAGGGGCCGCCGTCGATGCCCGCCACCGTCCCGGCACGCGCCGCGAGCCGCCTGATACCCGCACAGAGCGCGGGCGTCGCCTGCGCCTCCAGATCAAACCCCGCAACCACCAGCAGAAGATCGACAGGTGCCGTGCGGTGCAACGGGTTGGCCGGCACGCGCAGACCGCTGGTCAGCCGCACATCCACAGCCCCCGGTGTTACGAAATCCCAGTCAAAGAGCGTGTGTCCGGCCTGACGGTTCGCTGCGCGCATGGGGTCCACCGCCGCTGCCAGCGACAGCGTATTGGACCCGTCGAGAACGAGCACTGCCGTCTGCGTTATTCTTTCGTGTTGCGCCAAATTGCTTTCGCTTTGTGTAAAGTGTTCTTCCGGCTTCTGCGACATCATTGCCCCGGGTACAAGGGAGAGAAACATGCCGCTGACCATGAACAAGGACGTTTTTATCACCTGTGCGGTCACAGGATCGGGCGGCACGCAGGGGCGCAGCCCGCATGTGCCGCGCTCGCCGCAGCAGATTGCCGACAGTGCTATTGCCGCCGCAAAGGCCGGCGCCGCCGTTGTGCATTGCCATGTGCGTGATCCCGACAGCGGTGCGCCCAGCCGGGATCTGGCGTATTACCGGGAGGTCACGGACCGCATCCGTGACGCTGACGTGGATATTGTGCTGAACCTGACCGCCGGCATGGGCGGTGACATGGTTTTCGGCAATACTGAAAGCCCGTTGCCCCTGCAGGAGGCCGGCACGGATATGATCGGTGCCTCGGAACGGGTGGCCCATATTACCGCCTGTCTTCCTGAAATCTGTACGCTTGACTGTGGCACGATGAACTTTGCCGAATCTGATTACGTAATGACGAACACACCCGGCATGCTCACAGCGATGGGCAGTATGATGACAAAGCTTGGTGTGAAACCCGAGATCGAGGCCTTTGACACCGGGCACTTGTGGTATGCGAAACAGCTGGTTGCCGATGGTGTGCTGGAAAGCCCGGCACTGGTGCAGCTGTGCATGGGCGTGCCCTGGGGCGCGCCGGATGATCTCAATACCTTTATGGCGATGGTCAACAATGTGCCGGATGACTGGGTGTTCTCCGCCTTCGGGCTGGGGCGGCACCAGATGGCTTATGTTGCCGCCGCAGTGCTCGCGGGCGGCAATGTGCGCGTCGGGCTGGAGGATAATCTCTGGCTGGAAAAGGGAGTGCTGGCGGAAAACTGGCAACTGGTGGAACGCGCGGGCACCATCATCGAAAACATGGGCGCGCGGGTAATCGGGGCCGCAGCAGTACGCGAGAAACTCGGGCTGACCAAACGGGCACCCGCAGCGTGAGACGCCGGGGCCTGCTGTACTTTCCGTCCTGTCTCGCCGTGATCATTCTGACCGCCTGCACGCCGGCCCCGACCGGTGTGCGTGACACATCAGTGCCGATGGGAGCGACCACGCGGTTTGACCCGCTGCAGTTTGAAGGAACCTGGCAGATTGTTGCAAGCTTTGATCCGGTGCGCGCGGGGCCGCTGACCATCACTGTGGCGCCTGAGGTTGTCGGGGTCTCAGTGGCCAGCAACAGCGTGCCGGAAATTGTCGGGTTTTACGATCTCGGCAGCCCCGGCGTGCTCATTCCGCGCACCCCGGGTGCCGAAACGCTGGTGGTGATGTGGGTCGATGAGGAATTTCAGACCGCGGCTCTTGGCACCCCGTCGGGCAGCTTTGGTGCGGTTCTCAACCGCAGTACGAAGATCGCGCCGGACAAGGGCGTCGCCGTGCGCGAAATCTTTGAGTTTTACGGATGGGACGTCAGCCGGCTGAAAAGGACTTACAAATGACGAAAACGGCAGCGGTGATCGGCGGTGGCGTGATCGGTGGCGGCTGGGCCGCCCGCTTTCTGCTCAATGGCTGGGATGTGCGGGTGTCAGACCCGGACCCGGATGCGGAGCGCAAAATCTCACAGGTTCTGGAAAATGCACGCCGGTCATTGCCGGGGCTGAGCGATGCTGTGCTGCCGCCTGAAGGGCATCTGAGTTTCGCCGCGTCACTCGAAGAAGCTGTCGAAGGGGCCGCCTGGGTGCAGGAAAGCGTGCCCGAAAGGCTCGATATCAAACACGCGGTTTATGCGCGGATCGAGGCCGTTACCGGCGGCGAGGTGATCATCGGCTCGTCGACGTCAGGGTTCAGACCCTCGCAGCTGGTGGAAGGTGCGGCGCATCCCGGCGCGATCATGGTCTGCCATCCCTTCAATCCGGTGTATCTTCTGCCGCTGGTTGAGCTGGTGCCAGCCCCGCAGGCCTCGCTCGCGCAGATCGATGAGGCCCGAGGGGTGATCGAAGCCCTTGGCATGTACCCGCTGCATCTGAAAAAAGAGATAGACGCCCATGTGGCCGACCGGTTCTTAGAGGCGGTCTGGCGCGAGGCGCTCTGGCTGGTCAAAGACGGCATTGCCACCACGCAGGAGATCGATGACGCGATCCGCTACGGGTTCGGCATCCGCTGGGCGCAGATGGGGCTTTTCGAGACCTACCGCGTGGCCGGGGGCGAGGCAGGTATGAAGCATTTCATGGCCCAGTTCGGCCCGGCACTCAAATGGCCCTGGACCAGGCTGATGGATGTACCGGAATTCAACGACGAGCTCGTCAACCTCATTTCGGATCAGTCGGATGCGCAGTCCGGCGCGCACAGCATCCGCGAGCTGGAGCGCATCCGCGACAACAATCTGGTGGCAATGCTGCGCGCGCTCAAAGCGCAGGACCAGGCGGCGGGGGCGCTGCTGAACGCGCATGAAAAAACGGTCCGGGCCGGCACCATCCTCAGTGCGCGCGCGGCGGATATCACCAGGCCCGCTCTGCCGGTGGTGACCCTGCACCGCGCCGTGCCTCTCGACTGGACCGATTACAACGGCCACATGACCGAGAGCCGCTATCTTGATGCTTTTGCGCAGTCCACGGACCGCTTTATGGAAGTAATAGGCTGTGACGCGGAGTACATCGCGGCGGGGGGCAGCTATTTCACCGCCGAGACCCATATCCGGCATCTCGGAGAGGTCAATGCCGGCGATGTGATCAGCGTGCGCACGCGGGTGCTGCAGGGTGGCGGCAAGAAAATGCACCTCTGGCATGAAATGTATCTGGGTGAAGATCTCGTTGCCACAGGTGAGCACTTTCTGCTGCATGTGAGCCTTGAGACCCGCAAACCTGTCGATGCAGGCGCGGCGGTCGACGCCGCCCTGCGCCGGTTTGCCGATGCTCAGGCCGGACTGCCACGGCCCGAAGGGGCCGGTCGCGGCATCGGTGCGCCGCGGTGAAACCTGCGCTGATCACGGCAGGGGCATCGGGCATCGGCCTTGCCATGGCGCAGGCGTTTGAGCGCGCGGGGTATCACGTACATGTCACCGATATCGATGCCGCAGCCCTCGGGGCCTGTCCGGCACAGTGGGGGCGGCACCAGGTCGATGTCACCGATGAGGCGCAGATGGCGGAGGTGATCGGTGCCATCGGCGCGCCGGATGTGCTCTGCGCCAACGCCGGCATTGCCGGTCCGACGGCGCTGGTGGAAGATATCGCGCTGAGCGACTGGCGCGCCTGTGTGTCGGTAAACCTCGAAGGTGCGTTTCTGACCGCATCAAAAGCGGTGCCCGCGATGAAGGCAGCAGGACGCGGCGCGATCATCTTCACATCGTCGACTGCCGGCATTTACGGCTATCCCAACCGCGCGCCTTACGCGGCGGCCAAATGGGCGGTGATCGGCCTGATGAAAACGCTGGCGATGGAACTTGGCCCTTTTGGCATCCGCGCCAATGCGATCTGTCCCGGGTCCGTGGAAGGTGACCGCATGGAAGGCGTGCTGGCCCGCGAGGCGGCGATCAAGGGCATGACCCGTGATCAGGTCTTTGCCGGATATGCCGCTGGCACCTCCATGCGCCGCTTCATCACCGCAGAGGAAATCGCGGATATGGCGGTCTTTCTGGGCTCGGACGCAGCGCGCAGTGTCTCGGGCCAGGTCATTGCGGTGGACGGGCACACGGAAAACCCTGATCCGAAGCTCTGATCGGGGCTGGCACGCGGCTGCATTCTGCGTCATGAGAACGCCATGACCGGTATTTCCACAGATCTCTGGGTACTCGCCTCGCTGGCCGCAGCGGGGTTCCAGACCCTGCGGTTTATGCTGCAAAAAGTGCTCTCTACGGCCGTTCTGAGCCCAACAGGTGCCACGTTCGCGCGGTTTTTCTATTCCGCGCCGGTGATTGCGGTTCTTGTGGCGTTCTATGTGGCGGGCACGGGGCAGGCGCTGCCCGCCACGGGGCTGCTGTTCTGGGGGTGGGCGCTGACCGGTGCGCTGGCGCAGGTCACGGCCACCATCTTTGTCGTCACGCTCTTTAAATCGCGCAATTTCGCCGTGGGTGTAACGCTGATGAAAACCGAAGTGATCCTGTCGGTGATCATCGGTCTTGTGCTGCTGGGTGAGGGTGTGAGCCTTGCGGCCTTCGGGGCAATCGCGCTGGGGCTTGTCGGCGTACTGCTGCTCTCGACACCGCCGCAGATTGCGGGCGGGCCGCGTATGGGGATGTTCAACCGTGGCATTGCGCTGGGGCTGGGGTCGGGCGTGCTCTTTGCGGTGTCGGCCGTGTGCTATCGCGGCGCTTCGCTTGAACTGCAGACCTCTGATCCGCTGCTGCGCGCGGGGCTGACGCTTGCGGCTGTGACAGGCGCACAGATGACCGGCATGGCGCTCTGGCTCTGGCTGCGCGACGCACCTCAGATCGCCGCCGTCTGGCGCGCCCGCCGCGTGGCCGGCTGGATCGGCGTGACCTCGATGGCCGGTTCGTTCTGCTGGTTTCTCGCCTTCACCCTGCAGACCGCAGCCTATGTCAAAGCGGTGGGTCAGGTTGAGCTTGTGCTCAGCCTGCTGGCCTCACGGCTCTTTTTCGGTGAGCGCAGCACATGGCGCGAACTGGCGGGCATGGCGGTGATCTGTGGTTCCGTCATCAGCCTCGTTCTTGTGATCTGAGCCGGTTTACTCCGTCATCCGGTAACCACGCAGGCGCAGAAACAGGCTTTCTTCATCACTGTTTTTGAAGAACGGCACCGACGACGGGGGATTTGTGTCGCGGACCCGCGCTTCGATCTCGGCCAGAACCACTTCGGTGATAAAGGGCATGTCAAATGCGCGCGCCCGGGCAAGCGGCACCCATTGCAGATGGCTGAGCTCATCAGAGGCTGCTGAAAAATCATCCGGATCCGAGTGCAGGGCTTCTGCATCCACCAGAAAGAAGCGCGCATCAAAGCGCCGGGGCCGCCCGGGAGGCGTCAGAGCGCGGAATACGAACTGCAAAGCGGAAGCATCCGGCACATGGCCTGTGGCCGCAAAGCTCTGCCAGTCGGGCGGCACATCTCCGGGCCAGGATCCCGGATGGCCCAGCACCAGACCGGTCTCTTCCCAGAGCTCGCGGATGGCAGCCGCGGCCAGCGCCCCGGCAACCCCCCGGGCTGCATCCTCTGACAACCGTTCTGCACAGAGGTCGGGCAGGGGCGCTGCCAGCGGCACCTGCGCGTCGCCGGTATCCACAGCGCCACCAGGAAAAACGAATTTGTTGGGCATGAATGCCGCCTGTGCCCCGCGCTGGCCCATCAGAATGCGCGGGTTGCTCAGCCTGTCGCGCAGCACGATGACTGTGGCGGCGTTCCGGATGCTGGTTTTATCTTCGGCGCTCGGCGCGGACATGCCCGGTCCCTTTTGCGGTGAGGGCATCAGAGGGCCTCAGGCAGTATTGCCGAAGCCTCCCATGCCGCGGGCCCACTGGTAGCCCACCATGGCACCCTTGAGTCTCGGCAGAAGGTACAGAGAGAGAGCCACGCAGCCAACCGCAAAGAACGAAAACAGCACAAGCGGATCGGGCCGCCATGTCACAAATGCAAGATGCAGCAGCGGGGCCATCAGATGGCCGACAAAGAGAATGGTCAGATAGGCGGGGCCGTCATCGGCGCGATGGTGATAGAGTTCTTCGCGGCACACCGGGCAGCTGTCATTGACCTTCAGATAAGATTTCAGCAGCGGTCCGTTTCCGCAATGCGGGCACCGGCGCTTCCAGCCGCGCAGCATCGAGCGGCGTGTGTCACGTTCTGCTTCTGCAGGGGCGCTGGTCTGCGGTGCGCGGGTGAGGGTGTCGCCGTCCTGGCTGACCTTTTCCATGATCTTTTCCTGTTCTGTCTGCCTACCAATGCGCCTTTCCGCGCCGGGTTAAAAGATGACGAGCGGTCGCTGCGGCGGGATGTCGCGAAGGCTGCGCAAAAAAAAGTGCGACGGAAATGGTGCCGCTCTGCGTGGAACATGTATCGCCCCCCGAAAGAGGGGGCTGGCAGAGATCTCAAAGGAGAGACCAGATGAAACACAAAGTATTTATCGCACTGATCGTTGGTGCAAGCATATCGCTTGCCGCAGGGGTGGCCATGGCAAAAGATCACCGTGCTCAGGGTGCCGCATTTGAGACGCTGGACACCGACGGTGACGGCCGGATCACCCGTGCTGAAGCCGAAGCGATGGCCGCGGGCCGGATGGCTGCAGCTGACACGGATGGTGACGGGGCCCTCAGCCTCGCTGAGATCGAAGCACGC
Organism: Roseobacter ponti; assembly: GCF_012932215.1. Taxonomy (GTDB): domain Bacteria; phylum Pseudomonadota; class Alphaproteobacteria; order Rhodobacterales; family Rhodobacteraceae; genus Roseobacter; species Roseobacter ponti. Next base: position 2,206,241 of record NZ_CP048788.1, on the reverse strand, counting down.
GGTGCGGAGCGGGCAAAAGAGCGCGCCGCCCGCATGATGGAGCGTCTCGACGCGGATAATGACGGCAGGCTCACCGCTGAAGAGATGCGCGCCGGCAAACGTGCGGGCCGGATGTTTGACCGTGCCGATGCCGACGGTGACGGGGTCATCACAAAGGCAGAGTTTGACGAGGCCCGCGAAAAGATGCGCCGCCGTCATGGTCGCGACGCCGGTTGATCTGGTCGGCTGCGACGCTGCTTGATTGCGGCGTCGCAGCCCCGTAACCCTGTCCGGGATGGATATGCCGCGGGACGATTTTGCCTCACTTTCGGATGACGCTCTTCTGCTCATGTTTGCGCAGGGGGATGATCAGGCGTCCCGGACTCTGACGGCGCGGTTGCTGCCGCGGGTCTATGGCCATGCGCGGCGTCTGCTTGGGGATGCCGCCGAGGCCGAGGACGTGGCCCAGGAGGCGATGCTGCGGCTCTGGCGCATGGCACCGGACTGGCGGCAGGGCGAAGCAAAAGTGACGACCTGGCTTTACCGGGTGACCGCGAACCTGTGCACCGACCGGCTGCGCAGACGCCGGGGCACTGCTCTGGACGAGATCGCTGAACCTGCGGACCCGGCACCGGGGGTGCTGGCACAGATGCAGACACAGGCACGCGGCGAGGCGCTGCAGGCAGCACTTGACCTCTTGCCGGACAGACAGCGACAGGCGGTGGTGCTGCGCCACATCGAGGGGCTCAGCAACCCCGAGATCGGTGCTGTGATGGATATCAGCGCGCGGGCGGTGGAAAGCCTGACGGCGCGTGGAAAAGGGACCCTGACGGCCTTGCTGGCCGGGCGGCGTCCGGAACTGGGGTACAGTGATGACGACACCGGATGATGATGTGATTAAGGCGCTCGATGCGCTGCTGAACGAGGCCGCAGGTGAGCATGTGCAGCTCCCCGGCGGGTTAACGGCCCGTGTTCTTGCGGATGCCAGGGGCGTTCAGACAGGCCGTGAAAAAGCAGTCGCAAAGCCTGCGCCTGGAGGGTTCTTTGCGCGCCTGCAGGCGGTTATGCCAGGGGGCTGGCGCGGAGCAGGCGGTCTGGTCGCTGCGACCTGCGCGGGCTTCTGGATCGGAATCAGCCCGCCCGCGGCTCTGCCCGATCCCGGTGGCGCGCTTTTTGAAACCGGAACTGTGACAAACTGGGACGGTCCTGTTGATCTGGCCGGGTTTGGCTGGGCTGTAGAAGAGGAATAGATCATGCAGAATGATGCAGAGCAGAAACCCCCTGTGCCCGGACGCCGGCTCAAGATCCTTCTGGGGCTTTCGGTGGCGCTCAATCTGGCTTTTGTCGGGCTGCTTGCAGGAGCCTTTCTGCGCCATGATCCGGTGGCGGGCCGGGGCGGGCCCCAGGCCTATGCATGGCCCTATATGGCGGCACTCGACCGCGAAGACCGCCGCGCAATGTTCCGCGCCCTGCGCCAGGAACGCAAGGCAACCTTTCCCGAACGCGGATCGCGGCGGGCCATGTATGATGATGTCGTGCAGGCGATGCGCGCTGATCCCTTTGATGCGCAGGCTCTGCAGGCTGCCTTGGACCGGCAGGCAGGCATCGGTGTTGCTTTCCAGCAAAGTGCACGGGCAGCATGGCTTGAACTGGTGGCTGATATGAGCGATGCCGAGCGCGCGGATTATGCACAGGGTGTGGAAGAGGCACTCAGTCGCCGGAAAAAGCGCAGGTGATACTTCAGGTGCGCGCCACAACCTTTTGATATTAAATGATCAGGCGGCGGGCCGGCTCATCGTAACCTGATTGCGTCCCTGCACTTTGGATTCGTAGAGCGCCTTGTCCGCCGCATCGAGAAGGAAATTCGCATCGCGGTCGCGTTCGCAGGCATTTTTGCCCTGAAGCCCGCCGATGGTCACCCCGATCGAGATTGTCACTGTGATCGGGTCCGGCGCGCCCGGGACCGTAAATCCGATGCCGCCTATCCGCCGGCAGATCCTGCGCGCGGCGACCCGGGCCTCGGTCAGCGGTGTGGCCGGCATGACGATCAGAAACTCCTCGCCCCCGATCCGCGCGACAAGGTCAACGCCGCGCAGATTCTCGCGCAGACGCCGTGCGGCCTCGACCAGCACCGCGTCGCCCGAGGCATGACCGTAAAGGTCATTGATGCGCTTGAAGTGGTCAAGATCGGCCACCATGACCGCGAAGCTGCGCCCGGTGGCCGCCGAATGCTCGGCCACACGCGCCAGATGGGGCATGGCATAGCGCCGGTTGTGCAGCCCGGTGAGCGGATCGGAAACAGCGGCTTTAAGCCCGGTGCGTACGGTCGCGCGCAGCTGGTCGGCAAGCCGTTTGCGCCGCAGCATCGCTTTGACACGCAGGGCCATTTCAGTGACCTCGAACCCGTCAGTCATCAGATCGTCGGCACCCAGATCAAGCGCATAGGCGCCAAGTCCCGGATCCGGACTGGGCTGCAGCACGAGAATGCCGGCATGGCGCGTTATCGCCGTGGCCCGGATGGCGGCAAGCAGGCGCAGAACTTCGCCGGAGTGATTATCCCTGTCTTCCAGCACAAGCACGAAAATATCCGGCACCTTTCCCGGCATCAGATCGCGCAGAGCCGTTTCGGGCGCGGCATAGCGCAGCCCGCTGCGCAGCACCGGCGTCAGCCTGCTCATCCAGCCGTGAATACGGGCGCTGTCCGCACCGACCATGATCACCCGTCCCGGCGGACCGAAGTCAGCGGGATCTTCGGCGAAACCGAGCGCCCGCGAGGTGTCTTCGCGCATTTTCCATTCCGCCGCAGTGTTATGCGCCCGGATCAGGCTGCGGACGCGCGCCAGCAGCAGCGTGTCATCGATGGGTTTGAGCATTACGTCATGCACGCCGGCCTCAAGCGCTTCGAGCCGGCTGTCTGCATTGGGCCGGCAGCCGATGACCATCATCGGGATCGCGCGGGTCTGGGGATTGCGCTGCAGCTTGCGGCACAGCTCTGCGGAATCGCAGTCTGGCAGGGCCATCGCGGAGATGATCAGATCGGGGTCATGCCGCAGAGCTGCGACGCAGGCCTCATCAGCGGTCGCGGCCTGAACAACTTCGTAGAACGCGGATGCCAGTTTGACCTTGAGCACGATGCGGTTTGTGGAAATGGCATCAACGATGAGGATTTTGCCCTGCACGTTTTTGGTCATCCTTTTGCTGGCGTCATCCGGTAATCGACATTGCCGTTCAATTGGTTAACAAAGAGTTTCCGGAAAAGTTAAAATGTGGGTGCTTTATGTCCCTTGCGCGGGAAAACGCCGAAGTGATCGCCCTGCAGGTGCTGGGCTGGCTGGCAGGTAATGACGAATTACTGCCGGTGTTTCAGGGGTCTACAGGGGTTTCTGAAAGCGACATCCGGGCTGGTGCTGCAGACCCTGCGTTTCTGGCGTCGGTGCTGGACTTCGTACTGATGGACGATGCCTGGGTGGTGGCGGCCTGCGACTCGGCCGGGTTGCGGTATGAGATGCTGCCTGCGGCGCGCCGGGCCCTGCCGGGCGGCGACGAGGTACACTGGACATGACCGGGGTGCGCGGCGTGCTCTTTGACAAGGACGGCACGCTTTTCGATTTTGCGCGGACCTGGGAGGCCTGGGCTGTCTCATTCCTGACGCGGCTTGCACCCGACCGCGATCACCGGATCCGGCTCGGAACGGCAATCGGGTTCGACGTCACAACAGAGGAATTCAGCCCCGGCAGCGTCGTCGTTGCAGGCACGCCCGGAGAGGTCGCTGCCGTTCTGGCGCAGCATCTGCCACAGTTTTCGGCCGAAGCGCTGGTGGACGTGATCAACGCCGAAGCCGAAGCCGCGCCCCAGGCCGAAGCCGTGCCGCTCGTGCCGCTGCTGGAGCAGCTGCGGGCCGCCGGTCTGATGCTGGGGGTGGCTACGAATGATGCCGAACGCCCTGCGCGCGCGCATCTTGATCAGGCCGGGGTGACACAGTTTTTCGACTTCATCGCAGGCTTTGACAGCGGGCACGGCGCAAAACCGGGCCCGGGTCAGCTTCACGCATTTGCCGCGGCTACCGGGCTGGCCCCGGATCAGATTGTGATGGTCGGTGACAGCACCCATGATCTGCACGCGGGCAGGGCCGCGGGCATGCGCTGTGTAGGAGTTCTGACAGGGCTCGCTCCGGCGGAGGTGCTCGCCCCCCATGCGGATGTGATTATGGACAATATCGGCGGCCTGCCGGCCTGGCTCGCGATGCAGAGCTGAAACGGCGCTCCTGCGCTCAAAAACGACGCAGAGGGTCGCGAACGGGACGGCCCTTGTGGTGCGGCTCTGGCCTTCTCGGGGGGCTTTCCGCTCAACGAAGGATACTCCCATGGCCGACGCTCCCACCAAACGCAGAACCCGCGGCGGCGGCCGGTCCGGTGCCGCTACGCGCCGGGGGTCCGCCGTGATCCAGCAGATGCCATGGAAGCCACCGGTCAATACCGATGCCCCGACCGAACCGCTTTCGCCCGAGGGCGTCGAGGCAATCCACGACGGGGCCATGCGCATTCTCGAAGAGATCGGCATTGAGTTTCTTAATGAAGAAGCCGTTGAAATCCTGCGCAAAGAGGACTGCACCATCAACGGCACCAACGTGCGCATGGGGCGCGATATGGTGATGGAGTGGATTGGCAAAGCGCCCTCCGAATTCACCATGACCCCGCGCAATCCGGACCGTAAAATCACCATCGGCGGACGCAATCTGGTGTTCGGCAATGTCTCCTCGCCGCCCAATTACTGGGACATGCACCTCGGCACCAAAGTCCCTGGCACCCGCGAGATGTGCCGTGATCTTCTTAAACTGACCCAGTACTTTAACTGCATCCATTTCGCTGGCGGCTATCCGGTCGAACCTGTCGATATCCATGCCTCCGTGCGCCACCTTGATGTGCTTTTTGACAAGCTCACGCTGACCGACAAGGTCATGCACGCCTATTCGCTGGGCAAGGAGCGGGTTGAGGACGTCATGGAGATGGTCCGCATCAGCCAGGGTCTGAGCCATGAGGAATTTGATGCCAGCCCGCGGATGTACACCAACATCAACTCGACGTCCCCGCTGAAGCACGACTATCCGATGATGGACGGCTGGATGCGTATGGCACGGCGGGGGCAGGGGCTCGTGGTTACGCCCTTCACGCTTGCAGGGGCCATGGCGCCGGTGACCATGGCAGGCGCTGTGGCACAATCGCTGGCCGAAGCGCTTTGTGCGGTGGTGCTGGCGCAGATCATCCGCCCGGGTTGTCCGGTGGCGATCGGCACGTTCACCTCTAATGTGGATATGAAATCGGGTGCACCGGCCTTTGGAACGCCGGAATACATGCGCGCCACCCAGATGACCGGGCAGCTGGCGCGGTTTTACGGTCTGCCGATGCGGTCCTCGGGCGTCTGTGCGGCAAACGTGCCGGACGGTCAGGCGATGTGGGAGACCTCAAACAGTCTCTGGGCGGCCGTGCAGTCGGGCACGAATATGGTCTATCACGCCGCCGGCTGGCTTGAGGGCGGGCTGATTGCAAGCCCTGAGAAGTTCATCATGGATTGCGAAGTGCTGCAGCAGATCCAGCGCTATATGGAGCCGGAAATCTGCGCCACAGGCCCTGATGAGATCGCCCTCGACGCCATTAAGTCGGTTGGCAACGCGGGGCATTTCTTTGGCATTCAGCACACCCAGGATCGTTATACCACGGCCTTTTATCAGCCCTTCCTCAGTGACTGGAAGAACTATGAGGGCTGGGAGGCCGCGGGCGCTGTCTGGACGCCCGAACGCGCGCATCTGATGTTCAAGGAGATCACCGCATCTTTCGAACCGCCTGCGATGGACGTAGCCATCCGGGATGAACTTTCGGATTTTGTGGCCCGCCGGAAGTCAGAAGGCGGCGCTCCGACAGATTTCTGAAAAGTGTAATCATTTCAATGCCTGACCAGATCTCTCCTGGGTAAATCTTAACCGGTGTGCGTCATCCTGCCTGCGGGATTATGGGAATGAGGCGTTCATGCACGGGTTGGTAAACCGGGCTATCCAGAGATTTGTCACCGACAGTTACGGCGCGGCGCAATGGCGGGCTGCGACCGACCGTGCGGGCCTGGGGTTCTCGGAGTTTGAGGCAATGTGGTCTTACGACGACGCGATCACACCGCGTGTGCTGGAGGCCGTCTGTGATGTGCTCGACCGCGGCTATGACGAACTTCTCGAGGATATCGGTACCTATCTTGTGTCGCACCCGGGTGTTGAGGCGCTGCGTCGTCTTTTGCGGTTCAGTGGTGTAAGTTTTATCGAATTCCTGCACTCACTGGATGATCTGCCCGACCGTGCACGCCTTGCCGTCTCGGATCTGGAACTGCCGGAGATCGCGCTGCGCGAACATGCGCCGGGCAGCTATACGCTTCTGGTGCGCGGGCAGGTGCCGGGATGCGGTCATCTATTCATGGGTGTGCTGCGCGCTATGGCCGACGATTACGGCGCTCTGGCATTTCTTGAACATAAAGGCACCGAAGACGGCGCAGAGGTTGTTGCCGTTACCCTTCTCGAAACAGAGTTTGCCGAAGGACGCGGATTTGATCTCGGTGCGCGTGCCGGATGAGTGACCAGCAGGCATATTTCGGAATGCTGGACGTGCTCTGTCCGATGCATGTGGTGGTGGGGCCGGACGGGCGGATTGTGCACGCCGGACCAACGGCCCGGAAGTTCTGGCAGGAGGGTGACCTCAGGGGCCGCGAATTTACCGAAGTTTTCGATATCCGCCGGCCGCGACCGGTCGCCGACGGGTCCGAGCTGGCGACACTCGCCGGTGCCAAGCTGCACATCAGGCTGCGCGTGCCGCCCCACCGGGAACTCAAAGGGGTCGCGGTGGCGGGGCCATTGCCTGAGCATATGACGGTAAACCTGTCTTTCGGCATTTCCGTCGTCGATGCCATCCAGGATTATGACCTTACGGCCGCTGACTTCGCGGCGACCGACCTGACCATTGAAATGCTCTATCTGATCGAGGCGAAATCTGCCGCAATGGAGGCCTCTCACCAGCTGAACCGGCGTCTGCAGACCGCGCGGGAAGCTGCAGAGGAACAGGCCGTGACCGACCCGCTGACCGGTCTGAATAACCGGCGGGCGATGGATGCGGTGCTGGCCCAGTACATCAGCGCCGGCCGGAGTTTTGCGCTGATGCAGATCGATCTGGATTTTTTCAAGGCAGTGAATGACACCTTCGGGCATGCGGCAGGCGATCATGTACTGCTCGAGGTGGCCCGGATCATGATCGATGAAACCCGCTCCACGGATACTGTGGCCCGGGTGGGGGGCGATGAGTTTATTGTCCTTTTGGACGGCGACCTGGATCGGGACACTATCGAACAGATCGCGCATCGCATCATCAGCCGGATGACACGTCCCATTCCGTTTGAGGGGGCGATCTGCCGGATTTCTGCAAGCATCGGATCTGTGCAGAGTACCGACTACATCAGGCCAACGGCCGATCAGCTGCTCAAAGATGCGGATGAGGCGCTCTATCATTCAAAACGGACCGGGCGGGAACGGCACACGTTTTTCGCAGGTCTGGCGCCGGGCCGGCAGTCCGCACAGATATGAAGGTCCCTGTTCAATGCAGGTCACAGCAACCAGAACCAGAAAAAGCGATTAAAGCGCGGACACCTGATGTGACGCTGGTGGCCCGGGGACATCGATAGTGTGTGCCGAACAGGGCACATCAACAATCCCCGGTATAGAAGGGAAGCAAGCGGCCGGGTCTCAGGTTGTGACCGGAATACAGCCCATCTGCGCGTTCTGCCCACCGCGCGTCACCAGCATTTCACTCATAAGAGCGTCCGACATAAGTATGGCGCGACGGTCTTAGCAGGCCTGATCATTCGCCGGATCCGCGTAATGCCTTTCAAGCCACATCTGCATTTCATCTCGTGGCATCGGGCGGGCGAGGACAAACCCCTGGATCTCATCTCCCCCAAGCGTGCTGATAATGTCACGCTGCTCAATGGTCTCGACACCCTCCACGAGGCAGACCGCACCTGTAAGCTTTGTGAAATCAATGAGAACTTTCAGTATGTCCCGGCTGCTCTGGGAATGTCCGATCCCCCGTACGAAAAAGCGGTCGATTTTTATTCGGTCGGGGTTCAGCGACACCACTGAGCTGATGGCAGCATGCCCGGTGCCGAAATCGTCGATCTCGACCCCGATGCCCATCTCTTTGAGCCGGTCGGTATTCCACTTCAGCGCGTCATCATCATCCGCGAAAACCGTTTCGAGCATTTCGAAAGATATCCGGCCCCGCGGCAGGTCTCTGCGGTTGGCAAGCTCTTCGAGCAGGTCCTTCTGGCGCAACCGGGACATCGACACATTCACAGAGATCCGCGGCAGGTGAAGGCCCGACTGATCCCACCGGTTCAGTGCCTGCAGGGCCTGGTCCAGGATGCAGCGGTCAAGTTCCGCCAGCAGGCCCAACTCTCTTGCGAGCGGGATGAAATCGCCTGGTGAAACAAGACCGTGTTCGGGATGATGCCAGCGCGCAAGAACCTCACAGCCGCACAGGGCATTGGAAGAAAGAGAAAACTGCGGCTGGAAATACGCGGAAACGGCACCACCTCGGAGAGCGGCCCGAAATTCTTCGAGGATCCGCAATCGCTGATAATGGGTGTCCCCAAGCGCGTGAGAATAAAAGGTAACACGGTTGCGTCCGCTTTTCTTCGAGCGATAAAGCGCGATATCCGAGCGTCTGACAATTTCATGCGGCGCGGTGTCATCGCTGCTCATTTCCACCCCGATGCTGACGCCCACGTTCAGGGACACAGCGCCGAAACCAACGGGCTTCGCCAGTTCAGCGAGCAGATCCTGCACCTCATCTTTGAAAAGCGCCGCATCGTCCGGGATGCACCACAGGACGAATTCATCGCCCCCGATCCTGAATATCCGGGTCTCAGAACCGGCGCCAAAATGCTGAAGCCGCCTCGCTGTGCTGACCAGCACAAGATCGCCGGCCTCATGACCATATGTGTCGTTAATCTCCTTGAACCGGTCCATGTCGATGCTCAGACAGGCGCTCTGACGTGATGTGCTGCGCCGCCCGGCGCCGGTGAGATCAGCCATGAACCGCTCAAATGACATCCGGTTGCCAAGCTGTGTCAGGGCATCGGTGGAGGATGTCCGTTCCACCTGTCGCAGGAGGTGCTGGCCACGAATTGAGATCGCCGAAAAGAGCCAGAAGACCGAGGACGCGGAAATCAGCAGCCCGATGACAACCGAAAAGCCAACGATCAGCGATTTGTCCACGCCGTACAGGATCAGCACCAGCCGCAGGCCGTAGGCAAGTGCAATCGCGCAGAAGGGCACGATCATGATCATCCTGAAATCAATGGCGCGGGCCCGGGCAACGCGGTTCAGCGTAAGTGCAAAACAGGCGGCAAGGCCCCCGTTGATCAGCGAACTTGAGATGAATACCGCGCCTGCACTGTCCGATATGGCAGCAAGTGCGCTTTGCAGCACGCCGAGGGCGATGGCAACTGCCGGCCATGTCCTGCCTGCGGGCATGCGCGTCATCGCGGCTTGCATCGCAATGAAGGCGCTCACCAGGCCCCAGCATACCGCGGTAAGCACCAGTGGTGCGCTGAGCCGGAACGGATATTGTCGCCCAAGCTCCAGGCCCGCCGCGCCGACGATAAACCAGATGTGCATCCAGAGCAGCGCATCAGAGGTATTCCGTTCTCCGGCTCTGCGGTTATTCGTGCGATCGATTACGCAGATTACAGCAGAGATCACGACCAGAATGCTCGCCAGGGTCACAACGACACTGGCGTCCACTTCTCTGCTGAACTGATCGGTCGTCACACTGCGCAAAAGATCCATCGCACCGCCTCTGATGCGCATTGATAGGGGCAATTCGCTAACTTCTGATTGACCAGAGTGGTGTTTTTCAGATCATTGAGCCTGAATTTGCCGCTTACGGAAACGCCGGTCGTCTCGATCGTCTTCACCGGATACGTGCAGGTGAACCTGTTCATTTGTGCGCAAAAAGGGACAGAAGAAAATCACGACAACCGTCAGACCACAGGCGACGCATGCTTCACAACCGTGATCATCCCGGGGAAATGCGTCATCAATGCGACGTTTGCACCTTGCCCTGCAGTGAACGGGGCAACTAATCCTCACCTTCGGGAATGCCAAGGATAATCATCTGTTCACCAATCCGGTCCAGTACAGGCTTGGAAAAGACCATCGCTTCCCTGAAACGTTTTACCGTCATATTGGAATGCATCTGCATCAGCTTCTGAGCGGAGGCCCGTGCCTCATCTTCGCGTCCGGCGCCCAACAGCGCTGTGCAGAGGTTACAGTGAACCCAGTGCGGGTTCGGGCGCTCCTCCAGTGCACGCAGGAAAAAACCGGCGGCGCGGTGGTCCTCGCCCGCGACCTGGCAGGCGCTGCCCAGACCGAAGAGATTGTTAAAGTTCATCGGATCGAGTGGGCTGAGCCGCATAGCGCGTTCAAAATGTTCTCGGGCGACTTGCGGTCGGTCAGCGTACGTTTCGAGAAAGCGAAGGCGGCTCAGCGCCCAGGCCGCATTGGGATCAAGTTGGATTGCCCGTTCCAGCAACACTCGGGCAGCGCCGTAGTTTCGCGCAAAGGTGTGGACGGTTCCCAGGACAGATAGAATGAGCGGATCTTCCGAAGATATCTGCGCTGCACGTTCAGCCCGTACCAGTGCCTCAGCCTTAGCTTTGGAAATATCTTCTGCCCAGTTGTAGACTGACCGCTGCGCCCAGCACCAGGCTGCCAGAGCAAGCGCCAGAGGATAGTCAGGGTCAATTTCAAGAGCCCTGTCAAGCAACTCCAAAGCATTTGTTGCAGCGTTTTCTTCCAACATCCAGACGTCGGGCATCGCTCGCATCGTGTAGTCGTATCGGTTGACATAATGGCCGCAAGTCGGCGCTGCACAGGAGGTTCACTCATAGGCGTTTCGGATCTTCTCAATTGGATTTCGTAAAACTGGTATGAAGCCGGTTTTACATGCAAGGCCGGTCCCCGTTTATGTGTCAGAGACTTCTAGCATAAATACTGGTTCCCTGGACATTCTAAGGCAAGACAACCTTAGATTGCTGCTCCGCGGTTAAAAGCGGTTTTGTCCCTTGACTGAGACATTCGATCTAACTGTTTCAAACGTCCGGTTCTGTTGGAAGCAGTTCCTGGAAGCCAGGCCTTCAAATTTTCTGTCATAATGGACTGCTTAACGCGGCAAAGCTGCCATCTGAGAAAACCCGTCGAACGGCGGTTTTGAGCCCAAATCAACCTATGCCGCACTGTGCACTAACGTCCGTTTCTCGACATCTGGGCAGAGTCTTTTCTGCTTCTAACCCAAGCACATACCTCTAGTATTTTTCGCACGAAAAGGTAAGCTCTACCGCTATGAACTATGATGTTACGCTATTGATTTTGCTGGCTGCTGCTTTACACGCAGGCTGGAATGCCCTCATCAAAATCAGCGGCGACCGGATTGCGGTAATGGCGGTCGTGACACTCGCTGGAAGCATTCTTTCTCTATTTGCGCTACCATTCGTAGACAGTCCAGATACTGCCAGTTGGCCACTTCTGGCGCTGTCCGTTCTGATCCATACCGCGTATCACTTCTTCCTTCCGGTCGCTTACGACCACGGCGATCTCGGACAAGTCTATCCAATTGCACGAGGGTCTGCGCCAATTCTTGTCACCCTTGGTGCGTTTGTTTTTGCTGGAGAATACGTCAGCCAAACCGCTCTTGTCGGCATTCTATGCCTTGCTGTCGGCGTCATGGCGCTGACATTGGATGGCGGAAAAGCCAGCAAGATCAATTCAAAGGCGATGGTTTTTGCTCTGCTTACTGGCGTTTGTATCGCGTCTTATACCGTTGTCGATGGCTTGGGTGCACGTCAGGCTGAGTCAGTACTCGGTTTTGCGGTGTGGCTGACAATTGGCAATGGGGCGGTGACATTTCTGATCGCGCTCATTTGGAAACGAAATGAGATCGTGGCGGTTGCAAGGAACAATCCCCTGACTGGCATCGCCGGTGGTGCGATGCAGGTCGGAGCATACTGGATCATTGTCTACGCACTCGCCGTTGCACCTATGGGCATGGTCTCTGGCTTGCGTGAAACGAGTGTTCTTTTTGCTGCCCTTATATCGACATTCCTTCTCAAAGAAGGCTTCGGCGTTTGGCGCTTCGTATCTGCTGGCCTTGTAACTTTTGGGCTAATTCTGAGCCGCAGTCGAGGCTAGACAGCAGGACATTACTGCAAAACCAAAAGTTGCCTAGAGCCTCAAAATAGCCCTCGGATGCGGTGAAGCATTTCCCCAAAACTCAAACCTGTAACCCTCTTAGCCGAATGATAATGACTGGATTAGTTTTTCTGTAGCAGCCATTGGCGCAGCCGCAGCGAAAGGCCAGTTTGTCCGCATAGCAGTCGTTGACAAAGCACGCACCGAATTACTGCACTGAGGCCAAAGCTGCCATATACGTGGCCGTTGAAAAACACATTCATGGTTTAATATTCACGTAAACAGTGGGCCTTCATATCGATCAGCCGCACCAATTGTTATCGATGGGTATAGTATTGAATTCCGACTACACTGATATGGCCGTGAAATTTCTTCTTGATGATGTGAAAGGTGTGAGAATTCCTGAGAGCCGCCCTGGTGGGATCTTGGAAAGGATAAGCGCAGGTAATGGCCTGACGGCTCCTCAATAGGAATTCTTGAGCAATAATGGTCATCAATCCCTGCTTGAGTTCGCTCAGGGAGAAATCGAACCGGATGAGTTTCAGTTGCGAGCGACGCAGGAACGTGAGGCACGTGCGGCCATAAGAGAAACAGAAGCGAAACCGGAAGCAGAAGAAAGCGCTCAAGGGCAGAGGTCTCCAACCGTAAGAATGCCGCCCTGTTTGCCGAGCAACACCGAAAGAGGGAGCGCCGCAAAAAAGTGCAAGAACTCCCGGATCGCTTTGAATTGCCCTTGGTACAGCCGAAAGACTTAAGCCGGGTTAGTCGAAAACTGCGATCAGTCACAGGCGGAAAGCCAGTTGGAAAAGAAGATCTTGTATGGTTAGCGGCTGGCGAGGGCGGGTATTGGACCGATCGCCTGCGCAAGGCCGATCACAAAATCCTGGCTGAAAACTTGCAGGAAGATTGGAACAGAAGCGGAGATGCGTGGTCTGCTGTGAATTCCTGTAGTCACTGGCGTAAGGCCGGGTGTTCGACAGAGGGCGTGGCCATGGTCAAAGCAGCGCTTGAGAAAACAGTTGAGCCTAAAATCCGCTTAGCATTGTTAACGACAGGGGGGTGGCGCTCTTCGTGACCTTAAGCAATTCAGCGAAGCGGTTTCCTTTGGCAAGAGCGCCCACTCGCTAGCGGCAAAGGATTTTCGCCCCTGCACCTTGCTTGGAGCGGTGCATATTGAAACAGGCGCATATGCTGGGGTGGGGTGATGTTTTTCGGGAAGTCAGTGCTCTGACGATCAGGGTGCAACTAACCTGGTGCAATGGCAAAGAACTCAGCCGACCCGAATGAATTCTTATGTTATTTTGCCAGGTTCCTGACGCTCTGCCGCAATATCTGAAACACTTTGTCAAAGCCAATTGCGTTTGGAACGTGCGGCACCATGACATCCGGGAGCCATTCCAGTTGGGCGATAAAATCAGCAGGCGTTCGCGTCGGTGTCAGGCAGATCATTTCGCCCTGCTCAAGGCTGCTGTGCCGAAAATTTGTATCTGTCGTTCCTGCCTCTGAATTCGTTAGCGAGCGCCACTCTTCAGGCCCTTGCTGGTGTAAGCTTTCTTGCGCCCCGACTTACTTGCATGATTTTTTGCGGCGGAACTCCCGGCGCCATATCTGCTGCAACTTGCGGATTACTACGCATCTTTTAGTCCTTCCCTTGGGTTGAGCCGGTTGATCGGGCAGAAAGGAGAATTAAAAGCATCGGCCAGAAACGACCGGTGGGAAAACCGGTAGGATATAAATATCCAAAACCATATCATCACTTATTTTAAAATGCTTAAGTGGGAAATGTGGCAGCCCGTAGGGGAATCGAACCCCTCTTTCCAGGTTGAAAACCTGGCGTCCTAACCGATAGACGAACGGGCCACTCTTCTCGTGAGCGGTTGATTAGGCAATCCACGCCACTGGCGCAAGCGGAAATTTCATCTGCTGCCGAGAAACTTTGCCGCAGACGGAGGCGGTCAGGCCACGGCGGCATCTTCAAGGCGCAGCTGCACCGTCCGGCGCCCGCGCCATGTGTTTATGTCCAGCCGGCCCGCCAGATGAAGGCGCGCGCCACCGTGGTTTTCGAGTGCGGCACCGAGAGGGCCGTCATATGCGCCGAACGCGATGCCCTCCATGACAGGGCCCGTCCCGTCGCTGAAACTGATCTTAAGGTGGCTCTCGCCCACGCGTTTGGCAAATCTGATCGCCATATCCGCAAAAGCAAAACGGGGTGCCGCGGCACCGGCGCCAAACGGTCCTGCGGTCTCAAGCGTCTCGACCAGTTCGACCCGAGCGGCCCCCGGCATCAGCAGCCCGTCAAGGCGCAGGTCGGATGCACCGGTCAGATGTGCGCCCTGTTTTTCCAGCAGTTCGGTCAGCCGGGCCATCGCAGGTTCGATCTGATCCGCCGCGACGGTCAGTCCGGCGGCCATTTTGTGCCCGCCACCGCGCATCAGCAAACCTTCTGCGGCGAGCCGCTGGATGGGCTGACCGAGATCGATGCCGGTGACCGAGCGTCCCGAGCCTTTGCCGACCCCGTCTTCGATGCCGATCACGATGCTGGGCCGTCCGGAGGCCTCCTTGAGACGGGAGGCCACAATACCGACCACGCCGGGGTGCCAGCCGGTGCCGGCCGCCCAGACCAGTCCGTGATCGAAACCACGCTCCTGCGCCTGATCAAGGGCTGCGGCCCGCACCGCCGCCTCGATCTCGCGACGCTCGGTGTTAAGCGCATCAAGACGTTCCGCAAGTGCTGCTGCCTCATGCGGATCATCGGTGGCCAGCAGACGTGCGCCCAGATCGGCAGCCCCGATGCGCCCGCCCGCATTCACCCGTGGACCCAGCAGAAAACCCAGATGATACGCAGAGGGCCGTGTATCCATGCGCGCCACATCGGCAAGGGCGGCAAGCCCCGGACGCCGGCGCGCGGCCATAACGCGCAGACCCTGACGCACAAAGGCGCGGTTGACGCCTCTGAGCGGCGCCACATCGGCAACTGTCGCCAGCGCCACAAGATCCAGCATCTGCATCAGATCGGGGCCGGTTGTGCCGGCTTCGCGCAGCAACCGACCCATCTCGACCAGCAGCAGGAAAACAACGGCTGCGGCACAAAGATGCGAAAGATCGCCGCTCTCGTCCTGCCGGTTAGGGTTCACCACCGCCAGTGCTGCGGGCAGATCCTCGGCCCCGAGGTGGTGGTCCAGGATCACAACATCGGCGCCTTCGGCGGCGGTGACCGGCCCGTGTGACAGTGTTCCGCAATCCACACAGATGATCAGATCGTGGCGTGCCGCCAGATCGCGCATCGCGTCGTCATTGGGACCATACCCCTCGTCAATCCGGTCCGGCACATAAAGCGTTGCAGGCAGGCCAAGCTCCCGCAACCAGACGATCAGCAGAGCAGCCGAACTGCCGCCATCGACGTCATAATCCGCAAAGATGGCAATGCGCTCTTTGCGCGTCACCGCCTGAATGACACGCGCAGCAGCCTTTTCCATGTCCCGGAGGCTGCGCGGATCGGGCAGCAGATCACGCAGGGCAGGGGCCATAAAGGCGTCGGCCTCATCCGCGGTCACCCCACGCCGGGCCAGCACCTGGCAGACGGCATCCGCAAGCCCGGTCTGCTGCACCAGCGCCTCTGCCGCGCGTGAGATCTCCGGCGCAGGACCTGTCCAGCGCCGGCCTGTCAGCGAGGCATCAACACCGAGAAAGCTCACCTCCGACCGTTCCTTTTTCTGACCCGAAATCCCGCCGACGGTGCGCCCCGGCGGCTGACGCCTGACGCGATGATCAGACGGGTGTGCGGTAATTGATGCGGCGCACGGATCCGGTTTTTGAGCGCATGATCAGTGTCTCGGTTGTCATCCAGCCGGGCTCGCGCCGCACGCCGGGCAGGATATTGCCCTGGGTCACGCCGGTGGCTGCGAAAATCACGTCCTGAGTGACCATATCATCGCGCGAATAAATCCGGTCGAAATCGGTCACGCCTGCCTTGGTTGCCCGTCCGCGTTCATCATCGTTGCGGAACAGCAGGCGGGTATACATCTGCCCCCCCATGCATTTCAGCGCGGCGGCTGCCAGAACACCCTCGGGCGCACCGCCGGCGCCCATATACATATCAATACCGGTAGAGGCATCAGCACAATGCATCACCCCGGCCACATCGCCGTCGGTGATCAGCCGGATTGCGGCACCCGTGGCGCGCACCTCGGCAATCATTTCATCATGGCGCGGGCGCTCCAGAATGCAGACCGTTATGTCCGACGGATCGCAGCTTTTTGCCGCCGCAAGGGCCGCCACGCGCTCGCCGGGGCTCATTTCCAGGGTCACCACGCCTTCCTCAAAACCGGGCCCGATCGCCAGCTTGTCCATATAGACATCCGGCGCGTGCAGCATTGAGCCGCGCGGCCCCATGGCGATCACCGTCAAGGCGTTGGGCATGTCCTTGGCGGTCAGGGTCGTTCCTTCCAGCGGATCCAGAGCGATATCCACACCAGGGCCGTTGCCGGTGCCGACCTCTTCCCCGATGTACAGCATCGGCGCTTCATCCCGCTCGCCTTCACCGATCACAACAACGCCTGCGATATCGAGCATGTTCAGCTGTTCGCGCATCGCATTGACCGCCGCCTGATCGGCTGCTTTCTCATCGCCCTGACCTACAAGACGCGCTGAGGCCAGTGCGGCGGCCTCCGAGACACGGGCAAGGCCCAGCGAAAGCATACGATCGTGAAATTCGGCGCGGGCGGGCATGATAATATCCTTTTTATGAAGGCGCGGAGGCCTGATCTTTTTTGTAGCGGGCGCAGGAGCGGGGTTCAACTGCGCTCAGACATCCTCGATGCGCAGCGCCACAGGCGTGCCGGACAGAACGCCGGTGCCTTCCATCGCGCCAAGCGCCTCATTGAGGGCCGCCGGGGTCGTTTTATGGGTGACGATCAGCACCGGCGCCGAGGTATCCTCATGCCCGTACTGGCGCATCCGGTCGATCGACACGCCGGCCTCGCCCAGCACCTTCGCAATCCGCGCCAGCGCGCCGGGTTTATCCTCCAGCGACATGCGCAGGTAATAGGGGGCCGGCAGCTGTGCGCTGGCGGGTACAGACGCGGTCAGCGTATCCGCCGGCACGCCGAACACCGGGCCCCGGAGGCCGCGCGCGATATCACAGATATCCGCAAGCACGGCACTGGCTGTCGGCCCTTCACCTGCACCCGGACCGCGCAGTACGATCTGTCCTACTGCGTCGCCTTCGAGCAGCACCATATTGGTGCCACCGTCCAGCTGCCCCAGCGGGGAGGTATCGGGCACCAGGCAGGGCTGCATGCGCTGCTCCAGGCCACGGCCGGTCTTTTGGGCCACGCCGAGCAGCTTGATTTTGTAATCCATGTCGGCGGCCGCGTGGATGTCTTCGATGCTGACCCGGTCAATGCCCTCAAGAGCGATCCCGTCGAAATCCACCCGGGTGCCAAAGGCGATCGACGACAGGATGGCGAGCTTATGGGCTGCATCAATGCCCCCCACGTCGAGCTGCGGGTCCGCCTCAAGATAGCCCAGCCCGTCGGCCTCCGCAAAGACCTCTTCATAGCTCAGTCCGGCGGATTCCATGCGCGTCAGAATATAGTTGCACGACCCGTTCATGACCCCCACCACCCGGGTGATGTCATTGCCGGCAAGCCCCTCGGTCAGGGCCTTGATCACCGGTATGCCCCCGGCGACGGCGGCTTCATAGCGCAGCGCCCGGCCTGCCGCTTCGGCGGCCTCGGCCAGCGCCTGCCCGTGAATGGCCAGCAATGCCTTATTGGCCGTGACCACGTCTTTGCCGGCAGCCAGTGCGGCTTCCACGGCGTCTTTTGCAATACCTTCATGCCCGCCGATCAGCTCGACAAAGACATCGACATCGTCACGGGTGGCGAGTGCTGTGGCATCGGTCTCCCAGGCATAGGACGACAGCGACACACCGCGGTCCTTGTCAGGGTCGCGCGCGCAGACGGCTGAGATGACGATCTCGCGGCCTGTGCGTGCCTTCAGCATAGCCGCGTGCTGGCGGATGATACGTACCACGCCGATGCCGACCGTGCCCAGACCGGCAATTCCAAGACGAAGGGGCTGAGACATGCGCGGTGGTCCTCTGACGGTCGTTAAACATTGAAACGCGATGTAGCCCGTTCACCGGGCCCGTGCAATCCACCGATTGGCGTTTACGGGACAGTTGCCCCGAGCCGCGCACGCTCGGTCTCTGTCAGAACCGGCGGCCTGAGCCCCGCAGCCCGCGTGCGCAGTCCCGCGGCCCGTGCGTCGAGCGCGGCTGATGTTTCATCTTCTTCGCGCGCCTGTTCCAGAACGGCGGGCGAAAGAGCAATCAGGTCGGGATACTCCGCGGCCTCATCGGCGGCAGTGATCCCGTCATCGATATCCGGAAGCTCGGTGCAGGCCAGCAGACCGGTCATCGCAAGGACAGGGATAAAAAAACGCATCAGAAAGCTCCGGCCATTGCAGCTTTTGTGCCCGATGGAACCCGGCCACGCAAGAAAGGTTTGTTTCTGAACAGACGTTCTTTTAACCTTTTGCCATGGCACGCACGGCAGGATCACATTCGGACGTTACCGGCCCGCGGGTCCGCGCAGCAGCACTCAGGCTCTTTGCAAAATCGGGCTATGCTGCCGTTTCGATGCGCAGTATCGCTGCCGAAGTGGGCGTGCAGGTGGGCGCGCTATATAACTACACGCCGGACAAACAGTCGCTGCTTTTTGATCTGATGCGCAGCCACCTGGAAGACCTGCTGGAACGCGCCGGACCGGGCGAGGGGGAGGCCGCAGAGCGTCTGGCCGGTTTCGTCTCTTTCCACATCCGCTATCACCACGACCGTCAGGATGCGGTTTTCATCGCCTATATGGAACTGCGCAACCTCAGTGAAGAAAATTTCCAGGTGATAGAAGGGCTGCGCCGGCGCTATGAGGACCTGCTGGAAGAAATTCTCGCCGCCGGCGTCGCAGAGGGGCGTTTTGATATCGCCGACACGCGCATTGCAACGCGTGCCGTGATCGCCATGCTCACCGGCGTCAGCACCTGGTTTCGCGAAAGCGGGCGTCTGACGCTGGAAGACGTCGAGACGCAGTACCGTAAAATGGTGCTGAACGCCGTCAGAGTTTAATGCGCGGGCCGGATGAAGGTCCCGTTGTTCAGTTCGCGCATCGCCTGCTGCAGTTCTTCCCGGGTGTTCATGACAATCGGACCATGCCAGGCGACCGGCTCATCAATCGGCGCACCTGAGATCAGCAGAAAGCGCACCCCTTCGGGACCGGCCTGAAGGGTGACCTCCTCGCCGGTGCCGAACCGGATCAGCGTTCGGTTACCCGAAAGATCGCGGATGTTCACCTCTTCGCCGCCGACTTCTTTTTCAAGCAGAACGCCCGACGGCGCACTTGCATCGGCAAAGGCCGCAGCCCCTTCGAAAACATACGCAAAAGCACGACGGTAGGTGTCGATCTTAAACGTCTTTTTCTGACCGGCAGGCACGAAGATATCGAGATACTGCGGGTCTGCTGCAATCCCGTCCACCGGACCTGTCTTGCCCCAGAACTCACCGGTGATAACCTTTACCCGGGTGCCGTCATCGTCTGTAATCACCGGAATATCGGCCGATGTGACGTCCTGATAGCGCGGCGCCGTCATTTTTTGTGACGCAGGCAGGTTGCCCCAGAGCTGAAAGCCATGCATCTGGCCCCGCGCGTTGCCGTGCGGCATTTCCTGATGCAGAATGCCGGACCCTGCGGTCATCCACTGCACATCGCCTGCACCCAGCGTGCCGACATTGCCCAGCGAATCCCCATGATCCACGGTGCCCTCTAGCACATAGGTGATGGTTTCGATGCCGCGATGCGGATGCCAGGGAAAGCCGCGTCTGAAATCTTCCGGATGCTCATTGCGAAAATCGTCAAAAAGCAGAAACGGGTCAAGTTCGGACGGGTCCTGAAATCCGAATGCACGGTGCAGTTTCACGCCGGCGCCTTCCATCGTGGGAATGGCCCTGCGGGTTTCGAGCGTTGGTCTGAGTGACATGGGAAATGCTCCTTACTGAGTTGCAGCATAGATAAGGGCGCGGGTGCGCGGTACAAATGCGCCGCACCGAACGCTGACTGTGCAACGCTGCACGCATTGCTCCGCGCACGGGTGCTCAACTGCTATATGGCACCTCTGGTGCCGCCCTGCAGCAGCGGTGCGGGGGGCAGCGGCGTTCACGCAATGACACAGCGGCGCGCCGGATGCCGGAAGCAATGCTGACCAGTTCCTGACCCGCATCGCGTCCGCGAAAGGATCCGACGATGACCGCCCGGTTGGTGACCGCAGGCGGAGGGGCCAGCGCCCGGCAGGCCGGTGCCGGAACGGGAGCCTGTTCTGCCGGATGGTCGCAAACGGGCGCGACGTGTCGCCTGCGGCCCTGAAAGGTGCAGGTAACTGAAAAGAAGGGGACTTTCATGAAAACGGGATTTATCGGGCTGGGCAATGTCGGTGGCAAACTCGCGGGCTCTCTGATCCGCAACGGAACCGGTCTGATGGTGCATGACCTCAATCCGGACTTTGTTGCGGCAAAGGTGGCCGGCGGGGCGGTCGACGGCGGCAGCCCTGCCGCGATGATACAGGCCTGTGACGCGGTGATTACCTGTCTGCCCAGCCCGGCCGCCTCGGCAGCGGTGGTGGAGGAAATGCTGCCCCACATGGGGCCGGGTAAAATCTGGATGGAAATGTCCACCACAGATGAGGCCGAGGTAAAACGCCTCGGCGAAGCCGCGATCGCGCGTGGTGCCGCGGCGGTCGATTGCCCTGTGTCCGGCGGGTGCCACCGCGCGGATACCGGCAACATATCGATCTATGCCGGCTGTGACCGCGCAACCTTTGACCGCATCCTGCCGCTGCTCACGCTGATGGGCCGGCGGGTGCTGCATACCGGTCCTCTGGGCTCGGCGAGTGTCCTCAAGGTCATGACCAACTATCTGGCGACGGCCAACCTGCTGACGCTCTGTGAAGCGCTGACGGTGATGAAAGCGGCCGGCATGGATCTTGCCACCACATTTGAGGCGATTTCGGTCTCCTCGGGCACCTCCTTTGTGCACGAAACCGAAAGCCAGCTGATCCTGTCAGGGTCGCGCGACGTGAATTTCACCATGGATCTGGTGCAGAAAGACATCGGCCTGTTTCAGAAGCTCGCCGATCTGCATCATGTGCCGCTGGAAATCTCCCCTCTGATCATAGAGATGATGCGCGACGGGCAGAAACGCTTTGGTGAACGGGCGCAGTCTGACCGCATGATCGAACGGCTCGAAGAAGCCACCGGCCTCGAGATCCGCGCGCCGGGTTTCCCGCTCGAACTGATCGATACAGAGCCCGAAGAGCGCGGCTACGAAGTCACCCCCACGCACTGAGCGCTGCCGTCCGCGAAATCACCGTACCCGGGGCCGCGCCCGGGATCAGGATCAGAATGCTCCGGAGGCGCGCCTTCAGATCAGGTCGCCGTCAGCGCTCAGCGTGGTTTTGCCGCCCAGATAGCCGCTCAGGACCTCCGGCAGCGCCACTGATCCGTCCTCGCGCTGGCCGTTCTCCAGCACCGCAATCAGACAGCGCCCCACAGCAAGCCCCGAGCCGTTGAGCGTATGCACAAACTGTGGCTTGCCACCGGCGGGCCGGAAACGCGCGTTCATACGCCGGGCCTGAAAATCGCCGGTGGTGGAAACCGAAGAAATCTCGCGGTAGGCATTCTGCCCCGGCAACCAGGCTTCGATATCATAGGTGCGCCGCGCGCCGAACCCCATGTCGCCGGTGCACAAAAGCACCGTGCGGTAGGCGATGCCCAGCCGTTCCAGAATATCCTCGGCACAGCGCAGCATGCGTTTTTGTTCTTCATCGGAGTGATCGGGATGGGTGACTGAAACCATTTCGACTTTCTCGAACTGGTGCTGGCGCAGCATGCCGGCGGTATCACGCCCCGCGCTGCCGGCCTCTGAGCGGAAACACAGGGTATGCGCGGTCAGCCGCCGTGGCAGGTCGCTTTCGTCCAGGATCTGCCCGGCCACCGTATAGGTCAGCGGAATTTCCGAGGTGGACACCAGCCACCAGCCGTTCGTGGTCTGATAGCTGTCTTCGGCGAACTTCGGCAGCTTGTCGGTGCCGTACATCGCCTCGTCCCGCACCAGTACGGGGCTGTTCACTTCGGTCAGCCCGTTTTCGTCCACATGGGTGTCGATCATGAACTGCGCCAGCGCCCGGTGGATGCGCGCCACAGCGCCGGTGAGCATGACAAACCGGGCGCCGGAAGTCCGCGCGGCGGTCTCAAAATCCATCGACGGTGCAACACCCGCAATCTCGAAATGCTCCTTCGGGGCGAACCCGAAAGATGGCTGATCGCCCCAGCGCCGGACTTCGACATTGTCGTTCTCATCAGCACCCTCAGGCACATCATCCGCGGGGATATTCGCAATCCACGAGAGTTTTTCGGAGAGCTCTGTGTCCAGTTCAGCCGCTTTGCCCTGCAGGGCGGATACTTCGGCCTTTTTCTCGCCCACCAGCGTGCGCAGCCGTTCAAATTCCGCCCCATCACCCGACGCCTTTGCAGCCCCCACAAGTTTTGAGGCTTTGTTCTGTTCGGCCCGGGCGGTTTCAGCGGCAGAAATCTTCTCCCGCCGCGCCTGGTCCAGCGCCAGGATTTCAGACGACAAAGGTGCGTCTCCACGGCGTGCAAGGGCTGCGTCGAAAGCCTCCGGGGCCTCGCGGATGGCGCGGATATCGTGCATGGGTCCTGTCCTCAGATCTGAATCGTTCGTGCCCCGCTTATGACTGATCTTTCGGCAGACCGTAACCTGCAGTTTTCATGCAGGCTGTGCTGCCGGGGCAGGGCTGCGCGGTTCAGTCTGCACCCTCTGTGCGGCGGGTCTGCCGCTCGCGGGCCTCGTCTACCTGGCGCAGCAGCCACTGATCCACGGGCGCGGCAATCGCCCGCCCGTCATTGTCGCTGCGGGCCACGATGACACCGGCCAGCGCCCAGCCATTCTCATTTTCAACCACAACCGCTCCGCCGGAATTGCCGGCCACCACGGTGCAGCCTGACACATAGACGCGTTCAATGGCATCGCTGATCAGCGGGCAGTCAAAACGCCCGCGCAGCACGCCGGCACGTTCGTTGTACCCCAGCAGGGCCACACTGCGCGGCGCCGGTGCATTTCCCCGGCGATAGACCGGCATCGGGGTGACCTTGCCGTCCTCCACAAGTCGACCCAGATGCACAACAGCCAGATCATAGCGAAACCTGTCCGAACCGCTGGCCGCTTCCCAGAGCGGATGTCGGATAACGGTGGTCGAGCGGCTGTCTGCAACGTTACGGGTGCCGTTGCGTCCGGCGAAAAAGTGCATTTTGCCCGGAAACCCCGTGGCGAGCACTGTGCAGTGTGCGGCCGTGACGATCATGTCGGGTGCGACAAGCGTGGCAGTGCAGGCGGAATATGCCTCAATACCCTGCGTGCGCAGCGCGCCGACCGCCGTCCATGCCCTGCGATCTTCAGCACTGACCGGCTCAAGCCCCTCGGCCATCGCGGCCTGCGGGCCCGCAAAAAGAAAAACCGCCAGGACGGATACCAGAAACCAGTGCACGTATTACGTCCTCTTTGACTGTCGCGACGCCTATTGTGCCGCCAAATCCGGGGTCTGCCAAGCGGTGACGGGCGGGCGGCTGAGATATGTTTGCCACTGCGCGCATACGCTGGCTTGCAAAGAGGTCATTCAGCCCATAGGTTCCGGCAGAATTTCGTGCGTGCCCCGGGGGGCCGCGCGCGACCTGTCATCAGAGGACCTGACCACCATGGAAGCATTCGCCCAGTTTGTACCGCTGATCCTGATCTTTGCGATCATGTATTTTCTGCTCATCCGCCCGCAGCAAAAGAAGGTGAAAGAGCACCAGGCGATGGTGGCAGCCCTGCGCCGCGGCGATCAGGTCGTGACCCAGGGCGGGATCGTCGGCAAGGTCGCCAAAGTCAAAGACGACGGCGAACTGGAGCTTGAGATCGCCGATGGCGTCAAAGTCCGCGTTATCCAGTCCACGATTGCTACCGTGATTTCCAAAACAGAACCGGCGAAGTAAAACGCCGGCCAACCTCTCTGAAAGGCGTCTGAATGCTTCAGATTGACCTGTGGAAGCGCATCCTCATCGTGCTGACCTGCATCGCCGGTCTGTGGATGGCGATGCCCAACCTCTTCTACACTCCCGTCGAGCAGCACAATGATGCGGTTGCGGCCATTGAACTGGGTGCCGATACGCCTGAAAACCAGGCCGCGCGCGGGCAGTGGCCGGACTGGCTGCCGTCCGGTCTGGTCAATCTTGGCCTTGATCTGCGCGGCGGGGCGCATCTGCTGGCAGAGGTTAAGGTCGAGGACGTCTATGCCGCGCGCATGCAGGCCTTCTGGCCGGAAATCCGCGACGCGCTGCGCGATGAACGTACGGTTGTGGGCACTGTCCGGCTGCAGCCCTCTGCTGTTGATGAGGTGCGCGTGCGGATCTCGCAGCCCGAAGGCATGGAGCGTGCGCTTGAGGTTGTCCGCGCGCTTGCCACGCCCATTCCGACCCTGACAGGGGTCGCGACGAACGATATTGAGGCCCGCGCCGAAGGTGATGTGATCATCGTCACGCTGACCGACGCCGAAAAGACAGCGTCCAATGAGCGCACCCTGCAGCAAAGTCTGGAGATTATCCGCCGCCGCATCGACGAGGTCGGCACCCGTGAGCCGACGATTCAGCGACAGGGCACTGACCGGATTCTCATCCAGGTGCCGGGCATCGGCTCTGCTGCGGAACTCAAAGAGATCATCGGCACCACTGCGCAGCTGACCTTTAACCCGGTTGTGACTCGCGGCACGGACGAAACCGCAAATCCCGGCATCGGGAATATTCTGGTCCCGTCCATTGACGAACCTGGTACATTTTACACGCTCGAAGCGGCCCCGGTGGTCACCGGCGAAGAGCTTGTGGATGCGCAACCCTCGTTTGATCAGAACGGCCGCCCGGCCGTCAGTTTCCGGTTCAACACGACCGGCGCGCGTAAATTCGGCGATTATACGGCCGAGAATATCGGCTCACCCTTCGCCATCGTGCTTGACGACGAAGTCATCAGCGCGCCTACGATCCAGAGCCACATCCCCGGCGGATCGGGCATCATTACCGGCCGTTTTTCGGTCGAGGAATCAACCAACCTCGCGGTGCTGCTCAGGGCAGGGGCGCTGCCGGCGGGCCTTGAGTTCCTCGAAGAACGCACGATCGGTCCTGAACTGGGCCAGGACAGCATTGATGCGGGCAAGGTTGCGACCATCGTGGCTTTCTGCGCCGTGCTGGTCTTTATGTTCCTCAGTTACGGCCTCTTCGGCCTCTTCGCCAATGTCGCCCTGATCATCAACATCGGGTTGATATTTGGTCTGCTGAGCGTCATCGGCGGCACGCTGACCCTGCCTGGCATTGCCGGCATCGTCCTGACGGTGGGTATGGCTGTGGACGCCAATGTCCTGATTTTCGAACGGATCCGCGAAGAGCTGAAAACCTCCAAAGGCCCTGCACGCGCCATCGAGCTTGGCTATGAAAAGGCGCTCTCGGCCATTCTGGACGCGAATATCACCACCTTTATTACAGCGGTGATCCTGTTTGCGATGGGCTCTGGCCCGGTCCGCGGCTTTGCGATTACGCTGGGTCTGGGGATCCTGACATCGGTCTTCACGGCGATCTTCGTCACGCGTCTCTTTATTGTCATCTGGTTCGAGCGCAAGCGCCCGAAAACAATCGAGGTCTGATATGCGCCTGCGCCTGGTCAAACAGAATACGAACTTCGATTTCTTCAGCCGGTGGAAGCTCTGGCTGGGCATCTCCGCCCTGATGATGGTGGTCGCCTTTGCATCCTTCATGATCCAGGGGCTGAACTTCGGCATTGATTTCCGTGGCGGCACGACCATCCGGACCGAAAGCCCGCTGGTTGTCGATATCGGTGAGTACCGCGAGGCGATCGATACGCTGGGCCTTGGCGACGTCTCGATTACCGAAGTATTCGATCCGACCTTCGAGGACGATCAGAACGTTGCGATGATCCGCATTCAGGCACAGGACGGCCAGGAGGCGGTCACCACTCAGGTCATCGCAGATGTGCAGGCGGCATTGCGCACCGTGCGGCCGGATATTCAGTTCATCTCGGTCGAATCGGTGGGTCCCAAGGTCTCAGGCGAGCTCATTCAGACGGCGGTCATCGCCGTGGTGCTGGCCATCGGGGCGGTGCTTGTCTACATCTGGCTGCGCTTTGAATGGCAGTTTGCCGTGGGTGCTGTGCTGGCGCTTGTGCACGACGTGATCCTGACCATCGGCGTCTTCTCCGAGCTGCAGATCCGCTTCGATCTGGCAATTATAGCAGCATTGCTGACCATCGTCGGCTATTCACTGAACGACACCGTGGTGGTCTTTGACCGGGTCCGGGAGAACCTGCGCAAGTACAAGAAAAAGCCGCTTGCCGAGGTCCTGAACATCTCGATCAACGAAACGCTCAGCCGGACATTCATGACCTCCGTGACCACGCTGCTGGCGCTGATCGCACTTTTCGTGCTGGGCGGCGACGTGATCCGCGGCTTTGTTTTTGCGATGATCTGGGGCGTGATCGTCGGCACATATTCCTCTGTCTTTGTGGCCTCGGCGGTGCTGCTCTATCTCGGTGTTAAACGCGACTGGTCCAAACCCGATGCCAATGCGGGTAATCAGTTTGCCAACATAGATGCCTGAGGCGCTTCAGGCGGTTTTTGCAACTGAGGGACTGATCTGGCTGTTATGCGGCGTTGTCGCAGCGGGGCTGGTGCGTGGCTTTGCGGGATTTGGCAGCGGCATGATCATCATGGCCACCGCCTCTTCGGTGCTGGATCCTGTCGCGGCGGTCATTTTCATGATGATGGCCGAGCTGATCGGCCCGCTGCCCAACCTGCGGGCGGCCTGGCGCGACGGCGCGCCGCGCGATGTGGGGCGGCTGATGATCGGGGCGACACTCGCCGTCCCGCCCGGCATCTGGCTGCTGGCGAATTTCACCGGGGAGGCCTTTGGCTGGGTCGTGTCGGTCACTATTCTGATCCTGCTGGTGCTGCTGATGAGCGGCTGGCGTTACCAGGGTGTCCTGACACCGCACCTTACCGTCGGCACCGGGGCGCTCGGGGGATTCATGTGTGGTTTTGCCGGCATCCCGGGCCCCCCCGTGATCATGCTTTACATGTCGAGCCGGCTGCCGATTTCAGTCATACGCGCGAATTTCCTGCTCTACCTGCTGGCCATTGACGTCGTAATGATTGCTGTTTTCTGGGGCAGCGGGCTCTTTATCTGGGAGGTGGCGGTACTCGGACTGTTCGCCGGCATCCCCAATCTCATTGCCAATATAGCAGGGGCGCGGCTTTTTGATCCTAATGCAGAAGGCGTGTTCCGCACAGTGGCCTATATCGTGATCGCGGCATCGGCTATACTCGGGCTGCCGGTCTGGAATTAGAACGGAGGGCCTCGGCATGACAGTTCACTCAGACATCAAGGACCTGATCCGGCGCTATCTGCAGGCCTGGAATGAGCGGGATTTTCCCGGTATGGTGGCCCTTTTCACCGAACCTGCGACCTATGTGATCCCCGGCGGCACGCTGCATCTGCCGGACCACGCAGCGCTGAACGCAAAGCTCAAAGAACAGTTTGCCGCTCTTGAAGCCGATGATTTCAGCCATACCGAAATCCGGGACGTGACCGTGCAGAACTGCACCGACACCTCCGCCATGGCCCGGTTACACGACGTCGTACGGCTGCGCGCGGATGGCACAGCCCTTGACGTGATCGATGCGGTTTATATCTGCATACTGCAGGAGGGCCGCTGGAAGCTGAGCATCGCGATGGCCTGCACACCTGGCTGGAACCTCAGATGATCCCGGCCTGCCAATGAGGAAAACCCTATGCGCCTGAATGAGATCACCTTCACTGACGCGAGGCCCGTCGAAGGCTATGGTCCGGGATTTTTCCGTATCGGCGGTCAGGTGTTTGACGGTCCGGTGATCACGGGCCCCTCCGGCAGCACCGCCTGGGCCGGCTATGATGATGCCGACGCTCTGCTGGAATATGCCGGTCATGTGGATGTGCTTTTCATCGGCACCGGTGCTGAGATTGCCCATATGCCTGAGGCTCTGCGCACACGGCTCGAAGATGCCGGGC
Source organism: Roseobacter ponti (assembly GCF_012932215.1). Taxonomy (GTDB): domain Bacteria; phylum Pseudomonadota; class Alphaproteobacteria; order Rhodobacterales; family Rhodobacteraceae; genus Roseobacter; species Roseobacter ponti. The sequence continues at coordinate 2,177,775 of NZ_CP048788.1, read as the reverse complement.
TGGGTGTGGATGTCATGGCCTCACCCGCGGCCTGCCGCACCTATAATGTGCTCCTGAGCGAGGGCCGCCGGATCGCGCTGGCGCTGCTGCCGGTCTGACCGGGGTAAAGAACGCACTTTTTCGCACCGCTGCAATCGGTTAACCCTGCGGGTGATGGTTCTGAAAGTGCGTGATCTCTCAGTCGCCCGGGGCGGCGTTCCGGTTCTGACCGGTCTTTCCTTCGACGTCGGGGCCGGCTGCGCTCTGATCCTGCGCGGGCCGAACGGGGCGGGCAAGACCACGCTGCTGCGCACGATGGCGGGCCTGCAGCCTCCGTTGAGCGGTGAGATCACCGGCGCTGAAGACAAAGTGGCCTATGCGGCCCATTCCGACGGGCTGAAATCCATGCTCACTGTGCGCGAGAACCTGACCTTCTGGGCGGCGGTGTTCGGCCAGAGCGATATCACACCTGCGGTTACCGCTTTTAATCTCGTGGAACTTCAGGAAAGGCTCGCAGGCACACTCTCCGCAGGCCAGAAACGGCGCCTCGGCCTTGCAAGGCTTCTGGTGACAGGACGACCGGTCTGGATCCTCGATGAGCCGACGGTGTCGCTCGATCAGGATGCCGTGCGGCTCTTCGAGGATGCTGTGGCAGCACATCTTGCCGGCGGCGGATCGGTGATCATGGCCACCCACATCGTACCGGGCTTTGAGGCGGAGGTGCTCGACATCAGCCCCTGGCGCGCCACCGCAGAGACCCGCGCGGGTGCCAGCGACGAGGCCTTCCTGTGAAGGCGCTGCTTCGCCGCGATCTGATGCTCGCGTTCAGGGCAGGGGGCGGCTTTGGCCTCGGCCTTGCGTTTTTCCTCATCGTCACGGTGCTCGTACCGTTCAGCGTCGGCCCGCAATCCGACCTGCTGGCCCGTATCGCACCCGGGGTCCTGTGGCTCGGCGCGCTTCTGGCGTGTCTTTTGTCGCTCGACCGCCTGCTGGCGCTGGATCTGGAAGACGGCTCGCTCGATCTGCTCGCCACCTCGCCGCTGCCGCTGGAAGCCGCACTCAGCATCAAGGCGCTGGCCCACTGGCTGACCACCGGTCTGCCGCTTGTGCTGGCCGCGCCGCTCCTCGGCGTGCTGCTCAACCTGCCGGGGCCGGGGTACAGCTGGCTGGTGATTTCACTGGCGCTCGGCACCCCCGCGCTCTCGGTCATCGGGACTTTTGGCGCAGCGCTCACAGTCGGCATTAAGCGCGGCGGTCTGCTGCTGTCGCTGCTGGTCCTGCCGCTCTATGTGCCCACGCTGATCTTCGGTGCCGAGACCGCCCGGCGGGGCGCTTCGGGTATGGACCCCTCGACGCCGGCGCTGATGCTTGCCGGGATCACGCTGGGGGTCATCTCGGTGATGCCCTTTGCCTCAGCTGCGGCGCTGCGGATAAACCTGCGGTGAGCGTGGCGTTTTGCCCATTGAGCGATGCGACCGGAGCAGCTAGAAAACACCCGTGTCTGTGAGTGGAGATAAACCGGCGCCCGTGCGCCGGCAGGGCTTCTGGAGCTACGCCAATCCGGTGAAGTTCCTGGGCTTCAGCGAGCGTATTCTGCCGGCACTCTGGTGGCTCTCGGGCATCTGCCTTGCGGTGGGTCTCATCTGGGGGTTCTTTTTCACGCCTGACGATTTCCGCCAGGGCTCGACGGTTAAAATCATCTATCTGCATGTGCCCTCGGCGCTCATGGCGATCAACGCGTGGTTTATGATGCTGGTCGCCTCGCTCATCTGGCTCATCCGCCGCCATCACGTCAGCGCACTCGCCGCGCGCGCAGCTGCCCCCGTGGGGGTGGTGATGACCCTCATCGCACTGGTGACCGGTGCGATCTGGGGCCAGCCGATGTGGGGCACCTGGTGGGCCTGGGATCCGCGCCTGACCTCTTTTCTGATCCTGTTTCTGTTCTATCTCGGCTATATCGCTCTCTGGGAAGCGGTTGAGGATCCGGACACCGCCGCCGATCTCACGTCGGTTCTCTGTCTTGTGGGCTCGGTCTTTGCCGTGCTTTCGCGCTATGCGGTCAACTTCTGGAACCAGGGCCTGCACCAGGGCGCCTCTCTCAGCCTGGATAAAGAGGAAAATGTCGCGGATGTCTTTTATCAGCCACTGCTGGTGGCAATCGCCGGGTTCGTTCTGCTTTTTCTCGCGCTGGTCCTCTACCGCACAGGTACAGAAATCCGGCTGCGCCGCACCCGCGCTCTGCTGGCAAGGCAAAGACGGACTTGATGCCGGATCTGGGCAAATACGCGGACGCCGTGCTCTCGGCCTATGGCGCCTCGCTGGTGCTTCTGGCGCTGCTTGTCTTTTTTACCCTGCGCCGGGGCCGCAAAGCACGTGCTGCCCTCGACGAGGTCGAACGCGGAGAAAAGCGCCGTGGCTAAAATCTCGCCGCTGATGATTGCGCCGCCGCTGATCTTTGCCGGGTTTGTGGTCCTGGCCGGTATCGGCATGTTTACCACCGACAGCCAGAACCTGCCCTCCGCCCTGATCGGACAGCCCGCACCGCCCGTAACGGAAACGGCCCTGGCGGATTTCACCCCGGTCACGGCTGAGGCCATGGCAACCGGGCAGGTGACGCTTGTTAATTTCTGGGCCAGCTGGTGCCCGCCCTGTCGCGCCGAACACCCCAAACTGCTGGAAATGCAGGCCGGTGGCATGCCGATCATCGGCGTCAACTTTCGTGACAAGGAAGGACCCGCCACCAGCTATCTCACAGACGACGGCAACCCCTTTGCCGCCGTGGCATTTGATCCCGAGGGGCGCACCGCCATCGACTGGGGTGTGACGGCCCCGCCTGAGACCTTTATTCTGGACGCTGACGGTAATATCCTGTTCCGCTTCGCCGGCCCGCTGGTGGGCAGCGATTTTGAGCAGCGTTTCCTGCCGCAACTGGAAAAAGCGCTGGGGAACTGACTGTGTCTTTCGCGGCAGACATCTGGTCCCGTCAGAGCCTGTAGCCGCCGTTTACGTTCAGGACTTCACCCGTGATGAAACCTGCCGGATCAGAGGCCAGAAACCGCACTGCGGCTGCGATATCTTCCGGCTGGCCTATGCGCCCCAGTGCCGTCATCTCAACGAAAACCTGCACCAGATCATCCGGCCGCGGGCTTTCGGGGCGCTCCGTGGCGCCGGGTGCCACCGCATTGACACGTATCCCGCGCGGACCAAGCTCTTTGGCCATTGCCCGCGTCCACGTGTTGAGCGCCGCTTTGCTCGCCGAATACCCCGAGGCCCCGCGCGCGGGCAGAACAGCATTTGTTGAGGAAATACTGACCACCGAAGCCCCTGGTTTCAGATGCGGCAGCGCCGCCTGCAGCAGTGCCATGGGCGCCAGCACATTCACGTCAAAGATCTCGCGCAGCCCGGCCAAACCGTCATCTGCGCCCGGATCGGGCCTTATGACACCCGCGTTATTGACCAGCACGTCCAGTCTGCCGAACCGGTCGATGACCTGATCAATGACTGACTGAGCAACCACCGGCTCGGACAGGTCGGCTCTTACAGCAAAAATCCCGGGATGCTCTGCAAGAAGCGGCCCGGGTTCTGTTGTATTGTAAGTGACAGCGACCAGATGGTCGCGTGCCAGATCTGCAGCCATTGCACGGCCCAGACCCCGCGCAGCACCGGTGACCAGTGCCGCGCGCATTGTTCAGGCCGCCTGAGCGAGGTTGCGCAGCACGTAGTGCAGCACGCCGCCGTGCTCGATGTATTCGATCTCGATCGCGGTATCGATCCGGCATTTGAGCGTGATTTCCCTGCTGCTGCCGTCGCCCATCACGATCGTGCAGGGCACTTCCTGCAGCGGCTTAATGGTGTCGAGACCCGAAATCGACACGGTCTCATCGCCGGTCAGACCGAGCGATTTACGCGTGTCGTCGCCAGTGAACTCAAAGGGAATGACCCCCATGCCCACCAGATTGGAGCGGTGAATACGCTCAAAGCTTTCGGCGATCACCGCTTTTACGCCCAGCAGGGCCGTGCCCTTGGCTGCCCAGTCACGACTGGAGCCCGCGCCATACTGCTCACCGCCGAAGATCACCAGCGGCGTGCCGGCATCCTGATAGGCCATCGCGGCATCATAGATTGAGGTCTGCGCGCCGTCGGGGCCCTTGGTATAGCCGCCCTCAACGTTGTCCAGCATCTCGTTTTTGATGCGGATATTGGCGAAGGTGCCGCGCATCATAACCTCGTGGTTGCCCCGGCGCGACCCATAGGAGTTGAACTCGCGCTGCGGCACCTGACGCTCGATCAGGTACTGGCCGGCGGGTGTTGTATCCTTGAACGAGCCGGCCGGAGAGATGTGGTCGGTCGTGATCATATCGCCGAGGATCGCCAGAACGCTGGCGTTCTCTATATTGGTGATCACGCCCGGTTCTTTGCCCATGTCTTTGAAATAGGGCGGGTTCTGCACATAGGTCGAGGTCGGCGGCCAGTTGTAGGTCTTGCTGTCCGTGGTCTCGACGCCGCGCCATTTGTCATCGCCTTTGAAGACGTCGGCGTATTTTTCCTGGAAAGAGTCGCGGGTCACTGTCTCTTCGACCAGATCAGCGATTTCCTTTGAGGTGGGCCAGATATCTTTGAGATAGACGTCATTGCCATCCTGATCCTGACCGAGCGGATCTTTGGCGATGTCGATGTTCATGTCACCGGCGAGTGCATAGGCTACGACGAGCGGCGGGGAGGCCAGATAGTTGGCGCGCACGTCCGGGCTGATCCGGCCTTCGAAGTTGCGGTTGCCCGAGAGCACCGAGGTCGCGATCAGATCACCTTCGGCAATCGCATCCGAGAGCTCTTTCTGGATCGGACCGGAGTTACCGATACAGGTGGTGCAGCCATAGCCCACAAGATTGAAACCGATCGCATCCAGATCTTCCTGAAGCTCAGCCGCTTCGAGATAGGCGGACACAACCTGGCTGCCCGGCGCCAGCGATGTCTTGACCCAGGGCTTGCGTGTCAGACCACGCTCGCGGGCTTTGCGCGCCACAAGGCCAGCCCCGATCATCACATAAGGGTTGGATGTATTGGTGCAGGAGGTGATCGAGGCGATCACAATCGAGCCGTCGTGCAGCTTGTAATCCTCCCCCTTCACGGCGGCCACATTGTGATGGCCGATATCGCCGGGGATGTGATGTGGCGCAGGGGCGCCGCCCTCTGCTGTCATCTCGTCCTGTTCGCTATCGCGGGCGGAAGGCTCGGGGCGCTGGCCTTTTATATAGGCGCCGAAAGCGGAAGCCGCTTCGGTGAGGGCGATGTAATCCTGCGGGCGTTTCGGGCCCGAGATCGCCGGCACAATAGTGCTCATGTCGAGGTGCAGCGTGTCCGAATAGACGGGTGCATAGCTCTCATCGCGCCACATGCCGTTGGCCTTGGCATAGGCTTCCACGAGCGCTACGCGGTCCTTGTCACGACCGGTGTTGGTAAGATAGCGCAGTGTCTCCTTGTCGATCGGGAAAAAGCCACAGGTCGCCCCGTATTCCGGCGCCATGTTGGCAATGGTCGCCCGGTCAGCCAGCGGCAGACGGTCGAGACCTTCGCCAAAGAATTCCACAAACTTGCTGACCACGCCCTTTTCGCGCAGCATCTCAACAACCTTAAGCACCAGATCGGTGCCGGTGGTGCCTTCCATCATGGTGCCTGTAAGCTCAAAGCCCACGACTTCAGGGATCAGCATGGAGATCGGCTGACCGAGCATCGCGGCTTCGGCTTCAATACCGCCCACGCCCCAGCCCAGAACGGCCGCGCCATTGACCATCGTGGTGTGGCTGTCGGTGCCCACGAGCGTGTCGGGGTAGGCCACTTCTTTGCCGTCCTGATCGGTGTCCGTCCAGACCGTCTGCGCCAGATATTCAAGGTTTACCTGGTGACAGATACCGGTGCCGGGAGGCACCACGCGGAAGTTGTTAAAGGCTTTCTGACCCCACTTGAGGAAAGTATAGCGCTCCATGTTGCGCTCGTATTCGCGGTCCACATTCATCTGAAAGGCGCGCGGGTTGCCGAATTCGTCGATCATCACCGAGTGGTCAATGACAAGATCCACCGGGTTGAGCGGGTTGATCTTTTCCGCGTCACCGCCAAGGCTGATGATCGCATCGCGCATCGCGGCCAGATCAACGACCGCCGGAACACCGGTAAAGTCCTGCAGCAGCACGCGGGCAGGGCGGTAGGCGATCTCGCGCGGGTTCTTCCCGCCTTTCTCAGCCCATTCCGCAAAGGCACGGATATCGTCGGTGGTGACCGTTTTGCCATCCTCAAAGCGCAGCATATTTTCCAGCACAACCTTGAGCGCTGCCGGAAGCTTCGAGAAATCACCCAATCCCGCGGCTGTTGCCGCCTCTATCGAGTAATAATCGACGCTCTGCGCGCCGGATGTCAGGGTTTTACGGGTTTCAGAACTGTCGTGACCAACGGTAATGGGCATAATGTGCTCCCTCGGGCTGAAGTCGGATGATCAGTGAATTACCTGCTGAATGCCTTAAGGAGGGGGGCAGTTCAACTCAATTCCGCACCTTCGGCGCAAAATGTATACCATTGTGTACCGGGCTGGCTCACGGAATTTGCAGCCTCTCTCAAGAAACGTTGATTGGTCATTACAGCGCGGTCTGTTTATGTGGAGGGAAAGGGGCAGACTGCACCTTTCAGGGGAATCACATGCGACGACTGATGCAGGCTATTTTCGCCGGCGCACTTTTCATCTCACCGCTCCAGGCCCAGGACGCACCTGTTGTGGTCGAGCTTTATACCTCTCAGGGATGCTCTTCCTGTCCGCCTGCGGATGATCTTTTTCATCAGATCGCCGGTCGTGATGACGTCATCGCGCTCGCGCTGCATGTTGATTACTGGGATTACATCGGGTGGAAAGATCAGTTCGCCGATCCGCGCAATGCGCAGCGCCAGCGGGCTTATGCCACCGCGGCAGGGCGCCGGTCGATCTATACGCCGGAGATGATTGTGAACGGTCTGACCGATATTATCGGCGCCAAACCGATGCAGCTCTCCGAGGCGATCGCTGCGCATAAAGCACAGCCTGCACCGGTTCTTGTGTCATTGCGCCGCAACGGTGAGAGCGTGCAGATCTCAGCCGAGGCAAAGCAGCCCCCCACAGGTGCGCTGATCGTTCAGATGGTCCGTTATGTGCCGGAGCGGGAGGCCGACATTACCCGTGGTGAAAACGCGGGCCGGAGAATTGTCTATTCGAACGTGACCCAGGACTGGAAAATTCTGGGCGAGTGGGACGGGCGCGCACCGCTGGACATCGAAGCGCCGGCACCGGGTGCCGAAGCCGTGGTCGTACTCATCCAGGAAAAAGGCATGGGGCCGATCGTCGGCGCGGCACAGCTGCGCTGAAGCAACCGGCACACGTCAGCAGTATTTCTGATGACCGGAGTGACATGTCCGTACTGCGGGCGGCACACGGGATCACCAAAGCACTGCCGGGGCAGGTTTTCCGGGACTTTGAAACCGATTATCCGCCGGCTCTGACTGGCTTTCCGGACCTGACCTCATTCGGACCGTCTTCCGGTTGTGCGGTCTTCCGCAAAACGAGGCGAGGACGCGAGAAACCCTGCCGGCATGAGACTGACGGACCACGCCGGCCTCATTCAGCACAACCCCGCACCACTTTCACTGTACCTGCGGCAGGGGTCTCAGCCGCCGTCTTCGTCATCGACAATAAGCAGAAGCTCGCCGCTGGCTTCCATTTCGCGGATGGACCGGACAATCGTCGCGGTCGCCTCTTCCATGTCAGAGGTTTTGACGCTTTCCCGCTCTTCCACCGCTTCGCGCAGCTGATCGGCCATGCGTCCGGACATGTTTTCCAGGATGAAATCAGCCGATTTCTGAACCCCTGCGGCACCGGCACCGGCGAGGGCGGTAATCAGCATGTCCTGGTCGAGACCGCGAACAACACGGGGGATATCCCGTGCCGCAATCCGTTGCGGTATATTGCCGAAGGTAAAGATCGCCCGACGCACCATTTCCGCAAAACCGGCGTCCGTCTCGTCAAGCCCTTCGAGCACATCGTCGCGGGTCGTCGATGTCGTGGAATTCAGGATTGCGCCCACGCGCTCGACCGGGCCGCTGTCAAAGGCCCCGACAGGCTCCGCATCAAGCTGGGCTGCAAGCGACAGACCAATCCTGTCGACCGCATCCGGTGTGACCGCACTGGTCAGGGACACGGCATAGGTAATGCGCCGCGCCTCGGGCCCGGGCAGCTGGCCCAGCAGCTCGGCTGCGCGTTTCACATCAATTTTAGACAATAAAACCGCGGCAATTTCGGTACTTTCGTTCTGAAGCACCGGCAGGAGCTTCTCGGTGCCAAGCTGTTGCAGCCGTTCCCAGGGGTCGCCGTATTCGCGCACGCCGGCCTCTTTGCGCAGCCGCGCAGCGGTCTGTTTGGAGATCCGTCCGTCAAGCGCATCCAAGGCACCCGCGATACCGCCCGGAAAGGACAGGCCGATGCTCTCCAGCTCTCCGGCAAACTCACCGATCACGTCAGAGAGAGTGTCGCGATCCACAAAGCGCATGGACCCCATCTGCTGTGTGAGCTGTGCCTGAAGGTTCTCCGGCAGATCCTCAAGCGGAATATCAGCGCCTTCATTCAGCAGCAGCCGGACCACAACGGCCGCTTTTGCCCGGCGGCTCAGCTTTGCCGGTGTGCCGGTGTTGCTCCCGCCCGGCAGCGCCGGGAAGGAGGTCATAGGTACCATATCGTTCATCATTACCCGCCTTTAACATCTAAGGTTAACATGGCAGCTAAAGGTAAAGATTTGGCTGAAGTCAGTAGTTATAAGTTGCCCCGGTAGCGATCGCGTTGCGCAGCGAGGTCTCAGACCAGGTGCCGCTGCCTCCGTGTCGCCGGATGGCCTGCAACTGGGCGATGGCTTTGGTCACCTGACCCTGTTCGACAAAACCCTGACCCATATAAGATCGCGCCGTTATATTTGCCGGATCGCGGTCAATCGCCTCGCGATAGAACATCATGGCCAGACCGGTGTTGCCCAGCTTGCGGTGGGTGAAGCCCATATAGGTAAGACGGCCCGGATCGTGGGGATCCATCGCATCGAGAACGTTCTGCGCATCGTGGTAGCGTCCGGCCCATGCCAGTTGTCGCACGGTGGTATAAAGTTGATCCCGGTCGAGGCCGCTTTCTTTGGCATCGACGCATTTGCCGGACTTTTCATCAAAGACCTGCGCGCCTTTGCAATCAGATGCAGGCGGGGCGGGCGGCTCAACATCGCCGCCGTCAGCACAAACGATAGTGGGCAAAAGCAGGGACGCGATCAGCAGGGTTCTCATTACGCTATGCTCCTTGTTACCGGTACCGTGAGAGATAGCGCACCGCCGCAATGCGTAAAGGCGCACTGCAGCAGCGCGCCTTTACAGTTTGAAGTCTTGTCTCGTGTTCAGCTGTTGACGCTGACCACGCACTTTCCGGATTCGCTGTCATAAACGGTGCCGTCAGCGCAGGACATAACCTGACGCTCGTAGTTGCAGCCCGCCGCTAAAGCGATAACCGGTGTCAGAGAAAGCGCCACAGCGGCGGCCATAGTTCTGATCGTCATTGCGGTTCTCCTGAAGTTCATGAATGCTATCGATGGTAGCATCGCCTGACCCGGGGTCAACAAAAATGCGAATACGTCCCTGGTGCCCGACCCGCTTATGCCTCTTCTTTGAACACCCGCGCAAAGATCGTATCGACATGTTTGGTGTGATACCCCAGATCGAATTTCTCTTCGATCTCCGCAGGGCTGAGGGCTGCGGTCACATCCGCATCCGCAAGGAGTTCGGTTTTGAAATCCCTGCCTTCTTCCCAGACCTTCATGGCATTGCGCTGCACCAGTTTATAGGCGTCCTCGCGGCTCACACCGGCCTGTGTCAGCGCCAGCAGCACCCGCTGGCTCATCACGAGACCGCGGAACTTATTCATATTGGCCAGCATGTTGTCGGGATAGATCACCAGCTTGTCGATCACCTGCGTCAGCCGCGCCAGCGCAAAATCGAGCGTAATCGTTGTGTCGGGCCCGATATTGCGCTCCACCGAGCTGTGCGAGATGTCGCGTTCATGCCAGAGGGCCACATTCTCCATCGCAGGCACCACTGCCATCCGCACCAGCCGCGCCAGCCCGGTGAGGTTTTCGGTAAGCACCGGGTTGCGCTTGTGCGGCATGGCAGAAGAGCCTTTCTGGCCGGCAGAGAAAAACTCTTCCGCTTCCAGCACTTCGGTGCGCTGCATATGGCGAATCTCGGTCGCAATGTTCTCGATTGAGCTGCCAACCACGCCGAGGGCCGCGAAAAACGCCGCATGCCGGTCGCGGGGGATGACCTGAGTGCTGATCGGTTCGGGCGCGAGACCCAGCTTTTCACACACGTGCTCTTCGACGCGCGGATCGATGTTGGCGAAGGTCCCCACAGCCCCGGAAATCGCTCCGGTGGCGATTTCATAGCGCGCCTTTTCCAACCGGTTCAGGTTGCGGTCCATCTCCGCGTAAAACCGTGCAAAGGTCAGGCCCATAGTGGTGGGCTCCGCATGGATGCCATGGCTGCGCCCGATACGCACGGTATCTTTGTACTCAAACGCGCGGCGCTTCAGCGCCGCCAGCAGCGCCTTTACATCATCGATCAGGATGTCGGAGGCGCGCACAAGCTGAACGTTGAAACACGTGTCGAGCACATCGGACGACGTCATCCCCTGATGCACGAAGCGTGCCTGATCGCTGCCCACATGCTCGGCCAGATGCGTCAGAAAGGCGATCACATCGTGTTTCGTGACCGCCTCGATCTCGTCGATACGCGCCACATCGAACTCTACATCTTTCGCCTTCCACACAGCGTCTGCGTTTTCGCGCGGGATCACGCCCAGATCGGCCATCGCGTCACAGGCGTGCGCCTCAATCTCGTACCAGATGCGGAACTTTGTTTCAGGGCTCCAGATGGCAACCATGTCGGGGCGGGAATAGCGGGGAATCATCTGGTCGGTCCTTTATTTACGATTGCGTCCGGGTTCAGGCGGCTCATAAACTGCCGCACAGGGCATCACAAGGCAGGAGCGGGAAATGGAAAGCGTGTCAGATCCCGTGCCGGGGTGCCGGCCGGACCGGCGGTTGCCGGTGAGGAAAGGCGGATGATCGGGCAGCGGATAATCAGGACCCCGACGCGGCGCAGGTTCTGCAGTGACGCGGCCCGGAAGAAATTCCGGACCGCAGAGAGCGGTTTATGACACCTGACCCCCGCGTGCTGGCGGATTTCGCAGGCGACTGGCGGCTGTGTAAAAACGTGGTGCAGGCAGATGGCACGCGGGGCCGTTTTGAAGGCACCGCATCCTGGCATCCGGCGGGCACGGGTGCTGAGTATACCGAAGCAGGCCGGATGACGCTGGGTGACGCGCCGCCCTTTCACGCGACGCGGCGGTACAGGTGGTCTCAGGGGCTTGAGGTTTCTTTTGAAGACGGCCGGTTTTTCCACCAGGTTCCGGCCCTCGGCGGGGCGACGACACACTGGTGTGATCCGGATCGCTATGACGTGGTCTATGACTTTTCGGCCTGGCCTGAATTTAATGTGTCCTGGCGGGTGAAGGGGCCGCGCAAGGATTACACCCTGCAGTGCCAATACAGACGGCCCTGACGACAGAACCCTTGCGCAGGGGCTGCAGGTGCGGCATTCAGAGAGATAAGTATTCGCAACAGGAGACAGATTTCCATGCAACTGACCGCTTCTCACTCCGTACTGGCAGAGATAACCGGGCCGCAGACCGGTGCGGCCCGCCGTGTCAAACAGGCCGTTCTGGTCATCACAGGGATCGCGCTTCTGGCGGTGGCTGCCAACATCAAGGTGCCGGTGCCGGGCTCGCCTGTCGCGATGAACATGGGCACTTTTGCTGTGCTGACCATCGGGGCCGCCTATGGCGCGCGGCTCGGGCTGACCACGATTATGGGGTATATGATCATCGGAGCGCTCGGGTTTGATATCTTCCAGAGCTCGACGGCTGAGCTCAACGGTCTGGCGTATATGACGGGCAGCACAGGCGGCTATCTGCTGGGCTATGTGATCGCAACGGTGGCCCTCGGGGCACTGGCATCACGCGGCTGGGACCGGTCGGTGGTCTGGATGGCGCTGGCAATGCTGATCGGCAACGTGCTGCTTTATGTGCCAGGGCTGTTGTGGCTTGGCCAGCTTTACGGCTGGGACCAGCCGATCCTCCAGTGGGGTCTGACACCCTTCCTGCTCGGCGATGCGCTGAAGCTGGTACTGGCGGCGGTGCTGCTGCCGGCAGTCTGGAAACTGGTGGGCGACGCACGCGGCTGAACGCCACCGCAGAGCCGGTAAAATGCGAGGCGCAGCCCCCGGGGGCTGTGCCTCATTTTTTTTGCCGGGGAAGGATGGCGATCTGAGCCCGCGCCGGCGGGCGGCTGGTGCGTGGTGTCAGTCCGCAAGCTCGGTGATTACGGTCGAGCTGCGCTCAAGGGTCCGGTGCACCGGGCATTTATCGGCAATTTCGAGCAACCGCGCGCGCTGATCCGCGGTCAGATCTCCGGTCACCGTAATACGCCGGCGCCAGGTGTCGATCTTGTCGCCGACGGAGGTTTTCGCATCCTGCGCGTGCACCTTGTTGTGCGAGACATCAACTGACACATGGCGGACGGGCCAGCCTTTCTGGCGGGCATACATGCGCAGGGTCATAGTGGTGCAGGCCCCCAGACCCGCTGAGAGCAGACCGTAGGGCGACAGCCCCCTGTTGGTACCGCCATAGGCCAGCGGTTCATCGGCAAGCAGGTGATGCCCTTCGCCGGAGACAATGTCGGTGAGAAACCCGTCAGGATCCGCCTCCGACACCCGCACCACGCCTTCAGGAGCGCCGGGCGGCGGTGCAGGACGTCTGAGATCGAGATAGCGCGCAGACCATGTGGCGATCACATCGGCCACGTATTCCGCGTCTGCCGCGCCCGACACCAGGTGGTCGGCCGTATCGAGTGCGACAAAGCTCTTGGGGTGTTTTGCGCCGAGGAAAATGCGGCTGGCGTTGTCGATGCTGACAATCTCGTCCCGCGGCGCGTGCATCACAAGCAGAGCGGCCCTGAGACCTGCGAGTGCGTCGTCCAGCGCCGCCTCTGACACATCCTCGACAAAGCCTTTGCCGATGCGGAAGGGGCGCCCGCCAAGGCTCACCTCGGCGCTGCCCTGCGCGTGAATTTCATCCAGGGCGTCGCTGAAATTATCGGTGACATGCCCGGGATCAAAAGGCGCGCCGATCGTCGCCACCGCCCTGATCTGCGGCATGCTGCCTGCGGCACGGATAACCGCGGCGCCGCCCAGTGAATGACCGATGATCAGCGAAGGGGCCATGTCACGGCCATTGAGGTATTCTTGAGCAGCAATGAGATCGTCGACATTCGACGTGAAAGACGTATTGGAAAACTCGCCGCCCGAATGGCCCAGACCGGTAAAATCAAAGCGCAGTACAGCAATGCCGGCGCCCGCCAGACGCGCCGCAATGCGGCGGGCGGCGGGAATGTCTTTGCCGCAGGTAAAACAATGCGCAAAGAGCGCAGTCGCCAGATGCGGACCGTCGGGCAGATCAAGCCGTGCGGCAAGCTCGGTGCCATCGTGTCCGGGAAAGGTGATGCGCTCTGTCGGCATGGGAAAGCTCCTGTCCTGCGGTCTCAGAGTGGGTGCGCCGGGCAGCGCTGGCAAGACCTGTGACAGTTACCTCACGGGGACGTGCACGCCGGAGACCACGTGCCGGCTCTGAACCGCGGCAATGAGACCCGCCCACCGGTGGTTGCCCGGCGACCGCCGCTGGTGTGCGGGCCGGGTCCGGCGGAGCCTCGTCCGGGGCCGCTGCGTGCGCGAAAGCATGCTCAGATGCGGGCAGAAGCCCTGTGCCTGTGCATGCGGTCGGGCATAATCTGTCCTGTTTCAGGCGCCTTACCGGACGCTCCTGCCGCGGTCCACCTGAGCGGGAAACCGCCAGTTGAACGCAATTTGCAGTTCGGTTTTTGCGGTTTTGCAGCCAGTGCGTAAGCTGTCAGACGCTTTGCGTCCGATCTGCCGGTACCGCAGAGCACAGACCCGGGAGGCGCCCAGACATGCCCCAGAAAAAGCCAGTATCAGAGAAGACATCCCGCGCCGCCGCGGACGAAACCTCTGTGGATATCGAAGACCTGCTGAGCAAGGGCAACTGGGAGCAACGGCTCGAAGAAGCCCGTTTGCGCCGCGAGGAGGTTCTCGCCGCGCGGGAAGAGGAAAGCCCTTCTTCCGGCACGCAGACGAGGTCCGGCGCGCCTGCGGGCGCACGGGCCGGAGCGGGCAGGGCAGGATCATCCCGCAACAGGCCTGTGCCTGCACCGAATGCGCCGGAGGCCGGGGCACGGGCCCGGATCCTTGCAGCCCTTGCAGATGCCGCGACGGATGCCGCGCAGATCACCGGAAAAACTCTGCGGAAACTGAACAGCATCCGCCAGAGCCGTGGGGTCTTGGTGCCCGCAGCGCTGGCCGCCCTGCCAGCGCTGAAACGCCCGAAGGTGACCGGCCGGAGCGCCAGCATGGTCGCGACGGGGGCGGCCTGTCTGATGCTCGGATACGGGATCGGCAGTGTCGAAGAAACAACCGCATCGGCCACACCCGGGCCAGACACCGTGCAGGCAACCACCATGCAGGCAACCACCGCGATAGCCACGACTGCAGACAGTGACATAACCGGAACCACGGCCATCACACAGACCCTGGTCCTGCCCTATGACAAGGGCGGCCTCTTTGCTCTCAGCAGCGCGGATCAGATATCGCCTGAACTGCCCGACCCGCCGGTGTTTGCCGCATTGTCAAATGTCACATGGACCTCCGTAGATCCGGCCCGCAACGACAGCCCGCCCGACGTGCGTGCGGCTGTACGCAGTGGCGGCCTGCCGCCTGCGGTTCTGCCGCTGACACTCTCGCCTGAAAAGGAAGACTGGTTTGCCGGTGCCACGGGCCTGCGTGCGCCGTTGCGGATGTTCGTATACGCGCCCGAGAGCATCCCCCGCCATGCACTGGATGAAAACCTCAGCCGGCTGGGTAATTCTGAGGCCGAGATCGCGCGCCTGCAGCGGGTGAACATGCGCATCAGCACACCGCACATCCGCTATTTTTATGCCGAAGATGCAGATGCGGCCATGGCGCTTGGTGAAAGTCTCGGCATCGAAGCACGTGACTTCAGGCATATGTCGGGCGCCGGCACCGGACGGGTCGAGGTCTGGCTTAACGGTGCTGCGGTCCGGCGTCGCACGATCTCGCCGGCAGAGCAGGTGGCGCAACGCGGATTTACCCTGCTCAGCGATCTGCTGCCCGGGCTCTTTCGCTGAGCCCGACACAGACGCTCAGAGGCGACCCATCAGCGCGTCATCAAAGGGATAAACCGTCAGGTTCTCAAAGCCGTCCTCGGTGATCAGCACCTGATCCTCAAGCTTGATGGAGAAATCGCCGCCCTCGGGGCTCACCAGCGCTTCGACACACAGGCACATGCCAGGCTCCAGCGGATAGTCATAAGCACCCTCAACCGCATGATCGGGATAGGCGACCAGAGGCCATTCATCACAAAGCCCGACGCCGTGCATCAGACAGCCGTATTTCAGCTTCTGAAACCCGGGATCCAGCACATGGGTGCCTGCAGAAAGCTCCGGGATCATCACGCCGGGTCTGAGCATCTGCATATTGGTCATGATATGCTCGACCCCGTGCTGCATGGCATAGACCATATCGGGGCGGGGCTTGTCTGGCCCGATCCACCAGCTGCGCGAGATATCGGTGCAGATGCCGTAAGCGCCCACGAGATCGGTGTCAAAAGAGATGATCTCATTGGCCTGACAGACCCGCGGGCCACATTCCTGAAACCACGGGTTGGTGCGCGGGCCGGATGTGAGCAGCCGCGTTTCGATCCATTCACCGCCCCTGCGCACGTTCTCGGCGTGCAGCACGGCCCAGATATCGTTTTCGCAGGTCACACCGTCGCCGACGTTGGCCCGCGCGAAATCCTCCATGATCCGCACCGCTGTCTCGCAGGCGTGGCTTGAGCAGCGCATGGCTTTGATCTCATCGGGTCCTTTGACCGAGCGGGCCTTTTCGGTGACCTCTTCGCCGTCCATCACCTCAAACCCCTGCGCTTCCAGCGCGCGCAACCCGTGCAGCATGATCTTGTCGCCGGCAAGGCGTTTGAGGCCCGGCGCGTGTTCGGCAAGCAGTACCCGGATCTCATTGGCCAGCACTTCGGCGGCGGCGCCCACCTTGTCGCCCCGGTCAAAGTAAAACAGATCCGCGCCGGAGCGTTGCTCGCGCACCAGAGGGTTGAATTCACTGAGAAACGGCGAGTTCTTATAATCCCACATCACCATATAACCATCCGCACAGAGCAGCACGGCGCGGAACGGGTTATGGGTGTTCCAGAGCTGCATATTGGTGCTGTCGGTGGCATAGCGGATGTTCAGCGGATCAGTCATCAGCAACCCGGCATAGCCACGCGCCACGATGTGATCGGTAAGCCGCCGGTGCCGGTATGCGCGCATGGCGTCGAGATCGGGGAGGTCCAGCCCCGCGGCCTCCCATTCGCGGAAGGCAAGCTGCGTCGGGCCGATCTCGACCCGGTCCATATCGTTAGGGCTGCCATCGCCAAGCGTCACCCCGCGCGAGGGGTCGATTTTACGGGTCTGGCTGAAATGCGTATTCATGGGGCGCGTCCGGACAGAGTTTCTGTCTTTACTCTGCGTTTAAAATCCGTCGGGCGTTTGACTGTTTCCGACCACCTGCCGGGTCGTTTTTTGCGGACCATCCTGCAGAGCGCTGTTAAGAGTGCTGCTGATGACTGTTGTTCTGCATAATGATCTGCCGCCTGAGATGAGCCCGGACCGTGCGCTGCCCGGGGTACAGCCGCTGGCCGCTGACGACTGGCTGCGGGTCAGCGATGCTTACGGCGGTCAGATGGCCGAACGCCGGGCCCGTCTGGCTTCCGCGCGTGATGCTGTGCTCTTTGAAAGCGCGGGCAGTCAGGATGCATCGGCCGAAGTGCTGGAGGCAGCACTGCCCCTGCTCCCGGGTCTGGGGTTCGCTGTCAATGGCCCGCTTGTGACCTGTCCGGACGGATTTAAGACCGACACCCGGTCCGACACGCCGCTGGCTGTGCTGGGGCAGATCCTGCAGGAAGACATCTGCATCCTTGAAAAGCCCGGCTCTGAGCATATGCTGACGGCCGCCGTGCTCTGCTTTCCCGCCGGCTGGACGCTGAGCGAAAAGGCCGGGCGTCCGCTGACGGATATTCACACCCCGGTGAAAAGCTATGACGCGGCAATAGCGACGCGGGTCCAGCGGCTTTTTGACGGGGTGCAGGCGGGGCGTCCGCTCTGGCGCAACAACTGGCTGAACTACGACGATGCAACGCTTTATCAGCCGCATTCCGTGCATGACCCGCGACGTGAAAGCGGTGATCCGGCAGCAGCACCCTACATCCGGACTGAACGCCAGTGTATTCTGCGACTGCCGCGCACCCGCGCCGTTGTCTTTACGATCCACACTTATGTGGTGCCTTGCTGAGCTTTACAGATGCGCAAGATAGATGCGTACCGCCTCCTGCACGTGCCGGAATCTGTCGCCGCCCAGATGTTTACCGCCAAACCAGCGCGTGACGACGATCAGGTGGTTGTGCAGCCCCTCACGCTCAAGCATGCGCAGGATGACCATGCCGGCGCCGGCCTCGCCATCGTCGTTTTTCACAGGTCCTGCGCTGGTGATCAGCGCCCAGGTGTTATGCGTTGCTTTCGCGAACTTTTTGCGTTGGCACAGCGTGCGGATCAGCGCTCTGGCGGTTTCCTCATCCGGGCAGGGTGCGCCTGAAACCGCGTATTTCGAGCCGCGGTCGCTGATGATATTTTCGAGAACAAGCACGCAGGTAACACTGGGCTGCACAGTCAGCAGGAGCAAGCGGTTTCAGTTTCTGTCGGCACAGACAGGCGGCCGGGGTCAGGGCATTTCGCAGAGGACGGGCCTCGCAGGATCAGACGGGCTGACGTTTTGCATCGGGAGGCGCCACTTCCTCAGGCTCAAGCCCTGGCAGGCTCAGCCAGACCTCGCCGGATTTATACCCGCCACGTACCAGGTATCCGGGCTTTCGGATCTCGGGGTGATCTTTTGCCCAGTCGCGATAGCGGTCATTGGTCACGACGCGCGCCTCATAGGCCCGCGCGGTAATCAGTATTTCGGGATCTGCCTGCGTGCCCTTGCCGACCACGCGCACGCGGTCGCGCGGGACGTCGAGTTTTTTGCTGAACCAGGCGTCATGTCGGTAGCGGCCGGTCAGCACATGGCCCGCGTTAGCATCAAAAATCACACCGGGCTGATAGCCTTTGCTGTGCAGGGCATCGATCACGTCGCGCACGGTCTCGATGCGCGGTTTGCCGTCTTTCCAGTGCATGACATTGGAGCCGTCGATCACAACCAGCTTTTCGCCGATCGGTCTGTTCACATACCGATCGATCTGCGAGATCAGTAGCAGCAGGCTTGCCAGCGCACAGGGCGCCGCAATCAGCAGAAGATCTGCAAAAACCGGGATCGTCAGCGCCGCGACGAGAAACACGGATGACAATGTGAACAGAAAGACAAGCATGCGAGCGCGGCTTCATCATTAAACGGACGTCCGGACAGACCGGGGTGATTGTCATCCTAATCACCAATAATGACCATTTTCGGGCGTTTTTGTCCGTGGTTCATGGCGCTGGCACATCTCTGGCGGTGTTGTTGCGGCCTCTGAACACCTTAGAGGTGTAGAATGACCTCGCGCCTCAATGCAGGAGCGACCGGCGGAGGAACAGAATTTGTGCGCCGGCGAAATTCCGGGTGCTGAAATTACGTAACGATTTCAGGTTTCTGAATCAGTATGTTCAGGCAGTGCAACAGGGTCGGTGACTGTATCCGACGGCACAAACGAAAACGGACGCCCCGCTGAGGAGCGTCCGTTGGAACCTGTGGCCGGGTGCGCCGGAACGCGCCCGGAACGGTTCAGCAGCTGTAGTACATTGCGAACTCAACCGGATGCGGTGTGTGTTCGTAACGCTCGATCTCTTCCATTTTCAGATCGATATAGCCCTCGATCTGATCTTCGGTGAAGACATCGCCTTTGAGCAGGAAGCCCATGTCGGCTTTGAGCTCTTCCATCGCTTCACGCAGGGAGCCGCAGACGGTCGGAATGCCGGCCAGCTCTTCGGCGGGAAGATCATAGAGGTTCTTGTCCATCGCCTCGCCGGGATCGATCTTGGACATGATGCCGTCAAGACCGGCCATCAGCAGGGCTGCAAAGCACAGATAGGGGTTTGCACTCGGATCGGGGAAACGGGCCTCAACGCGCTTGGCTTTGGGGCTTTCCGTCCACGGGATCCGCACACAGCCTGAGCGGTTACGGGCGGAATAGGCGCGCAGCACAGGCGCTTCAAATCCGGGGATCAGACGCTTGTAGCTGTTAGTGCCGGGGTTGGTGAAAGCATTCAGCGCTTTTGCGTGCTTGAGAATACCACCGATGAAATAGAGCGCTTCCTGGCTCAGATCGGCGTATTTGTCGCCTGCGAAAACCGGCTTGCCGTCTTTCCAGATGGACATGTTCACGTGCATGCCGGTGCCGTTGTCGCCGGCGATAGGCTTGGGCATGAAGGTCGCGGACTTGCCGTAGGCATGCGCCACATTGTGGATCACATATTTGTACTTCTGCAGCTCATCGGCCTGTTTGGTCAGGCTGTCAAAGACGAGACCAAGCTCGTGCTGGCACGAGGCCACCTCGTGGTGGTGTTTGTCCACTTTCATGCCCAGACGCTTCATTGTGGAAAGCATCTCAGACCGCAGGTCCTGGGACTCGTCCGTCGGGTTTACCGGGAAGTAACCACCCTTGATGCCCGGACGGTGACCCATGTTGCCCATCTCAAACTCAGCGTCCGTGTTCCAGGAGGCGTCTACCGCGTCCACTTCGTAAGACACTTTGTTCATCGTGGTGGAGAAGCGCACGTTGTCAAAGAGGAAGAATTCCGCTTCCGGACCCATATAGGCGACATCGCCGACGCCTGTGGATTTCAGATACTCTTCTGCCTTCTGTGCAGTGCCGCGCGGGTCGCGGTCATAGGCCTCACCAGTGTCCGGCTCAACAACCGAGCAGTGCAGGCAGACTGTCTTTTCAGCATAGAAAGGATCGATATAGGCGCTCTCTGTGTCGGGCATCAGCTTCATGTCGGAGGCTTCAATCGACTTCCAGCCTTCGATGGAAGAGCCGTCAAACATGAATCCCTCCTCAAGGAAGTCCTCATCGACCTGATCAGCCATCACGGTGACGTGCTGCAGCTTGCCGCGCGGATCGGTAAAGCGGATGTCGACGTATGCCACGTCTTCATCGGCGATCATCTTGAGTAGTTCTTTGCTCATTCTCGGATATCCCTCCTGGTTGGAATGATTAGGTGTACGGCGCGTTCAGAGCGCGTCGGAGCCGGTTTCGCCCGTGCGGATGCGGATTGTCTGCTCGACCGGTGTCACAAAAATTTTGCCATCGCCGATTTTTTCAGTTTTGGCAGCGGCCACAATGGCCTCAATGGCGCTGTCGACCATGTCATCATCAAGCACGATCTCGATCTTTACCTTCGGCAGGAAATCAACAACGTACTCGGCCCCGCGGTAAAGCTCGGTATGGCCTTTCTGGCGGCCGAACCCTTTGACTTCTATAACGGAAAGGCCCTGGATGCCCACTTCCTGCAGAGCTTCCTTTACTTCGTCGAGTTTGAACGGTTTGATAACCGCTTCTATCTTCTTCATGCTGGCCTCCCTTGCCGCAGTTCATCCCGGACAGACCATTACGGGCTGTCAGGGTCCATGATCAGGGGTAAACTGCTTCTGCGCCCGGATCAATTTGATCAGCGTGCGATTAAGAAATAAACATTATGCACAAAAAGCGGGCAAAAATGAATCGCAGGCTCCGGAATGACTGAACTGCTGACGGCGCGACAGATGCGTGATCTGGAACAGGCGGCCATTGCTGCCGGCACCGTAACGGGCGCCGGGATGATGGAGAAAGCCGGGCAGGGGGTTGTGTCGGAGATTCTGAAGCGCTGGCCGGAACTGCGGATAAAACCGCACCGGGCGCTGGTGCTCTGCGGGCCCGGAAATAACGGTGGAGACGGGTTCGTCATCGCGCGGCTTCTGATCAGAGCCGGCTGGAGTGCGGATGTTTTCCTTTCCGGAGATCCGGAAAAGCTGCCGCCCGACGCCCGAACTAATTATGACCGGCTGACCACCCTGACGGATGTGCATGCCTGGGACGCTGAAACGATCCGCGACGGCGCACGGCCGGATGTGATCATTGATGCCGTTTTCGGCGCCGGACTGACGCGACCGCTGCCGCGGGACATCGCGCAGGTGCTCGGGGCCCGCGGGTGCCGCCGGTGGAAACGCAGCTATGAGATCACGCGTGTCGCGGTGGACTGTCCGTCCGGCCTGAACCTCGACAATGGTATGCTGCCCTTTGACGGGGATCCAGCCGACGAGGACTTCAATCCCTGGCCGGATTTCGTGAACAGTGCGGACCTGACGGTGACATTTCACAGCCCGAAGGCCGGGCACTACCTTGGCATGGGGCCGCTGATCTGCGGCCGGATTGCTGTGGTGGATATCGGGCTCAGCGGCGAGGCAATCGAGCGCTCGATGGCCGGACAGCCGCCGGATCCGGAACGCGCGCGTCTGGCAGAACCACGTTTTGCAGGCCGGCCGGTGCGCCGATGGCCGGGCATGGTTCTGTCTAAAAACAGCTATGCCGGTCACAAATATCACCACGGCCATGTTATCGCCTTTGCCGGCGGCGTCGGGCGCGGCGGGGCCGGACGCCTTGCGGCCCGGGCGGCGTTACGCATCGGGGCAGGGCTGGTGACGCTGGTCTGTCCCAGGGCCGCCGTGATGGAAAACGCGATGCACCTCAATTCGGTGATGTTGCGCGGACTGGACGATCCGAAGGACCTTGCGCGGGTCGCCGACGAACGGGTCACGGCCTTTTGTGTCGGACCGGGGCTCGGCACCGGGGCGCGCACCCGGGACCTGGTGGCGCAGGTGCTGGCGCGTGCAGAAAGTGAGCGGGACTGGCGCCGGCCTGCCGTTGTGCTGGACGCCGATGCCCTCACAAGCTTTGCTGATGATCCCGGCGCGCTCTTTGCCATGACCCATGCGCGCACTGTTCTGACGCCGCATGAAGGCGAATTCGGGCGCCTTTTTCCCGATCTGGCACAGAGTGCGCGCGCAGATGCCTCAAAGATTGAGGTGGCGCGCCTTGCGGCGGCGCGGGCCGGGTGCGTCGTGCTGCTGAAAGGGCCCGATACGGTGATTGCTGCACCGGACGGCGGCGCCACGGTACATGCCGCAACCTACAACCGCCAGGCGCCCTGGCTGGCAACAGCGGGCGCGGGAGACGTGCTTGCCGGTATGATTGCCGGGATCGCAGCTTCGCCGACCGCGCCGGATCTGATTGTCTGTGCGGAGGCTGCAACCTGGCTGCACACCGAGGCCGCGCGCGCCTTTGGCCCCGGGCTCATCGCCGAGGATCTAAGTGAAATGCTGCCGCAGGTGTTGCGCGCTGCGCAGGATCAGCCGGAATAGCGGTGCCGCGGTGCGCGTAAGCAGTCCGCTGTCCCCAGTTCCATGCCACCTGCGTATATCACTGCCGGTTCACCGCAACGGATCCGGTAGAGCGTGACCGGAAGCTGACCAAGATCACGCACAAATTCACCATCGGCAAGATCGCCTGCGCGCACCAGCGCTTCTCCGGCCCCGCCAAATGCCTTCGCGCGCCAGTCGCGCAGCAGCACAGGCTGTCCCGCGCTCAGCAGCGTGTCTCTGTTCCGGCAGGTATGTCCGAGCGAACCCGCGATGACATAGACGACGCGGGCCACGATACTGATGACCTCAATGCTCTGCACGACAGCACTCCCCCTCCGGCGGGTGATGACCTGATCGCCACACCGAAGATGCTGCACCGGGATCTGCCCGTGCAGGGTCAGAACAGCAGTGCCATGCGTAAGGCCTTCGGGGGCCATGCTGCTGTCTGCTGCCCTGCGCGCGGACTGCTGAAGTAGAGAGGTTTGCTGCATGCTGCCCCGCAGAATCGATACCTGAAACAGACCTTGTTGGCGCGATCAGACCATGCCGGGGGATAATAACTGTTTAACCGCCGTGTCTTTTCTCTTGCTACTGCAGTGCTGGTTTGGCAGGAACCGCGACAGGCCGCTTGCGGCCCTTTGCGGGTGTGGCGAAATTGGTAGACGCACCAGATTTAGGTTCTGGCGCCGCAAGGCGTGGGGGTTCAAGTCCCTCCACCCGCACCACCGATACCGGTCCTCCTTCAGACGCCGCAGGATCCGGTCTGCGATGGTCGCAGAGGACCATGGTTAATCGTACCCCACGTCAGGCCGGTTCCCGGACAGCACCACGACAGGCACCCGTAATCCGGGCCCTGGTCTGCTGGTGTTATCTCAGTAAAGCCAGTGTCTGCTGCGCAATGATCAGCTCTTCATCGGTGGGGATCACATAAAGCCCGACGCTGCTCCGGCTGGCGGAGATTTTCACTGCGCTGGCATCGTTTGCCGACTGGTCAAGTTCCGCTCCGAGCCAGCCAAGCCGTGCGGCGATGCGCGCCCGCAGCGCCGGTGCGTTCTCCCCGATGCCTGCGGTGAAAACGACCCCGTCCAGCCCTTCGAGCGCTGCCGCCAGCATGCCGGCATGCAGCGCACAGCGGTGTACGAAATGATCAATCGCAAAGCCCGCCCGGCGATCGTTGCTCTCCAGCAGGTCCCGCATATCGCCGGAGATGCCCGACAGCCCTCTGAGCCCGGACCCGTGATAGAGAAGCTCGGTGACATCATCCACGGTCATGCCCTCGTGACTGATCAGCCAGAGCACGATACCCGGATCAAGCTGCCCTGGCCGGGTGCCCATGGGTATCCCGTCGAGCGCCGTAAATCCCATGGTGCTGTCGATACTGCGGCCGGCTTTCAGCGCGCACATGGACGCGCCACTGCCCAGATGGGCCACGATGACGCGGCCACCGGCGATCTCCGGTGCCACCTCCGGAAGCCGCTGCGCGATATACTCGTAGGACAGCCCGTGAAAACCGTAGCGGCAAACGCCCTGGTCGTAATATTCCGGCGGCAGCGCATAACAATCCGCATGCACCGGCTGGCCGCGGTGAAAGGCGGTGTCGAAACAGGCGACCTGCGGCAGATCGGGCGCCACTTCCATCGCCAGCCGGATCGGCGCGAGGTTATTGGGCTGGTGCAGCGGCGCCAGTTCCTGATATCGCGCGAGCTTTTCCAGGGTCGGCAGATCCATCAGAACCGGCGCTGTGAAGTCCGGACCGCCATGCACCACGCGATGACCCACGGCGCTGAGATGAATGTCGTCAAGCGCACTGATCCGGTCAGACAGAATGGCAATTGCCGCGGGCAGATCGGGTACTGCATCGGCGGGCCATGACCGCTCTGCCAGAACCCTGCCGTCACCATCGCGCACCCGCAGCGCGGGCCGGGTTCCGATGCCGTCGATCTGACCCTTCTGGTGACAGACGAGCCCGTCGCCCGTGATGTGATAGACCTGAAACTTGAGGCTGGAAGAGCCTGCGTTAATGACAAGGATGGCCTCTGCGCGGGGCATATGACGATCTCCCCTGAGCGGATGCGGAACGAGGGCGGCTGGGAAGACTGTCGCGGCTTTGAACGAATTTGCAAGAGTATCCGTGGCCGGCCCCGGCTTTTTGCGGGTTTAAGCGGGCCTTTGGCGTCCCCGGACGGGCCCTGCGCGACAATGCGGCAAAGGCCCCTTGCGCGTCGGCGCGGGGACACATAGAAGAGCGGAAATTTCCGACAACGCGCCCTCCGGCGCGCCTTATTCTATGGAGCAAACATGCAGGTCACTGAGACGCTGAACGACGGTCTGAAACGCGGCTACGCCATTACGGTTACGGCCTCTGAGCTTGAGGCCAAAGTCAACGAGAAACTGGCCGAGGCCCAGCCCGAGGTCGAGATGAAGGGCTTCCGCAAAGGCAAGGTGCCGATGGCGCTGCTGAAAAAGCAGTTTGGCCAGAAGGTCATGGGCGAGGCGATGCAGGAAAGCATCGATGGCGCGATGAACGAACACTTTGAAGCGTCAGGTGACCGGCCTGCGATGCAGCCCGAAGTCAAAATGACCAATGAAGACTGGAAAGAGGGCGACGACGTCGAGGTATCGATGTCCTATGAGGCGCTGCCCGAGATCCCCGAGCTCGACTTTTCCAAAATCAAGCTGGAGAAAATGGTCGCCAAAGCCGGGGATGAGGCAATCGATGAAGCCCTCGCGAACCTTGCCGAAACCGCCCAGGACTTCAAAGCCCGCAAAAAAGGCGCCAAGGCCAAAGACGGCGACCAGGTCGTGATGGATTTCGTCGGCCGCGTCGATGGCGAGGCTTTTGACGGTGGCGCTGCTGAGGACTATCCGCTGACGCTGGGCTCCAACTCCTTCATTCCTGGTTTTGAGGAGCAGCTTGTGGGTGTGAAAGCGGGTGAGGAAAAGGCCGTGACAGTCTCGTTCCCCGAAGACTACCAGGCCGAAAACCTCAAAGGCAAAGAAGCCGTTTTCGACTGCACCATCAAAGAAGTGAAAGAGCCCGTCGCCGCAGAGATCAATGACGAGCTGGCCACGAAGTTTGGTGCCGAGGATCTGGCAGCACTCAAGGCGCAGATCGCCGAGCGCCTGGAAGCCGAGTACGCCGGTGCCGCGCGCGCCGTGATGAAACGCTCGCTGCTCGACGAACTGGACAAAATGGTCGATTTCGACCTGCCGCCCTCGCTGGTCGATGCCGAGGCCGGTCAGATCGCGCACCAGCTCTGGCACGAAGAAAACCCGGAAGTGGAAGGCCACGACCACCCGGATATCGAAGCCACCGACGAGCACAAAAAGCTGGCCACGCGCCGGGTCCGTCTGGGCCTGCTGCTGGCCGATATCGGTCAGAAGGCCGAAGTGCAGGTCACCGATGCCGAGATGACGCAGGCGATTATGAACCAGGCGCGTCAGTATCCTGGCCAGGAGCGCCAGTTCTTTGAGTTCGTGCAGCAGAACCAGCAGATGCAGCAGCAGATGCGTGCGCCGCTGTTTGAAGATAAGGTCGTCGACCATGTTTTTGAAAATGCGAAGGTTTCTGAAAAAGAAGTCTCCAAGGACGATCTGCAGAAAGCTGTGGAAGCGCTCGAAGACGAATAACTCTGCGACACCGCAGGACATAAGGGCCGCTCCGCATCGGGGGCGGCCTTTTTTATGCGCCTCTGGCGGACGCAGTACATGGGGCAGACCTGCGCGCAGTTGTGCTTAATTTTTTGACGTCAGCCTTTGATGCGGGACAAACGCGCCGTAGCTTGACAGGGTATCTCTCTGAGCTGATGCTATATGCATCCGGAAAAATTGTCCCTCGGAGGCGCGTTATGTCTGGTTTCACTTCTGTCATGAGCGCACTGGCGCTGGGGTTGGCGGTCGCTTTCATGCCCGCACCGGCGCAGGCCGCGGAAATTGACCCCACCGACATGCGCGGGTTGCGCGATCTGGGGGCAGGGCCGTTTCTGCTTGATTTTTCTGCGGTCAAAGGTGGCACCGAGGATCGAACGATAGCGCATTTCGATATTACCGGCGTCGGGGCCTTTGCCTCCGCCCGGCTTTCCCTGAGCCTGCTGAACCTGGACAGTTTTGACGGCACCCTCGACATTCTGAGTTTTGCCGGCGACGGGCTTGTGAGCGCGGATGAGTGGGATGCCGGAAGCTATCAGGGCACAATCACCGGGATCGGCGGGTCGCTCACCACACAGACTTTCGACATCACGTCTCTGCTGCAGACCGCAGTGGCAGACGGGCAACCCTGGCTGAGTTTGAACCTGCTCAATGCGCCGGCGTCGGGGCGCTTTTTCCTCGGCCACACCATCGACGGGTCGTTCGGCACGATCTCTTCGGCGGGGCGCACTTTTATCGATCTTACGCCCGTGCCTTTGCCTGCGGGGGCTCTTCTGCTGATCAGCGGGCCGGGCATGTTGCTCGCACTCAGACGCCGGAAGGCCCGCGCCCGACACTGAGGCCGACACGCACACATCAGGCCCCGACGGGCTGCGCAGCAGGGTTCAGGACGCGCCGGGACGCAGGCCGGTTTCCACCAGCATATTCTGTCGCTTGGCTTCGTAATAATACCCGCGCGCATACCATTTGATGGCGTCATCGTGATCGCCGTCCGACAGCATATATGCGCCTTTGAGATAGCGCAGCGCATATTTCAGATTGGTTTCCGCATCCAGCAGATCGCGCGGCTCACCGTCAAAGCCCATGGTGCGGGCGGTCGCGGGCAGGATCTGCAGCAGACCATAATAGGGGCCGTTGCGCGCTCCGGGGCGGTGGGTGCTCTCGCGGATCGCGAGCCGATGCACGAGCTCCGGGGGCAGATCATAAAGCTCCGAGTAGTCGTTGATCAGGACCCGCAGCTCTTCGGTCTCATTGGGATAAAGCGGGGGCTGGGGCGCATCGGGGGCTTCTGTGGCGGTGCCGGCACAGGCGCTCAGCATCAGGGCGGCCATCAGACCGGCCAGGGATCGGCGGGATGAAAAGGACATGGGGCTGTCTTTACAGTTGTTTCTCTGAAACGCCTGTCGCACAGGATGCGCATTTCGCCCAGACGCTGCAGTTTTCATGCGCGCTTTACTGCCAGGGTCTGAGCGGGTTTCTGCGCAAAGAAAAACGCCGCGCAGCAGGCTGCACGGCGTTTTCGTTTTTTCAGATCGGAAGACTCAGCCGCGACCGGCGGTGTCTTCCTGATCGCCGGAGGCTTCGCCTGCCGCATCAGCGGTTTCTGTTTCAACACCTGCAGCTTCGGCCAGGTCGTCGTCTTCGGAGGCCGCGGCACCGATATCGTCAAAGAGTTCCTGGATTTCGAAGTCCGCCGCGGCTTCTTCTTCTGCGGCCAGTTCCTGAATGGACTTACCGGCGGCCTGAAGTTCGGCCTCTTCGGGCGAACGAGCGACGTTCAGCTCGATGGTTGCATCGACTTCGGGGTGCAGCACGATCTGAACCGGGTGAATGCCCAGTTCTTTAATCGGTGACAGCACAACCTGTTTGCGATCGACCGAGAATCCAGCTTCGGTTGCAACATCGGCCGCATCGCGGGTTGTCACAGAACCGTAAAGCGCGCCGGAATCGGACGCAGAGCGAATCACGATGAACTGCTGTCCGTCGATTTTCTCCGCGAGGCTTTCGGCCTCTTTCTTAGTTTCCAGATTGCGCGCCTCAAGCTGCGCTTTCTGACCTTCAAAGGCTGCGATGTTGGCTTTCGACGCCGACAGCGCCTTGCCCTGCGGCAGCAGGAAGTTACGGGCGAACCCGGGTTTCACATCGACGACTTCGCCCATCTGGCCAAGTTTTGCGACGCGTTCGAGAAGGATAACCTGCATGATGTTCTCCTTACTTCACAGCGTAGGGCAGCAGGGCAAGAAAGCGGGCGCGTTTGATGGCGCGCGCAAGTTCGCGCTGCTTTTTTGCGGAGACTGCGGTGATACGGGAAGGCACGATCTTGCCACGCTCAGAGATGTAGCGCTGCAGCAGACGGGTGTCCTTGTAGTCGATCTTCGGTGCGTTGTCGCCCGAGAAGGGGCAGACCTTGCGACGACGGAAAAATGGTTTAGAGGCCATGGGTTATGTCCTTTTCTTCAGGCTGATCAACGACGCTCACGGCGGTCGCCGCGCTCGTCACGTTTCTGCATCTGCACGGAGGGCAGTTCGGCGTGTTCATCGACCTTAATGGTCAGAACCCGCATCACATCGTCGTGCAGGCGCATCAGGCGCTCCATTTCCTGGACGGCCGGAGCGGGTGCGTCCGAGCGCAGAAAGGCATAGTGGCCCTTGCGGTTTTTGTTGATCTTATAAGCCATCGTTTTGACGCCCCAGTATTCGTGATCCACGAGAGATCCGCCGTTGTCCGAGAGAACGGCGCCGAAATGTTCGATCAGCCCTTCGGCCTGTGTGTTAGACAGGTCCTGACGTGCGATCATAACATGCTCATATAGCGGCATGTGACTTCCTCATTTATATCAGAGCGCATTTCAAAGGCGGGGCGTTGATCCTTCTGCTGCCCCGACACGAGAGACTGCGCGGTTAATTCGTCGTACAGAAGGAAGCGCCGATATACACGCTCTGGCGCAGCGCGCAAGCCTCTGTGCTGTCGGCGGATCCTTGCCGGATGCCCGTCATACGCCATTCAGTGGCCGCCAAGCCGTCTTATTTCCGTCCTTTTTCAGGATTTTAACCTTTCCTTAACCACGATCGGGAGGATGAAGGTATGTCCGTTACGCTCAGTTCAGTGAATTTTCAGACCATCGCGCCGCAGCCGGTACGCGCGGTGGACGGTGGCCGGATGATCATCCGCTCGCTGATGGGCCTCGCTGGTGCAGCCCTGATGATGACAGCCGTTGGTCTGTGGATCGCACCCGGGGCGAGCTGGAGCCACGATCTGATCCTGATGAAACTTTTGCTGTCGGCGGTAAGCGGTATGGCGGGGATCGCGATGTTGCAGGGGGTTGTCCGCCCCGGCGCTCCGAAGGTCGAGATAGACACCATACGCCATGAGATCCGGCTGGTGCGCATGCAGGGGCGGGATCGCTGGGTGCTGGACCGCTGCGCTTTTGCGGATCTGACACGGGTCGAAAACTCGGGCACGCATGTACAGCTCTGGGGCAAGAACGAAACACTGCTGGCCGAAGTGGCCGCCGCGGACCGTGTCGCGCACCGCAGCCTCGTCACCGCATTGCGGGTGGCGGGCAAGCTCTGAAGAGCCCCCTTCACAGCCCGCCCGCGCGGACGAGCAACGGGGGCGCCTGCCTGTTCGTTTACGCGCACGTTCTGTTGATCGCTGGATAATTGTCTTCTTTGCGGGATGGCCCATTTTAAGGGAACACATCCAACCTTGGAGGCCAGACAATGAAACCCATCGCTTTTGCCGCAGCCCTCGCTGCTGCCACAGTCACCGCCGGCAGCGCGTTTGCCGACGCGGAGAAATATGTTCTCGACGCCAGCCACAGCCAGGTGCTCTTCAGCTACAATCACCTCGGTTTTTCGACAACCTACGGCATGTTCTCGGGCTTTGAAGGCGAGATCATGTTTGATCAGGAAGACCCTGCAGCATCGTCAGTCACCGTATCCATGCCCGTTATGAGCATGTTCACAGGCTGGGAAAAGCGTGAGGGGCACTTCATGTCGGACGACTTTTTCGGCGCTGAAGAAGGTGACATGGTGACTTTCACCTCGACCGGTATCGAAGTGACCGGTGAGGACACAGCCAAAATCACCGGCGATCTGACCATGAATGACATCACCAAATCCGTGGTGCTCGATGCTGTGCTGAACAAAACCGGCGATCATCCGCAGGCGGGTAAGCCCTGGGCTGGTTTTGACGCGACGACAACGCTTCTGCGGTCTGACTTTGAGGTAGGCGCCTTTGCCCCCTTCGTCAGCGATGAGGTCGAAGTGATGATTTCTCTGGAAGCCATGAAAGCTGAGTAATCTGCCGGGCAATCTGCCTGATCTGAATGCAAAAGCCGCGCAGTTTCTGCGCGGCTTTTATTCTTTTGCCCTGGCCCTGCGGGCGGTTGCGCCCCGGGCACGGAGTGCGTTTGGCCGGCAGGCGCGGTCCGGGTTGGCAGGCGGGCAGGAAAGCGGCGCGGGGTTGATGTTCTGACTTTCAGAAGCTCTTTCAACGGAAACGAGGGCGCGCCCCTTGCGCGTCAGGTCGCTTCACGCGCTGTCAGCGACACCGTGACGCCCACAGAAAACCCCAGCGAGCTTTCGTCTTTCTGACCGTCGCCGATGTTGTAATCGCGCCGGTCAAGCGTCGTGCTGCCCTGCATGACAGCGGTGCCATCGGTGATATCAAGTGTGAAGGGAAGCTGCACCGGCACGGCGTTATCGCGAATGGTCACCGTGCCATCGGCCAGATAACCCTCAGGGCCTGCTATGATATCGGCAGTAAAGCTGGCCGTCGGAAAGCTTTCGGCGTCAAAGAAATCCGCGCCCATCGCCTGAGATGTGACCGACCCCAGCGTGAGTGAGCCGATGGAGATCGTCACATCGACCGAGCCTGCGGGCCCCTGGGTGACGGTTTCGTCAAAGCTGATGGCAGCGGTCCAGTCGGCAAAGGAGCCGGTCACTTCCGAGCCGAGCTGTGTGACGGTGATCGACAGGGTGCCATCCTGCACAGCCCAGTCAGACTGCACATCCTCAAGCGCTGCCGCCTGCACGGTCGCGCCGTGTTTTTCATAAAGCCCCAGAACGGATCCTGTTCCCAGCGCGCCGGCCCAGATGACGACAGCGGCGATCAGCGGCATGGCAATGTGATGGGTGCCCTGCAGATCCGGGACCGCCGGCCGTCCGGGCAGCATACGGCGCAGGGTGCTGTCCCGGTCGATGAAGTGGTGTTTCAGAGCGCCCGCGATATGCAGCAGCACAGAAAAGGCCAGCACCCGCTCAAATACGATGTGCAGCCCGGCAGTGACTGCCGCCAGCCTCTCTGATTCGGGCATAAGTGGCAGGTTCTGCCCCAGCGGCCACCAGATCGGCGCAAACCCCTCGGTCGCGGCATGGTGAATCCAGCCGGTGAGCGGCACCAGCAGCAGCGAGCCGTAAAGCAGCCAGTGCACGGTTTCGGCGGCCAGGCTTTCCAGTTTGCGGTCAGGGTGCAGCAGTCCCGGTTTGGGCTGGCTCAGCGCCCAGGCGATACGCGCAAGCGCCACAAAGAACACCGTGACCCCCAGCGTTTTGTGCAACGAGAAATACCAGGCCTTGCGGGCCAGCTCTTCTGAGGTGTCATACGGCAGATCGTTTGCAAAGATGCCCAGAGGGATAAGCGTCAGGATCAGCAGTGCCGTCAGCCAGTGAAACATCTTGGTCACAGCGCCATAATGGCGGGCGGTATTGGAAAGGGGCATCCGGCAGGTCCTGACTGATCGGTAACGGTCTTCAAACAGAGTAACCGCCCGGAGCAGGGCGGCAAGGGTGTCCCGCGCACATTGATTGCGCAGAAACGCGGGCAGGACGGGCGGGGCCGTCGGGCAGGCGCAGAGTTGCTCATGGCTGCCGGTCAGGCTAAGCCGGGGGCACGACAGAATAACAGGGGGGGTTATATGAGCATTGCATTCGTCTTTCCGGGCCAGGGAGCGCAGACCATCGGCATGGGTCAGGCACTGGCCGCAGAATGGCCGGCGGCACAGGCGGTCTTTGATGAGGTCGACGACGCGCTGGGGGAAAAGCTCAGTGATCTGATCCGCGAGGGCGATATCGAAACGCTCACGCTCACGGAAAATGCTCAGCCTGCGCTGATGGCGACCTCCATTGCGGCACTGCGGGCGCTGGAAGCGGAAGGGATCGGGCTCGACCGGGTCTCATATGTGGCGGGCCATTCGCTGGGGGAATATTCAGCGCTGGCCGCGGCGGGCACGTTTTCGGTGGCTGATGCGGCCCGGCTTTTGCGGACGCGCGGGCGGGCGATGCAAAAGGCCGTGCCGGTCGGGCAGGGGGCGATGGCGGCGGTTCTGGGGCTTGATTTTGATACGGTGACGGAGATCGCCGCGAAGGCCGCAGAAGGGCAGGTCTGTCAGGTTGCGAATGAGAACGACCCTGCACAGAATGTTGTCTCGGGCGATAAGGAGGCGGTAGAACGCGCCACGGTACTGGCCAAAGAGGCCGGCGCAAAGCGCGCGCTGTTGCTGCCCGTGTCCGCGCCCTTTCACTGTGCGCTGATGGCGCCGGCGGCAGAGGTGATGGCCGGTGCCCTGCAGGAGGTGCAGATGACGGCACCAAAGGTCCCGCTTGTGGCTAATGTGCTGGCCGAAGCCGTGACAGACCCCGCACAGATCCGCGATCTGCTGATCCGCCAGGTGACAGGGCAGGTGCGCTGGAAAACCTCAGTGGAGTGGATGGCAGCACAGGGCGTCACATCCTTCTGGGAGATCGGCGCCGGCAAAGCCCTGAGCGGTATGATCCGGCGCATCGCAAAAGAAGCGGAGACGCGCAGCATAGGCGCGCCTGATGACATCAAAGCGGCCCTCGAGGCCTGAGGAGGAGAGTAGTTTATGTTTGATCTGACGGGGAAGAACGCGCTGGTGACGGGCGCATCGGGAGGCATCGGGGCCGAGATCGCGCGCGTGCTGCACGGGGCCGGCGCGACGGTTGGACTGTCTGGCACCCGAACGGAGCCGCTGGAGGCGCTCGCCGCCGAGCTTGGCGAGCGCGCCCACGTGCTGCCCTGTAACCTCGGGGACAGTGAGGCCGTGAACGCTTTGCCGAAAGAGGCCGCAGAAGCGATGGGATCGGTGGACATTCTGGTGAACAACGCCGGCATCACCCGCGACAACCTCTTTATGCGCATGTCGGATGAAGAATGGCAGTCAGTGCTGGATGTGAACCTGACGGCGACCTTCCGCCTGTGCAAAGGCGTGATGCGCGGCATGATGAAAGCGCGCTGGGGCCGGATCGTGAATATCTCGTCCGTTGTGGGGGCCACCGGCAACCCGGGCCAGGCCAATTACGCAGCCTCCAAAGCAGGCATGGTCGGCATGTCGAAAAGCCTCGCCTATGAGGTGGCGAGCCGGGGCATCACGGTCAATGCCGTGGCTCCGGGATTTATCGAAACAGCGATGACCGACAAACTGACGGACGACCAGAAAGCCGGGATCATGGGGCAGATTCCGGCTGGCAGGATGGGCACACCTGACGAAATCGCGTCGGCGGTGCTCTTTCTTGCGAGCGCAGAAGCTGCTTATGTGACCGGTACCACCTTGCATGTAAACGGTGGGATGGCCATGTTATAGGCCAGTTCCGGGGTGCTTCCGGGAGGAGCGCACAATCGTGTTTGCCATCCCTGCCGCTTGTGCTAGAGGGAGCGCAGACCGGAACAGGCGGGCCGAAAGGGCCGCATACCGCCCGGTACCGGACAGTGGTCTCACTGCGCAGGTCCGGAAAAAGAGCCGCCCCTTTTGGGGCAAACGCGTGATCATCCGGGCCCTGTCCGGACCGCTGCGCAACCAAAGGGGGCCTGAGACACTGGCCCGAAAGAATGAGGGATTACTATGAGCGACGTCGCAGATCGCGTTAAGAAAATCGTTGTCGAGCACCTGGGTGTTGAAGAGGACAAAGTTACCGAAAACGCGTCGTTCATCGACGATCTCGGTGCGGACAGCCTCGACACAGTTGAACTGGTCATGGCATTCGAAGAAGAGTTCGGTATCGAAATCCCCGATGATGCGGCCGAAACAATCCAGACATTCGGTGATGCAGTTAAATTCATCTCTGAAGCTTCCTGATCCCGGACAGGGCTTTTGCCCGGTCTGTGTAAAGTTCCGGCGCCTTTCCCCGCGGAGAGGCGCCTTTTTTATGCAAAGACGCTTCAGGGGGTTGAACTGATGCGCCTGGTTACGCAATGATTCCGCTCAGAGAGCGTAAAGCTCCGCTTTAAGATCTGAGGCCAGTAACATGTCGCGTACGATACCCACCATCAATACGCAGCGTCTGACCCTGCGCGGCATGCGCGCGGAGGATTTCCGGCGCTTTGCCGAAATCTGGTCGATGCCCGAAGTTGTCGAATACATCGACGCCGAGCCATGGCCACGCAGCAAGGCCTGGGCGGCGTTTCTGCGGCATGCCGGGCACTGGCAGATCACCGGATTCGGACAATGGGCCATCCATCGCCACCGGGAAGCGGAGATGTCCGGTCAGGTCGGGTTTTTCTATGCCAAACGCGATCTGGGTGAGGATTTCGATGATTTCCCTGAAGCCGGGTGGGTTCTGGCGCCCGAAGAGCATGGAAAAGGGTACGGGATTGAGGCGGTGAAAGCAGCACATGACTGGTTTGACCGTGTGGTAACAGGGCGGCTGGTCTGCATGATCGCACCCGAAAATGAACGCTCTCTGACGATCGCAGGAAAAATGGGGTATGTTGCACTGCGCGATGCGGTGCATGACGGTGACCCGGTAAAACTGCTGGCGCGCAAAGGGCCGCCGCAGTGAGAGGCGCACCGGGGCGGCATGTCTTGTGCTCTTGCACAGAATAAGGTGCTCACTGTATGGGGGAGCAGCAAACTGAGAGGGGTATGGCGATGCGCAGAGTAGTTATCACGGGCCTGGGCCTGGTGACACCTTTGGCAGACGGCGTGGAGGAAAGCTGGTCGCGCATTCTGGACGGGCAGTCCGGCGCGGGACCGATCACCGGGTTTGACCCGTCAAAGCTGGTCACGCAATACGCCTGCGAAGTGCCCCTTGGCGACGGCAGTGACGGCACATTCGATGCCGGCAAATACATGGAGCCCAAAGAGCAGCGTAAGGTCGATACCTTTATCCTTTTTGGCATGGCCGCCGCACAGCAGGCCGTTGAGGATGCAGGCTGGCAGCCTGAGGACACTGAAAGCCTCGAGCGGACCGGCGTGCTGATCGGCTCAGGGATCGGCGGGCTCAACTCAATCGCTAATACCGCCATCATGATGGCTGAAAAGGGGCCGCGGCGCGTGTCGCCATTCTTTGTGCCCGGCGCTCTGATCAACCTGATCTCGGGGCAGGTCAGCATCCGCTATGGTTTTAAGGGCCCGAACCACTCGGTCGTGACGGCCTGTTCCACCGGCGCGCATGCCATCGGCGACGCAAGCCGGCTTATTCAGCATGGCGATGCGGATGTGATGATCGCAGGAGGGGCCGAGGCCGCGATCTGTGAGATCGGGATCGCGGGCTTCAATGCCTGCAAAGCACTGAGCACCAAACGCGGCGATGATCCGCAAAAGGCCAGTCGCCCCTATGACGCGGACCGCGACGGGTTCGTAATGGGCGAGGGTGCGGGCATTGTGGTTCTGGAGGAATATGAGCACGCCAAAGCGCGCGGCGCGAAGATCTATGCCGAAGTGCTGGGCTATGGCCTCTCAGGCGACGCTTATCACATCACCGCACCGTCCGAGGACGGTGAAGGCGGAGAACGGTCCATGCGCAACGCGCTGCGCAATGCAGGGCTGAAGCCCGCAGATGTGGATTATATCAACGCGCACGGAACATCGACAATGGCGGATACGATTGAGCTTGGCGCTGTTGAGCGGCTGATGGGCGATCACGCGGGCAATGTAACGATGTCCTCGACAAAATCCGCGACCGGGCATC
The DNA here is from genome assembly GCF_012932215.1 of Roseobacter ponti. Lineage (GTDB taxonomy): Bacteria > Pseudomonadota > Alphaproteobacteria > Rhodobacterales > Rhodobacteraceae > Roseobacter > Roseobacter ponti. Next base: position 2,141,550 of record NZ_CP048788.1, on the reverse strand, counting down.
TGCTGGGTGCTGCCGGTGCCATTGAGGCGATCTTTTCCATCCTGGCGATCCGCGATCAGGTGGCCCCGCCGACCATTAATCTGGACAACCCGGCGGTGGAGACACTGATCGATCTTGCGCCCAACGCCAGACGGGAGCGCAAAATTGACGTGGCGCTGTCGAACTCCTTTGGCTTTGGCGGCACCAATGCGAGCGTTGTTTTCGGGAAAGTCAGCTGATGTGGCGACATATCGCGTCTAATGCAGTGACAGCGCTGATTGTGCTGCTGTTTCTGGCCGGCGGGCTGATCCTCTGGGGGCAGCGGCAGTATATCGGCCCCGGACCGCTCACTGAGGCGATCTGCCTGCAGGTGGAGCGTGGCACGAACATGCGCCGCGTGAGCGCGGACCTCGAAGAACAGGGGGCCGTGGGATCGGCTGCGATTTTCCGTATGGGGGCTGATTACGCCGACAAAGCCTCAGAGCTTAAAGCCGGCAGTTACCTTGTCGTACCCGGTGCGTCGATGGAAGAGATCGTAGGGCTCGTGACCCGGGGCGGTGCCAGCACCTGCGGCACGGAAGTGGTCTACCGCGTGGGTGTGAGCCGCGTCGGTGTGCAACTGCGCGAGCTTGATCCCGAAACCGGACGGTTTGAGGAAATGGCCGAATTTAATCCGACCGAGGACGAAACGCCTGATATCTATACGGACCGGAAGGCCAAAGCCGGCACACGGTTCCGCGTGGCCCTGGCCGAGGGCGTGACCAGCTGGCAGGTCGTTGAAAGTCTCAAAGCGATGGATGTGCTGGAGGGCGATGTTGAGTTTCTGCCCGAAGAAGGATCCCTGGCCCCTGACAGTTATGAGGTGCGCCCCGGCGATGCCCGTGCCGATGTGATCGCGCGCATGCAGGCCGCACAGGAAACACGGATCGCCGACGCATGGGCCGCGCGCAGCCCTGAGCTGCCCATTGAGACGCCCGAAGAGCTGTTGGTCCTGGCCTCAATCATCGAAAAGGAAACCGGCGTGCCCGAAGAGCGCGGCCAGGTTGCCAGTGTTTTTGTGAACCGCCTGAACCGCGGCATGCGCCTGCAGACCGACCCGACGGTGATCTATGGTGTCACCGAGGGGCGCGGGACGCTGGGGCGCGGCCTGCGCCAGAGTGAGCTGCGCAGGGAGACGCCCTGGAACACCTATGTGATTGACGGGCTGCCGCCCACCCCGATTGCCAACCCGGGCACGGCGAGCCTTGAGGCTGCGGCGCAGCCTCCTGAGACGCCGTTCGTGTTCTTTGTGGCCGACGGCACAGGCGGGCACGCATTTGCCGAAACGCTTGATGAGCATAACCGAAACGTCGCTGCCTGGCGCGAGATCGAAGCTGAACGCCGCCAGCAGAGCCAGTAAACGGGCGACGAACTGCGCGGCCGGGTGGATCGGACAGGGCGCACCCATTGCCGTTGTAAATCAGGGAAATCCACTGCTGAACTGCTTATGGGCGACGGTCAAAGACCCGTTCGTTTAGGAATTCGTTAACCCCACCGTACGGTCAACCGTTTGACTTGACGTGGTTTTTTCTTGACTCTGCGCGCGGTCTCCCGTATAACTTGTGACATGCTAGAAGAAGTGGGCAAACGACCCCGGGGAGTACCCGACGGGTCGTTTTTTCGTTTCTCTCGTGCGGAGACGACGCGCATGAGAGGTAGAAACCTGAATGACTTTACTGACCCAAGAGCACGTAGCGTCGCAATCCGAAGATCTTCTGAATTCGGTAATCGGATCCATTAAAGACCTGCGCAAGGAAATCGAGGACCTCAAAGAAAAGGTCAGCGCAGGGGAAGGTCTGGATACGACAAAAGACAGCAGAACAGTGGCCTCCGCGAGAGCGCTGCTGAAAACCTGCCAGGAAGTGGAGAACCGCCTTGTCGAATGCCGTAGCAAATCCAGTGGTATTGCCCGGGGGGGGTACGCCCTCGATCTCGAAAAAGCGAGGCTTGAGATCGGGTGCAAGCTGGATCGGCTCCGCTGCACGCGAGGTGCAGGACAGCTTTCTGAATGAACTCAGCGAGGGAGAGCTTCTGGCTCTCCCTTACCTCTTTGAATTCTGGGCGATGGAGCATCAGCTTCCGCCCGACGGCGACTGGCGGTCATGGGTGATCATGGGCGGCCGGGGTGCCGGCAAAACGCGTGCGGGTGCCGAATGGGTGCGCGCGCAGGTCGAGGGTGCCTTACCGCTCGACGAGGGCCGGTCGCGCCGTGTGGCGCTGGTGGGGGAGACCATCGACCAGGTCCGCGAAGTGATGATTTTCGGCGACAGCGGGATACTCGCCTGCTCACCGCCCGACCGCAGACCCGTGTGGGAAGCCGGACGCAGGCGTCTGGTCTGGCCAAATGGTGCGGTTGCGACAGTACACTCAGCATACGACCCCGAAGGGTTGCGCGGACCACAGTTCGACGCGGCCTGGGTCGATGAGCTGGCAAAATGGAAAAAAGCAGAAGCGACCTGGGACATGCTTCAGTTTGCGCTGCGGCTGGGGGACGATCCGCGGGTCTGTGTGACGACCACCCCGCGCAACGTGGGCGTGTTGAAAGATCTGCTGAAATCACCATCGACCGTGGTGACCCAGGCGCCGACGGAGGCCAATGCGGCCAATCTCGCTGCATCCTTTCTGGAGGAGGTGCGCGCACGCTACAAAGGCACGCGGCTTGGCCGGCAGGAGCTGGACGGGATCCTTCTGGAGGATGCTGAAGGCGCGCTCTGGACCACGAAAGGTATTGAGGCCTGCCGCATCCGGGAGGCGCCGGAGCTTGACCGGATCGTCGTAGCGCTTGATCCCGCAACCACCAGCGGATCAGCGTCCGACGAATGCGGGATCGTTGTGGCCGGTGTCTCAATGCAGGGTAATCCGCAGGACTGGCGGGCCGTCGTTCTGGACGACTGCACAATCAGCGGTGCGAGCCCGTCGGCCTGGGCTGAGGCGGCGATACAGGCGATGGAGAAATACGGTGCGGACCGGCTGGTCGCTGAAGTGAACCAGGGCGGGCAGATGGTCGCGGAAGTGCTGCGCCAGGTGGATCCGATGGTACCTTTTAAGGGCGTTCATGCGAGCCGGGGCAAAGCTGCACGGGCTGAACCGGTGGCGGCACTCTATGAGCAGGGACGGGTGAAACACGTGCCCGGGCTGGATGCGCTGGAAGATCAGATGTGCCGCATGACGGTGCGTGGATTTGAGGGGCGCGGATCGCCCGACCGCGTGGATGCGCTCGTCTGGGCGCTGCACGCGCTGATGATCGAACCGGTTGCGCAGTGGCGTGCGCCACGGGTGCGTGCGCTCTGAGCCGGTTGGCGGGCATCCGGGCGGGTGTGACGGCGAAACTGAATTCACGGAAATAATCAGCCGGCGGGAACATATCCCGGTCCGGGACAGGGTGCACCGGTATGCGGTCGCAGCCGGCAGGTGTCTGCGCGGCACTGACACACACATGAGGAGCAACAAAATGGTTTTCGACTTTCTGAGGCGACAGGGTCCTGTCGAAGCGCCGGGCCAGAAGGCAAGCGCCACAGGGCCGGTGGTGGCCTATCAGACTTCGGGCCGCGTGGCCTGGAGCCCGCGGGATACGGTTTCGCTGACCCGGACCGGGTTTGCCGGAAATCCGGTCGGTTTCCGGTCCGTAAAGCTGATTGCTGAGGCCGCAGCGGCGCTGCCGCTGGTGCTGCAGGACCGCGAACAACGCTTTGAAACACATCCGGTGCTTTCGCTGGTTGAGAGTCCCAATCCGATGCAGGGACGGGCCGAACTGCTTGAGGCGCTTTATGCGCAGCTGCTGCTGACCGGCAACGGTTACGTGGAGGCGGTGGCCTCGGAAACCGGGGAGCCTGCTGAGCTGCATGTTCTGCGGTCTGACCGCATGAGTGTGGTGCCGGGGTCTGATGGCTGGCCGGTTGCCTATGAGTACGCGGTGGGCGGGCGCAGGCACCGGTTTGACGCGTCGGGCACGGCTGTGCCGGTCTGTCATATCCGCAGCTTCCATCCACAGGATGATCATTACGGCTTCAGCCCGATGCAGGCGGCCGCCATGGCGCTTGATGTGCACAATTCAGCGAGCCGCTGGTCGAAAGCGCTGCTCGACAATGCTGCGCGGCCTTCGGGCGCGATTGTCTATCGCAGTGCTGAAGGGCAGGGCACGATGAGCACGGACCAGTACGACCGCCTCGTCAGTGAAATGGAAAGCCATCATCAGGGCGCGCGTAACGCCGGGCGACCTATGCTGCTCGAGGGCGGGCTCGACTGGAAACCGATGGGGTTTTCGCCGTCCGACATGGAATTTCAGAAGACCAAGGAAGCCGCCGCCCGTGAGATTGCTCTGGCCTTTGGTGTACCGCCGATGCTGCTGGGCATCCAGGGCGATGCGACCTATGCCAACTATCAGGAAGCGCATCGGGCGTTCTATCGCCTGACCGTGTTGCCGCTTGCCACACGTGTGACCGCGGCCCTGACCAAATGGATCGCAGGGCACACTGGTGAGCCGCTGATGCTGAAACCCGATCTCGATCAGGTGCCGGCGCTTGCCACAGAGCGCGACGCGCAGTGGAACCGGGTCGCAGGCGCTGATTTCCTGACCCAGGCCGAAAAGCGGGCCCTGCTGGGCCTTCCGGCGGTGAGTTCTGATGAGTGAGCCGGGTCTTGAGCGGTTTGAATGCGCGCCCGGCCTGCGGTTGCAGGCCCATGAACGCGTCGCCGAAATCCAGCATATTCATCTTCTGCGCCGACTCGACCGGGTGGAAGAAATGATGGAACGGCTCGAAAGACGCCTCTGGCTCACCGTCTACGGGATCGTGGCGATGATCTTGGGCCAGGGGCTTCAGTCCATCATCGCAGCCGTGCCGTGAGCCCGGAGAAGAGCACAGACACTTCAAGGAGAATTCTGATGGAATATGACACCAGGCTGGAGCACAAATTCGCCCGCTTCAGCGATACGCTGGAAGTTGAGGACGGCAGCGTCATCAGCGGTTATGCGAGCCTGTTCGGCGCTGTCGATCAGGGCAACGATATTGTGGCGCAGGGCGCCTATGCGACATCGCTGAAAGCGCTGTCTGAGCGCGGCGCGCGGGTGAAAATGCTCTGGCAGCATGACCCCGCACAACCGATCGGCATCTGGGACGAGGTGCGCGAGGATGCGCGCGGTCTCTGGGTCAAAGGTCGTCTGCTGGTCAGCGTGGAGAAAGGCCGTGAGGCGGCAGCACTGATCAGTGCGGGCGCGCTCGATGGTCTCTCGATCGGATACCGCACCCGCAAAGCCACAAAAAATTCCGGAGGCCAGCGCCTCCTGACCGAACTGGAGCTCTGGGAGGTGTCGCTGGTGACCTTTCCCATGCTGCCCAGTGCACGGGTCGCTGCCAAATCGGACGACACCGATCCGGATGCGGGCCTGCGTGAACTGGCCGCCGCCTTTGCGGGCGCGCGCGCTGATCTGGCGCGCCGCTGACGCGCAGCAGTCGAAACGGCCGCGTCCCGCGGCCAGACCCAACACATTGAGGAAACTGCCAATGAGCAAGACCGACGCACAGGCGGCGGGTGGCACAGCTATGTCCCCCGCTGAGGATGTCAGACAGGCCGTTACAGGCTTTGTGAATGACTTCAAGAGCTTCCAATCTGAAATTGACACCAAACTTCAACAAACAGAAGAGCGACTGACCATGCTGGACCGTAAATCAACCTTTTCCCAACGCACACCTCTGGGCGCCGCCGTTGACGCGGGCGCACCGCATCAGAAGGCGTTCAACAGCTATCTGCGCACCGGAGACGACGACGGGCTGCGCGGCCTTGAAATGGACGTGAAGTCCCTATCAACGGCTGTGAATTCCGATGGCGGATACCTTGTCGATCCGCAGACGTCGGATACCGTGAAATCGGTACTGAACTCCACCGCATCGATCCGCTCGATTGCCGCAGTCGTAAATGTCGAGGCCACGTCCTTTGACGTGCTTGTCGATCACACTGACGTGGGCGCAGGCTGGGCCACGGAGACTTCCGACACGATAGAGACGGATACACCCCAGGTGGACCGTATCACCATCCCGCTGCATGAGCTGAGCGCACTGCCCAAGGCCTCGCAGCGACTGCTCGATGACAGCGCGTTTGACATCGAAAGCTGGCTCGCAGGCCGCATCGCGGACAAGTTTGCCCGGGCTGAAGCCGCAGCCTTTATCAACGGCAACGGTGTGGACAAGCCGCGCGGTCTGCTGAACCATGCCTCGGTCGACAATGACGTCTGGACCTGGGGCAATCTCGGCTATGTGCCCACGGGCGACAACGGCAATGTCACGGCCGAATCTGTGGTCGATCTGGTTTATGCACTGGGTGCGCAGTACCGCGCCAATGCGACCTTTGTAATGAATTCAAAGACCGCCGGCCTGGTCCGCAAGCTCAAAGATAATGACGGCCGTTTCCTCTGGGCTGATGGTCTGGCGGCGGCTGAACCTGCACGCCTGCTGGGTTATCCGGTGCTGATCGCAGAAGACATGCCCGATGCGACCACGGATGCCACTGCAATCGCATTCGGTGATTTCGCAGCGGGTTACACCGTCGCGGAACGCCCCGATCTGCGGGTGCTGCGTGATCCCTTCAGCGCCAAGCCGCATGTGCTCTTTTATGCCACCAAACGGATCGGTGGTGATGTCAGCGACTTTGCCGCGATCAAGCTCCTGAAATTCGCCACAGCCTGAAATCAGGTGTGACGATACCGGAACCGGTGCCTTCGGGCGCTCGGTTCCGGGCCGGGCGCGTGCCGGTGTCGTCTGTGTTGTCTAGCTGCTCCCCTCCGACCGAGCAATGCAGGCAGGCGCGCGTCCGGTTCCTGCGACCGGGGAGAAAAGACTTTGGAGAATTTCCATGATGTTGATCGAAGAGACGACTGTGCCCGATGCGGCGCTGCCCGTCGATGACCTGAAAGCACATCTGCGTCTGGGGACCGGCTTTGGCGAGGACACCACGCAGGATGAGGTACTGAGCGGATTTCTGCGTGCGGCCGTTTCGGCCATTGAGGCGCGTACCGGCAAGATCCTGATCACCCGCAGTTTCAGCTGGACCCTGTCGTTCTGGCGGGACCGTGACGGTCAGGGCCTGCCCGTGGCTCCGGTGACAGCCCTCACACGCTTTGCGCTCGTGAACGCAGAGGGCGAGGCCAGAGACGTCGATGCCGCAGCCTGGTGGCTCGAACGCGACAGCCTGAACCCGCGGTTGCGGGCACGCGGTGCGGCACTGCCGGTCATTCCGCATAACGGCACTGCGCAGATCGAATTTGACGCAGGGTTCGGGGCTTCCTGGACAGATGTGCCGGCGGATCTGCAGCAGGCCGTGAAGATGCTGGCCGCGCATTACTACGAATACCGCCATGACACCTCGCTCAGCGATGGTTGCATGCCCTTTGGCGTGACCAGTCTGATCCAGCGCTACAAGGTGATGCGTCTCGGCGCCGGGAGCCGGAGATGAGCGTCCCGCGTCTGAACCGCCGGCTGGTGCTCGAAGAACCGCAGCGCCTGAGCGACGGAGCGGGTGGTTTCAGCACGCAGTGGCACGCACTTGGTACGCTCTGGGCGGATGTCACTGCGCGCACCGGGCGCGAGACCGCGCAGTCGGGCGCACCGGTGTCGGCGATGAGCTACCGCATTATCGTCCGCGGCGCCCCCTGGGGAAACGCCGCGCGGCCAAAGCCGGAGCAGCGCTTCCGGGAGGGCGCGCGCATTTTTCTGATCCAGGCCGTTGCCGAAGAAGACGCGGAAGGTCGTTTCATCACCTGTTTTGCCCGGGAGGAGACCGCAGTATGAGCTATGCAATGTCAGGCGCGCTGCAGGCGGCCATATACGGGGCGCTCACCGCAGACCCGGCGCTCTCAGCGCTCGTGGGGGCCGACATCTACGACGCCGTACCGACCGGCACGGTGCCCGATACCTATGTCAGTCTTGGCCGGGAAAGCGCCCGGGATGCCTCGGATCAGACCGGGGCAGGTGCGGTGCACACAATCGAAATATCAGTGATCACCACACAACCGGGCTTTGCCGGCGCGAAAAAGATCGCCGGCGCCGTGTCCGATGTGCTGCATGACGCCGATCTGACACTGGAGCGCGGCCGGCTGATCTTTCTGCATTTCACTCAGGCGCGTGCGCAGCGGATCGACGCTGCCGCAGGACGCGAGATCCGGCTCCGGTTCCGGGCGCGCGTCTCCGACGAATAACCCAATTCAACATCATCGAGGAGAGATCCCATGGGAGCTCAGAACGGAAAAGATCTTCTGATCAAGGTCGATATGGCGGCGGACGGGCAGTACACGACACTGGCCGGCCTGCGCGCGACCCGGGTCAGTTTCAACGCAGAGACAATCGACGTGACCAGTCTGGAAAGCCAGAACGGGTGGCGCGAGCTTTTGTCAGGTGCCGGCGTGCGTTCGGTCGCGGTCAGTGGTTCGGGTGTGTTCCGCGACAATGCAACCGACGAACGCGCCCGGCAGCTCTTCTTTGACGGAGAAGCGCCCGGTTTCCAGATTGTGATCCCGGATTTCGGCATTGTCGAGGGGCCGTTCCAGGTCACGGCCATCGAATACGGCGGCAGCTTTAACGGCGAGGCCACCTATGAGCTTTCGCTTGCCAGCGCCGGCAACCTGACGTTCACGGCGATCTGATCATGGCAAATCCCTGGAGGGGCGATGTGTCGCTTGAGATTGACGGCGAGACCCATGTGATGCGCCTGACGCTCGGAGCCCTTGCCGGTCTGGAAGCGGAACTGGGCACAGGCTCGCTCGTGGGTCTGGTGCAGCGCTTTGAGAGCAGCGAATTCAGCAGCGCGGATGTGCTGGCCCTTTTGAACGCAGGGCTGCAGGGCGGGCGCTGCGACGTGGACGGGGGTGCACTTTTGCACGCTGAGATCGGGGGCGGGCCGATGGCCGCCGCGCGGGCTGCAGCCGAGCTTCTGGCGCGCGCGTTCGTGACGCCGGGCGCATGACCGGGCTCGACTGGTCCGCGCTTCTGCGGGCAGGGGTTCAGGGGCTTGGCCTGAAACCAGCCGAGTTCTGGGACCTGACGCCCGCTGAGCTTCAGCTGATGCTGGGCGACAGGGGTACGACGGGGCCGCTGCTCAGTGATGGTCTGGAGGCCCTGATGCAGACCTGGCCGGATGACTTAAAAGAGGATCACAGCGATGACGGATGAAAACGGCTTTGAAGAACTGGAACAGCGCGCAGAGGGGCTGAACGACACTCTGGGGCAGACCAGTACGCTGGTCACCGGTTTTGACGCAGAACTGCAGCGGATGAAAACCTCCCTGCAGGCCACGGGCCGTGATGTGGCCGAGCTGGAACGGGGCCTCAGCCGTGGTCTGAAAAAGGCTTTTGACGGCGTGATCTTTGATGGTGTGAGCCTGTCGGACGCCCTCGATACCGTCGCAAACAGCATGATTAACGCCACCTACAACGCCGCCGTGCGCCCGGTGACCAATCAGCTTGGCGGACTGCTGGCGCAGGGCGTGAGCGGGCTGGTCAACAATGTACTGCCCTTTGCGGATGGCGCACCTGTGGCGCAGGGCCGTGTCATGCCTTTTGCCACCGGCGGTATCGTCAGCGGTGCGACACCCTTCGGCATGCGCGGCGGGATGGGGATCATGGGTGAGGCGGGCCCCGAGGCCATCATGCCGCTTGCCCGTGGGCCGGACGGCAAACTCGGGGTGCGCGGGGCTGGCGGTGGCGGACAGACCATCGTCATGAACATCACCACCCCTGACGTCCAGGGGTTCCGCCGGAGTCAGGGGCAGATCGCCGCACAGATGACACGCGCGCTCGGGCGCGGGCAACGTAATCGCTGAAAGGTAAGGGAGCAGCCAGATGCAGTTTCATGAAGTCAGATTTCCGGTCAACCTGAGCTTTGGCTCTGTCGGTGGCCCTGAACGTCGCACAGATGTGGTGACGATCAGCAACGGTTTTGAGGAGCGGAATGCGCCCTGGGCCCATTCGCGCCGGCGCTATGATGCGGGCGTGGGTATGCGCTCCCTTGATGACGTCGAAACGATGATTGCTTTTTTCGAGGCGCGCTATGGGCAACTCTATGCCTTTCGCTGGAAGGACTGGTCAGATTACCGCTCGATCAGGCCGTCTCAGGATATTACGCCACAGGATCAGGTGCTCGGAACAGGTGATGGGACAACGACTGCTTTCCGGCTTTCAAAGACCTATGTCTCCGGTGCACACAGTTACGAACGCCCGATCACCAAGCCGGTGGCCGAGACAGTACGCGTGGCTGTGGCAGGCACTGAACTGACCACAGAAAGCAACTTTACCGTGGACACCACAACCGGGGTCGTGACGCTGTCACAGGCACCTGCTGCTGGTGAAACAATCACAACCGGCTTTGAGTTTGACGTGCCTGTGCGGTTTGACACTGACAGCATCCGGACAAGTGTGGCCAGTTTTCAGGCGGGTGAGGTGCCGACGGTGCCGATCATCGAGGTGCGGCTCTGATGGCTGAGATGAATGCAGACCTGAAAACCCACCTGGAAAGCGGACTGACCACCGTTGCACATGCCTGGGCCATTGTGCGCAAAGACGGAGTGACCCTGGGCTTCACAGATCACGACCGGCCGCTGAGCTTTGAGGGGATCACTTTTCGTGCTGACACCGGGCTGAGTGCCGTGGCGCTTGCACAGAGCACGGGCTTGTCGGTGGACAACACCGAGGCGCTTGGTGCGCTCAGCGATCTTTCAATCCGCGAAGACGAGATCGAGCAGGGCCGCTTTGATGATGCTGAAGTCCGCGCCTGGCTGGTGAACTGGCAGGATGTCAGCCAGCGGTGGCTGCAGTTTCGCGGCACGATCGGTGAGTTGCGCCGTGCGGACGGCGGATTTCAGGCGGAGTTACGTGGCCTGACCGAAGCGCTGAACCGGCCTTTGGGACGGGTTTATCAGAAACCCTGCACGGCCGTTCTGGGAGACAATGGCTGTGGCTTTGATCTTAAAACGCCGGGCTACCGGATCGAGCTGCCGGTGGAGTCACAGTCCGGATCGCGGCTGTTCAGCTGGGCCGGGTTTGACGCGTTCAGTGCAGGCTGGTTCGCCCGAGGCCGGCTGGAGATCCTTGACGGACCGGCTGCTGGGCTCTGGGGTATGATCAAGCACGACCGCTTCGAGAACGGTACGCGCATCATCGAGCTTTGGGAGCCGGTGCGCGGCGCGCTGAGCGCGGGCACGATGATCCGCCTGACGGCAGGCTGCGACAAACGCAGTGAAACATGCCGTGTGAAATTCAGCAATCTGGCCAACTTTCAGGGATTTCCGGATGTCCCGGGCGAGGACTGGATCCTCGCGGTGCCGAAATCAACCGGGTCAAATACCGGTGGGAGCCGAAGATGAGCGAACTTTCTGACTTTGTCGTCAATGAGGCCCGCAGCTGGGTGGGAACGCCTTATGTGCATCAGTCCTCGTTCAGAGGCGCGGGCACGGACTGTCTTGGCCTCTTGCGCGGCATCTGGCGCGCCCGCTACGGTGCTGAGCCTGAAGCGGTGCCGGCTTATTCGCTCGACTGGTCCGAGACCCGGGGCGAGGAAGAGCTCTGGCGTGCCGCCCTTCGGCATCTCGTGCCGAAAGCAATGGGTGAAGAGGCTCCCGGAGATGTCATGCTTTTCCGTATGCGCACCGGCGCTGTCGCCAAACACCTCGGCATAACAGGGCGCACAGATGCGAATGCCAGCTTTATCCATGCCTATTCGCGCTTTGGCGTGATCGAAAGCCCTTTCAGCCTGCCCTGGCGACGGCGCGTTGTGGCGAGGTTTGAATTTCCAGAGGAGAACAGCTGATGGCCACGATTGTCCTTTCTGCCGTTGGTGCAGCGGCCGGCGGCGCGCTTGGCGGTACTGTTGCCGGGCTCTCCACTGCCGTGATCGGCCGGGCGCTGGGGGCCACGGTCGGGCGTGTCATCGACCAGAAGCTGATGGGCCAGGGCTCACAGGTGGTCGATACCGGACGCGTCGACCGCTTCCGCATCTCAAGCGCCAGTGAAGGCGAACCTCTCGCCCAGGTTTACGGCCGTATGCGTCTGGGAGGACAGGTGATCTGGGCCTCTGATTTTTCTGAGACTGTCTCTGTAACGGGTGGCGGTGGTAAAGGCGCCCCGAGCCAGCCTCAGACCAGAAGCTACAGTTACAGCGTGAACCTGGCCGTCGCGGTTTGCGAAGGTGAAATTACACGCATCGGGCGGATCTGGGCGGATGGCGAGGAGATCGCGCCTGATGATCTCAATATGCGCATCTATAAAGGCCGCAGCGATCAGCTGCCTGATCCGGTCATGGAGGCCGTCGAAGGTGCCGGCATGGTGCCTGCCTATCGCGGCACGGCCTATGTTTTGTTTGAAAACCTTAGCCTTGAGCGCTTTGGCAACCGGGTCCCGCAGTTTTCCTTTGAGGTTCTGCGCCCTGAGCAGCCTGATGAACCGGATGCCGCTCAGGCGCTGACCTATGGCATACGTTCCGTTGCGCTGATGCCGGGCACGGGAGAATATGCGCTGGCGACGACACCGGTTTATTATTCCTCCGGACCCGGCAGCCGCTGGACCGCGAATGTGAACACTCCGGCAGAAAAGTCGGATTTCAGTCTGTCGCTGGAAGCGCTGAACGAAGAGCTGCCGAACTGCGAGGCTGCGTCCATAATAGTATCCTGGTTCGGCAACGACCTGCGGTGCGGTGAATGCTCTGTCCGCCCGATGGTGGAGAAAAAGCAGTTTGACGGCAGTAATATGCCCTGGACGGTGTCCGGTCTTACCCGGGCCGCGGCGTCACAGATTGCGCGCGAGCAAGATCGTCCGGTCTATGGTGGCACACCTGCAGATGCCTCCGTGGTACAGGCGATTGAGGCGATGCATGCCGCCGGCAAGGAGGTGATGTTCTATCCGTTTATTCTGATGGACCAGCTTACTGACAACGGTCTGCCTGATCCGTACACTCCGGAAGCGACACAACCGCGACTGCCCTGGCGCGGACGCATCACGCTGTCTGTGGCGCCTGGCTTGGATGGCTCGCCGGATGGTACGGCAGCGGCAGACAGCGAAGTTGCCGCGTTTTTCGGGAATGCAACCGCAGGGGATTTTGCTGTATCCGGCAAGACGGTTGTGTATTCGGGACCAGACGAATGGACCCTTTCGCGGTTTGTGCTGCATTATGCGGCACTGTGCAAAGCGGCGGGCGGTGTCGGGGCTTTCTGCATCGGTTCTGAGTTGCGCGGGCTGACATGGATCCGCGGTGCAGGTGGTGCATTTTCCGCAGTTGGGAAGCTGAGGCACCTTGCCGGCGAAGTCCGCTCCCTGCTCGGACCGGATACCAAAATCAGCTATGCAGCCGACTGGAGTGAATATTTCGGCTACCAGCCGCAGGACGGATCTGGTGATAGATATTTCCATCTGGATCCGCTCTGGGCGGATGATAACATCGACTTCATCGGGATCGATAATTACATGCCGCTCTCGGACTGGCGCGACGGGGACGATCATCTCGACGCGGCACTTTTTGATACGATTTACGACCCGGACTATCTGCGCGCAAATATCGCGGGTGGCGAGGGTTTTGAGTGGTATTACGCCTCGGACGAGGACCGCGCTGATCAGCAGCGTACACCCATCACGGACGGCGCTTATAACGAGCCATGGGTGTTTCGCTACAAAGACCTGCGCGGCTGGTGGGAAAACGCACATCACGAGCGTATTGCTGGCGTCCGGTCCGCAACCCCGACAGACTGGGTTCCGGGATCGAAGCCATTCTGGTTCACGGAATACGGCTGCGCCAGTGTTGATAAAGGTACTAATCAGCCCAACAAGTTTATTGACCCCAAGTCATCCGAAAGTGCGCTGCCGCATTTCTCAGGCGGCGGTCGGGACGATCTGATTCAGGCCCAGTATCTGCGGGCGATGGTGTCCTACTGGGATACGCCGGCCAACAACCCGGTCTCGGACCAGTACGGAGCGCCGATGGTTAACATGGACCGAGGCTTTGTCTGGGCCTGGGACGCGCGTCCCTATCCGTACTTCCCGAACAATCCAGAACAGTGGAGCGATTGTGAAAACTACGCGCGGGGTCACTGGATCAATGGCCGCACCTCAGCGCGATCGCTGGCCTCGGTTGTGAGCGAGATCTGCAACAAGGCGGGGCTGGCAGCCTTCGATGTCAGCCGTCTTTACGGCAGTGTAAGGGGCTATGTCGTGAGCGATATCAGTGATGCGCGCGCGGCTCTGCAGCCTCTGATGCTGCGGTATTCTTTTGACGCTGTTGAGCGCGACGGGCAGCTTGAGTTCCGGATGCGCAGTGGCAGGGGTGCCGTGCCGCTGACGCGCGACCAGGTGGCCCTGAGCAGAGACCTTGATGGCGCAATTGAACAGATCCGCGCACCGGAAGCAGAGATGGACGGACGTGTGCGCCTGCGCTTCATTCAGGCAGACGGAGACTTTGATGTCTATGCAGAAGAAGCCGTGATGGCCGACGAGCAAACCCATGCCGTTTCCAGTTCCGAAATTCCTATCGCTCTGACCCGCACTGAAGGGCGACAAACCGCGGAAAGATGGCTCGCCGAGGCGCGTGTCGCGCGCGAGGCCATTCGCTTTGCGCTGCCCCCCTCCTGCCTGAGCATGGGCGCGGGCGATATCATCACGCTCGCCGGAGATCAGAACGAAGGCAACGCGCTCTACCGCATTGACCGGGTAGAGCAGGGGGCCCTGCAGCTTGTCGAGGCGGTACGTATCCAGCCTGATGTATACAAACCCGCCGAACTCACGGATGAGGTTTTGCGACCGCGCGCTTTCGTGCCACCTGCTCCGGTGTTTCCCCTCTTTCTGGACCTGCCGCTGATCAGCGGTGATGAAACCCCGCATGCGCCGCATATTGCGGTCACGGCACAGCCCTGGCCTGGTACTGTCGCGGTCTATCAGTCGCCCGGCGCCGGCGATTTCCGGTTGCTGGATGTTGTAACTGCCCGGTCGGTTGTGGGCATGACACAGACCGTCCTGCCGGCTGCAAGCAGCGGCCGATTTGATAACGGCCCCGGACTGCGTGTAAAACTGATGAGTGGCACCCTGAGTTCTGTAGAGCAACCGGCCCTGCTCAGCGGTGGCAACCTTGCTGCCATTGGCGACGGAACGCCCGGAAACTGGGAGGTGTTTCAGTTTGGTACAGCCAATATCGTCGACGAGAACACCTATGATCTCTCTCATCGTCTGAGGGGGCAGCTGGGAACTGACGGCGCGATGCCTGACGTCTGGCCTGCGGAGTCCTGGTTTGTACTGCTGAACGGGTTCCCGTCTCAGATTGACCTGAGCCGCAATCTGCGCGGCGTGGCACAGACCTTTCGGATTGGTGCTGCCCGGCGTTCGGTGGACGATCCGTCCTATGTCGAGGAGGTTATTGCTTTCGAGGGCATCGGTTTGCGTCCCTATGCGCCGGTGCACCTGGAAAAACGCGTTCTCTCTGACGGGGCGATGCATGTCAGCTGGACACGTCGCACACGAACTGATGGTGACAGCTGGGATGCGCCTGATGTACCGCTCGGGGAAGAAACCGAGCTATATGCGATCCGCATCATCAAAGATGGTGAGACACTGCGGGAACTGGTTCTGACGGCGCCTGAATATAACTACAGCGTCGCGGATCAGGTAGCGGACGGGCTGACACTGCCATTCAGCATTGAGGTGGCTCAGATTTCAGCCAGCTTCGGGGAAGGGGCAAAGGCAGTTCTGGATATCGGCCTCTGACCCCGCAAATCTTTCGTCGGACAGACCGGGCGCCGATGCATTTGTGGCGTTTGCCGGACGCCGTCAGTGAAAGCGTGCCTGCCTGCCAACGGCACATCACCAGCCTGAATTCGGTCCATCACAGCTTTGCGTTTGGAGATTTGCACTTAAATAGTCTATTGAGGCCTCCAAAAGGATAAGTGTTATGGCAGAACTTAAAACAAACATCACCTCGGTGGATCCGGCATGGGATCAGATCTGCTCGGAGGCCCGGCAGGCTGCACTGGATGAGCCCCTTATGGGCGGTTTTCTGCACGCCTGTATTCTGCATCACAAAAGCATAGAGAAAGCGCTCTCCTATCGGATCGCCGCCAAACTGGCGTCAAATGAGATGTCGATGGTGGTGGTTCGCGAGATTGTCGAGGAGGCCTATGCCGCCGATCCCGGGCTTGTGCGGGCCGCGCGGGCAGATCTGGTGGCGATTTACGAACGCGATCCGGCCTGCCACCGTTTGCTGCAGCCTATCCTGTATTTTAAAGGCTATCAGGCGACGCAGGCTTATCGGGTGGGTCACCACCTCTGGAAACAGGGTCACCGGGATCTGGCCTATTTCGTGCAGATGCGCGTGTCTGAGATCTTTGGAGTTGACATCCACCCGGCCGCGAAAATCGGGCAGGGGATCATGATTGATCACGCCCATTCGATCGTCATCGGAGAGACAGCGGTTGTCGGGGATAATGTTTCGATGCTGCACTCGGTGACGCTTGGCGGAACCGGTAAGGAAGAAGAGGACCGCCATCCGAAGATCGGTGATGGCGTCCTGATCGGTGCCGGTGCGAAGGTGCTGGGCAACATCCGCGTGGGCAACTGCAGCCGGATTGCCGCAGGATCCGTGGTGCTGGAAGAGGTGCCGCCGTGCAAAACCGTGGCGGGCATTCCTGCACGTATCGTGGGCGAGGCAGGGTGCGACCAGCCCTCTGTCTCCATGAACCATATGCTTGGTCCTGATCGGGGCTGATACTGACATCTACATGAACAGAGAAAGTCGGGGGCGTTTGCCCCCGGCTTTTTTCGTTATGAAACATGCGGGTTGTTGCCGCTCAGGCGAGCATCGTCATCGGATTTTCAAGATTTTCCTTGATCGCCGCCAGCAACTGCGCGCCGAGTGCACCGTCAATTACCCGGTGATCTACCGAAAGCGTGACCGACATTACGGTTGCAACACCGAGTTCTCCGTCTTTTCCGACAACAGGTTTTTTAACGCCTGCGCCGACTGCCAGGATCGCGCCGTGCGGCGGATTGATCACCGCGTCGAAGTTATCGATCCCGAACATCCCCAGATTTGAAATCGCAAAGCTGCCACCCTGATATTCATGCGGTGCCAGTTTGCGGTCCCGCGCGCGGGTGGCCAGATCCTTCATCTCCGCAGAGAGCGCGGAGAGCGATTTCATCTCAGAGTCTTTGAGGACCGGCGTAAACAGACCACCGTCAATGGCAACGGCAACAGCGACGTCTGACGGGGTAAGCTTCAGGATCCGGTCACCTGCCCAGACAGCGTTTGCATCCGGCACAGCCTGCAGCGCCAGTGCGCAGGCTTTGATGATGAAATCATTTACCGAGAGCTTGACGCCACGGCTTTCCAGCTGCCTGTTGAGATCGCTGCGAAATTTCATCAGTGCATCCAGTTCGATATCCCGGCGCAGATAGAAATGCGGGATCGACTGTTTCGCTTCGGTCAGACGGGCGGCGATGGTTTTGCGCATACCGTTGAGCGTGACCTCTTCGAACTCACGTCCCTCGTACATGGCTATGACGGCATCCGCTCCCGGTCCGCTGGCCGGTTTTGCCGTGGGGGCTGCATCTTTTGCCGCCGGTGCGGCCTCTTTGGCGGGGGCGTCGCCGGCTTTGGCGTTTTCCACATCAGATTTCACGATACGGCCATGCGGGCCGGAGCCCGTGATTGCGCTCAGATCAAGGCCCTTGTCAGCCGCAATCCGGCGTGCGAGCGGAGACGCAAAAATCCGTGAGCCATCGGTCGCAGCCGGTGCGGAAGGTGCCGGCGTGGCATCAGTGGCACCCCGCCCGTGACCTGCGGCAGGCGCCGTAGCGTCAGAGGCTTCTGCCGGCGCGGCATTGGACGAGGTTTCTGCTTCAGGCGCGGACCCGGTATCCCCGATGTCGTCTGCACTTTCGCCATCTTCCAGAAGCACAGCAATGGCGGTATTCACTTTGACGCCTTCTGTGCCTTCGCTGATCAGGATCTTGCCGATCTTTCCTTCATCAACGGCTTCGAATTCCATCGTCGCCTTATCGGTTTCGATTTCGGCCATGATATCGCCGGAAGATACAGTGTCGCCCTCTTTGACGTGCCATTTGGCAAGCGTGCCTTCTTCCATGGTCGGGCTGAGGGCGGGCATCAGAATTTCAATGGGCATGCTACGCGCTCCTTACCTGTAGGTGACTTTTTTCACGGCTTCGATCACCTCATCGGTGGTCACCAGCGCGTGTTTTTCAAGATTGGCGGCATAGGGCATCGGCACGTCTTTGCCCGTGCAGTTGATCACCGGTGCATCGAGATAATCGAAGGCCTCCTGCATGATCACGGACGTAATGTAATTGCCGACGCAGCCCTGCGGCCAGCCTTCCTCAACCGTGACGCAGCGGTTGGTCTTCATCACCGATCTGATGATGCTGGCCGTATCCATCGGGCGCAGCGTCCGAAGATCGATCACTTCAGCACTGATGCCGTCTTCCGCAAGTTTTTCAGCGGCTTGCAATGCGTACTGCATCCCGATGCCGAAGCTCACGATGGTCACATCTTCGCCTTCACGCCAGATCCGGGCTTTGCCGAAGGGCACAGTATAATCGTCCATCTCCGGCACATCGAAACTACGCCCGTAGAGGATTTCATTCTCGAGGAAAATCACCGGGTTGGGATCGCGGATCGCGGTTTTCATCAGACCTTTATAGTCGGACGCGGAATAGGGCATCACGACGCGCAGACCGGGCACCTGCATATACCAGGCGGCATAGTCCTGACTGTGCTGGGCACCCACGCGGGCCGCCGCACCGTTGGGGCCGCGGAAGACCATGGGCGCGCCCATCTGACCACCCGACATATAGAGCGTTTTAGCGGCCGAGTTGATAATGTGGTCAATGGCCTGCATTGCGAAGTTGAACGTCATGAACTCGACGATAGGTCGCAGGCCACCGAAAGCCGCGCCGACACCTATGCCGGCAAAACCGTGTTCGGTGATCGGTGTGTCGATCACGCGTTTGGCACCGAACTCATCCAGCATACCCTGGCTGATTTTATAGGCGCCCTGATATTCGGCGACCTCTTCGCCCATCAAAAACACGGTGTCATCACGACGCATCTCTTCGGCCATGCCATCGCGCAGCGCTTCGCGCACGGTCTGTTGCTTGAGTGTCGTGCCTTCGGGCCAGTCCGGCGACGTGTCCGATTGCGGCGCGGCAGGGGCGGACGCCTCAGCGGCCGCCTTCGGGGCCTCTTCGTTGTCCGCCTCGGCTGCGGGTGCAGCCTCCGGTGCCGCGGTGGCGCTGACATCGATATCATCAGCACTCTCACCTTCCTCCAGCAGAATGGCGATGGCAGTGTTCACTTTGACGCCTTCGGTACCTTCCTCAATGAGGATCCTGCCGATGGTGCCTTCGTCCACCGCTTCGAATTCCATGGTGGCCTTGTCGGTTTCGATTTCGGCCATGATGTCGCCGGAAGAGACACTATCGCCCTCTTTGACCAGCCATTTTGCAAGCGTGCCTTCTTCCATTGTCGGCGAGAGCGCGGGCATAAGAATTTCTGTTGCCATGGATCAGGCCTCCTGCGGAACTTCGGTTGCGTAGATATCGGTCCAGAGCTCTTCAAGCGCCGGCTCAGGGCTCTCCTTTGCAAACTCGGCGCTGTTGTTCACGATATCCTTGATCTCTTTGTCGATGGCCTTGAGGTCCTCTTCGGTGGCGTGTTTGCCGGTCAGCAGCATGGAACGCACGGCCTCGATGGGATCACGCTCGTCGCGCATCTTCTGCACTTCCTCACGGGTCCGGTATTTGGCAGGATCCGACATGGAGTGACCGCGATAGCGGTAGGTTTTGACCTCGAGAATGTAGGGGCCTTCGCCCGCACGGCAGACCGCAACGGCCTTCTCGCCGGCAGCTTTCACCGCAAGCACATCCATGCCGTCGACCTCTTCGCCCTTGATGCCGTAGGCCGCACCGCGTTCCCAGTAAGAGGGTGAATGCGTTGACCGTTTTGTCGATGTGCCCATGGCGTACTGGTTGTTTTCAATTACAAAAACCACGGGCAGGTTCCAGAGCTCGGCCATGTTGTATGCCTCATAGACCTGGCCCTGGTTCGCCGCACCGTCGCCGAAATAAGTGAAGGTCACCCGGTCATTCTCAAGGTATTTATCCGCAAAGGCCAGACCGGCCCCCAGCGGCACCTGGGCTGCGACGATCCCGTGACCGCCGTAGAAGTGCTTCTCTTTGGAGAACATATGCATGGAGCCGCCCTTGCCCTTGGAATAGCCGCCCTCGCGACCGGTGAGCTCGGCCATCACGCCGTTGGGATCCATACCGCAGGCCAGCATATGGCCGTGGTCACGGTAGGAGGTGATGCGTTTGTCGCCTTCCTCCGCTGCTGCCTCAAGCCCCACAACGACCGCTTCCTGACCGATGTAGAGGTGGCAGAAACCGCCGATAAGCCCCATTCCGTAAAGCTGACCGGCTTTTTCCTCGAACCGCCTGATCAGCAACATATCGCGGTAGTAGGTTTTCAGCTCTTCGGCTGAAACATTCGGTTTCTTCGCAGCCTTGCGGGTGGCCATACGGGCGATCCTCCATCACAGCACCCGGCGCGCCGGGCAGATAGTTTAGTATTAAACTAATGTTTATCGGATTCGGGACGGAGATGCGAGGGTCATTCTGCCGCGCCAAACGCGGGCAGTTGCCGCGCCTCAGCGGATGACAATCTCGTCGGCGCGGATGCGTCCGAGAACGCGACGGGCCTGCTCATCCAGCAGGTCAAGATCGAGATAATCGTCCGACAGCCGGTGTGTCAGGTTTTCCATACGCACAACCTCGGCGCTGACCCCGGCAAGCTGGCGGCGCAGCACGTCCGCATCGGCAGTGATCTCGGCGCGCCGGAACAATCCGAAATCGCCCTGAACGGCGGCAAAGGTAAAGTAAGTCGCCAGCCCGAGCGCGAGCGTAAAGAACACGAAAGGTCCCAGAGCGGGGCGTGTGGTGCGGGTCATCTGCTGTCTGCCTCGTCGTTGCCTCTTAGCGGGCATGACGAAACTATGACACATGCAAGCTGGTCTGTGAATCCTTTTTTCACAGAAAATACCGCAATTTCATAGGTATTACGGCGTTTTCCTGCCCGTCAGCCGAGTGCGGCGACGCCCGGAAGCGTTTTTCCCTCCATCCACTCCAGAAACGCACCGCCGGCCGTTGAGATATAGGTGAAATCATCCGACGCGCCGGCCTGATTGAGTGCAGCAACCGTGTCGCCGCCACCTGCCACAGAAATCAGCGTGCCCGCTCTGGTGCGCGCCGCGGCATCGGCAGCAGCGGCATTGGTTGCCTGGTCAAAGGGCGGGATCTCAAAGGCGCCCATCGGCCCGTTCCAGATCAGAGTTTTTAGATCCTCAAAAGCGGCGGCCACGGCTTTGACGCTCTCTGGTCCCGCATCAAGCACCATCTGATCGTCGTCGAGCACAGTATCGGGCCCCAGAGCCACGACCTCGTGATCAGCGCCGGCCTCAAAGGCACGGGCCACAAGCCCGTCGACCGGCAACAGAACGCGGCACCCGCTCTTTTCGGCCTGCGCCATAATTGCCCGGGCAGTTACAAGATAGTCGGGCTCCTGCAGGGAGGCGCCGAGTTCTGCGCCCTGAGCGGCAAGAAACGTATTGGCCATCCCGCCGCCGATCACCAGCAGATCAAGCCGCCCGACCAGATTTTCGAGCAGGGCGATTTTTGTCGATACCTTGGCCCCCCCCACAACCGCGCCTACCGGGCGCTCGGGCGAAGAGAGAGCGGCCTCAAGTGCGGAGAGTTCCGCCTGCATCAGCCGCCCTGCACAGGAAGGCAGCAGACGGGCCACACCTTCGGTCGACGCATGCGCACGGTGCGCGGCGGAAAACGCGTCGTTGCAATAAATATCGCCCAGACTGGCAAGAAACTGCGCCATGGCCGGGTCGTTTGCCTCTTCGCCGGCCGCGAAACGCGTGTTCTCAACCAGCGCCACAGATCCTTCCGGCAGCGCTGCAATAATCGCCGCATCAGGCCGCTCAATAAACGTAATCTCCTGACCGAGCGCCTTCTCCAGCGCCGGCACTGTCACACGCAGCGACATCTCAGGGACGAATTTACCTTTCGGGCGACCAAAATGCGCCAGCATTACCGGTAGCCCGCCAGCGGCAAGAATGTCGCGGATGGTCGGTACGATCCGGTCGATCCGCGTGGTATCGGTCACGCGCCCGTCCTCGACGGGGACGTTTATGTCCACGCGTACCAGCACTTTTTTGCCGCTGAGATCCATGTCGTCGAGCGTCTTCCAGGCCATTTCCCACTCCTTGATACATTCTGCCCGGCGATGTTTTGCGCTTATCCGCGCCCGGGTCAATGCTCCGGCTTGGCATTCCGCCCGTCAGGGCTTAGGTAATCTGCCATAAGATTTAAGCAGGAGGGCCAGATGGCCGACATAAAAGACCCCGAAAACACCATTCTGATTGAGCTGAAAGGCGGCACCGTGACCGTTCAGCTGCTGCCTGACGTGGCCCCCAAACACACCGAACGCATGAAAGAACTTGCGCGGGCAGGGCATTACGACAACGTCGCATTCCACCGCGTGATCGAAGGCTTCATGGCCCAGACCGGCGACGTGCAGCACGGCGATATGGAAGACGGGTTCAACCTGCGCATGGCCGGAACGGGCGGGTCTGATCTGCCGAATGTGCCGGCTGAGTTCTCAAAGATCCCGCATGCGCGCGGCTCGATCGGTGCGGCCCGCTCGCAGAACCCCGACAGTGCGAACAGCCAGTTCTTTATCAACTTCAAAGACAATGATTTCCTTAATGGTCAGTATACGGTCTATGGCCAGGTGATCTCGGGCATGGAGCATGTCGACGCGATTGCCCGGGGCGAGCCGCCTGCGGAGCCCGACCGGATGATCTCAGTGAAGGTTGCTGCGGATGCTTAAGTATATTGCCGGTGCGATGATGATGGCCGGCCCCGCAATGGCCACAGGGCTTGAGATTGATGTGGCCGGTGAGGCCAGCGGGACGATTGTGATCGAGCTTTTTGAGACGGTGGCGCCGCAGCATGTGGAGCGGATCACGACGCTGGCCGGGGAGGGCGCCTATAACGATGTGGTCTTCCACCGGGTGATCGAAGGTTTCATGGCGCAGACAGGTGATGTGCAGTACGGCAAGCTCGGCGGAGATATGCGCCGCGCCGGCACAGGTGCCTCAGAGGAGCCGGATCTGGCCGCTGAGTTCTCTCAGGTGCCCTTTGATCGGGGCATCGTCGGAATGGCGCGCGCACAGGACCCCAACAGCGCCAACAGCCAGTTCTTTATCATGTTCGCTGACGGCCACTTTCTTAACGGCCAGTACACGGTCGTGGGCAAGGTAGTCGAAGGACTTGATGTGCTCGATACAATCAAGCGCGGCGAAGGGCCCAACGGTGCCGTCATCGGTGTCCCTGATGTGATGCAGACGGTCCGGGTCACCGAATAAGCCGGGACCCGGAGCAACGTGATCAGGGGCGCGCTGTATGGCGCGCCCTTTTTGATGCAGCACTAACCGAAACCGCGGCGTGATCTGTCGCCCTGTCGCGTAGCGGCTCTGATGCGCGGTGCCACAGCCTCTTATCCTGCCTCAATTTTCGGCATAAGGTCTGCAAATCCACCCGCACGCGCCGGTTGCGGCGCGCCCCGGAATTGTCCGGGTCAAAAGCCGTGCTACGTCTTTAGTCATGACACGGTTTTTCATTTTCCTGCTCGCCCTGATCGCCACGCCGCTCGCGGCCCAGACCCAGCGCGAGGTCGGGCTTGAGCTTGTGCTGCTTGCTGATGCATCCGGCTCCATTGATTCTGACGAGCTGGCCTTTCAGCGTCAGGGCTATGCGCTGGCTATCACCGACCCGCGTGTGATCGCCGCCATTCAGACCTCTCTTTATGGCAATGTCGCGGTGATCTATGTCGAATGGGCCACCAATACCGCGGTTGTCGTTGACTGGACAATCGTCGACGGGCCGGAAACGGCGCGAGCTTTTGCTGACGCGCTCACCGGTCCGCCGCGCCAGGCCTATGGCAGCAATGCCATCGGCACCGCGCTGCTGGAAGGCAAGCGGCTGATCGAGGAAAACGACATCTATGCGCCCCGTGCTGTGATCGATTTCTCCGGCGACAGCATCCGCAACTCTTCCGGGCCAGCAATCCGGGACGCACGCGCCGAAGTTCTGGCTGCCGGGATTACGATTAATGCTCTGCCGATCCTGCGGCCCGAAGACGGGCGCCGCGCCGGTGCGAATCTCGAAGAGGAATACACCAACCGGATCATCGGCGGGCCGGGTGCGTTCATGGTCACCGCCGAAGGGCGTGCGCAGTTCGCCGAAGCCGTGCGCCGAAAGCTGGTGCTGGAAATCTCCGGCACGATGCCCGAAAGCGATGTTCAGATCGCTGCAGACACCCCCTGAAACGCAGGACGCCGCCCCGGGGGGCGGCGCATTTAATCGAATTCAGATCGTATGTGCTCAGGAAGCGGGGTTCGGCTTGGCCGCCGGTGTCGTCTTGGCGCCGGGGTTCAGCGGATCGTCCTGACGCTGCACGGAGCCCTCGAAATGTGCACCGCTCTCGATGGCGATGGTTTTGTGGATGATGTCGCCTTCGACCCGCGCCGTGGAGGTCAGACGCACCTTGAGCCCGCGTACACGTCCGACGATCCGGCCGTTCACAACCACATCATCGGCAACAACTTCGCCCTTGATCGTGGCGGTTTCGCCGATGGTCAGCAGATGCGCTCGGATGTCGCCTTCAACAGTGCCTTCAACCTGAATGTCACCATTGGTTTTCATATTGCCGGTCACGTGCAGATCAGACGACAGCACAGAGGCGGGCGGCTTGGGCTTGGGCGCCGATGCTTTGAACTCGCTGGGCGAAGGTGTCGCCGGCGCGGAGGTCGATGCGGGTTTCGGTGTGTCGGAGTCGCCCTGCTTAGGGCCCGGTTCGTTGATTTTGCTCTTAGAAAACATCTTTTGCAGCCTTGATATAGATCATTGGGTTCACAGCTTTCCCACCTACGCGCACTTCATAGTGCAAATGCACGCCGGTCACCCGTCCGGAAGCACCCATATCACCGATATGATCGCCGCGCGAGACCCTTTGCCCAACTTTGACGCGTATTTTCGACAGATGCGCATATCGCGTCTCAATTCCGAATTCATGCTGTATTTTGATCAGCCTGCCATAGCCCGACTGCCACCCTGCCTGGGTGACCACACCGTCCGCGGTTGCATGCAGGTCAGTGCCGGACGGCGCCGCGAAATCCACGCCTTTATGCATCCGCCGGCCACCGGTCTTCGGGTCGCGGCGAAAGCCGTAATCGCTGGTAAACCGGAAGGCCCGTTTGACCGGGAGTGCAAATGGCGCTTTCTCGGCAGCGATCCGGTAAAGATTAAGAGTATCCATCTGCCCCAGCAGTCGGTTTGCCCGGAGAAAATCTGGCGAGATCTCCTCGCCACGGCTCGAGAACGACAGCGGCGTCAGCGGACCGCCCTGTCCGGAATATCCGCGCCGGACCTGATCAAGGATCCGGTCGGTGGGCAACCCCGCCTCGCGGAACATCTTGTCGAGCGGCTCGACCGATATGGTCATCGCCTCTTCGAGTTTCCGGAAGATCTGGTCGTTGTCTTCTTTCATCAGCGCGATTTCAAAAGCCAGATCATCAGCATGGCGCAGCGCTTCCTGCGCATCGGCCACCACCTGATCACGCTCGGCTGCGGTGCGCGCCAGAGCATCCGCCAGGAAATCGACGGGTGCACTGTCTGAGGCGGCAGGTGCGGAGGCCAGAACGGACCCGTCCTCATCGCCGGCTTTCTCGATCAGATCAGAGAGTGCCTGGCGGGCCTCTTCACGTTCTTTCATCGTGCCGCGCAGGGCGGTCTGGATCACTTCGATGCCGGTCTCCAGCTCGTGCCGGCGGGTTTCCGATTCCAGCAGCTGCGATTGCATGACCGAAATCTGATCGAGAGCTGCATTAAAGCGTTCCTGTGCCGCGAGCGCTTCGGCGGCGCGCCGGTCACGCTGATCGGAAAGATCGTTCAGCCGGGCAAGATAGGTTGTCTGGTCGCGGCGCGCCTGCTCGCGGAAATTACCGGCCCCGAGATTGTCCATCAGCAGGATCGCGGTGGCGATAATTGCCCAGGCGACGAGGGCAGCGCCACCTGCATAGGCCACGAGCTGTGTCTCGGGCTTCAGGCGGATAAAACGGGTGTCCTGGTCAGATTTAAGAAAGACGCGTCGTTCGGGAAAGGCATGCTCAAGTGCTGCATGAATTCTGATGGCCAGTCGTGTCCGCACGCGGCTCTCCCTGTTCCGTTCCGTTCAGAAAAAGGGTCCCCCGAACCCTTAACCTCTCCGGGGTCGTGCATAGTGAAGCGGGTCCTGCGGAGCAAGCGTCTATGAATACCAGCCCCGCAACCATTCGTTGAACAGGCTTAAACTGGCAAAAAGCCGCCGATTTTCAGGGTCCTGGCCTCAGACTTCTTCTGTCAGGGGCCAGTAAAAATCGGGAGGGATACCGGCCTCTGCGCGCTTCTCCTCATTGAAAGGCGGCTTCAGCGGCCCGTGAAAATAGCGGGTGACAAGCGCGTGAAAACGCTCTTTGGGGTCCTCGTCATGGCGCCCGCAGAGAAAGTGAAACCACTTCGATCCGTAAGCCACGTGGGAGACTTCTTCTTCATAAATGGTTTCAAGCGCGGCCACCGCAGAGCCTGCATCAGCACGGCGAAAGACCTCGATCATACCCGGGGTCACATCGAGGCCACGCGCTTCAAGCACCATGGGCACCACCGCGAGCCGCCCCATGAAGTCATCGACCGTATCCTCCGCCGCACGCCACATGCCGGCGTGGGCCGGCAGCGCCCCGTAATGGCTGCCTTCCTCTTCAAGACAGTCGCACATCAATTTGAAATGTTTGGATTCTTCGTCTGCCGCTTTCACCCAGTCGTCATAGAACCCCATGGGCATTTTCACATGCGCAAACCGGGCGATGATGTCCCAGTGCAGATCAACGGCATTAAGCTCGATATGTGCCACAGCATGCAGCAGGGCAATGCGACCCGCCGGTGTCCCGGGGCGGCGTCTGGGCACGTCACGCGGGCTCAGCAGTTCCGGGGCAGCAGGGCGCGCGGGATGACGCGGCGGGGCAGCGCGCCCGATCCCGGGTGTTTCGCCGGCACCTCTGGCCGCCTGCCAGAAGGCCGCATATTCACGGGACAAAGCCGTCTTTTCGCGCCCGTCAGCGGTGGTCAACACATCCACCGCCATCTCAGCCAGCGGCTTCACAATGCGCGCACCGCTTCAAGCACCTCTTCGACATGTCCGGGCACTTTGACCTTGTTCCAGACCCGCGCGATCGTACCGTCACCGGCGATCAGAAAAGTGGTGCGCTCGATCCCCATGTACTTTTTGCCGTACATGTTCTTCTCTTTCCAAACGCCGTAATCCTCGCAGACCGTGCCGTTCTCATCGGACAGCAGCGGAACCGTGAGTTCGCGCCTGGTTGTGAATTTCTCGTGGCTGGCGAGGCTGTCCTTAGAGACCCCGAAGACCGATGCCCCGGCGTCCTCAAACTGCGCGCGGGCTTCGGAAAAGCCGATGCTCTCCTTTGTGCATCCCGGCGTGTCGTCGCGCGGGTAAAAGAAGAGCACAACCGGTGATCCTTTCAGATCAGACAGGGTCACATCGTGGCCGCCGGTCGCAGGCAGCGTAAAGTCGGGAGCGGGCTGGGAAATCTCTGGCATAACAATCTCGTGGCTTTTCAGGATGATGTTCGAATGACATACTAGAGCGGGGATGGCACCTGCCAAGCCCTTTCATGCGAACAAGGGCCGGTTACCGGCCAGACCACCACAGGCCGCCAGCGATTTGAAACGTGACCCGAGGGATCAGGATGCGCCGCGCCCGCGGCGCCGCAGAGGCCGCCGCAGGTTGTGGTCGCTGGCCGTTTTATGCGTGCTCGCGGCGGGGCTCGCAGCAAGTACATTCTGGCTGAGCGGACGCGAGATGGCGGCACCTCAGTGGCTGCGCGCGGAACTTGAGGACCGCATTGCAAAAGCGGTGCCGGACGCCGTTGTCAGCTTCGGCGATGTGGTGATGGTTGTGGACGAGGGCTGGCGCCCCCGGGCATCGGTGCGCAATGTCACCTTTACCACGCCGCAGGGCGCCGAAATCGTGACATTTTCCGACCTGCGCGTCAGCGTCGCAATGGAGGAGTTGCTGCGCGGCAGGGTGGCGTTGCGGTCGGTCGATGCCAGCGGCGTGCTCCTGTCGCTCCTGCGCACAGAGGATGGCCGGATTGCACTTTCCGGGGTGTCCCGCAGAGTTGCTGCCGGCACGCAACCGGTACGGCGTGAAGCGGCCGATCTGGCACAGCTGATCTCGCAGATGGACGTGGCGCTGCTGCGGCCCGGTCTGTCAACGCTCACGCGGGCCAGCATATCTGCCGTCACGCTGCGATACGTCGATCAGCGCGCCAATCGTGCATGGACCATCGATGGCGGGCGTCTGCGCCTGAACCGTCAGGAGGACGGCCTGCAGATCGCGGTGGATCTGGCGCTTCTGGGGGGCGGGTCGGGCGTCGCGACACTGGCGGCAACCTACAGTGGCCGGATCGGTGAGATGGCTTCTGAGTTCGGCGTGACGATCTCGGATCTGGATGCGGGTGACGTTGCTTCTCAGGGGCCCGCCTTTGCCTGGCTTGGCGCGCTGCGGGCGCCGATTTCCGGTGCGCTGCGCGGCGGGGTAACGGATGCGGGCACCTTCCGTCCGCTCAATGCGACATTTCAGATCGGCGCAGGCGTGATCCAGCCTACACCGGAGTCGCGCGCCGTTCCAATAGAGGGCGCGCGCAGTTATTTCACCTATCTGCCGCAACAGCAGCTTCTGCGCTTTGACGAGTTGTCAGTGGTCAGCCAGTGGGGCGAGGGGCGGCTGGAAGGACAGGCCGCGATCGGTGTCGGAGAGGCCGGAAGGATCGGTGATCTCACCGGGCAGTTCCGGCTCAGCGGCCTGAGTGTAAACCCTGCCGATCTTTATCCCGCGCCGGTATCGGTGGCGGCGGCGGAGCTGGATTTCCGTCTGCGGCTGAACCCGTTTTCGCTCGATGTGGGCAGGTTGCAGATCGAGGACCAGGGCCGCATTCTGAACGCCAGCGGCCGCGTGGGCGCCGACAGCCGTGGCTGGGACGTGGCGCTTGATGGCGGTCTGGATGAGCTGACCCCCGCGCGTCTGCTGGAGCTCTGGCCTGAACGTGTCAAACCAAAGAGCCGTCGCTGGATCGCCGAGAACGTCAGAACCGGCGTGATGCAGAATATATCGGGGGCTGTCAGGCTGCGGCCGGGTGCCCGACCTCAGTCGTTTCTGAGCTTTGATTTCACCGGTGCGGAAGCACGGTTCATGCGCACCATGCCGAACCTCAAAGAAGCGCGGGGCCATGCCACCCTGGCTGCTGACCGGTTTGTGGTTGTCGCCGACGAGGGGGTGGTCGAGGCCCCGCAGGGCGGGTCGGTTGATGTGACGGGCACAGCTTTTATCATTCCGGATGTGACAATCCGTGAAAACCCGCCGGGTGTCGTCAGGCTGCGCGCCAGTGGCGCGGTTCCAGCGGCACTTTCCCTGCTTGATCTGCCGCCGCTCAGCGTGATGGAAAAAGCCGGTCGCACTCCGCAGATTGCCAGTGGCAGGGCGCGGGTGGCGGGGACCATTTCGCTGCCCCTGAAAAAGGGGGTGCCGGTGAACATGGTCAGCTTTGATCTGCAGGGCGCGGTGACGGATGTCACATCGGATGCGATCGTGCCCGACCGGCTGCTGCGCGCACCGGTGCTCGGGCTTGTGGCCTCAGACGAGGCGGTGTCACTGTCCGGTGCGGGCGATCTTGATGGCCTGCCGTTTGACGTGACCTGGCGGCAGCCCATCGGGGACAGACCGCCCGCACCCGGCCGGGTCGATGGCACCGCAGTGATCACGCCCGCCGTTCTGGAGAGCTTCCGGATCAACCTGCCCGATGGCACGCTTTCGGGCAGAACTGAAGCGAAGATCGGCATTGAACTGACGCGCGGAGAGCCTCCCGCGCTGCAGCTGACGTCCGATCTGCGCGGCATGGCCGTGCGCATCGATCCGGTCAGCTGGTCCAAACCTGCAGATACCGCAGGCACGCTCGAAATCAGAGCAGCCCTGAGCACCCCGCCGGTGATCGAACGGCTCACGCTGGAGGCCCCCGGACTGGAGGCCAGGGGCGATCTTCTGATCAAAGACGGCGGCGCGCTGGACCGGATCCGCCTGTCGCGGGTGCGGATCGGGAACTGGTTTGATGCTCCGGTTGTTATCACCGGTCGGGGCAACGGGGTGCCGGTCGGGATCACCGTGAACGGCGGATCGCTTGATCTGCGGCGGGCCGGGTTTGCAAAATCCTCAGGCAATGCGCCGCGGGCACCGCTAAATGTGCGCCTCGATACGCTGCAGGTCAGTGACGCCATTGCAGTGCGGGATCTGCGCGGCAGCTTTACGACCGGTGGCAGCGGGCTATCGGGGAATTTCACAGGGACGGTCAACGGCGCGGCAGCCGTGTCGGGTGAGATGATCCCGCGCGGCGGACGCAGTGCGGTGCGCATAACTGCCGCAGACGCCGGCGCGGTGGTCGCGGCGGCAGGCGTGCTCAAACAGGGGCGCGGCGGACAGCTTGAGCTGGTGCTCACACCGGTCGGTACCGGTGGTGCGTTCGACGGCAGGCTCAAAGTCACAGACATCAGCGTGGTGGACGCGCCGGCCATGGCGGCCCTGCTCAATGCGGTCAGTATCGTGGGTCTGGTGAATGAAATCGGCGGCGACGGCATTTACTTTTCTCAGGTGGATGCGGATTTCAGGCTGGCGCCCTCCAGGATCACCCTGCGCGAGGCCAGTGCCGTCGGCTCCTCCATGGGGCTTTCAATGGACGGGGTTTTCGTGCCGGACACGGGCCTGATCGCGATGCAGGGCGTGATTTCGCCGGTTTATCTGCTCAACGGGATCGGGAGCGTGTTTACCCGCAAAGGTGAGGGTCTCTTCGGGTTCAACTATTCCATACGGGGCACGACGGCGGCCCCGCAGGTCTCTGTCAATCCGCTGACGGCGCTGACACCCGGAGGCATCCGCGATCTGTTCCGGGCACCGAAGCCGGATGTTCCGCTGGCAGAAGGGGAGGCACCACGCCAGGCACCGGCCCCGCGCGAGCGCCCGGTTGTGGTCGAGGGCTCGGACCGGTAAAGCGCCCGCATGAAGCTGAGTGACTTTGATTTTGACCTGCCCGAAGAGCTGATCGCGACCCGTCCGGCGGTGCCGCGCACCTCTGCGCGCCTGCTGGTGGCTGAGGGCAGTGCAGTCACCGACAGGATCGTATCAGATCTGCCGGACCTGCTTCAGCCGGGGGACCGGCTTGTGCTCAACGATACGCGTGTGATCCCGGCACGGCTGACCGGCACGAGGGTCAGAATGAGCGCCCAGGGCCGGACGGAGGCCCGCATTGACGCCACGCTGCTGGAGCCCCGCAGCGACGGAACCTGGTCGGCTCTGATCCGGCCCCTGAAAAAACTGCGTGTGGGGGAGAGTGTGCGCTTTGGTGCCGACCTTGATGCGGTGCTTGAAGGTACTGATGAGGGGCAGGGCCATCTGCGCTTTAATCTCGCGGGCGATGATTTCGATGCTGCGCTGAATGCTGCCGGTGCAATGCCGCTGCCGCCCTATATAGCCGCCAGACGGCCCGCCGACGCGCGGGACCACACGGATTACCAGACAGTCTTTGCCCGTAACAAAGGGGCAGTCGCGGCCCCCACGGCCTCGCTGCATTTTGATGAGGTTCTGCTGGCACGGATTGCGGCGCGCGGGGTCGCCTTTACCCATGTGACACTGCACGTCGGGGCAGGGACCTTTCTGCCGGTCAAGGTCGACGACGTGACCACCCACAGGATGCACGCTGAACGCGGCCGGGTCAGCGCTGAGGCCGCCGCAGAAATCAGGCAGACCAAAGCCCGCGGCGGCCGTATCATTCCGGTGGGTACGACCGCGCTGCGCCTGATCGAAACCGCAGCACAGGACGGAGAAATCGGCGCCTGGGAAGGCGATACGGACATCTTCATCTATCCCGGCTTTGAGTTCCGCGTGACCGATGCACTGATGACCAATTTTCACCTGCCGAAATCAACGCTGATGATGCTTGTCTCGGCGCTGATGGGGCCGCAAACGGTGCGCGACATCTATGCCCACGCCATCAACCGCAGGTATCGTTTCTTCTCCTACGGCGATTCCTCGCTGCTGATCCCGCAAAAACGCTGACGGCCCAATACGACCTGTTGCGTCGCACACGGGCCTGATCTACGGCGGGCCATGAGGCAGGGTGCGCTGAGTCGTACCTCCCACGACTGACGGCGGAGACCGCGGATGCTACAGGTTTTATCCAGCGCTTGGGCGCTTCTCCTCGGGATGTGCCTTCTGATGGTCGGCAACGGAATGCAGGGCACACTGCTCGGCATCCGGGGTGAGATCGAAGGCTTTTCCACCCTTGAGATGTCGATCGTCATGTCGGCCTACTTCGCAGGATTTCTCGGAGGTTCGCGCATGGCGCCGGGCATGATCCGGCGGGTCGGGCACGTGCGGGTCTTTGCCGCGCTCGCATCGCTCATTTCTGCGGTGATGATCATCTACCCGACGCTGACGGATGTCTGGGTCTGGACGCTGGGCCGCGTGCTGATCGGGTTCTGTTTTTCGGCTGTCTATGTGACGGCGGAAAGCTGGCTCAACAACGCGGCGACGAACGCCAACCGCGGCCAAGCGCTTTCGCTCTATATGATCGTGCAGACGGCCGGCATTGTGGTCAGTCAGGCCCTGCTGGTGACCGCGGACCCGTCTGGCTACGTGCTTTTTGTCATTCCTTCGGTTCTGGTATCGGTGGCGATCACGCCTATTCTTTTGTCGATCAGCCCCACGCCCGCCTTCGACACCACCAAGCCGATGAGCCTGCGTACGCTCTACGGGTTTTCGCCCCTGGGCATGGTGGGCATGTTCATTCTTGGCGGTATCTTTTCGGCCCAGTTCGGCATGGCACCGGTTTACGGTGCCAAAGCAGGCCTCAGCGTCGGGCAGATCTCGACCTTTGTGGCAATGTTTTTTGTCGGGTCCATGCTGCTGCAATACCCGATCGGGTGGATCTCCGACCGTATGGACCGTCGCTTTCTGGTGGTCATCACCGCAGCAGTCGGCGTGGCCGGCTCTGCACTTGGCATGACGCTGGGGGAAGACTTCCGGCTGCTGCTGCTCTCGGCCTTTGTTGTGGGGGGCGTTTCAAACCCGCTCTATTCACTGCTGATTGCCCATACCAATGATTTTCTGGAACACGAGGATATGGCGGCGGCATCCGGCGGTCTGATTTTCATCAACGGCCTCGGCGCGATCTCCGGTCCGCTGATCACCGGCTATATGATCGAAGCGGTGGGCCCGCCGGGATTTTATCTTTTTACAGGCTGCCTCTTTGCCGCGCTCGTGGCCTATGCCGCTTACCGCTCGACAGTGGCCCGGCCGATCCCGTCGGAAGAAACGGGTGCGTATGTTGCCGTTTCGCCCACCTACAGTTCCCTGGCGCATGAATATGCACAGGAATACATCATCGAAACAGAACTTGAGGATGAAAAGACAGAAAATGACACCTGAATATGTCGCACTGACGCAAATCGTGAATAGGCTGGAAAAGTGAAACAGGCATACACTCACCACGGGGATGTGGTGAACGAGGGAGGATTGATGATGAGCCCCGATGAAATACTGCGCTTCTGGCTGGACGAGGTTGGCCCGGAGGGCTGGTTCAGGAAATCAGACGCGTTTGACGCAGAAATCCGCGACCGCTTTGAGCAGGCGTGGCAAAGTGCGCGGGAAGGGGCCTATTCGCTCTGGCTGACTTATCCCACCGGCGCGCTGGCTTATATCATTCTGACCGATCAGTTTCCGCGCAATATGTTCCGTGGTACGGCAAAGTCCTATTCGACGGACGGCGCAGCACTGGCTGCAGCGAAATCGGCCATCGAGCGGAACTGGGACATGCGCATCGACGAACCCGCACGCAAGATGTTCTACATGCCGCTGATGCATTCCGAAAACCTCTGCGATCAGGACCGCTGTGTCCGGCTCGTCTGTGAACGGCTGTCGGATGCAGGTAACGCAACCCTGCTGCACGCACGCGCACACCGCGCGGTGATCCGGCTGTTCGGGCGCTTCCCGTTCCGCAATGCCGCTCTCAGCCGGTCTGATACGGCTCCGGAAGCGGCCTTTACCGCGGGCGGTGGTTACGGTGCGACAGTGCGGTCTTTACAGACCTCGCAGGCGGCCTGAAAACGGGCCGGTACTTCGGGCGGCAACGGGTGCGGCAATCTCGCGCTCGTCCCTCTGTTGAAGCTCTCCGGATTATAGTTTAACGGTAAACTATACTCCGGAAGTCAACAGGCGAGGACAACTCATGGCGGCAAAATCCTTTGATCTTATCGTGATCGGTGCAGGGCCGGGAGGCTATGTTGCGGCCATCCGAGGCGCGCAGCTGGGCATGTCGGTTGCCATCATCGAGCGTGAGCATCTGGGTGGCATCTGCCTCAACTGGGGCTGTATCCCGACAAAGGCTATGCTGCGCTCCTCCGAGGTCTTCCATCTGATGCACCGGGCAAAGGAATTCGGCCTGAAAGCTGACAACGTGGGCTATGATCTCGACGCTGTGGTCAAACGGTCCCGCCAGGTCGCAGGGCAGCTTTCGGGCGGTATCGGACATCTGATGAAAAAGAACAAAGTCACCGTCTTTATGGGCGAGGCGACCATCCCCGCCAAAGGCAAGGTCTCGGTGAAAACTGACAAGGCCACCGAAGAGCTGACAGCAAAAAATATTGTGCTTGCTACCGGGGCCCGGGCGCGCGAACTGCCGGGGCTTGAAGCTGACGGTGACCTGGTGTGGACCTACAAACACGCGCTGCAACCCAAACACATGCCCAAAAAGCTGCTGGTGATCGGTTCCGGCGCCATCGGCATCGAATTTGCGAGCTTTTACAACACACTCGGAGCCGACACGACTGTTGTAGAGGTGATGGACCGCGTACTACCAGTCGAAGATGCCGAGATCTCCGCCTTTGCGAAAAAGTCGTTTGAGAAGCAGGGTATGAAGATCATGCAGAAGGCGATGGTGAAACAGCTTGATCGCGCCAAAGGCAAAGTGACCGCGCATATCGAAGTTGGCGGCAAGGTCGAGAAACACGAGTTTGACACCGTGATCTCCGCGGTGGGCATCGTCGGGAATACCGAAGGTCTGGGGCTTGAAGAACTCGGCGTTAAAGTTGACCG
Organism: Roseobacter ponti; assembly: GCF_012932215.1. Taxonomy (GTDB): domain Bacteria; phylum Pseudomonadota; class Alphaproteobacteria; order Rhodobacterales; family Rhodobacteraceae; genus Roseobacter; species Roseobacter ponti. Next base: position 2,106,184 of record NZ_CP048788.1, on the reverse strand, counting down.
GACGCATGTCGTGACGGATGAATTCTGCCGCACCGGCGTCGAGGGGCTGTACGCCATCGGTGACATCGCCGGTGCGCCCTGGCTGGCCCATAAAGCCAGCCACGAAGGCGTCATGGTCGCTGATCTGATTGCCGGCAGACATGCGCATCCCGTCAAGCCCGAGACCATCGCGGGCTGCACCTACTGCCATCCGCAGGTTGCCTCCGTAGGCTATACCGAAGCGAAAGCCAAAGAGCTGGGTTATGAGATCAGGGTCGGACGCTTTCCGTTCATCGGCAATGGCAAAGCCATCGCTCTGGGCGAACAGGAAGGCATGATCAAAACCATCTTTGACGCGAAAACCGGCGAACTGCTGGGTGCGCACATGGTGGGTGCCGAAGTCACGGAACTGATCCAGGGCTATGTGGTCGGGCGACAGCTTGAGACCACTGAAGAGGACCTGATGAATACCGTCTTCCCGCATCCGACGCTGAGCGAAATGATGCACGAAAGCGTGCTCGACGCCTACGACCGGGTCATTCACATGTAGGCACGAAGCCGGTGGCAGCACCGGAACTGACAGATGCCGTGGCTGCCCGCCGCGGCATTCTGCTGTCGGGGCTCTGGATTGCGGCGCTGGCTAATTTGACGACGGTGCGGCCGCGCTACCACCGTTCGCCTATACCGTAGCTACCAGTCCCGGCCGACGGAAACTGCAGCGTGACGGTGCGGGTCTGAACGCCACCCGGGTTCCTCACGCCCTGAGCCGGATCTCCCTTTGCATCGCCCCGGGAGGTGCGTTATCTGCGGATTGAGCCGTGTTAACGAGGTGCAAGGGGTGGAAACTGACGCATGACTGAACTGATGTCGCTGCACGGGATCGAGGCCATCGGCTGGCTTGCATCAGCGCTGACAGTTGCGACATATGCGATGAACACGATGATGCCGCTGCGCATACTCGCCATCGCCTCATCTGTTTGTTTCGCCATTTACGCGGCCATTCTGCAGCTCTGGCCGCTGCTTGCGATGGAACTTTTACTCCTGCCGATCAATTTATGGCGGTTCTGGCAGATTCTGTCCCTGCGCGGCAGGCTCAAAAAAGGCGCGCTCAGCGAACTGCCGGATTTCTCAGTCATCAAACGCTATGGCAAGGCACGCAGAACCCGCGCCGGTACCATTGTGTTCCGCCGCGGGGATCCGGTGGATGCGCTTTATTTCCTGGGCTCCGGACGGGTGCTGATCGAAGAGGTGGGGGTCGAACTCGCTGCCGGTGAAATCTTTGGTGAAATTGCGTTTTTCACAGACGATGCCGTACGGACGGCGACCGTACGCTGCACCGAGGACTCCGAACTTTACGAAATTGATGAAAGGCGTTTTATGCGGCTGCAGTTCGAAGATCCGAGCTTTGGCATGTCCGTGATGCGCGTGATCACCCGGCGTCTGATGGAGAATGGCGGCGCCGGCACAGCGCAACCGCAGCCTGTCACACAGGAAAGCGCCCCGTTCCCTGTGCAGGACCCGGCGCAGGCCTCCGGGCACACCTGATCCTTGTGATTGCCCGCGCCCGCGTGCTCTGTCACTAAGCGCCTGAGGGAGGCTCAGGCCATGCAGAAAACAAACTGGGGGCTGGTCTTTGCGCTCTGGGGGGCAGGGCTGGGAGCAGCCGCGCAATACGGAAAGTTCAGCGCCACCTTTGATCAGCTGCCGGCGATTTATCCGCAGGCCGGCAATGCGCTCGGGCTGATTGTCTCCTGCGTCGGTATCCTGGGTATTTTCTGTGGTGTCATCGCCGGGTTGCTTGTGGCGCGGGTGCGGTACCGGCGGGCGCTCCTCTGGGGTCTGTGGACGGGCGCCGCGCTCTCGGCCTTTCAGGCGCTGCTGCCGCCGCTGCCCTGGATGCTGGCAAGTCGCGCGCTCGAAGGTCTGTCGCATCTGGCCCTTGTTGTCGCGGCCCCCACACTCATCGCGCAGCTTTGTGCACCCGGTGACCGGGGTCTGGCGATGACGCTCTGGGGCACGTTTTTCGGCGTCGCCTTTGCGATCCTCGCCTGGGCCGGGCTGCCGCTGGTGGCAATCGGCGGGCTTCCGGCGCTGCTTGTTGCTCATGCGCTCTATCTGTCGGTTTTTGCGCTTTATCTCGGGCGGCGGCTGCGGGCGCTGGACATCGACAGCCCGCCTGTGGCGCTCTCGCCGGGCCGTATCCTGCGCGAACATGTGGCAATCTACTCCTCTCCGGCGATTTCGGCACCAGCACTCGGATGGCTGTTCTATACCTTCTGTTTTGTCTCGATCCTGACCGTGCTGCCGCCCTATATCCCCGAGGAAACCCGCGCCTTTGTGATGGGGGCCATGCCTCTGGTCAGCATCGGTGTGTCCATGACGCTGGGTGTGATGTTGCTGCGGGTCATGGCGGCGGTCGGGGTGATCATCACGGGGTTTACGGGCAGCGCGCTCGCGATGCTCTGGCTCTGGGCTGATCCCGGTGGCTCGGTGCCGGCTCTGGTGCTGGCGGGCTTCATGGGCCTCATTCAGGGCGCGAGCTTTGCCGCCGTGCCGCAGCTAAATCACCAGCCTGAAACCCAGGCCCAGGCAAACGGCGCCATGGCGCAGATGGGGAATGTCGGCAATACGCTCGGCACACCTGTGATGGCGATCACCGCAGGCGCCATGGGCTACGCGGGCCTGCCGGTGCTGGCAGGTGCGGCGTTCCTTCTTGGCGCCTGCGTGCATCTGCTGCTGAGCCTGCGGCGCAGAACCGTCGCAGGTCCTGCCTGAACGACACATCGTGACGCAGAACTGACCGGCTTTGATGCAGCCCGCTGCGACACGGCTGCTACAAAGCGCCTGTTCATGGTATGTTCACTTTTTTTCGTTGGAGAATCCCGGCCATGCGCCTATGTCTGACAGGTACACCAGGGGGTGCCGGATGGCTGAGCTGAAAAACATCGAAGTGCGCGGCGCGCGCGAGCATAATCTCAAGAACATCGACGTGGATATCCCGCGCGACCAGCTTGTTGTGATTACAGGGCTTTCCGGGTCCGGCAAGTCGAGCCTCGCGTTCGATACGATCTATGCCGAAGGCCAGCGCCGCTATGTGGAATCGCTGTCAGCCTATGCGCGGCAGTTCCTCGATATGATGCAGAAACCGGATGTGGATCACATTTCCGGTCTGAGCCCGGCGATTTCGATTGAGCAGAAGACGACATCGAAAAACCCGCGCTCCACCGTCGGCACGGTGACTGAAATCTACGACTACATGCGACTGCTCTTTGCCCGCGTCGGCACGCCCTATTCGCCTGCCACAGGCAAGCCTATTGAGGCCCAGCAGGTGCAGGATATGGTCGACCGGATCATGACAATGGAGGAGGGGACGCGTGCTTATCTGCTCGCCCCGATCATCCGCGACCGCAAGGGCGAGTACCGCAAGGAATTTCTGGAGCTGCGCAAACAGGGATTTCAGCGGGTCAAGGTGGATGGCGAGTTCTACGAGCTTGATGAACCGCCAACGCTCGACAAGAAGTTCCGCCATGACATCGACGTTGTGGTCGACCGGATCGTCGTGCGCGAGGGGCTGGAGACGCGTCTCGCCGACAGCCTTCGCACCGCACTTGATCTGGCCGACGGCATCGCGATCCTTGAGACAGCGCCGGCTGAGGGCGACCCCGAGCGCAGCACTTTTTCGGAAAAATTTGCCTGTCCGGTCAGCGGGTTCACGATCCCGGAGATCGAGCCGAGGCTCTTTTCATTCAACGCGCCTTTTGGCGCCTGTCCTGATTGTGACGGTCTGGGTGTGGAGCTCTTTTTCGACGAGCGCCTCGTTGTGCCTGATCAGAACCTGAAGATTGCCGATGGCGCGCTGGCCCCCTGGCGCAAGGGGAAATCCCCCTATTTTCTGCAAACCATCGAAGCCATTGCGAAGCACTACAAATTCAAACAGTCGACGAAATGGAAGGATCTGCCTGAGAAGGTACAGCAGGTATTTCTTTATGGCTCCGGCAGGGAAGAAATCGCGTTCCGCTATGATGAAGGCGGGCGCGTTTACCAGGTGACCCGGGTCTTTGAGGGTGTGATCCCCAACATGGAACGCCGCTACCGCGAGACCGACAGTAACTGGATCCGCGAGGAATTCGAGCGTTACCAGAACAACCGCCCCTGCGGCACCTGTGGCGGATACCGTCTGCGCGAAGAAGCGCTGGCCGTGAAAATCGGACCGGTGAAGGGCCCCAAAGACCAGCGCCTGCACGTAGGACAGGTGGTACAGATGTCCATCCGGGAGGCTTTCGACTGGTGTGAGACGGTACCGGAAAACCTGACGGTGCAGAAAAATGAGATTGCCCGGGCGATTTTGAAAGAGATCCGCGAACGGCTGGGGTTTCTCAATAATGTGGGTCTCGAATACCTGACGCTGAGCCGCAACGCCGGCACGCTGTCGGGCGGGGAAAGCCAGCGGATCCGGCTGGCGAGCCAGATCGGCTCGGGCCTGACAGGCGTGCTCTATGTGCTTGATGAGCCCTCCATCGGCCTGCACCAGCGTGATAATGACCGCTTGCTGCTCACGCTGAAAAACCTGCGCGATCAGGGCAACACGGTGATCGTGGTCGAGCACGATGAAGAAGCCATCCGCGAGGCGGATTATGTCTTTGATATCGGCCCGGGCGCCGGCGTGCACGGTGGTCAGGTCGTCAGTCACGGCACCCCGGCTGTCATCGCCGCCGATAAGAACTCCATCACCGGGCAGTATCTTACCGGCGCACGTGAAATCCCTGTGCCGGCAGAGCGCCGCAAGGGAAACCGGAAAAAAGTGCAGGTGGTAAAAGCCACCGGCAACAATCTCAAGAATGTGACGGCCGACTACCCGCTGGGTAAATTCGTCTGCGTGACGGGCGTGTCAGGCGGCGGCAAATCCACGCTGACCATCGAGACGCTTTTCAAAACCGCTTCGATGCAGCTTAACGGCGCGCGCCAGACGCCTGCACCCTGTGAGACGATTAAGGGTCTGGAGCACCTCGACAAGGTTATCGACATTGACCAGCGCCCGATCGGACGCACGCCACGTTCCAACCCCGCGACCTATACAGGGGCTTTCACACCCATCCGTGACTGGTTCGCCGGCCTGCCGGAGGCCAAGGCGCGTGGCTACAAACCCGGGCGGTTCTCATTCAACGTCAAAGGCGGGCGCTGTGAGGCCTGCCAGGGCGACGGTGTGATCAAGATTGAGATGCATTTCCTGCCGGATGTTTACGTCGAATGTGAGACCTGCAAAGGCAAGCGTTACAACCGCGAGACGCTGGAAATTAAGTTTAAAGGCAAGAGCATAGCAGACGTTCTTGATATGACAGTTGAAGATGCGCAGGCATTTTTCCAGGCCGTGCCGTCGATCCGTGAAAAGATGGATGCGCTGATGCGCGTGGGCCTTGGTTACATCAAGGTCGGACAGCAGGCGACGACGCTTTCGGGCGGCGAGGCGCAGCGGGTGAAGCTCTCAAAAGAGCTCAGCAAACGCTCAACCGGGCGCACGCTCTATATTCTTGATGAGCCGACGACGGGTCTGCATTTTGAGGATGTGCGCAAGCTGCTGGAAGTACTGCATGAACTGGTCGATCAGGGCAATTCAGTAATCGTGATCGAGCATAACCTCGATGTGGTGAAGACCGCGGATCACATCATTGATATCGGTCCTGAGGGCGGCGATGGCGGCGGCGAGATCGTGGCGACTGGTACGCCTGAAGAGGTCTCTGAGGTTGCCGCAAGTTACACCGGCAAGTACCTCAAGCCGATGCTCACCGCACAGCGTCGGGTTGCGGCGGAATAAGCCTGCACGTTAACCCGCCCTTAAGGGGGCGGGGTCTAGAAGGTGTGTGGTAGCTCTCCAAATAAAAACCCGCCATGGTTTGCTCAGAAACCTGGCGGGTTTTGCCTTTTCGCTCAGTTGAGCAGGGCAGCGGCAGCACCAATGAAATCCAGCACCTCACGTGTCTCCTGGTCCACCCGAAAAACGTAGCCGTCGCTGTTGTAGTAGGTGCCTGAGCGGTCCAGCCCGTAGCGGTCCGGATTGCGGATCACGATGTAGTCGCCACTGATCACGTCACCCCGGCGATAAGGCGCGGTATTTTTGTAGTTACCCTTTTTCGCCTGACCCGGCGGCACGCAGGACGGTGATTTCTTGGCAAGTCCCGGCGGGCACCCTTTGGGCGCTGCACTGGAAGGAACAGGGGTGATGAGTGCCGCGGCAGCCATCAGGGCAGGGATCATGAATCGCATTTTAATACTCCGGTTACTTTGCCGGTATAACGCCGGAATATGGCGAAAGTTGCACCGGGTTTACGAAACGGCGGAAACCGGCGCATCAGCACCTGTCAGACACAGATCTCTGAGCCGTGAGAAATCCGACGCGTTGAGCTGATCAAATCTGCCACACAGCGCCTCAAGCTCATCTGCACGCGCCCGTCCCATGACCGGATCGGCAAAAAGATGAAACTTGTCTGAAATCTCGTCATCGCTCAGGGGAATATCCGTATCGCCGCGCGGCGTACGTGCGTCTGTGCTCAGCTCCCGACCGTCCTTGGTGCGGATCGAAACACCTGCCCAGCGTTTGCCGATACTGATCGCCGTAAAGTGTTCATCATCAACCAGTTCCGTGGCGCGGCTGATGCGCAGAATATCCGGATCTTCCAGCGTTTCAGCCGCCAGTTCAGCGACACCGACCTGACCGCGCACAATCATTGTGGCCACCGGAAAGGCGATTGAATAAGCAAATTCATCCGGGCTGGCGGGGGTGTGCCCGGCAAGCCGGGTGGCGTTGTGAAAGGTGCGGATTTCCACCGAGGCCACATCACTGTGGTGCAGCCCGTTCCCGCGCATGATGTCGGCGGCCGCGTCAATGGCCGGATGCGCCCAGCGACAACAGGGGTAGGGTTTGTAATGCGTGTCCTCGACGAGGCGCCAGGCGGACCCGAGATCGTCCCAGAAGGCCGGCGCTTCCTCGCAGGTCAGCGCCGGGGCACCGGTGAAACCGGCAAGTGCCAGCCAGGCTGCCGTAACGCCGGATGGTGCCCCCCAGCCCACGCCATCACGCAACATTGTTGGGTGGTCAATGCAGCGCATCATCTGGCTGCGGGGGCCATGATACTCGCCGATACCTGCTGCATGCCTGATCTGACCGGCCGTGCCCCCGAGAGCGCGCGCGCAGGCCGTAGCGACACCGGTGGCCGTCCATGCACCCGACGTGTGGTAGTCGGCGCAGGTGGCATGCTGCGCAAGGCCGGCGCGGTAGCTGACCTCATAGGCAATGGCCAGTAGGACAGCGAAATCAGATCCCTGCAGGTCGTTCCTGATGTCCGCAACGGCGAGCAGCGCGGGAAAGACGGCAGAGCCCGCGTGCCCCTTGCACGGGGATGTTCCGTCGTGGGCGTCAACACTGTCGATTGTCATTGCGCCGGCCATGGCAGCACCCGCAGGGCTCACCCGGTCGCCATGCATCAGAATGCGCGACCCGCCTGCCGCACCCGGACCGAAGAGGGCCAGAGCCGCGGTCCGCGCAATGCCTGCCATGTCTGACCGCGAGGCCACCGCGGCCACCCCCATCGTGTCCAGAAATGAGCGCCGCAGCACGCGCAGCACATCGGCGGGCAGATCGTCATAGCTCAGACCGGCGGCGAATTCATGAAAAGGACGCGGCATGCAGGGCTCCTTGATGCGACTTTCCTCAGAATACTCCGCGCGGCGGCGCGCAGACCGTTCAGATGCGACCTCAGGAGGACCGGCCACGCGCCTCAAATCGCGGCAGCATGGCAGAGAAATCTTTGCCCTTCCCGTCTTCTTTTTCGACGAACTGACGATAAAGTGCCAGCGCCAGAGCGCCCATTGGCGTGTCGGCATCAACGGCCTCGGCGGCCTGCTGAGAAAGCCCCAGATCCTTGACCATCAGTTCTGACGCAAACCCGGGCGTATAGCCGTTGTCAGCCGGGCTTTTCGGCCCGATGCCGGGTGCCGGACAATAGGCGTTCATGCTCCAGCTGTAACCTGATGAGGTGCTGACAACGTCAAACATCCTGGCGCGGTCCAGTCCGAGTTTGTCCGCAAGTGCGAAAGCTTCGCAGGTTGCGATCATCGTCGCACCGAGAATCATATTATTGCAGATTTTTGCCGCCTGGCCCGCACCGGCCTCACCACAATGCACCGCCTTCTGGCCCATCACGTCGAAAAGCGGGCTGGCAGCCTGAAACGCGGCCTCGGTGCCGCCGGCCATAAAGGTCAGAGTACCCGCCGAAGCGCCGCCGATCCCGCCCGACACCGGGGCATCGGCAAACAGGAGACCGGCGTCTTCCGCAGCAGCCGCGACCGCGCGCGCGGCCTCCACATCAACGGTCGAACAATCCAGTAACAAAGCGCCTTTCTTCATTGCCCGCAGAACCTCTTCCGCGACATTGCGCAGAATGGCACCGTTGGGCAGCATGCAGATCACCACATCGGCGTCTGTCGCAACTGCGGCGGCGGTCTGCGTCGTGCTGACGCCCTCTGCGGTGGTGCCGGCGGTGTCAAACCCGGTCACCTCATGCCCGGCCCGCGCGAGATTGGCGGCCATCGGTGCGCCCATGTTTCCGAGCCCGATAAAGCCGATTTTTGCCCTTTTCATTACTGTCCCCTCCAGCTGCAGGGGATTGTCCCTGACCGGCATCAGCATTTTACTGATCTCAGCGGGCGGCACAGAACGGCCCGCATGCTGCCAGACAGGCTTGCGGTCTTTATCGATGATCGCCGCCCGTATACCTTCCAGAAGGTCACCGTGTTCCAGCGCCCGGCTGGTAAAGCGGTACTCAAGATCGAGCGCCCTGGCCAGCGTCAGCGAAGGCCCTCGCAGGCGGTGAATAACCTCAATGGTGCAGGCCATCGACAGCGGGCTCATGCGCGAGAGCGACCTGAGGGTGTCGCGGGCGAAGTCGCTGTCATCATGCGAAAGGGATGTCATAATATCCCTCACGGTCTCACCGCCGAAATGCCGGTCGATCTGCGCCATATGTGTCTGCAGCGGTGCAGCACCGGGGTCGGTGGCTGCCGCCTCAAGGCCCGCCGCATCTCCGCCGGTCTCCAGCGCCTCAATCAGGCCGGGCCAGGCGGCCTCGTCAATCATCAGATCCGCGAACCCGGCGAGGATCGCATCAGCGGCGGTCATGCGGGTGGCCGTTGTGCCGAGGTATTCGCCCAGACGCCCTGGTGCCAGCGCCAGCATCAGCGTGCCGCCCACATCCGGTATGAGCCCGATGCCGCATTCAGGCATGGCGATCCGGCTGCTTTGCCCGACGATGCGGTGAGAGCCGTGACAGCCGATGCCGACACCGCCCCCCATGGTGAAGCCCTGCAGAAACGAAATGACCGGTTTGGGGTAGCTGAAGATTTTCGCATTCATCCGGTATTCATCGGCCCAGAAGCGCCGGCCATAGTCAAAATCGCCCGCGATGCCTTTTGCGTAGAGTTCCGCGATATCGCCGCCTGCGCAGAAGGCCCGTTCGCCCTCTGCGTCGATCACGATATGCGCGATACTGTCGTCATCGCGCCAGCGGTCGAGCGCTGCTTCAATCGCCAGACACATGTCATAGGCCAGGGCGTTCAGAGCGTCAGGACGCATGAGTGTGATGCGCCCGGCGACCCCGGTCTGACGGATGCTGATATCGCTCATAATGACGGAATTCCCCTGCTGCCTCCGCCCATATTATAAGGGCCGCATCGAAGTGCGACCCTTTATTTTTATTCCATCACGGGGATCGAGAATTCGCCGCCTTCTTTGATGCCGGACGGCCAGCGCGCGGTTACGGTTTTGGTGCGGGTGTAGAATTTGAACGCATCCGGCCCGTGCTGATTGAGATCGCCAAAGACCGATTTCTTCCAGCCGCCGAATGTGTGATAGGCCAGCGGCACCGGGATCGGCACGTTGACACCGATCATGCCCACATTCACCCGGTTGGCGAAATCACGCGCCGCATCGCCGTCGCGGGTAAAGATCGCAGTCCCGTTGCCGTATTCATGGTCCATCGCGAGCCCCAGCGCTTCCTCATAGGACTGTGCGCGGACGGTCGACAGAACCGGGCCGAAGATCTCGTATTTATAGATGTCCATGTCCCTTGTCACGTTGTCGAAGAGGTGCGGGCCCACAAAGAAGCCATCCTCATAGCCCTGCAGTTTGAAATCGCGACCGTCGACCACAAGGTTCGCGCCCTGGTCGATACCGGTCTGCACGAGGCGTTCGATATTGGCCTTGGCCGCAGCCGTTACCACCGGGCCGTAGTCGACGTCATTTCCGGCGGTATAGGGGCCGACTTTCAGCTTTTCTATGCGAGGCACCAGCTTTTCGATCAGGCGGTCGGCGGTCTCATCGCCTACCGGCACGGCAACCGAGATCGCCATGCAGCGCTCGCCTGCAGCACCATATCCCGCACCGATCAGCGCATCCGCGGCCTGATCCATATCGGCGTCGGGCATAATAATCATGTGGTTTTTCGCACCGCCGAAACACTGAACCCGTTTGCCGTTGGCGCAGCCGGTGCCATAGATGTACTCGGCGATCGGTGTGGAGCCGACAAAGCCCACGGACTGGATCACATCGTGGTGCAGGATCGCGTCGACGGCTTCTTTGTCGCCGTTCACCACCTGCAGAATGCCTTTGGGCAGGCCCGCTTCTTCCATCAGTTCGGCCAGCATCAGCGGCACGGAAGGGTCGCGCTCAGAGGGTTTGAGGATAAAGGCGTTGCCACAGGCAATTGCCGGCGCGAACATCCACATCGGGATCATCGCAGGGAAGTTGAAGGGCGTAATGCCCGCTGTCACGCCGAGAGCCTGGCGCATCGAATACATATCAATGCCGCGTCCGGCGCTGTCGGTGTATTCCCCTTTCAGCAGATGCGGCGCACCGATGCAGTATTCCACCACCTCAAGACCGCGCTGCACGTCGCCGGCGGCATCGGGCAGCGTTTTGCCATGCTCGCGGCTCAGCGCCTCCGCGAGCTTATCCATATCGCGGTTCAGCAGATCGACGAATTTCATCAGAACGCGCGCGCGACGCTGCGGGTTGGTGGCGGCCCAGGCCGGTTGTGCGGCGGTGGCATAGTCGACCGCCTGGCCCATCTCTTCGGTCGAGGCGAGCGGGACTTTCGCCTGCACCTCGCCGGTGGCGGGGTTCATCACATCGGCAAACCGCCCGGACGTCCCCTTAACGTGTGCGCCGTTGATATAGTGTGTGAGTTCCTGCATGACAGCCTCCCTGATGCTGCGCTGCCAGGGCTCCCGCCCGGCAAACGACATGGATTGGTTCGTGGTCAGCTACGGGTATAGTCTTGCAAAAACGGGCCTTAAAGAGGAAAGATAGCAAATCAGCCTTGCATTTTTGCATGACCCGGGGAGGTGCTGTGCAGACCAACTGGGACGATCTGCGGCTTTTTCTGGCCGTGGCGCGCGAAGAGAGCCTGTCGGGAGCGGGCAAACGCCTGCGGCTGGATCCCGCGACCGTGGGGCGGCGTATGGCGCGGCTGGAAACGGCGCTGCAGGCGGCACTGTTTGTCAAATCCCCCCAGGGCTACACGCTGACTGACGCAGGTGTGGCTCTGCTGGCGCGCTCCGAAGCTGCAGAACAGGCCATGCGCGTGGCGGTCGCAGGCCTGCCGGCGCAGGGCGAACAGCTGCGCGGACAGATCCGCATCGGTGCGCCGGACGGATGTGCCAATTATCTGCTGCCCCAGGTCTGTGCTGCCATTTCCGACGATAACCCTGAGCTCGATATCCAGATCGTGGCACTTCCGCGCGTCTTTAACCTTTCACGGCGTGAAGCGGACATGGCCATCGCGGTAAGCGCGCCGGGAGCCGGGCGGCTGGTGGTGCAGAAGATCACCGATTACCGGCTGCATCTTGCCGCAGGGGAGGGCTATCTTGCAGAATACGGACCAGTGGAGACGCTGGATGATCTGCAGGGGCTGAGGCTGGTCGGCTACATCCCTGATATGATCTTTGACCGCGAACTGGATTACCTTGCTGACATCGGCATGGCCCGGGTGCCGCTGGCGTCCAATTCGGCCTCCGTTCAGGTAAATCTGATCCGGCAGGGCGGCGGGATCGGCGTGGCGCATGACTTTTCGCTGCCCGCCACGCCCGGAGTGCGCCGGGTGCTCACAGACATCGTGAGCCTGACGCGGTCTTTCTGGCTGATCCGCCACGCGGACGATCAGCGCAACGCGCGACTGACCCGTTTTGCGGAAAGCCTGAGCGCGGGTCTGCGCGCAGAGGTTGCCCGTCTGGAAGCCCAGGCTTGACAGAAAGCCGGTTTGCGGTGACGCTGAAGAAGATCACAGATGCGTCAGAACGAGGTGTGGCATGCTTGTTTCCCAGATCCTGAAAACCAAGTCTTCAGAAGGTGTTGTCACTGTACCACCGACAACGCTGGTCTCCGAGGCCGCCAAAATGCTGTCGGAAAAACGCATCGGCACGGTGATCGTCTCGCGGGATGGCAAATCGCTGGATGGCATCCTGTCAGAGCGGGACATCGTGCGCGAAATAGGGGCGCGGGGCGCAGGGTGCCTGACCAATACTGTCGATACGCTGATGACCTCCAAGCTGGTGACCTGTTCGGGTGATGACGTTGCTGATGTGATCCTGAAAAAGATGACCGAGGGACGTTTCCGCCACATGCCGGTCATTGAGAACGGCGAACTGAAAGGCCTCATTTCCCTCGGCGACGTTGTTAAGGCGCGTCTGATGGAACTGGCCATGGAAAAAGACGCCCTTGAAGGCATGATCATGGGCCACTGAGCCCGCCGGTGTCTTGCACCCCGTCCGCCGCCCGCGTGAGGCGCTTGCAATCTGCGTTCTGAAATGATCGGTTAAGCCCGCAGAAGAAGACAGGAGCGTGGCCATGCGTGTCGGCCTTTACCCCGGAACCTTTGACCCCGTGACGCTCGGGCATATGGACATCATCCGGCGCACGTCTGTGCTGCTTGACCGGCTGGTGATCGGTGTTGCGATCAACCGTGACAAGGGCCCGCTTTTCGATCTTGAGGAACGCGTGGCGATGGTCGAGGCCGAAGGTGCTAAACTTTCAGAACAGACCGGCATGGAAATCGTCGTGCACCCGTTTGAGAACCTGCTCATCGATTGCGCACGCGATGTGGGCGCGCAGGTTATCGTGCGCGGGCTGCGTGCTGTGGCGGATTTTGAATACGAATATCAGATGGTTGGCATGAACCGGCAGCTTGATGACGGCATTGAAACGGTGTTTCTGATGGCCGAGGCACAGCACCAGGCAATTGCCAGCAAGCTCGTCAAAGAAATCGCGCGTCTGGGCGGGGACGTCAGCAAGTTCGTGACCCCGCTGGTGCGTGAAAAGCTGCTGGCGCGGATTGAAGAACGCTGACGCCGCGGCTCAGCTGCTCGCTGCCACCACCCGCACCATATCGCGCAACCGGCACGAAAAGCCCCATTCGTTGTCATACCAGGCCAGGATGCGCACCAGAGTGCCACTCTGAACCCGGGTCTGATCGGTCACAACGATCGCGCTGTGCGGGTCGCGCAGCAGATCACGCGAGACCAGTTTATCGGCTGTCACACCGATGATCCCGCGCATCGACCCGGCGGCAGCCTCCGTGAACAAATCGTTAACCTCATCCGCCGACACAGGCCGCGCCACCTCGACCGTCAGATCGATACAGGAAACATCCGCCACCGGCACCCGGATCGCCTGACCGGTGATCAGCCCGGCAAGCTCCGGCAGCACGAGCCCGAGTGTTTCCGCAGCCCCCGTCGAGGTGGGCACCATCGACAGTGCCGCCCCGCGCGCGCGATAAAGATCATCGTGCGGGCCGTCATGCACCCCCTGTGAGGTCGTATAGCAATGAACCGTGGTCATCATGCCACGACGGATCCCGATCGCCTCATGCAGGACATGGGCGACCGGCGCCAGGCAGTTGGTTGTGCAGGAGCCGTTTGAAATCAACCGGTCCTGTTTACTGATGCGGCTGTGATTTACGCCGTAAACCACTGTGGGACCGTCGCCTTTGGCCGGTGCCGAGAGGAGCACGCGGCCCGAGCCGTTCCGGAAGTGACGTTCCGCATCTGCCCTTCGGGTGAAATGACCGCTGCACTCCAGCGCCACATCCACGTCATCCCAGGACAGGTCCGCCGGGTCGCTCAGCGCCGTGAGCCTTACCGGCCCGCGTCCGAAATCAATATGCTCACCGTCAAGACGCACGGGACAGGGAAAGCGCCCGTGGATGGAATCAAAGGCCAGCAGATGCGCCAGCGCTTCTGCCGGTGCGGGATCATTGATCGCCACGACCTCAATGTCATCGGTGCCGGGTTCAGCCAGAACGCGCAGCAGCGTCCGCCCGATGCGGCCAAACCCGTTAATACCGATCCTGATGCCCATGATGTTCTTTCTGCGCGGGCCCGCGCCCCCGCGCCGTTACCGCCAGAAGGCGAGCCAGTCGATCAGATCCAGCAACCGGCGCCCCAGAAAAACGATGCCACCGGCCGAGAAAAAAAGCACATCCACAAGGATCAGCGCGATAAGCACGGCGCCCAGAACGATGGCGATCCTGTTTGTCACTGACGGTCTCTCCGCATTACACAGGCCACCACAGCCTGGCAGCCTCTTTGCGGTGATATGCCAGCCCGGCTGCACCGGGGCAAGCCTCAGTCGTCGAGGCGGCCCATCGTTGCCGCAACATCCGCCATGCGTGCGGAAAAGCCCCATTCGTTGTCATACCAGGCCAGCACCCGGACAGTGCGTCCGCCGACCACTTTGGTCTGCTCAGGCGCGATAATGCAGCTTTGTTCGGTGTGATTGAAATCCACCGAAACCTTGGGCGCGGGGTCATAGGACATGACCCGTGACATCGTCCCGGACGCAGCGGCCTCAAAGGCTGCATTGACCTCATCGACCGTGACATCGCGTGGCGCTTCGAATGTCAGATCCACGGCCGATACATTCGGGGTGGGCACCCGCATCGCAGTGCCGTCAAGCCTGCCTGCCAGACGCGGCAGCACTTCACCCAGAGCTTTGGCTGCACCTGTCGATGTGGGGATGATCGCCATGGCCGCAGCGCGCGCACGATAGAGATCGTCATGGCGACGGTCCAGCGTCGGCTGATCACCTGTATAGGAGTGGATGGTCGTCATAATGCCGCGTTCGATGCCGATCGCATCATCCATGACCATCGCCATCGGGGCGAGACAGTTGGTGGTGCAGGATCCGTTTGAAATCGTTGTGTCCGAGGTGAGCAGGTCGCGGTGGTTCACACCGAAGACCACGGTGCGGTCCACATTCTTTGCCGGTGCTGAGATCAGTACCCGGCGGGCGCCATGCGCAACGTGAGTTCTGGCCGCGTCCCCGTCGTTGAACTGCCCTGTGCATTCCAGAACGACGTCCACGCCTTCCCAGTCCAGTTCATTGAGGTCATAGCTCGACATCATCCGGATCGGTCCGCGCCCCAGATCCATCGTGTTGGCGCCGGTGACGATCTCGCCGGGAAAGCGCCCGTGAACGGAGTCGTAACGCATCAGATGTGCTGCGGTCTCAAGCGGTCCGGTGGCATTCACGGCGACAACACTGATGTCGTTGCGCCCCGAGCCGATGATATGACCCAGCGTGCACCGCCCGATCCGCCCGAAACCATTGATACCCACTCTGACCGTCATAATCCGTACTCCGTAATACCCCTGGGGACGATATAGGGGGGCGGTCGCTGCAGCGAAATGGCAAAAACGGCATGGAATCTGTATGTTAGCGTTAAACCAGTGGCCGGGCAGGGAACCTGCGGCGCTGGTTCGGTGTTGTTATCGTTAACTGTCCCCGTGCACGGCGCGCAGGGCTGTGGCATATGCATTCGTGCAAACGCGAAGGGAATCGGTGTAATGAGCGGTCTTCTGGCACTTCTTGATGACGTGGCGGCCATCGCCAAAATCGCTGCGGCATCCGTGGATGATGTGGTCGGCCAGGCCGCCAAGGCCGGATCAAAAGTGGCAGGTGTTGTGATTGACGACGCTGCCGTCACACCGAAATACGTCACCGGCTTCGAGCCGAAACGCGAACTGCCGATCATCTGGAAAATCACCCGCGGATCGCTTTTTAACAAAATGATCGTGCTGCTGCCGGCGCTGCTGCTGCTCAATGCGTTTGCGCCCTGGATCATCACGCCACTCCTGATGCTGGGCGGGGCTTATTTATGTTTTGAGGGGGCGGAGAAGGTCTTTCACTGGCTTTTTCCGCACGGAGATAAACACGTCGAAAAAGATATGTCGGTGGGCGACCCGCTGCATCTGGAAGAAACGCGTGTAAAGGGTGCAATCAAAACCGATTTCATTCTGTCTGCCGAGATCATGACAATCATTCTGTCCAATATCGAAGCCCCGAATTTCTGGTTTGAAGCAGCAACCCTGGCCTTTGCCGGTGTCGCGGTGACGATCCTCGTTTACGGTACGGTCGCGCTCATCGTGAAAATGGATGACATCGGTGTCTGGCTGGCGGCAAACGGGATGACAGGGATCACCCGGTCGGTAGGCACCGGCCTCGTCAAAGGCATGCCGGTGCTTCTAAAACTGCTCACGGTTATCGGTACGGCGGCCATGCTCTGGGTCGGTGGCTCCATTATCATCCACGGGCTGGACGTGCTGGGCTTCCCCTGGCTCTATGACACCATCCATGACATCGCTGTGGCCGTGGCCGGTGGTGCGGGCGAGGCCGCAGGCACAATCGAATGGAGTGTCACGGCACTGCTCGACGGGATCTTCGGGATTGTGCTGGGGATGCTGCTGATCCCGGTTGTGACCCGGGTGATCGGACCGCTTTCAGAGAAAGTCACAGGTCAGAAAGCTGCTGATCACTGATACGCCGGCCGGTCACTACAATGACAAAGGGGCGCGACACCTGTCACGCCCCTTCGTCATAGCTGTAGGTATGTTCAGGTACGCGGATCAGGCTGCCACTTGCCGTCCAGCAGGGCGCGGACCTTCTGTGCAGCGGCTTCTGCGGTGATCCCGAACTCCTCATAGAGCGTGCCCGCCGGCGCCGAGGCACCGAAGTCATGCATGCCGATGAAGCCTGATTTTTCCCGCCTGCCACGCTCGCCAAAGAGCCAGCGGTCCCAGCCAAAGCGCATGCCGGCCTCAAGGGCCACCCGCACCGGGCCACCCGGCAACACCCGCTTGCGGTAGGCTTCGTCCTGTTCCTCAAACAGTTCCCAGCAGGGCATCGAGACAACCCGGGTGCCGATGCCTTCGGCCTGCAGGATGTCACGGGCCGCCATGGCGATCTCGACCTCCGAGCCGGTGGCGATCAGGATCGCGCGGCGCCGGCCTTCAGCATCAGCCAGCACGTAAGCGCCCTGGGCCGTGAGGTTCTTGTTCCTGTGCTCGGTCCGCACGGTTTTCAGCCCCTGGCGTGTCAGCGACAGCACCGAGGGCGTCTTTTTGCTCGTCAGCGCCAGCTCCCAGGCCTCGGCAGTCTCAATCGTATCCGCCGGGCGGAAAACGTAGGTGTTCGGCGTCGCCCGGCTGATTGCCAGATGCTCAACAGGCTGGTGCGTCGGGCCATCCTCGCCCAGACCGATACTGTCATGCGTCATCACAAAGACCGTGGGGATCTTCATCAGGGCCGCAAGCCGCATCGCCGGACGGGCATAATCGGTGAAACACATGAACGTGCCACCATAAGGGCGTACACCACCATGCAGCGCCATGCCGTTCATTGCGGAGGCCATACCGTGTTCGCGGATACCCCAGTAGACATAGCGCCCCGCTCGGTTATCAGTGTCGAACACGCCCAGATCGCCGGTTTTGGTATTGTTCGAACCGGTCAGATCCGCCGAGCCGCCGACGGTTTCCGGCATCACAGGGTTCACGACCTCAAGTACCTTCTCCGAGCTGGCCCGCGTGGCAAGTTTCGGCGCGGATTCCGACATCTGCTTTTTGAACGCTTTGATGGTGGCGCTGAGACGCTTCGGGGCGTCCAGCGCGTAGGCGCGGTTGAAAGTCTCACGTTTGGTGCGCGACATCTTATCGAAACGCTCTTCCCAGGCGCGGCGCGCGTCTGCGCCGCGGGCCCCGGTGGCTTCCCAGTGGCTCTTGATATCGGCGGGCACCTCAAACGGGCCGGCGGTCCAGCCCCAGAGTGCTTTGGCCTCGACGTTCTGTTCGGCATTGGTCAGCGCGCCGTGCCCTTTGGAAGTATCCTGGGCGGCGTGCCCCAGAGCGATATGCGTTTTACAGGCGATCATCGTCGGCTGATCGCTTTTCTTCGCCGCCGTCAGGGCCGCGTCGATCTCATCAGGGTTATGCCCGTCAACTTCGATCACTTCCCAGCCCGCGGACTGAAAGCGGCCGACCTGATCGGTGCGGTCCGAGAGCGTCACCGGCCCGTCGATGGTGATATTGTTATTGTCCCAGAGCACAATCAGACGGCTGAGCTGGTGCCGCCCGGCGAGTGTGATTGCCTCCTGGCTCACGCCTTCCATCAGACAGCCGTCGCCGGCGATCACATAGGTATAGTGATCCACGACCTTATTGCCGTAGGTGGCGCGCTGGATTTCCTCAGCCATGGCAAAACCCACCGAATTGGCGATGCCCTGACCCAGGGGGCCGGTCGTGGTCTCGATGCCGCTGGCATGTCCGTACTCGGGATGACCTGCCGTGATCGCGCCCCACTGGCGGAAGTTTTTAATCTGCTCAAGGGTCATGTCTTCATAGCCCGTAAGATGCAGCAGCGCATAAAGCAGCATCGAGCCGTGACCTGCCGACAGAATAAAGCGGTCGCGATCCGGCCAGTCGGGTGCCGAGGCGTCAAATTTCAGGTGCTTTTCAAACAGCACTGTGGCGGCATCTGCCATGCCGATCGGCATGCCGGAGTGGCCGGAGTTTGCCTCTGCAACCGCATCAAGCGCGAGCGCCCGGATGGCAGTGGCGCGGGACCAGTGTTCTGGATTGGCGGCGGCGAGTGCTTTGACATCCACGGAGCAGTTTTCCTTTGTCGGCTGGTTGGCCCGAAAGGGGGCCACATTCGGTTTCCACGCCGGGCTTCCGGCCTGACGCAGGCAGATGCATAGCAGTCTGCCCGCAAGGTTCAAGTGGCGGTAACACGCGCAGCGGTTGCAGAACGTGAAGAAGTCCGCGCAAGGCACTGATCGTATTGCATGGCGTGTTTGTTGTGACGCACGGATAGAGTTACGCTCGGACCTATGTAGGGCGATTCGGTGGCGCAACTGGCAGCCACGGGGGGACGTCACGGCATTTTGAGGTGGGCATGAGCGAAATAGATGAACTGCAAAGCCGGATTCTCGCGGCCATGGACCGGGTGGCTCAGGGCGTTGATGCACTGGCCGCGCCGGACACATCGCAGACCGACGATCTGCGCAAGACGCTGGAGGACGAAAAAGCCCGCAATGCGGCGCTGAGCGAACAGGTGGAAACCCTGACCCGTCAGCAGCAGGAGAATGAGGACGCCGTCGCAGCGCAGGTCAGCGGGAAGGTCGCATCACTCGACACACAGCTGCAAAAGCTGCGCCGCGCCAACGCCCAGCTGACCGAGGCCTGTGACGCGCTGCGCCGTGCCAATGCCGAAGGCGTGGGCGAGCCGCATCTGATCAACAAATCAATGATGGCCGAGCTTGAGGCGATCAAAGCCATGCGAAACGCGGAGATGGCCGAGGCTGATGAAATCATCGCCGCCCTGACGCCGCTGCTGGAAAGCGTCGCGGGCTCTGACATGGAAGGAACAGCCTGATGCCCGAGGTTTCAATTGCCATTGGCGGGCGCACGTTCGAGGTCGCCTGTCAGGAAGGTGAAGAGCACTACCTGCAGACCGCCGCACGCATGCTTGATGACGAAGCCCAGGTGCTTTCCGATCAGGTGGGGCGGATGCCCGAAGCGCGGATGCTTCTTATGGCCGGACTGATGCTGGCGGATAAAACGGCGAGCGTCGAGGACCGCGTGGCCGAAGTTCAGGCCCAGCTGAACGAACGCGAAGCTGAGATTGCTGATCTGCGCCGCGCCGCGGCCGAACCGGAACGCGTCGAAGTGCCGGTCGTGCCGCAGAGTGTCACCGACACGCTGGCCGAGCTTGCCGCGCGGGCCGAAGCCCTTGCCGCGTCGGTTGAGGAAAAGACAAAGGCCTGAGCCGGCAGCTCAGGCCCTAGTTTCACATGAACCGGAAAGATCAGCCGTTGGCTTCGCGGATCTTGTCGGCGGCGTCCTTGTCAAAGGTCACACCGTTTTCTTCAAAAAGCGTGTCGAGCTCGCCCGACAGCGTCATCTCAGTGATGATGTCACAGCCGCCCACGAACTCCCCTTTGACATAGAGCTGCGGGATTGTCGGCCAGTCTGAGAAATCCTTGATCCCCTGACGGATGGTTTCATCAGCCAGCACATTCACGTCGGAGTAGGGCACACCCATATAATTGAGCACGCCGGCCACACGGCTGGAAAATCCGCACTGCGGCATCTCTTTGGTGCCTTTCATAAAAAGCACCACATCGCTGGCGGAAATCGTCTCTTTGATCTGGCTCGTTGCATCGGTCATATCGGGATCCTCGTGGTTCGGCCGCGCCGGTCGGCGGGCGCAGGTATATCGTTCAGGCGTTCACTCCGGCGCCCTGGTGGTCAGTGCCAGCGCATGCAGTTCTCCCTGCGCGCCGTCCATTTTGCCTTTCAGCGCGGCATAGACCGCACGCTGTTGCTGAACCCGGTTTTTGCCGCGGAAACTCTCATCCACGACCAGGGCTGACATATGGACACCGTCATCTCCCTCCACACGGATTTCCGCATCGGGAAAGGTCTGGCGCAGCAGATCTTCAATTTCCTGGGCCTGCATGGGCATAATAGCGCTCCGGTCTCAGTTCTGCCCAAGATGTAATGGGCCTGCTGCCGGGGGACAAGGTGCGAATTTGTGCAGGGGCGCGCAGCGCTCTGTGGCAATTGCGCAGAGCATTTTCGGGCAGACATCTGCCGGTGCAGCAGGCATAATCAGAAACGGGAGGTCCGCCATGGAAGTATTTGAAAACGCGCCCGAGCTGGCGCTGGACTGGCACCGGGCCGGACGTGGTGCGGTGCTGGCCACGGTGGTCGCGACCTGGGGGTCGGCGCCGCGGCGGACCGGTGCGCAGCTGGTGATTGCGGGCGACGGGGAGATGCAGGGGTCCGTCTCCGGCGGCTGCGTCGAGGGCGCGGTGGCTCTGGAGGCCATCGAGGCGCTCGGGAAAGGCGAACAAAAGCTCCTCGAATATGGTGTCAGTGACGGCGATGCCTTTGCCGTAGGACTGGCCTGTGGCGGCACAATCCGCATTCTGGTGGAGCCGGTGGGTGATGTGCTCTCCGAAGACCTGCTGGCTGAGCTGGTGACGGCGCGGGCGGCCCGCGAACCGGTGGCCTATGAGGTAGGACTGAGCGGCCACACCCGGCGTCTGCTGCGTGACGGATATCCGGAGCGGTTCGCGATGGACCGCTCGGGGTTCGAGCAGGACGAGGACGTTTTTGTGGCCATTCACAACCCGCCCCTGAAACTGATCGTGGTGGGCGCGGTCCATATCGCCCAGGCACTTGTGCCGATGGCGCGGATTGCCGGTTATGACCCTGTGATCATTGACCCGCGCGGGGCTTTCGGATCAGAGGCGCGCTTTCCTGGAGAGACGCAGGTCGCTGACTGGCCCGATGAGGCGATGGAGGCCGCAGGGCTGCACAGCCGCACTGCAGTCGTTTTGCTGACCCACGACCCGAAACTGGACGATCCTGCCCTGCATATCGCCCTGCGGTCTGATTGCTTTTACATCGGCGCGCTCGGCTCAAAGCGCACCCATGCCGCCCGGGTCGCCCGGTTGCAGGAGGCCGGTTTTTCTGACGCCGATATTGCCCGAATCCACGGCCCCGTCGGGCTTGATATCGGAGCTTCCGGGCCGCCGGAGATTGCGGTCTCCGTGCTGGCCGAAATGACCCGCGTCCTGCGGCGCGGCGCATGAAGTTCGGCCCGGTTCCCACATCAGAGGCCACAGGGGCAGTGCTCGCCCATTCGGTCACACCCGGCAAGGGTGCACGGCTGCGCAAGGGGCGTGTGCTAAAGCCCGCGGACATCACGGCCCTTGCCGGCGCGGGCATTGACGAAGTGATCGTGGCGGTCCCCGGACCTGAGGACATAGGTGAGAACACCGCAGCGCAGAGGCTTGCACAGGCCCTGGTGCCGGAGCCTGCGGGCCAGCATCTGAAACTGATGGAGCCCTTCACCGGGCGCGTCAACCTTCTGGCGGCCGGAGCCGGCGTGGCGGTACTGGATGTGGCCGCGCTTGAGGCGGTCAATCAGGTACACCCGATGATCACGCTTGCCACCGTGCCACCCTTTCACCAGATGCAGGACGGGGGCATGCTCGCGACCATCAAAATCATCTCCTACGCAGTGCCTGAGGCGGCGCTGAATACCGCCTGCACGCTGGCTGCAAAAGCCATCCGTCTGGCGCCGCCGCATGTGGCCTCGGCGGGTCTCATCATTACCGAGATCCCCGGGGGTGCCGGTGACAGGGGCCTGTCAGCCATTGCCGGCCGCGTCGCGGCCTTTGGTCTGACGCTTGACCCGGTGCTGCGAATTCCGCACCGCGCTGACGCGCTGGCAGCGGCTCTGCGGGATATGACCACAGATCTCACCCTGATCCTTACGGGGTCTGCCACCTCCGACCCGGATGATGTGGGGCCGCAGGCGCTGCGCGCCGCCGGCGGACATGTGGAGCGTTTCGGTATGCCGGTTGATCCGGGCAATCTGCTCTTTACCGGCACGCTGGATCAGCGACCGGTAATCGGCCTGCCGGGATGTGCACGCGCGCCGGCGCTCAACGGTGCGGACTGGGTCATGGCGCGGGTGATCTGCGGCATACCGGTGCGCGATGCCGATATCGCCGCCATGGGTGTGGGCGGACTGCTGAAAGAAATCCCGACCCGACCGCAGCCGCGCGCCGGACGCAACACAGGCTGAGGCAGCTGTCAAACCGGAAGGTCGCCGCAGCCTTTGTATTTTCCCGAATTTTAGCGGTTCTCATGTTCCCGCTGCCGTGCTTAAATCGCGGCAATTACAAACGCTTTCAGGGAGGAAGCCATGGTTCAGGTCTCAATGACTGTAAATGGTCGCGCATCGTCGGGAGAGGTCGAGGGACGCACGTTGCTGTCGTCTTTTCTGCGCGATGATCTGTCGCTGACAGGCACACATGTGGGCTGCGATACCAGCCAGTGTGGCGCCTGTGTGGTTCATGTAAACGGTGAGGCGATCAAGGCCTGCACGATGCTGGCCGCCGAGGCCGATGGCGCCGAGGTGACCACCATTGAGGGCATGGCCAATGCCGACGGATCGCTCAACGTCATCCAGCAGGCGTTTCAGGATCATCACGGACTGCAGTGCGGATTCTGCACGCCGGGCATGGTGATGTCGGCCGCAGCCCTGCTGAAGGAAAATCCCAAGCCCTCCGAAGCAGAGGTCCGTGACTATCTCGAGGGCAATCTGTGCCGCTGCACCGGCTATCATAACATTGTCAAAGCGATCATGGCGGCGTCCGGACAGGACGTCAGCAGCATCGCCGCAGAATAAATTCACTTAAACGCGCGGAGTGCAGGACCCGGAGGTTCTGATGCTGCCGCGCACGGGGGAGCGGCCCGCGAGGCGCCCCTGTTTTAAAGGGAGGACTACCATGCCGAAAGACAGTGGCATTGGCGCAAGCACAAAGCGCCGCGAGGACGTCCGGTTTCTGACCGGAGCCGGCAATTACACCGACGACATCAACATCCGCGGACAGGCGCATGTTTTCTTTCTGCGCTCTGATGTGGCCCATGGCACGCTCGACAATGTCGATACATCTGCAGCAGAAGGCATGCCGGGGGTCGTGAAGATCTTTACCGGTGCGGATTTCGAGGCGGTGGGTGGCATGCCCTGCGGCTGGCAGGTGACAGACAGGCACGGCGACCCGATGCAGGAGCCCAAACACCCGGTTCTGGCCCATGGCAAGGTGCGCCATGTCGGCGAGCCGATCGCAGCCGTTGTAGCCGATACGCTGGAGCAGGCGCGTGATGCCGCCGAATCGATCGTGGTCGATATCTCCGATCTGCCGGCCGTTATTGATATGAAGGCCGCCGTCTCTGACGGGGCGACCAAAGTACATGACGATCTGACGTCAAACCTTTGCTATGACTGGGGATTTGTTGAAGAAAACAAAGCCGCGACCGATGAGGCTTTTGAGGCGGCAGCCCATGTGACGACGCTGGAGCTGGTCAATAACCGCCTGGTGGCCAACCCGATGGAGCCGCGCGTGGCGGTGGGTGATTATGCCCGCGGCACCGGTGATCACACGCTTTACACCACCAGCCAGAACCCGCATGTGATCCGGCTTCTGATGGGGGCGTTCGTGCTGGGCATCCCTGAGCACAAGCTGCGTGTTGTGGCGCCCGATGTGGGCGGTGGTTTCGGCACGAAGATCTTTCATTACCAGGAAGAAGCCTTCTGCACCTTTGCTGCCAAGGCCTGCAACCGCCCGGTGAAGTGGACTTCCAGCCGGACGGAAGCCTTCATGTCGGACGCGCATGGTCGCGACCACGTCACAAAGATTGAACTGGCGCTCGATGCGGAGAACAATTTCACAGCACTTCGCACCGAGACCTATGCCAATATGGGGGCTTATCTGAGCACCTTTGCGCCCTCAGTACCCACGTGGCTGCATGGCACGCTGATGGCCGGCAATTACAAAACGCCGCTGATTTATGTGAACGTGAAAGCGGTCTTTACCAACACCGTACCCGTGGATGCCTATCGTGGTGCCGGACGGCCCGAGGCAACCTTCCAGCTGGAGCGGGTGATCGACAAGGCCGCGCGCGAACTGAAGGTTGATCCGATCGCGCTGCGCCGGCAGAATTTCGTGACGGAATTCCCTTATGCCACGCCGGTCGCCGTCGAATACGATACCGGTGATTATGTGGCCACGATGGATAAGCTGGAGGAGCTGGCTGATCTCAGCGGGTTTGCGGCACGGCGCAAAGCGTCTGAAGCCGGAGGCAAACTGCGCGGTCTGGGCGTGAACTGCTATATCGAGGCCTGCGGGATCGCGCCGTCGAACCTCGTTGGACAACTGGGTGCGCGCGCGGGGCTTTATGAAAGTGCCACAGTGCGCGTGAATGCCACCGGTGGTCTGGTCGTGATGACCGGCAGCCACAGCCACGGGCAGGGGCATGAGACCGCCTTTCCCCAGGTGATCGCCGAGATGATCGGCATCGATGAAAGCATGATCGAAGTGGTGCACGGGGATACGGCCAACACACCGATGGGCATGGGCACCTACGGCTCACGCTCGCTGGCGGTCGGTGGCTCTGCCATGGTGCGGGCAACCGAGAAGATCATCGCCAAGGCGAAAAAGATCGCGGGCCATATCCTTGAGGCCTCTGATGAGGACATTGAACTGAAAGACGGGACTTTCTCAGTCGCAGGCACCGATAAGTCTCTGGCCTGGGGGGATGTGACGCTGGCAGCTTATGTGCCGCATAACTATCCGCTTGAGGATCTTGAGCCGGGGCTGGAGGAGACGGCGTTTTATGATCCGTCCAACTTCACCTATCCTGCGGGCGCCTATGCCTGTGAGGTTGAGGTGGACCCGGAGACCGGCAAGGTCACCATCGAGGCTTTCACAGCAGTGGATGACTTCGGCAATGTCGTGAACCCGATGATCGTGACCGGTCAGGTGCATGGTGGTCTGGCCCAGGGGATCGGGCAGGCGCTGCTGGAAAACTGTGCCTACGACGAGAACGGCCAGCTGCTGAGCGCGTCCTATATGGATTATGCGATGCCGCGGGCTGATGATCTGCCATTTTATCAGGTGGACCACTCCTGTCAGACGCCCTGCACGCACAACCCGCTTGGCGTGAAAGGCTGTGGTGAGGCCGGTGCGATCGGCTCGCCGCCCTCGGTGGTGAATGCGGTGGTGGATGCGCTGCAGTCAGCCGGCAGGGACGTCACGCATATTGACATGCCGCTGACGCCCGCGCGCGTCTGGGCCGCGATGCAATGATCTGAGAGGGCGGTTCGGGGGCCTGCCCCCGGACCCCCGGGAAATTTTCGAGCCAGAGAGGCGCAGGCCTTCTGTCGGATGAGAGGAAAGAAAAATGTATAATTTTGATGTGGAACGGCCCGGAACGGTTGCAGACGCAGCAGCGGCAATGGGACGCGAAGACGCGCAGGCTCTGGGAGGCGGTCAGACCCTGATCCCGACCCTGAAGCAGCGCCTTGCGAGCCCGTCGGTTCTGGTATCTCTGACCGGGATCTCCGAGATGGCGGGCGTATGCACAACCGATGATGGTCAGGTGGCCATCGGAGGTGCGACCACCCATGGCGCTGTGGCACGTGACGCCGCGGCGCTTTATCCGGGGCTCGCGGGCCTTGCCAGCCATATTGGTGATCCGGCGGTGCGCAACCGCGGCACCATAGGTGGTTCACTGGCGAACAATGACCCGTCTGCCTGTTATCCGGCGGCGGCACTCGGTTCAGGAGCGACGATCATCACGAACAAGCGTTCCATCGCTGCGGACGACTATTTTCAGGGTATGTTCACAACCGCTCTGGAAGAGAGTGAGATCATCACGGAAGTGCGTTTTCCGGTGCCGGAAGTATCGGATTATCAGAAGTTTGTGCAGCCTGCGTCCCGCTTTGCGCTCGTTGGGGTATTTGTTGCGAAATACGCGGCCGGCGTGCGCGTTGCCGTCACTGGTGCGTCCAATGACGGTGTTTTCCGCTGGTCGGAAGCCGAAGCGGCACTCTCATCGGATTTCTCGGCGGATGCTGTCAAAGGGCTGTCGCTGTCGGGGGACGACATGATCAGCGACCTCCACGGTACAGGGGCTTACCGCGCGCATCTCGTTGGTGTGATGACGGGCCGTGCGGTGACAAGCGCCGCCTGATCCATGACCAGAATATTGCTGAGCCCGGGCGGGAAACCGGTCGGGCTTTTCTGTTGCTCAAGGGATTTGCCGGCACGTGATGCCCGCTTACTCTGGCAGGATCTCGCCGCTGCCGCCCCAGTCCTCCGGCATGTCTTTCAGCTTTGGTAATCCGTCGCGGACCTTCAGCACCGCGTTTTCGTAGTTGAGGTGGACCGTAGGGCGGAACTCAAAATCGCTCAGCAGTCCGGCATAGATGTCGAAAAGATCCGGTCCTGCCAGGTGAATGCCCACCAGTCCGTGACAGGTTTGACAGGTCAGAATGCCACCGGTTTCCGCACCGCTTCGCGCATAGCGATCCACGTGATCTTCACCCGCGGTGAAACGAACACTGGCACGCGGCCAGAGCACAGGGGCGCTCACGGGAGCACCGGTATAACTGCGGCAGGAATTGCAGTGGCAATAGCATTGCACGACCGGTTCGCCGCTGGCCTCAAGCCGGACAGCACCACAGGAACACTGTGCCTTAAAGATCATGGCGGGTCTCCGTTTCGCCCGTCCGGGTCAGATGCATCGCACGGTTATCTCAGTGCCGGCCGGGGCGCCAGGTCTGCTCCGGATCCATCCTCCACCCTGTAACAGCGTCGACCGGTGACGGCAAAGTAAAACGCCCTGACCGTCTGGCAGGGCGTTTAGCACAGTTCCGGTGCGCGTGCTGTGATTATTTTGGCAGGGGTCCGATCAGCATGACCATCTGGCGGCCTTCCATTTTGGGGAAGTTCTCCACGCGGCCGGCATCTTTGGTGTCTTCGGCAACCCGTTCGAGCAACTCACGGCCCAGGTTCTGGTGTGCCATTTCCCGGCCCCGAAAGCGCAGGGTGATCTTTACCTTGTCGCCGTTTTCAAGAAATTTAAAGACATTGCGCATTTTGACATCATAGTCGTTCGTGTCAGTATTCGGACGGAACTTGACCTCTTTGATCTCAATAATTTTCTGCTTTTTACGGGCTTCGCTCTCGCGTTTCTGCTGTTCGTATTTGAACTTACCGAAGTCCATGATCTTACAGACAGGCGGATTGGCATTCGGAGAAATCTCAACGAGGTCCAGTCCGGCTTCTTCCGCCATTTCCATGGCGCGTTCGGGCGTCACGACGCCGGCATTTTCGCCATCTGCGCCGATCAGGCGGATTTCGGAGCTGCGGATTTTCTCGTTTACGCGCGGGCCGGTTTCCCGTTGTGGCGGCGCGTTATGGGGTCTGCGAGCGATGATGTATTTCCTTTGATAGTTCTCGTTTCTGCGAGGCCAAAATAAACGGCGCATCACCGCACTTCAAGCTGCAAATCGGTGCGAAGGGCGTCACAGAGCAGGTTTTTCCCCTTGTGAAGCGTCCCCGGGTGCGTCACCCCGGTTGTGACGGAACATTTACACAACGCGTCTGTTGTGGCCGGTAAAAGGAGAACTCTGGAATGAAAAATCTTATCTGGATAGTGGTAGCCGCCTTCCTGCTTGTCGGAGGGTATCTTCTGTGGTCGGGAAAGTCAGTTGAAGAGGCCGCATCCGATGCCGCCGATGCCATCAATGCGCCCGAGGCCGTGGAAACTGTAACGGAAGCTGCAGAAGATGCGCAGCCGGTCGTCGAAGACGCTGCCGAGGCCGTGTCAGACGCCGCAGGCGAGGCGGTTGAGACCGTGGCCGAGGCTGCCGAAACCGCAGCAGAAGCAATTCAGGATGCCGGCACTGCCGCCGTCGGAGCCGCCGGTGAAGCGCTTGAAGCCGCCGGCAGCACACTGGAAGTGGCCGGTGATGAAGCGGCGGAAGCCGTAAGCGATGCAGTGGATGCAGTGACGGACACAACCGGTGAGGCGGCGACGCAGGCAGCCGAAGCCACTGAAGAGGCCGTGACTGACACGACCGAAGCTGCGGATGAACTGACCGCGGAAACAGCCGGTGCGGTCTCGGATGTTACGGCTGATGTCACGACGGATGCGTCAGAGGCTGGCCCGCTGACTGTGGAAGGATACGATTTCGAGGCAGTCAAAGAGATGATTGACGGCTCGCAGATGAGTGCAACGCAGAAGACGCTGCTGACCACAGCCGTTCAGCAGGCGGAAGACAATCCGGAGTTGCTTGAGGCAGCGCTGGAGCAGATCCGCACCGCTCTGGACCAGTAAAGCAACGCTGCAGCGTAATTCGAGGGTGCGGCGCTGCAACGCCGCGCCCTTTTTTTCAGATCAGCCGACAAAGGCCTTTTCGACCACATAATGCTGAGGATCGGAATTGGCGCCTTCCTTCAGGCCGTAGCCTTCGAGGATCTCTTTGAGATCTGTATTAAGGCCCAGCGAACCGCAGACCATCGCGCGGTCGGTTTCAGGTGAGATGCCCTCCAGCCCCAGATCACGGAACACGGTACCGTCTTTCAAAAGCGTGGTAATGCGCCCCATTTTCGGGCTCTCTTCGCGCGTCGTCGTCGGATAATATGTGAGTTTGGCGAGGTTTTCAGCGCCCAGCAGCTCCTGCATCATCTCATCTTCATGCAGATTTTCGATCAGCGTGCTGCCATAATTCAGCTCGGCCACATCGCGGCAGGTATGGGTCACGATAACCTGGTCGTAATCCTCATAGGTCTGAGGGTCGCGCAGTAGTGAGGCAAAGGGGGCAAACCCTGTGCCGGTCGCAAAAAACCACAGGCGCTTACCGGGCAGCAGTGCGTCATGCACGAGTGTTCCGACCGGTTTCGGACGCAGAATGATCTCGTCGCCGGGTTTAATGTGCTGAAGTTTAGAGGTCAGCGGCCCGTCCTGTACCTTGATGGAATAAAACTCCAGTTCGTCGTCCCAGGAGGGCGAGGCGATGGAATAGGCGCGCAGGAGCGGCTTCTGACGTCCTGTCTCGGGATCGGGATCACCCATCAGGCCGATCATCACGAATTCGCCCGAGCGAAACCGCAGCGAGGCAGGTCGGGTCACACGGAAGGAAAACAGCCGGTCTGTCCAGTGCTGAACGGATGTGACGGTCTGGGCGTCGGGCAGGGTCGGTACTTTTACGGCGGTGGCGTCGGTCACAGGTGTTTGCTCGGTCATGAATATGTCAGCGCAGGCTTACACCCGCGTGTCCTTATTAGAAAGTTGTTTTGCTCAGGGAAAGGCGGCGTTCAGCCGCGCAGGCGGGCCTGGTAGTCATGCGCCTGCCAGTTGGCCCGCGCGCGCCATTGGGCTTCCGGCTGCCGGGCGGCGAGGGCGTCGGAGATTTCCACCTCGTCAAAGCCTGCGCGGCGCGCCATGGCGTACTGGTCTGCCAGAACGTGCCCCTGGGCCCGCAGACGCCCCTGATAGCCTCGCAGGCGCAGGACGCGGGCAATGGTGAAACCACGACCATCGGCAGAGGACGGAAACCCGACCCGGATCATGCGCAGGCCGGCACATAACGGGATTTCCGCGGGGTCGGCGTCCGACGGAATGTCGAGTGCATCCGTATCATTGGCCCCTCCCGGTGCGGTAAAACCTGCGGTCCAGGTGTCTTCGGCAAAGCCGGTGTCGGTGACGATAACGGTCATGTTTCTGCTCCTTCGCGGATCATTCTGCCCCCGGCAAAATGGATCCCGCATTCATCTTTGGATGTGTTGCGCCAGCGGCCCGCGCGCAGATCTTCACCCGCACGTACCGCAGAGGTGCAGGGCGCGCAGCCGATGGACGGATAGCCACGCGCCACCAGCGGATGCCGGGGCAGGCGGTTTTCGGTGATGTATTCCTCGACGTTGTCGCGCGTCCAGTGTGCGAGCGGGTTGACCTTGATCCGGAACGTTTCCGGTTCCACCTCGAAAAAGGGCAGGGCCGCGCGTTTCTTCGACTGAAACCGTTTACGTCCGGTGATCCACCCGTTGCTGCCATTGAGTGCTTCGCGCAGGGGCACGGTTTTGCGCAGCGCACAGCAGGCGTCAGGGTCGGTCTTGTGCAGCAGGTTCTGCGGATCACGTGCGGAAATACCGGCACTGCGGATAATTCGCAGATTGCGCAGACCCAGACGTTCCGCCAGTTCCTGCTGGTAAACCAGCGTCTCAGTGAAAAGCAGTTCGGTGTCGATAAAGATCACCGGGATATCGCGATCCACCATCGCCGCCAGATGCAGCAGTGCCACCGATTCGGCACCGAAGCTGGAGACCAGACGCAGCGGGCTGATCTCCTGAAGCGCTGTTTCAATGACGTCGCTTGCGGCGCGGTGGCTGAGTTTTGCGTTCAGCTCATCCGTGAGCGCATGCAGGCCGGTGGATGCCTCTGAGGCGGCGTTTTCCGCCGGCAGGCCGTGCGGCTGGTCAAGCGGCATCAGCCTGCGCCTCCGGATAAAGTGCCGCTTTGAAGGGCGTGAGCCCCAGCCGGCGGTAGGTCTCCAGAAAGGTCTCGGAAGGCTCTGTGCGCAGATCAAGATAGGCAAGCACCAGACGTTCGATGGCCGGAACAATCTCCTCTGCCGAAAAGCCCGGACCCGCGCGCTCGCCGATATGGGCGGTCTGCGTATGATCGCCGCCCAGCGTGATCTGGTAGTTTTCCACCCCCGCCCGGTCGAGGCCGAGAATGCCGATATGGCCCACGTGGTGATGCCCGCAGGCATTAATGCAGCCGGAGATCTTGATCTTCAGCGGTCCCACGTCATGCTCAAGCTTCAGCTCGTCAAAGCGGGTCGCGATCTCCTGTGCGACGGGGATTGAGCGGGCCGTGGCCAGCGCGCAATAATCCATGCCCGGGCAGGCGATGATATCCGAAATCAGACCGATGTTGGCCGTGCCGAGACCTGCGGCACGCAGAGCGGAGTAGATGGAGGCAAGATCGTCTTTGTGCACATGAGGCAGGATGACGTTCTGCTCATGGCTGATGCGCAGCTCATCATGGCCGTAGCGCCTGGCGAGATCGGCCATCAGGCGCATCTGCGCGGAGGTCGCATCCCCCGGCGTGGCACCGTGTGCCTTGAGGCTGATGGTAACGATCGCATAGCCGGGGACGCGATGCGGCGCAAGGTTGGTATCGGCCCAGCTGCGGAACGCCGGATAGTGCTGACGCGCATCCAGATAACCGGTTTCCGGTGCCTCGCGGAAGTCCGGCTGCGCGAAATCCGCTTCGATGCCGGCCAGCATCTGCTGGTCCACGCCTGTGAACTGCTCCCGGATCTGCGCAAAGCGTTCCTCGACGCGGGCGCCGAAGTCTTCCAGACCGTTCTCGTGCACCGTGATCTTGATCCGCGCTTTGTATTTATTATCCCGTCGGCCCAGCAGGTTATAGACGCTGACGATGGCCTCCAGATAGGGCAGCAGATCCGCACGCGGCAGGAAATCACGCAGCACCTTGCCGATCATCGGCGTGCGGCCAAGACCGCCACCCACGATGACCTCAAACCCCTGCTCGCCGTCGCGTTCCAGCATGCGCAAACCGATGTCATGCGCTTTGGTGACCGCGCGGTCATTGGGGCTGCCGGTCACGGCGACCTTGAATTTACGCGGCAGAAACTGAAATTCGGGATGATCGGTGGACCACTGGCGAATGAGCTCGGCCACCGGGCGCGGATCGGCGATTTCATCTGCGGCGGCACCGGCGAAATGATCGGCCGTCACATTACGGATCGTGTTGCCGGATGTCTGGATGGCGTGCATGTCAACCTCCGCCAGCGCATCAAGCATATCGGGCACGTCGCGCAGCTCGGGCCAGTTGAACTGGATGTTCTGACGCGTGGTGAAGTGGCCGTAGCCCTTGTCCCACCTGTCGGCGATATCAGCCAGCTTGTGCATCTGGCGGCTTGAAAGCGTGCCATAGGGAATGGCCACCCGCAGCATATAGGCATGCAGCTGCAGATAGAGACCGTTCATCAGGCGCAGCGGCTTGAACTCGTCCTCGGTCAGCGAGCCGTCGATGCGGCGTTCGACCTGGCCGCGGAACTGTCGGTTGCGTTCAGCCACAAATGCGGCGTCGAAATCGGTGTAATTATACATGGGTCCCGGCCTCCTGTTTGCCGTGTGCATAGTTTGAGGGACCGCGGGCCCGGAAATCCTCGCGGAAGTGATCGGGCTCAGGTGTGCCATCGACCAGTTTTACATCCGCCAGATAGACACCGACCACGTGGTCGGTCTGCTGACTTGCATCAATCTCGCGCAGGCCCGCAACCGCTTCGTCGGTCAGGACCTCTGCGTCTGCGAGTGAGCGCGACCAGCCGGTGGCTGTCTGATAGATCACATCGCCTCTCAGCAGGTCATTGGCGGTGACAACTTTGGGGGTAAACTCGCGGGGCATTACAAGGCCTCCTGTATCGGGGTGATGGTGCTGGCATAGCTGTTGGTGACGTGGCGCTGTGCGGCAGCGGCCGCCCGCGGGGCGAGACCGTAGAATGTCAGCGCCGGCCCGGACATATCCGCCGATGCAAGTGCCGCGGGCAGCGCATCAAGCGTTGTCTCGAGGATACGCTGTTCCGGGCGCGAGGCGTTCTCGATCACGGTAACCGGTGTGTGGCGGTCTGCGCCATGCATGATCAGCCGTCCCTGGATGAAGCGCGCGGATTTCTTGCCCATATAGATCGCGGCGACCTCACCCGGGCGCGCGAGGGTGGCCCAGTCATGATCGGCAAAGCCTTTCATGTCGTGACCTGTCAGGAAACGCACAGAGGAATTCCGGCCCCGTTTCGTGAGGCTTTGCCCGATCTCGGCAACAGCGGCAGAAGCAGAGGTAATCCCCGGCACGATGCTCCAGGCGATACCTTCAGCGTCGGCCGCGTCGATCTCTTCGTCAAGCCGGCCGAAGACTGTCGCATCGCCGGATTTGAGACGCACGACCTGCGCTCCGGTGGCCGCGTGTTCTACGATCAGTGCGTTGATGTCCTCCTGCTTCATCGAGGGGCCGAAGCCTTCCTTGCCGGCGTCGATCATCACAGCTTCGCGGCGGGCAAGCTCCAGCACGGGCTTGCTGATCAGCCGGTCATAGACCACGACATCGGCCTCATCGAGCACGCGGCGGGCTTTCATCGTCAGCAGATCAGGATCGCCCGGACCTGCACCAACGAAATGGATGTGGCCGTCGCGGGCACGGCGCTGAAGATGGCCTGCCAGCAGGGCGTCGAGACCTGCGCGAACCCTGTCCTCACCGCCTGCAATATCCGCGGGACCGGTGTCGAAATAGTATTCGCGCCAGAAATCCCGGCGTGCGCGGCCAAAGGGCAGGGCATTTGCGGCCTTGCGGAAGGTTTTGCCGATCCGGGCGAGCGGACCGAGCGCTGCGGGCAGGCGGGCCTCAAGATCAGCCTTTATCGCGCGGGCCAGAACAGGTGCCGCGCCTTCGGTGCCGATGGCGATGGTCACCGGGTCGCGGTCGACGATGGCCGGCGTGATGAAGGCACTGTCCTCCAGATTATCCACGACATTGACGAGAGCACCATCGGCGCGGGCAATCGCGGCTGTGCGCGCGTCTTCCGCGTCATCTTCGTCGGCTGCATAGAAAAGGGCGGCGCAGAGCGTGTCACCGGGCGCCATGGCGCGGCGCTCGAGGCGCAGTTTGCCCTCACGGGCCCATGTCACGATCTCATCAGCAGGTGTCGCGCTGAAAACCGTAATATGGCCGGTGGATTTCAGCAGAAGGCGCAGTTTCGCCAGAGCCGCCTCGCCACCGCCTGAGAGAACGATGCGCCGGCCCTCAACGCGCAGAAATATCGGAAAGTGATCCATAGTGTCATCCGTTTCGCTTTTCTGAGCTTAATATAGGAAACATTCCCGGTTATTGGCTATGGGGGTGGGTTGATAAGGATGAGTGTTCTGAATATGAAGACATTAGAAACATTTGTTCCGGTTGATAGGAGAAGACAGAATGGCGGTCCGTATTGATGACACAGACCGGAAAATCCTCGGAGAGCTGCAGCGCGACGCCAGCCAGTCACTTGATGAAATTGCGGCACGCGTGGGCTCTTCCAAGACCCCGGTCTGGAATCGGATCAGGAAGATGCGCGAGGCGGGGATCATGGGGCCGCAGACCGTAGTACTGGACGCGGAGGCGCTTGGCTTTGAGGCCTGTTTCTTTGTACTGATCCGGACATCGGAGCATGATGCAGAGTGGCAGGCGCGGTTCCTCCAGGCGTTGCGGGACAGGCCGGAGGTCCAGGAAGCGCACCGGCTGGCAGGAGATATCGACTATATCCTGAAAGTCCGGGTTAAGAATGCGCGCGCCTATGACGTGTTCTACCAGGCACTGATCTCAGAGGTGAAAGTGCATAACGTAACGGCGCTTTTGTCGATGGAAGAGATTAAATCCACCACCATGCTGCCCCTCGGGACCTGATCCGGCGGAGCGGCTGCGCCGCATTCGATTTTTAGTGCTGCCCGCGCCATCGATCCTGTCGCGCCCTGCTACAGGCCCGCACGCGACCCGCATGTCACCATGAGGCTGGACAGGCCGTGAAAATGGTAGGTGTCTGCGTAGTGCGGCTGTGCTGCAAGGGAAAGCTGCGGACAGGCCTCAAAGAGCATCCTGAGCCCGGTCTGCAGCTCAAGACGCGCGAGCGGTGCGCCCACACAGAAATGCAGACCACCTCCGAAAGCCGCATGTGGGCCTGGTGCGCGGAACGGGTCGAACAGATCCGGCCGGGCCGCCCGGGCGGGATCTCTGCCGGCGCTGCCCAGAACCAGTGCAACCTCTTCGCCGGCGCGCAGGGTGTGACCGCCCACACAGACATCTTCATAAGCGTAGCGCGTAAATATGTGCAGGGGCGGGTCGTAGCGCAGGATTTCCTCAACTGTCGCTGCAATGTGGCTGTCTGTCAGGGCCGCGCGCGGGGTCTTGTTTTCCAGCAGCGTTTTCACAGCGTTTCCGAGGGTATGCACGGTCGCTTCGTGACCGGCATTCAGCAACAGGATACAGGTAGAGATCATCTCATCGCGCGAAAGCTTCGCACCATCGTCTTCCGCTGCGATCAGTTCGGTGATCAGGTCGTTGCCGGGCGTGTGGCGCCGCTCTTCGATATGCGCGGACAGAAAGGCGGTGAACTCCGCCGCTGCCGTATTGGCCGCCTCTTCGGTGTCGCGCGTCCGACCCGCCTGATACATGGCAACCATCCGGTTTGACCAGGCGAGCAGCTCCGGCGCCATCTCTTCAGGGACACCAAGCAGGCGGGCAATAACGCGCACAGGCAGGCCGGTGCAGAAGGCGGGGAGCAGATCAAAAGGATCATCAGGCAAAGCGCTCAGAAGATCCGCCGAAATCTCGCGGATGTCAGGTTCAAGCCCCCTGATCCGGCGCGAGGTAAAGGCTCGCAGCACAAGGCCACGCAGCCGGGTGTGGCGCGGTGGTTCCAGATCCAGCATTGAGTGCTGCTCCAGGGCATCAAAGGCCCGCAGATGGTCAGGGGCAGGGCGGTTCTGTCCGGGCGGCAGAGCGCGGCCCAGACGCCTGTCGCGCAGCAGAGCCTGAATGGTCGCGGCGTCGAAGACGGCCATCATCCCGAAATCTTCCCAGAACCGCACCGGATCACCTGCAAGCACACGGGCGTAAAGAGCATAAGGGTTCTGCACAAAGGCAGGGTCATGCGGGGATTGCTGCAGAAGTTCCATGCCGGTGTTAAAGCCGGTGTGACCCGATAAGGGCAAGAGGGGTGTGACGGTAAGGCCAGCCCTTAACCCGGCTAAATCCGCAAGCCGGATCGTCAGCGGCCGGACAGGTGAGGACAAAACGCTGAGCACACCGGCTGGCCGTTTTCGTGGTGCGTCCCTGACGGAATACCGCAATGGTTGCAGCGGGCGGTGCTTTCTGGCATGCCCCGGCCCTCAGACGGGCCGCGAAAGGTGCTGATATGATACCGATGATTGATGCCGCAGACCTGACGGCAGGCGATAAAACCGCAGTCAGTGACCTGCGGGTAGCGGCCACACAGACCGGGTTTGCCGTGGTGCGGAACACTGCACTGAGTGCGGAGCGGGTAAACGAGGTAATTGACACATACCGCGCATTTTTCCGACTGCCGGCGGAGGAGAAGGCGCGCATTGATATGGCGCGCACAGGCGCGAACCGCGGCTGGGGTGCTCCCGGCTCAGAGCAGGTGGATGCATCCGCGAACCCGGATTACAAACAGTTTTTCGACAGTGGTTTCGATCTGCCTTTCGATGATCCGCGCGCGGGCCTTGCGGTTTATGCGCCCAGTCGCTGGCCGCAGGCACCCGACGGGTTCAGAGAGGTTATTCAGCGGTATTACACTGACGCATGTGGTGTCGCTATGGGGGTGCTGCGCGGTCTGGCGCAGGCCATTGACGCTCCGCGCGATTATTTCGATGGCGCGTTTGACGTGCCGATGGCGCTCCTGCGTGGCAATTACTATCCGGAACGCCCGGCCTGGGCCACCGAGAAAGATTTCGGCATCGCCACGCATACGGATTACGGCTGCCTGACGCTTCTGGCAACCGATGGCTCACCCGGGCTTGAAGTCCGCAGGCGCGGTGGTGGCTGGCTGCCGGTCAGCGCAGCGCCCGGCGCCTTTATCATCAATTTCGGTGATATGATGGAGACCTGGAGCAATGGCGTCGTACGCGCCACGCCACACCGTGTAGTCGGCGGCGATCACGAGCGCATTTCAGTGCCGCTCTTTTTTAACCCGTCCTCAGACACCAATGTGGCTCCGATCGGATCGGGTGAGGTACTGCTCGCAGGCGATCATCTGCAGGCGCGCTTTGCCGAGACTTACGTGCACCTGCAAAAGAAGTGACCTGCCGGGTCAACCGAATTTGATCGATTCACCGCAACCGCAGGCTTCGGTCACATTGGGATTGCGGAATTTGAAACCGGATTCGAGCAGCGTCGTCTCGTAATCAATCTCGGTGCCGAAAAGAAACATCTGCGCCATCGGGGCAATCATCACCCGCGCGCCGTCCTGTTCGACGACTTCGTCATTGGGGTCCGTCGCCTCGACGTACTCCATGGTGTATTCCATGCCTGCACACCCACCCTTTTTCACGCCGATGCGCAGACCGGCGTGGCCGGCGGACTGCATCAGCTTTGCAACCTGTGCGGCGGCTTTGGGGGTCAGTGTAACGGCCTGCTTGCCCGGAATACCAAACATGACAAAACTCCTTTGAGGACAAGTTAATCAGTTGCAGGCTTTGCTACAAGCGGGCGGGCGGGATTTCCCGCAACTGTGATGCCGGCGGGCACATCCCGCGTCACCACGGCCCCGGCGCCGATCACCGCGTCATCGCCGATGCTGATACCGGGCAGGATGATGGCACCGCCGCCAATCCAGACATTCCGCCCGATGGTGATCGCACGGCCAAACTCAAGACCGGCATCACGGGTTGCCGCATCACGAGGATGATCCGCCGTCAGGATCTGCACCATCGGTCCGATCTGCGTCATATCGCCGACGCGGATGGGGCAGACATCCAGCAGTACACAGCCGTAGTTGAAGAAAACATCATCGCCGAGATAAATGTTACTGCCGTAATCGGTGTAAAAGGGTGAACGCAGTGCGCAGCCTGAACCGTAGCGCCCAAGCCACTGATCCAGAATGGCTTTTCTGTTATCGGTTTCAGCGACCGTCGTGGCATTGTAGTCGCGTTGCAGCGCCTGGCTGCGCGCCCGGGCGGTCACAAGTTCCGCATCGCCGGGCCGGTACAGTTCGCCGGCAATCATTTTCGATTTTTCACTGCGCACGGGGTGGGATCTTTCGCCTGATGCTCCCGCCGGGCTTACATAAAGCCCAGTTCGAGCCGCGCCTCATCAGACATCATGTCCATGCCCCAGGGTGGCTCCCATACGAGATCGACATCTACCTGTTTCACGCCTGCCACAGGTTCGACCGCATCAGCGACCCATCCGGGCATCTCTCCGGCAACCGGGCAGCCGGGTGCTGTCAGCGACATTTTAATCTGCACTTCATTTTCCTGGTTGATGTCGATCGTGTAGATCAGGCCCAGTTCATAGATATTCACCGGAATTTCCGGGTCATAAACCGTCCGGCAGGCGTCAACGATCTGCTCATAAAGCGGATGATCAGTTGAGGATGGTGCGATCAGCGGTGCGCCTTCAAGTGGTTCTGGTGCGTTGTTCATCGGGGACCCCGGCTGTTTTCCTGAGCATTTATATAGGAATTATCGCGGCAGGGGTAAAGGGGGACGGCGGTGATTAGCCCGCCCCGCCCCGCAAAGTCAGGCAATCACAGCGATCCCAACCGTTTACGCGATGCAATCTGGCATGCGGTTTCCTGTATTTTGCCCACATGAGCCCCTCTTTGACCAGGATCAAAGACAGCCGCACCCCGCGCTGGTTTTATCCCGATGACAACAAAGGAGACCAGAATGACGGAGCAGGTAAAGACAGCCCCCGTCGCCGCAGCGAAAGCGGCTGCCCCGGAAGAGACAAAGGCACTCGTTCGCCAGGTGCATCGCGCTTCTGTTGCGCGCGGGCGCATGGGGCGTCGCGAGTATGAAGCGGCCAAGGCAGAGCTTCAGGTTGAGCTTCTCAAAGTGCAGCACTGGGTGCAGGAAACCGATCAGAAGTTCGTGATGCTCTTTGAGGGTCGGGACGCTGCGGGCAAGGGCGGCACGATCAAGCGGTATATGGAACACCTCAATCCGCGTGCCGCACGCGTTGTGGCGCTGAACAAACCCACCGACGAAGAACGCGGCCAGTGGTTTTTCCAGCGCTACATCAAACACCTGCCCACAAACGGCGAAATCGTGCTTTATGACCGGTCCTGGTATAACCGCGCCGGGGTGGAGCGGGTGATGGAATTCTGCAAACCGGGCGAATACCTGGAGTTCATGCGCCAGACGCCGGAGTTTGAACGGATGCTGGTACGCTCTGGCATCAGGCTTTTTAAATACTGGTTTTCTGTGACGCAGCGCGAGCAGCGCCTGCGTTTTGCGTCCCGCGAAACAGACCCGCTGAAACGGTGGAAGCTGTCGCCGATCGACCGCGCAAGCCTCGATAAATGGGATGACTACACCGAAGCCAAGGAGGCGATGTTCTTTTACACAGACACCGCGGACGCGCCCTGGACGGTGGTCCGCTCAGACGACAAGAAACGCGCGCGCATCAACTGCATGCGGCACTTTCTGTCCTGTCTGGATTATCCTGACAAAAACCCGGAGGTGGCTGTGCCGCCTGATCCGGACATCGTTCACAATGCCGGGCGGGTCGTGCACGCGGCGGATCACATACTGGCAAGTTCGCTGCACCCGCGCAGCCGCCGGTCAAAGGAGGGGGTCTGATGTCCCACGTACCACACGAACTCGCAGCGGACTTTCCCGACAAGGCCGGTCTGATTTCATCTTTGCGTCAGAGCGACAGCCATTTTGCCCGGCTTGCGGATGCCTATCACGAGATCAACCGCGAGGTGCATCGCGCCGAAACAGACGTGGCGCCGGTTTCGGATGAACATCTGACAGAAATGCGCAAACAGCGCATGCATCTGAAAGACCAGATTGCCGCCCGCCTTGCAAAAGGCTGAGGCAGCAGACCGCGCGGCCTGAACTTTTCGTGGCCGGGAGGGGCGTTCCGGACGGGACCGGGGCAGCAGGCCATCCGCTGAGCGGATGGAATTCCTGTCTGTGTCCGGAGCGGGCCGGCTACGTTTCGGGCCGCGCGGTTCTTTTCGGGATAACAGCATAATCCCGACAGCGAAGGCGAGCTTCAGCTTTTTCGCTTGCGCACCGGCTGTGGTCTCACGCGGGTTTCGATCTCGTCATACAGCTTGCCGACGATATCCTTGCCGCTGGCCTTTTCGATACCTTCGAAACCGGGCGAGGAGTTGACCTCCAGCACTTTCGGCCCCGTTGAAGAGCGCAAAAGGTCCACGCCCGCCTTGCCCAGATTGAACGCCCGCGCGGCTTTCACGGCCGTCTCACGTTCCTCGCGGGTAATGCGAACCACTTTAGCAGAGCCACCCCGATGGAGGTTCGAGCGGAAATCGCCCTCAGCCCCGGTGCGTTTCATCGCTGCGACGACCTTGCCGGCAATCACCAGACAGCGGATGTCTTCGCCGGCGGCCTCTTTGACGAAGTCCTGCACCAGGAAGTTGGCACGCAGCCCGCGAAAGGCGTCAATCACCGATTCCGCGGCCTTCTTGGTCTCGGCCAGGACCACGCCCTTACCCTGGGTGCTTTCCAGCAGCTTCACGATAAGCGGCGCGGTGCCGACCAGCGCCATCAGGTTGGACGTGTCCTTTGGCGAGGCGGCAAAGGCCGTCGAGGGCATGCCGATCCGGCGTGTGGCCAGCACCTGGTGGGCGTGCAGCTTGTCACGGCTCGCAGTGATGCCCGCCGAGCCATTCACGCAATAGGTGCCGATTGCCTCGAACTGGCGGATCACGGCGGTGCCGTAGGGCGTGATCGACGCGCCGATCCGCGGGATCACCGCGTCATAGCGGGGCAGACGTTTTCCGTCATAATGCACTTCGGGTGCCAGGTTGTTGATCGCCATATAACAGCGCGTGGTGTCGATGACCTCGACCACGTGGCCGCGGGCCTCACCGACTTCGGTCAGCCGGCGGGTGGAGTAATTGTCTTCGCGGCTCAGCACCGCAATGCGCAGAGCGCGTTTGGGCGCGCGGCGTTTGAGTGCGGAGGAATGATAATCATCATAGCTCAGTTCCGGCTGCAGATGCCTTTCCGTCGGGCTGATCGAGATATGATCCGAGAGCGCCTGTCGTCCGAGCAGCATGCGCGATGACATGCCCGCGCGGTTCGTGAGCGTGATCTCAATCGGCCAGCTCTGGCCGTTCACCGCCAGCGTTGACGAAATGACATAGCGCTGTTCAGCCTCACCGTTTGAGGATGTCACTTCGCGTCGATCAACCAGCGGGGCAGAGCAGGTGATGGCCATATCCTCGCGGCCCGCGATCGGGTGCACGTTAAAGCGCACCTTGGGATTTTTTGCGGACCCAAAGACCTCGATATCATGCGCATGCAGCGCCGATGTGCGCGCGCCCGTGTCCACCTTGGCCTTCATTGCCGGCAGTCCGAGATCGGGCAGCGAGACCCATTCTTCCCAGCCAAAGGTCAGTTTTTCCACGTGCGTCTCCCGGATATCAGCGTCTGCGCACCGGGTATCAGCACGGATTGGGGACCACAACCGGAAGTCCTGTCACAGGGGCAGGCCGGGCCGGTTCATGTCACTCCGGCACGACCGCATCGACTTCGATCTCGACAAGCCATTCAGGATTAACAAAGCGCGTCACCGCCATAATCGTGTCCACTGGCCGTGCATCGAGGCAATAAAGCCTGCGCGCATCAATTGCTTCTTTCCAGCTGTCGATATCTGTCAGAATGACGCGGGTGCGCACAATGTCCTGCACCCCGGATCCGGCCTGTTCCAGGGCATCTTTTATGATCTCAAAACACTGCTTTGTCTGCGCATAAACATCTCCCGGGCCGACGGTTCTGCCATCGGCGTCAACCGGCGCAGTGCCTCCCACCGCGATAAAGTTGCCGACCCGGACGGCGCGACTGAACCCGACCACGGCCTCCATCGGATTGCCGTTTGATACCAGTGTTCTGCCCTGTGCCATGTCGCACGCCCTTTCGCTGTGTGATGCTGTCGCGCCCACAGTCTGCCATCACCGGCAGAGTATGAAAAAGGAATTGTGCCGGGCAGGTGGCAGGCCGAAGCCGCACCGGGAGAATTTCAGTTGTCGTTTATGTCACGGGTGACGATCCGTGCGCCGGACGTCTGGCCACGGAATACAAAGCGCAACCCGACCCATGCAAGGAGCGAGACACCGCCAAAGACGGCAAAAAGCACCGCCGCTGACGGGACATAACCAAAAGCCACCAGCGCCGCAGTGACCAGCGCGCCGAGCGCGAACCCCAGAAAGATGAAACCCGGCGCGAGTACCTCGATGATGCCCAGCACAAGAGCAATCGCGACCCAGATCCACCACAGGCTCAGGAGTGCATCAACCATCAGCTGCGTCCTCTTAGAAGTTTGAACGCGTCTCCGAAGGCTTCGATGGCCTGGGCGGGCAACACAATCGTCTGTTTGCCTTCACCGGCACCCAGCTTATTGAGGGCTTCGACCTGTTTCAGCGCGATCTGGTACTGTGCGGCCTCAAGACCGTTTTCATTGATCGCGGTGGCGACCATCTGCGTGGCATAGGCTTCGGCATCTGCAAGGATCCGGCGCGCCTTGGCGGTCTGCTCGGAGGCGTAAAGCTCGGCGTCGGCCGCCAGTTCGACGGCGCGTTTGGAGCCTTCGGCTTCGGTCACCTGGGCGCGGCGGGCACGTTCGGCGTTAAGCTGCTGAAGCATCGCTTCGCGGGTGGCCTGATCAAGGTTCACATCGAGGATTTCCGCGCGCGTTACTTCGATCCCCCAGTCATCCACGGCATCCTCGACCGAGGCTTTGATCGTGGTGATCAGCTGCGACCGGTTGGCCTGAACGTCGTCAAGATCCATCTTGCCGATCTCCGCGCGCACAATACCGGCCACGGTGGTGGCAATTGCAGGGTCCACGTCGCGGATCCGGTAAACGGTGCGCTCCGGCTCGGTGATGCGGTAGAAAACGGATGTCTCGACCTGCACCAGCACGTTGTCGCGGGTGATCGCATCCTGGCTGGCGTTGGGCAGCTGGCGCTCCAGAATTGAAATCTCATGCGCCACACGGTCAATGAAAGGCACGATCAGATTGATCCCCGGGCCCAGAACGGCCCGCAGCCGGCCAAACCGTTCAATGACATACTTCTCGGACTGCGGAACAATCTTGACGCCTTTGACGACGATGATGATCAGCAGGGCAGCCAGCAGCAGATAGATGAGATTGTTTTCAAGCAGTCCCAGAATGAAATTCTCGATGTCCACGCGTCATTTCCTCATTGTCCCGCCTGCTATGAAGGTGGCGCTTGTGCGGGATTATTGCAAGTTCAGCCCGCTCGCTATATCGCGCCTGTGACATTAGCAGGGCGCTCAGATGACAAAGTTCAGTTTTACCAGGACGGCGCAGGATGGCCGTGCGCGGACCGGTGTGATCGAAACGGCGCGTGGTGCGATCCGCACACCCGCCTTTATGCCTGTGGGTACGGCTGCGACCGTCAAG
Organism: Roseobacter ponti; assembly: GCF_012932215.1. Taxonomy (GTDB): domain Bacteria; phylum Pseudomonadota; class Alphaproteobacteria; order Rhodobacterales; family Rhodobacteraceae; genus Roseobacter; species Roseobacter ponti. The sequence goes on along the minus strand of NZ_CP048788.1, from coordinate 2,062,255 downwards.
GCGATGCTGCCCGGATCGGTGCGCGAAACCGGTGCGGATATACTTCTGGGCAATACTTATCACCTGATGCTGCGCCCGACGGCAGAGCGGATTGAGCGGCTGGGCGGGCTGCATAAATTTATGAACTGGGAAAGGCCCGTCCTGACGGATTCAGGCGGCTTTCAGGTGATGAGCCTCGCGGCCCTGCGCAAACTCACCGAAAAGGGCGTTACATTCAAAAGCCACATCGACGGCTCAAAGCATGAAATAACTCCGGAGCGTTCGATGGAAATCCAGCGCATGCTCGGCTCCGACATCGTGATGTGTTTTGACGAATGCCCCGCGCTGCCTGCGAGCCGCGCACGCATCAGCGAAAGTATGCAGCTGTCGATGCGATGGGCTGCGCGTTCGAAAGAGGCCTTTGGCGACCGTCCGGGGCATGCCCTCTTCGGCATTCAGCAGGGGGGTCTGGAAGAGGACCTGCGCGCCGAAAGTGCCGCGGCCCTGCGCGAGATCGGCTTTGACGGCTATGCGGTCGGCGGTCTTGCCGTCGGTGAGGGGCAGGAGGCGATGTTCGGGTGTCTTGACTTCGCGGCCGGTCAGTTGCCCGAAGACAGGCCGCGCTATCTGATGGGCGTGGGCAAACCGGATGATATCGTGGGCACGGTCGCCCGCGGGATTGATATGATGGACTGCGTTCTGCCGAGCCGCTCCGGGCGCACGGGTCAGGCCTTTACCCGCCGCGGCGTGCTCAATATCAAAAACGCCCGCCATGCGGATGATCCGCGCCCGCTTGATGAACGATGCGGCTGCCCGGCCTGCCGGCAGTATTCGCGGGCCTATCTGCACCACGTGTTCCGCAGCCAGGAAATTATCGCCTCGATGCTGATGACATGGCATAACCTGCATTATTATCAGGACCTGATGGCCGGGATGCGCGATGCGATCTCAGCAAACCGCTTCGCGGCTTTTGAGGCGGACTTTCATGCAGCCCGGGCAGAAGGTGACATTGAGCCGCTGTGATCCCGGGTTGCCTCGCGAGCGGTCGCGCCCGCCGGCTTTAACCGGGGCTTAACCTGCGCAGCGCTACACCTGTGCGGACATCAGCACGGAGCCGCACCATGAAAGATTCGCATGTCAGACCGTCCCGGGAAAAGGGACTGTCGCCGGACCAGACACTGCATGCGATCCTGCAGGATTTTGCGCCTGCACGGAATGCGGCAATGCAGCTGCTCGTCTATCATATTGAAAGCGAAGGTAAGGTGACAGGCCATGTCTCCCCTCAGGATCTGATCGACGCGCGGGATGCGCTGCGCCGCGCCTCCGATGCAGCGGCGACACTGGTTGCCCGTCGCCTTGAGCCGCTTCAGATCACGCTGCAGCCTGATCTGGCCGCGCTTCAGGTGCGCGTCGCTAAATCACTCGCGGAACTGCTGCGCACGGTTGAGCATCTGTCCTGCAGCGAAGAAGAGGGTGTGCGCGGGTTCAGACCTGGCCACAATATGTACCAGCTCTGCTGTGAGGAAGTCGCGCAGGGCGTGGCCGCCTTTTCGGATGGAATCAGTGCGGCATTTCTCGAGATGACAGAAAAGGGCAAGGCCGACGCCCTCAGTAAAACCAGCACGATTGCTATGGAAATCGGTAAAATCGGGCGCGTGATCAATATGGTTGCCACCAACGCCTCAATTGAGGCCGCGCGGGCAGGGGATGCCGGAAAGGGCTTCACGGTGATCGCAGATGAGGTCAAGGTTCTGTCTTCGCGTGTCTCTTCGCTCTCGGTGTCGCTGACTGACCGCCTCAGTGTGAACTGACCTCGGAAGAAAGGTGTTGCGGACGGCATTTGTATGCTTGTGCTTCCGCCTGCCTCTGGCCATGCTGAGCGCAGCTAATAACACAGGCAAGGTTGATTTCAGGTCGGGCACGCCCCACCTTAGACTTCCTGAACCGGAGATGGTCGTGGCTGCTGCAGATGCGGGGCCGGTGCCGTCTTGCCAAGAATAAGGAAAGAGCATGCAAGAGCCGCTTAACGCCTCCTATCCCGTCCTGCCGCTGCGCGACATTGTGGTTTTCCCGCATATGATCGTGCCGCTCTTCGTCGGGCGCGAAAAATCGGTCCGCGCCCTCGAAGAGGTGATGGCGGACGACAAACAGATCCTCCTGTCGAGCCAGATTGACCCCGGCGTCGATGATCCCGACAGCGACGGCATCTACAAAGCCGGTGTGCTGGCCAATGTGCTGCAGCTTCTCAAGCTGCCCGACGGAACCGTCAAGGTGCTGGTCGAGGGCCAGGCGCGTGTGCGCATCACTGAATACCTTGAAAATGAAAGCTTTTTTGAGGCGCGTGCGGAGTATCTCACTGAGATGCCAGGCGATCTTGCCACGACCGAGGCGCTCCTGCGCACGGTGGCGGATGAGTTTGATCGCTACGCCAAAGTTAAGAAAAACGTGCCTGAAGAGGCACTTGCAGCCGTCGGTGACTCCACCGAGCCGGCCAAACTGGCAGACCTCGTTGCCGGCCACCTTGGCATTGAAGTGCACCAGAAACAGGATCTGCTGGAAACGCTGAGCGTGTCGGAACGTCTTGAAAAGGTCTACGGTCTGATGCAGGGCGAGATGTCTGTGTTGCAGGTCGAGAAAAAGATCAAAACCCGCGTCAAAAGCCAGATGGAGCGCACCCAGCGTGAGTACTATCTGAACGAACAGATGAAGGCGATCCAGCAGGAGCTGGGCGATGGTGAGGACGGCAAAAACGAAGTTGCCGAACTCGAAGCCAGAATTGCAGAGACAAAGCTCAGCAAGGAAGCCCGTGAGAAAGCTGATGCGGAGCTGAAAAAGCTTCGCAACATGAGCCCGATGTCTGCTGAGGCGACGGTGGTTCGCAATTATCTCGACTGGATGCTCGCCATTCCGTGGGGAGTGAAATCGCGCACCAAAAAAGACCTCAGCCGGGCGCAGAAAGTCCTCGATGACGACCACTATGGCCTCGAAAAGGTTAAGGAACGGATCGTTGAATATCTTGCGGTGCAGCAACGCTCCAGCAAGCTCAAGGGTCCGATCATGTGCCTTGTCGGCCCGCCGGGTGTCGGTAAAACGTCGCTGGGCAAATCGGTTGCTCGGGCGACGGGTCGTGAATTTATCCGCATCAGCCTCGGCGGCGTGCGCGACGAATCCGAGATCCGCGGCCACCGCCGGACGTACATCGGCTCGATGCCGGGTAAGATTATCCAGGCGCTGAAAAAGGCAAAGACCACCAACCCGCTGATCCTGCTCGATGAGATTGACAAAATGGGGCAGGATTTCAGGGGCGACCCGGCGTCCGCCATGCTCGAAGTGCTTGATCCGGAACAGAACTCCACCTTTGTGGATCACTATCTTGAGGTCGAATACGACCTGTCGAACGTGATGTTCCTGACCACATCCAACAGCTATAACATGCCGGGTCCGTTGCTCGACCGGATGGAGATCATCCCGCTGGCTGGCTATACGGAGGACGAAAAACGCGAAATCGCAAAACAGCACCTCGTGCCGAAACAGATCAAAAATCACGGTCTGAAAGCAAAAGAGTTCGCCATCGAGGATTCTGCGCTGACCGAGATGATCCGCACATACACCCGAGAAGCGGGGGTGCGGAATCTCGAACGTGAAATCGCCAAGGTTGCCCGGAAATCGCTGACAAAAATCATTCGGAAAGAAGCCGAGACCGTCACGGTCAACGGCGACAACATCGATGATTTCCTTGGCGTGAAAAAGTTCCGCTACGGTCTTGCAGAAAAGGAAGACCAGATCGGTGTCGTAACCGGCCTCGCCTATACGTCCGTGGGCGGTGAGCTTCTGAGCATTGAGGCGCTGCGTCTGCCGGGCAAGGGCCGGATGAAAACGACCGGTAAGCTTGGTGATGTGATGAAGGAATCGATCGATGCGGCGTCCAGCTATGTGCGTTCAATCAGCCCGACGATCGGTGTCAAACCACCGCTCTTCGACCGGCTCGACATCCACGTGCACGTGCCCGAAGGGGCCACGCCCAAGGATGGCCCTTCCGCCGGTCTTGCTATGGTGACATCGATTGTCTCTGTGCTGACGCAGATTCCCGTCCGCAAAGACATCGCCATGACGGGCGAGGTCACGCTGCGCGGGAATGCACTGGCAATCGGTGGGCTGAAGGAAAAGCTTCTGGCAGCGCTCAGAGGCGGCATAACGACCGTTCTCATTCCTCAGGAGAACGCCAAGGATCTTCCGGAGATCCCGGACAACGTGAAAGAGGGGCTGGAGATTATCCCGGTTTCGCATGTGTCCGAAGTTCTCGAGCACGCTCTGGTGCGCAAACCGGAACCCATTGAATGGGACCAGGCCGCAGAGGAAGAGGCCGCGGCAGCAGCGATGAGCAAGTCGTCAGGCTCAGGAGATTCTGCCACAGCGCATTGATCGACAAGAACCCAAACGATGGGGCGGCCCTCAGGGACCGCCCCTTTTTCGTTTATACATATGGTGTTACCTGAAGAAGTTTATGTTATTGGATTTTACAGCTCGCGGCTCTTACACCGGACTGGATCGGACGCGAGAGGCCCTGTAAGCTTGAGATACCCCGCGGGTCGGACTCATCCGGATCCCGTGACAGAGGAAGGGCAATCATGGCACTCGCAGGCAAAACGACAAAAAAGCGCACACCGCGCAAAACAGTGACCAAACCCACCACAACCAGCAAACCAAAGGCAGTCGCGACGGTCGAAACCACCGCAGACGACATAAAGGTGGCGCCGGAACTGCGCAAAAAAGAACTGATCGAAAAGGTGGTTCTGCGCTCAGGCATACGGAAACGCGATGCAAAACCGGTGATTGAGGCGATGCTGGAAGAACTTGGCATGGCCGTAGGTGAAGGGCGCGGGCTTGTGTTGCCGCCAATGGGTCGACTGAAAATTATCCGGCAAAAAGATACGGCCAATGGACAGGTCACCGTAATCCGTGCGCGCCGAAAGGCGCCGGTGGTGGTCGGGCTGCCCGAGCCTGTAAGCGACTGAGGCGTATTTTGCCTCTGACCACTTGCGGGGCGGCCGGCAATTGGCTATGTCGCCGCGCATGGGTGATTAGCTCAGTGGTAGAGCGCTTCGTTCACATCGAAGATGTCAGGAGTTCAAATCTCTTATCACCCACCATTGTGCCCCGCTGGATGTTAAAAAAGACAGCTTTTTCGCTGATCGGGTGATGCAGACCTCGTATTCATACGCATCCGTTTTACCATCAGGCCGGCCACTTGCCGCGGCTCCTGCACGCCGCAAATATTGTTTTAAACCGGTTTTACCGCCTGAATGACTGCGGATCGGGGACCGTTAAAAACCCGTCATGCTCAGACGCAACACTGTGGTGCCCGAAGACGTAAAAGCATAAGGGGCCGGAATTCCTGACTGTTTTCACAGGGGGCCGGTGGCAGAGTGCGCAAAAACACCGCTAACCACAGTCGGCTTTCCATTTCCGCTTCAAGCCTTCATAAACGCCTGCGAAAAAAGGCCGCCGGTTCCGAGCGGCTAAGGCAGGTAGGGTTATGAACATTAATTCACTTCTTCGCGCATTCTGTGCGATCGTTTCTGTTTTCTTCATCCTTGGCAGTGTTCAGACAGCAACCGCTCAGGCGGTGCCGGGTGTGGCGGGCGGGCAGGAGGACGCTCAGGCAGAAACGTCGGCGCCCGAGGCCCTCGACGCTCTTCTCGAAGTGCTCAGAGACGATGCTGCGCGGGCCGCGCTGATTGCTGAGCTGGAAAGCTCCATGCAGGCTTCAGAGATGCAGGCGTCTGAAGAACCGGCCAGCGCCGAACCCCCGCAGTCGCTCGGGCGCCGGATCGCGCAGATCACACAGGAGGCCGGCGAAGAGGGGGCCCGTGTGGTCAGCACGGTCTGGACCGCTATCCGGTCCGGCGGGACAGTTTTTGACGGGCTGAAGGGCGATGAACTGAGCATTCTGGTGTCTGCTCTGCCGGGTCTGCTGGTTGTGATCGTGATTACTGTCGCGACCTTTCTGGTTTTGCGGCGGTTCGCGCGGCGGCTTTATGCGCGGATGGGCAAACGTGCAGAAAACTCAGGGCCGCTGCGCTCGGTTGTTCTTTTTCTGGAATCCAATCTGACCGATGTATTTATTGTTATCTTCGCATGGGCTCTGGGGTATCTGGTCACCATCACCCTGGTTGGTCAGTTCGGCCAGATCGGCATCCGGCAGTCGATGTATCTGAACGCCTTTCTGATTGTGGAGCTCGCGCGCGTGGTGATCCGCGCCGTGCTCTCTCCGGCCGCACCCGGTCTGCGTCTTGTTCCGTTCAGTGACGGGGCCGCACGGGCGCTGACCCGGTACCTCAGCATGGTTGTAAGCGTTCTCGGCTATGGCCAGCTTCTGATCGTTCCGATCGTGAACCAGAGCGCCTCAATGGCCGCAGGCAATGGAATTTCAGCAATGCTTTCGGTGTTTGTCCTGGTCTATCTGGTCTATATCGTGTTGCGGCGCCGGCGCGAGGTCGCCCAGTGGCTCGAACGCCGGACCCGCACTTATGACCTGCCGGATGTCGAAGCCGAAGAGCTCGGGATCGTTCCTGAAAAGACCACGCGCCAGGGTTTTCTTGTGCGTTTGCTGCGCGGGGTCGCGGGCATCTGGCACTGGTTTGCACTGGCCTATCTGTCGGTAATGTTCCTGATTGTAATGACACAACCCGCAGAGCGCACGATCGCCGCCATATCGGGCTCGGCAAAGATCGTGTTTGCTATCATTCTCGCCACGCTGCTCTCAGGCGTGCTGGCCCGCGCCATCGGTCGCGGTATCAGCCTGCCCGAGGATCTCACAGCCAAGCTGCCGCTACTTGAGACACGGATCAACCGCTTTGTGCCCCGCGCCTTTGGTCTTGTGCGCCTCGCGCTCCTCTTTCTGGTGTTGTTTTTCAGCCTCGACGTGATCGGCCTGGCCGATGTGCGCGGCTGGATGGAGAGCCAGGTGGGGATCTTCGTGACGGCGAAAATCATCTCGGTGGGCCTGATTTTCCTGGTCGCCTTCATGCTCTGGCTCGCGCTGACCTCCTTTGTGGATTACAAGCTCAATCCTGAATACGGGGCCGTCCCGACCGCACGGGAAACAACGCTTCTGACCCTGCTGCGCAATGCGGCCACCATCGCACTGGTGGTGCTGACGGCGATGTTCTGTCTCTCAGAGATCGGTCTCGACATTGGCCCGTTGCTGGCATCTGCCGGTGTGCTTGGTCTGGCCATCGGTTTCGGTGCCCAGAAAATGGTCCAGGACATTATAACCGGTATTTTCATCCAGTTCGAAAATGCCATCAACGTCGGCGATGTGATCACTGTGGGCGGCATCACCGGTGCGGTTGAAAAGCTGTCTGTCCGGTCGGTATCCCTGCGCGATGTGCATGGTGTGTTCCACATCATTCCGTTTTCCTCGGTGGATATGGTGTCCAATTTCATGCGTGGTTTTTCATATTTCGTCTGCGATATGGGCATTGCTTATCGTGAGAACGTGCAGGAGGCCAAAGAAGCCATGCACGAAGCCTTTGATCTGCTGATTGAGGACAAGGAAATCGCCCGGGATATTCTGGGGCCGCTTGAATGGTTCGGCGTCAACAGCTTCGGCGACAGCGCCGTCGTCCTGCGGGCCCGTATCAAAACCGTGCCTGGCAAGCAGTGGGGCACCGGGCGCGCTTATAACGGCCACCTCAAAGAGATCTTCGACGCGCGTGGCATCGAGATTCCGTTCCCGCAACAGACCATCTGGTTCGGCGAAGCCAAAGACGGCACCACGCAGCCCGTGCGCATCAAAAGGCCGGAGGAGCCGGGTGACACCTCAGCGTCGGGTCAGGAGTGAGGTTGTGTCAGCCGGCGCAGGTTACTAAGTTTCGCGGCGCGGATCACCGTTGTATGCGCCGGGAAACCCCCGGACCGGTCGGCAGTCCCGCAACACAGCCCTGCACGCAAAGCAGGTCCTGACCTGCGGTCTGTGGGATAATCAATCCGGTATGCAACAGGGGCTTGAACCCTGCGCGCACATTGTCTAAACCGCATTTTATCGGGTCGTTAGCTCAGTTGGTAGAGCGCTTCGTTTACACCGAAGATGTCGGGAGTTCGAGCCTCTCACGACCCACCATGAAATCTGCATGATCTATCAGGCACATAGGAGACAGCTGGCGGGTTAAGCGCGTCCCTGTGCACTTTCGGATCGCGTGGGTTTGACAAAGGTTAGTACCAGTCTTCCCCTGACTGAAAGACATACAGGAAGCGTGCATTCGCGGAAATTTGCAGAAACCATTCCTGCAGGGGTTTGCGTCTTTTCAGTCAGGTGCTGCTGTGTCACGGTCAGCCCGGTCAGTGACTTTGATCAGAGGAAAGGTACCGCAATGATGCGCGGAAATCGGACGGGCGCACGCGCGCCGGAGGCCAGGGTCAGCAGCGAAGACAAAACGCTGAGCGCGCTCATGCACGATCTTGACAGACTGCCATCCGCAGAGCGAGGCGCCGCGGCCATCCGGATTGCGGCGGCTCTGATTGAGTACGGAGCGTTTGAACTCGCCGAGAGGCTTAAAAGTCGCGAGACAGGAGAGCTGATCAATCTGGCGGCAGCGTTGCAGCAATATGATCCTTTGAACCGCCGGACAGGCGTCCGGCAGGGGGGCTGCTGAACCCGGGGACCTGTCGCCCGGATACCCCTATTGTTGTATGAACCGGAGCATCACTCTCCTCAGGGTTGACAGGCGCCTTAAAGTAGGTAACCGTCTGCCTGACGCGGAGCATGCCGCGCTGACGGTTCAGACCCGGAATTCTCAACCGGTACCGGCGCAAAACGGCCGCCGTTCGCGCGCAGTGAAATGTGCGAACAGGCGATCAGATGGCCGCAGATATCTGCAGCGAGGCAGATCCGGAGCAGAGACAGGCACAATATGGCACAACCAGAGGCGAAGTGTGACAACAGTATAATTGACCTTCAGGCATCACTCAGGGCACTCAATCGGCTGCCCGGGTCTGAACGGGCGCCGCTCGCGATGCTGATTGCCTCGCACTTTCTGGAGTATGCAGCCTATGAGATGGCCGTGGCGCAGAATGCCGAAGAGGTCTCCGAAATCATCCTGATGGCCGCGCGCCTCGACATGGCCGCGCGCCGCCGCGCTGACGACGCGCTATCCGACATCAGCGCACAGATGCTCCGCGAACGGTAAGGCTTTGCGGTGTTGCCGCACACCTTTATCCTGTTATCTTAATCCTGAAGTTATTCAGGAGAACCGCCCGTGAGCTGGAACCCCGCCCTTGATCCCGACTGTCCCACCGGTGATGCAGTGGACGCCATCGAAACCGTCATCGTGCCGCGCGCGCGCGATCTGGGAGGTTTTGAGGTGCGCCGCGCGCTTCCCGCACCCAAGCGCCAGATGGTGGGCCCTTTCATCTTTTTCGACCAGATGGGCCCCGCGGAATTCGTCACCGGCAAAGGCATCGACGTGCGTCCGCATCCCCACATCGGTCTGGCCACTGTCACCTATCTTTACAAAGGCCGGATACACCACCGTGACAGTCTCGGCACCGATCAGTGGATCAACCCCGGTGCCGTGAACTGGATGGTCGCGGGCCACGGCATCACCCATTCGGAGCGCACAGACGGAGAGATCCGCAAACGCCCGCATGATCTTTTTGGCATCCAGACCTGGGTGGCCCTGCCGGAAGAGGCCGAAGATAACCCGGCGGATTTCCAGCATGCGGGAAGGGATGATCTTCCGGAACTGGAGGGGGAGGGCAAAACAGTCCGGCTGATCCTCGGTTCGGCCTGGGGTGAAACTGCGCCGGTAAAGACCTTTTCCGAGATGTTCTATGCCGATGCCGTACTGGAAGCGGGTGTGTCCATTCCGCTGCCTGACAATCACGAAGATCGGGGTGTCTATGTGACAGGCGGGCAGGTCACAGTCTCGGGCGACACCTTTGAGGCCGGACAGATGATGGTGTTCCGGCCAGGCGACCGCATTTCTCTGCGCGCCGGCAATCAGGGGGCGCGGCTGATGTTGCTGGGTGGGGCTACTCTGAACGGGCCACGTCATATCTGGTGGAATTTCGTGGCCTCTTCAAAAGACCGGATTGATGCTGCGAAAGAGGCGTGGCGGGCGGGGGACTGGGCCCATGGACGCTTTCAGCTGCCGCCCGGCGACGATCAGGAATTCATTCCCCTGCCGGAATAACGACCGGCCGGATCCGCGCGTCGGCAGGATTTCAGGGAATTTTCTGATTTTGTACCAAAGGCCGCTTGACGCGCCGCAGACTGCACAATAGTAGAACGGGACGCGCCGCGGGAGTGGCGCTGCAGTGGGCGGTTGTAGCTCAGTTGGTTAGAGTACCGGCCTGTCACGCCGGGGGTCGCGGGTTCGAGCCCCGTCAACCGCGCCACCGCTGCTTAAAAAGGCCTCGCGCAAGCGGAGGCCTTTTTTGTTTCCGGTTTGGGAACCAGGTCAGGACCAGTCAGCGATCACGTCAAAACCGTGCGCTTCGGGCGCCGCCTCAAGGTGCTCTGTAAATGCGGACCACAGTGCCGCGACCTTGTCGGCATTGCCCTCCGAGGTCTCGCGGCTGTCCACCAGAGAAATTACGCAGCCGCTGCCATCCTCGTTCATTGTATTGATAAAACGGACCATTCCGGGCAGCGCCATGATCTTTGGCTTCATCTGATCCAGCATGGATTTCGCCACGTCCACGGACCCCGGTTTCATCTTGTAATGTGTTATACGTGCAAACATCTGTCCCTGTTCCTTTTGTTGTGTAACAGGGGAAATATCACATTTCAGGCCCGTTCTGCCCGCATTTCGTACCGTGTCCGGGCGATTCAACCGACGCGTGAGAGAAAAGGTCTGAGTGCTGCGAGGGTTTCTGCGGGGTTCTGATCGATGAAAAAGTGTCCGCCCGGAACCGGTTGCGCGCTCAAATCCGACAGCCGGTCTGCCCAGGTTGCCGCCACATCATAAGCCTGCGCCATCGCGCCCTGCGCCCCGAAGAGCACAAGGGAAGGGCAGGTGACCCGCCGGTCGAGATCGGCCGCATCGAGGTCAAAATCCACCTGCAGGGCAGCACGGTAGTCAGCACACATGCTGCGGATGGTTTCCGGGTTGCGCCAGGCGTGCCGGTATGCGGCGAGCGCGCCCGGATTGAAATCACTCAGCTGTGCGGCACCCCAGCCCAGAAGACAGCTCTCGAAATAGGCATCCGGGTCATGGCCGATGAGAGTTTCGGGAAAAGGTGCCGGCTGCGCCAGGAAAAACCAGTGATAATAGGCTGTAGCCACTTCGCGCGTCAGCTGATTAAGTAGCAGGTGCGTGGGCACGATATCCATCACCGTCAGGCTCGCGACCCGCTCAGGTGCATCAAGCGCCAGCCGGTGCGCTACCCGCCCGCCACGGTCATGTCCGACGACGTGAAACTGCCCGTGCCCCAGGGCGTCCATCAGAGCAACCTGATCCGCCGCCATGTGCCGAAAGCTGTAAGGCTCTGTTCCGCCCGGCTTGCCGCTGGCGCCATACCCGCGCAGATCAGGCGCGACCACCTTATAATCCGCAGCCAGCGCGGGCGCCACCTGATGCCACATCGCATGGGTCTGAGGAAAGCCGTGCAACAGAAGGACAGGGGGCCCGGTCCTGCCGCCCGTAGCGACGCAGATTTCAGTCTGGCCGCACAGGATGCTGCGGGTCTCAAATCCTTTGATATGCCCGGTCATGAGGTGAAGGCAGCAAGGATGCGTGCCCAGCTGCGCATACCCTTGTGAAAGCTTTCGACGTCATATTTTTCGTTCGGTGAATGCAGCCCGTCATCGTCTTTGCCGAAACCGATAAGCATCGGCGGTGTGTCCAGCAGGTCCTGAAAGTAACCTGCGATCGGGATGGAACCGCCGCTGCCGGTATAGGCGGCAGGAACGCCCCATTCCTCGGTCAGAGCGGCAAGGGCGGTATCGAACCGGGCGTCGGTTTGCCTGATCTGAAACGCGGGGCTCGCACCATGATTGACAAAGCTGACGCTGCAGTCCGGGGGCAGCATGCCCTCGATCATCGCAATCAGGTTTTGTCGGATTGCCAGCGGATCCTGCGTGCCGACAAGCCGGAAGCTGATTTTGCACGATGCTCTGGACGGCAGGACCGTCTTGAACCCTTCGCCGGTATAGCCGCCGGTGATGCCGTTCACTTCGCAGGTCGGGCGGGCCCAGAGCATCTCCAGCGGAGTGCGGTCCTGTTCGCCGGCAGGATGCGACAGCCCGACATCTCCCAGAAACGCCGCATGATCAAAGTCAAGCGCCTGCCACTGTGCACGCACCTCGTCGCTGAGTTCGGGCACACCGTCGTAAAATCCGGGGATGGTGATACGGCCTGTGTCGTCATGCAGCGCGGCAATACAGCGGCTCAGCACCCGGATCGGGTTGATCGCGGCGCCGCCGAACAGCCCTGAGTGCAGATCGATGTCCGGGCCTGTGATGGTGATCTCTTCCTGCAGCATGCCGCGCAGCATCACCTCAATGCCAGGCACCCGGGATTCAAAGAGGCCTGTGTCACAGATCAGCGCCAGGTCGGCCCGCAGCTCTTCTGCGTTCTCTTTCATGAACGGAACCAGAGAGGGCGAGCCGCTTTCTTCTTCGCCCTCGAAAAAGAACGTCATTTTGCAGGGCAGGCTGCCGTGAACCGCAATCCAGGCTCGACAGGCTTCGACGAAAGTCATCAGCTGGCCCTTGTCATCTGCCGTTCCGCGGCCACGGATCACCCGGCCTTTGGGTGTATCTTCGATCTGCGGATCGAAAGGGTCGTTGTGCCAGAGTTCAATCGGATCAACAGGTTGAACGTCGTAATGACCGTAAAACAGCAGGTGCGGACCTGGCCCGTCCACATGGGCCACAACCATCGGATGCCCGGGCGTCGGGCGCTTTACGGCTTCAATCCCCATGCTTTGCAGATCCCGGACAAGCCAGTCAGCAGCAGCGTCGCAATCCGCCTTATAGGCCGGATCGGTCGAGATGGACGGGATGCGCAGCAGCGCTTTGAGCCGCTCAAGGGCCTGCGGAAGGTCGGCATCGATACGGGACAGAACAGCATCCGAAGACATGGGAAAAATCCTTTTAATGGCGGTTTTCGCACCGTATCAGCGTGGCAACGGGTGTCCAGTGAGGGGCCCGGTCGGGCCGTGGGCTTTGATCTCAATCAAAGCTGCGACAAGCTGCGCCGTCTAGAGATGTTGATCAACAGCGTTCTGACCTGTAACTAAATGCTAACGGCCGGTGCGAAAGCTGCGCACAGGATCAAGGAGACTGCCCGGGTGGATTATAACGATCAGTTGGATCAGGCGATTGCGCGTCTGCATGATGAGGGCCGGTACCGGACCTTTATCGATATTGAACGCAGTAACGGGCAGTTCCCGCATGCTGTCCGCACCCGACCCGATGGCAGCAGGCAGAACATTACCGTCTGGTGTGGCAATGACTATCTGGGCATGGGCCAGCACCCTGTCGTGCTTGAAGCCATGCATGAAGCGCTTGAGGCCACCGGCGCAGGCTCGGGTGGCACCCGTAATATCTCCGGCACCACAGTGTATCATAAGCGTCTGGAGGCTGAACTGGCCGATCTGCACGGCAAAGAAGCGTCGCTCCTTTTTACCTCAGCCTATATCGCCAATGACGCAACGCTCTCGACGCTGCCCAAATTATTTCCGGGCCTGATTATTTATTCCGATGCGCTTAATCATGCATCAATGATCGAAGGAGTGCGGCGAAACGGTGGCGCAAAGCGCATCTTCCGGCACAACGATGTGGCCCATCTGCGTGAACTGCTGGAGGCTGATGATCCTGCCGCACCGAAGCTGATTGCCTTCGAATCGATCTACTCTATGGACGGTGATTTCGGGCCGATTGAGGCGCTCTGTGATCTCGCGGACGAGTTCGGCGCGCTGACCTATATTGATGAGGTGCATGCGGTCGGGATGTACGGCCCGCGCGGCGCCGGTGTGGCCGAGCGCGACCGTCTGATGCATCGGCTCGATATCATTAACGGCACACTCGCCAAAGCCTATGGTGTCATGGGCGGATATATCGCCGCGTCGGCGAAAATGTGTGACGCCATAAGGTCTTATGCGCCGGGCTTCATCTTCACTACGTCACTGCCGCCCGCTGTTGCGGCCGGTGCTGCGGCTTCTGTCGCCTTTCTGAAGCGCTCGCCGGAGTTGCGCGAGGCGCACCAGACCCAGGCCCGCATCCTGAAGTTGCGTCTAAAGAGCCTTGGCCTGCCGATTATCGATAACGGGAGCCATATCGTGCCCGTGATGGTGGGTAATCCGGTGCATACCAAGCTGCTCAGCGACATGCTGCTTGATGATCATGGCATTTACGTGCAGCCGATTAACTTCCCGACGGTGCCACGCGGCACTGAGCGCTTGCGTTTTACGCCCTCTCCGGTACACGGACCCGGAGAAATGGATGCTCTGGTGCGGGCAATGGACGGACTTTGGTCACATTGTGCGCTAAATCGTGCCGAACAGGCAGGCTAAGCAAGGCCCTGATGTAATTGGAATTGTCTTGTGTTAACCTGACTTAAACAAGAAGCCGGATACGAATCGTTGGGACGATTTCAATCCGACTCAGGGCGGTCAGGCAGACACGGGGAAGACAGGGCAGACATATGATCGGGCGCAAGCACTCAAAGAGTGTGGAAGAAAAAGTCGAACGTAAAGCGTTCGATGATTTTGAATTGCGTCTGGGTGATGTCATGCGCGGCGAACGCGCCACCATGGGCAAATCCCTGCTCGATGTGCAGCGTGAACTGCGCATCAAAGCCTCTTATATCGCCGCCATCGAAAACTGTGACCCCGATGCTTTTGACACGCCCGGCTTTATTGCCGGCTACGTGCGGTCATATGCGCGGTATCTGGGCATGAACCCCGATCAGGCCTTTGATACCTTTTGTGAGGAGAGCGGCTTCTCCGTCGCGCACGGGATGTCTGCTGAGGCCTCCGTTGTGCGCAAGACCGGCAAATCAACACCATCGCGTGCCGCGCGTGAGGCCGATATGTTCAGCCGGCCCGGAACGCCCTTTGTGCCGACAGGCGACAGCATCTGGTCACGCATTGAACCCGGAGCCGTGGGTTCTGTGGTTGTTCTGCTGGCACTGATTTCCGGCATTGGCTACGGCGGCTGGACCGTGCTTCAGGAAGTGCAGAAGGTTCAGGTCGCACCTGTCGATCAGACACCCGTCGTGCTCTCGGATCTCGACCCGCTCGACGGCATACTGTCCGGCGCGCCTGAGACGACGTTTTCCGGAGATCTGCCGGGCAGCACAGATACCGCCGCAGCACTTGAGCGTCTGTACCGGCCCCAGGCGCTGGATGTGCCGGTTCTGGTAGCACGCGATGCTCCGATCTCCACCATCGACCCGCGAACCATCGGTAATTTCACGCCACCCGAAAACCCGCCCCCCGCTGCTGCACGTGCCTACAGCTCCTTTGACGAGGCCATTGCATCAAGCATCGCGGCATTTCCCGAAGCAACTCCGTCAGAGTTGCCGGTTCCGAAAGTTTCCGAAGAGCCGGGACCGGCTCTGCGCATGGTTGCAGTGCGGCCCTCATGGGTGCGCGTGCGCGCGGCCGACGGCACTGTCATCTTCGAGACAATCATGGAACCGGGTGACACCTGGGACGCGCCCGTCGGAGAAGAGCCTCCGACCCTGCGCACCGGCGAGAGCGGTGCGATCTATTTTGCGCTCAGCGGTGAATATTACGGCCCCGTCGGGCAGACCGGCGTGATCACCTCCAACCTTGCGCTTGACGTGGAATCGCTCAAATCGTCCTACAGCATCGCAGATCTTACATCTGACGAAGCACTTGCGACAACTGTCGTAGAACTGCAGACATCTGTCGCTTCCGAAAACCAATAAACTGATAGGAAACGGCCAGGGGCCATTGCGGCCTTCTGCGCGACTGTCTATTTTGCGTGACAGATGAAATGTTCCGAGGTGCGTCAGATGTCGCTCAATCACGTCCGTCCATGGCGCAATATCTACCGGCGCAAATCGCGTCAGATCATGGTTGGTAGTGTTCCTGTTGGCGGTGATGCTGCGATCACGGTGCAGACCATGACGAACACACTGACCACGGACGTTAAAGCGACCATCGCACAGATTCAGGCCGCCACCGATGCCGGCGCTGATATCGTTCGGGTATCGGTCCCGGATGAGGCCTCATCAAAAGCCTTGCGTGAAATCGTGCCCGAAGTGTCAGTCCCGATCGTCGCGGACATTCACTTCCACTATAAGCGCGGGATCGAGGCCGCCGAGGCCGGTGCGGCCTGCCTGCGGATCAACCCGGGCAACATCGGCGACGAAAAACGCGTGCGCGAAGTGATCAAAGCGGCGCGGGATCACAACTGCTCCATCCGGATCGGCGTCAATGCGGGCAGTCTGGAGAAGCATCTGCTGGAGAAATACGGCGAACCCTGTCCGGACGCGATGGTCGAAAGCGGTCTCGATCACATCAAAATCCTGCAGGATAACGACTTTCATGAGTTCAAGATCAGCTGCAAAGCCTCTGATGTCTTTATGGCCGCCGCGGCTTATCAGCAATTGGCTGAGGCGACCGATGCGCCGATCCATCTGGGCATCACCGAGGCCGGCGGGCTCACCTCCGGCACGATCAAATCGGCCATCGGTCTTGGAAATCTGCTGTGGATGGGGATTGGCGACACGATTCGTGTCAGCCTTTCCGCCGATCCGGTCGAAGAGGTGAAGGTCGGCTATGAAATCCTGAAATCGCTCGGGCTGCGACACCGGGGTGTGAACATCATCAGTTGTCCCAGCTGTGCGCGCCAGGGTTTTGATGTGATCAGAACGGTTGAAAAGCTCGAACAGCGACTGGAGCATATCAGGACACCGATGAGCCTCAGCATCATCGGTTGCGTCGTAAACGGCCCCGGCGAGGCGCTGATGACGGACGTGGGCTTTACGGGAGGTGGCAACGGGGCAGGGATGGTCTATCTCGCCGGTAAGCAGAGCCACAAGCTCAGCAACGATCAGATGGTTGAGCACATCGTCGAGCAGGTCGAGAAAAAAGCCGCCGAACTGGACGCGGCGGCTGTGGCGGACGCGGCTGAATAGTCCGCGCCAGGTTTTCGCGTGCGGTCAGCCGCGCAGATCATCCACCAGCATCTGCATCTGATCGTATTCGACAAAGCCGCGCACCAGCTGGTCGCCCATCACGAATGTGGGCGTGCCACCGATCTGAAGACGCTGCGCCAGTGCGCGATTGGCGCGGATTTTTTCCGATATCTCTTCAGAGCCCATGCGCGCCTCGATAGCATCCAGATCAAGATCAAAAGGCTCGGCGACGCGGCGCAGGCTGGCGATATCCACCGGTCCTCCATAGGCCATCAGCGCATCATGGATCGATTTGTAGGCCTCGTCGCCCGCAACATCCTTGGTTGCCATGGCGAAACGTGACGCCAGCACGGATTCCTCCCCGAGGATAGGGAATTCCTTGACGATGAACCGGATATTGCCGTCGTTTTTCAGCAGTGTTTCCACCTCATTTACCGCGCGTTTACAAAAGCCGCAGCGATAATCCATGAACTCGACCACGGTGATGTCGCCGTCCGGATTGCCGCCAACCCAGGAGAACCCGTCGTTAAAGAGCGCATCCGCGTTATCGGAAACGAGCGACAGATCAGCCTCTGCCTGGGCTGCGGCGCGCTGCTCTTCGAGGGCGTTTACAGCTTCCATAATCACCTGCGGGTTTTCCAGCAGGTACGTGCGCACCTGAGCGCCGAATTCCGCGCGTTCCTCATCCGACATCGCACCGATGTCAAAGGCGGCAACCGGTGCAGCGAGGGTCACGGCCAGCAGTCCCGGCAGTATCATTTTCTTCAGCATCACAATCATCTCCGTTTGGCGGCACGTTCTGCCGCAATCACAATATCCTGGGCCCTTTGCCAGGGGCCTGATCCTTTATCCAGCAACCCCGACGCCCGTCGGGCATGAATGCCGGCATCTTCCATACGGCCGCGCAGCGCATAGCGCTCAGCCGTCACCAGCGACGCCATACCGTTCTGACCTGAGCGCGCATAGGCCACAGACAGGTCACGCAGCATCGAGCCATCGCGAAAATCTATTGTGCGCGCTCTCTCAAGCGCGCGTTTTGCCCCGGCGATATCGTCCTGTACTAGCAGAGCACGGCCATATCCAGACAAAATCAGGGCATCATTCGGTGCAAGTTCCACGGCGCGGCGCCAGGCCGCAGCGGCTGCCGGAAAACTGCGCGTCTCAAAGAGGATCTGTGCGCGCTGATCATGCAGGAAAGGGTCGGTGGGCCGCATCGCGATGGCCGCATCAATCGCGCGCAACGCCTGTTTCGTACGTGACTGCCGATGCTCGGCCACGGCTTCGCGCAACAGCCTTACATCCTGATAAGGGGTTTCGCCCAGCCGGCGCAGTGTCCATTTGGGCGCCCGTGTGTAAGCGCTGAGTTTGCCGCGCACGCGCGAAAACCAGTAGGCCGCCGTCTGGTCAGGCGCGCCGGTATCACCGTAGGCTGCGACATAACCTTCAACGGCACGCAGCCTGTCTCGCGACAGCGGGTGGCTGCGCAGGTAAGGATCCTGCCGGGTTTCCGCGAGAACTTCCTGGCCACGGAAGATTTCCAGCACATCCATCATGCCAACAGGCGACACGCCTGCGGTTTTCATGAACCGGACGCCGGACTGATCAGCCGAGGCTTCCTCGGCACGGGTATGGCGGAAAAAACGTCCCATCGCGGCACTTTGCGTGCCCAGAGCAAGGCCACTGGCTGCTGCCCCGTTTCCGGTGGCCGCAGCGACAGCTGCCAGCGCCAGACCAATACCCGAGGCCGTGCGCGCGCTGGAGAGATTACCCATCCTGCGCGTCAGGTGGCCATTGGCAATATGGGCTGCTTCATGCGCGATCACGCCCTGCAGCATGGCGGCCGTTTCCATCCGGTTGATCAACCCGTAGTGCAGAAAAATTGCGTCATTACTGATCACGAAGGCATTCAGCGAGTTGTCATTGACCACGAGGATTTTCACCCGGGACGGGCTCAGCCCCGCAGCCGACAGGATCGGCGCCGCCAGCTGTTTCAGCCCGTATTCCAAATCCGAATCGCGCAGTAACCCCTGCGCCAGCGCAGGAGCCGCCATAAGCCACAGCGCGAGCAGCGGTATTGACGCGCGCCGGAATACACGTTGAAAGGTCATGAGCGCAGTAAGGAGTGAAAAACATGCGGGTTTCAAGGCGTTCATCGGTTGATCCCTTCATTGTGATGGATGTGATGGAGGCCGCGCGCCGGGCCGAGGCCGCCGGCCGTCACATTATCCACATGGAAGTAGGTCAGCCCGGGACCGGCGCGCCGCGTGCCGCGACCGACGCTCTGACACGGGCCATGACCGACGGGCCGCTGGGATATACTGTGGCCCTCGGTCTGCCGGCGCTGCGCGCGCGGATCGCTCAGCTTTACGGCGAATGGTACAACGTCGATCTCAGTCCTGACCGCGTGGTGATCACGCCCGGTTCCTCAGGCGGGTTTCTGCTCGCTTTCACTGCCCTTTTTGACACCGGGGACCGCGTGGGCATCGGGGCACCCGGTTATCCCAGTTACCGCCAGATTCTCAGCGCCCTTGATCTTACGCCGGTTGACCTGCAGACCGCGCCGGAAAACCGCCTGCAACCTGTGGCGGCGGATATCGCAGGGCTTGATCTTGCCGGCCTGATGGTTGCCTCGCCGGCCAATCCCACCGGAACCATGCTGGACCGCACAGCCATGCAGGCGCTGACCGGGGCGACCGCAGAACAGAATGCCGCCTTCATCTCGGATGAGATTTATCATGGCATCGAATATGAGGCCAAAGCCGTCTCGGTTCTCGAAATCACCGATGAGGCCTATGTCATCAATTCATTCTCCAAGTATTTCAGCATGACCGGCTGGCGGATCGGCTGGATGGTGGTGCCGGAAGACCATGTGCGCGTGATCGAGCGCATCGCCCAGAACATGTTTATCTGTGCACCGCACGCCAGCCAGATCGCCGCTCTTGCGGCAATGGATGAAACTGCAGAGCTTGACGAAAACCTGCGCGTTTATCGCGAGAACCGCGCGCTGATGCTCGCCGGGCTGCCGGCGGCCGGCTTTACCCGCATCGCACCGCCCGACGGCGCTTTCTATGTCTATGCCGACGTCACGGATCTGACCGATGACAGCCGCACCTTTGCCGCTGAAATACTTGAAAAAGCGGGGGTGGCGGTAACGCCGGGCCTCGATTTTGATCCGGTACGCGGGCACGGCACGCTGCGGTTTTCGTATGCGCGCTCCGCCAGCGACATCGCCGAAGGTCTTGAGCGGCTGAAAGCCTTTATGCAAAACCGCTGATTGGGGGATTCCCCGACAGCGCAGCTTGCGGTAAGCTGCCGCAAAAAGCAGGCAGATGAGCAGATGATCCGACAGGTTGTGGCAGCCGCCCTCGTGGCATGCGTGACGGCGTTTTCGGCCGGCGCAGAGCAGAGCACAGACGAGGCCCGCATTGATGTGCAGCAAAGCGGCAGTGCGCCGGGCTGGTTTGGCCGGACGGGTTTTCAGGTATCGCTGAGCCGCGGGGTGCCGTATCGCGTGTTCACGCTGGATAACCCCGCGCGTCTGGTGATTGATTTCCGTGAAACGGACTGGACAGGTGTGCGCGCCGACGACCTGCAGAAAGGCACCGATCTTTTGCAGGAGATCAGGGTCGGCGTCTATCAGCCGGGCTGGTCGCGCCTCGTTGCATCCCTTACAGAAACGGCTTTGCCGCGTGACATCGGCATGACGATCGATCCCGATACCGGTCGCGCCATGCTGCAGATGACATTTCACCCGACGCCTGCGGAAGAGTTTGCCGCAGCAGCAGGCGTGCCCGATACCGCACTGTGGCCGCGCGAGGATGTGGCATCATCCGTCGCGCCAAAGATGGATGACCGTTTCGTGGTGGCGATTGATCCGGGTCACGGCGGCATCGATCCGGGCGCCGAACGCGGCGGAGTGACGGAAAAAGAGCTGATGCTGGAGTTTGCGTTTGAGCTGCGCGAGGTGCTGAGTGCCGCAGGCGTCAGGGTGGCGCTGACACGCGACCGCGACGTCTTTGTCTCGCTCAGCGCGCGCGTGGCGCGGGCTCACCAGGCCCGGGCGGATGTTTTTTTGTCGCTGCACGCTGACGCACTCGAGCAGGGGGGGGCACATGGGGCAACGGTTTATGTGCTGTCAGAGGAGGCCAGCGACAAGGCGTCGGGCCAGCTCGCAGCGCGCCACAACCGGGCGGATATCATCGCCGGCGCGGATCTGACGGGTTCTGACGATCAGGTAGCCGGCATTCTGCTTGATCTGGCACGTCAGGAAACCGAGCCGCGCACCGATGCACTGGCCGGGCTGCTGATCCGCGGCATGACCCGTGCGGGTGGTCCGATGAACAACCGGCCCCTGCGCCGCGCAGGCTTCTCTGTGCTGAAATCCGCCGACATCCCGTCGGTTCTTATCGAAGTGGGGTTTCTGTCCAGCGCTCGGGATCTGGAAAATCTGCGCCGCCCGGAATGGCGCGCGCAGATGGTCGCCGCCCTTGCAGGGAGCCTGCTGGAGTGGCGTGCGCAGGATCTCGCCCGCCGGGCCCATTTGCGCCAGTAACAATTCTGCGCGCGCCGGCGCATCGCTTTGACCATTGCGCAGCCAGTGCTTATATGTTGATGCACTCCAGCAGTGCACAAAAAAGGCGACCCTCTTGTTCCGGTTTATTCTGTCATTTCTTGGCGGCATCTTCACCACAATCACCATGGCCATCGGCATGGTAGCGCTGACGGTGGGTGCGGTTTTCTGGGTATATGGCCGTGACCTGCCAAGCCACGAGTCGCTGGCGCAGTATTCGCCACCGACGATCAGCCGGATTTATTCCGGCCAGGGCCAGATCATCGATGAGTTCGCGACCGAGCGGCGGCTCTTTGCCCCGGCGGAAACCATCCCGGATCTGGTGAAACAGGCGTTTATTTCGGCCGAGGACAAAAACTTTTACGAACACGACGGATATGATCTGCGCGGTATCGGTGCAGCGGCCATTGATGCTGTGCGCTCGCGCGGCCAGGATGTGCGAGGAGCGTCGACGATCACCCAGCAGGTGATGAAAAACTTCCTGCTGTCGGGCGACCGGCGCGCGGAACGTAAAATCAAAGAGATCATCCTGGCGGCACGCCTCGAAGAAACCCTGAGCAAAGAGAAGATTCTTGAGCTCTATCTCAATGAGATTTTCCTCGGTCAGAACTCCTATGGTGTGGCCGCAGCCGCACAGACCTATTTCAATAAACCGCTGATCGATCTGGAACCGCATGAGGCGGCTTTCCTCGCCTCGCTGCCCAAGGCGCCGAGTGATTATCACCCTGTGCGCCAGAAAGAACGTCTGCTGGCCCGGCGAAACTTCGTTCTCAAAGAGATGATGGAGAACGGATACATCACCACCGCCGCCTATGAGCAGGAACGCAACGCCCCGCTGCGCTCTGTGCAGAACGGTGACTTTGAGAGCTTCAAAGAGATCCTGCCGCCCCGCGATTACTTTACCGACGAAATCCGCCGGCAGCTCAGCGAAGATTTCGGCGAAGGTGAGTTTTTTACAGGCGGTCTGACCGTGCGCGCCACCATTGATCAGGAAATGCAGCCGATTGCCGCGGAATCGCTGCGCCGCGAGCTTGAGGCCTACGACCGCAAGCAGGGCATTTTCCGCGAAGCCCGGGTAAAGATTGCCCCCGAAGAGCTCGGCTCCGAAGAGGCCTGGCGCGCGGCGCTGAGTGCCGCGAAAATTGCACGGGACATTGAGCTTGATGGCCCGTGGTACCCGGCGGTTGTCCTGTCGCTTGGCGGCGGCAACGCACGGATCGGCATTGAGAATGTCGAAGACGATGCAGAAGGCCACTTTGTCGCTGCACGCGACGTGACCTGGGCCCGCAAACGGAGCAGGGACGGCAAAACCGGGCCCAAAGCTGATGCCGTAAGTGATCTGCTGGACGTGGGCGATGTGGTGCATGTGCGCGCGATCACCTCCGATGAGGACGGCAGTTTCGTACGCTGGTCGCTGCGCCAGGTGCCTGAAGTGCAGGGTGGTTTCGTGGCAATGGATGTGAACACCGGCCGCGTGATTGCGATGCAGGGCGGATTTTCCTATCAGTCGAGCGTCTTCAACCGTGCGACCCAGGCGCGCCGGCAGCCGGGTTCGAGCTTTAAGCCGTTTGTCTATGCCTCCGCACTCGACAGCGGGTACACGCCCGCCACCATCATTGTCGACGCGCCCATCGAAATTGACACGCCCCAGGGCCTGTGGCGTCCGCGCAATGCCTCTAATGAGTTCTACGGGCCGACGCCGCTGCGCACGGGCATCGAACGGTCCCGGAACCTGATGACAATCCGTCTGGCCCAGGAAGTTGGTATGGACGTGGTCGCGCGCTATGCCGAACGGTTTGGCGTTTACGACAATATGGGTACTTTCCTGGCCAACGCACTGGGGTCCGAAGAGACCACGCTCTACCGGATGGTTGCAGCCTATGCGATGTTCGCAAACGGCGGCGAGCGGGTGCAGCCGACCCTGGTGGACCGCGTCCAGGACCGTTATGGCAAAACCATCTACCGGCACGATGACCGCTATTGCGGGGATTGTGCGGAAACCGGTCTGCGTCCCGGCGTGGCACCGAAAATCGTCTCAAACCGCGAACGCGTCATGGACCCGATCACAGCCTATCAGCTGACCTCGATGATGCGCGGCGTGGTGGAGCGTGGCACGGCATCGCGCACCGTGAACCTGCCGGTGCCAACGGCGGGTAAAACCGGCACGACGAACGACGCGAAGGACGTGTGGTTTGTTGGTTTCACCAGCAATATCGTGGCCGGGTGCTATATCGGATATGACCAGCCGCGCGGGCTGGGACGCGGCGCGTCAGGCGGTGGCATGTGCGGCCCTGTGTTCCAGCGTTTCATGCAGGAAGCGACCAAAAAATATGGCGGTGGCCCGTTCGAGATCCCGCCGGGTGGCCGGTTCATCAAGATCGACCGTTTCACCGGTGCCCGTCTTGGGGATGAAGCATCCGGCGAAGCGGTTGTGGCGGAGTATTTCCGCTCCGGCGAAGAGCCGATATTTGGTCTGATGTATGACGGCGGCTTTGCCATGGGGGCAGATCTGCCGCTCTTTGAAGAGGTCGGGCAAAGCCAGCAGGGACAGCAGGTGACCACATCAACCGGCGACACGGTAACGGTGGGCCCCAACGCGGGCTTTGGCACCATCAGTTCCGGCGGGCTCTACTGACATCTGCCCGCCCCGGCGCTTGCTGCTGCGCAGGCGCTGGTCTATCACATCCTGACCATATCCAGCCGAGGCTCACCCATGCGCGCAGACGCACAGAATACTGTCGAACAGATCAAGAAATCCCTGAACCTTCTGGCGCAGCGGATGGATATTGAAACGGCACCGCACCGGCTTGAGGAATTTAACGCCCGCGTTGAGGACCCGAACCTCTGGGACGACCCGGAAGCCGCGCAGAAACTGATGCGCGACCGGCAGATGCTCGTGGACGCGATGGAAACCTATGAGACCATCCGGCAGGATCTTGCAGACAACAGCGAGCTGATTGAGCTTGGTGAGATGGAAGAGGACGAAGAGGTTATCTCAGATGCCGAAGCTGCTCTGAAATCGCTGGCCCGCAAAGCCGCGCAGAAAGAGCTCGAAGCGCTGCTGAACGGCGAGGCGGACAGCAATGACACCTTCCTCGAAGTTAATGCCGGCGCCGGCGGCACCGAAAGCTGCGACTGGGCCTCGATGCTGGCCCGGATGTATGTCCGCTGGGCCGAGAAAAAGGGCTATAAGGTCGAGCTGCAGGCGATGAGTGACGGCGAAGAGGCCGGCATCAAATCTGCGACCTATAAGATAAGCGGCATGAACGCCTATGGCTGGCTGAAATCGGAAAGCGGCGTGCACCGGCTGGTGCGTATCTCACCCTTTGACAGCGCCGCCAAACGGCACACATCCTTCAGCTCGGTCTGGGTCTACCCGGTTGTGGATGACAACATCGAAATTGAGGTGAGCCCGTCGGATATCCGCATCGATACCTACCGGTCGTCAGGTGCAGGCGGTCAGCACGTGAACACCACCGATTCGGCGGTGCGGATCACCCACGCACCGACCGGCATCGTGGTCACCAGCTCTGAGAAATCACAGCACCAGAACCGCGACATCGCGATGAAAGCGCTGAAATCGCGGCTTTATCAGCTCGAACTCGACCGGCGCAACGCCGCGATCAACGAAGCGCATGAAAACAAGGGCGATGCAGGTTGGGGCAACCAGATCCGGTCGTATGTTCTGCAGCCCTATCAGATGGTCAAAGACCTGCGCACCAACTTTGAGACCTCAGACACCAAGGGTGTTCTCGACGGGGATCTCGATGGCTTCATGGCCGCGACCCTGGCGCTGGATGTGTCGGGCAAATCGCGGGCCGAAGCCCAGGGCGACTGACTGTGACAGGGGGAAATCCCCGGTCACCTCGCGGTGCTGTTCTGCCGGAGTTTGTCACGCCGGAAGGCACTTTGCCGGCCGCGCGCGGGGCAGCCCGGTGATCTGCGGCCGGGACGCGCTTGATCTCAGTGCTGCTATTGCGCGTCGGGAGATGAGCGCCGAAGAGGTGATGCGGGCGACGCTGTGCCGGGTGGCTGAAGTGAACGGTGCGGTGAACGCGATCGTGTCACTGCGGGAGGAAGGCGCGCTGCTGGCCGAGGCGCGCGCGGCTGACGCGGGAGCGCCAAAAGGCTGGCTGCACGGCATTCCCCTCGCGATCAAAGATCTCGTCAATGTCGCGGGGCTGCCCACGTCAAAAGGATCCCCGCTTTTTGCCGGAGAAATCGCGCAGACGAATGATCTGATTGTAGAGCGCATGCGCGCCGCCGGCGCGATCGTCATCGGCAAAACCAACACGCCCGAGTTTGGCCTCGGCAGCCATACATTCAATCCGGTGCATGGTACGACCCGAAACCCCTATGATCTTACAAAATCGGCCGGAGGGTCGTCGGGCGGTGCGGCGGCGGCCCTGGCCACGGGAATGGTTTGTCTGGCCGACGGCTCGGACATGATGGGCTCGCTCCGCAACCCGGCGGCCTGGAATAACGTTTACGGTCTGCGGCCCACCTGGGGTCTGGTGCCGGATGAGCCGGGCGGTCAGGCTTTTACCGACGATCTGTCCACCGACGGGCCGATGGCGCGCAGCCCCGCCGATCTGGCCGCACTGCTCGATACGCTCGCCGGGCCCGACCCGCGCGTGCCCTTTGGCCGGGCGCACACAGCGGTGCTGCCTCAGATTGACCGGCTGACGGGCACCCCGAGGCTCGGATGGCTGGGTGACTGGGGCGGTGCGCTCGCCTTTGAGGCGGGGATATCTGGTTTCTGCGCTGCCGCACTGGAGGATATGTCGGGGCTCGGCTGGGATATTGAGGACATCGCTCCCCCGTTCAGTTCTGATGCGCTCTGGCAAAGCTGGGAGCAGCTGCGCGCGCACTCTCACGCCATGCGACGGCGCGCGGATTTTGATGATCCGGCCCGGCGCGCGCATCTGAAGGACGCGATGCTTTGGGAAATTGCCAGGGGCCGGGCGCTGTCGGCCGAAGCGGTCTGGGACGCGCATATGATCCGGTCCGACTGGTACCGCTGCGCTATGGCGCTTTTTGAACGGTTTGATGTTCTGGTGTTACCCTCGGCACAGCTCTGGCCCTTTGATGCGGATCTGGAATATCCCGCAGAGATCGCCGGTGTGACAATGGACACCTATCACCGCTGGATGCAGGTGGTGGTGCCGGCCTCGCTGATCGGCCTGCCGGCTGTGGCCGTGCCCTGCGGGTTCGGCCCGCAGGGTCTGCCGATGGGCGTACAACTGATCGGGCATCCTGGCAGCGACGCTCATCTTCTGCAGATCGCGCAGCGCTGGCATCAGGCAACCGGCTGGCCGCAAAAACGCCCCGCTATGGTATAACCGCATCAGGGGAAAGGAGGGATTCGTCATGACCACACTGACACAGGAACCACACCAGCGCATGGGCGTGCCCGGGATGCGCCCGGCCACGTTTTCCGACATCCGGACAGCGCTGCGCCGGGGGCTGCGGGATTTTGTAAAGCATCCTGTTTACGGAATCGTCTTTGGCACCTTTTACGCGCTCGCCGGCTGGGCCATGTGGGCGGTAACGGTGATGACGGGCCATACCTTCTGGCTGGTGCTGGCAGCCATCGGGTTTCCGCTGCTGGGGCCCTTTGCGGCGGTGGGGCTTTACGAAATTTCGCGACGCCTTGATGCCGGCCTGCCGATCACGCCGGGCGTGGTCTTTGGCGTTATCTGGCAGCAAAGGCTGCGCCAGCTGCCCTCGCTCTGCACCATGATGGTGGTGATATTCCTCTTCTGGTTTTTTCTCGGGCATATGATTTTCGCGCTCTTTATGGGCCTGAGCACCATGACGAATGTTTCATCTTCTTTTGATGTTTTTCTGACCCTGAACGGGCTGAGCATGCTGGCCTTCGGGACGCTTGTCGGCGCGGTTTTTGCGGTGCTGATCTTTGCCGTGGCCGTGATCGGCCTGCCGCTTCTGCTCGACCGGGAGGTGGATTTCATCACGGCGATGATCACCAGTTTCGGCGCGGTGCGGGCGGCTCCTCTGGTCATGCTGAGCTGGGCTGCGGTGATCGCGGTTCTGACGTTTGCCGCTCTGCTGCCTGGGTTTCTGGGGTTGCTGGTTGTGCTGCCGGTGCTCGGGCACGCGTCCTGGCACCTCTACCGTCAGCTCTCCGGGGACTGAGGGGCAGGGGTCTCGCGCCCCATTGACACCAGACGGGCACGCAGGGCACCGGCCGCGCCGTGGCCCAGTTCGAGCCCGTAGATATAGGCCTGCGTCAGATAGAAACCTGCGGCATCGTCATCCGCCGCCTGATCTGCCGCTTCTGTGTAGAGCGTTACCAGTGCTGTCTGATCTCCAGCCTCATGCGCCGCCAGCAGCCGCGCATCCAGCGTGCTCATTCAGCGGCCCGGGCCGCAGCACGGCGTTCCGACACGCGGCCTGCAACCCAGTCATGGAAAAGATGCGTCGGCCCGTCCATCGCAGGCGAAAAACGTCCCCCGTCGAAACCCGGCGCGCTGCGGCCGCGCTGCATCCCTTCAACCGCCATGATGTCTTCTTCAAAGACCCCGGCCCAGAGCTCTGCATTTTTTGCGCACATGGCCGGGGATACTTCCGGCTGGGCATAATAAAGATGTGCCGTTTCGATCGTGCGGTCCACGCCGCGCGGATCAAGGATGATCGCGAACATATGATCACGCTGCACACCGACCATCACATTGGGCAGAAAAGTAACGTATTCACCGGCCGTTTGCCATTTCTCTGACAGGCCGGGAAAATCGGGGAACACCTCGCCGTCCTCCCCTTTGAGCTGGCGGTAGACATGCGTGCCCTGGCCCGAAAAGCCGCCCGGCAGCTCAATGTGGTAATGATCCTCAAGCCGCGAGTATGAATTCAGACCGGGGTGCACCCAGGGCAGGTGATAGCTCTCGCAATAGTTTTCGACGATGAGCTTCCAGTTGGTCTTCAGATCGAACCGGATGATGCTGTCGGCACCACCGTGATACATCGGGACGTCGAACTCTTTCCAGCGCTCCAGCAGCGGGCCGAAAGCGTCCTCAAACGGCGCCGCGGTACCCGAGATATTCACAAAAACGAGGTCGTTCCAGATATGGCTGCGCACTTCTATCAGGCCGAGCGTTTCCTTATCGATCGCTTCATGGCGGTTCTGACCGGGGCCGCCCACATGCGGAGTGCTGACGAGACGGCCTTCGGTGCTGTAACACCAGCTGTGATAAGGACAGCGGATTGCCCCTTCGATCTTACGCGGCTCAGTTACAAGGATCATGCCCCGGTGCCGGCAGATGTTCTGAAATACGCGAAGCCCGCCGGCGCGGTCGCGGACCATCAGCAGCGGCATTCCGAGAAAATCGAGCGGTAGCGCGTCACCGGGCTCCGGGACATCAGCCCCGGTACCAAGTCCCGCCCATCCCTCAATCAGAAGTGCGTGCTTTTCTTCATCAAAGACCTGCGGATCCGTGTAATGCGCATTTGGCAGACCATTTGCCTGTTCAATCGGGCGACGCACAGTGGTGAGATCGGTAAGGTTGTCAGTCACGGCAGCACACTCCTCTGATGATCAGAAAAGCGTACACAGATTCACACTGCGTGCAGTGTTTAAAGCGACCTGAGTTTTCCGGCGACGACACCGGGTTCAGCGCGCGTCAGCGGAAAATATCGTTGGGCTGCAAAAGCCGCTGATGGAAAGGCATCAGCTCTTCAAGCGAGCAGAAACCACCCTGACGTGCGGCCTGCATGATCCGGGAACGGTTGCGTCCCAGATGCTCATATACCAGACGCGTCATACGCGGCGCGGAGGAGGTTTCCCGCACCGTGCGCGCGACATAACCGACCCAGTAGTTGTTTTCAAAAGAGTTGACCCGCGAAAGATAATTGAAAGACGCGGTCATCCCGTGACGCCGCATGACCGTCGTGGCAACCCCGTCTTCCAGACGCATGACAAGGCCACGGTATTCGCGGGCGCTGGGATCAGAGGGAATGCCCTGCATGGCCAGTGCGATGCGCGGTTCATACCCGCGCAGATAGGTTTTGCCGTCATCACGCCTGACCTGAACGAGGCCGCGGACAAATTCGTTCTGCTTTACAAAGCTGCGGCGTGAAAAGAGGTAAAAGCCCGACGGAAACATGTCTTCAGGCACAGTTTGCACTGCATCGGCCATGAAATCCTTCATGTACATGCCAGACACCAGACCGCCATCCATCCCGATCTCGGCAACCGGTTCCAGCAGGACACGGGCATCGACAGAAAAGAAGTCGCAGATTCGCGACAACACATCCGGGCGCGGAAAGCTCTCGCCGCTCAGATACCGGTTAAACTGGGTCCGGTTGATTCCCAGGTCGCGGGATAAGGCAGAGATCGACGGGTAATCGCGGGCCAGAAAACGCAGGTTTTCACCGAACATATTGCGCAGCTGCGCCGGTGTGGGTGTCAGGGAAGACATTGCGTTCGCTCACTTTTTGCCGGCACGCCCTGTGTTTCGTTATGCGAAACAGACACGCTTCGATTAATCAAATATTAATGGTATGACGCTGAATGGCATCAGGAAGAGTTCGCAATTGTGTCAACTGTAATCAACGAAGACACAAAATCCAAGCGTGCGCAGGTAATTTTCTGTGGGGAATACGGTTAACAGTTTGCTACCGTAGGTTGGTAACTAACGGATTGGAACGTAGGTAATGCTTGGGGTAGTACTTTGGAGCGATCCATCAGACCGCAAAGCGGTCATCTGGTGCGAAGATCAGGGGGACCTGGCATTTCTGAATGCGCCGGATGATGTCCTTTCAAAGGACGATTTTTTTGATGCGGGCGATCTGGTCCAGTTTGATATGGACGAATTGTCGTCATTGAGACGCGTTCAGAACCCGCGGCTGCTGCTGGAGCAGGCGGGAGCAGACCTGCCTGAAGCTCTGAAGCGGCGCAGCAGGTCTTTTGCGGCGCGCCCCGAAGGACCCGCCGAAGTTATTTCGTTTTCAAGATATGAGGCATCCGCCGGTCGACCGCGACGCAGGGTGTCGCAGGCCTGATCCGTCGCGACGTGCCCTGTTCAGCCGCCCCGTGACAGGGCAGCCACACCGGTGCGCGCCACATCCGTGAGGCCGAGAGGCCGCATAAGTTCGGCAAATGCATCGATTTTATCCGGTGCGCCGGTGATCTCGAAGATGAAGCTTTCGAGCGTGCTGTCCACGACATTGGCCCGGAAAATATCCGCAAGGCGCAGCGCCTCGACGCGTTTGTCGCCGGTACCCGACACTTTGAACATTGCCAGCTCGCGCTCGACCGAGGCACCCTCGACGGTCAGATCGTGCACGTCATGAACGGTTACGATCCGGCCAAGCTGTGCTTTGATCTGCTCGATCACCTGCGGCGTGCCTGACGTAACGATGGTGATCCGGCTCAGATGCCCGGTGTGATCCACCTCGGCGACGGTCAGGCTGTCGATGTTATAGCCACGCCCGGAGAAAAGCCCGATCACGCGCGCCAGAACACCGGGTTCGTTTTCAACCAGCACCGCCAGGGTGTGGCGTTCAACGACATCCGAAAAGGTCGGACGAAGGTTATAAGCGGAATGGCTGGTGGCGCCTTTTTTAATCTTCAGTGCGGACATTTTGATGGCCTTTCAGTTTCTTTCGGGCCGCCCCGTATTTCAGGGACGCGCCGTTATCTTTGGTCCTGCGGGATCAGACCATCACCGCGCCGTCGGCCTTGATCACGCCTTTGGTGCTCGCCTCGCCCA
This sequence comes from Roseobacter ponti, assembly GCF_012932215.1. Classification (GTDB taxonomy): domain Bacteria; phylum Pseudomonadota; class Alphaproteobacteria; order Rhodobacterales; family Rhodobacteraceae; genus Roseobacter; species Roseobacter ponti. The sequence goes on along the minus strand of NZ_CP048788.1, from coordinate 2,030,858 downwards.
GCAGCATCTCGTTGTGCGCTTTGCCCGAGGGGATCATCGGAAAGCAGTTCTCGTGCTTTTCCACCAGACAGTCGAAAATCACCGGCCCGTCGTGATTGATCATCTCCATGATTGCATCGTCGAGATCGGCAGGGTCAGAACAGATGATACCCTTCGCGCCAAAGGCTTCGGCCAGCTTCACGAAATCGGGCAGGGCCTCTGACCAGCTTTGCGAATAACGTTCACCGTGCAGCAACTCCTGCCACTGGCGCACCATACCAAGACGTTCGTTGTTCAGGATGAACTGTTTGACCGGCAGGTTGTACTGCACCGCGGTGCCCATTTCCTGCATGTTCATCAGCCAGGACGCCTCACCGGCCACATTGATGACCAGCGCGTCGCGATGTGCCATCTGCACGCCGATCGAGGCCGGAAAGCCATACCCCATGGTGCCAAGGCCACCTGAGGTCATCCACCGGTTCGGGTCTTCAAACCCGAGATACTGCGCGGCCCACATCTGGTGCTGACCCACTTCGGTGCAGACATAACGGTCGTGATCCTTGGTGAGTGCCTCGAGCCGTGCCAGCGCGTACTGTGGCTTGATCGTCTTACCGGCCTGGGTGAATTTCAGGCAGTCAACGGCCTTCCATTCCTCAATCTTTTTCCACCATTTCGCCAGCGCCTCGGAATTGGTTTTGCGCCCGCGCGATTTCCAGACCTTCAGGATGTCTTCCAGAACATGAGCCACATCGCCGACAATCGGGATGTCCGCCTTGATCACCTTGTTGATAGACGATGGGTCGATATCGATATGCGCTTTCACGGATTTCGGGCTGAAGGCATCGACTCGCCCGGTAATCCGGTCGTCAAAGCGCGCACCGATGTTTATCATCAGATCGCAGTCATGCATCGCCATATTGGCCTGATAAAGCCCGTGCATGCCCAGCATGCCCAGCCATTTGTCACCCGACGCCGGATAAGACCCGAGCCCCATCAGAGTCGAGGTTACCGGAAACCCGGTCGCGTCAATCAGCTCGCGCAGCAGCTGGCTCGCCGCCGGGCCCGAATTGATCACGCCACCACCGGTATAGAATACCGGACGTTTGGCTTTTTCGATCGCGGCGACAAGCTCGGTGATCTCTTCCATGTCGCCCTTCAGCACCGGCTGATAATGCGAGGTGGAGGGTTTCGGCGCGTGATAGCTGCCGGTGGCAAACTGAACATCCTTAGGGATATCCACGAGAACCGGTCCGGGACGACCGCTGGTCGCCACATGAAACGCCTCATGCAGTACGCCCGGCAACGCGTCTGTTTCTTTCACCAGCCAGTTGTGTTTGGTGCAGGGACGCGTGATGCCAACCGTGTCGGCTTCCTGAAACGCATCAGAGCCGATCATGAAGGTCGGCACCTGGCCTGTGAGAACAACAATCGGGATCGAATCCATCAAAGCATCGGTCAGGCCGGTCACCGCATTTGTGGCGCCGGGCCCGGAGGTCACGATCACAACGCCAGGACGGCCTGTGGCACGCGCATATCCTTCGGCGGCATGCACGGCACCCTGTTCGTGGCGCACGAGAATGTGCCGGATCGCGTTCTGCTGAAAGACCTCGTCATAGATCGGCAGCACGGCGCCACCGGGATAGCCAAAGACGGTGTCCACGCCCTGATCAATCAGCGCCTGGACAATCATTTTCGCACCGGACATTTGCCGTGTCATATCTCTCAACTCCGTACCGGCCTGCCATCAGGCCTGATTTCGTTTGCGCATAAAAAAGCCCCCGGTTGTGGCGGGGGCGCATGGGTCAGACTATGGTCTTACCGTCACCGGCCCATGCGCGTGTCTCCTACAATGACGACCAGGTCGGTCATAGCTCTGTGGCTCCTTCATGCCCGCGCGACATTAGGAGGGCCGGGCAGGGGCGTCAACACCCATTCGGGCAAAATTTATGTCGGCAGGGCATTAATTTTCGACATTATCTTTCGTTTTTTGGTTTAGCTGCGACATTAACGCGAATAATCCGGCCGCTTTGAGACCCCGGCGCTTTATAGATGTGGTCTCAGGCGAAGGCGCCGGCGCGTTCAGCAGAAATCGTCTCCTCCGGTGCTGCAGTCCGCTGCCGGGCGCCAACGTTCTGTGAGAGGATGAAGTCAGACCACTCCGGCAGGACTGCAGTGCCAGCTGCCTGGCACGGGCCGACACGGGCGGAGCGTTTAGATGATCGCCCGCGCCCGGGGATCTGTCAGAGGCTGACGCCCGTACCCTGCAGCACGCCGTGCTCCAGCGCATAGCGGGTCAGCCCCGCAGTACTGGAAATGCCAAGTTTGCGTTTGATGTTTTTGCGGTGGGTCTCGACCGTGCGCACGGAAATATCCAGCGCCGTGGCTACCTCTTTGTTGGATCTGCCCTGTGCCAGTTGCAGAAGGATGGTCTGCTCGCGGCCCGTCAGGGCTTCTCTCCCATCGCGTTTGTCCGGGGCAATCGACCCGCGCGCACCGGTGCACAGATACTGCTGCCCGGCCATGACCGCATCGATGGCCTGTTTGATTTCATCTGTTGGCACATCTTTGAGAATATAGCCCATCGCACCGTGACTGAGCGCCGACGAGATATATTCCGGGCTGTCATGCATCGACAGCACCAGAATGCGGGTGCCAGGGCGGCGTTCCAGAACAATCTCCGTGGCGGTAAGCCCGCTCATATCCGGCATGTTCAGATCCATCAGGATCACATCCGGATTGAAGGCATCAAGCCCGTCAATGGCATCGCGCGCCGACTTGCAGCTGCCGGCCACCATCAGATCATCATAGCTCTCAAGGATCGACTGAATGCCCTCCGCCACCATCGGATGGTCATCGACGATCAGAATGCGGACAGGGGCGCTGGTGCTCATACAGGTGCTTTCTCGGGCTGTCGGGTATCGGGTTCCGGTGGCAGCAGGTGCGTCAGCGGCACGCTCGCCTCGATCACGGTGCCCCGGCCGTTGCGGGCGGTGCTGACCAGGAAAACGCCGTCGAGCTGTTCTACACGCTCCTGCATATTGCGCAGACCCATGCCGCCGGTTGCATTGCCGTCATCGGTGGTCATGCCGCGTCCGTTGTCTGAAATCCGCAGAGTAGCGCCACGTTTATGACCCCGCAGATCGACATTGACGCGCGTCGCCTGTGCGTGCCGCTCAATATTGGTCAGCGCCTCCTGGGCGATGCGGTAAAGGGCGATCCTCGCGTCCGGATCCAGACGGTTGCGAAAAACCACCGTTTCAAAAACCGTATCGATGCCTGTCCGGGCGCTGAACTCTTCGGTCAGGGTTCTGATCGCCGGGCCAAGGCCAAGATCGTCGAGGACGCCGGGGCGCAGATCGCGGCTGATACGGCGCACCTCGGAGATTGCCTCACCGAGGGAAGATATACCGCGTGCCAGCGGCTCTGCGGCACTGGCCTGGTCTTTGTCGATGCGCCGGCGTGCAGTGTCGAGCGCATAGCGCACGCCCACTAGAATCTGGCTGATCCCGTCATGAAGCTCGCGCGCTACCCGTCCGCGTTCTTCCTCCTGGGCATCAAGCACCCGCTGGGTGAGCTTTTTCAGTTTAACATCCGCCAGACGCCGCTCGCGGATATTGAGCCCCATACCGGTGAAAAACACCAGCAGCAGCGCCGCCAGAGCAATCACGCTGATATAGACGAAGGTCTGCTGCACCCGGTCCTCGACATCCGCCCTGGCAGAGGCGACCGAGGCCAGCACATCGTCGATATAGACGCCCGTTCCCACCGCCCATCGCCAGCTTGGAAAACTGGTGACGTAACTGATCATGCGCGCGTCTTCACCGGTCGAGGGTTTTGGCCAGAGATAGCTGTGATACCCGGCGCCCGATCGCGCAAGCCGGATGATCTCGTCGGTGATCGGCGTGCCCTCGCTGTCGGTCTGGCCCGACCAGTTGCGGTTGATCCGGTCGGTCTGGCGCGGGCTGACCAGCACGTTGCCGTCATAGTCATAAACGAAAAAGAACCCGTCTTCGCCATAGATCATGGCCGAAAGGATCTGTGCCACCTGGTCGCGGGCCTGCTGATCATCGGGCGCCGCATTGCCATAGATAAAGTAAAACCCGTTCCGGGCCTGGGTCACATAATTGCGAAGCTCGGCCTTTTTGGCCTCAATCAGCTGTACTTCCAGTGCCCGGATCTCGCGTTCGGCCAGGGCGCGGGACTGATGAGCCACCAGAAACGCAATCGCCGCCACCGCGGCGATCAGCGGTACAGTGGCCACAAGCGACAGTTTCTGCGCGTAACTGGGACGCGGAAGAGATGGCAGACGCATCATATTCATCTGGTACGTCGATTCCGGACAGAATCAAAGCGCCCAGCGACGCGATGCCGGGCCGGACACCCCCCTGCGCGGCAGAAAACCGAAAGAAAACCCGCTCAGGAACGGATTTACCGGCGGAAATACGTACTACCAGGTATTTCCAATCACTGCAGTTTTACTAATGTGGCCCGCACACAATGAAACCCGCCGGCATCTCTGCGCGCGCGGGATAATGATCTGGGAGGAGTATCTACATGGATCGTCGTTCATTTCTGAAGACATCTGCACTTGGCGGTTCCGCCGCAGCAGCCACAACGCTGGCAGCACCAGCATACGCACAGGGCAACCGAACCCTGACAATGGTCACATCCTGGCCCCGCGGCTTTGCCGTTCTGGATGACGCGGCCACGTATTTTGAGGAAATGGTCGGCGCGATGTCCGACGGCACCCTCACCATCGAGAAAAAAGCACCCGGCGAGCTTGTCGGCGCCTTTGAGGTTTTTGACGCGGTATCCTCCGGTCAGGCCGATCTCTATCACTCGGCTGACTACTACTTCATCGGTCAGCACCCGGGTTATGCCTATTTCACTGCTGTACCCTTTGGTGGCACTGCACAGGAAGTGACCAACTGGTATCACCACGGTGGCGGCCATGAGCTGCACAACGAACTGGGTGAAATCTTCAACCTGAAATCCTTCATCGCAGGCAACTCGGGCTCGCAGTCCGGTGGCTGGTTCCGCAAGGAAATAAACTCCGCCGAAGACTTCAACGGCCTGAAATTCCGGATGCCCGGTCTTGGCGGCAAGGTGCTGGGCGAGCTCGGTGCTTCCGTGCAGAACATCCCCGGCGGCGAACTTTACCAGGCGCTGAGCTCCGGTGCGCTGGACGGGCTGGAGTGGGTCGGTCCCTTCGCGGACGAACGCGCCGGCTTCCAGGAAGTTGCCAAAGTCTATTACACAGCCGGCTTCCACGAGCCGGGCTCCGCACTGGCGGCAGGTGTGAACCTCGACGTTTATAACGAACTGAGCCCTGCGCATCAGGCGATCATCACCAACGCGGCGATGGCGACCACGCACACCCAGCTGGCCGAAACACTGGCCAACAACGGTGCGGCTCTTGCGCGTCTGCAGGCTCAGGGCGTGAAAACCCTGCAGTTCCCGGATGATGTCTGGGATGCCTTCGGTGCCGCGTCCAAGAAAGTTATGGATGAGAACATGAGCGATGAGCTCTTCGCCAAAATCCGTGCCTCTTTCGAGGAATCGCTCGCACAAAGCTCCGACTGGCTGCTGAAATCTGACGGTTTCTACGTAGCACAGCGGAACCGCGTTCTGGCCAACGGCTGATCCGGCGTTAAGATAAAGCGGAGGGCGGCGGACCCGCCCTTCGCTTACAACTTGTGTCCCGCCAGGCCGGGACGGAAGATGCTCTGAGCCGGCACGCCGGCACCAGGGGAGGGGAAAACATGGAAAACGAAGCAGCCGCCGGCGGCAGTGCGGTCATCGATGGTGTGATCTGGTTTGTCTCGAACATCGGGATGGCCTTTTACAATTTTTTCTATGCGCTGACACACCCGGCCCTTTGGCTCGACTGGTCAGACAAACAGGCCATCATGCGGTTCGTCTATTACGGCGGATCGGTGGAATTTTTCTTTGTCGTCTTCACTGCCTTCCTTGTGATGTTTGCCGTCGGCATATGGCGCGGCAATATCATGTGGGGCTATGTCCGCGTGCTCGAAGGTTTCGCCAACACCGTCGGTCGCTTTTTCGCCTGGGCCGGTCTGCTGATGGTTATCCAGCAGATCATCATCGTTTTCATGCAGCGTATTTTCACCCGACCGGACATCTCGTTCGGCTTCGGCATCCCGCTGCAGTTCGACATCAGCTGGTTTGCCGAAGAACTCAAACTCTATAACGCGCTCGTTGTATGCCTCTGCATGGCCTACACCTTTGTGCAGGGCGGGCATGTGCGGGTAGATCTGGTCTATTCGGCAGTGAAATTCCGTACCAAAAAGGTCATCGACATGTTCGGGGCCCTCTTTTTCATGATGCCGGTCGCGGTGCTGATCTGGCTCTACGGCTGGTTCTTCCTGTGGCGCCACCTGATTGTGCCCAACCCGTCCGCCTCTGACACACTGGACCGGTTGCTGAACAAATCGCGTGCTTTGCGCTGGAACGTAGAAACCATCGGCTTCAGCCCGAACGGGTTCAACGGCTATTTTCTCTTCAAGATACTCCTCTGTGCTTTCACCGCGATGGTGTTTCTGCAGGCGATGGCAATGTTCTTCCGGTCGTTTCAGGAATGGCGCGAAGGCGAGGAAAGCGAAAACAAATATCTCGACCGCGACACGCTGGGCGAGGGTGAAGAAGCGTACGAGGGTGCGCACTGAGCAATTTAGCGCGCAAAACGCGTGATGAGACCCGCCGGGTGCGGTGTTGAGGGGACGTAAGACATGTTTTTCGGACTGGACGGCGTAGAAGTCGGGCTGATCATCGTAGCAATCTGCCTCTTTGGCGGCATTCTGTCCGGCTTTCCGGTCGCTTTTGCGATCGCGGGTGCAGGGGTCATTTCCTTCGGGATTATTGCGGCGATGGACAGCGCCGGGCTGCTGATCCATCAGGCCATCGATACCAGCAGCCAGGTCTACCGCGATCTGGTCAATTCCGGTGTCAAAGCCGATGCCATTTCGATATTCAGGTATCCCGAGTTGCCGAGGATCGCAGAGCCCGTTTTCCCCTCGGGTTGGGAAGTAGCACTCGACCGCAACGTCTCCTTCGTCGTTAACCGCATGAACGAGCGGGTGCTGGCCGGTCAGTCCATCGAGACGCTCCTGGCGGTTCTGATGTTCGTTCTGATGGGCATTACCCTCGAACGATCCAAGATTGCCAACGACCTGCTGACCACTATGGCGCGTGTGTTTGGCCCGCTGCCGGGCGGTCTTGCAGTGTCCATCGTTGTTGTGGGTGCCTTTCTGGCGGCCTCCACCGGTATCGTCGGGGCGACGGTCGTAACCATGGGTCTGCTGGCCCTTCCCACCATGCTGCGCAACGGGTATTCGCCGGAGCTTTCTACCGGTGTGATCGCAGCCTCGGGCACCCTGGGGCAGATCATTCCACCCTCGATTGTCATCGTTCTGCTCGGCACGCTGGCAGGCGATCTTTATTCCGCAGCCCAGGAAAAACGTGCCGTTGCAGAAGGCTGCACAGATGCGCTGACCTATCTGGGGGAGCCTGCGGTGCTGTCGGTGGGTACGCTCTTTCAGGCGGCGCTGCTGCCGGGGATCCTGCTGGCACTGCTCTATGCGCTTTATGCCTTTGGCTATGCGCTGCTGAACCCTGACAAGGCGCCGGCGGTGCCCATGGGCAGCACCAATGCCGAACCCGTGACGCGCAATGAAGCCTTTACCTGGTTTCTCGGCGCGCCGGTTCTGATTATTGTCGGCACCGTCCTGCTGGGCAATCTGGGGATCATCGGCGATCAGAGCACGGCAGTGTCGCGGTATTCCGACATCGGTGAGAGCGCGTCACTGCGCACCAATGTCGGCGACGAGTGCAAAGCGTCGATGATCGAGTTGCACGGACAGGAGGCCTGGGACGCGGCACTGGCACAACAGACGGCCATCGACGATGCCGGCGGGGTACAGACCTCCGAGCGCCTGACCGAGGAAGAACTTGCGACCCTCCAGCAGGAAACCATCACAAATGCAGCACCCGTCGGCACCGGCGTCGCGGTGCTGCTGGTACTGACGACACTCTTTCTGACGACGGCACGGGGTGTGTCGCCCTCTGCCTCACCGCAGCCACTGATCATCGGGGCAGCAGGGGCAGTACTTGTTGTACTGGTCGATATCCTCTTTGTCAGACCCGATACGTCCCCTGGGATCACGGTGGTGATGATGCTGCTGCCATTTGCCCTGCTGATGTACGGGGTTGTGCATGCCACGAAAATCTGTGCGCGTAATGAACTCATCCGCGTGGTCTTTCCGCCGCTCATTCTGATCGTGGCGGTGCTGGGATCGATTCTTGGCGGGATCACCAACCCGACACCCGCCGCCGCTCTGGGCGCAGGTGGCGCGATCATGCTGGCGGCCTACCGCAAACTCACAGACATGGACCGGACACCAAAGGTCATTATCTGGTCCACCCTGGCGATCATTGTCTGCATCCTGGTGGGTATCAATTTCGATCTGCGCATCAATACAGAAGAAGTCGGCTTCGAGAACTGGTTTGCGTTCTTTGTGGCCTATGGCGCTTATCTTTATGCGCTCTTCGGGCTGCTCTTTTCGTGCTGGATCCTTTATACGTCCGGCGTTCTGAGCCCGGTGGTGCGTGAGACCGCCAAAGTGACCAGCATGGTCTTTACCATCCTGATCGGCTCGCAGCTGCTGAACCTCGTGGTGATCTCCTTTGGCGGCGAGCATTATATCCAGCAGTTCCTGAAGTCTTTCGACAACGAGTTCCAGGTCTTCCTGATCGTGATGCTGGTGCTCTTTGTGCTGGGCTTCGTGCTCGACTTTCTGGAGATCATCTACATCGTGATCCCGATTGTCGGACCGGTGATTTATGGCGGCACATTTGATCCCAAATGGGTGACGATCATGATTGCGGTAAACCTGCAGACGTCCTTCCTCACGCCGCCCTTTGGCTTTGCGCTCTTTTATCTGCGCGGTGTGGCACCAAAGGAGGTCACGACCGGTCATATCTATCGCGGCATCATCCCCTTTGTGCTCATTCAGGTGGCGGGTCTGGCGCTTTTGTGGACTTTCCCGAGCATCGTTACCATTGTGCCGGATCTGATCCCGAACTGACGGGCCACCTTTCAGTCAGGTCAAATGCAAGGGGGCCTTTCAGGCCCCCTTATTACATGCTCCGCCGGCCTGCGCGGCAGCGGTTGCACCTGAGAAACAGGGGATCGGGCGGTGGCGGCGTCAGCGCCGCAGAGCGGGCAGCCCCACCCCTGTGGCCTCAAAGCCACCATCTGCCGCAAGCACCTGGCCCGTGACATAGCTGGCCTGATCCGAGCACAGAAACGCTATACATTCCGCGATTTCGGTCTCCGTGCCATAGCGGTTCAGAGGGATGGCGTCATGGTAGGCATCAATGATGTCCTGACTGTGCACGGCCATGGCGAGTTTTGTACGCACCGGGCCGGGACAGATGCAGTTTGCCCGGATCCCGAATTCACCAAGTTCCGCGGCCTGCTGTCTGGTCAGCTGGATCACCCCCGCCTTTGAGGTTCCGTAGGCCACGCGCAGTGTTGAGGCCCGCAACCCGGAAATGGACGCGATATTCACCAGTGCCCCGCGGCTCTCTTTCAGGGCCGGCAGCGTCGCCTGAGACACCAGAAAAACGCCGTCCAGATTGGTCTTCATCACCCTGCGCCAACGGGCAAAATCTGTCTCGCCAATGGGGCCGAAATCCGCAACGCCGGCATTGTTGACCACTGCATCGATCCGGCCGAACGCCTCTGTGACGGCCACAGCCATTTCGCTGACGTCGTCCGGGTCCGAGACATCGCAGTAAAATGCCTTCGCCCCTTTGTCTGTGCCTATAGCAGCATCAAGGGCATCGCCGTCACGATCGATCATGGCCACACGCCAGTCCCTTGAGAGCAGCAGTTGCGAGGTGGCCAGCCCGATCCCGCGGGCGGCTCCGGTGATCAGAGCGACTTTGTTTTCCATATCCGGGGAAGTAGTCCGCGCGGCGTTTCAGGGCAATCCCGAAAGTGCCGGCGATCAGCCGGTCGGGCGGGTGTCGGGCAGATGAATATTGGCCACCTGCTCGGCAATCGGATCAGTGGAGAGCGGGTGCATGTCCGCATTGAAAGCCTCGGGGTCTTTGACCTTCTGCCAGCGTCCGCCGATATAGACCTCCAGCCCGGAGAAGTTGGATTTATAGCCCATCTTCTGGCTGCCGGGCACCCAGTAGCCGAGATAGACATAAGGCAGACCGGCATCACGTGCGATCTCTATATGATCAAGGATCATATAGGTGCCCAGAGAGCGCTTTGGCTCGTCCGGTGCATAAAAGGAATAGACCATACTCAACCCGTCAGAGAGCACATCAGTAAGGCTCACCCCGATCAGACCGGCCCGCGCAGGATCGAGGTATTCGACGACGCGGCTGCGGATCGGAGTTTCCTCGATCATCGCGGCGAACTCGAAGACGTCCATATCGGCCATACCGCCATCCGCATGGCGGCTGTCGAGATATGTGCGGAAGAGCTCGTACTGATCTTCCGAGGCCCAGGGCGAGGTCGCACGGCGCTCAACATCGGAGTTCCGGCGGCTGGTGCGTTTCTGGCTGCGCGAGGGGGCGTAGTCCTCGACACTGATCCGCGCGGAAAGGCAGGCCGAGCATTCGGCACAGGACGGGCGGTACAGAACGTTCTGAGAGCGACGGAAACCCTGCTGCGAAAGGCTGTCATTGAGCTTGTCCGCGCTCTCGCCCTGTAATGCCGTGAACAGCTTACGTTCCATCCGGCCCTCAAGATAAGGGCAGGGCTGGGGTGCCGTCACGTAGAACTGGGGCGCGATGGGAAGCGTGTGGCGCATGCGGGTCCGGTTTTGATTTCAGCCAGAATAGCAACTCGGACCCGCGCCGCCAAGCGCAACTTCAGGTAAATCAGCGCGCCAGCGCACGCCGGTTGAGCATCACGGTTCCAAGCACGTGATCCGTCAGTCCCTGACCCCGTTCGGTGGCGCCCATCATGATCACGGACATCACCTGAAAGACCGGCAGAAACCAGCTGAACGTATACCCCAGTGTGTGTGCAAAAGCGTGGCCTGCATCCAGCGGCGTACCATCCGCACGGCGCAGTTCGATCGAAAACAACCGCATGCCCCAGGTCGCCGAGCCGTTGGCCAGCGTCATTGTGCGATACCCAAAGCCTACGAAAAGAAACAGCAACGGGAAAAAGAAAACGCCGGTAAAGGCGGTAAAGGGCAGGATGATCAGGCATCCGAGCAGCGTGACGACCGCATCAACACCCCAGGCAAAGAGGCGCTTGAGCTGTACGTCTTTATAGAATTCAGGCTGTGTGGCGGGATCGGGCAGGATATTCATCGGGGGCCTTTATCATCAGATTGCAGAATGCCCCGCAGAGCGCGGGGCATTATCGGCGGGTCAGGTCTCGGTCGTGCGTGTTTCTGACCGGGGGCCGGCTTCTTCCATGAACTGGTCGAATTCGGCTTTATCCTTGGCATCCCTCAGACGTTCAAGGAATGCTTCGAACCGGTCCTGCTCTTCTTCGAGCCGCTTCAGCGTATCGCTTTTATAGGCGTCAAAAGCGGAGTTGCCGGTGGATTTCATGGTCTTAATGCTGTGACCCTGGCTCCAGGAACTGCGACAGGTATTTGCGAACATTCTCTTGCTCCAGATCATATACATCAGCAGGGCGAGGCCGACAGGCCAGAACAGGATAAAACTGAGCACCATGGCAGCGATCCACGCGCCTTTGCCCCTGTCATCAAGCCAGGCCTCTGCGCGTGCAAACCAGCCGGGCCGGCCCGGTGCCGTGGGGGTATGGGTGATCGTCGTCATAAGGGTCGCCTTTCTGTGAGGTTACGGAAACGCCGGTCTGTCCGGCGATGTGAATGTCTTTCACATATCCTAGATCGGGATTCCCGGCGCTATTGACAAGGGTTTATGTGAATGATTTTTACATTAATCCGGAAAAGGTAATAAATTCAGCCTTCTGGCGCAGAATATTTTCTGAAAATATGGATCGGGGAGCCTCGCGGGCATTGACCTAAAGGGCGCTCCGGGCACAAGCTGAAACATGACATTTGCCAGCAAAATCACCCGTACACCCAGGCCCTGGGACGCACAAAGAGGTGCCGATGCAGTTGCCGCGCTGTCACTCTGTGACCCGGCGCTGGCGGCGCTTCTGCGCGGGACAGCAGGGTGCAGCCCCTATCTGGCGGGGCTGATCACCAGAGAAGGCGACTGGCTCGAAGAGGCGCTCGACGACCCGGACGCCGCTCTGGACAGGCTGATGCAAACGGTCACTGAGGACACATCAGGCGATCTGCGCGTGCGCCTGCGCCGGACCAAACGGCGCGTTGCGCTGATCACGGCCCTTGCGGATCTCGGCGGGGCCTGGCCGCTGGAAAAGGTGACCGGGACGCTGACCCGTTTTGCCGATATCGCCTGTCAGGTGGCGCTGCGGGCCGGTCTGGCGGTCCAGATCCGGCGCGACAAACTGCCCGGCATGACCGAAGATGATCTGCAGGACGCAGCCGGCATGGTGGTCCTCGCGATGGGCAAGATGGGTGCGGGAGAACTCAATTACTCCTCAGACATTGATCTGATCTGCCTCTTTGACGAGACGCGGTTTGATCCGGATGATTTTCACGACGCACGCGCGGCCTTCGTGCGTGCCACCCGGATGATGTCTGCCACGCTGAGCGAAATGACCGCGGATGGCTATGTCTTCAGGACAGATCTGCGGCTGCGGCCTGATCCTGCGGTCACGCCGGTCTGCATGTCGATGGAAGCCGCCGAACGCTATTACGAGAGCCTCGGACGCACATGGGAACGCGCAGCCTATATCAAAGCGCGCGTGGCGGCCGGGGACGCGCCTGCCGGGGCGCGGTTTCTCAAAGCGCTCACACCCTTTGTCTGGCGGCGGCACCTTGATTTTGCGGCCATTCAGGATGCCCATGACATGCGGCTCGCGATCCGCACCCACAAGGGCCTTGGCGGGCCCATCACTCTGCCCGCCCATAATATGAAACTGGGACGCGGCGGCATCCGGGAGATTGAGTTTTTCACCCAAACGAGACAGCTGATTGCCGGGGGTCGTGACCCCGATCTGCGCTGCCGGGGCACGGTTCCCGGACTTGAGGTCCTGGCGCGCAAGGGCTGGATCACCAGCGATCTGGCAGCGGCACTGAGCGATCACTATGTGGCGCACCGGACGGTCGAGCACCGCCTGCAGATGATGAACGACGCCCAGACGCATACGCTGCCGGCCACTGACGAGGGGTTCGGATGCCTCGCGGCGATGATGGACACAGATGCCGACAGTCTGAAAACCGACCTTTCTGAGCGACTTGCTGCAGTGCACGAGATGACAGAAGGGTTTTTTGCCCCGACACATCCGGCCCCGGCGGCACAGGACGCACCTGATGATCTGGACGAGCAGACGCTGGCGCGCTGGCTCAGTTATCCGGCGCTGCGCAGCGAGCGCAGCCGGCTCATTTTCGAACGTCTGCGACCGGATCTGCTGAAACGGCTGGCGGGGACGGCGCGCCCTGCCGACGCTCTGCGCGATTTTGACGGGTTTCTCGCGGGGCTGCCCGCAGGTGTGCAGCTCTTTTCGCTCCTCGAGGCAAATCCGCAACTGGCCGATCTGCTCATTGACATAACCGGGACCTCGCCGGCGCTGGCGCAGTATCTCTCGCGCAATGCAGCGGTCTTTGATGCGGTGATCGGCGGGGATTTTTTCACCGACTGGCCGGGGGCTGAGGCGCTCGCAGGCAGTCTGAGCCGGAGCCTCGACACAGAAACCGACTACGAAGCGCGGCTTGACGCCATGCGGCGCTGGACCAACGAATGGCATTTCCGTGTCGGTGTGCATCTGCTGCGCGGGTTGATTTCACCGGATGAGGCCGGGCGGCAGTATGCCGATATCGCACGTTCGGTGCTCTGTGTACTCTGGCCGCTGGTCTGCGATCAGTTTGCGCGGCGGCACGGGGCGCCACCCGGACGCGGCGCCGTGGTGCTGGGCATGGGGTCGCTCGGGGCAGGGCGGCTGACCCCGGGCTCGGATCTTGATCTGATTGTAATCTACGACCCGCAGGATGCTGAAAGCTCAAACGGGGAAAGACCGCTCGCCACGCGGCCCTATTACGCGCGGCTGACCCAGGCGCTGATCACTGCACTAACCGCACCCATGTCCCAGGGACGGCTCTATGAAGTCGATATGCGCCTGCGGCCTTCGGGTAATCAGGGACCTGTTGCGACAAGCTGGCCCGCCTTTCAGAGCTATCAGCGCGAACAGGCCTGGATCTGGGAACATCTGGCGCTGACCCGGGCCGGCGTCGTGGCGGGACCTGATGATCTGACGCGTGATGTCGAAGCTTTCCGTGAGGGTCTCCTTGGCCACCCGCGACCGCTGGCTGAGGTCGCACGGGAGGTGGCTCAGATGCGGGACCGGATCCGGGCGGCCAAAGCCGCGACCAGCCTGTGGGATACCAAGACAGGCCCGGGACGGCTGCAGGAGATCGAGCTTATCGCCCAGTCCGGTGCCCTGATCGCCGGGCACGCCGACAGCAGAGACGGTATGCGCGACGCTGTGACCTGCGGACTGATTGATGACAAAGGCGGTGACATTCTGCGCACCGCAGGCGCTCTGTTTTCGGCCATGAACATAGCGACACGGCTTTTGTCAGAAACTGTACCGGATCCTGAGTTGCTTGGCATGGCCGCGCACCGCTTTGTGCTGCGCGCGACAGATCAGACGTCGCTGGAGGCGTTGCAGGACGTGCTTGAAGAGAGCTATGACGCCTGTGCCGGCGTGATTGACCGGGCGCTGGCGGATTACGCCGGAGAGGAGACACGTGAAAAAGGGTGATGAAAACGACCCCAAGGGCCTGATTTTCGAAGCCTACCGGATTGAGGGCATCACCCCGGCCGAATGCCGCTCCGTCTTTCTCGACTGGGCGCTCAGCCTGCCGGTGGAACAGGACACGGGCGTTGTGCTGCGGGCTCTGATCGCCCGCTATCAGCCGGGATTTCCCGACCATCCGATGACCGCTGTGATGTCCGAAGGGCTGACGGGCATGGCCGCCCCGCGCCGGCGCGGCGGGTGGCGTTCGCGGCCCCGCAACTGAACCATCTCCCCCGGGCATCTGCGCGAAATACCTAAAATTTGTCATAATTCAGCCTGTTTCTCCCCCTATCCGAAAGGGTGAAAAAACCGGGGTGCGTCCACGTAACCCCAACAGGAGAGCAGATATGAAACCCGTCAGACTGATCCTCGCCATTGGTATCGCCGCACTGTTGTCGGCCTGTGGCGCCTCTGATTATACCACCCGTAATGCGCCTTTCGAGACCACCGAACCTACGCTGGAATTTGCGGCGACCGGGCCCTCCGGTTTTGACTTTGAAGAAGCCGTTTCAAGCTACAACGTCACCAAAGTGAACGTGGCCGTACCCCGCAGCCTGATCGTCTCCGAAGCCAACCGGTATTACCCCAAGGGCGATATCGTCTGGCGCGAGGACCCGGTGGGCGACCGTCATGCCCAGGTTGCTGCCATCTTTGAAGACGCTATGGCGCGCGGCACATCTGACGTTAAGGGCGCCGTACCCGTCATCGTCGACGTACAGGTCATGCGCTTTCACGCGCTGACAGAAAAAACCCGTTATACCGTGGGTGGCATTCACTCGATCAAATTCGGCCTGTCGATCCGCAGCGCTGAAACCGGGCTGTTGCTGGAAAAGCCCCGCGTTGTACAGGCGGACCTCGTGGGCTTTGGCGGGCAGAAAGCCATCAACGCCATGGCGCAGGGTCAGACCCAGAAAGTGCGCATCACCGATCACCTGGCGAATGTGATCCGCAAAGAACTGACCGAGCCAGAAGGTTACGAAAACCCGAAACTCGGCCTCATTCAGACCCTCAATAACCGTATCTGACCTTTCATCACCGGACGTGTCAGGATAGAGGGGCGCTATGACAGCGCCCCTTTCTCATGCCCGCTCTGATCCCGCCGGTTATCCGGTTGTCCGCCTGCGTCCCAAAGCCAATGCGCGCGCCGTGCGCCACGGGTTTCCCTGGGTCTATGCCAATGAACTGGTCACCGATCGTCGCACCAAAGCCATCGCCCCCGGTGCGGTCGCGGTTCTGGAGGATGACGCACGTCGGCCCATGGGGCTCGTGGCGGTCAACAACGGCTCAAAGATTATCTGCCGGATGCTCGACACCGACCCGGGCGCGGTGATTGATGCCGCCTGGTTTGCCGGGCGACTGCACAAGGCGCTGGCGTTGCGCAAGCGGCTTTATCCGGACCCCTACTACCGGCTTGTGCATGCCGAGGCAGATGGCTTGCCCGGCATCGTGATTGACCGGTTCGGGGATACCTGTGTTGTACAACCGAACGCCGCCTGGGCAGAGGCGCATATCGATGCACTGGTCGAGGCCCTCACAGAGATCACCGGATGCACCTGCGTGATCAAAAACGCTGCCGGGCGCACCAGATCCCTCGAAGGACTTGATGACATCACTGCTGTGCTACGCGGTGCAGCGCCCGACGGACCGGTGCCTGTGCCGATGAACGGTGCCACCTATATGGCTGATCTGACAGGCGGCCAGAAAACCGGCCTTTATTACGATCAGCGGCCCAATCACGCCTTTGCTGCCGGGCTTGCGAAGGGCGCGCGCGTTCTGGATGTATTCAGCCATGTGGGCGGGTTTTCACTGTCCGCTCTGGCGGCCGGTGCCGTCTCGGCGCTGGCGGTGGATGGTGCGGCGCCGGCCCTTGATCTGGCGCTGGCGGGGGCGGAAGCCACCGGCGTTGCGGACCGGTTCGCGACCCGGCAGGGAGACGCTTTTGACGTGCTTGCCGCCCTCGGCGAGGAAGGTGCGCAGTTTGATCTTGTGATCTGCGACCCGCCCGCCTTTGCGCCGGCCAGACCGGCGCTTGAGGCGGGATTGCGTGCCTATGAGCGCATCGCGCGTCTCGCAGCACCGCTGGTTGCGGAGAACGGCATTCTGGGGCTTTGTTCATGCTCGCATGCTGCCGATCTGCAGGCCTTTCGGGCCGCTTCAGCGCGCGGCATCGGCCGGGCAGGGCGGCGCGGGTCCCTGATCTACACAGGTTTTGCCGGGCCGGACCATCCGCAGTTGCCGCAGCTTGCAGAGAGCGGTTATCTCAAGTCTGTCTTTTTTGCGCTCTGAGCCATGAAGATCCTCATCGACGCCTGTGTGCTCTATCCCACAGTAATGCGCGAAATGGTGATGGGTGCTGCCCGCGCGGGTCTGTTTGAGCCCTGCTGGTCTGAGCGGATCCTGGAAGAATGGGCGCGTGCGGCACGGAAACTCGGGCCGGTAGGTGAAACCCAGGCCCGTTCGGAAATCGCCATGCTGCGCGCTGCCTGGCCGCAGGCGGTGGTCACCGCGCCGGCGACACTGGAGACCCGTCTGTGGCTGCCCGATCCTGATGACATCCACGTTCTGGCCGCCGCTGTTTGTGCTTCAGCTGATGCTATCATGACACTGAACGCAAAGGATTTTCCTCGTGGAACGCTCGCGGAGGAGGGTCTGGCGCGGATCGATCCAGACACCTGGCTTCACAGGGCATGGCAGAACGACCCCGACGTCATAAATTCTTATGCCGGCGATGTGCTGGACACCGCGCGGCGGCTTTCCGGAGATGACTGGCAGATGCGCGCCCTGCTGAAAAAAGCGCGCCTGCCGCGGCTTGCAAAGGCACTGGGATAGCGGGTCAGACCTGCGCGCCGGCCGCCCATTTTGCTTCAAGAGCCTCAAGGGCTGCGATACGCTCTTCGGTCTTCGGATGGCTCATGAGCCAGGCAGGTGCAGCCCCGCGCTGCTGTGTCAGCGCTTCTAGCTTGCGAAAGAGGCTCTTTTGCGGGTCAACCCCGATGCCTGCCTTTGTCAGCAGGGCCGCAGCATAGGCATCAGCCTCGTATTCGTCACTGCGCGACAACCGTGCCGCCAGAAGCGAGGTCAGCATGCCGGCAACAAAGACACCAACACCCGGAAGGAACCGGCTCAGCACCATGGCAAGTGCTGTGCGCAGGGCATTCTGGCCCGAGAAATCAATCATACGCCGGCGCGAATGCCCGAGCGCCACATGGCCCAGTTCATGCGCGATCACGCTGGCCATCTCATCGGCCGAAACCTCTCCCGCCCGGAACCGGTTATAAAACCCTCGGGTGATGAAAATTCGCCCGTCAGGAGCCGCCAGCCCGTTCACCGGCTCAATTTCATAGATGTGCACACGGATCTTTGTCAGATCGAGCGCTGCCGCCATGCGGTCGGTCAGTGTGCGCAGCATCGGATCTGCCAGCTCAGTGGATTTCTCGTCGAGTTCCTTCGCTGTCCGCCAGGCGGAGAAGCGGTACATCGCGAGGCCATAGAGAATGGCGAGCAGTATCGGAGTGAACTTGAGCATGCATAGAATATGGGGCGGCGCCCATGCCCTGGCAAGGGCGACGCCGCGGGCGTTAACGCGCCAGTGTTTTCATGCCACGCGAGAGCCCCTCAAGCGTCATTGGCACCATTGCCTCAGGGCCGATCAGCTCCTCAATCATCGAAATCGACTGAGTGTACGGCCAGTACTTCTCGGGCACCGGATTGATCCACAGAGTTGCGGGCCACTGTTCTTTGGCGCGGGTGATCCATGTCGCGCCGGCTTCGGCATTCCAGTGTTCTGATGCACCGCCCGGATAAGCAATCTCATAGGGTGACATCGATGCGTCACCCACGAAAATACATTTATAATCAGGCCCGTAAGTGCGCAGCACATCATGGGTCGGGATCTGCGCGTCCCAGCGGCGGCGGTTATCGCGCCACACACCTTCGTACAGGCAGTTGTGAAAATAATAATGCTCAAGATGTTTGAACGCCGAGCGCGCGGCGGAAAAGAGCTCCTCGACCACCTTCACATGCGGATCCATCGACCCGCCGATGTCGAGAAACAGCAGCACCTTGACCGCATTGCGCCGTTCAGGCCTGGTTTTCACATCAAGGTACCCGTGCTCTGCGGTGGCACGGATGGTCCCGTTGAGGTCCAGCTCGTCCTGCGCGCCGTCCCGCGCCCAGCGACGCAAACGCCTCAGCGCCACCTTGATGTTGCGCGTACCAAGCTCGACGGTGTCATCGAGGTTACGGAACTCGCGCCTGTCCCAGACTTTGACTGCCCGCTGATGGCGCGAGTCTTTCTGTCCGATGCGAACGCCTTCGGGGTTGTAGCCATATGCGCCGAAAGGAGATGTTCCAGCGGTACCGACCCATTTATTGCCACCCTGATGGCGGCCTTTCTGCTCTTCGAGCCGTTGCCGCAGGGTTTCCATCAGCTTGTCAAAACCGCCCAGGGCCGCAATCTCTGCTTTCTCTTCCGCGCTGAGATGTTTTTCGGCCATTTTCTCCAGCCAGCCGGCCGGAATATCCACCGCGTCCAGTACCTGTGCGGCGCTGATATTTTCGATCCCCGAGAAGGCAGCGGCAAACGCCCGGTCAAATTTATCAATATTGCGCTCGTCTTTGACCATGATCGTGCGCGCCATGTAGTAAAACGCATCGACGTCATAGGTCGCAAGCCCGGCCGCCATGCCTTCCAGAAACGCCAGGTATTCGCGCAGACTTACCGGGACGGCATTTTTGCGCAGGGCGTCAAAGAAAGGCAGAAACATCGCGGTTCCTTCAGAGCAGGGCCCGGTCAAGCAGCACGGTCAGAACCAGGCTCACGACGACAAAGGCCATGGCATACCCCGCCGCATACTGGGCGATATCCTTGCGGTTTCCCCCGCGTTTTTTTGCGGTAAACCCGCCGATAAGGGCGCCCAGAACGGCTCCGAGAATAACGATCATCTGTGCTCTCCTGCGGCTTTATTCCGCCGGGGCGGGATCAGGCCGGTGCGTTTTGGCGGTTCAGGGCCGATATTTCGCGCAGTTTCGCCCGCACAACCCAGTCCGCGCCAAACCCGTATCGCGCCCACCCCAGACTGTCCAGCCTGACCGCCCGGGCCTCATCGGCTCGCCCTTCCATCGCAAAGCTCTCAGCGCGCAGAAGCTGCAGCGTGGCAAGCAAAGAGGCATTCTGAGACTGTGCCGCAATGCTGATGTGTGGCTCAACCAGCGAACGCGCGGCCACCGGATCGCCGTCGGCGAGCTCGTAAGCGGCAAGCTGTGTCGCAACGTAGGCGCGGTGCAGGCGGGTTTGCGGCGAACGGGCATAAAACCGGTCCGCAATCTCATACTGACGGCGCGCCGCCTCGCTGTCGCTGGCCTGCAGCAGGCGCGCACGGGCGTAATGCGCAAAGGCGCGACGGTTGTCTGTCCATCCTTCGTTTACAGCGATGCGCAGCGCCGTATCGGAGGCCACCTGGCGGCGGGCGTAATCTGCGCCCGGGCCGAGGGCAGTCTGAATCGACTGGTTCCAGACCTGCGGGGTCGGGCTGGCCGGGGCAGCAGCCTGTTTGCGCCCGGCGGGATTTATGCGGTCAAAGATGGCGGGCAGGCGGGTTGCGACTTCCTGAGGTGACATGCCCGAGCGCAGCTCCGGTGCATAGGTCGCGCGCAGGATCATCATGTCGAACCCGGTGAGCACCGTGTGCACATTGTCATCGTTAAATACAGAATCCGGCAACCGGTAAAGATCGTTCAGCGGCCCCAGCGCCTGGCCCAGTTCTTCATGCAGACAATCGCGCACTTCCTGCGGGCTGGAATCGTTGGGAATGAAAATCGCCAGACGCTCACGGGTCTGCAGCAGGGTCCAGTTGGTCTGTGGCGCCCGGCGTGCAGACCGGTATTCACGGATCGAGCCGACGTTAGGTGCAACAAAACAGGCCGCCTGTGGCAGAACCTTTTTAATCGATGAGCGGGGCACGGCCTGGATGGTGATATTGGCATCCGCGCTGGTGGTGACGCTGATCGGGATCTGTGCCTCGGTCTGCAGCCGGGTGATCAGCTGGTTCAGATCGCCCTTCATCGTGGCCGGCGGATTGCCGGTCATCCGCACCGTCACGGGCCCCTCGAACCGGGTGAACACGGGCAGGGCGCGGCCGCTTTCCATCCGGAAAGAAAGCTCCATGAAGTCACGCGCAAGACCGGTGTTGGACTTCGTCGTCTGCGCCTGCTTTTGCGGCGCGAAGGTTTTCATCGGCGGGAGGATGCCCTCGCCGAAAACGGCGCGCGACGCGGTATTGTTCTGGGTGGCGGGGGCACAGCCTGCAAGCAGGATGACGAGCGGCAGAACCAGACGCCGCATCATTTGCGGTTGTACCGGATGAAGGGTGTCTGGACGCCGATCCGGTCATAGAGCTGACGGGCAGTGGTGTTAAAGTCCTGGGTGAGCCAGTAGACCGATCCGGCACCCGCCTCATCGGCTGCGGCATAGACCGCCTCGATCAGCGCACGTCCGATGCCCTGACCGCGCACGTCCGGATCTGCGTACAGATCCTGCAGATAGCAGGTGTTGGCCTCAGACCATCCGTGCCTGTGGAAAAGATAGTGCGTCAGGCCAACCAGCCGCCCATCTGCTTCGGCAACAATGCAGTTGAAATCCTGAGGATCGTTTCCAAGAAGGCGGGTAAAGTAGAGATCGTGGATCTCCGCCGGCCGCGAGGTTTCATAAAATTTTAGATATGCGGTCCAGAGAGCGGACCATTGCGGTTTATCACTCTCACGCAGTGCACGCACTGCGGGATTCGTTTTCTCTGTCATGGCCTGCCCGTCTGCCTCGTCCTTTGCCCGCGATCATTATCGCCGCAGGTCATTAAGGAAGTTAAAACGTGTCCGTTTCACGGTACTCTAGGCAGGTCGGGTGGCGTTTGTCTAGCGCCCGTTGCGCGCAAGAAATGCAAGCCGCTCAAAGAGATGCACATCCTGCTCATTTTTCAGCAGCGCGCCATGCAGCTTCGGCAGTGCATTTTTTGTGTCGGTTTTCAGGTCTTCCGCAGTCATGTCCTCCGCCAGCAGCAGACGCAGCCAGTCGAGCACTTCCGAGGTCGACGGCTTCTTTTTCAGCCCCGGCTGCTCGCGTATTTCAAAGAACTGCGTCAGCGCCGTTGTAAGCAGCGCTTCTTTTATCCCCGGGTGGTGGACGGCCACGATCCTGCGCAGGGTCTCCATCTCCGGAAACCTTATATAGTGGAAAAAACAGCGCCTCAGAAAAGCGTCAGGCAGCTCTTTTTCGTTGTTGGATGTGATGATCACGATGGGTCTGTGACGGGCACGGATGGTCTTGCCGGTCTCGTAGACATAGAACTCCATCTTATCCAGTTCCTGCAGCAGATCGTTGGGAAACTCGATGTCGGCTTTGTCAATTTCATCGATCAGAAGGACCGTTTTCTCCTCCGCCTCAAAAGCCTGCCAGAGCTTGCCCCTGCGGATATAATTGGAGATGTCATGCACCCGCTCGTCGCCCAGCTGGCTGTCGCGCAGGCGGCTGACGGCATCGTATTCATAAAGCCCCTGCTGGGCGCGTGTTGTGGATTTGATGTTCCATTCGATCATCGGCAGACCGAGACTGCGGGCAACCTGGCGGGCCAGCTCGGTTTTGCCCGTACCGGGTTCGCCTTTGACAAGGAGAGGACGCTCCAGCGTGACCGCGGCATTCACCGCAATGGTGAGATCATCTGTGGCGACATAGTCGTCTGTGCTCTGGAATTTCATGCTGTTGTCAACCCTTTAGAATGACCTTTTGAATGTGCTTTTAGCCGGGAAAGGACAGGATTGTGTAGTGACAATTATCAATGACTGCGCTATCCCCTGGCCACAGAGGCGTGATGCCTGAGGACAGGTGCAGATGGAAGACATTAGCCAGGTTGAGGGGAAGCAGATGAAACAGGAAAATTTCCTGCCGGATGATTATCGTCCGGCAGAAGACGAGCCGTTCATGAATGACCGTCAGGTCGAATATTTTCGCCGCAAGCTCCTGACATGGCGGTCAGAACTGCTCGCCGGCAGCCGTGACACCATTGAAGGTCTGCAGGACGGCACCCGTAATATTCCCGATGTGGCGGATCGTGCCTCCGAAGAAACCGACCGGGCGCTTGAACTGCGCACCCGCGACCGCCAGCGCAAACTGGTAAGCAAAATCGACAGCGCTCTGCGCCGGATAGATGAAGGCGAATTCGGTTACTGCAGCGTGACCGGCGAGCCGATCTCGCTGAAGCGTCTGGACGCGCGCCCCATCGCGACCATGAGCCTTGAGGCACAGGAGCGTCACGAAAGGCGCGAAAAGGTTCACCGGGACGACTGATCTGGCACATCTGACTGAAATGACACGGCGGGCGCCCGAGGTTTACCTCCGGCGCCTTTGCTTTGCCCGGTGAGGCAGAGGCTGGCCAGAAACGCGGTTGTCTTGGGTGGCGGCATCGGTGGACTGGCCTGTGCGGCGGCCCTTGCGAAACGTGGCGTTGCCGTCACCCTGGTGGAGCAGTCTGAGAAGCTGCGCGAAACCGGTGCCGGGATCCAGATCAGCCCCAACGGTCTTGCGGTGCTGCGCGGCCTGGGGCTTGAAGCTTCGCTGATGCGCGCAGGCGCTGTTGAGGCCGGCGCGGTGGTGCTTGAGGATTATGAGCGCGGAAGAACGGTTGCGCGGCTGGATCTGCGGAGGCTGCCGGACCAGAAGTACCTTTTTGTGCATCGCGCGGATCTGCTTGGCCTGCTGGCGCGCGCGGCCCGGCAGGGCAATGTATCCTTTGAGATGGGCCGCCGGGTCACGCGCGTTTTTCCCGGACCGGTGCCGGAGATCGAGCTGGCCGATGGCGGTACGATGCGCTCAGAACTGGTGGTCTGTGCGGATGGCATTCATTCTGTGGGTCGCGCGGCGGTGTGGACGGGACCCGGGCCCGCCTTTACCGGGCAGGTCGCCTGGCGCGCCCTCGTGCCGGCACAGACAACCACCCGCGAGGTGCGCGTGAGCATGGGGCCCGGATGCCACGTGGTCCGCTATCCGTTGCGCGGGGGTGAGCTGATGAACCTCGTAGCGGTGCAGGAGCGCGACGCCTGGGCCGAAGAAGGCTGGCATCACGCCGACGACCCGGCCAATCTCCGCGCAGCCTTTGCCGGCTTCGGCGGACCGGTCGCAGATCTGCTGTCGCAGGCGGAAGACGTGAGCCTTTGGGGTCTGTTCCGGCATCCGGTGGCCGACACCTGGGTTCGGGACGGTGTGGCGCTTCTGGGGGATGCAGCCCATCCGACGCTGCCGTTTCTGGCCCAGGGGGCCAATCTGGCACTGGAAGATGCATGGGTTCTGGCCGCCTGTGCTTTGAGCGCGGAAGGTCTCGCGGCCTATCCGGCAGCGCGCCGGAAACGCGTGCAGCGCGTCATTGATGCCGCCAGCGCAAATGCGCGCAACTATCACCTGCGCCCGGGGCTGGCGCGCACTGCGGCGCATCTGGCGCTGTCACTGGGCAGCCGAGCCGCACCGGGGCTGATGATGCGCCGGTTCCGGTGGCTTTACGGCCATGACGTGACCAGAACCCATCCGCTCTGATCCGGAGGCGCGCGGCCCTGCCGGCCCGCGCACATCATGCCCTGGTTCCGGGCAAACCCCGGAACGGCCGAACTCAGCCCTTTGCGCGCTGCAGCATGCCGAAAAGGTCACGCGGATCATCCGGATCGGCCAGCAGATCGAGCGGGTGAAAGAGCGCTGTGCCGCGGATGTTGTCGCGCACATAGCGCAGAGCGCTGAAATCCTCGATTGCGAACCCCACGGAATCAAAAAGAGTAATCTGCTCAGGCGAACGGCGGCCCGGCGCATCACCGCTCAGAACCTGCCAGAATTCAGTGACAGGGTGATCATCGCCCAGCTGCTGGATCTCGCCTTCAATGCGGGTCTGTTCGGGGTATTCCACAAAGATCTCAGCCCGGTGCAGGATCGCAGGCGCAAGCTCAGTCTTACCCGGACAATCGCCGCCGATCGCGTTGATGTGCACACCGGCACCGATCATATTGTCCGTGAGGATGGTGGCATATTGCTTGTCAGCTGTGCAGGTGGTGATGATCTGTGCGCCCAGAATGGCCTCTTCCGCGCTGCCGCAGGCAACAACGTTCAACCCGGAGCCTGCAAGGTTGGCCGCGCACTTGCGCGTGGCAGCAGGATCGATGTCAAAAAGCCGGACTTCGGTGATACCGCAGATCGCCTGCATCGCAAGGCTCTGAAACTCCGACTGCGCGCCGTTGCCGATCATCGCCATGCATGTAGCACCCTCAGGGGCCAGCACCCGTGCCACGAGCGCCGAGGTTGCCGCCGTGCGCAGCGCTGTCAGCATTGTCATCTCCGAGAGCAGCACCGGATAGCCCGAGGCCACATCCGCCAGCAGGCCAAAGGCAGTCACCGTCTGCAACCCCTCGGCTGTATTGCTGGGGTGACCGTTTACATATTTGAAACCGTACACCTCTCCGTCCGAGGTCGGCATCAGCTCGATCACGCCTTCGGCGGAATGGCTGGCCACGCGGGGCGTTTTGTCAAAGAGCTGCCAGCGACGGAAATCCTCTTCGATATAGTCAGCCAGCCCGCGCAGCATCTGCGGCACACCGATGTGATGGATAAGCTGCATCATGTGATCGACGGAAACGAAGGGCACAAAGGCTTTGTCAGAAGGGGTCGGCGTGGTCATGTCAGCGGCCTTTCAGGGCGGATCAGAAACGCGGCGGGACCGGGGGGCCCGCCTGCAAAGGTATCAGTAAGCACGGGTCGGGCGGTCAAAAACCCGGCGACCCAGAGCCGAAGCGGCAAGATCGACCATGACCTGTGCTGTGCGCCCGCGCTCATCCAGAAACGGGTTCAGCTCCACCAGATCGAGCGAGGTCATCAGCCCGCTGTCGTGCAGCATTTCCATCACCAGATGCGCCTCGCGGATCGTGGCACCGCCCGGAACCGTGGTGCCGACAGCGGGCGCCACGGCAGGATCAAGGAAATCCACGTCGAGCGAGACATGCAGCATGCCGCCTGCAGCCGCCACACGCTCAAGAAACGCGCCCAGAGGCCGGGCAATGCCGTTTTCGTCTATGTCGCGCATGTCGACACGCTGGATCCTGGTTTGCTGCAACGCACTGCGTTCGGCCGGATCAACCGAGCGCAGCCCGATGATGGCGATGTTTTCCTGCGGCAGCGGGGTCGCAACCGGCGGAAAGCCAGGGAAGTCACCGCGCGCGGTCACATAGCCCAGCGGCGTGCCGTGCAGGTTGCCGCTGTCTGTGGTCTCAGGCGTGTGATAATCGCTGTGAGCATCGAGCCAGAGCACAAAGAGCGGCCGGCTTTCGGCTTCGGCGTGGCGCATTGCTCCCAGAACGGTGCCCAGCGACAGGGCATGATCGCCCCCCATAAAAATCGGCAGCCCGTCGCGCAGCCCGGCCTCAGCGGCTTCCGCCAGGCTTTCCGTCCAGGCGATGGTCTCCTCAGGCGCGTGCAGTTTCGGGTCACTTCGTTCGGTATAGGGGCGGGGGGCGACGTTGCCTCTGTCCTCAACACCATGACCGAGATCCATAATGGCGCGCCCGAGGCCCGCCGTGCGGTAGGCGTCCGGGCCCATAAGGCAGCCGGCGCGGCGTTTGCCGCTGTCTACCGGGGCACCAATCAGAATACAGGTTTTGTCCGCCATAATACGCTCCGTTGTGAGGGGTTGCCTCTGAATAGTCACCGGACCGGATTGCGAACAAGCATCATTTATGCACATTATGTCATCGAATTGATCAAACCGGACACACAAAATGGACGAAACGGATAAACGTCTGATCTCAGCGCTCAGGCACAACGCCCGCGCTCCTCTGTCAGAGCTGGCATCGCGTCTCGGGTTGTCGCGCGCCACGGTGCGCACGCGTCTCGCGAAACTGGAGGAAAACGGGGATGTTCTGGGCTTTACCGTCGTGATGAAACACGACCAGCAGCGCGACGCGGTGCGCGGCCTGATGATGATCGCCATCGAAGGACGCGGCACCGACCGGATCATCCGGCAGCTCAATGCCTTTCCCGAGGCGCGTCATGTTTGGTCGACGAACGGACGCTGGGACGTGATCGTGGAAATCGGGTCAACGACGCTGGAGGCGTTTGATGATATCCTGGCGCGCATCCGCAGGCTCGACGGGATCACCGCAAGTGAAACGAGCCTGCTTTTGTCGACGCGTAAAGCGACCTAGGCGCGGCGCAGGGCCAGACACCACAGGATAAAGAGACCAAAGGAGAGCACGCCGTTCCATGCGGCCATACTGAGCCCGAGCATTTCCCAGGGGATCTCGTCACAGCGCACCACAGGGGCCGACATGATCTGATCAAAAAGCTCATCTGTGGTCAGCCCGCCGATCGGTTGCGATGTGCATGTGGTCGGCCCCTCCCAGAACCCTTTCTCCACGCCGGCATGGTAGAGCCCGATGGCCGAAGTTGTGAGGGCCGCAAGCGCTCCTGCCATCATCAGGGCCCGGTTTGACAGCGCAAGAGCCAGCGCACCTATGCCGATGGCGATGATATGCGGATAGCGCTGCCAGTAGCACATTTTGCACGGTGGCAGCCCACCGATATACTGAAACGCCAGAGCGCCGGCGATCATAAAGAACGACCCGAGGGTCGCCATCCACAACGCCTGGCGACCGGTCACAGGTATTTCAGCGCGTAGAACCCGCCGCCCAGAAGCAGAACGAAGAGAATGAACATCAGGCCCAGGCGACGTTCGATAAAGTCACGGATCGGCTCGCCGTATTTCCACAGCAGAAGTGCGACGAGATAAAACCGGATGCCGCGCGCGAGGATGGAGGTGACGATAAAGGTCATCAGCGGCATGCCGGTCCAGCCTGACATGATGGTAATGACCTTATAGGGGAAGGGCGTCACACCCGCCGTCAGAACAGCCCAGAAACCCAGATCGTTAAACCGCTCGTTAAAGGCCGCCATGGGCTCTGCCTTGCCCAGGCTTTCCAGGATCGGCTGACCGATTGTTTCAAAAGCAAACGCGCCGATGCCATAGCCCAGAAGTCCGCCCAGTACGGAGAACACAAGGGCAACGCTGGCAATGAGCCAGGCCCGCGAGGGGGCCGCGAGGATCATCGGGATCATCAGGATATCCGGCGGGATCGGAAAGACCGAACTTTCGATAAAGCTGACAAATGCCAGTACCCAGAGCGCATGGCGGTGTTCGGCCATGCTGAGTGTCCAGTCGTAAAGCTTTCTGAGCATCGTTATCCACAGTACAATTGTTGCCTGAGCGGCAGAACACGACAGACCCGCCAGGTCAAGTCTGCGGCAGTTTTTGCAAAGCAGTTTATGCTTGCCCACGGGCAGGGGCTCGGATAATCCGCAGATGTGCCCAAGTGGCGGAATGGTAGACGCAGGGGATTCAAAATCCCCCGCCGCAAGGCGTGCCGGTTCGAGTCCGGCCTTGGGTACCACACCGCAATTCCCTTGCCCGCCTGATCCGGAGGCGAGACCCTTTCAGATGAACCGGACCGGATATGCAATCGATGATATCGTTCCGGGTGCTTTCTGCCGGCTTTGTTCATACCCCTCGCGCGGCCGCGCATCTGCCCGTTGAGAGCCTGGGATGACACCATTGATTCGCCCGCATTCAGCGCAGCACAGGTCGATTGGTTCCGTCTCGTGTGTCAGTCGCGGCAATACGTCGAGATTGTCTTTGCCCCGGGAATGTGGGGAGCGACGGATCTGTCATTTTCCTGCACCGGTGATGCCCGCGGCAAACCGGCCTTCTGTTCACGATCCGGAAACGTAACGTCAAAGATCCGCCAGCGCGCGGGCGTTGACGGGCCCGGGCCATTTACCTGAAATTTATGGCAAATCTGATGAATTCCTGTCAGGTTCATTCCGGAAACAATCACCGGTGGTCCTGCCCGAAAACAGCATGGCGTTTTGAACCGCCACCGTTTTTCGCGCCTCTGGCCGCCACATTTCTGTCAGATTTCACTTTCGCGGCGGGGCCTCTCCGGCCTAACAATTCTTACGGCGCGCATGCCGGTTAAACGGTTTTATGTGCTGGTCCGGGTCACACCGGTCAGCAAGGCGGGGCCTTCGGGCAACGCATCAGGGCCGGACAGACCCACGCGTTTTTGTGGTGTCTGATGGTGTCGCCTTGTTGCGCGGGACCTCCGGTTCTGATGCGCCGCTGTAGTAATGAGTATGCGGTTTCGGGCTGCCCTGACGGGGGTCCGGACCGGAAAAGGGTAAAGACAGTTATGCGGCAGACGAGCGCAGCAAAGAGCACAGGACAGCCTCGCGCTGCGACACTGAGCCCTGTTCCTTTGCCGAACTGCTTTGTACCCGGCGCGCGCATCGTCACCCCGGCCGGCACCCGTGCCGCGGAAGACCTGCGTCCCGGCGACCGGGTCATGACGCGCGACAACGGCCCGCAGGAAATCTGCTGGACAGGCTGTCGCGGGCTGACAACCGTTGATCTGAGCCAGCATCCGCACCTGCGCCCCGTGCGGATCCCCGCGGGTGCTCTGGGAGAGGGCAGACCTGCGCGTGATCTGATGCTCAGCCCCAACCACCGGGTGCTCTCAACCGGCGATATGACGGCGCTGCACTGCGGGACCGACGAGGTCTTCGTTGCCGCCAAACACCTGACGGCACAGCCGGGCATTCGTGCAGCCGACCTGCCCTGGGTCACCTATCTTCATTTCATGTGCGCGGCCCATGAGGTCGTGCTGGCCGATGGGGTCTGGAGTGAAACCTATCAGCCCGCAGCGGGCCCGGTCGATGGCATCGGCAACGCGCAGCGCCTTGAGATTGAAGAATTATTCCCTGAGCTGGCGACCTACGAGGGTCTTGCCGCCAGAACCGCCGCGCGGCCCACGCTGACACCGCGCGCTCCGGCACATCAAAGAGGCCACCCCGTGGCCTGACAGGAATATGCAGCGACCATGTCGATCCGTTTGACATGGCTTAACGGAAACGGGAGGGGATTTCCCCTCCCGTTTCTGTTGTGGATCATGGTTTTTCCTGCAGCGCCCGCCAGGCCTCCCAGGCCTCGGGCGTGTCAAGATCCCGCAGCGCCCGGTCATCCCCGAGAGGAACCCCGCGCAGCCTGCCGGCACGTGCGACGTTCTCGCGGATCGCGCGCGCCCCTTTGTCGCCCCGGATCGCCCGCAACTCATCGAAAAGCGACGCGTGCAGCACAATCGGATGTCCCGGCCTGCCATCAGGTGTCGTGGCACACCACATCGCAGTGCCGTCGGCAGGGGCGACCGCAGCAAGAACAAGGCGAAGATCCTCGGTGGTCAGATCCGGCAGATCAGGCAGGAGGATCATCACCGCGCGCGCATCCGACCCGAGTGCATCCAGCGCCCGGCGCAGACCGGCGCTCATCCCTTCATGCGCATCGGGCACCGGTATTCCCGTCACATCAAGATCCGCCAGACTGTCCCAGCGCGGATGTGGTGCCGGGGGCAGGGCGACGATCACCAGACCCCGGGTCGCCGCCCGCGCCCGCATCACCTGGCGGCGCAGCAGAGGCACACCGCCCGCTTCAAGCATCAGTTTGTCAGCCCCCCGCATCCGGCGCGAGGCACCGGCGGCAGGAACGATCACGGGAATGTCGGTCAGCGGCGCTTCGGTCATGACACGACGCTATATCACGGGGTGCAGCTGTGACAGCCCCGCAGGGCCGGTCTCACACCGGTTACCGGATGCCACGCCGAGAGGCCCGTATCTCAGCCGCGCATCTGTGCCGCGTCAGGATCAAAGAGCGGTTCGGTGATCACCCGGGCGGGCCGCATCTGACCAAGTATTTCGATCTGCACGTCCGGTGCTTCATCTGCCCGGTCCGCAGGCAGAAAGCCGATGGCAATCGATTTGCCGGCATGGTGCGAATAGCCACCCGATGTGCAGAATCCGACGACCTCACCTCCGAGCCAGACGGGCTCATAGCCATGCACATCTGCATCGTCCGCATCGACTTCAAAGCTGACCAGACGGCGCGCGGGGCCCGCAGAGCGCTCTGCTTCGGCGGCAGCACGACCGATGAAATCAGCGTTTTTGCCAAAGCGGATGAACCTGTCGAGGCCTGTCTCCGCCGCGGTGTAATCGGGTGAAAACTCCGACATCCAGCTGCCGAAAAAGCGATCCAACCGCAGCGACATCATCGCCCGCATGCCGAAAGGCACCATTCCACGGGGCTCTCCTGCGGCCCACAGCGTGTGCCAGAGCGCGCGCTGGCTCATCGGATCGCAATATATCTCATAGCCCAGATCCCCGGTATAGCTCACCCGCTGCACGATGCAGTCGGTCATCCCGATGGTCAGTCGTCGCACATCAAGGAAACGGATATCGCTGACATCTGTGCGCGTGCAGTCGGCCAGCACATCCCGCGCCAGCGGACCGGCGATCTGAAACCCTGTGAGTTGATCCGAGATGTTTTCGACCCGGACGTCCGGGTCTGCGTTCTGCTGAAACCAGCGCATGTGAAAGGCCTGAGCCCCGTAAGAAGCCGTCAGATGAAAAAGCTCCTCGCTCAGACAGGAAATGGTGAAATCCCCGATCAGCTTTCCGCGCGGCGAGAGCATCGGGGTGAGGCTCAGACGCCCCTCAGCGGGCACGCGGCCCGCCATAATCCGGTCCAGCCAGGTCCGCGCGCCCGGGCCGCTCACCCGGTATTTGCCGAAGTTCTGAACCTCATTGATTCCAACGCCCTGGCGGACGGCCTTTACCTCCCGCGACGTGGCCTCAAAAGCATCCGAGCGCCGGAAGGAGGGCGTCTCATACGCCGGCTCACCACCTTTGGCGAAATAGTTGGCAACCTCTAACCCGTATTGCTGACCCCAGACGGCGCCCATACCTGTGAAGATGTCATACATGGGCGTGGTGCGGTTGGGGCGCGCGGCGGGCAGTTCTTCATTCGGGTAGGCTACGGAAAAACGCTTCTGGTAGTTTTCGATCACCTTGGGGCGCGTGTAGCCGGGGCTGATCCAGGGCCCGAAGCGCGCCACATCCATCGCCATCACATCGCGCTCAGGCTCGCCCTCGATTATCCACTGCGCCAGCGTCAGACCGACACCACCCCCCTGGCTGAACCCGGCCATCACACCACAGGCCGACCAGTAATTGCGCATCCCCGGCACCGGACCCACCAGCGGATTGCCGTCGGGCGCAAAGGTAAAGGGGCCGTGGATCACCGATTTGATGCCCGCACGCTCGAGCACCGGGAACCGTTTGTACGCAAATTCAATACTGTCCGAGATTTTGTCAAAGTTATCCGGCAGCAGTTCATGACCGAAACTCCAGGGCGTGCCGTCCACAGCCCAGGGCGCACAGGTCTGCTCATAAAAGCCGATGCAGAGCCCGCGACCCTCCTGGCGCAGATAGCTTTCGCCGGCCGGGTCCATCACATGCGGGTGTTCGGCATCACGCTCATAGATCTCAGGGATCGCATCGGTGACGATATACTGGTGCTCCATCGGGTGCAGCGGGAAATAGACACCGGCCATGGCACCCACTTCACGCGCCCAGAGGCCGCCGGCATTCACGACATGTTCGGCATGCACGGTGCCTTTGTCGGTCACCACATCCCAGGTGCCGTCCGGGCGCTGGCTGGTTTCGCGCACCATGCAGTGGGTTTCGATGGTGGCCCCACCCATCCGCGCCGCTTTTGCATAGGCATGTGTGGTGCCTGACGGGTCGAGGTGTCCGTCCAGCGGGTCGTAAAGCCCGCCGATGATGCCGTCGAGGCTGGTGATCGGGGCGATGCTGCGGATTTCTTCAGGCCCCACAATCTCGGTGTCGAGCCCCATGAAACGATGCTTAGCCCGTTCGGCCAGCATCATGTCAAACCGGTCCTGATTATCCGCGAGGGTCACCCCACCCACATGGTGCAGACCACAGGACATGCCGGTGATCTCTTCCAGCTCTTTGTAAAGCCGGATGGTATAGCCCTGCAGCGCTGCCATGTTCGTGTCGCCGTTCAGCGTGTGAAACCCGCCCGCCGCATGCCAGGTAGACCCGCTGGTCAGTTCAGAGCGCTCAAGCAGCATCACATCAGACCATCCCAGCTTGGTGAGGTGATAGAGCACGGACGCGCCGACAACGCCTCCGCCGATGACGGCAACACGGGTGGTGGTCTGCATAGGGTTCTCCGGTTTCTTCAGGCCTGAGAATGTGCGCGGGCGGGCGCGCGGGCCTGCCTGAAAACGACAGAAACTGACGTTTCAGCAACCTGTAACCGGGCGCGGGAACCCTCAGCGACGCCCTGATACGCAGCGGATACAACGAAGCTTTGGATGCCAGTTTGAAATACGGTCAGGGGACCCGGGGCATCTGCCGTCAGGCGAACCCTTCGCCGCTGCAATAAGAACACCGCCGCGAACGGGTGCCAAAGCAGCCCTCACAGGTGCCCGTCACGGCATGCCCGTGGTAATCGCGGCCCTTGTACATGCGCCCGGTGCCATTGCAGGTCACACAATTGGCGCTGCCAGAGCCATGACACCGGTGACACCGGCGTTTGACGTGTTTAACGGCCAGACGTTTCTGCTTTACTTCGTTGGGCATCAGCAATCATCTCAGTTGTCGTTATCATCGGCGGGGCTCTCCGGCCCGGGGATCCGGTTTCAGCGTTCTGGCGATCTGCGTACCGGATGAATGTGGCCATTTAATGCCACCGCTCGCGCGCCGGTCGCCAAAAACGACACTCCTGAACAGAGAGTCCTGTTTGCAGTGAGTTACGCCCCGGAGTGGACGGGATGGAGCCGGGATGATTTTTCTGCCGGCCCTCGGGGATGGCCCGGCTGAGCCTGGGCGATGGCGTCAACACGCGCTCTGCGCGCGATGCAGAAGATCTGATTCGCAGGACCGCTCAGTCAGCACTGAGCCACCCCAACACAAAGGGCCGGAAACGCAACCAACGCGCCACCGGCTCAGGTTTCTGTCCAGCCCTTTATCTCTGAGGTCTTTGCCCGCAGCCAGAGCAGATCAAACCCCGCAATCGCCCGGTAGCCGCGGTCAAACAGTCCGTCAGCCATCTCCCGACTCAGCGCATTGCCACCCAGCGGAAGACCGGCAGCCTTTGCCGCAGCCTCAATCCTGCCGACCGCATCGCGCACGACCGGATGATCGAACTCGCCCATGTGTCCCAGATCAGTGCTCAGATCGAACATGGCGACCACCAGCAGATCAATGCCCTCAACCGCACAGATCTCCTCAATATTCTGCACCGCGTCCCTTGTTTCGATCAGCAGGATGTTAATCAGCCTGTCTTCTGTCGCCTCCCGGAATGAGGGCAGGTCCGTCTGCCAGCGCGACTGGGCGATAAAGGCGCCAAACCCCCGCACCCCGCGGGGCGGATACCGCATGCAGGATACCGCATGCCGGGCGTCCTCAGCCGTGCGCACCAGCGGAAAACAGATGCCTTCCGCACCCAGATCCAGCACCCGTTTCACAACGGCAGCGTCAATCTCCGGCACCCGTACGATCGGAGCACAATGCGTCCCCGCAGTGGCGGCGATCATCGCATGGGCAGAGGCATGATCGATGGCTCCGTGCTCCATATCGATAATCAGCCCGTCCGCCCCCGCGGCGGCCATGGCCTGGGTCACAACGGCAGAGGGGATCGTGACAATATGGATCGCTACGCGGTCATCGGTATTGCTCAGGCAGTGTTTCAGACGGTTTTCGGGCAGTGTCATGGGCTGGCAGATCCTTTGTCAGGTTCTGTGCAGTCTGTGCATGCCACCGGTCGCACGCAAGCTGTTTCAGGGGCGCAGCCCGGACTGGATCCGGAGCAGACAGCCGAAGGGTCATCCGCACCAACCCTGCGCATGGTCAGCCGCCGACCAGATATGTCGTGAACGAGCAACCGGCTTAATAATGGCCGGGGCAAGGTCAGGACCAGCGAAACACAAAAAAGATCAGGGACTTTCCCATGCGCACCCATGCTCAGGCCGTTGTCATCGGAGGCGGCGTAATCGGCTGCTCCATCCTTTATCACCTGACCAAAGCGGGCTGGAGCGATGTTGTCCTGCTGGAGCGCGACGAGCTTACATCGGGTTCGACATGGCATGCGGCGGCCAATATCCACGGGCTGCACGACAACAACAACATTACCCGGATCCAGAACTACACGATGGATCTTTATAATGCGCTGGAAGCGGAAACCGGGCAGTCCTGCGGGGTGTTTCAGCCTGGGTCCCTCTATCTCGCTCAGACCGAGGCGCGGGCGCACCAGTTGCGCCTGCAGGCGGCAAAGGCAAAATACTATGGCCTGCCGTTCCGCGAGATTGACCGCCAGGAAGCCGAAGCCCTGCACCCGCTGGTCGATTACGACGGCATCCGCTGCATCATGTTCGAGGAAAACGGCGGCAACGTGGACCCGTCGGGCGTCACCAATGCCTATGCCGCCGGCGCGCGCCAGAACGGGGCGGAGATCATCCGGTTCTGCCCGGTCACCGGAACCGAACAGCAACCCGACGGCACCTGGGTTGTGCGCACAGCCAGAGGCGACATCGCAACGGAATGGGTGGTCAACGCCGCCGGTCTCTGGGGCAGGGAGGTTGCAGCCCTTGCAGGGATTACGCTGCCGCTGCAACCGACTGAGCATCAGTATTTCGTCACGGAAACCATCGCGGAGATTGCCGGGCTGGACCGCCGCCTGCCGTCCGTCGCGGACCGGGACGGCGAATATTACCTGCGCCAGGAGGGCAAAGGGCTGCTTGTCGGCGCCTATGAAAAAGACCTGCGGTTCTGGGCAGAGGACGGCACGCCGCAGGGCTTTGGCCATGAGCTTTTCGCAGATGATCTGGAGCGCATCGAAGAGAATATGATGCGCGCCATCGACAGGGTGCCCGCCGTGGGCGAGGCCGGCATTAAACGGGTGATCAACGGGCCGATGATCTGGTCGCCGGACAGCAATGTGCTCTTTGGCCCGGTGCCCGAACTCAGCAACTACTTCTGCTGTAACGGTATTATTCCCGGGTTTTCGCAGTCGGGTGGCATGGGGCTGCTGGCTGCCGACTGGATCACCACCGGCGAGACCCGCTATGACATGTTCGCCTGGGATGTGGCGCGGTTCGGCGACTGGGCAGACAAGGCCTTCACCAAAGCACGTGTGGGTGATCAGTACGCGCACCGGTTCAAAATCCACTTCCCCGGGGAGGAACGTGCCGCAGGCCGGCCGGTGCGCACGCGGCCCGTCTATGAGATGCAAAAAGAGATGGGCGCGGTTTTCGGTCTGAACTACGGCTGGGAGCATCCGCTTTATTTTGGCGATACGCCAGGTGCTGAAGACGTCACCGAAGGGTTCACCCGCCAGGGCTGGTGGGACACCGTCGGCGCCGAATGCCGGATGCTGCGCGAGCATGCGGGCATTATCGATATTTCGAACTTTGCAAAATACCGCTGCAAAGGGCCGGGGGCTGAGGCCTGGCTGAATTCTGTATTCGCCAACAATATGCCGAAATCGGTCGGCCGCTCCTGTCTGACCCCGCTGATTGGAAAACGCGGCGGCATCGCCGGTGATTTTACCGTAACGCGGCTGGGAGAGGAAGAATTCTGGATCATCGGCGGCGGCGCTGCGGAGCGGTATCACCAGCGCTTTTTCAGATCCGTTCCGCTGCCCGAAGGCACGGAGTTTATAAGCCTGACCGAAGCATACTGCGGGTTCAACGTGGCCGGCCCGGCCGCGCGCGATTTGCTGGCGCGGCTGACCAACAGTTCGCTTGCAACAGCGGACTTCCCGTTTATGCGCAGCGCCCGGATGGAGATCGCAGGCGTGCCTGTGCTGGCGCTGAGAGTGTCCTTCACCGGCGATCTCGGCTGGGAACTGCACTGCGCCACCGAAGACCAGAAAAAGCTCTATGAAGCGCTGCTTGAGGCGGGCAAAGAGTTCGGAGCAGGCCCCGTGGGCAGCCGCGCGCTGATGAGCCTGCGCGTCGAAAAGGGATACGGATCCTGGAGCCGCGAATACTCTCCGGAATACTGGCCCCAGGAGGTCGGCCTCGACCGCCTCTGCAAAATGGACAAGGATTTCCTCAACAGGGCAGCCGTCGCGGAAACCCTCGCCAGAGCTCCGCGTGAAATGCTGGTGCTGATGGAACTCGACGCGGCTCAGACAGATGCTTCCAACGCGGATGCCACAGGCGGCGAGCCCGTCTTCCGGAACGGCAGGGGCATCGGGCGGGTCACCTCAGGTGCTTACGGCTATTCGGTCGGCAGGAGCCTGGCCCTGGGCTATGTGAAAGACGCGGCACCCGGCGACGAGGTTGAGGTGATGATCCTTGGTCAGCCCCACAAGGCCCGTATCCTGCAAGAGCCGCCCTTTGATCCCAATGGCGAACGCCTTCGGGCCTGATCTGAGCGCGTAAGACCGCCATGGGCAGAGACCGTCAGATCGGACCGACAGTCGTGCATCCGGCTTCTGCCACTGCTGGTGGCGGTCAGCGTGCCGGGCAAAATGCCGCTTCCCTGATTTGTTCACTCGACAACCCTGCTGAAACCGCTGACAAATCACCTTATGTCCGCAATCTCGATCCAGTCGCTGCACTATACATGGCCCGGTGCCACAGAAGCGGTGCTGAACATCGGCAGATTTGATCTGCAAGCGGGTGAAACTGTGTTTCTGTCCGGGCCGAGCGGCAGCGGAAAATCCACTCTGCTGGCCGCCATCGCGGGCGTGATCGACATTCCGGACGGCACGGTCACAGTCCGGGGCCAGGATCTGAGCGCGCTCTCAGGCTCTGCGCGCGACAGGTTTCGGGCGGCGCATCTGGGGATCATATTCCAGGTTTTCAATCTCCTGCCCTGGCTCAGCCCGGTGGAAAATGTCCTTCTGCCCTGCCGGTTTTCCGGCATCAGACGACAGCAGGCGGGGCCGGATCCCGCAGTAACAGCAGCACACCTGCTAAGGGATCTGGGGCTGGGCGACCCTGCTCTTCAGAACGCACCGGCGAGCGCGCTGAGCGTCGGCCAGCAGCAGCGCGTTGCTGCCGCACGGGCCCTGATCGGCGCACCGGGGGTCGTGCTGGCGGACGAACCGACCTCGGCGCTTGATGAGGATGCAAAAACCGGATTTGTCGATCTGCTGCTGCGCGAATGCGCCGCTGCCGGGACAAGCCTTCTTTTCGTGAGCCATGACCGCTCTCTTGCCCGCCACTTCGACCGGGCGGAAGATCTGCGCGATCTGCAGAGCGCGGGCGTGCCATGCTGAAACTAAGCCTGAAAAGCCTGATCAACCGGGGCTTTGTTGCTCTGCTTACCGTATTAGGCATCGCTCTGAGTGTGGCGCTGATCCTCGGCGTTGAACGCCTGCGCACAGAAGCCCGCGCCGGGTTTGCCAACTCGGCCTCTGGCATTGATCTGATCGTCGCCGCGCGCGGAAACGATGTGCAGATCCTGATGGCTACGGTCTTTGGTGTCGGCTCGACCGGGACCGGCATCAGCCCTGAAAGCTATCAGATGATCTCGGATCTGCCACAGGTCAGCTGGACGGTTCCGCTGCTGATGGGTGACAATCACCGCGGCTATCCGGTGATCGGCACCTCGGCGGCATATTTCGACCGCTTCCGCCACAGCGGCGGACAGCCGCTCGCGTTTCGCAGCGGCGGGGTTTTCCGCTCAGAAGACGGCGCCGTGGTGGGAGCAGGGGTGGCCGATGCCTTCGGCTATGTACCGGGCAGCGTGATCGTCAATGCACACGGATCCGGGCAGGTGGCTTTTGAGATCCACGATGAGGCGCCGTTTACGATCTCAGGTGTTCTTGAACGCACGGGCACCGCGACCGACAGAATGGTTTTCGTCTCGCTCAAAGGTTTTGACACCCTGCACCAGAACACAGCCCGGCAACCGGCCGATCCTTTTGCAACTCCGCCTCAGGCGCCTGTGACACAGCAAAACCCTGATCCCGATGCCGCACCGGATGGTCATGCCGGGGAGCACATCGGGGGCGATGACGACACAGCAGGAGATGCGGACCGCGGCCATCTGCCCGGCACAATCAATGCGATCTACGTCGGTCTGACAGACAAAATTGCCGTCCTGTCCGTGCAGCGAATTGTCGCCGGATACCGCGGCGACGCCCTGAGCGCGGTCATGCCCTATGTTGCGCTGCTGCAGCTGTGGTCACTGACGGGAACTGCGGAAACCGCGTTGCGCCTGATGGCGGCAGCGGTGGCGGTCGCCGGTGTGACCGGCATGGTGGTTATGCTCTCCGCAGCTCTCGAAGTGCGCCGTCGTGAGTTTGCCATCCTGCGATCAGCAGGGGCCACACCGGTGGATATTCTCACGCTTATCCTGATTGAGGCAGCCTTTCTGATGATCGCGGGCATTGTTCTCGGCTATATGGCCCTGCTGGTGATCACCGGCTTCGCTGATCCGGTACTGGCCGAAAGCTTCGGGTTGCGGATCGGGCTGACATGGCCAACTTTTCGTGAGGCACTTCTAATCCTTGCGGTTTTCTGCTCTGGTCTGCTTGCCGCTGTTGTTCCGGCCATACGGGTCTACCGGATGACCCTGGCGGACGGCCTGTCGATGCGGCTCTGACCGGGAGACTATGGAATGATCCGATTTTTCACACAGATGCTGGCACTGGTTCTGACCGTCGCTCTTGCACAGTCCGCGATGGCCAGCGAGGAACGTACCATCAACTGGGACGATCTGCTGCCCGAAGTCCGGCCCTTTCACGATCCGTTTGCGGAAATGGGTTATGAACAGATCGGCAATCTGGCGCGGCTTTTCCGCATGGAAGGTCAGCTTGAGAACGGAAACGACAGCCAGATCAGAGAAGAAGCCGACAACCTGCGCAATCAGCTGATTGCCGAAGGCCTCGATCCCGACGACCTGTTCCGGCAGCGTGATATCGTGATGACTGAGCGCAGGCTGGCCGCCACGTCGGTCAACCCCGACCTTAACGGAACGCCCGTGCGCATGCCGGGATACATCCTCCCACTGGAAATGACCGGCGAGAAGGCTGTGCAGTTTTTGCTGGTGCCTTATGTCGGCGCCTGCATTCACACGCCCACGCCACCTGCCAACCAGATGGTTTTCGTCAGTTTTGAGGACGGCTTTACGGTCGACGGGCTTTATAAACCGGTCTGGATCCGCGGCGAGATGCGCGCGCAAAGCCGCACGCAAACCCTCAGCTTTGTGGACGGACAGGCAGAGATTGAGACGAGCTACGCCATGCAGGCGCTCTCGGTTGAGCCTTACACGCGGTAGAGGCCGGTCCGCCGACACCCCGTTTCAGAGCGGCCTGATTTTTAGTTCGGTAATCCTGTTGCCGTCCCGCGCGCAGACTTCAAAGCGGAAGCCGTGAAACGAGAACACCTGACCTGTTGTCGGGATCATCTGCGCTTCATGAATGACCAGGCCGGCGATTGTGTTGGCCTCTTCATCGGGCAGGTTCCAGTCGGTCGCGCGGTTAAGATCGCGGATCGTCATTGCCCCGTCGACCACATACATCCCGTCGCCGGTCTGCTGCACCGGGTATTCGCCATCAGGGTCGAATTCGTCGGTGATTTCGCCCACAATCTCTTCGAGAATGTCTTCCAGGGTGATCAGACCCTGCAGCGACCCGTACTCATCTACCACAAGCGCAAAATGCGTGCGGCGGCGCAGAAACTGGCGCATCTGTTCATCAAGGGTCGAGGTTTCGGGCACGAAATAGGGCTTCATCGCCACATCGGCGATGTCGAAATCGCGCAGTTTCGATGCGTCCCCCTCAGGGCCACCAATAATCTTGTACATCGCGCGCAGCAGATCCTTGGCATGGATCACGCCGACAATGTTTTCCGGATCCTCTTTGAAGACCGGCAGGCGGGTGTAATTCGACTGCAGACACTGC
This sequence comes from Roseobacter ponti, assembly GCF_012932215.1. Classification (GTDB taxonomy): domain Bacteria; phylum Pseudomonadota; class Alphaproteobacteria; order Rhodobacterales; family Rhodobacteraceae; genus Roseobacter; species Roseobacter ponti. The sequence goes on along the minus strand of NZ_CP048788.1, from coordinate 1,990,121 downwards.
TCAAGGATCGTTTCGGGCTCTGCATTGGCATCGATCATCTCAATGCCGGAGCGATGCAGCATGATCTCTTCGACCGCGCGCTCATTGAGATCGAGCGCGCCAAGGATCCGGTCACGATGCTCTTTCTCGACCACACCTTCCGAGTGACCGAGATGCAACGCGCCTTCGATCTCAGCGTGTACGTCAAGAATGTTGCTGTCCGGATCAATACGAACTCCGAAAACACGCAGCACACCGCGCACGAAATAGCGCACAGCCGCGACAACGGGCGAGAACACTTTGACGATGATCGAAATCGGTGCCGAGACCAGGGCTGCGGCGCGTTCGGAATTGGTAATCGCATAGGTCTTGGGCAGAACTTCGGCAAAGATCAGCACCAGAAGCGTCATGACCAGCGTGGCAAGCGCCACACCACTTTCGCCGAAAGCACGCGTAAAGATCGACGTGGCCAGCGACGCCGCGAGGATATTCACGAGGTTATTGCCCAGCAGCACCGAGCCTATAAGCCGTTCGTTGTCTTCAGTGATCTTCAGCGCGCGTTCGGCACCGCGCGAGCCTTTGTCGGCCTGGCTGCGCAGTTTACCGCGAGAGGCCGCTGTGAGCGCGGTTTCGGAACCTGAGAAAAAGCCGGACAGAACCAGCAGAAAGAGAATAACGCAACTTGTGATCCAGAAAGCTGCATCAAGCGTTGCGGAGGCGGGGTCCATCTGGGAAATTACCTTTGAAAGTCGATCCCTTGGTTATGGGGGCGTGCGGGGCGTCATTCAAGGGGGCTGACACACGCCATACCCGGACAGTCGCCGGAAAACACACCCTGAAATACGCGTTACCTTTGCCCGGGGACTGTTGTGGGGCCGGAGTGCAAAACGTCGATGCCGGTTCGTGCCTTGCGGATCGTGCCGGCTGCATACGCCGGGTTTCTCCCCTGTGATCATTCAGGGTGCGCTCTTCACGGGTTGCTTTCGGGATCGCTAACCGGACCAGGACGGATGGAAAATCATTGACGGGGAGGCGCGGGTCACGGTGCCGGCACATTCGCTATCCCGTGAGGCACAGCGCCGAAACGCGCCATCTGCGATACTCCGCTAAGCCATCTGAATACCGGCGCAGGGCTGCGAGGCGGCTTTACTCGCCCTTCTGCGATGCCTTACCCTTGCCTCTGACAGCAGGATATTCCGCAAGCGGGTGGTGTTTCAGCACCAGATCAGACAACCGCGCTTCGAGAACATGGGTATAAATCTCGGTGGTCGCCACATCAGCATGCCCCAGCAGGGTCTGGATAGACCGCAGATCGGCGCCATGGGCCAGCAGATGCGTCGCAAAGGCATGGCGCAGCGTGTGTGGCGTCACTTTCTGCGGGCTGACCCCTCCGGCCACGGCAAATTCTTTGATCAGCGTATAAAACCGGTGCCGTGTCAGATGCCCGGAGACGCCGCGCGAGGCAAAAAGGAATTTTGACGCGGGAGCACCTGATGCCCGGCGCTTGTCCTCCCCGGCATCACGCAGCCTGAGCCACTGCGCCAGGGCATCGCGTGCCGGCGCCGAAAGCGGCACCATGCGTTCTTTCCCGCCCTTGCCCATAATAAGCAGCATCCGCGGATCGCCCCGCGTGGCACTGACGGGCAAAGAGACAAGCTCCGTCACCCGCATGCCGGTGGCGTAAAGCAGTTCCATCAGACAGGTATTGCGCGCCTTGTCCGACGGCGACCGGCCGGCCGTGCGTGCCGCTTCAAGCAGCCTGTCCACCTCATCTTCGGACAGTGTTTTCGGCAGACGTTTGTCGCGTCCCGGCCCGGTGATCTGAATGGCGGGGTTATCGCTGCGCCAGCCTTCCTCAAAGGCAAACCGGTAGAGTTGCCTGATCGCCGACAGGCGCCGCGCACGGGTCGCGCGCGACAGTCCCGCGGCGTCGCAGCTGATCAGATAATTTTCCACATCGGCCTTTGTCGCCGCCTCAAACGCGAGATCTTTTGCTGTGAGCCAGGCCGCGAAATCCTGCAGATCGCGGCCATAGGCCAGCAGCGTGTTGCGCGCGGCTCCGAGCTCAGCGGCCTGTGCTTCGAGAAAGACAGAGATCCAACTGTCACCGGCCATCAGCTGTACCGGTCCAGCAGCAGGATCTGCAGGGCGGCACGACGCGCGGTATCTTCCTGACCCAGCGCGCGCAGGGTGGCCAGCGCCCCGGTCAGGGCCGCCGGATCACCGGCAGCGCCCTGCTCAAGCAGCACCAGACAGCGCAGAAGCGCCTCTCCAAGCTGCTCGCGCGCCGCCAGTGCCGTCAGATCTGTACGCACCCCTTTGCCCGCGAAAGCATCTGAAATCGCCATTGCACTCAGCGACCAGCCCGAGGCATCGCCGGGCTGGCCTGCTGCGATTGCGGCATAAAGCGGCTCGGTGCCCGGATGCCGCGCGGCTTCGCGGTAATCCAAAGACAAGAGCCCGAGTGTGCGCGCGATCCGGGCGGCCTCCGCAGTAAGTTCCGCAGATGTCAGCCTGTCGGCAAAGAGCCCCGCGAAAGGTACTTCGAGGCCCGCCGGCCGGACCGCCTCCCAGGCGTTTACCAGTGTTGCGGAAATCTCCGCAGCATCCCCGCCGGACAGCGCGGTTTCAAATTTCTGGACCGCTGCCACACGGTCCCAGATGCCGCCCGATGCCGCAGGCTCGCGGGCCGTGTAAAGACCCAGCAGCTGATTGTCCGCAAGCGTGCCGGCACGGGCCAGACGCTCGGCAGCTTCGAGCTGCGATTTCCAGCCCGACAGATCACGCAGATCGGCGACCGCATAAGCGCGTGGCAGAAACCGCGTCGGAAGAGGCTCGCCCACAGATTCGTGCAGGCGAAAAAGCAGGGGGGTGATCACCGCCGGCGGCACCAGTGCCGGATCGCCCTCAAAGAGATCCGGATCGAGAAACCGTTCCAGCAGACCGGTCTGCGCAAGCGGCACCGCCCCGAGTGCGCGGCCGGTATCAAAAAGCAGTGCCGCGGTGCGCCAGTCCCCGCCACGGACCGCACAGAAGATGCGGTGGCCTGCCGTGGGCGCCAGTCGTGGCATGCTGTTGAGACTGTCACAGGCCAGATCCTCGTCACCGGTCAGCAGAGCAACATCAAGCCAGGCCGCAAAATGCGCCGCATCCCGGGTGGCGCCAGCCTGTTCGATCAGCGCACGCGCCGGATCGAGCGCACCTGCACGCACCAGCGCCCCGGCGCGTGCCAGCGTGAAACTGTCGCGCGCCATCAGATCATTGCCCGGCCCGAAGCTTTCTGTGAGCAGCAGCCGGTAAAGCAGCGCCTGGCCCGCCGGCACCCGCAGATCGGGCAGCCGCGTGATCAGCCTGCCAAGCGCATCGGGGTCACTGCCGGTCCAGAGCGTACGGGGCAGGTTGGTCACGCTGGCCGGCACCAGCCCGACGGTGCGCCAGGTTTCCTGCTCCAGCGGGGTCACATCCACTTCCGGCGGCACGCGGGCTCCCGGTGCCGTGCCCGGATCCGGCAGGGGGGTTACGACAACAGGTTCCGGCTCGGAATGCCGGTGCACCCAGTCGATCACCGACAGGGGTTGCTGCTGCGCAAGCGCATGACCGCTCCAGAGCAGAGCCGCCAGCACGCCGAGTGCAGGCTTAATTGGTTTCCAGGGTGACAGGGACGCGTACCTCATTCTGCGGGGCGGCAAAATCCACGCCAAAGAACGGGCCGACATAGGCATAGCCGGTCAGCCCGATAAATCCGATTATCAGGAGAAATACGATAAGTTTAAAAATGCGTCCCATTTGCCCGTCCTGCCTGCAGTGCCTGTTGTTTTGATGAACTTATATATGGCCTTTTCATGAATATCACGTCATTCAAAAGAATATGAGTGAAATTGAGCAATCCCTGGCCGATCAGAGCGCCACAGGGGCGTTTCATCTGAAAAAGACCATTGTGATGGTCGGCATGATGGGCGCCGGAAAGACGGCTGTCGGACGGGGACTGGCGCAGCTCCTGGATGTTGAGTTTCTTGATTCTGACGCCGAGATCGAGCTTGCGGCAAATATGACTGTGCCCGAAATATTCGCCCGCGACGGCGAGCCGTTTTTCCGTGCGCGCGAGACCGAAGTGATCACCCGCCTGCTGCAGGGCAGACCCTGCGTCCTGTCGACAGGTGGCGGGGCTTTTCTGTCGGCTGCAAACCAGGCCCGGATCAGCCAGCACGGTGTGGCGATCTGGCTTGATGCGGATATTGACCTGCTCTGGAGCCGAGTGAAACACCGCGACACCCGGCCACTGCTGCGCACGCCCGATCCGCGCACCACACTGGAAAAGCTCTGTGCGGAACGGGTGCCGGAATACAGTAAGGCCGATCTTCGCGTGCCCTGCGCGCCGCCGGTCTCGATCGAAGCGATGGCCGCACGGGTGGCGCGCGCGCTGCTGACAAGGCCCGATGTTCTGGAGCGCACCGATGACTGAGATCGTCAGAGTGGACCTGCCGGGCCGCGCCTATGAAGTGCGCATCGGCCCGGGCCTGATTGCACAGTCCGGCGCACATATAGCACCCTTGCTCAAACGCCCGCGGGTCGTCGTGATCAGCGACGAAACCGTGTCCGGCCTGCACCTCGATGCGCTGAGCCACGGTCTGGGTGCTGAAGGCATTGAAATGGAAGCCCTCGTACTGCCGCCCGGTGAGGCGACAAAGTCATGGGGACCGCTTGAGCAGTGCGTCGAGTGGCTTCTGGATCAGAAAACTGAACGCGGCGATATCGTTGTGGCCTTTGGCGGGGGGGTTATCGGGGATCTCGCGGGCTTTGCCGCTGCTATCCTGCGCCGCGGTGTCCGTTTTGTGCAGATCCCCACGTCACTGCTTGCCCAGGTGGACAGTTCTGTCGGCGGTAAAACAGGCATTAACGCGCCCCAGGGCAAAAACCTGATCGGCGCTTTTCACCAGCCGTCACTGGTGCTGGCGGATACCGACGTTCTGGGCACCCTCACGCCACGCGATTTCATCGCAGGCTACGGTGAGGTGGTAAAATACGGGCTTCTGGGTGACGCCGGATTTTTTGAATGGCTGGAGACGAACGGTCCCGCGCTCGCGGCGGGTGACATGCCGACCCGCGTCGAAGCCGTGCGCCGGTCGGTGCAGATGAAGGCCGACATCGTGATCCGCGACGAGACCGAACAGGGCGACCGCGCGCTGCTGAACCTTGGCCACACCTTCGGGCATGCGCTGGAGGCCGCAACAGGGTATTCTGACCGCCTGCTGCACGGTGAGGGCGTTGCCATCGGCTGCGCGCTGGCCTTTGAGCTTTCCGCGCGCCTCGGTCTGTGCGCGCAGGAGACACCCGGCCGGGTACGTGCGCATCTGCGTGCCATGAACATGAAAACCGAACTGTCGGATATCGACGGCGATCTGCCGGATGCGGCCACACTGCTCGAGCTCATGGGGCAGGATAAAAAAGTGGTGCAGGGAAAGCTGCGGTTTATCCTCGCACGGGGCATCGGCGAGGCCTTTGTTACAGCAGACGTGCCACCGGGAGAGGTGCTGCGCGTACTCGAAGACGCGTTGCGATAAGGCGGTCAGGGCCGGCGGATGACCATCGCGTGCTTGTCCTCTGAGGAAAATCCGACGGCCTCGTAAAACCCTTTTGCGCCGCGGCGCTGGCCGGTCAGCAGCATGACCTTATATGCATCCGCAGCCCAGGCGCGCTCCAGCGCAGCCCCGATTGTCAGCCGCCCGAAGCCCTCGCCGCGCCGGTCCTTTCGCGTCACCACATTCTCGATGAGCGCATAGGGACGTGCGTCCCAGGTGACATTGGGCAGCAGGTGCAGTGTCACCATCGAGACAAGAAAATCACCCTCAAAGGCACCGGTCACAGTGGTGCCGGGATGTTCCAGCACCCTGTGAAAGGCCGTTCGGTCACAGGCCGGTGGCCCGAGGGTGAGGTCAGTGTAAAGCTCAAGTGCTGCCGCAGTATCCGCCCGGGTCAGCAGGCGTATGGCAGGCCGGATCATCAGAACGGGATTTCATCGTCCAGATCACGCGAAGGTGCCGGACCGGAGGTGCCGCCGCCACCGCTACCACCGCCGCTGCCATAGCTGTCGCCGCCGCGGTCATCATAGCCCTGATCTCCGCCGCCGCCGCCGCCAAATCCACCGCCGCCACCTTCACCGCGCCCGTCAAGCATGGTCAGCGTGCCGCCATAGCCCTGCAACACAACCTCGGTGGAATAACGGTCCTGGCCGGACTGGTCCTGCCACTTGCGGGTCTGCAGCTGGCCTTCGATATAGACTTTGGACCCTTTGCGCAGATACTGCTCGGCAATCCGCACGAGACCTTCCTGGAAAATAGCGACCGAATGCCATTCCGTGCGCTCTTTGCGCTCGCCTGTGTTGCGGTCTTTCCATGTCTCGGATGTGGCGATGCGCAGGTTGCAGACCTTGCCGCCGTTCTGAAAACTGCGGACTTCCGGGTCACGCCCCAGATTGCCGATGAGAATAACTTTGTTTACTGAGCCGGCCATATTGGTGCCCCCCCTCATACTGCTTTTTGTTCTGACGCACCGGCCGAATCCGGTCGCGCGTGATCGCGTCGAACCTATACCCTTGGCCCCCTCTTTGGAACACGCATAAACCCGCGCAGGGGCAACAAACGGACAACACCGGCACGCACAGACGGGGTGGCGTATCGCAACCGGGTTTCCTATAGTGATCCCCGGGTCTAAGGCGACGGGGTTTTTATAAGAGATGATGCGGACAGTCACTGCACTGGCACTGACCGTGGCGACAGGGGCAACGGCTCTGTCGGCTGAGACCGTGTCGACAAAAAGCCGCAACAAGCTCTTCTCGTCGCAGATCAGCGTGCTCGATAACCGCGCTTCTGATCAGTACAACAACTCTGTACGCCTCAAACCCCAGTCCGTGCACGTGCCGACAAAATGGGACAAGGCCTATAAGGGCCCTTATACAGGCCCGTTTCTGGTGATGGCAAAATCCGCCGCGCGCAAGCACGGGGTGCCGGAAGATCTCTTTCTGCGCCTGGTACAGCAGGAATCAAACTGGAACCCGAAAGCAAAATCTCACAAGGGCGCGCTCGGGCTGGCGCAGCTGATGCCGGCCACTGCAAGGGCACTGCGCGTTGATCCGATGGATCCGCTGCAGAACCTTGAAGGCGGTGCGCGCTATCTCGCAAATCAGTACCGCACTTTCGGCTCCTGGCGTCTGGCACTGGCGGCTTACAACGCGGGCCCCGCAGCGGTACAGAAATATGGCGGAATTCCACCATACCGGGAAACCCGGAATTACGTTAAAGTCATAACAGGCCAGTAAATACGAGACTTTCTTCCCGTTTTACGTGTCCCGAAAGTTGTATCCTCAGAGGGTCAACTTTCTGTTAACCTTTCACATTACGCTCAAGTCCGGGCCACAGTCCTGCCCGAATTCCCCGTCAGATTGCAGGTAAGGGAACGAGGGAGATGCCAAAAAATGGCAACAGCAAACTTTCACGCACGCCTTGAGCGTATTCAGAAATCGCAGAACCGAAATGCGGCCCCGGTGCGCAATGTGCCGGTACGAGAACTCAGCTCGCACATGCCCGGCGCCACCCCCGCGGGCATGGTCCGCCGTCGCCGCCACCCGGTTTTTGAGCATCTGCGCGCCCTCTGCGGCGGGGCTCTGCTGGGTTTGCTGGCCGCTGTGACGAATGTCGGCCTGACGTGGGAAGGTTCCCCCTGGGGGCCGGGCACCGAACTCAGCGGGATCATCTGGTGGCCGGCAATGGGATCACTGGGTCTGGCCGCCGTTCTGATGCTGGCCTCACTCATTCTCGCGTCCCGGCGTCCTGGATTCGCGCTTTTCTCACTGGGCTACCTGAGCGCGCTGATGCTCGCCCTTGTCGCCTGATCTCTGGAGGGATCAAACAGGAAAGGGCCGCGTAACTGTTTACGCGGCCCTTTTTTTTGCGTCTGCAAGACGCTTATTCCGCCGCAACACCGATTTCGATGACCGGCTCCATTTCCGCGAGCTTCTCATCGCTCAGGTGACATTTGATCTGGTGATCACCGGGCAGGCGCCGCACAGGCGGGACTTCTTTTTCACACAATCCGCCCGGCACTTCTGATTTCCAGCGGCAACGCGTCTGGAACGGGCAGCCCGGCGGCGGGTTCATTGCCGACGGAATATCCCCCTCGAGCACAATATGCTTTTTCTTCACCGAAGTATCAGCGATCGGCACCGCCGAGAGCAGCGCTTCGGTATAGGGGTGATAGGGCGGCGAGAAGACCTGATCCGTGGTGCCAAGCTCAACCACATGGCCCAGATACATAACCATCACCCGGTCGCTGAGATAACGCACAATCGACAGATCGTGGCTGATAAAGAGAAGCGTGGTCTTCTGTTCGCGCTGGATCTCCATCAACAGATCCGTGACGGCCGCCTGAACCGACACATCCAGCGCTGAGACAGGCTCATCGGCCACAACGATCCGCGCATCCCCCGCAAAGGCCCGCGCAATGCCCACACGCTGTTTCTGGCCGCCGGAAAGCTGGCGCGGCATGCGCGTTGCAAACTCACGCGGCAGCTTCACCAGATCAAGCAGCTTAAGCATCCGCTGCGTGCGGTCCTTTTCGTTCTCCCCGATGCCAAAGATCTCCAGCGCGCGGATAATCTGGCGCCCGACGGTCATCGACGGGTTCAGCGTGTCAAAGGGGTTCTGAAACACCATCTGCACTTCGGAAATCGTTTTGGTGTCACGTTCCTCAATCGGTGTATTTCCGATTGAACGGTTATCCAGCAGGATCTCTCCTTCGGTCGCCGTCTCGAGCCCCATCAGCACCTTGGCAAAGGTGGATTTACCACAACCCGACTCTCCGACAATCGCCAGCGTCTCGGATTCGCGGGCCTCAAAACTCAGCGTCTCATTGGCTTTGACAACCTTCCTGTCGCCGCCGCCAAATATCGCATTGGCAGCTACCTCATAATATTTTTTGAGGTTATCCATCTTCAGGACAACATCGCCGATTTCGCCCTTGGTTTTGACCTCGGCAAGTTCCATCGGCGCGTCCCAGTCGATTTCCTGAAACTTCAAACAACGCGTCGCATGCCGGTCGTTGCCGGGCACGCTCTCCATCAGGATCTGACCCTGATCACAGCGGCCAGCCTCAAAGTAGTCGCAGCGCGGACCGAAATTACATCCCGGGGGACGTTCATGGGGCAGGGGGAAGTTGCCCGGAATGGCGACCAGCGGGCGCGCGTTCTTGTCGGCCCCCGGCAGCGGGATCGACCGGAAGAGCGCCTGCGTATAGGGATGCTGCATCTTGTCAAAGACATCCTCGATGGAGCCGCGCTCCACCGCCTCACCCGAATACATCACACAGATCCGGTCACAGGTCTCCAGAACCAGTCCCAGGTTGTGGCTGATAAAAAGCATCGAGGTGCCGTATTTGCGCCCCAGATCCTTAACCAGTTCCACAATCGCCGCCTCAACGGTCACATCAAGCGCCGTCGTCGGTTCATCGAGGATAAGCAGCGATGGCTCAGACATCAGCGCCATCGCAATGACGATCCGCTGCTGCTGCCCGCCGGAAAGCTGGTGCGGGAAGGCATTCAAAATCCGCTTCGGATCCGGCAGTTTCACATCTGTGACAACCTGCAACGCGCGCTCATAGGCCTCTTTTTCAGAAGCGCCCGCGTGGATCATCGGCACTTCCATCAGCTGCTTGCCGATCTTCATCGCCGGGTTCAGAGAGGCCATCGGCTCCTGGTAGATCATCGCAATCTCAGAGCCGCGGATGTCGCGCAACTCCTCGTCACTCATCGCCCCCAGATCGCGGCCCTTGAAATGAATCGAGCCCCCCACGACCCGGCCGTTCTTGCCCAGATCCTGCATGACCCCAAGCGCCACCGTCGATTTACCGCAGCCGGATTCGCCAACAAGACCCACGGCCTCGCCAGGCTGAACCACCACGGAAAAATCCATAACCGCCGGAATTTCCCGCAGCCGCGTAAAGAATGAAATGGAAAGCTTGTCGATCTCCAGAATGGGACCGCTGTACTCTGGCTTTGGCATTGTTGTCTCCTCTCTGGAGCATCTCTTTCGAAACCCGTTCCGGCTTCTCTGGCTCGTAAATATCCCGGGGGGTCAGGGGGGCAGCGCCCCCCGTCCCCTCAGATCAGTCGCGCAGGCTTTCCTCGCGCAGCCCGTCCGCCAGCAGATTGAGCCCCAGCACCAGCGTGAGAAGCGCCAGCGCGGGTGCAATCGCTGCATGTGGGTAAAGCGCCAGCAAACGCCGGCCTGCGTTGATCGTGCTGCCCCAGTCGGGGCTTTCCGATTCCAGACCCAGACCAAAGAAGCCAAGGGTCCCGAGCAGGATCGTGGTATAGCCGATCCGCAGACAGAAATCGACGATCAGCGGGCCACGTGCGTTGGGCAGGATTTCCCAGAGCATGATATACCAGGGGCCTTCGCCCCGCGTCTGGGCTGCAGCCACATAGTCACGCGTCTTGATGTCCATCGCAAGGCCCCGCACGATCCGGAAAACCGTGGGCGAGTTCACGAAAACAACTGACACAAAAACCACCAGAATGCCCGGATCGATGTCGAAAAGATCAAGGAACTTCGGCAGACCCGGTATGGCATAGGTCGGTGTTGCAACCACTGAGCCGTCGGTTGAGACCAGCGACAGATAAAGCCATCCCAGACCACCCAGCACGCCAATGAGCAGTGGTGTGCGCACTTTCGGCTGTGTGTAGTACCGCGAGTTGAGCAGGATACACATGAAGATCAGCGGGAAGACGAACAGAAAGAGCGCCATATAGTTGGGAATGCCCGTCAGCACGATCTCCGGAGTTACCAGCAGGTAAAAGAGCAGGATCACCGGGAAGGCGAGAATGAGGTTCGCCAGAAACGACAGGATCGTGTCCAGACGACCGCCATAGTAGCCCGCCGGCAGACCCAGCGTGATGCCCACCATAAAGGCAAAGAGCGTGGCAATCGGTGCAATCTGCACCACCACCCAGGCACCTTTGATCAGGCGGCTGAAGACGTCACGTGCAAGGTTGTCTCCCCCCAGCAGGAAATAGGCATATTCACCCTCGTCCGGGCTGCGCATCGGGGTGCCGGGGGATTTGTTTTTCATCCCTGAGACCTGGCTCAGCGGATCATGGGTGACCAGCATGTCGAGCGGGCCGCCGTAGACGCCTGTAAAGACCCAGAACATGACAAGACCAAAGCCGATCATGCCGATGGTGCTGTCGAAAAGCTTACCATAAAGCCCCAGGCGGCGCTTGTAGGTGATCGACAGGGTGAAAAGGACAATCAGCGAAATCCACACGGGACCAAGCTGAATGAACATGCGGGCGATGATGCTGACCCAGGAAAGTTCTTCCATCTCTCAGTCCTCCTTTATGCGATGCGGATGCGCGGGTTAAGATAGACGTAGCCGATATCCGATATCAGCTGCGTCACCAGAACCACGGCGACCGAGACAACCGAAACCGCCAGCAGCAGCTCGATGTCATTGTTTCCCGCCGCCTGCACCAGCAGCCAGCCAAAGCCCTTGTAGTTAAAGAGCGTCTCGACGATCACCACACCGTTCAGCAGCCAGGGAAACTGCAGCATGATCACCGTAAAGGGGGCAATCAGCGCATTTCGCAGAGCATGCTTCATAACGATATCGGAGAACTTCACGCCTTTGAGGCGCGCCGTGCGGATATACTGCGCCGTCATTACTTCCGTCATCGACGCCCGCGTCATCCGTGCGATATATCCCATGCCGTAGAGGGCGATGGTTATCACCGGCAGGGTGAAATTCTCAAAAGTCGCGTTCTCCATGGCGGAGGTTGCCGACCCCTTGAACCACTTCAGCCCCACGGCCGATGAGGCAAAGACCGCGATGAAGATAACGCCAGAGACGTATTCCGGCGTCGCCGTCGATGCGATCGAGAAGGTCGAGAGCGTCCGGTCCGTGACCGACCCTTCGCGCATGCCCGCCAGCACACCGATCAGAAGCGCCATCGGCACCATCACCAGCATCACCGCAAACATCAGCTTGCCCGTCAGACCCAGCCTCGTCGCCACGATACCGCCCACATCCTCCTTGAAGACGGTCGAAAAGCCCCAGTCGCCCTGGATCACGCCGCAAAAACTATCGCGGTCTTCTTCGGGTGTGCCGGAGGCAAAACATCTGCCCGTGACCGCGCCGGTCTCCGGGTCCTCCCAGGTCCAGCCCGGCAGAACGCCCAGCCACTGACCAAATTTGACCGGCATCGGGTTGAGATAGCCGTTTTTGTCCAGAAAACTGGTCACGGCCTCGTCCGACATACGGAAGTTCCCCTGCGTTTTCGCAAGTTTTTCAAGGTTCGGATACAGATTGGTAAGCCAGAACACGATGAACGTGAGGCATAACGCCGTCAGTATCATCACGCCCAGGCGTCTGAGTATGAATAGTCCCATGGGTGCCCCTGTTGGTGGCTGTGGCGTGACTTTGCACGTCTGTTATCGGGGATCTTTTGCCCCCGGTCTTGTCATTGAAACTCTATCAGGCATGAACCGGGGGCGCGCGTCAACGCGAACATACGTCCGAAACTGGTCTTTTTGCGACATGCCCGGGTCGCAAACCCGCAGTCCCGCCAGCGACGCTCTTTGCCGCGGTTCAGGCAGCCTCGGCTGCCGGCTGTGCTGCACGGCGCAGTCCGGTTGGCGTCATGCGGGTATGTTGCTGCATGAACCGCGTGAAATAGGCCGCACTGCCAAAGCCCAGATGCCGGGCGATATCCTGTGCCGGCACCCTCGTGGAGGTGAGCAGCAGCCGGGCTTCGTGCAACACCCGTTCGGTGAGCAGATCCGCCGCCGTGCGCCCTGTCGACGCCCGGCAGACGCGGGTAAGGTGGGTGGGGGTAACACCAAGCGCCGCGGCATGATCGGCCATCGTCATGGGCGCCCGGAAATGTTCAGAGATCCGCCTGCAGTAGGCCGCCGTCAGCCTTCCCGCCGCGTTGCGCTTTTGCGGTGCGTGTTCCTCAAGCGCCATCTGGCGCTGCAGCCAGACCGAGATGAGCGCACCATGCGCTTCCATCGCCTGTCCGGTCAGCGGTCTTGCAGTGCTCTGCTCGCGGGTTGCCGCCTCCATCAGCACCGTCAGTTCGGACATGGCACTGACCTCGCGGATCCGCAGCAGTCTGGGCATCTGCGGAAAGAGGATCTGACAGCCTTCGGGCACGATCACAGCCTGGCCCACGCCCTGTCTCCCCAGATCAAGTGCAAAGAGATGCCGCGCCGGCACGATGATCGCATTATGGGTGCCGACCCCGCGGCGCTGCCCGTCCAGCAACAGGCGCCCCTGGCCACGGGTGATCCAGATCAGCAGCTGCTCGGCGCGATCATGCGCAAGGCTCAGGCGCCAGTTCTGGGTGCCGGCCAGTTGCGACAGGGAGACAATATGAAGGTCAGAGGTATCCATACAACTATTCCGTGAATAATCGCTAATTTACAGGTTTTTACCCGCGTAGCGTAGTTCCGACCCTCTGTCAGTTCTTTTCAGACAAGTTCTTTCAGGCTGAGTCCGCGGGGACACGCTGCCAGTCGCGCATTTTTGAGCGGAACCAGGTGCGTTGACGCTTGGCAAACTGCCGGGTGGCGATCACGGCCGCCTCCCGCGCTTCGGCAAGGCTCATTTCACCACGCAGATGCGCGATCAGCTCCGGCGCACCGATGGCGCTGTGCGCGGGCAGGGCGGGGTCATAGTCGGCCAGCAGCGCCGCGGCCTCTTCCAGCGCGCCGCCGGCGATCATCAGATCAAGACGCCGTTCAATGCGGGCATTGAGCCAGTCTTTATCTGCCTCAAAAACCAGACAGTGCGCACGGGCTTCGGGCAGGGCGGGCGCACCGGTCTCTGCCTGCCAGGAGGCCAGACCGCGCCCCGTTGCCTGCAGGACTTCCCATGCACGCTGCACCCGCGCCCGGTTTGCCGTGTCGATCTGTGCACGTGTCGGGGCGTCAAGCGCGGTAAGCATTTCTGCGCGGTCTGCCGCATCGCCCCGCACACGGATCTCTGCCGGGACAGCGGGAATATCAGCAAGCCCCCGGGTCAGAGCCGAGAAATAAAGCCCTGTACCGCCCACAATGACCGGACGCGGGCCGTCCTGCAGCAAAGGCCGGACGTCACGCAGCCAGTGCCCGGCAGAGTAACTCTGATGCGCGCCGACATGGCCATAAAGATGGTGCGGCGCCTGTGCTTCTTCCTCTGCTGACGGCCGCGCGGTCAGCACCCGCCAGCAGTCATAGACCTGGCTTGCATCGGCATTCACGATCACGCCGCCCTGCGCGGCGACGATCTCCAGCGCCAGCGCTGATTTGCCCGAAGCCGTGGGCCCTGCGATCAGAACAGGCTGCTCTGCGGACAACCCGGCCGGGAGCCTGTGCACAGGCGCTGAGACAGAATTCGCCATTTTTCGCCCGGACCCTCGCACGGTGCATTGAAGTCGCCTGTGTTTTCCGACATTTTGCGCGGCAGGAACACCCCTGTCAGGAGCACAAAATGACCCAGTCTGAGCATCAAGTCACTTTCAGGCGGGTTATGCTGAAGATATCCGGCGAGGCGCTCATGGGGGATCAGGGCTACGGGCTGAACCCGCCCACGGTCGAACGGATCGCCAGAGAAGTGCAGTCGGTGCATGAAATGGGCGTCGAGATCTGCATGGTGATCGGTGGCGGCAATATCTTCCGGGGTCTGCAGGGCTCCGCCCAGGGGATGGAACGCACGACGGCCGATTATATGGGCATGCTCGCCACGGTAATGAATGCACTGGCGATGCAGTCCGCCCTTGAAGGTCTGGGCATCCACACACGGGTCATCTCGGCCATCACTATGAACGAAGTGGCCGAGCCCTATATCCGCCGCCGTGCCGTGCGCCACCTTGAGAAAAAGCGGGTGTGCATCTTTGCCGCCGGTACCGGAAACCCTTATTTCACGACCGACACGGCGGCCACCCTGCGCGCCAATGAGATGTCCTGCGAGGCCATTTTCAAAGGCACCAAGGTGGACGGCGTCTATGACAAGGACCCGGCCAAACACGACGATGCCGTGCGCTATGACACCGTCAGCTATGATGACGTGCTGGCCAAACGCCTGGGCGTCATGGATGCCTCGGCCATTGCACTCGCGCGGGATAATAACCTGCCGATCATCGTCTTTTCGCTTGATGAGCCGGGCGGGTTCCGCGGCATTCTGGCGGGCGAGGGCACCTATACAAGGGTGCAGGGCTGAGGCCGGGAGGCCACGGACCGGCGGCTCCGGACAACAGCGGCTGGCCTTTTCCGCGCGTCCCGACGTATATAAATGACAACATACCGCGCCCTGCGGGCGCGCTTAATCACTGCGGCAGGAAATTTACCCATGTCTGATGACTTTATGCTGGATACCGATGATCTTGAACGCCGGATGGACGGCGCGATGTCGTCGCTGAAAACGGAATTCGCCTCATTGCGCACCGGCCGGGCGTCGGCCTCGATGCTGGAGCCGGTGATGGTCGATGCCTACGGGCAACGCACACCGATCAACCAGGTCGGCACCGTTAACGTGCCGGAATCGCGCATGGTCACCATCAACGTCTGGGACAAAGCCCTGGTGGGCAAGGTGGAAAAGGCGATCCGTGAAAGCGGCCTCGGCATCAACCCGCAGCTCAACGGCACAATCATCATGCTGCCGATCCCCGAACTGAACGAAGAACGCCGCCGCGATCTGACCAAGGTCGCAGGCCAGTATGCCGAACACGCGCGGGTTTCGGTGCGCAATGTGCGCCGCGACGGTATGGACCAGATCCGCAAAGCCAAAGGCGACGGCCTGTCGGAAGATGACCAGAAGCTCTGGGAAGGCGAAGTGCAGGAAATCACCGATCGCTATATCAAAATGATCGATGATCTGCTGGCGACAAAACAGTCAGAAATCATGCAGGTCTGACGCTCTGAACGCCCCGTTTTCCATAATAATGACAGATTCCGGCGTTTAATAAGTTGATTACATGCGTGTGGTAACGCAAAAAGAGGGGCATAAAAATGCCCGAGCAGTAACCGAGGGAGCACTGATATGGCGCTCAAACGCCAACCCCAGCACGGCCAGGTCCCCGGCTGCCCGCATCATGTGGCGATCATTATGGATGGCAACGGACGCTGGGCGACACAGCGCGGCCGCCCGCGGCTGTTCGGTCACCACGCCGGCGCGCGCCGGGTGCGCGAGATTGTCGAAGCCTGTCCGCATGTCGGCGTGCGATATCTGACGATATTTGCCTTTTCGACGGAAAACTGGAAGCGCACTCAGGTTGAGGTCGCCGGCCTGATGAACCTGTTTCGCCGGTATATTATCCGCGAAACCAAAGCGCTGATGGCCAATGGTGTCTGCGTGCGCTTTATCGGCGACCGCGACCGGCTGGATAATAAACTGATCACGCTGATGAACGATCTGGAAGCGGCAACGGCCGCGAATGATGTTGTTCACCTGACCATCGCGATCAACTATGGTGGCCGCGATGAGGTCTCCCGCGCGACACGCCGCCTGGCGCAGGACGTGGCGGACGGCAGGCTCCGGCCCGAAGACGTCGATGAGGAAACCCTGCCACGCTATCTCGATACCTGCGTTCTGCCCGACCCGGATCTGGTGATCCGGACCAGTGGCGAGGCGCGCATTTCCAATTTTCTGCTCTGGCAGTCGGCCTATTCCGAATACGAATTCATCGATACGCTCTGGCCTGACTTTACCCGGACTGAGTTTGAAAGCCTGTGCTCCGCCTTCGGCGGACGCGATCGCCGCTATGGTGGCGTAAGGCCGTGAGGCAGCTGTGAGCGGCGCCTCCGAAAAGTGGTCTGACCTTGCGATCCGTATGGGCTCCGGTGCTGCGATGGTGGTGCTGGGTCTGCTCGGCGTCTGGGTCGGCGGACATCTTTTCCACGTCATGGTGGCGCTGATCTGCGGGCTGATGGTCTGGGAACTGGTGCGCATGGTGCATCCCGACGGCCCGCCCGTGGCCCTGCAACTGGGCGGTCTCGCGGGGGCGGCGACACTTGTGGCAATTTATCTGCCCCCGGGATTTGCGCTGCCGGTGCTGCTGGCGCCTGCGCTCGTGGGATTCGGGCAGCTCGCAGCATACCGCACGATCTTTATGGTCTTCACCGGCATGGTCCTGCTGGCCGGCTTCGGCATGATGCAGGTGCGCGACGACATGGGTTTTGTCTGGATGCTCTGGCTGGTGCTGGTGGTCGTGGCCACGGATGTGGTCGGCTATTTCGCCGGGCGCACCATCGGTGGCCCGAAGTTCTGGCCCCGCGTCAGCCCAAAGAAAACATGGGCCGGCACCGGGTTCGGCTGGATCGGTGCGGCCCTCGTCGGATACATATTCATGTCCCGCACAGGCGTGGGCCCGCAACTCATCGGCGTTTCTGTTGCCGTCTCCATGGCGAGCCAGATGGGTGATATCGCGGAAAGCGCAATCAAACGGCGCGTCGGCGTCAAAGACAGCTCCAATCTGATCCCGGGCCACGGCGGTCTGCTCGACCGGTTTGACGGCATGCTGGGGGCGTCGGTTTTTCTGCTGATCACCGGCCCCATTCTGACGCCGGGCTGGCTGGTCTGACGCATGCGCAGGGTCAGCATCTTCGGCGCAACCGGCTCGATCGGGCAGAACACAATCGATCTGATTTCCAGGGCACCTGACGACTATGACGTGGTGGCACTGACCGGTGCCGGCAATATCGCGCAGCTTGCGGCTGATGCCAGACGCCTCAGGGCGGATATCGCGGTCACCGCACATGAGCATCTGCTGGAAGAGTTGCGCACGGCACTGAACGGCTCCGGTGTCAAAGCGGCCGCCGGCACCGCTGCGCTGACCGAAGCCGCAGCGCGCCCCGCAGACTGGGTCATGTCGGCCATCGTCGGCGCGGCAGGGCTCGCACCCGGCCTTGCAGCCCTTGAGCAGGGCGCGACGCTCGCGCTGGCCAATAAGGAATCCCTCGTCTGCGCCGGTCGCCTGATGCTTGAGACAGCGCGACGGCATGAGGCCCGTCTGTTGCCGGTGGACAGCGAACATTCAGCCGTTTTTCAGGCGCTGACCGGTGAAGATATGAACGCTGTCGAGCGGGTGATCATCACCGCCTCTGGTGGCGCGTTCCGTGACTGGGACATTGATGATCTGCCGCATGCCACGCCTGACGAGGCTTCGTCACATCCTAACTGGGATATGGGACAGCGGATCACAATCGACTCCGCCTCTATGTTTAACAAAGCGATGGAATTGATTGAAACCCGTGAATATTTTGGCGTTTCGCCTGATCAGATCGAAGTACTGATCCACCCGGAATCACTTATACACGCCATGGTGGGTTTCAGGGACGGCGCGCTGATGGCGCATGTCGGCCCGCCGGATATGCGCCACGCCATCGGCTACGCGCTGCACTGGCCCGAGCGCCGCGCGCTGCCGGTTGAACGGCTGGATCTGGCGGCCATCGGACAGCTGAGTTTCCGCGCGCCCTGTGACACCCGATGGCCCGCTCTGCGTCTGGCCCGCGAGGTCATGCAGACCGGGGGTCTCGCGGGCGCGGTGTTCAACGCGGCCAAGGAAACCGCCCTCGACGGGTTCATCGCCGGTAAGATCGGATTTACCGGCATGGCAGAGGTGGTCGAAGAGGTTCTGAACCTCGTCACTGCGCAACCAGGTCACATTGATGCCACCATGACCCTTGATAACGTCGCCGCAACGGACCATCTCGCACGCAGAGAAGCATGGTCCGTCATCAACAGAAGAGCAGGTCAGTAATTTGGATTTTATGTCGTTTATTCCTCAGTTTGGTGGCCTGCTCTGGACCATCGCAGCCTTTGTTCTGGCGCTTTCGGTGATCGTTGCGATCCACGAATACGGTCATTACATCGTCGGCCGGTGGTCAGGCATTCATGCGGATGTGTTTTCCCTGGGCTTCGGGCCGGTGCTCTGGTCGCGCGTCGATAAGCGCGGCACGCGCTGGCAGGTCGCGGCACTGCCGTTTGGCGGCTATGTGAAATTCGCAGGTGACGCCAATGCGGCATCGGGCAAGGATGAAGAGGCCATGGCAGAGGTCGTGGACGACCCTGTCCGCTTGCGGGCGACGATGCACGGCGCCCCCCTCTGGGCCCGCACCGCCACTGTGGCGGCCGGTCCGGTCTTTAACTTTGCGTTGTCGATCGCTGTTTTTGCGCTGATCCTGCTCAGTACCGGCGTCACACGCGGACAGCTGACCGTGGGTGAACTGCATCCTCTTCCTGTCGAAAACCGCGGTCTTCAGGCAGGTGACGTACTGCTGGCCGTCGGCGGCGTGCCGTTGCCGTCGACGGATGACGAAACTTATTCCGGCGCGCTCGACGGACTTGAGCGCAGCCCGGTCGTCGACATCACCGTGGAACGGGCAGGGCGCGAAGAAACCGTAAAGGGGTCCTGGATTTTTCCGCCGATTGTCAGCTCACTGAGCCCGCAGTCAGCAGCCTTTGACGCAGGTCTCGAGGCGGGTGACGTGATTACCGCAATTGACGGCGCGCCGATCTTTGCATTCGACCAGCTCAAGGAAGCGGTCGAGGGCGGCGAGGGGGCACCGCTTGATCTGACCGTCTGGCGCGCAGGTGCCGCGGACACGCTCGCCATGACCATGACACCGCGCCGCGTGGACGAACCGCAGCCCGATGGCGGGTTTGAAACCTACTGGCGGATCGGCATCGCCGGCGGCTTTGCCTTTTCACCCGCGACCACAACACCCGGGGTTTTTGAAGCACTTGGCCTTGGCGTGCAGCAGACCGGACGGATTATCACAAGCTCGCTCTCGGGCCTTGGTCATATGATCGCCGGCAGCATCAGCACCTGCAATCTCAGCGGCCCCATCGGCATTGCCCAGACATCCGGGGCGATGGCCAGCCAGGGCGCGGAATCCTTTATCTGGTTCATCGCCGTGCTCAGCACCGCCGTGGGGATGCTGAACCTGTTCCCTGTGCCGGCGCTCGACGGCGGGCATCTGGTGTTTTACGCCTATGAAGCGGTGTCCGGCAAACCACCCAGCGACGGCGCGCTGAAAGTGCTTATGACGCTGGGGCTTGCGATGGTTCTGACGCTGATGGTCTTTGCGCTCGGCAACGATATTTTCTGTCCGTGATGGTGCTTTTCCCGTCGCGCCGGTCGAAAATGCCTCAGTTTTGCCACAATCGGACAAACTGACGCCGTAATCTGCCGGTATTTCTGGCTCTGTAAATGAACGGAGGGCCGACATGCAGGCAGTACACAACGGATATCGCGGGCTCAGCCTCCTGATGGATCTGAACTGGGACCGCGTTCTATACGTCAGCACCATCGTGCTGGCACTCGCAGCGGGCGCATGGCTGGGAACAGTCATTCAGTGACCCGTTTGTGACAGGGTGCGCAGCTTTCGGGCTGCGCTCCGGACGCGCCGCAGGGCGCGCATTTAGTTGTTCCGCATTTTCTGACCACATGGTTTTGACAAGACGATGCTTTGCCGGTACTCAGATAAATATAATAATCTGAGGAACGGGGCAGAGCATGACACGGGGCATTTCGCAGGCGCGCAGCGCCTTCTTATCGGCTCACAAACCGCTTAGCGCCGGCATGCGTGCCGGCCTGTTTTCACTGGCATTATCAGGCGCCTGGATGGCTGCACCCCCTGCGGTGCTGGCCCAGCAGATCACACTGAATTCAATTTCGGTGGAGGGCAATGCGCGCATCGGCAATGCCGCAATTATCTCACGGGCGGGAATCGCCCGCGGCCAGACCCTGACCGAAGGTCAGCTAAACGCCGCCTATCAGCGCCTCGTGGATTCGGGGCTTTTCGAGAGCGTCGTCTTTACACCGCGCGGGTCATCCCTGCAGATCAGCGTCGTCGAACTGCCCACGATCAACCGGATCAATTTTGAGGGCAACCGGCGCATTGATGACGATGTGCTCGCAGCGGCGATCAACTCAAACGAACGCCGGGTCTTCAACCCAAGTCAGGTCGAGCGCGATGCTGCGCTGATTGCGGATGCTTATGCCAACGAAGGACGTCTGGCAGCCCGTGTGTCACCACGGATCATCCGGCGCTCGGATAACCGCGTCGATCTCGTCTTTGAGATCTTCGAGGGCGACAATATTGAGATCGAACGTCTGAGCTTCACCGGCAACCGGGTCTATTCAGACCGCAGGCTGCGCCGCGTGCTGGAAACAAAACAGGCCGGTCTTTTCCGGACCTTTGTGCGGCGCGACACGCTTGTGGCCGACCGGGTCGAGTTCGACAAACAGGTGCTGCGTGATTTCTATCTGTCCCGAGGGTACGTCGACTTTCGCACACTCTCGGCCAATGCCGAACTGACCGAAGAGCGCGACGGCTATTTCCTCGTTTTCAATGTGCAGGAAGGCCAGCAGTTCCGCATTGGTGAGATCTCTGTCACCAGTGAAGTCAGCGACGCCGATCCCGACATCTATCGCTCTATTGCCGCGATCAAGAACGGCGAAGTCTATTCGCCGACGCTTCTTGAAATCGATATTGCCCGCATGGAGCGCCAGGCACTGCGGGACGGCGTTGATTTTCTGCGGGTTGAGCCGCGCGTGACCCGTGACGAGCGCAACCTCGAACTGGACGTCGAATATGTGCTGAGCCGCGGGCCGCGCGTTTTTGTCGAACGGATCGATGTCGAAGGCAACACCACCACACTCGATCAGGTGATCCGGCGTCAGTTTAACAGCGTTGAGGGCGACCCCTTCAATCCGCGCGAAATCCGCGAGGCGGCCGAACGGATCCGCGCACTGGAATACTTTGAAACTGCTGAGGTCAATGCGCGTGAGGGGTCAAGCCCCGATCAGGTCGTGGTCGATGTGGATGTCGTCGAACAGCCGACAGGCTCGCTTACCTTCGGTGCATCCTTCTCAAACAACGACGGTATCGGTTTTGCCATCCGTTTTGCTGAGCAGAACCTGCTGGGCCGGGGCCAGCGTCTCAGTCTGACCGTGTCAACGGCCGAGGAATCGCGCCGCTATGGCGTGAACTTTGTTGAGCCGGCATTCCTCGGGCGCGATCTGGCCTTTGGTCTGCGCTTTGACATTGCAAAGACGGACAGTTCTTTCACCACCTACGACACCGATCGTGTGGTCTTCACGCCCTCGCTGACCTTCCCGGTTGGTGAAAACTCATCGCTGCAGCTGCGCTACAGCTATGAAGACAGCGAAATGCTGGTGCGTGACCCGGCCAGCAACGGTGTGGTCATCGGCAACGAGATTGCCGCCGGTGCGCTGACAAGCAGTTCGCTGGGTTATGTCTTTACCTATGATACCCGTACCAGCGGTATCGATACGAATTCGGGCTACCTCTTTGAGTTCGGTCAGGATTTCGCCGGCCTCGGCGGTGACAATGAATTTGTGCGCACCCGGGCCCAGGTGATCGGCGAAACGCGGGTTCTCTCCGAAGAAGTTACCCTGCGCGCCTCGCTGGAAGGCGGCGCGCTGAGCTGGGGCAGCGGAACCAACCGCGCCGTTGACCGCTTTCTCAACAACACCAATATCATCCGCGGCTTTGAGCCGGGCGGCATAGGTCCGCGCGATCTGTCGGTCAGTGATGAGGACCCGCTGGGGGGTAACTTCTATATCGCCGCCCGTTTTGAAGCGGAGTTCCCGATTGGTCTGCCTGAGGAATACGGCATCCAGGGCGGTCTCTTCTACGACGTCGGCAACTTCTGGGATCTGTCGGATGTGAACACAGCCGGCGGAACGATCGTGGGTGAGGGCGGGTCCTTCCGCCATGTGATCGGTTTTGCCATTCTGTGGGATACTCCGGTGGGCCCTTTGCGGTTCAACTTCACCGAAGCGCTTCAGAAAGAAGAGTTTGACCGGGATCAGTCGTTCGAGCTGACCCTCAGCACAACGTTCTGATCCGGTGGCGGTCCGGGCATCCGGCGCTCTGCTGTTGGCCGCGCTGGCGCTCTTTCTGTCTGCCCCCCTGGCCGGTGCACAGCAGCAGCAGACCTCCCCGGGCGGGCTCACGATCCAGAGCCCGGTACTGACCATTGATGCGGAACGGCTCTTTGAGGAAAGCGCTTATGGCCGGCGGGTCATCGGCGAGGTTGATGCGCGAGGCGCAGATCTTGCCGCTGAAAACCGCCGCATTGAGGACGCGCTGGGGGTCGAAGAAAAGAACCTGACCGATCTGCGTTCGACAATCACCCCGGCCGAATTCCGCGAACTGGCTGATGCCTTTGACGAAAAGGTCCAGAACACGCGCCGCGAACAGGATGCCAAAGCGCGCGAGCTCAACAATACGCTCGAAGAGGCCCGCGTGGTCTTTCTAAATGCCGCGGCCCCGGTGCTGGAACAGATGATGCGTGAGGCCGGTGCAGCCGTCGTTATGGAGCGTCGCTCGGTCTTTATCAGCTCCAATGCGGTGGATATTACCCTGACAGCCATCACCCGTATCGACAGCGTACTGGCCGAAGAAGGCACAGTGCCCGACGAATAACGCCCCTGCCGGGCGACGCTTGCCCCCGGTGATCTGACTTGCTAGGCAGGGACAAGCCCTTGACGATAAAAGGACACCTTCAATGACAAGCACGCCCGTGCAGGCTGATATTCAGCTGATCCAGCGCATTCTTCCCCACCGCTATCCGTTCCTGCTTGTCGACAAGGTGATCGATATCGACGGCACGACCTCGGCCACCGGCATCAAGAATGTCACCATGAACGAGCCGCATTTTCAGGGGCATTTTCCCGGCATGCCCGTCATGCCCGGCGTTACGATCATCGAGGCGATGGCGCAGTCGGCCGCCGTAATGGTGGGTGTCTCCATGGATATGGCGGATAAGAACATGAAGGTTTATTTCATGGCCATCGACAAGGCAAAGTTCCGCCGCAAGGTCGGCCCTGGTGATGTACTTGAAATGAAAGTCGAGACGCTGCGCGGCAAACCCGGCGCAAAAGTCTGGCGGTTTGGCGGTGTTGCGTCCGTAGAAGGCGAGATGGCGGCTGAATGTGAATTCACCGCAATGATGGACCTGGGCTGAGGCGCATGAGCAGTATTCATCCCAGTGCGGTGATCGAAGAGGGCGCACGGATTGATCCCGGCGCGACGGTCGGCCCGTTCTGTGTGATCGGACCGGATGTGACCGTAGGACCC
The DNA here is from genome assembly GCF_012932215.1 of Roseobacter ponti. Classification (GTDB taxonomy): domain Bacteria; phylum Pseudomonadota; class Alphaproteobacteria; order Rhodobacterales; family Rhodobacteraceae; genus Roseobacter; species Roseobacter ponti. Next base: position 1,966,002 of record NZ_CP048788.1, on the reverse strand, counting down.
GGCGTTGTGCTCAAAAGTCATGTGGTCGTGACCGGCCAGACCGAGATTGGTGAGGATACGGAGATTTTTCCCTTCTCCGTGATCGGTGAAATCCCGCAGGATCTGAAGTTCAAAGGCGAATCCACCCGTCTGGTGATCGGCAAACGGAACCGCATCCGCGAGCATGTGACGATGAACACAGGCACCGAAGGCGGCGGCGGGCTGACGCGCATCGGCGATGACTGTCTTTTTATGGCCGGCTGTCACATCGCTCATGACGCGATGATCGGCAATAACTGCATTATCGTGAACTCTGTGGCGATTGCCGGACATTGCGTGCTTGAGGACGATGTGATCGTCGGCGGGCTGTCTGGCGTGCACCAGTTTGTGCGCATCGGTCGCGGGGCGATCATCGGGGCCGTGACGATGGTGACCAATGACGTGATCCCCTACGGTCTCGTACAGGCACCGCGTGGCGAGCTGCACGGTCTCAATCTGGTCGGGCTCAAACGGCGCGGCGTGTCGCGGGGCGATATCACCGCGCTGCGTGCCGGGTTTCAGATGCTGGCCCAGGGCGAGGGCACCTTTCACAACCGCGCAGCACGGCTGCGCGATGAGACAACAAGCGATTACGTGCGCGAGATCGTCGATTTCGTGCTGGCCGACAGTGATCGCCATTTCCTGACACCGCGCTGATGCTGGCGCTGATCGCAGGGCGCGGCGGTCTGCCGGCGCAGGTGGTCGCAAAGCTGGATACCGCGCCGCTCATCTGCGTGCTGGAGGGGTTCGAGCCCGACGGGTTGCGCGTCGATATCAGTTTCCGTCTGGAGCGTCTGGGCTCCTTTCTGAAAACGCTGCGCGCGCGTGGCGTGACCGAAGTCTGCTTTTGCGGTGCGATAGACCGACCGTCGATCAGCCCGATGAAATTTGATGCAGCGACGCTGCCCCTGGTGCCTGCGATGGTGCGCGCGCTTGGCGGTGGCGATGACGCCGCCCTGCGCGCCGTGGTCGGTGCCTTCGAGGAACGCGGGTTTAAGGTGCGCGCCGCCCATGAGCTGGCGCCCGGGCTGCTGGCACCGGCGGGCGTACTGAGCCGTCAGGAGCCTGATGATAAAATGCGCGCGGATGCCGACCGGGGGCTTGCCGTGCTGGCAGCTCTCGCACCGCTGGATGTGGGGCAGGGCTGTGTTGTGGGCGCAGGCCAGGTCTGGGGAATTGAGGCGCGCGGCGGGACGGATCATATGCTGGCCACGCTGCCTGCGCGCACCGTGCAGTCCCGTGCGCTGCTGATCAAAGTGCCGAAGTCGGGTCAGGACATGCGGGTCGATGTGCCCACCGTTGGCCCTGATACAGTAGATGCCCTGGTGAAGGCCGGACTGGCCGGGCTGGTGATCGCTGCGGGCAAAGTGATCCTGCTGGAGACTGCAGAAACACGCGCCCGCGCCGATAAGGCCGGGCTCGTCATCTGGTCCCGGGACATCAGCTGATGCGCGTTTTCATCATCGCAGGCGAGCCCTCGGGAGACCGGCTGGGGGCCGCGCTGATGGCCGGATTGCAGGAACTGGAACCCGGTGTCACTTTTGACGGTATCGGAGGCGACGGGATGCAGGCACAGGGCTTAACCAGCCGCTTTCCCATGGAAGAGCTCAGCGTCATGGGTATTGCCGAGATCCTGCCGAAATACCGCGCGCTGATGGCCCGGATCCGCGAGACCGCGCAGGCAGTGATCGATACGCGGCCCGATGTTCTGATCACCATCGACAGCCCCGATTTTTCGCTGCGGGTGGCCCGCAGGGTCAAAGCAGCCTTTGATGTGCGCACGGTGCACTACGTGGCCCCGACGGTCTGGGCATGGCGGCCCGGACGGGCTCGGAAGATGTCGGCCTTTATTGATCATGTTCTCGCTGTGCTTCCCTTTGAGCCGCCGCTGATGACCGCGCATGGCATGGACTGTGATTTCGTGGGCCACCCGGTGGTGGCCGAGCGCCAGGCCTGTGAGCAGGAGGCCCTGGATTTCCGCATGCACCACGGGATCGGTGAGGCGCCCCTGGCGCTGGTGCTGCCGGGCTCCCGCCGCGGTGAGGTCGGCCGGCTCGCACCGGTCTTCGGCGCGGCCCTGGGGTCTTTGCACAGGGACGTGCCCGACCTGCGGATCGTTGTGCCGGCGGCGGCCCCGGTGGCTGATATGGTGCGGGACATGGCGGGTGACTGGCCGGTGCCGGCCCTGGTGCTCGACCCGCGGGAACAGACCGCAGACAAGGCCATCGCGGAAAAGCGCGCGGCCTTCCGCGCCGCAGATGTGGCGCTGGCCGCATCCGGGACCGTGTCGCTGGAGCTGGCCGCAGCGCGCACACCAATGGTTATTGCCTATAACATGCAATGGCTGTCCTTCCGGATCATCAATGCCATGGCGCTGATAGATACGGTCACGCTGGTCAATCTGGTGACCGACACGCGGGTGGTGCCGGAGTATCTGGGACCGGCCTGTACGCCGGAAAACATCGCTGGCGGCCTGCGCCGCGTGCTGGCAGCCCCGGGAGATCAGGTGGCGGCCATGGAACTGACCATGCAGCGCCTGGGCGAGGGTGGCGAAGCGCCGGGTCTCCGGGCGGCAAGGGCGGTGATTGACGGGCTCGCGCGCGACTGATCCGGCGGGCAGGCTGGCCCCTGACACCATGCTTTGCGCCCTTGCGGGCGGGAAGGCGCGAACGGCAGGTAGCGTGTGGAAAGTTCAGCCTTTGTGGATCCAGCCACCGCCGAAGATACGGCTGCTGTCCCGGTCGTAAAAAACGCAGGCCTGTCCCGGCGAAATGCCTTCCTCCGGTGTGATCAGCTCGACCGTGGCTTCGGTGTCACTGAGCGGCCGGATGATGGCTTCCGTGGGCGGACGGGTCGAGCGCACCCGCACGCTGACCTGCCATTCGGGCTGTGAGGTCAGCGGCGCATCTCCGAGCCAGTTGATCTCGCGGACCGGGACCGTGCGGGTGGAGAGCATTTCTTTGGGACCGACCACGACCCTTTTGGCATCCGCGTCGAGTTTCACAACATAAAGCGGCTCAGAGAGCCCGCCGATGCCCAGACCGCGGCGCTGCCCGATGGTATAATGGATTACGCCGTCGTGACGGCCCAGCACCCGGCCGTCAGCATGCACGATCTCTCCGGGGTCTGCGGCTTCGGGGCGCAGCTTGCGGATCACCGATGCATAATCACCATCGGGCACGAAACAGATGTCCTGGCTGTCAGGCTTATCCGCCACGCTGAGCCCGTATTTTGCGGCCAGCGCCCGGGTGTCGTTTTTCGACGGCAGGTGACCCAGCGGGAAACGCAGGTATTCCAGCTGCTCGCGGGTGGTCGAGAACAGAAAGTAGCTCTGATCGCGGTTGCTGTCGGCAGCGCAGTGAAGCTCGGCACCCTGATCACCGGCCATGCGCTGAATGTAATGGCCGGTCGCCATGCAATCGGCCTCCAGATCTTTGGCCGTTTCCAGCAGATCGCGGAATTTTACACGTTCGTTGCACCGGATGCAGGGCACCGGTGTCGCGCCGCCAAGATAGCTCGCTGCAAACTCGTCAATTACCGCGTCTTTGAAGATGTTTTCATAGTCGAGTACATAGTGCGGAAAGCCCATGGTTTCGGCGACACGGCGCGCGTCATGGATATCGAGACCCGCACAGCAGGCCCCCTTTTTCGCGAGCGCCGCACCGTGATCGTAAAGCTGCAGTGTCACACCGACCACGTCATAGCCTTCTTCGGCCAGCATGGCTGCGACAACTGAGCTGTCCACACCGCCCGACATTGCAACAACCACGCGCGTATCCGCCGGTGCTTTGGCAAAGCCCAGCGAGTTCAAAGGAGGGGTCTGATCCAGCGCCATTAAAAGTCTCCGGCCTTTCCGGGGAAATATAGGAAAAGTCTAATTACTCTCAAGAGGGCGCTTCATGGGTCTTTAAGGCCCGCAGGTCAAGGTGCTGTACGGAAGAACCAGTAAAGAGTGATCTGTTATGTACCTCAGGAAAGTGGACGGGCCGCGCTCTGTCACCCTTGCAGACGGGACAGTGATGACCCAGGCGGATCTTCCGCCCGCGAATACAAGGCGCTGGGTCGCATCGCGCAAAGCCGCCGTGGTCCGGGGCGTCGCGTACGGGCTGATCCCGCAGGGCGAGGCCCTGAAACGGTATTCACTCAGCGAGGATGAATTTCAGGCCTGGGTGAAAGCGGTCTCCGAGTACGGAGAGGAAGCACTCAAAACAACAACCCTACAAAAGTATAGACAACCTTAAGTTGTTCGCTTATCTTTTTCTGTGACGGTAACGTGTAGTTAACCTTTTTTCGTCAGGGTTAACGCAAGACAAAAAACCGATCCTTTGTGGAGAATGTGATGCGTGTACTGCTAGTGGAAGATGACCCCACCACCTCAAAAAGTATCGAACTGATGCTGACCCATGCCAATCTGAATGTCTATGCAACAGATCTTGGCGAAGAGGGGATCGATCTTGCCAAGCTGTACGATTACGATCTTATACTGCTCGACCTCGACCTGCCTGACATGAACGGCCATGAGGTGCTGCGCCAGCTGCGCCTGTCGCGGATTGAGACACCGATCCTCATTCTCTCGGGTGCCGACGACACCGAGAACAAGATCAAGGGTTTCGGTTTCGGCGCGGATGACTACCTGACCAAGCCTTTCCATCGCGAAGAACTGGTGGCGCGTATTCACGCCATCATCCGACGCTCCAAGGGTCACTCGCAATCGGTTATTGATACCGGTCTGATCTCGGTGAACCTCGATGCCAAGACAGTCAGCGTCGAGAACAAAGCTGTTCACCTCACGGGCAAGGAGTATCAGATGCTGGAACTGCTCTCGCTGAGAAAAGGCACGACCCTGACGAAAGAAATGTTTCTCAATCATCTCTATGGCGGGATGGATGAGCCGGAGCTCAAGATCATCGACGTCTTTATCTGCAAACTGCGCAAGAAACTCTCGCAGGCCACGGGTGGCGACAATTATATCGAAACAGTCTGGGGCCGCGGCTATGTCCTGCGCGATCCCGACCCCTCTCTGGCCGACGATCCGCAGCCTCTGGCCGTCGGAGCCTGATATATGCAGCACCGGTCCGGAGCAGAGACGATCCTGCTCCGGACCAGACAGCCGAGCCTGCGGGCATTAACGGAAACGACTGGACCTGCACCCCACAGAGGCATATCTGTCATCAGACGAAAGATGTGTGAAGGCAGGCTGTGGTGCCGCAAAAAGACCCCGATAATCTGACGGAAGACGAGGCGCGCGACGAACTTGCGCATCTGGCCGGCGTACTGGCCGCCGCAAACCGTGATTATCATACACTGGATGCTCCTGAGCTTACGGACGCCGAATATGACCGCCTCAAGCGCCGCAACAGCGCGATCGAGGCGCGGTTCCCCGCGCTGAAGCGTTCAGACAGCCCGTCAGATCAGATTGGCGCCGCCCCCGCTGAAGCGTTTTCCAAAGTGACCCATGCCGTGGCGATGCTCTCTCTTGGAAATGCGTTTTCCGACGATGACGTCCGCGACTTCGATCAGCGCATCCGGAAATACCTCGGCCTCGGGGAGACAGCTGACCTGCGCTACACGGCTGAACCGAAGATCGACGGCCTGTCGTTGTCGCTGCGCTATGAAGACGGCAGACTGGTTCAGGCCGCGACCCGGGGCGACGGCGCTGTAGGCGAGAACGTAACCGCGAACGCCCTCACCATAGATGACATCCCCGAAGTGATCAGCGGCGCACCTTCGGTTCTTGAGGTCCGCGGCGAGGTCTATATGGCCCACGCCGATTTCGAGGATCTGAACGTGCGCCAGTCGAAAAGTGACGCCAAAACCTTTGCCAATCCGCGCAACGCTGCTGCTGGTTCACTGCGCCAGCTTGATGCAGCAATCACCCGGTCGCGACCGCTTCGGTTTTTCGCTTATGCCTGGGGCGCGCTGTCTGAACCGCTCTCGGACAGGCAGTCAGGCGCGGTGGCGCGTCTCGCTGATCTGGGGTTCAGCACCAGCCCGCTGTTGAAAACATGCGCATCGCCGGACGAAATGATCGCACATTATCAAAATATTGAAACTCAGCGCGCCGATCTGGGCTATGATATTGATGGCGTTGTGTACAAGGTCGATGACCTGTCTCTTCAGGACCGGCTTGGCTTCCGCTCCACCACCCCCCGCTGGGCGATTGCGCATAAATTCCCTGCCGAGCTTGCCTGGACCCGCCTCAGATCAATTGACATTCAGGTTGGTCGCACCGGTGCCTTATCCCCCGTCGCCCGCCTTGAGCCGGTGACCGTTGGCGGTGTGGTGGTGTCCAACGCCACGCTGCATAACGAAGATTATATCGCCGGGCGTGACAGCAGGGGCCGGCAGATCCGCGGGGGCAAGGACATCCGCGTGGGCGACCTGGTGCAGGTTTATCGCGCCGGCGATGTGATCCCGAAGGTTGCCGATGTTGATCTGAGCCAGCGTCAGGAGGGCTCAGAGCGGTATGAATTCCCGCGAACCTGCCCGGAGTGTGGCAGTGCGGCCATCCGCGAAGAGGGTGACGCTGTCCGCCGCTGCATGGGCGGGCTTATCTGTCCGGCACAGGCCGTGGAAAAGCTCAAACACTTCGTCTCGCGCGCAGCGTTTGATATCGAAGGGCTGGGTGCCAGGCAGGTCGAGCAGTTCTGCACGGATGGCTGGATTGCCGAACCCGCTGACATATTCACCCTGCGTGACCGCTATGGCAGCGGGGTAAAGCAGCTGAAAAACCGCGAAGGCTGGGGTGAGAAATCAGCGCTCAGTCTTTTCGACGCGATTGACGAGAAACGTCAGATCCCGCTCGCGCGTTTTATCTTTTCGCTGGGTATCCGGCACGTGGGCGAGGCGGCATCCGGCCTGCTGGCCCTGCATTACGGTACCTGGCCCGCGCTGCGCGACGCAATGCTGGCCGCGCGGGACAAAGAAGGTCCCGCCTGGGACGACCTGGTTTCCGTGGATGGTGTGGGCACCGTGATGGCCGGCTCCGTGGTAGACACCCTCGCTCAGGACGCGGAACGCGCGTCGATTGACAGGCTGACCGCGCATCTTGAGATCCAAAAAGCCACGGCTCCCCAGACCGGTAACAGCCCAGTCGCCGGCAAAACTGTGGTATTCACCGGAACGCTTGAGAAGATGACCCGGGCGGAGGCCAAGGCGCGCGCGGAACGGCTGGGCGCGAGGGTTTCGGGGTCTGTATCATCGAAAACCGATATTCTCGTGGCGGGTCCCGGGGCAGGCTCCAAGGCTGCGAAGGCCGCAGACCTAGGCATCGAAATCCTCGATGAAGACGCCTGGCTCGCTCTGATCGAGGGGCAATGAGCGGGCGTCCGGAGCCCCTGTTTCCGCTTTTTGCCGGAATGGAAACCCTTTCGGGTGTCGGCCCGAAAACAGCACAGCACTTCGATGCCATGGGGATTGCCGCTCCGCGCGATCTGCTGCTCACACTGCCACAGGGCGGGATCGACCGGCGGCGGCGCGAAACGGTGCTGGGGGCGGATTTTCCGCAAACCCTGACTGTCAGCATCACCGTCGGCACGCACCGGCCCGCACGCACAAAAGGCGGAGCCTACAGGATCGACGTGACCGATGCGCAGACGGCTTTTCAGCTCGTTTTCTTCCACGCGCGGGGCGATTACTGGCTGAAGTCGCTGCCGGAGGGCTGCGAACGCGTGGTGTCCGGAAAGGTCGAGGTCTTTGACGGGATCCCGCAGATGGTCCATCCCGACCATATCGTACCCCCGGAACAGGCAGATGAAATACCGCTCTTTGAGCCCGTTTACCCGCTGACTGCCGGGATCACCCAGAAACTGATGTACCGAGCCACCCGGGGGGCTTTGGACCTGGTGCCCAAAACAGACGAATGGATTGATCCGACACAGCGCGAAAAGGCGGGATGGCCCGGTTTCAGAGAGGCGCTGCAGGCCGCTCATGCACCGCAGCAGCAGAGCGATATTACCCACACAGCACCGGCGCGCGAGCGTCTCGCTTATGACGAGTTGATGGCACATCAGATCACTCTGGCGCTGGCCCGGTTGCGCGACCGGCGCAGGGCCGGACGCGCCTCTGCCGGCGACGGAAGACTGCAGGCGCTGGTGCTCGCAGCGCTGCCCTATGACGCAACAGGCGCGCAGACGCGTGCCATTGCCGGTATCAATGCCGATATGGCTGCCGGCAGCCGTATGAACCGGCTGTTACAGGGCGACGTCGGCTCCGGCAAAACCCTGGTGGCGTTTATGGCACTGCTGCGGGCGGTTGAAGCCGGCGGGCAGGGGGTGCTGATGGCGCCCACCGAAATCCTTGCGCGTCAGCACCTGGAAAGCCTGCAACCTCTGGCCGAGGACGCGGGCGTCGTTCTCGAGATCCTGACCGGACGCGACAAAGGGCGCGAGCGTCAGGCAAAACTGGCCGCCCTGAGCCGCGGCGATATTCATATTCTTGTCGGCACGCATGCTGTCTTTCAGGCGGACGTCGCCTTTGCAGATCTGCGGCTTGCAGTCGTGGATGAGCAGCACCGGTTCGGCGTCCGCCAGCGTCTTGAGCTGGGAAAAAAAGGCACGGCTGCTGATGTGCTGGTGATGACGGCGACCCCGATCCCGCGCTCACTGGCGCTTGCGCAATACGGCGATATGGATGTCTCGGTGCTGGATGAAAAACCGCCCGGGCGCAAACCTGTAAAAACCGCGCTGATCAGCACGGAACGTACAGATGAGGTCATTGAAAGGCTGCGCACCGCCGTCAAAGACGGGCGTCAGTGCTACTGGGTCTGCCCGCTGGTCGATGAGAGCGAAACCACCGATCTTGCCGACGCGGAAGCGCGTTTCCGGATGCTGCGCGCTACCCTCGGCGAAGGTGTTGTGGGGCTGGTACACGGACAGATGCCGTCCGCAGAAAAAGACGCCGGCATGGCGGCGTTCCAGTCCGGGCAAACGCGTGTGCTGGTGGCCACGACCGTGATCGAGGTCGGCGTGAACGTACCTGCTGCGACCATCATGGTCATCGAACGCGCTGAAATCTTTGGTCTGGCCCAGCTGCACCAGCTGCGCGGCCGGGTCGGGCGGGGCGCGGAAAGCTCTACCTGCCTGCTGATGTACAAACCACCGCTGTCCGAGAACGGACGAAAGAGGCTGGAAGTGCTTCGTGAAACCGAAGACGGCTTTGTGATCGCCGAAACCGATCTCCGGATGCGCGGCGCGGGCGATGTAATCGGTACCGCGCAGTCAGGTGTGCCGCGTTTCCGGATTGCCGATCTGGAACGGCAGGCAGGCCTGATGGCTGTTGCACAGTCGGACGCGCGGCGTCTTCTGGAGAGCGATCCCGGACTTCAGAGCCCGCGCGGGCAGGCCGCCCGCATGCTGCTGTGGCTCATGCGGCAGGAAGAGGCCATCGGGTTAATCCACGTCGGTTAGCGGGTCGGGTCGCAGAATGTTCACTAATGTTCTTAAAAAGTTCTTTACATACCCGTAAGGATATGAGAACAAATAAGCAACAAAACGGAGACACCTGATGCAAACGCTTTCGATGATCAAAACTGTCGCGACCCGGTCACAGGCCACACTGGTTCAGGATATTGCCGGCGCTGCAGCACTTGTCGTGATCCTCATGGTCGCGCTGCATCTGCCTTCGTTTATCTGATTTCTGCCTGCGATCTCGTGCCGGTCATACCTGTTGCACTGTCCCAACCCTGTGCTCAGAACGAACACTGCCTGTTCCCCGTTCTGACCGTATGACCGGGTCCCACATGAGAGACGCTATTACCTGCGCCGCCATCCTGTCCCGGATGTGCGGCGCTTTTTTTGTGCCGTTCAGAAGGTATAGGCGAGGCGCGCACCTCCCCAGTGCCGCCCGCCGACCATGACAGGAGCGGAAAGGTCTTTCATCATCGTGAATTCACCGCCTCCCATGTCCCGGCGATAGACCTGCAGCAGGAAGGTTTCGGTATTGCGCCCCGCCTTGAGCCCCACGCGATCGTTAAAAATCCGGCGGTTCCGGCAGTGTGCGGTGTTCCACACCGGATCGGGTCCCGGCGGCTGCGAAAACTTCCTGTTATGCGTTGGCAGATAGCCGTTTACATCAACCGACGCACAGAAAACGACACGCGGGTCAAAGGCCAGCACCGGTTCCTGAAGGGCTGGCAGTACCCGGTCGAAAAAGGCCGTAGCGGCAGTGGTGAACTGTTCCGGCTCGGTGCCCGCGGTCTGGCGGTACCTGCGGTCGAAAAGCTGCTCTTTGGTGATGCGACCCTCCGAAATGCCCCTCTCAAAGGCCGCACCAATGCCTGCGGCGACTTCACGGACTTTGCTGATAAAGGGGGTGTCCACTGACCGGTCGGTCAGGAATGTGGTAAACTGAACGATCTTTTCAGAGGTATCAATGAGCCTCAGCACCCGCCTGTTCGTCTGCTCTATCCCGCCGCAGGTGCTCTCAACGGCGTTTCTGATCTCGCTCACGGCGGGGGTAAAATCGGTCATCGCCGCCTCCACACGATCGGCCTGTTCGGATATTCGCTGCGCCTGAAGGCTCGCGGCATCAACGGATGTTTCGATCCGGCTCAGCGCCGTGTCAGTGTCACCGGCATGCTCCAGCACGCTCGCAGCCTCGCCCGCGATATCGGCGGCCTCACGGCCAAGTTCCCCGATCCAGCCCGTCAGCGTCTCGATATTTTCTGAGATTTCCCGTGCGGCCTCGCGCGTCATGCCCGACAGGCTGTTAATCGCATCCGCCACCACCGCGAACCCTTTGCCCGCATCTCCCGCGCGCGCCGCTTCGATCTTGGCGTTGATGGCGAGCGTGTTCACCTGGGTGGCAATGGTCGCAATCTGCTGGTTATTGGCCCTGGCGGCAGCAAGCGTATCGGTGACGCGGTTTGTACGCTGCGCAAGTTCGGTGACCCATTCCGCCACGGCCTGGGTTTTTTCCCCGGAACTGCGCACCAGTGCTGCCGATGACTGAACGTCCCGCGCGGTCTCTGACGTGCTGCCGGCCATGGTCCGCACGGCCTCGCGCACATCGTTGTTTGCCTTTGTCATGTCGCCCGCCCGCGACGTCAGCACCTTCAGGCACTTGCGCTGCGCCAGCGCGTGCTCTTCCACCAGATCAAGAAAGCCCGCTATATCGACGATCTCATACCCCAGAGCCGCCGCAGCCTGGGCCAGTGCGCGGTTTTTCTCCGGTGTCGCAACAGTCTGATGAACAGTCATAGGTCCCCGCAAGCAAACTTACGGAGGTTTTCGCATGATTTTACTTAAAAACTGCTAATGGGAAAGGGTCAGGCACAGTCCGACTGCAGCGCCTGCGACATGGCCTCGCAGGTCGCCTCGATACTCAGCAGGATCGAGGCATGGCGGTTTTTATAGTCCCGCGCAGGCTCCAGCACTTCAAAGCCGTCAAAGGGGGCCGCGGGCACCGGACCGTTCTCTTTCAGCATCGCACGCAGTGCATCCCGCGCCGTTTCGACTTCCGCAAGGCTCCGCCCGATCACGGCGCCACCGGTCACGGCAGCCGCGGCCTGACCGAGGGCGCAGGCCTTCACGTCCTGGCCAAACTCAGAAATCCGGTTGTCCTCAACGCTCAGGTCAACAGTAACAGCCGATCCGCAGAGCGGCGAGCGCTTGCGCACGGTCGCCATTGGCGCCGCCAGCCGGCCGTGGTGCGGAATATCCGACGCCAGCGCCAGGATGCGGCCCGAATAGAGCTTAATAAGATCGGTCTCGTCAGACATATGCGCCTTTGCGGTTTCACTTTCTCATCTCTGTTAATACATAAGACAGCGCGCGCAGATGCAAAGGGTTTTTCCATGACAGATCAAAGCAAAGATCCCGGAGCGGTCCCGTTCGATCCGCAGTCCCTGACCTACAATGATGCAGGCCTGGTGCCCGCAATTGCTCAGGACGCAGGCTCGGGTGAGGTTCTGATGCTGGCCTGGATGAATGCAGAAAGCATCGCACGCACGCTGGAGACAGGCCGGGTGACCTACTGGAGCCGGTCGCGACAGGCCTTCTGGATCAAGGGAGAGACCAGCGGTCATGCCCAGGAACTGGTGGAACTCAGGGTGGACTGTGACCGCGACTGCCTGCTGGTTCTTGTGCGCCAGACCGGGCCGGCCTGCCACACCGGGCGACCGAACTGCTTTTACACCAGCGTGCGGGAGGGCCAGGAAGTCATCCTCTCAGATCCCGCCTGACCCGGTCAGAGCCCGACCATACACCGGATATCCTGAGGCGTTGCACCCGCCTCGCGATACGTTGCGATTGCGCGCGCATCGTCACGTTTGGCCAGACGCCGGCCTGCCTCGTCACGGATCAGCCTGTGATGATGATAACGCGGCACCGGCAGCCCGAGCAGGTGCTGCAGCAGAACATGGATCATCGTGGCCTCAGCGAGGTCCTCGCCGCGCACCACATCGGATATCTGCTGTGCCGCGTCATCGATCACCACGGACAGGTGATAGGACGTGCCCATGTCACGCCGCGCAACTACCACATCGCCGGCAGACTGCTGCAGAGCGGCAATATCGGCCGTCACAGTCTGCGGCGGCCCGGGCCGACCGGTCTCCACATAGGACAGCGGGCCGCTGAATACCTCTGCTGCTGCACGCAGATCGAGGCGCAGCGCTTTATCTTTCGGCATCTCAACGCCAGGATCACGCGGCAGATCACGGCAGGTACCGGGATATATCACACCGTCCGGGCCGGTGAGGGGCGCACCCTCCTGCGGAGCCGATGCCGCAGCCAGAATATCGCGTCGGTTGCATTGGCAGGCATAGAGCAGACCCTGCGACCAAAGCGCTCTGAGAGCCGAATTATAGGCCGGCATATTGTCGGACTGGCGCATCACAGGCGTCTCCCATGAGATCCCGAGCCAGGCCAGATCGTCGTAAATCTGCGCCTCCCAGCGGGCGCGCGACCGGGCCCGGTCAATATCTTCGATGCGCAGAAGAAACCGCCCCCCGGACAGCCGCGCCTGATGCAGGGCAAGAAGTGCCGAATACGCATGCCCCAGATGCAGCGGACCCGTCGGCGACGGCGCAAAGCGCGTGATAAAGCTCACGCCTTTTCAATAACGTAGACGTTAGACTTTAAGTTGATACCCGGAAGGTGCGGTCCGTGCTCGCGAAACAGTAAACGGGCAGCACCACAATCAAGCCATTCGCACAGGCCAGCCTCGTTTGCCGGATTTTCCAGCGCATGATCATTAAAGGAAAAGACCATTTTACCGCCCCTTGTGAGACTGCGGATCAGCGTGTGGAGCAAACCGATCGGGGCGGCCCCGGCACCGATGACACCGATCGCCGCAATCGCCGGATAGTCGCCCGGCGAAAAGGGCAGCGGGTCATCTGCCCCGATCTGTTCAAGCTTGCGGTAGATGTTCTTTTCCCGGGCCTCGCGCAGCATATCGGAAGAGAGATCATACCCGTCGATCACCTCAAACCCCTCAAGTTTCAGCGCCAGCCCTGACAATCCGGTGCCACAGCCAAAATCAAGCACCGGGGCGCTGAGATCATCGGTAAACCGGCGCAGCGCTTCGGCGCAGCGCCCGGGTGTTGCGTAGCCGTTTGCGGCGGTTTCCGCCTCGTAGCTCCCGGCCCATTTATCATAGAGTTCGCGTGTCGAGGCCGCATCGCGCGCCTCATAAACCTTGTCGAGATAAGTTTTGCTCATAGCGACAAAGTTAGAGGAGTTTCGCCCGGACTGTCCAGTGGAGGGCGCGAGGCCGAGCCAGCGCGGCGATCACCTGCGCATCAGGCAGGCGCCATGGCCCCGGAGAGCCAGGCTTTCCAGTCACCCTTGCCCCGGTCGGTATAGGCTTTGTACCGGTCTTTGCGGCCGCGCCGCCCGCCTTTGAGCCCTTCCACCGGGGGAAAGAGACCGAAATTGACATTCATCGGCTGAAAGGTTTTCGCTTCCGCCCCGCCGGAAATATGGGTGATCAGAGCGCCGGTGGCCGTGGTGTCGGGTGGTGTTTCCAGCCGCTCCCCGCGGATTTCAGCAGCGGCCAGTTGACCCGCAAGCATACCCATAGCGGCAGATTCCACATACCCTTCAACGCCGGTGATCTGCCCGGCAAAGCGAATATTGGGCTGCGAACGCAACCGCATCTGCCCGTCCAGCAGCGTCGGCGCATTCAGAAAGGTGTTGCGGTGGATGCCGCCCAGGCGCGCAAACCGGGCCTCTTCAAGACCCGGAATACATTTAAAAACATCGGCCTGCGCGCCATACTTCATTTTGGTCTGAAAGCCCACGATATTGTAAAGCGTGCCCAGTTTGTTATCGCGGCGCAGCTGCACCACGGCATAAGGCTTCACGTCCGGCTGGTGCGGATTTGTCAAACCCACAGGCTTCATAGGACCAAAGCGCAGGGTCTCGCGCCCGCGCTCGGCCATCACCTCGATGGGCAGACAGCCATCGAAGTAACCCGCGGTTTCACCTTCGTGAAATTCGGTTTTATCCGCAGCGATCAGCGCGTCAATGAAAGCCTCGTACTGTACTTTGTCCATCGGGCAGTTGAGATAGGCGGTGCGCTCTTCTTCGGTCTCGCCCTTGTCATAACGTGACTGCATCCACGCTTTGCTCATATCGATGCTGTCATGATAGACGATCGGCGCAATGGCATCGAAAAACGCCAGCGCTTCCGCGCCGGTTTCAGCAGCGATGGCTTCGCCGAGAGCCGACGACGTCAGCGGACCGGTGGCAATGATCCAGTGGCCGTCGCGCGGCAGCGCGCGGATTTCGCCATATTCGACGCGCACATTGGGGTGCGCCATCAATGCATCCGTTACCGATTGCGCAAAGGGCTCACGGTCAACCGCTAGCGCGCCACCTGCCGGCAGCCGGTGTTTATCAGCCGTGCGCATGATCAGCCCGCCCGCTTCGCGCATCTCCCAGTGCAGCAGACCAACGGCGTTCTGCTCATGATCGTCCGAGCGGAAACTGTTGGAACAGACCATCTCACCCAGAAGGCCGGTCTGATGCGCGAAGGTACCGACAGCAGGGCGCATTTCATGCACAACGACGGATATGCCTGCGTTTGCAGCCTGCCAGGCGGCTTCGGAGCCTGCCATGCCGCCGCCGATGATATGAAGTTCCTGTGTCATACCCGCCGTTTAAAACAGCCGGGGGTCCGGCGCAACAGCGTCGCGCATGATGCCACACCCACCCGTCCGGAAGCACGCCGATAAAAAGATGAAAAGTTTTTTGGGGTCGCCGCCGCGGGAATGTCGGCCAGGAGAGACTGACCCGGAGGGACCCTCCGCCGGCAGCGACCCAAAACAGTCGCAGGGTACGCATACCCTTCGCCTCAGAAGTGCCACTTTACCGCCTGAATTGGAAGGATAGTTTTAGAAACGCTGAACCCCCGTATTGGAAACAATCGCACCTGCGCAGATTGCTGCCCGCAGACGGGTTGCTCTGGCCGCAGATTTCGCGAAACTCGGCGAACAGGGCAGGGAGAAGAGCACAGATGCCGGTACAACTGAGCGCCGCGGAAATCGGAACGTTTCTCGAAGAGGTTTTTCCCCAGGTCGACGGGGATTTCATCATCGAAAAAGTGGCTGAGAATGCAGCGCGCGTTCGTCTGGTGACGGCGGACAAACATCTGCGTCCGGGTGGCACGATCTCGGGGCCGTCCATGTTCGCGCTGGCCGATGTCGCGGCCTACATCGTGACGCTGGCGATGATCGGGCGGGAGGCGCTGGCGGTCACGACAAACTGTTCGATCGATTTCATGCGCAAACCGGCGGCAGGCAAAGATCTGATCGCTGAGGCCACACTGCTGAAGCTCGGGCGCCAGCTTGCGGTGACGGATGTGCGGATCAGGTCGGATGGCTCTGACCAGCTCGTGGCGCGGGCCGGCCTGACCTATGCGCTGCCACCACGCCCTGCCGGCGATGCGGTAAAGGCGTAGATACAGGCCCGGCACGGGCCGCTTTCAGTCTCCGCCACGATCACACTGCGGCAATAATCGGCGCCTTCAAATGCATCGAGGCGTTGCCAGTGGGCCGGCAGATCATCGGAGGTGAAAAGGTGCACTTTGACCTCGAGGCCTCCGGGATCCGGAATGAACCCCGGGCAGCCATGCGACGCTCCCCAGCCTGTGATGTCCAGATGCCCCCGGATCGTGGCACGGCTCCACGTCCCCGCGAGCGCCTGCACCAAGTGGTGATTGATCTCACCGGGCGCCAGCGTGCCATAGACAAGAAGGCGCCTGTGACTTCTTGCGTCGTCAGTCACACGCCGCCTTACAGGCGGTCGGGCACCGCAAAACAACCGGCATTACGCCCATCCGAGCGCCTGAACCGCATAGACGTCATTCCAGATCTTGGTCATGTGGGTGATCCTGTCGCCCTCGAAGCCGATCACATAGGCGTATTCAGAGGCCACGGATTTGCCGGTGGGCGGGTTGCCTCCCGCATCGACAGTGTGAGTGCCGTGAAACGTGGCGGCGATGCAGACACTCGCGCGATCCTCATCCACGCCGACTGCCATAAGCTCATACCGTCCGTCCGGCAGCGGAACAAGCAGACCCTTCATCCATTCCGCATAACCTTCAAGCGTGGTAACGTCGCCCAGTGCGCCGGCCTGGGCCGAAAAAGACGCACCCGGGGCACAGTACTGCGCGCAGGCAGCCCAGCCTTTCCCGGTTTCGCATGCATCGAAAAATTTCATTGCTGTATCTTTGAGGGTCATATCAGTTCTTTCTGAAAAGTCAGATCCGGCAGATCGCCGTTTAAAGTAACCTCAGCCTACTGCGGCAGCAGCGGAAAGCAACTGGTCTGTGATGTAGCCGGACCCGCGGGCTGCACAATAAAAAGCGGCCGGGACTGGCCCGGCCGAAGGGAAGAGGTCTGTTGCGCGTACCGGGGAGGCTACGCGCGCCAGAACACCTTTGATGCCTCACGATGAGCCGTCTCAGGTGTCAGCCCCACGTCTTCCAGCTGCCAGACCGTCAGCTGCCGGAGCGCCTGCCTTGTGCGGCGCCGCGTGACCCATTGCGACAGGCAGACCGCGAATTCGACCGCGATCAGCGACAGCATCGGAACCGTACGGGTACGGTTCAGATAGTCCAGCGTGCGGGGCGAGAGGGTCATATCCTGTGTCATGGGGATCTCCTGTATTGTATTGACACAATATGGCGGATTTGCCATACTGTACTGATACGATACTTCACACACCCTCGCTACGGAAATATTGTAATGGGTACAATTTGGCGGCCTGAACAGGTCGAAGGGCAGGGGCCCAAGTACAAAGCCGTTATGGAGATGATCCGGCGCGGCATTGAAGCGGGGCTCCTGTCGGAGAATGACAGGCTGCCGCCGGTGCGGGAACTGGCCTGGACGCTGAAGATCACCCCGGGCACCGTCGCGCGGGCCTATAAAATCCTCACCGAAAACGGGACGCTGAACGCAGAAATCGGGCGCGGAACATTCGTTGCGCCGGCGGTGCCCGTGCCTGCCGCCGAGGCTCCGATTGAGATTGATGTGATTTCGCACCGCGCCGAAGAAAACGACAACCCTTTTGCCGTGAGTATGTTTTCGCCGCACCTTCCGGCGGTAGGCCAGGACAGGCTGATCCGGGAGATGCTGGGACGTGTCGCGCAGGATCCGCCCTCGGGGATGATGCATTACCCCAGCCGAACCGGTGCAAAGCCTGCGCGTGAGGCCGTTGTGCGCTGGCTCACAGGCACACCGCTGGGCGCTTTTTCAGAGACCGACATCGTATTGTCTCATGGCGGGCAGAACGGCCTGTCACTGATCTTTCAGGCGATCCTGCGCGGCAGCAAACCAGCCGTACTGATCGAGGAGTTATCCTATCCCGGCTTCCGGAGGGCTGCGGAACTGCTGCGGGCAGATGTGATCCCGGTGGCGATGGATGCTCAGGGCGTGATCCCTGAAGCCCTCGAAGAAGCAGCGAAAAAATACGACGCACAGGTTTTCTGCACATCGCCCGAAGTTCATAATCCCACCGGCATTTTCACGCCCGTGGCGCGCCGCGAAGCTCTGGTGGGGGTCGCCCGGCGCAACGATCTGCAGATTGTGGAGGATGACTGTTACCGTATGCGCGTCGATCGCGCGCCCACCTACCGGATGCTCGCACCGGAGCGGGGGTGGTATGTCTCTTCACTTGCCAAGACGCTGACGCCGGCGCTCCGGATCGGCTTTGCTATTGCCCCGGAGGGGCGCACGCCCGATCTGCGCCGGATTGCCGAATATAACTGTTTCGGGCTGGCGACGCCGCTGATTGACCTTTGTGCGATGCTGCTTGCCCACCCGCAGATTGACCGGCTGGCCGCTGAGACCAGCAGGGTTTCGGGCGCGTATGTCCGCAGCGCGGTGAATATTCTTGGCGGCTATGACGTTTCCTGGCGGGCGGATGTTCCGTTTTTGTGGCTGCGCCTGCCGCTGGGGTGGCGGTCGGGGGCTTTTTGTCAGGCGGCCGAGGCACAGGGCGTGCAGATCCGAACAGCGGAGGAATTTGTTTGCCGGGACGCGCGCGCACCGCACGCCGTGCGCCTTGCGATCAACGCCGGTGTTTCGCTGAAAAGTTTTGAGGCCGCCGTGCTGCGCCTGCGCCATCTGCTCGATAATCCCCCTGAACAACTGACCGTATAATATTTTGGGGTAAAATATTACCTATTTTACATCTCTTTGTTTTTGCTTATTTATTCCCGCATCACCGCGCTTGACGTGAAAAATTTCGCCTGTATAACCACCCGATCAGATTACGAGCCGGGCGCCCTGCGCGGCTTTCCATCCTAAACGGGGAACCGTCCATGAAAACCTTTTCTGCAACACCCGCAGATATCGACAAGAAATGGATCCTGATCGACGCTGAAGGCGTTGTTCTGGGCCGTCTCGCATCGATCGTCGCACAGCGCCTGCGCGGCAAACATAAACCGTCCTTCACGCCGCATATGGATTGCGGAGACAACGTGATCGTCATCAACGCGGACAAGATCCAGCTGACCGGCAAGAAGCGCGACGAGCACCATTACTGGCACACCGGTCACCCCGGCGGGATCAAATCGCGCACCAAAGCGCAGATCCTCGAAGGCGCACACCCTGAGCGGGTCGTGACCCTTGCCGTCAAGCGCATGCTGCCCGGCAACCGTCTGAGCCGTCAGGTGATGACCAACCTGCGCGTCTATGCAGGTGGTGATCACCCCCACGAGGCCCAGAGCCCCGAAGTTCTGGATGTCGCATCCATGAACAGCAAAAACACCCGGAGTGCATGAGCATGGCTGACGAAATCAACACACTCGAAGATCTCAAAGACGTTGTGACCGAAAACATCGGTGCCGTGCAGGGCGTGGCCGCCGAAGAAGCGATCCAGCGTGAGCCGGTCCGTGATGACCTCGGCCGCTCCTATGCCACAGGCAAGCGTAAGGACGCGGTCGCCCGTGTCTGGATCAGGCCGGGTTCCGGCAAGGTCACCGTGAACGGCAAGCCGCAGAACGAATACTTTGCGCGCCCGGTGCTGCAGATGATCCTGGCACAGCCGTTCACCGTTTCCGGCACAGAAGGCCAGTTCGACGTGGTCGCCACCGTTAAAGGCGGCGGTCTGTCCGGTCAGGCCGGCGCGGTCAAGCACGGTGTTTCCAAAGCGCTGCAACTTTACGACCCGTCGCTGCGTGGTGCTCTGAAAGCCGCCGGGTTCCTCACCCGCGACAGCCGTGTGGTTGAGCGTAAGAAATACGGTAAGGCCAAAGCGCGTAAGAGCTTCCAGTTCTCCAAGCGTTAAGTCCGGGCCAGGCTGCAACACAGCCGGCAATACAGATAACAAAAGCCGCTCCCTTCCGGGGGCGGCTTTTTCATTTTCGCGGCACGGGGCGCGAACACTGGTTTGAGCGCGGCCGGCCTGCAGGGCCCTGCTCAGACGACCGGGACCGTCAGGCTTTGGCGCGGCGCTTTTGAGCGCCCAGAAGGCCAAGACCACCCATCATCAACCAGATCCCGGCGGGCAGGGGAATGGGATTGGTCGTGCTGTCCCCGCCGCCCGTGTCACCACCCTCGGCGCCGGATGTTACTATTGTCACGCCGCATTCGCCGGCGCCCTGTGGCGCAAAATTGATCCGGGTAAAGCCCGCAATTTCATTGAAACAGGCATGCGATGACGTGCTCCAGTTCGACAGACCCGCCGATGTCAGGCCTTCGTTCACCGGAAAGTTCTCCTGTCCCGCACCAATATTGACCGTCTCGCTGTTGAAGGCAAAGACATCCGCAACGGGAATTTCATCTGCCAGAAAGCTGTCCGGCAAGGTCCACCAGTCACTGCCTAAAGAGGAAGGAATGTCTGCTGTCATTGAGACAATGCCGAGTCCCACACCGGACGCCGCCCAGTTCACCGCATTGATGATGAAACCCTGCGGACCGTTGTCGACACCAGGCAGGTTGTTGAACTGGTGGAAATCCGCGTCCTGGCCGGACAGAAACGTCCGGCTGTCGTCCCCGCGCGCCGCTTCAATTTCGTCGCCATAGGCCAGTACACCGTCAGCATATACGCCGTTGCCGAAAAAGCCCGCTGATCCGGAACAGTTGCCGGTTCCGTTTGAGTTGCAGGTCGAGCCGATGACAAAGGCATCATAATTTTCAAACCCGGGGTCGGACGTGCCGTCCCAGAAAGTCAGGTTCCAGGACAGCGCACCGTCGCCGTCCGGGTCATAAGTGGCCGCCCGGTCCGCGACTGATTGCATGGAGGCGTCATAGGCATCAGTGCCGGACGTCCACAAAACGTCGATGGTCGCGGTATGTCCTGCGACGGGTATGGAAATGAGAAATGTGCAGGCCGCTGCAGCCAGAATCTTTAATTCAGACATGGAAAATCTCCGGTACTATACAATTGATGAGCACAATAATGCATATCACGAATTCATTGTTTCGTGAAGGGGCGATCAGGCGAACGATTATTGCGCGCCGAATGGCGCAGACGATACGCGAAGAGTTTCCGGTAAGCGTTTACTGATCCGGTGAAATCAGGCCCAGGCCACGCAGGTAAATGCCAATGCCTGTTTCCAGAAGATCATCCGGCGGGAAGGGAGACGCGCGTCCCGGGGAGTTGCGCGCAAAAAGCTCGACGACCCCGTGGCTCATGGCCCAGATATGCGCCGAGAACATCGACGCGGGCGGGCGCTTGTCTTCGGGTATGTGCTGGCTGAGATCTGTTGCTGCTTTTTCCAGAACCGCACTGGCCCGCGTCGCGGCCGCTGCCAGTTCCGGCGTGCGGTTCACGCTGATGCCGCTTTCGAACATCGCAATGTAGTGGCCGGGATATTTGCGCGCAAAGGCCAGATAGGCGCGCCCGGTCGCGGAAAAGGCCGCCAGTGCAGAAGGCTGGCCTTTTTCATATGCAAATTCCATCAATTCGGCGAACATCTCATATCCCTGGCGCGCGGCCTCAGCAATCAGATCCTCGCGCCCGTCAAAATGACGGTAGACAGCCGCGGGTGTGACGCCGGCCTGTTTTGCCGCCTCAGACAGCGTAAAGCCGGTGGGCCCGCGCAGTTCAATCAGCTGCAGCGCCGCATCGATCAGCGCCTGGCGCAGATTGCCGTGATGATAGCCGCGTTTAGGCATGCCAGATGTCAGGCCCCCCGCAGATCGCCGTATCGATCGCCCCCAGCGCACCGGTGTCTTTGTGTGTGTAGTCAATACCATGCAGCACGCTGCGGATCACATTGAGCCGCGCACGCCGTTTGTCGTCCGAGCGCACCACGGTCCAGCGCGCATCCGGCACATGGGTGCGCGTCAGCGTATCGCCGATGGCATGCGTATAGGCATCCCAATTTTTGAGCCCTTCGACATCGATCCGGCTCAGTTTCCACTGTTTCAGCGGGTCATGTTCGCGCGCGAGCATCCGGCGCAGCTGTTCGGCGCGGCCCACATTGAGCCAGAACTTGAACAGGATGATCCCGTCATCCACCAGCATCTGCTCAAAAGGGGTGACCTGAGAAAAGAAATGAGCGCGCTGCGCATCGGTGCAGAAATCAAAAACCGTCTCGACAACGGCACGGTTGTACCAGCTGCGGTCAAAGAACACGATTTCGCCGGCGGCCGGAAGATGATCGACATAGCGCTGGAAATACCACTGGGTCTGTTCTTTTTCAGTGGGTTTCGGCAGGGCCACAATGCGCGCGCCACGCGGATTGAGATTGGTGCGCAGGCGGCTGATGGTGCCGCCTTTGCCCGCACCGTCCCGGCCTTCAAAGACCATCGCCACCCGGGCGCCGCTTTCCCTGGCCCAGGACTGCATTTTCACCAGCTCAATCTGCAGTGCGGCCAGATCGCGCTCATAGGTTTTGCGCCCCAGACGATCGGAATGGGGGTAATCGGCGGTCAGAATAGGGCCCTTATCCTGCGCACGGATCGCTTCGCGCACGTGCTGAGGGGCATCATTTTCGAAGAAGGCACTGATCGCACCGTCAAAAGGCAGCTCCATAGGGCCTCCGTTTGTTATATTCTGTAACCTATATGGGATGTTAATCGGCTTAACGCAAACCCGCGCGGGCGGCGGCGCGGTTGATCGCGTCAACCACAGCATCAGGGTCTGCGTGGTGCGGCATATGCCCCACACCCTCCATCCGGGTGAGCACCGCGCCGGGGATCTGCCGGGAAAGCGGCTCTGAGTGGATATCCATCGGCACGGTGTCGTCTTCGGTTCCGTGCAGAATTTCGACCGGCAGATCAAGGCCCGGATAGCGGTCTTTCATCTCAGTCACATAAGGTTTGAGGCTGTTTACCTGCTGGGCATTTGCGCGCATCGTCCCGCGGCGCAGTGTCATTTCCGGCCCGAAGTGATCCAGATAGCCATCGGGCGCGTGCTGGGGCGCAAAGATGGTATCGACGATGTCGCGGATGTAGCTTTCCGGCGTGAAGGCCGTGATCAGCGGGATCACCAGCGCGCTGCCTGCAGGCGATGCGTTGATCCGGTACAGGGGCCCAAGCTCGCCCGGCCAGGGGTTTGACGCCGCCGCAAGAAGCACCAGTGCTGCCGTGTCATCGGGCCGTGTCAGTGCCCAGGAGAGCGCAATCGCACCACCATAGGAATGACCCAGGACGATGGGATTTTCCGCGCCCACTGCATTCGCTGCGCCCTGAAGCAGGTCCGCCTGCAACGCGGGCGGCTCAGCGGCGGTGTTCCACGCACCGCCATACCCCTCCGGCCGGTCAGAGCGGCCCATTCCGGGCCGGTCCACGGCGATGACCCTGTAATCGCCCTCAAGCCGGCTCACCACATCAAAGGTAAAATCGCGCAGGCTGCCGCTCGCACCGTGGATCAGAACGATATCCGGCCCCTGACCCGTGACGGTCAGGTGGATGCGGGTGCCGTCCACATCGATGTACTGCCCTGCGGCGGGATACGTCTCCTCCGCCGTGATCTCGCGTTCGGCGGCGCGCCACTGGACCACGGCAAAAAGCGCCAGAGCGATCAGCAGCGCCACGACCATGCGCTTAAGTCCCGATCGCATCGATATCATACGGCGTGTCCTGATAGACCTCGGTCAGCCAGTTGCCATAGAGCAGGTGCGCATGGCTGCGCCACCGGTTGAGCGGTTTGCGCGACGGATCGTCCTGCGGGTAGTAGTTCATCGGCACACTGATCGGCGCGCCGGCGGCCACATCGCGGTCGTATTCCTGTTTCAGCGTGTCGCTGTCGTATTCAAAATGGTTGAAGATATAGAGCGCGCGGTGGCCCGGATCCTCGACCAGACAGGGACCGGCATCATCACTGCCCAGCAGTGTCGTGAGCCCGGGGGCAGCGTCTATCTCATCCTGCCGCATCTCGGTCCAGCGCGACACCGGGATCACGCAATCGTCGGAAAACCCGCGCAGATAGGGCGAGGCAGGAGCGAGATTGCTGTGCCTGTAACAGCCGAAAAGCTTGGCATCCAGAATGTGCTTTTTCACCCCGTGAAAGTGGTTGATCATCGCCATCCCGCCCCAGCAGACGCCAAAGGTGGAATGCACGTGGGTCTGCGTCCAGTCCATCACCTGGCGCAGCTCGTCCCAGTAGGTCACGGCGTCAAATTCCAGATGCTCGATCGGCGCGCCGGTGATGATCAGCCCGTCGAACTTTTCGTCACGGACCTCCTCAAAGGGGCGGTAAAAGCTCTCCATATGCTCGGCTGCGGTATTTTTCGTCTGGTGCTCGGACATACGGATCAGGCTCAGGTCGATCTGCAGCGGCGTGGCGCCGATGAGGCGCGCAAACTGGTTCTCGGTCTGAATCTTTTTCGGCATCAGATTGAGCAGTCCGATGCGCAGCGGGCGGATATCCTGACGCGCGGCCTGGTCGGGGTCCATCACCATCACACCCTCGCGTGTCAGCACGTCATAGGCGGGCAGGTCGGCAGGTATCTTGATGGGCATCGAAGCGTTCCCGGCAAATGTCAGAGTGTGGTCAGATAGCGCCTGGCGCAGCCGCTCTCAAGGGGGGTGCCGTCACAATGGGGTGACGGTGTCAGAGGCATCCGGCAATAAGATCGTCAAAATCCTGCGGGGTCTTTAAGCCTGCGACCTGATCGGCGGTCACGGTCACTCCCCACCTTGCCATCGCCTCATAGCGCGGCTGCCGGTGAGCGAGCGCTCGGGCGTATGTGAAACGGATGAAGTCGTCAGGATCAACATCACCCTCTGAGCATTTGTTTTCACTCAGGTATTCCTGCCAGACAGCCGCCAGAAAAGCGGGCTGGTAGGCCATCGGTTTCGGAGCGCGGTCAAAGCGGCGGATAAGCTCTGCGGTATGGGCATCGTCTCCGCGGATCCAGATCATCAGGCAATGCGCGGAAAGTTCGCGCAGCAGCGGGTCGTTCTCATCCGCCGGATCCACCCACTCACAGATCGAACCGCCGGTATCGCAGATAAAGTTGGGATAGCCGTAAAGCGCCTCGGCGCGGCGCGAAAAGCGCGCGGTGTCATGCAGGGCTGCGATTTCAGCTTTGCGGAACTGATCCTGGCGGCGGCTGTATTCGGCCATCGGCAGGCCGCCTTTTTCCGGGTCGCCCGGTTTGCCCAGATAGGTGGCGACGGGCGAGAGGTTTTCAAAGGTGATGTTGGAGCCGATATAGATGCTGTCGCTCATCAGCAGATCGCGCAGGAACGGCACTTTCATCGCTTCGGCCTTGGCATTGTCGGCGATGTATTCGCCCATGTAACGCGTACCGATGCGGTAATCGATCGAATAGTGAAACCACGACCCGCTGGCGCGCAGCAGGTTGGACATATGTGTCTTGCCGAGCCCCGACATGCCGTAAACCAGCACCGATTTGCGCGGTGCCGCGCGCCAGTCTGCCGCAGAAGAATAAAGCATGTCCGGGATTCCGCCTGAATGAAGTTCCGCAACTCCTAGCCGGGCGGCGGTGATGCGTCAATCAGCCCGCCCCGGCGCGCGCCCGTCTGATGCGTCGCAGCAACCGTCCGTCAAGCACGACCATCCCCAGCGCCAGAAGGGCAAACCCTGCCCAGGCATTGGGTGAGAGCTGTTCGGCCCGCAGGAGCCCGCCCAGCGTGATCGCCACCGGCGGGATGATCAGTGTCACCAGCATCAGGTTACCAGAGCCCGCGAGCGACAGAACGTGGTAATACAGCAGATAAGCCAGCGCCGTCGCGATCACCGAATAATACCCGATGGCGAGCAGTGTATCCGGCTGCAGCGCCAGGCTGAGAGGTCCCTCGACGATTGAGGCCAGCGGCACCGAAATCAGGCTCGATCCGGTCAGCATACCCGCCGCAGCCATCTGTGGACGCAGTCCGGAAAGATAGGTGCGCGCCCAGACCCCGGCCAGCGCATAGGATACAGTGCCGGCGAGGATCGCAAGCTGCGCCAGCGAGCGGATGTCAAACTCCGTCAGATTGTTCAGCCCGATCGCCGTGGTCACGCCGGCAAAGCCGAGCAGCACACCAGTGATTTTACGCGCTGTCAGCCGTTCATCGGCAAAGAAAACCGCCGCCGCCAGTACGCCGAAGATGGCTGTGGCCGCATTAAAGATCGATGTGAGCCCGCTTGTCACATGCAGCTGCCCCCAGGCCATCAGCGCAAAAGGGATCATATTATTGAGCAGCCCCATGACAAAAAACGCCCCCCAGGTGCGCAGATCCCGCGGCAGAGGGATGCGCATCACCAGAACCACACCCCAGAGCACCAGCATCGCCCAGAATGTGCGATGCGCCACAGTGGTGAGCGGCCCGATTTCATCCAGTGCGATGCGGATGGAAACAAAGGATGCGCCCCAGATCGTGCCAAGGGCCAGCATCGCGACCCAGGCCCGCGCGGATATGGATTTCTGTTCAATCATGCTTTGAGCCTTACCGAAGGGGCAGGGGCCGCACGACCCGGATCGTGCTCAAACAAAAACCCCCGCGCCACGAAGGGCTGCGGGGGTCATGCTGCATATACGTGAAGTCGCGTTAGGCGGTCAGAAGTAATAACCGATCTTGAAGCCTACAGCGACGGCATCGTTATCGGTAAAGACACCGCCCGGGATGGCAGCGCCAACGATGGTGTTGGCCTCACCGATATCGGTATAGCTGATGCCGCCGGTGATTTTCATGTTGTCCACTGTATAGACAGCAGAAAGACCAAGACCCAGCTGACCATCGGTCGGGCCGAGGTTGCCGGTAGGGGATCCGGTGGTGCGCTCATAGTTAACCGAGGCCGCTACGGACCAGTTCTCGTTCAGACGGCGCCCGACACCCAGCGTGTATTTAATGCGGTCGTCAGCATAGAACACCAGCGGCGAGCCGACGAGGCCCACATAGCTTTCAGGCGCGATTTCAAAGGCAGACCAGTCGACCCAGCGGATTGATCCGAAGACCAGAGTGTCTTCTGCCACGCCGGACTGGAAATCCAGGGTCAGCGACTGCGGCGTTTCGATTTCTGTGGTCGACGTCACATTCAGGCCCAGCACGGAGGACTCAGTTGTATCCAGCTCGTGTTTGATCGTGGACTGATAGGTCAGCGCCACGCGAAGAGCGATCTCGGGACGCTCATAGGCAACACCCAGCAGATAGCCTGCACCGCCGTCCTTTTCCGCGTTCGCCTCATAGGGCGTACCGGCCAGAGGGCCGCCGCCGGTCACGAAAGGTACGAAGGCATTCGCGTCGATATACTGGTAACGCAGACCACCGTAGACGCTGAGCTTGCTGGGAAAGTTATACTGAAGGATCGCGGTGAGCGCATTGGAATCAAACTCAGCGAGCGAGCCCTGGGCGAAGTACCCTGTGCCTGTGGGATAATTCACATTGGCACCGTATGGCTGATCGTAAATCAGCGCATAGGACAGTGTGTCGTTGAGATCCGCCTTATAGGCAAAACCGTACTGCTGATAGGTTTCCGTCATGTCACCGGAGGCAACACCGGGGGTAATCAGACCGCCGACACCGGACACATCCGGGCTTACGGTTGCAAAGCTGAATTCGACATAGCGGCCTTCTTCAAAGAGCGGGCCCACAGACTGTGGTGAGCGTTCGATGCCACCGGCGTAAGCTGTGCCTGTCGCCAGACATAAAGCTGTTACACTTCCGAAATATACTCTCATAGAATCTCCTCCCCAGAAGATTGCCCGTACTTTAACCGCACCATTGCCGAAAAGTTGGCGCAGATAAGCACGAATAATTTACCGGTCAATCGATTACGCAGGGGAAATGAGATTTGTGACGTTACGTAGAATTAAGCCCGGCTGCGCGTTTCAGACCACAGGTTGAGATAATTGCCGGTAAATATGACCAGCGCGCCCACGAAGACCCACAGATCAAGCGCCTCACCGTAAAGCAGCATGCCTACAACCGCGATGGCCGGCAACCTGATGAAATCGACCGGCACCACAACCGTGGCCGGTGCCAGCGCCAGCGCATTGGTCATGCAGTAATGCGCCATCAGGCCCGCCGCCCCGATCACGATCACAAAAGGCAGACCCGTCGCGTCCGGCAGCGCGATATCCCCGTCATAGCCTGCGGCGATCACGCCAAAGACAAGCTGCATGGCGGTAAGGTAAAACAGAATGCAGGTGATGCTCTGCGTGCGGGTCAGCTTTTTGGTGAACATGATGGTCAGCGCAAAAAAGATCGCCGAGGAGGCCGCGGTGATCACGCCTGCATTTATGCCGGCCATATCCGGGCGCGCCACGATCAGAATACCGATAAAACCCATGACCGCCGCAAACCCGCGCATCAGCGTCAGCCGCTCCCCCAGAACCAGCGGCGAGAGCACAATGACCCAGAGCGGAGAGGTGAACTCCAGCGCAAAGACCTGCGCCAGCGGGATCGCCGTAACCGCATAAAACCACAGGTTCTGCCCGGTGAAATGTGCAAGGTTACGCATAGTGTGCAGTCTGAGGCTCTGCGTGTTGACCTGCCGCCAGGTGCCGGCAATCCCCGCAACGATGACCACGATAAGCACACCGAAAAGGCTGCGGTACATCATGATCTCAAACGTATCGAGTTTGCCGGACAGCTCCCGTCCGGCCACGGCCATTGATGAAAACGAGGCAATAGAACCCAGCATCCACAGGCACGCTTTGACGACAGGGCTCACGCGACCGGGCTCACAGGCGGGGTATCTGACGGCGACGCAGAAGGCCGGCCGGGGTATCCGACCGCCCGTCCGGGATCATTCCCATTCGATCGTACCGGGCGGTTTTGAGGTGATGTCATAGGTTACACGGTTGATCCCCGACACCTCGTTGATGATCCGGGTCGCCGTCTCGCCCAGAAATTCATGGGTGAAGGGGTAATAATCCGCCGTCATCCCGTCGACGGATGTGACCGCGCGCAGGGCACAGGCAAAATCATACGTCCGCCCGTCGCCCATGACGCCCACGGTACGCACCGGCAGGATCGCACAGAAGGCCTGCCAGATTTCGTCATAGAGCCCGTGTTTGCGGATCTGGTCGATATAGACCGCATCGGCCTCGCGCAGGATGTCGAGTTTTTCGCGGGTGATTTCACCGGGGCAGCGGATGGCAAGACCCGGGCCCGGAAAGGGGTGACGCGCAATGAAATGCGCCGGCAGGCCAAGCTCATGACCCAGTGCGCGCACCTCGTCTTTGAAAAGCTCGCGCAGCGGCTCCACCAGTTTCAGACCCATCTTTTCGGGCAGCCCGCCCACGTTATGGTGTGATTTGATCGTGACCGACGGTCCGCCAGAGAAGCTCACGCTCTCGATCACGTCGGGATAAAGCGTGCCCTGGGCCAGAAATTCGGCGCCCTCAATCTCATTGGCATATTTCTGGAAGACATCGATAAAGAGCCGGCCGATGATCTTGCGCTTGGTTTCGGGGTCAGACTGCCCGTCGAGCTCGCCGAGGAAAAGCTCGGTTTCATCGGCGTGAATGACCTGCAGGTTCAGGTTATCGCGGAACATTGCCACGACCTCTTCGGCCTCGTCTTTGCGCAGCAGCCCGTGATCGACAAAGACACAGGTGAGCTGATCGCCCACCGCCTCATGGATCAGCACAGCGGCCACCGAACTGTCCACGCCGCCTGATAGCGCACAGATCACCCGTTTGTCGCCGATCTGTTCACGGATCTGTTCAACCGCCTGTTCGCGGTATCCCGCCATCGTCCAGTCACCGGTGAAACCTGCAAGCCGCACAAAATTCTCGTACAGCTTTGCCCCGCGGGGGGTGTGATGTACCTCCGGATGAAACTGCACTGCATAAAAGTGACGTTCGGGATCCGCTGTAATGGCATAGGGGGCGTGCGGCGAAGTGCCGAAAACCTCGAAACCCGGTGCCAGTTCTGCCACATGATCGCCGTGGCTCATCCAGACCTGCTCGGGGCCATGTTCAAACCAGCCATCAAGCAGATCAAGCCCGCCCGCAGGTGTCACAAAAGCCCGCCCGAACTCGGCTGTGCCACCACCGCCGGAAATCTTGCCACCGACGACGCGGCCGCCCAGCTCCTGCATCATGACCTGCTGTCCGTAGCAGATCCCGAGGATCGGCACGCCGTAGTCAAAAATTCCCTCAGGGGGCCGCGGAGAGCCTTCACGCGTCACACTGTCCGGCCCGCCCGAAAAAATCACCGCCCGCGGCGCCATCTCACGCACCATATCCATGGTGACATTCTGATAGGGGTGGATCTCACAATAGACGTTCAGCTCGCGCAGACGCCGCGCGATCAGCTGCGTGACCTGGCTGCCGAAATCGATGATAAGGAGGCGGTCGTGATCAGGTGTGCTCATACCTGCTGATTAGGCGCGCGCGCTGCCGGTGACAAGCCCCGGTATGATGCGCAGCGCATGATCTGGCGTTTCCACCGGCCCGCAGACGCCTGATGTCGCTTTTTTCCCGCCAAGGACGTAACCGGCGCGCGCCGGCCCCGGGAATTGCGATAGCACCACACAAGCATCATGAACGGGGACGGGTTATGACAGTAGCAGAGCGCAGACGGGGCAGAGGCGGCGGCGGAGCAGCCCGCCGGGCAGAACGCAGCGCTGTCTCGTTTGAGACGGCGAAATACATCGAACGCAATATCCCGAATTTCGAGGTCCTGAGCGAAGAGGCCCTTGAGGTCATCGAGACCAACGCAGAGGCCATTCTCGAAGAGATCGGCGTTAATTTCCCTGAAAACCCTGCGGCGCTTAAACGCTGGAAGGACGCCGGCGCAGATGTCGACGGCGAGCGCGTCCGCATCCCGAAGGGCCTTGCGCGCGAACTCTGCAAAACAGCACCGTCAAGCTTTACCCAGCACGCCCGCAATCCGGAACGCTCGGTCGTGGTCGGCGGTCGCAACCTCGTGCTTGCCCCGGTCTATGGCCCGCCTTTCGTGCGCGACGCCGTTGGCGGGCGGCGCTATGCCACGATGGAGGATTTCCGCAAATTCGTGAAACTTGGTTATATGTCAAAGTGGCTGCACCACTCGGGCGGCACCGTTTGCGAGCCCACCGACCTGCCGGTCAACAAGCGTCACCTTGATATGCTGATGGCGCATATGACCCTCAGCGACAAACCCTTCATGGGCTCGGTGACCGAACCCTCGCGCGCGCAGGACAGCGTGGATATGTGCGGACTGCTCTTCGGCAAGGATTTCGTGCAGGAAAACACTGTGATGACATCGCTCATCAACATCAACTCACCGATGACGTTCGACGATGTGATGATGGGCGCGCTTGAGGTCTATGCCTCCAGCAACCAGGCCTGCATCATTTCGCCCTTCATCGTCGGCGGCGCCATGGCGCCGGTTTCCGTTGCGGGCACCCTCACGCAGGTGATGGCCGAGTGCCTCGCCGGCATCGCCTACAGCCAGCTCATCCGCCCCGGTGCGCCGGTCATCATGGGCGCTTTCGTGACCTCGATTGACATGAACTCGGGCGCGCCGACCTTCGGCACTCCCGAGGCTTCACTGATCACCTATGGCGCGGGACAGCTGGCACGGCGCATGGGGCTGCCGTACCGCTCGGCGGGCTCATTCTGCGGCTCGAAACTGCCCGATGCACAGGCGGCCTATGAAACCTCCAACAGCCTCAATATGGGACTGCTCTCAGGGGTGAACTTCATGCTGCATGCCTGTGGCTGGCTGGAAGGCGGACTGGTGTCCTCTTTCGAGAAATTCGTCATGGACGCGGACCAGCTTGGTATCCTGCACCATCTGGCACGCGGTGTGGCCATCGATGAGAACGCCCAGGCGCTGGATGCCATCCGCGAGGTTGGTCCGGGCGGGCACTACCTTGGCTGCGACCACACTCAGAACAACTTCAAAGCGGCGTTCTGGAAATCGGACCTTCTTGATTACAAACCCTACGAGACCTGGGAAGACGAAGGCGGTCGCGACACCCAGACCCTTGCCTCACTGCGGGTCGAGAAATTGCTGAACGACTATCAGCAGCCTGTTCTGGATCCTGCAATCACAGAATCGCTGCAGGATTACATCGATCGCAAAAAGGCCGGCGAACCGGACAGCTTTATGTGATCTCAGGTGGTTCCGGAGGCCCGCAGCACGCGGGCCTCGCCCACCATCGCGATCAGCACATCCACATGCCGGATCAGACTGTAGCTGGTGTCATCTGACAGCCGCTGGCTGTTGAGCGTTCCTTCGAGTTCCATCAACCGGAAGAGCGCCGCCCCGTGGCGCGGCAGCACACCATATCCCAGCAGGCGCGGCAGATGCACAGAGCGCCGGTAATCCACAGCGCCGATCCGGGCTGCGCGCATGAGCAGCGGTGGCCGCCGCAGCGCATGAAGCATCGAAAGTATATCCTGCATAACTAAGTTCCCTTGCCTTGGTGAGCAGCGGCTCGTCTGAGCTCGCCGGCTGATCAGAGTTATGGCACAGTGCAGCGGGGTGTTGCGCTGACAGGCGGCGGGCAGCACGTCAGGACCAGGGAGTTGTTAAGACTTCAAAGGCACGGCCCACTGTTTCTGAATAAGGCAGCACTGTTGCGCAAACGTGGATGATGCCGGACGGTGGTTTAAATACTGTTTATTCAATAGATACAATACTATGGACATTGCCCGATGTTAACCAACGGGTAACTAAATTCTCCTTTGGGTTGTATATCTAAACATAGCACAACCTGCTTGGAAGAGGTCCGGTACGTTCGTATGAAAGAAGAGGTACACCCGAAATCAGCTGTCTGTTCGAGCAGGTCCGATGCCCTGCCTGAATGGGTCCCGTCGTCGGCTCAGATGTATCTGGCCCATACAGAAGCGGGCCTGTCGATCAGGGCTCTGGCCCGGCGCGCGGGGTGTCATGCCTCGACAGTCATGCGCCAGATCAGACGCATCGAAACGCGGCGCGATGACCCTCTTGTCGATGCGGCACTGCGCAGCCTGGGAAAGCTGCATTTCAGACCCCGTCCGGGACACAGTCACGAAACCAATGAGGAACCGTCCAGTATGAGCTTTCAGGAAAAAATATCGGCTGGCAGGGGCACACCCGATGACACGACAATAATGGCAGAAGCGCACCGCGTCCTGCGACGCCTGTGTGAAAAGGGCGCCGTCCTCGCGGTGGCTGCAGAGATGGAAAAGGCCGTGATCGTGCGCGACGGGGCAGGCGGTCAGGCCACACGAACAGGTGTTGTCGATTGCGCGGTTGCCGAAGCCATGGCGCTCAAAGGCTGGATTTCATCGCAACAATCGGGCCGGATCACGCGTTACACCATCACCGCCGCCGGGCGCACGGCACTCGAAGGCCTGATGGAAAAAATGCCCCCCGAAGGCGTGCCGGGGTTTGCCGACAGCCAGACACCGTTTGCCGATCAGCACCGCGACTGGGGCGAAAAGACCCTGCCGGACGCGGAAACAGGGCGGCCGCGCAGAATGCGCTACAATCTGGCGGAAAGCCCGCTGACGGCGCTGGCGCGGCGGCGCGACAAGGACGGAAAGAACTTTCTCGGAGATGACCTGGTGACCGCCGGCGAACGGCTGCGCGAAGACTTTGAGCTGGCGCAGATGGGACCACGCGTTGCACAGAACTGGGACAGATTTCTGACTGCGGGCGGCAAGGGGAACTTTGTGGCCGACAGCGGTGTCGCGGACGGGCCGTCCAACGCGCGCCGCCGGGTGGCGGATGCTCTGGCCGAACTTGGTCCGGGCCTGTCGGATGTGGTCCTGCGGTGCTGTTGCTATCTCGAAGGGCTGGAAACTGCAGAGAAAAAGCTCGGGTGGTCGGCGCGTTCCGGCAAGATCGTGCTGCGTATCGGTCTGATGCGCCTCAGGCGGCATTATGATGAAACCGTCGGCCCGGGCGGACCGCTCATCGGCTGAGCCCGTGCGCGACTCCGGCATCCGTGCTACCCTGACACCCAAAGAGGGGGATTGCAGATGCTGGAATTCGATGAAGACACCACCCGGTTGCTGGATCAGGTCTATGCGGGCAGCGATTTTGCCGCCCGACGGCGGGTTTCTTTTGACGCGCTGCGGGTCCGGCCCGGCGACACCGTGGTGGATATCGGATGTGGTAACGGGCTGATGCTGCCAGATCTGGCCCGCGCTGCCGGGACAGAGGGTCAGGTGATCGGTGTCGACCCCAGCGATCAGATGCGCGCCTCGGCACAGAGCCGCTGCGCGGGGTTACCCGGTGTGATCCTGAAGTCCGGTACGGCGGCGGATCTGCCGGTTGAAGATACCACGGCCGACCGCGCTCTGTCTGTTCAGGTCTTTGAATATATCGCCGATATCCCGCCCTGTCTGGCGGAGGTTGCGCGGGTGCTGCGCCCCGGCGGACGGCTGGTCATCGCAGATATGCACTTCGGGACCTTTTGCTGGCATTCTGACGACCCTGACAGGATGGCCGCCATGATGGCATCCTGGGAACAGCATGCAGCCCACCTGGACGCTCCGGCACTGCTACCCGGCATGATGGTGCAGGCGGGCTTTGAGGTGGAAGAGGTCCGTACCATCACCCTGTGCGATCATCTGCTGCGGCCCGACGGTCTTGCCCGCGCGATGATCTCGCTCATGGCGGCCTATGCGAAAAAGGAAAAACACCTCAGCGAGGCGGACGTAGATGCCTGGGCCGAAGAGCAGACGCATCTCGCGCGCGCGGGCCGGTTTTTCTTCTCGCTCACGCATTACGTGACCGTCGCCCGACGCATCTGAGCGGGCCCGGGATGCAAAGCTGCCATGCGCCCTGCGACAGCCCGGGCGGTTGTACCCGCCGCCAAAGGCAGTACATATAGGTCAGTATTCAATCCGGAGCGACAGCCATGGCCCCGCGCGATCTGAAAATTCCCGAGCAACGCCACCCTGAAAAGGCGCGGCGCCCCGACAACCCGCAGCCGAAAAAGCCCGACTGGATCCGGGTGAAGGCGCCGGGCGGCAAGGGCTATACCGAGACCGCGAAAATCATGCGCGAAAACCGCCTGGTGACGGTCTGCGAAGAGGCGGGCTGCCCGAACGTCGGTGAATGCTGGAGCCAGGGCCACGCTACGATGATGATCATGGGCGAGGTCTGTACCCGTGCCTGCACCTTCTGCAACATCGCCACCGGCAAGCCGCCCGAGGCGCTCGATGCCTTCGAGCCCGGACGCGTGGCCCATGCGGTGGAAAAGCTCGGGCTGAACCATGTGGTCATCACCTCGGTAGACCGTGATGACGTCGAAGACGGTGGCGCCGATCACTTTGCCCAGACGATCCGCGCGATCCGGCATCGCAGCCCCGGCACGACAATCGAGATTCTGACACCCGATTTCATCCGCTGCGACCCGTCCGTGCTGGAGCTGGTGGTCGAGGCGCGCCCGGATGTTTTCAATCACAACCTCGAAACGGTGCCCGGTCTCTACCCCGAAGTCCGGCCCGGCGCGCGCTATTTCCACTCACTGAGGCTTCTGCAGCGCGTGAAGGAACTGGACCCGTCGATGTTCACCAAATCGGGCATAATGGTCGGTCTGGGAGAAGACCGCCAGGCTGTCATTCAGGTGATGGAAGACATGCGCGCCGCGGACATCGATTTTCTGACCATCGGCCAGTATCTGCAGCCCACGCCGAAACATCACAGAGTTGATCGTTTCGTGCATCCGGACGAATTCGCAGCCTATGAAAAAGCGGCCTACGGCAAAGGGTTTCTGATGGTCTCGGCGACGCCGCTGACGCGCTCAAGCTATCACGCCGGCGATGATTTTGCCCGCCTGCGCGCGGCGCGTAACAAAAAGCTCGGGCTGGCATAGGCGCTCAGCGCACTGTTTCGATCCGCAGGAGATAGGCTGCAAGCGCTGCGCGGTCGCTGTCGGGCAGCAGGGCGAGGTTTTCCACGACCACAGCCATATCACCCCCGGCGCTGTCATAGTCCGGCGTGAGCCCGGTGGTGAAATAGGCCACAAGATCCGCCTCTGACCAGTCAAGCACGCCCGGCGTGATATTGGGAATTTTGCCTTTACCTGTGGGCGAGGGCGCCCCCGCCAGCCATCGGTCACGGTCCGGGACCCCGAGCGCGTTGCGGGGCGTGTGGCATTCTGAGCAATGCCCCAGCGCTTCGGCCAGATACCGGCCACGCATCTCTTCGGGGCTGAGATCCCCCTGAAGATGAAAATCCTCACGTTGTCCGAGGAGCTTCCAGACCCCGAGGGTACGGCGCACTGACACCGGGAAGGGCAGGTCATGTGGTTTGCTTTGTTCCATACTGGCCGGGAGGTGCTGCATATAGGCGTAGAGATCCGCGACATCCCCTGGTGTCATCTGCGCGTAGGCGGTATAGGGAAAGGCGGGATAGTAATGCCGGCCTTCGGGTGAAACGCCTTCTCGCAGGGCATGCGCGAATTCCGCCTGGTTCCAGCCGCCGATGCCCGCCTCTGGGTCCAGCGTGATATTGGGCGCGAAGAATGTGCCGAACTGCGTTTCAAAAGCCCTGCCCCCTGCCAGTACAGGTTGCTCTGTCCCGGGCGCGCCCGGTGTAACATGGCAGGAGGCGCATCCTGCGGCGGCAAACACCAGCGCGCCTGCCTCCGCATCACCCTGAGCCAGTTCCGGGCCGTCGGGCAAAGGGGCGGGGCGGGTGATCCACCAGAGTGCCGCCGCCCCGACAAGACCTGCAAAGACTATCGCCCTGAAGAATGCGCCCGCCATCCTGCGGCCTAGTTGCGCGGGCCGCGATAGGCTTTGTGACAGGCGCTGCAGGACTCGCCGGCAGCTTTCATAGCGGCCTGCACGGCGGCAAGATCCGTCCCGGCAGCGGCGACAAGCGCATCTGCTGCCGCTTCGAGATCTTCCGACGATTTCTCAAAGCCGGCCGCATCGCTCCAGATTTCGGCTTTGGCGCGCGTCTCAGGCACCTCACCCTGCACAGACCCTTCCGGCCAGAGCAGAGACCGGTTCAGCCGCGCCACATCCGAAAGGGTGGTGGCCGCCGCGGTGGCAGTCGCTGCATCATAATCTGCTTCGCCCTTGGCCATCGCGCCGAGAATACCGAGGTTATAGCTGATCAGCGTCATCTGCGCCTGACGCGCTTCGATGGCCGCAGTCAGGGCCTTATCCGCATGTCCGTCGCCCGTGGCCGTACCAGCCAGTGCGGCGAGTGCCAGAGCGGAACTGAGAGGGAGTAGCAAAAGTTTTTTCATGACTATCCGTCCTTTGATCAGAAAGTGACTGCCGCAGTATTTAGTGCTCTGCGACAATTTGACGAAGCTTTGCTCGCTAAAGACGGATTTTCTGCGTTGTCATTGCCTCCGGCCACCAGCCGGCACGTTCTGCTGCCACGATCAGCAGACCGACTCCGACCACTGCCAGTATCAGATATACCCGTGCGCGCGATGGCGGGCGGCGCAGCCAGACCGACATCCGGACAAGCCAGCGCAGGTTCATGAGTGACGCCGCTCAGGCATCAGTAAAGCGCACAGATCCGATAAAGGGCAGATTCCTGTTTCGCTGTGCAAAATCGATCCCGTATCCGACGACAAATTCATCCGGTATCTCAAAGCCCGTCCAGCTTGCTTTAAAATCAACCTCGCGCCGGCTCGGTTTGTCGAGCAGTGCGATGGATTTCAGCCGCGCAGGCTGGCGGCTTTTCAGCAGCCCTGTGACGTGATTAAGCGTGTGCCCGGTGTCGACGATGTCTTCAACCACCAGCACATCGCGCCCTTCAATTGCGCCCCGTAAGTCTTTGAGAATACGGACTTCCCGACTGCTTTCCATTCCGTCGCCATAGCTGGAAGCTTCGAGAAAATCGACCTCGATCGGCAGGTCAAGTTCCCGCACCAGATCGGCGATAAAAACGAAACTGCCGCGCAGCAGACCAACCACCACCAGCTTGTCAGTGCCCTGAAATTCTTCCTGAATTTCCCGGCAGAGTTCTTCGATACGCGCTGCGATGGCCTTGGCGGAGATCATCTCGTCTATGACATATGGACGCGCGGACATCGACAGACCTTGAATTCAGGGACAGACTTGAGACATGGATGGCTAACCAACCTCGCGTGACAAATCAATGCCAACCCATTCTGAAACCCGAAAACTCCCCTATACCGCACAACAGATGTATGACCTGGTGGCCGATGTCGGCAGCTATCCGGAGTTTCTGCCATGGTGCTCGGCGGCGCGGGTGCGCTCGGTCACGCAGCAGGGCGACCGGGAGATCATGGAGGCCGATCTGGTGATCAGCTTCAAGGTTTTCCGCGAGCGTTTCACCAGCCGCGTTGAACTGATGCCCAGGGACAAAAAAATCGACACCGAATATCTCGACGGGCCGTTCCGGTACATGAAATCAAACTGGGCGTTCGAAGATACCGAAGGGGGCTGCAACGTATCGTTCTTTGTGGATTTTGCCTTTCGCAACATGATCCTGCAAAGGCTGATCGGCGTGGTATTCAACGAGGCAATGCACCGGATCGTGCGCGCCTTTGAGGCCCGCGCCGCAGACCTGCACGGCCGGAGTTAGCGCAGGGCGTCCAGCAGCAGGCGCAGCGCGTGATCGCGGGTCGCAGCGCGTACTTTGTCCCGGCCCTGAGCGCCGAATTCGATGGTTTCCGTGAAAGTATGATCCGGCTTTGCGAGCCCGAAACAGACGCGGCCTTCGGGCTTGTGTTCTGAACCGCCGGGACCCGCGATGCCTGTCACTGAAACCGCCAGGGCGACCTTTGCGTGCTTCAATGCGCCTGTCGCCATCTCGCGCGCCACCTCTTCGGATACCGCGCCATGAACTTTGAGCGTGTCGGCCCGCACGCCGAGCATCTCCCGCTTTGCGCCATTGGTATAGGTCACAAAACCACGGTCAAAGACTGCCGATGATCCCGGAATATCGGTGAGAGCCGCTGCGATCATACCGCCGGTGCAGCTCTCCGCGGTGGCGATCATCACGCCCGCCGCCCGGGCCCGGTCGAGAATATCCTGCGCGAGGCTCACCTCAGAGCACCCCGTGATAGAGACCCGCCAGCGCCAGCACGCCCAGAGCGGCAAAGATACCGGCAATCACATCATCGAGCATCACCCCGAGCGCGTCACCACGCCGGTCGGCCCATCCGACAGGCCCTGGTTTCCAGATGTCAAAGAGTCGGAAAAACGCAAAGGCCGCGATCCAGCCCGGCCACATCACCAGCATGCTGATGCCCATGGACCAGGCAGCATAGGAGAGCGGCAGCAATGCGATCCACTGGCCAACCAGCTCGTCGATAACGATTTCTGACGGGTCATGATCGTCGCCGTCACGGGTCATGACCGAGGTGGCCCACCAGCCCTTGGCGAAGGCCACGAGAACCCCGATCAGCAACAGGGGGAAGCCGCCCAGAACATGCACCAGCCAGGCCCAGGGCAGCGCCACAAGCGAGCCCCAGGTGCCCGGGGCTGGGCGGATGTATCCGACCCCCAGAACCGTCGCGATGAGCTTCGCCAGGCCGCTCATGCCTTCACCAGCGCGGCTGTCGCGATACAGGCGATGCCCTCGCCGCGCCCGGTGAACCCAAGCCGCTCTGACGTTGTGGCCTTGACCGATACGCGCGTCAGATCCAGCCCCGTAAGCGCCGCCATATTTTCGCGCATCGCGTTCGCATGCGGGCCGATCTTTGGCAACTCGCAGATCAGAGTGCAGTCTATATTCGAAATCTCAAAGCCTCCGCTGCGGGCCAGATCAACAGCGTGGCGCAGGAAAATCTCACTCGGCGCTCCTTTCCACTGCGGATCAGAGGGGGGGAAGTGCTGTCCGATGTCGCCGCACGCCAGCGCCCCGTAAATCGCATCGGTCACGGTGTGCATCGCCACATCCGCATCCGAATGGCCGACCAGCCCGTGATCATGCGGGATCGCAACCCCGCAGAGCGTGACATGCTCGCCGGGCCCGAAGGCGTGTACGTCAAATCCGTTACCCAGCCTGATGTCCATCACGTGCCTCCAGTATGCGTCCGGCCCGCGCAAAATCGGCGGGATGGGTGATTTTGAGATTGTCTTCGTCACCGGCAGTGATCTGCACCCGGTGCCCTGCGCGCAGCATGAGCGCCACGTCATCATCGGCCCCTTCCGGATGCGCACGGTGCGCAGCAAGGATGAGATCGAGACGGAACCCCTGGGGTGTCTGTGCCCGGTAAAGCCCGGTGCGGTCCGCAAGGCCGGTGACGTCACCGCCTTTGCCGCCTGTCCAGAGCGCATCAACCACCGGCAGGGCCGGGGCCGCAGCCACATCATGCTCGAGCGCCGCCAGAACACCATCGATCACGGCACGCGAAACACAGGGACGTGCGCCATCGTGGATCAACACGCGGTCGCACCGGCCCTCAAGCGCCTCAAGACCCGCCAGCACTGACTGACTGCGGGTGGTGCCGCCGGATACAATCAGCGCGGACGGCATACCGGCGGCCTGCGGGCTGTCAGTCATATCGGGATGCAGGACCAGAACGGCGGTCTCAATTGCCGGATGCGCGGCAAAAGCCTGCAGCGCATGATGTACAGAAGTGGCCCCCGCAAGCGGTCGCCACTGTTTCTGCACCCCGCCGCCGGCCCGTGTGCCAAGCCCTGCGGCAACGATGACCACTCCGACGCTCATGCCAACTCCCTGTCTTCACTCAGGAATGTCTATGGCTTTGCAGAGACGGTGGCAATCACCCGGGCTCAACGCCTAAAAAACAGGCAATCATGCGCGGGAAGGGGCCTGCAATCCCCTGCAATATTGAGCAAAACCAACGATATTGATAGGGATACGGATGCTGCACAAGGATTAAGCACGCGATGGCTCTTGCCCCGCCTTTCAAAATGACACCTCCGGTTCTGCTGGCACCCATGGCCGGAATCACCGACCTGCCGTTCCGCAATCTGGTTGCGTCTTTCGGTGCGGGCCTCGTTGTCTCCGAGATGGTGGCGAGCCATGACATGCTCAACGCACGCCCCGGCAGCCGCGAAAAAGCCGAGCTTGGCCTTGGCACGACCGGCACAGCCGTGCAGCTTGCAGGCCGGGAAGCCGCCCCGATGGCCGAAGCCGCCCGGATGGTCGAGGGGCAGGGTGCCACCGTCATCGACATCAACATGGGCTGTCCCGCGAAAAAGGTGACCCAGGGCTATTCCGGTTCGGCGCTGATGCGTACGCCGGATCATGCGCTGACGCTCATCGATGCTGTTGTGCGCGCGGTTAATATTCCTGTCACGCTGAAAACACGGCTCGGCTGGGACGAGGGCATGCTGAACGCACCTCAGATCGCGCAACGGGCACAGGAGGCGGGCATTACCATGATCACCATCCATGGCCGCACCCGATGTCAATTTTATAAGGGCCGCGCCGACTGGGTCGCCATCCGGCAGGTAAAAGACGCAGTCTCGATCCCGGTCATTGCCAACGGCGATATCGTCGATGCGGCATCGGCGGCTGAGGCGCTGACGCTGTCGGGCGCAGATGGTGTGATGGCCGGACGCGGCGTGCGCGGGCGACCCTGGCTGCTGGCAGAGATCGCACACAGGCTTTATGGCACGCCGCCCCCCCGGATCCCGTCGGGCAGTGAGTTTGCGCAGATGGTCGGTGCCCACTACAGCGCCATCATCGCGTTTTACGGAGAGACACTTGGCGTTCGGGTCGCGCGCAAACATCTCGGCTGGTACATGGATACCGCCGGCACCCCGCAGGATCTGCGCCGCGCGGTGCTGACCGCAGATGACAGCAGGTCTGTACTGCGCCTGATCGCCATGGCCTGTGATGCCTGCCCGGAGGTCGCGGCATGAACAGTGACCAGTCGATCTGGGCCAGCCTGCCGGTGCCCACGCTGATCATCGGGCCGGACGACCGGATTGTCGATATTAACTCCGCAGCAGAGGGTTTTCTGAACCTCTCGGCCAAAACGGTGCGCGGCACGCCCGTCTGGGACCAGATCGCGGTCAATGACCCGCTCGAGAATGCCTTTGAGCGGGCGCGCGAGGCGGGCACACCCCTGTTTGTGAACGACGTGGATGTGGGCGGCGGGTCGCGCGCGCCGATGCAGTCAAATCTGCAGGTCGCCCCGCTGGCCAATCATCCCGGCCATATGATCCTGATGATCTCGCCGCGCGAACTGGCCGGCCGGATGACGCAGAACCATTCGGTGAAGGCTGCCGCCAAATCCGCCATCGGCATGGCTGAGATGCTGGCCCATGAGATCAAAAACCCGCTGGCAGGTATAACCGGGGCTGCACAACTGCTCAGCATGAACCTCGGCGCCGAAGATCTTGAGCTGACGGATCTGATCGTGGAGGAAAGCCGCCGCATCGTAAAACTGCTGAGCCAGGTCGAGCAGTTCGGCAATCTCTCCGCACCCGATTTCCGCCCGGTAAACATTCACGATGTGCTGGACCGCGCACGCCGCTCGGCACTGCTCGGGTTTGGTGCACATATGAAGATCATCG
Source organism: Roseobacter ponti (assembly GCF_012932215.1). Classification (GTDB taxonomy): domain Bacteria; phylum Pseudomonadota; class Alphaproteobacteria; order Rhodobacterales; family Rhodobacteraceae; genus Roseobacter; species Roseobacter ponti. The sequence continues at coordinate 1,923,771 of NZ_CP048788.1, read as the reverse complement.
AGGATTATGACCCCTCCCTGCCGATGGCCTTCGGCGATCCGGATCAGCTGCTTCAGGTGGTACTCAACCTGCTGAAAAATGCCTCCGAGGCATCGGGAGGGGCGCGGGGTACAATCCGGCTGCGCAGCTATTTCGAGCACTCTTTCCGGCTGCGACGCTCGGACGGGTCCGGCCAGTCGCTGCCTTTGCAGATCGAGATTATCGATGATGGACCCGGTTTGCCGGAGAACATCAAAGGCGACGTTTTCGATCCCTTTGTCTCGGGCCGTGAAAACGGCACCGGCCTCGGCCTCGCCCTCGTCAGCAAGATCATTTCCGATCACGGCGGCTGGATTTCCGTAACTTCGGTGCCCGGGCACACTGTTTTTCGCATTTCACTGGCGCGCGCACCCAAAGAGGACGCGCCGGACATTTCTCAGGAGGTTTAAGACATGGATGGCACAGTACTGGTTGCCGATGACGACCGCACGATCCGCACGGTTCTGACCCAGGCGCTGACCCGCGCGGGCTGCAAAGTGCATGCCACGTCAAGCCTCACGACGCTGATGCGCTGGGTGGGCGAGGGCAAAGGCGATGTGGTGATCTCGGACGTGATGATGCCTGACGGCAACGGGCTGGAGATGCTGCCCAAAATATCCGCCGACCGGCCCGGGTTGCCGGTTATCGTCATCTCGGCACAGAACACGATTATGACGGCCATTCAGGCCGCTGAGGCCGAGGCCTATGACTACCTGCCCAAGCCGTTCGATCTGCCCGATCTGATGAAGCGCACCGCGCGCGCGCTCGAAAGCCGCGCGCACAGCCGGCGCGCGCCACACCCTTCTGATGACAAACCCGACGATCTGCCGCTGGTCGGGCGCACCGCGGTCATGCAGTCGCTCTACCGGATCATCGCCCGGGTGATGAACACTGATCTGCCGGTCCTGATCTGGGGCGAATCCGGGACCGGAAAATCGCTGATCGCGCGCGCGATCCACGACTTCTCCGACCGGCGGAACCTGCCCTTTGTGCCCGCCAACGGCACCGATCTGGAAGAGCTCGAAGGCCCTGTGAGGCTTCTTGCGCGCGTCAAGGGCGGCACGCTCCTTATCGATGAGATAAGCGATCTGAGCGACGAGCTGCAGGCGCGTCTGGTGCGGATGATGGACACGCCCGGCGATTATTCGCCGCGCTTTCTGGCCACCAGCCAGTCCGACCTGAATACCGCGATGGAAAAAGGTAAGATGCGCAAGGATCTCTATTACCGTCTGACCGGCGCCACTCTGACGGTGCCGGCGCTGCGCGAGCGCGTCGACGATATCCCGCTGCTGGCCGAGCACTTTCTGGGCCGCGCCGAAGCGGCAGGTTCATCACCGCGCACGTTGTCCGCTGAGGCCGCCACGATTTTCCGCAACTATTCCTGGCCCGGCAACGTCCGCCAGCTTGAAAATGCCATCCGCCGGCTCGGGCTGACCAGCCGCGCGGCTGAGATCACAGCCACAGAAGTCGAGCAGGTGCTGGGCGCGCAGCCTGATCTGGAACCGATGCGTGCGGCGGGGAACACCGAAAAGCTGGGGGCGTCGGTGGAGAGGCACCTGCGCCGGTATTTCGATCTGCACGGCAATATGCTGCCGCCGGCAGGGCTCTATGCGCGGATTCTCAGGGAGGTCGAGGCCCCCCTGATCGAAATCGCTCTGGAAGCCACCGGCGGAAATCAGGCAAAATGTGCGGATTTACTTGGGATTAACCGGAACACGCTCAGGAAAAAGATCACTGACCTCGATATTGAGGTGACACGACGCCGTAAATTGATGTAAAACCGCAACACAAACCGTGGCGCAGGAGGGACACCCCTCGTGAAGACCACATAATAGAGCGGTTGGCGCGCAAAGCGCCACATCATAGGTGAGGATATCGGGTGGCGTCCCGTGTGGAAAAGTCACTGCGGCTGAGGCTGGGGCGTTTGCGCCGCATCAGACGTGTGCGCAACGCAGCCACGCTGGGTCTTGTGGTCCTGGGGCCGGTCCTTGCCCTTGCCACCTATCTCATTCTGGGCCCGCTCGGCGAGGCCAGCACAACGCTCAGCCTGCGTCTCATCCTGCTTGCCGATCTTGTCTACATTCTCGTGGTGGCGGCGCTGGTGCTGGCGCAGGTCGCCAGGCTGATCGCGGCACGCCGGGCCAAATCAGCGGGCTCGCGGCTGCACCTGCGCCTGACGGTGGTTTTCGCGCTGCTGGCACTGCTGCCCACTGTGACCGTCGCAATCTTTGCGGGGCTGACGGTAAATGTGGGCCTTGAGGGCTGGTTTTCCGACCGTGTGCGCGGCGTGGTCGGAACATCACTGGCAGCAGCCCAGGCCTATGAGGCCGAGCAGCGTGAGGACCTTGCCGAAGACGCCCTTGTGCTTGCGCGCAGCATCGACGAGGCCCGCCGCGCAGGCGTGTTCATCTCCGACAGTGAACTTCTGAGCGATGGCCAGCGCCAGATCCAGCGCGGCCTCAGAGAGGCCTATCTCATCGACGGCACCCGCGATATCCGGGCCCGCGGCGACCGTTCCTATCTCTTCGACTACGAGGAGCCGACGCCTGAGCACATCACAGAAGCGCAGGAAACCGAAGTCGTGGTCATAGAAGACTGGCCCAACAACGAGTTCCGCGCGCTGGTAAAGCTGAGCGCCTTCATCGACCGCTATCTCTACATCAGCCGGGATGTGGACGGAGATATTCTGGCCCTGCTGGATGAAACTCAGGAAACCGTGCGGCTCTACCAGCAACTGGAAAGCGAGCGCGGAAGGCTGCTCTTTGAGTTTGGCCTTTTGTATCTGGCCTTTGCCCTCATTCTGATTCTTGCCGCGATCTGGCTGGGCCTGTGGTTTGCTGAGCGGCTTTCGGGGCCCGTGGGCCGGCTCACAGGCGCAGCACAGCAGGTGGGTGCGGGTGATCTGGATGTGCAGGTCCGCGAGGAATCCGGTGATGATGAGATCGCCATGCTCAGCCGGTATTTCAACCAGATGACCAAACAGCTGAAAGTCCAGCGCGAGACCCTGATCGACAACACCGAACAGATTGAACGCCGGCGCAGGCTCTTTGATTCCGTGCTGAGTTCTGTCACCTCCGGTGTGGTCGGGCTCGACCCGGAAGGTCAGATTACCTTTGTGAACCGTTCCGCCGAACGGCTGCTGGACTGGCAGGAGGACAACGAGGCAGTGGCCATCACGGTCGCGGTGCCGGAGTTCGGCCCTCTGTTCAGTTCAATCCGCAATTCTCCCGGCGAAGTGGCTCAGGCCGAGGTTCGCGTCAGTCGTCAGGGCCGGCAGGAAAACCTTCTGGTGCGTATGGCCACGCGGCGCTCAGAAGAAGGCCGGCTGGAAGGTTATGTGATCGCCTTTGACGATGTGACCGATCTGGTGAGCGCACAGCGTATGGCCGCCTGGGGCGACGTGGCACGCCGCATCGCGCATGAAATTAAAAACCCGCTGACGCCCATTCAGCTCTCCGCCGAACGCATCAGACGCAAGTTTTCCGACCGGGTGGGCGAGGACAGCGACGCACTGGAGCAGATGACCGGCGTGATCATCCGACAGACCGGCGATCTGCGTCGGATTGTCGATGAATTCTCCAAATTTGCCCGGATGCCGGAACCGGAACGCAAACCCCTGGATCTCAGCCAGCTGGTGGGGGATGCGGTTCTGCTGCAGCAGACCGGCCAGCCTGATGTCACGATCAGAGCTGATCTGCCTGTGGACACAATAGAGGCAGAGCTGGATGGCACCATGATCTCTCAGGCGCTGACAAATCTGATTAAGAACGCAGGTGAAGCCATTGAAAGCCTGAAAGAAGACGGCGTTCCCGAAGGCTTTTCTCCGGAAATCCGTATCCACATGACCCGCGACGGTGACCGCGCCGAAATCCGCATCGCAGACAACGGTATCGGATTGCCGGAGGACCGCGCACGGCTCTTTGAGCCTTATGTGACGACCCGCAGCGAGGGCACCGGTCTCGGCCTGCCCATCGTGAAAAAGATTATCGAAGAGCACGGCGGAACGCTGGTGCTCGACGACGCGCCTGTTTTCGACGGGCAGACCCGTTACGGCGCCATGGCAGTGGTGACACTGCCGTGCATTGAAACCGCCGTGCAAAGCAAACCTCCGCAGGAAGGACTTCTGGCCCATGAGTGATATTCTGATCGTTGATGATGAACGCGATATCCGCGAACTGATCTCGGATATTCTGAAAGACGAGGGCTATGCGACGCGCCTCGCCGGCAACTCCGATGATGCGATGGCCTCGATCAACAGCGAGGCGCCTGCGCTGATCATTCTGGATATCTGGCTGAAAGACAGCAGGATGGACGGCATTGATATCCTCAAAACCGTCCGGCGCGACAACCCCGATGTGCCGGTCGTGATCATCTCCGGCCATGGTAACATCGAAATCGCTGTCGCCGCGATCAAACAGGGCGCTTACGATTTCATCGAAAAGCCCTTCAACATCGACCAGCTTCTGGTGGTGATCCGCCGGGCCATGGAGACATCCCGCCTGCGCCGCGAAAACCAGAGCCTGCGCCGCCGCGATGTCACCCAGTCCGATATGATCGGGACGTCGGCTGCATTCCGGACGCTGACGGGGCAGCTCGACAAGGTCACCAAAAGCAACGGTCGCGTGATGCTCACCGGTCCCGCAGGCAGCGGCAAGGAAGTCGCCGCGCGCTACATCCATGCCAATTCCAACCGCGCGTCAGCGCCTTTCGTGACCGTCAACTGCGCCGGCGTGGCGCCTGAGCGAATGGAAGAAGTGCTCTTTGGCCGCGAGACGCCCGAACGCGGCGTTGAGCCCGGCCTTCTCGAAGAAGCGCACGGAGGGATCATCTATTTCGACGAAGTTGCTGATATGCCCGTCGGCACGCAGTCCAAGATCCTGCGCGTTCTGGTCGATCAGCAGTTTCAGCGCGTCGGTGGCAACGACAAGGTGCGCGTGGATCTGCGGGTCATTTCCTCAACGAACCGCGATCTTCAGGAAGCGATCACCGCCGGCACCTTCCGCGAAGAACTCTACCACAGGCTCAATGTCGTGCCGATTGAGGTGCCGTCCCTCGAAGAACGCCGCGAGGATATCCCCGAGCTTGCACGGCATTTCATCACCGAGATGAACGCGTCCCAGGGCCTGCCTCTGCGCGAGCTTACCGATGACGCGGTGGCATTGCTGCAGACCATGATCTGGCCCGGCAACGTGCGCCAGCTCAAAAACCTGGTCGAGCGTGTGCTGATCCTCGGTGACGGCAACGGTCAGATTGAAGCCAAAGAGCTGCCCGGCGAAGAAAGCGGGGATGACAGCGAAAGCCGGGTCGTGCTTTCAGGCGCGCTGGCCACACTGGCGCTGCGCGAGGCACGCGAGGCGTTTGAGCGCGAATACCTGCTGACGCAGATCAACCGCTTTGGTGGCAATATTTCCCGCACGGCGAGCTTTGTCGGCATGGAGCGCTCGGCACTGCACCGCAAGCTGAAATCGCTGGGTGTCGTGACATCGGCCCGCTCCGGAGCACGCGTGGCCCATGTGGATGAGGAAGTGGATCCGGTCGAATAAGGCGACCTGGTCAGGAGGTGATATCCGCCAGCACATCGACGCCCTGCATTTTCAGAAAGTGAAGGATGTCGATGAAGACCCAGTTTTCCGAAAGCTTGTCCCCCGACCGCCGGTAAACATCGACGACCCGCATATCGGCAGGCTGATCGGTGGCCGGCAACCCCATGAAACCGCCGCCATTGGTAAGCGTCAGATTGGGCCAGCCGAAAAAAGCGCCATAATTGCCCTCGGCCATCCGGCAGAGGTGCCCGTTATAGACCCGGTCGGTGATGCCGCGCCGGAACGGGCCCTGATGCTGCACGATATACCGGTCGATGGTCGCGGTCGCCCCGATCCCGGCCGGCCCCCACCAGATCATGTCGTCGTTCCAGTCCCGCGCGAGTTCTTCCTGTGGCGTAGGCGGCTTTGCTGCGGCATTCGCGTGGTTGATGCTGCCGATCATCGCGTTTATCCGCGCCAGCGTGATGGCCGAGGCCGCAGGATCAGCAGGTGCAAAGAGCAGCCCGTCATGGGTCCGCGGTCCGGGCTGCACGAGGTGTGCGCCGGTCTGCTCGTGTGTGAGCGGGGAAAGCCCCGCCTGCATCATCAGGTGAATGAGATCGACAAACAGCGCCGACCGTATTATTTTACCGTCCTCGACCTGATTGAATTCCGCATAGCGCAGCATGGCGATTTTGCCATGCGGCGGGATTCCCAGAAACGGCGCATCAAAAAGACCCATCAGGTGCCCCATCGAACAGGTCCAGCGCCCCTGAAAGCCGTCGATCTCGTTCAGACCGGCAAAGAAGATATCCTCGCGCCGCTGCACACCGGTGAAAGAGGTAAGGAAAGGTTCCCAGAACGTCTGCGCGATCGCGTCCGGCCCGGTCTGTTCGTGAAAGGGGTGCATCCCGTACCAGTGACAGTCAGGGGCCAGCCGCTCCGACAGGATCTGACGCACGTTCTGCGCTGTGGCGCCGTCGAGTACGTCGTAATGCGCCCGCACGAGCCGTCGGGCAGGTTCAAAATCAGGGGAGATGTCGGGAATCGCTGAAGCCATGCGCCATGAGTAGGAAGCCGCGCGCTGAGCTTCCAGCACAAAAGCGACAAAATCAGCGGGTTGTCACGATCTGCCAGGTTCTGTCATCGTTACGGATCACACAGCTTTTCTCATCAAGCGGCGGCAGCACGGTTGTCACGCCCTGTGGTGCCCGCGCTTTCACCGCCCCGCTGCAGGCGGGCAGCTCTACCGGGCGGTAGCCGCGATCGGCCATGCACTGTGTTGTGACACGCCCCCGCAGCCCTGCGTTGGCATCCACGGTATAAACCTCGCCCGGGATATAATACCCGGCGTCACGGTAACAGCGCCCGTCGGGCCTGCAGTAATGCCGCCCGGGAATATAGCGCGGTGGCTCCCGGCGGATCTGCGTAGAGACAGGCACCGACTGCGAGGAGGCGACCTGACAGTTCAGCAGATCCGACTGCATGCGGGACACTTCGACACCCGGCTGGTGATAGATCGAAAACGGCGTACAGGCCTGGATCAGAACGAGCGCCGCAGTGAGGACAAACAGTGGTTTTACCATATACATGCCCCTATACTGCACCGAACGACCCGCCCGGACAATTGAATTGACCGTATCTGACCCTTCTGCCATTCAGAAGGTCCGGTGAGGCCCTGAAGGACGCACGGAATGAAGGTTATTATCTGCGGTGCAGGCCAGGTGGGCTGGCAGATCGCGCGCCATCTGTCGGGCGAGCGCAATGACGTGACCGTGGTCGATAACAACCCCGATCTGGTGCGCCGAGCCACGGATTCGCTGGATGTTCAGGGTATTGCAGGTTTCGCGAGTTACCCGGACGTGCTTGACCGGGCAGGGGCCGGCGATGCGGAGATGATCATCGCCGCGACGCATTCGGACGAGGTCAATATGGTGACCTGCCAGGTGGCGCATTCGGTTTTTGGCATCAACCGCAAGATCGCGCGTCTGCGCAGCCAGTCCTATCTCGATGCGATCTATTCAGACCTCTATCGTCGTGATCACATGCCCATCGATGTGGTGATCAGCCCAGAGCGCGAAGTGGCGGCAGCTGCCCTGCAGCGGCTGTCGGCACCGGCGGCTTTTGACACCGAAGTCTTTATGGATGGCAAGGCGCACCTGCTGGGCATCAGCCTTGAGGAAAGCTGCCCGGTGCTCAACACACCGCTGCGCCAGCTCACCGATCTTTTCTCGACACTGCGCGCGGTGGTCGTCGGTGTCCGGCGCGAGGGAACGCTGTTCGCGCCCGAGCCCAAAGATCAGCTTTTTGCCGGCGACGACTGCTATGTCTTTGCGCATGTGGATGACATCCCGCGCACCATGGAGATTTTTGGCAAAAAACAGTCAAAACAGGAGCGCGTGGTCCTCGTAGGCGGCGGCAATGTCGGTCTCGCCGTGGCCCAGGCGCTTGAATCGCGCACAGCACGCGTTCGCACCAAAGTGATCGAAAAAAACCGGATCTGTGCCGAACGCGCCGCCGAAGCGCTGGAACGCACGATCGTGCTCAATGGCGATGGTCTGGATGCGGCCCTGCTGGCAGAGGCCGGCATCACGCGGGCCGACGCGATGCTTGCGATTACCGATGACGACAAGACGAATATGCTCGCCTGCGTGCGCGCCAAAGCCGAAGGCTGCGGCTATGTGATTGCACTGATCAACGATCCGACCCTGGTGCCGTTGATGGGGCCGTTGGGGATCGATGCCTATATCAACCCGCGCGCCACCACGGTCAGCTCAATCCTGCGCCACATCCGGCACGGACGGGTGCGCGCGGTTTATTCCATCGGCGATGCCGAGGCCGAGGTGATTGAGGCCGAAGTGCTCTCAACCTCACCCCTGGCCGGGCGACGCATTTCGGAGATTGATTTTCCCGAAGGCGTGCTGGTGGGTGCGCTGCGCAAAGGAGACGAGATTATCCGGCCCATGGGCAGCACGCGGATTGACGAAGGCGACGTTATCGCGCTCTTTGCACTGACCGGGGACGTGCCCGAGGTGGAGCGGCTGATGCAGGTCTCCATCGATTTCTTCTGAACGATGGCACGCGCCCCTCACCACAGAGCCCGGCGTTCCGCTCTGGCGCATCTCATTGATCTGCCGCTGTTTCTGCTGATCTTCGGCGTTGCCTCTGTGTCGATGTTCGTACCCGCTCTGCAGGGCGGTGCGATCCGCGAGCTTGATACCGCGCGCGCCTTTTTTTACTGCGGACTACTGGGTCTGGTAACCTTTGGTCTTATCGCAACCGCCCATGCCGGCCGGCTGCCGCGCCATGGTGCGCTCGGCACGCTGATGTCGCTCTTCTCGACCTTTGTTTTTCTGCCGGTGTTTCTCGCCATCCCCTTTCACGAAGGGCTCGGCAACACCCGGTTTTTCAACGCTTATGCCGAGATGATCAGTGCGATCACCACCACGGGAGCCAGCTTTTTTGACGAACCGGAGCGGCTGAATGACACGCTGCACCTGTGGCGCGCGCAGGTCGGATGGATGGGCGGCATCACGATGTGGATCGCCGCCTCGGCTATTCTGGCACCGCTGAACCTCGGTGGCTTTGAGGTTACGGCTCAGGCGGAACCGGGACAGCGCGAAAGCCTCTCCAGCCTTGTGGGCCGCACCGATCCGCGCAGCCGGCTTTTGCGTGTTGTGGGAACACTGGTGCCCATCTATGTCGGTCTGACCGTGCTGTTGTGGGTCCTGCTTTATGTCAGCGGCGACCGGCCGCTTGTGGCGCTGACCCATGCGATGTCGGTCATGGCCACGTCGGGTATTTCCCCCGTCGGGGGCGTTGCCAGTAACGGATCGGGATTTACCGGCGAAGTGCTGATGCTGCTCTTTATGCTTTTTGCGCTGTCGCGACTGACGTTCTCCTCTGACACGGTCACCGCCACCCAGGGCGGTCTGCGCACCGATCCCGAATTCCGCGTGGGTCTTATGATTATGGTGGGGGTGCCGGTTGTTCTGTTCCTGCGGCACTGGCTGGGTGCGCTTGATGTCTCGGCGGGGGACGATCCGGGAGAGGCAGTGCGCGCCTTCTGGGGCTCCATGTTCACGGTGCTGTCATTTCTGACCACAACCGGATTTACCAGTGCCGGCTGGAACGAAGCGCAGTCATGGTCCGGTCTCAACACACCGGGGCTGATTCTGATGGGGCTGGCCCTGATCGGCGGCGGCGTTGCGACCACCGCAGGCGGCGTCAAACTGTTGCGGGTCTTTGCGCTCTATCTCAACGGACGGCGCGAACTCGAACGCCTTGTACACCCCTCATCGGTCAGCCGCGCCGGCAGCGAGGGCCGCCGCATTCAGCGCAACGGCGCTTTCATCGCATGGATCTTCTTTATGCTCTTTGCGCTGACCCTTGCGGTTGTGACCATGCTGCTGGCCTTTCTCGGTGTGGCATTTGAGGATGCGCTGGTGCTTGCGGTTGCCGGTCTTTCGACGACGGGCCCGCTGACCCAGTTTGCCGCCGAAGACCCTATCAGACTGGCAGAATTGAGTGCTTCTGCGAAATCCGTATTCTGTGCCGCGATGGTGCTCGGGCGGCTCGAAACGCTTGCCATTATTGCGCTTTTGACGCCGGATCTGTGGCGCGGCTGATACAGCATTTTTTTAGGTCCGTAACGGACTGATTTTTGGGCTGGAATCTCCCCTTCGTCCCATTCATACTCACATCCGAGGGAAAAGACCCGGTCCGCGGGTCTCGGCAAGAAAAAAGGCTGGTACCAGAATGGCGTCGGACAGACAGAACCTTCAGGATGCGTTCCTGAACCACGTGCGCAAAACTAAAGTCCCGGTGACGATCTTCCTGATCAACGGGGTGAAACTGCAGGGTGTAATTACCTGGTTTGATAATTTCTGTGTGCTTTTGCGCAGGGATGGACAGTCGCAACTGGTGTATAAACATGCCATTTCGACAATTATGCCCAGCCAGCCGATCAGCCTTTATGAGGGCGAAGACGCTTCTTGAGCCGTCCGCCGTTTCAGATTGATAATACAGACGGCCCGAAAACGACCCGGGCCTGGGTGCTGCATCCGGATATAAAGACAGACCCTGACCGTCGTGACGCGGGTCACGCGCTTGCAGAGGCTGTGTCGCTCGCCCATGCGCTGCCGGAGCTGCAGGTCGCGGGCGCAGATGTGGTGCCGCTCAAAAACGTGCGCGCCGGTATGCTCTTTGGCACCGGCAAAATAGCCGAGCTGAAGCAGCGCTTTGTAGATGAAGAAGTTGAACTGGTCCTCGTGGACGGGCCGGTGAGCCCTGTGCAGCAGCGCAACCTGGAAAAAGCCTGGGGCGTGAAGCTGCTCGACCGCACGGGTCTGATCCTCGAGATTTTCAGCGACCGTGCCGCAACCCGCGAAGGGGTTCTGCAGGTCGAGATGGCCGCGCTGAGTTATCAGCGGACAAGGCTGGTCAGGGCCTGGACACACCTTGAGCGTCAGAGGGGTGGTCTGGGGTTTGTCGGCGGCCCCGGCGAGACACAGATCGAGGCGGACCGCCGCGCGATTGATGAACAGCTCGTACGGCTGCGCCGGCAACTCGACAAGGTGGTCAAAACCCGCGCACTGCACCGCGCTGCACGTGCCAAGGTTCCCTATCCGATCGTGGCCCTTGTCGGGTACACCAACGCCGGCAAATCAACACTCTTTAACCGACTGACGGGGGCGGGGGTGATGGCCAGAGACATGCTTTTTGCCACGCTTGATCCCACCATGCGACGGCTTGAGCTCCCCGACGGCCCCGAAGTGATCCTGTCAGATACGGTCGGGTTTATCTCTGATCTGCCGACCGAACTTGTCGCGGCGTTCCGTGCAACGCTCGAAGAGGTGCTGGCCGCCGATATCATCTGCCACGTGCGCGACATTGCGCATTCGGAGACCGAAGAACAGGCGCAGGACGTCACCACGATCATGGCGTCCCTTGGTGTGCCCGACGACCGCACGACGCTGGAGGTCTGGAACAAGGTCGATACCATGCCTGCCGATGCCGCTGATGCGGTGCGCGCGCGGGCTGAGCGTGACGAGGATGTCTTTGCCATTTCCGCGCTGACCGGCGAAGGGCTCGACGCTTTGCTGGCGGCGATCACCACCCGGTTGCAGGGTGTCAAACATGAAGAAACCCTGCGTCTGGGATTTGCCGAGGGACGCAGGCGCGCCTGGTTGTTTCAGCAGGATCTGGTCGCGCATGAAGACCAGACCGATACCGGGTTTGAAATTACCGTGCGCTGGACCGCCGATCAGATGGATCAGTACAGGCGCCTCTGATCAGGGGCCGTCAGCGCTGGCACAGCGCCATGCACCCGGGACCAGGTCGTTCAGTTTCCAGTGTCCGACCTGCATCCTGATAAGCCGCAGGCAGGGCAGCCCGACAGCCGCCGTCATGCGCCGCACCTGGCGGTTGCGGCCCTCGGTGATCGTAATTTCAAGCCAGTGATCGGGCACGGATTTGCGAAACCGGACCGGTGGGTCGCGCGGCCAGAGGGTGTCCGGCGGGATGGTCAGGGATATTTCGGCAGGCCGCGCCAGCCCGTCTTTAAGGACCACGCCGGCGCGCAGCGCGGCATATGCTGCCTCATCCGGTGCGCCTTCGACCTGCACCAGATAGGTTTTCGCCATTTTGTGCCGCGGGTTCGCGATACGTGCCTGCAACCGGCCATCGTCGGTCAGCACCATCAGCCCCTCGCTGTCACGGTCCAGCCTGCCTGCGGGATAAAATCCCGGCGCATCGATAAAGCCAGAGAGGGTCGGGCGGGGCGAGCCTTCGGTGCCCTTGTCTGTGAACTGCGAGAGCACACCGAAGGGTTTGTTAAAGAGAATGATCCGCGACACGAGGTTACCGCGGACGCAGCACGGTCACACCGACCGAAGCCGCGCGCGCCAGATCCTGATCGAGCGACATCGGGATGTATTCCCCGCGCCGCCATAGCTGTGCCAGATCGTCATAATGGCGCGACAGGAAATGCCCCGACTGGCCGGTGGATGTCACAAAAACCGAACTGTCAGGATCGGCGAAATCATATACCCCGCGGTAAGCCGCCCCGTGCACGTTCTGAAAGGGCTCAGGCCCGGTGCCACGGGTGAGACCGCGCTGCAGCGTGTTGTCCCCGCCGTTGGTGGACTGGCGGATATTCACGAAAAACCGCAGGAGCGGCACCTCTCCCAGTACCGGATGATCATGCGTCGCCTGATGCGCATCACCCCAGCGCAGCGATTCCAGTGCCGGCCCCCAGGTCTCGCTGATCGAAATCAGCGCGTCATCCAGCGCCAGCCGCGCCATATCTGCGCAGGTCTCGGTGGCGGCGGACTGGATCACATCACACCAGACGCCCGCTCCGTCCACATCGCGGAACACCCTCTCGATGAAAAGCGGCTCCACATGGGTCAGGGTCGCCGCCAGTGGCCCGAGTTCGTCCTGTACGATCCGCGCCTGCAGGCTGCGCAGCCAGGCAGCGTAGATCAGCGGCTCAGGCAGGTGTTCGTTCATCTCGCCCGACCAGCCCGCGAGTAACGTGAGCGCGCGCTGCCGCTGGCGCAGCGGCGTACCGTCAGGGGCTGCCTCACCGGTAAACCAAAGTTCGGCACCGATCAGCGGCAGCAGAGACCGTGCCGTGAAACTCACGGTATCAAGCTGCGCCTCGATAAAGCTGTCGCGGGTGTGTACCTGACGCGACTGCATCAGACGCCGCCAGCGCTGTACCCGCTGCGTGTCGCCCCAGGTAAAGGACACATGATTGGGAAAGGGCCGGTCGACAGTCTTGTTATTGGTATTGCCCAGAATGCCGCCATTGGGTGCGATAAACTCAGGGTTGGACGCATAGGGCAGGCGCCCCTGCCAGCGGTTGGCGGCGATCCATCCGGGGCTGGGCATACGCCCCTGGCTCTGATGCCGCGCATCACGGCGGGGCATCACACCGATCATCTTCATCGCGATCTCTTCGCGGTCGACCAGCACCATATTCTGCGCCGGAGCGACAAAGCCCTCAATCGCGGCGATGCCGTCGCGCACCGATTTCGCTTCCATCAGCTTCAGCGCCGCGGTCATAGATGTGTCGCGCGGGCTGAGCGCCGTCCAGGCCAGCGACGCCACATGACCCGGCGGTGTCACCGCGGCGAGGTTGTAATGCGTGCCGGGCAGCACCGGGCCGTTGTCCGTCCAGCGCAGCGTGATGGTGATAGGTGTTTCGTCTTTGATGTTGATGATCGAGCCACGGGTCTGAAAGGCTTTGAATCCGTCAGGTGTCCGGTATTCCTCGGGGTTGTCCGGATTGACCTTCTCAATAAAAACGTCCTGATCGTCCATGCCCGCCGAAGCAAGCCCCCAGCCCAGCGATGCGCTGCGCCCGGTGAGTACGAGGGGCAGGCCGGGGATGGTGCCGCCGATCACGCCGCCCGACTGCAGCTCCATGCGCGCCAGATACCAGATCGCGGGGGCGGTAAAGCCAAGGTGCGGGTCATTGGCCAGCAGCGTCCCACCGGAGGCCGAGCGGGAAGGTGCCGCGGCCCAGACATTCGAAGCGCCGGCCATCACCCCGGGTCGGAAGGGCGAGAGCGGGTGCCGGTTCGCGGGCGCCGCTTCGGCAAACGGCAGCACCCCGGGCACGATGCCGGCGTATTCGGGCAGGGCGACAACACCGCTTCCCGGCACCTCGGGCAGGATATCGCTCAGCCGGTCCGCATCCGGCACCACCAGCGACATCCGCGCGCGCTGCACCTCCGCATCCAGATGCCCGGAAAGCTGCAGCGCCATCAGCTTGATGATCGCCAGCGAATCCGCCGGACGCCAGGGGGCAACCGGCGCGTTAAAGACGAACATCTCAGGCGCACCACGCCCCAGAGCGCTGGCATTGACCTGATCAAGCCGCACATTGACCCCGGTCGCATAGGCACTCAGCAGCCGCCGTGTGCGCTCGTCCTGAACCTCCACCGATGCCGTCGCACGGCTGTAAAGATCGAGCCGGCGCATCAGCTTATCAATGCTGACTGTCGGCGTGCCAAAGACCTCGGAGAGCCGTCCCTGAGCGGTCCGGCGCAGCATTGTCATCTGCCACAGACGGTCCTGGGCATGGGCGAACCCCAGCGCGTAAAAGACATCTTCATCGGTCTCACCAAAAATATGCGGCACATTGGCATTGTCGCGCACGATCTCAACCGGCGCGTTCAGATAGGGCGCGATGATAGTGGCATCATAGTCAGGCAGCGAGCGCGAGGCGAGGTACCACACAAGCGTGACCCCGAGGACAATCAGAAAGATCATCCCGCCAGCGATCCGGAAAAGCCATCTGAAGAGCAGTGCCATGAGGTGCCTGTTAATATCCGCGCTCTTGTTGACCCTGAGGTCTTGACTGTTAGGTAGGAGAATAGCGTAACGCAACACCCAAAGAGAAGGACAACATCATGGCCAAGCTGGCATTTCTGGGACTGGGGGTCATGGGCGCACCCATGGCGGGGCATCTGCAGAAAGCGGGGCATGACGTTACGGTCTACAACCGCACCACTTCAAAAGCCGAAGACTGGGCCGGCAGCTACGGCGGATCATTCGCAAAAACACCGCGCGAGGCTGCAAAAGGGGCCGAATATGTCATGGCCTGTGTCGGCAATGATGATGACCTGCGTTCGGTCTGCGCGGGCGATGACGGCGCGTTCAAAGGCATGCAGAGCGGTGCGGTATTCGTCGATCACACAACCGTTTCGGCGGCTGTGACGCGCGAGCTTTATGCGCTGGCCAATGACCACCAGATCAGCTTTATCGACGCGCCGATCTCAGGTGGTCAGGCCGGTGCCGAAAACGCAGCGCTGTCGATCATGTGCGGCGGCGACGAAGGCGCTTATGACCGCGCACTGCCGGTGATGGAGATCTATTCCAAAATCTGCCGCCGCATCGGCGAGAGTGGTGCCGGTCAGATGACCAAGATGTGCAATCAGATCGCCATCGCGGGCCTGGTGCAGGGTCTGAGCGAGGCGCTGCATTTTGCTGACAAAGCGGGTCTTGACGGTCGCGCGGTTGTCGAAGTGATCAGCCAGGGCGCCGCCGGCAGCTGGCAGATGTCGAATCGCTATGAGACCATGCTGGACGATCATTTCGATCACGGTTTTGCCACCGACTGGATGCGCAAGGATCTGGGGATCTGCCTGAAAACTGCTGATGAAACAGGTGCCAGCCTGCCGGTCACGGCGCTGGTCGATCAGTTCTATAAGGATGTGCAGAAAATGGGTGGCGGCCGGTGGGATACATCGAGCCTTTTTAAGCGGCTCAAAGAAAGCGGCTGATCGCCTGCTCAGACCACGGAAACAAAAAGGGGCGCAGGATATTATCCGCGCCCCTTTTTTTGATGTCCTAGCCCCTGGGTCAGGCGATGATGCGGTTGTATTTTGCACCGTTGAGGGTCGCGCCGAGCAAAAGACCCGCGCGGCCGAACACCACGGCCTGAACCGGTGCCAGAGCTGTGGTCGTATCCGCTGCTGCACCGTCGCCGCGATCTGCAAAGACGTATTCGACCTGACCGCTGGCTTCCCAGCCGGATGCGCTGCGGAAATTTGCAAGTGCGGCTTCGGTCATAAAGAACAACACATGCGAATACTGCTGAGCTCCGGCCTGCAAACCCCATGAAATCTGCGTGACCGAATAGTAATCGACCGTTGTTTCATTGATCCGCAGCGCCCCCTGGCCGTATCCGCCACCGATGCCAAGACCGGCCTCGGTCACGGCGGGCATGATGAGCATGCCGTTGGCCTTGTCGGCGAGATTTCGGGTTTTGGGATAGGTCCGGTACATACTGCCCAGCGTGGTATCAACGCGGGCGTCAATGACACTGCCTCCGCCGGACCCGACGCCGTTGCTGCAGGCCGCCGTGACGGCGGTGCCTGCGAGTGCGCCGAGGGTGAAACCCCGCCGCGATAAGCCTGAACGATTCATCTCATGTGCCTGTATATGGTTGTTGTTTCAGCGCCGGCTACCCCGGCTTGTGTGCAATCATACGCGGGTTGGGCCGCAATGTCACCCAAAAGGACGATCTGCGCGGCTTATTGCTGTGCTTTCAGCAAACGCGCGGCCGCCGGGGCAAAGTATGTCAGGATCCCGTCACAGCCGGCGCGCCTGAAAGCCATCAGACTTTCCATCATCACCCGATCGCCATCAATCCAGCCCTGCGCGGCGGCGGCTTTGATCATCGCGTATTCACCAGACACCTGATAGGCATAGGTTGGCGCGCCGAACGTGTCTTTCACACGCCGGCAGATGTCGAGATAGGGCATGCCCGGTTTCACCATTACCATATCCGCGCCTTCGCTCAGATCGCGTTCAATCAGACGCAGCGCCTCATCGGAATTGCCAGGATCCATCTGATAGGTTTTCTTGTCCCCGGTCAGAGCACCGGACGCCCCCACCGCATCCCGGAAGGGTCCGTAGAACGCCGAGGCGTATTTCGCGGAATAGCTGAGGATCATCACATTCTGATGGCCCGCCTCTTCCAGTGCGCTGCGCATTGCACCGATCCGCCCGTCCATCATATCTGAGGGCCCGATGATATCCGCACCGGCCTCTGCCTGGGCCAGCGTCATCTTTACCAGCGCCTCGACGGTGCGATCGTTGACGATTTCGCCGTTGTCCACAAATCCGTCGTGTCCGTTGATGTTATAGGTGTCCAGCGCCACATCCGTCATCACGGCAATCTCAGGCACGGCCTTTTTGATCGCCCGGATCGCCCGGTTGGCGTGATTGTCCGGGTCCCAGGCGCCGGCACAGTCTTCGGTACGCTCTTCGATGCCGGTATAGGGAAAGATGCAGATCGCCGGGATACCGAGATCCGCCGCCTCGCGCGCCGCCTCCACGATTTTATCAACCGACCGGCGGACAACACCGGGCATGGAGGGAACGGGTTCTTCGATACCTTCGCCTGACCGCACAAACACCGGCCAGATGAAATTATCGACGCTCAGGGTGTTTTCCCGGGTCAGCGCACGCAGCGCCGGGCTCTGACGGGTGCGCCGCAGACGGGTCGCGGGGAAGGGGGCGATGGTCGGGCGCATGGGATCTGTCCGTTTTACGTTACACTCAGCTTCCCTCGCATGTATTTTTACCCAAGCCAAGGCTAGGAATTGCCACAAAGCACGGCTAAGAGAGGCCGAACCGGAAAACCAAAGCACGTACCCTTGGACTTTTACACCAGCGTTTTTGAACTCATCGACATGCGGTCCTTTTCGAACCTCTGGTTCTGGATCGCGCTCGCAATCATGTGGTCGACCGCCTCGCACTGGGTGCTTGGCGTGCCTTTTGATATGGTCCTTCGGGCCCGGCGTCACGGCGGGCAGACAGAGCAGGATCTTGAGGATCTGGTGCGCATCAACACCAACCGGATGCTGATGATTGCCCGGGTCTCGGGGCTCTGGCTGCTGATGCTGGGATGTTTCGTGCTGACCCTTCTGGGGCTGACCGGTTTTCTTTATGGTCTCGAAATCGCTCAGGCGCTGTTCCTGCTCGGCTTGCCAATGTCACTGGTCGGGCTCTTGTCGCTGTCGACCGCGCGGCTCATTCAGCAGGAAGACGCCAGCGGTGAGCACCTGCGCAAACGTCTGAGCCGCCACCGTCTCTATGTTCAGATGATCGGTGTGGCCTCGATATTCGTCACCGCACTCTGGGGCATGTATCAAAACCTCAATCATGGCGCTTTGGGCGGTTGACACGCGGGCTTTGAAGCCCAATTGAAGCAGCCCATGGCTGAGCATTCCCATATTACCGTCTCCGGCGTCCCCGAGGGGTTTGACGCGCGCTTCCTGCTGACGGAACTTGCGCGCGGCGACGGCCCGCTGGTGCATGTCGCGCGCGATGACAAACGGCTGGCCGCGATGCAGGCCGCCCTGCGGTTTTTCGCCCCCGATCTGCCGGTTGTGGTGTTTCCCGGGTGGGACTGTCTGCCCTATGACCGGGTCTCGCCCAATGCCGATATCTCCGCACAGCGCATGGCCACGCTCGCAGCACTCGCCCATGGCATGCCGGACCGGTTTATCCTGCTGACCACCCTGAATGCCGCAACCCAGCGGGTGCCCGCGCGCGCCGTCCTGAAAGACGCCGCCTTCACCGCCCGGGTCGGCAGCCGCATCGACGAAAAGGCCCTGCGCGATTTTCTGGTGCGCATGGGTTTTGTGCAAAGCCCCACAGTCACTGAGCCTGGTGACTACGCGATCCGCGGCGGCATCATCGACATCTATCCTCCGGGGGATCTGGGGCCGGTGCGGCTCGATCTTTTCGGCGACACGCTCGACGGTGTCCGCCGTTTCGATGCTGCCACCCAGCGCACGACGGAAAAGCTGGATGTTGTCGAGCTTGCCCCGGTTTCCGAGGTGATCCTTGATGAGGCCGGCATCACCCGGTTCCGCCAGAATTACCGCATCGAATTCGGCGCCGCCGGCACCGATGATCCGCTGTATGAAGCAGTAAGTGCCGGTCGCAAACATCAGGGTGCCGAGCACTGGCTCGCGTTTTTCCACGAGGAACTGGAAACGCTTTTCGACTATCTGCCTGAAGCCACTGTAACGCTGGATGATCAGACCACCGCCACGCGGCTTGCCCGCTGGGAAAGCATTGCCGATCAGTACGAAACACGCCGCCTCGCGATGGCCCATCGCTCCGGCATGGACACCGTTTACAAACCTGCACCGCCCGAAGGGCTCTATCTTGATGACGCCGCCTGGGAGACGCGGATGACAGACCGCCGCGTGCTGCATCTGAGTGCGCTGCCGCAGGCGACAGGGCCCGGTGTTACCGATGCGGGCGGTCGCATGGGGCGCAACTTCGCGCCTGAACGTCAGCAGGAATCTCTGAGCCTTTTCGGGGCTCTGGCCGATCATATTAATGCAAAGATGAAAAACGGCCCCGTTCTTGTTGCCAGCTATTCCGAAGGCGCGCGCGAACGCCTGGCCGGGCTTATCGAGGACGAGGGTCTGGCCGAAGCCATCCTGATCCGCGATGGCACACGCATCGGCAGGCGCGGGCTGCATCTGGCCGTCTGGTCGCTCGAAAGCGGTTTTGAAGCGCCCGACGGGCTCACCGTGATTTCCGAGCAGGACGTGCTGGGCGACCGGCTCATTCGCACCACGCGTAAAAAACGCCGCGCCGAGAACTTCCTGACAGAAACGCAATCGCTCAGCCCCGGCGATCTTATTGTGCATGTGGACCATGGCATTGGTCGTTATATGGGGCTGGAGGTCGTGACGGCGGCAGGGGCAGCGCACGAATGTCTGCTGCTGGAATATGCAGAAGATGCCAAGCTTTATCTGCCGGTCGAGAACATCGAACTGCTCTCCCGGTACGGACATGAAGAGGGGCTGCTCGACCGGCTGGGCGGCGGGGCATGGCAGGCCAAGAAAGCCCGCCTTAAAGAGCGTATCCGCGAGATTGCCGACAAGCTTATCCGTGTGGCCGCTGAACGTGCGCTGCGCAAGGCGCCGGTGCTCGAGCCACCCCCCGGCATGTGGGACGCATTCTCAGCGCGCTTCCCTTATACCGAAACCGACGACCAGCTGCGCGCCATCGGTGAGGTCATTGACGATATGACCTCCGGCAACCCGATGGACCGGCTGGTCTGCGGGGATGTGGGGTTCGGTAAGACCGAAGTGGCCATGCGCGCAGCCTTCGTGGCGGCCATGTCCGGTGTGCAGGTGGCGGTTATTGCGCCCACGACGCTGCTGGCGCGACAGCATTACAAGAGCTTTGCCGAGCGCTTCCGGGGCTTTCCTATCGAGGTCCGCCAGCTCAGCCGGTTCGTCTCCGCAAAGGACGCGCAAGCCACCCGCGAGGCAATGTCGCGCGGCACCGTTGATATTGTGATCGGCACCCATGCGCTGCTCGCCAAAGGCATCCGGTTCAAAAACCTCGGCCTGCTGGTCATCGACGAGGAACAGCATTTCGGTGTCACGCACAAAGAGCGACTGAAACAGCTGCGCACGGATATCCACGTGCTGACACTTACTGCCACACCTATTCCGCGCACCCTGCAGCTCAGCCTGACGGGCGTGCGCGATCTGAGCATCATCGGCACGCCCCCGGTCGATCGCCTCGCCATCCGCACCTATGTCAGCGAGTTTGACAGCGTGACCATTCGCGAAGCCCTGCTGCGCGAGCACTACCGGGGCGGGCAGTCATTTTTTGTTGTTCCGCGAATCTCCGATCTGCCCGGGATCGAGGAGTTCCTGAAAGAACAGCTGCCGGAACTCACGTATGTCGTGGCGCACGGCCAGATGCCGGCGGGCGAGCTCGACGACCGGATGAATGCGTTTTACGACGGCAAATTTGACGTCCTGCTGGCCACGACGATTGTGGAATCCGGCCTCGATATCCCCACTGCCAATACGATGGTTGTGCACCGGGCGGACATGTTTGGTCTCGCACAGCTTTATCAGATCAGAGGTCGGGTCGGACGCTCCAAAACCCGCGCCTATGCCTATCTGACGACAAAACCCCGTGCGCGACTGACGCCGACCGCGGAAAAGCGGCTGCGGGTGCTGTCCAGCCTCGATACGCTGGGCGCCGGGTTTACGCTGGCCAGCCAGGATCTCGACATCCGTGGTGCCGGCAACCTGCTGGGGGAAGAACAGTCCGGACAGATGCGCGATGTGGGCTTTGAGCTTTACCAGTCGATGCTGGAAGAGGCGATTGCCAAGATCCGCGCGGGCGAGATGGAAGGGCTGAGCGAGGCCGATGACCAGTGGGCGCCGCAGATCAATCTCGGGGTACCGGTGCTCATTCCCGAGGAGTATGTGCCTGATCTCGACGTGCGTCTCGGCCTCTATCGCCGCCTCAGCAGCCTGACGACAAAGGTGGAGCTTGAGGGCTTTGCCGCCGAGCTCATCGACCGGTTCGGCAAGCTGCCGCGCGAGGTCTCGACCCTGATGCTTGTCGTGCGGATCAAAGCCATGTGCAAAAAGGCCGGCATCGCGCGGCTCGACGGTGGTCCGCGCGGGGCGACGATCCAGTTTCACAACGACAAATTTGCCTCACCCGAGGGGTTGGTGGAATTCATTCAGGATCAGCGCGGGCTGGCGAAGGTCAAAGACAACAGGATCGTCGTCCGCCGCGACTGGAAGGCCGATGCCGACAAGATCAAAGGCGCTTTTGCGATTGCGCGGGATCTGGCGGAAAAAGTCGTCGCCCGCAAAAAGCGCGAGAAAAGCAAAGCCGGCTGAGCAGTTATTCCGCCGGCAGCCGGTTTTCCACCCGTCCCATATAGACCATCAGGGAAAAAGCGAGCGTCGCCATAATCAGAACCGCCAGAACCAGCGGTCGGATCGATCCGTCAAAAAGCAGCCCGATGGGCGAAGCGATTGCAGCCGCCAGCACGGTCGAGACAGCCCCGATCACACTCGCGGCCATGCCGGCCACATGCCCCATCGGCTCCATCGCGATGGCGTTCAGATTGCCGATGGTCAGGCCCGCCTGAAAGAAGACGAATGCCTGCCACACGGCAAAGATGGCAAAACCCTCCGGTCCGATCTGTCCACTGAGCAGGACCATTACCCCCGACAGAAAGATCTGCGCTGCAAGCGCAATCGTCACCAGCCGGCGCATGCCGAAGCGGACAACCAGCACCGCGTTCAGCAGGCTCGCAAAAGCCGAAGAAAGCGCAATCCCTCCGAACCAGAACGGAAAGGTCTCAAGGCGGTCAAAGACGAACTCATAGACCGGCTGGATCAGCATCAGCAGCGTAAAGAGCATTGCCATGGCAAGCGTCTGCACCATGATCGACAGACGCACGACAGGATGGGCGAACATCTCACGTACCGCCGCCACCATGAGACTGAAGCGTACAGGGCGTCGTTTCGCTTCAGGCAGGGTTTCCGGCAGACGGATCTTCAGCCAGAGGGCTGATATCAGCGAAAAAGCGACAAAGGCCATAAAGATACTGCGCCAGCCAAAGCCTGCGATGATCACCACGCCCATGGCGGGTGCAAAGGCAGGCACGACGGTGAAAATCATCATGGCAATGGACAGGATCCGGGCCATCTCGCGACCGGAATAAAGATCGCGGATGATTGCAATCGAGACAACGCGCGGGCCGGCCGCGCCGATGCCCTGCAATATCCGCGCCACAAGCATCAGTTCCAGCGATTTGCTGGCCCAGGCGACGAGCGCAGAGGCGATGTAAAGCCCTGCACCGCAGAACATGATCCGTCGTCGCCCGAAAGCATCCGACAGGGGCCCCGCAAAAAATGTGCCCAGGCCCATGCCGAGCACAAATGACGTCAGGATCAGAGGCGCGCGGGTCGGATCATCAGGCGTCAGCTCGCGCGCAATATCCGGCAGTGCAGGCAGCATCGCATCGATCGAAAAGGCAATCGTCGCGAATAACATTGCCATCAGGGCAATGAATTCGGCACGCCCCATCGGGATCCGTTGTTCTGGATCTGTCACTCAACCCCACTGAAAACCAGAGCGCCCTTCCCACTGGCGCGCTTCAGCGTCAGACATAACCGAGAGTTGAAGAGCGTTCAATTACTCATATGCACAATAATGTTCTGCATCAATGCACATGATCAGAAATCAGGCGGCATTCGTAAGCTCGGTGATGACCTTGTGCCAGAGTTCCGGCGGCTGTGCCCCGGGGACGGCATGCTTGCCACCAACAATAAAGGTCGGCACGGAATTCACGCCCATCTCCCGGCTGTGCGCGTCCCGCTTGCGGATATCATCGATATCGGCATCCGACTGAAGCAGTTTCAGGACAACGGCTGCATCCATTTCGATGCTGTCGGCGATGTCGGCAAGCACGTCATGGGCACCGATATCACGGCCTTCGTTGAAGTAAGCTTTGAAAAGTGCGGCCACCGCCGCCGTCTGCCGGCCTTCGATCCCGGCCCAGTGGATAAGGCGGTGCGCATCAATGGTGTTGGGGGTGCGCTGCATCGCCTCGAAATCGATGTTCAGCCCGGCGGCCTGCGCATGCTCGACCACCGGCGCATAGGCGCGCACCGCACCTTCTTTGCCGCCGAATTTGCCTTCAAGATATTCGCGCCGGCCCATACCGCCTGCGGGCATCTCGGGATTAAGCTGAAACGGATGCCATTCTATGGCAAAAGGATGCCCGGGATGCTCACCCAGCGCCTTGTCGAGATGAGCCTTGCCGATGTAGCACCAGGGGCAGATCGGATCAGAGATAATGTCGAGCTTAATCGTATCGGTCATTGCGGGGCCTTCATTCGGTCACGCAGGGCGCGACGCAGTATCTTGCCGTTCGCGCCCAGGGGCAGTTCCGGCAAATGGATATAGAGCCGCGGTTGTTTATATCGCGCCAGTCTGTCGCTGACATAGGCCGCGAGGCCCTTTTCGTCCAGTGGTGCGTCTGCGGTGTAAAAGGCGGCAATGACCCGCGTGTCGTCCTTGATCTCAACATCCGTCACCGCGACGCTGCGCACCCCGGGACAGCCCGAGAGCACATCCTCGACCTCAACCGGTGACACGCGGTAGCCGCCGGCGTTCATCATATCGTCATTCCGGCCAAGATAAAAAAACTGCCCGTCGTCCTGCATGATCCCCTGATCTCCGGTCAGAAACCAGTCACCCTGCATGCGTGCCGCCGTCGCCTCCGGCGCCCCGTAATAGCCCAGCATCAGGCCTGGGTCGCTCTGGTGCACGGCGATGGTGCCTTCGGTACCCCGTGGGACGGGTCCCTCCGGTCCGAGAACAGCGACACGTCGGCCCGGCTGCGGAATTCCCAGCGCCCCGTCGCACACATGCCGCGCGGGGGACGCCGAAATAAAGGTCGAGCATTCCGACATGCCATAGGCTTCAAGCAGCGGCGTACCGGTGGCATCAGCCCATGCGCGCGCCGTGCGGGCGGGCAGCTTTTCGCCCGCGCTCAGACCGTGTCGCAGGGCCGGCGCGGCGATGGCCGGCCCGTCCTGCAGCATCTGCCGAAAGACCCCCGGCGCGGCGGCGAAAAGACTGGCTTTGTGCTGCGCAATCAGACCGGGCAGGGCGCGCGCCGCTGTTCCGGGCGCTGCAATCAAAGCCGTCGCCCCGAGCGTCCAGGGATCCATCAGCCCGGTGCCGAGCGTATAGGTCCAGTTGAAGGCGCCCGCATGCAGCATCCGGTCCTGCGGGGTCAGACCGTACCACCCGTCAAACATCATGCGCCGGCCGAGAATGGCACGATGCGCGTGCCCGACGGCGCGCGGCACGCCCGACGTCCCGGACGTGAAGACGATATAACCCGGACGATGCGGATCGCCCCTGTGCCAGGCAACAGGCGGCAGATCGCGGAAAGACCGCAGGGTGGCAAGGTCAGTGCGTTCTGCCAAGGGCGGGCAGGCCACATCGGGCGCACAGAGGATCGCCCGCGGTGTCGTAACGGCGATGCAATGCGCGACCTCAGGTTCTGTGAGGGCGGCAGATGTCGGGACCGGCACCAGTCCCGCCGCCAGCGCCCCGAGGCAGGCCACCGGAAAATCCACCGTATTGCCAAGCCGCAACAGCACCCGGTCGCCGGGTACCAGCCCGAGACGCAGCAATCCCGTGCCCGTGCCCCGCACGGCAGCGATCAGCCGCCTGTATGTCCACTGATCCGTACCGGCATCGCCCAGAACCTCAAGCGCCGGCTTTCCGGGTGTGCGGGCTCCGGCGGACAGAACGTATGCCGCCATATTAAAAGATGCGGGAACGGGCGGCGGCGTGCCCTCATTGAAGACTGACAACATGGCCCACGTGCTAGCGGCGCGGGGGCATCGTTGCAAGCGCGCACAAAGCAACCTGCGGAGCGGGCGTGAGCTTCAGGGACGGCGGCGCGGACGATGCCGAAGCGTTCAACATCATCTGACCGGTCTGTTCAGTCTTCCGCATACCACCAGACTTCCGGCATGAAATTCGGCCCGTCGCCATAAAGGGGCAGCCGGTCAGGATATTTCATTTCGCTGATATGCGCGATCTGCCCGTTGGTGTACTGCCAGAACGGGATGACATAGCGACCCGCTGTCAGCACCCGGTCGAGCGCGCGCACGGCAGAGCGAAATTCATCCTCGCCCCGCGCAGACAGCATCGTACCAATCAGCGTATCCACCACCGGAGACGCCACCCCCATCAGATTGCGTGATCCCTGCTGCCCGGCGGCTTCCGAGCCCCAGTAAAACCGCTGCTCATTGCCCGGTGAGAGCGACAGCGCCCGGCGGAATGTGGTCATCTCAAAATCAAAGGCATTGGCACGGGCGACAAACTGGGCGCTGTCGGTGCTTTCGATCGTCATCTCAATGCCGAGCCTCTCCAGCGCGGATTTGTACAGATCAGCCACCGCACGGTCCTCGCTGCTGTTCTGCGCAATCAGCAGGGTAAAAGCGAGCGGCGTGCCGTCAGTGTTCTGCATGACACCGTCCGGCGCGGTCCAGCCTGCCTCTTCCAGCAACGCCATGGCCCGCCGGATGCCGCGCCGGTTGCGCGCGCTGCCGTCGCTGACGGGCAGGGCGTAGCCTTCGAGCGTGTCGGGCGGCAGATCTGCGCGAAACGGGGTCAGCATTTCCGCGACCCGCCCGGTGGCCGGCCCGGGCTCCATCGCCAGTATGGAGTTTGAGAAATAAGAGGTGATGCGCGGCTGCGCGCCGCCGGTGAGTGTGTCGTTGATGAACTCGAAATTAAACGCCTGGATCATCGCTTCACGCACCCGCCAGTCGTCAAAGGGCGCGCGCCGGGTGTTCATCACAAAGCCGGTCATTCCGGAGGGTTTCTTGTGCGGGATTTCCGATTTGATGACATCACCGCGTTCGACAGCCGGGAAATTGTACTGTCGCGCCCATTTCTCTGCGTTGAACTCGCGCACGGCGGATATTTCACCCGCCTTGAACGCCTCAAAAAGCACCGAGGCATCGCCGTAAAAATCAATGCTGATCTCATCGAAGTTATGCGTGCCCCGCCGGAAGGGGATATCCGCGCCCCAGTATTCGGGGTTGCGGCTCAGAACCACCTGACGCCCGGCCTCATAACTGCTGACAACATAAGGACCGGAGCCCAGCGGTACGGCATCCAGCGGCGCACTGGCGAAATCTTTGCCCTCCCACTGCGTCCTGCTGAGGATGGGCCGCATACCGGCAAGAAGCGCCAGTTCGCGGTTGTCGGTGTTAAAGGAGATCTTTACGCCTCGCGGGCCGGTCTGCTCGATCGAGGCAATCTGACCGGCCAGCCCCAGATACCGGGGGTGTCCTTCTTCTCCGAGCAGCTCATAGGAAAAGATCACATCCGCCACCGTTACCGGCGACCCGTCGGAAAAAGCCGCTTCCGGATGCAGGGTGAATTCGACCCAGGAGCGGTCTTCCGGCATCTCAACCGATTCGGCCAGGAGCCCGTAAAGCGTGAAAGGTTCGTCCCATGACCGCCCCATCAGCGCCTCATGGGTGAAAAAAGGCAGCTGCCAGGGAGAGGTCCCTTTGCGTACAAAAGGGTTCAGACTGTCAAAGCCACCGGTGTTGCCAAGCGTGATGCTGCCGCCCTTTGGTGCATCAGCGCGCACATAGGGCAAAGACACAAAATCCGGTGGCAGAGCAGGCGCCCCGTACATAGATACACCGTGCTGAGGCTCTGCGACCGCATAAGTTGAAAAGAGAATCAGCGCGAATGCGGCTAAAATCCGCCTGGCTGCGCGGAAAAATACCGTGTTCATTTTGGAGACAATCCCCTGCTGCCCTTATTTTCATTACCCATAAGGTATCCGCGAATTTATGTCTTATCAAACTTTTAGCTTGGACTGCGGCGCGGTTTTGCTTATAAAGGGGTCACTGCTCGATAGGTTTCTTGCCTGTATGAAACCTGCCTCAATAACTTAACGCCTGCCTTGTGCAGGCGTTTTTTTTTGGCTTAACGCGGGCGGGGTGCCGGGTACTTTCCCTTCGCCTGCGCGCTTTACACATTCACTTTGCAGCTGCAGCACGGCATGATGCGGCGCAGCACGCGCAGGCAAAGTGAGGACCCTCCATGGCATTCAACGTATCACTGACCGGCAAAACCGCCGTGATCACCGGATCAAACTCCGGCATCGGGCTCGGCATTGCGTGGGAGCTGGCCCGGGCCGGAGCCGACGTGGTTCTGAACTCCTTCACCGACAATGACGAAGACCATGCACTCGCCCGCGAGATTGCCGATACGACGGGCGTCACAGCACGCTACATTCAGGCTGACATGTCCAAAGGCGATCAGTGCCGCGATCTGATCGCAAAGGCCGGTGCCTGCGACATCCTCGTGAACAATGCGGGCATCCAGCACGTGGCCCCCATCGATGAGTTTCCGGTGGAGAAATGGGATGCGATTATCGCGATCAATATGAATTCCGCGTTTCATACCACTGCTGCGGCGCTGCCCGTGATGCGCGCGGCGGGATGGGGCAGGGTGATCAACATCGCCTCCGCCCATGGTCTGACCGCATCGCCCTACAAGGCCGCCTATATCGCCGCCAAACACGGAGTAGTTGGCATGACCAAAACCGTGGCGCTGGAGACAGCACAGGAGCAGATCACCGCCAATGCGATCTGTCCGGGCTATGTGCTGACGCCGCTGGTGGAGGCACAGATCCCCGACACGGCAAAGAAATACGACATGTCCGAGGACGAGGTGAAAAAGAAGGTCATCCTTGAGCGGCAGCCCAGTAAGGAATTTGCCACCGTCGAACAGCTGGGCGGCACGACTGTGTTTTTGTGCTCGGATGCGGCGGCACAGATCACCGGGACCACCATCAGCGTCGATGGCGGCTGGACAGCACTTTAACGAACGGCCGGCCCCGGTACCGGATCACAGATCAGGGTCCGGCGCGCGGGCTGATGAGGACAGAGATGGCGGTAAAGCGGATCAATCTGGCCCTTCAGGGCGGTGGCGCACATGGCGCATTTACCTGGGGTGTGCTGGACCGGATCCTCTGTGAAGAGGATATCGAGATCGCCGCGATCTCGGGCACCAGTGCAGGGGCCCTGAACGGGGCCGCGTTCAAAGCAGGTATGATAGAGGGCGGACGACAGGGCGCCCGCGACCGGCTCGACTGGCTCTGGGGGGAGGTGGGCGCGCGGCCCGATCTGCACATCCCGCAGTGGATGACGCCATTCTCGCTTTCGGATTTTTCCTCGGCTCTTGAGCATTCCTGGCCGGTCATGGCCGCAGAAGCTCTGAGCCGTGTCGTCTCGCCCTATGATTACGGACCGTTTTATTCCAATCCGCTGCGCGCAGTGGTGGAGCAGTTCGATTTCGACCTGATCCACGAAGAAAACGCCGTCGTGCCCTGTCTCTTTGTCTGTGCAACGCGGGTGCGGAACGGCAAGGTCCGGGTCTTCAAAGACAGCGAAATCAGCACCGATGCCATTCTGGCCTCCGCCTGCCTGCCGACGCTTTTCCAGGCGGTCGAGCTTGAAGACGCGGAAACCGGACAGATCGAGGCATTCTGGGACGGGGGATACACCGGCAACCCGGCGCTCTTTCCTCTGTTCAGCCCGGGATTGCCGGAAGACATCCTCGTGATCAACATCAACCCGCTCGAACGGGTGGATATACCGCGCTCGGCCCAGGCCATCCAGAACCGGATCAACGAAATCAGCTTTAATTCATCCCTGCTGCGCGAACTCAGGGCAATCGAATTTGTGCAGCGCCTGCTGGATACCGGTAAAATGAGCACTGAACAGATGAGCCGTGTCTATGTGCATATGATCGCGGATGACGCGCTGATGAACGAGCTATCTGTGGCAACCAAGATGGTGCCCACTCCCTTCACGCTGTCGCGCCTGAAAGAGGCCGGACAACGGGCGGCAGATGATTTTCTGCAGACGCACAAACAGGACATCAACAGGTGCAGCACCGCAGACCTGCGCGGCATGTTCGGCTGATCAGAGCCTGTCGGGTGGCCGGTCCGGATTTTTGCCGTTTGGATAGACAAGCCCTGCCGAAATCACCAGTTTCGCCGCATCCTCAACTGTCATTTCAAGCTCGGTGACGTCTTCCTCCGGCACAAAGAGCAGAAAGCCGGATGTGGGGTTCGGCGTCGTGGGCAGGAAGATGCTGAGCATCGCCCCCCCGTCATTACTGCGCCGGGCGATCTCGCCTTTGGTATTGGTCGAGATGAACCCGATGGCCCAGATGCCCTTGCGCGGATATTCAATCACACAGGCGCGCTCAAAGGAGCGTTCCGACTGGGCAAAAACTGTCTCGGAAATCTGTTTGATACCAGAATAGATCGTGCGGACCACCGGCGTGCGCTCAACAAGGCTCTCGGCAAAACGGATCATCGAACGGCCGATGATGCCCTTGGCCATCCACCCGACCAGACCCGTGAAGAGCAGAAAGATCACCACGCCGATTCCGCGCACGTTGATCTGCACTGACGGGTCGAGCCCCAGCAGGTCCTGGATAAGGCGGTCGGGTTGATAAGAGCGCGGGACAAGTGGCAGCACAAAGCCGTCGATCCATCCCACCACCGACCAGATCAGCCAGATCGTCAGCCCCACAGGCGCGATCACCACAAGGCCGGTCAGGAAGTTGGCGC
Organism: Roseobacter ponti; assembly: GCF_012932215.1. GTDB lineage: Bacteria > Pseudomonadota > Alphaproteobacteria > Rhodobacterales > Rhodobacteraceae > Roseobacter > Roseobacter ponti. The sequence continues at coordinate 1,893,717 of NZ_CP048788.1, read as the reverse complement.
GCGATCTGGCCAGCAGACTGCGTCGGGTGCTGGGGGGCTCAGGATCAAAGGGTGTGTTCATGAAACGTCCGGTACTCTCGTTGAGACCACAGTTAAGTGTTTTACGCCGCAGCTACAATGGCCCGGCCGCTCTGCAGCGTCCTGCTTCAGCCCGGCGCGCGCAGTGTGCACAGCGCGCGGGCAATCTGCGCTGCCAGCCGGGCATTGTTGCGCACCAGGGCGATATTAGCTGTGAGCGAGCGCCCTTCAGTCAGCTCGTAGATGCGCTGCAACAGATACGGGGTCACTGCCTTGCCGCGGATATCATGAGCACGCGCATCCGCCTGAGCGCGGGCAATGACCGGCGCAAGCTCGGATGAGGGAATTTCATCGTCTGCCGGAATCGGGTTGGCAACAAGCTGTCCGCCAGGCAGCCCGAGCAGCCCCCGCATGTGATGAGCCTTCGCGATCTCTTCGGCCGTGTCCAAGCGCAGGGGCGCGCGCAGCGCTGATCCTGCACTCCAGAAGGCCGGGAAACTGTCCTGACCCACCGCAATGACCGGCACCCCCTGGGTCTCGAGCACTTCGAGCGTTTTGTCGACATCGAGGATCGCCTTGGCCCCCGCCGCGATCACGCTCACAGGCGTCTGCGCCAGCTCCATCAGATCAGCGGAGATATCAAAGCTGTCTTCGGCGCCCCGGTGCACGCCGCCGATCCCGCCCGTGGCAAAGACTTCGATAGCAGCAAGGTGTGCGGCAATCATCGTGGCCGCGACCGTGGTGGCTCCGGTGCCGCCCGTTGCCATGCAGGCCGCAAGATCAGCCCGCGACAGTTTCGCAACCCCGCGCGCCTGTGCCAGGGTCTCAAGCTGTTCAGGTTCAAGCCCGATACAAAGCGTGCCGTCCAGCACCGCGATGGTTGCAGGTGTTGCCCCACCGGCGCGGATGTCATCCTCGACCTGGCGGGCCACCTCGAAATTCTGCGGCCAGGGCATGCCGTGGGTGATGATCGTGCTTTCGAGTGCCACAACAGCTTTGCCGGAGGCCTGTGCTGCGGCCACTTCGGCGCTTCGGATCAGGGGAAGGGAGGTCATAGGGCTGTTTCTCCGGAGACATAACTTGCGGCGGCATCAAGCGCCATTGCGAGGGCATCATCGGGCGCGGCGCTATCGCGTTCGGCCGCGATATGCGCAGCCATAAAGGTGTCGCCCGCGCCCGTTACACGCGTGACCAGGACCTGCGGCGGGGTGCGGGTGAGGGACCCGTCCGGACGGCCCTCGGTCGCATCTGCGCCGCCGTCGGTCACCAGCACACGACTTGCACCGCGCGCCAGCAACCCCGCAGCGGCATCGCGCGATCCGGTAAAACGGGTCTGGCACAAAAGTCCTGCCTCCTCGAGATTGACATAGAGAGTACCCCGTCCGCTCTGCACAAATGGCAGCAGGCGTTCCGCCTTGCCGGGAGAGGCCGGGGCGACCCGCAGATCCGCTTCCGCGAGCAACGGGCTGCGGGCGATTTCCGACAGGAGGCTCAGCGTCAGATTTCCATCCAGCGCCACCGGACCGTCCCATGGTGCGCCTGTGCGCGCGAGCCGGCCATCCGAAAGCGGTCTGAGGATCTTGGCCCCGGCCGCCTCAAGCGAATGCGCATCCGCAATGGCCGCAATCAGCCCGTTAGCGCCTTCAACGGCCATATAGACATCCGTAGGCAGATCATCCGAACGATACACACAATCGGTGTTCATTCCGCGCGCCGCACAGGCCGCAATCAACTCATCACCTTCGGCATCGCGGCCGATCGCCGTCAGAAGCGCCGGGGTCAGCCCGAACCGGGTAAGGGTCATGGCAATGTTAAGCGCCACACCGCCGGGCAGGCGGGTGATCCGACCCGGCACATCCGAGCCCTGCCGCATCACACTGGCCGAGCGGCCGATCACGTCCCAGAGCACCGAACCGATGCACAGAATGTCAGGGGTATCTTTCATACCGGCCTTGTGGCCCTGATCGCTTTGCTGATCAAGCCCGCAAAGGCGGCTTTACTGCGGGACCGAAAACGTCAGCGCCGCCCAGAGTGTCTCCCAGACCGGCGCGTTCTCTGCCGTGCCTGCCTCGGGGCTTTCGCGGAGCACCACCGCATCGAGCAGGTAATCATGGCCTGGCGTCACGGTGATCTCCGTTGTACCACTGTCATCTGTCTGTGCTAAACTGACCGTCACCGAGCCATCCGGCGCGCGGTCAAATACTTCAACCTGGGCACCGGTACGCGGTGCGCCCTGATAGAGCACCCGCACCGGCATCCGCCCGTCAAAGCCTGCGGCATAGGGGTTCGCAAGCGCCACAATTTCGGTCTCAAGACCAAACGCGCGGTCACTGCCCGCACCACTACCGACAGCGACCAGCGCCTTGGCATGACGGGTATAACTTTCTCGGAAACCTTCCTGCGGCCAGCCGTTTTCGATATGCTGCGCCCCGGCGGTATCAAAGGCTTTGTGCTCTGCAAAGTTCAGGAATTTCTGCCATTCATCATATTTCAGACTGGCCGGCGTGGTTTCATGCAGAATAATCGCAAGGCCCTCTCCCGGGGCCTCAACCCTCAGGGCGGGAAAATCACCGGCCCGGCCCGGCACCGGAATAACCGCATCGCCCGACACGATTTCAAAGCGGGAGAAGTTATTTTCGAACCACCCCAGTGAAACTCCTTCGAAGTTTTCACCGTTTTTGAGGTCAGCGACCAGTTCATTTCCGCTTTGGACTTGATATTGCTGAGGTTCGATCCAGAATTCATGTGCAAGTGCGGGAACTCCCTGAACAAGCACGATCAACAGGAAAAGACGTTTTATCATTATGGCAAATACCCTTCGCATCCTTCTCATCAAGCTGGCCTTTCTGGGTCTTTTGTCAACTCACGCTCTTGTGGCGTCTTCCGGATCCGCCGTGGCGCATGAGCTTGTGCCGACAATCGTGGACATGGAACGCACGGATGATGAGACACTCACCCTGTCCATGCGCGTGAACATTGAGGCGTTCCTCTCCGGTATCGATCTGGATGCGGTGGCGGACACGGATGAGGTCGCGGAGGGTGCCGATTACGACAGTCTGCGCGCGCTGAGCGCGGAGGCCCTGCGTGAGCGGCTGCCCGATCTGGTGGCGGCATGGAACGCGGTGCCCCTTGCTGAAACTGACGGTCCGCTGACCTTCGCCATCGACACGGTGGAAATTCCTGAAGGCGTCGATCCAGAACTCGCGCGTATTTCAATCCTGACCCTCGCGGCGCCGATGGACCCGGCAGCAACCACCGTGACGGTTAACTGGCCCGATGGTGGCGGTGCGATGGTGCTGCGCCAGCAGGGGGTCGATGCGCCTTACACCGGGTATCTGGCGGGCGGCGAGAGCAGTATCGCGGTCAACCTGGCCGGCGGCGACGCACAGGACGCAGGCGGGGCATTTCTAAGCTATATCCCGGTCGGCTTTGACCACATACTGCCCAAAGGCCTCGACCATATCCTTTTCGTGCTGGGCCTCTTTTTCCTCAGTACCCGCTGGCGCCCGCTTCTGTTCCAGGTCACTGCCTTTACCCTCGCGCATACGGTGACGCTCGCACTTGGCGCGCTTGGCCTCGTGAATGTGCCGGGCAGCATTGTCGAACCGCTGATCGCTGCCTCTATTGTCTACGTCGCGGTCGAGAACGTTTTTCACAAGGGACTGAGCCGATGGCGACCTGCCGTGATTTTCGGCTTCGGTTTGCTGCACGGGCTCGGTTTTGCGTCCGTCCTCGCCGAATTCGGCCTGCCGGAGGACCAGTTCATCCCGGCGCTCATCGGCTTTAATGTCGGCGTTGAACTGGGACAGCTGACCGTGATCGCGCTGGCGGCGCTCCTGCTCTTTATCTCCGTGCGGCTGGCGCGCCGCATGGACCTTGATCCCGCAGAGGCGGCAGCCACAACCTATCCGGTGATGTTCCGGTCTGTATCGGTGCCGGCTTCGCTTCTGATTGCTGCAGTCGGTGCATGGTGGACGATCGAGCGGGTCTTCTTCTGAGTTCAGGCCTCAGCCCATGGCCCTGATCAGCGCACCGAGTGCTGCGTCAGGGTCATCGGTTTTCCAGATCTCTTCGCCAATGCCGAAAAAATCCGAATAGGGTGCCAGCCGCGCGACCGAGGCTTCATCCAGTGCGCCTTCGGCCACAACCGGCACTTCGATCACTTCGGACCACCACTCAAAAAGCTCAGGGTCAACGAAGCTGCCATCCCCCAGCGCACCTGCCTGCACCGGACCGAAGCTGACATAATCGGCCCCGGCCTCGCCTGCGGCCATGCCGTCGTGCCGCGACTGCGCACAAAAGGCACCGACTATCGCATCATCGCCAAGCGCTTTGCGGGTGTCGCGCACCGAGCGCGCGGCATCCCTCAGATGGACACCGTCAAGTCCCAGACGGTCCGCAAGCATCGTATGCTCTGCCATCACCAGAGCGATGTCGCGGGCATGCGTCACCTCGCGAAGCACATCGGCGGCGCGTGACAGACGGTCTTCGTCGCGTGATGCGAGATCGAGCCGGACACAGGCCACCGTGTGGGTATCCAGGATGCGCGCGAGAAGATCGGGAAAGGTGCTCAGCTCAAATTCCGGCGGGGTGATAAGATAAATCTGCGGGGTCTCGGGCGTATCCATGGGGCAGTCCTTCGCGTCTTCCGGGCTGATCAGTAGCCGCCCGGCGCGCAAAAGGAAAATCATTATGCGCCCCGGGCTGTGAATTTTCTGCGAAATGAGCCGCCGGACATTGCAGCGCAGCCCCCGGCGGCATAAGACGCCCGCATGTCTGAGCAGCCTGATCGAGACCCTTCCGCAACGCCTGCCTTTGTGCTGGTGCGCCCGCAGATGGGCGAAAACATCGGTGCGGCAGCACGCGCGATGCTGAACTTCGGTCTGGAACACATGCGCGTCGTGGCCCCGCGCGACGGCTGGCCCAGCCAGCCAGCGGTGGCAATGGCCAGCGGTGCGGGCAGGGTGCTCGACAACGCGCTCCTCAGCGACGAACTGGCGGAGAGCATCGGTGACTGTTCTTATGTTTTCGCCACCACCGCACGCACGCGCGATCTGACCAAACCGGTTTTCAGCCCCGAAGCCGCGATGGCGCTGGCCGCAGAGAAAATCGCAGCGGGAGGGCGCGTCGCGGTGCTTTTCGGACCGGAACGTGCGGGGCTTGAAAACGAGGATATCGCACGGGCCAGTGCAATTATCTCGGTGCCCGTCAATCCGGAATTTCCATCCCTTAATCTGGCGCAATGTGTGCTGTTGACGGGATACGAATGGATGCGCGCCTCGGGCAGCGTCGCCCATGAGCAGGCCGGTCTCGCCGGCACCTCACCCGCCCCGGTCATCGAGATCGAAAGGCTGGCCGAACACTATGAAGAGCGGCTCGAAGCAGCCGGCTTTTTCTTTCCCGAGCACAAGTCACGCTCAATGCGGGTCAATCTGCGCAACATGTGGAGCCGGATGCCGCTGACCCGTGCCGATGTGCAGATGCTGCACGGCGTGCTGCGGCAGCTGCTGCGCGACCGCACACGCGACGGATAGACGCGCTGGACCTCACCAGCAGGTCGGCATAGGTATCAGACAACAGAGTTTCAGGACGGCGAGAGATGAGCAAAAAGCGCAGCATCTTTGAGGAAGTGGGCACCGGCGACACGGCCCGCCCGCAGGCACAGCCGGGACTGATCGACCGCGGACAACGTGCCGGTCGGTCAGCCATCCGCGCCTGGCTGATGGTGCTCTTTGCGCTGGTGATCGTGATGATCGCGGTGGGCGGTCTGACACGGCTCACCGACAGCGGGCTCAGCATCACCGAATGGCGCCCTCTGACCGGCGCACTGCCGCCCCTGAGCCAGGCGGATTGGGAAACCGAGTTTGCAAAGTATCAGGAGATCGACGAATTTCGCATCCAGAACCAGTGGATGGAACTGGCCGATTTCAAAGTCATCTACTGGTGGGAATGGGGCCACCGGCAGCTCGGGCGCGTGATCGGTCTGGTCTGGGCCGCGGGTTTTGCCTGGTTTGCCGTGCGCCGGCAGATCCCTGCGGGCTGGACACCGAAGCTGCTGCTCCTCGGTGTGCTTGGCGGCGCGCAGGGCGCGATCGGCTGGTGGATGGTTGCCTCAGGGGTGACCCGGGGCGAGGGCATGGTGGATGTCGCCAGCTACCGGCTGGCCACGCACCTCGGGCTGGCCTTTGTCATCCTCGGGGCAATCACCTGGTACGTGCTGCAGCTTGGCCGCAAGCCTGGCGATCTGCTGCAGTCGCGGCGCGCACGTGAGGCAAAGCAATGGGGCCTCTCGACAGGGCTTTTACACTTCACCTTTCTGCAGATCCTCATCGGCGCGCTGGTCGCAGGCATTGACGCCGGGCGCAGCTATACCGACTGGCCGCTGATGGGCGGTCAGATCTTTCCTGCCAGCGCCTTTGCGCTGGAGCCGGTCTGGCGCAACTTTTTTGAAAGCCCCGGTCTGGTGCAGTTCATCCACCGCATCACCGGCTATCTGCTGGCGGGTTTCACCGTGGTCGTCTGGCTGCGCGGGCGCCGCTCATCGCATGCGGATACACGCTTTGCGTTTAACGCCGTAATGGCGGCGATGAGCCTGCAGATCGTTCTGGGCATCGTGACCGTGCTTTACGGCGCCCCGGCGGGCATCGCAATTTTTCACCAGCTGCTGGCCGTGCTCGTCTGGGTGCTGATCCTGCGCGCCCGTTTCCTGAGCGGCTATCCCATTGCAACATCTCTGCGAGGCAAAACCGCATGACCGCTGAATATGACGCGCTGATGGATTTCGTCCGCGAGACCGAAGCTCTGGCCGCGATTTCAGGGCGTCTGGAATGGGATCAGGAAACGATGATGCCACGCGGGGCTGCACCCCAGCGGGGCGCGGAAATGGCAGCGCTCGAAGGCGTGCTGCATGCCCGCCGCACAGATCCGCGCATGGGCGACTGGCTTTCGGCCTCCGAGGAGAGTGCCACAGACGACGTGGCACGCGCGCAGCTGCGCCATATTCGCCGCAGCTTTGAGCGGACCTCAAAAGTGCCCGCGCGACTTGCAGCTGAGATTGCGCGCGTGACCTCCGAGACCCAGGGCATCTGGGCGGATGCCCGCGCCGGGGACGATTTTGAGACATTCGCACCGGCGCTGGAAAAGGTCATCGCGCTCAAACGCGAAGAAGGTGCAGCGCTGGCCGGCGACGGCGATCTCTATGATGCCATGCTGCAGGATTATGAACCCGGGACCACGGCCGCAGATCTGGAAGCCATGTTCGGCGCGCTGCGGCCTGAGCTCACGGATCTGCGTGCCGCCGTGCGCGAGGCCAGAGCGCCCGCGCGACTGACCGGCATATTTGACGAGACCGCACAGATGCGGCTTACCCGCAAACTGGCCAAAGCCTTTGGCTATGACATGACCCATGGGCGGGTCGACAAGGCCGTGCACCCGTTCAGTTCAGGCTCCGGGCTGGATGTTCGCATCACCACGCGCACCAGCGAGACCGATCCTTTCAACTGTTTTTATTCGACGATCCACGAGGTCGGCCATGCCTGCTATGAGCAGAACATCAGCCGCGGCTATCTGCTGACACCGCTGGGGCAGGGCGTGTCGATGGGCGTGCACGAAAGCCAGAGCCGGATCTATGAAAACCAGCTTGGCCGCAGTCGCGCTTTCACCGGCTGGCTCTATGGCGAAATGCGCGATGCCTTCGGCGATTTTGGCATCCCCGATGAGGAAAGCTTTTACGGCACCGTAAACCGGGTTTCGGACGGGTACATCCGCACCGAAGCTGATGAGTTGCAGTATAACCTGCATGTTCTCATGCGATTTGATCTCGAACGCGCGCTCGTATCGGGCGATCTGTCGGTCGCAGACCTTGAGGCTGCCTGGAATGACCGGTTTGAAGCCGATTTCGGGTACAGAGTGGACAGGCCCGCCAACGGTGTTTTGCAGGATGTGCACTGGGCCGTCGGGCTGCTGGGGTATTTTCCGACCTACAGTCTCGGCAATGTCTACGCCGGCTGCCTGCATGAGGCGCTGCGCGCAGCTCTGCCGGATCTCGACAGCCAGCTCGCAAGGGGCGAGACATCGGGTGCTACCGCATGGCTTGCGGATAACGTTCAGACCCACGGCGGGCTCTTTGAGCCGCGCGACGTCATCGCCCGCGCCCGCGGAGCTGAACCGTCTGAGGCGCCGCTGCTGGCCTATCTCAAAGAGAAATTCACCGGGATCTACGGTCTCTGAAGCGCTGAGCGGTCGCGCGCATTGCCATAAACCTGCCACGATGGCTTTCTACTCTGAGTGAAAACATTACTCAGGTCCACGACATGCGCAGACTATTACATATTACCGTCCTCTTGTCAGGTATTCTCCTCGCCGGAGCCGCCGCCGCGCTTTCGCCCGAGGGTCTCAGGGCAATGGCGCATGACGGAGATATCTCCGGTGTCAGCGAAGCCCTTGGTCAGGCCCAGCAGGACTATCTCGACGGTTATCTCGACGCAGACGACATTCGCGCGCTTTTTGCCGTTTTTAAAACTACCGACAGGCAGGTCATTGCATTTATCAGCGATTGGCTGGCGGCTGAGCCCGACGCCCCTATGCCCAACGTCGCGCGTGCAGACAGTCTTGAACACAGTGCATGGCTCGTGCGCGGTATCTCGGCCAGCCGGGAGCTACACGAGGATGCGCTGCGTGATTTTGCCATTATGGTCCGCGAAAGCGGCGCGCGGGCTCGGGCTGCCTGGGAGGCCGATCCGGATCTGATCCCGGCATCGGACGCGGTAATCAACCAAGCCAACCTGACCGGCAAGACCGGCGACCCGCGCGCGGTCATCGACCATGTCTTGGGCACACGGCCCAACTGGGGCACCCTCCGGCGATCTCTTTATCTCACACATCCGGGTTATAACGGCTCGGCGCGGATGCTCGACGACCTCTGCGAACACTACGCACCCATGCTGCCACAGGACCGCTATGATCTGGAATTCAGATGCAAGTTCTGGGGTGCCATGTCCTATCACGCAGAAGAACGCAGCGACTGGCTTGACGCAAACGTTGACACCTCGCGCGACCCCTATCTCGATCTGCAGCGCGTGTACGTCATTGTGTATCTCGCCAGTCGCGGACAAGCGACGCGTGAACAGATCGCCTTTGCCCGGCGCATCATGGAAGCTTCCGGGCAGACTGATGTTCTCAAAGCAACGGATTACGACCGGTTCATTGCACGTTCCAACGGGTTTGCCTCGGTGAAGGGTAAGGTGGAGCGCGCCCGCGCCCGGCAAGCGCGCGAACTCCTGGAAAATGACCCCTATCATCATGAGCTGCTCGACGCGGCGAGCATCACGATGGTTGCAGGGCCCTTCCAGGCGGATGGCACACAACAGTATGTCGCCCTGCCGGAGGCACCCGACAACGCATTGTTGCTGGAGTATGTACGGCGCAGATTGCTATCGCGGCCCTATGACCCGGCGCTCTGGAGCAACTATGCGGATGGTATCCGCCAACGGGGCCGGCCCGAAGATTTCCTCGCCGGTGACATCCATTACGAAAACGCCGCTTACTATTCTTATCACGATCCTGCGGTACTCACGCAGATCGTCAACTGGCGCATCATGCAGTGGGAAATGGTGGAAATGGATGCAACTGGTCAGCTACCGCCTGAGTGGTCCCGCGTGATCAGAGATACGGATACCGACTACCACGTGCTTTGTCCCTTTTTACGCGCTCATCGCCTGCTGCGGGCGAGGTGCGAAACCGAGGAACATACCAGTTCACCGGCTTGTAACCCGGAAGATCACGTGGTTGCCGGCTAAGAATCTATGGCCCGGGTCGCCCAAAGCACACCGCGTTGTGCGTTTGCCGCAAGCGCGCCGGTTGCTGAACTGCTTTATGAACCTGTCGGCCTGTCCGTTCACGCGGCGGAAGCAGGCAACTGACCGGATATTATCAGGCGTCGCCCCCCTCGACAGCTTCCTCGCCCTGATCCGCGATCCAGGCGACGCTGACGACTTCTTCGCCCTTGCCGGTGTTGAAGACCTTTACCCCACCTGCGGAACGTGAGCGGAACGAAATACCATCGACCGGCACCCGGATCGACTGGCCCTTGGAGGTGGCAAGCATGATCTGATCATCCATCTCCACCGGGAAGGAGGCCACGAGTGCGCCACCGCGCATCGCTTTGTCCATCGCCTGCACGCCCATGCCGCCGCGCCCGCGCACCGGATAATCATGGCTGGAAGAGAGCTTGCCGGCACCCTGAGCGGTCAGCGTCAGGATCAGGTTTTCGGCTGCCGACATTTCAGCATAGCGCTCCGGGCTGATCGTGGCATTGGCGTCGGTTTCCTCATCGTCGCCCGGCGCGTCCGCATCATCAGCAAGACCGGCCATCGCCCGGCGCATCTTCAGGTAAGCGGCGCGCTCGTCTGCTGTCGCATCAAAGTGACGGATCACCGACATCGACACCACCCGGTCATCGCCGCTCAGTTTCACGCCACGCACACCCACCGATGACCGCGAGTTAAAGACCCGCACATCTGTTGACGAAAAGCGGATTGCACGGCCCGAGGCGGTGACCAGCATCACATCATCATCCGGTGAGGCAATGCGCGCATTGATCAGCGTCGTACTGGCGTGCTCGTCCTCGAACTTCATCGCAATCTTGCCGTTGCGCATGACATTTGTGAAGTCTGACAAAGCGTTACGGCGCACAGTTCCGGCAGAGGTTGCAAAGACGATCTGCAGTTCAGACCAGTCCTTTTCCTCGCGGTCAATGGGCAGGATCGCAGCCACAGACACCCCCGGAGGGATCGGCAGAATATTCACGATGGCTTTGCCTTTGGACGTGCGTCCGCCCTGAGGCAGGCGCCAGGTCTTGAGCTTGTAGGCCATCCCGTCTGTGGTGAAAAACAACAGCTGCGTATGTGTATTGGCCACAAAGAGCGTCGTGACGACGTCCTCTTCTTTGGTCTGCATGCCGGCAAGACCCTTGCCGCCGCGGCGCTGGCTGCGGAAATCAGCAAGCGGTGTGCGCTTGATGTAACCACCAGAGGTCACTGTCACCACCATATCTTCGCGGGCGATCAGATCCTCGTCTTCCATGTCACCGGACCAGTCGACGATCTCGGTGCGCCGGGGCACAGCAAAGAGCTCACGTACTTCGCGCAGTTCATCCGCGATAATCTGCATGATCCGCTCGCGCGAGCCCAGAATTTCGAGGTATTCCTTGATCTTACCAGCCAGTTCTTCGAGCTCGTCGGTCACCTCTTTTACGCCGATCTGCGTCAGACGCTGCAGGCGCAGCTCAAGGATCGCGCGGGCCTGGGTCTCGGACAGATTATAGGTGCCGTCGTCATTGGCGGTGTGGGTCGGATCATCGATCAGCGCAATATAAGGCAGAATATCCTTCGCCGGCCAGCGCCGGGTCATCAGCTTTTCGCGCGCCTCGGCGGCGTCGGCAGAGGCGCGGATGGTTGCGACAATCTCGTCGATATTGGTGACCGCCACAGCAAGTCCACACAGAATGTGGCTGCGCTCGCGTGCCTTGCGCAGCAGATAAGCCGTGCGCCGCGCGACAACGGCCTCGCGGAAGTCTATGAAATACGTCAGAAATTTACGCAGAGTGAGCTGCTCAGGCCGGCCGCCGTTCAGCGCCAGCATGTTGCATCCGAAATAGGTCTGCATCGGCGTAAAACGGTATAGCTGGTTCATCACCACTTCGGCCGTCGCGTCGCGTTTCAGTTCGATCACCACGCGCACGCCGTTGCGGTCGCTCTCGTCCTGAACGTGGGAGATGCCTTCTATCTTCTTTTCGCGCACCTGCTCGGCGATCTTTTCAATCATCGTCGCCTTGTTCACCTGATAGGGGATCTCGTCGATGATGATGGCCCAGCGGTCTTTGCGGATTTCTTCAACGCGGGTTCTGGCACGCACGATAACCGAGCCACGCCCCTCCAGATAGGCTTTGCGCGCACCTGTCCGCCCCAGCATGATGCCCCCGGTCGGAAAGTCTGGACCGGGTACATATTCGATGAGCTGTTCCGAGGTCAGGTCGGGCTCTTCGATGAGCGCGAGCGTCGCATCGACCACTTCGCCGAGGTTATGCGGTGGAATGTTGGTCGCCATGCCCACGGCAATACCGCCCGCTCCGTTGACCAGCATATTCGGAAAGCGGGCAGGGAGGACAGTTGGTTCCTGCTGCTTCCCGTCGTAGTTGTCCTGAAAATCGACCGTGTCCTTGTCGATATCGGCCAGCAGATAGGCCGCGGGCTTGTCCATGCGCACTTCGGTATAACGCATGGCCGCCGGGTTATCGCCGTCCATGGAGCCGAAATTACCCTGTCCATCCAGCAGCGGCAGCGACATCGAAAAATCCTGCGCCATCCGGACAAGCGCGTCGTATATCGCGGAGTCGCCGTGCGGGTGATACTGACCCATCACATCACCAACCGGACGGGCGGATTTACGATAGGATTTATCATGGGTGTTGCCGGTTTCATGCATCGCAAAGAGGATGCGCCGGTGCACCGGCTTCAGACCATCGCGCAGATCGGGGATCGCGCGGCTGACAATGACCGACATCGCATAATCCAGATAGGACGTGCGCATTTCCTGTTCGATGCTGACCGTCGGCCCGTCATACGCAGGGCGCTCCGGTGTCATTTCATCATCATTGTCAGGGGGTTGAGGTGTATCGCTCACTGAAACTGCCCGATTTTTCTGCAGGGTCTATATCTTGTGTCCGGACCATAGCAGAGTGGACACATAAGGTGCAATCCCGGAGTTTTCCGGCGCTGGCAGCCACAGGAGGAAAGTGATAACATACTGTTTTTATTGAAAAGTAATTTATCCGTGGCATTCTGCAGATACTGAGGCAGCAAAGAGGCGCAGAAAATGCCCGAAAACGAAACCGAACTGATGCTCAAAGGCTACGGGCTTACAACGGCAGAATTCTATTACCGGATGCCCGATTTCACCCATGTGCTGAACACCTTTATCTGGCAGGAATACGATCTGGCCCCGGATCATCCGCGGCTTTTTCAGTTCGTGGAATACTGGCAGTCAGAGATTGACGGACCGCTGCATTCGGTGCGTTTCACCCATCGTAAAATGATCAATCCGGGCGAGTGGCGCAATGTAACAGGTGAATTCACGCTGCACTGAAGTACCGGCCTCAGGCCGAGCAGCTGCCACCACCGAGCACGCAGAACTTCGCACAATGCGGATGGTTAAGCGCCACATCGCCTTCGGCCTCGCCCAGCGTCGCGCCGAGCTCAAACTCCGGCGCATAGGGCAGCAGCGTACAGGCCAGTACAGCAGGCCGCTCAGCGCCTTTGCGTTTCACCACCATCCGTGACGAGGCACACATCAGTGCATCGGGCGACACGCCCAGAATGTCCCAGCAGGCGGTGGTGATCTCAGGCACCTCCACGCTGTCATCCATCTCCGGGAACAGAACCGTCATCGCCGGGTCCTGTGCATCAATATCAAAGCCGTGGCGATCAAAGAAAGCCGCGTATCCCGCGCGGCTTTCCACATCGCTCTGCGCCATCACGGACCGGCCCGCAACCGCCATGCGGATCCCGTGATCGCGCAGCCAGCACATGCCGCGCAGTGTCTTGTCGAGCGCACCGGTCCCGCGTTCTGCGTCATGCACCAGGGGATCATAGTGGTCGACGGAGATCCGCAGGGTAAGCTTTCCCGGATAGGCAGCGTTGAGCCGCAGCAATCCCGCCTGCATCTTTTTGCGCATCATCGGGCGCATGGCATTGGTCAGGATCAGCACCTCATATCCGCGCATCAGTGCCGCTTCGGCCATCCCGGGCATGTCCGGGTTCATAAAAGGCTCGCCGCCCGTAAAGGCGATCTCGGTGACCGGCCAGCCGCGCGTTTCGATCTGATCGAGATATTCCTCAACGTCGGCGCGGGTGATATAGACCAGCGCATCATTCGTCGGACTGCTCTCGATATAGCAGTTCACACATTCGATATTGCACAGCGTGCCGGTATTGAACCAAAGGGTTTTCGGGTCTTTCAGCGCCACCCTGGCGCGGGTCTCACCGCCGGCAGTTGTCGTCGGGTCGCGGAATTTATCCGCATTCGCCTGGGCAGTATCTTTCACGGGTCCGGGTATCCTTCGGGTCGAATTGCGCATACATTTGGCGCAGGACCCGCGCAAAGGCAAGAAAACACCCGCCCACAGATGTGCACGGTCTTGTGATCGGTTGGCTTATCAGTATGTTTGCGCTAACAGAGGGCCAGGGCTCCTTGCAGCTGTAAAATCGGGAATAAAACCTATGGTTTCGCGTGTCATTCCGGTCGATCCTTTCGACCTTGTTATTTTCGGGGGGACCGGAGATCTGGCCCGCCGCAAGATTCTGCCGGGTCTTTTCAGGCGGTTCTGCACCGGGCAGATGCCTTCTGAGGCGCGGGTCATCGGCGCTGCGCGCAGCGAAATGTCCAGCCACGAATACCAGCAGATGGCGGCCGAAGCGATCCGCGAGTTCGGCGGCGGGCGTGAATGCGAAGACGGCACGCTCGACGCCTTTCTGGAGCGCATCCGTTATGTGGCGATTGACGCGCGCGGCACCGGCGGCTGGGAAGATCTGCAAAAGCTGATGGCAGGCACCGGCCGGATTGAAGCCTATTATTTCTCGGTGGCGCCGTCGCTTTTCGGAGATCTGGCGGAGCGCCTGCAAAGCTATGGAATGGCAGATGATGACGCACGGATCGTTGTCGAAAAACCATTCGGGCGGGACCTTGCGACCGCCAGAGAGCTGAACAATACCCTCGCAAAGTATTTCGATGAACATCAGATTTACCGCATCGATCACTATCTGGGCAAGGAGACCGTGCAGAACCTGATGGCCGTGCGCTTTGGCAATATGCTTTTTGAGCCACTCTGGAACAGCCAGTTTGTCGATCACATCCAGATCACTGTGGCCGAAACGGTGGGCGTGGGCGGGCGTGGCGAGTATTACGATAAATCCGGTGCCATGCGCGATATGGTGCAGAACCACCTGATGCAGCTTTTGTGCCTTATCGCGATGGAGCCTCCGGCACGCTTTGACCCCGATGCCGTGCGCGACGAAAAGCTGAAAGTCATCCGTGCGCTGGAACCCGTTGAGCCGCATCACATCGTGCGTGGTCAGTACGAGGCAGAGCCCGGCGATGCGGAGAACCAGCCCGATTACCGCACAGCGGTGGGCAACCCGCGCTCCTCAACCGAAAGCTTTCTGGCGATGAAATGCCATATCGCCAACTGGCGGTGGGCCGGCACGCCGTTCTATCTGCGCACCGGCAAACGGATGAGCCGGCGTTCGTCTGAGATCTCGATTGTGTTCAAAGACACCCCGCATTCGATCTTCGGCGATGAGGCAGGGCGGCACCGCAATGTGCTCTCGATCCGGCTGCAACCGGATGAGGGCATCACGCTCGGGGTTACGATCAAGGAACCGGGACCCGGCGGTATGCGTCTGATTGATGTGCCTCTGGATATGACCTTTGCAGACGCGCTGAGCCATGACGATGTGGAGACCGTAGATGCATACGAACGGCTGATCATGGATGTGATCCGGGGCAACCAGACGCTCTTTATGCGCGGTGACGAGGTCGAAGCGGCCTGGGCCTGGACCGACCCGATCATTGAGGGCTGGCAGGCGCGCGGCGAGGTGCCTAAACCATACGACAGCCATAGTGACGGCCCCGATGCCGCCGAGCAGATGATGAAGCGTGACCACCGCGCCTGGCGAAAGGTATAGCTATGACATTTCACGAATATCCCGACCGCGATATGGCGGTCATGCAGATCGCTCAAATGCTCGCGGGCAGCCTGCGCAAGTGCCTCGCACAGCATGATCTGGCCAGCCTGGCGGTCCCGGGCGGGAGCACACCGGGGCCTGTGTTCGACGCGATGAGTTCGGTTGAGCTGGACTGGAGCCGGGTGCATGTGATGCTGACCGATGAACGCTGGGTGCCCGAAGATCACGAACGCTCGAATGCAGGTCTCGTTAAACGGCGGCTGCTGACCGGTCCAGCGGCAAAGGCAGAATTCGTGCCGTTTTACCGCGCGGGCATGACCGCAGATGAGGCCGCACCGGTGCTGTCGCAGGAGCTCGGACACCTGCTGCCTGTGTCCGTCCTGTTGCTGGGGATGGGGGCCGATATGCACACCGCGTCGCTCTTTCCCGGCGCTGATACGCTTTCCGCAGCGCTTGATAAAAACGCGCCCATGCTTTGTGCCGTGCACCCGGAAGACCAGCCGGAGGCACGGATTTCTCTCAGCGCACCGGTTCTTGATGGTGCCATGGAAAAACACCTCGTGATCTTCGGAGACGATAAACGCACCGCACTGGAAAAAGCCATGACACTGCCCCCGGAAGAAGCCCCGGTCGGCGCTGTGATCGCTGGAGGAGATGTACATTGGGCAGCCTGACAGACCACTGGAATGCGCTTGAGGCGCTGGCACAGAACGCATCCGAGCACAGTATTCTTTCGCTGTTCGATACCCCCGGACGCGCCGAAGAGTTCAGCACCCAGACCGGCGATATGCTCTTTGATTATTCAAAAACCAGCATTGTCGCAGGCATCCGCGACGCGCTGATCGCCCTCGCCGGTGCCGCAGGCGTGGCTGAAAAACGTGAAGCGATGTTCGCAGGCGAAGCGATCAACGACACCGAAGGCCGCGCCGTGCTGCATACCGCGTTGCGCAATCTTGACGGTGGTCCGGTCATGGTCGCGGGCGAGGATGTCATGCCCGGCGTTCTGGCGACCCTGGAGCGCATGCGCGGCTTTGCCCGCGAGATACGCAACAGCAAAATCACCGACGTGGTCAACATCGGCATCGGTGGGTCAGATCTCGGGCCTGCGATGGCGGTGGAGGCGCTATCGCCTTACCATGACGGGCCGCGCTGCCATTTCGTCTCGAACGTCGACGGCGCGCATATCGCCGACACGCTGCGCGGGCTCGATGCGAAAACCACCCTTGTCATTGTGGCGTCCAAAACTTTCACCACTATTGAGACAATGACCAACGCCCGCACCGCCCGCGCCTGGATGACGGATCACGGTGGTGACCCGGCAGCACAGTTCGCAGCTCTCAGCACGGCCGATGATCTGACGGCGGATTTCGGCATCCCTGCGGAGCGGGTCTTCGGGTTTGAGGACTGGGTTGGCGGACGATATTCCATGTGGGGGCCGATCGGGCTGTCGGTGATGATCGCCATCGGCCCTGACGCCTTTGATGCCTTTCTGCGCGGCGGCCAGGCGATGGACCGGCATTTCCGGGCCGCAGCCTTTGAGGAAAACATGCCGGTGCTGCTGGCACTCACCGGCATCTGGCATGCACAGGTCTGCGGGCACGCAAGCCGGGCCGTGCTGCCCTATGACCAGCGCCTGAAGAAGCTGCCTGATTATTTCCAGCAGCTTGAGATGGAATCAAACGGCAAGCGCGTTCAGATGGATGGCACGCCGGTGCTGGTGGACAGCGGACCGGTCGTCTGGGGGGCCGCGGGCACCAACGGGCAGCATGCTTTCTATCAGCTTATTCATCAGGGCACGCGGGTGATCCCCTGCGAATTTATGATCGCGGCCAACGGGCACGAACCGGACCTGGCACATCATCATCAGCTGCTGATCGCCAACTGCCTGGCACAGTCAGAAGCGCTGATGCGAGGCCGCTCTGCAGACGAGGCCCGCGAAAAGATGCGCACGAAAGGTTTCACCGGTGACGAGCTCGAACGCCAGGCCCAGCACCGGGTCTTTGAGGGCAACCGACCCTCTGTGACGCTGAGCTATCCGCTGCTCGATCCTTTTACGCTGGGGCAGATCGTTGCGCTCTATGAGCACCGCGTCTTTGTCGAAGGCGTGATCCTTGGCATCAACTCGTTTGATCAGTGGGGCGTGGAACTGGGCAAGGAGCTTGCCACCTCGCTGCAGCCGGTCGTCGAAGGCACCGCACCGGCAGAGGGCAAAGACGGCTCTACGGCCCGTCTTGTGGCCTTCATCCACCGGAACCGGGACCCGGCATAGAGCCGGGCCGGGCAGGCCGTCAGTTTTCGGCACAGGCGCCGTCCGCCTCGACAAAATGGCGGCGCACGTGATCCGGAATGGTAAAACGCCCCTCGCCGTTGTGGTTCAGCAGCACGAGCACACAGTCGAAGGTCGCGCGCAGCCGCCGATCCGACCAGAGCTCCTGATGCAGTGAGAATGACGTGTTGCGAAAAGCCGTGCAGCCGCAGGTGACCACATAATCCTCATCCATGCGCATTTCCTCGCGGTAATGGATGCTACCCGAGCGGATCACAATGCGCGGGTCTGTGCCCCGACCCGTATAGCGGGAAAGCCCGCAGTTCTGAGTGTAACGGATTCGCAGTCGCTCAAACCAGTTCATATAGACCGCATTGTTGACGTGACGCAGCACGTCGAGTTCGGAAAACCGGACCGTATCGGCCATCGCCAAGGGCGCGGGCGGATCGATACCCAGCCTCTTCTGCTGAACCGGGCTGAGCGGGGTGTGGTAGGGCAGGGTCATAGGCCAGCATGTACCGTGAAGCCTCCCGGATGCAAAGACTTGCATGGCAGCAGGGCTCAGGGCAGGCTGGCGCGGAATGCTGCCCGGCCCCGTGCCGGCGGGGACAAAACCGGAGAGATAACTGATGCTCGGACAGATGATGCACGCCCCATTGCTGATCTCTTCACTGGTCGCGCATGCAGCCCGGTATCACAGCGACGCGGAGATCGTGTCGGTAAACACCTCCGGCGGCACCGAAAGCACAACCTGGGGGCAGGTCGAAGGAAATGCCCGCCGGCTGGCCTCGGCGCTGGAACGTCTGGAGCTGTCAGAAAGTGCGCGCTGTGCCACCATTGCCTGGAACAACCGGCGTCATCTGGAGATCTATTTCGGCACCTCAGGCGGCGGGTACGTCTGCCATACGATCAATCCGAGGCTCTTTCCCGAACAGCTTGTCTACATCATGAACCATGCCGAGGATGAGGTCGTCTTCATCGACAGCACCTTTGTGCCACTCATTGCCGCGATCCGTGAACAGCTCACCACGGTGAAGCACATTGTCCTGCTCGAAGCGGAGACCGGCGGCGCAGAAGAAACGTTGCCAGGGATCATCGCCTATGACGCTCTTCTGGCAGAGGGGAACGCGCAATATGACTGGCCTGATCTGAATGAAGAACTGGCATCAAGCCTTTGTTATACTTCAGGAACGACCGGAAACCCCAAGGGGGTTCTCTTCTCGCACCGCTCCACTGTCCTGCACAGCATGACGGCCAGTCTGCCGGACAGCATCGGCATCTCCGCGATGGATGTGCTGCTGCCTGTAGTGCCGATGTTTCACGTCAATGCCTGGGGCACGCCCTATGCCTGCGCCATGGTGGGTGCGCGCATGGTGTTGCCGGGCCCCGGTCTCGACGGACAGTCGCTGATCGGGCTTATCGACGGATATGGCGTGACGATTGCCTGTGGCGTGCCGACGATCTGGCTCGGGCTTCTGCGCGAGGCGGAGAAAGCCGGGACTGAACTTAAAAGCCTGCGGAAAACGGCGGTGGGCGGGTCGGCCTGTCCGCCCTCGATGATTAAAGCTTTTCGCGAGCGCTACGGCGTGGAGACACGCCACGCCTGGGGCATGACAGAGATGTCACCCATCGGCACCGTGAACCAGCCTCTGGCCAAACACCTGAACCTGCCGGAAGCGGACCTGCATCTGCTGCGCGAAAACCAGGGCCGTCCGGTCTGGGGCATGGAACTGAAGATCGCGCAGGCCGATGGCACGCCGCTGCCGCATGACGGCAAAACACAAGGTGAACTGCTGGTGCGCGGCCCCTGTGTGCTCAAGGCCTATATGCATATGTCTGCCGGGGAAACACTGCAGGGCGGATGGTTCAACACCGGCGATATCGCGACACTGGATCCGGACGGATACGTGGTGATCTGCGACCGCGCAAAGGACATCATCAAGTCGGGCGGCGAGTGGATCAGTTCGGTTGAGCTTGAAAACATCGCCATCGCCCATCCGGACCTGGCAGATGCGGCTGTCATTGGCGCGAGGCACGAGAAGTGGGATGAGCGCCCCGTTCTGATCGCTGTGAAAGCGGAGGGGGCAGATCCATCGGCGGAGGAAATCCTTTCGGTTTTTGAGGGTAAAATCGCGCGCTGGCAGGTGCCCGATAGCGTGGTTTTCACCGATGTCCTGCCGCGTAATGCCACCGGAAAGGTGCTCAAACGCAACTTACGCGATCAATATGGTGACATCCTTCTGTCGTAAGTCGCATTTTAACCAGAATTAGCAAGGATAAGGGCAGACGCACACTGATGTGCGATTCCTATGTGATCAGAAGGATCCGCCTGATGAGACTTGTCGCCCTGCTTTTAATGCTTCTGCTTCCGTCTGCTGCGCTGGCAGGACCGGACCGGGTGTCGATCCTGCTGGGCTCAGAGCATTTCGATGCCACCCAAGAGTTTCAGGAATTCAACCCGGGCATCTTCCTGACCTGGGAGCGTAAACTCGATTACAGCATCGGCGTCTATTACAACAGCTACGAGGAAGTCGGCGCGCTCGCGGCCGTCGGTTATGACATCTGGGAAGGGCAGAACTGGGCGCTTGGTGTCTTTGGCGCCCTCGCGCTGTACCCGGGTGACGGCGACCGGTTTGACGTCTCGATCGGGGATGTCGTCCCGCTCGCCGGTCTGCAGGGGCGTTACGGCAATGTCTTTGCGCAGCTTATTCCGGGAAATGGCCAGACCACTGATGCGGTGCTGGCCGTCGGGCTGACTTTCGCGCTGGATTGATGTCCCGAGGGCCTTCCGGCTGCCGTTGTCACGAGGCTGAACCACCCCTGCTATGTGGTCCCGCCCGTGGCGCACAGACGATGTCAGCATGAGGTTTTCCAGTGGCTGTCGTGCGGGCAGGGTCATATCGTGCGTTTGCCGGGCACCTGTCGGGCGGGGCAGGTCCGCCCGGGTTTTTCTGCGCCTGTGAGGCGCTCTGACGCCCCGCGCAGAGATAGTTGCGTTTTCAGATTTCAATCTCCCTGAAGTAGATTATGGCGAAAATACCTCTGATTTAGTGTTATAATTGCAAGAATAGCAGCACTTTTCGCTCCTTTGCCGGGTATTTTTGTTGGCTGACAAATTTTTTTTGATCATCCTGAGCGCAGATTTTCGCCGGAGTTCACTATGAAACATCGTACGGCACGCAAGACTTTTTTAACGGTAATACTGGTTTTCACATACACCGCCGCAAATGCGCAGGAAACGCCTGACCGCACCCTTACCTGGAGCATCGACGGACAGAGCCTGAGCGAGCCCGGTCAGGATACCGACCAGCTCGGCAGCTCGCTCCTGTTTACCAGCACAAACCATCAGGGCATCTCGCATTCGCTTTATCTGAACTACGCGAACGGCGACTTTATTGACGGCACCCGCAGTGAGATGGGCGATACAAGCTCGTTTGATCTGGGGTACAGCTACGGCCGTCCGCTTAATGACAACGGTCTTTCCGGTTCCCTCAGTATCGGCGTGGGGCGGTCACAGGGGGACGTGGATCGCGGATTTGATCCCATTATCGGCGTCAGGTCCGACAGCTATTCTTTCGGGGTCGGGCTGCTGCAGGCCATTCCGGTTACCGCCAACTCCGGATTTGTGCTGACCGGCACACTTGAAACGACACGCTACAGTACGACGGTTGAGGGCATAAAAACCTCTGGCACAAACAATTCATTTGGCACCTCTGTCAGCTATGTTTCCCGCGTTGGCCTGCTCAGCGTCGCCTCCGTCGGGCTGGCCGCAAATTTCAGCAGCCGCGATGATGCCGACCCCTCGGACGGGGATTCTGTCGACCTGATCGGGGGCTATACGTATATACCGTACTTCGAGGCGCCCTATGAATTCGGTTTCAGCGCCAGCTACGGTTTGACCCCGAGCGAGCAAACGCGCAGGTCCCTCAGTTTATTTGTCACCCGGAACTTTTGATCACGCAGAAAAGGATATTACCCATGTTCGGAAAAATCTGCCACCGCACCGCCACACTTGCCCTTCTGTGCACAGCGTCGCTGGCGTTGAGCGGGTGTCTGAAAGCGCCCGGAAATGCCGCGATCAAGGCAGCCAACGAGAATCCCACGGTGCTTGTAGCAGATGTGGATAAGTCTGATCCGAACGTGACAGTTATCAATAGTTCCGGGTCTCTCAGCAATGCGATATCCGGGATCAATGAAAGGAAGGCCGTCCTCCCGCCCGAGACCACGGAAGAGGAAATTTCCCTGTTTAATTACGCCACGGTCGGTTTCGACCAGCAGCGGGCTTTGATAAAGGCCTGCGAGGGCCGGTTCGCCAACCAGATCGGCGGCACCCGTGGATGCCAGTTTCCGGCAACGAGAGCAGAATGCAAAAGGTCTGGCTGGCCCTCGCCCTGCCATCTCTCCGATCCCTATAAGAGCAGGCTCAGATGCACGGCAGTCTTCAACGTCTCGATTGACAGTTGCGTAGAAGGGACAATTGCACAGTGCAAATCCAGCGGACAGGGAAATGGTGGTTGCTTTGTGAGAAGAGGATACACCACATCCACCACCACGCCATTCGGCAACCTGTTGAACACGGGCGACTGATTACGTTCGCTGGTGCAGGGCGCAGCGCCGGGAGACACCCGTTCGGGGGCTTCCGGCCTGAGATGGAGCGGGTAACGGGAATCGAACCCGTAACTAAAGCTTGGGAAGCTGCCGTGATACCTTTTCACCATACCCGCGCGCTGTCAGCGGAATAAGGTCTGGCAGCGGGGCCGTCAAGGCTGCTCAGCGCTGCGGCGCGGTCGCTGTAAAGAAATTTATCTCGGCTGGCACACGCGCACCGTCCGGCGTCATATACTCTTCAAATGCGCCTGCGACCTGCTGAACGATGGCGTTAACATCGGCCTGGTCGGCCTCGAAATACTCCAGCGTCCGCGATGCCGGACCGATCCTTGCGGCGTGGCCGGCCAAGTGGATCAGATCCCCGGGAGGGGTCAGCATCAGCGCGTCGGCCTGACCCTCGATATCCGAAAACCCCGCACTGTGCAGGATGCTCGTGACGCGGTTGATATCGCGAAAAGCAAGCGGACCAGGCGCATCCGCGTGCAGCGGCGGCGGCGCGCCAAGGCGCTCTTTGGCGGCAATCATCGGCACCCGGAACCACGGATTGCGTTCCAGCCCGGACCAGCAGGCCATGGAGAGCCGTGCACCGGGTTTCATCGCCCGTGCGATATTACAGAAAGCCGCCTGCGGATCGGCGAAAAACATAACACCAAACCGCGAGATAACCCGGTCAAACCCGGGCGGGCCGAAATCATGGTCCGCCACATCTGCGGCGATGAAAGCCAGCCCGGTAAGGCCGGCCGTGGATTTGCGCGCCTGCGCCAGCATGGGCGCTGAGATATCCGCGCCGGTCACATGACCACCCGGCGCCACGGCCTCTGCAGCAAGCTGTGTGCTGGTGCCGGCACCGCAGCCGATGTCCAGAACCCTCTGACCGGGCCTCAGGTCAGCACGACTAAATACCCGGTCAAGAACCGGTGCCATCAGCCCGTCGAGGTCAGCCTGAGAGTTGACCCAGTGATCCGCCCAGTTCTCCCAGAACGCTTTCTGATCTGCGTTTTCTTCTGCCATGGCGTGCCTCCTGTGCGCTTTTTACACGATGAGCCGACGTGGCCGGAGCCCTGCTGCTCAGCCCCGTCGACGGCGGCGGCCGCCACCCTCTGCGCCGGTGTTGAATGTCGCTTTCGGAAGGGTAACGATCGAGTTCAGAATCGGGAAGGGCTCAACGGCATTGGGAATGGCCGAGGCGTTTACGAAATGCTCCTGAAACCGCGGCTCGATGGCGGTTTCCACCTTGTGAATGGCGCGCACCGTGGCCTCAATCTCGGCCCGGGCGGCTGTGTTCAGCAGTGCAATGCGCGCGCCTGTGCCCGCCGCATTTCCTGCCGATGTCACCTTGTCCAGCGGGGCGTCCGGAATCATGCCCAGGACCATCGCGTGTTTGGACGAGATATGCGCGCCGAACGCACCTGCGAGCACCACACGGTCCACCTTATCAACACCGAATTTATCCATCAGCAGGCGCGCACCTGAATAAAGTGCGGCCTTGGCCATCTGGATCTCGCGGATATCGCGGTTGGTGATTGTGATGAGCGGCCCGCCATCGGCGGTGCCGTCGTGCACCAGATAGGAATAGGTGCGGCCATCGGGGAAACAGCGGTCCGATCCGGTCTGTTCCGGCGAGCCGATAAGGCCGGGCGCGTCGACGATCCCGTGCATGCGCATCTCGGCCACCATCTCGATGATACCCGAGCCGCAGATGCCGGTAATCCCCGTGGCGCCGATTTCAATAACAAAGCGCGGATCGTCAGACCACAGATCGCTGCCGATGACCTTGAACCGGGGCGCTTTTGTCACCGGGTCAATCTCTACCCGCTCAATGGCACCCGGGGCCGCACGCTGGCCCGAACTGATCTGCGCGCCCTCGAATGCGGGACCGGTGGGCGAGGAACAGGCCAGCACGCGCTCTTTATTGCCAAGCAGGATCTCGGCATTGGTGCCCACATCCACGACCAGCACCAGATCGTCGGATTTATCAGGTGCCTCTGAGAGCGCAACCGCAGCCGCATCGGCCCCCACATGACCCGCGATGCAGGGCAGCAGATAGACACGCGCCGAAGGGTGGATATTGAGCTCCAGATCATCGCCGCGCAGACGCAGCGCACTGTTGGTTGTCAGCGCAAAGGGCGCCTGGCCAAGCTCAAAGGGATCAATGCCGAGAAAGAGGTGGTGCATCACCGGGTTGCAGACGAATACCGCATCAACAATGAGCGCGAGATCAACCCCGGCTTCTTCCGCGATCTGGGTGAAAAGATCACGCATGCCTGCGCGCACTGCCCGGGTCATTTCCGCAGCGCCACCGGCGTTCATCATCGAATAGCTGACCCGGCTCATCAGGTCTTCACCAAACCGGATCTGCGGGTTCATCAGACCCGAGGAGGCGAGCACCTCACCGGTCTGCAGGTCGCACAGATGCGCCGCGATGGTGGTCGAACCGAGATCGACCGCAAGCCCGTAGACCGTGCCGTCATAATACCCCGGCCAGATCTGCATGATGCGCGGGTTGTTTTCTTTGTCGCCAAGATGAACGGCCACGGTGACCTTCCACCCCCCTTTGCGCAGCACAGGCTGCATCTCCTGAAGAATGTGCAGATCGGCGGTGATCTTGTGCAGATCCCACTGCTCACGCAGCGCGTCGCGCAGCCGTTCCAGATCACCGGAGGGATCGTGCATATCGGGCTCTGCCACCTCGACGTAAAAGAGCCGGGTCGAGGGATCGAGCACGATATCGCGCGCTTCGGCGCGTTTGCGCACCACCTGTTTATGCACCTGGCTTTCGGGCGGTACATCAATCACGATATCGCTCTGCAGGGTCGCCTGGCATCCGAGCCTGCGCCCCTCAGTCAGCCCGCGCTTGTCCCTGTAGCGCTGCTCGACGGCATTCCATTGAGACAGCGCGCCGTCGCGGGCAGTGACCCCGTGTTTGGAGAATTCGCCGTACCCCGGCGTGATCTGACACCGCGAACAGATACCGCGCCCGCCACAGACAGAATCGAGATCGACGCCAAGCTGGCGCGCCGCCGTCAGAACCGGCGTTCCCACCGGAAAACGACCGCGTTTGCCCGAAGGCGTGAAAACCACGAGAGGATCCTGGCTCATAAGTATCCGTCACCTTTGAATTTGCCCGGACCAGAATAGCGTTTGCCGCATGCTCCGGTCGCCGTTCAGCGTCACATAATGCACCAGGCGCGGCATGGCGCGTCTGAAATTGTCATATTCATTATGAGTTTGCGTCGGATAGCGGCTTCAGGGCCGGGTCTGCGGGTGCCGCGTACGGGCATGAAAGATAAACCCCAGAAGGTTCAGCAGGATCTGTGCCGCGAGAATTGAGGTGGACCCGGTGGGATCATAATCCGGGGCGACCTCCACAAGATCGATACCCACCACCGGATGCGCCTCTGCCACGCCCTGTAAAAGTTCCAGCACTTCGTAGTAGAGGAACCCGCCATGGCTCGGTGTGCCCGTGCCGGGTGCAATGGACGGGCAGAAAGCATCGATGTCGATGGTGATATAAACCTTCGCATCTTCGGGGATTGTTTTCAGCAGACCGGCGAGGCCGATCTGCCGGGCCTGGCGCACCGAAACAATCGTGGAGCCCATCGCACGGGCATCAGCGTAGCCCTCGCGCGCGGTGGAACTCACATTGCGGATGCCAATCTGGCTCAGACCGGTGACATAATCGCGCTCTGCCGCCCGGCGCATCGGGTTGCCGTGCCCGTGGCGCACCCCGTGGCGCTCATCGACAAAGTCAAGATGCGCATCGATCTGCAGGATATGGAACGGGCCGCCGTGATATTCAGGCCCGTCAAAGGCGCGGATACAGGGGATATTCACCGAATGGTCGCCGCCGATCACCACCGGCAGCGCGCCTGCCGCCAGCGCCGCGCGCACGCCTGTCTCGATATTGGCGTGGCTCCTTTCGGTATCGGTATGCACGATATCCGCGTCGCCCATATCAACGATGCGCACATCGGCGGGCAGATAGGTCGCATCATCCTCATGATCATAGGCGCCTGCATGACCAAAGCTGAAAAGCGTCGAGGCCTCACGCACGCCGCGCGGGCCGAAGCGCGCGCCCGACCGCCACTGTGTGCCCGCGTCAAAGGGTGCGCCCAGCACGGCGACATCCGCTTCAAGCCCGCTCCAGTCGGCTACATAAGGGCGTTTGCCAAAGGTGGAGATCCCCACAAAGGGCAGATCGAGCCTGCCGCTGTCATATCCGTGTTCCGCCATGCCCCGGGGCTCCTCTGCTGACCTGCGCTGCAGCTTTGCCGCGCGCCCGGACTTTGGCAATGGGGCAGGGGCCGGGATCGGGGCGTTTTTGCCCTTTTCATTCTGCCGGCGGCGTGAAATAGGAAACTGCCAATGAACCACTCCGGCAAGCGAGGTTGCAAATGGAGATTCGTGAGGCACTTACCTTTGATGATGTACTGCTGGTTCCGGGCGCGTCCTCGGTTCTGCCCTCTACCGCTGACACCCGCACACGGGTGACCCGGGCGATTGCAATGAACATCCCGCTCCTGAGCTCTGCCATGGACACCGTTACGGAAGGGCGCATGGCAATCGCCATGGCCCAGGCGGGCGGCATCGGCGTCGTGCACCGCAATCTCAGCATCGACGAACAGGCCCGCGAGGTGCGCCGGGTGAAGCGGTTTGAAAGCGGCATCGTCTATAACCCGATCACGCTGAGACCGCACCAGACCCTGGCAGACGCCAAGGCATTGCAGGACCGCTACCGCGTGACCGGCTTTCCGGTCGTGGATGAAAAGGGCCGCGTCCTCGGCATCGTCACCAACCGCGACATGCGCTTTGCCAGTGATGACAAAACGCCCGTGTCGGTGATGATGTCATCGGAAAACCTCGCCATCCTGCACGAACCTGCCGACCGGGACGAAGCTATCAGCCTGATGAAAGCGCGCCGTATCGAAAAACTGCTGGTGACGGACAAGACCGGCAAACTCACCGGGCTCCTGACGCTGAAAGATACAGAACAGGCCGTTCTGAACCCGACTGCCTGTAAGGACGATCTGGGACGGCTGCGGGTCGCGGCGGCGACCACCGTGGGGGATGCCGGTTTTGAACGGTCCGAAGCGCTCGTGGACGCGGGTGCAGATATGATCGTGATTGATACAGCCCATGGTCATTCCGAAGGTGTCGCGGCCGCCGTGCGCCGCGCCAAAGCACTCAGCAACGAAGTGCAGATCGTAGCAGGCAACGTCGCCACCGGTGAGGCGACCCGCGCGCTGATCGACGCAGGCGCGGATGCGGTCAAGGTGGGCATTGGTCCCGGCTCGATCTGCACCACGCGTATGGTCGCGGGTGTTGGCGTGCCACAGCTCACCGCGATTATGGACTGTGCCCGCGCGGCCGGAGATATCCCGGTCATTGCGGATGGTGGCATCAAATTCTCCGGTGATTTCGCCAAAGCGATTGCCGCAGGTGCTTCCTGCGCCATGGTCGGCTCAATGATCGCGGGCACCGACGAATCTCCCGGTGAGGTCATCCTCTACCAGGGCCGCAGCTTCAAAAGCTATCGCGGCATGGGCAGCCTTGGCGCGATGGCCAGCGGCTCCGCCGACCGGTATTTTCAGAAAGACGCAGCTTCCGACAAACTGGTGCCCGAGGGTATCGAGGGGCAGGTGGCCTATAAAGGCTCCGCCAATGCGGTGATCCACCAGCTGGTCGGCGGCCTGCGCGCGGCGATGGGCTACACCGGCTGTGCGACTGTGGACGAGATGCGCCAGAACTGCACTTTTGTGAAAATCACCGGCGCGGGGCTGAAAGAGAGCCACGTGCATGATGTGCAGATCACCCGCGAAAGCCCCAACTACCGGGTCGGCTGATGCAACGATCTGCTGACACAGGAGCGGGCGCGTGACCCCCGGCGCACGCGTCGCCGCGGCCATCGGTATTCTCGACGCAATCGGGGAGGGCCAGGCCGCAGAGCAGGCGCTGACCCGCTGGGCGCGCGGCAGCCGGTATGCAGGGTCCAAAGACCGCGCGGCCGTACGCGATCACGTCTTTGACGTCCTGCGCCGGCGCCGGAGCGCTGCGGCCATGGGCGCAGGCGCTGACGGGCGGGCCCTGATGATCGGGTCGTTGCGGCTTCAGAACCTGCCGCCCGATGACTTCTTTACCGTTGAAGGGCACGCCCCCGCCCCCCTGTCTGATCAGGAACGCAGCGTGCCGGCAGTACCGGATGACGACGGCACCAGATGGAACCTGCCTGACTGGCTCCTGCCTGAATTTCGCCGCAGCCTCGGAGAGGGCGCGGACGCGGCAGGCAGCCTGCTCGGCACCCGTGCGCCTGTGACCCTGCG
Organism: Roseobacter ponti; assembly: GCF_012932215.1. Taxonomy (GTDB): domain Bacteria; phylum Pseudomonadota; class Alphaproteobacteria; order Rhodobacterales; family Rhodobacteraceae; genus Roseobacter; species Roseobacter ponti. Next base: position 1,864,765 of record NZ_CP048788.1, on the reverse strand, counting down.
CGTCAATACAGGGCGGATTGCCCGCGAGGATGCCGTGACCAGGCTGGCCGCGGAGGGCATGATCAACGCGCCGAACCCCGTTGCGGAAACCGCGCTGGACGTCACCGAAGGCGCCCGCAGGATCCGCAATTCAGCATCCTTTACCGAAGGATTGGTCGAGCTGCAGGATGCAGCATCCCAGGCAGTTGCCGCAGGCCTCCCGGAGGGCGCGCGTGTCCTCGATTACTGTGCCGGCGGCGGCGGTAAGGCCCTGGCGATCGCGGCAGACCCTGCGCGCGCCGTCTTTGCGCATGATATCGATCCGCGGCGCATGAAAGATCTCGGCCAGCGCGCTGCCAGAGCCGGCGTGCATATCACAGAGCTGGCTACAGCCGACCTCGGCGCTGCAGCACCCTTTGACGTGGTTTTCTGCGACGCGCCCTGTTCCGGCAGCGGCGCCTGGCGGCGGTCTCCGGACGGGCGGTGGACGCTGACGCCTGAACGTCTTGAAGAACTTGCAGAGATACAGCAGCAGATCCTCGATGCAGCAGCTTCCCTTGTCGCACCTGCCGGCGTGCTGGCCTACGCGACCTGTTCCGTTTTGCGCGTGGAAAATGAGGACGCGGTGGAAGCCTTCCTCAGCCGTAACCCCGGCTGGACCTGCATCCATTCGGAGCGGATTAATCTGTCACAACATTCTGACGGGTTTTTTGCGGCACACTTGACGCGATTGCAGGAATAGTCGTACTCAACTCCTGATAGAGTGCTTTCTTGGTTAAGCCGGGATTAAGGTATGGGGCGCTTTAATACGGGTGTGATTCCACCCGCAGGGAGCCTGAATTTGCCGCGAAGCGCACTTACGCCCTCCAGACTGACCCGCTTTGCCCTTCAGGCGCAGCGCAGACTTGGAACACTTGTCCTGATTGCTGTCCTCTTTGGCGTCCTGGCGCTCGCCTCACCGGATCTTCTGGCGCGACAGGCGCTTTTCGCTGCATCCGCCGCGCTGATTGTGCTCTGTGGTGTGCTGGTGCTGCTGGCACGCAGGCACCGGCGCCGCAATGCACAGGCGCTCAGCGTGCTGAATGAGTTCACCGACCGCGACGCGAGCCCCACTTTCGTAACTGACGGGGAGGGTGATGTCCTGTCTGTTAACCTGGCCGCCCGCAAACGCTTTGACAAAGATCTTGAAGAAACCATCACCGGCACTCTGCAGACGACAGTGGCCAACCCTGGTGGTATCGTTTTCCGCCTGAAGACACGCGCCGATCTCGAAGGATCAGCCCGCGAAGACATGGTGACCCGCAAGGGACATATCCGTCTTGCGGTGCACCAAGCCGGCACCGACACCTACATCTGGCGCCTCGAAGACGTCCCGGCATCAGCAGGCACGCAGGAAGGACCGGTCCTGCCGATGATCCTCGTGGGGCGCACCAATGCCGTCCTTTACATGAACGATCAGGCGCGCAGGCTGGCCGGCGGTCGTGTGCGCACGCTCGACCGGCTCTTTGACCGGTTGCCGGTGATCCCTGGCACGGTCTGCGATCTGACAGGCGCGGACGGAACAACACGGGTTCTCGTAAGCGAGGTCGAAGCCGGGGCCGGGCGCCGCGCGCTCTTTCTGCTCCCGCCCGGCAGCGAAATGATGCCCCGCGACGGCTGGGAAGTTTTCCAGGATCTGCCGGTCCCACTGCTGAAAGTCAGCCCGGAAGGTGAGATTGAGGCCTACAACCGGCTCTCTGCGGGGCTGATCGGCAACACGCTCACTGACAAAGTGCACCTGAGTGATCTGATGGAAGGGCTCGGGCGACCGATCACGGACTGGCTGAAAGAAACAGTCGCGGGGCGCGCGGCTCAGCAATCGGAATTCCTGCGTCTGAAACGCACTGACAAAGAGGTTTTTGTTCAGGTCACGCTGAACCGGGTAACGGAAGAAGGCCGGCCCGCTCTGATCGCCGTCCTCAATGACGCGACCGAGCTCAAATCGCTCGAGGCCCAGTTCGTGCAGAGTCAGAAGATGCAGGCCATCGGGCAACTTGCCGGCGGCGTGGCACATGATTTTAACAACCTGCTGACCGCCATCTCAGGCCACTGTGATCTTTTGTTGCTGCGTCATGATCAGGGCGACCCGGATTTCAGCGATCTGGTGCAGATCAACCAGAACGCCAACCGCGCTGCAGCCCTTGTGGGTCAGTTGCTGGCCTTTTCGCGCAAACAGACACTGCGCCCGGAAACGCTGGATATGCGCGACACGCTCGCGGACCTCACGCATCTGCTGAACCGGCTTGTGGGTGAGAAAGTTATGCTGACGCTAAGCCATGATCCTGTGCTGCATCCGATCAGGGCGGATAAACGACAGCTCGAACAGGTGCTGATGAACCTGGTGGTCAACGCACGTGATGCGATGCCCCAGGGTGGCGAAATCCGCATTATCACCGAATGTACCGACCTGACCGAACCGCTGGAACGTGACCGTGTCTCGGTGCCGCCGGGCAAATATGTGACAGTTCAGGTTGCAGATGACGGCGTGGGCATTGCCCCGGATAAGCTGCAGAAGGTCTTTGAGCCCTTTTTCACCACCAAACGTACAGGAGAGGGAACCGGTCTGGGGCTCTCCACAGCCTATGGCATCATCAAACAGACCGGCGGGTACATTTTCGTGGACAGCACGCTGGGGGCGGGCACCTGCTTTACGCTCTATTTCCCGGTTCTGGAAGAAGCAGAGCCGATCACGCCCCAGCCGCGTAAATCCGCAGCAAAACCCTCCGGAAAACACGGAGATGGTGTGATCCTTCTGGTGGAGGACGAAGCCCCTGTGCGCGCCTTTGCAAGCCGGGCTCTGCGGCTGCGCGGGTACACGGTGCTTGAGGCTGATTCTGCAGAGGCCGCCCTTAAGACACTTGAGGACGAAAGCCTGAACATCGATGTTTTCGTCACCGACGTGGTCATGCCCGGCATGGATGGTCCGAGCTGGGTGCGTGAGGCACTCAAAGAACGCCCGGGCGTGCGCGTCGTCTTTGTTTCGGGCTACGCCGAAGACAGTTTCGGCGAGACACAGATGAAGATCCCCAATTCCGTCTTCCTGCCGAAACCATTCTCACTGAGCGACCTGACGGACACGGTGCACGAACAGCTGCACTGAGCTTTTTCCATATGATGCCAGATGCTTAGGGTTTTGCAGTGTTGCACCCTGTGATGCGCCGTCATTTCGTGCCCATGACACCCGTCGGGCTATCCGTGGTGAAAAGGTGTGCCCGGGTCATCAATACGACACGCCGCTTCCACCGCATTCCGGCAGATCACCAAAACAAGCTCAACGCTCTAAACCTGTCCTTAACCAGATTCGGAACAGTATCATTCTCAGAAATTTTGATTGAAATGTTCTCCTTTTGATCCCATAAGGAACATAGGCAGAACACTCACAGGGGACCCGCCGGCAATGATTGCCGCCCCGGGCGATCTGTGACACTAAGAGGAAACGCAAATGGCAACGGCAGATCTATTGAGCATGAACAACAAAAAGTCGGCAGACAAGCAGAAGGCGCTGGACTCAGCGCTGGCGCAGATTGAGCGCCAGTTCGGCAAGGGTTCGATCATGAGACTGGGCGCCGAAGGGGCCGTTCAGGACATCAAAGCAAGCTCTACCGGCTCGCTTGGCCTTGATATTGCTCTCGGGATCGGCGGGCTGCCGATGGGCCGGATCGTTGAGATCTACGGGCCTGAAAGCTCCGGCAAAACGACGCTGACCCTGCATTGTGTGGCAGAACAGCAGAAATCCGGCGGGGTCTGCGCCTTTGTGGATGCGGAACACGCGCTTGATCCAACCTATGCCAAAAAGCTCGGCGTTGACCTTGATGAGTTGCTGATCAGCCAGCCCGACACCGGCGAACAGGCGCTTGAGATCACGGACACACTCGTGCGGTCCGGTGCCGTCAATATGGTCGTGGTGGATTCAGTGGCGGCTTTGACACCAAAATCTGAACTTGAAGGTGACATGGGCGACAGTTCCGTGGGTGTTCAGGCCCGTCTGATGAGCCAGGCGATGCGCAAACTCACAGGGTCGATCAGCCGCTCCAACTGTATGGTCATCTTCATCAACCAGATCCGCATGAAAATCGGCGTTATGTTCGGCTCGCCCGAAACGACGACGGGTGGCAACGCGCTGAAGTTTTACTCCTCCGTGCGCCTCGATATCCGCCGCATCGGCGCTCTGAAAGACCGCGACGAGGTCGTGGGCAACCACACCCGCGTCAAGGTCGTGAAGAACAAGGTCGCCGCCCCGTTCAAGCAGGTCGAGTTCGACATCATGTATGGCGAGGGCATCTCCAAGATGGGTGAACTCCTTGATCTGGGTGTGGCAACCGGCGTCGTCGATAAATCCGGCTCCTGGTTCAGCTACGGAGATGAACGGATCGGGCAGGGTCGCGAAAACGCCAAATCCTTCCTCAAGGAAAACACCCAGATGGCGCTGGAGATCGAAGACAAGATCCGCGCGGCACACGGGCTTGATTTTGATATGCCCGCACATGAAAAAACCGACGACGAAGATATTCTCGAAGCCTGATATGCGTGCCCGTGCGGTGCCGGGTTCTCAATAATTCCTGAATCGGGGCGCGCCACACCGGCGCGTCCCGTTTTTGCATGCCAATGCATCAGGGGTTGGTGGACAGCCGGACGCCGGGGAGGTATCCCACGGCAATGAGATTTCCGACAAAGGCCCGCCGCCCATGCAGACCCTGAATGACATCCGTTCAACTTTCCTGTCCTATTATCAGAAGCAGGGGCATGAGGTCGTGCCGTCCAGCCCGCTGGTGCCACGCAATGACCCGACGCTGATGTTCGCCAACTCGGGCATGGTGCAGTTCAAAAATCTGTTCACGGGCGTTGAAACGCGTGATTATAAACGCGCCACCACAGCACAGAAATGCGTGCGCGCGGGCGGTAAGCACAACGATCTGGACAACGTGGGCTATACCGCGCGCCACCACACGTTTTTCGAGATGCTGGGCAATTTCAGCTTCGGCGATTACTTCAAGGATGACGCGATCCGCTTCGCCTGGGAGCTTATCACCCGCGATCTGGGCATCGATAAAGACCGGCTTTATGTCACGGTCTATCACACCGATGACGAGGCCGCTGCAATCTGGAAAAAGGTCGCGGGTCTCAGCGATGACCGCATCATCCGGATTGCGACCAACGACAACTTCTGGATGATGGGCCCGACCGGCCCCTGCGGCCCCTGTACAGAGATTTTCTACGATCACGGGGATCACATCTGGGGCGGACCTCCGGGAAGCCCTGAAGAGGACGGCGACCGGTTCGTGGAGATCTGGAACCTCGTTTTCATGCAGTACGAACAGTTTGAGGACGGCACGCGCCGCGATCTCGCCGCGCAGTCAATCGACACCGGCATGGGCATCGAACGGGTGGCCGCCCTTTTGCAGGGCACCAATGATAACTACGCCACCGACCTGATGCGCTCTCTCATCGAAGCCTCGGCGGATGCCACCAGCACCGATCCCGATGGCACGGGCAGGACCCATCACCGGGTGATTGCCGATCACCTGCGCTCAACATCGTTTCTGATGGCCGACGGTGTGATGCCTTCCAATGACGGGCGCGGCTATGTGCTGCGCCGGATCATGCGGCGTGCGATGCGTCATGCACATCTGCTGGGCGCAAAAGACCCGCTGATGCACCGTCTGGTGCCGGCGCTGGTGCGCCAGATGGGGGCTGCTTATCCGGAACTTGGTCAGGCGCAACCGATGATCGAACAGACCCTGCTGCAGGAGGAGACACGCTTCCGCCAGACACTTGATCGCGGACTGAAGCTGCTGGATGACGAACTGAGCGGCCTGCCTGAGGGGGCCGATCTGCCCGGTGAGGCTGCATTCCGACTCTATGACACCTACGGCTTTCCGCTTGATCTGACCCAGGATGCGCTGCGCGAGCAGGGCCGGGCGGTCGATACCGATGGCTTTGATACGGCAATGGCCGAACAGAAAGCCAAAGCCCGCGCTGCATGGTCCGGATCAGGCGAAGCGGCGGATGCGACGGTCTGGTTTGACGTGGCCGACAAACACGGCACCACCGATTTTCTGGGCTATGACACCGAAACCGCCGAGGGTCAGATCGCAGCTATCGTACGCGACGGGGTCCCGACCGACACTGCCGGGACAGGTGACAGCGTTCAGATCGCTCTGAACCAGACGCCCTTTTACGCCGAAAGCGGCGGCCAGGTCGGCGACAGTGGCACGCTGCGGACACAGGACGGCGAGGTGACGATAACCGACACCCGCAAAACCGCCGGAGTATTTATCCATTTCGGCAAAGTCACCTCAGGCAGTATTGCAACGGGTGAGGCCGCGATCCTTGAGGTCGACCACAGCCGGCGCAGTGCCATCCGGTCCAACCATTCCGCCACGCACCTGCTGCACGAGGCGCTGCGCGAGGCGCTCGGCGATCACGTCGCACAGCGCGGATCGCTGAATGCGGAAGACCGGTTGCGGTTTGATTTCAGCCACACGGAAGCGCTGACCCTGGACCAGCTGGCCACCGTCGAGGCGGACGTTAACCGCTATATCCGCCAGAATGCTCCGGTTGAGACGCGGATCATGACGCCCGACGATGCCCGCGCAATCGGCGCGCAGGCGCTCTTTGGCGAGAAATACGGCGACGAGGTTCGGGTGGTCTCCATGGGCCGCAAGGAGGGATCCGGCAAAGGCAACGACGGCGCCACCTATTCGCTTGAACTCTGCGGCGGCACCCATGTTCGCCAGACCGGCGATATCGGCGCTTTCGTGACACTCGGAGACAGCGCCAGCAGTGCCGGTGTGCGCCGCATCGAAGCGCTGACCGGGGCAGCGGCCATGTCGTACCTGCGCGCCCAGGACCATCGCCTCGCAGAGGTGGCACTTGAGCTCAAAGCTCAGGCCGCGGATGTGCCCGAGCGCGTGCGCAGCCTGCTCGACGAGCGCCGCGCACTGTCCAATGAGGTTGCACAGCTGCGCCGCGAACTGGCAATGTCGGGGGGCGGCACGGCAGCCCCTGAGGCCCGCGACGTGGGGGGCATCAGCTTCATGGCTCAGGTGCTTTCGGGCGTGACGGGTCGCGATCTTCCGGCCCTCGTGGATCAGTTTAAAGAGCGTCTCGGCAGCGGGGCCATCCTGCTGATCGCCGAAGCCGACGGCAAAGCCGCTGTTGCGGCAGGCGTCACGGGCGATCTGACCGACACAGTCTCTGCGGTGGATATGGTCCGCACGGCCGTGGCCGGGCTGGGTGGCAAGGGCGGCGGCGGCCGGCCGGATATGGCCCAGGGCGGGGCAAAAGACATAACCAATGCTGAAGCGGCCATCGCCGCCGTTGAAGACATTCTGAAAGGATAAGACCGATGGGCGCACTCTGGATTGCACATGTGACTGTCACCGACGACGAAGCCTATGGCAAGTACGCGGCCCTGGCGACGGAAGCCATCGCAGAGCACGGCGGTAAATTCATCGCCCGTGGTGGTCGTTTCGTGCAGCTTGAAGGCCAGGCGCGGCCCCGCAATGTCGTGGCCCGTTTCCCCGACCTCGAAACAGCGGAAAAGTGCTATAATTCAGACACCTACCAGCGGGCGCTCAGCCACGCCCGCGATGCATCCGAGCGTGAGCTGATGATCATCGAGACCAGCGAAGACCTCTGATCCCGGGGCGCTGAAAACGCCGGGGGGCTGCCCCCCCCGGGCTCTGTTCTCAGCCCGCTTTGGCCATCCGCTTGCGCTCATGCGGGTCCAGATACCGCTTGCGCAGACGGATCGCGTTGGGCGTCACCTCAACCAGTTCATCGTCATCGATATAGGCAATGGCCTCTTCGAGCGACAGACTCATCGGCGTGGTCAGGCGCACAGCCTCATCTGTGCCGGAAGCACGCACGTTGGTCAGTTTTTTACCCTTCAGCGGGTTCACTTCGAGATCGTTCTCGCGGCTGTGCTCGCCGATGATCATACCAGTGTACACATCCGCCTGCGCGCCGATCATCATCTTACCGCGCTCTTCGAGGTTCCACAGCGCATAGGCCACAGAAGTGCCGTTTTCCATGGAGATCAGCACCCCCGCACGACGTCCGGGGATCGGCCCCTTATGCGGCGCCCAGGCGTGAAACACCCGGTTCAGCACGCCGGTGCCGCGTGTATCGGTCAGAAATTCGCCGTGATAGCCAATGAGACCGCGCGAAGGCACATGCGCCACGATCCGCGTTTTGCCCGCACCTGCCGGTTTCATCTCGACCAGTTCGCCGCGACGCACCCCGGTGATTTTCTCGATCACGGCTCCCGAATATTCGTCATCCACGTCGATGGTGGCCTCTTCGATCGGCTCGTGACGCACTCCGTCGATCTCGCGGAACAGAACCTGAGGGCGCGAGATGCTGAGCTCAAATCCTTCGCGCCGCATGTTCTCGATCAGAACACCCATCTGCAACTCACCCCGGCCTGCCACCTCAAAGGCCTCGCCACCGGGTGTGTCGCTGATCTTAATCGCGACATTGCTTTCGGCTTCTTTCATCAGCCGCTCACGGATCACGCGGGACTGTACCTTCTTGCCGTCGCGTCCGGCCATCGGGCTGTCGTTGATCCCAAAGGTCACGGTAATGGTCGGCGGGTCGATCGGCTGCGCGGGCAGGGCCTCTGTCACCTGGGGGGCGACGATGCTGTCGGCTACGGTTGCTTTCTGCATGCCTGCAAGGCTCACGATATCGCCTGCTTCGGCCAGATCGATGGCCTGCTGTGTCAGCCCGCGGAAGGCCAGCACTTTGGTCACGCGAAAGGATTCGATCTGCGTGCCGTCCCGGCTCAGCGCTTTGACGGTCTCACCGGCTTTCAGGGTGCCTGCCTCGACACGACCGGTCAGAATACGGCCGATAAAAGGGTCCGCGCCCAGCGTCGTCGCCAGCATCCGGAACGGCTCATCGCGTGCGGCCAGCTGCGCGGGTGCGGGGACATGCTCGACAATCAGATCAAAGAGTGCAGAGAGATCCTCACGCGGGCCATCAAGCTCCATATCCGCCCACCCCGAGCGTCCGGAGGCATACATCGCCGGGAAATCAAGCTGGTCATCATCCGCGCCAAGGTTGGCGAAAAGGTCGAACACCTCATCCAGCGCCCGGTCCGGCTCCGCATCAGGCTTGTCCACCTTGTTGAGCACAACAATCGGTCGAAGCCCCAGTGCCAGCGCCTTTGAAGTCACGAACTTGGTCTGCGGCATCGGGCCCTCGGCGGCATCCACGAGCAGCACCACACCGTCAACCATCGACAGGATCCGCTCAACCTCGCCGCCGAAATCAGCGTGCCCGGGGGTATCAACTATATTGACGCGCACGCCTTTCCACTCAACGCTGGTGGCTTTTGCGAGGATGGTGATACCGCGCTCGCGCTCCAGATCGTTGCTGTCCATGGCGCGTTCTTCGGTCGCCTGGTTTTCGCGATAGGTGCCGGATTGCTTGAGCAACTCGTCCACCAGTGTGGTTTTGCCGTGGTCAACGTGTGCGATGATAGCGATGTTTCGCAGGTCCATGGGGGATGCCTTCAGATGGGGAGAGGCGCGCAGCCCGCGCGCGTTTGAGGCGCGCATACCGTGCCGCGCCGCAGAAAGCCAGGGTTATTTGCCGGGTGCGACGCCGCGTCTTCAGTGTGTTGCACTGTTTGAAAAGAGGTGGATCACAAGGATGCCGGATACAATCAGCACCAGACCCAGAACAGCAGGCAGATCGAGCCTCTGACCAAAAACCACGAACCCGATTGCGGCGATCATCACGATGCCAAGGCCTGACCAGATCGCGTAAACCACGCCAACCGGCATAAATTTCAGCGCCAGCGCCATGAAATAAAAGGATAAACCATACGCCAGCACCACCAGAACCGACGGCCATAACCGGCTGAACTGTGCGCTGGCCTGCAGGGCAGTTGTGCCGATCGTTTCGGCGGCGATGGCGATCACAAGATAGATGTAGTGCAGGGGCATGGGCGGTTGCCTTTCGTCTCAGAGCGGCAGTCGATGGGTGTCTTTGATCTCTTCCATCACAAAGCTGGCAGACACATCAGAAAGCGGTACTTTGCGGATCAGCTGCTGATAAAGCTGGTCGTAATCCGCCATATCGCTCACCTGCGCGCGGATCAGATAGTCCAGATCGCCACTCATACGGTAGACGCCGAGGATTTCGGGCATGCCGCGGGTGGCCGCGCTGAACTTCTCCAGCCAGTCGGGCGCATGGGTGTTCGTGCGCACCTGAAGAAACACCGTCAGGCTGAGCCCCAGTTTTGCCGGATCAAGCAGGGTGACCCGCGACCGGATCACACCTGCATCCTCAAGCGCTCTGATGCGGCGCCAGCATGCATTGCGGCTCAGGTGCACCTCTTCGCCGAGCGCATCGAGCGACAGAGAGGCATCGCGCTGCAGCACCGTCAGAATGCGCCGGTCCGTATCATCAATCATCACCATATCAGGTCGTATATGTGGAAATATTCCCAATCTCAATGCGTTTTTGCCGAATTTCGGGAGGTTTTCTCGGGCGTGCCTGGATATTGTGCATGCAGCAAAGGAGACACCCTATGATACAGCGCATTTTCCTCGATCACCCCGCCACCGTGAACGAAAGCTTTTTCGAGCATTTCCTCTTTGCTTTGAGCGTTGCCGGTGCTTTGTTCCTGGCAGCAATGGCGGCCCTTGTGCACGCCTTTATTCCCTGCCTCTGTCAGAAGACGGCCAGCCGGATCGTGGCACGGCTTTACGCCCGCACGCACAACCGGGGTCACAACTGATAACAGAGAGTTAACCGGAATAATTCATGTAAAAACTGAAAGGTTTTAAGCGAAAATAAAGGACTTCCCGATCATGGTCTGAGGCGACAGACACCAACCGTGATCCGAGGTCCCTTTGCGCTGCGCATTTCTGATTTTTCTGATGTCGCTTCCGGCGATGCCCGCCCTGAGTGCAACGCAGCTGCCTGACGAACAGGCACTGCCGGCATACGGGGTCTCACCGCGCCAGAACAGCGATGACCATGCAATACTCTCCCGGCATGTCATACTCTGGCCGGCGGGCGCCAGCGCGCCCGACCGGACCGCCTTTACGGCTCCGGACCCTGGCGGATATCAGATCGCCGTCCCGGCCACCGGCCCCGGTGCGGGACTGATCCGGTTCGACAGAAAATTTGACGGGAGCATGCATGCCCAGGCCGTGCGCACGATGCCTCGGCGCAAAGCGGTCGTGCATGAGGTTCCGGTAAGCACGTCATTTTCGATGATGCTGGCGTGGTTCGGCGCGCTGTGCATGCTCGTCAGGCACCGCAACCGCAGCCGGTACATCCGCATAAAAGGTGAAGCACAAAGGCCAGCGCCCGCAGTTGATCAGCCGCGCCACCGGCCGGAGGCGCAGCTCACGTATTGCAGACCTCGGCCCTTGCCCTTTGTCCTGCGCCGTGCAGAGGTTCTGATCCTTACCCGGCCAGTGACCTGTTGAGGTTCTCGTCGATCTTCTCAAGAAAGCCCATTGTCGTAAGCCAGGGCTGATCAGGGCCCACCAATAGTGCAAGATCCTTGGTCATGAACCCGCTTTCGACCGTATCCACAACAACCTTCTCCAGCGTCTGCGCAAAGGTCATAAGGGGTGTGTTGTCGTCAAGTTTGGCGCGATGCCTGAGCCCGCCGGTCCAGGCATAGATCGACGCGATGGAGTTGGTGGATGTGGCCTCGCCTTTCTGATGCTGACGGTAATGGCGTGTGACCGTCCCGTGAGCGGCCTCGGATTCGACCACTTTACCGTCCGGCGTCATCAGCACAGAAGCCATCAGCCCCAGAGAGCCAAAGCCCTGGGCCACCGTGTCTGACTGAACATCGCCGTCGTAATTCTTGCACGCCCAGACATATCCGCCCGACCATTTCATCGCAGACGCGACCATATCGTCGATCAGCCGGTGCTCATACCAGATGCCCGCCGCCTCGAACTGTTCTTTGAATTCCTCGTCGAACACCTGCTGGAACAGTTCGAGGAATCGCCCGTCGTACTGCTTGAGAATCGTGTTTTTGGTCGAGAGATACACCGGCCAGCCAAGGCTGAGCCCGTAATTCAGCGACGCACGGGCAAAATCGATAATCGATTTATCGAGATTATACATCGCCATCACGACACCGCTGTCAGGCGCGTCAAACACCTCGCGCTCGATAACCTCGCCGTCTTCGCCTACAAATTTCAGCGTCAGCTTGCCCTTACCCGGGAATTTGAAGTCCGTCGCGCGGTACTGATCACCATAGGCGTGCCGACCAACCACAATCGGTTTGGTCCAGCCCGGCACAAGGCGCGGCACGTTGCGACAGATGATCGGCTGCCGAAAAATCACGCCGCCGAGGATGTTGCGGATCGTGCCGTTAGGCGAGCGCCACATCTGCTTCAGACCAAACTCTTCGACCCGCGCCTCGTCCGGCGTGATGGTCGCGCATTTTACGCCGACACCATGTTCCTTGATCGCATGAGCGGCATCGGCAGTAATCTGGTCATCCGTCGCATCCCGGGATTCGATGCCCAGGTCATAGTATTTCAGATCAACATCGAGATAGGGCAGGATCAGCTTCTGCTTGATGAAGTCCCAGATAATCCGGGTCATTTCGTCGCCGTCGAGTTCTACGATGGGGTTTTCTACCTTTATCCGGGTCATGGGGGGCTCCTGTGCCGGGGAAGGGGATTCGCTGGGGGCGGTGTAGCGCAGATTGCTGCGCGTGAAAACGGTATGCAAACGTATACATTGCCCTTAGAGCCGCTCTGTCCCGCCCCAGACCCGCGGCTGAACAATATAAGGGCACCCTCGCGCAAAGACCGTCAGGTATCGAAAAATGCCCGCAACCGCGGCGTCAGCCAGTCCCAGAGGGCAGGGGCGCCGCGCCGCACAGGTCGGCCTACACGCGCTTCGAGCTGTTCAAAGCTGACGTCATATTCCGTCCATGACCCGCCACCGTTGGCGAGATTGGCCAGCGGTGTCTGCACGCGGTCTATCGATTTCGCAAACACAGCATCGGCGCTTTCACCGGCTTCAAACTCTTCCCAGAGCGCCCGGAACGCGGCCTCCTGGTCTGCGGGAAGCAGACCGAATAACCTGTCAGCCGCGGCCTGCTCCGCCGCTTCCACCGCTGCCTGATCGACCGTGCCGTGAATCGGATTATCACCGGCGTCGATCTCAACAGTATCGTGCAGAAGCAACATGCGAAGCACCCGGTCGATACGCACCCCGGGGCCGGCCTGATCGGCGAGCACGAGCGCGAAAAGCATGATGTGCCAGCTGTGCTCGGCAGAGTTTTCGAAACGGGAGTTGTCGTGCAGGCGCGAGGCGCGCAATACGGATTTCAGTTTGTCGGCTTCTGACAGAAAGGCAATCTGCCGGTCTAGCCGGTCAGTCATTGCCGGGCGCGGCCAGCTGTTTCGGGATCTGCGCCTGCAGGCTGTCCAGAAGTTCGCGCGCGCGTTGTTCGGCGCGGCGCACCCGCACGGCAGTCAGATAGGCTTCTTCCATGGTCTGCGAAGAGCCGCCGATGGCTTCGGCGACCTTTGCCACAAAAGCATCATCGCCGGTGGCGTTGATGATCACGAGGCTTTGCGTCGCCAGTTCATCTGCAACGTCTTCGACAATACCCATGAGCTTACCTTGATGTTTCGGTCAGGCGGCGTTTGACATAACTGGTCGAGGTATCGATCAGCGTATCCAGATGCGGCTCTTCAAAGAAGTGCCCGGCGCCCTCAACCTGTTCATGGGTTATGGTGATGCCCTTCTGTTCATGCAGCTTGCCCACCAGCGCCTCTGTATCGGCCGGCGGTGCCACGCGGTCGGCCGTGCCGTTGATGATCAGGCCGGATGCCGGGCAGGGCGCCAGAAACGAAAAATCATACATATTGGCAGGCGGCGCCACCGAGATAAAACCGGTGATCTCGGGCCGGCGCATCAGAAGCTGCATACCGATCCAGGCGCCGAAAGAGAAACCTGCGACCCAGCAATGCTTGGAATTATTATTCATCGACTGCAGGTAATCGAGGGCGGAGGCGGCATCGCTGAGCTCGCCGATACCCTGATCGTATTCGCCCTGGCTGCGCCCGACCCCGCGGAAATTAAACCGCAGCACCGTGAAGCCCATGTTATAAAATGCGTAGTGCATGCGGTGCACGATCACGTGGTTCATCGTGCCGCCGAACTGCGGGTGCGGGTGCAGGATGATCGCAATCGGTGCGTCACGTTCTTTTTGCGGGTGATAGCGGCCTTCTAGGCGGCCTTCGGGTCCGGGAAAAATGACCTCGGGCATGTGCGTCCCTGTGCTGGTGTCCGGGTACACTGTGCATTCTTGACGAATTCACTCAGGCACCTTAGAACGGTTCTAATATTCAGGCTGCGCGTGTGTCACGCGGGCGAGTTCCGGATGTAGGCATTTTAACGCGCCGCGTCAATCACATGGCGGGGCACGCACTGAACGGGGAGGGTGGCCACCGTGAAGCTTTCGACAAAGGGCAGATACGCAATGGTCGCACTGGCCGATATCGCGCTGCAGCCCGATGGCAGGCTGGTGTCGCTGGGCGACATCGCGGTACGCCAGTCGATTTCGCTGCCCTATCTGGAACAGCTCTTTGTCAAACTCCGCCGAGCTGATCTGGTCACGTCGGTGCGCGGGCCGGGGGGCGGCTATCGCCTCGCGCGCAGCGCATCCGACATACGCGTGGTCGATATCCTCGGGGCGGTCGATGAAACCGTAAATGCGATGCACAAAGGGGCCGGTGCTTCGGGCGGCGCTTCGGGCAGCCGTGCGCAATCGCTGACAAACCGCCTCTGGGAAGGCCTGAGCGCGCATGTCTACGTCTTTTTGCACCAGACCCGCCTCTCGGATGTGATCGCAAACGAACTTGCGCCCTGTCCGGCGGTCCCGCATCTTTTCGAGCTGGTTGATGATACCAGCGCCGATGCCTGAAAACACCGGGGAATGACGTGAGCGCGCGCACCTATCTGGACCACAACGCGACTACTCCGCTGCGCGCCGAAGCCCGGCAGGCGATGAGTGAGGCCATGGACCTGCCTGGCAATCCGGCATCCGTGCATGCAGAAGGTCGCGCTGCCAAAGCTCTGATGGAGCGGGCGCGCAGTCAGGTCGCGGACCTCGTCGGGTGCGCCCCCAACCAGGTCATCTTTACCGGAAGCGCCACCGAGGCCGCAGCCCTTGCCGTCGCTCAGAAGCACCGTCATGGCGGGTTCTTTGCCGCACTGCCGACGGAACATGATTGTCTGGCGGTCTGGAGCGACGCAGCACTGGCCTCCCTTTATGACAGGAATGGCGCGCTTTCCGCGTCCGGCGCGTCAGCCTTCACCACCTTTATCACACAGCGGGCAGACGCGGCCTGGCAGCCTGACCGCGGCCCCGTCGCACTTGTGGCGATGTCTGCCGCCAACAGCGAAACCGGGGTCATGCCGGCGGCCGCAAAGGTCGTGGCGGACAATTCAGTCAACGCCGCGCGCGCCGGCACAGTCCCTTATTCTGTGATCTGTGACATCACGCAGATGGCCGGCAAAATGCCGGTGGTCTATGACGGCGACAGGCGACCGTCCTATATGATCCTCTCGGCCCATAAGATGGGCGGCCCGAAGGGTGTCGGCGCACTGATCAATTTCACGTCTGAAGATCCGCAGGCCATTATCCGCGGGGGCGGGCAGGAAATGGGCCGCCGGTCGGGCACCGAAAACATTACTGGTATCGCCGGTTTCGGGGCCGCTGCCGAGGCCGCGGCCCGCGATGTGGCCGCCGGACGGTGGGACGAAGTGGCTGAACTTAGAAAGATTCTAGAAAACGCTCTTGCAGCCGGCGCAAAGACAACTATTTTTGTCGGGAAAGAGGCGACACGCCTTCCGAACACGATTTGTTTTGCGACCCCGGGCTGGAAAGGCGAGGCACAGGTCATTCAGATGGATCTGGCCGGCTTCGCAATCAGCGCCGGATCTGCCTGTTCAAGCGGCAAGGTCCGGGCAAGCGCCGTGCTTCGGGCTATGGGATTTGACGATGAGACATCCGCCAGTGCGATCCGCGTATCGCTGGGGCTGGAGACGACAAAAAAAGACGTGCTCAGGTTCGCTGAGGCATGGCTGAAAAGAGAAGAGAAATTCCGCGCCCGTGCGGCGTGAGACCGGAGGAAGACATGGCAGCACTCGACCAGGCAGACGCAGCTGACGTACAGGTCAAGGAAGGCGTTGATCAGGAGACGGTCGATGCCGTCCGTGAGGTTGGCGGCAAGTACAAGTACGGATGGTCCACCGACATCGAGATGGAATATGCGCCAAAAGGGCTGAGCCCGGACATCGTGCGTCTGATTTCGGAAAAGAACGAAGAGCCGGAATGGATGACCGAATGGCGTCTGGCCGCCTATGAGCGCTGGCTGCAAAAAGAAGAGCCCAAATGGGCGATGGTCGATTATCCGGAAATAGATTTCCAGGACCAGTATTACTACGCGCGTCCGAAATCGATGGAAGTGAAACCGAAATCGCTGGACGATGTGGACCCCAAGCTTCTGGAAACTTACAAGAAACTGGGCATCCCGCTGAAAGAACAGATGATCCTCGCAGGTGTCGAGGGCGCCGAAGAGCTCGGCGACGAGCCGCGCAAAGTGGCTGTCGATGCGGTCTTTGATTCTGTCTCTGTCGGCACGACTTTTCAGGAAGAGCTGAAAAAGGCAGGCGTTATTTTCTGCTCGATCTCCGAGGCCATCCGCGAACATCCGGAGCTGGTGAAGAAGTATCTCGGCACCGTCGTGCCGGTCTCCGACAACTATTATGCGACCCTGAACTCGGCCGTTTTCTCTGACGGTTCTTTCGTCTACGTGCCACCGGGCGTGCGCTGCCCGATGGAGCTTTCCACCTATTTCCGCATCAATGCCGAAAACACCGGCCAGTTCGAACGCACGCTGATCATCGCGGATAAGGGTTCTTACGTATCTTACCTCGAAGGCTGCACCGCACCCCAGCGCGACATCGCGCAGCTGCATGCGGCTGTCGTGGAGATCATCGTCGAGGAAGACGCGGAGGTAAAATATTCCACCGTGCAGAACTGGTATCCGGGCGATGAAAACGGCAAGGGCGGCATCTATAACTTCGTGACCAAACGCGCCGACTGCCGCGGCGACCGCGCCAAGGTAATGTGGACCCAGGTCGAAACCGGCTCTGCGGTGACATGGAAATATCCCTCCTGCATCCTGCGCGGCGACGACAGCCAGGGCGAGTTTTATTCCATCGCCATCGCCAACAATATGCAGCAGGCCGATACCGGCACCAAGATGATCCACCTGGGCAAGCGCACCAAGTCGCGCATCGTCTCCAAGGGGATCTCGGCAGGCAAGGCACAGAATACATATCGCGGGCTCGTCTCGATGCACCCCAAAGCCAAAGAAGGGCGCAATTACACCCAGTGCGACAGCCTTCTGATCGGCGACAAGTGCGGGGCGCACACGGTGCCCTATATCGAGGTGCGCAACAATTCATCCCGGGTAGAGCACGAGGCGACGACCTCCAAGGTAGACGACGATCAGCTCTTTTACTGCCGATCGCGCGGTATGGACGAGGAAGAAGCCGTGGCGCTGGTAGTCAACGGTTTCTGCAAAGACGTGCTGCAGGCGCTGCCGATGGAGTTTGCCATGGAAGCGCAGCAGCTGGTGGCGATCTCACTCGAAGGATCGGTGGGCTGAGGCATGGGCATTCAACCCGACAAACACGATCTCGGACCCGAGATGCCGCCGCAGGAGCCGCCTGGCCCGAAAGGCGTCGCGGGGGCTATGGCCGTGGCCGCACTGCTCGGAGCTGTGATCGGCGCGGTGATCGGGTTGATCTTTCTGCCTGATCTGACCGTTGCTCTCGCAATCGGTGGCGCGATGACACTGGCGGCACTCCGAACCCTGGTGTTCCTGTCGTCGAACCGTCGCGGTCTTGCACCCGTGGATGAAGAAGACGGAACGAAGCAATGATTGTGACAACCACCAACACGATCGAGGGTCACCCGATCACCGCGTATAAAGGCATCGTCGTCGGCGAGGCGATCATGGGTGCCAATATCGTGCGTGATTTCTTTGCCTCCGTCACCGATGTGATCGGCGGTCGCTCCGGCGCCTATGAGTCAAAACTCAAAGACGCCCGCGACGAGGCTATGCGCGAACTCGAAGAACGCGCGGCGACACTCGGGGCCAATGCTGTTGTCGGCATTGATCTTGATTACGAGGTGATTGGGGACAGCATGCTGATGGTGTCAGTCTCTGGCACCGCTGTGACAATCACCTGAACAAACAGACTTAACACACTGACAGAGAACGCTTTCGCCCGATGCGAAACCAAAAACAGGATACGAAACATGCTGAGCATCAAGAACCTGCAGGTCAAACTGGAAGAAGAGGACAAGCAGATCCTCAAAGGCGTCGATCTGGAGATCGAAGCCGGCAAAGTCCACGCGATCATGGGGCCAAACGGCTCGGGTAAATCGACGCTGTCCTATGTGCTCTCGGGCAAAGATGGCTATGAAGTCACCGATGGCACGGTCACGCTGGAGGGCGAGGACGTGCTGGAGATGGAGCCTGAAGAGCGCGCCGCAGCCGGTCTCTTTCTGGCATTCCAGTATCCTGTCGAAATTCCCGGGGTCGGCAATATGACCTTTCTGCGCACCGCAGTGAATGCGCAGCGTAAAGCGCGCGGCGAGGAAGAAATGTCAGCAGCGGAGTTTCTGAAAGTCGTGCGCGCCCGTGCGAAAGAGCTCAAGATTGACGCGGATATGCTCAAGCGCCCGGTAAACGTGGGCTTCTCAGGCGGCGAGAAAAAGCGCAATGAAATTCTGCAGATGGCAATGCTTGAGCCGAAGATGTGCATCCTTGACGAAACCGATTCCGGGCTTGATGTGGACGCAATGAAACTGGTGGCCGAGGGCGTCAATGCGCTGCGAAGCGAGGGCCGCGGATTTCTCGTGATCACCCATTACCAGCGTCTGCTTGATCACATCAAACCCGATGTGGTGCATATCATGGCAGACGGCAAAATCGTGAAAACCGGGGGGCCGGACCTTGCCCTCGAGGTCGAAAACAACGGCTATGCCGGCATTCTTGCCGAGGTGGCGTAATGGCAGATGCTGCACTGAAACGCACGGCCACCGAAGACCGGCTCGCGGCCCTGACGCTGCCCCGGGGTGGCTGGGCCGAAGCGCCCCGGCGCGAGGCGCTCGACCGGCTGACAGCAATGGGGCTGCCCACGCGGCGCGATGAGTACTGGAAGTATACGCGTCCCGATACGCTGGTGCAGGCAGACGCCCCCGCCGCGGCCCTTTTCAGTAATGAAGAGCCACCGGTTTTCAGCGAAATCGACCGGCTGAACATCGTGTTTGTCGATGGTGTCTTTGACGCCGACGCCTCCGATGATCTGGCGATGTCGGGCGTCGTGATCGAACGTCTGGCTGAAGCAGGCGCTGATATTCACTGGGCACAGGATCTTTACGGACGTCTTGAGGCACGCGGGCAGAAACCGGTGGAACGCCCCCTCGCGGCCCTGAATACCGCCTTTGCACCCGATGGCATTCTGATCCATGTGACGGGCAGGGCTGAAAAGCCGGTAAACCTGACATATCGCCATAACTCCGAGACGTCGGATGCCATTCTTCATCATGTAATCCGGCTCGATGAGGGCGCCGGGATCACAGTGATTGAAAACGGGCCCGCAGCGGCGCGGTTCAACAAAGTGATGGAAGTCGATGTTGCCGACCACGCGACCTTCCATCATGTGCGCGCGCAGGGCAGGGATCATGAACGCCGCGCGGCCACGCATATCTTCACCCGCCTCGGCACCGAGAGTACGTTCAAATCCTTCACACTCACCGTGAACGGCGTGCTGACGCGCAATGAATGCGTGATTGAGCTGACCGGTGATGACGCCGTGGCCCATGTGGCCGGCGCCTGCGTGGGCGACGGTGATTTCCATCATGACGACACGGTTTTCATTACCCATGATGCGGTGAACTGCGAGAGCCGTCAGGTGTTCAAAAAGGTGCTGCGCAATGGTGCCACGGGTGTCTTCCAGGGCAAAATCCTCGTCAAAGCCGGCGCTCAGAAAACCGATGGCTATCAGATCAGCCAGTCGCTGCTGCTGGATGACGACAGCCAGTTTCTCGCCAAACCCGAGCTTGAGATCTATGCTGATGATGTGGCCTGTTCGCACGGGTCCACCTCGGGCGCGATCGATGAGGATGCGCTCTTTTATATGCGCTCGCGGGGGGTGCCTGAGGGGCCCGCCACGGATCTGCTGACGCTTGCGTTTCTGTCGGAAGCGGTCGAGGAAATCGACGATGAGCCGCTGCGCGACGAGATCAACGGCCTGCTCAGCGGCTGGCTGGAACGGCATCGCAGCTGATGCCGGTGACACGCGACATTCCGGCCACCTATACAGGGCCGGGCAAGGTTGTGCGCCGGCTGCTGGCGCGCGGCGAGCGTGAAGACCGCGCTCTGGCCTATCTGATGGCCGGCTGTCTGCTGATGTTTGTGGCACAGCTGCCCCGGCTCGCCCGTGAGGCACATATCAACGACCAGGAGCTCAACATGCTCATGGGCGCCTCGCTTATGGCCTGGGTGTTTCTTGCGCCGCTAATGCTTTACTGCATTGCCGCCCTGAGCCACATCGCGGCAAAGCTGATGCGCGGAAAAGGTACTTTCTACGGCGCCCGTATCGCACTGTTCTGGGCGCTGCTGGCGGCCTCGCCGGTGGTTCTGCTCAACGGCCTTGTGGCCGGCTTTATTGGTCCGGGACCGGCGTTGCAGATTGTCGGTCTGATCTGGGTGTCGGTCTTTGGCTGGTTCTGGATCGGCGGGCTGATTACAGCGGAGAAAGGGCAGGGATGACCGCATCGGCCACACTTACCTCTATGATGCTGCTGACGCTGCGCGCGCCCGGTGAGGCCGCAGCGGTGATCCTGTCGCGACCCCGGCCGCGTGAGGCACTCTGGAGCGCTGTGGCGGTGATCTCGGTGGTGAACACCTGGCTTGCGACCCTCTCCAATTACATCTTTCCGGTGCCCGAGCAGCTTCAGACCTTTCTGGCCTCGCCGTTCCTGTACTTCACGCTGATCGCGGGTGGCTTTGTGCTCATGGTGCACGCGCTCTTCTGGACCGGGCGCATGCTGGGCGGCGCCGAAACCATGGGCGATCTGCTGACGCTGATGATCTGGCTGCAGGTGATGCGCACGGTGGCCCAGGCTGTGATGATCGTGCTGATACTGCTCTCACCCGTGCTGGCCAGTTTCGTGATGCTCTTTGTCGGTGTCGCGACGCTCTGGATTTTTATGCACTTCCTGAATATCGGGTTGAAACTCAATTCGATGATGCGCGCCTTCGGCGTTCTGATCGTCGGCACCATGGGTCTGCTGCTCAGCCTCTCCATTCTTTTTTCCATCATCGGCGTGGCCGCCATCGGAGTACCCCCGAATGTATGACGTGACCAAAATCCGCGGCGATTTTCCGATCCTGTCGCGTGAAGTGAACGGCAAGCCGCTGGTCTATCTCGACAACGGTGCCTCGGCACAAAAGCCGCAGGTCGTGATCGACGCCATAACCAATGCCTATTCAAACGAATATGCAAACGTGCACCGGGGGCTTCATTTCCTGTCGAATCTCGCCACCGATAAATACGAAAGCGTGCGGGGCGTGATTGCAAAGTTTCTCAACGCAGGCTCCGAAGATGAGATCGTTCTGAATTCCGGTACCACCGAAGGCATCAACATGGTCGCCTATTCCTGGGCGATGCCCCGTATGGAAGCCGGCGACGAGATCGTGCTCAGCGTCATGGAACATCATGCCAATATCGTGCCATGGCATTTTCTGCGCGAGCGTCAGGGGGTCGTGCTGAAATGGGTCGACGTGGACGCCACCGGGGCGCTTGATCCGCAGGCGGTCATTGATGCCATCGGACCTCGCACGAAACTCGTGGCGATTTCACACCTGTCCAACCTGCTGGGCACAAGGGTTGACGTGAAAACCATCACTGCCGAGGCGCATAAACGCGGTGTTCCCGTGCTAATCGACGGCAGCCAGGCCGCGGTGCATCAGCCTGTGGACGTACAGGACATCGGCTGCGATTTCTATGCAATCACCGGGCACAAACTTTATGGACCGTCAGGTTCGGGTGCGATCTATGTCACGCGTGAGCGTATGGCCGAGATGCGTCCCTTTATCGGCGGCGGCGACATGATCCGCGAAGTGACCAAAAACGCGGTCTCTTACAATGATCCGCCGATGAAATTCGAGGCCGGCACCCCCGGTATCGTGCAGACCATCGGTCTCGGGGTCGCACTGGAGTACATGATGGGTCTGGGCATGCAGAACATCGCAGCACATGAAGACGCGCTGCGCGATTATACCGTCGAGCGTCTGGGAGGCCTGAACTGGCTGCAGATGCAGGGCACCACCCCCGACAAGGCCGCCATCTTCAGCTTTACGCTCGACGGGGCGGCACATGCTCATGACATCTCGACGATCCTCGACAAGAAAGGGGTCGCGGTGCGGGCCGGTCAGCATTGCGTGGGGCCGCTGATGGAACACATGGGGCTTACCGCCACCTGCCGCGCGTCCTTCGGGCTTTACAACACCACGGATGAGGTCGATGTGCTGGTCGATGCGCTGGAACTGGCGCATGACCTTTTTGCCTGACACGCGGTTGATTTTACAATTGCAGGCCTGACGGCTGCGGGCTATACGTGCCACCTGCAGGACCCTTAGCTCAGCTGGATAGAGCGCTGCCCTCCGAAGGCAGAGGCCAGAGGTTCGAATCCTCTAGGGTCCGCCATTTTTTCCCAAAAAGCGCTATGAGTTACGGGCCGCGGAATCCGGTTCCTCCAGATGTTCCCGATGACACCGGTCCGGATGCCGGACACCCGTATCGGCCGCAGGTCGGACAGGCAGACCCCGGCAGAGTTCATCCGCGCCGGGGTCCGTATTATTCAGTGACTGAACTTGCGGATTTCACCGCTCTTCAGACGCGCCGTGTAAGAGGCAAGCTCCTTGCGCACCACTTTCATCAGGAAGTAGAGGCAGAAGATGTTGACCACCGCCATCGCAAAGATCGCAGCATCCGAAAAGTCGATCACCGGACCCAGAGACGCCGCCGCACCGATCACGATAAAGATGCAGAAGATCACCTTGAAGACGAGCTCCGTAACCTTGCCCTCGCCGAATAGATAGGTCCAGGCCTTAAGCCCGTAATAGCTCCATGAGATCATCGTCGAGAAGGCAAAGAGCACCACCGCAATGGCCAGCACGTAAGGGAACCAGCTGATGCCTGAGGCAAAGGCCGCAGAGGTCAGCGCCACGCCTGAATTGCCGTCCACCGTGGCAATCGCCGATCCCGCGTCGTTCAGCAGATAGTTGCCCGTCTCCGGATCAACAATCAGCTGCTGCGAGATAATGATCACAAGTGCTGTCATCGTGCAGATCACCACCGTGTCAATCAGCGGCTCAAGCAGCGAAACGAAACCCTCGGTGATCGGCTCTTTGGTTTTCACCGCCGAATGCGCAATCGCAGCCGACCCGACGCCCGCCTCGTTGGAAAAGGCCGCCCGTTTGAAACCCTGGATCAGAGCGCCCACAAAGCCGCCCGCGACACCCAGACCGGTAAAGGCACCGGCAAAGATCTGACCGAAGGCCCAGCCGATCATGTCGTAGTTGACCAGCAGAATGACCAGCGCCGCCCCGACATAGAGAATGCCCATGAAAGGCACGACCTTTTCAGTGACATTGGCGATGGATTTAATGCCGCCGACAATCACGGCAAAAACAACTGCCGCAAAGATAATCCCCGTAATCCAGCCCGGGTAATCGCCGACAATGCCGGAGATCTGCGCATGGGCCTGATTGGCCTGGAACATGTTGCCGCCGCCGAGCGCGCCGAGGATACAGAACACCGAAAAGAGCACCGCGAGGATTTTACCGCCCGGCAGGCCGAGCTCGTTAAAGCCTTTGGAAATGTAATACATCGGACCACCCGAGACGGTACCGTCCTCGTATTCATTGCGGTATTTGACGCCCAGGGTACATTCGGTGAACTTTGATGCCATACCCAGAAGCCCTGCGAGGATCATCCAGAAGGTCGCCCCCGGACCACCGATACCCACGGCAACGGCCACACCTGCGATGTTACCCAGACCCACAGTGCCCGACAATGCGGTCGCAAGTGCCTGAAAGTGGCTGACCTCGCCTGCGTCATCCGGATCGGAATAGTCTCCTTTGACGAGCTGAATCGAGTGTTTGAAGTAACGGAACTGAACAAAGCCGAAGTAAATCGTGAAAATCGAGGCGGCAATCACCAGCCACATCACAATCCACGGAAAGGATGTGCCCGGAAAAGGCGCAAATATCAGGCTCACGAAAGGGCCGGTAAAATTCGCGAAAACCTCGTTTACCTTCTGGTCGACACTCATCGCTTCCTGAGCTGCAAGAGGTGTTGAGAAAATGCCGAGTGCTGCTGCACCCAGCCAGAATTTGGATATATGTTTCATAATCACCTCCTATCCGACGACCGTGACGGGCACGTCAGCGTGCATCACAAGGTTCTGCGTCGAGCTTCCGAATATCCGCTTGGTGAACCCGTCTGCGGATGACCGCCCGACAATGATCTGAGAGCCGCCGTTCTCGACGGTCAGCCGGTTCAGCGTCTCGGCAACGTCACCGTGCCGCACGAATCCGCTGACCTTAAAGCCGGCAGCCTTCAGGCCGGACACCGCCGGCTCAATGATCCGCGTGGTGGCCAGTTCGATTTCCTGCTCACGTCTTTTGTGGCGCTGTTCATTTTCTTCGGCGGTCTGGAAGGTAAACGGCGACCATTCGATCACATAAACGACCAGAAGTTCGCAGGCATCCAGACGCGATGCCAGGTTTTTCGCAAAAGCCAGCGCCCGTTCCCCGGTGTCTGTCCCATCAAGTCCGATGACAATTTTTTCTGTCATGTTGTCCCCCGTGTTGTCGTCCGGTTTCGAAATGCCGGGGCACCATAATCCCCGGATGACCGCATGCCGGGTGTTTTGCCCGACTCACCGTCACACTTCAGGAGTACGCCTTTTTGCATAAAAAATGTGCATTTTTTTGCATATCGCAATGATAACCCCCTGACAACGCGCCAGAATATCATGATTCAAAAGTGGGTTCCGGCAGGGTGCGGTTTGCGCAAAAGCCTTGCAATGTAAGGCTGAAAGTCTTTTTCACGTCCGGTTTCGGGCACGTTCCGCTGACCTGCTGAGCAGTGAGCATGAAAGCGCCTGAGGCATTCCGCATCCGCGCCATTCCATCAGTCAGCGCCGGACCACCGGTCATAATCCGAGCCCGCCGCTGATGGCTGGACAACGTAACTACGTTTTCGTATCCAAGGGGATACAATGGGGTATGCCCGATGCCGGAATTTTCCAGATCAAGCGGCGAAGCCGCATATGACGCGCTCATCATGGCACTCAGAAACGGTGCTTTTGTGCCTGGTGACCGCCTGCGCGAAGAAGAAGTCGCCGCGCGTCTTAGTCTGTCGCGCACGCCCGTCCGCGAGGCGCTGCGCCGTCTGGAAAGTGACGGAATTGTCGAGCACCGGCCGCGGATCGGTGCTGTGATCCGGGTGCTGGCCCATACCGAACTGGTCGAGCTTTACGAAATGCGCGCGGTTCTCGAAGCCACCGCCGCAGAGATGGCTGCACGGCATGGTTCGGCGGCGGAATTCGATGCGCTGGAGACGATGAATGACCGCATCGAGGCTTCCCGTGAGGATCCGGCAACAGGGGCTGCGATCAATCAGGATTTTCACCGCGGTCTCTATCTGGCGGGGCGGAACCGGTTCCTGCTGGAATCCGCCCGCGCGCTTAACAATGCACTGCTGCTGCTCGGCCCTACGACCTATACCGATCCCGCGCGCATTGACGTGGTCGTACGCCAGCACCGGGACATCATCACGGCACTGCATGCCCGGGACGGCGCGGCTGCGGCAGCGGCCGCGCGGGCGCACCTCGAAACCTCGTTGCGGCACAGGCTGGGGAGTGTCTCTGCGTGATCAGAATTGCGTCCGCCTTTGCGACAGCAGCCCTCGGTGTGGCGGTGTTTCAGTTTCTGTCGATCCCGCTGCCCTGGCTGCTGGGGCCGATATTTGCCTGTCTCTTTGCTGCTCTGGCGGGGCTGCCGATGGCCGGCATCAAATGGCTCAATGACGGCATGCGCACGATCCTCGGCGTGGCCGTCGGCGCCACGATGACGCCCGAAGCACTCGCACTCTTTCCTGCGATGTGGCCCACCCTGCTGATGGTGCCCCTGATGGTCGGGGTTATCGGTGTGACCGGTGTTCCCTATTTCCGCAGGATCTGTGGCTATGATTTTCCAACGGCATGGTACGCGACCATGCCGGGCGGGCTCCAGGATATGATCGTCTTTGGCGAGGAAGCCGGCGCCAGTGTGCGCGCGCTCAGTCTGATACATGCCACACGGGTGCTGGTGATTGTCGTGGCCCTGCCGTTTCTGCTCAGGGGCATCTGGAACGCGGATCTTTCCAGCCCGCCGGGCCTGCCGGCTGCAGATGTGCCGATGAGTGAGCTTACGATCATGGTATTCTGTGCCATTGCTGGCTGGCAGGGCGCCAGACGCATCGGGTTATTCGGCGCTTCGATCCTCGGACCGCTTATTCTGACCGCAGCTGTCACCCTCGGCGACGGATTGCACTACCGCCCGCCGGCTGAGGCCATTCAGGCAGCTCAGTTCTTTATCGGCATGAGCATCGGGTGCAAATACGCGGGCATCACGATGCAGGAAATCCGCCGCGACCTTGCCGCAGGTCTGGGGTTCTGTGTGTTGCTGATGATTCTGACCGTGATCTTTGTCGAAGCGATCTACGGCACTGGTCTGGCGCCGGGCATGGATGCGCTGCTGGCATTTGCCCCGGGCGGACAGGCGGAACTTACAGTGCTGGCCCTTGTTGTCGGCGCTGACGTCACTTTTGTAGTGGCCCATCATGTGCTGCGGATTTTCGTTGTGATCCTCGGCGCGCCGCTGGCGCAGAGGCTCTTTGACCGCGCGCCGTGATGCAGGTCGCCTGCGGTCCGGCCGGCGATACTATCTGCTCTGCGCCCTGACGAACTGAAAATCCGGTGCCGCGCACGGGGTGCATCACCGGTCTGATCCACGCGGCAGGATCGTTTTTCTTCAGCCGACACCTTTCCGGCTTCAGAAGACGCCGCCTGTCTGCACATGGCAAAGAACCGCCGGTTGCGAAAAACTTTGCGCTTTGCCCTTTCAACGGGCCGGGTGACGCTCATGTTAAACGGTGTGGGCGTAAGCCCTGCGACAGGTATTGCATGACCCCCGAGGAAGGACCCCGAAAATGGCGATCAATCTCAGACTGAACGGAAAAACGCATCAGGTGGATGCAGATCCAGGAACCCCGCTGCTCTGGGTGATCCGCGATGAGCTGAAAATGACCGGGACCAAGTTCGGCTGTGGTGTGGCATCCTGCGGGGCCTGCACTGTGCACGTCGACGGCGAACCTGTGCGCTCCTGTCAGACCTACATCGGCGATCTGGAGGATGCTGAGGTCACTACGATCGAAGCAATGTCTGAAAACAGAATCGGCGCCGCCGTCCAGCAGGCCTGGGTCGAACTGGACGTCGTACAGTGCGGTTACTGCCAGTCCGGACAGATCATGTCCGCAGTCGGACTGCTCAGCAGCAACCCTTCGCCCACAGCCGAAGACATCGACAGTTATATGTACGGCAACGCCTGCCGCTGCGCGACATACCAGCGGATCCGCGCCGGCATTCAGCGCGCCGCAGAAATCCTGGAGGCCTGATTATGACACATGCAACAACCCGCCGCGGATTTCTTAAAGCTGCCGGCGCCACCGGTGCAGCGCTCCTGATCGGTATACGCCCCGACGGCGCGCTGGCAGCGGCGGCCGACGCCACACAGCTGAATCCCTTTGTGCACATCGGTGCGGACGGAACTGTTACTGCCATTGTGAAGCATTTTGAGATGGGGCAGGGGACAGCCACCGGTCTGTCGACGCTGATCGCAGAGGAAATCGGGCTCCGCATGGACCAGATCGGTTTTGATTTCGCCCCCTCGGACGCACAGGTCTATAAAAACTTTCTCTTCGGCTCCTTCCAGGGCACCGGTGGATCTACGGCGATGGCCAATTCGTTTCTGCAGTACCGGCAGGCCGGAGCGGCGGCGCGCGAACTGATCCTCACGGCGGCAGCACAGGAATGGGGTGTGGCGCCTGCAGATCTTTCACTTGAAGAAGGAATGGTCCGGGGCGCAGGAAACGCGGCACCACTGGGTGACTTCGTCGCTGCTGCAGCGACACTGGAAGCCCCGGCGGAACCACGTCTGAAAGACCCTTCGGAGTTTCGTCTGATCGGCAACCCGGAGGTCCGACGCCTCGACAGTAAAGCCAAAGGAGATGGCAGCGCGCTCTTTGCGATGGATCTGCATCTGCCCGGCCAGATGATCGCGATGATCGCACGACCCGAACAGCGCGGCGCCAGAGCAACCGCGTATGACGACAGTGCGGCACGCGAGGTCAAAGGCTACATCAGCGCCGCTGTGCTGCCTGAGGGTGCCGGTGTCGTGGTCTATGCAGAGAACACCTGGGCCGCGATGCAGGCGCGCGACGCGCTTGAGGTGACATGGGACAGAAGTGCAGCCGAGACACGCAGTTCAGATCAGATTGAAGCGGAAATTATGGCCGCTCTGGATGCGGAGCCCGCGTATAACGTCAACGGAACTGATGCGGCGGCCACACGGGCGGCAATTGACGCGGCGCCGGTTGTGGTCGAGGAGACGTTTTTCTTTCCGCTGCTGGCTCACGCGCCGATGGAGCCGCTGAACTGCACGATAGAGGCCACGGCGGACGGAGGCATTCTGCTGCACGACGGCTGTCAGTTTCCGACCGGCCCGCATATGGCACTCGCGCAGATTTTTGAACTGCCGATGGAAAAGATCAAAATCAACACCATGCTCGCCGGTGGGTCTTTCGGGCGGCGGGCAACGCCCACTGCAGACTATCAGGTTGAGGCGGCTCTTGCGTTTGTCATGACAGACCGGTCCCGCCCGGTGAAACTGGTCTGGTCGCGCGAAGACGACATCCGCAGTGGCTATTACCGTCCCGCCTTCGGGCACCGGGTCCGCGTGGGCCTGAGTGCCGGGGGTGACATCACCGGCTGGGAACACCGGATCGCCGGTCAGTCGATTATGAAGGGCACCGCCTTTGAGCAGATCGTCGTGCAGAACGGTGTGGACCATTCTTCTGTCGAGGGGGCCGCTGATACGCCATACAGCATCCCCGGAGCGCATTTCGGACTGACCGATACTGAAAAAGCCACCAGCACCCTTTGGTGGCGCGCGGTGGGACACACCCACACCGCCTATGCGATGGAGGTGATGATGGATATGGCGGCGAAGGCCGCAGGTCAGGATCCGGTCGCCTTCCGTCTGAAACATCTGCCCGGTGACACGCCGGATCAGGCGCGCATGGCCGGGGTTCTGACCCTCGCCGCAGAGAAAGCCGGATGGGGCCAGACACCTGAAGGGCGCAGCCAGGGCATTGCAGTGCACAAATCCTTCGGGACTTTCGTGGCAGAGGTCGCCGAAATCTCCGGCGATCCGGAAAACGGCGTGCGCATCGAAAAGATGACCTGCGCGGTTGATTGCG
Organism: Roseobacter ponti; assembly: GCF_012932215.1. Taxonomy (GTDB): domain Bacteria; phylum Pseudomonadota; class Alphaproteobacteria; order Rhodobacterales; family Rhodobacteraceae; genus Roseobacter; species Roseobacter ponti. The sequence goes on along the minus strand of NZ_CP048788.1, from coordinate 1,835,062 downwards.
GTATCGCGGTAAACCCGGATGTGATCCGCGCACAGATGGAAGGCGCGATCGGTTACGGGATCGGGCACGTGATGCGCGACAGGATCACGCTGACTGACGGCGCGGTCGATCAGTATAACTTCCCCGATTACGAACCGCTGCGCATCGGTGATATTGCGGCCATTGAAACCCACATTGTGGTGTCAGACCAGCCGCCGACAGGCGTCGGTGAGCCTGGAACACCACCTGCGGCACCGGCCCTGGCCAATGCCATCGCGGCCGCAGGCGATCTGCGTATCAGCCGCCTGCCGATGAACGAGAACGGGGTGTCTTTCGCCTGAGGCATCTGCATGCGGTACCGGTATCCCCGGTGCCGCATGCCACGACGTCAGCGGGAAGCGGCAAATTTTTGCAATGGTTCCGACCTGCGCTGGCGAAAGGGTTGGTTTGACGACCTGAGAGTTCCGGACCTTTGCCTCGGAATTGCCGGTGAGGCCAGCGCACCCGAACCTTGGGCTGTTAATCCTGCGCGATGATAAGGATTGCGCCCCGCTGGTCCGGCCAGCCTGAACACTATCGAAAAATCTCAGTTCGTGCATCTGAAGGTACGCCGTCGACGCTGCCCCGTTCTCAGCAAAACTCAGAGATCTGCACCTCTTTCCCAACGGGGAGCCGGTAACTGCCGGTTCTTCAGGTCGTGAACCTTTCCAGGGGTGCCCCGATCGGGCAGAACAGAGAATTTGCGCGAGATCATCCGGTCACAAAAAACCCCGGATTCCGGATTACAGTGTCAGCAAGAGATTCCGGCGGTTTTGTCGATGCTACACCATTCGCCCTGCAGCGAATGCGCAATGCCCCTCCCCAAACCGAAAAAGTGGCCCGCAGGCCGCCTTTATCGTATCAGATATCAGACCGTGTCAGCGGCCCCATGTCCGGACAACGCCGCAGTCCATATGCACAAAATTGGACCCGGAGTATTTTCCGACACCACCGCCACGGCAGGCCGCCGCGGCTTTTGCCATCTGATTGACAGACCGGGTCGACAGCCGCAGATCAGCGGCCTGGCCCTGCATGTGCAGCGAGTTTTTCGCCACCCGACGGCTGCGTGCGCGCAGCATCGCGTTGGTCTGCGGACTGCGATACCCGGAAAGCAGCATGTAGGGCTCATTGGCATCCATCATGTTATGCGCCGCCGACATGATGTCGATCGTGCGCAGGTCCATGGATTTGACACCATCGGTGCGCCAGTCCCGCATGAAATGATTCACCTCTTTGACCGCTTCGGCAACGTATTTGCCTTCAATCCAGTAAATCATGTCGATACGTTCACCGGTACGACCCGAATACATGCGGATCCGCCTGATATCACCTGATCCTCTGAGAAAACCTGCTGCGTTTGCGTAGGTTGGTGCGGCGACCACTGTTGTCGCGGCAAAAGCTTTCAGTAACGCACGCCTTGAAAGGCCCGCTGAGCTGTCTTTCATCATAGCAATTAATGCCTCGTTCCTGCCTGGCCCGTGATGTTACACGGGCTCGTCATCTCTGTCCCAGATGCAACAGTTGTATGTCATAGAGACGATTGTTAACCAAGTCGTGAAAACGCAATGCCCTAATTCTGCTTAATTTTAGGCAAAAAACCGCCAATGCGGGATGGCAGAGCTTTTTATACGGAACCGGTGCGTAACTGCATCATTTTCACGTTTCCTTGACAGAACCCGGAAATGTTATTGGACACGCCCCCGCTGGCAACGGCACAAACGCCGGGCCGCCCTGATTGTGAGGATTAACAATGATCGCGCTTATGCCTTTGACCTTCCGGAATGCCTTTGTGGCATTTCTGTCTTTTGTCACGGTTCTGACCTTAACGCCTGCGCCTCTGGCCGCCCAGACGCAGAGTACAGCTTTCCGTCAGGCCGTCGCGACGGCCGCTGCGCGCGATGCCGAAATCGCCGCGTTTTATAAAGCAAACGGGTATGACAGCATCTGGACCGGGAACGGGCGCGACCGCAAACGACGTGCGGCACTGATCGGGGCTCTGAGCGAGGCGGGCAATCACGGGCTGCCGTCCGGACGGTATGATCTCGCAGGGCTGGAAGCCCGTATGCGCAACGCGCGCAGTGCAGCGGATCTCGGCGCACTTGAGGTCGACCTCAGCCGTACCTTCCTGCAATACGCCCGCGATGTGCAGACCGGCGTCCTGGTGCCGTCGCGCGTGGATAAAGCGATCAAACGGCAGGTGCCCTACCGTGACCGCGGCTCCTATCTGGTGAACTTCGTGAAATCCTCGCCGGATGGCTTCATGAAAGCGCTGCCGCCGGCAAGCCGCGAGTATAACGCATTGATGAAAGAAAAACTGCGCCTGGAACGCCTGCTGGCCAGAGGTGGCTGGGGCGAGACGGTGCACACCAAAACGCTTAAACCCGGAGCGTCGGGCACCAATGTGGTGGAACTGCGCAACCGTCTGCACCGGATGGGGCATATGAAGCGCAGCGCCGGTCAGACCTATGACGAGGATATGGTCAAAGCCGTGCTCGCATTCCAGCGCGCGCATGGTCTTGCCGAAGACGGCGTGGTCGGGCCGGGCACGATGGCGGAAATCAACACGTCTGTCGCAGAACGTCTGCAGTCTGTTGTCGTCGCCATGGAGCGGGAACGCTGGACGAATATGGAGCGGGGCAAGCGCCACATCGAGGTTAATCTCGCCGACTTCACCGCCAAAATCTTTGACAACGGCAAAGAGACCTTTTCCACGCGGTCGGTCATCGGCCACCGCGCATCCGACCGTCAGTCGCCGGAGTTCTCGGACGTGATGGAATTCATGGTGATCAATCCAAGCTGGTACGTGCCGCGCTCAATCGTCACCAAAGAATACCTGCCGGAACTGCAAAAAGACGCCTATGCGGTCAATCACATCGAAATAACCGACCGCCAGGGCCGCCGCATTGACCGTTCGGCTGTTGATTTCTCGCAGTTCGACGCGCGCAGCTTCCCCTTCGCCATGCGCCAGCCGCCCAGCCGCGGTAACGCACTCGGACTGGTGAAGTTCATGTTCCCCAACAGGCACAACATCTATCTGCACGACACCCCGGCCAAGAACCTCTTTGGCCGCGAAGTCCGTGCCTACAGCCATGGCTGTATCCGCCTCGCAGACCCGTTTGATTTCGCCTACGCGCTGCTGGCAAAACAGACCGGCGATCCGCAGGGGTTCTTCCAGGCCAAACTGGCCACCGGCACCGAGCAGACCGTTTACCTCAAAGAGCCGGTGCCTGTGCACATCATCTATCGGACCGCTTTCGCTGACGGGCGTGGTGAGGTGCAGTTCCGCCGCGATATCTATGGCCGCGACGGCCGCATCTGGAGCGCCCTGTCACAGGCGGGGGTAGCATTGCGCGCAGTACAGGGGTAAGTCTGCCCGTGAACGGGCAGGGGCGGGCTTTGATGACGGAGACAACATTCAGCGTATCTGAAATCGCCGGCGCTCTGGGTGCCGAAGCCCTGGGCGACACTACTCTGCGCATCAGCGGTGCGGCAGAGCCTCAAAGCGCCGGTCCGCAGGAACTGGCGATGGCCACGCAGCCCCGCTATGCCGAACACCTCAGTGAGGGTCAGGCGCTCGTCGCACTGCTCTGGCAGGGGGCGGACTGGCAGGCGCTGGGGCTCAAAGCCGCTATTATCCCTGCGCGCCCCCGTTATGCGATGACAAGCCTAACGCGGCTCATGGACCCCGGCCAGGGGTACGCGACGGGCATCCATGAAACAGCGGTGATCGACCCTTCGGCTGAGCTTGAAGAAGACGTCAGCGTCGGCCCCTTTACAGTCATTTCAGCCGGGGCAAAAATCGGAGCCGGAACCATCATCGGCCCGCATTGCTTTGTCGGCTGGAATGTGGTGATCGGTGCCGGCAGCTTTCTGCGCGAACACGTATCTGTCGGCGCACGCGCCACAATCGGCGCCCGCTTCATCGCGCAACCAGGCGCGCGGATTGCAGGAGACGGGTTTTCCTTTTCAACGGCCGAACGCTCAGGCGTGGAGGCCGCACGCAGCAGTATGCGCGACCAGGAAGAGACCACATCGCAGTCATGGGCCCGCATTCATTCGCTGGGGTCGGTCACCATCGGCGATGACGTCGAGATCGGTGCCAATTCCACAATCGACTGCGGCACCATCCGCGACACGCGCGTCGGGGACCGCACCAAAATCGATAACCTCGTGCAGATCGGCCACAACTGCGTGATCGGCAACGACTGCCTGCTGTGCGGACAATGCGGCATGGCGGGGTCCTCGGTCATAGGCAACAATGTGGTACTGGGCGGTCAGGTCGGTGTGAACGACAATATATTTGTCGGCGACCGGGTGATTGCGGGCGGAGCCAGCAAGATCTTCTCCAATGTCCCCGCCGGGCGCACGATCCTCGGCGCGCCGGCCACCAAAATGGAAACCAATGTCGAAATATACAAAGCTCTGCGACGCCTGCCCAGGCTGATGAAAGAGTTCGCAGCACTCAAGAAAGCGGTTTCCAAATCAGACACCGGTGACTAAATCACAGGCGACAACGGCACGGAGGATCTCCCGATGAGTACCCGCGACAAGGTCATCAGCATCATCGCCGAACAGGCCGTGCTGGAACCGTCGGATGTCACGACCGACAGCACGCTGGAGGAACTCGGAATCGACAGCCTCGGTCTTGTGGAGTGCATTTTCGCCATCGAAGAGACCTTTGACATCTCGGTGCCCTTCAACGCGAACACCCCCTCTGAGAGTGATTTTGACATATCGACCGTAGCCTCAATCGTGGACGGGATTGAACGGCTGCGCGCTGAACAGAGCTGACAGATCACATGCACCGTGTTGTCATCACAGGAGCCGGCACGATCAATGCGCTGGGTCATGATGTGCCCGCAACGCTGGAGGCCATGCGTGAAGGCCGCTGTGGCATTGGTGAGCTGTCACTGCGCGATGTGGAAAGGCTCTCGATCCGCATCGGCGGGCAGGTACGCGGATTTGAGGCCGAAGGACGCTATAACCGCCAGCAGATTTCCCTTTACGACCGGTTTACACAGTTCACCCTGGCCGCCGCACGTGAGGCAATAGACCAGTCCGGCATTACCTTCACCGATGAGCTTGCCGCCAGAGCGGGCGTTGTTCTGGGCACTGCCGGTGGCGGGGTCAGCACCTGGGACGACAATTACCGCTCTGTCTATGAGGACGGTAAAAACCGGGTGCATCCCTTTGTCGTGCCGAAGCTGATGAATAACGCGGCCGCGAGCCATGTGAGCATGGAGCACAATCTTAAGGGGCCGTCTTTCACGGTTTCCACCGCCTGCGCTTCATCCAATCACGCCATGGCCCAGGCGTTTTCAATGGTGCGCTCCGGCATGGCGCCGGTGATGGTCACGGGCGGGTCGGAAAGCATGCTCTGTTTCGGTGGCGTCAAGGCATGGGAAGGGCTGCGCGTGATGAGCCGCGATGCCTGTCGCCCGTTTTCCGCCAACCGCAACGGGATGGTGCAGGGCGAGGGCGCAGGGGTCTTTGTCTTCGAGGAAATGGAACACGCCAGAGCGCGCGGTGCGGAGATCCTCTGCGAGGTGGCGGGCTTTGCCATGTCGTCAGATGCCTCAGATATCGTGATGCCTTCGAAAAACGGCGCATCCCGGGCGATGGCCGGTGCGCTCGCCGACGCCGGGATCAACCGTGACGAAGTGGGGTATATCAACGCTCACGGCACCGGGACGGCAGCCAATGACAAGACTGAATGCGCTGCTGTGGCAGATGTTTTCGGGCCGCATGCGGACCAGCTGATGATCTCGTCGACCAAATCCATGCACGGGCATCTGATCGGCGGGACCGGTGCCGTGGAACTGCTGGCCTGCATCATGGCGCTGCGCGACGGGATCATCGCGCCCACGATCGGCTATGAAGAAGCGGATCCCGAATGTGCGCTTGATGTGGTGCCCAATGAGGCGCGTGACGCGAGGGTCACTGTCAGCCTGTCGAATGCCTTTGCCTTCGGCGGCATGAATGCGGTGCTGGCGCTGCGCGCTGTCTGATCAGGCTGGGGCGGGCGTGTTCAGGTGTCGGGCTGGACGCCCGGCACCACGTTAATCCTTACTCAGGTGTGACGCTCGACACCTTGTCATAGCTCGCAGTGAAACCCTCGAGCGACAGCGTGACATCAACCCGCTGGTCCTGGGCAGCCACCGGTATGATACTCAGCACGGCCTCGTTGCCGCGCTTATAGGTGGCCACGTCATCCGCTGTCAGCCCGATGCGGGCGTAACATCCGACAGGATTGCAGAACGCGTATGGGTAACGTTTACCCTGCTGTTCATCGACTCGAATGCTCAGCTGCTGCTGAAGAGCGGTTTCAAGCGGCACGATGACAGTCGCGCCCGCTTCCGCCTGGCCACCATCAGCGAGCCGGAAGAGCGAAAACTCGGCAATCGGCGATCCCTGCGCATCCTCAAGAAGCTGAACCATCTGGCACGGGTCTTCGTCCGTGTCCGTTTTAACGCAGCGGATCGACCACGGCCCGATTGTCTCGGTTACATAGGCCTCGCCGGTTTGCGGGCCGGTCTCGACCTCTCCGAGGCTCAGATCGCTGTTGGCGCCGGCTGTTCCGGTGCCGGTTTCCGCTTCTGTTCCGGTTTCCGTTTCGGTGCTTTCGGTGGTTGTGGTCTGCGCATGAGCCGTGCCGCCGGTCAGGGCCGCCGATATCATCGCCGCTGTCAGAAGAGTGGTGATTCTGGGCATAAAAGCTCCGTATATTTTCAAGTGTCACGAACAGGCATGATGCCGGTGCAACGGCCAGAGTGCGGGCACCTGGCGTCCGCTTTTGCGTATCAGATGTAACGCCTGCTCTTCAAAGAAAAAGGGACGCCAAAGCATCCCTCTTTCCCGATTTTTTTCTCCCCGTCGGACTGGCCGACTTATTAGCGCAGAGCCTACGCAACGCACAGAGAGGCGTCAACCGAAAAACCGGTACGCCGCGGAACCCTCTGTCAGCGGGTGAAAAAAATGGCCGTACCGACAAGCGGCACGGCCCAGTCTGACAGGGAGGATGTCCGGACGGAAAGGACATAACTGAACGCCCGGACAGGAAAGTTGTGGCACAAAAACCTTAAGAACGTATGGTCGGTCAGAATGAAACCTGCGGGGGGCAGTGCAGAACTATGACAGATGACATCTTCGTCGGCGGCGGTGGCCCGGACTATGGCACGCAACAGCATCTGAGCCTGAAATACGCCAATCGTCACGGGCTGGTGGCAGGCGCTACAGGGACCGGCAAAACCGTGACGCTGCAGATCCTCGCGGAAGGGTTTTCGGCAGCCGGTGTGCCGGTCTTTCTGTCGGACGTAAAGGGCGATCTCTCGGGGCTCGCGAAACCCGGTTCTGAAACGCATAAACTGCATCAGGCCTTCACAGAGCGCGCGGCCAAAATCGGGTTCGACGATTACAGCTATGCCGCTTTCCCGGTGATTTTCTGGGATATCTTCGGCGATCAGGGGCATCCGGTGCGGACGACCGTCTCCGAAATGGGCCCCTTGCTCCTGGCGCGTCTGCTGGATCTCACAGAAGCGCAGGAGGGCATTCTCAACATCGCCTTCCGGCTCTCCGACGAAGAGGGTCTGCCGCTGCTGGATCTCAAGGACCTGCAGGCGCTTCTGGTCTGGACGGGCGAGAATGCAAAAGAGCTTTCTCTGCGTTACGGCAATGTGTCGACCGCCTCCATCGGTGCGATCCAGCGCCGGCTGCTGGTGCTTGAAAACCAGGGCGGTACCGGTCTTTTCGGCGAGCCCGCGCTGGCGCTCAGCGATCTGATGCGCACGGCGACCGACGGGCGCGGTCAGATCAACATCCTGGCCGCCGACAAACTCATGGCCTCTCCGGCGCTTTATGCCACTTTCCTGCTCTGGCTGCTTTCGGAACTTTTTGAGGAACTGCCCGAGGTGGGTGACCCGGACAAACCAAAGCTCGTGTTCTTTTTTGACGAGGCCCATCTTTTGTTTGACGACGCGCCCAAAGCGCTGGTCGACAAAGTCGAACAGGTGGCCCGTCTGATCCGCTCCAAAGGCGTGGGCGTCTACTTCATCACCCAGAACCCTGCCGATGTGCCCGACGACATTCTGGGCCAGCTCGGCAACCGCATTCAGCATGCGCTGCGCGCCTTCACCGCAAAAGACCGCAAGGAGCTGCGCATGGCCGCGCAGACCTATCGCGAGAACCCGGCCTTCGACACCGAAGCCGCAATCCGCGAAGTGGGGGTGGGCGAGGCCGTCACATCCATGCTTCAGAAAAAAGGTGTGCCCGGCATCGTCGAGCGTACGCTGATCCGCCCGCCGTCCTCGCAGCTGGGACCGGTAACGGCTGCCGAACGCGCGAACCTCGTGGCTACCTCGCCGCTGCAGGCGGCCTATACAAATGCAATCGACCGGCAGTCGGCATATGAAATTCTGCAGGCGCGTGCCGAAGACGCGGCGAAAGAGGCTGAAAAGGCTGAGGCCGCAGCAGAAGAAGCGTCCGCTGCCGAACGGGAATTCAACGCAGGCCGGCGGTACTCCGGCACCGGCGTGCCGCGCTCCACCTCACGGCGCAGCACCCGCCAGCCCGATACCCTCGGCTCTGCGGTTGCCACTGCCGTGCTGAAGGAGCTGAAAGGCACCACCGGCCGCCGCATCGTGCGTGGCATCCTCGGCGGCCTTTTCAGAGGTCGCTGATCACCCGGGCCTTTGCGGCTTACGGTCCGCAAAATCATGGAAAAGTGTCGCCGTCCGTCAGGGCGGCGTCCGCTGAGCAGTAAAGCGGATCAGCGCTCGGGGATAAGACCCCGCGGGCTGAACCGCAGCACAAGCAACAGCACCACGCCCATGGTAAAGAGCCGCATATGCGCCGCACTCTCAATGAGGTGCGCCTTCAGCGGCGAGCCATCCGCCATGCCCGAGGTGATCAGTTCCATAAGCCACAGGCCCATCGGTTCGACCTGCACCCACAGGAACCAGATCAGGAAACCACCCAGCACTGCGCCGAAGTTGTTACCCGAGCCGCCGACGATCACCATAACCCAGACCAGAAAGGTAAACCGCAGCGGCTGATAGGTGCCCGGTGTCAGCTGACCGTCGAGTGTCGTCATCATTGCACCCGCAATCCCGCAGACCGCCGAGCCCAGCACAAAAATCTGCAGGTGCCGGGCGGTGACGTCTTTGCCCATCGCTTCGGCCGCGACTTCGTTGTCGCGGATCGCCCGCATCATGCGCCCCCAGGGGCTGTGCAGCGCGCGTTGCGCCATGACCAGAAGGATCACCAGAACTACCGTGAACAGGCCTGCATAGGCCAGCTTTACGTAAAGCGTCGAGGCCGTGACCGGATCCATCCCATAGCCGGCGGCACTCTCCACAAAGCCGGGATCATTCTGCAGATCAATCTCAAACGGCGCAGGCCGGGGCAGGCCAACCACGTTTTTCACGCCCCGCGCCAGCCAGTCTTCGTTTTTCAGCACTGCGATGATGATCTCGGCAATGCCAAGGGTCGCAATCGCCAGATAATCCGAGCGCAGACCGAGCGCCGTTTTTCCGATTACCCATGCGGCTGCAGCGGCAAAGAGGCCGCCGACGGGCCAGGCCAGCGCGACCCAGATCCCGCGTTCGATACCGAGCCCGCCCAGAAAACCCGTCAGGGCCGGATTGATCGCCTCAACAGCTTCGACACCCGGATCGAAAAGCGCACGGTAGATAAAGAAGCCCGCGATCATCATCAGGATGATCACCACACTACGCGCCCAGCCCGCGCGCATACGCCCGCGCACCATCACCACGGCCACCACCGTCAGCAGCGCAAAGACAAATGCCGCCAGGATGTTCCACCCGCCGGCACTCCATGCACCCGGGGTCGGCGGCATGCCCGTCAGCACTGCAGCCAGCCCGCCAAGTGCCACAAAGCCCATGATCCCGACGTTAAAGAGCCCGGCAAACCCCCACTGCAGGTTCACCCCAAGCGCCATGATTGCCGAAATAAGGCCCATGTTCAGAATAAGCAGCGCCGTGTTCCAGCTCTGCGCAAAGCCGGTGTAAAGGATCATCAGCCCGACCACTGCAAAGAGCAGCGTATTTTTCACAGCACTGTTCATACCGCTTTCCCCCGAAAGAGCCCTGTCGGCTTAAAGAGCAGCACAATCAGCAGAATAAGAAAACTCACCGCCAGTTTGTAGTCGGTGCTCAGCAGCTGCACGAGGCCGTCGGGTTCAAGGCTCTCTGGCATCAGATAGCCCAGCACCTTTTTCCAGGCGTAGGTGACGGTCACTTCCGAGAAAGCGATCACAAATCCGCCGGCGATTGCACCGATCGGGTTGCCAAGACCCCCGACGATAGCGCTGGCGAAGATCGGCAGGAGAAGCTGGAAATAGGTGAAGGGTTTGAAGGATTTATCCAGCCCGTAGAGCACACCCGCAATGGTCGCCAGCGCCGCGACAATAAGCCAGGTGATCATCACAACCCGCTCCGGGTTGATGCCAGACAGGAGCGCCAGGTCCTCATTATCGGAGTAGGCGCGCATCGATTTTCCCGTCCGCGTCCGGTTGAGAAACCAGAAGAGCAGGGCGACAACGATCACGGCGGTGATCAGGGTAATGCCCTGGGTCGTTTTGATCGCGAGGCCTTCTTCGAGGCCGGTCATTTCCTTGAAGGTGCGTGCCGACACGATGAACCGCTCTCCATCGAGAAAACGCTGATCGTCCGGGCCGATGATGAACCGCACGATGCCGTTCATGATAAAAGTAACACCCAGAGACACGATCACCAGAATGACAGGCTTTGCCTTTTGTGCCCGGTAAAACCGGTAGACGACCCGGTCCGTGGCCAGAAGCAGCAGCATACATCCCGCAATCCCCAGCGGCAGCGCAAGAAGTGCTGTGGGCAGGGGCCCCAGACTGATGCCCCAGCTCTGAAAGAGCCAGGTGAAGAGGACAGTTACCATCGCGCCGAAAGCCATCGTGTCGCCATGGGCAAAGTTTGAAAACCGCAGAATGCCGTAGATCAGCGTGACCCCCAGCGCGCCCAGCGCCAGCTGGCTGCCATAGGCGATCGCAGGCACAAGAACAAAGTTCGACAATGCAATGAAAGCGTTCAGGAAATCCATTATTCGATCACCCTGCACATGCCGTTCAACGCTTCCGGCAGAAAGGTCAGATCGCTTTCATCTTCACGGCTTACCGAGACCGACTGAACCGCCGCCTCAAGCGTCGGCCCGACGACCATCCGGAACGAGGATCCGAAGCGGCCTTCACCGTCGCCGATCTCTTCGATCTCAAAGATCGTCATCGCCCCCATCTCGCGCACCAGCGCTTCCTGCTCTGAAGACTGCAGCGCATCAAAGAGGGCGAACCGCTCTTCTGTCTCGTAATACCGCAGGATGATCCAGCGGGCATACTCCGCGCATTCGACATTATCCCGCGTGCAGGCCGGTCCGAATTTGCATGACAAAAGCGACTGCCGGTCCGCGTCTGTCGTCTGCGCCTGTCCGCCTGAAGCTGCCAGCAGCAGAACCGGCCAGATCACGGCCATCCGGTTGCGAAACATAATCATCCCCCCAGAAACGATTTACGCACGTCAGGATCGGCCAGCAGCTCTTTGCCTGTGCCGGTATAGGCATTGCGCCCCTGCACCAGAACATACCCTTTGTCGGCGATCTCCAGCGCCTGACGCGCGTTCTGCTCTACCATCAGAATGGGAATACCGGTGCGCGCCACCTCGATGATGCGATCAAAAAGCTCATCCATCACGATCGGGCTCACGCCGGCTGTGGGCTCATCAAGCATCAGCACTTTGGGCCGGGTCATCAGCGCACGACCAACGGCCACCTGCTGGCGCTGCCCGCCGGACAGCTCACCAGCCGCCTGGTTGCGCTTTTCCCGAAGGATCGGAAACAGGTCGTATATCTGCTCCATCGTGGGGCGGATGTCATCGGTCCGGATAAAGGCACCCATCTCGAGGTTCTCTTCAACCGTCATCGACGTGAAGATATTCGAGGTCTGCGGCACAAAGCCCATGCCCCTGGCAACACGCGCCTGCGGACTAAGATCGGTGATGTCCTCGCCATCGAGCTTCACATGACCTTTGCGCAGGTTCAGCATTCCGAAGACCGCTTTCATGCCCGTTGACTTGCCGGCCCCGTTGGGTCCCACGATCACAGCGATCTCGCCACGGTCCACAGCAATGGTACAGTCATGCAGGATGTCCGGGCCGGCGCCATAGCCACCGGTCATATTCTCTCCGATCAGGAAGGGCCCGCCCGGAGAGGGCCGCGATCTGCCACCCTGCCGCACCGGATGTGCGGTTCCCATCCCTCTGGCATTGCCAAGCGACAGGTCCTTGTTGCCCCGGTCGTCATAGGGTTTGTCACTCATGCGCGCGCCGCCCGTGTCCGAAGGCATCCGTGCTTCCGCCCGGGATACCTGGCGGCGCATGCAACGGCCTGACTGTGCACCCGGTCCCTCATGCGCCCACCTTGTCCTTATTCTTGAGGCCAGTGCCCAGATACGCTTCGATCACCTGCTCATTGGCCTTGATCTCGTCCAGCGTGCCCTGTGCCAGCACTTTGCCCTCGGCCATACAGATCACCGGATCGCACAGCCGGCCAATGAAATCCATATCGTGCTCGATCACCACAAATGTATATCCGCGCTCCTGGTTCAGCCGGATAATTGCGTCGCCTATGGTATTGAGCAGAGTGCGGTTCACACCGGCGCCCACCTCATCGAGAAAGACGATCTTGGCATCGACCATCATTGTCCGCCCAAGCTCCAGCAGTTTTTTCTGTCCGCCCGAAATCTGCCCGGCTTTATGATCGGCCAGGTGCCCGACGGTCAGGAATTCCAGCACCTCATCGGCTTTTGCCCGCAGTGCGCGTTCTTCATCCGCAATCCGCTTGCGGCCGAACCAGGTGTTCCACAGTGTCTCACCCGACTGTTTGCCCGGCACCATCATCAGGTTTTCGCGACAGGTCATCGAGGAAAACTCATGCGCGATCTGAAAGGTGCGCAGCAGCCCCTTGTGAAAAAGCGCATGCGGGGGCAGGCCGGTGATATCCTCACCATCCATCATCACCCGACCGGATGTTGGTTCATGAACGCCAGCGATCACGTTGAAAAGAGTTGTTTTTCCCGCACCGTTCGGTCCGATCAGCCCGGTGATCGTGCCCTGCCGGATTTCCAGGCTGGCCCCGTCGACCGCGTGGAAACCGCCGAAATGTTTGTGAATGTCGTCAACGACGATCATTGCATGTCCCCTGAGGTCCGCACGTCTTTGGCGTGCCTTTTATTACAAACAGCCCGGCGTCTGCACACCGGGCTGTTCGCGTATCACAGGTCGTGATTATTTGAAGCCGATTGTGACGTTTTTCTCGTCCTGGACTTCAATCATCCGGTATGTGCCGGCAGATTCGCCCGGGCCGATCAGCTCAACCGCTGAGGCACCGACATAATCGACGTCGCCGCCTTCACGGATGATATCGAGCGCTTTGGCAAGCTCACCGGGATAGATCTTTTCGCCGGGGGCGTTGGCCACATCGAGGATGTGCTTGCCATACTCTGCCGGATCCGTGCTGTCGGCTGCCTGCATCGCAAGCATGAAGAGCGCTGCGGCATCATAGCTCTCGGGCGTATAGGGCGAGGTCGCATCGAACGCGTCACCGGCCATTTCCTTGAGCTTTTCGATGCCTTCACCACCCGAACCCGCAATCTGGCCGTAAGAGCCGTTCAGAGCGGAGCCAACATTGGTCGGCAGGCTGTCCCCGATCATGCCACCCGGCAGACCGAAAGTATCGAACGCCCCCGTATCAAGGGCTGCGTTGATGATGCCAAGACCGCCCTGGTCAAGATATCCGGCCACAACGAGCAGATCACCACCGGCAGACGCCAGCGCGCCCATTTCAGCAGAGTAATCAGCTTTGCCGTCTTCATGGGCTGCGACGATGGTCACCTCGCCGCCTACGGCCTTGAAGTTGCTCTCGATCGCATCCGCGAGGCCCTTGCCATAGTCGTTGTTGGTATATGTCAGTGCGATGGATTCAACGCCACGCTCCTGCAGGATCTCGGCCATCACCTGGCCTTCACGCGCATCCGAAGGGGCGGTGCGGAAAAAGAGATCGTTATCCTCAACCGTGGAAAGACCCGGCGACGTCGCAGATGGTGAGATCATCACCATGCCATTGGGGATTGCCACGTTCTGCAGGATTGCACCGGTCACACCAGAGCAGTCGCCACCGATCAGCCCGTTGATGCCGTCGGCGATCAGACGTTCGGCGTTGGAGGTGGACAGACCGTTGTCGATACAGCCCGTATCGGCCCGCATCGGCGTGACGGTGGCCGCGTCCAGCAGTTTGCCGCTCTCGGTCACTTCGGTCATCGCAAGTTCGGCACCTGCGGCCATCGGACCTGTGAGCGATTCAATCGGGCCGGTGAAGCCGATCAGAATACCCAGTTTAACTTCCTTGGCGTGTCCGTCTGCAAAAGCAGAGGTTGCCACGAGTGCTGCGGCCGTGCTGGCCAGAAGCATCTTTTTCATTTGTTTTCTCCCGTGTTGGAACTTGACGTTCGCGCCCGAGATTATGCGGGCGATGCGAAAAACGAAAGAGGCATTTTCAAAGCGTACCGGAGGTTGCGCTGATCACAACTGTGCGTGCCAGGTGGCAATCGGCCCGGCGCTTTCTATGTCTCTCAGGAGCAACTGTGAAAAGGAGAACGGCCATGCCGGTCAGAGGCTGTCTGTCTGCCGCACTGGGTATCACGCTGAGCATCGCGGGATTGTTTGCATATCCAAAGGCGCCGTCTGCACAAAGCGCTGAGCCGCCACGTCTGACGATGATGGCTGAAGGTCTTGATACCCCCTGGGGGCTGGCTCTTTTGCCCGGCGGCGGTTTTCTGGTCACTGAAAAGGACGGCCGGCTGATGCATTTCGACGGCTCGGGCAATGCGGTGGAAGTCAGTGGTGTACCGCCTGTACGCGACAGCGGCCAGGGGGGGCTGCTGGATATTACGCCAGCGCGCGACTTTGCCACAACACGTGAGCTCTGGCTGACATATTCCAAACGCCAGCAGGGGGGCAGCGGAACAGCGCTTGCCGCAGCCCGGCTCTCAGACGACGGTCGCCGTCTGGAGCGCGTGCGACAGCTTTTTGAGGCCGCACCCGGTGGTTCGGGCGGCCGGCATTTCGGCAGCCGGGTGGTAGAGGCCACGGACGGCACGCTATTCGTGACCATCGGTGATCGGGGTGATCGGCCATCCGCTCAGGACCGCAACCTGCACAACGGCTCAGTCATCCGCATCAACCGCGATGGCAGCGTCCCGGCAGACAACCCCTTCATCGGCCAGGCAGGCATACAGCCTGAAATCTGGTCATATGGCCACCGCAACCCGCAGGGCGCGGGGCTGGATGCCGCCGGTACGCTATGGACCGCCGAGCATGGGGCAAAAGGCGGAGACGAGGTTAACCTGATCCGCAAAGGCGCGAATTTCGGCTGGCCGGTGATTTCATACGGGCGGCATTACTCCGGGGGCAAAATCGGAGAGGGGACGGCGAAAGAAGGCATGCAGCAGCCCGCATTTTACTGGGATCCGTCGATGGCACCCTCAGGGCTGCTGATTTACTCGGGGGATATGTTTCCCGACTGGCGCGGCGATATTTTTGTGGGGTCGCTGAAGTTCGACTATATCTCGCGGCTTGAAACCTCCGGAGATACGGCGCGCGAAGTGGCACAGATTAAATCGCCGGAAACCGGACGGGTCCGCGACATCATCCAGGCGCCGGACGGATCAATCTGGTTCATCGCGGCAGGCAACGGCGCCGTCTATCGCATGTCATCGGGCGCCGGGGGCTGAAGCCGGGGCAGGGCGAAATAAGACGTATCGCACCACTCGCTCTCTCCGTATAGGAAGTCTTTTTCGACCGTTTTCAGGTGGCGGAATCCCAGCCTGCGCAACAGCGCCACTGACGCGCGATTGCGCGGGTCGCATTCCGCGGTAAGCGCCGGCGCGTCTGCGAACTTTGCAAAACAGCGGGGGATCACCGCCTGCAGCGCTTCCGCCGCAAACCCCTTGCCCCAGTGGTCGGGATGCAGCAGATACCCGACCTCAGGCGCGCGCCAGCATCCGGCCTTGCCGATACAGCGGCCCTCATACTCCACCACATATTCATCCACATCCGGCGCATTGCACTGCATCATATGCGCCAGAAACCTGCGTGTTTCATCAACCGCAGTGTGCGGCGGTCGGCTCCAGTAGCGCATCACCCGCGCGTCAGTCATTATCTCATGGAAAGCATCAAGATCACCCGGCACCGCGCGTCTGAGCAGCAGCCGTTCCGTGCGGATCAAATCGTCAGGCGCGCCGCGTGGCTGCCCCTTTCGCGGTAGGGGGTCGTATCATAATGCGCCCGGTAGCATTTTGAGAAATGGCTGGGCGAGGCAAAGCCGCAGGCCAGCGCTACGTTGATCACGCTCATATCTGTCTGCATCAGCAGATTGCGTGCCTTCTGCAGGCGCAGTTCCATATAATAGCGCTTCGGACTGCGGTTGAGATACCGGCGGAACAGGCGTTCGAGCTGCCGCGTGCTCATGCCCACATCGCGTGCCAGAACCGAAGGGCTGATCGGCTCTTCGATATTGGCCTCCATCATCTGGATCACCTGGCTCAGCTTGGGGTGGCGCACGCCGATACGGGTGGGCACAGACAGCCGCTGTGTGTCCTGATCGGTGCGGATTGATGAGTAAATCAACTGGTCGGCGACCAGATTGGCAAGATCCTCGCCCTGCTGATCAGCGATGAGTTTCAGCATCAGATCAATCGAGGAGGTGCCGCCCGCCGTGGTCATCCGGTTCCCGTCGATGACAAAGACCGATTTGGTCAGTGTGACGTCCTCGAAATCCTCACCAAAGCTGTCCTGGTTCTCCCAGTGAATCGTGGCCTTTTTTCCGTCAAGCAGCCCTGCGCGTGCCAGCGTGTAGGCTGCCGTGCAGAGACCGCCCACCGTGACGCCCTTGCGGGCTTCGCGGCGCAGCCAGCCGAGAATGCGCTTGTTCGTGGCCGACTGCACATCAATGCCGCCGCAGATCATCACAATGTCATCGCGCTGCACGTCATCAAGATCGCCATCGAGCGTGAAGCCGCTGCCGGCGGAGCAGCTGATGATACCGCCACCTTCACCGATAATCTGCCAGGAATAGAGCTCCTTGGCGGCCATCCGGTTGGCAATCCGCAGACTTTCGACCGCCGCGGCAAAGGAAAGCAGCGTGAAATTCTCCAGAAGGACGAAAACAAACCGTTGCGGTTTGTCCGCTGTCAGTTCTGTGCGTGTGGCGGGCCGGAGTGCCGACATTGCTGCCTCTGAAATTTGGTGTCCCCTGCGCATCTGCGGACGTGCCGGAAAGGCGCATATATCACTTGGTCATGGGTGGAAAGCGACGTCAAGAGGACGAATTTGTGATATGGTCATGTCGCCTGGCCTTTTGTATAGAGAGCGCTGACATGTGAGCGCTCGCAGTGCGCGGGCCCCGGACCGGAGTAACGAAAATGACAGAATGGACAAAATCAAGCTGGCGCGCAAAACCGCGGATCCAGATGCCGGACTATCCGGATCAGGACGCTCTGCAGGCGGTTGAGGCCGAACTGTCACGCTTTCCGCTGCTCGTTTTCGCCGGGGAGGCCCGGCGTCTGAAGTCGCATCTGGCGGCTGCATCGCGCGGCGAGGCTTTCCTGCTTCAGGGCGGCGACTGCGCCGAAAGCTTTGATCAGTTCAGCTCGGATGCGATCCGCGACACCTTCAAGGTCATGCTGCAGATGGCCATCGTCCTGACCCACGGTGCCAAAGTGCCGGTGATCAAGGTAGGACGTATGGCCGGCCAGTTTGCCAAACCCCGGTCGGCACCGACAGAGACTGTCAGCGGTGTGGAACTGCCCAGCTACCGCGGTGACATCATCAATGAGCTGGATTTCAGCGAGGGTGCCCGCATCCCCGATCCCGCACGGATGATGCGCGCCTATACTCAGGCCGCCGCCACACTGAACCTGCTGCGCGCCTTTTCAACCGGCGGCTATGCGGATGTGCATCAGGTGCACGCATGGACGCTGGGCTTTACCGAAAGCGAAAAGGCAGAAGCCTATCGCGAGATTGCCAACCGGATTTCAGACACGCTTGATTTCATGTCGGCTGCCGGGGTCAACTCGGACACCGCGCATACGCTGCAGACCGTCGAATTCTACACCAGCCACGAATCGCTGCTGCTGGAATACGAAGAAGCGCTGACCCGCGTGGACAGCACCACCGGCAAATGGCTTGCAGGCTCCGGTCACATGATCTGGATCGGCGACCGCACGCGCCAGCCTGACGGCGCGCATGTTGAGTTTGCCTCCGGCGTACAGAACCCGATCGGTCTCAAGTGCGGCCCGTCGATGACTACCGAAGACCTTAAGGCGCTGATGGCGAAACTGAATCCGTCCAACGAAGCAGGCCGTCTGACGCTGATCGCGCGCTTTGGTGCAGGCTCGGTGGGTGAGCATCTGCCCCGCCTGATCCGCTGTGTCGAGCAAGAGGGTGCAAAAGTGACATGGGTCTGTGATCCGATGCACGGTAACACCATCAAATCGTCTTCCGGATATAAAACCCGGCCCTTCGATGCCGTGCTGCGCGAAGTGCGTGAATTCTTTGGCGTACACGCGGCCGAAGGCACTGTGCCGGGCGGTGTGCATTTTGAGATGACCGGGCAGGACGTGACCGAGTGCACCGGAGGTGTGCGGGCCGTCAGCGATGAAGACCTGTCAGATCGCTACCACACCGCCTGTGATCCGCGGCTCAACGCCAGCCAGTCACTGGAGCTGGCGTTTCTCGTTGCCGAAGAGCTGTCAAAACGGCGCGAAATGCATCGCGACCAGGCGGCAGGCTGACTTTCAGCCCCTGAAAGACAAAGCCCGCAACGCGTGTTGCGGGCTTTTTGCTGTCCGAAAAGCGCCAGATGCGCAGTATCAGGCGGGCGGTTTCAGCTTCTCCCAGAAGTCCGCTTCCACGTTCTCATGGGGGAAGGGCATGTCCGGCACATCCACCTCAAGAAAGGCACAGAGCGGCGCCCAGCCTTCGGCCACATCAAATATCAGCAACCGCTCGGGCGGTATCGCCGCGACCACTTCGTCGGTACGTTTGCGATAGGCTGCGATCTGCACTGCGTTGTCCATATGATCGCCGTCAAAGGTCTCGCCGATGATCTTGTCGCGCGCCATCGTCATCATGTCGCGGATATGCGGTGGCAGGGGCATCTGCTCAAACTCGTTCATCAGCGTGCCGATCGTCTTGCTGTAGCTGCGCGCCCAGCTTTCTTCGGGCCGGCGCGTGTGCACAACCTTTGCCTCCGGATAAATCTCGCTGAGCTCGCGCCAGATATGGGCGCCGGGCCAGTCAATCTGCGATGAGAATCCGTCAAAAACCGCGCCCCAGTCGACCGGCCTGCCGGCGGCGTATTCCGTCCATGGGGTCACTCTATCGGGTTCAGCGACAACTTCGTACATGTGATGACAGGGCCCGAAGCCCAGCTTTTCCAGCGCGTCTTTCACAGATTTTGTACCGGTGCGGCCAAATCCCGACCCGATGACTTTCAGACCCATAGTAATATTCCTTAACTGAATGCGCAGTATGTCCTGCGCCGCCAGCGTGTCACAAAAACGGTCCGCTGCAAAACAAAACCGCCCGGACGTTCTGCCCGGGCGGCGTTCCTGATCAAAGGAAATTCGTCTCAGTCGTCAGATTTCACCAGCCGCAGATAGGGTGCCTCTTTACGCGGTGTCTCGCTGCGAAAGCCCGGACGTTCGTCGGCAAATCCGGGCGGTGCGAGAACCGTCGCGGGGCGCGGCTCAGGCTTGCGCGAGCGCACCGGCGGTTCGCCGGGCATTTCTTCGGGGGCCGCGCCAGCACCGGCCACAACCGGTCGCAGGCTGGACCCTGTAACATCAAACCGGCGCGGACTGCGTCCGATCTCGCCGACAGCGATCAGGACCCCCAGCAGGCGGCTCACATCCCCCAGATCGCTTTTCAGCGGCATCAGCAGCATGCGGGCCTCCAGAGGCGGCATGCCCGCGCTTTCATCAGAGTGCAGTTGCAACGTGCAGGTGGCCGGTGTCTCGAAAACCTCTTCCAGCGTGTCGCTGACCTGGCGGCGCGATCCCGGAGTGATGAACGACGTCAGCGGCATACCGCGTACTTCCATGCCCATCAGGTCGCTCAGATGGCTGCCTGCGATGCGCAGCCGGGCAATACCGGGCGCGATCCGTTCCACGATGAACGAATACTCCAGCGCCTGTTCGATCCCGCGCGGATCAATCTCGGCCCGCGACGGCATCAGACGGGACCCCCGCAGGGCTTCCCAGTAGGCCTCGACCTGCGCCAGCGGCGAATAGCCGGAATGTGTTACATGTTGCGTCATACTTACCACATTGTGCGTGTTTTGCTCTGGTTTGTCCATCGCCTGCACCCTCATTACCGCGCCCGCCAGAGCATGCGCATCAACTTCACTTTCATGCCGGTGATACGCAGACAAAGAGCCCGCCGCCAGCCGGTACTGGTTACCAGAAGATTAATACCAACAATTTTCACAAAATGGCAGATTGTCTTGCGAAGTGGTTAACCGCGCGCCGGACAGGTTTCAGAGGCGGGCGGGGGTTGCGTGCGGGTCGTGTTTCACCCTAAGCCTCTGTCATCACTTTTCAGACAAAGGACTGCTGAATGATCCGCTCGATGACAGGCTATGCCTCCGCCACCGGCAGCCTGCCACCCTATACCTGGACATGGGAGCTGCGCTCGGTGAACGGCAAAGGGCAGGATCTGCGCCTGCGGGTGCCTGACTGGATCGACGGGCTGGAAGCTGCTCTGCGAAAAGAGCTTACCGCCGCCACCGCGCGCGGCAATATCACCCTGTCACTGCGGCTTGCGCGGGACGAGCAGGCCGGCAGCCTGCAGGTCAGCAACACACAGCTGACGGCTGTTCTGGATGCTATGGCCGAAATAGAAGCGCGCGCAATGGACGCGGGTGTCTCTCTGGCGCCCTCAAAGGCCTCGGATATCGCAGCCCTGCGGGGCGTTCTGGAACAGACCAGCAGCGATGATGACGTGGCCCCGCTTATGAAAGCGCTGACAGGCGAGGCCGAGGGACTGATCGCTGCCTTCAACACCATGCGCGGGAGCGAAGGCGCCGCTCTGGAGAAAGTTCTGACCGACCAGCTGGGGCAGGTGCGCCTGCTGACCGCTCAGGCCGCAGAGCTGGCACAGGCGCGCACGGATACCATGGCCGACACTCTCAGACGCAACCTCGCGCGGGTTCTTGAAAACAGCGAGGGTGCGGATGCGGATCGCGTGGCCCAGGAGCTCGCTCTCATCGCCGTCAAGGCGGATATCACCGAAGAGATCGACCGGCTGGCCGCCCATGTGGACGCCGCCCGCGATCTGATTGCCGAAGGCGGCCCGGTGGGTCGTAAGCTTGATTTCCTGATGCAGGAGTTCAACCGCGAAACAAACACCCTGTGCTCCAAAGCGCAGAGCACGGAACTCACCCGCTGCGGGCTCGCGCTCAAAGCGGTGATCGACCAGATGCGCGAACAGGTGCAGAATGTGGAGTAAGCGATGAGTGCGACGCGGCGCGGCCTTCTGATCATTCTCAGCTCGCCCTCGGGGGCCGGAAAATCGACGCTGGCACGCAGGCTGCGGGACTGGGATCCGGAGATTGCCTTTTCCGTCTCCGCCACCACCCGCGCGCCACGCCCGGGCGAAGAGGACGGTCGCGAATATCACTTCGTTGACGACAGCGCCTTCAAAGCCCAGGTCGCCGCAGAAGAGATGCTGGAACACGCCCATGTGTTCGGCAATTTCTACGGCTCGCCGCGCGCGCCTGTGCAAAAGGCCATCGACAGCGGTCGCGACGTGCTTTTCGATATTGACTGGCAGGGTGCCCAGCAGATCACCAACAGCGCTCTCAGTGCGCATACCCTGTCGATTTTTCTGCTGCCCCCTTCGATCACCGAACTGCGCAGCCGGCTGGAAAAACGCGGCCAGGACGATGCAGAGACCATCGCGCGGCGCATGGACAAAAGCTGGGACGAGATCAGCCACTGGGGCAGCTATGACTACGTGCTGGTCAACGACGATCTGGACGCCACCGAAGCGCAGCTCAAAACCATTATCTCGGCCACGCGCCTGCGCCGCAGCCAGCAACCCGGGCTCACCGATCACGTCCGGCATCTGCAATCAGAATTCGAGGATCTGACATGACACTTTTTGCACTGGGTGATGACGCGCCGGAGCTTCATCCCGATACCTGGGTCGCACATAATGCCAGTCTGATCGGCAAAGTGGTGCTGGAAGAGGGGGCGTCGGTGTGGTTCGGCGTTACGATCCGTGCTGATCACGAGGAGATCCGTGTGGGGCGCGGCTCGAACGTGCAGGAGAACTCGGTGTTCCACGTCGATGCAGGCTATCCGCTGACCATCGGCGAGAACTGCACCATCGGACACAAGGTCATGCTGCATGGCTGCACCATCGGGAACAACTCTCTCATCGGGATGGGGGCCACGGTGCTCAACGGGGCAAAGATCGGTGACAACTGCCTGATCGGTGCCGGCGCGCTGATCACGGAGAATAAAGTGATCCCCGACGGCAGCCTCGTTATGGGCGCCCCGGGCAAAGTGGTGCGGGAGCTGGATGCAGCCGCCATCGCCGGGCTCACCGCCTCTGCACAGCACTATCAGGACAATATGCGCCTCTTCCGCGAAAATCTGCGCCCGGTCGGTGACTGAGATGAAGAACGAGAAAGGTTCGATCGTCCGTCCCGACGCCCTGCCGGCTTCCGCGTCGCGTCCCGTGGTCACCCCGCTGAGCCCCTCCGTGGTCTATGCCTCGGAGACGCCCGACATGCTGGACCAGCAGTATGAGGGCGGGCTGCAGGGCTACACCTATTCGCGAGAAGGCCACCCCAACGCAGACGTCGCAGGCCGCCGCATCGACCGGATGGAGGGCGCGCCGCACCCCGGTGTGATGACCAGCTCCGGCATGGCCGCCGTTTCCGCCGTGCTGCTCGGCCTGACCAAAGCCGGCGATCACGTCATAGGTGGCAACCAGCTCTACGGACGATCACTGCGCATGATGGCCGAAGACCTGCCACGGCTGGGGGTTGAGACCTCAATGGCTGACCCCGGTGACATCGACGCCATGCGGGCAGCTCTGCGGCCCGAGACCCGGATCATTCTGGTAGAGGTTGTCTCCAACCCGACCCTGCGCGTCGCCGATATCCGCGCACTGGCAGAGCTCGCCCGGGAAAACGGCGTACTGCTGGTGGTGGATAACACCTTTACGACGCCGCGCGCCTTCCGGCCCTTTGAGTTCGGCGCGGATATCGTGCTGCATTCCGTGACCAAACTGCTGGCGGGCCATTCCGACGTGATGCTGGGCTGGGTCGCTGCCCGCGATGCGGCGCTCAACGACCGGCTGCGCGTCTTTACCGTCACGACCGGCATGACCGCGAGCCCCTTTGACTGCTGGCTCGCCGAACGCGGGATGCTCTCCTTTGATCTGCGCTTTGACCGCGCGCAGGCCACGGCGACCGCGCTGGCCGATCATCTGACAACGCTGAGGGGCGTGAAACGCGTGCTCTATCCCGGGCGCGCCGATCATCCTGACCGCGCCCTGCTCGACGAACTGCTGGGCGGGCGGTTCTGCAATATGGTCAGCTTTGAGCTCGACGGGGGCAGGGCAGAGGCCAATGCCTTTACCCGCGCCGCCGAGGGGCTGTCTTTTGCGCCCACACTCGGCGATGTGGGCACTACGATCTCGCACCCTGCCTCATCTTCGCACCGCGCACTTACAGCGGAAAAGCGCGCTGCCCTGGGCATGTCGGAAGGGTTCTTCCGCATCTCGGTGGGTCTCGAAGACCCCGATACATTGTGTCAGGTCTTTTCTGACGCTGTCGCGGCCGCCGGGGCGATCTGATCCGCAGGAGGCGGCGATGGACCAGACACTCACCGATGTGCTGAACGCCCTGCCCATGCCCGCACTTGCCATCGACAGCGGGGAACGGATCAGTGCCGCCAACGCCCAGGCGCGCACGCTGATCGGACAGGGGATCGGGGGGCGCAACTTTGTCACCATGCTGCGCCAGCCGCAGCTCATTCAGACCATCGAAGCAGTGCTGCGCGACAGCACGCCGCGGATGTCGGAATACCTTTCAAACGACGGGGTGCAGGACACGACCTTTCAGGTCTCCGCCCGGGTCGTTCCGGACCTTAATGTGGTGCTGCTGTGTTTTCTTGATATCACCCAGGTGCAGCAGGCCGGACAGATGCGCCGGGACTTCGTCGCCAATGTCAGCCATGAGCTGCGCACGCCGCTCACCGCTCTGACGGGCTTTATCGAAACGCTGCGCGGCGCGGCCCGCGATGATCCCGCCGCGCGTGACCGGTTTCTCGACATCATGGAGGGCGAGGCAGGGCGCATGAACCGGCTGGTGGGCGATCTGCTTTCGCTGAGCCGTGTGGAAGATGAAGAACGCGTCCGGCCCCGCGAAAAGGTGCTCATAGATGACATCCTGCTCTCGGTGATGCGCACGCTGACGCCGCTGGCACAGGAGATGGAAATTACGCTCAGGGAAAGCTTCAGCGACACCCCGACAGAGCTTGTTGGCGACGGCGATCAGCTGATGCAGGTCTTCACCAATCTTATCGAGAACGCCATCAAATACGGCCGCAAAGGCGGCACTGTCGAAATCCGCATCGGTCAGCCGGAACGCGACCCTGCGCTGCGTGCCATGGGGGTTCGGATCCACGTAACCGACGATGGACCGGGCATAGATGAAAAGCATCTTCCGCGACTTACCGAACGGTTTTACCGCGCCGACAATCACCGCAGCCGCGCGCTCGGCGGCACCGGTCTCGGGCTTGCGATCGTGAAACACATCATCAACCGCCACCGGGGCCGGTTGCGGGTGGAGAGTGAGCCGGGCAAAGGGTCGGTCTTCACGGTGGTGCTGCCCACCGGTGCCGGCTGAACCGCACCAGGCCATACTCCGGCGAGAACACAGAATCGCTGACAGCCCGAATGCCGTCATTCGGCACGTTTTGCGGACACAGTTCGCCGCGCATTCTCCCGTGCGTTGCAAAGCGTCCCCGTTGCCTGCGCGCCCGGCACGAAAATACCCTGGCCGACCGTTTCACAAAGCGCGGGCATCTTTACTTCAGGGCACGGCCAGTCGGTGCAGGTCCCTCAGAAACCCTGATTCAACCTACTGAAAACAGGGTTTTAATTCTATTTTCAGTCGGGAGCGGGAAGGCCTCGGCCGGGCTCTGAGTAAAAAAATCTCCTGCGAATTCAGGGCTGTCATAAAACTGTTACGCAACTGTCACAAAAGCATAGTTGAGCACGCGTAATCAGGCGGCGGGATCGCCACTGGGTGATCAGAACCGAAATTAAAAAATGACAGGAGATATCATGTCGTTCACAAAACTCACCACCTCCGCGCTGGCCATTGCCGCGGTCTCCGCGACGGCTGCCACCGCGCGCGATCAGGTACAGGTTGCCGGTTCTTCCACCGTGCTGCCCTATGCGTCGATCGTCGCCGAGGCTTTCGGCGAGAACTTTGACTTCCCGACACCGGTTGTGGAATCGGGCGGCTCCTCCGCCGGCCTCAAGCGCTTTTGCCAGGGCGTTGGCACCGAGCACACGGATATCGCGAACGCCTCCCGTGCGATCCGCGAAAAAGAAATCGCAGCCTGCGCCGAAAACGGTGTGACCGACATCATCGAAGTGCGCATCGGATACGACGGGATCGTCTTTGCCAGCCAGCTCAATGGCCCTGAGTACACCGCCTTCACCCCCTCCGACATTTTCAACGCGCTTGCCCCCAAAGTCATGGTCGACGGCGAGCTGAAAGATAACCCTTATACCATGTGGTCAGACTTTAACGCTGAGCTGCCGTCTGAGGAAATCCTTGCGTTCATCCCGGGCACCAAGCACGGCACACGCGAAGTTTTCGAAGAGAAAGTCGTCGCCGCTGGCTGTGAAGCCACAGGCGCGATGGAGGCCATGATTGCCGGCGGCATGAGCGAAGACGACGCCGAAGACGCCTGCCTTGCCGTGCGCGTTGACGGCCGTTCGGTGGACATTGACGGTGACTACACCGAGACACTGGCCTCCATTGACGCCAACGCCAATGCAATCGGTGTGTTTGGTCTGGCCTTCTATGAAAACAACACCGCAAGCCTGAAAGTTGCGACCATGTCGGGCGTTGAGCCAACAACCGAGACCATCTCGTCGGGCGAATACCCGGTATCGCGCCCGCTCTTTTTCTACATCAAGAAAGCACATATCGGCGTTATTCCCGGCCTGAAGGAATTTGCTGAGTTCTTTGTTGCTGACGAGATCGCAGGCCCCGACGGCCCGCTGGCCAACTATGGCCTCGTATCCGACCCCGAGCTTGCGGAAACCCAGGCCGCGGTGTCCGGCGAGCAGGTCATGGGCGGCGGCAGCTGATCGCTGACGCAGCAGGAAAGTAAAATCATTCATCGGGCGGCGGACAACGTCGCCCGATCGCGCATTTCTGAGAACAGAACCCTGCGCAGAGAATTACCGGGGGGCTTATGTCTGTAATCTGGCTGTCAGCGATCATTCTGACCATTTCACTGGGCGGGTTTATCCTTGGCCGCCGCCGCGCTCTGTCCAGTGCGGGCGGCAGCAGCAAAAAGCTGCATTCACTGCCGGTATATTACGGCTCCAATGCCTTTATGAAATCAGTGGTGCCGGCCTTTGGCATTCTGATCATCTGGATGCTGATTCAACCCTTTTACATCAACGGCCAGGTGGCACCGATGATCCCGCCGGGCGAGGTTGAAACTGACGTCAACACCGGCCTGCTGATGTCGGAAGTCCGCCGCACGGCAGAGGGTATCGACGAAGCGGTACGCTCCGGGATGCTCGACGAGGATTTCGCCGTCGATGCCAATGCCGATTTCACCGATATGACCGAACGTCTGAAAGACGCAGGCCAGATCGTGACGACGCAGTTCTCCGCGCCGGTGCTGCGGGCAGCCCAGGCCTACCGTCAGATGAGCGGTGTCTCCCGGACCATGATGACGATCGTGGTCATCGCGGTTGCGCTTGCCGGCGCCGCCTGGGGCATTAAGCAGAGCGATCGGGATTTCCGTGCCCGCAACGTTGTCGAACAGGGGGTACTGGCCATCCTGATAGCCGCGGCATCCGTGGCAATCCTGACCACCATCGGCATCATCCTGTCGCTGATTTTCAACACGATTGAATTCTTCAGGCTCTACCCGGCGGCTGATTTCTTTACCCTTCTTGAATGGGCGCCCAGCTTTTCGGGCCGCGGCGGGTCATCCAGCCTCGGGATTCTGCCACTGCTGTGGGGCACGATCTACATCTCGGTCATTGCACTTCTCGTGGCTGTTCCTATCGGCCTTTATTCGGCAGTGTATCTGTCTGAATACGCCTCCGCCCGGGTCCGGGGGATCGCCAAGCCGCTGCTGGAAATCCTCGCCGGTATACCGACCATCGTCTACGGGCTCTTTGCTCTGCTGACCATCGGCCCGCTCCTGATGAGCGTTTTCGGCGATGACGGCACGGGCTGGATGGGTGGCGGCCGCTCTGTCATGACCGCCGGCATCGCCATGGGCATCATGCTCATCCCTTTTGTGAGCTCGCTCTCAGACGATATCATCAACGCGGTGCCGCAATCCCTGCGGGACGGCTCTTACGGGCTGGGGGCCACGCGCTCGGAAACGATCCGCCAGGTGGTTCTGCCCGCGGCACTGCCCGGCATCGTGGGCGCCATCCTGCTGGCGGCCAGCCGCGCCATCGGCGAGACCATGATCGTGGTGCTGGGGGCAGGGGCGGCGGCCCGCCTGTCGCTGAACCCGTTTGAAGCGATGACGACCGTGACGGCCAAAATTGTCTCACAGCTGACCGGCGACAGCGATTTTGCCTCGCCGGAGGCGCTTGTGGCTTTTGCCCTCGGGATCACACTTTTCGTACTCACACTGGGGCTGAATGTCTTTGCCCTCTTCATCGTGCGCAAATACAGGGAGCAATACGAATGACCGACGCAAGCCTGCCGGCCCCCTCAGAGCGGCGCCAGCACACGTCTCTGATTGCCCCCGATGCGCGGACCCGAAAACGCAAAGCCGCCGAGGCGCGCTTTCGCATGTACGGCATCGCCGGGATCGCTACGGGTATCTTTTTCCTCATCGTTCTGCTGGTGTCGATCGTCTCCAGCGGGGCAGGGGCCTTTCAGCAGACTTTTATCAATGTGCCGGTCTATCTTGATCCTGCAAAGCTCGACAAAAACGGCAACCGCGATCCCGAAGAGATGAGTAAGGTCTCGACCTTTGGCTATTCGCCGCTCATCCAGAACGCGCTGCTGAGCCTCGTCAACGAACAATCCATCGAAACGCCACTGAAAAAGGGCGGCGATATGAAAGCGCTCATCTCCGCCTCCGCCGCAGCCCAGGTGCGCGATGTGGTTCTGGCCAATCCGGATCTGGTTGGTGAAACCATTGATTTCCGTATTCTGGCGTCGAGCCGGGTGGACGGCTACCTCAAAGACCGCGTGCAGCGCGAAGATGTGGCACGAGACAAGAACATTGATGCCGAACACCTCGATCTGGTGGATGCGCTGGTGCCTGCCGGGGTGGTGGAAAAGACCTTCAACATGGCTTTTATTACCGGTGCGGACGCCTCCGAGAGCCGGGCTGAATCAGCAGGCATAGGCGTGGCGATGATCGGATCTTTCTTCATGATGCTGGTCGTGCTGGTGCTCTCGCTGCCCATCGGGGTAGCTGCCTCGATCTACCTTGAGGAATTTGCACCGAAAAACCGCATCACAGATATCATCGAAGTAAACATTGCCAATCTGGCGGCGGTGCCGTCTATCGTCTTTGGTATCCTCGGCCTCGCCGTGTTCATCCAGTTCATGCACCTGCCTCAATCCGCCCCGCTGGTGGGTGGTCTGGTGCTGACCCTGATGACGCTGCCGACGATCATCATCTCGACCCGCGCGTCACTGAAGGCGGTCCCGCCTTCCATCCGGGATGCGGCACTGGGCGTCGGCGCTTCAAAAATGCAGGCGGTTTTTCACCACGTCCTGCCGCTTGCGGCACCGGGCATTCTGACCGGCACCATTATCGGTCTGGCCCAGGCCCTGGGCGAGACTGCACCGCTTTTGCTGATCGGCATGGTCGGATTTATCGCCTCCAACGCGCCTGACGGGCTGGCCAGCGGCCTGCTGGACCCGAACTCGGCCATGCCTGCACAGATTTACGAATGGGCCAAACGCGCAGACCCGGCCTTTTATGAACGCGCCTGGGGTGGCATCATCATCCTGCTCGTGTTCCTGATCACCATGAACACCATCGCCGTCATCCTGCGGCGCCGGTTTGAGCGCCGCTGGTAAGACAGGAGAGCACCGATATGAACGATATGAGAATACTGGAGAGAGACGTGGACGCCAATGAGATCAAAATCGCCGCACGGGGTGTTCAGGTCTGGTACGGCGACAATCACGCGATCAAAGATGTGGATGTCGATATCCAGGACCGGACCGTCACGGCTTTTATCGGGCCCTCGGGCTGCGGTAAATCCACCTTTCTGCGCTGTCTGAACCGCATGAACGACACAATTGATGTCGCCCGCGTCGAGGGTGACATCCGCATTGACGGCGAAGACATCTATGACGCGCGCGTGGACCCGGTACAGCTGCGCGCCAAAGTGGGCATGGTGTTCCAGAAGCCCAACCCGTTTCCGAAATCGATCTATGACAACGTGGCTTACGGGCCGCGCATCCACGGCATGGCCTCAGGCAAGGCCGAGCTTGACGGGATCGTGGAACAGGCCCTGAAACGTGCTGCGATCTGGGAAGAGGTGAAAGACCGGCTCACCGCCCCGGGCACCGGCCTTTCCGGCGGTCAGCAGCAACGCCTTTGCATCGCACGCGCGGTGGCCACCGAACCCGAGGTGCTGCTGATGGACGAGCCCTGCTCGGCGCTTGACCCGATTGCCACAGCGCAGGTCGAAGAACTCATCGACGAGCTGCGTCGCAATTACTCGGTCGTGATCGTGACCCACTCCATGCAGCAGGCCGCACGTGTGAGCCAGAAAACCGCGTTTTTTCACCTCGGCAACCTCGTCGAATACGGCGAGACAGGTCACATCTTCACCAACCCCGAAGACCCGCGCACTGAAAGCTACATCACCGGACGGATTGGATAAAATGATGCATGAACAGCATATTGCCTCTGCTTTTGACCGCGATCTCGAAGGGATCCAGGCGCAGATCATGAAAATGGGCGGGCTTGTCGAGGCCGCGATCCGTGAAAGCGCGCTGTCGCTGGACACCCGCGATGAAGAGCTGGCAGAAAAGGTGCGCGCCGCCGACAAGGCCATTGACGCGCTCGAAGAGCTGATCAACGAGGAAGCCGCTCGCGTGATTGCCCTGCGCGCGCCCACTGCGGGCGACCTGCGACTTGTGCTTACTGTAATCAAGATCAGTGCCAATCTTGAGCGCATCGGCGATTACGGGAAAAACATGGCCAAGCGAACGAGCGTTCTGTCACAGATGGCGCCCGTGAGCGACAGCACCGGCGCACTGCGGCGTATGGCGCGCGAAGTTGAGCTGATGCTCAAAGACGCGCTGGATGCCTATGTGCAGCGCGACCCGGAACTCGCAACCAGCGTGATCATGCGCGATGAGGACGTGGATCAGATGTACAATGCGCTCTTCCGCGAATTCCTGACCTTTATGATGGAAGACCCCCGCAATATCTCGGCCTGTATGCATCTGCACTTCATCGCCAAGAACGTTGAACGCATGGGCGATCATGTGACGTCGATTGCCGAACAGGTCGTCTATCTGGTGACAGGAGAACATCCTGAAGAAGCGCGCCCAAAGGCCGACAAAACGTCATATGCAGCTGAGAGATAAGACCATGTCTGTCGATCAACCAAGAGTTCTGATCGTAGAGGATGAGCCGGCGCAGCGGGAGGTGCTCGCCTATAACCTCGAGGCCGAAGGCTTTGCCGTCAGCCGCGCCGGGGACGGCGAAGAGGCGCTGATGCTGATTGATGAGCAGGCGCCCGACGTGATCGTGCTGGACTGGATGATGCCGAACCTTTCGGGCATTGAGGTTTGCCGGCGGCTCAAAATCAAACCCGAAACACGAAGCATACCGGTGATCATGCTTTCCGCGCGGTCCGAAGAAGTCGACCGGGTGAGGGGCCTTGAGACCGGGGCCGACGATTATGTGATCAAACCCTATTCGGTGATCGAACTGATGGCACGGGTGCGCGGACAGCTGCGCCGCGTACGCCCTGCGGCCACGGGCGAGCGGCTTGAGTTTGAGGATATCGTGCTCGATGCCACCAGCCACAGGGTCAGCCGGGGAGAGACCGAACTGCGTCTGGGTCCGACCGAATTTCGCCTGCTCTCGACCTTTATGGAAAAGCCCGGCCGCGTCTTTTCACGCGAACAGCTGCTCGACCGTGTCTGGGGCCGCGACATCTATGTCGACACCCGTACCGTCGATGTCCATATCGGACGGCTCAGGAAAGCGCTGACGCAGCACGGTGGCGCGGATCCCCTGCGCACGGTGCGTGGTGCGGGATACGCCCTGGGGTAGCTCAGGCCGCTCTGCGCAGGCCCAGGATTTTCCGCGCCTCAGCCGGTGTGGCAACAGGCCGCCCGTACTTTTCACAAAGCGCCGCCGCGCGGCGAATAAGGGCTGCATTTGACGGCGCAAGGTGATCGCGGTCCAGCCGCACATTGTCCTCAAGGCCGGCCCGCGTGTGACCGCCCGCCGCGATCGCCCATTCATTGACCTCGATCTGCGCAGGCCCGATGCCCGCCGCACACCAGGCCGCGCCCGGTGCTCGTTTGCGCAGCGTCGATACATAGAAATCAAAGATCTCGCGGTCCGCCGGCATCGCGTTCTTCACCCCCATCACAAACTGTACATAGAGCCGTCCATATAGTGCGCCTTCTTTATGCAGCCGGATCGCGTGCAGCACATGGCTGAGATCAAAGGCCTCAATCTCCGGCACAACCTCATAGGTCCGCATCTCGCCCGAAAGCCAGGCCACAAGATCCGGCGGGTTCTCGTAAACCCGCGTCGGAAAGTTGTTTGACCCCACCGACAGCGACGCCATGTCCGGGCGCAAAGGCAGCATGCCGCCGCGTTCTTTACCTGCACCTGACCGGCCACCCGTCGAAAACTGAATGATCATCCCGGGGCAGTGCTTTTCGACGCCTTCTTTCAGGGCCGCGAACTTATCCGGGTCGGAGGAGGGCGTCTCATCGGCGTTACGCACATGCGCATGACAGATCGATGCACCGGCCTCAAAGGCCTCATGGGTGCTTTCCACCTGTTCGGAAATGGTCACCGGAACTGCCGGATTGGCCGCCTTGGTCGGAACACTGCCGGTAATGGCAACGCAGAGAATACAGGGATCAGACATCGGTATTACCTCTTCCTTAGGGTCTTGGCTAAAACGCGACCGGGGTCAGCCGTCATGCGCCTCACATGGTTTCGCGGGCGATGGGCCGCCCTTTCGGTCAGGCCTGAACAGGCCCTGCGCGGTACATTCATTCCGCGTCATCCATCGCAGCATAGGTTTCTTTCGCCAGTTTCAGCGCATGATTGGCGCGCGGCACGCCGGCATAAATTGCCACATGCTGAAGGGTTTCAACGATATCACGCTCGCTCGCGCCGGTATTCCGGGTGGCCCTGATATGCATCGGGATTTCATCAAAATTACCAGTCGCGGCGAGCAGCGCCAGGGTCAGCATCGACCGCTCGCGCCGTGAAATCCCGTCAGAGGCCCAGACGGTGCCCCAGGCGGCCTCTGTGATCAGGCTCTGAAAATCCGTGTCGAGCGAGGTCTTTGACGCCTCCGCCCGGTCCACGTGTGCATCGCCTAGAACCTCACGCCGCACCTGCATGCCGCGGTCGTAGCGGTCTGATCGTGCCATCGCTGCCTCCCCTGTTGCGGGCAATCTTAATGACAGGTACCCGCCGCGCCAAGCTGCGAATGCAACGAGGCTGGCGGAGACGTCTGGTGCGGCCCCGAGCACTGCACGCAGGACATGCCGGCCCTGTCCCGCGCAGATCCAGAAAACACTTGAAAGACAGCGCTCAGGCGCGTTTAAGCCACGCAGGACAGGGTTCTGTCCCGCAGGAACAGAACGAACTGAGTTAATGATGCGCGCACAAAACCTCGCCCCGATCCCTGAGCTATATGTCTCTTACGATTCCGCCCAGAAGATGAAGGCGGAGGCCGGTGATCTGGTCAGCCACGATCTCAGCCCGCGGCAGATCTGTGATCTGGAGCTGTTGATGAACGGCGGCTTCAACCCGCTGCGGGGATTTTTGTCGGAGGAAGATTACCACAGCGTGGTCGAGACCATGCGCCTGGCTGACGGAACACTCTGGCCCATGCCGGTCACACTCGATGTGTCGGAGAAGTTCGCCGACAGCATCGAGATCGGCCAGGACATCGCGCTCAGAGATCAGGAGGGCGTAATCCTCGCCACCATGAACGTGACCGACCGCTGGACACCCGACAAGGCACGCGAAGCGGAAAAGGTTTTCGGCGCTGATGACAGCGCCCACCCGGCGGTGAATTACCTGCATGGGTCTGCCGGCAAGGTGTACCTCGGCGGTCCGGTGACGGGCATACAGCAGCCGGTGCATTACGATTTCCGCGCCCGCCGCGACACTCCCAACGAGCTGCGCGCGTATTTTCGCAAAGTCGGCTGGCGCAAAATCGTGGCCTTCCAGACCCGCAATCCGCTGCACCGCGCGCATCAGGAACTCACCTTCCGCGCCGCCCGCGAGGCCCAGGCCAACCTGCTCATTCACCCTGTCGTTGGCATGACCAAACCGGGCGATGTGGATCATTTCACACGCGTGCGCTGCTATGAGGCGGTGCTCGACAAATACCCCGCCGCGACCACCTCGATGAGCCTGCTGAACCTTGCCATGCGCATGGCCGGCCCGCGCGAGGCAGTCTGGCACGGGCTCATTCGCAAAAACCACGGCTGCACGCATTTCATCGTGGGCCGCGATCACGCGGGCCCGGGCAAGAACTCAAAAGGTGAGGACTTTTACGGCCCCTACGATGCGCAGGACCTCTTCCGCGAGCACCAGGAAGAAATGGGCATCGAAATGGTCGATTTCAAACACATGGTGTGGGTGCAGGAACGCGCGCAGTACGAGCCCATGGATGAGATCAAAGACAAGGACGATGTGACGATCCTGAACATCTCCGGCACCGAGCTGCGCCGGCGTCTGCAGGAAGGTCTGGAGATCCCCGAGTGGTTCTCCTTTCCCGAAGTTGTCAAAGAGCTGCGCCGCACCCGGCCGCCGCGCAGCCAGCAGGGCTTTACGGTCTTCATGACGGGGTTTTCCGGCTCGGGCAAATCCACCATCGCCAACGCGTTGATGGTCAAGCTGATGGAGATGGGCGGGCGTCCGGTGACGCTGCTGGATGGCGATATCGTGCGTAAAAACCTCAGCTCCGAGCTGGGGTTTTCCAAAGAGCACCGCGATCTGAACATCCGCCGCATCGGCTATGTCGCGAGCGAGATCACCAAGAACGGCGGCATTGCGATCTGTGCGCCGATCGCACCCTATGCAACGACGCGGCGCGCCGTGCGCGAGGATGTCGAAGCCTTTGGTGCCTTTGTCGAAGTGCATGTGGCGACCTCGATCGAGGAGTGCGAACGCCGCGACCGCAAGGGGCTCTATAAGCTCGCGCGCGAGGGTAAGATCAAAGAGTTCACCGGCATATCAGACCCTTACGATGTGCCTGAAAGCCCGGAACTGCGGGTCGAGACCGAGAATGTCGAGGTGGATAACTGCGCCCACCAGGTGCTGCTGAAGCTGGAGTCCATGGGGCTGATTTCCAGCTCCAGCGCATTCTGACCGAACATCCGTCGTAAGGCGCGGTCCGGGCGGGGGGCAGGGGCACATGCAATTGTGATCCCCGCCACCCTTACTATTCGGCGCGATGAGTGCTTTGCTGCGCGCGATCCGGGGACCCGCCACTTCATTCACCGTCCCGGCAGCAGAGCAGGGGACAGCCATGACCGATGAAAATCTCGACTGGATCAGCGTCGGTCGGACAGATGATCTTCCGAGAGGCCGCGTGAAAACAGTGACCGCGCGCACGACCTCCATCTGCCTTGTGCATTTTGACGGTCAGTGGTCTGCAATGAACAACCATTGCCCGCACCAGCGTGGCCCGCTGGGCGAGGGATCCATCGAGAAAGGTGTCGATGGCAAATGCTGGATCCGGTGCCCCTGGCACGGATGGGATTTCGATCCGCTGACCGGCAAACCACCGGGCGGGCATGAAGACTCCGGACAGCAGATGTATCCGGTCGACATCCGGGACGGCGAGATTTTCATAGGGATCGCACCGGAGCCGCCGCATGAAACCACCGTCACCGATGTCATGGTCGACACTCTGAGCAACTGGGGCATCCAGTCGGTTTTCGGCATGGTCGGGCATTCAAATCTGGGCCTTGCAGACGCGATCCGGCGCGCAGTGGTCGATGGCCGAATGCGCTTTTTCGGCATCCGTCACGAAGGTGCGGCGGCCTTTGCCGCCTCGGCTTACGGCAAGCTTACGGGGACACCTGCGGCCTGTCTGACCATTGCAGGGCCAGGAGCCACGAACCTTCTGACCGGTCTCTGGGACGCCAAAGTCGATCGCGCGCCGGTGATTGCACTCACCGGACAGGTACAGACCCAGGTGATGGGGCCTGGGGCATTTCAGGACATTGACCTCCTCTCCGCATTTGCTGCCGTGACGCGCTTTTCTCAACCGGTGCTGGGCAGCTCAAACCATGCAGAGCTTGCGTCTCTGGCCTGTAAAACCGCAATTGTTGAACAGGATGTGGCGCATCTGATTTTTCCCGATGATGTGCAGACGATCCTTTCTGATCAGAAGGCAGGCGCACCCGATGGCCGGATGAGCAGCGCGCCGGTTATTCCCGCCGCCAGTGAAATCGACAAAGCCGCCGGGATGATCCTCGGTGCGCGCCGGCCGATCATCGTGGCAGGTCATGGCGCGATCCACATGCGCGACCAGATTGCAGCTCTGGCAGAGCGCCTGGATGCGCCTGTGCTCACCACCTTCAAGGCGAAGGGACTGATCCCTGACAGCCATCCCAATGCCGCCGGGGTTCTCGGGCGCTCCGGCACGCCGGTGGCCAGCTGGTTCATGAACGAAGCGGATCTGATCATCGCGCTCGGCACAAGTTTTTCCAATCACACCGGCATTGAACGCGGAAAAACCATCATCCATGTCGATCATGAACGCATGCAGCTTGGCAAATTTCATCCCGTAGCGCTGCCCGTATGGGGCGATATCGCAGCCTTCTGCGACGCTCTCGCGGCGCGCGACTGCAAAAGCCCGGACGCTGGCAACCAGATCCCGGAACTCGCAGAGCGACGCGAAATCTGGAAGCGCGAGAAAAACACGCGTCTGGCGGAGAACACCGGCCACGGCATTCATTCGCTTGCCATCTTCGAGGCGCTCGGCCGACTGGTGCCGGACGACACGATTTTTGCCGTAGATGTGGGCAACAACACTTATTCCTTCGGACGATATCTGGAAACAAAAGGCAGCCAGAGGGTGCTGATGTCCGGATATCTGGGCTCCATCGGATTCGGATTTCCGGCAGCCATGGGCGCCTGGGCTGCAACGCAGGACAAAGAAGATCTGAAGGGCCGGAAGATCGTCGCAATCTCCGGTGATGGTGGTTTTGGCCAGTACCCGATGGAATTCACGACGGCCGTAAAGTACGGCATGGACATCACACATATTCTTTTACACAACGGCGAGCTTGGCAAAATCTCCAAAGAGCAGCGCTCGGGCGAGTGGCCGGTCTGGGAGACCGATCTGCAGAACCCGGGCTTTGCTGCGTTCGCGCGGCTTTGTGGTGGTCACGGGGTAAAAGTCACGGATGCGGCTGACATTGATACTGCGATCCACGAAGCGCTGGAACATCCGGGACCGGCATTAGTGGAGTTCATGACTGACGCTGAGCTTGTGTAAGGCATCAGGCGCGCTTCGTAGTCAGTGGACATTGAGAAATTGCCGCAAACTTTTGTTTTAAGGCCTTAATGTACGCATTTCGGTGTGAAATTAATTTTACATAATACTGATTATACATTTTATTTATATGCCTGTAAGCCGTCTCATCCATACACATGCAGCACCCCTCCCGGTTTGAGCGGCACATCAACGGGTTCGCATGTAGCACCTCTATGCCGACGCATCAGGCGTCCCGGGACGGCGCGCGCCTTTGTAGCTGAGAAACCTCACCGGTCTTTGCGCATGCGCGCTGCCACTGGACAGATGCCCCGGGCTGCGTCTATCGAAGGATCAGACAACGAAAGATACATAAATGACCTCCGTCCTGATCCTTAATGGTCCGAACCTGAACCTGCTGGGCACCCGGCAGCCAGAGGTCTATGGCACGACGACCCTCAATGACATCGAAACGCTTTGTAAAGACCATGCAGAAGCCACTGGAATGACTATGGAATTCTGTCAGTCGAACCATGAGGGTGCGCTTGTCGATAAAATCCATGAGGCGCGTGGCAGGCATGCCGGGATTATCCTGAATGCGGGTGCCTACACCCACACATCCATTGCGCTGATGGATGCGATCTCATCGGTTGAGCTGCCGGCGATTGAACTGCACCTGAGCAATGTGCATGCGCGTGAGAGCTTCCGGCACCAGTCTTATATAGCCCGCGTGGCTATCGGCCTGATCTGTGGCTTTGGCGCCAGAGGCTATGTGCTCGCGATGGACGCTCTGAAAGATCATGTGGAACGTTAATTAATCTCGCCAAAATTCTGATTTTAAATAAAAAAGACACGCTTCACGCGTGCCTTTTCCGTCTAATCATTGCTGCGCTGAATGATCAGCCCTTTGCAGCTTTTGCGACCTCAGCGGCGAAATCTTCTTTCACCACTTCGATACCTTCGCCCACTTCCAGACGTACAAAGCCGGTGATCTCGGCACCCGCTTCTTTCGCGGCCTCGCCCACGGTGTGGTCAGGGTTTACGACAAAAGACTGGTTCAGCAGCGTGACTTCGGACATGTATTTCTTCATCCGGCCGACGATCATCTTCTCGATCACCTGCTCCGGCTTGCCGCTTTCACGCGCGATATCCATCTGGACCTGCTTTTCTTTCTCGACCACAGCCGGGTCAAGGTCGTCTTCGGACAGCGACGCCGGATTTACGGCTGCGATGTGCATCGCAACCTGCTTGCCAAACGCTTCATCGCCACCTTTCATCGCGACCAGAACACCGATCTTACCCATGCCAGGTGCTGCTGCGTTGTGAACATAGGACACAACCGTCTCGCCCTCGATTGAAGACATCCGGCGCACGGACATGTTCTCACCGATCTTGGCGATGCTGTCAGTGATTACGGTGGCCACGGATTTGCCGCCCATGTCGGCTTCCTTCAGCGCCTCGACGTCGGACACGGTCAGGGCCACATCGGCAATGCCGGAGACCATCGACTGGAATTCAGCGTTCTTGCCGACAAAGTCGGTCTCGGAGTTCACTTCGACCGCAACGCCATGTCCGCCATCAACCTTTACCGCAACAAGGCCTTCTGCCGCCGTACGGCCAGATTTTTTGGCCGCTTTGGCAAGACCTTTGGTGCGCAGCCAGTCAACTGCCGCTTCCATGTCACCATCGTTCTCTGTGAGCGCTTTCTTGGCGTCCATCATACCGGCGCCGGTTGTTTCGCGCAGTTCTTTCACCATGGATGCTGTAATCGCCATCGCTGGTTCTCCTTTATGAAAATCGGATGTTCCGGGGCAGGTCATCCCTGCCCCGTCTGTACCTGTGACACGAAGAGGCTTTTACGCCTCTGCGGGTGTCTCTGCGGCAGCGGCCGGTGCTTCTTCCGCAACAGCTTCTTCCGCGGGCGCTTCTTCCATCTCGCCGATATCGACGCCGGCGGCACCCAGCTGTGCGGACATACCATCGAGGGCTGCGCGCGAGGCCAGATCACAATAGAGCGAAATGGCGCGCGATGCGTCGTCGTTGCCCGGGATGATGTAATCAATGCCATCGGGCGGGCAGTTGGTATCGACGACCGCGATCACCGGAATGCCCAGCTTATTGGCTTCTGCAACCGCCAGCGCTTCTTTTTTCACGTCGATCACGAAAATCAGGTCGGGCCGGCCGCCCATTTCGCGGATACCACCCAGGGACGCCTGAAGTTTGCCCTGATCACGCTCCATGCCCAGACGCTCTTTTTTGGTCAGGCCGGCAAAACCGTTTTCAGACTGCTCATCAATGTTTTTCAGGCGGCTGATCGACTGCGACACGGTCTGCCAGTTGGTCAGCGTGCCACCGAGCCAGCGGTGGTTCATGTAATACTGGGCGCACCGCTCTGCGGCATCGGCGATCGGCTGCTGGGCCTGACGCTTGGTGCCGACAAACAGGATGCTGCCGCCCTTGGCGACGGTCTCACGGATCACATTCAGAGCCGCGTCCAGCATGGGAACGGTCTGTGTGAGGTCCATAATGTGGATGCCGTTGCGCGCGCCGTAGATATAGGGCCCCATACGCGGGTTCCAGCGCTGCGTCTGGTGGCCGAAGTGTACGCCTGCTTCAAGCAGCTGGCGCATGGTGAACTCAGGAAGAGCCATGTCTTTTATACCTTTCCGGTTTTATCCTCGGCGGGGGCATGACACCGTCAGGGTGCCAACCGGTGGACTGCCGGGGATGTCTCCCCCGGAAAGCCCGAACCCCGCCTGCGGGTTTCAGTGCGCGCCGTATAGGCCGGATCATGCGGCCCTGCAAGTCTTTTCCTGACACCTGCGGACCCGTGATCACAAAGCGCCTGGCGCACTTGTCACACCGCGGCCACGCATCCTATGTTAATGCGTGAGAGACCGCATCAGACGGTCCGTGACCAACAGGATCAACACCGGGAGTGAACATGATCAGAACCATTTGCGCCGCGGTTTTCGCGGCAGCCGTGATGTCGCCGCTTGCAGCCATCGCCCAGACGGTGACGCTGTCGCCGGCAAACCCGCAACCCTCCGCAGGTGCGCTGTCGCCGGGGCTGGCGGTCAGCTATGCCCGGATGCCGAGCGCCGTCCGTGAACTTGCCGGGGCCGCCAAGGCTCTTCAGAAAGGCGCGAAGCCCGGGACACCGCTGGCGGGGCTGTCCTATGACGATACCGATCAGAAGGTGCTGACCTCTGATTCATACGAAAAAATCGCCGCCGATATCTCGGGCTATATCAAATTTGACCGCGCTGGCTCGTATATGCTGGAGTTTCTCAACAACGACGGGCTTGAGCTTTCGATCGGCGGCCAGCAGGTCGCCCTTTACGACGGTATCCATGCCTGTGGTTATGCCGGCGAGATTGAGGTCAATGTGCCCCAGGCCGGGTATTACCCGCTCAAAGCAACCTATTTTCAGCGCAAAGGCACCGCGTGCCTGATGATGGAATGGGGACCGGACAGCGACGGGCTTGAAATGGTGCCGAACAGCGCCTTTTTCCACTGAAAACCACGCAGCGCTCAGACAGTATGAGCGCTGCGCACCGCCGCCTCACAGGCCGCGGCCAGGGCCTTGCGGTCGGCAAAATCGCGCACGTGAACGGGCGGATGACGCACAACCGTCACCTGTCCGCCTGCCCCGGATGCGAGGCATTTCAGGATATGCGCGCCAAAAGTCATATCCCCCCACCAGCCGAAAAACCGCGGATCCTGTCCGGGCGGTGCCTGGTAGAGCACGGTCACAGGCTCTATCGCCAGCGTCTCTTTCAGGCCGCCTGCAAAGAAGGCTGCAAAGAGCGTGGTTTTGAACGGCAGAACGCGTTGTCCGTCGCTGCTGGTGCCTTCGGGAAAAAACAGCAGCTGGTGCCCGGCGTGCAGCCGTGTCTGAAACACCTGCGCCTGCTCTGCCGCGCGTGATCTGTTACGCTCGATGAATACCGTGCCGGTTGCCCGCGCGAGCCAGCCGATCGCGGGCCAGGAGGCCACCTCGGCTTTGGACACGAAATAGATACGCCGCGTGGCATTCAGCACGAAAATATCGAGCCAGCTGGAATGATTGGCCACAACCGCCCCCTGCCCGCTGAACTCCGGACCTGTCAGGCGCAACCTGAGCCCCATCAGGCGCAGGGCATTGCGGCACACAAATACGGTGATACGGGGCGTCACCGGACGCTGCGCGCCGCAGAGCGGCCGCTCAATCAGGCGCAGGGTCAGATGCAGTGCCAGCCCACCGAAGACGAGCAGTGCCAGAGGCACGCCACGACAGATCACGCTGAGCCATCCCGCAGGAGTGATGGGCGGGTCCGGCGGGGGCGGGTCTCCGTGCCAGGTGGCGTTCATACAGGCGCGGTCCTGTAAAGCCTCGCCTGATTTTTATTGATCCGGGCGGTGTCGAGGATCAAACAGACATCGGTGGTATTAAAGGCATGATCGATAAAGGCCCCCTCCCCCACAAATCCGCCCATCCGCAGATAAGCCTTGATCAGCGAGGGTACCATACGCATCGCGGCGCGCCGGTCGAGATCTTCTTCGGCGATCAGATCCATGCGCTGAAATGCAGCCGCCAGCGCACGCACCCGCAATTCCGGCGGTGCCAGGTGCCGGTGGTGCAGCAGCGACAGGGCTTCGGCCAGAGCGGCGACGTCGGTGCCGTGAAAGGAGGCAACACCGAAAAGAACTTCGATGTTGTGATCATCGATATACCCGGCAAGCGCGCTCCAGAGGTGAAACATCGCCATACCACCACGGTAATCCCGGTGTACGCAGGACCTCCCCAGCTCCAGCATACGCCGGCCCGAAGCCTTGAGCCCGGCCAGATCATATTCGTCTTCGCTGTAAAACTGGCCTGCCGCGCGCGCCTGATCTTCGCGCATCACCCGGTACACGCCCACAATCTCGCCGTTTGAGTGATCCCGGAGCAGCAGATGATCGAAAAACGGGTCGAACCTGTCCCGTTCCAGCCGGGCGTCATGATCAACCATCGGGCCACCACCACCCAGCTCTTCGACGAAAACCTGATAGCGCAGGCGCTGCGCTGCCTCCAGATCTGCCGTGCTCGCCGCCAGCGAGACCGAAAAACGGGAGGAGGCGACATCTGTCATCTTTGAAAACATGGTCCTGAAGTGGTGCTCTTGTGCAGCCTCTTAAGGAATAAGACCCCGGCTGGCAATGTGGCAGACCTGCACGGGTTTACAATCTATGGGTGTACGTTAATCTTTTGGAAAGGATGTTCATTCATCAAAGACCGGGATGAGCGCAACACGGGAGCTATCGATGACTATCTTTCCTTCCTCCCTGAAATTCACGGTGACACGCCCGCCGATGTTGCTTTGCACCTGCCCGGTTCCCCAGTCCGGCCGGCCCGGATGGCGCACAAGCATACCGGGCGAGAGTATTGCGTTCAGATCTTCCATGGCGGCCTAATTAAGACAGGAGAAATATGTATGGGCACCCCGGGTGTTAACCTCGCGGCACTGATCGGCAGTCGGATTTGCCATGACCTGATATCGCCGATCGGTGCAATCAACAATGGTCTTGAACTTCTGGGTATGTCCGGCAGTGACGGAGGCGCCGAGATGGACCTCATTCAGGAAAGCGTCGGCAATGCCAGTGCGCGCATCCGGTTCTTTCGCATCGCCTTCGGGGCTGCTGGAGATCAGATGATGGGCCGCGCGGAGGTCATCGCGATCCTGAACGATCTGATGGAAGGCGCCCGGCTGCAGGTCGCCTGGGGCCCGATGGACGCACAGCCACGCTCCTCGGTGCGCATGGCCTTTCTGGCACTACTCTGCGTAGAAAATGCGATGCCGTACGGGGGCCGTATCGAGATCAGCCAGGAGGCCGGCAGCTGGTTGCTGCACGGTCGCGCGGACAAGCTGAACATCGACGAAGCACTGTGGTCTGT
Organism: Roseobacter ponti; assembly: GCF_012932215.1. Taxonomy (GTDB): domain Bacteria; phylum Pseudomonadota; class Alphaproteobacteria; order Rhodobacterales; family Rhodobacteraceae; genus Roseobacter; species Roseobacter ponti. Next base: position 1,792,057 of record NZ_CP048788.1, on the reverse strand, counting down.
TCTGACCACGCAGGATACACCCGACGATCTGCGACCCGCGCAGGTTCAGTTCGCTTTGCTGCCGATCATCGCCGGCGACGAAAGCCGCCGGGTGCGTACCGAAATCAGCGGAAATGAAATCAGGCTGAGGTTCTGAACTCAGCTCCGTACGGTACCTTCTCCGGTCACGAGATATTTGAAACTTGTCAGTTGTGCGGTGCCGACAGGCCCGCGGGCGTGCATCTTGCCAGTCGCGATACCGATCTCAGCGCCCATGCCGAACTCACCACCATCGGCGAACTGGGTCGACGCGTTGTGCATCAGGATCGCCGAATCCAGCTCGGTCATAAAGCGCCGGGCCGTGCCGGCATTTTGCGTCAGGATGCAGTCCGTGTGATCTGAGCCATAGGTCCGGATATGCTCCATGGCCTCATCAACATCCGCGACCGTACGGGCGGCAACGATCATATCAAGGTATTCAAACCCCCAGTCGTCCATCGTTGCGGGCACCGTCCCGTTGACGGCCGACAGTCTTTCGTCAGCACGCACTTCGACGCCGGCATCGATAAGCGCACGCAGGATCCCCTGCCCGATCGTATCCGCAATGTCTTCGTGAATAAGCAGGCATTCGGCCGCCCCGCAGATACCGGTCCGCCGGGTTTTGGCATTCAGAACCACGCGCAGAACCATCTCAGGGTCCGCTTCGGCATCAATGTAGATGTGTACGATACCTTCCAGATGAGCAAAGACCGGCACCCGCGCCTCGCGCTGCACCAGACCAACGAGGCCCTTGCCGCCACGCGGCACAATCACATCAATCGTATCGGTCATTTTCAGCATTTCGCTCACCGCCGCACGGTCCCGGGTCGGTACGATCTGTATGGCGTCCTCTGGCAGGCCCGCGTCCTGAAGCCCGGCCACAAGACAGGCATGCAGCGCCTGCGAGGAATGAAAGCTCTCCGAGCCACCGCGCAGGATCACAGCATTGCCGGCTTTGAGGCAAAGAGCGCCTGCATCCGCAGTGACGTTCGGCCGGCTTTCGTAGATTACCCCGACCACGCCCAGAGGTGTGCGCACGCGCTGAATGTGCAGACCGCTGGGCTGAGTCCAGTCCGCGATAACCTCGCCCACCGGATCGTCCTGGGCAGCGACAGCGCGCAGTCCCGCCGCGATACCCTCAAGGCGTGCCGCATCCAGCATCAGCCGGTCCATCATCGCGTCCGACAGCCCCTTTTCGCGCCCATATTCCATATCCCGCGCATTTGCGGCGAGAATCTCACCGGCGTTTGCGATCACGTGATCCGCTGCCGCCTCAAGGGCGGCGCGCTTTGCCGCCGCTGATGCATAGCCCAGCTTTGCCGCAGCCGCTTTTGCACGGGCGCCGGTGTCGGCCATCAGTGCGGGAATGTCATCCATGTCTTTCATTCGCTTGTGCCTGTGGTTGCGCGCTGTTCATGTTTAAGCCTGCCGGGCGCGTATTTCCAGCCGGAAGACCTCAAAGCGCCATATCGTCCCTGTGGATCAGCGCGGCGCGGGCAGGATACCCGAGAACCGCTTCGATTTCATGCGATTTGCGGCCCCGGATCGCGCGTGCTTCATCAGCGGTGTAGCGCGTCAGCCCGTGGCCGAGGATATGTCCGCCCGCATCTGCAATCGCCACGGCGTCCCCGCGCTGAAACCGCCCCGCCACGCCGGTGATGCCGGCCGCAAGCAGGCTCTTTCCTGCGTGCAGCGCATCGACAGCGCCCGCGTCAAGCGTCACGGTGCCACGCGGTTTCATGGCGGCGATCCAGCGTTTTCGCGCTGCCTGCGGATCGGTCTGTGCGGTGAACCAGGTGGCATTGGCACCGTTCTCCAGCGCCCGCAGCGGGTTAAGCACCGAGCCTTCTGTAATGGCCATGGCACAGCCCGCCGCCGTCGCGGTTCTGGCCGCGATCAGTTTGGTTTTCATACCGCCCTTAGACAGGCCGGAGCCTGCGTCACCGGCCATTTTTTCGATATCGGCCGTAATTCTTTCAATGACATCATAGCGCGTGGCATCGCGGTCCAGCGCCGGGTTGGCCGTGTAAAAACCGTCAACATCCGATAACAGGATCAGCTGATCCGCACCCACCGTGACAGCGATCTGGGCTGCCAGACGATCATTATCGCCAAAGCGGATCTCATCCGTGGCAACCGTATCGTTTTCATTCACGATCGGCACAACGCGCATGCTGAGGAGCTGCTCCAGAGTCGCGCGCGAATTGAGATACCGGCGGCGGTCAGTACTGTCTTCCAGCGTCACCAGAACCTGAGCGGTTGTGATATCATGCGGTGCGAGCATCTCTTCATAGGCCCGCGCAAGGCGGATCTGACCGACGGCAGCGGCGGCCTGGGACTGCTCCAGTGCCAGTTCGGTCGCCGGCAGGCCAAGCACCCCGCGCCCCAGAGCGATCGAGCCTGAGGACACGAGCACAACCTCTGTGCCCTGCCCTTTCAGCCAGGCCACATCCTCAGCAAGTGAGGCCAGCCAGTCCCGGCGCAAGGCGCCTGTCGCACGGTCGACCAGCAGCGCCGAGCCGATTTTGGCTACGAGGCGTTTTGCCGTGCTCAGGGATGCCACGGTTCCGCTTCCTCCTGGGGGCGATGCCGCAGACGGTCATCGTCAATCTGCGACCGCAGCGCCCGCAGCACCTCCGTCAGGCCCTCGCGTGCGACGCCGGACATCATCATCACGTCACCGCCGGATGCATCCGCAAGTGCTATATGGGCAGTGGCGCGTTCTTCCTCGTCCAGAGCGTCGATCTTATTCAGCACCGTCACCCGGGGCTTTGTCGCAAGATCACCCCCATAGGCTTCGAGTTCAGTGATAATCGTCTGATAATCCTCGATAAGAGTGGGCGATGTGCCATCCACAAGATGGAGCAGCACAGCACAGCGTTCCACATGCCCCAGAAAGAGATCGCCCAGGCCGCGCCCCTCGGAGGCGCCTTCGATCAGACCAGGAATATCGGCAACCACAAACTCGGTGTTATCGACGCCCACAACCCCCAGATTAGGATGCAGTGTGGTAAAGGGATAATCCGCGATCTTGGGACGCGCATTCGATGTGGCGGCCAGGAAGGTAGATTTGCCGGCATTCGGCATGCCCAGAAGACCCACATCGGCAATAAGTTTCAGCCGCAACCAGAGCGTGCGCTCCACCCCGTCCTGACCCGGGTTGGCCCGGCGCGGCGCCTGGTTGGTCGAAGATTTGAAATGCAGGTTACCAAAGCCACCGTTGCCGCCGCGCGCAAGCTCAATGCGTTCACCGACTTCGGTCAGATCGGTGATGACCGTCTCCTGATCTTCATCCAGGATCTCGGTTCCGACAGGCACGCGCAGAACTATATCATCACCATCCTTACCGGTGCGCTGACGACCCATGCCCGGCTGTCCGTTTCTGGCGAAGAAATGCTGCTGATAGCGGAAATCGATGAGCGTGTTCAGCCCGTCGACCGCTTCGGCCCAGACGGAGCCGCCGGTGCCACCATCGCCGCCGTCAGGGCCACCGTATTCGATGTACTTTTCACGGCGAAAGCTTACACACCCGCCGCCGCCCGCACCGGAGCGGATATACACTTTGCACAGGTCGAGAAACTTCATGACTGCTCCTGGGGTGGCGGGCGATGCGCCCTGCTCACAGTTTCTTCAGATAGGTCCACGTGGGAACGGTTGTATCACGTGCCAGCGAAAAACTCTCGGCATCCCCGAGATACTGAAAACCGCAATGGGTCAGCACCCGTGCCGAGGCCGGATTATCCTGAAAAACGCTGGCGAACATGGTTTTGTTGTGCATCGGGTTGGCCTCGACCAGCGCCTGCACCGCGTCAGAGGCTAGGCCGGTGTTCCAGTAAGGCGGCGCAACCCAGTAGCCGACCTCGGACTGTTCGCGGTCCATACGCTCAAGCGAAATGAGCCCCATCAGCTCAGAGGCCCCCGACTTAGACCCGTCCATGGCCCAGACATCTTCGTCGCGCTCATCCGCCATGGCCCGGGTCACAAAGGCTTCGGTGACGCCGGGCGGCACCGGGTGCGGGATCGACGTGGTCATATGCGCCACACGCGCATCAGCAAAGTAAAGCTCAATCAGCCCCATATCAGAGCGCCGCAGAGGCCGCAGATCAAAGCGTTCCGTTTCGATCACCGCCTGGACGGGTATCTTTTTCATTTCCATCGTCATGTTCCTCCTCCGAACAGTACGAACAGCACCGATGCGACCGTCAGGCCGGCAAGGGTCCACATTAAATAGGGTTCCATGCGCGTTCCTGCCACCGTGCGCGCAATCCCGTCACCGGCAAGTGTCCACACAGGGTGCAGCAGAAGCTGGCAGATGAGCAGCACCAGAGCGATAGCGATCGTCGCCTCAGGCGCGGGCGTTCCCGGGGTAACAAAGGCCGTAAAGCCGCCCACGATCATCGCCCAGGCCTTGGGGTTTAGCGGATGCACGATAAGGCCCGCCATAAACCCCGGTGCGGCACCCTCCTCGCGCCGCGCGCCCAGCCGCATATTCGCGACCTTCCAGGCCAGCCAGATGATATAAGCCGCCGAGACATAGCGCAGTGTTGTGAAAACCCACGGCGCGCGATCTGCCAGTTCCATCAGACCGAAACCCACCGGCCAGATCACAAGCTGTTTGCCGATGACAACGCCGGCCACGAACGGCAGCGCCGCCCGGAACCCGAAGCGCGCACCTGTGGCCATAAGGGCCATATTGGCCGGCCCCGGCGTGCCGACCTGGCTGGCGGCAAAGATCGCAAAACTGGTGACTGCAACCGACATCGGTCGGGGTCCTGACGGATTGATGTGTCGAAAATAAGAAAGGGGACCGACGGTGTCGCCGATCCCCCGAATGATTCATCGCTTTGGGTGCGGCTTACTCTGCGGCCTCCGCCGCCGGCAGGACCGAAATAAAGGTACGGTTCTTCAGACCCTTGTGAAAGGTCACAGCGCCGTCAACAGTTGCAAAAATCGTGTGATCCTTGCCCATGCCAACGCCTGCGCCCGGCCAGAATTTGGTGCCGCGCTGACGCACGATGATATTGCCCGGAATGGCCGCCTGGCCTCCGTAGAGTTTCACACCAAGACGACGACCCGCTGAGTCGCGGCCGTTACGGGATGAACCACCTGCTTTTTTATGTGCCATCTGGTCTCTCCTTAACCCTTGGTCAGTTCTTTGGCCTGCTCAACCCAGCCTTCACGCTCGATCCGGCCTTTGAACGACAGTTTCTCGTCCATATCAGCGATGTCCGCTTCGGTCCATGCTGCAATCTGCGCAAAGGTGGTCACGCCGCCTTCATGCAGTTTTTTCTCCAGAGCCGGTCCGACGCCGCTGAGCTGCTTCAGGTCGTCGCCTGCGGCATCTGCTTTTTTCGGGGCCGCTTTAGCTTTGGTCGCCTCGGCCTTGGGGCTTTCTGCTTTTTTCGCCTTGGCGGGTTTGGCGGATTTCTCTGCCGCTTCACCTTCACTCACGCGCTTGGCCATCTCGGCCTGCTCGCCTTTGTTTTTGGCATAGCGGCCGTCAGAGACGACAGCAGCGTAACCGGCACCACCGATGGCGGCCTTCACGCCAGATTTATCAGCGCCCGACGTCAGAATGTCGGTCACTTTGATCAGGGTCAGTTTCTGACGGTGACCCTTGGTGCGCTTGGAGGAATGCTTCCGGCGACGCTTGACGAAGTTGATCGTCTTCTCACTCTTGATCTGATCAACGACTTCGGCCTGAACGCCTGCGTCCTTCACAAAGGGAGCACCAACGACGGGGCTGTCACCACCGAGCATCAGAATATCGTTGAACTGTACTTTATCGCCTGCGTCAGCTGCCAGTTTCTCGACACGGAGCATATCTCCGGGCTGAACTCTGTACTGCTTGCCGCCGGTCTTGAGAACCGCAAACATGCGTCTTTCCTTTTCTCTGCCGCGTTCTGTGGTCCCCGGATCCGGGCGTTTTCGGCCTCTCGGCCACCTCGAACAGCGCACCCCGCTGTCGGGATGTACGTTAAAGTGAAAGGGCCCGGTGTGCCGGACCCGCATCAGTGAGGCCGCCAATTGCACCAGTCCGGCACAGTTGTCAAGCGCCTGTGGCGATCAGATGTCATTGCCCCGGGCACTCAGGGCGACAGCCCGCCCCAGCGCATAAGAGATGTCGCGATACACCGTCTCGAAGCCATCGAAAAGTGCCGCGTTCAGGCTTTGCCCTGCGGGGCTGGCGGAAAAAGCCACATAGGCCTCGAATTCGGCAAGGCTCAGGGGCTGATAGGCCATCAGAAGATAGCCGTTCAGCCAGCTTTCGGTGTCTTCACGGATCTCATCCCGCTGCGCATAAACCTCTGCAAGAATCTGCTCTTCGGACTGCTCATAAAACCCGCCGTCCGCCAGACCGGTAAAAAACCGGTAATTTGAGGTCATGGCGCCCGAGACATTCCGCGTCAGAAGGTCGTTATCCTCCACGAACTGCCGCACCAGAGCCACATGCGGATCATCCGCATCTGCCCGCGCCTCAAAACCTGTGCGTGCAGCCTCTTCGACGGCCGGGTCGGAGATGGCGCTGCGGGCGGCGTTCTCAAGGTCAACAATCCGCGCGCCGGTCCCGGTGCTGTACCAGCCGATCAGAGCATCGAGATCCGCGTCACTGAGACCGTTTTCCAGCGCCTGGCGCACCGTCTCGGCGATGCGGCCGGTTTCATAGATCTGATCGGTCTGGACGGCAAAGAAATCGCCCCCCTGCCCCTGCAGCATATCCGCATCAAGCTCGCTCACATACTCAAGCCCCTCGGCGCGCAGAATCTCAGTGACCTCGCTGACCTTCAGCAGGTCCATCAGAACGGTGATACGCGCGTCCGCAAAGGCCGGCAGAGCCGCAAAGCTCAGCGCTGCACTCACCAAAGCCGCGCGCAGCATCACAGCTCCTGACTGGGCTGCAGACCCTGCAGCCGCGCGGCGAGCGCTTCATAGCGGTCGGACATAATCTGAAACTGTACCGCGTTCATCAGCTCATAAACCTGCTGCATCGTCGGATTTTCCAGTGCATCCGCATAGGCGGTAATCTCATCATCAGAAAACGCCTGATAGGTATAGGCAGAACCTGCCAGGCCCGCGACCTTCATGCCGCGGCGCAATTCACCCTCCTGGGTCTTCAGGCTCTCGCGCAGGTCCTCTTCCTCCATGCGCAGCTCAATCACTCCGGCGGCCGCCGCCGCCATAAGAAAGCGCACCTGCACCTCCTGAATTGCATGAACAGAAGCGTCCTCAGACCCGGTTGCACTGTTCAGCCGCTTCAGCTCCTCCAGACGCGGTGAGCCGATCTGCACCAGGCCCGCCACGATGGCCTGCCCGGCCTCCTGGCGCAGTCCGTCGTCGTCATCCATATGCGAGGCGTTTTCGACAGCGACCAGCCGCCGGCCCAGATCAGAGGTGTAGAAGTCGACCGCATGATCCAGCAACTCATCGGTGAGCGCCTCGGACAGGATGTCGATGGCCTCATTGTGCATCAGTTCTGTGTCAAACACCTCATCCGCCAGCCTTGTCCATTCCGATCCGAAATCTTCGGTTTCGATGCCCAGCATCGCGGGCGCAGATTCCGCCGACAGTCTGATGCTTTCAAGCGCCACGTCAAAACCTGTGGCCTCCAGAAAGGCCTCCAGCCGGTCCGGATCGTTTGTTTTTGCCGTTGCGTGGCCGGTCACAAGCGTGGCCACAAGAGCAAGCACGCCAAAGCATGCACGTATTGAAAATGTCATCCGTCAGAACCTTTCTGCGCCTGTTTGAAGGGGAATCTAAGCTTTTTAATGTCCGGAGCAATGAAAATTACCGTGTGCGGCATCCGCTCGCCTGTCCCCTCTTGTCAGCGCCCGAAAACATGACTAAACGCCCCGGACGATCCCCGCGGAGAGGTGCCGGAGTGGTCGAACGGGGCGGTCTCGAAAACCGTTGACCCTTCACGGGGTCCCAGGGTTCGAATCCCTGTCTCTCCGCCACATTCCTACCCCGAGCCCTTATTGCATCTGCATCCTTGCCCGTGCCGCACCTGACCCGGGTGCCCTGGCTCCGTGGTCGGCTCGTATACCGGAGTGTCATGTTAGAGGGCTGCGGACAGTCTTTGCGATCATCGGTCCCGTCTGAAGCCAATAACGGCAACTGCGATACAGGCCCCCAGAGCGTTAAAGCACAGATCGAGCGCGGTATTGATATAGCCGCCGACATTCGTATCAGGAACAGCCAGCACGGCTGAAAACTCAATGATCTCATTGACCGCGCCCAGCCCCATCGATGCCAGTGCAGGATAGACAAGCGCAGTGGCGGTGCCGCGCGCCGTCGGGAAATGGCGTACCAGCAGGTGATGCAGCACACAGGCCGCAACTGCAAAGCCATACGCATGTACCAGCTGGTCATACTTCAGGATGAAAAGCCGGTCGGTGCTGATCAGAGGGAGCAGTTTAAGGTTATAGAGCACTGCACCGCCGACCGGCACACCGCCACCCGCCATATGTGCCAACCCCCAGAGTGACAGCGCCCAGAGCATCGCAGGCGGATATCCGGCCCTGCCCAGGGAAGCGCCCACAAGCACAACCAGTGCCAGCATTGTCACGACGTAAATGATGAACTCGTAATTGCCGACCGATAAAAACCAGATCGTGAAAAGCACGATATAGCCGAGAGTGAACGCCGCGACGCCAGGCTCGTTCCGGGTGGGGTCAAAGGACATGTCGCAGGGTATATCACCAGGCGCGGTGGCCGGAATTGACTTTGCTCAAAGTCCGGGCGGTACCGGTAACAGGCCGGTGATGTCCCGGAAAATTACCGGTTTCAGAGAATGTGCGGCCGGTTCCTCCTGCCGCACGCTCCGCAACCAGAAACACTGCCGGGCATTCGGCACGTGTCACCCGTGCCCTCGGGCGGAAAAAGGGGTCAGTTCAGGGATTTGTCTTTCCAGTATTTCGTGCCGGACGCGTTGGCATTGACCCGCCATCCCGTTTTACTGAGTACAAAAAACGACCGGCCTTCGGTAAACTGCACTTCTGTGGCCTGCCGGTCTTCCCCCTGCATGGACCCGGCATCCGCAGAGGCGTCATAGCCGTTTTCCACAAATCGTTCGAAATCAACGGGAGTTTCAAAAAGAATGACGAACTGAGATTCAAAGCCTCCGATACCGAAGGCCGCTCCGAGCCCGCCCGTTCCCATCTGCATATAAGTCCGGCTGCGGTCCCCGGCTGATACGGCGACGCCACGACCGTACCCTGCGGAGAGCGGGAAGATCGACACCCGGCGCATGTCAAAGGCGGCATATCCCGCACTCAGCTCGTACATATCCGCGGCCTGCGGGTTTTCTTCAAGCAGCCTTGCCAGAACATCTCCGGCCATCGCGTCAAGCTTTGCGCGTGTTGCTTCCGGCGTTTCTTCCTCGCGCATCAGCTCACTGGTGGAATCGATGGACTGTCCAACAGCATCCGCACCCTTTCTGGCGAGATCGCCGGCTTTTACCGTGCCTGATTTCACCTTGTCCATCAGGCTCTCCGCCTCAGCAGAGCCATCGAAGCCTGGCAATACAGCAAGCAGGACCGTAAGTCGCATCAGCTTCAGATACATCTGTTTCCCCCGTCATTGCGGTGTGAATTCTGCCACCGGTCAGACCTGACAGAAAGCCCCCGCAACTGTCTCACCCCGGGATTTGGTGATGGTGTTACAGAAGAACGACAGTGCCGCGGGGGCGCATCAAGATGTTTTCCGAAGCTGCTGCCAACCCGGTCGGCCGCCTGGTTGCCTGAAGCCCGTTCAGTCGCGCAGATTGCGCTGGACCCGCCGAACGTGACGCAGCGTATCGGTCAGCATTGCGGTCATCAGCCCGAACATCATAAAACCGTTCGCCCCCGTCATGCCGCCGAGCAGCCGCTGGTCACGGGGCACAACGACATCGCCGAGACCCAGCGTTGTATAGGCAACAAGGGAATAATAAACCGCTTCCTCCAGAGAGCTGAACACCAGCATATACACAAAGGTTGCGGCCCATAACCAGACGCCCAGCGTCATCATGGCCATGGTCGCGAGCACCGCCATAAAGACTACAATAAGCGACTTTGCCGGCATCGGCGGGCGCCGCAACCAGGGTTCCATCCACAACAGGGCTTCGTTGAGAACCCACCACACCAGGGCCGCCCCGATAAGCGAGACAAGCGTGATTGCCGAGCCAAGCAGCAGCTGTGCGAACATTATCTGCCCATCCTTTTCATCGTGTTTCCGGTTCTGTCCGGGACATAAACTACTGCGCCGCGTTCGGAATGGAAACGGCCCGATTGTCCGTAGCCGGACCTGTCTGATGAAGCGCGCGCGCGATCTGATTATGAGGGGGTTAACGGTCGCGCTGTCCGGTTGCATCGCGGGGCCGGCGCCTCTGAGAAAGGCCTGCGGGTAAAGAAGACGGACCTGTGGTATGCGGCCCTGCACCTGCCACGCGGGCCCTCGTCAGTCGCCTGCTGCGAGGCGCTAACCTGCCGCCGCCGGAAACCAAACCGGTCAACGCATAAGCAGTTATAAACTCTTACCTTCGCCTGCGCGCCAGCATGTGCGCCCGTGCAATCAGAACGATCCAGACAGGCAACAGCACCGGCCATCCGATAACGGCCAGCGGAAAGACCAGCGCCCCTGCCCCGATCGCCACAATATCCCGGGTCTGATAGCCGTCGGATAACAGATCCGGCGCAAGACCGATGGCGCTTCCCAGCAAGCCCGCGAATGTCGCTACCAGAACGCCAGCCGTCATCGCCAGACACCAGCCAGTGATGCCCTGCCTGCCAAATAGCCCCGCCAGAACATACCCGGCGACGGCGCCACCGATACCCATGGCAACAGCATACCGGACAATCAGTCCCAGCGGCAGTTCTGACCAGTTCGCCGCGGCAAGTTCGCCGATATCTTCAAAGACCAGTGCAAGAAACAGCAACATGCTGGCCAGAGCCAGTGTGAGGATCACCTGCCGCTTTAACCGCTTCGAAGCGGTGCCATCTTTTGTCTGATTTTCCATACGCACAGGAATGCTCGCAAAAATATTAATTTCTGGCAAGATTTTATGGTGTGCCCGTGGCCGTGGCGCGATGTCCGGAAACGCAGGGATACCGCATTATCGCCGGCATGGGCCTGAGATGCCCGGGCCCGGCCTGCGTCTCTATGATTAAAAATGGCCGGAACCGGCCCCTGCGCCTTTACTTTTGATTCACCCGCACCTGCGTACCCTTCCTGCTGTGAAACGAACGGGTCGGAAAATGATCACAAGGCTTACCCTGCTGGCCCGGCTGCTGTGCCTTGCGATTGCAGTCGCACTGTCTGTGCAACCGGCAGCGTCAGATCAGCCGGTAATCCGGATGGCTTACGAAGAGTTCAATCCCTATTCCTTCACGAATTCTGACGGAAACGCGCGTGGATTTTCAATTGACCTGATGCGCAGACTGGCAGGTGCAGCCGGATACCGGCTGGAATTTATTCCTTCACCCAATCCGGCCGAAAGCCTGCGAATGATCGGCTCTGGTGAGGCGGATGTAAGCTCCCTTCTCGCGATGACAGAAGAGCGTCTTGCACTTGGCCTGCCGACTGATGTGCTCGGCGCATTTGAGCTGCTGGCCTTCGTGCGGGACAAAGGCGGTGTGCAGACAGTAGCAGATCTTTCCGGCAAAAAGATCGGCGTGGTTGCGGGCAGCTTTACCGTGACCGGCGCACAGCAGATCCCCTTTGCCAGGATCGTTGAATTTGATCAGGGGGATCAGATGATCGTGGCTCTTCTTGCCGGCGACGTGGACGCGGTCGTCTCCCCGGGCGACAGTTTCCGGAAAAGGCTGCGACAGGCGGACGTCGAACAGTTCACACGGGCGCTCAGGCCTGCTCTTATTTCGCGGCCTTCCGGGTTTTTCACAGCTCTTGACCGGCCCGGACTTCAGAAGGCGCTGAACGACGCGATCGCCGTAGAAATCACGCCGCGCGAGCTCACAGTTCTGAACGCGCTGTGGTTCGGTCGCCCTAAAACGCTGACAGACTACCCCCTGTTCTGGTGGGCGATCGCCGTTGCCGGATCTGTAACACTCGCTCTGGGCATTCTTGCCGCAAGCCGTCAGCGGCACAAAAACGACAGCTTGCGCCTGCGCGCACAGAACGAGGCCGGCGAACTCCTTGTGGCAGCACTTGATGAAGTCGGAGCAGCGATTGTCATCTATGACGCAGATCTGCGCGCGGTACACTGGAGTTGCGGCTTCACCCGGATTTTTCCGGAAACCAGGGATCTGCTTGAAGCAGGTACAGACATGCGCACTATCGTTTCTGTCACCACCGGTCTCATACAGGAAACCGGACAGGATCAGGAAAATGCTCTGGAATTTGCAGACAAGATCGTGGCGTCCATCTCCGCCGGACAGCTTGATGCGCGGACCGTTCTCACCGGGACCCAAAGGGTTTTCGAGGCCAGCGAGTTTCCCTTGGGACGGCATCATTACGCCTCACTCAGGGTGGATGTCACCCGGCTGCAGAAACAGCAGGACATGATCCGCGACCAGGCCGAACAGCTGAAGGATTCAAACGATCGGCTGCGGACCTTTGCCGCCATCGCGGCCCATGACCTGAATGCACCACTCATTCAGCTGAGGATGCTGATGCAGTTCATCACCGATGATCTCGAAGAGAACAGCCAGACTGTTCCGGAAGTCATTCAGGGACACTGGGATCTGATGGGCACGCTCTCTCACCGCATGTCGCGGCTCATCAATGACCTTCTGCGCTATGCCGACGATACCGCCTCTGATCTTCCGGTCGAGCGCGCAGATCTGAATGAGTTGCGCGCCAGTGTACTGGAACTGGTGTACCGCAGGCCGGGTATAAACATCTGTTTTGACGACACAGAGCAGGAAATTTATGCCAATGTAACGGCTCTTCAGGCCGTGTTGCGCAATCTGATCTCAAACTCCGGAAAATACCACGACCAGGAGACAGGAACGATCAGTGTGGAATTCACCCCGCGCGGCTCCGGCATCGAAGTCATTGTGACCGATGACGGCCCCGGAATTCCCGAAAGTGCGCGCGAAACGGTTTTTGAGCCCTTCAAGAGGCTCTCCGCGAGCGAGGAAGGGACCGGGCTTGGCCTCGCTTTTGCCAAACGGACAGTCGAACGATGGGGCGGCACGATCGAAATTTCAGGCGCAGAGCCAAGGGGATGCAGGGTCTCCTTCACCATCCCCCAGCCTGCGACAAAAACCGAAAAGCTGAGGATTGCCGGCTGAGCCTTCCGGCGCGGACCAGTCGGTCCTTCCGACCGGCGTTGATCAAACGCGCAGGCAGGACGGAGTCGCTTTCTGTTCAGTTCTGCGACGAAGGAATAAACGCAGGAAAAACAGGCACAGTACACTCCTGCGCGGACGACCCGCCCTCAAGCGCGGGTTTCACGGCCGCAGACGTGGCCTGGATTACCCATCACACACCGGCCCCCAGGTGCAATGCATCGCCATCCGCCTTAACAAACCTCAGTCCGGCCCCGCCTTACCTGCTATGAACGCGCGCAGATCCACAGTATCCTTGGCTTTCAGCGAGACATACACAAAACCCATATTAGTGCGCTCGGTTACCATTTCGCCAGGATACGGCAGATAGCTGAGTTCTGAAGATCCAAATGAGGGCGAAGCCGTGCCCACCTGCCATTCAGTACTAAGATGCACGTCCACCAGTTTGAGCGACGGGCCGCCCGCTTTATCGGCCAGCTCCAGAGGCACCCCGGCAATGCGCAGGTAGGCCATTTTGTCTTTCGCAGCCACAAAACCGTCAATGAACTGGTTCGTCAGGATCTGCAGGTCAGCGGCCTCATCGTGATCATGCATATGCGAATGCAGGTGCTCAGCGTCCGCATGATTGTGGCCGGTCGCGGGGTGGTCGTGATGATGGTGGCTGTGCGCGTCGTTCGGATGGTGATCATGCGGCATTATTCGCTCCTCGCCCTGGTGGACCAGCGCTTGCCGTGGGTCTCTTCGGAATAGTCTCCCATCGGCAGGCTGACCGGTTTATCGATATGTTTGCGATGCGCGCCCATCCTGCCGTTGGACACAAGCGATCCCAGCACATCAACAATGACGCGTGTTCCCATCAATGCTGTTATCTCGGACTGGTCGTAAGGGGGAGAAACCTCAACAAGCTCCATCCCGCAGATCCCCTCAGCCGCCACTTTGGATGCCAGCGCAAGGGCCTCGCGTGGCAGGAACCCACCCGGCTCCGGCCAGCCGGTCCCGGGCACGAAGCCGCAGTCAATACTGTCGATGTCAAATGACATATAGACCATATCAACCCCGTCCCAGGCCATCTCCAGTGCCATCTCAGCAGTTTTGTCGATACCCATCTTTTCCATATCGCCCATGGTGATGATGTTCGTCTCGCGCTCACGGGCAACTTTGACTGCCTCGCGCGGCACCTGCCAGCCGCCGATCCCGACCTGCACCAGGTTCTTTGCCGGCACATTCGGAAGGTTTGTCGAGTGAAACCAAGGCGTTGTATGCATTCGTTCATCCAGATCCTTTTCCTGAATGTCCGCGTGACGATCAAAATGCACGATGCCGATTTTCTTGGAAGTGCACTCGGCAATACCCCGCACGCAGGGAAAGCCGATGGAATGATCCCCGCCGATGATTATCGGCATGGAACCGGAGGAGAAAACATGGCTCACGGCCCTGCTGATCTGATCAAAGGTCTTTTCGATATTGCCGGGAATGGTGAAGATATCACCCGCGTCACACAGGCTCATCTCTTCCCGCAGATCAACGCCGATCTCATAATTGTACGGCGTGTAAAGCGCCGATATTTTCCGCACCCCCTGCGGGCCGAACCGTGTACCCGGCCGGTACGTCGTGCCCCCGTCAAATGGCGCGCCCAGAACGGTGGCGTCGTAATTGCCGACCTCCGTCACATCTTCGGTATAGGGCGCTTTGAGGAATGTGTTGATCCCCGCGTAATGAGGCAGTTCGCCGCGCGCGAATGTCGGGATCGAACGGTCCTCAATGGTATCGGCGGCCGTCAGCCCCATCCGCAGCGCCCAGGCTTTCTCCTTTTCCCATTCTCCCTCGGGAATATCTGCCTCCTTGCGCATCGCTTTCCAGCCCATGAGTTTGGACAGATCCGGATGATGCCGTCGTTTCTCATCGCGGATGTGATCGGCAGGGTGATGGCTGCGCGATTGGTCAGCGGGGCTTAAAAACATGGGTGTCCTCCTCAAGGCGTTGATAGGGGATGCCGCCATCGCGGGCATCAAAATCGTAAGTTATCGTAGCACCATAGGCTTCCGGTTCCTGCGGATCCCAGCGCGGTTTATCAAACACCAGCACACGGTCGCCCAGTTTGAAACCCTCTTCAAGATCATGGGTCACCATGAAGACAGTCATGCCGGTCTCTGCACGCAGTTCCAGTAAAAAGGCGTGCATCGCCAGCCTTGTGCCCGGATCAAGCGCACCAAAGGGTTCATCGAGAAGCAATATGCGCGGGCGCGCTGCCATCGCCTGTGCGATGGCCAGGCGTTGCTGCATGCCGCCGGAAAGCGACGCCGGATACTGGTCCGCAACATGCCCGAGACCGATACGCTCAAGGGTTTTTGCAGCGGCGTCATGCGCCGCTTTCCTGGCCGCGCCGTTCAGCCATCCGAACCGGGTCTGAAAAGCCGTGGCCGCCACGATGTTGTCGCGCACCGACATATGCGGGAATACCGAATAGCGCTGAAAGACGATACCACGGTTTCGCGACGGCTCGCCGGTAAGCGGCATCCCGTCCACGTGGATTGTCCCGCGGCTTGGCTGTTCTTCATCGAGCAGCATCCGCAGGAACGTCGACTTGCCACAGCCTGAGGCACCAACCAGCGAGATGAACTCGCCCTCTGCAACCTCAAGCGAAACGGCTTCGAGAACCGGTCTGCGCCCGTAGGATTTGAAAACGCCGGAGACACTGACAAAACTCACAGGCTGTCCTCGCCTGCCCAGGGGAAGAGCCGTTGCGAAAGGCGGCGCAGAGCAAAATCAAAGAGAAACGCAAGCAGGGTAATCCAGATGACATAGGTGAGGATCACGTCCATCGCGAGATACCGGCGGACCAGAAAGATGCGGTAGCCAAGCCCGCCATCTGCGGCAATCGCCTCTGATGCAATCAGAAAGAGCCAGGCGGGCCCGAGTGAAAGGCGCACCGACTGGATGAGGCGCGGCATGACGAGCGGCAGTGCCACGCGCAGCGCTATCACAGTGCTCGATGCACCGAGCGTCTGCGCTTTGACGAAAAGCTCCGAAGGGATATCCAGAACCCGCTGCGACAGATCCCGGATCAGAAAGGGGGTGATACCGATGACCACCAGCGCTAATTTGCTTACCTCGCCAAGTCCGAAAACGATAAACAGAATGGGTAAAACCGCGAGCGGCGGGACCATCGAGAGCACCGACACGAACCCCGATGCGGCAGCACGTACATAGGGAAATAGACCGATCGCAAGACCGGTGATGAGCCCGGTCACAGCAGCGATGGCCACCCCGAGGCCCAGCCGCTGCAACGACGCGAATGTGTCTTTCCAGAAGAGTATCTCGCCCGACCGACGGTCAGCAGTGGTTATCAGCCGCCCGGCCGTCTCAGCGATTTTCGACGGCGCAGGCAGCAGTTTGTCCTGTGGATTATCGGCCAGACGGGCCTCGGATCCGAGCGCGTAGGCGATAAAGAGAGCCGCGAACGGCAGCAGCATCAGACAGAATGCTGCTGCCCGGCCCGGAGTTCGGTTAATCCAGCGCATGACAAAGGCTCAGAGCGCGCCGTCCGCAGCCATCTGCATGTAGGTCGTATCGAAACGGAACTTAACGTTGGCGGCGTCCCCGGTTGTGGAGCCGTCAGGGTATGCGACGCCGACGAAATCAGCCGATGGCGCGCCCTCACCCAGTATGCCCTTGTCAAAAAGGAACTCCGCAACGCTGACCATCGTGTCAGGCAGTTCGCCACTTTCGGTGAAGGTAACGGCAGCTGCCGGGTCATAAAACATCTCAGTGCTGTCGAGCTGCGCTTTATAGCCCGCAAGATCTGTACCAGACGCCTCTGCCATCGCTGTCAGTGCTTCTTCATCGCCGGCGGCCATCAGGGCCATGGTTTCATACCAGGCACCTGCCAGTGCTTTGCCAAAGGCCGGGTTCGCCTCCAGCGTTTCAGTATTCACAACCATCAGATCGATGATCTCGCCGGGGATGTCTGAGCTGTCAAAGAGCTTGTTGGCACCAGGTTCTTCCATAATGGCCGACACCAGCGGGTTCCATGTGACCACGGCCTGAACGTCATCGGTGGTATATGCCGCGATCATATCGGCGTCCGACGTGTTGATCACACCGTCAAGGTCGCGCTCTGCGAGCCCCACGGAATCAAGCGCGCGGGCCAGCAGGTAGTGCGACACAGACAGCTCAACAAGGTTCACCGGTTTGCCGGCCAGCGACGTCAGATCGCCTTCGCCTTTCAGGATTACCGCGTCGTTACCATCGGAATAGTCACCAACGATCAGAGCGGTCGTGTCCACACCGCCGCCCGACGGGATGCTCAGCGTGTCCATATTTGTAGCCGAGACGCCGTCAAAGGCACCGGCCGTATACTGGTTGATGGATTCGACATAATCGTTGATCTGCACGATCTCGACATCGATGCCGTATTTTTCAGCCCATTTGTCCATGATGCCGCTGTCTTCCATGTAACCCCATGGCATCCAGCCCACATAAATCGACCAGGCAACTCGGAAGTCGGTTTTTTCCTGCGCTGTCGCGGGTGCCCCGGCAAGCGTCGTAGCGGCAAGGAAAGAAAGGATCAGTTTTGAAGGCCTGCCCATTGATAATACTCCTTTTTCAGGTTCTGTCGGAATAGTATCGATATGGCCGTCGACAGAACTGCAGGTGAGAGACATGACCAGATCGGAACATTGCTCTCCCGGGATTTTCCCCCGCCGTGTACTGCTGCAGAATTTGCTGGAGCAGCGGAAACTCTCGGACCTGACCCGCAGGCGGCGGAACCCTAGTTTCCTTGTTCTGGCCGCTACTCTGCCTTAACCGGTCGTCAGGCGAATGTGTTAACGCATACCTGGCGCCAAACCCGCGTGGCGTGATTAATTTTTGCGCGCAGACGACGCGATCTGTTTAATAATAAGGCGCTTTGCCGAAAGCCAGCTTGGGGGGCCATCAAAGGATCCACGGGCATGCACCGCATTTGTCCACCTCCGGAGCACCCCCGCAGGTGGCCAGCAAGCAAAAAATTGTCAGAGGCATATGGGCACACTCCGCCCGGTGATGGTTTGTCCGGCTGTATACTGCAGTTCAGGAGGTATAGCCGGCCACGACCTGAAGCAGCTTGAAGGACGTTGCCGCATCGTTTTCCACAACCGCCAGAAACTCCTCTGCACCAAGACGCAGGGCCTCAATGTCAGAACTTGCCCGCATGGTCAGCGCCCTTGGCACGTTGCGGATCAGACCAAGCTCACCAACCAGCCGGCCAGGTCCGACCTCGGCGACAAGCACCTCGCCGTCCTTACCGTCAGGATTATAAAGCCCGGCCTGCCCGGAGAGGATCATGTAAGCCCCGTCCCCGGGGTCGTCGTCTTTGGAAAAGATCACTTCGCCCGGGTGCGCCGAATACCATTTGGATCCGAAGGCCAGCAGGCGCAGCTGTTTGCGGCTGAGCCCGGAGAACATATCCGTGGCTTCAAGCGCGCGTACCTTTCGCATCAGATCAGCACTCGCGGCGGAGTCGTCAATGACTTCATCCACGGCGGCATCGGACACAAGGCGCCCCTGCACGACCTCTAAATAGATGTCAAAGGGATCGGCACTCTCGAAGGTTTCATTGATGTAGATGATCGTCGTGTCCGGCAGCAGTTTTCGCAGGTTGTTATGAAGACCGATGCGCACGCTCTGATCATAGCTGTTAAGCGCCTGTTCCAAAATAAGAATATCCGGTCGTTTTACGGCAGCACGGAAAAGCGCGAGCGGTTCGGCGAAAATCGCCGGCAGATCGCCGCCGCCGAGCCCCAGTTTCAGATCATAGATCAGTTCGATGACCCGGGGCCGCAGACCCTCGGCCTCCAGAACACCGGAGACAATCCTGCGCAGCTCATCTCCGCGCGAACCGGCTGTCTCTGACACCTTTCCGTAGAGCGCATTTTCCAGAACCGACAGGCCCGGCGCGATACGGTCCTCGCTCAGCGGGGCAAACAGATCGCTCAATGCATCACGCATCTCCCGGGTCAAACGCGAGCGCCCCTCAAGTACCTGGTGACGCAGCTCTTCGGGAAAGGCCCGCCCGATCTGTTCGGCCGAGATCTGAGACGGCAGCGACATAAGCAGCGCTTTGTCAGCCTCATTGAGGTCACGGCCCGGATCTGCGCGCCTTGCCCGGACAACCTGAACGGATTTTTCGTACAGAACAGGGTCCAGTCCCAGTTTGCGGAAAAGCGGGTGTTCGGTGCCGTCCGTTCCGAAAATCTGATTCAGCAGTTCGGTCACCTCGCAGGAAAGCTCGAGCAGGCTCTCATCAAGTCCAAGCCGCTCCAGAACCGCGAAAAGTTCACTGTGCCGGCTCAGTTCGTGCTGGCTCATCGGGCGGCGCAGGGTTGCAAAAAAGAGATTCCCGGCAACCGGTAGCGCCGGGTTATAGGCGTCAGGATCAAACCGGAAGACATGCCGTTCCAGACCTGCCTCCTGAACGGCCGCACGTACTTTCGGACGCACCGCGACCAGACCGCGCGCCAGCGGTGTATCTTCCTGCGGGTCCATAATCTGATCAAGTGAACGGCGAAAAAGCGGCCCACCGGTGCCCATGGCATCCACCAGCGTCAGCCACCAGTCCCGCAGCTCCTGTTCGGACTTTATGCCGGCAAGCCCCGGATCGAGCCAGCTCGCCCCGAACGGATCAGCACTGTTACCGGCCGCCAGCGCTTCGCGCAGCAGATCCGCATCGGCAGGGCTGTCGGTGTCCCGGGGCGCCGGAGACAGCCCCATCATCACGTTTTCGCCGAAGGAGCCCTGAAACAACACCGGGCGCGAACTGGCGTGACCGATCCGGGCGGCAATCGTGACCTGGTGCATGTCCGAAAGATCCTGCCCGGCAATTGTCACCCGGCCGTTCTGGGGGATCACCTCGCGGGTCAGAACATCTGTCAGGGCGTGCCTGTCCTCTTCGCTGGCGGCAGCGATCGCGATGACCTGACCCGCCGGAAACTGCGCCGATATATTATCCAGAATAATGTTCCCATCACCGTCCGCGACGCTCACGTCGGAAAGCTCGATCTGTCCGTTCAGATGCGGGATGTCATCCGGCCGGCCTGTCATCAGCTCTTCCCGGACCTCGCCCGAAGGCGAGAATTTCTCAGCTACGGTTTCCCAGCGCAGGCTCATATCCTGGGCCTGATTGTAATAGGTCAGAAGCTCTTTCCACGGCGAACTGAGGTCTTTGTAGGCGGCGAGGGCTGCGACCAGCGCACCCAGAGATACCGCGCCCTGGATCACCAGATAGCCGCCTGCCGCAAAGAAAAAGAAGGGCGTCAGCTGGGTAATGAAGTTGTTGATGAACTTCATGAAGAACTTTTTCTGGTATATCTGAAAGCGGATGCGATACACGGCGCCCAGACGGTCTGTCACCATTGCAAGCCGGTAACGCCAGCCGCCGTGGGTGCGAAGTTCACTGGCGCCCGATGCGCTTTCTCCGATCATTGAGGCGAGCAGGCGCACCTCTTTGATACGCTCTTTGTTCATAAGGTTGATCTGCCTCTGCAGGCGCGGAATGAGCCAGGCCTGCAACGGGATCAGTGCAATCGCGGCAAGCCCGAACCAGACGCTCTGCATGAACAGAAAGAACAGAATGGTCAGCATCTGCCCGGCCTGCAGCACCGGCTGTGTCAGCGCGTCACCCATTATCCCGCCCATCGGCTCTGTTTCGCCGGTGATCATCGCCACCAGCTCGCCCTGCGAGGTGCGCCGGAAATAGGGCTTGGGAAAGCGCAGCAGGCGCGCAATAAGATCAAACCGCAGACGCCGCAGCATACGCTCAGACAGCACACCCTTCATCGTATTGATGCGCATCTTCAGCAGGCCGTGACACAGGACCGCAAGCAGAAACGCCCCGCAGAGCAGCCACAGAAAGGTGACCTGGCTGAGATTCACTCCCAGAACAGATACCGTCGCATTCTGTGCGCCGATCGCATCGTTGATGATGCGTTTGGGCAGCTCCAGGGTCAGAAACAGGAACGGGAACAGCGTGCACGTGAAAACAAGCAACACGAGCTGATCACGCCTGGAATATTTCCAGATGAACTGAAACAGCGACTTTTCGATCCTGCGCACCCCCATGCGAAGCAGGGTTACCCCCTTCCCTTGTAGAAGTGCGCAGGCCCGGCAGCAAAGGATTTTCGCTACATTTCACATGTTTTCCGTGATTTGCCGGTTTCTGTGACCGCCGCCGGACAGGCCACCAGAGGTGCCGGCGCCGCGACGGGCCGCGCCTGATCTACCTGCGGTTAGTGCCCGCCGAATGTCATGCAACTGCCCGATGCATGCCACAGTCATCTGTCAGGTCGGTTGCCGGGGACAAAGGAGACACGCACATGTATTCTGCACACCGTGCACCGCTGCCGCGCCACGGCCGCCTTTTTGAACTGATCCGCCAGAAGAACCAGGCGGACACAACTGTCGCACGTGTGGGCGGTTATGACATCCGCCGGGTCTCACCTGAAGAGGTGATGCAGTTGCAGCAGGCTGCCGCAAGATCGCTGCAGGCGCGAACCTGATCCGCACCCGCAACAGCATTAAGGTTCAGAAGAACGCCTCGGCATTGAGGCCGATGGTCATCGCTCCGACAACTTCGCCCGATGCAGGGTCTGTCAGCGAAACCGATACCTGCCCCTGATAGGACTGCGAACTTTCGTCGAATTCTACCGCATCAACGAAAACAGCACCGGAACCCGCACCATAGGTTCTGGCGTGCTTATCCTCGTCGCCCTGCCAGTAGTCAGATGTGACATCGCTTGCACCAACATTCAGGCCGGCCGCATCCATCACAAAAATCTCGGTGATGCGCCCTCCTGATGCCTCAACTTTTTCTTTCAGGAAGGCGGAGAGATCGCGCCCCATCACTTCGCTGATCAGCGGCTGGTCGGACTGTCCGACCTGCGCGCGCCAGGCGGTATCCCATTCAAGGATCTGTGCCTCGCTGGCACCCGCGGTTTGCTGGTTCTGCTTATTGATGGCGGCGATGACATTGGCATCATGCGCCCAGGTCATGATGTCGGATTCGACGAAAGCCCGCATCGCGGGCGGGGCATCTGCGGCCTGCAGAAGGCTGGCGGCCACGACCAGTGGAGCAGACAGACGGATTGTACGAAACATACTCGGGTCCTTTGATATCTGGCCCGCCGGCGTGGCGCGGCCACTGGCCATACCTACGCAGATGTCACTTAAAGTTTGGTAAAGCGGTCAGTTCTCCGCCCGAAAGCCTGTCGCCACAACGAATTTTTCCGAACTGTCCTGACGCGAGGCCGGCGGTTTTATGTTGGCAACCTTCGAGAATCGTTGTTTCAGCAGCTTTTGCAGCTCCCCTTCGGCGCCACCGGCGAGTACTTTGGCAACGAAGGTGCCTCCCTCCTCCAGCACGTCAAAGGCGAAATACGCCGCCGCCTCGCACAGTGCGATGATCCGCAGATGGTCAGTCTGTTTATGACCCGAGCTCGAAGCGGCCATGTCAGACATGACCACATCCGCTTTGCCGCCCAGCCATTCGCGCACCTGCGCATCGGCGTCATCGGCCATGAAATCGAGCTGGTAGAGCGTGCTGCCCGCGATAGGCTCCATTTCCTGCAGATCGATACCCAGAACCGTGCCGACAGCTTTGCCCTGTCTCTCGCCAAGCGCATTCACCCGCTTGACCGCCACCTGACACCAACCCCCCGGCGCACAGCCCAGATCAACCACTCGCGCACCGGGCACCAGAAAACGGTATTTCTCATCAAGCTCCAGGATCTTGTAGGCCGCCCTGCCCCGGTAACCCTCTGCACGGGCGCGTTTGACGTATGGGTCATTGAGCTGCCGCTGCAGCCAGCGGGTGGAGCTGAGCTTGCGCCCGCGCGCGGATTTTACTTTGACCTTCAGTTCGCGCTGACCGCGTCCGGAAGTATTCTTGCCTGAGGGTGTTTTCGCCATCACAGGGCTCCGTCATCAAGCACGCCATCCGCACTCATCTGCGCATATAGCAGACCCTCGCGCAGACCGCGATCCGCCACCGACAGGCGGTCCGTAGGCCAGCAGCGCATCAGCGCCTGCAGAATGGCCGCTCCCGACATAATCAACGCGTGCCGGTCCTGCCCGATGCGCGGATCGGCCCGGCGCCCGGCAGGCCCCAGCGCGAGGTAAGAGCGGATCACCCGGTCGATCTGATCGGTGGTCATGTGCAGCCCGTCCACCTTGGTGCGGTCATAGCGTTTCAGGCCAAGATGGCTCGCCGCGACCGTAGTCACCGTGCCCGATGTTCCGACAATCTGAAACTTCTCATGCGGTCGCGTATCGTGGTAAGGTGTGAAATCCGACAGGTTCTCTTCGAAAAACCAGCTCATCAGAGCAAAGCGCGCGGCATCATCATCCACATCGTTGAACTGATCGCGCAGGGTGGCCACCCCGAGCGGAACCGAGATCCAGTCCACCACCCGCGCAGCCGGTGCCCCGGCAGCATCATATTTGAACCCCTGGTGCAGGCGCATGATTGATTGCGGACGGTCACTGCGCGGCACATCCGACAGATCGATCCACACCAGTTCGGTCGAGCCCCCACCGATGTCGACAACCAGCAGGTTCTCGGTATTACGGCTCACCAGCGGCGCACAGGAGACAACGGCCAGGCGTGCTTCTTCCTGAGGCTCGATGATATCGAGGTGCAGACCGGTTTCATTCATCACGCGGCGCAGAAAATCATCCGCATTGCGCGCCCGCCTGCAGGCTTCGGTTGCGACAAGCCGCATCCGGTCCACGTTATTGCGCTTGAGTTTCTGCTGACAGATGCGAAGTGCCTGAATGGTACGCGACATCGATCCGTGCGACAGGCGCCCGGACTTCTCCAGCCCCGCGCCGAGCTGCACGGATTTGGAGAAACTGTCCACCACATGAAAACCGCTGCCTCTCGGCTGGGCGATCAGCATGCGACAGCTGTTTGTACCAAGGTCGAGGGCGGCATAAAGCTCACCTGACCGTGGCGGAACCGGCGCGGGGCTCAGAGCCGTCAGTTTGTCGAGCGCGCCCGCACCTGTGGGACGCTTTGGCGCCATCTTCTGCGCCTTTCATATCGGGTTGCGCTCAACCTAGACACTGGCGCGCGCCAGCGCAAGCGGGGGCGTGGTCCTGGCTGTCGCCTCATATGACAAATCCGCACAATCATCATGACAAATCTGAGACTGCGGAGGCCTCGCCGCGCGCGCTGCGCTGTGTCATACCGGGGGCCACGTCGCGGAACGCGTCCTTTCTGTCGAAAACCGGCACTGAGGATCGTGTGGCACCCGTTAGACAGTTGCGAAGGACATGCGAGGAATCAGTCTATGCCTGAGGTCACAATCGTTTACTGGCGCGATATCCCCGCTCAGGTGATCGTGGGCAAGGGACGACGTGGCTCCAAACGTCCGCTGCCTGAACGCTTCGAGCAGGCGATTGACCGCGCTGCAATGAAGGTTGGCGCAGAGGACACCGATGCGTATCTCGCGGAATGGCGCAAAGCCGGCAGCTATGAGGTTGAGGGCGATCCCGACGCGGTCGCCGACGCCGAAGCTGCCCGGATCGATGCGGAATATGACAGGACCCGCATTAAAGCACTGATTGATAACGACGGCTGGGCCTGAGCGCTGCCGCCCCTCTTCGACACACTGTTCCCCGGAAAGGATCGCCTGATGGCCCTTCTGAATTTCAAACGCAAAGAGACTGCGATGCCCGACGGAGTAAGCCCTGAAACAGAGGCTTTTCTGCAGGATTATTCAATCGAAGTGATGCCCCGAACGGCCGAAAAGGTCGAAAACTTCCGCGATCTTCTGCCTGCCGGCACCCGCGTCTATATCGCGCATATAGAAGGCACACCGATTGAAGAGATGGTTGCTACCGCCGCACGCCTGAATGCGGACGGCTTTCCGGTAATGCCACATTTCCCGGCGCGCATCATCAAAGACCGCGCGACGCTTGCCGACTGGATTGCCCGGTATCAGGGGGAGGCGGATGTGAAACAGGCACTGCTGCTCGCAGGCGGTGTAACCACCCCGCACGGCGACTTCGACAGCTCCATGCAGCTGATGGAAACCGGCCTCTTTGACGCGGCAGGCTTTACCCGTCTGCACGTTGCAGGCCACCCCGAAGGCAACCGCGACATCGACGCGGACGGCTCAATGACCAATGTCTCCGCCGCGTTGAAATGGAAAAACGACTTTCAGACCCGTACCGATGCGAAAATGGCGATTGCCACGCAGTTCGCCTTTGACGCAAAACCGATCATCCGCTGGGCGGATGCGCTCAAAGCAGATGGCATCACCCTGCCCGTCCATATCGGGATCGCCGGCCCTGCCAAACTGCAGACGCTGATTAAATTTGCCATCGCCTGCGGTGTCGGCCCCTCGCTTAAAGTGCTGCAGAAACGCGCGATGGATGTGACCAAGCTGTTGCTGCCCTATGAACCCACGGACGTGATCCGCGATCTGGCTGCGCATAAGGCCGCCAGTCCGGAGTTCAACATTACAAACGTGCACTTCTTTCCGCTGGGTGGCATCAGGACAAATGCCACCTGGGCCATCGAAAACGGCGGCAGCGCCGCTGTTCCGGCCAACGCCTGATCCAAGGACTTACTGAATGACACGAACAATCGTCGAATCCAAAACCCGCACCGCCGTCATCGGCTTTGACCAGCCGTTCTGCGTGATCGGGGAGCGGATCAACCCGACAGGGCGCAAGAAACTGGCCCTGGAGCTTGAAGCCGGCGATTTCTCAACCGTCGAAGCGGATGCCATCGCTCAGGTGGCCGCAGGCGCGACAGTGCTCGATATCAACTCGGGCGCCGTTTTCACCAATAAAATGGCCGAAGACACCCGCTATGCCGATAACAACTTTGTCGAGCCGCCTTTGATGAAAGCGCTGATCGAGCGGGTTCAGACCATTGTGGATGTGCCGCTGTGCATTGACAGCTCTGTGCCCGGCGCGCTGCAATCGGGGCTTGAGGCCTGTGAGGGCCGCCCGCTTCTGAACTCGGTGACCGGCGAGGAAGAGCGTCTTGAGCTCGTTCTGCCACTGGTGAAAAAGTTCAACGTGCCGGTGGTGGCGATCTCCAACGACGATACCGGTATTTCCGAAGACCCGGATGTGCGTTTTGCCGTGGCGAAAAAGATCGTCGAGCGAGCGGCGGATTTCGGCATCCCCGCGCATGATATCGTCGTGGACCCCCTGGTAATGCCAATTGGCGCGATGGCAACTGCCGGGCATCAGGTGTTCACACTGGTACGGCGTCTGCGCGAAGAGCTGGGCGTGAACACGACCTGCGGCGCGTCCAACATTTCCTTTGGCCTGCCAAACCGGCACGGGATCAACAACGCGTTCCTGCCGATGGCGATGGAGGCGGGTATGACATCCGCGATCATGAACCCCGTCGCCCTGCCGGTGAATGCGGCAAGGATTGAGGCTAAAAAACAGGAGCTTGCTGCCGCAGGGATCATCGTTCCGGACGAAATGGATGATGAGATTTTCTGCCAGTTGACAGGTCTGGGCTCGACGAAGCCGCGCCCGGGCCGCGAGATGGAAGCCATTCGCGCGGCCAATTTCCTGACCAACAATGACCCGCATGGCGGGGCCTGGATTGAGTTCAACAAAGAACCCCCCAAACCCGGGCAGGAAGGGCGCGGCCGTGCCGGTCGGACCGGCGGTCGTCGCAGACGCTGAAACAGACCGGGCCGTCCGAAGGGCCGATGTAAGTGTTTTGAGAAAACGGAGCCTCACAGGGCTCCGTTTTGCATTTCACAGTCTCTTTTTTCCGGACAGAGCGACCGTGACCGCTCCCCGTCCAAAGAAATCACAGGCGGGTAACCGAAGTTTAACGGAGTGCGCCCTACAACCGTCGCTGTCCGACTGATCAGCCGATGTGGAGGAATCAATGCGTCTGGAAAATACCTTTCATCGCGGAGGAACCGATGAGTGACCCCCTCGTACCGGATGCCAGGCTTGATCTTTCCGCAGCAGCGGGACTGGCCACTGCTCTGCGGGAACGCACGGAACCCGAAGTGATCGTCGATCTCTCAGAGGTACGCCATCTCGGGGCACTGTGCCTGCAGATTCTGATTGCAGCCGCAACCGCCGCACGAAAAGACGGCCGGTCGCTGTCACTGATCAACGCTTCTGACCGCGTGATCGACCAGTTGCGCGTCATGGGCATGACACCCGAAACAATCGCCGGAGGTCGCATATGACACTCGAAATACTCGCAGTGGATGACAGCCGCACGATGCGGGACATGATCCGGCTGGCGCTGCTGCCGGCTGGTTTTAACGTGCATACTGCGGATGATGGTGTGCACGGCATCGAAGTACTCAGCGGGATCACTCCCGATGCGATTATCACCGACATCAACATGCCGCGTATGGACGGGTTCGGTTTCATTGATGCGGTCCGCGGACAGGAAGAGCATCGCGCAACGCCCATCCTTGTTCTGACCACCGAAGCCGCGCCTGAGCTCAAGGCCCGTGCACGTCACGCAGGGGCGACCGGCTGGATCGTAAAGCCGTTCGATCCGTCAAAGCTGATCAAGGCTTTGCAGATGGTTGCTGGCTGAGGAGAACGTTATGTCTGATGCAAATGATCCGATGGCGGAAATCAGGGCTTCATTCTTTATAGAATGCGAGGAACTGCTTGAAGCATTGCAGGACGGACTGCAGCTGCTTTATGACGGAGCCGACGACACCGAGACCATCAATGTGGTTTTTCGCGCAGTCCATTCGATAAAAGGCGGCGCCGGGGCTTTCGGCCTGGAAGCACTTGTACGCTTTGCACATCGTTTCGAAACCGTCCTTGATGAGATACGGTCTGAGCGCATGTCCGCTGGCGCCGATGCTCTGAAGGTATTCTTCCAGTGTGCCGACCACCTCTCTGACCTTGTCCGCATCAGTCGGGATGCTGGAGACCTGCCGGATGAGAAGACGGCAGAGCTTCTTGGTGAACTCGATAAACTTTTGGGTGAAGAAGGGGCCAGCGCCCATGATGAGCCGGAACCTGAGGAGGATATCGAATTCCAGCCTGCCATACTCTCGCTGGATCTTGATCTTGGAGGCGAAGACGACACGCCGGAGCTGGCGATCGCTGATCTGCCGGATCTTCCTCCCATCGCCAGCACCAATCGGTTCCGCATCCTGTTCCGGCCTGCAAATGAACTCTTTGAAACTGGCAATGAGCCGTTTCACATGCTGCGCGCTCTGGATGAGTTGGGAGAGTGTGACGTCATCTGTCAACTTGAGCGCCTTCCTGACTTTGCAGACCTGAACCCCGAACATTCCTTCTTATCATGGACCATTGAGCTGTCGACCGAAGCGGATGCGGCCGAGATTGAAGCGGCCTTTGAATTTGTGGAAGGCCTTTGCACCCTTGAAGTCGAAGCGATCAGGCAACCGGAGGAAATCTCAGCAGAGCTTTCTCAGGAAATGCCTGAGACCGGAATCGAGGTTGTACAGAGCACGCAGGAAGTGCCGTTGCCTGATGCCGCAACGAATGTTCAGGAGGCGCGCCCGGGTGTGCCCCGGAACGAACAGCCAGCCACCGAAACACTCCCGGAACCCGAACCGGATGCGCCGGCTGCAGAAGTGCCGGCCACAAAAACCCCGGAGCAGAAGCCCCCCGCGAAAACAAACGCTCCTGCAGCAGCCAAATCGGTCGTGCGCGTCGATCTCGACCGCATTGAACGTCTCGTAAATCTCGTGGGCGAGCTTGTCATCAATCAGGCAATGCTGTCGCAAAGCCTTGAGTCGTCGGGTTTATCTCCTCATTCCGATGCCATGAACGGGCTCGAAGAGTTTCAGCGCCTGACGCGAGACATCCAGGACAGCGTCATGATGATCCGGGCGCAGCCGGTAAAGTCACTTTTTCAGAGAATGTCACGGATTGTCCGGGAATCCTCTTCCATGGTCGACAAAGACGTGCGCCTGCATACGGAAGGCGAAAACACCGAGGTAGACAAGACAGTTATCGAGCGGCTGGCCGACCCTCTCACCCATATGATCCGCAATGCCGTCGATCACGGGCTCGAGACAACCGAGAAACGGCTCGCCGCCGGCAAACCCAGGCAGGGCAGAGTTAATCTGACAGCGGCTCATCGTTCCGGCCGCGTCGTAATCGATGTCTCTGATGATGGCGGCGGTATAAACCGGGAAAAAGTACTGCAGATTGCAATCGACAAAGGGCTTGTTCCTGCCGATGTGTCTTTTTCTGACACCGAGATCGATAACCTGCTTTTTCTGCCAGGCTTTTCAACTGCCTCTGTCGTGTCTGATCTGTCGGGTCGCGGCGTCGGGATGGACGTGGTCCGAACCGCAATCCAGGCGCTTGGCGGCCGGATAACAATCTCTTCGGTTCCCGGCGTCGGGACCACATTCTCCATCTCGCTGCCCCTCACTCTCGCTGTCCTTGACGGGATGGTAGTGCAGGTTGCTGATGAAACGCTGGTACTGCCGCTCAATGTCGTGATTGAGACCCTCACTCTCGGCAAGGGAGATGTCGAAATGGTCAGGCCCGGTGCACATGTGGTCAGGGTGCGCAGCGGTTTCGTACCGCTGTTCGATCTTGGTGAAGAACTTGGCTATCGGTCACCGATCAGCGAGTACGAAGGCAGCGTAGTGCTCCTGATCGCCCACGAAGACGGTAGTCACGCCGCCCTGATCATCGACAGCATTCTTGACCAGCGTCAGGTTGTAATCAAAGGACTGGATGACAGCTTCTTCCGCGCACCCGGCATCGCCGCAGCCACCATTCTCGGAGACGGGCAAATCGCATTAATCCTCGACACCTCCGACATTATTTCCAATGCAATCGGTGCAACAGGGACAGGAGCGTCCCCCTCTCTGACAGGAATTCCGGCATGAGCGAAAAAGAAACGGTTAAATCCATAGAGCTTCTGACTTTTCAGCTGGCGGACCAGGAATATTCGCTTGATATCATGTCGGTCCGCGAAATCAGAGGCTGGACCAGAACCACTCCTCTGCCCCATGCGCCGAGCTACATGAAGGGTGTGATTAACCTGCGTGGAACAGTTCTGCCGGTTATGGACCTGTCAGAAAGGCTTGGTCTGCGGGCCCGCGAACAAACGGATCGCAACGTGATAATTGTGGTCAGCCATGACGATATGCTGACTGGTCTCCTGGTCGATGCTGTGTCCGACATCATCGCTCTTACCGAAGACGACCTGCAACCGCCTCCCGAAATGCAATCCGGTCAGGGTCCCGGTGTGGTCAGCGCATTGACACTCATTGATGAGCGCATGATACGCGTACTTGAGCTCAGTTCCGTCGTGGCATCGGTCCAGAGCACGGCTGCGTGATGTCAGATTTTCAATCAGAACAGGCGCTCGACGCGGAGAATTTTCAGGCCATTGCTGAACTGGCTTACCAGGAAAGCGGTTTGCGTCTTCTGGCCGAAAAAAAGTCCATGATCCAGTCACGTTTGCGCAAAAGACTGAAAGTGCTAGGGTACTCGGATTTTTCGCGATACGCGCGTCATGTCTGCTCAGACGCCGGCCGTGAAGAACGTCGCTATATGATATCAGCGCTGACAACAAACGTTTCGCATTTCTTCAGAGAAATCCATCACTTTGAGTATCTGAAGGCGGAAATTGCTCCGGCCCTGATTTCGGCTCTGAACGCAGGGAAACGGGTAAGGATCTGGTCAGCGGGCTGCTCCAATGGTCAGGAAGCCTACTCACTTGCGATGCTTTTCTCTGAATTGTTTCCCACAGTTTTCGAGAGTGATTTTAGGATACTGGCGACCGATATTGACCCGAACGTTGTCGCATTTGCAAGGACCGCAGAGTACCCGGAACGATTGATCAACGGAGTTCCATCCGTGATGCTGAGCAAATATTTCCGCAAAGCCTCAGGCAGTTCTGAAGTTCTTTACACGGTGGATTCGAAAATCGCCCGACTCGTCACGTTTCGCGAACTGAACCTGCTGTCAGACTGGCCCATGAGGCAGCAGTTCGACGTAATTTTTTGCCGGAACGTCGTCATCTATTTCGATTCTGAAACACAGGACACCTTATGGCCCAGGTTTCACAGCGTTTTGAAACCGGATGGTTTGTTGTTCCTCGGGCACTCGGAACGAATATCACAACCTGAGCAGACAGGATTTCAGAACTGCGGACCGACCACATACCGGTCGGCAGGGATCACCCGGAATACGCCTGGATATTGAGGAAGAAATTATGTCTTTACGCGATCAGATCAGGATCATGGTTGTTGATGATATGTCGACCAGCAGGGGGTTGATAACCCAGGCATTGGATGCTTTTGGAGTGCGAAATGTTTCGACGGCAGAGAATGGTATGGATGCGCTGAAAACCCTTGCGACGCATCCTGTTCATCTGGTGATCTCCGATTACAATATGCCGGAAATGGACGGTTTGCAGCTGTTGCACCATTTGCGGGCCACACCAAAAACCAAGGGTGTCGGTTTCATTCTTATCACAGGTCGTGCCGAACAGCAGATCGTTGACCACGGTAAAAAACTGGGAATGAATAATTACCTGAAGAAACCGTTCGAGCAGGCGGGACTAAGAAACTGCATCGAAGCCGTCGTCGGGCGTCTTTGAATGACAGAACCCTGCTCGGAAGGTGAAACGGTCGGAAAGATTCTTGCGCGGGTTTCGGGGCACCTGGATGCACTGGCAGCACAGGTCTTCACGATAGAACAGGCGGTCGGAGCAACGGTCTTACGATCCGGGAACACCTCCGGCGCGACGATAACTGAAATCCAGGGCCTTGATTTCCTGCGACAGTCGCTGGAGGATATGGCTCTCTTGATGCATTTGCTGAACAAGCGGGAACAGGCGCAGAACTCCGGGGACTCCGATCTCCAGAGGATCGCTCAAAGGCTGAAACTCAACTCCACGCAAAAATTGCTGAGCAGTGAAGTTTGTCAAAATCGTCAGATCGAGACCGAAACATCCGGTGAGCTTGATCTGTTTTGAAGGCGGAGCGCTGAGCTCATCGTTCCCATGGTGTGCCGGAATTTTCGCGAATCAATTGAGGCCTCACTTGCATTGCAAGCGGGAGTCCGAAACTCCCATTCGCTAAATACGTGGCAGGCGGGAGCGAAAACGTCTGACGCGGCTGGATCGGAACCGCCAGGCTCTTTTTGCAAAGCTTATGAAACTACATGAACGGGCGAAGCCAGGGCCGATGGTAATTCTGAGCCAGTGTCGGACGCTGTCCGCAAGTTCAGTACTTTTAAAAAAGCTCGAGATCGTTGCCGGTGTTTTCCGGAGCGCGCACCTGAGCCGGTGTTTCCTCCGGGGCATCTTCACGAACTTTCTGAAGCACACGGCCCGACGCCGGCCAGAACATCAGATGCCGGGCGGATGACCCGCCAAGCGAATGACCCTCACAGGTGATGCCTTCCTGTCGCAGAAAATCGAGCGTGAAATCACTGTTCAGCCGACCAATGTCGCTGAGGCCTGAAACCATCCGCGAGCCGCCAAAGGCTTTTGCGCGCAGCCTGTCCCGCCTGCCGCCGAGCTTGAGAATATCATTGATCAGCAGTTCCATCGCATTGATCCCTGCGAGATTGCAAAACCCCTTTTTTGCCGTACTGACGGTCAGCAGCATATGGTTCATGCCGCCTGCACCAGCCACCGGGTCCCACAGACAGCACGACACACAGGATCCAAGTATTGTGCTGATCACAAGGTCAGGGTCGGTGCCCGAACCTCGTTCACCCTGGGTGATGTGAACTCTGTTCGCAGATCTCATGTCCTGGCATTCCCCGACGGTCGCAGGGAGCGCGCGGTGCGACGTCGGGTATCGCGCATTTCCGGACCGATTTTATCCAGCGGCAGTTCGCGTTGAACTGCACCGATCGCATATGCCGCTCGCGGCATGCCATAGACAACGCAGGTGCCCTCGTTCTGGCCTATTGTCCGCGCGCCGGCGCGCGAAAGCTCCAGCAGTCCGTTCGCCCCGTCCCTGCCAAGCCCGGTAAGCAGTGACGCCGTTACATTCCCGGCCTCGCTCACTGCAGACATAAAGAGTACATCGACAGAGGGACAATGAAGAGCGGGCGGATCATTGGGCAGAAAGCGGCACATCCATCCGCCGTTTTTACGATAAATTCCGGTGTGTTGCCCGTCGCCCGGCGCCAGAACGATATCACCTCTTTCCAGTATATGGTTTTCGCGGGCGAGATATACGTTCTGTGGCAACTGCCTGTTGAGCCGCTCAGAGAAGCTGACGAGAAAATTGCCTGGCATGTGCTGTACGATAACGACGGGCGGCCCGGCAGGATCCAGCATTGGCAGAACGGTTTCAAGGGCTGCCACCCCCCCGGTCGACGCGCCGATCAGAAAAACCGATCCGCGGCGGCAGATACGACCTCCGGCCCCGAAAACGGCCGGAGCAGATGTGCGCACAGGCACGGCTGCCTCCGGACGTTTCGTACGTGCCGGACGCGTGCAGGCCGCGTGATAGACACGATCACAGATGTCGCTCGTAAGCTCGTCTCCATAATCGCCGGTCGGCTTGACCATACAATCGACGGCACCGCGGGAAAGCGCCTGAACCGCGGCGTCACTGCCGGCACTTGTCAGACCCGACATCATCACAACCGGGGTCGGTCGGGCGCGCATCAGCCGTGTCAGAAACTCAAGCCCGCTCATTCCCGGCATCTCGATATCGAGCGTAATCACGTCCACCGGGTTACCGCGCAGAAAGTCACGGGCGGCGACCGCATCGGCTGCTTCCCCGGCGATTACCAGACGCGGATCAGAGGACAGAACAGCGCAGAGCCAGGCCCGCAAAACCCGTGAATCGTCGACAATGAGCACCCGTCTGGGCGGCTTATCAGACATCATATCGGCGGCACTCGGTACTGAAATCACATGGCTATCCGGTCAGGGGTCACAAATACGAGGCGCGCGAAACCGCGCAGTGTCTTTATGACCCCAACAGGTAAACCGCCGCTTAACCGGCTGCGAGATCTGCGCTCAGCCGCGCGCCGCCAGCAGCTGCCGCGAGATAATAACCCGCATGATTTCGTTTGTGCCTTCAAGGATCTGGTGCACACGCAGATCCCGCACAATTTTCTCGACCCCGTAATCGGCCAGGTAGCCATAGCCGCCGTGCAGCTGCAGCGCGTCATTGGCAACATCAAAGGCGGCATCGGTCACAAACACTTTGGCCATCGCACAGTTCTTAGTGGCATCGGCCGTTCCGGCGTCCAGTTTCCAGGCAGCCTGACGCAGGAAAATCCGGGCCGCCTGCAGGCGCACTTCCATATCTGCGAGTTTGAACTGCAGTGCCTGAAACTGATCGATCGACCGCCCGAAGGCCTTGCGCTCACCGGTATAGGCAAGGGCTGCATTCAGCGCCGCCTGTGCGCCGCCCAAAGCGGAAGCCGCAATATTCAGGCGCCCGCCGTCAAGCCCCGACATCGCATAGGCGAAACCGCGCCCCTCCTCGCCCACGAGATTCTCCGCAGGCACCCGGCAGTCGTCGAACTGAACCTGTGCCGTGGGTTGCGCGCGCCAGCCCATTTTCTGCTCCGGTCCGCCAAAGCTCAGACCATCCGTTCCCGCCTCAACCAGCATGGCCGAAATACCCTTCGGGCCGTCATCGCCGGTGCGGACCATGCTGAGATAAACATCCGAATAGTTGCCTCCGGAAATGAAGGCCTTGGTTCCGGTCAGACTGTATCCTTCATTGGTCCGCGCGGCGCGTGTGCGCAGTGCTGATGCGTCAGAACCCGATCCGGGTTCGGTCAGACAGTAAGAGAAAATCTTTTCCATCGCACAGAGTTTCGGCAGCCAGGCTGATTTCATTTCCTCCGAGCCGTAGGTATCGATCATCCCGCCACACATATTGTGGATCGACAGGAAAGAGCCCACCGACGGGCAGGCCATTGCAAGCGCCTCGAAAACCAGCGTGGCATCCAGACGGCTCAGCCCGGATCCGCCGTATTCTTCAGAGACATAGATACCGGCAAGACCAAGTTCAGCCACCCGGGGCCAAAGATCTTTGGGGATCGTACCCTGCGCTTCCCAGTCGCGCGCGAAAGGTGCGATATGCTCCTGACCAAAGGCATATGCCATGTCAAAAATGGCGCTCTGTTCTTCGCTGAGTGCAAAATCCATGGGGCCTCCGGTGGCTGTTGGTGTCGCGATCAGGTTCCAGGGATAGCATTAATCGCAACACCCGCAAGAGAGAGCGTTCGCCTCAGACAAAGGCTGCGTGACGCGCAAAGGGCATCTCGCGCAGGCGCTGGCCGGTGGCTGCAAAGACCGCCCCTGCCAGTGCCGGGGCGACAGGCGGCACCGGTGGCTCGCCGATCCCGCGGATGTCGCGTGCGGATTGCAGCCCGCGCACAACAATCTGCGGGGTCTGCCAGAGCCGTAAACCGGGTGCTGCATGATAATTTCTCTGCTGTGCCTCGCCGCCTGCATAGGTAATTTCGCTGTTGATCGCGTGGCCGAGCCCCCAGACAACGCCGCCCTGCACCTGGTTTTCGAAATTCACCGGGTCAAGGATCGGGCCCGCGTCCGCTGCCACAAATACCCGATCAATACGAATGCCCTGATGCGTCGCGGTGACATCCACCACCTGGGCCACAGGCACGCCGAATGAGCTGACCAGCGCCACACCGCGCCCTTCTGCCGGGGCCACGCCCCTGCCCCAGTCCGACATCTCAGCGACAGCCTCCAGAACGCCGCGCGCAACCGGGTCCCGGACCAGCCGCAACCGTTCGGCCATCGGGTCAGCGCCCGCATCACGGATCAGTTCGTCAAGCGCGGATTCCGCGAAAAACCCCGCCGTTACAGCACCGACCGACCGCCAGGAACTGACCGGCGCCAGCCCCTCCACATCCCGACCCGAAACCCGCAGATCCGGGATCGCAAAGGGCATGTTCCAGGCACCGGCCACCGTCTGCAGGTCGGGCCCCGGCACTTCAAACGCCGCGCGCCCGGTCTGGGAACGCGTCACAGAAGGTGCGGCAATCTGCAGATCCAGTGCGGTGACCTGCCCCCCGGACGCAGCCCCCCGTGCGCGGGCCATCGCGATCTGGCGCGGGATGTCGCGGGCGAAATCCTCTTCCCGGCTGAGCGTCACCTTGATGGTTTCACCGGGCAGTTGCCGGCCGATTTCTGCGGCCTGTTCGATGATATCAAACTCGAGCCGGTGCCCGAAACTGCCCCCGCCCGGCAGGTTGTGAAAGCTAACACGCGCTGCCGGCAGCCCGGTAATTTTCGCCACCTTATCCCGTGCCAGTCCCGGCATCTGATGGGTTGTCCGGATCTCAGCACGCTCACCGTCAACCCGGATCGTGGCGTTCAGCGGCTCCAGCGGCTGATGGGCGACATAGGGTGCGCGGTATTCCCGCCAGGGCCCGGACAGACGGGACACATCCCCGTCATTGCGCCAGGTTTTCGCGGGCGTGGTGTCAAAGGCATCGCTCAGGATCTGCCAGTGCGCGTCCTGCTCTGCCGGAAAAGGCGCCGGGCCCCAGTCAAAACTGATCTCTTCCAGCGCCTGAAAGGCATTCCATGTATTGTCAGCAACCACCGCCACCGCGCCGGGCAGATCCAGCACATGCAGAACACCGGGCATCTGTTGCGCCAGAGTGGCGTCGTACCCGAGCAGAGCACCGCCCCGGCGCGGGCTTGCGCGGACCGAGGCAAAAAGCATGTCCGCCTGCCATTGATCAATGCCGTAGCGGGTCGTGCCGGTTGATTTATCCCGGATGTCAATGCGTTCCACCGGCTGTCCCGTCAGACGCCAGGCCGACGGCGGGCGCAGAACCACATCAGTCACCGGCGGGATTTCTGCCGCGTAAGAGGTCAGGTCCGGATAAGGGATCCGCTCACCGTCTGGCAATATGACAGCCCCCTGCGCGGTCGACAGCTGCGTCACCGGAATACCCGTTCGCGCGGCGGCCGCAGCTTTGAGCGTTTCGCGGGCCACCGCACCGGCGCGGCGCAGTTTGTTATAGCTGTCAGGCACCGAGCTTGACCCCCCTGTAACCTGCAGCGCGAGAAGCTTCATCACACCCTCGGCAACCGACCGGCCGGCACGCGCCACAAAGCGCTGATCGGTGGACATGAAAGGTACCGCATCCTGTGAGAGTGCGCGGTTCCGGTATGCCCGCGCGGGCACCCCCGGCGCGGTGACGAAACCACCCGGCTCCAGATCCATTTCTTCCGCAATCAGCAGCGCCTGCATTGAGGTCACGCCCTGGCCTACATCCGCATGCGGTGTGATCAGAGTAACGCCCCCCGGCTCTATCAGCACCCAGGGGTTAAAGCTTGCCGCTCCCTGCTCAAGACTTGCCAGCACCGGGTTGGCGTCAGGTGTCAGCAGACGCCAGGTGCCAAAGGCCACCCCGCCCCCCAGAACGAGTGCGCCGGTCATCACAGTGCGTCGTGTCAGTGTACGGGCGCGGGACATGGTACGGCTCCTCCGGTTGTCCTGGCTTTGAAATATCACCGGTACCGGCACAGAACCAGCCTGATGCCGCGTATGCGACACTCAGTAGCCGGTCATTTCGAGGTATCCGCGTCCGGCATGGCTGCCAGTGATGCGCACCGGGCCCTCCCAGTAGGACACCAGCGTATCCATCCAGGCCTGCCGGTTCATTGCGGTCACGGTCACGTCCACCGCACGGTCCGGCAACGACACCTGCCAGACGACCGGCACCTCACGGCCCGCCACCTCTTCCGTCTCCAGAGGCCGGGCCCGGAAGGCTCCGTCGGGATAGGCAGTGGTTGTACCATCCGGGTCAATCCAGGTCGCGGCCGTATAGTCACCCGCGGCACTGTCATGCAGCGTAAACCCCATCAGCCGCGCCCCGCCATCAAAGGCCATAGAGAACCAGTCCCAGCTGATCTGAGTATCACCGAGGGGCTGCGACGCCCATTCCCGGTCAAGCCAGGCAGTGCCGGTGACGACCACATCACCACCGGGCAGCTTCAGCGTTCCGGCAATCTCGTAGAACGGCTGTGAATAGTAATAACTGGCCCGTCCCGACGCCGACTTCACCGAATACCCCTCGTCTCCGTGAAAGACGAGCGGCCCTTGCGCGGTGAGCGTCATATCGTAAGCAAAATCCGGGCCGGTCGCGCGCATGCTCAGCGCCTCAATGCCCGCACCTGTGGCGCGCATTTCCCAGTCGTCGATCCAGGCCTGAAATGGTTCAGCTTCGGCACCCGCCTGACCGATCCCGCCCCGGGCCAGCCTTTCGGCCACGAAATGCCGGTCAGGCGTCGTGACAGCCGCGTGGCCCATCCAGACCTGCGGACTTGACCAGCCTTCTTTCTCGACCGGTGCGCCGGCACTGCGGAAGAGCGTCCACTGCAGCCCGTATTCTGTACCGTCCGCTGCCTGAAGGTTTGCAGTGAGGTACCACCATTCGATGCGAAAATCAGGGTGCGCGCCGTGATCACGCGGAAATGCAATCTGCACGTCCCGGTCGGGAAACGCAAAGCCGGTAGCGTCCGCGCCAAGGCCGGCAAACCCCTGAGCACCGGCACCCGCCGGTAGCACCGAAAGGATCACAGAAAACACAAATGCTCTGATCCAATCACCGTTCATTACTGAATACTTTCAATAGTTTCTGGGGCGGTGTTCGTGCAAGGCGTGCGGCGGGCCAGAGAGCTGCGAGCAATGCCGCCAGCAGCGTCAGCCCGCCCAGCCGCAGCATATCGCCGGCGAAAAGATACATCGGCAGACGCCAGCCGAAGGCTTCAACATTGACCACCGCCAGCAAAACCCAGGCCAGCGCCAGCCCCAGCGGCACGGCCAGCAGACCTGTAAGCGTGGCGAGGCAGACGGCACGCAGTATTTCGAAACCCGCAAGATCGCGGCGCGTCAGACCAAGCGCCCAGACCGGTGCCAGCTGCGGCAGCCGCATGGTGGCAAGCGTCAGCAGGCTGATGAGGATCGCTAGGCCCGCCACCGACAGGGTCAGCACGTTCAGGGCTGCCGTCACGGCAAAGGTTCGCTCGAAAATCTCAAGCGAGAACGCCTTGAGGTCGCGTTGATTTATCAGCGCATCGGGCTGCAGATCGAACCGGTCCTGCAGGGCCTCTGCGAGGGCCGCCGGCGCGTCTGACACCAGACCGAACTGAACCGGTGTGATTTCCGGATAGCGCGCGGCGAAAAGCGCCTCGGAGATGATCACCTGCCCGGCGGCATTGCCGTAATCGCTGTAGATGCCCAGAACAGTATCGCCGCCCGGAAGGGTATCGCCCGGGCCCAGGGCTTCGCGCCGCGCCATCTGCTCGTTGATCAGCGCGCCGTCCCCGACAGCGAGCCTGTCCCAGACCGCCGGCACAGCGTCGAGCACCGGCCAGTTTTCTCTGTAACTGACATGATCACGCAGGCCAAATACCTCCGCCGGCAGACCGCCGATGCGTGTCGGCGCCGAGGCAATCGGCAGAACATCCGTTTCGCGATCCTCAAGAAAGGAAACGATATCACCGGCCTGAGCAGGGGAGCCTGCGCGCAGGTAAAGATCTGCCGAAAGACGTTGATCGAGATAGCCGGTGAAAGTCAGCCGGAAACTTGACACCATCGTCGAGACACCAATGTTGGCCGCCATTGCCAGCAGCAACGCCATCAGCGCCATCGACAGCCCCGGCAACTGCTGGCGTGTGTCAGCCCAGAACCACTGCGACAGCACGCCGTTTGCAGCACCTTCCGCCATTTTCAGCACCTGCGACAGTACCAGAGGCAGGCAGAATGCCGCCCCCGTTAACAGACAGGCGAGCAGCGCAAATCCTGCAAAAAGCCCCGAGCCAAAGGCGGCAAAGAGAGCCGCCGCACTCAGCAACACCGCTGCGGCCACCAGCATAAGACGCGCTGAGCCATCCGCCTGCACGCGCATCGCGCGCGGGTGGTTGAAAGACAACAGCGGCATCCTGACAAGACGCCAGAGCGCGGCGACAGCGGCAACCGCAGTCCCGCCTAGTGCGATGGCCATGCCCGAGAGCCACCAGACCGGGCGCAGCTGCAACTGCCCGGTGACCTCCGCCCCGTAAAGCCCGCGCAGGGTCGCGGCCACATCCGGCATCAGAGCTGCCGCGATCACATACCCCAGCGCGATACCCGTCGCCCCGGCCAGAAGAGCGAAAACCCCCAGTTCCAGCACCAGCAAGAGCATCAGCCGGCGCAGCGGCATGCCCATCGCGCGCAGCGTCCGGAAAACCCCGCGCCGTTGCTCAAACGCAAGACCTACAGCGCCATAGACAATGAAGATACCAACCGCAAAGGACAACAGCCCGAAGGCCGTGAGATTAAGATGGAAGCTGCGTGTCAGGCGCGCGACATCATTCTGCACCAGCGGCTCGCTCACGGTATAGGCCACCGGCAGAACGGCGCGGATCAGGGGCTGTTCGGGGGCGAGCAGCAGCCATCCGATGCTGCCGTCCTCACCGAGCAGCCGCCGGGCCGTGGCGATATCTGTGAGCGCCGTGCCTGCGCGCCGGTCCGGATCCACCTGAAGCGGCACGCCAAACGGCTCAAGCGCCGTCAGATCGTCGGGGTTCGCCATCAGGAGACCGGCATCGCTCAGAAATCCGTCAGGTAAGGTTATGCCCTCCTCAGCCTGCCCAAATGCTCCGCGTCCGGGCAGTGTCAGCGGCTCAATCCCGGTGATCCTGATGCCCGGTTCCGTTCCGCGCAACTGCCCCTCGACCACCGGGCTCACCAGCCAGCCGGCGCGGCGTAGTGCCACATATTCCGCGATGGTGATGTCCTGACCGTCGGTGCGGATAATCCGGGCGATATCACCGGCATCCAGCGTGTCGGAGGCCTGCGCATAACTCGCACGCGCCTCGGCATTGATCGCCTGCACGCCCGACCAGAGTGCCGTTGCCAGCGCCAGACCGGTTACCAGCGTCAGCAGCTGCAACGGGTTGCGCCGCCAGTGCGAGAGCAGAACCGCCAGCCCGTGCCGCGTCATGGTGACGGGACCTGCAACCGGGGCTGCACCACGCCGTGGCGCAGCAGGATACGGCGCGACATGCGCGCGGCCTGGCGGGCGGAATGGGTCACCATCAGCACTGCCGCCCCGACCCCGGCAGCACTTTCCAGCATCAGATCCAGCACCGCGTCGGCGGTGCTTTCGTCAAGGTTGCCTGTCGGCTCATCCGCCAGGATCAGCGCCGGTCGCGCGGCGAGAGTGCGGGCAATGGCCACCCGTTGCTGCTGCCCCCCGGAGAGCGCTTCGGGATATTTTTCCGTCTGATCGGCCAGACCGATCCGCTCAGCCAGCTCCTTGACAAAGGCGGTATCTTCCTTCCCGGCCAGCCGGGCCTGAAAGGCAATGTTTGCGCCCACGGTCAGGCTGGGGATCAGATTGAACTGCTGAAAAATAACGCCGACATCTGAGCGCCGCATCCCCGCCGCTGCCTGATCGGGCAGGCCGTTTATTTCCCGCCCCTTCAGCAGGATGCTGCCGGAGGTGGGCGAATCGAGCCCGGCTATAAGGTGCAGGACCGTGCTTTTGCCGCTGCCGGATTCACCTTCGAGCGCCAGTGTCTCTCCGGCGTCCAGATCAAAGCTCACATCGCGCAGAACTTCTGTCCGGGCGGCGCCCGAAAGGTAATCTTTTGACAGGTGCCTGATCTGCAGGAGCATATATGCCGCGCCTTTCCGGAATGATCTCGCAGCTTAAGATGACGCAATGCGCGTTCTGTGCAAGGCCGGCAGCCTGCAAACAACCTGCCAGCGCCCGGATACAGTGTCGCAGCAGCACCCCGGAAGAGACCTGTGGCCCACCTGCCGGCTTTTTCAGCCGTTGCGCCGCCTGCCCGGCACCGCCACCCAAAACCGATTGCGGGCCCCGAACAGCACGTTATCGTCGCCCGGAAACAAAACCGGAGACAGCATGATACGAACCCGCCCCCCGGATCTGCGCCGCCAAGCACCCGCCGCGCCGGTTAGGCCGCGATGAGTTGGGAAATCATGCACGGCGGGCTGGGTCCGGGGGTCGCCGCAGGGCTGTCTGCCGTCAGCTTTCTGTGCTCGCTGATCACAGCCGCATTCGGCATCGGCGGCGGCGCGGTTATGCTCGGCGTGATGGCGGTCTTTCTGCCGGCACCTGCGATCATCCCCCTGCACGGCCTTGTGCAGCTTGGATCAAACGTGGGCCGTACCGCATTGTTTATAAAATATATACACACCGCGACGGTAGTACCGTTTCTGATCGGGTCCTGTGTCGGTGTGGCCATCGGCGGCACTTTTGTGGTGCAGTTAAATCCCGGGATGATCCGGGTCGGCGTCGGGCTTTTTATTCTCTGGACCATTCTCTTCAAACCGCCCGCCAGCATGCGCAGTTCAGCGGCCGTCACCGGGCTTTTCTCCAGTTTTCTGACGATGTTTTTCGGTGGAACCGGTCCGTTTGTGGCCGCTTATGTCAAAACTCTCGATCTGGATCGCCTTGGTTATTCGGCCACCCACGCGCTGCTGATGACCGCGCAGCACCTGTTCAAGACCATTGCCTTTGCGCTGCTGGGATTTGCCTTTGCCCACTGGTTGGGGCTTGTCGCGCTGCTGATCGGCTCAGGCTTTCTCGGAACGGTCGCCGGGCGGCACATTCTGCTGCGTATCGATGAGCGCAAATTCCGCGTTGCGCTGAATGCGGTTCTGTTTCTGCTGGCCCTGCAGCTCATAATCTGGGGGGGTACGCGGCTTTTTCAGGACTACGCGCCGGGCTGAGCGGAGCGCATGTCCTGCAGGACCGCATCCGCCAGTGCATTCCCACTGTCAAAAGCGGATTCGACCCGCCCGCCACCGCACCAGTCCCCCGCAGCGCCAAGTCCGCGCGCCGCGTCAAAGAGACAGGGCGCGCCTGCAGGCGTTGTCATCTTTGCGTAACGCCAGCGATGCAGGCTTTTATAATCCGCCTGACGGGCGTCAGTTCCGGTAACTTCCGTGAACGCGGCCATCAGGGTTTCGCGCACCTCATCCTGATCGCGTTCGATGTTTTCGTCTGCCCATGCATTATCCGACTGACACAGCATCTCAGCGCCGGAGCGCTCCGGTTTACTGTGATTGGCGGCGATCCATGACAGCGGGCCGTCTTTGACAAAGGCCGCATCCCATGAAAGCGCAGGCGGCAGTTCAAACCCCAGCATCAGGCTGTAGCATCCGGCCATCCTTGCCCCGGCAAGCGCCTCATGCCCGGCGAATTCAGCTGGCATAAGGTCTTTTGTCTGAACCGAGGGCGCAGTGCAGAGCACATAATCAAACCCGTTGAGTAAAGTATCTCCTGTCGTTTTCAGTGACCAGGTGGCGCCGTCGCGGCTGATTGTGGCCACACGCGTCGCAAGGGCCACATCTGCGCCCTGCCCCATCGCCCTGCACAGGCTGTTCATGCCCGGACAGGCGACATAGCGCGTGCTGCCTGCATCATCCTCACCGGCTGGCCCCGCCGCATCCCGGACGACCTCGTTCATCAGCCGCGGCTCCCACACAGCCACGGTTCCTCCCGCAACAAAGGGGGCAAGAAAATCGCGAAACGCAGCACCACGGGCCGTGAAATACTGCGCGCCGTGATCAAAGCGCCTCTCTCCGGCGCGGCGGGTGGACATCCGCCCGCCGATCCCGCGGGATTTCTCAAAGACGGTAACGGTTGCAGCACCGCGCAGGCGCTGTGTCAGGCGCATACCCGCGAGGCCGGCACCTATAACTGCAATCTTCGGTTTATCACTCATCTGATCCGTCCCCTGTTCCCGCGCTGCCACCTAGCCCGCAGACATGCCCGAACAAGAGGCCGCACCTGTCACAGCCTGTAGGTGCGCCGCGCCAGACCGGTTGTCAGCTCGGCAATCATCTCAAAGGCTTCGTCCTCGCGCAGCCGGTGATCCGCGACGAGCCCTGCGAGATATGCGCAATCGACCCTTCGCGCGACTTCGTGGCGGGCCGGCACCGACGGAAAGGCGCGGGTGTCATCGTTAAATCCTGCGGTATTATATATCCCGGCGGTCTCGGTCGTCTGTTCGCGGAACCGGCGCATGCCCTCGACGCTGTCGTGAAACCACCATGCCGGCCCGAGCGTCAGGCAGGGCCAGGCGCCGGCCAGAGGGGCCAGTTCGCGCGCATAGACACTTTCGTCCAGCGTAAAAAGTACGATCTTTAACCCGGGCGCATCACCCACGGCATTAAGGAGTGGTGCGAGGCTGCGGGTGAATTCGGCGCGGGTCGGGATATCGAAACCCCTGTCCCTTCCGTAGGCTGCGAACACCTTTCTGTTGTGGTTTCTCAGCGCGCCGGGATGGATCTGCATGACCATGCCGTCCTCTGCGCTCATCCGTGCCATCTCGGTCAGCATCTGTGCCCGGAACAGGGCAGCATCCCCTGGCTCTGCCCGGTCACGGCGCACCCGGTCATAAAGCGCTGCCGCATCGCCCGGCGCAAGATCCGCCGTAGCTGCGTCGGGCACGCCATGATCCGTGGCAGTGGCCCCCAGCTCGCGAAAAAACGCCCGGCGAATGCGGTGCGCCTCAAGATACCCCGCCCATGTGCCGGTATCCTCTCCGGTGATCTCTGCCAGACCCTTCAGGCCGGCGGCAAAGTCCTCATGGTCCGGGTCAGT
Source organism: Roseobacter ponti (assembly GCF_012932215.1). Taxonomy (GTDB): domain Bacteria; phylum Pseudomonadota; class Alphaproteobacteria; order Rhodobacterales; family Rhodobacteraceae; genus Roseobacter; species Roseobacter ponti. The sequence continues at coordinate 1,747,223 of NZ_CP048788.1, read as the reverse complement.
GATCTGATCCGGCCGGTAGGTCGGCACGATCCGCCCCGACCATGACCCGTCAGCCAGCGCGCGGTGGTGGGAAAGCGGATCCAGCGCACCATCGGTAGTGGCCAGCACTTCGATGTTAAAGCGTACAAAAAGCGCGCGGGGGCGGAATTCCGGGGATACCAGCCTCTCGCTGATAAGATCAAAGCTCTCATCCGCAGTTGATGCAGAGAGAGGTCTCGTGAGACCGAAGAGACGGTCAAAGGTGATATCGAGCCAGAGACGTGTCGGCGTGCCGCGGAAAAGATAATAGTGCTCCGCAAACCGCCGCCAGATATCCCGGGGATCAGGCGCACTGCCGCGTCCATCGGCGCGTTCCACACCAAAATCCTCAAGGCGCATTCGCTGGCTTGCAAACATGCGAGTGATGTAATGATCCGGCGTCACCAGCAGGGCGGCAGGATCGGCGAAAGGCGCATCCGTGGCAAACCACGCGGGATCGGTATGCCCGTGCGGACATATCAGCGGCAGATCGCGCGCCACGTCAAAGAGAGCGCGCGCCACGCAGTCCGCTCCGGTTCCTGTCAGCAGCGTATCTTCGTGAAACACCCGTTCCATCAGCATTCTCCCGCCCGTCTCGCATCAGCCTGTGGGACATATCCGTTAGCGCAAAACTGCCGTGCAGTGTCAAGCGCACTAATGGTCCGGTGAAGCGGGCTTGATCACGATCAAGGTCGTGGTCGCTGATATGGCTAAGATGTCTGTGCGGGCCGCCCCGGGCCCGGCCGGACCGGGTGCGCCGCATAACACCTGCGGGAGAGAGCCGATGACCATCAGAACCATCCACGTCTGCCTGACCACCAGCAGGCACGCTGAAACACTGCTGAAGTTCGCTGTGCCACTGGCGCGCGCGCATAACGCGCATCTGGTGGGACTGCACACCATCGAAGCGCTGGTCGTCTATCCCGGCATTGCCATGCACATCCCCGACCAGGCCTTTGGCGCATTCAACGAAAGCCAGATCAAAGAGGCCGGGGCCATTGAAACGATTTTCAGAACATCCTGTCAGAATGCGGATTTTCAGAGTGAATGGCGTTTGCTGCGGGCGCAGTCTGTTTCGGCGGCCGACAGGCTGGTGGAAAGCGCGCGGGCTGCAGACCTCATCATCATGTCGCATGACGACAAAGCAACCGACCGCTATGATCACCGTCATGTGCAGGAACGGGTGATCCGTGAATGCGGCAGGCCGGTGATCGTCGTCCCGCTGGAATATAAAGGGCCGCCGGCAGGGAACCACATCATGCTGGGCTGGAGTGACACGCGAGAGGCGGCGCGGGCCGCTCATGACCTCATCCCGCTGGCCCGCGAAGGCGCACAGGTCGATGTCGTCCACATCGGCCCGGAACTGCTGGATGAACTCAGCGATCACAGCGCGCTGGATCTTGCCGGCATGTTCGCCCGGCACGGGCTCAGCGCGGAGATCACGCGCCGGGACGGACATGGCCGCGATGTCGCGACACTGCTGGGACAGATCGCTCTTGAGAAAGGCGCCGATCTCATCGCAACGGGTGCCTTCGGGCATTCGCGGATCCATGATTTCGTTGTGGGTTCGGTAACACTTTCACTGCTGCGCGACGCGCCGCTGCCGGTGCTTTTCAGCGGCTGAAAAACATCGTCACGCTGCCCTCTGCATGCCGGTTCGATCCGGTGCGCGTCCCGGCGTGCCAGGAAACAATTCCCGCATCAAACTGATTACAAGTGCGAAAAAGCGCCTCTCGCCACTGAGCGGACGCAGCATCGCCATGTTCTGATCACAATCTCCGCCGATCAATAACATTGTACGAAAAAAACACTCAAAGCTTCTTCAGCGTCTTAACCCATGCAAAACGGATGCGATCAGATGAACCGGATGTCAGCAATAGAGGACGGCCCTCAGGGTGACCAACTGCCCGACGGCGCACGCCTGCTGCAGGGACAGTATCAGATCGAACGTCAGCTGCAGCGCGGCGGTTTCGGTATCACCTATGTGGCGCGCGACAGCCTCGACCGCGAGGTCGTGATCAAGGAGTGTTTTCCAGGCGATCTGTGCGAACGTGCGGACGGCAAAGTCCGTGCTTCCGAGCCAGGATTTGAGGGGCAGCTGATCGCCCTGCGGAGACAGTTCATCCGCGAGGCGCGCAGCATCGCAAAATTCCGCCACCGCAATATCGTATCCGTGCATCAGGTCTTCGAGGAAAACAACACCGCCTATATGGCGCTGGACCAGGTCATGGGCGCTGATCTGATCACCATCATCGAAGAACAGCCGGCCCGGGTCACGCCCGGCTTTATCCGGCTGGTACTCGATCAGATGCTGGACGCGCTTGGCTACACCCATGACCAGGGTGTGCTGCACCGTGATATTTCGCCGGACAACATCCTGCTTGATGACAAGGACATTCTCACTCTGATCGATTTTGGCGCCGCAATCGAACAGCCAAAACCCGGTGAGCGCGTCTTTTCCTCACTGATCGCGGTCAAGGACGGCTACTCGCCGCATGAGTTTTATCTGCCTGACACGCTGCATGATTTTTCAAGTGACCTGTATGCTCTTGGCGCCACGCTTTTTCACATGATAACCGGCGAGGCACCGCCCTGCTGTCAGGTCCGGCTGTCGGCCACTGCGGCCGGTGAGCCCGATCCCTGTATCCCTCTGACCCGGGGGACATGGGACTGTGACTATAACATCCTCGCCACGGTCGACCGCGCGATGAATGTGCTGCAGGAAGACCGTTTTGCCTCTGCGTCCGAATGGATGGAAACGCTCAACAGTCTGCCACTGCTGAAGCCGCCCGCACCGGCGCGCAAAGAATTTGACCCGATCCTGGAGAGCACAATCTCGCGGCTGGTCGAAGAAACAAACACTGAGCTCGACCCCGGCCGGCCGGGCATGGAAACCCGCGCACGCCGTGAGATCGAAGCCCAGCCGGCACCCAGAAAGAACGTCGTCGATATCTTCGGTAACCCGATCGAAGATGTCTCGACCTGGCTGAAAGAACAGGAACGCAGCGATCAGACTGCGGACTACCACGATACCCCGACAGATGAGCCCGCAACCACACCCCCCGGACGATCACGCATGGCCAGACTGCTGAGCCGTTGCATGCCGGGCAAAAAGTCCAACGAGCAGTCAAGAGACTGATTTTCCCCACGGAGATCCCCATGAAGTTCATTCGCGATATCATCAACGAGAAACGCCATTCCGCCCAGGCGGAGAAACCGCCAGCGGACGACGCGCTGCTTGAGCCGCAGGACGCGCAAAGCGACGCACTGGACCTCGGTGCCTATCTTCAGGCGCCTGCGACGGCTGAAACACCCCTGCCGCCCATTGCGGATCTTGACGCCCTTGAGCGCGAATTCGACGGTGATGACTACGCAGGCGAGGACTTTGCAGATGAGGACTTTGACGACGACGGATACGCCGATGACGGATATGCTGACGACGGGTATGAAGAAGACGATCTGAATGCGGACACCACAGCAGAGCAGGAACAGTCCCCCGATCCGATGGATGCGCTTTTTGCGCAGAAGGTCGCACCGGGCGATGAGGCTGCTTCTGACGATGATCAGGACGAAGTCTACGAAGACGATGCGGCCGGTTTCTTTGCCGGCGCACCGACGGCCTCCGACGAGACCGAAGAGGAAGCCGATGCTTTTGAAGAGGATGCCCCTGAGGCCGCCGCTGACACCACGACCGCGTCCATTGCGGAACTGCGCCGTGCCATGGCCGCGGAGCGTACAGCACCGCGTCACGAGGTTTCCGCAGAAATGAGCGTGGCCCAGGCCGTCTCCGGTGCGCCGGTACAGATGCCTGCCCCCGCCCCTGGCCGTGGCAGCAGCCGCTCGGGCCGTGTGAAAACCCGCCTTCTGGGCTTCACGCCTGGCACAGCGGAAAGCACGGATCCGATGGCGCGCGCCGAAAAGGCCGGCCAGAGCGAATTCGCAGTTGGCTGGGTTGTCGTGATCGAAGGCCCGGGACGCGGCGCATCCTTCACGCTTTACGACGGTGTCTCAAAGGTCGGTCGTGGAACAACACAGGCGGTTTCGCTGAACTTCGGCGACAACAGCATTTCACGCGAAAACCACGTGTCGATTGCCTATGACGGCGAACTGAACCAGTTCTTCATCGGACACAGCGGCAAGGCAAATCTTGTCCGGGTGAACAACAAACCGCTTCTGAGCACAGAAGAGATCCGCAATGGCGATACCATCCGTGTGGGCGAGACGACCCTGCGTCTGATCGCGCTCTGCGGAGAAGACTTCTCCTGGGACAAGCCGGCGGAAAAAGACGCGAAATATGCCTGATCCCGTCGCATATCTTTACGACGCGGCCCCGGCGATCAGCCAGGGTCGCCGTGACCACCAGGAAGACTCGCTTGCCATCGATTTTTCCCGGGGCGCGGGGTATGGTTTTATCGTGCTCGCCGACGGTATGGGCGGGCACGCAGCGGGCGATATCGCCAGCAAGATTGTGGTGACTGAGATCTTCAGCGAACTGAAGATGCATTCCGGTGATCCGGCGATGCTTGAAGACAATATCGGCAGCATCCTGCGGGCCGCTGCCGAATGCGCCAACGACAGCGTGGCAAGCTATGCCCGTCGCCGGCCGGGTGTTCAGGGCATGGGTTCCACGCTGGTGGCTCCCGTCGTGATCAACAACCGGCTTTACTGGATTTCTGTGGGCGACTCGCCGCTGTATCTTTTCCGCGGCAACCGGCTTTTCCGGCTGAACGAAGAACACTCGCTGGCGCGCCGCATGGACCGGATGGTCCGCAAAGGCGAAATGGACGCCGGCGAAGCCGAACAGCATCCCGACCGGCAGTGTCTGACGTCGGTTCTGATCGGTGACCCGATCCCCGAGGTTGATTGCCGCGACGTGCCGGTTGAGTTGCGCGATCTTGATATCGTGATTGCTGCCAGTGACGGCCTGCAGTTCCTGACCGAACCGCAGATTGCCCAGCTTATTTATGAACACCGCCACAAATCCGGTGAAGAGATCGGCGCCGCGCTGATGAAAGCAATCGGCGATCTCGACGACCCGGAACAGGACAACGTGGCAATCTGCGTGCTCAAGGTAAAAACACCGCGCGCAGAACAGAAAACCGCAGCACCCGGGCGCAGGCTCTTTCTCAATCTGCATGGCGAGAAAAAGCTGATGATGAGTGCCCGCCCCGCAGGAGGCAGATGATGAACGCGCTCGCTGATACCCGCAACCTCACCGAAATGCTCGCCGACGCGATGCAGGCAAACCGGATGACCGGCACGGCACGCGATACCGGCGAACGGCTGCTTGAACACCTCAGACGCCCGACGGTAATTGTGGTGGCGGGCCTTGCCGGTGGTGGAAAAACCAGTCTGATCAATATGCTGGCGGGCACCGATCTGATGCCTTCGCTTGGCGCCGTGCCGATCACCGAGCTGACCTGGGGTGAGACACCGAAAGTGGTGACCGAGCTTCACAACGGCGAAATGGTCACCTTTGACGGCGCGCCGGATGCGGCAGAGCTCAGCTCCGACGTTCTGCGTGTAAGCATCGAGACTCCGTCAGAAATACTGCGCGACCGGAGCTTTATCGAAGTATCCCTGCCCGACCAGCAGGACAAGGCCGAGGATTTTCTCGACTGGGGTCTTGAGCGCGCCGACGTGGCGCTCTGGTGCACCCAGAATTTCGACGACCGCGAGTACATGCTCTGGGCCTCTGCGCCCGATCACCTGAAAGACCGCAGTTTCCTGGCATTGACCAAGGCCGATCAGCTGCATGTGAAGGGTGTCCTGACGCGCCGGCTTAAAGATCTGGATGCCCGCGCGGCGGAAGAATTTTATGGCCTTTATCCGGTGGCGACGCTGCAGGCGCTTGCCGCGCGGAAAACGGCTACGGACGCCAATCCGTCGTTACTGACGGCCAGCGGTGGCAGCGCACTGATGGAAGGACTTGAGCATCAGATTGCGGCCGGTCGTATGGCTGATATGGACCACGCGCGCATTCTGCTCGATCGCGCCGGGGTGGCACAGGCACCGGCAAAATCGCCGGTGCCGGACCCCGACCTGACAGCAGTGGTGACGTCGACTGCCGAACCCGCCGACCCGGCCGAAGCCTGCGGGCAGGCGCTGGCGCTGATCGACCGGCTCGCAGGTGATCTGCGCCCGGCAGAGGGTTATCTTCCCGGTCCCCAGGCAAGCCGCGTTCTCTCCGCCTGCGCGCAATGTGCCTCCGATGTGGCGCTGCTGCTGGAGAGCACAGCCTGTGACAGCCCGGCCTTTACCGCACTGCGAGATGAGGTGACTGATGCAGAGCAGCTGATCACGCTGCTCTCGACTGAATCCGGCGCCGCAGCAGCCACTGACGCGCTCGCTCTGATGGTTCAGATGCGCAAGGAAATCCATGCAGAAACAATGTGATGAAATCTCCGGACCGGCGCTCTTTTGTCGAAACAGTGCCGGATTCCCACCACAACTTTGCCAGATATGACCCCTAAACCTTTCAACAGATAAAGAGCAGTTTTTAGTCAAAGGCCTCACATGAGGCCACGTAGCAGGTTCCGGGCCCGAAAATGAATGTAAAACCACAGATTGACGAAGCAGAGAGCAACGCCCTGATGGCCCCCCCGTTTCTGACGGAAGGAATGGAGCCGTTGCAGGAGCTTGCTGAACGCAGCGCGCGGCTGTCGGACCTGATGGACCGGCTGAGCGAACTTGCCGGCGATGCCGCCGCACGCCCGCTTGCGAGGCTGCAGCGCGAGCTTGAGGAATCCGAGCCTGCGATCACATTTCTGGGTCAGGTCAAATCCGGTAAAACCACCCTGGTGAATGCCGTTGCAGGCTGGTCTGATCTGCTGCCGTCCGACGTCAATCCGTGGACGTCAGTTGTAACGTCGCTGCATCTCATCCCCGGCGAAACCCGCAGCGAAATCGGCGCGTGTTTTCAGATGATGAAGGCCGACGAATGGGACCGCCTCGTGCAGAAGGGCGGCCGCCTCGGTGAGCTTGCTGATCGTGCCGGTGCGGGCGACGAGATGGAAAAAATTCGTCAGCAGGTTGAAGAACTGCGCGAGAAATCCCGTCGCCGTCTCGGCAAAAAGTTTGAAATGCTGCTGGGTCAGGAACATGACTACGGCTATTTCGACAAAGAACTGCTGGAACGATACATCTGCCTTGGTGACGACGTCTTTGAGGACGAAGATACCGATACGGGCGGAGATACCCAGGGCAGGTTTGCCGATATTACCAAATCCGCCGATCTGACCCTGCACAGCCCGACATGTCCGGTGCCGCTTTGTCTGCGCGACACGCCCGGCGTCAACGACACCTTCATGATGCGCGAACAGGTAACGATTAACGCTGTGCGCAACAGCCGCATCTGTGTTGTCGTGCTCTCAGCGCATCAGGCGCTGAGCTCGGTCGATATGGGCCTGATCCGGCTGATCTCAAATATGTCGTCGCGTGACGTGATCATCTTTGTGAACCGCATCGACGAGTTGCGCGATCCGGAAAATCAGATCCCCGAGATCGAGGCCAGCATCCGCAGGGTGCTTGCGGAAAACAACGGACCAGAAGGTGCCGATATTCTCTTTGGCAGTGCCTGGTGGGCCAATATGGTCCTGTCCGACAGCATTGACGAAAAGACAGAATCCACTGCCGCCCGCCTCAGCGGCATGTCCGACCGGGCAAAAAACCCCGGTCAGCACGGATATTCGGCGGCTGAAAATCTCTGGCACCTCTCAGGGATGCCTGCTCTGCAGCGAGCGATCGGCAATCAGGTCGTCAGCAGCATCGGCAATGCTCTTCTGCGCCGCACGGCGACGTCCATGGCAACAATCGCCACCGGACAGCAGGCCGCCAACAAGGTGATGATCAGCGGCGATGAAACCGAAACCGGGCTGACCATGCAGGAAATCCGCAGAGAGCTTGAGGCGCTGACCAAACGCCACCTCGATGCGATGCACAGCGACCTTTCAGATGTGACGAAAAACTACCGCGCGCGTGCAGACCGCGCCCATATCAACTTTGTGGATCGCGCTACCCACTCGCTGATCACGCATCTGGAGAAAGTCGGCGCAGAGCACATGTGGGAATACAATCCCGCAGGTCTGCGCATGCTGCTGAAATCCGCGTTCTCGGTCTATGCCTCGAGGGCACAGTCCGTGACCAGAAAGAATTTTGAGGCCGCGACAGAAGAGCTTGCAGGCTTTTACTTTCGAGCCTTCGGCAAGGCGGTCGAGGGCGTGCAGCTTTCGGTGCCTGATGTGCCCGAGATGCCTGCCCCTGTCTCCCTTGCGCAAAGCATCGCACTCGATTTCAATGACGGATGGTGGAAGTCATGGTGGCGCCGCACACGTGGCTATCAGGCATTTGCCAAACGGTTCCGTTCGCTGATTTCAGCCGAAACAGAAGAATTTATGGCACGCGTCCGCGACACCCAGCCAGACGAGATCAACGCTGATTTGATCGGCGCCATGACGGGGTTTATCGAGCAGAACCGCGATGTGCTCTATGAGATTGGCAACAGCCGTGGTGACAAAGACGGGCTGCAGCGTCTTTGCCTCGGTGCCGGAGAGGCTGACCGCGTGGAACAGCTCGAAGAAATCCTGAAAGAGCTCCAGGCCTACGCTGCAATGCCAGATATGGAGCCAGCAGATCATGGATGACCTGACACCCGAAACGCTGAACGGCGATACGGCGGCGCCGCGTCCGCGTCTGGCCCTGATGGGAGAGTTCAGTGCCGGCAAAAGCACACTGACCAACATCCTGCTGGGTTCGGCACCCCTGCCGATGAAGGTGACCGCGACCCGCCTGCCCCCGGTTCTGATGACCTACGGGCCGTCCTCGGCGCATGCGGTGGATATGGACGGCAACCGCATCCCGTTTGATCTGCAGGACCTCAACAGCATCTGCCTTGATGAGACACAGCACATCCATCTGACGATGGAGGCGGATACGCTGATGCTCTGTGATCTGATCGACATGCCGGGGATTTCCGATCCCAACATGCCCACCGACATGTGGGAAACCGTTGTGGGAGAGGCCGATCACGTCGTCTGGTGCACCCATGCAACCCAGGCCTGGCGCCAGTCCGAGGCCGCGATATGGGAGATCCTGCGCGACTGTACGCGGGGCGAAAACCTCCTGCTGATCACACAGTTTGACAAGCTGCGCACCGAGCGTGACAAAGACCGCGTGCTGCGGCGGGTCCGCCGCGAGACCGATGGTCTCTTTTCGGCGGTCTATGCGGCATCGCTCCTTGACGCGCTGAACGCGGACGACGATCTGGACATCTGGCAGACCAGCGGTGTGGCACCTTTCTGCGAGCATCTGATTGAACTGCTGATGAACTCCGGTGGCAATCGCAGTGCCGATGGCGCAGGACACCACAGCGAGGCTCCGGCAGACTTTGCGCGTGCCGTGCCGGAAAAGGACTATTTCTTTGACGAGCCCGAAGACGAAGCGCCGCTGCCTGACGGTCACATACAGCCCCGCCGCGTGCGCGCGGACACCACGTCCGGACGACGCCGCCCCGATGCCCGCCCTGACCGAGATGTAATGGCCGGCGAATAACGCCCAGCACAGGAAAACCCAACCATGGACATGCAGGACAGACTGGACGCACTGCGCAGTACAGCAGAGCAAAGCGACCTTGCCGCCTATACCGACATTGGTGCAGGCCTTGTTCTGAGCTGGAGCAGCCCCGCCCCCTGCCCGCGCGAAGCTCTCGACAGCCTTGCCGCACGTGCTACCGCGTGTTTTGCGCTTGCCGGCGCGATCAGCCCTGGGCACCCGCCTGCCGCAGCGCTGCATTTCACCGCCCGCCGCACTGAAGCTTTCGGCCGGCCGGACGCGGAAGGTGACGAAGCCATCTGCCTTGCCGCACCCGCAGAAAGCGACGCCGCGATGCTGTTGTCCTGCGTCATTACCGATCCGCAGAACACAGGGGAGCAGATCTGATGTCCGCACCACAGAAAAACAGCATTTCCGACGCAGCTCTGGCAGGGCTGCTCGCCCGGCTTGGCAGCGCAGAGTTGGCGCAGACCCTGCCCAGAGACAGAACCGCCGCGCTGGAAGTGCTCCTGCGCGAGATCAACGAAACTGTGCTGCCCCGGTCCCTGAAACTCAGCGCCGACGGCATTCAGCTTGGCGCACTTGACGTAGCGAACCGGCGGCTTGTTGCGGTCGGGCTTGGTGATGACGCGCCCGGAGATACGGACGTGACCACCCTTGCAGGCGTTCTCGGACTGATCTGCGAGACCGGCGCAGAAGTCACTCTGACCAACGCAGGGCGTGCCGGCACGGCGGGCGACCCGGACACCGGCGCTTCGGTCCCTGCCTTGCGGGCGGCCCTTGCAGGTCGGCACCAGATGAGCGGTGTTGCCGTGATGTTGGAGAGTATTGCAACGGATACAGTTGCCTGCCTGCACTGGAACGACCTGACAGCAACTGGCGGAGCTGAAGAGGCCGGTGCGGGATGTTCCGGCGACCCCGCGTGGTTCCCCCGGCTGGAGGCCTTCGTGGCCGGCATGCGCAACGGTCCTGCCGGCGGCCCTGATGGCGGGCTGCTGGTGCCTCTTGCAGATGACCTTACTCTGATCGCCTGTGGCGATGCCCGCGCAGGCGTTGCGGCTGTCATGGCATCGGCACCGGCGCTGCAGGCAATGCAGTCCTGGCAGTCTCTGATGGGAGCGCGCTCAGACTGAGCCGCGGCCCCGCGGTTTCACTCCGCGGGGACCTCAGCATCCGCGCCCGGGCTGATGCGGAAAAACACCGTATAAAGCACCGGTACGACGATCAGCGTCAGCAGCGTCGCAAAGCTCAGACCGCAGATGATCACCACCGCCAGGGATTTGAAAAACGGATCCCAGAGCAGCGGGATCACCCCGAGAACGGTTGTCAGCACCCCCAGCGACACCGGCCGTACGCGGCTGACCGCAGCATCAATGACGGCGCGCATACGTTCTTTGCCGGCGCCGATCTGACTGTCGGTCTCATCGATCAGGACGATCGCGTTTTTGATCAGCATACCGGCGAGAGACAAGATCCCGAGGATGGCCATGAACTCAAGCGCCGTCCCGCTCAGCGCCAGCCCCCAGATCACGCCGATCAGGGCCAGCGGCACGGTGAGCCAGATGATCAGCGGCTGCCGGATCGCGTTAAAGAGCAAAAGCACCACAACGACCATCGCGCCGATACCGATCGGCATTGTGGCGGCAAGGCCCTCGTTGGCCTCGCTGCTGCTGCCGTATTCGCCTTCCCAGGTCATCCAGTACCCGGGCGGCAGCGTCATCGCATCAACCGGCCCCCGCACAGCCTCAAAGAGATCCCCTGACAGCATGCCCTGCGGCGGGTCAGACTGTGCGGTGATTGCGAGGCTCCTGTCAAAACGACGCAGGCGGCTGTTCTCGAAGACCAGCTCAAACCGGTCCACGACCTGAGCGATCGGCACATAAGCCCCGGCAGAATTGCTGAAAATCTGCACATCCTGGAGCTTGGCGGCATCATCGCGCGCCCGGCCAAAGGGCCGCATCACGATCGGACGGAGCTCTTCCGCCTCTCGGTAAATGCCGATCTGCGTGCCGACAAGATGACCGTTCACGGCCGTCAGAATATCCCCCTGAGAAAGCCCGAGCCGGCGCGCGTTTTCGATATTAATCACCGGCCGGATCACCGGGCGCATCGCTTCCCAGTCATCTTTGATCGCGATGGCGCCCTTCTCTGCCATGACCTCTTTGGCAGCCCCAGCAAGCTCGCGCAGCACAATGGCATCGGGGCCGTAAAAGCGGGCTTCGATCTTGGCGCCCCCACCCGGACCAAGGAGGAATTTCCAGACCTTTGCGTTGCCGGCCGGGAATCGTTCATCAATCCAGTTCTGCATCTGCGGGATCAGATCCGCGATCTGCCGGTATTCCTCCACGTCCACAAGGATCTGGCCGTATGCCGAGCTCGGATCGCCCGCCTCATAGGTCAGCATGAACCGCAGATGCCCGCCGCCAACAGTTGTGTTCGTACCCGTGACCCCCGGCAGACTGCGCGCGTGCTCAGAAATCTCTGTCATATGCTGGCGGGTCAGTTCGATATCCGCCCCTTCGGGCAGGAAATAATCCACCACGAACTGCGTACGTGTTGAGGCCGGAAAGAACCCGGGCGGCACCATCGAGAACATCGCAACCGCCGAAACAAAGAGCCCGACCACGATGGCGATGGTGACCCAGCGGATGCGGATCGCGAGATGCAGAAACCGCCTGTAGCCGCGCAGAATGAAGTTCTCACCCTTTTCGTCAGCCTTGCCCGGTTTCAGCAGCAGCGTGCAGAAGTATGGCGTGAGCCAGATCGCAACAAGCCAGGAAAAGAGCAGCGCAATGCTGACCGTCCAGAACAGGCTGCCCGCGTATTCACCGGTATTGTCAGGCGAAAACCCGATCGGCGAAAAGGCCAGAAAACCAACGATCGTCCCCCCGAGCAGAGGCCATTTTGTCTGGTTCACAACGGCGATGGAAGCGGGTGCAGGGTCTTCGCCTTTCTGCACTCTCACCAGCGTGCCTTCGACAACGACAATTGCGTTATCGACCAGCATCCCGAGCGCAATAATCAGCGCTCCCAGTGAGATCCGCTGCATATCGAGCCCGTAAAAATACATGCCGAGCAACGTGCCTGCCACGGTTACGAGCAGGATCCCCCCCATCAGCAACCCCGAACGCAGCCCCATGAACACCAGCAGGGTGCCGACGACAATCGCCAGCGCAAGAACGACGTTCATCACAAAATCATTGACCGAGGCGCGCACCGAGGAAGACTGATCCGATATCGTTTCAATCTCGATACCGATGGGACGTTCGGAAATCAGCGCATCCATGCGCGCTTTGACCTTATCACCCATGTTGACGACATTGCCGCCGATGTTGTTCGAGATCCCCAGACCGATGGCTGGTTTGCCGTTGCGGAAGAGCATGCTGGTGGGCGGATCTTCGTATCCGCGCCGGACAGTCGCGATGTCACGCAGCCGGTATGAGGCCCCGTTCTGCGGGTTGACCAGCACCAGGTTTTCAATCGCCGCGATGGAATCGACGGCCGCAGGCGCGCGCACTGTGAGACGCGCCGGTCCTGCACTGAGCGACCCGGCGGGCGTTACGAGGTTCTGACCTTCCAGCAATCCTGCCACCTGCGTGGGCGCAAGCCCCAGCTCAATCAGCCGTGCCGGTTCATATTCGACGAAAATCACCTCGTTCTGCACGCCGCTCAGCACCACCTTGGACACGCCTTCGACGATTACCAGTTCGCGCTGCAGATCCTTGCCATATTCATATATCTCAGAAAGCGAATACCCCTCGCCGGTGATCGCAAAATAGAGCGCGTAGACATCGCCGTAATCGTCAAAGATCTGACTGGTAAGCGCATTGGGCGGCAGAGAGCCCTGCACATCACTGACCTTGGCACGCATCTGAGTGAATTTCTGTGCCAGCTGATCACGGTTTTTGGTCGAGGCAATGGTAAATTCGACCGTAACCTGACTGCGCCCTGACATGGAGATGGATTTCACCTCCTTGACGCCGGCCAGCTGCTGCAGCGCGTTCTCGACGACCTCGGTTACCTCGTCCGCAACCTCTTCAGCACTGGCGCCGGGATAGGGTGTCACAATCTGCGCCGTGCGGATAATGAACTCCGGATCCTCGAAACGGGGCAGCGCCGTATAGGCAAAATAGCCGCCAAAAAGGATGAGGATCGTTGCAAGCGCCGAGATCAGGCGCTTTTCAATGGCAAAGCGGGCAAGATCCATATGCTCAGTTCCCGATCTGCGTAACCGGGCGGATCACCGCCCCTTCGCGCAGAAAGGTCACGCCCGCAGTCACGATCCGGTCCCCTGCGGTAAGACCGTCGCGCACCACGACTTCCTCGCCGGTGATGTCCCCGGTCGACACCGGACGGGCCGTCACAGTGTTACTGTCGGGGTCCACGATCCAGACAAAGGCAGCACCGTCACCTGACGCCGTTACCGCCGAGAGCGGGACCGTGATGGCATCCGGCACAGCCTGCCGGGTGCTGACCACGACGGTGCCTACCATGCCCGGCAGCACCTGTGCGCCCTCGGGCACGTCTATGGAGACGCGCGCGCGGTAGGTCTGTGTACCAATATCGGCCTGGGTGGAAAACTCGACCAGTTCCGCCTCGATAAGGGCCCCGGGGCGCGCTTCCAGCAGGACATGCGAGCGCACTTCCTCGCCGCTGCTCCAGATCAGCACGTCCGGACCCGGCACGTCGAACGCCAGATCGACCTTGGCCAGGGCCTGCAGCAGAACAACCTGACTGCCGGCAGAGACATTGGTGAAATTGTCGATGTTGCGACGCGCGATCACCCCGTTGAAGGGCGCGCGGAGTGTTGTGTCGCTGAGGTTGGTCCGGGCGGTCCGCGCCTGGCTTTCCAGACCGCGGATAATCGCTTCCTGACCTGCGATGTCTTCTTCGCGCCCGCCGGCCACGCCGATTGCAAGCTGTTCAACCGCCGCCTGGTATCCGGCTGCGGCCACATCGGCTGCCGCCCGGTCCTGATCAAGCCGCGCTTTGGAAACGACGCCGCGCGATTCAAGCTCGCGGGTCCGCTCCAGCTGCTCTGCGGCCTGGTCAAGCTGTGCCTTGGCGGCTGCAACATTCGCTTCCAGTGCTGACACTTCCTCGTCGCGCGCGCCTGTGCGCAGTTCTCTGAGTTGTGCAACGGCCTGATCGATCTGGCTTTCCAGCTGTGCAACTGCCTCTTCGAAAGGTTCCGGGTCGATACGGGCAATCACATCCCCGGCTTTGACATTATCCGCCGCCCGCACCGGCAGTTCGATCACTTCGCCGGACACTTTGAAGGACAGAACTGCCTCCTGCGAGGACAGAACAATCGCAGGATAACGCCGTTCGACCCGCTGCGGGCTTTCGGCGACGGTCATCACACGTGCCGGCCGCGGCACCAGTTCAACACTCTCCTGAGCAGACGCGGCCACACTCCAGACAAGACAGAATACGGTACAAAATAGTATTTTCATGTGACGGCTCCCCGGACGCTTTGTTCTAAGACATATCCGCGGCACCCCGGGAGGGACAGAGTTTTCTGGGCCAAAGCCTGCGCCTTCGGGCGGCCCTGTCCGCGCTCGCCATCTGTGCACGGTCCGAGCGGTCGGGGCGGTGACCCGCGATCTGATTGCCGGCACCCCGGTTCGTGATTTACACTATGTCAGCGGCGCCACCGGATGAGGGGAAGACGGCATGCTGACAGCTCTGGACCATGTAAACCTGCGTACCGCAGACGCTGCGGCACTCGCGGCCTGGTATCAGGATATTCTTGGCCTGACGCCCGGCCCCCGCCCGGATTTCGGCTTTCCGGGTGTCTGGCTTTACATCGGAGATACCGCAGTTGTGCATCTGATTGAGACCGGGGCCGCGCTGAGCAGAAACGAAACCTCACTGGAACATTTCGCTTTTCGTGCCACCGGTCTCACTGGTTTTACGGATAAACTTACGGAACGCGGGGTTCCGTTTGAGATCCGAACGGTGCCGGGCACCCGGATCACTCAGGTCAATCTCGAAGACCCGTCCGGCACACACCTGCACGTTGATTTCGACGGAGAAGACTGACCACCCGGGCTGGCGTCAGCCGCCGACCATATAGGGCATCAGAACGATCTCATTCTCAGCACTGACCGGGGTGAACCAGGCGTCACGATAGATCACACCATCCAGTGATAACGACACACCGCGTCTGATCTGCGGCGCGAGCCCGGGGTGTTTTTCCGCAAGTGCATCAAGCAGTTGCTTGAAGTTCGTGGCTTCGACTTCCACGAACTCCTCGCCATCCGCCATGCTCCGCAGCGATCCCCAGAGCTTGACCCGCACCATGAGATCAGCCTTTCTGCGACATCGCTTTCAAAAGGCGCGGCGGCGACATCGGCAGTTCCGTCATGCGTACGCCCGTGGCCCTTGAGACCGCGTTGGAGATCGCTGCAAGCGGCGGCACAATCGGCGTCTCGCCCACACCGCGCACCCCGTATGGGTGGCCCGGGTTGGGGATCTCAAGAATGACCGTTTCAATCGAGGGCAGGTCCGAGGCGACCGGAATGCGGTAATCCAGAAAGCCTGCGTTCTGCAGACGCCCGTCCTCGCCATAGATATATTCCTCGTTGAGCGCCCATCCGATGCCCTGCACGGCACCGCCCTGCATCTGCCCTTCGACGTAATCGGGGTGCACGGCCTTGCCGGCATCCTGAAAGATCGTGTAGCGCAGCACCTTTGTGGTGCCGGTCTCGGGGTCAACTTCGGTATCCACCAGATGGACGCCAAAGCTGACGCCTGCGCCGTCGGCGTTGACCTCAAAGTGACCGGCAATGGGCCCCCCGGTGTTGTCGGCGGTCGCCGCGATTTCGGCGATGCTCATCGGCTCGAACTCGCCGGCATTCGGCCCCGAAGGTTTGGCGTAGCCGTCTTCCCAGACCACCGCCTCTTCGTCGATGCCCCAGATCTTTGCGACCCGGCTGCACATCTCGCGGATGGCCGCACGTGCCGCCTCGATCGTGGCCAGTCCGACAGCAAATGTCACCCGGCTGCCATCGGTTACATCGTTGAATCCAATGGAGTTTGTATCGGTGATCACGGTGCGGACCCGGTCATAGGGAATGCCAAGTTCCTCAGCCGCCATCATGGTGATCGATGCGCGCGAGCCGCCGATATCGGGGTTGCCTTCGACCACGCCCACGGTGCCATCGGAATTGAGGTTAAGCGATACGCAGGTATTGCCACCGAAATTGAACCAGAAGCCACAGGACAGCCCCCGCCCCTGGTTTTCGCCCAAAGGAGCGGTGTAATGCGGATGCTCCTTTGCTGCCTCCAGCGTGGCCAGTAGTCCGATCTCGTTGAAAGTGGGCCCATAGGAAGACAGCGTGCCCTTGCGCGCTGCGTTCAGGATGCGTGTGTCCAGCGGATCAAGTGAAAGCTCCTGGCAGAGCTCATCCACCACGCTTTCGACCGCATAGATCGCCATCGGCGCGCCCGGTGCGCGGTAAGCCACCTCTTTGGGCCGGTTGGTCATCACATTCCAGCCCAGCGTCTGCACGGCATCCAGATCATAGGCCGCGAAGGCCGCCTGAGCGCCAAACTCGACCGTGCCGCAGGGGAACGCGCCACCCTGATAGCGCAGCCGGGACTGGCCTGCTGTGATACGTCCGTCGCTGGTCATCCCTATTTTCACGTCGATGGATGAGGAAACGGTCGGCCCTGTTGCGCGAAACACCTCTTCGCGGCTCATCACGATTTTCACCGGCCGGCCCGATTTACGCGCCAGCGCTAGTGCCACAGGTTCGATGAAAACGGTTGTCTTGCCGCCAAAGCCACCGCCGATCTCGGAGGCGGTCACGCGCAGGTTGCTCGCTTCCATGCCCATCAGTTCCGCGCAGATCGTGCGCACGTTGAACTGACCCTGGGTACAGCACCACAGATCACCGCGCCCGTCAGGCCCCACAGAGGCCAGGCAGGCATGAGGTTCGATATAGCCCTGATGGGTCGCAGCCGTCTTAAAAGTGCGCTGTATCACCTTGTCCGCGCGGGAAAAACCGGCATCTACATCACCGTGGCCAAACTCAAAATGGCTGGTGACGTTTTCAGAGAAACTGTCGCCTACTGTTTCGTCCGAACGACCAGACTGCACCACCGGCGCGCCGGGCTTCATAGCCTCGTCGACGTCTGTCACATGAGGCAGCACTTCGTATTCGACCCTGATAAGGCGGATCGCTTCCCGGGCGACGGACTTGTCCACCGCGGCCACAGCCGCAATCGCGTGACCGTCATAAAGTGCCTTGTCGCGCGCCAGACAGTTGTCAGCGATATCGGCGAGGCCCTCATCGTCGGGCCGGGTCAGATCAGCCGAAGTAACCACCGCTTTCACGCCTTTCAGCGCTTCAGCCGCCGATGTGTCGATAGAAACGATGCGCGCATGCGCGTGCGGGCTGCGCAGAATGCGGCCGTGCAGCATGCCGGGTGCTGTCATATCCGCACCGTAAAGTGCCTTGCCGGTGACTTTGTCGATGCCGTCAGGCCGTGCAACACGGGTTCCGACGATCTTGAATTCGCGTTCGCGCCCTGCGTCAAAAGCCATGTTATGCGCTCCTCATCTCAGCGGCGGCAACCTGTACCGCCTGAATAATTTTGTCATATCCGGTGCAGCGGCAGAGATTGCCCGCCAGCCAGTACCGGATTTCGGTCTCAGACGGATCGGGATTTTTCTCCAGCAGCGCCTTTGCCGCGACCAGAATACCCGGGGTGCAGATGCCACACTGAAGGGCCGCTTTTTCAATAAACACACGCTGCAGCACATGCAGGTTGTCACCTGTTGCCATGCCTTCGATGGTTCCGATTTCGGCGGCGTCTGCCTCGGCACCAAGTACCAGACAGGAACAGACAAGCCGCCCGTTCAGCGTCACACTGCAGGCCCCGCAATCGCCGGTGCCACAGCCTTCTTTGGCGCCGGTCAGTGCCAGTCTGTCCCGCAACACGTCGAGCAGTGTTTCATCCGGCGCACAGACAAATTCGGTTTCATCGCCATTGATGGTCGTTGAGATATGCATCTTTTTCACGGGATCAGCCTCCTGCGCGTGCGTAAGCGGTGCGGGCGGCGCGTCTGGCCAGTACACCGGCTGTTTTCGTCCGGAACTCAACCGTTCCGCGTTTATCGGAAATCGGGCTGCAGGCGGCTTCGACCGCTGCCACAAGCGCTGCAACCGCATCATCTCCGAGCTTTGTGCCGGTGATGGCTTTCCCCGCGTCCTCAACCAGTCTGACGGTGGGCGCCACAGCACCCAGAGCGACGCGGGCGGCAGAAATCACACCGGCCTCATCAAGCTCCAGGCTGACAGCAGCCGATGCCACAGCAATATCCATTTCGGTGCGCGGGATAAATCGCAGATAGGCATCCCCTGCCCGCTCCGGGCGCGCCGGCAGAAAAACCGATGCAACGATGTCGCCCTTTTCCAGCGTGGTTTTGCCCGGTCCGCTCGGGATATCCGCAACCGGGCAGTCGCGTGTGCCGCCGGTGCCCTGGATACGGACGGTTGCACCGGCCGCGACCAGCGCCGGAACACTGTCTGCAGCGGGCGAGCCGTTGCACAGGTTTCCGGTCATCGTCGCGCGGCCCTGGATCTGCGTTGATCCGATCAGATCCAGCGCTTCGGCCACGCCAGGCCAGAGCGCACAGAAATCCGCGTGCTCGTTCAGTTGCGCGCCCGAAACAGCGGCGCCGACACGGAACCCGCCATCCTCTGCCACGATGCTGCGCATGCCACCAAGGTGCTTTAGATCCACGATCAGATCGGGCTCGACGATTTCCGATTTCATCTGAACAAGCACATCCGTGCCGCCTGCCAGAATGCGGCTGATACCGGCTTCGCCTGCGAGCATAGCTGACGCATCTTCGAGGCTCCCGGGCCTTTCATATCTCATAGTTCTGTCCTGTCTCTGACGTGATCCCGGCACGCCGTGACGTGGCCCGGGCGATGCTGAAAACGGTGCATCTGCTGCTGATCAGCATGGCGGGTTCGGCGTCCGATGGCAACGCCCCCCGCTTGTGAAATTTCACCCGGAGCGGTTTTGCCGCCGGGGGTCTTCGGGGCTGCCGGAAAATTCGTACCTTTTATGCGGTTCCGCATGTCGCTGCCACGCCTTAAGCGGTATGGTGGATACCTCTCTGTGACGGAAGATACTATGTCTGAGCGCGAAACTCCCGCCGGTGGACGATCCCGGACAGCCCCCCGCGAGGTACGGCGGTCGCAGCTGATCGACGCCACCATCTCCTGTATCGCCCGGCATGGTATATCCGGGACCACGATGGCGATGATCGCCGGCAAGGCAGGGCTGTCCACCGGGATCGTGAACTTTCACTTCGACAGCAAACAAAAGCTTTACGAAGAGACCATCGTCTATCTCGCGCAGGAGCATCACGACAAATGGTTCAGGGAGTACAGTAATGCAGGTCTGAGTGCCGCTGAAAAACTACTGGCGATTGCCGACGCGCATTTCCATGCAAAAATATGCACCCCCGGAAAGCTGGCCGTCTGGTATGCCTTTTTCGGAGAAGCCAGGCGCCGCGCCGTCTACCGCGATCTGATCGATAGGATTGATACCCGGCGCTTCGCACTGTCTCTGCAGCTTTGCGAAGAAATCTGCCGCGACGGTGGGTACACATCGGTGAATGCACGTGTCGTGGCGCAGACCCTTGAGGTGATGTACGACGGTTTTTGCCTGCATATCCTGATGTATCCGCGCGATCTGACCCGCAAGGACGCGCGCGCGCAGATCCGGACCTATCTGGCGACGGTCTTTCCCGATCACTTTACCGCGCCCTGAGCCTGCCTTCCGGGCTCTATACCAGCAACGGCAGTGCGATCTGTCGTCCTGGCGCGACTGCGGTACCGGTCAGCGCCGGTAACAGTGCGTCGGAAGACGGCAGGTTCAGGAACCTCGGTCGCTGTGAGACAAAGCCAGGTGCGATGATCCGAACAACGGGCGCTGCAAACTGCGCCCGCGTCATATCAAAGACAGCAAGCGTCCCGCCCCGTGCTTCACAGCAGTCTGTCAACCCGGGTGTTGTGCACAGCAGGTCCGCTGTCCCCTCAGGACTGAACCGGGGATCGGCGCGGTTCATGCCCGCGATCCATGGCGCCAGCGGATGCTCCGGGCCATGATGCTGCGCCATTCGGATCCGGAATTCGCTGTCGGCCAGTTCCAGCGTGGCGGCAAGTGCTGCGTCTCGCAGATCTGTGCGCGCCGCAAATCCGCAGGCGATGGCGCCGCCGTCCGGGTCACTGCTGACGGCCGCCACGCAATGCGGAGCCTGCGGCGCGGCCAGGATCATCAGTGTTGTCTCCCGTGCCCGCGCGCCGATCGCGCGCAACAGATCCGGTGTATCTTCCAGCAGCGACAGCGGCAGCGCCCGCGCGCGGACGCCACCCCACCACCATCGGCCGATCGCATCACTCTCGAAGAGCTCCGCAAGGGCTGCGGCAACGGCTGCATTATGGTCCCTGCCCGATGCACAGCCCTCGCTTCCTGAAGGGTTCAGGGCCCCTGTCCCGTCACCTCCGATCCACACCAGATCCGAAGGCGCGGACACCGCGCGGCCGGTCAGCAGATCCACGCCTTCGTGCCATGTGACATCCCGGCCCGGCGCGCCCGGCCATAGGTCTTCGTCGCCCCAGCGCGCATTCCAGGCCTCATGCGCAGCATACTGCGCCTGAGAGAACCGCAAAACCTCTGTGCGGTCGAGCCTGCCTCCCACCGGGGCTGCACGCCCGGTGTCCGCATCCCCGTTGCGACAGCACGATACGAGCTCTGCCGCCTCGCCCAGGGCCCGCCGCAGCGCGTCCTCGCGGGTGAGCCCACGACCTGATGCCACGCGCCCCGTGACCGGCAGAGCCGCCGCCGGAAAACCGGACAGCGCCACAGCCGCATCACCCGGAACCACCGCCACCAGATGCACCGGCAGATCGGGGGCTTCAAACCAGTGCGGCGTGAAAAGTGCCGCCATCCGCGCAAGATCAGGTCCGGTTGCTGTCATAAAACTGTTTTCAACCCAAGCGTTAAAAGGCATAGTTTCTGCACCGCGCGACCGGAGGAATGATGTCCCAACGAGCGATCCTTTTTGCCGACCTTGCCGGTTTCAGCCGGCACATGCGCGAGAACGAACCCGCCACCGTTGCCTATATCGCCGCACGGCTCACCGAGGCGCGCGATGCCGTCGAAGCCGTCGGCGGCGAGGTTGTGAAAACAACCGGGGATGGTTTTGTGGCCCATTTCGCCACTGTGCCTGCTGCTCTGACTTTTGCAATCGGCTTTCAGCGCGCCGAGCCTGACACGCCTGGTATCCGGCACGGTTTTCGCATCGGCGTGCACTTTGGCCCGGTGCATTTCGGCAATGCCGATATCTACGGACATGCAGTTAATATCGCAGCACGGCTTGAGGGGATAGCACCCCCGGGCGGCATCACCATCTCCGGTGCCGCGTTTCGCCGGGCCGAAACCTTTGCTCGTGATTTCAGCGGTCGCGGCCCGGTCGTCCTGCGCAATATCGGTGAGAATATCACCGCCTATGATTATTCACCCGGGCGCAATGAACCGGCCTCCCTGCCCGCGGATGTGACCGTGATCGGCAGCCTGCACATATCGTCGGAAGATGGCGCGAGGGTTGAGCTGCGCTCTGAGCGCGCGCGGATCCTTCTGGGTATTCTGGTGCTGGGCGGGCCGGACCCGCAGCAGCGCACCCAGTGCGCGGCCCTGATGGGCGATCCCGAAGACGCCGCAGGTCTCGAAGCGGCCCGCCGCACTCTGGCGCGTGCCTTCCGGCGGGCCGGGGCCGCCGGGCTGCGCCTGCACGACGAAGGCACGATCGGTGTCGATCAGTCGGTCGTGCGTGTCGATCTGTATGAACTGCCCCAGGACACCAGGTCCGGTGCAGTCGACCCCAAACTGGTGCGCGGGATCGACTGGGATGTGGAACTTGCGCCGGGTCTGGGGGATCAGGGCGGCTCGCTTGCAGGCTGGGCCCGGGTGATGCGCGGGCGCTGGCGTCGCGAGGCCGCCGGCGCGCTTGAGGTCTGTCTGAAACGGTTCCGCGCAGAAGAAGACGGCGCTCGGGTGGCCGCCGAGGCGCTGCTGCTGATTGAACCCGGCCACGAGCCTGCCGCGCGGGTGCTGATCCGGCACTATAACGCGCTCGGCAACCGCGCAATGGCCATGCAGGAATATGAACGGCTGCGTGACTGGCTGACCGGTCGCTACGATATGGCGCCCTCAGCCGAGACCGAGGCACTGATCGCTGAGATCCGTGCAGGCGATGCAGCCGATGCCGTCCCGCCCGGCAGTCTGGCAGACACCCGCCGACCCGATCTGCGTGTCGGTGCTTTTTCTGCCAGCGACAGCAACACCGATCTGGCCGCCGGACTGCGGTCTGACGTGGTGGCTGCGCTGTCCCGGTTTCGCGAATGGTATGTCGCAGAATCCTCCGGGCGCGACGGCGGGGATTACCTGCTGACCGCGCGGGTCGATGAACAGCACGCCACCTTTTCCTTTACCCGCACCAGCGATGGCGCTGTGCTCTGGCAGGAACGGCTTGCATCGGGCGCGGACTGGAAGCGGTCTCAGGAGCAGCTTGTCGCCCGCGTCGCCGCCCGTGCCGAAGTCTATGTCTCCGCAGACCGCGTCGCGCGGGCCTTTGGCGGGACGTCATCCTCGCAGTTTGATGACTGGATGCGCGCCGAGGGGCTGCTGGCGCGCTGGGACGCGGATGCCGAAACCGAGGCCGCGACACTTCTGGAAAACCTGCTGGAACGCGATCCGGCCTTTGCGCCGGCCTATGCCAGCCTCGCCAGCATTTATAATGTGCGCCACATCGTACGCCCCGGGCTCAGCCGCAGCGACGAAGACACCCGCCGCGCACTGGCAACCGCCGTGCGCGCAACTGAGCTTGATCCGCTGGACGCCCGCGGACAGCTTGCCTTTGCCTGGGCTTCGGCGATGGCAGGCCATTACGATCTGGGGACCGTTCACCTTGATCTGGCGACAACCCTCAACCCCACCAGTTCGCGCACGGTAATTTCAGCTGCGATGGGGTTTGCATTTTTTGGCCGCGCAGAAAGGGCGCGGGATCTCTTTGAGAAAACAGCGCGTACCGCCCCGGTTCTGGCCCGCTGGCAGTGGTGCTACGGCGTTCCGGTGCGGTTTTTCGCAGGTGATTTTTCCGGTGCAGCGGATGCCGCTTTGCAGGGCGGCGACGCCATCAAGGACAATTACGGCTGGCTTGCCGCGAGCTATGCGGCCCTTGAGGATCGCGAAAGCGCCGCCGCGGCATTCGATACCCTGCTTGAGACGATTAAACCGCTCTGGGAAGGCTCCGTGCCCCTCGACGCGGTCAGCCTAGCGCGCTGGTTCATCAGCGCCTACCCCCTGCGACGCCCCGAAGACACGGCCCGCCTTACCAGCGCCATCGCGCTGGCTGCCGGGCTCGAGGTCTCCGCCCTTACCGGCAGCGCGTGAAGGCAAAGCTCGCGATCAGATAGTCTTCGAGGCGTTTGCGGTTTGCATCGCTCTGAGCGGCCAGAAAGTCCGAGACCAGCGCGATCGTATCCGGCACAACGGTTTGCGAGATATAATCATAGGCAGAAGTCTGAGCATTCTGCTGCACCACGGCTGTCATCCGGAAGGTGTTGCCGTTTTTGTCGTCAATATCACCACGCAGTTCAAGCTTCTCGTTCACCACGGTGCCAGGGTTGGCCAGCGTCTCAAGGGCGTATTTGTTAGCCTGCCGTTCGAGAACCCTGAAATCATCGCCTGTGGTTGCCAGCACCGCATGGCATTCAGTGGCCGGGTCAGCGAATTTATCGAGGATGCCCTGCACAAGATCTTCGGCATCGTTCTTGTCGGCCACTGCGCCGGATCCGGCCCGGATATCGCTTCCGGCCGAGATCATGCCCTCCCGGCGTGCGGCAGGGGTCATATCTGCAGTCTCAAAGAAAATAACGGATGGCATAATGAGTGTCCTCTCTGGTGTGAAATACAGATCAGGGCGGTGGCCCCGCGTCAAGTGCAGCCGACGCCCCGAGCAGGTCCGGCAGTGTCAGAGTGCCCTCTGCGGGCACCGCGCCGTTCCGGGCAGCACAGATTGCAGCATGCAGCGTCTCCGCCACAATCCGGCCGGCAAGCGGGCCGAGCCGCGCGCCACCGCTGAAAAACTGCGCCTCGCGCAGGGTATAAAACCACAGTGGTGTGCGGTCGCAGAGCCGGTCGCCTGCCACACCTTCCGTGAGCGCAGCGGCGATGGCCGCAGGCTGCTCTGAAGCGATCTCTTCCGGCGTCAGCAGTGTGCCACCAAAAATTCCGGGATGTGCCTGCCAGAGACCCTGCGCAGATGTCAGCCCCACAGACTGCCCGCGCGCAAGCGTCAGCCCGGCAAGATTTGCCGGCTCTTGCTGCCCGCTCAGATGACCCGGATCAAGCTGTCCCATCTCGTGATACAGCACCGGCGTGATCGGTGCTGCAACATTAGCCGCAGTCTCAGCATCGGAATCGCGCCAGTCCGCCTCCCAGCGGAAGCTCAGAACACGGTGCCCTTCATCATGCATTGCAAGGCTTGTTCCGTTGAACGTATGCGCCAGCAGTTGCGGCATGAAATGGGGTCCCGGACCGGTCCGGGACCAGGTGTAGCGGTCACGTACCATAGGGTGCCCGAACCGGTAAGCGGCAAAGGCAAACTCCGCAGGGATCAGCAGATGTCCAGGATCGGCAATGCCTGGTGCTACCAGCCTGCGCCCGTTGGCCATGACATCAGCAAGTGTGCCTGCATCGATGATCCGTGGCAGGAAATCATAGAGCGTAATCTGATGCACCGCATCGATGAGCCCCTGTTCCGGATCAGGCAACCCGTCGCGGCGCAACCTGATGTAGTACCGCAAAAGTGCCACATGCAGCTGTGCCAGAAACAGGTTCGCATCAGAGCGGCCATCAGGGGTCAGTGGCCTGCCGTCGGTATCCCTTGGCAGGTCAAGAAAACTGTCAAATGAGCTGCGGGACGTGCGACCGAGGGCCACGCCCTGTTCCACCAGAGCACCGGTCTGCTGATATACGCCGGCCATGTGCTGCAGGTGTTCTGTCTCGGGCGGAAAGACCGTGTCGAGATCGAGTGCGGCGGTATTCAGGTTAAGCGGCGCACCCGGGTCTGAAACATTGCTCCTGCTGAGATCATGGCCGAGGAACTGAGCAAAATAGACGTAGGCCGAAGGCAGTGCGGGCTCTGCTGCGGGCCATGCCGGTCGCACCGAGGAAACCATCGCACCGGCAAGAGCTGCCAGCGGCCCGTCCCGGGTCTCCTCTTCCTGCGGCGCGAGCCGGCTGTAGCCGGCAACCTCCGCACGGCCTCCGGCCCCTTCACGATTTTCCAGATCAGCCTGAAGCCCCCGCGGTCCGGGCCCGACCGGCACTTCTGCAAGGGCCGCACGTCCGTTGCCGAACAGCGTGGCGGAAAAGGCGCCGGCATCATCAGCGCCGGCGGCATCGGCCACCAGCTTCAGCCCGCCTCCGTGCATGTGAGCACACGCCCTTCTGCTCATTCCCGTTTCCTGTGCATCTACATCTTACTGAAAGATATCACGAAGGTGGCCGGTCTGTCAGCCCGCCGTGCCAAAGGCCCCGGTGCGCGGCACACCGGCATCCGCAGCACCGATATCCCAGAACAGACCGGTCATGATCTCCAGCCCCTCGCGGCAGACACCCGTGCGCATATGTTCGTCCGGCGCATGCTGACTGCAGCCGCGCCATGAATGCGGGATCCAGACGGTCGGCATGCCGAGAACCTCGGTGAACACGTGGTTCGGCAGTGATCCTGCGAGATTGGGCAGCAGATGCGGACGCTTTCCCGTGGTGTTCTGCAAAGACGCGCAGACAAACTCCGTCCAGGGGTGGCCCGGCACCAGCCGTGTGGCGGGAAAATACCCCTCATCATGCGGGCGGATTTCAACCCGGCCAAGGCCGTGCGCGTCAAGAACCGCTCTGAGGGCGGGCAGCAGCGCCGCAGTATCGGTGCCCGTGACAAAGCGCAGCTGGCAGGTGGCGCGGGCCGTGCCGGCGATTGCATTGACGGGAGCATCCGGCCGGCCGCTGGTCATGGCGAGCACTGCAAAACTGTTCCAGCCATAGGCGCGCTCGGCCAGGCTCAGATCCGGCGCGCCCCAGTCCTCATCCGGCCCCGGCCCCTCGTCACCTGTCACCGGGAGATCGCGCAGCGCCGCGCGCACATCGGTCGTAAGGCTGTCGGGGCGCCATTCAGGGATTCGCAGGTCCCCGCGGGCATCGGTGATCAGCGCGAGCGCCTGAGCGATCAGCATAGCAGGATCGGCCAGCAGACCGCCCCAGTTACCCGAATGATGCGCGCCTTCGCGCAGATCCGCCACCAGATCAAAGCTGACCGCGCCCCGCGATCCGGTGAAAACAGTCGGGATGTCCGGCTGAAGACGTGGCCCGTCCGAGGCGATCAGCACATCCGCCGACAGCTGGTCCTTCATCGCGCCGAAGAATTCCGCAAGACCCGCCGAGCCCGTCTCTTCGCTCATTTCAATTATGATCCGGCTGTTGAAACCCAGATGTCCCCGCACGGCGATGACCTGTTCCAGCGCCATGATATTGATCAGATGCTGGCCCTTGTTGTCCGCCGTGCCGCGCCCGTAAATCTCTTCGCCGTCAACACTCAGCACAAAGGGCTCAAGACCCGTGCGCCACTGTCCCTCCTGGCCGTGGATGACATCGCCGTGGCCATAGGTCAGAACCGTCGGCAGCCCGCAGCCTTCGTGACGTTCCGCAACCAGGAAAGGCCCGCCACGCGGATCAGCGTTCGGGAAAATCCCGCAGGTATATCCTGCGGCCCCGAGGCGCGGCACCATCGCCTCCGTGAGGTAGGCTGTCAGAACCTCCGCACGCGCCGGATTCTGGCTTTCAGTCGGAAAGGCGACAAGCGTCGCCAGATCCCGCACAAACCGCCCGTCGTCAAAAGCGGCCGCAGCAGCAGCGACAGCAGCATCCCGCGACGTGTCGGCCTCCCGGCCCCTCACAGATCAAGAGCCTGCAGCCGCATGGCCTGTCGGGCGGCAAGCGTATCGATCTCCTGCATCGCATCCCGGCTCAACCCGGCACCGGGTCTGCGCACCACGGGATGCGCGATAAACCCCCGTTCTGCCAGCGAATACTTGCGGATTGCGAGCCCGAGCCCCGGCTGCGCCTCATAGCGGATCATCGGCATATAGGCATCAAATATATCCCGAGCGCGGTCGGTTTCTCCGGCCTCGCAGGCCGCCACCACCTGCGCCATCATCTCCGGATATGCAAACCCGGTCATGGCACCATCCGCACCGCGCAGCATCTCTTCCAGCAGGTACATACCGCCATTGCCACACAGAATGGAAATGCGCCTGTCACCGGCTTCACCCGCGCGGCGCAGGGCGGTGATCTTTTCCAGGCCCGGCCAGTCTTCGTGTTTCAGCATGACGCAGGTGGGGCAGTCCCGTACGATCTGCAGAATAACCCGCACCGGGATCTGCACACCGGTCGCCAGCGGAAAATCCTGCAACACGAACGGTATGTCGCCCAGCGTTTCAGCCACGTTGTGGTAATAACCGAGGATCTGCTCATCGGTGCGCAGAGACGGCGGCGGGGCCACCATTACGCCGGCGGCACCTGCCTGCATCGAGGTATCGGCCAGCGCCTTCATCGCGGCAAACCCGGGGGCCGAGACGCCGACCACGACCGGCACGCCGGCCCTGCCCGTCACCCGGCGCACAATCGCCTCGGATTCCCCCGCCGAAAGCTTGCCTGCCTCGCCCATCATGCCAAGGATGGTCAGCCCGGTCGCCCCCAGACGCAGATACGCGTCGGTCAGGCTGTCGATGCTGTCAAAGTCAACGGCCCCGTCCGGCAGAAACGGCGTGGCCGCAATGGTGAAAACACCGCGCGCTGTCTCATCAAGCATCAACTGGTCTCCCTGATCGCGCGCAAGAACGGATCACTGCTCGTTGCGCACGGATCATGACGCAACAAGGCTGCGATAGAGTTCAGTCACAGAATCCCCGGCAAGGTCTGCATCGCTGAGCTTCAGGGTCTCGCCGGCGGCAATATCACGCGTTACCTTCACCCCGTGCGCGAGCCCGACGGGCAGCGCATCGCGCGCTGCCGCAACCGGCTGTGCTTTCCCCCAGACCGTAAAGCCGCCTTCGCCGTCCAGCATTTCACCTGCTTTCAGATCGCGTTTGGCCACCGATGCGACCGTGCCCCGCATCTCGCGCGATGTACCGGTCGGCTCGCGGCGCAGGGCCGCACTCAGCACGGACACCGACAATTCCATGCCAATCAGATGGAAAGGTTTATACATGGCAGCAAACCGTCCGGTGTCATCCACCGGCAGCCCGTACTGATGAAAACAGGCGGCGGCATAGGCATTGGGAGCCTCAAGCACCACATAAACACCCCATCTCAGATCGCGGAAAACCGGCCGGCCGTCGCGTTCCACAGAGGAGATCGTCTCGACCATTTCCGGCCCCTCAAGCTGGCCGCCGACATCACGCGGGCGCAGCACCCGGGCAAGATCATCCACACCGCAGGGCGGAAAAGCCAGCCCGTTCTGTGGCACATTCAGCCCGCAGGCATTGGCGATGGCGACCATCTCGATGGCGCTTTTCGTCCCGTCGAGAAAGGAATTGAACATCTGCGGGTTCATACCCGCGCGCGCGGCCTCTTCGGGTGTCAGACCGTAATGAGACCAGACATCATCGGGGGTTACACTGTGATAGGCCGGCAGATATTTCGTCCCCTTGCCGGCGGCGGCCACCCGGAACCCGGTCGCGCGGGCCCAGTCCACCATCTCTGATACCAGCGCGGGCTGATCACCATAGGCCATGGAATAGACCACACCCGCCTCCCGCGCTTCGGCGGCCAGTGTCGGACCGACCAGAACATCGGCTTCAACATTGACCATGACCACATGTCGGCCCGCGGCGATGGCTGCGCGTGCATGGCGGATACCGGCCAGCGGATTGCCGGTCGCCTCGATCACCACATCCACGCCATCCGCGGCGACGGCCTGCGGACCGCTGTCAGTGAACTGTGTCGCCGCGATACGCACGTCATCCCAGCCCACTGCCCGGCAGGCCGCACGCGCCCTGTCGGGATCAAGATCCGCGATGACAGCAACTTCGAGCCCCGCGATCGTCGGCACCTGGCTGAGAAACATTGATCCGAATTTTCCCGCGCCGATGAGGGCAGCGCGGACCGGCGTGCCGCGTTCACCGGCTTCACGCGCCAGACTGCTGAGATTCATGATACTCTCCCTTTTTCAAGCAAGCTTAGCGCCGGCGTCGGGGCGGCGCCAGATGCGACAACTGTCCTGCGGTTGAGCCCCGCGCCCCCGCGCGCTACACCGCCTCTGATGCCGCCGCTCCGGACGCTCCGGGCGCAGGTGCCCTGATCCGGAGGTCTTTGCCCGTTGCCGCCTGTCCTGTGGTCATTTCGCCGTTGCCCCTATGCAATGCGCGCCCGTCTCGCCCTTGCGGTGTCGGGCGTACATGTTCATCTGCGCGAGATCGTTCTGCGCGATAAGCCGCCGGCTTTTCTGCGCGCCTCACCGAGTGCCACAGTGCCCTGCCTGCAAATGGAGACCGGGGTGATCGATGAGAGCCTCGACATCATGATCTGGGCATTGAAGCAGAACGATCCTGAAGGATGGCTCAACATGCCGCCGGAAGGATTTTCCCTGATCAAAGACGCCGACGGTCCGTTTAAAGAGGCACTGGACCGCACCAAATATGAAACCCGCTATCCCGGATCGGATCCGGAAGAGGCCCGGCAGGTGGCCTCCGGGTTCCTTGAGAAACTGGACGCTCAGACTGATGACTGGCTCTTCGGAAGCCCGTCGCTGGCGGATTTTGCGATCCTGCCGTTCGTCCGGCAGTTTGCCTTCATCGACAAAGCGCGTTTCGACGCCGGGCCCTGGCCCCGCCTGCAGGCCTGGCTCGCTTCGTTTCTCGCGTCGCAAAGGTTTGCCGCCGTCATGCACAGATATCCCCAATGGCAGGACGGCATGACAGGTGATTTGTTTCCGGATCCGGCAACAATATCCGGCACCGACCGGCATTAAATGCAATCGCGGTTTGCATTAACGAAAATACTGAGCTTTACGTATGAATCTTTGCATCAAAGACCGACAGCGTTACTCTTGGCAACGCTTTGGTAAGGGATTCGTTTGGTATGCGCGGAGATCCGCGCGGTTCGGGAGATCAGGTTAATGGCGGGTGAAAGGGGCAGAAGCAGTGCGACCGGCACGACTGGTGCCGGAAAAGCCCCCGGGTCAGACCGCAGCCCTGCGCTTGCCGCCAACTGGGATGACCGCGTCGCAGAGGCCCGCGAAAAACGGGCCAGAATCATCGCACAACGCGAAGCCTCCGGCGAGAAGAAAAAGCCTGTCAGAGCGCGCCCGGCGCCAACAGGAGAAGGTATTCTGCCGGTAACTGAACCCGCTCAGAAGAAAACCGCACCTCCGGAGCCTGCCGCCGTCAGACCTGCTGCCAAAGAGCCGGTAGCGCGCAGCGCACCAGCTGCCGTCGCACCCGAGATACTGACAGCGCGCGTCCCCGGCGATATCGCCCGGAAAGCCCGGACTTCAGCCCCTGAGCAAGAGACCGTAGCGCCCCCCGCAGAGCCCGCGCGCGCCGGCGCCGGGCCTGAGCCTGACACGGAAATCCCTGAATTCCGCCACCCTGCTGATGACCAGACGTTCCGGCGCAGCACTGAGGGCGCTTCCGGGCGTGTGCGCGGCAATCTTCCACCGCTGGCAGCGCAGGTGCCGCCCGCCGACCCCGGCACCCGGCTAAGGGCCTTTTCGCGCTGGCTCGAAACCAGTACGCCCGGCGTGCGCTTTGCGGTCATCGCCTTTGCGTGCTGTTTCGGCCTGGGCTTCGGCATGGTGCTTAGTTTTGGCATTCTTGCCGCAATGGGCTGGATAACACCGTCACAGCAAAGCGCCGGACCGGCACGGTCAACCGCTGTTGTGTCAGATGCTCAACCTGATGTTCTGACCCGCACCGCCGTTACCATGCTGGCGCCCACACCGGGACCAGGCGTGGGCGGGCTGACCACACCGGGCATCGCACAGCAGGATACCTCGAGAACCGGTGTGCCGCCCCTGGCAGGCGCAGCCCCCGCGGATGCCTATCCAGCAGGCTTTTTGTCACCCGGGCCGCTGATCGGGACGTACACGCCACTGCTCGCCGGACCGGAGCCGGCCTCCGCACGGCCAGATCCGATGGCACTTTCCGGCGACAAACTGGCCTATGTCGCACGGACGCCAGCCCGTCCCGGGATCGTCCTGAGCCTGTCGGACCAGCTTCCTGAACTTGCGGAGCGCAACAAAGTCGCGCTCTGGACAGAGCTTGCAACCCTGCGCGTCCCAAGCGTTCAGCCCCGGGAATTTGCCGCGCCGGATGCTGTCGTGGCTACCACCGTTTTCATGCCCTCGCCGGTCCTGCAGGGAGCAGCACCCGGCACAGCGCCGGTTCTCAACGCTGCGTTGCGAATTCTGCCGGCCGCCGTGACCGCCGGCATCCCGGCGACCCTGCCAGCCATGCCGGCGCCGGCGGATCCGGCGACAGGACCTGCGGACATCGGCACCGCGCCACATATCCCGGCGATTGTCACGCCGGCGCTCTACTCACCCGATACGGCAGAAGATCTGCCACAGACGGGCGCTCCGGTTGAGCGCACTCTGACACTGGCGGGCCGGCTCGGGCTTGATGTGCCGGAACGGTCGCGCTTCAGCCTCGTGACCTTTGCCCCGGACAGCGTGAGCGACAGCTCTGTTGAGGAAAGCCTTGCCCGGCTGAGCGAAACAGGCTTTCCTCTCGGCGCGCTGAACCGTGTGTCCTTCAGGGTATCGAAAACCCATGTGCGATATTATCATCCCGATGACGCCGAAGTAGCCCGTGCCATTGCTACCGAATTCGGCGGCCCGGCGCGCGATTTCACCAATATCAGCGGCACTGCACCGATCGGCCGGGTCGAGCTCTGGATGACCGGTGACTCAGGTCGCACAGCAGCACCCGTTCAGCGCCCGCGTCAGGCAACGACAAAGCGTGCGCAGCCTGCCCCGTCTGCTGCAGAACTGCGCGCTGCAGCCGAACAGCGCCTGCGCAACCGGCTCATCAACAGCCTGCGCAAAGAAGAGTACAAATAAGCGCGCCACCCTGCATGACGAGCCGTTTGATATCTCCCCTGCCTTTATGTTAAATTGATGCTGTTGGTACGGTACCGGTCGAATCCGGGCTGTCGCAGGGTATTTCCTGACGGGTGTGAGTGTGGCGAACGAGAAGCTTCTTGCGATTGTGACAGTTCTCAGCCTGATCGGGTCAGCCGGTCTGGCACAGGAAGATGTAACAATCGACGATCTGCGGACCATTGACGCGCTGATCACCGGCAAGGAATGGAACGCGCTCTATACTTTCGTGAATTCCAGGCCACAACTGACAGCCGGAAACGACCCGCTTGCAGTGGAATTGCGGAATTTCGTCGATGAAACCAAACGCGGGCTGCTGAACCGGTTCGATTCCGGCCCCTCACAGCCCGACGGCGGTGGTCTCGGCAGCGCGGAGAGGTCGGTCGCGTCTATCTACTGATGACCCGCCCGAGGTGTGCAGCCCGGCAATGACCCCGACAATTGCATATGTCACCGATCCGCGGTTTCCCGGCGGCACATCATCAGCCGTCGCGGCTGAGCTCACAGCGATTTCGGACATGGTGCGCCCGGCGGTATACGGCCTGAGCACCGCAATGTTCCGCGACCGTGAAGATGCACCGGTGCTGACCGACGCGCTTGCCGAACTGAACCTCACACTGATCAGGGATCCCGAGGAAATCGCCGCTGACATCGTGATTTTCCACAACCCGGCCTGTCTCAAGTTTCAGAGCACTCCCGGGACCAGGATCATCGCCCGGCATCTGATTGTCGTGACCCACGAGAATTTCCTGCGTCCCGGCGGGCATGAGGCCTTTGATGTGGCAAACTGTCTTGACCAGATCGCGGGTGCATCCGTGGCGCTGACACGCAGTCTCGCGCCGGTTTCTGATGCTAACCGGAGCACGGTGCGCGACTGGATGGATCAAAACCGTTCAGGCGCGCACTGGCAGCAAACGCCCGACAACTGGCCGAACATCTGTGACTTTGACCTGATCGCCCCGACGGCACAGCCCGCAGACAGGCGCGGGCGACATTCCCGGCCGGGGTTTGAGAAGTTTCCCTCACGCGAAACCATGAAACTTTGCTTTCCGCCGGAGGCTGCCTCCAGTGTCATCCTGGGTGCCGATCACCTCGCTGATGATCCGGACCGACCGCACCACTGGACACTGATCCCGTTTCGGGGTCTTTCCGTCGCGCAGTACTTTGATATGATTGATTTCATGGTTTATTACACCGCCCCGACCTGGCGCGAGAGCTTCGGACGCGTGCTTGCCGAGGCGATTGCGGCGGGCAAGATCGTGATCACTGATCCCGGAACCGCGCAGACCTTTCAGGGGGGCGTGAAGGCGGCGCGCCCCGAAGAGGTCAGCGATATCATCGCCGGATACATTGCCGACCCCGACCGGTATCAGGCCGATGTGCGGGCCGGCCAGCGCAGTCTTGATATGTTTTCGGCCGCAGCCTTCCGGCGCATGTTCAGCAATGTTCTGAGCCGTTCGCACGGAGCTGTGCTGTGATCCTGCTCTGCTCCGGTCAGATCTCGTTGCGGCATCTGGATGCGCTGTTACTGTTTGCCACCGGCCTGCGCGAGGCCGGGCACAGCGTTGCCATTGATGACCGGTTCGCGCCCGCAGGCATGTCCCGGCACCAGAAATTTGAGGCAGTGCCCTTTCTGGCGGCGCCCGGCGACGTAACGCCAGACTGTATCGTGATCATCGCCGCCGAGGATATCTCGGAAGAAGTCCAGACACTGCTGCGCGCAGCACCCCCCGCCCCGGGAACACCGGTCAGGGCGGTCGGCTATTTCGAGACACCGCAGGCGCGGATCAACAGCTGCAACAGACTGGCATATGCGACCGGCACCGAGCCGGAGGTGATCAACCGCAGCACGCCGCACAGCAAACAGCTCATTGAGGCACCGGTGGTACCGCTGATCACCGCCATTGCCGAGGCGCCGGTCCAGTCAGAGGGCGCACGCACCAGCCTGCTCGTCTATATGCCGGATGACATGCTGGAAGCAGAGGGCGTGCTGCATGATCTGGCCACCCTGCGGCATGCACCCCGGACCGATCTGCACATCCTGACGACAGCAAAGGGCAAAGCGATCATCCGCCAGTCGCGCCATGCCGGGCTCTCGGTCTTCGGCTATGGCGAGCTCTCCCCCTCCAATCTGCTGACCTATGCGGATGTCTTTGCCTTTTTTGGTCCGGGAATACCGGGCGAGCGCATGGCCTTTCTGGCACTGATTGCCATGGGGTCGGGCAAGGTTGTGATCGACTGCACCACCTCGGCAGCCTTCAAAACGGCCGGGGCGCCGGCGCTGAGCGGACCGGAACATGCGGGCGCTCTCGCAGGCTATCTGGCCGACACGGTGGCAGGCAGCCGGCGCGAGATCGGCCGCCGCATTCTGCTCGATCCGTGGCTGCGGGCCAGCGATATCGCAACCCTGACCGAAAGCCTGTCTCTGCGCACTGACCCGGCAGCCTCGCCGGCCGGGCGCCCGCCCGCGACGGTCTTTTTCCCCACCAACGGGGTCGGGCTCGGGCATGCGCAGCGCTGCGCCCTGATCGCGGACGGTCTGCCAGACGGCAGCGCTGTGCGTTTTGCGGCTTTCCCCAGCTGCACCGATATGCTGCGCCGGCGCGGTTACGACTGCATGCCGGTAATCCCGCGCAGTGATGCGCATGAGGATCCGTTTGCGGCCGATCTGATCAATTATCTGCGGCTGCGCGACATGCTGGCGCCCGGGGACACGCTGGTTTTCGACGGCGGCTTTGTTTTCGATTCCGTTTATCGCGTCGTATCCGAACTGAAAATCCCTGCATGGTGGATCAGGCGTGGTCTGTGGCAGCCCGAACATATCAACCCCAATGTGCTGGAACGCGAACGGGCTTTTTCAGGGGTGATCACCCCTGACGAGGCCTTTCCCGAACTCAACGATGTCTATTCCAGTGGCAGTCATGTTCACC
This sequence comes from Roseobacter ponti, assembly GCF_012932215.1. Taxonomy (GTDB): domain Bacteria; phylum Pseudomonadota; class Alphaproteobacteria; order Rhodobacterales; family Rhodobacteraceae; genus Roseobacter; species Roseobacter ponti. The sequence continues at coordinate 1,711,478 of NZ_CP048788.1, read as the reverse complement.
GCGTGGGCCCCGTGGTCCGGACCGATGCCTCCTCCCCGAAACAAAAGGCCGCTCTGCGCAGGCGTCTGGGCAAAGCCTTCAACCGGCGGGTGGATACACTCGCCGTCAGCATGCTGGGCAGCGGCATGGCGTCAGAACGTACCGCACAGGTGCAGATGATGTGCAGTCTGCTGGAGGAACGTGAGAACTGCCTGCACCTGATCGTTGTCTGGCCTCACGCGGTGGTCGCCAGTGATTTCGCCCAGTGGCACAACAGTTTTGCAGTGCGCACCGACCAGACGCTGAGCCTGAGTGCCGCGGCGGATCTTGTGGTGTCGGCGGCCGGGTATAATTCATTTCATGAACTGCTTTATGCCGGTATCCCGTCAATCATGATCCCGAACCATGCGACCTATCTGGACGACCAGGAAAAACGCGCCCGTGCGGCGGCTGATCGCAGTCTTGCGCGGTTTGTCGCCGCCACCGATCTGCTTGCCCTGCAACGAGAGGTGGACGGCATGCTCGATGGCACAGCGCGCGCAGAGATTGCAGCGGCATTTGCAGAAGTACCACTGCCGGAGCGGGGCAATACAGCCGCGGCGGAACTGATCAGAGGGGTAAGCCGCACATGAGTGATCCGCAGACATATCTCGACGTGCTGGCCCGCCTGCCCGCCGCATCTCCGGCCGATCTTGACGATCTGCTGTCCGGCTCCGGGACCCCGACGCAGGGACAGGTGTTGCCAGGCGGACGCTTCATACCCTCACCCGTTCTGTGGGAAGCGGAGGCGCCGCGCGTGTCGCGCATCGGTCTGCGGGTCACCCGGCCCCCGGCTGATCTGCGCCGTATCGCCGCCCGTCTGGCCGCCATCGCACTGGAGCGCGCGGTTTACCCGGTCGTGATCAGCCACGTCGGCGTCTGCGGACTTCAGCAGTACGGGTTTCGCGTAGAACAGGTCGCGGGCACAGACCCGGAAGACCGGCGCTGCAGTGAAGAGCAGATCCGCCGTCTGTGGAACCTCGCGATTATCGTGGATGCGCAGGAACTGGCCGGGTTCGGATAGGCACCGGTTGCGCAGCTCAGGCGCGCGCGATGGATCGCCAGCGCCGCAACCCTGAAGAATTTGATCATCGCCGGCGCGCAATGTCCTACGCGCCGCCCGCGCCAGCGTATCATGAACGGATCCCGCCGGTTCAGATACAGCCGGCACGGGCACGGCGGTCAGTGCTCGTGCGTGAGCTCATTCAGGACGCACCAGGACTGCAACAGCCGCACAGCCGAGTCGGAGGCAATCCTGCGCCGCTCAAGCCGCACTCTCAAAGCTGCGCTCTGCACCTGCGCGAGCGGGCCGTCTTTCGCCGGCACCGTATTCAGATCGGCCTCCTCTTCGCTGCTCAGGACAAACTGAGTCCCAAGCGCAAGCTCGGGAAACCCTCGGTATGCACCGATGTATTCCAGCAGCAGAAAATTACTGAATGCACTCCCGTCCATGCGCCTGTTTTTCAGGATGACCTGCGTGCGCCGGCGCTCCTGAAGCGCGAGGCGCACCTCGGCGCGCGCTTCGTCGTTGGGGAATTCAGCCTGCAGAAAACGACAGTTCTGACCCAGTTGCGCATTTGTACATCCGGTCATGTCCTGAAAACTCGAATTCATGAATATCAGCGGTGCATCTTCTGCGGATAAATTCGACAAAGTCAGTGCAAATGGCACCCGATTGAGGGTTTCCTCCAGTGATCCAAGAGCTAAATTGAATTTGTCGTCCATCGTCTGCCTCTTGCCCTCACGCCTCAGCTACCGGTTTTACCTTCTATGTCCCGAAATTCAAATACTGACGTGCCTGTCATCATAGGCATTGGTGCCTCAGCCGGCGGGCTCGAAGCTTTTCAGCAGCTTCTGACCGGTCTGCCCGACACGCATGATCTTATTCTCATCCTGGTGCAGCATCTCGACCCGGACCACGAGAGCCTGATGCCGGAACTTGTTGCGGCGAAAACAAAATCTCCCGTGCACAGCGTGAAAGACAACATGCAGATCGAGCGCGGACATATTTACCTGATCCCTCCGGGGTATGAGATGGAAATCCGCGGGCTGTCTCTGCGGCTGACGAAATTTTCCTCGCCCCGCGGGCTGCGCCGTCCGATCGACCGGTTTTTCAACAGCCTTGCCGAAGAGCACGGCGAAAACGCCATCGCTGTGGTGCTGTCAGGCACAGGCAGTGACGGTGCGAACGGTGCCCGGGAGATTAAGGGACAGGGCGGTCTGGTCTTTGTCCAGGATCCGCGCCAGGCCAAATACGACGGCATGCCGCAAAGCGTGCTTGATCTGTGCGGGGCGGATGTCACGTCGAACGCGGAAGAGATCGTCGACGTCGTGCGCGATTACTTCAATCTGCGCACGGGCGTGCACGAGGGTATGGAAACGGACGCGGAATTCCTCGCCCGGATTATGCGGCACGTGCGCTTTCGCACCGGGCACGATTTTACCGAATACAAAGACGCCACAATGCTCCGGCGGATTGCCGTGCGGATGTCAGTGCTCAATCTGAGTTCGCCCAACGACTACCTGAAATACATGGTGGAAACGAAAAGCGAGGCCGATCTCCTTTTTCGGGATCTGCTGATCAACGTAACCAGTTTTTTCCGCGACGAGGATCATTTTGAAACGCTGAAGGCCGAGATCATCCCTGAGCTGGTAGAACAGACTGACGAACACGGCGAACTGCGCATCTGGGTGGCAGGCTGCTCGACCGGGGAAGAAGCCTATTCCATCGGCATGCTTGCTGCAGAAGAGATCAGCCGGGTAAATAAACAGTGCAAGGTTGTCATCTTCGGCACTGATATCGATGAGCAGGCGCTGAGCGTTGCCCGCCACGGCCGCTATCCTGACGCCATTGTCGACACCATTCCCGCCAGTCTGATGGAACGCTATTTCAAACCCACCAAGGATGGTTATGAAGTCGGCCCGCAACTGCGCGAGATGGTCCGGTTTTCGCGGCACAGCTTTATCAAGGATCCGCCCTTTTCCAAGCTTGATATGGTCTCCTGCCGGAACGTGCTGATCTACCTCAAGGATTCGCTGCAGGATCTGACCGGGCGGGTTTTTCACTATGCGCTGCGCGAGCGCGGGTTTCTGTTCCTGGGGCCCAGTGAAAACCCCAAATCGATTCTGACATACTTTGATGAGATTTCGGCGCGTGCGCGCATCTTCCGCCGCAAGCCGGGTGCCGCGAAACCACTTAACCTGGGCAGCCTGTCAGGGGCTGTGATGAACCGGCCCAAAGCAGCCGCAGACAAGGCCGCAGCCACTGCAGAACTGTCTGACCGTGACCGGGTGATCCTCAACGAGTTCGCACCGGCCTATCTGCATACCGATGCTCAGGGTGATGTGATTTTTTCCTCGGCCAGTGCCGGCAAATATCTCGCCATCCGTGCCGGCAAAGTGAGCACGGGGTTGTTCAGCATCATCGCCCCGGAACTGGAATCGACGTTTCGCAGGGTCGCCCGGATCGAACTGAAGCCCGGTGCCGTGGGCGAGTTTGAATTTCAGGGAGAGATCAGCGGCCGGACCGAACGGCTGATCGTTTCAGCCCGCAGGCTTGATGACGGGACGCAGCTTTTCGTCATCCGTGACAATCTGCTGCTCCTCGACAGCCGTCCGGGCGGCAGCGCTGATCCTGGTTCCGCGCAGGACGTCTATGTCAACCAGCTCGAAGCGGAGCTCGACGACGCTAAACAGGCGGTGCGTACGACCGTGGAAGAGCTTGAGACATCAAACGAAGAGCTCAAAAGCTCAAACGAAGAAATGATGTCGATGAACGAGGAACTGCAATCGGCCAACGAAGAGCTGACCACGATCAACGATGAACTTCAGGAAAAGCTGCGCGCACTCAATCAGGCCAATGTGGACCTCAACAACTTCGTACAGAGCGCCCGTGTCCCGTCCGTATTCCTTGATGCAGATCTGCGGCTGCTGCGGTTTACCCCGGAGGCAGAGCGGTATTTCAGCTTCACCGAAAGTGATCTGGGCCGCACCATCGCCGATCTTAACGCCGAAATTGATCAGGACCGGTTGATTGAGCTTTGTGAACAAACCGTTACGGACCAGAAGGAGCGCGAAGAGGAGTTTCTGACAAAAGACGAAAAAATCAGCCTGTCAGTGCGGGTGATGCCCTATTCTCCTGACGGCAAGGAAAGCCTTGGCGCTGTCTTTACCCTGCAGGATGTGACCGAACTGCGCAAAGCTGTGCGGACCGCGGATCACGCGAAGGCGCTGGCAGATCGCCAGAAGTCCGAGGTTGAACAGATTTACAAACACAGCCCCATGGCAATGGGTCTGGTGGGCCGGGACATGCGCTATATCAGGCTCAATGAGAAGCTGGCTGAGATCAACGGCGCGCCGGTCAGTCAGCACATAGGCCGCAGGATCCGCGACATCATCCCCGATGTTGCCGATCACACCGAAAAGCTGATCCGTACCGTGATGGAAACCGGGAAACCGATCTTTGAAGAGCGTGTGACCGGCAGCACACTGAGCGAACCCGACAGGATACACATCTGGGAGAGCGACTGGCTGCCTTTCTACACCGGGGACGAGTTGACCGGCGTCTCAGTCAACGTGAGGAACATCACGGAACAGGTTGAAACAGCTGACAATCTGCGCCGCATCATGCGTGAACTCGAGCACCGGGTGAAAAACATGCTCTCGAACGTCAACGCGCTGATCAACCGCGCGGGGCGCGAGGCGACGACAGACCGGGCCGTTTTCGATACGCTGACCAACCGCATTCAGGGGCTGGCAAAAACCCACTCGCTGCTGACGGCGGAAAACTGGTCCTCTGCCCTGCTGCGTGATGTGATCGAGCCCGAAACCGTAGGCGTTTATGGCGATGACCGGGTGACGCTCTCAGGACCGGATGTATTCGTGACGTCCGAGGCCACACTGGCAATCGGGATGGCCATTCATGAGCTGGCGACCAATGCGGCTAAATACGGTGCCTTTTCCAGCCAGGACGGACATGTCAGTCTGAACTGGTCCCGTATCACCGACGCGCGAAGCGACCGGCTGATTATTCAGTGGAAAGAAACCGGCGGCCCGCAGATCGACGGACCGGACAAAACAGGCTTCGGCACGCAGCTGATCACCTCGACGCTGGAGGGCAGTCTTGGCGGAACTGTGAAGCCTGAATGGGAACAAAACGGGCTGCGCGTGGTTATTGAACTGGATTTCGACGATGTTACAGTCTCAAAAGGAGCATGATCGCGTGTTGGACGGCCTGAAGGTTTTGTATCTCGAAGATGAGCTTCTCGTGGCGATGGATACGGCCGAATACCTCGAAACGCTGGGATTTGAGAGCGTAGCTGTGGCTTACCGTCTGGAAAGTGCGCATGAACTGATGGAAAACACCGATTTCGATCTGGCCATCCTCGACATCAATGTGGACCGCGGACAGACCAGCATCGCGCTCGGACGCGAACTGGCTCAGGCGGGGACCCGCGTGATCTTTGCCTCAGGCAACGGCGGCGATGCCGCGAAACTGCGCAGCGACGGGTTTGAGTTTCTGGACAAGCCGTTTTCGCTGCCCGCGCTTGCGGATAAACTGCAGACGGCAGCAAAGGCTGCACAACAGAGCAGCGCCCCTCTGAGCTGAAACGGGGACGGGTGCCGGGACGTGAGACAGGGATTCGGCTTCCGGTCCGCCGGGCAAACCTCAGCGTTAGAGCTCCGGCTGCCCCGCATTTTTACCGACCGTTGAAGAAACCATCGGGATCCGGCGGTGTATGGCGATTCCCGGGCGCCTGCCCCCCGGCACAGTTGAGGCGCCCCCTGACTGAGGGACGCCTCTTTTGCTGATCAGACAGCTTTACTCAAAGTTATAGGGCGCGCCGGCCTGGTTGATGACGCTGTTGTACTCCTTGAAGATGTTGACGATCTTCTGATGCACTTCACCTTCCTGCGCCACTTCTTCCCAGAAAACCTTGGCCGCATTCTCGACCTCGGCCCACTCGCCGGCGGGCACTGACCGCAGCTGCAGCTTGTCGCCGTTTGCACGCAGAGCCGCCTCGCCGCCCCAGTACCACTGATTGCGGTACGTGTGACCCGCTTCGGTTCCCGCCATCACAACCGATTTCAGGTGATCCGGCAGTTCAGCCCAGCGTTCTTCGTTCACAAACCAGGATCCGATCCAGGCCCCGGAGATGTTGTTGGTCAGGAAGTAATCCGTCACATCCGCCCAGCCCACGGTGTAATCCTCGGTGATGCCCGACCATGCCATACCGTCAAGCTCACCGGTCTGCACCGCGACCTCGGCATCCTCATAGGGGATATTGACGGGGACCACACCGAACTGTGCGAGGAACCGGCCCGCTGTCGGGAAGGTATAAAGCTTCAGGCCATCAAGATCGGCAACGCTGGTGATCTCTTTCTTAGTGTTGAAGTTACAGGGGTCCTGCCCTGCCGCCGAAAGCCATTTGACGCCGACCTTGGCGTATTCCTCTTCCCAGATGTCCTTCAGCCCGTACTGATTAAAGAGCACAGGCACATCGAGAATATGCTTGGTCGCAAAGGGAAAATAGCCACCGAACTGGCGAAGGGGCGTCGGCGAGGCCATTGAGTCGTCATCCGAGTGCACACCGTCGATGGTGCCGCGCTGCAGCGCCTGGAAAAGCTCTCCGGTGGGCACGATCTGGTCGGCATAGAAAAGCTCGACCTCAAGCTCGCCGTTGGCATTTGCGTTGATGTAATCAATCACCGGTTTGGTCACGTGCTCCCCCAGCGCGCTGCCGGCATAGGTCTGGAAACGCCATTTGATTGCCGTCTGCGCTTTGACGATTGCGGGACTGGCAAGCGTGGCAGCGGCGCCGACACCTGCTGTGGTCAGGAACTTACGTCTGGTTGTCATGGGTCTTTCCTCTCTGTTGAAGATCTTTTCATTTGCGTCCCGCATGCCGGGATCTTCTTGTCGTTAATTTCCGTACACATACCCCGGCAGCCAGAGGGCGATCTCCGGGAACGCCATAATCGTGGCAAGTGCCACCACCATCACCAGTACGAAGGGCAGGATTGAAGAATAAATGTCTTTCAGCGTGATCTCAGGCGGTGCCATCGCGCGCATCAGAAACAGGTTATAGCCAAACGGCGGCGTCATATAGGCAATCTGCGTGGTGATCGTGTAAAGCACACCATACCATATCAGATCGAAGCCAAGCGCGCCCACCAGCGGCACGTAGAGCGGTGCCACGATGACCAGCATTGCCGTATCATCGAGAAAGGTGCCCATCAGGATAAAGCTGAGCTGCATCAGAATGAGGATCGTCCACGGGCTCAGGCCGAATTTCTCGGTGAACAGGCTTTCGATTGCTTTGACGGCACCCAGGCCGTCAAAGACCGCACCAAAGGCCAGTGCCGCAAGGATGATCCACATAAACATGCACGAGATGCCGAGGGTCTTGCGCACACTGGTCTCAAAGACGTCGTAGGTCATCCGGCCTTTGAGCACCGCGGCGAGGAAGGCCGCAATCGCGCCGATGGCAGAGCTTTCCACCAGCGAAGTCCAGCCGTTCACAAAAGGCACCATCATAGCAAAAAAGATAAAAAGCGGCAGCAGGCCTGCCCCCAGCAGCCGGATCTTCTGTGCCATCGGCATCTCGCGGTCCTCAGGCGGCAGCACGGGCCCTAGCGCCGGATTGAGGCGGCACCGGATCACAATATAAATCACGAACATCGCCGCCATCATGAGACCCGGCAGCACCCCGGCCAGCCAGAGCTGACCCACCGGCTGACGCGCGATCATCGCATAAAGCACCAGCACCACGGAGGGCGGTACAAGAATGCCGAGCGATGACCCCGCCTGAATAACACCGGTCACCATGCGTTTGTCATAGCCGCGTTTGAGAAGCTCCGGCAGCGCGATGGTAGCGCCGATTGCCATGCCGGCGACCGACAGACCGTTCATTGCCGAGATCAGCACCATCAGCCCGATGGTGCCCACCGCAAGACCGCCCGAGAGCCCTCCCATCCAGACATGGAACATCTTATAAAGATCATCCGCAATCCGGGATTCCGACAGGATATAACCCATGAATATGAACATCGGCAGCGTCAGCAGCGGATACCATTTCATCAGTTTGATGGCGGCAGCAAACCCAAGATCATAGCCCCCCCGGTCGCCCCAGAGAAAGAACGCCGCCACTACCGCGACAAATCCGATGGCCCCGAAAACGCGCTGCCCGGTCAGCAGCATAAGCATCATCGAGGAGAACATGAGGATAGCGATGGCCTCATAGGACATCAGACCTTCTCCCCCATATCGTAGCCCTTGATGCGCAGAATGTCCTTGAAGAGCTCGGAGAATGCCTGCAGCAGCATCAGGAAGATACCCACAAGCATGATCGCCTTGATCGGCCAGAGATACGGGCGCCAGACCGAAGAGCTGCGCTCCCCGCCATAGCTGATGGAATACTGGAAGCTTTCCCACCCGCCCCAGAGCAGAAAGACCAGATAAACGATCAGAAACACGATGGTCATCGCGTCGATCTGAGCCTTGCGGTGATCCGACCACTCGCCATAGAGAAGGTCCATACGCACGTTCGATCCCATCTGTATCGAGTATGGCCCGCCCAGCATGTAATAGGCGACCATGGCGAACTGCGCGACTTCCAGCGTCCAGAGCGAAGGGTCAAAGAAGGTTTTGCTGACCGACGACCAGAGCAGGATCGCCATCATCACAAAGATCCCGTACATCACCACGCGCCCGATGCGATAATTCAGCCCGTCTATAACCCGGGTGTACCGCATCGCGAAATTCAGCATGTGGCAGCCCCGGCAGGTGTCAGGGCCCGTCTGATCCAGCCCGACAGCAGATCCGCCATCGCGGCCTGGTCCGTCTCGCCTGCGATCAGATCATTCCGGACTTCGAGCATTACGTTCAGGAGGCCGGGTCCGAGGGCGTGCTCTTTAAGCGTATGGGTCACTCCATCGCCGGGTCCGTAGGGCTCGTTGCGCCGCACGGCATGCGTGCTTACGGCATCCGATAAAAGCGCATCCGCAAGACGGGCATCTTTGTCGTGCAGAACGCCGATTTCGACCTCCCTTTTCCGCCCGTGATAGACAGGCGTGAAACTGTGTATGGTCACAAGCACCGGATCAGACACGCGCGCCAGCACATTAGACAAAGCAGCGCGGAAAGGTTCATAGTATTTCGCCACCCGGTCTGCCTTCTGCGCTTTGCTCAGATCCCTGTTGCCCGGCACGTCGACGATCTCGCTGCGGACAGGCATCGCACCCGCAGCGTCGGGCGGCCGGTTGCAGTCATAGACCAGACGCGAGATGCGCGAAGCGACCAGCACCGCATCAAGCTCCTGCGACATGTGGCGGGCCACCGCCAGTGCGCCCGGATCCCAAGCAACGTGACTGTGCAGGGCATCCCCGCTCAGACCCAGATCATCGAAAACAGCCGGAATATGCGCGCTGGCATGCTCGCAGACGATCACGACAGGCGACGTTGCCTGTGCATTATGCACCTCGACCACGGCCTCATCGGGTCGGCGTTCCGAATGATTCATTGCAGATCCCACTCCGGAAAGGTCTTGCCAGGCGGGCATTCTGTCAACACAATTATGAAATATTTATCACAGGCCTCTTTGACCTGTTATTTTTTCGCTCAACGACGAGGCATCTCCCCGGTGACAGATGCAAATCAGACGATTTCGGACCGCATTCAGAAAGAGCTGGATACCTTTACCCGTGCCGAACGGCAACTGGCGCTGTCGATCCTAGAAAACTATCCTGCGTCAGGCCTCGGCCCCCTTGCGGCGCTGGCCAGAAGCGCCGAGGTCTCGGTGCCGACGGTCGCGCGTATGGTGCAGAAACTGGGCTACAAAGGCTATCCCGATTTTCAGGCCGATCTGCGCGACGAACTGAGCGCAATCGCCAAAGGCCCGATTGCCAAACATGAGACCTGGGCCGGGGCCGCGCCCTCCGGGCACATCCTGAACCGCTTTACCGAAGCTGTGATCGATAACATCCGCAATACAATGGCGCATATTGATCCGGTTGCATTTGACAGCGCCTGTGCGCTGGTCGCGGATCAGAAGCGTCATCTCTATATTGTCGGCGGTCGGATCACGCATACGCTGGCCGAATACCTCTTTATGCATATGCAGGTCATCCGCCCGAACCTGACCCATGTGCAGTCCACGTCAAACACCTGGCCCCACTATCTGCTGAACGCGACGGAGGGCGACGTTTTCGTCATCTTCGATGTGCGGCGCTATGAAAACAACACACTGAAACTGGCCGAAATGGCGCGCGCACGGGGTGCCAGAATTGTGCTCTTCACCGATCAGTGGCGATCACCGGTGCACCGGCTCGCGGATATCTCTCTGACCTGCCGGATCATCGTTCCTTCGGCCTGGGATTCCGTTGCAACCACGGTGCTTCTCGTCGAAAGCATGATTTCCCAGGTTCAGAATCTTGACTGGGACAACACCAGAGACCGGATGCAGGAGCTGGAAGAGATCTTCGATAAAACGCGGCTTTTCCGGAAGTTCACCTGAACCGGCGGGGAATGCCGCACACCGGCGGCCGGGGTTCATCAGGCGTGATACTCAGGCTCTCAGTCCGGCGGGGGCCGGCGGCATGACGTCGGACGGCCATCCGTAACGTCTCTCCGGTGCCGGATCCGGTGGTATCGCAGTGACAGAGTATGCCTCTGCTGTAACCACCCTGACCGTCACATAGTTTCCGCGCCGGTTTTGCCGGCTCGAATTCCGCCGGCAATCGTTGCGGCGGCTCAGAACCCCAGCCTGTCGCGCAGCCTGTAGGCAGCAATAGACGGGGCCAGAAACCAGGGGTCGCCCCGATAATATGGCCGGCCGGGAAACGGGAGCTTGGCCAGAGTTGTCTTGCCCGCAGGGTCATCCACGGCCATCAGCCCCAGTTTCATGCCGAGATAGCTGGCCATCCCGACACCTGATCCGCAGTAGCCCATCGCATAGTAAATGCCCCCGTCCTGCCCGATGTGCATCAGACTGTCGAAGGTATAGCCAACAAAACCGGACCATGAATGACTGATCCTGACGTCACCCAGTTCCGGAAAGAGCCGGATCAGTTCGGCCCTGAGCAAAGGCGCTGTTGCCCGGGCATCGGTTTCTCTCAGAGAGACGCGACCCCCGAAGAGGATCCGTTTACGGTCAGGAGACGGACGATAATAATAGACCAGACTGCGGGTATCGGAGAGGATGCGGTCCTTTGGCATCAACCGGTCCATCACCGCTTTGGGAAGCTCTTCTGTCGCGATGATATAGGATCCGATCGGGATAACCCGGCGCTGCAGCGACGGCGTAAGGCCCGTGGTATAGCCATTGGTGGCCACAATCACCCGCCCGGCTTTCACACTGCCATGGCGTGTCCTGACGCGGGTGACACCGTTTTCCGGCTCCAGTGCTTCCACCGGGCAATGGCTGACAAGCTGAACACCCGCCGCGCGCACCTTTTCCAGCAGGCCCGCATGATAGCGCCCCGGATGAAGGCTCGCATGATGCGGATAGACGATACCGCCGAAATACGCATTTGTGCCAAGCTCCTCATGCTGAGACGCGCGGGGTACCATGAAGGCATCGTTAACCCCTGCCCCGGCGGCCAGTTTGTCATACTGGCGGGCTGTATGCGCGCCATGAAACCGGCCCGGTACCTTAAAGTCACAGGCAATATCCTCGGATCTCACGAATTCTTCGATATACTCCCGCGATGCCTGACCATCGGCCAGAATGCCGTTAGCGGTCTCTGCCCCGTACTTCCGGATCAGGGCCGCTTTGCCGGGTTTGACCGAGGTTGAAATCTGCCCGCCGTTGCGGCTGCTGGCGCCATGTCCGGGTGCCTGCGCCTCCACCACAAGCACAGAGCGCCCCGCACGTGCCGCGCGCAGCGCAGCATGCAGCCCGGTATAGCCGGAGCCAATGACCAGAACATCGACCGTTTTTGGCAGATCAGCGGGTGTCGGGTCTTCCCGCGGGGCATGATCCCACCAGTAAGGCGCCGGCCTGAAGTCATCCGTGAACATGTTTGCCGCCCTCTTCGTGATCAGAAAGGATCAGGTCTGCGCCTTTCTCTCCTACCATAATCGTCGGTGCATTGGTGTTGCCTGACGTTACGGTCGGAAACACAGATGCATCCACCACCCGCAAGCCTGAGACCCCGTGCACCCGAAGCCGTGCATCAACCACATCGCATGTCACATCCGGCCCCATTCTGCAGGTGCTGACCGGGTGAAAGACCGTGCCTGCGGTCTCCCGGATATACGCGAGCATATCCTCATCTGTACCGATGTCAGCACCGGGGCGCGTTTCCTGCTCGATTACCCCGGCCAGGGACGGGCTTTGTGCCAGTTTACGCAGCAACCATGCCCCTTCCAGCATTTCCTGAACATCGAGCTCAGTGCTGAGGTAGCGCGGGTGGATCACAGGTGCCGCCATCGGATCCGGGGATGAAATCTCCAGATATCCGCGGCTGGTCGGACGGGTCGGCTGCGCCCCGGTCAGAAAGCCGGAAAACGGATCGGGGTTCATCAGCGGGCGTTTGCCGGGCGGCGCTTTGGTGTAGCTCACGGGCGAGAAATAGAGCTGTATATTGGGGCGCGCCGCGTCCGGGCGGGATTTCACGAAGCCCCCCGCCTGGTTCACACCGAGAGACAGGGGCCCGCCCCGTGTCAGCACATAGCGCATCCCCTGCCGCAGTTTTCCCTGCCAGGAATGCAGCTGATCGTTCAGAGTGGGCACCTTTGAGCGATAGAGAAAATCCACCGCCAGATGGTCCTGCAGATTACGCCCCACGCCGGGCAGATTATGCAGGACTTTTATGCCCTGCGCGCGCAAAACTGCTTCCGGACCCACGCCAGAGACCTGCAGCAGCTGCGGAGAGTTTACCGCCCCGGCCGACAACACCACTTCGCGCCGTGCACCCGCCTGACGCAACGCGCCGCGCCGGCTGTATTCCACGCCTGTGGCGCGCGCGCCCTCAAACAGAACCCGCGTCGCCTGCGCGTGCTTTTCAATCCGCAGGTTCGGGCGCCGTTTTGCCGGTCCGATATAGGCCCGCGCGGCAGACATGCGCATCCCTCCTCTGGCCGTGTTCTGATAGGTACCGACGCCCTCCTGGCAAGCGCCGTTGAAATCAGGGTTGTGCGGCCACTGATTTTCCTGACCCGCCGCTATGAAGGTCTGACACATCGGATGCAGAAACGGATCCATCGTCGAGATATGCAGCGGGCCGCTGCCGCCGCGCAGATCATCCCCGCCCCGGTCATTGGTCTCGGATCTACGGAAGAAAGGCAGCACATCATTCCAGCCCCAGCCGGGATTGCCCATCGCTTCCCAGTCGTCAAAATCCGCAGGCTGTCCCCGTATATAGACCATCGCATTAATCGAGCTCGACCCGCCCATCACACGGCCCCGGGGCCAGTAGGATCTGCGGTTGTTCAGCGCAGGGTCGGGTTCAGCCTGATATCGCCAGTTGAGACGCTTATGATGGAACGCCTTGCCATAACCGATCGGCATCCAGATCCACGGGTGCAGATCACTGCCGCCGGCTTCCAGCAGCAGCACCGTGTATTTACCATTCTCACTCAGGCGGTTGGCCAGCACACAGCCCGCCGAACCCGCACCGACGATGATAAAATCGTATTCCGCCATCGCCCGTGCCTTCAGGTTTCCGGCGGGTCGCGCTGCACAAGGACGCTGACGAGTGCCAGCAGACCCGAGCCGATAATCAGGAAAAACGACACCGCATTCAGCACCGGCGTCGAGCCGACCTTGGCCATGCGGTCGAACATGGTGATCGTGAGCGGGGCCTCAGAGCCCACAAGAAAGAGCGTGGTATTAAAGTTCTCAAAGGAGACCAGAAAGGCCACGATCCACGCCGCAATAATTGCCGGGCGCAGGAAGGGCAGCGTCACCGTGCGCAGCACGCGCGCCCGGGTGGCGCCGAGGTTCAGCGCCGCTTCCTCCATCGACGTGTCGAATTTCTTGAGCCGCGCGGAGATCACCAGAGAGGTGATCGTGGTGATAAAGGAAAACTGCCCCAGCACCACCAGCGGCAGACCGGGCCTGAGCATTTCAATTTCAATGTTGAAACTGTCCTCCATGCCGTTGGCGATATTGCTGGCCATGACCAGAATGGAGATGCCGAGGATCACGCCAGGAATAACCAGTGGCAGGATCATCAGAATGTAGAAAAAGTTCTTGGCCGGAAACTCGCCGCGCACAAAGAGAAAGGCATTGCACGTCGCCACAAAGACCGAGAGGGACGCCACCAGCACCCCGATGACGCCCGAGTAATAAAGCCCGCGCAACAGGCGTCGGTCGTGGAACATGCCCAGCTTGGGCTCGGTGTCGTTAAAAAACCAGTCCAGCGTAAATCCCTGCCAGGGCAGCGCGGGAAAGAGGGAGTCGTTAAAGGCGAAGGTGCCGGCCGCAATCAGCGGCGCGGCGAGAAACACAAAAAAGGCGCCGACGTAGAGCCGGTAGCCCAGCAGGAACCCTTTGTTATGTGTGGAAACAGCCATCGCGCGCCTTCAGTTCTTTGCCACGGTATTGGCGAGGTTCTGGCCAGTCAGGCGCAGTCCTGCCCAGACCACCAGTGACGTAAAGGCCAGCAGCAAAAAGCCAAAGGCCGCCCCGGATTCCCAGTTAAACCTGGTGATGAACTGGTCGTAAATCTGTTCGGTAAACCAGCTGGAGTTTTTACCGCCCAGCAGGATGGGCGTGAGGTAACTGCCTGCGGTCAGCATAAAGACCACGATGCACCCCGCCACAATCCCCGGCATGGCATAGGGGATGATGATGCGGCGCAGCACCGTGGGTCCGCTGCCACCGAGGTTATAGCCTGCCTCGACCATCGCATCATCCATCCCGTCCAGCGTGGAGACCAGCGGAACGATCATGAAGAGGATCACCGTATAGACCAGACCGACGATCACAGTGGCGTCGTTATAGAGAAATTCGACCGGCTCTGAGATCAGCCCCACCTTTTGCAGGCTGGTGGAGATCACGCCGGTCTCGCGCAGCAGAAGGATCCAGCCGAAAGCACGGATCAGATCGCTTACCCAGAGCGGGATAAGACAGAGCAGAAACAGCGCGCCGCGCGACCGGCGGCCGGCGATTTTGGCGATATAATAGGCAATCGGAAATCCGATCAGCAGAGCCAGAACGGTGACGAGGATCGACATCGACCCGGTGCGCAGAAGGGTATTCCAGTAGATCGGTTCCTGAATGAAATCGATGTAATTGCCGAAACCGAACTCATAGACCCGGGGGGCCACTTTTTCGCGCAGTGACAGATACACCATTCCCAGATGCGGCAGGATGATCAGCAGCACAATCCAGAGCGCAAAGGGCGCGAACAGCAGGATGAGCGAGAGACGCTTTACGTCACCTTGCATAGCACATCGCCTGCTCGGGCGCCCAGTTGAGCTGCACCGCGTCGCCGGGGCGCAGATCGGAGGTGCCGCCGGTCACCACCACATCCGCCTCGATCAGCTCAGATGAGGGGCCGCGCACGAGAATGCGGCTGTTGGCGCCGTTGAAAAGCACGGAATCGACCTTGCCCGCGAGGGCATTGCTGTTGGCATCCGGGGGGCCGGCCTCACCGGCGCGTTGCGCTGCAATGAACTCAGGCCGCACGAAGATCGATACCGGAGCGCCCTTCTCGACGCCCGCCTGAGGCTTGCAGAGTATGCTCAGGCCGGCCTCCGTCGCAACCTTCGCCACGCCGTCTGAGATCTGTTCCACTTTGCCGGCCCAGCGGTTTGAATCGCCAACGAACCCCGCAACGAAAGACGTGGCCGGTTTGTGATAAAGCTCTTCGGGTTTGCCGACCTGCTCAAAGCGTCCTTCGTTCATCACGGCGACATTGTCGGACATCACAAGAGCTTCGGACTGGTCGTGGGTGATGTAAATGAATGTGGTGTTGAACTGATGCTGCAGAAGTTTGAGCTCGATCTTCATCGCCTCGCGCAGCTTAAGATCCAGCGCGCCCAGTGGTTCATCCAGCAGCAGCACATCGGGGTCCAGCACCATGCAGCGCGCAATCGCAATGCGCTGTTTCTGCCCGCCTGACAGCTGATGGATTTCGCGATTGCCGACGTCAGGCAGCGCGATGCGTTCGAGCACATCATTGACCTTCTGCGGGATCTCAGATTTCGGAGTGCCTGCACAGCGCAGACCGTAGGCGATATTCTCAAAGACATTCATCATCGGGAAAAGCGCCAGATGCTGAAACACCATCTTCACGTTGCGCCTGTTCGGCGGGATGTTGAGGACAGAGCGCCCTTTTATGTGGATGTCTCCGTCCGAGGGGTTTTCAAATCCCGCGATCATCCGCATCAGTGTGGTCTTGCCACAGCCCGACGGGCCGAGGATCGAAAAGAATGACCCCTTCGGGATTCTGAAGGACACATCATCAACCGCCCGCACGGATCCGAAATGCTTGGAGAGCCCGGTGCACTCCAGATCATGTTCTACAGCGTCGTTCATTGCGCCTGCTCCCCTGCACCCCGTCGTGACACAAAAGGGGCGGCGTGCCACCGGCACCGCCGCCCCCCGTTCATCTATTTAACTCAGCCGCCTGTGGCTGCCTTGATCTTCTCCAGCGCTTTGCCTTCCATATCCTCAACCCCCGGGGGGATGTTGGCGAAGAATTTGAGGTTGGCAATATCCTCAGGGGTGAAGGCTGCATTGACCGCGTTCTTCTTGTCCTCAGGCAACAGATCAAGACCGCCGTTCACAGCCGCAATCGCACCGGTGCTCCCGGACATGATGGTGACATTCTCCGGCCGCAGCACAAAGTTGATCCACTTATATGCCGCGTCATCTGCTTTGCCCTTGGCGGGCAGTGCAAAAGTGTCGATCCATGCAAGCGCACCTGTTTCCGGCGGCACAAACACGATGTCGGGGTTCTGCGCATAGAGTTTATAAGCTGTGGAGTCCCATGTCTCGGAGGCCACGATCTCGCCCGACAACATCATCGCGGACAGGTCATCACCACCCTGCCAGTAAGCCTTGATGTTGGATTTGCAGGCGATCAGTTCTTCGGAGACCTCATCAAGAATGCTCTGATATTTATCCAGATCGGAATAGGCCGCGAAGGGATCATGCCCCATGGCAAAGGCCGTACCGAGCAGGATCGTGCGCTTCAGACGCATGGAGGTTTTACCCGCGTACTGGGAATCGCAAAGATCATCCCAGCCGTTGAAATCCGCCGCCATGGCTTTGTTTTTCATCAGGCCGGAGGTGCCCCACTGGTGCGGGACCGCATAGACTTCACCGTCGATCGTCGTATTGGCCTTCACGCCTTCGAGGTGCGTGGATTCCATTACGGAAGTATCGATCTTCGACAGATCCAGCGGCTTGTAGATGTCGTATTCAAGCTGTGCGGCATAAATCCGGTCATGGCTCGGCTGCGCTAGATCAAACCCGGCGCCACCTGTCGCGCGCAGTTTGGCGATCATTTCCTCGTTGTTGGAGAAAGTGACCTCGACATCGATGTCGGGATATTCTTCTTCAAATTTCTGGATCAGCTCTTCGGGTGCATATGAGCCCCAGGTCAGCAGCCGCAGTGTTTCGGCCTGGGCCACGGATGCGGTCGACAGCGCCGCCGTAACCGCAAGTCCGACAATATAGTTTTTCTTTTTCATGGTTTAACTCCCTTTTCAGCGCCGGTTCGCGCTGCGTGGCATTCATGGACACCTGGCGATGTTAGTAGAGTATTGGACTGGCCCACATATCCATTATGGAATTTTATACAGACCAATTTACGGGGTGAGTGCAGGCAGCTTCATAAGTGCTGAAACACCATTTTCGATGTCGGGAGGGCTGGTGCTGCCAAAGCCCAGCACCAGCCGCTTTTCTGCGGTGTCTGACAGGCTGTAGCGGCTGATCGGAGCAATCGTCAGACCGGCGGCGGCGGCCTGCGCCATCAGAGCAATTTCATCCACCCGGTCGTCCAGAAGGGCAGTTGTATGAAACCCGCTGGTTGTTTCCTGCAACCGGATGGTATCGGGCAGATGATCCTGCCCCGCCTGCATCAGCGCGTCATACCGGGTCTTATAAAGCCGACGCATCAGGCGGATATGGGCGGCAAACTGTCCCTCATCCATGAAATCCGCAACCGTCGCCTGGACCGCCGTCGGGGGCGTGCTGATCCAGGAGGCAAAAAGCGTGTCAAAAGAAGGCGTCAGATGTTCCGGCACCAGCATGAAACCCAGCCGCAGCGACGGGAAGAGCGTTTTTGAGAAGGTCCCGACATAGATGACCCGTCCCTGGGTATCGATGCTTTTCAACGGCGGGCGATGGCTTACGCCATAGTGAAACTCGCCGTCATAATCATCCTCGATGATCAGGGCCTGGGCATCATTGGCCGCCTCAAGCAGTTCCAGACGGCGGGCAAGCGACATGACGTGGCCCAGCGGCTGCTGGTGGGACGGCGTCACAAACGCGAGCCGGAAATGCGGGGCAAGCCGCCTGGCCTCCGCGATATTTATCCCTTCTGCGTCGACACTTACGGGCACCAGCTCAGCGCCTGCCGCAATCAGCGCATTGCGCGCACCCGTAGCGCCCGGATTTTCGTACCAGACCTTGTCGCCGGGATTTAGCAGCACCCTGCCGGCCAGAGAAAAAGCATGCTGCGCGCCGCAGGTGATGAAAATCTGCTCCGGGCTGCACTTGATCCCGCGGGCGGCATTGAGATGGCTGGCGATGGCATTGCGCAGACCCTGATGCCCCTGGGGCTGGCCATAGCCCATGATCTCAGCACGGTCACCGCGGAAATGGCGCGCCGAAAATCGCGACCACTGTGCAATGGGGAAAGCATCCAGCGCGGGCAGCGCGGTGACAAAGGCGCGGGCGCGATGTGGCAGCCAGGACCGGGGGGCGTAAGACGCAAAAGAGTGATCGATCGCATGCGACAGGCGGGGTTTTGATGTCTGCGGATCCGGCGGGCGCTGCTCGTCTGCGCCGGGGTGCTGCTGTTCCAGAATATCGCTGACAAATGTACCCGCCCCGACCCGCGAGACCAGCATGCCCTCAGCGACGAGTTTGTCGACAGCATCGATAACAGTGGTACGCGACACCCCCACTTCGCGCGCCAGCGTACGGCTTGCGGGGATCCTTTCCCCCGCGCGCAGACCACCCGACAGGATGATTTCACGCAGCACCATATAAAGCTGCACACCGATCGCCCGCTTGCCGGTGCGGTCTATTTCAATGGAAGAAAGCAGCGCACCGTCCTGTCTCTTCATCGGGGCGCTCCTTCAGGAATTGGACTGCTCATTGTGGCTTAATGGACCTTAATAAATATCCAAAGGCCTGTATCGTCAATATGTTCAGCCAGTCAGCCTACGTCGCGGAGTTCGCATGAAGATCAGATCCATCGAGACATTCACCAACGAATTTGTCTGTTTCACCCGCGTCACCGGCGAAGACGGCAAACAGGGCTGGGGACAGGTCGCGCCCTACTTCGCGGACATCACAGCCCGGGTCCTGCACCGGCAGGTCGCGCCCTGGACCCTCGGTCAGGATGACGGGGATATTAACGCTCTGCTCGATATTGTGCGCGACCGCGAGCACAAGTTCCCGGGCTCATATCTGCGCCGCGCCATGGGGGGGCTTGATACCGCTCTGTGGGATCTCAAAGGCAAACGGGCCGGCAAATCCGTGTGCGAACTGATCGGCGGGACGCCAGGGCCGGTGCGTGCCTATGCGTCGTCAATGAAACGGGACATCACGCCACAGGATGAAGCGGACCGGCTCCTGCGGTTGCGCGATGAGAAGGGCTTTGATGCATTCAAGTTCCGCATTGGCGCAGAGGTGGGCCGCAACGTGGACGAATGGCCCGGCCGCACCGAAGAAATCGTACCGACGATGTACAAAGCAATGGGCGATGATGTGGCGCTGCTTGTTGACGCGAACTCCTGTTATGATCCGGCGCGGGCAATCGAGGTTGGCAAACTGCTGGCAGACAACGGCGTGTCGCACTACGAAGAGCCCTGCCCCTACTGGGAATTTGCCTCGACAAAGAAGGTTACCGACGCGCTGGACATTGATGTCACGGGCGGCGAACAGGACTGTATGATGGCCAGCTGGAGGCAGATGATCGATGACCGTGTGGTCGACATCGTGCAGCCTGATGTGTGCTATCTTGGCGGCATCGCGCGCACCCTGCGCGTGGCGAAAATGGCGGAAAACGCAGGAATACCCGTCACGCCTCATTGTGCGAACCTCTCGATGGTGACGCTTTTCACCATGCACCTCATGCGGGCGATCCCGAACGCAGGAAAGTATCTGGAGTTTGCGATTGAAGGCCCGGATTACTATCCCTGGCAGGACGGGTTGTTCGTCAGTTCTCCTTTTACGATCACAGAGGGCAAAGCAGTTGTCACCGACGCTCCCGGATGGGGCGTGGAAGTTTCTTCCGACTGGCTGGAAAGGTCCGTGTATCAGATCAGCGAGGCAGACCTCTGAGGCGGCACGGGCAGGGCCTGGCCGTACGGGCACGCGGTCGGGCAACTCATGTCATGACAAGACCCGCGTGTCGCGTCGCGCACCCCGCTCTGGTCGGGCAATGCTGCGCAACACCATCAGACCGGATTTCTCAGTTCATATCTCACGTCTCAGTCCGCCGGCGCGGCATCCCGGAACCGGTACTGAAGCAACCTGATCTCATCGCCGGTAATGACAACGCCCTTTCGCCAGAGGCTGTCCTTCATCACGGTCGGATAGTGCTTTTCGTAGTCCCGGTATCTGTCGTTGGTCACCGCAAATGAAACCGGTAAATACTTCAGGCATTCCAGAACGTATATGTCAGCCTGCGACCCCGACGGCACAACATATATTTCGTCCCGGCTGAGCCCGAAAAACCTCTCCAGCATCACGGTCGAGTGTCGTTGTCCGTCCCGGAAGGCATCGTGGTCACGAAGCGTATAAAAAATGTTGGCGTCAAAGAAACAGACGATACGATACCCTTCTGAACGAAGCCGGTGTGCAATTTCCCCGAGCGGTTGCGCATCCAGTCCGTTGTCAAGGCCAAGATGGAGGATATTGTTGCCATCAAATACGGCCGTTTTCTCATCCAGCCGAAGCTTGTGCATGAAGCCCTGGCGATCATGGGCAAGCAGTACGTGCTGAATGCTTTTGCGCGATCTGCCGCGCGACAGGGTGCGGGATTTTCGGTCCACCAGCCACCAGACCACAAGAAGCGTTGATGCGGGAACAAGAACGAGTGCGGCGTCAAGCTCCGGGCGCGACAACTGCCACCACACCAAAAGCGTGCAGGCGCCGGCCAGCAGGGCAATGCGAAGGAGCCTCACTCCTGCTTTTTGCACCCCGTTGATCGCAGGTAGACCTGGTTTCGCATCAGGCTGTGCAGAGAGTACGTCGCCCAGTGTGAGCGGTTCGGAAGACATAATGAGACTCATAAAATAACTTTTCCGGGACGGTACCTGAGCGGCATCAGGAAAGCCATAAACACCTGTCGGCACCTGTTATCCAGCGCTTTCAATTCTCAAGGAAAAAGCGGCACGCGGTAGCCGGTCGCCATCAAAGCTCCGGGTGTCGTGACCCGACTGAGGAGATTTCCGACAATCACGGGCTGTAAACATACCTGGCGACACCGCCCCTCGCCGAATATCGCCTGCGCCTGACATCCTCACCTGATCGCCACACCCGCAGGAGGTCTAGACCAGTGCCGAGCCGCTGTACCGGTGCCGTTCCCGGGCTGCGATTGATTAAAATCAATGCGATACATTCACATATTTAGATATGATTCCACCGTACGGGTACGTGTCTGACGTCTGTCTCCCCCCGGTATTTGACAAGTCGTTTTCAGTACCCTGCAGATTGCAGACCGTCACCCGTACGACCAACACCACAAGGGGATAGTATGAGGAAAAATTTTTTAACAACTGCAGTTGCCGGGCTTTCGCTGGCATTGCCGGCATCATCGGCCACGATACTCGGGTCTGTTGAGTATCCGACTGTCGAAGGCTGGAATAAATCAAACGTGGCCACGGGCGAAACGCCTGACGATTATGAAACCGGTGAAAGCCTCGTTTACGACAGGGTGCTGAACGAAGACGGAAGTGTTCCGGATGATGCCAGCACCTACGGTAAGATCGTTTTTACGCCGCCAGAGGCCGTCAGCCCCGGGGTGGGGGTATCGAATGTGCCTTATCCTGATTCAGGCACAGGCAGTCCGGCGACAGAACTGCAGGGATGCATCAAGACGTCCTCCGGTGCCGCCTGTGATGGTCCCTTTCAGAGCGGGAAACGCATCAAACAGGTTATCACAAGCACAGATGGTCCGATGGACCTGGTGTTCGATCTTGATCCTGATAACCTGGATAACTTTTCAACCTATCAGGTCTTCGGGCGCCTTATAAACGGCACCGACCAGAGCTTTGACGGGTTTGAGATTTCGCTCGGCTTCGGGATCGGAAGCGATTTCCGGTTGTCCACGGATGACACGCTTGCGTTTTCGACCGCATTCACCGCGCAACCTTCCGGTTCCGGCTCGTCCAATACCCAGTTCCCGTTTGGCCTTTTCGGAGACGCATCAACCAATCCGAATTTCCTGCTGGACGGGTTTTTTGATGATGAGAGAACAGGCCTGACGGTCACGCAGACCTCAAATGCAATCTTCACCGGGCAGATCGCAGGCTACTATGGAAATTACAAAAACGATTTCGGACCGTGGCTGGCACAGCAGGATGCCCCCGAGGGTCTGTTCTGGGATTTCGATAATGACGAAACCACCGATAATCTGCTGATGGCCTGGGAGAAATCTCCCGGCGTCTGGGAACTGCGCCGTCAGGTCGGTGAAACCTGTGAAACGAACACCGCGGGCGACGAAACCTGCACAGACGGGGTCATGCTTGGCGCATCAGAGTATGTCGTTGGCTCCCGGGCGGAAATCGAACTGGCCCTGCAGGAGGCATTCGATACACTGAACCCGGATGCCGACGACGGTGCGATCGTGCTCAGCGACGGTAAGATCGAGGATTTCGGAAATCTGAACCTCAACTACGCCATTGCTCTCGGCGATCTGAGCAACGGGTTTCTCGACTTCAACGAGGCACCCGCATAGTTCACGCTGCGTACGACGGTTTTCGCTTCGCAGGTATCGCCGGTTCCGCTGCCTGCGGGCGCCTCCCTTCTTCTGGCGGGTCTTGCGATGATCGGTCTGCTGAAGCGGCGGCGAGCAGTATGACCTGTTAAAACGTATCCTGCGTCAGCCGGCATTCATCCCGGCTGGCGCGGTTTTTAGCGGTGCGGAAACAGCGAGGCCGCGCCCGGGAGGGGCCTTCTGGTTCTTTGGTTCGTTCTGACTGCCCGCACCCGCAGGTTCTTACGGAACTGAACCACCCCCTGCCCCCCCGAATACTGTGCCCGCGCACCGGGCCCGATCAGAACATCGGTCTGCCGCCCCGCTTTTCGGGGCCCCGGAATTATGCGAACAATCCGTCGCGCAGGTGGCGGTTTCAGCGCGGCACTCGTCTTATCTCTTCACTAAAAGCCTTCCGGCACTACGTGATCGGGAAGACAGCAGACGGAATGCCTTGATGATTTATCAGAACAGTCGCCGCCCGAGAGCATCGAGAAAAGCACTGAGCCACCGGGCGTCTGCACGACGAATTCAGCTCACTTATGCAGGACCCGTCCCGTCCTGGCCTGAGTATCTCATGGGCGTCCGGCACGGCAAATCGACCGGCGCGCAGGAGCACTGACGCGGCAAAGGCACCCGCCAGAAATGCGTTTTGCCGGCGTAAGACCGAAATTTTAGTATTGTCCGGTTCCGCGAAGACAGCGCGACCCCGGTCGGCAAGAGGAGGAAAGCCATCCATGCTTAGTAAAATCGTCGTTCCGGTACGCGGAGACGGTATGATCGAGCCCGTACTCGGACATGCCTCGGCGCTGGCCATGCGCCACAACGCGCATATCGTTGTCGCCCACTGCCGCTCAAGGACTGAGGATCTGATGCCATACAGTCGACAGCTACCATCCTTTGCGCGGGAAACGCTCACCGAGCAGGCCCGCGAACTGGCCGATCAGGAAGAACAGGCTGTCCGGGACCAGTTGCACAGGTTCGCTCTCTCGCTGGGGCTGAAAGAAACCGACACGCCAGGCCAGGGCGTGGCATCTGTCGAGTTTGCGGAAGAATACGGGCTCATGGCTGATGTGATCAAACACATCGGCAGGCTTGCGGATCTGGTCGTTGTCGGCAAGCCGGACCGCGACCGAAATCTTGGCACCAATTCGCTGAAGTCCGCCCTGTTCCGCACCGGGCGGCCGGTCCTGATGTGCCCGCCCCGCAAAGATGTGCAACCGGACTTCGGAAACCACATTACGGTGGCCTGGAACGGGTCGCTGGAGTCGTCGCGCGCCGTTGCGATGACCCTCGACATTGCGAGAACGGCGCAGTCGGTGACCATTCTTTCCGGCGGCAAAGGCGAGCCGCATGGTGCGACCGCAGAAGAGCTGGTTGAGTACTACCGTCTGCGCGGAATTGCGGCTGAGATTGAGCGGTTCGATGCCCGCAATCCCGCCGAAGGTTTGCTGAAGAGAACGACCGAACTGGGTGCCAATCTGCTCATAATGGGGGCCTACGGGCATAACCATGAACGCGAGACCCTTTTCGGCGGCAATACCCAGGCCGTTGTAGATAAAGCAGAAATTCCTGTGGTTTTGGTACACTAAGGTATTCATTGGCCGCGCAACAAAGTTTCGCTTGAAAAGCAAATTTAACAAGATAGTTACTCTCGTACGCCGGAAGAAATATGCCTGCGTTGCAGGTCCCGGTTGTGCTTTCAGCATCAGCCGGGCGGCCGGGACAATGAACGGGAGGACTATACCATGAAGATTACGAAACGTTTTCTGCTGGGAATCGCTGGAGGCACTCTCTTTGCGACAGCGCCCATTTCTGCAGTGGCCCAGGACTGGCAGCCGCGTAAACCCATTGATTTTGTCATCATGGCAGGTGCCGGCGGTGGCGCTGATCAGATCGCCCGCTTTATCCAGTCGGTGGCTGAAAAGCAGGATCTGACAAACCGGCCCCTTGTGCCGAATAACAAAGGCGGTGGGTCCGGTGCGGAAGCGCTGATCCATGTCAGCAATGCCAGCGATCCTGATCACACAATCCTTGTGACGCTGAATTCATTTTTCACGACACCGCTGCGTCAGGACAACCTCGGAATCGACATCCAGACCTTTACGCCTGTTGCGATGATGGGCGTCGACCCGTTTGTACTCTGGGTGCATAAAGACAGCGGCATTACCTCAATGGATGAGTATGTCAGCCAGGTGAAAGACATGGGTGGCGAGTATGTCATGGGCGGCACCGGTGCCGGTCAGGAAGACAGCATCGTCATCGCCTATATGTCCGATGCCTATGACCTCGACATTAAGTATATCCCCTATGACGGCGGTGGTGCCGTGGCCAAGGATCTTGCCGGTCAGCAGATCATGGCCAGTGTGAACAACCCCGCGGAAGCCAAGGGTTTCTATGAGGCCGGAGACTTCGTGCCGCTGCTGGCCTTCTCGGATGAGCGTATGCCGGCCTATCCCGATGTTCCCACGATCAAGGAGATGGGGCACGACTTCTCCTACTACAATCAGCGGGCCGTGGTCGGAGCGCCGGGCATGTCAGACGAAGCTGCTGCCTACTATCAGGATCTCTTCACCACGATCTATGAGAGCGAAGAATGGCAGGGCTACCTGAAAGCCGAAAGCCTCTCGCCACTCTGGATGGATGCGGAAGCACAGCGCGACTACTGGGGCCTGCAGGTCGAAAACCACAAGAAACTGCTCGCCGCACTGGGCGAATAAGGTCCGCAGACCCGTCAGACCCCTGAAACGGGACGTAACAGCAAGGAGGGCCAGATGCGCGTTGGCGAGATTGTAACCGCCGGATTT
Organism: Roseobacter ponti; assembly: GCF_012932215.1. GTDB lineage: Bacteria > Pseudomonadota > Alphaproteobacteria > Rhodobacterales > Rhodobacteraceae > Roseobacter > Roseobacter ponti. The sequence continues at coordinate 1,685,544 of NZ_CP048788.1, read as the reverse complement.
CTGGCCCTTCTGTCGCTTTACCTGATGTGGAAAAGCACCGAACTGCCCATCGGCTTCATCCCCGGAAAAGGCCCTGGCGGTGGCGCCTGGCCGTTCTGGCTCTCCGGGATCATGCTGATTAGCTGTTGCTGCATCGCCTTTAACTGGTGGCGCGGTACCAGCGCCCCCTCACAGTCCGACGAGCCTGTGCTTGACAGTCATGGATGGAAATCTCTGATCTTTGTGGGCGGGGGCGTGATCGTCTTCGTGGTTCTGATCAGCATCATCTCAATGTACGGGGCGGTTGGTGTATTTTTGTTTTACTACACCTGGTTTCTGGGTCGGCACAGCCTGTGGCTGAGCCTGTCGATCGCACTGATCACACCGCTGGCCCTGTTTTTCTTTTTCGAGGGTGCGATGCGGATCACGATGCCCTCGGGCCTGCCCTTCACCGACCCGGTCTTCAACATCCTCTATGACATTATTTACTGAAGTTATGGCACGCTTCCCTGAAGAAAGTACCCGATGATGGACGTCCTGCACCTGCTTGGCGATGGTATGCTGCTGTCCCTCCAGCCTCTCAACCTGCTGATGATCCTGCTTGGCGTTACCGTCGGGCTCTTTATCGGGGCGATGCCCGGGCTCGGGTCGGTCAACGGGGTTGCAATCCTTCTGCCGATAACTTTCCTTGTTCCGCCCGGTTCAGCCATCATTTTTCTGGCTGCAATTTATTACGGGGCGATGTACGGCGGCGCTGTGTCCTCGATCACGCTTGGTATCCCGGGCGCGTCAACGGCCGTGGCCACCACATTTGACGGTCTGCCGATGGCGCGCCAGGGCCGCGCGAGCCTCGCACTTGTGACGGCAGCTCTGGCCTCCTTTGTCGGAGGCACGATCGCGAATATTCTTTTCACCCTCTTCGCGCCCCTGCTGGCAACGGTGGCTCTGTCCTTTGGCCCCCCGGAGGTCTTTGCTCTGATGCTGCTCGCCTTTGCCACTTTTGTCGGACTGGGTGGCGATGACATTCCCAAAACGATCTTCTCCATCTGCTTCGGGCTGGTGCTGGGTGCGGTCGGTTTTGATCAGATCTCCGGCGCGCCACGACTTGTTCTGTTCGATTACAACGGCTTCCTGCAGGGTATCGGCTTTCTGGTTCTCGCCATCGGCGTCTATGGCATCGGAGAAATGCTCTGGACCATTGACCAGACCCGCGGGGAGGTCACGGCCACGACCCCGAAAATGACAGTGAAAGGAATGGCAACAGATGCCAGAGACTTCGCCACGCGGGGCTGGAAAGGAACAGCCATCGGGTCATTTCTGGGCTTCTTCGTCGGTATCCTGCCGGCTGCCGGCGCGACACCTGGATCGCTGATGTCTTACGGTGTGGCAAAGATGGTATCGCGCAACCCCGGCCAGTTCGGCAAAGGCTCGATCGACGGCGTCGCGGCACCCGAGGCTGCCAATAATTCCGCATCAACAGGATCCATGCTGCCGATGCTGACCCTTGGGATACCCGGTTCGCCCACAACGGCGATTCTGCTGGGGGGCATGGTGATCTGGGGGCTGGTGCCCGGGCCACGGCTTTTCGTCGACGAAGAGGAATTCGTCTGGGGGCTGATCGGCTCATTTTACATTTCGAATGTCGCGGCGCTCCTGATCAACCTCGCTTTCATACCGGTGTTCATCTGGATGCTCAGGATGCCTTTCACAATCCTCGCGCCGATGATTTTCGTGCTCTCGATTGCCGGTGGCTATGCCTCGACACGCGATATGTTCGACATCTGGCTGATGGTTGCCTTCGGGATCGGCGCTTTCTTCATGCGCAAGTTTGAATATCCGCTGGCCCCTGCCGTTCTGGCGATTGTGCTGGGTCCGATCGCAGAGCCAACGCTGCGCCAGTCGTTGCTGCTCTCGTCGGGTGATCCGTCGATCTTTTTCACGCGGCCGGTGGCCGGGCCGATCACTATTATTGCGCTGATCCTGATTTTCCTGCCTGCTCTGAAACTGCTGCGCCGGTTGCGGCCAAATGGCAAAGAGACGGCAAGGTAGCAGGGGCTGCGGCTGAACGGCATGGGTCCCGGAGATCAGACATACGCCGCACCCGCTTCTGACGCACCGACGGGCCGGAATGCAGGGCGTGCCTCGTCTGCACGAGCGTGAGTGATCAGAGGCGGGTAGTCTCCGGTTACACCCGGAGTGTTACAGCATCTGTCGCAAAGCCTGCAACGACCTGCCCGTGGATGAAACACGGCGTCTGTCGCGCTGGACAGGCGCGACGCGGCCACGGGACCACAAAGGTCTGACTGAATCGGGTCGTTAGAAACCTTAACGATCTGAAACAGCAGTCGCCGTCTCGCCCTTCTGTCCTTCGAGGTATGCCGGCAGTGTCTATCTCCTGGTGAATGCCGCAGTCTTTGCGAAGTTCCCTGAAGACAAAACAGCATTCATCAAAGGACCCTATGGCAGGTGGCCGGGCATCGTGAACACCGCGACGGACGATCTGTAAACCCACCCCTGCCTGCACGCGGCGGCCAATGCCCGGGCACCGGTCGCCGCGTCTCTTGTCACTATCCGAGACACCCGTGAAACGGCTTTGGAACGGCGCGCCTCATCAACAGACTGCAGGATCATGGCCATGACCGGTCAATATCACATCCGCCGCGATGGCTGTTCTCAACAGCGACCGGTGGATCCGCCAAAAACGGGCGCTTCAGTCGACTGACTGCTCCACCGGCGTGATCTTTCCGACAGGTGCTCCGGCCAGTGCACCGTGCTCACGCAGCGTATCAGGATTGTCAGCCCGATAGACACAATATGTCCCTTCGCTCGTCAGATAGGAATGATCCCATTCGATGACATCCCCGAGTTTGGCCACGGCAGCGTTCGAGCCCTGCGAAATTTTCCGCTTTTTCTCCAGTCCGAAGAACCCGACCCCCGGGATGGGTCGCTCAATCACATAGACCTGATGTCCGTCGCGCAGCGTATCTTCTGCAGGCCTGCCACCTCCGACGACCGGCGAGTTGATGAACAGCACCTCGGAGATTTTTTCCGGCGTGATTGCCGCGGTCTTTAAAAGCTCGCGCACCGAGATCTCGTCGTCTGCGGACAAGACCACATAGCTGTCAGCGCCTGCCGAAAGGGTTTCATCGACGGACACGCCCGATTGCTGCATCACTGCCTCAGACGGTTCCTCAAAGGGCGCCTCCAGTTCGACAACAAACTGGCCTGCGAAAGCCGCTCCGGGCGAAAAGAGCACCACGATAAATCCGGTGCGAAAAGATGAGAAAGTAAGCATTTTTTGCCTCCCGTTCTGGATACAGGGTTTCGTGGCTTCCGTGGCCATGCAAGCGGAAACCGACTATAATAAAGGAGCATAACCAGCAGAAATGTCCTGAATGACTTCCGAAATCGCTCCGAAATCCGGTTATCTGCGTGTCGGTCAGGGTCACTATGACCCTGCATCCGGTGCGCTGACGGGGGCTGGCGGGTCACGGATCCGGCTGCGAAAGCAATCCGGGGAAGTCCTTGCCGCGCTGGCTGAGCATGCAGGTGAGGTGGTCAGCCGGGAGGAGCTGACTGAACGGGTGTGGAAAGATATTGCCACCACGGACGATTCCCTCATTCAGTGCATCGGCGACATTCGTCGCGCGCTTGGCAAAGAGGTTATCGAAACCTGGCCGAAGGTTGGCTACCGCCTTGTGGTCGAACCTGCTGCGATACCGGAGACCAAAGCGTCAAAGCACCGGCGGATGCGCAACGCCGTCACCCTTGCCTTTCTCGCCATCGTCGCTGGCGGTCTGTGGCTTTGGTCGGGCCCCGGTCATCTGAACAAAGACGCGGCACTCGTTGTGCCGCCGCGTATCCTGCCCGATAAAACGCTCGCGGTGCTTCCCTTTGTCAATCTCGGGGGCGGCGACGAGCTGCAGTATTTCGGTGACGGCCTCAGCGAAGATCTGACAACGGACCTCGCCAAGGTGCCTGACCTGACAGTGATCGCCTATGCGTCCAGCGGTGATTTCCCGCAAGCCGAGACAGGGTTCCGGGGCATCGCCGATGATCTGGGCGTTCGCTATCTCGTGCGAGGAACCGTGCGCCACTCCGATAACCGCGTGCGAATAAACGTTTCTCTGATTGATCCTTATGAAGGTGTGAACATCTGGGCTGAGCGTTTCGATCGCGTCCGGCAGGACCCCTTCGACGTGCAGGAAGATGTGACGCGCGCCATTGTTGAAGCGCTGTCGCTCTCACTCGACGCCGGAGTGGCGCCTTCCCGTGTGGCGACGGACGCCTATTTTCTGTTGCTGCGCGGCCTTGAGCCACTGCGCGAGCACACGGTCGCCGGCAACGCCAGGGCGCGGGAATATTTTATGAAAGCGCTCGAACTTGAGCCCGATTATGCCCGTGCGCATGCCTCTGTCGCAGTGGCTTACGGGCGGGATGTGATGTCCGGTTATGGTGCCGCCTCCCGACAAAACGCCGTGCAGGCGGGCCTCAGGTCGGCGATCACGGCAATACAACTCGATCCGGATATACCAAACGCATATTTTGCGCTGGCAATTCTGAACCTGGCCATTCGGGAACACGACAAAGCCCTCGCCGCGGCACGGCATTCGATCCGGCTGAACCGTAACTTCGCCGATGGCTACGCCGTTCTGGCTGAAGCCGCTTTGTATGGCGGTGACCTGCATGAAGCGCTGGAGGCGATTGAGCACGCAAAACGACTGCATCCGCATTATCCGGCGCGCTTTGACTGGATTGAAGGGCATATTCATTTTCAGCTTGGCGATCCCGGCAGCGCAAAGCCTCTGCTGGAAACAACCGTAGAGAAGTCGCCCGGGTTTACTGCGGCCTATGCGATGCTCGCTGCTGTCTGCACCGATCTGGGCGAGCCGGATTGCGCGGGATCTGCACTGGCAGCGGTCAGAGTACATCAGCCTGATTTCTCGGTCGAAGGCTTTCTCAATGCGACACCTTACAAATCCAAAGACCGCCATCGCCGTCTCGCAGAAGCGTTGCAGCGGGCAAACGCAGACTGAAGCGGTCGGTTGACGGCAGGGCACAGCCCCCCTCACATACGAAACCCTCCGCGCCGTTCGCCGGGAGCAACAGCAACCGCTTATGCCACTTACCCCGAACTGCTGTTCCGAATGCAATGGCCTGCCCAACAAAACTGAACAGGTATGTTCCATTGAAATTCAACAGGTCGCCGCACAAGCGATCCAACCGCGTCACGACGAAATGCATGTTCATTTACGGTGCTTATGGAAATACTGTGATATCAGGAATGTGGCGGAGGGAATGGGCCTCACATCCAACCTTCTCTATCTATATTTTATTGATCGGTAACTGAATGAAGATCAACCCTCGGTTCCCCAACCTGCGCGTCGTCCTGCGCCTCCAGGCCTCCAACGACTATGCAGACCTGATTACTGACGGCATTGATCTGGCCATACGGGGCCATGAAAAGCTGCTTCCCGACTCCGGGCTGATCCAGCGGCGCATCACCGAAGTCCCGTGGCACCTGTTTGGCCCACCCGGCCTTGCGCAACATCTCGGGAATTCGGCGTCACCGACCGACTTCGATAGCCAGCCCGGTCTTGCGCTTGGATGGCGCCCCGGGAGCAGCGCCTGGTCGTTAGAAGGCCTCGGCAGAAGCACCGCCTCGGTTCCATACGCAATACGGATGCGCTGTGATGACATGGTCTCCTTGAAGGAAGCAGCGGCGGCGGGGCTCGGCGTGGTGGCTCTGCCGGCCTATGTCTGCGCCGAGGATGTCGCGGCAGGGCGGCTGAGCCGCCTCCTGCCGGACTGGACCGCCGGGCTGCCGGAGATCAGCCTTCTGGCGCACGAACGGTGGGGCAACCCGCCTCAGGTCGACGCCATTGCCGCCTTTCTGCGCCTCGAATTGCCGAATGTCATGAACAAAATCGGCCGCTCCTAGAGTAGAGGGCCTACAATCCGAGTGGATGGCGGACCTCTTGCGAATCCTCGACGTTCAGATGATGGCCGAACCTTTGCTATCCTTACGTTAGCCCCCGGGCGCTGGCTGCGGTCGTCGCGACTTCGGAGGGGCAATCAATGGTCTTGGTGACCAGCATATCGCGCGGTAGTCTACGCGACATGGGCTATGTCACGTCTCTGTTCGCGCGCAAGATGGTGGCCGCGGCAGGGGCGGACGTCGATGCACGTGCGCTTCTGACCTCCATCAACCTCGATCCCGACGGCCCATGGGATCCCAAGGCAATGATCCCGGCAGTCACCTATTATGACCTGCTGGAGCGGATCGCAGCCGAAGTCGATGTCACTGATCTGCCCGTGCGCACCGGAGCCTCGATGCGGCTCGACGAGTATGGCGCGCTGGGACTGGCCTTCAAGGCGGCGACCACGCTCGGCGCGTCCTACGCGCGGGTCGAGCGGTATGCGCGTCTCTGGACCAGCGTGATGGAGTACGAACTGCGCGAGGATCCACGCGGGACGCTCTTCATCCTCCACCGCCCCGGCGAACGGCGTCTAGGCATGCGTCTGTCGAACGAGGCGACGCTGGCGAGCGCCGTCTCGATCGCCCGGCAGGTCAGCCCGGTGCCCGTCAGGCCGCCGGAAGTTCTGGTTCGCCATCCTGCCCCGAACTCGGTAACCGCGCACGAGGCCTGGTTCGGTTGCCCCGTCCGGTTCGCGACTGATCTCGACGCGATCCTCTTTTCGCGGGAGACGCTGGCGCAGCCGAACATCCTCGGGGACGCGGGGATTTCGCGGCACCTCGTCTCGCATCTCGACAAGGAACTTTCGGAGATCGCCGACGAGGCCCCGCTGGTTGCCGAGACAAAGGATGCCATCGCACAGGCGCTCAGCGAGGGCGCGCCGAAAATGGCCGACATCGCGCGGGGTCTCGGGCTCAGCGCGCGGTCGTTCCACCGAAGGCTCTCCGAACAAGGGATGAGCTTCCAGACCCTGACCGAGGAGACCCGGCGCGAATTGGCGGAGGGGCTCCTGCGCGACAAGGGTCATTCCCTCGCGGAGATCGCGTTCCTGACCGGGTTTGCTGAGCAGAGCTCCTTCACTCGCGCGTTCAAGCGCTGGGTGGGCATGACGCCGGCGAGCTACCGCAAGGACAGTGGAGGTCGCTGATCCGCTCTGGCAGCGTCGGTCAAAAGACTGGCAATCCCGGTCAATACTGCACCTGCGCGGGTCGCCTATCCCTTGGTCGTCAACTCGAACCAAGGGAGAGACCCATGCAACCGAACCCTAATCTCGTCATCGGCGCCACCGGCAAGACCGGGGCCCGCGTCGCCGCAAAGCTGGAGGCGAAGGGCCTGCCTGTCCGCCGTGGCTCGCGCAGTTCCGCCATTCCCTTTGACTGGGAATCGCCGGAGACCTGGGCCCCAGCCCTTAGCGGTGTCCGGGCAGCCTACGTCACCTACTTCCCCGATCTCGCTTTCCCCGGCGCCGTCGAAAAGCTCGAGTCCCTCGTCGAGACCGCGAAAGACGCGGGCGTTGAGCACATCGTCCTTCTGTCGGGAAGGGGCGAGCACCATGCACGGCTGGGTGAAGAGGTCGTGCGCAACTCCGGGATCGACTTCACGCTCGTCCGAGCCGCCTGGTTCGCGCAGAACTTTTCCGAAGGCTACCTGCGCGAACCGATCCTGGCCGGCGTGCTGCCGATGCCCGGCGGCGACATCGCGGAACCGATCATCGACATCGAGGATATCGCCGACGTGGCGGTCGCGGCACTATCCGAAGCGGGCCACCGAGGCAGGCTCTACGAAGTGACCGGCCCGCGCCTGATGACCTTCGCCGAGATGGCCGAGGTGCTGGGCCAGGCCGTAGGTCGCCCGATCCAGCATATCCCCATCAGCTACGACGACTTCCATGCGAATGTCGCGGCAGCGGGTGGCGATTTCGTGGCGAACGTCTTCACCGCGATCGCGCGCGAGACGCTGGACGGTCGCAACGCCCACACGAGCGATGGTGTCATGCAGGCCCTCGGCCGTCCGCCGCGCGACTTCGCCGAGTTCGCCACGGAGGCCGCCCGGGAGGGCACCTGGCCCGCCGCGGCCTGACCCTCACCTCCATCCCAAATCGGAGCAAATCCAATGAAACCTGTTCAGAAATTCGCCCTCAGCCTCGCCGGCATCACCTCGCTCGGTATCGGTGCCTTTATCCTCGCCGCACCTTTCGCGTTCTACGCAAGCTACGGGATCACGCTTGGGCCCGATCCCAGCCTGCTGAGCGAGTTGCGCGCACCGGGCGCCGGGCTGGCCGCCTTCGGGGCCGTGATGCTGGCCGGCATCGTCCGCCCGGCGCTGCGACAGGCCGCCGTGGTGGCCGCGCTGACCGTCTTCGTCGCCTTCCCTTCGGGGCGCGTGGTGGGCCTTGCAATCGACGGCATGCCGTCGGGAGGCATCCTAGGTGCGCTTGTCCTTGAACTCGTGATCGCCGGGTTCTGCCTCTTCGCGTTTCGGAGGGGCGCCGATCCTGCACTCACCGGCTTCGCCACGCGCTGACCACACCCCGACGCGGCGCGCGCGCCATGTTTCCGCCGCAACCCTCCTACACTCGAAAGGAAACGCAATGTCCACCACCTTCTTCATTCTGCTCCAGCTCTCGATTCTGGCCTATGCGCTGGTTGCGGGGGTCTTCCTCGCCTTCTCCGACTTCATCATGAGGTCGCTTGCGCTCACCGGCGGGGCGGGCGGAGTCGAAGCCATGCAGGTCATCAATCGCGAAGTCTTCCGCTGGGTTTTCATGGCCCTGTTCCTGGGGATGGCGGCCGTGTCGCTGGTCATCGTCGGGTATGGAGCGACCAACCTCGCTCATCCCTCCGGCGGACTGATCCTGCTTGCGGGCCTCCTCTACCTGATCGGCTGCTTCGGCGTGACCGTCTTCGTCAATGTGCCGATGAACGAGGCTTTGGCGGGCATGAACCTGTCCGAGGACGCGACCCGCGCCTATTGGACAGGCACCTATCTGCCGCGCTGGACCTTCTGGAACACCGTTCGGACGCTGGCCTGCGGGGCGTCCGCGGCTCTTCTACTCTTCGGGCTGCTGTCGATGACCCAAGCGCAGGCAGCCGTGCTTCAGGACGTGGTCCGCTGAAGCAGCAACCGCAGGCAGAAGCCTTGGACGACGCATAGGCAGCCGCCGCCGGGATCCCCACAAGGCCGGAACGAGAAGAGATATTGATGATCGACCCGCTGCCCTTCACGATCATTCGGCATCACGAAACGGGGGATGACAAGCCTGAGGACTCGCGAACTTGAGGTACACCGCCAACAAGCCAATCCGGGAAACTCAATCGTTCAATTGTGCGAAGATTTGTTCGACAGAATATGGACGGCTGCGCGTGGACATCAGAGGACGCCATGCCGTCTGCGTTCCGACATCCACACCGCCCGGGCGGTCGTAGTGCGGGTTCGACCACCAAGCGCGGAGATCCGTGTAGCGAAAGACCCAAGGCTTGCTGGCCGCACCGTCGGTGATCGGGGTCCGCACCTGCCCGGTGCGATCGGCCGCGCGGGCATAGAACCAGTCGAAACCTTCGCCGCCTTGGATATTCCCCTGCAGGTAGTCGCGGTTGTAGATCGCGGGCCAGCCCTCGGCCGCGTCGAGATGCTCGAACCCGTCGCGCCAGTCCGACAGCGGCATGTAATTGTCGATCCCGACGAAATCGATCTCCGGATCGGTCCATAGCGGATCGCGGTGAAAGAACACGTCACCGCTGCCGTCACCCGGCTGGTGGCCGAAATACTCCTACCAGTCGGCCGCATACACGACCGTCTGCACTGCGGACTTTCAGGTCCTTCGTGCCGGTCAGTCGGACTGGCGCTGTCGGCCCATTGCGGACTTCTGGCGTATCATAACGTGCTGCAACCCAGCTTCAACAGACCGGCCGTTCGCAGATAGTGCAGCATTTTCGAAAGGCGGGCTTGACCCTCCCATCCGCGTTGGTCCCGCTAGAAAGGGCCGATTTGGCTGCAATGCTCTCCCGAGATTACAGGCGCATTTATACCCTCAGGGTTACGGCAATCCGTTTTTGGGTGCTGCATTTGCCCTCGCCAGACCGGCGACGACCGCCTCAAGGAGGGCCGGACTCGCCTGGTGACTTTCGAGCCATGCTCTGGGGGATTCGGACAAAAGCGGGTCCAATTCGGCCAGCCGCGTAAGGGCGGCTGCGGCCGCGCGCCCATTGGAAAGCTCGTTGTTGGCAATGGCAAGCATGGCCTGACCGAAGGACCAACCGTCAAGCGATGCCCTTTGGGCCGCGCTCAGCATATCCTCCCATTCCTGCTTGATCAGGTGGTCCGCGGCCAGCACATGGAAATAGAAGGGCGGTGGCGCCACGGACATGTCGATGGCCTGTTGCATGAGCGGGACCGCCAAATCGTAGCGGCCGGCGATGTGGTAGCGGATGCCCAGGTTGGCAAGCGCCGCGGGATCGTTCGGGTTCACATCCACGGCCCTGCGCGCGTATTCGATCGATTGCTCCAGATCGCCGGTATATTGCTCCACGTGCGACATCGCCTGCAACGCGTCGGTATCATGTGGATCGAGGTTCAGCGCCCGCAGGCCAGCACTCCGGGCCAGATCGAATGCTTCTTCTCGCGTGCGCTCGGTGTCGTGACCGAACCGGGCTGCGTCGTTGCGCAGGTAGGTGAGCATAGCCCATGCACGCGCGTAATCGGGCTCGGTGCGAACTGTTTCTTCAAGACACTCACGTGCCGCTGGATACTCCAACGCGCTATACGTGCGCCGGTAGATTTGCGCGCTCGCCACGCAGGCAAATCCACGAAGGCTCGGGGCCGCGCTGTCATCTTCCAAATCCGTGCGGACGTCCTTCATGGCATGTCCGTATTGCTGACCGGTAACTGAGGCGATGCGAGAAGAGATTTCGTCCTGAATTTCGGTCAGGGTGCGCCCCTGCACACCTTCAGCATACCGATCGCTCCAGAGGATCTGCTGGTCCGCCCGTCGTGACAATTCGGCGCGGACAAACACGTCGCCCGCCTCCCGCCAGACAGCACCGGTTACGGTGAACGCGCCCTGCAATGACTGGTGCGATTCCGACCCGGCCTCCGCCTCCTGTGCTTTCTGCGCTGGCATCAGGTGGACGCGGAGGTCCGGAAAGCGGAGCAAGGCGGCCGCGACCTCATGAGAGAGGCCCTGGGCAATGAGCACGGTCTGATCGTCCGCATCCCGCGCGTCAAATGCTTCGATCAGGATCGTGACGCCGCGGGAGGGCATGGCCTCACCCGCGTTCTGCCCGTTTGAGCCAATCGACCAGAACAATACGAGGGCGAAACAGATCATGACGGTGATGCCTGCCGCGGCCGCGAATGCCGGTCTGCGAATGCTCCACTCGGAGGTTGCGCGCGCGACGGCTGGTCGCCCCTCCGCTTTGCCGCCATCAACAGATGCGGGCGTGGCATCTTCGGGCGTGGCGCGTTCTGCGTCGCGCCGCGCCAGCCAAGCAAACTCGGGAACGTAGCCGCCCTTGGGAATGGCGATCCTGATCGGGTCTTCCCTGCCTTCGCCGGCATAGTAGTTGTCCAGATCCCGGCGGAGCTTGCGCGCTTCCAGTCGCACGACAGGATCGGACTGTTGGTCAAAGTCCGGACCCCGTTGGAAAACTTCCATGGCGATAGATGTCGCCTTAATCTGCGAAGACCGGCCGGCAAGTGCCTCTTCGACAATGAAAGCCAGCATGTCGCGCCGGCGCAAATTCGATTGGAGGCCCGAGAACGCAAGGATTCTCTCGAGCTGGTTGCGCACCTCGCTCGGGTCAATCAGTTCCGGGTTCGGTTTGTTCCGGCGCGGCATCAATGCCCCGATACGTTTTACTAGGATCAATCGACACAAAGGTTAATGAGAAATTTAACAGGTGTCACCGCACTTTGGCGCGCTGCGACTCCACGTTGCAACATGTTTTAACGTGCCATCCCCCGATCCTTTGAGGCTAGCGTCGTGAGTAGAAGTGGCTCCGGGGGGAGCATGGTCAAGAAATATCTGCACAGACTATATCGGCGGTTTCCGAACCTCGAACCTAGCATCAGGCGGCTACACGAGGCTGACGCCGAGTTCCGATCCATCTGCGAAGAGATGGAGATGGCGGAAACCGCGCGGGATCACTGGCTGGACATGCCAGAGCGCGCCGCCGAGTACGAAGAGATTTTGAACGAGCTGCGAACCGATTTTTGGAAATGCCTGACGCCAGGCGAAGGGCGCGAACCCGCACAGGGCGAGGCTGCATTGGATGGAGAAGACCAAGGTGAACGACTTTAAACACCCGACGGGTAATTCCGCACCACAGGCGAGCAAGAGATTGGCCCAAACGCTGCCGTGTGCTCTTGCGGTCGGTCTGACCGTCGCAGGCACGATGCCGGCGACAGCACAGCAGGATCCCGGAGAGATCAACAACGGTACCAACCCGACGCTGCTGACGACGCAGTTCGGCATTCAGTACCAATACAATGAGATCAATTCAGACCTGAACACGGGTCTATTCGAGGCCTTCTACACGCAGCCGTTCGGCGCGGGGGGCAAACGAGCCTTCCGGCTCACCGTCCCCGGCTCCGACAGCCCGTTCAACTCGAATCCCGACATCGGCGGTGCGGCGGGGATTGCAGGAACTGACCCCGACGTGGGCGAGGAATTTGTCCTCGGAGACATAAGCGTCACCTACATCGACGTTTTTTATCTGACCGAACGCAATGGCTCGGCATTCACTTTCGAGTTGTTCCTCGACACAGCGGATCGGGAAACGGCGGGATACGGCCAATTCGTGGGCGAAACGTCAATTTTCTACGCGTGGTTTCTCAACAACGGGGCAATCTTTGCGCCCGCCTGGGTGCAGACCTTTGGCCTCGAGGGCGGCAACAGCCAGGGCGTCGATGTCAACGTCTCGACATTCGATTTCTACTACGTGCCGAAACTCGCGAACCCCAAGTTTTACATGACCTTTGATCCAGCCATTATCCATGACTGGGAGGCAGACGCCACCTTCGGCAGCCTGCAGATCACCTTCGGGATGCTGACTGGTCGTGCCTTCGGAGGCGACAGCCAAGTTTTCGTCAAGCCCGGCGTCCAATTCGGCGGCGACGCGCCCGCCGACTGGTCGCTGCAGGTGGGCTACAAGGTGCTGAATTTCTGAGACGAAGCAAAGGCGCTGCGCCTTGACCTGTATCACGGACGGCTCTGACCCAGTCCGCCACCGCTTTTAAAAAAATCGCAAGGGACATCAAAAATGACAAACCGAACACTGACCTATCTGCTCTGCACTTCACTCGCAGCGTCACCGATCGCCGCTTATGCACACGACGCCAACCACGCCATCGTGCCTGCCGGTGTTGTTGGCGAGATCGAAACCACCAACATCAGGATGATGTTCGACAACGTCGTGATCCGCAATGCGCAGATCTTCAACGGCTGCGATGAAGGGCTCATCGACGCGGATGTGCTGGTCTCCGGCCAGTTGATCGAAGCGATTGGCGACGACATCGAGACGCCGGAGGGCGCCTTCGAGATCGACGCGGAAGGCCACACGCTCATGCCAGGCCTCATCGACAATCACTGGCACGGGATCTTTGCCGAAGCCACGATCGCGCAACTGATGCTGAGTGGCGAAGGCTACTGGAACCTGCTGGCAGCCAAAGCACAGAACAACGCACTGGCGCGCGGCTTTACCACCGTGCGGGACACCGCCGGGCCAATGTTCGACATTGCGCGCGCAACGGACGAAGGGCTGATAGACGGGCCGCGCGTCTTTGCCTCGGGGCCGGCGCTGTCGATCACGGCAGGGCACCAGGATTTCCGTATGACCCGCGAGGTTCCCACGCCGGCCGGTGAGCTTCATTCGTTTGAGCGCGGCAACATGTTTTACATCACCGATGGCGTGCCGGATGTTCTGAAACGCACGCGCGAGAACCTGATGCAGGGGGCCACGCACATCAAGCTGATGGCGGGCGGCGGCGTCACGTCCTCTTATGACCCGATCCATACCATCCAGTTCACCGACGAGGAATTCCAGGCCGCCGTCGAGGCGACCGAGGCCTGGGGCACCTACGTGACCACGCACGCGATCAACGACGAGGCCGTCCGGCACTCCATCGAAAACGGTGCCCGCAGTGTCGAGCACGCCCACATGGCGACCCGCGAAACGCTGCAGATGTTCAAGGACGAGGACGTCTGGCTGAGCATGCAGCCTTTCCTCGACGACGAGGATGCGCCCGCACTCAATGACTTCCAGAAAGAGAAGTACAAGTTCGTCACCGATGGCACCGATTTCGTCTACACGACCGCCAAGGAGTTGGGGCTTAAGATTGCCTTCGGCACGGACACGCTCTTCAGCGCGGACCTTGCGGAACGTCAAGGCGCGGTGCTCGCCAAGATGGAACGCTGGTTCACTCCCTACGAAACGCTGAAGATGGCCACCTGCGACAACGCCGAACTGCTGAAGATGTCGCAACTGGTGACACCCTACCCCCTTGGTCCGCTCGGGGTGGTCGAAGAAGGCGCTTACGCCGACCTCATCCTCGTCAACGGCAACCCGCTGGAAGACCTGCAACTCATCAGCGACCCCAAGGCGAACTTCGGTATGATCATGAAGGACGGCATCATCTACAAATACGACATGGAGTGAGCGACGTGCTGCGCAAAACCCTGATCACCTCCGCCTTCGTCCTCGCGGCCTCCGCCGCGGGGGCGCAGGACGGCTTGATTGCCGCCATAGGGTCGGATCGAGGTGCGCCGGAGGGGGGAACGGTAATCGACGCCAGCGTCCGCTCTATCGAGCAAGGTGACCTCATCGATGCAGAAACCGCGCCTATGATGGTCGACAGCGGCCTGTGGCTGAGCCCGCAGTTGCTTGTCTACCGGGCCTTCCCACCCGATCTCGGAGCTGTGCGGCTGGAACAGCAGAGGATGGTCGCGGCCGGGCGCGACACCATGTTTCCGCTCGCCAGGGAATACGGAAACAAAACGGTCTTCGGCACGGATGTCGTGGTCAATCCCGGGACCTGCGTGGCGCAAAACAAGGAATTCGCTTCCCTCCTCGGCTGGTTCACCCCAGCAGGGATCCTAGCCCAAGCAACAGCCAACACAGGCGAGGTGCTGCATCTGTCCGGCGATCGCAGCCCCTATCCGGGCGTGGTTGGACAAATCTTTGAAGGGGAGCACGCAGACCTTCTGCTGATCGACGGCAACCCGTTGGAAGACATTACGATCCTTGAAGATCATGACGCGGCACGCGCTCTCATCATTGAGGGCTGCATCATTTACAACAACGGGTTGTGACATGGAAAAATTCCCGGTTACAGCAATACTTAACGAACTGATCGGCGCTTGCATCGCCGTGGTGCTGTTGATCGCCCTGGCCATGGCTCCAGCGACTGCGCGCGCCGATTCGCCTTCCCACGTCGTGTGGGATGATCTGGCACCTTCGACCGCGCCCTACGACGACCCGTTCATCGAGATGTCCTACAAGCAAAAGGATCATCTGCGCACGATCCTCGATGCCGGACGACGGTCGGACGATGCCGTGCTGGCTGCCCGAGCGACGGAAGCTCGCGCATTGCTCTATGCCGATGGCCATGACGCCGATGCGCTTCTTGCCCAGCGTCTAGTCGTTATGGAAAAGCGCCGCGAGGAAGCGACGGGCGTGACCGGGCAATTTCTTGGTCGCGACGTGATACTTGACGGCTACGTTCTTCCACTGCAGGGCGACAAGGGGCGCGTCTACAGCTTTCTGCTGGTGCCTTGGGTGGGCGCCTGCATCCACACCCCGCCACCCCCACCAAACCAGATGGTACGGATCGATGTCCCGGAAGGCCTTGAAGTGGACGAAGTCTTTAACGCGGTCCGGTTGCGCGGCGTGCTGGAGCATAAGCCCACGGTCAGCAACCTGTTCCTCGTAGACGGACAAAGGATGGTCGAAGCCTCATATAGGTTGACCGACGCTCAGATCTGGGGCGTTCCGGGCGAGATCAAGCCCTCAGCAGCAGCCCCTGTCGGGGGCAATGTGGTCGCGCAGACGCAAGCCTGGATCAGCAACCTCTTTACCATCTCCATGATGTCGATGGATGAAGGCAAATCTTTTGGCACCGTCGCCTTTGCTCTGCTGGTCGCCTTTCTCTACGGCGTGCTGCACACGCTGGGGCCCGGGCACGGCAAGGCGGTTGTCATTTCCTATTTTGCGGGTGAAGGCGGCAGCCTGCGCCGGGGCGTCGGAATGGGCGTTCGCATTGCCGTCGTGCATGTGTTTTCTGCGGTTGCCGTTGTCATTTTACTGGACTTCGCCGTTCGGCAAACGACCGGCAGTGCGCCGTCCGACTACCGGCTTATCCGGCTGGGCAGCTATGCGCTGATCGTGCTGATTGGTCTGTGGATGCTCTGGAAAGCCATCGGGTCGTTCAGAGAAACTCACCGCGCGCCCGGACAAGCCCACGCGCACAGTCACAAACACGCGCACACTGGCTGCGCGGCTTGTGCCGCCGCACAGAAGTCTGCGGCGCGATCGGACGGCTGGCTGGCCACGGCGGTCGGCATCGTTCCCTGCACAGGTGCGCTGATCGTCATGCTCTTCGGGCTTGCGAACGATCTGGTCGTACCGGCGGTCGCAATGGTCGCGGCGATCTCGTTCGGTATGGCGGTTTCAATGTCTATGATTGGCGTCGTGGCGATCTGGAGCCGCGCGCGCCTCGCAGATCGGATCGGGACAAGCAAGGGACAAAGCCAGAGGTTCGAAGCAATCACGCGGCTGGGCGGCGCGACCTGCGTGCTGCTTGTGGGCGCGTTTCTTTTTGCAACGACTGTGTCGACACCAATTGTCGGTGTCGCGCCGCAACTGGACGCTGCTGCCAAAGGCAAGACCACCATCCTGTCAGCATGGTTAAAGTAGCGCCTGCCAGACGCTCACACGTCGTGCATGCGGTCAGGCAAGATCTGAGCGCGGCAGCGGCCCCGTTCAGGGCACGAGCGTGGCGGCCCGGTTACATTACATCGACCGCGACGGAACTGGACGCGAGGCGAGCAAGATGTCGCGGCTGCTGACCGTCCTCCTTGCCTTTGCTGTCATTCTTCTCAGCATTTTTGGCGTTTTCGAGCAACGAACGCTGGGATTTCAACGGGATTTTGGCGCGTCCGTGCCTGTTGTGAAAACAGCGACGCCTCGAAAAACCGTGGAAAGTTTTGACGTGCTGGCAGATGCGCTTGCCGCAAACCTCGCCCGCTACGCACTGAACAAGGACGCGCAGACCTACGCGAGGATCCTGCGATTGGTCGATGAACTGGTGTCGCTCATTGACCTGTCGTCGATCCCGCAAGCCTATGTACGGGATTACGGCGTGCACACGCTGGTCGCGTTGCTGGCAATCCGGGAAAGGATGACGCGTTTTGACCTCACAAGCGTGCCGGACCAAACAGGCACTTTGTTGTCAGAAGATGACGAATTCCTGTTGGACGCCACCCCCATCGCGCTGGTTCGGATCACGAATGGTCCGAGGGAAGGTGAGTATCTTTTCAAGGAAAGTACAATCGACGTAGCTCCGCGCTTTCTCCGCGAATTGCGCGGGAGCGAGTACGACGAGACTGCGCAGGATTGGCGGGCCGTCTTTTATGGCTTTACCGGGCCGTGGTTCCCTGCAGGCTTTAACGAGGCCATACCGGCGCCGCTCGACACTGTTTTGCTCGGGACGCCCATCTGGAAAATCCTGCTTTCGGTGCTGTCCGGCGGGTTGGCCTTTCTAGCGGTCCAGCAAGCACAAGTCCAACTGCAGACATGGCGGGATAGAGAACGCATTTCCAAAATCACGGCACGCCTTTCCAAAACTCTGATCGCCGTGTCGGGCCTGCTCGTCGTCGGCTACTTCCTGCATTTTCAATTGCATGTATCCGGCGTGTTTGCAGGCGTTCTCTATCTGCTTCTGGAAGCGGTCTGGGTCCTAGCGCTGGCAACCCTGTTCTGGTTTGGCTCGATCGCGGCGATCGAGGCGCTTTCGAGTGCGCGATCGCTTTCCCTCGAAGGTAGCCTTGTTCAGCTGCTTTCCCGCGTCATCGCCTTTGTCGGTGTTGTCTGGATCCTTGCCTACGGCGCTCAGACGCTTGGGTTTCCTCTGCTCAGCGTTCTGGCCGGTCTGGGCATCGGCGGGATCGCGGCAGCGCTGGCCATTCGCCCGACGCTGGAAAACCTGATCGGGGGATTGGTTCTCTATCTCGACAGGCCGATCCGCGTCGGAGACTTTTGCCAATTCGGTCCGCATATGGGCACCGTGGAACGGATCGGCGTGCGCTCCACGCAGGTGCGCGCGCTCGACCGGACGCTGATCAAGGTGCCGAACTCGAGCTTTTCGAATATGGAGCTTATCAACTGGGCACAGTGTGACCAGATGATGATCGATCTGACGGTCAGTCTGCGCTACGAGACCGATACCGACCAGCTGCGCTACGTGCTGGCAAGCATCCGGAGGATGGCTCACGCCCATCCGCGCATCGACAACAACAGCATCCGGATCAGGCTCTCGGATTTCGGACCGTCGTCGCTGGACATCGCCGTGCGCATCTACGCGAAAACGCGCGAATGGAATGATTACTTTGCCATCCGTGAAGACGTGCTTCTGCGCATCAAGCAGATCGTCGAAAATGCGGGAACGTCTTTCGCCTTCCCGTCCTCCACGCTTTATCTGTCGAAAGACGCGGGGCTCGATGCGCAGAAACGTGAGGCCGCGTCGAGTTCGGTGAAAGGCTGGCGCAGATCGCGCAATCTGCCGTTCCCGAATTTTTCGGCAGAGATGCGCAAGTCTTTCGAGGACACCTTGCGATACCCACCGGGCGGCTCACCGGATGATGACGGGCCTGATGTCGAAGTCGACACGGTGGAAGAACCGCTGTCCGCGCCGCGTGTCACAGTTGAACAAGAGGAAACGAAGACATGATTTCATCTGACCGCTTGAAGGCTTTTGGCCCGCGGCGTGGCTCGGCGGCACTTGGCGCTCTTTTCCTCTCTGTTTCCGCCCCTTGCGCAGCGCAGGCGCAGGCTGCTGCAACTTTGGACCGATTGGTCGACTCCGCGGAAGTGGCAGATAGCGATTTCGGGTTCAGGCGCGGTTCGTTCATTCTGGCACCGGTGCCCTTCTCCAACCCGACGTTAGATAGCGGTCTTCTGCTCGGCGCGGGCTACCTGTTTACCCTTCCGGGCTCAAAGCCCTCCGGAATTGGCTATGGCCGTTTGGAATCCGGAAACGGAAGCACAGGCGAAGCGGCGGGCGCCTCGCTGAACTTTGGCCAGGGTCTCTGGACGGTGTTCGCTTTCGGCGGCAGTGCGGAGGTTTTCTACGATCTTGACCTAGAAGGATTCGAACTGCCGATCCGGCAGGACGGTGAACTCTATGCCCTGCGCGTGGATCGGGGCGTTGCGCAAAATCTCAAGATCGGCGCGATGCTCACCTATCTCGACTCGTCGCTGGCGCTGGATTTCCCGGTCTTTCAGGAATTGCCCGAATTTCTGAGGCCACAGGGAGAATTGGAACTCGGCCAGATAACATTTGATGTCGTCTGGGACACGCGCGACGACACCTTCTATCCGACGTCTGGCATGCTCGCGTCACTGAAGGCGACCTACGCGGAAGAAATCGACTCGATCTTCGGTGGCCTGATCGGCGTTGCAGATGAGACGTATACAAAAATAAAGGCTGCCGCCTCCACGTATCATGAGCTAGGCGACCAAAGCGTTCTCGCCTTTCAGGCGCAAGCATGCACGTCCTCCGACGGAGCACCGTTTTTCGATTCCTGCGGTGTCGGCCTGGCCAGCGGGCTGCGTGGATTTCCAAGCACCGGTTTCATCAGCGACGCATCCGCCTCATTGCAGGCCGAATATCGCGGCACGTTCAATCAACGCTTTGGCTACGCAGCCTTCACAGCCATGGGAGCGGGCGGAGACAACCTTGGATCCCTGAGTTTTGACGAGGGGGGCATATCCGCAGGGCTGGGCCTGCGCTTCCGCCTGTCAAAGCGTTTCGGGCTGGACTATCGGTTCGACTACGCCCGAAATGACCGAGGGGATGACTTTTTCTACATCTCGCTTGGACAGAAGTTTTGACATATCACCGCCTTGAAGATGATGAGCATAAAGGCAGTGCAGCAACTTGGAACTCACGTGTTGTGCGAGCTTGGACTGATCAGTTCAAAGCTTCCGCACTGCGCAGGAAAACGTCATGGGGAGCCTGATCTGACTGGTCCGATGTGATTGTTAGTGCATCACTGGCCTCTGGTCCATCGAGATGATGGCTTCAGGTGCCGGCGGCCGATATCCCAATGCGCTGTGCGGTCATTCATTAAATTCTCCTAAAAGCTATTCTGTCGGGTCAACGAAAAAATGCTTGTAAAACCAAGCAAAATTGGCCGGCACAGTGATGTAAGAAAGCAGGACTGCAGCAAACCATCCACGCGTATCGCTGTATTTCTCCACTCCGAATACATACATGCTGGTCAACAACCCCAGGGCGACGCCAAAGCCAAACATCTTGAAGAAGTATTCCTTCCAGTTATAGACGTTGCAGAAAACACTTTCTGAAGCACTGATTTTTCGGGCAGCCACTGCCCGACGGAACGGAAACCAGATCTGACGAAAATAAATGTCGAGAAAGTAAAATGAGGGCCCTGCGAACAAAACCACCGTTGCCACTTTGTAAAGCTCAGGATTTGCTTCCGGCGCGCTTATTTTGACAATCAAAAGCACGTAAACATGCAGAAGGCTGTAGAGCACGGACCAGACAATGTAACGCCGTTTGCTGGACAGCTTTGACGGGGTGAGCCCGTTCTGTTCATCTGCCTCCTGCGGCGGTAGTTCAGAAAACGTCATGGCTACCTATCACCCGATAATCCTGTTCCTCGACACTGCATCAACCTTGGAAATTCACCAGCAATGTAATTTTCATCGAAGATGTGTCATGTATCCTTGACGCCCAGAGATTAACCAGCATCTCGATGGACCAGAGGCCAGTGATGCACTAACAATCACATCGGACCAGTCAGATCAGGCTCCCCAAGCAGGCCAGCGTTTTTCATTTGTTCCCTTTGGCACCGCATTCATTTGAACGTCCTCGGTCTGCGATCGTATCAGCAAACTCTAAATATCTGCAAAATGCATTCGCGAGCTGCATTTGCCGCGGCGTCCGGCATTCCGCTTCGAATACTTTTGCCGACGCAAAAAGTACGACGACGCATTTCGCCCGCGAGATCGCTACGTTGAACCGGTTTGAACTGTATAGGAAATCCATGCCCCGCGGTGCGTCAGCATGGCTCGATGTCGCCATCGAGTAGATCGCTATGGGTGCCTCCTGGCCCTGGAACTTATCTACGGTCCCGACACGGGCGCCCGGCAACCGCTGCTGAATCTCAAATACCTGCGCGTTGTAAGGCGCGATGATCAGAATGTCTTCGAGCGTCAGGGGCCTCTCCTGACCTTCTCGATCAGTCCATGTCGGCTGACCGGACAATACTTCTTTAACAAGTCCGGCAACAGCCTCGGCCTCCTCAATCGAAGAGCTTTGATTGCCCGAATGCTCGACCGGCACGTACCGAAGACCTGTGCCGCTCAGGGACCCGGCGCAGCGGATTTCCTGCAGCTCGCATCCTTCTACTGAATGCAGCTTGTCGTCATAGAAAAGCTCAGAATTGAACTGACAGATATCAGGATGCAGGCGCCAGGTTTCCTCCAGGAATAGGCCCCTATCTTCGGCGATTGTATGGGCGCCGCCAAGAACATGCTCGAGCGCGGATACGCCTGTGCCGTCCGGATGCGTGCCCTGCGTGGGTTGGTCCAGCTGTTGCGGATCCCCAAGCAGTATCAGGGCCTTCGCGCTCTGGGCAACCGCAAGGACGTTCGCCAGCGACATTTGCGCGGCTTCATCGATCACGAGCACATCGAGCACTTCATGTGCGTCAGCGCGTGACCAAAGGAAGTGCGTCGCACCGGCAACCTGCGCTGATCCTGAGCCCAACGCGGCATAAACACCGGCATTGCCGGTCACGAACTTCAGCCTTTCCTGATCGGGTTCCGTCTCCCCGAACTTCGGTTTCTGAACACAGCACAGATCGACCTTCATCTCGGGGGCGGCTTCGACGACCTTGTCCAGCAGGTTGCGGATCACCTTGTGACTGTTGGCCGTGATCCCGACCTTCTTTCCACGCTTGACGAGTTCACAGATCATGCGGGCGCCGGTGTACGACTTTCCCGTTCCCGGAGGGCCCTGGATCGGGAATACGCCTTCACCAAGCTCGCGAGCGACACGAAGCGCAGCCTGCAGGGTCGTTTCATCCGGCTGCCGGATCGGTCCATTGCCAAGCTCTGGCTTAAGGCGCAGCAAGAGTGCCCGTGCGCTCTGATAAGGCCCATCCCCTTCGATGCCGTGATCGGCGACATACTCCCCCAGCCGCATCAGGCTGTTGGCTTGTTCCTTCGTATTAAACATCTGATGCGCGAAAACGCCCTCGGGATGGATGTCAGCCGTCTTCCCCATCTTCTTGATGTCGACCGTCCGGTCATCCGCAGAAACCGCGACAACGCTGCCGATCTTGTCGCCGCTATTCATCCGCAGTTCTTCGTCACCGCGGATATCCGTGTCCTGCTGTGGGAACGCATACCGGTGAACCGGTGTCCTTGCGCCTTGTGGCGATACGTCCCCGACAAACACCAGCTGAGACAGCGCAGTGCGCTCATCGACGAGTTCTTCTGGCGTCAGCGCGGAGAGACGGAAGTATTCCCACCAGGCGGCCTTGTCCTCGCGACGATGCCAGTCAAGGATATTCGCGAGGATCCAGTGCGCGTGCTGCTCTTCGCTCCGCTCTTCGATATCCGCAGGCACGTCGGCTGTGAGGCGCTCGATCAGAGCCTGCACTGCTTCCTGGCGTTCCGTCAGCGCCTCGCTTGGCTCCTGGTCGGACGGCAATGGACGCGGAACTTCGGTTCCGGCATCGACAAGCTCCTGCCGGCGATCTTCAAGCCAGTCGCGCAGAGCAATGGTCGAGGCGCAGTCATCGTAGTTGTAGGACTGAACGGTCGCGCGCACCTCGCCGTCGATGGCATCGATATCGCCTAGCTCGAGTCCGGCTTGCAGACGCGCAAGCGCGACGTTGGCATCTGGCAGACTGGTGTCCCGCTCAAAGCCATAGATCGGCTCCAACTTCTTGATCGAGTAGCTTTCGACGCCAGCGCGCACACCATTGCGCACGACGCTGTAGAGATCGACCAACAGATTGCTGCGCAGGAAATCATCAATCTCGCCTTCGCGAGTCGCGTACCGGCCCATCAACCGTTTCAGCGCCCCGGGTTCGTAAGGTGCGTAATGGTAGATGTGCAGATCCGGATACTGTTCTCTGCGCTCGTTCACGAAGTCCACAAAGCGCTCAAAGATGGCCTTTTCGCCCTTTCGTTCGAACGCCCAGTCTGCCGTGCAGGTCCAGGCGCCGTTTTCATCGCGATAGATGTAGCCGAAGAGATACTCGAGGCCGTGCTCACCAACAAACGCATCGCTTTCGATGTCGAAGAAGATGTCTCCGTCAGACGGTTCAGGCAGCAGGCACAGGCCGATATCTTCGACGATCGGCAGGAGCTCGTACCTGACCTCTCCGGCTTCACGAGACTCCATCTGAATGCGGGCCTGCTCACGTGCCTTCTCGTAGGATAGCGGTGACCCCTTCTTAGGCTTCCAGGGCATCGGTGTGGGCATCGCGGCAAGCTCTGCCGCGGTCGTGATCCCGTTTTCCTGAAGCTCGGCAGTCTGGTTCTTGCTGATCCCGGCGACCAGGCAGAGATGGTCATCTGCACGGCGGCGTGCGTCGCACTGATTCCGCCACCTGCAGATGTCGCAATGCTCCTTCGGCTCAGGATACTGACCGCCCGGCGCTCCTTCGGAAGTCGCCGCTTCCGCGGCGGCCTTGGCCTTCCGGAAATACGCGGCGTAGTCCGCATATCGAAACGCTTGCGGTTCGAAGTCGGACCAGGGCGCTACGACGTACACATATTCAGGCGCGATCCCCTGCACCTGTTCCAAGAGGTCGGCGTAAAGGCAAAGCTGAAGAACAGAACCAGCCTTGGTTTCGCGGGCAAGTTTCGTGTCGATGATCTCGTAGGACCGAGATCCGAGATTGCTAGGTTTCTCGACCCGCCGCAGGATGTCGGCCCGCCCGACCCACTTGTCATGTGCAAGCGCCGCCTGGACGATGATCTGAGCGCCAGCCTCCATCGCGGCCCGGGTCTCGGCGACGGCCGCCGGCGTGATGTCGACCCCGTAGATCCGGACAGATATCAGGCCCTGAGCCTCAAGGTGAGCGATGAAGGCCTTTTCATGCTGGTCACCCCGCTCACGCAAGATCTCGAGAAGCGGGTCCCAGTGCTTTGGCTTCGCAAGTGCCCCTTCGGCAACCTGCAAATCCAGTTCCGTCAAGTGGCCACAGTTCAGATAGCCGACGAGGTCGGATGCGCTCAGGACGATCTGGTCAACATGCTTTCTCATGGCTGCGCCTCCCAGAGGCGCTCCGAGAAGCGGTTTAGCGCGGTGACCTTGTGCGTCGGCACATTTGCGTCCCCGCCGTAGATCTCAGCCCGAAGCCAGTCGATCTCCGCTGTGGGATTGGAGGTGATAGTCCACCAGACCTTACCGAGCGGGAGTTCTGCCGGCCGCCAGCGATAGCCGCGCTCCTTCAGTTTCAGACGTTCATCATAGGGGGCATCGACGGCTCGAATGAGATACTCTTCTTTCATTGCAGCGTCCCGAACGGCTGACATGATCCGGTGTCCGGATTGAGGTAACTCCTGCGCAAGCAATGCAAGGCAGGCTTCACAATCGGCGAGCGCCCGGTGAGCATCATAAAACCAGCCAAACTGCATACCGAGGTAGTCAAGCTTGCCTGCGGAAAATCCTTCCCGCAGCCAGTCAACACTTGAGAGCGTGCAACCCCAGGGCTTTTCACCAAAGCACGACCAGTGTTTCTCGACCATTCCTCTGTCAAAACTGGCATTGTGAGCGATGATGAGATCCGCATCGGCGACCAACATATCCACCATTTCTGGATCAATTGTTTTTCCTGCCACCATTTCCTTGGTGAGCCCCGTCACAAGACCAGCTTCATCTGAGATTGGAACACGCGGCTCACGCAGACCCTCAAAGGCTCGACCATGGTCGATCTCGAGAATGCGTCCCGTGTCGAGCTCATAAGTGAAAGGCAGCATGGCGAGCTGAATAACTTCATCGATATCATGCGAGAGACCGGTGGTTTCGACGTCAAGAACCAGAGCATGCTTGACGGTGCCACCGCCCGGATTGTTCAGACGACGGGGGAGAGCCAGGCGACGAAGTAGCCGCCAGTCAGTATTTTGGACCACAGTTTCAGGTGACACGACATCTTCTACTGCAACTGAAAAATGGCTGTACTCGTTCATACTTAACCGTTCCTGAAAAATGGGATTCACTTTAAGAGTAATCGTTAACTGGAAAAATGGCTTTTGTGATTGCCGACTATTGTGAGGTCCGCAACCACCAATCGTTCGCCTGCAAAAAGGTGTTCAATAAGATCGCAACAGATTAAGTGTATTGTGATGCCGATGCATTCATGACTTCCTGACAAAACATGAAATCTTGTCAGCAATTTGGCTCAAGGCTCGATGTAAAATCGGTCAGCTATGTTCAGATCAGCTGAAGTAAGTATCCTCAATCTTTTTTCTTTCTAATTCTTCTTCTGAAGGAATGTTTACTGCAAGCCGCGTCCGCGAGGATGGCGTCAGGCCGAGCTCAGCCATATATTTCACCATCAACTCCATTTGTTTATTTGAAATCGTCAGCCACGGGGATGTCTGGATGTAGCCAGCCGGTGTTTTGAGCAGCGTTGGTGTTTCCTGAAGCTTCTTTTCAGCTTCGACCCAACGGCCGTATGACTGACAGTAGCCCGCAAGTACCGTCCGGTCGATCTGAGTGAGCAGGCCGATCTGATTGAGCACACGGGCAAGGCGTTTCCATTCCGTTTTAGCTGTCGGTGAAAGGTGCGACGGACACGTCGGCATTGCTGCAGGCGGTTTTGGCTCTCGCCCGTTCAGCGGCCGCCGCCCAGGATTTCCCTGTACTATTTTCAAGGCCGTGGGTTTGGGTTTGCGTCCTCTCATAGATTTTGTCCTCTCGTCTATTGCCCCCGGGTCCAGCAATTACAGCTATTGAGTTTGTCGACTGATCTGCCGGGAAATTGCCGACGCAAGCAACGTATCCATTTGGTTTTAAGTTATATTTTCTGCGGCATGCAGGGGATACCCCCTTGCCAATTTCGCGACTCTCAAAAGATATCTCCCCACGCCGGTCCCTACTTAACGCTTCCCAAGGATTTACCCCCCGGGGGGGCTTTGCTCATACTATCATTCAAACGTTGCCTCGGTCTTGGGCAATTTCAGCGAATGTGCGGCCATCATTCTCGAGGGTCGCGTCTTCTTCTGTGAAGGCTTGCCAGCGTTTTACAGCCACGTCGACGTAGGCGGGACCAAGTTCCATGGCACAGCACAGCCGGCCCGTGGTTTCCGCCGCAATGATCGTGGTGCCCGATCCCGAGAATGGCTCATATACGACCTGACCGATGCTCGAGTTGTTCAGCATCGGCCGGCGCATGCATTCGACAGGTTTCTGCGTACCGTGGATCGTCTCAGCATCTTGGCCCTGCGTCTGAATCTGCCAGAGCGTCGTCTGTTTTCGGTCACCCGACCAGTGGCCCTTAGCCTTGTGCTTCACCGCATACCAGCAGGGTTCGTGCTGCCAGTGATAGTCACCGCGGCTGAGTACAAGGCGCTCTTTCGCCCAGATGATCTGAGACCGGATATCAAATCCCGCGGCCAACAGGCTGTCCGCCACCGTCGTGGCATGCAGAGCACCATGCCAGACGTAAGCCACATCGCCGGGGAACAGCTCCCAGGCCTCGCGCCAGTCTGCACGATCGTCGTTCAGAACCTTGCCGACACGCTTGGTTTCCGAAGCCCCTGCTGCGTTCCGCCAGGAGGGATCGTACTTCACACCGTAGGGCGGATCCGTCACCATGAGATGCGGTTTGACACCCGCCAGCAGCAAGTCGACGGCGACCGGATCAGTAGCATCACCGCAAAGAAGTCGATGAGATCCAAGAAGCCAGATATCACCGGAACAGGCCACCGGATGTTGAGGCACCGGCGGGATTTCGTTCTCGGTTGGATCCGGACCCAGCTGCTGCAGAAGTGCGTCGATCTCACCGGCCTCAAAGCCCAGCGCCAGAGGATCAACGCCGAGATCGGCCAGATCGCCAACCTCGAGTGCGAGGAGCTCCTTGTCCCACCCTGCCCGCTCGGCCAGTTTGTTATCGGCCAGGATATATGCGCGTTTCTGAACGTCGGTGAGATGGGCCAGTTCAATGACCGGCACACTCTCAAGGCCCAGCGCCCGGGCTGCCATGACACGACCATGCCCGGCGATGATGCCGTTGTCGCCGTCGACGAGGACAGGATTGGTAAAGCCATACTCTTTGATTGAAGCCGCAAGCTGCGCAACCTGGTTGTCGCAGTGGGTTCGGGCGTTGCGCGCGTACGGAAAAAGATCGCAGACAGGCCGCGTGTCAACCCTGAGCGTTGAGTAAGCCTTTTCCCGCTTGGTATCATCGTTGGATTTCAATTGCATGTTTGGGATAGCTCCTCCAGATGCGTACATAACGCACGATAAAGTGCAGCTTCTTCCGAAACATTATATATGACCCATAAATCCTTGTAATCGCGTCATTTTAGGTAAAGTCGCGACAACTCATGACAATGATACTCCACTACCTCTTACTTATGAGTGGCCGGACAAATGGGACAGATGGGACAGATAGATAGAAAAAAAGCTAAAAAAGAAGGGGAGATGCTTAAATGGGATAAAGTTCGGAACAACCTGTCCTATCTGTCCTATCTGTCCTTAGTAGATTTTACGTCTGATGTATTTCGTGGCCTTGTTTTTCTTTTCCAAGAATCCGGCGCCAATTCATCGCGAAGGGGCCAGACCTGCCTATTCGTCACCATGTCTTGTCCAAATTCCGCTTTCGCCGCTGCGACATCTTCGGCCCGACTAGGATGACGAACGTGGCCTTGCCATTCTTTAACGCGGTTGACGTACCATCTGCGCAATTGGTCGGGGCTTACACGGGCGGCCGAAGCTCTCGGACTCTTGGGCTTCAAGTTCGGATCAAATATCAGGATCGATACAATCTCCGAGCCTCCTCCGACTGCAGTCGAGTTTCGCAGATCGAGCTCGAGGTGGTCCCATCGTTCAGGATCTATTGCCTGCCGCGGCGCGTCCAATGCGGAAGAGTGGGAAAAACCCTTCGCAACAAGCTTGCCTGATCTGAGCATACGGAAGAGACCGTCTGACAAATCCTTTTCCAGTCTCCTGAGATGTCGCGCCTTCAATCGAAACTCGTCTTTATCGGCAGGAGAGGCAGACGGAGATAGAAGATTCGGATCTCCGTAGCCCTGCAAATCCAACTCAAAGAGAGTCTGGGCTGTACTTAGGTTAACGAAATGAAAGAGAGCCTCCCAGCACGGGACTCCCTTTTGCGGATGGAGACTTTGCCACGGGGGCGGCCCATCGTCGAAATAGCAGCTTGCATTACTTCGGGCGCTGCTATCCTGGCCAGATTTTCCGCCCTCCTCGGATTTCCCATCGTTCAAATTCCCGTTTTTTTCAATACTTTTCATTCACTTAAAAATTTCTGCACAGAGTTTCTCTGCACAAGAGTGTTCAAATTAGGCGGAACTGTCCAGAGCTGGCACCCTTTGGACGTCAATCAACCGAAGTGACGCACAATGACGGACAGAGAACAGCAGAAGGAACAGCTCAAGCAGCTCATCCGGGAGTCCCGGGTCGCGGAACGTTGGAGCAAGTCGCGCCGTACAATCCAGCGGTGGCGCGCTTCCGGCAAAATGCCACGTCACATCCGCATCGGTTCGACTGTTTTCTACTTAATCGACGACATCATCGCGCATGAAGACGCGCTCACGTCCACAGGCAAGGAGGACTGAAGCCGCCGTGCCTGCAAGTCCAGACAAAGACACCCCACACATCGAACCCGCAGCAATTGAGGCCTTTGTCGCTATTGTGTTCGACGGCCTGGATGGCTTTGTTCCGGTCCGCCTGTTGTCTGAAAAGGGATCTGAAAAACGTTCTCCACAGTCGTTCTTTCCCCGCGTCGAAAACGCTGCTCAAGAGCTTGTCCGTCTGGCACCAAAAGCGGCAAATGGCTCTTTCGCGCTCTGCGCCGTACCAGCCACCGTCGCCCAGAAGGGCCGGGCAAGATCTTCAGATGTGGCCCAGACAGCGGTCGTTCTCATCGACATCGATGATGGCGAGCCTGCCGAGGTCCTGGACCATCTGACAGCACATATCGGCGCACCTTCGCTCGTGGTGACTTCCGGCGGAACGACCGACCAAGGCCACCCCAAGCTTCATGCGTACTGGCGTCTTAAGTCCGTTGCATCGGGAAATGATCTCAATTTGGTTGCAGATGCGCGTCGACTACTTGCCGAGAAGACCGGGGCAGACACCAGCTTCGCAAGCCTGCATCAGCCCATCCGTGTGCCCGGCAGCGTTCACGGAAAGAATGGCCTAAAGCAACCAGTGCGGATCCTGAGCAATACCAGTAACGAGTATAACCTAAAGGCCATGGCTGAATCGCTCGACCGAATGCCGGCTCTCGGTCAAATGACAGAAGGTCTGGCTGCCCAGCGCTCTCCAGGAAACGGTGATGCAGACGTCCGCCACCTTATGACGGCGAAAATCCGCGAAGGCGGACTAGACGGTGTCACGCGCCATGACGCCATGACAAAGGTCATCGGTCACTGGATTCGAAATGCCCGCACCGGGAACTGTACACTTGAGCAAGCTCGTTCCGCAGTTCACGACCACAATCAAGCATGCATCTCGCCACCATGGCCGGGCGCCCGGATCGACCAGGAATTTAACAGGCTCCTAGACCGCGATATCGAGAACAATGGACCGATGCCGCGCCGTGCTCTGTCTGCCGCCGGCCATGGCGCACCTGAGTTCAGCGACGATGCTCTCGCCGCGGAATTTGTAGCGGTAGATGGGGAGAACTGGAAATGCGTCCGAAGCCTTGGGCAATGGTTTCATTGGGACGGCCGGCGCTGGGCCCCTGACGAAACCAACCTGATCCGAGAGTCGATCCGCCGGACCTGCCGGACGGTTTCACTGACCGCAAAACGAAAGACAACCGCCCAGCGCATAGCGAGTGCCCGCACAATCTCCGCCGTCGAGCGGATCATCGCATCTGATCCTATGGTTACGGCACTCGTAGGAGACTTTGACTCCCATCCGATGTTGCTCAATACGCCGGCGGGCGTGGTGGACCTAAGGACACGAGAGACCCTTGCACACGACCCTTCTCTTCTTTTGAGCCAGATCACCCGCGGATCGTTCAACGGCTCAGCTCCCCGCTTCAATGCTTTTCTAAGAGAGATTACCAATGGTGACGAAGCCATGATCGCGTATCTCCAGCGGCTCTTCGGCTATGCAGTCACCGGCCAGCAAATCGAGCAGATCTTCGCCTTTTTTCATGGCTCCGGTGCAAATGGCAAATCCAAGCTTCTGGAAGCCGTTAGTTATGCCTTGGGAGACTACGCCGGCACCGCCGCGGCCGATACGTTCATGGCCGCTTCAGCCGATCGTCACACCGCGGACTTGGCAGATCTTCGTGGTAAGCGGCTTGTCACTGTCTCAGAACTGGAGTCCGGCACCCGCTGGGCAGAGAGCCGCCTGAAGGCGATTACCGGTGGTGATCCCATAAAGGTTCGGCGACTCTACAAGGACCACTTCGAGGATCGGCCGCAGTACAAGATCATCTTCTCGGGCAATCACCGACCCTCCCTCTCGCGTGTTGGTGCTGCGATGCGCCGGCGCCTACATCTTGTCCCTTTCGAAGTCACGATCTCTGCGAAGAAGCAGGACAGGGCATTGTCAGAGAGGCTGCGAGGCGAGGCCGACGGCATCCTGACCTGGCTACTGGAGGGCACACGTGAATGGCAGAGAGTAGGCCTAACAACTCCGGACAAGGTCACACGGTCGACAGAGGAGTACTTTCAGGACGAAGATATTCTCGATCAGTGGCTTGAAGACTGCTGTAAAACCGGCACGGGCTTTGCAGCTAAATCCGTCGATCTTTTCAAGAGCTGGTCCGCCTGGGCAAACGAACGCGGGCACGAGTTCGGGTCTTCGAAGAGCTTTGGTGAGCGGTTACGTGAGGCGGGCTTTCAATCGACAAAAGTTAGCGGCGCGCGAGGCTGGAAAGGGGTAGCTATCCGCAGAGGGCCTCGGACCGGGGCGGCAATGTCATGAACCCGTTACCTCCCAAACAAATGACACCAACTGAGCGCCGTTCAGAACTCTGCGCTCTCCTGGCGCGCGGGTTGGCACGCCTTCGTCTTCGCCAGTCAAGTGAAGTATCCGCCAAAACGGGAGAAAGTTCGCTTCACAACTCGGCCAGCCGGAGCAGTCATGCAACTCCCGAAGTACGGAGATCCGAATGACTGATACCATCCCCGCGCGCCTGGCTGCGCTCAAAACCACCTCGACGCCAGATCTGAAAGCCCAGTGGCGCGATCTGTTCGACAGCGAACCGCCGCCCTTCAACCGGCGCTACCTTGAATCCCGACTGGCCTACCGCATTCAGGAACTGGCCTACGGCGGCTTGAAGCCGGAAACCATCAAACGACTGGAAGCGCTGGGCGAGCAGCTCGACGGCGGCAACATCACGACACGTCGCATTCGCAAGGATTTGAAGCCCATCACAGGCACCCGCCTGATCCGAGAGTGGCAGGGTGTTGAGTATCTGGTGACGGTCACCGCCGACGGCTTCGAGTGGCAGGGGCGGCCCTACAAGTCGCTATCGGCCATAGCCCGCGCCATCACCGGCACGCGCTGGAACGGTTGGGTGTTCTTCGGCCTGAAGAACCTGAGGAGACGCGCATGACAGAACGTATCGTCAGGAAGCTGCGCTGTGCCGTTTATACCCGCAAATCCTCGGAGGAAGGGCTCGAGCAGGAGTTCAACAGCCTCGACGCCCAGCGCGAGGCCTGCGAAGCTTACGTCGCCAGCCAGCGTTCCGAAGGCTGGGTGCAGGTCTACGACCGGTACGACGACGGTGGTATTTCCGGCGGTACACTGGAACGCCCCGGACTAAAACGGCTGCTTGCCGATGTCGAGGATGGCCTGGTCGACGTGGTTGTCGTTTACAAGATCGACCGCCTGTCGCGCTCGCTCATGGACTTTTCCAGGCTGGTCGAGGTTTTTGACCGGAACGGTGTGACATTCGTCTCCGTTACGCAATCCTTCAACACGACGACATCCATGGGGCGACTGACGCTGAACATTCTGCTCAGCTTTGCACAGTTCGAGCGCGAAGTAACGGCAGAGCGTATTCGGGACAAGTTTGCCGCCAGCCGCAAGAAAGGCATGTGGATGGGTGGTACGCCTCCGCTTGGTTACGCAGTGAAACACCGAAAATTAATCGTACACGAGAGTGAAGCTGCGCATGTGCGGTGGATATTCAGCCGCTTTGTTGAGATCGGGTCTGGAACTATTCTGGCGCGCGAACTGGATAAAAAGGAAATCCGGACAAGACGCGGCGGGAAGATTGACAAGAAATATCTCTACCGACTGCTTAACAACCGGGTCTATATCGGTGACGCTGTTTATAAGGGAACACCTTATCCTGGTGAACATGACGCCATTGTCGGCGACGACATTTGGGAAAAGGTTCACACCATCCTGAGTGAAAGCCCCCGTAAGCGCGCGGCGCGCACCCGTGCAGACACTCCTGCCCTTCTTAAGGGATTGCTGTACGGCCCAGATGGCGCGGCGTTCTCGCCGACCCATACGCGCAAGGGCGGCAAGCTCTACAGATACTATGTCAGCCAGACGGTGCTAAAGCACGGTGCCGGATCCTGCCCGGTGTCTCGCGTTCCAGCGGGCGAGATCGAGGCGGCCGTGACCGACCAGCTGCGTGCCGTGTTCCGCCAGCCCGATATAATCGCAGGGGCGTGGAAGGCGGCGTGCCTCCATGCCGCCGACATCCCTGAGGCCGACGCCAGCGCGGCCTTTCAGCAGTTCGACCAGCTGTGGGACGAACTCTTCCCAGCTGAGCAGGCGCGCATCGTGGCGCTGCTGGTCGAGCGGATTGATATCGACACCGATGGTCTTGATGTTCGCCTCCGGATTGACGGTCTGACCGGCTTGGCGCAAGAACTGATGACTGATCACGGAGCATTTCCATGACCCGCGCAAAGTCAATTCCGGAAACCGTGACAGTGCACATCCCGTTTCGCTTCGTGAAGCGCGGCGGCCGCAAGGAGATGCAGTTGCCGAACGGGGCGTCCAGCCAAAGTGGTATAGACGACAAGTTGATCAAGGCGCTGGCTCGTGCTTTTCGTTGGAAGCGAATGCTGGACACTGGCGAGTTCACAACCATTGGCGAACTGGCGCAGCGCGAGGCCATCGCTCCGTCCTATATGACGCGCGTTCTCCGATTGACACTACTCGCGCCCACAACCATCGAAGCTACCCTAGAAGGGAAGCAAGATCGTGAGGTGACGCTGGCCCGGGTGATGGAGCCGTTTCCGTATGCTTGGGCGGATCAGCGGCTTCGCTTCAGCTAGCAGACAAAAGCCAGAAACATACTGAGGCAGCACTATTAGCACGATCTTCCAAAGATCACTCAGTTCAATTCGCCGAGAGGAGCTCAAAGTTTCCTTTCAAGCAAGCTATTAAATTTAGCACTATGGAAGGATAGCGGCCGTAAACTTTGGGTAGGATTAATGAGTGCTATTACGGCAGGACTATATACTCGCCAGTTTTTTCATCAGAGTTTTGGCGAGATGGTCTTTGTTTTCAGCTGAATGCAAAGCCCTATGGCAGTTAGGACATACTCCAGCGCAATTCTGGGGAGTATCTGGACCGTTTTCCGCCAGCGGCACCACATGGTGGGTTTCAAGATAATGCGAGCCATCTGGCCGCTTAAAGGGTGCTGGCTGTGCGCATAGTTC
Organism: Roseobacter ponti; assembly: GCF_012932215.1. Taxonomy (GTDB): domain Bacteria; phylum Pseudomonadota; class Alphaproteobacteria; order Rhodobacterales; family Rhodobacteraceae; genus Roseobacter; species Roseobacter ponti. The sequence goes on along the minus strand of NZ_CP048788.1, from coordinate 1,651,490 downwards.
GCAAATGCCATTCGCTCTGACTCGAGTGTAGGCAACTACCCTTGGATCACGCACATATACAAAGCCTGCTGACACTTCCCGCCGAGGTGTTGGATTTCCAGCTGGCGGCTCACTAATCATGTAAGGTCGTAAGATAATTTCTTTGATCTTAGCTTCCAGCTCTTCGCGGTCATCAGTTGGTGTGGCAAGGTCAAATTCCGCCAAACGAGCTTTCGCGATTGCAATAACGTCATTGGCGAAGCGATCAGGGTGATCTATAACGATCTTCTCGTAACTTTCGTTGGTGCTCGTTACCTCGTCAAATCCGCTGGCGCTTGATCTTACTCTTTGCTCGATCACGCTCACTGCATCACTATTTTTGATCTGTCCTGGTTCCCGACCAAGAGAAGCTCTTTTGCCCTGATTGCGCTTTGCTTCCTGCCATAGATGCAGAGTGTGTCCCAACTGGCTTTCCACCGGGTCAGAACTGGCAATCAACAATTTCAGAACAGCCGAGTTAGGTTCGGGAATTCGCTGCTCAACCTGCCCGGTTTTCTCAAATGCAGAGATGCGGGTGCGCACAGCTTCAGCTGCGCGATTAAGTTCTTTGTCGGAGTACGACCATATCTTTTCCTCCAAGGCGGTCGATTTTCCAATTGCGGAACCCGAATAGTTTGGGTCCAGCTGCTGAAAATGCATTAAGTGCATGTAAACACCGTCGGCATTGCGGAATTTTTCGTTGCCTCGTAGACCCTGCATGCGCGCAGCCGTCCGAATTTCGTTGGCGAGAGAAATCAATTCATCCGAGCTTTTTCCAGGGATTTTTGGCGCATGGCCACGATAAAACTGGATCGCCAAAGCCACTTCGGCTTCTGTCCAGTTAGGATTGCTACTTGGTGGTGGGTCGGAGACAACTTCAAAGCCGAGCGATTCCAGAACACTCACAGTCTCAGCTAACCCACCGGAAAATTCAGCGCTTTTGAGCGGCAGTGAATTTGGCGAGATATAACCGTGGGCTGCCCCCAAAATGGCTTTGGAATCATAAAATTTTCCGTTCCAAAACAACATGTAGGTCTTGGCGGTACGGAAGCCGTACTTTCGTAAAAACTGGGTTTTGCCGAGTTCGTCGTACTCATCGCAAGCTGCTATAATGGCGTCGAAAGAAATATCATGAATTGTCATTCTGGGATTTTGCCCAAGCGCTAAAAAATCACAAGGTGGGATTTTAATGTTCAACTAATCTGCAAGCAGCAATAGAAATAGGCAGTGCCGACGCCCGGATCGGGCGTGAAACCCAACACTGGTCAACGAAAGTTTTCCAAAATCTGCAGAGCGACCACTTCGACACTTTAATTTAATGGCTTTTCTGTCTGGTCTTGACCCTAAGTGGAGCATGGTGACGAATGCGTTGAATGGCAGGTGCCAGCCCAAAGCGGTTGTCCATTCCGGATAGAACTCCGGGAGGTCAACGGAGCTTCGCCACAAGTTGGCTTCCGCGCACGTTTGAGCCTTCCGTGAAAAAATGGAGCGATTGCAAGAAGAAACACCGGGTCGTACGGTATTACTAAAAATGGTTTGGGAGGTTGATTTGAAGGCATCCAGCATAAGGAAACACCTGAAGCCGAACAAAATTTTGGGTCGAAAGAGTACTTTTTCGAACGCATTCGCTTCAGCTCTTGCGCCATATGATGAGTATTCGGAAGCTGCTATCGCCGAGGCAATTGATGACCTCGACCAAGATCCGACCGAAGATCTCTACTGCGTCTATTGCGGGAAAGAAGCCGCAACATGGGACCATGTTTTCAACCGAGTCGCGAACGGTGAATTTTCCGGCTACGGGCATCGCATCCGCAACCTAGTTCCATGCTGCAGAACGTGCAACGAGAGGAAGGGAAAGAAGAATTGGAAGACTTTCTTAGAACTACTCAACTCGGATGACAAAGATCTACGCATCGGACGTATGGAGCGGTTTCTTCATGCTCATGCAGTTCCTGATGACTACAAAATCATCCAGAGCAAAGCTCCGGAAGAGCTGAGCCAGTTTTTACAAATACGAGACCAGATCTTCCGCCTTATGTTGGAGGCAGATCAACTGGCGGATTCAATCCGGAAAAAAGCAACTTCTTGAAGCGACCCGTTCCGGACGTTCGGTGCTAATTCCTGCGCCGCAGTGCAGCTTCTGAAAAGCCGAGATTGATCAATTCTGCAACTGGCTATTGAAACTGAAAGCTGCTCAGCATTCCCAGCAGCCTTCAACCACGTGAGCTTTGATTATTCGATGGGCTTGTCTGCCCGCTGGTCGGCGTAGGCTTTGAGCATAATTTCCGTGTACTCAACGGTACTGAAGGTGTGCTCGCCCAGCGCAGGCCAAGCAAAAGGCAACTCACGCAAACAAACTTCTTGCTCAACCCTTATGCCGAGCAGTGCTGCTACTGCCAGAGCCGATACTGGGTCCTTGCCTTCCGGCCAAAGGTCTTCGTCAAAGGTGATCCAGACATCATTGTCTTCATGAACGTTGATTTCTGCATATAACGCGCCCAGACGCTCGCTCGCATTCGAAGCATCTTCAATAAGTGCGCTTCGGATCAACAGTGTTATTTTCTCCGGATTGAGGTCCAATTTCAGCCGTGTGTCTCTGACATCTACCACTAGATCAGGTCTCCTTTGAATGTCTGCATCCGAAAGCGGCTTAGCTTCAGTATCCGAATCTTCCAGCCACCAAGCATTTTCGTGGATATCGAGTGGAGACGCGGCACAACTTGGACAATGCCAAAGGCTGTTCGCGATCTGTTCACCGGTTATCGATGAGTCACAATGCAGACAATACCATATCTTTTCCTCAGTACCGTTTATCGGATGGCGGACAACTCCTTGTTTGTCGGGCATTGTAGTCCGTCTCGGCCAATCTGATGCAATGCCGGCACGTTCCTGTTCCGCGCGTTTGAGTGCGATCTCAAGTGCCTGATGCTGAAATCGCGCTTCGTTAACGGGTGCCTCATGTTCGATCTGCTTTGCGATCTCAAGACGAGGTGCCTTGTTAGGAGCTTCCGGAACGTGAAGGTGCCATCCCGTTCCGCACATATGAACATCGCCCAATGAAACAGTGAGTTGGTATTCATGACCTTCAATCTTACCGTGTTGAACATCCTCTTCGAAAATCAATGCTTCGATGTAAGAGCCACTTTCAGATCGGCTTGATTCATTTGCAGGAAGTAAGTCTATGAACATGTTTTCTACGCGCGATAGTTGCGCCTTCGTTGGGCTCCAACCTGCTCGATGCGCCTTCATGACTTCATTCCAGTGTGAGAACTCCAGAGTCGTTGCAACGATGTCGCGTCCTTGGTGTAGAGGGACCCGTCGTGCACGTGCGTAGCGCTTTGAAAGTTCTTTGAGCTTCTTGAGTGAGTAATTCGGTTTCATGATCCATATCCGAACTGGATCCGAAAAGGTGCCCGCTGCTTATCGGACCCTGCAAAAGGCATGGTATCCTAAAAAATCGAAATCGCGTTGCTTTGCTTTGCATGGCGGGCACACCGGCCTACGCGCTAGGCCGAATTTAGTATCCGACGAGATCTGAAGAAGGTCAAGCGGACCTTGCCCGACACTGTGGAATTCAGCTACCAGTAATGCAAACACTAGCCTCACAAGATGCGCGCGTCGGAGATTTCAGTGTTGAAGCGCAGGCCAATTTCAGTCGAGTGTTGGACCAAGAAGTAAGCTTTGACCCAGCTCACACTACCCTCTCAGCTCTCAGCTCTCTGGCAGATGCTATGATTCTTTACAAAACAATCGCTCTAAGACTCGGAAAAAATCTCGACAACGAGCAACCTGCGAATATGCGTGGCACTGATGGGCAGCCCGTCTTGTCTGAGGAAGTCCGTCAGCACTGGCGAGAAGTTTTAAGCGATCTCGCCTCGGCAAGAATTTATTTGCTGGATCACAATGCAGCGAATTACCTCGATTCCCTGAGAATGGGTATCCAAGGAATGCCATGGGAAAACAGGTCAGAGTCCGACATTCAAGGCTATGTCCGTGACGTCGACCTCCCGCGTGACCTTATTTGGATCGAATACGACGACCGCAAACTGTGGGAGGATCGTGCTGTAAGAGGAATTACAGCACTGAATGAGGATGAACTGAGCAATCGGCACCAGCGAGGGTTCCTCTTTGATAATCGGTCTTCCGATAAGCTGACTGTGCGTCTTTATTCAGCGATGACGGATACAATATTTCTTGATGCGCCTTTCCTGCTGACGATATCGAAATCGCAAGATGGCCGGCATGACTTTAACAACGTCAGTTGGCAACCGGAGCGGGTCGTTATTGCGGGGCTTATGAGGACAGGACTGCTAACCGACAAAGATTCGTTTGTTGAGCACTTCGAAGAATATAAAGGCCATCTCACCTACGAGATGGTGATTGGGTTTATGCTCTTCGCAGCTCTTGCAGCTCGTGAAGACGATCTGCTTGCGACAGAGGTTTCAAGCCTATCATCATCTCAGATCAAAACAGCGCGGAAATTTAACAAGGTTTGGATGACCGAAACGCTAAAGTCTCATGTCACCATTCGAATTGGACCAGCGGCTGAGCGGCATTTGACTGAGCAGAAAGCGAGACTTCGATTTGAAGAGGCTCACGCTACAAGTCGAAACACGCCAACAGAGCATTGGGTAGCCGAACATGAAAGACGCTATTCAAACGGGAAAGTCGTCCGAGTTCGTGCACACAAGCGAGGGCAATCACCCAATAGAAGCGTGCCGGCTCGGGTCGTGGGACCGAAAGCGCAAGGCTGAGTTTTCTAAATTACGCCTATAAGAGCGCAATTTTTAAGGATTTCTTCGCAAGCGGCCCACACCGGACCTCCATCTCGACATCGAGCGCCGCGTTGCAGTTTCCTTGAAGCGGACATCCAGCACCCAAGCCAATTTGGGCTAATGCAGGATAATCGGCCAGCATAAGCATGACAGCTTCGTCGGAAGAACCGGAATGAACAGTTTTCAGGGTAGTTCCTAGATTGCCGCCATTCGATACGGCTCAGATAGCATCTATCCCCAGTCCGTTTGTTCGAAGTAATGTATTATGAGCGCGAGTGCAGATTTCTAAATGACCATTTTCAGAAAGTGATTCATTGAATACCCGCTGCAATAACTCACGATCGTCCGATTTGTCAGTGGAGAAGGCCCAATGAAGCTCACACATTTGCGTACATGCAACTTCCGATGCTTTGGGGGCATCGAGACAGAAATCGCGTTAGACAGTACAACGTTCATTCTTGGACCGAACGGCGCCGGTAAGACGGCGGTGCTGCAGGCGCTGGCAAGGATGTTCAGTCTCGATCCCGCGCAGCGTAGGATCAGAACCTCCGATTTTCATATCCCCGCCGACGAGGCGCACGATGCTGCACCAGAAGAGCGCAGTCTTTGGATCGAGGCCGATTTCGAATTCCCAGAGCTTGAGTTGGAAAACGTCGACATGCCCGCTGTGCCGGGTAACTTCGCGCATATGCTCATGGTGGACGATGACGAGGTCGTCCGCGTCCGCTTCCGGCTGGCAGCAACCCTCGATCAGGACGGTGATATCGAGGAAACCTTCACCTACGTTACCGAAGCTGACGAGGACGGGTTGCCCGTAGAGGAAAGCCGGGCCTCCAAGCAAGATCGCAACGCCATTCAGGTGCATTACCTCCCTGCTCGCCGCGATCCATCGGACCATATCTCTTACTCCGCCAACGCCTTAGTGGGCCGGGCATTGCGAGCCGCCGACTGGAGCGTCGAGCGCACTGAGGTCAATGATCTTACAGCGCAAATTACCGATGCCCTAAGTGGGAACGCCGCCATTGAAGGCATCAGCGACTCGCTGACCGACATCTGGGGTCAGCTTCACAGGGGCGAGTTTTTCGCCAACCCGTCAATCTCTTTTGCGCAAAGTGAGGTCAACGCGCTTCTCCGCCATCTGAGCCTTACCTTCACGCCAGGCCACGGCGAGGCGCTCGTCGACTTCTCACGACTAAGCGACGGTCAGCAATCCTTGCTGTATATCTCTCTGGTACTCGCAATGCGCGAGATCGGCGACAAGGTGCTCGCCGGTGAACTAGAAGCTTTCGACATCGACAAACTGCGGCCCGCCATCTTTACCTTAATCGCGGTCGAAGAGCCGGAGAACAGCCTTTCACCGCACTATCTCGGGCGCGTAATCCGCGCGATTTCCGAATTTGCAAACGGTCAGAATGCACAGACCCTGGTGGCTACGCACGCCCCATCACTTTTGCGTCGCGTCGCCCCTGAGACTATCCGCTATCTGCGGTTAGACGGCGATCGTCGAACGGTCGTCGCTCGGGTTGTTCTCCCGGAAAATGTGGACGCGGCAAAATATGTGCGTGAAGCCGTACACGCCTTCCCTGAATTATACTTTGCCCGTTTCGTCATTCTGGGTGAAGGCGACAGCGAAGAAGTCGTCCTGCCGCGGATGCTCGCTGCACGCGGCGTTCTCACGGATGATGCATCGATTTCGGTTGTCCCTTTGGGCGGGCGCCACGTCAACCATTTCTGGCGGTTACTGCACGGGCTGGGCATCCCGCACGCGACTTTGCTTGATCTCGACCTTGCCCGCTTTCAGGGTGGCTGGGGCAGGATCAAGTACGCTGCGACGCAACTTCTGAAATATAGCGACGTGGAGAATGCGGGCATTGACGAAGATGAAATAGCAGCCATCCCAGCTTGGAATAGCGAACAAGGACTTTTGATCGATGACGATGATTGGTTCGAGTATTTCAACGAGCGCGGCGTCTTCTTTTCGTCGCCGCTTGATCTCGACTTTATGATGATCGAGGCGTTCGCCGAAGTCTATCGAGTTGAAGATGACGAGCGCGAAGAACCAGATGAGACAACGCTCAAGGCTGTCCTCGGCAAAAAACACGATACCGTGGCAGGGCAATATACAGACGACCAGCTTCAGCTGTTCGATGCCTACCACCGTCGCTTCAAGTTAGGCAGCAAGCCAGCTTGGCATATCCGGGCAATGGCAGCGATTGATGATGCAGAAATTGCTGCGGACATGCCCGCGGCCATGACCGCGCTAATCGACTATGTCGAAACCGAGCTCGAAGGCTTACCTGAATGATTGCAGTGGAACGATGGTCTCCCGTGGATGGCTTAACGCTTGAGCCGAACGCGTTGGCTGCTGCAACAGAGATTGCGCGCAATTTGGCCCTCACCGCGGGTCCCGGCGCTGGCAAGACTGAAATGTTGGCGCAACGTGCCGACTTCCTGCTTCGCACTGGAACTTGCCGTTACCCTCGCCGGATCCTCGCCATATCGTTCAAGACTGATGCTAGCCAAAATCTCAAGGCACGCGTCCGAAAACGCTGTGGACCTGGGCTGGCTGCGCGATTCGATAGCTACACCTTCCATGCCTTCGCTAAACGGATCATTGAACGGTTTCGCCCGGTGCTGAGCGGACGCGATGCGCTAAACCCTGATTATTCGATTGGCCCGCGCCGTGTGCAGCACCAGTCCATCACGTTCGCCGACATGGTGCCGCTCGCTTGCAAGATCATCGAAGACAGCCTAGTCGCCCGAAATGCGGTGCGACAGACCTATAGCCATGTCTTCCTGGATGAGTTTCAAGACTGCACGGATGAGCAATATCGCCTGATACTCGCAAGTTTCGGCGACACCCCGACAATCCTGACGGCTGTCGGCGATACCAAGCAAAGCATCATGGGCTGGGCCGGAGCGCTCGAGGGTATCTTCCATACCTTCGCCGACGCTTTCGATGCGCTGCCGCGCAATCTCTATCAGAATTTCCGTTCCGCGCCGGCGCTCCGTCGGATGCAGAATGCGATGGTCAAAGTGATGGATCCGCCAGCAGCGCTCGACGATGCCGATATCATTGGCGACGAGGGTGAGATTTGCATTCTTCGATTTGAAGATGACGATGACGAAGCCAGTGGCTTGGCTGAGCGAATCCGCGACCTGATCGACGATGGCATCGAGCCCTCCGAGATTGCGATCCTAGTCAGCAAACAACAAAGTCTTTATTGTCGGCGTCTCGTGGCTGCTTTTGAGGCGGAAGAGATTCCGTTTCGGGAAGAAGATACGAAGCAGGACTTGGCGTCGGAGCCGGTCGCCTCCCTACTCATCGATTTTCTTCTGATCGCAAGTGGCTCGCGCCAACCCTCCGCTTATCGTCGTTTGCTTGATCTGGTTGTTTTCAACCATGGCTATGACGAGGAACGCGAATATCAGCTGCGATCGCGCTGGGATCGCTTCGTAAACGAAACCAAGCAGAAGATTGCGGCGCATGAGCTCGATCTTCGGCAGATGGACGATTTGCAAGCTCTCGCCATATCACTGGTAGACAATGTTGGGCGTGATAGTCTCATCTCTTTATCCCCGGACTATGAGCATGGCGATCGCTGCGATGAGCTCATCGCCCAAACTCTTGAGCATGCGCACATGCTGCTGCAGAGCCAAGCGGACTCATCAACAGCTCTAGCCTCATTTTCGGGTGACAGCGCTGTTCGCATTATGTCGGTGCACAAGAGCAAGGGCCTGGAGTTCGATACGGTAGTCATCCTTGGGGTCGAAAAAGAAACCTTTTGGGGCGAGCCGTCAGCGGAACGCGCAGCTTACTTCGTCGCGATCTCGCGCGCCAAACAACGGCTTCTGCTGACCACGTGCAGCCAACGCCAGCGTCCGCAAGGAGCGAAACGCTGGTCTATTAAACGCCATGAGTACGACGAATTTCTTGCCTACGTACCATGACCACTAAAGAGTTGGACTGTCTGACGCCGGCGCCAATTGGACGGCTTAGGCCGATTTGATAAGGGAAGTTTTCTTCACCTTATCCGCCACTGGTGTTACACCCAAATGCTGCAGCCGCAGCTTGCAGATGGGCACGGAGATGTGCACCCGGATCTTCTTCAAAGAACAATATGTTCCGATCTCCCATGAGTTCTCACTGCGTAATTATTTGTGTGTCGGGCGGCGAAGAATTGGACACTTGCGGCCGGCGTAGGTGCGCAGATGTGTGTTTCCCTTAGTGCTACGTTGCGCCACCGCAGTATTTCTATTTGACCACTCGCAGGGAAGGCTTGCGAACCTCAAGCGAGGCGCCTTGATCTGGCGATAGCCGGAAAATCAAAGCTTCTATTTCTTCTAGCGGAATCCCAAGATCTCTAGCAATGTTCTCTTTCGTCATACCCTTGGACCAAAGAGCGGCCAACACCTTAGCTAGCACGGTCGAAACCTCTCGCTCGATCCCGTCGGGCTCGCCGCTGCGATAACCCCGCTTCCCGAGCTCAATCAGCAATGAACGGTAGTTCCATTCGCTGATGTAGCCCAGCGAGTTGAGCCGGTAAGCTAAAGCCATGGCGGACACCTTCCACCGTTTCTTTGCCGCGATAATCTGCCCCGCCGTAAATAGGTGCGCATAATCCATTACGTCGCTTTCGGGCATCAGGAACGCCGATGCGAACCTGTCGGCCTGCGTCTCTGCTTCTTTATCAGTCTTCGAGTCCGCATGATGATGCAAGACAAGGTGTCCAAGCTCATGCGCCGTGTCGAAGATGGATCGTTCCGCCGTCTTCTCTTGGTTTAGGAAAACGTAAGGATGTTCCCCGCGCCAAAAGGAGTATGCATCAACGTTCTTGGTCGCCTCTGATAGAGACAGGACGCGAATACCCTTGGACTCGATCAGCTTGAGAACATTGCCAATTGGCCTGTCCCCAAGCCCCCAATGCTGGCGCAGAAGGCGCGCGGCGACAAACGGGCGGCGGCGCTCTTTGCTCAGGTCGATCAGGTCAGCGGAGGGCAGATTGAAACGGGCATCAATCCATTCGTAAAGCTCAATTCCCAACGATCCTGCCGCTTCCGCCGCGCGGCGTTCTTTCGCCTTCATGCGGGCCAGACTGCGGAAACTCACCGCATCGGTATCAATGCGTTCTGGTGCCTCTCTGAAAAAGAAATCAAGAGGGTAGGAAAGCGCCATGGCAAGGCGCTTTGCGGTCGCTTCATCGGGCGCATGCCCGTTTTCATACTTCGAGAGAGTTACCGCTGACACGCCTACGCGCTCTGCGAGTCCCTTCGCAGTCAGCATCCGTCTTTCGCGGGCTGTTTTGAGACGGTCTGAGTTGAACATTAGTCTTTGAAAGAAACTTGGATTTCGAAGTCATCAATAGGACCGGTATCGGTGTCCGGCGCTGCCTCCCAGTCGCTGTCCAGCGAGTAAATGTAGATTCGCTCGATCCAATCGACGTACTTGCCCTTCTCGATGACGGGGCAGGAAAGCTCAACGCTTCCATCAAGACCGACCATCACATAGTATGTCCGTATTCCGTCATGCACCCCGGTCAGGGGACCGGCTTCAACGCCAGCATGTTCGAAGAGCGTGGGAGACGACAGCGCAGCAGCACCGCTACCCTTTTCAGACCGAGGCAGCGGCGGCATGTCCGCGCAGCTCTTGTCAACATTTTGGAATGCAATGCGCACGCTACGATCCCGGCGCACTACGGATTCGACACCGCAGGCTCGGTCTGGGAGGTAGTCGGACCCGACAAGCTGTTGGCGCAGTTCGCCAACACCGTGAATATAGGACAGCATGCCGGCCGCGTTTTGCGGCATAGAAGGGCTGGCGTCGTCTGCGTAGGCGCGGGCAGTATGTCCGATAGCCTTGATCTGTTGGCGCGTGCAGCCAAAGTCCTCAAGGCGGTTTTCTACGTCTACCAGCGTGGAGACAATCACGGTGTTGAATGTCGGCAATGCTCGACCCCTTTAAGATTTTCAACATCATATGATGTCGAAGTTCTTAAAGGCAAGTGAAATCTGCAGCTAAATTTGAAGTTTGCAAAGTTAACGTTCTGCGAGCTGCCGATTCTGGTGCGCATCATCGTATCACTGTCTTGATACTGCCGGTGGCAAATGACTGCTTTCCTTGTTTCGACTTGCCACCTTGCGCTCGCAGCGAATGACCGCTTCCCGCCCGTAGTGAAGCCCAGTTCATGGCGGTATCGCGGTAAACCGTGTTCGCTAGAGTTCCCCGAAGTGATAGTGGCGACAATGATTTTGATTTCGGTTTCATTTGGTCGAACAAGACTGATATCGAACGGAGTTTCCGACTTCCAAAATACCGGATAAGGAACAACGCCTTACAAAAAATTCACCAAATTCGGAAAGTCATGAGGTTCAGAGAACATCGTCCCAAAGAGAACTAAAGGTCCACCCAACACAGAAACAGGTGTTCAGCCCGCACCGCATAACCCTTGAAAATGAGGGAAAAATCAGGCTTCAGTCCTATTGGCAGCAACGTTTCTCGAGGGCAAGTGGCGGAGCGACAGGGATTCGAACCCTGGAGACGGTCTCCCGCCTACACACTTTCCAGGCGTGCGCCTTCGACCACTCGGCCACCGCTCCGTCCGGGCGGTTTACCTTGCCCGCGCCGTGCTTTGCAAGAGGCAAATTTCGACCTGCCGGCCTCGTTAAGAGCAGCTCAATATCCAGGCACACGCATCGGTTCATGCGAGTTTTCTTTCCGATTTTCCCGGCAGGAACAGACCGGTTACACCCGGCCGCGCGCCATGGTGGCGCCACAGGGCGTCAGATTAATCAGGTTGCGGCCTTTGCCAGTCCGGATCAGACGCAAAGCGCGCGCCCCACGCGGTTGTTGCACACTAAGCCTTTTAACCAGCCCCGGATTTGCAACAAATGCCGCTTGCGCCGTCTGCTCTCCGATAGAAGGTGCGTTCATCGCGTCGAACATGTCGTCAACAGCTTACGAAACGCCCGGCTGTCTGCCATATCGCAAGCAGGCCGGACCTCCGGCAGAGACAAGCGGATCCATCTCCCCGTCAACCTTGACGCAACTTACGATCTCTGCTGCGCCATCGTCCCGGGGACTTCACCCGCATCCCCGGAACGCCCGCACCAGGTCGGATAAGAGAGCGCCGGAACCACAGCATCGGCCTCTCTCCGAAGGGAACGGTGTGAGTGATAAACCGGCACGCTCATGCCTCGTCGTTTTTGGGCGCTTTGAGCGTCTCGGGATTGCGCAGCCAGACATCGCGCTGTGCGAACGGGATCTCGATACCTTCCTCGGCAAACCGTTTCGCAATAGCATGATTGATATCGGTCTGGATGTTCAGAATCCAGTTCACATCCCGCAGGATCACACGGATCTCAAAATCCAGACTATCCGCACCAAAGCCGCTGAAGACGATATTGGGCGCCGGGTTGGTCAGCACCATAGGCTGGTCCTCAGCGATTTCGCGCAGGATTTTTTCGACGCGTTTTGTGTCTGTTCCATAGGCCACGCCGACCTTGACGATCAGCCGGCCAACGGTATTTCCCCGGGTGTAATTGGTCACTGTGCCGGAGACCAGATCGGAGTTCGGCACGATCACATCGGTACGGTCAAAGGTCTCGATCCGCGTGGAGCGCACCGAGATATCTTTGACATATCCCATCTGTCCGCCAACCTCGATCCAGTCTCCTTCAGAGATCGGGCGCTCAATCAGCAGAATGATACCGGATACGAAATTCGACACGATCGTCTGAAGACCAAACCCGATACCAACCGACAGCGCGCCCGCGACAATCGCCAGACCTGAAAGGTCAATGCCGGCTCCGGTGATGGCCACGAGCCCGGCCAGAAATATCCCCAGATAACCGACACCGGAGATTACTGCATTCTGACCGCCGATATCCATGCGCGTCTTGGGCAGCACACTCTGGCGCAGCGTGCTCTGAATGAGCCTGGTGATCGTATAACCGATGGCAAAAATGATCGCGAACTTCAGGAAGTCCGAAGGCGAAATGCGGGTCCCGCCGATATCGAAGCCGCGCATGAAAAGCGTCCAGAGTTCCGCCAGTTCGGCAACCCTTGTTCCCCAGACAAGCGCCAGCAAAGGCAGCGAGGCCAGCACCAGCACAAAGCCTGCAAAGATGGCGACAAGACCTTCACGCGCCTCTGCCCCCTGCCCCGAGACAAGCCCGTAAAGGTCAGCCAGAAACCGCTGCAGTGCCATGACGAGGCCAAGAACGAGGAAACTTGCCACGGTGGGATAGAGCAGCGCATTGCCTGCTTCTGAATAGCCGGCAGCCGCCATCACAGGCGCCGTCACCGAAACAATCATCGCCAGCGTTCCGGCCGCGCGCAGCACGCGTGCCAGACCGCTGCCACGCACCGGCTCGTCCGTGTCGCTCTCACCATGGACTTCATAGGCGCGCAGCATCAGTCCGATGAAGAAAAGGGCGGCTCCCATCAGCAGCACAATCGGAAAGGCAATGACGGCGACCGAGGCCGAGGAGACATGCTCTAGCCCGAAGACCAGATCAACCACACCGCGCGATACAAAAAGCACCGAGATGATCAGCATGTAAAACCGGGCCCTTGACCGGTTTTCCGCCGATAACACAATCAGCGCCTCTTCTTCGTCCCGCGAAAAAAGCCGTTCGGCAAGCCAGCGAAATCCGAGCAGGAAACCGCCCCAGAGGGGCAGAAACTCAAATATCTGTTCCATGCGGCTGCCCAGCAGCCCGGTCTGGCGGAACGCATAGGTCAGCAACAGCACCCCAGTGAGCGGCAGGAAGATCCGGAAGAGCGAGACCAGGAACCGCCAGACGCCGGTGCCGCGTCCGCCCCAGCGGCGCATGTAGGACAGCGCCATGCCGGCCCAGGCACGCCCGCGTATGATCAGCATCAGCGCCACCGCCGTCATCAGCAGCACAAGCGGCAGCTGTTCGCGCAGGCTCTCGCGCCGCACCGGGTCGCGCACGGAGGCAATTTCGTCGTTCAGATCACGCACCACGCGTCCCATGTCCGAGAGTGCGGCCGGCCAGTGCAGCGGGTTGAGCGGGCTCGGGCCCAGCGACAGCAACCGGCGGGTTTCGCGCTCGCGGATGATCATATCGATCTCGCGGATGAGCCCGTCTGAGCGGGTGAAAGCCTCTTCAGCCACGCGCAGCGGTGCCTCAAGTGCCTGCAGCTGTGATTTCAGCTCATCCCGGCGTGCTGCAATATCTTCTGATTCCGGCCGGTCCTCCGGCTCCGGTCCGAGCGCTGAAATCTGCTGTTCCAGGGTCGCGATACGTGCGTCATTCTCTACGCGTCGCGACGAAAACTCTTCACGAAAAGCCGCAATCCGCCGGCGCAGATCTTCCAGTTCGTCGATACTGCCGTCGCCGGAAGCCAGCCTTTCTTCAGCCTCAGACGCCATGGAATCCCAGAACGGGTACACCGTGTCGTCACTCGTCAGACGGTCCTGTGCCGCCGCCGCCCCCGCCAGCGCAAGGAACAGACATGCCGCCAGGGTGCGCAGGAAAGCTGTCATACGTCTTCGAAAACGCCGGGGATACTCGCCGGCGCCCGGTCCATCCAGTCAGGCACGGGCAGCCCCTTGCCGGAGAGAAACTCAGGATTAAAGAGCTTGGACTGATAGCGCGTGCCGAAGTCGCACAGAATGGTCACGATGGTGTGGCCGGGCCCGAGGTCGCGGGCCAGCCGCATCGCACCTGCCACGTTGATGCCGGATGAGCCGCCAAGGCAAAGCCCTTCGTTCTGCAGCAGGTCAAACACGACCGGCAATGCTTCGGCATCCGGGATTTTATAGCAATAATCGGGTGTGAAACCTTCGAGATTTGCGGTGATCCGTCCCTGCCCGATGCCTTCAGTGATCGAATTTCCGCCGGCTTCCTCACCGGTGTAAAGCTTATAGAGCCCGGACCCTTCGGGGTCAGCAAGCCCCATTTTCACACCACGGGACTGCAGGGCCTCGCTCACGCCTGCCAGCGTGCCACCGGAGCCCACCGCACAGATGAACCCGTCCACTTTGCCGCTGGTTTGCTCCCAGATTTCCGGCCCGGTGGTTTCGACATGGGCCTGACGGTTGGCCACATTGTCGAACTGGTTCGCCCAGATCGCACCGTTCGGATCAGACTGCGCCAGCCGTTCGGCCAGACGCCCGGAGTATTTCACGTAGTTGTTGGGATTGGCATAGGGCACGGCAGGCACCTGGATAAGCTCGGCCCCCGCGATGCGCAGCATATCCTTTTTCTCCTGGCTCTGCGTCTCAGGGATCACGATCACGGTCCGGAATCCCATCGACGCACCGACGAGCGCCAGACCGATACCGGTATTGCCGGCCGTACCTTCCACGATTGTACCGCCGGGACGCAGCAGACCTTTTGCCATGGCATCGCGGATAATGAAGAGCGCCGCACGGTCCTTGACCGACTGGCCGGGGTTCATGAACTCAGCCTTGCCCAGGATCTCACAGCCGGTGGCTTCGCTGGCCTCTCTCAGCCGGATCAGCGGTGTGTTTCCGATCGCCTGCGCGAGATCTTTTGCAACGTGCATGCCTGTGCCCCCTGATAGATGTGCCCCCGATACCTAGCCCCGCCACCCTCCGACCTCAAGTCAAAGCCGATCAGAGTTTACCGGGCCCGGGTGGTTTATCTCAGGCCGGCAATACCCGCCTCTCGCCGCAACCGGTCACGGTGGCGGGCAAGCCAGTAGGCGGCCATGACAAGCGGGGCATTAGCCGCCCGTTGCGCATCACACATCATCATCAGGGCGTCAAAGGACAGAAGATGCGAGCGGATATCCTCGTGTTCAGCCTCAAGCCCGCCGGTTCCGGCGGCGCGGTCAGGCAGATCAGCAAACCCGAGGTAAATATAATAGAATTCCGAAGAGTTACCCGGCGAACAGTAGGTTTCGGCAATCGGCCACATCTCACCTATCTCAAGACCGGCCTCTTCCTGCGCTTCGCGCCGTGCTGCATCCTGCGGTGCCTCACCGGGATCAAGCCTGCCGGCGACCGGTTCCAACTGCCACAGGCTGCGGTCGCCGCGCGCAAGTGGCCCCATTCGGATCTGTTCTACCAAAAGCACCCTGTCGCGCACCGGGTCATAGGGCAGCACCAGCGCCGCATCGGGCGCGCGAAACACCGCTCTCAGCACTTCCTGAGACATGCTGCCGTCAAATCGCTCGTGTTTCAGCACGAATTCATCCACCGCAAAATAGCCTGCATATGGGCGTTCATGCCGTGTCACCGTGACCCTGCCGTGAAGAGTATCCGCACCGTGGCGGCTTTTTCTAGCATTGATCGATGACCAGGCACGGGCGCGGATCATCGGAAACATCCGGCCTGTCTCTGCAGGCGATTTGCGCCCGATATATTCCATGATCTCACGCGCGGCGCGCAGGCTGATCTCACTCTCATCGCGGATCCAGTCCTCGAGCGACCAGGCGCCGCGCAGCGTCCATGTGTCCTGCGCCGGCAGATAGACGTCAACTTGCCGGCCGTCCGCGAGCAACGCCCCTTCGCGTGCGTAATCAAAAGCTTTTTCGTAGTAATCGAGGCGTGCCCTGTCCGCCGCCCTTAGGCCGTCGATGATCATGCCATCGGCAAAGCAGTCG
Organism: Roseobacter ponti; assembly: GCF_012932215.1. Lineage (GTDB taxonomy): Bacteria > Pseudomonadota > Alphaproteobacteria > Rhodobacterales > Rhodobacteraceae > Roseobacter > Roseobacter ponti. Next base: position 1,635,098 of record NZ_CP048788.1, on the reverse strand, counting down.
GGATCGCTTTCGATGCCGGGAAAGGAGCCTCCGGCCACGCCGCTGACCCTGTATCCCGTAAGTCGTGCCGGGGTCAGCGTCAGATGCGCCGCATCCCCTACCACGGCCTCCAGCAAAGGCGGATGTATCAGTGTTCCGAAAACAAAAAGTGGCCGCCCCATGCCCCCTCAGCTCACCGCCAGGTACGCCAGGCGAATTCTGTCAGAAGTCCGGCAAAGATGCCGCCGACCACGAGGCTGGTGATCACTTTGGTGTCCATAATCACAAGCGCGTATTCAGCCATGAATTCAAAGATGGCACCAAGCGCCGTGAAGGCCCCGTTGTACCAGTTGTCCATTGCACGGTCGAACATCTGGGCACAGGAATAGATAAAGAGACCCCAGAGGGTCAGCATCATCGCGCCCCCCAGACCGTTGTTCACCGCAGCCGTCACACCGCGACCGGCGCGTTTTCCCATCACGACCCAGCCGGTGACAATGCCCAGAACGGCATTGTAAAAAGCGAAATTGCCAAAGGCCACGCTTTCGGGGAAAAGCGGAATAATCTGAAACGACACGATAAAGGCCAGCAGACCAATAAGCGCGGCAGCAACAAGTTTAGCGGCGTCGGGCATCTCATTTCCCTTTCACGAGCATTAGACCGGACCCGGGTTAAATCCGGTTTAACGGCCTGTCACCCGCCTGTCTATTTTCAACTCCGGGCGCAAAAAGGGATAATTTACGGCAATTTCAGGGTGTTTTTCTCAGCCGGGCCGCTTCACGGTGATCTGCGTGACATCGCAGTTGGTGCTGTCGAAGGTCGCAGCACAGGAGGTGAGGTAGAAATTCCACATCCGCCGGAAGCGGTCGTCAAATCCCATGCCACTGATCTGGTCCCATTTCTCATTGAAGGTTTCATGCCAGCGTCGCAGCGTGATTGAATAGCTGTGACCGAACTCCACCGAACGCTCAACGCCCAGGCCGGCGCGGTGGATCTGAGCCTTCAGGGCTCCGGGGCTGGGCAACATGCCGCCCGGGAAGATATATTTCTGAATGAAATCAACGCCGCGCTTGTAAACCTGCCAGCGCCGGTCAGCGACAGTGATGATCTGCAGCGTGGCGGTCTTGCCGGGCTTCAGCCGATCGCGCAGCGTCTCGAAATAGACAGGCCAGTATTTCTCACCGACTGCCTCGAACATCTCGATTGAGGCCACACCGTCATAGGTTCCGCGCTCATCGCGGTAGTCCTGCAGCTTGAAGTTCACCAGATCCGAAAGCCCTGCCTTTTCAATACGTTCCATTGCATATTTAAACTGCTCCTCACTGATTGTCAGCCCTGTGACTTTCAGGCCCCGCTCCCGGGCGGCGTACTCTGCAAAGCCGCCCCATCCACAGCCGATCTCAAGAATATGATCGCCAGGCTGCACGCCCATTTCGTCCACGAGAGATTTATATTTGGCGATCTGCGCATTTTCAGTGCTTTCCTGACCGGTCCGGAACAACGCCGAGGAATAGGTCATCGTGTCGTCCAGCCAAAGCCGGTAAAATTCATTACCAAGGTCATAGTGATAGCTGATGTTTTTCCGCGCCTGGCCTTTGTGATTGCGCTGCAGCCAGAACCGCAGCTTTTCAAAATTACGCACCAGCGCCATGCCGGGAAAACCGTCGTAAACACCCTCGTTATCCGCATGCACGAGATCCATAAAAGCCTGCAGATCGGGCGTGGACCACCAGGCATCCAGATAAGCATCGCAAAAACCGAGATCGCCCTCACGGATCAGCCTCGCAAAAAGCTCGTCATTGTGGATTTCCATCTCGGCCACCGGGCCGGGGCTGTGACCTTCCGCCCGGAATACGCGGCCATCGGGCAGAAGAAAATCGATCCTGCCGTTGTTCATCTCCTGAGCCATAGAAAAGACCCTTGGGAAATAGCGCGGAAGATCGCTCTGGCCGTCAGTGGAAGTATGGATCATGGGTATTATTCTCGTTTTACAGGGGCATGCGTCTGGTAATGACAGGTACGATAGCGTGGGAGCAGAAGTTTCAGAAGCCCCTGTTTTCATAAGCAGAAAGCGCTTTTTTGCGGCCCTCATCTACCGGCACAACCGGAGCGGGATATTCATCATCAGGAGCCATGTGCCAGCGGCGCGGGATCGCATCAAAATACGACAGTGCCTCTACTGAAGGTTTGCTGCGGCCCTCGGCAATCCAGCGTCCGGCGTATGCGCGGTTCCTGTCAAACTTGTCGAGTTGGGTGACCGGATTGAAGACCCTGAAGTAAGGTGTGGCATCAGGGCCGGAGCCTGCCGACCACTGCCAGCCCATCGCATTGCTCGCCGGGTCCCAGTCGATCAGGCAGTGCTCAAACCATGCCTGTCCGACCTTCCAGTGCGTCATCAGATGCTTGGTCAGGTAACTGGCGACGATCATCCGGCCGCGATTGTGCATCCGGCCCGTGACATACATTTCGCGCATCGCTGCATCTACAAACTGAATGCCGGTGCGCCCCTGTTTCCACGCTTTGATCTCACTGAGCCGTTCGTCGGTTTTCCAGGGAAAGGCATCCCAGTCTTCTTTCCAGTTTCCGTCAAGGATGCGCGGCGTGTGGTGCATCAGGTGATAGGCGAACTCACGCCACACCAGTTCCTTGAGAAATGTCTCGGCACCCTTTTTGCCTTCCTCGCGCGCCCGTTGCCCGGCGTGCCAGCACTGATGCGGGCTGATCTCGCCAAGCGACAGGTTCTCAGAAAGCCCCGAGGTGCCATCTGTGCCTGGCAGGTCACGGGTTTTGTCGTAGTTTTCAACGATGCCGGAGATGAAACCACCCAGGCGCGCCTGCGCCGCCTGCTCTCCTAGCCGCACGTAAGGGCGCACCACATCGGCGCCACGCTGCATTGCGGCCGCCAAGTTCCAGTCTGCAAGCGCATCGCTGTCAGGCCAGGCCTCCGGCGCCTTCAACGGACCGGGCGCGCTCAGAGGGGGCTCCACATCCCGGCTCTTCACCATATTCCAGAAGGGTGTGTAAACTTTGTAATAGCCGCCTGTTTTCGTTTCGACCGTCCATGGCTCGAACATCAGATGACCGCCAAAAGACCGCGCGTCGATGCCTTCGTCCTTCAGTTCGGATTTGATGTCGCTGTCGCGCGCCACCGCATCCGGATCATAAAGACGCGTCCAGAATACCGCGGCGGCACCTGTCTCCGAAATCAGCCGCCGCAACTCTTCCCGCGCATTGCCCCGGCGCAAGATGAGCCGGCTGTCTTTCTCACCAAGGCTCTGCGCAAAGTGTTCCAGTCCGAGACCAAGCCGCCATTTCGGAGCAGCACCCAGACCCGTGACCTGATCATCATGAATAAATACCGGGATGACCGGCCGCCCGCTCCCGGCCGCCGCACTCAGCGCAGGATGATCGCTCAGCCGCAGATCACGACGGAACCAGACGAGGACGGGGGATTTACTCACGTGGATCGGCCTTTGCGCGGTGTGTTAACTTGTACGGAGGCAGATAGCCCCCGGATCACACCTGCCCACCTATAACACTGCGTCAAGTGCTCCGATCAACTGATCAATCTCGGCTTTGCTGGTGTAATGGGTGAAGCTCAGACGCAGAACTCCCTTGTCCGGATCCACCCCCATCGCACTCAGCGGCCGCCCGGCATAAAAATCACCGCCCCCCGCCATCACGCCGTGTTCGGCGAGCTTTGCCGCCACGTCCTCAGCATGCGCATTGAGCGCAAGCGCGACTGTGGGCGCCCGGTTTTCTGCATCCGCAGGCCCGATCAGGCGCACCGAATTGCGCGCAGAAACGGCCTCCAGTAATGGCGCCAGCAGCTTCTGCTCATGCGCGCGCATCAGATCATGCACCGCCTGGCCACGCGCCACAGGTGCCGCCTCATCAGAGAAGTGATGCGCATAAAGCGCGTCCACATAATCGGCCATGCCCGCACAGGCCGCGACCTGGGCATGGTCGGGACCTGCCGGCGTGAACCGCTTTTCCAGCGCACCCCCGTTGAAGTGGTGTCCCTGGTTCGGCAGCAGGTTGCCCAGCGCCCGCCGGATCACCATCAGCCCCTGGTGCGGACCATAGGTTTTATACGCCGAAAAAAGGTAGATATCAGGGCCCAGCGCACCCACATCCGGAAACCCGTGCGGCGCATAAGACACGCCGTCCACGCAGGTAAAGGCCCCGGCCGCATGGGCAAGCGCGGTGATCTCAGTAACCGGGTTGATCTCGCCAACCACGTTCGAGCAATGCGGAAAGCACACCAGCCGTACTTTTTCATCGAGTATTGCCTCCAGATCGTCCGGATCGAGGTGCCCGGTCTCCGGATTTATTTTCCATTCCCGGATGTCGATGCCGCGCTCTGTAAGGCGCCGCCAGGGGCCGGAATTGGCTTCGTGATCCTGACTGGTGACGACAATCGCTTCACCTGGTGCCATCATCCCGGCAAAGGCCTGGGCCAGCACGTAAATGTTTTGCGTGGTAGAAGGGCCAAAACTCAGCTCATCACCATCAACGCCCAGAATTGCGGACATCCTGGCGCGCGCCTCATCCATCTCCTCCCCGCCCAGCCGGCTCGCGGTATAGGGCGCGTAGGGCTGCACTTTGCGTTCGGTGTAAAAGCGCGTGAGCCTGTCGATCACCGGCGCGCAGGCATATGATCCACCTGCATTTTCGAAAAATGCCTGACCCTGGAGGTCCGGCACGGCAAAGGCGGGAAACTGTGCCCGCACGAAATCTGTATCAAGTATCATGCGCGCATGGTTTTACCGACCAGCCCCGGCAGTCAAGCCATCAATCGCGCCGACAACCACCGGGGGCCCGGATCCTGTCGGGTCTGATGGTCCTGTGATATCCGGCAGCTCCTGTCCGCAACACCTTCAGTCCGGATCTGTCGCCATGCTCCCGTACCCTTCATCCCGCATTGTGTCACGGCAGTCAGTTTTGGGAACACCGCGTTCGACCGGAAACCGGCTCTGCCAGGGTTCTGTGTGCCCATAACCTGTGAGGGTCACCTCTTCACGGCATTGCAGGAACAGAAAAGGGACGCCGGTCTGCGGCGTCCTTTTTCACATCACAGCGGGATGTCTCAGCCATTTACGTCAACAACCACACGGCCCTTGACCTGACCTTTGAGGATATCGGTACCGAGCCCGGGCAGATCATCCAGCGTCGCCGGTTGCACCATGCTTTCGAGCTTATCCATCGGCAGATCAGACGCGATACGCTTCCAGGCGCGCAGCCGGTTGTCATAGGGCTGCATCACAGAATCGATGCCGAGCAGGTTCACGCCGCGCAGCAGGAACGGAATGACCGTCGCAGGTAACCCTGCGCCCCCGGCGAGACCGACAGCCGAGACCGAAGCCCCATACTTCATCTGCCCCAGCACCCGCGCCAGCATCTCGCCACCCACCGCATCGACACAGCCGGCCCAGGTCTCGCCCTCCAGCGGGCGTTTCACCGTCTCATTGATCTCCTCGCGCGCGACAATCTGCGTGGCTCCGAGCGATCTCAGATAATCAGCCGTCTCAGGCCGGCCTGTCACACCCGCAACCTCATGTCCAAGTGCTGCCAGAACAGCCACAGCCACCGAGCCCACGCCGCCCGCAGCTCCGGTCACGAGCACAGGACCATCACCCGCTTTCAGCCCGTGATCTTCCAGCGCCATCACCGCAAGCATCGACGTAAACCCCGCCGTGCCCACAGCCATTGCCTGCCGGGTATCAAGCCCGTCCGGCAGCGGCACCAGCCAGTCCGCCTTCACCCGGGCCTTCTGCGCATACCCCCCCCAGTGCGCTTCGCCCACGCGCCAGCCGGTCAGCACCACCTTATCGCCGGTCTTGTAGCGGTCATCATCCGAGGCCTCCACTGTTCCGGCAAAATCGATCCCCGGCACATGCGGATAATTCCGCACCAGCCCACCGCCTGGCCCGATGCAAAGCCCGTCTTTGTAATTTACCGTGGAATACTCAACCGCAACGGTTACATCACCCTCCGGCAACCGGTCGGCGGAAATTTCTTCTACGGCAGCGGAGGTCTTGCCGCTCTCTTCATCCTTGCTGACAACAAGTGCCCTGAACATCTTATCTCCGATCCGGGGCCCCGCCCCTTTTTTCTCTGGCTTCAAAATATCCTCCCCGAAGGGCCGTTCTGCTTTCATTCCTCAGGCCCAGAACCCCGGGCGGACTACAGCTTCGCGCATCCCGTCCTGGGTCTCAACCTCGAGCACGGTGCCACTGTTCCAATGCGTCATGCGCACCATACCGATGGCCACATTCGTGTGATGATCCGGGCTCCAGGCGGCCGAGGTGATCTGCCCCACCTTGTGTCCGTCGCCGTAAACAGGCCAGGCCCGGTCACAGGACGGCACTCTGTCGCCGTCAATCGTCATCGCGCGGATCTGCTGAAGCGGGCCCTCCTTGGCGACCCTCAGAAGCGCATCCCGACCGATACAGCCAATCGCCGTCTGTGTGTCGCAAAAGCGCCCCAGCCCGCATTCATGCGGCGTATTGTCATCCGTCATATCATTGCCGTATGAGAGCAATCCGCCCTCAATGCGCTCAACGGCATTGGGACAGCCCGCGCGCACCTCCAGATCCTCGCCCGCTTTAAAAAGCGCGTCCCAGAGCGGCATGGCAATGTCCGCCCCTTCTACGTAAATCTCAAAGCCGCCCTGTTTTGAGTAACCGGACCGCGCGATGACAAATTCGCGGCCCTCGAACTCAAAGAGCCCGAAGCGGAAAAACTTCACGTCCCGCACCGAGGCGCCGAAAACCCGGGCCATCAGATCATCGGCTTTGGGCCCCTGTACGGCCAGCGGGCTCACGTCCGGCTCATCAACGAGCACATCCAGCCGGTAGCCGTTGGCAATCCCCTTGACCCAAAGCAGCAGATCGCTGTCGGCAATCGAGATCCACCACCGGTCCTCGGCAAGTTTCACTGCCACCGGATCGTTCAGCATGCCGCCCGTTTCATCCACGATAGGCACATAAAAACACCGCCCCGGCAGCATGCCGCGCAGATCGCGGGGCGTCAGCATCTGCATCAGCCTTGCGGCATCCGGCCCGCGCAGCTCCACCTGCCGTTCAACTGAAACATCCCAGACCTGCACGTGGTTCTTCAGGTGGTGGTAATCCGCCTCAACGCTTTCAAAGACTGTGGGCAGCAGCATCCTGTTATAGACTGTATAGGCTTTGACACCGGCGGCCTCGACACCATCGGAAAAAGGTGTGCGCCGCAGGCGCCGCGAAGGAGATATGACTGCCATCTCAATCATCCTCAGGCAAATAAAAGAGATCACTGACCGGGGCTTTCATACCCATGCCGGTGATCATCACGTGGATCTGACCCCGGTGGTGTGTCTGGTGATTGAAGAAATGCACAATTGCCTTTGCCACCGGACAAGTGACCTCGCGCCCCATTGCACCGGAATACCAGGTCATATCCCCTTTGAGATCGACACGGCGCACCCCGTCTGCCCAGAAGCGGATTTTGCCGTCTAACCTGAAGCGGTCCGCGGCCCATGCACCCGCCGTCGGATGCATGGTCGTGCTTTCAGGTATGCCGGCTGCGGGCGGCACAACCGAGGGATCAAACCGGCTCATCCAGAGTGTATCGCCCCAGAGCAGATGATTGGCCGTGCTCAGCAGTCCACCAAAAAATGCGCCGCGGTCCTGCGCGAGTTCCCCGAGGGTCATGTCCTGCAGGAGCGGCATCAGCTGGCTGTTCTGCCAGCTGTTATACCGCGCCATCATACGCACATAACCCGGGTCGATCACGGGTTCGGACCTTTCCAGTCAATCGCGCAGATCTCTGCCGATTTGCCGCCGAAGTCCCAGATCCGACCATAATCGCGCACTTTGCTTTTCAGGCCGCGCGCGGCCACGATATCCGGGCCCATCCAGTATTTTGAATTGGTAATCATGACCGGCTGGTCGCGGTCTGCTCCGGTAATCGCTTCGATCTCGCCTTCGATTTTGCGGCCGATGGTGATGCGGCGGCGATTGCCGTCGCGCTCGATCTGCACCGGCGCGCGTTCGGCACCGATGATTTCGCTGACCAGCATCGTGAAAAGCCCGGTGGTGCCACCGGCGGCCCCGGAGAAAATCTGCAGGATGCCGTTATAGGCTTTGCCTGACGCGCGCTCGTCCACGTAGGCCGCAACCTTCCAGTTGCCTTCGGCCATGCGCCCGGGGATCTCGACCATTAGGCCGATCTGCAGGCCCGAAAGATCCTCGCCCTCGAAATGGCCCTCGTCGATCACGATCGCCATCCAGGCTTTGCAGTCGCCTTCAGTAGGCGGGTGCCTGCCAAGGCTGACCACGCAGGGACAGAACACATCGCACGAGCAGTTCATGAAGAGCTCGCCCCTGATCGCCCATTCGGTCGGGCTCATCTGCCGCCGGCCCGGGTTGGGCATCCGCTGATCGATGCGCTGGCTGATGCGCAGCCTGTCTGCATCCGGCTTGCGGTTTTTCGCCATATTCTATCCTCCTGTGAAAACTGACCACAGCGGCAGGGCAACCCCCGCTGCGATCAGCGCAAGCCCGAGGGGCCGCGTTACATAATGCCCCACCTGTGGCAGCTTTTCGATGACCATAAAGAGCGTGGCCAGACCCATCCAGGCGAGGTTCATCACCCCGCCGACGAACCCCAGCACCATAAAGCCCCAGCAACACCCGACACAAAACGCCCCGAGTCCCAGCCCCATGCGCAGCCCGCCGGCAGCGCCCGTGCGCCAGTGCCCCAGAAAATAGTGCGTGGGGGCGTGACAGACCCCGTGACAGATCTCTTTGGTGCGCGTGAACTGAAACGCGCCGACCGCCACCAGCATACCGCCCGCCACCAGCGGTGAGCGCGCGATGCCCAGCATGTCGATCAGGCCACCGTAAAGCAGCGCTATCTGTGCACCGCTGATCACGGCGGCAAAGGCCACCCAGACGGCGAAATAGCCCGCGAGCACACCCAGCCACCCTGCCCGGCTGCCATCAGCACTTACCATCAGATCTTCATAGGCGCGCAGCGTCGGCACCAGTGTGGGCAGCATCATCGCGGCCATCATCACCGCCCACATCGCAAAAAGCGGGCCGAAGTTTGCCATCGGCATATACATCGGCATGCGCGGGTCCATCGCAGCCATGCGTGCGCCCGCCTCTCCGGGACGGCCGAGCAGATCAAGATCCATGCCCGTACTCATCACATACATCGCCCACCACGCCGCCAGAACGGTCGCGAAAAATCCGAGCCAGAGCGATGTCCGGATGATCCCCTGCATGGGCCACTCCCCTTTGTCTTGCTTTCCAAATGGCAGACAATTAGAAATCGGGCAAACATTAATTGTCAGACATATGAAAACCGACCCCGGAAAACCCGCTGACCTGTCCGCTCAGATTGCAGGTGCCATCCGCGATGCAATCGTTGCGGGCACGCTCATCGTCGATGAGCGTCTGCCGTCAGAGGCCGAGCTTGCCGAGCAGTTCGACGTATCGCGCTCAACGGTGCGTGAAGCCCTGAAACGTCTGGCTGCACAGTCGCTGATCCGCACGCAGCGCGGCGCGACGGGAGGCGCTTTCGTGAACCGGCTGAGCTTTGAGCAGGCCTATCCGCAGCAGATCACTACCTCGACGCTGCTCCTGAGCATGAACGCTGTGAGTTTCGGGACCGCCTGCGAAGCGCGCTATGCGCTGGAACGTGCCTGTGCGCCGCTCTCGGCGGAACGCCGGACGGCGGATCACCTTGCGACAATGCGCGCCGAAATCCATCGCCAGAGCCAGCCGGGTCTGACAGACGAGGCCTTTTGCGCCTCCGACGTGGCCTTTCACCGCGCACTTGTCGATGGCGCGGGCAATCCGGTCCTCAGCTATCAGCTCGCAGGTGCCGTTGAGGCCATGCAGCCACTTATGAATATGATCACCTTCACCGCACGCGACCGCGCCCGTATCATTGGCCTGCACACCGGCGTGGCCGACGCCATTGAGGCACAGGACGGCGCAACCACGCTTGCGGCGCTTACAGCGCTTGAGGCTGAAACCCAGGCGCTGGCAAAAAGCGTTTTCGCGGCCCGCGCCGCAGGCAGTTAAGAACAGTGCGCTTCAAAGGTCGTCGGCATCATCCTGGCATCGCCATCGAGCACGCGAAGGTTACAGGCATCCGGGTCGTTTTCCAGCAGGTCTTTGAGCACATCTGCGAACGGGGCGGACCAGTCGCACCCGATGTTTTCCGAAAGCCCCATGAACAGCTGGCTGCAGGTCTCCTTGGCGCGGATCTGCTGCCTGCCGGCTTCACTGGCAAGATTTTCGCCATGCCCGCGCGCATTTTTGAATGCCTCCCGGGCGGCTTCAAGATCCTGCGCAGGGCCCTGCGCGCCCGGCAGGCTGCCTCTGAACCGGGCCATATCAGCCAACTGCACCAGGCCTTCCGCGTTCAGGGCCGTCACCACCTCCAGCGCTTCTACCGGCCGCCCGCTGAGGTGCTGCTCTTCGGCCGGCAGCAGCGTCTCTCGGTCGGTGAAGTATCCAGGCAGCGCTACCCGGTACCTGCGGCTCTCCTGCACAAGACGATCGCGACAGCTTGCCCTGGCTTCGAGGAGCCCAGCGATCCCGGCATCTGCCCCCACGGCCTGCTGAATAAATATTTCCGCGCGCAGATCCTGTAATTCCGAAAGCCTGCCCCGCGCGACAGCAACGGTGGCCACGTCCGGCAACTGCATCTTGAGCCGTACACGGCCGTAAAACCGGCAGGCCGCCACGACGAAGGCCGCAGGCAGGCAGACCATACGAAGAATGTCCGACGGGTTTTTTTACCGGGGCTTCGACAGTGACGGCGTTTCATGTTTCTCCAGCCGCCTCGCCATATCGTCGAGGCCTTTCGGGATCTGTCCGATCAGCGCATCAGACATAAAATTTCCCTCAGGCAATAATTTCACAGGCAAATACTGCCCGAGAATGCAGGGCTTCTCTGTCAATCCGAGGCAAGGACCTTGCCCTGCCTGACTGTGCTGCTACGTCCGGCGACATGATTGATATTGTGAACATCATCGCGGGGCTGCTGACCATCGGGTTTGGATTGTTCGGCTTTATCGCACCCCGCTACACCGCCGGAGCACTCGATCTGGCGCCGACAGACACCACCATGGGGCTGAGCGAGATGCGCGCCTCCGTGGGTGGGTTATTTGTAGCTGCAGGGCTTGCGGCGCTCTGGCTGGATGCGCCGCTGGCATGGGCGATGATCGGCTTTGCGTTCGCCGGTGCCGCTGTGGGCCGCGTCGTGTCGCTCATCTTTGACAAGCCGCCCCTGCGCAAAGTGCTGATCTTTGGCGGAATTGAAGCAGCACTTGCCATCTGGTTTCTGGCTGCAAATCTCAGCTGAGCGGGCATCAGTTGCAGATGCCCGGCCCGCCAGCGCGTGATAATTTGTGAATTACCGCTGAATTCCGTACCGTGAAATTACATTAATTATTGATTTTATCCATTTGTTTTTAAATAGTAAATTTTAATTAACACACCGCCCCTCCCGGACATTGTTAAGGCGTCTTGCCCCTTGAGATTCGCGGCGGTCTGACCTATATCTGAGATGTCCTTCGGGACTATGGACATAAACGCGCTCGTAATAAGCGGATCGGACCCGGGGGCGGTACCCGGCGGCTCCACCAACATCCTTCATTTGGGGATCATGGGGCCGAAACAGGATCGACGAACGTCTAAAGGTGTTGCTTTGTCCCGGTGAGATACCACCGTTATCGGTTCAAAATGTACAATTGCAAATGACAATCGTGCTCCAGTAGCGATGGCCGCGTAAGCGGTTTCAGCCACTGAAACTTAACTCCTCTGGTTTAGCGACCTGAGGCGGGGTTCGCAGGCACCTGGCAACAGAAGCCTGCACCTAAACCTCCCCGATAGTCGAATGGTCGCGTTTGCCGCTAAATGGTGAGCGTGAACGACTGTATCCCGTCTGGCCACAAACCCGTTTAACGGGCTGTAAATCTCTGCGCGCTAAGGTTGCGCAGGAAAAACAGATTTTACCATGACCTCAAAAAACGACACCCTGCGCAACTGGTATGCCACCGTCTGGGAAGCAGGCGAGCTTGACGAGATCCCGCGATTTTTTGTGAATCAGGGCGGCAACAGCTATTCCGGCGGCTATGCCCTCCTTCCTGATTTTGCGACCGCGACAGGAGAACTCAAAGAATGGCTGACAATCCTCTCCACCTTCGTCACAGGGATCAGGGTGAACATCCTGCACACGATTGAGGAAGGCGACTGGATCAGCGCGATGATGGAGATAACCTGCCAGCGCTGCGATACCGGCGACCACGTCACCGCCTATCAGCAGGTTTCAATGCGCATCGTGGGCGGGAAAATCGCGGAAAGCTATCCGGTGTTTGATTTCATCCGGTTCTTTGAGCAGCTCGGCCAGCTGCCCCCTGACACCCACGCCCTGCTGCTGACCGGAGCCTGCCTGAAATAATCTGCGCCGTTGACCTGCTCCGGTGATCGTGCCACCCATAATGCATGGGGACACAGCGATCGCCCCGTGAGGCCACGGCCTGAGTATCGCATCCTGTTCCAAGACCAAAAGGATGCTGACCATGGCCCGTTTTACCACTATTTCTCCGTCAAATCTGATGCGCCTGATCGGCACGCCTGCCGCGCCGCGCCTGCTTGATCTGAGCCTTGATGAGGATTTTGCCGCCGATCCCTTTCAGATCCCCGGCGCGCGTCGGATATCGCATACCCGCGTGGCGGATGTGCCACCCGACCCCGCCGGCCGTCTCACCGTCCTGATCTGCCAGAAAGGCCGCAAACTCAGCTACGGGACCGCCGCCGTGCTGCGCGCCCGTGGCATCGCAGCGGAGGTTCTTGAGGGCGGCAATCTGGGCTGGGCTGCGAAGGAACTGCCGCGCATCCCGGCACGCGTCCTGCCACCGCAGGGGCCCGGCGCGCGCTGGGTCACGCGGCACCGGCCAAAGATTGATCGTATTGCCTGTGCCTGGCTCATCCGCCGCTTTGTGGATCCCGATGCCGTGTTTCTCTTTGTCCCCGCAGCTGAAGTCGCAGATGTCGCGGAGAAGTTCGATGCCACCCCCTTTGACGTGCCAGGGGTGCGCTGGTCGCACCGCGATGACCACTGTACCTTTGACACGATGGTGCAGGAATTTGGCCTCAGCACCGAACCACTTCTTGCGATGGCGCGCATTATTCGTGGGGCTGATACCGATCGCCATGATCTGGCACCGGAATGTGCGGGGTTGCTCGCCCTGTCGGTGGGACTGTCACGCGCACGGACCGATGATCTGGAACAGCTCAGCGACGGTATGATCCTTTACGATGCCTTTTACCGCTGGGCGCGTGACGGTCAGGGGGAAACCCACGACTGGCAGGAAACGGAATGAAACAGCCCACCGGATACGCCGGTCTCTTCCGTGTGTTCGGCCGCATCGGGCTCTTATCTTTCGGCGGGCCTGCAGCACAGATCGCGCTGATGCACACCGAGCTTGTGGAAAAGCGCGACTGGCTCAGCGAGGAAACCTTTTTGCGCGCGCTGAGCCTGTGCATGCTGTTGCCCGGCCCCGAAGCGATGCAGCTGGCAACCTATGCCGGGTGGAAGCTGCGCGGCACGGCGGGCGGGCTTCTAGCGGGGTTGCTGTTTGTCCTGCCAGGGGCACTGGTGATCCTGCTGCTGGCGCTCGGCTATGCCATCTGGGGCGGTGTGCCACTGGTGCAGGCGGCCTTTACAGGCATCAAGGCCGCAGTGATCATCATTGTGCTCCAGGCGCTTCTCAAGGTGTCGCGCAGGGCGCTTGCCGGGACCGGTCCGCGGGTGCTCGCGCTGGTGGCTTTTATCGCTCTCTTTGTTCTCGGCCTGCCGTTTCCGCTGATCATCCTCGCCGCAGGTCTCTGGGGCGCTTTCACGATGACGCAGCCGGATGAACAGCCACCGCCCGCCCCGCCTGTGCACGCGGACAGCCTGCGCATCATTGCCGTCTGGGGTGGCCTCTGGGCGCTGCCGCTTGTGGTGCTGGCCATCGCGGATCAGGCCTTTCTGCTGCAGATCGGACTTTTCTTTTCACGGCTCGCTGTCCTGACCTTCGGCGGCGCCTATGCGGTGCTGGCGTGGATGACGCAGACTGTCGTCGCGGATTACGGCTGGATCACCACAGCACAGATGATCGATGCCCTTGGCCTCGCGGAAACGACGCCAGGGCCGCTGATCCTCGTGACCGAGTTCGTAGCGCTGCTCGCAGGATATCTCGAAGGCGGCCCGCTTCTGGCTCTTGCGGCAGGTGCCGTGGCACTCTGGGTCACCTTTACGCCCTGCTTTCTATGGATATTCCTCGCAGGCCCTTATCTTGACGTCATCAGTGCGCGCCCCCGCATCGCCGCAGCCCTCCGCGCGATCACAGCGGCCGTGGTGGGCGTCATTCTCAATCTGGCAGTCTGGTTTGCCATTCACGTGCTCTTTGAGGAAACCACAACGATTTCCTGGCTCGCCGCCCCCCTGCCGGAGCCGGCATCCCTGGAAGTACCCGCACTGGCGCTGACCTGTCTGGCCGGCATTCTGATGCTCTGGCTCAGCCAGGGCATGGTGCGTTCCCTGCTGATCATGGCCGCCGCAGGGGTGCTGGCCGGCATGATCTGAGACTGCCCGCAATTTCAGCGGGAAGCCCTCTTTTATCCGCAACGGAATCGGCTATGCTTTGAGCAACGCAGTCTGACCGCGCAGAGGATTACGATGAGCCGAAGCATTGATTACGGCAATCTCATGCACGAAGCGATGCGCGGTCTGATCCGCAAAGTGCTTCAGGATGTCTGTGATAACGGGCTGCCGGGCGCGCACCATTTCTTCATCACATTCGATACCAGCCACCCGGATGCGGAACTGGCCGACTGGCTGTCTGACCGCTACCCCGGCGAGATGACTGTGGTGATGCAGCACTGGTACGACAACCTTGAGGTGACAGACGAAGGGTTTTCCGTAACGCTCAACTTCGGCGACGCGCCTGAGCCGCTCTATATCCCCTACGATTCGATCAAAACCTTTGTGGATCCTTCCGTGGAATTCGGCCTGAGGTTCGAGACCAAGGGCGAAGACGACGAAGCGCCGCAGACAAGCACGCCACCGGTCCCGGCGAAACTGCCCGATGCACAGAAAAAAGACGACAAGAGCAGCCGGAAAGGCAAGGCTGTCACGTCGGGGGAAAAAGACGGGAAGACTGCAAAAGACGCGGAAGTCGTCTCACTGGACAGTTTCCGCAAGTAGCCTCAGTTCTTTTCCAGAAACGTGGTTACTTTGCGCTGGATCACCCCGTTGCGAACCGCCTGATATTCCAGTTCCAGTCCACCCTCCGCCAGCGTCCGGTTGAACTGCTGGATCTCATAACCACCGTCCTCGGCCACAAAGAGCGAATAGACGCTGAGCGTATCCCCGTCGATCCGGCCCCAGACGTAGGGTTCGCCCTTCATCGGATCAAGCTGCACCTCATGCCCGAAAACATTGCGCTTCATCGCCGATGAAAACACGTCCGAGCGTCCGCTGGGCACAAATTCGATGGAATAGGATTTCTCCTTGGACGTGCCGTCGGGCCTGTAGGTCGTCGACGTCCAGCTCACGTTAAATCCGTCGTCCGTTTCGGAAATATTGACGCTCATATCGCGCGGAATGGTGGAGCCGTCCGCTGAAATGACCTCGGCCGATCCTTCGTAGCTGCCCACAAACCGCGAAATGTCAGCCTGCGCTGTCGCGGCCATCAGCATCAGGGCCCCTGCCAGCAGCAGCCTGATCAGATGCACCCCGGTAAATGGATTTCGCTCGCGCATCGACTGTTCCTCCGGCCATGCTGCGGTATCGTCTTATAAGGTTAATTTAGTGACTGTTGGGCAGCTTGCAACGCTCCTGTGTATATTGTGACCACCTATCTGGCTGTTGCGCGGCCCCTTCCCCGACGGTACACCCCCTTTAAGTACAATTTCACCCAAGGAGCCGCCATGACCGCGACCCGCACAGAAACTGACAGTTTTGGCCCGCTGGAGGTTCCAGCCGATAAATACTGGGGCGCGCAGACACAGCGGTCGATCCTCAATTTCCCGATTGGCTGGGAAAAGCAGCCGGTGGCCATCGTGCGGGCGCTGGGGGTCATCAAAAAGGCCTGTGCCCAGGCCAATGTTGAGCTTGGCAAGCTGGATGCGGACCGCGGCAAAGCGATCATCGAGGCTGCCGGTGAGGTCGTTGAGGGCAAATTCGACGACAATTTCCCGCTGGTGGTCTGGCAGACCGGATCAGGCACGCAATCGAACATGAACGCCAATGAGGTCATCGCCAACCGTGCGATTGAAATCATGGGCGGCAAGATCGGCTCCAAAGACCCCGTGCACCCCAATGATCACTGCAACATGGGCCAGTCGTCAAACGACACGTTCCCCACGGCCATGCACATCTCGGCGGCGATGACGGCGCGCGATGTGCTGCTGCCGGGGCTGGAAAAACTGCACGGTGCACTGCAGTCCAAAGTTGAGGAATTCGACGGGATCATCAAAATAGGCCGCACCCATACCCAGGACGCGACCCCGCTGACACTGAGCCAGGAGTTTTCGGGCTATACGCATCAGGTCGCCATGGGCATCCAGCGGGTGAAAGACGCGCTGGGGCGGATTTACGAGCTGGCGCAGGGCGGCACCGCCGTGGGCACCGGGCTCAATACCTCGCCCGGCTGGGACGTGATGGTCGCAAAAAATATGGCCGGGATCACCGGTCTGCCCTTTGTTACCGCACCCAATAAATTCGAGGCGCTGGCCGCCCATGACGCCATGGTCGAAATCTCAGGCGCGCTGAAAACCGTGGCCGCCTCGCTTTTCAAGATCGCCAATGACATCCGTCTGCTGGGCTCAGGTCCGCGTTGTGGTCTGGGCGAGCTGATCCTGCCGGAGAATGAGCCCGGCTCGTCAATCATGCCGGGCAAGGTCAACCCGACGCAGTGCGAGGCACTTACGCAGGTCTGTGTGCACGTGATGGGCAATGATGCCGCGGTTGGTTTTGCCGGCAGTCAGGGGCATTTCGAGCTCAACGTCTATAAACCGATGATGGCCTATAACGTCCTGCAATCAATGCAGCTTCTCGGCGATGCCTCCTCAGCCTTTACCGACAATCTGGTGGACGGCCTGAAGGCCGACGCCGTCCGGATCGAGAAGCTGATGCGCGAAAGTCTGATGCTGGTTACGGCTCTGGCGCCTGAAATCGGCTACGACAACGCCACCAAAGTCGCGAAAACGGCCCATAAGAACGGTACGACCCTGAAAGAAGAGGCGATTGCCCTGGGGTTCGTCGATGCAGAGACCTTCGAGCGCGTGGTGCGCCCGGAGAACATGACCGGCCCCAGATAAGGAGCGCCAATGAGCACGCCCATCAACCTCAATAAGGTGAAAAAAGAGCGCAACCGCGCGTCGCGCAAAGCCCGGGCGGACGAAAACGCCGTGGCCTTCGGGCAGACCAGAACCCAAAAAGAACAGCTCAAAGCCCGCGCGGAAAAGATCGCGCGCAACCTTGAGGCCCACAAGCGCGAGACATGAGCCGGCGACCGGTGAAGCATTCGGTGACCCTCAGGGGTCACCGCACCTCGATCTCACTGGAAGACGAATTCTGGCAGGAGCTGCGGGCGCTCGCCGGAGAAAAAGGTATCGCAATCAATGCACTGGTGGCCGAGATTGATGTGAATCGCGGCACCGATCTGGGCCTGGCCTCGGCGCTCAGGCTCTATGTGCTCAAAGCGCTGAAAGACCGCCAGAGCGGCAATCACACCGACGCGCGGTAAATCTTGTCGATATTGCTGCCCAGGGCATCGTTGAACTCTTTGTCCGACATTTTCACATTAAGGCCCTCGGTCAGCGCGCGGCTGAAACTGGCGATCATATGCTTGTTCTGTGCGAGCTTTGCGGAAGCTTCATCGGTCGAATAGCCACCCGACAGCGCCACAACACGCAAAACGCGCGGATGCTTTGCGAGTTTGTCATAAAGCCCCGGACTGTCCGGCAGCGTCAGTTTAAGCATGATATCCACGCCGTCCGGCAGCGTCTCGAGATGCCGCGCAATGGCAGCTTCAAGCAGCGTTTCCGCCTCCACCTTAGTGTCTGAGTGGATGTTGATCTCCGGCTCAAGGATCGGCACGAGGCCGGCCGCTGTGACTGTGGCACCAACCTCAAACTGCTGGGCAACAATGGCGTCGATTCCGGTCTTGTCGGCCTCGTGGATAACAGAGCGCTCTTTGGTGCCGAAAATTCCCTTGCCCCGGGCGATTTCCAGCAGAGCCTCCAGACCAGGCATCGGTTTCATGATCTGAACACCGTTTTCCTGCTCTTCCAGACCCTTATCGATCTTCAGAAAGGGTACCACACCCCGGCTCTTCCACAACAGGTCCGCCACCGGCGTGTCGTTGATCGTATCGTTCATTGTGCGTTCAAACAGGATCGCGCCAATGACCTTTTCGGACGTGAAGTCATCCGCAAGGATGATGCGGGCGCGCATGTCGTGCATGGCGCGGAACATCTCTTCGTCACCGCTGTAATCTGATGGCTCAACGCCATAAAGGCTGAGCGCTTTCGGGGTGGATCCGCCGGACTGATCGAGGGCTGCGATAAATCCCGCACCCGTTTTCATCTGTTCCCGCATCTTTGACTGGTCCGACATAGTAAATAACCCTTCTGATTCCGCCCCTTGCGCCTTGTTACAGCACAGATGCGAACGATGGTATATGTTAGCGCCGGACAAGCCGCAGCCAGATGCCGCTCTGTGCCCGCACTGTCAGATGCGCAACCGGCACCGGCGGCGGTCTGTCGGTCAGCTCAACCCGCACAGCTGCGAGGATATGTGCCAGAAGACAGGCCCCTTCGATCATCGCAAAGCCAGCTCCTGGGCAGACCCGCGGACCGGCGCTGAAAGGGATATAGGCGCGACGCGCGCAGTCCCGGCCATTGCCGGTCTGCCAGCGGCCGGGATCAAAGGCATCAGGGTTTTTCCACAGACGGCTGTGCCGGTGCAGGTGCCAAGGGCTGATCACCACCTGGGTGCAGGGTGCGAGGCGGCGCTTTCGAAAGATCTCGGTCTGTGTGGTCTCGCGCACCATCATCGGAACCGGCGGATAAAGCCGCAGCGTTTCGCGGAACACATCCCGCGTGACCCTGAGCCCGGTAACGGCGGTAAAGTCACTGAAATCAGCCGCGAGGGCTTCAGAGGCCACCTGCTCCTGCCACTCAGGATAAAGCGCAAGGAGGTAGAGCGCCCAGGCCAGCGCGGAAGCGCTGGTTTCATGTCCTGCCAGAAAAAAAATCGCGACCTGGTCGATCATCTCCTGTGCCTCAAATCGTGCACCTGTCTCAGGGTCGTTTGTGGTCATGATCGCGGTGGCCAGATCAGCAGGTGCAGTGCCCGCAGCAATCTCAGCCTGCCGGCGGTCGGTTATGGCACCGATCAGCCCGCGGATGCGCCGGGCGGCCGCGCGTGTGCCCGGGCGAAACAGCCTTGGCATCCAGCGGGGCAACGGCACGAGAGCGCCGGCATTCAGCACAGGCTGCGCGCGTTGATACCGGCGAAAGGCGGCAAAGGTTTCCGCCGCAGTCTGATCTTCAATCGGCACTGAAAAAAGCGTGCGGAAAATCACATCTGCGGCGGCATGGCTGGTCATCGCCTCGACCTCGGTCTCACGACCAGCCGCTGCCTCAAACCGTAGTGCTGCAGCCTCTGCCGCCGCCCGCATCGCAGGATAGCTGTCGCGCAACCGTCCGCCTTCAAAAGCGGGATCGATAATCCGGCGCTGGCGGGCCCAGTCATCACCGTTGGTCAGAAAAACCGAATTGCCCAGCAAAGGCCTCAGCCCTTCACTCACACGGCCGGATTTCGGAAAATCAGCAGGGCGTTCTTTTAACAGCAGGTTGATAAGTTCCGGGTCATTGACCATCGCACTGCGAAAGAACGGTGTCCGGAAGACCGCCATCCAGGCACCGTAAAGGCGATCAGGCTGTGCCGAGAGAATATCCCGTCGGAAAAGCCGGGCATAGCGCCAGAGCGGAACGTTGCCCCTGCGGCCGGCAGGCTTGGGCGGTATGCGGCCGGTCATCCGGTGGCCAGCGCCTGACCGCTCAGCGCCGTGGTGATGACCGAAGGAGACGACGCACGACCGCCGTAGCGGGTGCGCAGGGTTTGCGGCCCTGCTGTGATGCGGAAATAGTCGTAATGACCTGGCCGGTCAAAAGCGCAGAGATACTGAAAATGCAGCCGGAAAAAGCGCCGGCGCAGTGCGCGCCAGCGGTCCGGAGACAGTGTCTGCGTAAAGGCCGCCGAAAGCACGAGCGGCCAGCGCGTGTCAGGTGTCGCCTGCCCGGAAACACGCACCGGATCGCAAAGCGCAAAGGAACAGCCATCCCCCGGCGCACTGACATCCGCCCAGAAGATTTCCTTCTGTGCGCCCATATCGCGCAGGTCGCGGCGCAGATCATCAGCGCCCGGCAGAAAGGATTTCATCGGCACCACCTGTCCCAGGGTCAGCAGGCTGAGAACAGGGCCACCGGGGTCAGGCGGCACGCGTCGCATCAGCCGCGCCAGCACCGTTACGGCCAGAAACGCCCCCGAAGAGTGGCCGACGAGGAGAACCTCATCGGCCTCGTCCTGCAGCGCATCCCGGATCTGTTGTGCAAAGCCGTCCAGCCGGTAAGACAGCGCTGCAGGATAGGCCCCGTCGGCGGAGGCCGTATAGGCAAAATCATGCATCAGATAGTGAGCAAAGAAGCGTTTATCCATCGCGCGGAATGCCCGCAGCACCGCAAGCGCGGCAACCAGCCCGGCCCCCGCAACCAGCGCTGTTCTGAGCATGATAAGCCGGTCACCGGTCATCAGCCCGGTGCCGCCCCTGAAAACCAGACACGCAGCGGCGAGGGCCAGCGCGGCCTGGAAGAGAAGCATAACAACCGGATAGAAGGCAGCGATGACCGGCCCTTTGCGCAGCCGGACAAGACGCTGCAAAGCACCTGAGAAGACATAGACCCGGGCGGTGCGCACCATCGCAAGATATGTACCACCAGATGTTGCCGGAAAACTTTGTCGCACGATGTCTGACCAGACCAGCACCTTGACCGATGTGAGGGTCCGGTGGCCGTCCTGGGTGGAACAGACCTGCCATTCAGACGGTCCGGCTGCTGAGCGTGATACATCGATCTCATAGCCTGAAATCTGCGCCTGATCTGCGGCTTCTTTGCGGTAAAGCTCGCGATACCGTCGGGGCGGGAAAGGATCATATCCGGAAATGTAGAACACCCGGCGACGCAGAACTGGTGGATCAGACGTGCTGCTCATGCTCGGGCCTCAATGCTCCGCGATAACGCGCGGACAGGCCCACTCTGAAGGATCAGCCGAAGGTTGCCAAGACCGGGAACTGCTCCAGCAGCCACCAGGAAAAGGTGGTGAAGGCACCCGTCACCATAGCAAGGCCCACCAGCAGCAGCAGGCCACCCATGAGCCGTTCGATCAGCTGCATATGTCGCTTGAGCCGGTCCATGACACCGATGGCGCGGGTCATAAAAATCGCAGCGAGCAGAAAGGGGATACCGAGACCTGCGGCATAGATCCCGAGCAGAAGCGTTCCGCGCGTCACCGAGGCCTCGGAGGCGGCAAGCGACAGGATCGCGCCCAGTTGCGGGCCGATGCAGGGCGTCCAGCCAAAGGCAAAGGCAAGGCCCAGCACATAGGCGCCAAAGCTCGATCCGCCCTTATCGCCCACATCCATGCGCGCCTCACGGTCAAGGAAGGAGATCCGGAAAACACCCAGAAAATGCAGGCCGAAAACGATGATTACCACGCCTGAGACCCTTGCGAAAATCACCTGGTTCTGCAGGAAAAACGCACCGAATGCCGACGCGGTAAAGCCGAGGATCAGGAAGACGGTGCTCAGTCCGAGGACAAAAAAGACGGCGGCAATGACGGAGCGCCGGCGCGCTGCGGTCTCGCCGGTCATCTCATTCATGCTGACGCCGCTCATATAGGCCAGATAGGGCGGCACAATCGGCAGCACGCAGGGGCTCAGAAAGCTGATCACGCCCGCAGCGAGGGCCACGAACATGGCAGGCAGAAGCCCTGCGTCAATGATCTCAATTCCGAACATGTAAAAGCCCCTAGCTCATCTGCGATGCTGCGTCACGCCCCCGCTGGTCACAACCTTGTGGACAGAGTGAAACATGCCGCATATCTCAGGTTCATGACTGATGATGCCTCACACCTCGATGCGACCGGGCTGCTGTGCCCGCTGCCCGTGCTCAAAGCGCGCAAACGTCTGCAGGCGCTGGCCGCAGGTGAGACGCTGACCGTGCTTGCCGATGATCCGGCAGCAGTGGTCGATGTTCCGCATTTCTGCGCAGAGTCCGGTCACGAACTGGTATCGGCGGCTTCAGATGGTGCGGTTCAGACCTATGTGATCCGCAAAGCCGGCTGAAGCACAGAAAAAAGGCGGGCCCCTTGCCCGCCTTTTTCAGTATCATCCCGGACTGCGGTCAGCCGCCCAGCGACCACCAGCCTTTGCGCTTGGGCTTTGACGCCTTCTCTGGCGCATCTGCGACCGGTTCTGCGGCCTCAGGCTCAGGTGCAGGCGTTTGTGCAGCCGGTTCGGCAGTTTCTGCGACAGGCTCCGGCATTTCCTGAGCCGGTGTCTCAGCGGGCTTCGCAGGCGCATCCGCGACGGCGTCCGCCGCTGCCGCATCCTGATCGGCCCCGTTTACTGCCGGCGTGTTTTCCGCCGTGCTGTCCGACGCTTTCGCGGTTTTGGCACGACTTGCGCGCTTGCGGGGCGTTTTCGGTTTGGCCTCAGGCTCTGCCGCTTCTGCGTCAGGCGCAGGCGCATCGGCCCGGGTTTCGTCAGCCGGGGCTGCTTCAGGCTCCGCCTTTGGCTTGCGCGTTCGGCTGCGCGTTTTCGGCTTTGACGGCTTTTCCTCCGCATCCGCAGTTTCAGCACCGGATGCATTCACTTCATCCGAACTGCTGTCTGCAGCAGCTGCGGCGGTTTCACCGGCTTTTTCATTCCCGGCGGAATCGCTGTCTTCCGCGTTCGGCTGCGCACCGTTGTGGTTTTCACCGTTCTGATGCTCGCCGTTGCTGTTCTTGCTGCGGCTCCGGCGACGACGCCGGCGGCGACGCTTGGGTTTGCCCTCACCGTCTCCGTCTCCGTCCCGGTCACCGTCATTCTGAGGGGCGGCGGCACCGGGCGCAGCCGGCGCCTCGTCCGCGACGGCTTCAACCTCATCCTCGCCTGCGTCGATCTCATCCATCAGGGATGTATCGACAGAAACGACATGCTCGACGGCGCGCACTACGCGGGTCGCAGTCTTGAATTTCTCAAGGCTGAAATCCGGGCTTACAAGCGTCGGATCCCCTTCGATGCGCACTGACAGGCCATAGCGGCCCTCGATCTGCGCGATGTGCTCGCGTTTATGGTTCATCAGGAAGTTCGCAATGCCCACGGGGGCTTTGACCAGCACTTCACGGGACCGTTTACGGGTACCTTCCTCTTCGATCTGCCGGATGATCGACAGCGCGAGATTATCATCAGACCGGATCAGCCCCGTGCCGTGGCAGGCGTGACAGGGCTGCGTGGTAGCCTCGATCATGCCAGGACGCAGACGCTGGCGGGACATCTCCATCAGACCGAAACCCGAAATACGGCCCACCTGAATACGCGCACGGTCGGTTTTGAGCTTGTCCTTCATGCGCTTTTCAACGGCGGCGTTGTTCTTGCGCTCGTCCATGTCGATGAAGTCGATTACAATCAGACCGGCAAGGTCGCGCAGACGCAGCTGACGGGCCACTTCTTCGGCGGCCTCGAGGTTGGTCTTGGTCGCGGTCTGCTCAATCGAGCCTTCTTTGGTCGCGCGGCCGGAGTTCACGTCGATGGCCACCAGCGCTTCTGTCACACCGATCACGATATAGCCGCCCGAAGGCAGCTGAACCGTCGGGTTGAACATCGAGGCCAGATAGCTTTCGACCTGATAGCGCGCGAAAAGCGGCAGACCTTCGGCGTAGAGTTTCACGTTTTTGGCGTGGGACGGCATGATCATTTTCATGAAGTCCTTGGCAATGCGGTAACCACGCTCGCCCTCAACAAAGACCTCATCGATATCGCGGTTATACAAATCGCGGATCGAGCGCTTGATCAGGTCGCCTTCCTCATAGATCTTTGCGGGTGCGATGGATTTCAGCGTCAGCTCGCGGATCTGCTCCCAGAGCCGCTGCAGATATTCGTAATCGCGCTTGATCTCAGCCTTCGTGCGCTTGGCACCGGCCGTGCGCACGATCAGGCCAGCCCCCTGAGGCACTTCAATTTCATTAGCTATCTCTTTGAGTTTCTTGCGGTCTGCGGCATTGGTGATCTTGCGCGAAATGCCACCACCACGGGCGGTGTTCGGCATCAGCACACAATAACGACCGGCAAGGCTGAGATAGGTTGTAAGTGCCGCACCCTTGTTGCCGCGCTCTTCTTTGACGACCTGAACGAGCAGGATCTGACGGACTTTAATGACTTCCTGGATCTTATAGCGCCGCGGGCGCGGTTTGCGCGCCGGCCGGATATCTTCCTGGTCGTCGTCGTCTGCAACGGATTCGATGGTATCGTCCTTGGCCGAGGCATCCGCTTTGCGCGGTTTGTCATCCTCCTCGTCATCGTCCTCACCCGCAGGGGCGAGGTCTTCGCCGGCTGCATCTTCACCGGCGGCATCGTCATTGCCATCCGTTGCGTCAGCAGTGGTCTCCGGATCGTCAGAAGGCTCTTCCACAGGCGTCTCCGCCACGCGCTCCATCGGCGAGGAACCTTCCTCGTCGTCCAGATCGATGGTTTCCATACCGTCGATCTGATCGGATTCCACGTCCTTACTGGTGGTCGCGTCGTCGTTTGCGGCACTCTCAGCTTTAGAGCGCGAGCGGCTGCGCGAGCGGCTGCGGCGTTTGGGTTTTTCTTCGTCGTCTTCTTTGGCCTTCTGCGCTTCGGCAAAGGCACGTTCTTCTTCCATCAGAGCCAGACGGTCCGCGACGGGGATCTGATAATAATCCGGGTGGATCTCCGAGAACGCCAGAAAACCATGACGGTTGCCGCCATAGTCCACAAAGGCCGCCTGAAGCGACGGCTCGACCCGTGTTACTTTTGCGAGATAGATGTTGCCAGCGAGCTGGCGTTTATTCTCGGATTCAAAATCGAACTCCTCGACCTTGTTTCCGTCCACCACCACGACGCGGGTCTCTTCCGCGTGGGTGGCATCGATAAGCATTTTCTTAGCCATGTTTCCAAATTGCACAGCCACGAAATCACCTGCCCGGGGGGCGCGGCGAGATGTGGGATATGTCTTGTCAGGGCGATCTGTGACGCAGGCGACATCCGGCCCGGTGGGGCAAGGGGGTGTCTGCTCAGTGCTCTTGCGCGCGTCATCGCGGTTCTTCTCCGACACGGGCACGCGTTTTGCGGCCTCGCATCCATTTATATACTGTGCGTCCCGGGGCTTACGGCCCTGAAACACGTCAGCGGTTCGTCGGCCGGTAAGGGCCCAATCGGTCTGCCTGGTTCATCCTGCGTCAGTGCACAGAAGACAAAGCAGCGAAACTCACAGAAGAGCGGCCCTGTCGGGCGCGCCTCCTCGTTCTCCTAGATAATGCGTTCCGCAGGGAAAACACAATGGTCAATCTGAACCACGCACCTCAACCCTGCCGGGAAATCGTGCAGATGCTTATTTTTGTGCGTCAGAGATAATCGGACCGCTGCAGACCATATTTCGCCATTTTCTCATTCAGAGTCCGGCGCGGCAGGCACAGCTCGTCCATCACGCTGGAGATCGACCCGCGGTGGCGACGCATGGTGTTATCGATCAGCATGCGCTCAAACGCCTCGACGTACTCTTTGAGCGGTTTGCCCTCGGTTGTCATCACCGGCTGCATCTCATCGTGATCGGTCATCAGAAGCGAGGCAATGGTCCCCGCCCCGCGCCGTGACTGGAGCACAGCGCGTTCCGCCACATTGATCAGCTGTCGCACATTGCCAGGCCACGGCGCCTGCAAAAGCTGCGCCGCTTCCTGAGCGGAGACCTTGGGCGCGTCACAGCCGTATTCATCCGAGAACTGTTCGCTGAGACGGGTGAACAGCGTCAGAATGTCCTCGCCCCGCGCGCGCAGCGGCGGCACAGTAATCCGCAGTGCTGCAAGCCGGTAGAAAAGATCGGACCGCAGCGCGTCCTCAGAGGTGCGCCCGGCCTCCTGCAGATTGGAGATTGCGACGATGCGCGTTTCTGCGGGTGTGCCCTGTTCGTTAATCACGCTCAGCAGGCGCGCCTGCATGCTTTCCGACAGTGCTTCGATGTCTTCAAGAACCAGTGTGCCGCCACGGGCTTCTTCAATGGCGGGCAGCTGTGCGTCCTCAGGCTGCATCGGCCCGAAAAGACGCTTGGAGAGGGCTTCTTCCTCAAAAGCGCTGCAGCTGACCAGCACGAACTTCTTGCCCGCGCGGCTGCCAACCGCATGCAGCGCATGTGCCACAAGCGTTTTGCCTGTCCCGGTCTCGCCGTCGATCAGCACATGACCGTCCGCCTGGCCGAGATCGAGAATATCCTCGCGCAGCCGCTCCATCACCGGCGACTGGCCGATGAGCTTTTTCATGATCTGCCCACCATCGCTCAGTTCCCGGCGCAGCGCGCGATTGTCCATCACGAGACGCCGCGCCCCGGTGGCTTTTTTCGCCAGTTCGCTCATGCGGTCCGGGTTGAACGGTTTTTCCAGAAAATCATAGGCACCGACACGCATCGCCTCGACCGCCATCGGCACATCGCCGTGCCCGGTAATCATAATGACCGGCAGTGCTGAATCATTGCCCATCAGTTTTTTGAGGAACTGCATCCCGTCCATGCCCGGCATCCGGATGTCCGAGATCACGATGCCCGGATAATCCGGCCCCAGCACCTTGAGCGCATCTTCGGCGCTGCCAAAGGTTTCTGTGTCATATCCCGACAGTGCGAGCCACTGGCTGATGGACTGACGCATGTCCTGTTCATCATCCACAATCGCAATCTTCATCGCCTGAGCCATAGTTTACTCCGCCGCTTCTTTACTTTCGTCGCTGTCCATAATCGGCAGCTGTAATTCAAAAACCGCCCCACCCGCCTGTCCGTTCCGCGCAGTGAGCCGTCCGCCCAGGTCGTTAACAATACCCGACGAGATGGCAAGACCCAAGCCAACCCCGTCACCGGGCTGCTTGGTGGTGTAGAAAGGCTCAAAGAGCGCATCCAGATCTTCGATCCCCGGACCATTGTCCCGGACAGTCAGAGTTGCAGTCTCTCCGGCCACCAGCATGACCTCCACGCGCGGTTGTCTTTCTGATTTGGTGGCGTCGATGGCATTGCGCAAGAGGTTCACCATTACCTGCTCAATGCGCAGCCGGTCGCCCATCACCATCACCGGAGCATCCGGTACCGCACGGGTGATCTGCACGTGCCGCTGGCGCAGCTGTGGCTCCATCATCGACAGGCTTGAGGCAAGCGCTGTACCCATATCTACAGGGGAAAACGCCTCCTGACCCTTGCGCGCATAGGATTTGAGCTGCCGGGTGATCCCGCCCATTCGTTCGATGAGATCATCAATCCGGCCAAAGGAGGACAGCGCCTCTTCGGGACGGTTGCGCCGCAACAGAAGCCGTGCACCGGCGAGATAAGTTTTCATTGCTGCCAGCGGCTGGTTGAGCTCATGACTGACAGCGGCCGACATCTCGCCCAGGGCTGCGAGTTTGCTCGACTGCTCAAGCGTCTGCTCGGCCACGGCGAGGGTTTCCTGCACCCTTTTGCGCTCGGCGATTTCCCGCTGCAGCGCAATATTGAGTGCTCTGAGCTCGGCTGATTCCCGCTGAAAGAGAGCCATGCGCAACGCGGTGCGCCGGCTCAGCGCATAGAACGTCAGGGCAAGGAGAATCGCAAAGCCCATGATTTCCAGCGCCAGAACGCCGTTGACCCGCTCGCGCACCGAGGCATAGGTGGTGAAGGACGCCATGCGCCAGCCCCGGAAGGGGATCCTGCTTTCAAGCCGCATCACCGCTTCGCCCTGCAGCCAGGCATCGGGGGGAAGTGCTGTCCAGTCCGCAGTGGCCTGGATCGCGCGCTGGATCGCGTTCTGCGGGGTCTGTCGCGCAAGTGCGACCTCTTCGGTGCGCCCGCGCCAGCGCGGCTCGGTGGTCAGGATGATCGTTCCGGTGCTGTCGGTGACGATCACCGCATCCGAAATCCCGGCCCAGGCGCTCTCAAACTTCTGCAGATCGACCTCGACCATGATTACGCCGATCACATCCGAGCCCGAGAGCACCCGCCGCGAATAGACAAAGACATAGGCCCCGGTTTCGCGCTGTGACACGGTAAAGAGCGTGGCACTGGAACGGATCGCATCGACAAAATATCCCTCTGCGCGGTGGGTGGAGCCGAGCCGGTTACGGTCCGTGGCCGCCACCGTGCGTCCGTCAATATCAAGCAGCATAAGTGAGGCCGCCCCGATCTCATCCACAAAGGAGATAAGCCGCCGTGTCGATGCGGTATAATCCTGTGAGTTCAGCGCGTTGATCAGCTCAGGATCGCGCGCGAGCAACTGCGGCACAATCGCGTTCTGGCGCAGTTCCGACAGCAGGTTGCCGCTGTAAAGCGCCAGCCTGAGTTCGGCCCGGTTGCGCGTGCTTTCGGTAAACCTGTCAGTCAGCAGCTTGTTCGTGACGGAAACGACCGTCACGGCCAGCACGATCAGGATGACCACAACGACCCGGATCCGCCAGGTATTGCTCATGGTCTCACGATCGGGAGAGGTCTCACTGTCCATGGGCTCAGACTACGTCAAAGCCCGGTCCGGGCTCAAGTCAGACCTCAGCCAGCGTTGAAGTCAGTGCGCGGAAGAGCGCCTGCCCGTCGGTGCCGCCATGCACCGGGTCAGCAGCCCGTTCCGGATGCGGCATCATGCCCAGCACGCGACGGTTTTCCGACAGGATCCCGGCAATATCTGCCCGCGCCCCGTTGGGGTTGTCTGTGTAGGAAAACGCGATGCGGTCTTCGCCCTGCAGCATCGCGATGGTCTCGTCATCCGCAAAGTAATTTCCGTCGTGATGCGCAATCGGGATCTGCACCAGGTCACCGGCATTGTATCCGGCGGTGAAAGGCGACGCAGAGGTCCGCACTTTCAGTCCGACAGTCCGGCAGATGTATTTCAACCCGGCATTCCGCAACAGCGCGCCCGGCAGCAGACCGGTTTCGGTCAGCACCTGAAACCCGTTGCAGATGCCCAGCACATAACCACCGCGACCGGCATGTGCGGCCACCGACCTGCAGACCGGCGAATTGGCCGCAATCGCGCCACAGCGCAGATAGTCGCCAAAGGAGAACCCGCCCGGGACACCGACAATGTCCACACCATCGGGCAGGTCCGTGTCTTTGTGCCAGACCATCGACACTTTTGCGCCGGCGGCCTCAAAGGCGACGGCCAGATCGCGGTCACAGTTGGATCCGGGGAACACCACCACCGCCGCGTGCATCAGGCAATCTCCACCGAGTAGGATTCGATCACCGTATTCGCGAGCAGCTTTTCACACATCGCGGTCACTTCGGCCTCGGATGTGCCATCGGCCAGATCAAGCTCAATAACCTTGCCCTGACGCACGCCCTTTACGCCGTCAAATCCCAGCGCTCCCAGAGCATGCCGGACCGCCTCGCCCTGCGGATCCAGCACCCCGTTTTTCAGCATCACATGCACACGAGCTTTCATCGTGATCGTATCCCTCTTCGTTTCTTCGGGCCGGAAATACTCAGATCCGATGCCCGGCGTCAGTTGATCAGCGTGGGTTTGGTCACGCCGGGCTGGTTGCGCGGCATGACGCCCAGACGCTGCGCCACTTCCGTATAGGCATCCGTAAGGCTGCCCAGATCGCGTCGGAAAACATCTTTGTCGAGTTTCTGCCCGGTTTCGATGTCCCAGAGCCGGCAGCTGTCGGGGCTGATCTCATCCGCCACGATCAGGCGCTGGAAATCACCGTCATAGACCCGCCCGACCTCAATTTTGAAATCGACCAGACGGATTCCCACTGCCATCATCACACCGGAGAGGAAGTCATTGACCCGCAGCGCAAGGCTGAGAATATCGTCCATATCCTGCTGGCTGGCCCAGCCAAAGGCGGCGATATGCTCTTCGGTGACCAGCGGGTCGCCCAGTTTGTCGTCTTTATAACAGTATTCCACGATCGGGCGCGGCAGCTGTGTGCCCTCTTCGATCCCGAGACGTTTCGACATCGTGCCGGCGGCATAATTGCGCACGATAATCTCAAGCGGCACAATCTCGACGCTGCGCACAAGCTGCTCGCGCATGTTGAGGCGTTTGATGAAATGGGTAGGCACGCCGATCTGCCCCAGGCCGGTCATGAAAAATTCGGACAGACGGTTGTTGAGAACACCCTTGCCTTCGATTACGGCTTTTTTCTCGGCGTTAAAGGCGGTCGCATCATCTTTGAAGTGCTGCACGATCGTACCCGGCTCAGGGCCTTCATAAAGAATTTTCGCTTTGCCTTCGTAGATTTTCTTGCGCCGGGCCATGGGCGTCCTTTCAAAAAGAGGCACTGCCAGCCAGGCCCCGCTTGCGCCTCTCTTAGTGCAAGCCCGGGCATGCTGCAAGACAGCGCCACTTGCACAGCAGCGCGTAAGTCCGCATATCTGTCGCACAAAGACACAAGCCCCAGCAGGAGACATCTGATGAGCACCTTTGACGACCGCGAAAACGCCTTTGAGAACAAATACGCCCACGATGCCGAGATGCAGTTCAAGGCAGAAGCGCGCCGCAACAAACTTCTGGGGCTCTGGGCGGCTGATCTGATGGGCAAGTCCGGCGATGCCGCATCCGAATACGCCAAAGAGGTCGTGAAGGCGGATTTTGAAGAGGCCGGCGACGAGGACGTTTATCGCAAGGTTTCGGGCGATCTCGGCGATCGGGCAGACGAAACAACCATCCGGTCCAAGATGATTGAGCTGATGGCTGTCGCCAAAGCCCAGATCATGACCGAAGTTTCTTCTTAACTTTGACCGCTGGCCGGGCCTCTGTGTGTCCGGCCAGCGGCCAAAGCCAGACGGAATGCAGTGATATTCATAACAATCGTGAATATTATGCGTTTGCCTCATGCCTCAGGGTCTGCGATGGGAAGGCCTGTGCAATGATCGGGGCACCCCATGTCGAACATTTTTGAAAAACTTCTGTCCGACAAAGGCTTTCTGCTTGCAGACGGCGCCACAGGCACAAATCTTTTCAATATGGGCCTGATGTCCGGCGATGCGCCGGAGATGTGGAATACCGACCACCCCGACCGGATCCGGACCCTTTACAAAGATGCCGTGGATGCCGGCTGCGATCTCTTCCTGACCAATTCCTTTGGCGCGAATGCATCGCGGCTGAAACTGCATGATGCTGCCAGACGCGCCCATGAACTCAGCCGCGTTGCCGCCGAAATCGGTCGTGAGGTCGCAGATACCGCCGGTCGGCCGGTAATTGTCGCGGGTTCCGTCGGCCCCACCGGCGAGATCATGGAGCCCGTCGGCGCTCTGAGCCATTCCGTGGCCGTCGAGATGTTCCACGAGACCGCCGATGGCCTGAAAGCAGGCGGAGCTGATATCGGCTGGCTTGAGACAATCAGCGCGCCTGAAGAATACCGCGCCGCCGCCGAAGGGTTCAGCCTGGCAGGCCTGCCCTGGTGCGGCACCATGAGCTTTGACACTGCCGGACGAACGATGATGGGTCTGACAAGCGCGGATATGGTGCGCATGGTCGACGATCTGGGCGATCTGGCGCCCCTTTGCTTCGGCGCGAACTGCGGCACAGGCGCCTCTGATCTTCTACGGACTGTCCTCGGCTTCAAAGCCCAGGGCACTGAGCGCCCGGTGATTGCCAAAGGCAATGCCGGCATTCCCAAATATCACGACGGCCATATTCATTATGACGGCACACCGGAACTGATGGCGGATTACGCTGTGATGGCGCGCGCCTGCGGGGCACAGGTTATCGGCGGCTGCTGCGGCACCCAGCCCGAACATCTTCGGCACATGCGCGAGGCACTGGACACGCGCACCATGACCCATCCGCCGGCACTGGAAGAGATTGTCGACCGGCTGGGAGCCTTCTCGTCTCGGGGGGACGGCACCGGCGACGACGTCAGAGAGGCCCCGGCCCGTCGCGGATCGCGCCGGCGCCGCGCCTCCCGCTGATCCGGGGCGCGGAACGCGCTATGCGCGGTAACTGCCGGGTTCTGAGCCGAAAAATATCCCTGCGGCGGATCACCGGCCCGTTTTTGGCAGCTGACGTCGCGCAATGCATGATCCGTGTCGCAATTCGCATAGTGGTCACAGGCCGTTCTGGCACAAATGATCAGCAGCAGGGCGCCCTGCACGGCCCCGAAAGGATAAAGCATGTCTGACCAGGAAGACGAAATCATTCTCTCAGAACTGGATGATGAAGAGCTTGTCCAGCAGATGTTTGACGACCTCTACGACGGCCTCAAAGAAGAGATCGAAGAAGGCGTCAATATCCTGCTAGAGCGTGGCTGGGCCCCCTATGATATTCTGACCAAGGCGCTGGTGGGGGGTATGACGATCGTCGGACACGATTTCCGCGATGGTATTCTCTTTGTGCCCGAAGTGCTGCTGGCCGCCAATGCGATGAAGGGCGGCATGTTCATCCTCAAACCGCTGCTGGCCGAAACCGGCGCGCCCCGCGTGGGCAAGATGGTGATCGGCACAGTCAAAGGCGACATCCACGACATCGGCAAGAACCTCGTCGGCATGATGATGGAAGGCGCCGGTTTCGAGGTTGTCGATCTCGGCATCAACAACGCGGTCGAGAAATACATGGAAGCGCTGGAAACAGAAGCCCCCGACATCCTCGGCATGTCCGCCCTGCTGACCACCACAATGCCTTACATGAAGGTCGTGATCGACACGATGGTCGAACAGGGCGTGCGTGATGATTATATCGTGCTGGTGGGCGGCGCGCCGCTCAACGAGGAATTCGGACGGGCCATCGGTGCCGATGCCTATTGCCGCGATGCGGCTGTGGCCGTTGAAACCGCCAAGGAATGGGTCGGCCGCAAGCACAATCAGCAATCTGCCTGACCGGGTGGACAGACCGGTTTGCGGCCTGCCCCGGAAACCCGGCGCGGGCCGTTTTAACATCACGGAGGCCGCCTCTTGCAGCAGATCAGCGATAAAAGCCTGACAGATGCCGGACTGCCGCTGGCAGCGCGGACAGGCAAGGTGCTGCTGATCGCCTGCGGGGCGCTCGCACGCGAGATCATTGACCTGCGTGAGGCCAACGGCTGGAGCCATCTGGAACTGACCTGTCTGCCGGCGAAACTGCACCTCTATCCCGCAAAGATCGCCGACGAGGTGGAACGCCTGGTGGAAAAGCACAAAGAGGGTTTCGACAGGATCTTTGTGGTCTATGCCGACTGCGGCACCGGCGGGCAGTTACAGACTGCCTGCGACCGGATGGGCGTTGAGATGATCGCAGGGCCTCATTGTTACAGTTTCTTTGAAGGAAACGAGCGCTTTGCTGAAAGGGCTGATACTGAGATCACCACCTTTTATCTGACCGATTTTCTGGTGCGCCAGTTTGATGCTTTCGTGATCCGCCCGATGGGCCTCGACCGGCACCCGGAACTGCGCGACATGTATTTTGGGAATTATGAAAAACTGGTCTATCAGGCCCAGACCGATGACCCGGAGCTGACAGAAAAAGCCCGCGCCTGTGCCGGGCGTCTGGGGCTTACTTTTGAACGCCGGTTCACCGGCTACGGTGATCTGTCCACAGCGCTTGCCCGGCTCTGACATCTGCGTCCCAGCCAAATTCCGCCTGGAATTTTAAACAATGTCGTGGCACCGTCCGGTGCCTCCGCCGGATCACGCAGCGCCGGCGGCAACCTCCCGGATCCGCTCAATCATTGCACGCAGACCGTTTGAGCGCTGTGCAGACAGGTGATCATTAAGCCCCAGACGGCCCATTTCCGCCCGCGCATCGACGGCGACAACATCTCCCGGCGTCAGCCCGTTATAAAGCCTGCGCAGCACCGCAATCAGGCCGTTGACGATCATCGCATCGCTTTCGCCCTCAAACTGCACCCTGCCCCCGTCGGTAATCACATGCAGCCAGACCTGGCTGGCGCAGCCATCGACCTTTGTTGCCGGAACCTTCAGCGCATCGGGCAGCGGTGTCATCGCCTTACCTTCCTCGATCACCAGCCGGTAACGGTCTTCCCAGTCGTCCAGAAATTCAAAATCCCCGACCAGTTCTTCAAATTGCTCCTGCGCCATGATCGCTCCTTTACCGGCTGCTGCAGACCTAAGTCGCGCATCCGCAAAGGTCCAGTCCCGGCGCAGGCACTTTTCAATGCAGCGCGGACAGGCTACACCATGGGAAGCAGCAAAATACAGCAGGCCTTATGCGCACGATTGTCCCCGTTCTTCTTCTTTCGTCTCTTGTTGTGTCCGGGTGTTCCACACGGGCCAATCCGTTCAACTGGTTCGGTGGCGACGGCGACGGTGCAGCCGCCGTGGCGGTCCCGGTGGAGCGGGACAATCCGCTGATCCCGGAGCGCGCGGGGCTGTTCTCAGGTATTGATGAAGTCTACGTATATCCCGGCTTTCCGGTCGATACGGTAACCGGAGTCGCGGTCGAGCGCGTGCCCGGTGGCATTATTGTTCGCGCGACCGGTCGTGCGGCGGTCCAGGGCGTCTATGATGTGCGTCTGATCCCCGCAAACGAAGACGAATTACCTGTTGAGGGCGTTATGACCTACACGCTCGAAGCCGTGCGCAGTCAGTCGAAGGTCGCCGGTGCTCCGGCCACGCGGGACGTGATCGTGGCGCGTAAAGTGTCCGATCAGACTCTGGCCGGCACCCGCACAATCCGCGTCGAAGGCCTGCAGAACGCGCAGACCGCAAGACGCTGATCAGTCCAGCGGCACAATCCTCACGTCTGCGCCCTCGGCGGCAAGCGCGATCCGGCCATCGCACAGGCGCAGCGCATCCTCGCCGAAAACCTCAAGCCGCCATCCGCTGAGCGCCGGCACATCCCGAAGACCCGCTGCGATCGCATCAAGATCAGAGGCCGGGGCGATCAGCCGTGCCGCGACCCCCGCACTTTCGGTTTTGGCCTTCAGCAGCACCCGCAGCAGATCTGCAAGCGCAGGATTGACCTGCAGCTTTTCGCGGCTGCGGTCAGGGCGTGGCATATCATCGGCCGGACAGCTCACGCCCGCAGCAACAGCCGCCAGAATCCCGTCGGCAATGTCGCCACGGCGCGCTTCGCGCAGCAGCAGACGGGCGCGCCCAAGCTCTTCGGTGTTTTTCGGTTTGTTTGACGCAAGCTCGACCAGAGCGTCGTCTTTATAAACCCGGTTGCGCGGAATGTTCCGTTCCTGGGCATAGATTTCCCGAAAGGCCGCGAGCTCGCGCACCACGGCAAGAAATTTCGGCGAACTGGTGCGTGTTTTCACCCGTCGCCAGGCCTCGCGCGGCTCCACAATATAGGTGGCCGGCGTGGTCAGCACTTGCAGTTCTTCGTGCACCCAGCGGCTGCGCTCTGTTTCCTCAAGCCGGGCGGCCAGAAATTCATAGATCACCCGCAGGTGGGTCACATCCGCCAGCGCATAGGTTTTCTGCGCGTCGGTCAGAGGCCGTCGCGACCAGTCGGTGAAGCGCGATGTTTTGTCCAGCGGCTTTTTAGCGATCCGGCGCACAAGTGTTTCGTATCCGACCTGTTCGCCAAAGCCACAGACCATCGCTGCGACCTGGGTGTCGAAAAGCGGCTCCGGAAAGACTTCGGCATCGACAAAAAAGATCTCCAGATCCTGCCGGGCCGCGTGAAACACTTTGACCACCGATGTGTCGCGGAAAAGCTCGTAGAGCGGTTCAAGAGAGAGCCCCCCGGCCAGCGGATCAACCAGCACGGCGGTGTCGTCCGTATCCCCCGGCATCGCCAGCTGGATCAGGCACAGTTTTGAATAATAGGTGCGCTCGCGCAGGAATTCGGTATCGACGGTGACATAGTCATGTTCCGCAGCCTCGGCGCAGAAACCGGCGAGATCTTCGGTCGTTGTAATCGTTCTCATACGGGCATTTTCTGTTTGTTGGTACGGTCTCAACCGATGACGCTGAACTGTTACACGACCTTCCGGGGATAGACCAGCAGCAGCGCCACCCAGGGATCAGGTTCGCAGATAAACCGGTGTGCGGTCGCCGGCTGCAAAACGGCGCAGGACCGCAGGGTAAAGCCTGTGCTCCTGTGTCAGCACACGGGCCGCAAGCGTATCCGGGGTATCCTCCGGCAGCACCGGCACCACGGCCTGTCCCAGAACCGGCCCGTCATCCAGCCGGGCCGTCACCTCATGCACCGTGCAGCCGTGTTCGGTGTCACCGGCCTCCAGCGCTCGTGAATGCGTGTGCAGGCCCTTGTATTTCGGCAGGAGTGAGGGATGGATATTGAGCATCTTTCCCGCCCAGGCGTCGGTGAAACCGGCCGTTAGTTTGCGCATGAAACCTGCAAGACAGATGATATCAGGCGCATGCCGCGCGAGAGCTGTGCTGATCGCGGCCTCAAAGGAGGGGCGATCCCCGGCAAAGGGCTGATGCGGCAGGGCTTCTGTTGGGACACCAAGCTCGCGCGCCCGGACCAGACCGCCTGCATCCGGGTTGTTGGAGAACACCACACAGGGGCGCGCAGGATGATCACCGGTCATGCTCTCCAGCAGCTTCACCATGTTGGATCCGCCACCCGAGATAAAAACCGCAACCCGTCTGGTCACAAAAGGCTGCCCTTATAGGTCACGCCGGGGGTGTCCGTCACCACACCGATGCGCGTGACATCTTCGCCCGCGTCCGCAAGCAGAGCGGTGAGGGCATCGGCCTCTGTTGCATCGACCGCGAGGATCATCCCCAGCCCGCAGTTAAACGTTTTCAGCATCTCAGCCTCGGCAATGTCACCCGTCTTCGCCATCCAGCCAAAGACCGGCGGCGCGGCCCAGGTGTCGAGATCAATCCCTGCACCGAGCCCTTCGGGCAGCACGCGTGGCAGATTTTCCGTCAGCCCGCCGCCGGTGATGTGGGCCAGCGCGTGCACGCCCCCTGCCCTGACCGCGGCAAGCGCCGGGCGCACATAAAGCCGTGTCGGTGTCAGCAGATCGGCACCGAGAGGCTGCCCTGACCAGGGGCAGTCATCCTGCCAGGTCAGGCCGGAAACCTCGACCAGACGCCGCACAAGGCTGTAGCCGTTGGAATGTACGCCGTCCGAGGCCAGCCCCAGCAGAACGTCCCCCGCGACCACACCGGAGGGCAGATCATGGCCGCGCTCCATCGCCCCCACGGCAAACCCTGCAAGATCGAAGTCACCGGGCGGATACATGCCCGGCATCTCGGCCGTCTCACCGCCGATGAGCGCACATCCGGCACCTTCACACCCACGTGCAATACCTTCGATGATGCGTGCGGCCTTATCAGTATCCAGCGCGCCGGTCGCAAAATAATCCAGAAAGAACAAAGGCTCAGCGCCCTGACACACCAGATCGTTGACACACATTGCCACGAGGTCGACACCCACGCCGTCGACATGACCGGTATCGATTGCGATACGCAGTTTGGTGCCCACACCATCTGTTGCAGCCACCAGGACCGGGTCGGTATATCCGGCAGCTTTGAGATCAAAGAGAGCGCCGAACCCGCCAAGACCGGACATCACACCGGGGCGGGTGGTCCGTTTTGCGGCCGGTTTGATGCGGTCGACCAGAGCATTGCCGGCATCGATATCCACCCCGGCGTCGGCATATGTCATTCCGTTTTTCGGTGTGCTCATCGCCCGCATCTCCATCGCTGCCGTCTCTCACGGCGGGTTAGAACATAAAACGTCCGACTGCAACGCGCGACATCGCAAAGAGCGGCTCTTGACGCCGCCGCCCCGCAGCCTTACCCCCTGTGATATGGCGGGCCTGTAGCTCAACTGGTTAGAGCAGAGCGCTCATAACGCTTTGGTTGCGGGTTCAAGTCCTGCCGGGCCTACCATACCACCACATCAACCGCTTTCGTCAGACCACTGGCATGGATACCGCCTGACCGTGCCGGGTGGTTCCCCGATGCCACGCCTCCATTAAACACCGGCGCCATTCTGACAGCAGATCTTCACTGCGCCGTTTCCTCAATCGCTGCGCCATGGCCCGGTTCCTCCGGAACTCTTTCGTCCGGCCAGAGCCCTGCCTGTAAGATGCGGAAAATCTGCGTGATCGCCGGCACAGAGTCGTTGCCGGTGTCTGAAATCTTCATCCTCATATCCCGGCTGTACACACTGTCAGACCGGGAGTTTGGCAGGTAAATTCAGGCTGTGTTCCATCTGACATTACCCGAAAAACTGAATCCGCGACCGTGACCGGCTCCCGGATCGGCAAACGGAAATACAAAGCACTGCAAACCACCTGCCTGAACAGCATTGGCGCACGGTCAGTCCGGGAAAGGCCGGTGCGCGCATCAGGCGACAGCCGACCCTTCGATCTCGATCACAAGCCCGTCCATAAAAAGCTCCGACACACCGATGAAGGACTGCGGCGGGCGGCACGGGCCGAGCCAGTCCATCAGAATATCCACAGCCCCCAGACCGGCCTGCATGTCCGTCACGAAGAACTGCATATGTGCGAGATTTTCCCGGCGCATGCCCGCCGCTTTCAGCACGTCGTCCAGCGCGGCAAGTGCCCCCGCCATCTGATCGCGCATGTCGCCGGCCTTTGACGGTTTGACGCCCCACTCGCTGCCGGGGTCCGGCACCACAGAAACCTGGCCAGCGATCCGCAGCGTTTTTGTGGCCCCCGAAATGACTTCACCCTGATTATAGTACTCCGTCGCCCAGCTGACGGGGTTCACGGGCGTGCGCGTGAATGCCGATGTGCTGGCTGCTGCTGGTTTATCTGTCATCAGATTGGCTCCTAAATGCTGTTGCCCTTCCAGCAGGCCATTTTTTCAGGGCCCGGACAACAGATTTTCCCGGCTGCGCGGTTATGTCCGCCTGCGCTGTCTGTCCTCCGAGGTTGATTGGAATCAGCTTTAAGGCCTAACATCGGCGGGTGGGGTACGATTTCCGAATTTTCAGTTTCGTCAACGGGTTACGCCCGCGCACCGGACGAGGTGACAAAGGCCGTGCCTGACGCCGGCCGGCTGCCCGGATATCCGCATCCGTGCTGAAGAAAACATCACAGGACAACATCATGGCTCCCGACGACACCAGATCAGCAACCGACGGAAAAACCAGCGACCGGACGGCTCCGGAAGTCTCGTGGCGCGATCATCTTGTGATGCTTCTGAATGTGGGGGCTGAGATCGAGCACGGCCTTATGGTGCAGTATCTTTACGCCGCCTATTCCATCGATACACGGGGCCACCCGCCTGACGTTGTGCAAAAGCTGGAAAGCTGGCGGGACCATATTCTGACCGTCGCGCGTGAGGAAATGGGCCATTTCATCACCGTGCAGAACCTCCTGCGGTTGCTGGGCGCGCCGATGAACCTCGCCCGGCAGAATTTCCCCTGGGACGTCGAATACTATCCCTTCCCGTTTCGTCTTGAGCCGTTTTCGCTGTCCTCCGTTGCCGCTTATGCCTTTACCGAAGCGCCACCGCTGAAAACGCTGGAAACCGATGCTGCGCGTCTGACATCGGGTGGTAAACGCATCCACCCTGCAATGGCGAAACGATACATTCTCTACAAACGCTTTGACTATGACGAGATCAGACGCCGGGTCGATCTGCGCATGCCGCGCGATGTCGAGGCTCATTCGGTGGACGTTATCTATTCCGAGATCATTAACCTGCTGAAAGACGAAGACCGCATTCCCGACAGCGTCTTTCAGGAAGATACCTACTCCGCACAGGCTGACTGGGATGACTGGGGCCGCCGTTACCGGCCGGCGCCGAAGATGCTGACAGCAGATGGCAGCCCTGCCGAAAAGACGTCGGAAGACGATATTCAGACAGTGAATGAAACCAACATGCTGGTGATGCCCGTGGGCACCCGCACAGAGGCGATCAAAGCGCTGCAGCTTGTCAGCGAACAGGGTGAGGCCCCGCATATGGGCACAGCCGAACTGGAAGAAATCTCGCACTTCGACAGGTTTCTGGTGATCTTTCAGGAGCTCAAAGAGATGGGCGATGATTTCCGGCCCGCCCGCGATGTCGCCTCTAATCCCTCCGTCCGCAAAGACGTCAGGGGCAGCACGCAGATAACCCATCCCCGAACGCGCAGCTGGGCGAAGTTTGCTAATATCCGCTACCGGATGCTGCTTGCCTTTCTCGGGCACCGGCTGAAATCAGGCGCAAAGCACAGGGTGCCCGTGCAGGACCGCGAGACCATGCTCATCCACCGGACCTTTGCGGAAATGTACAACATCAAAACCGTATCTAACCTGCTGATGCAGATGCCTCTTGGCGAATCCGGCAAGGATGCCGAACGTTTCGCAGGTCCGCCTTTCGAGACGCCCTTTGATCTGCGCATGCCCCATTCAGAGGTCGAGACCTGGATGCTGCACCGCGAACTTGTGAAGGCCGCAATCAGGCAGGCCGGAGAACTGCTCGAGGCGTCAGATGACGACGACACGGCCGCCGCCTATCTGCGCACGCAACTGCCGATCGACAGACAGACACTCGCCTGGACCGAAGCGATCCTGACCGGTCTCGGCGTTACCAGAGGACAGCTGACATGAGCAATCTGAAAATCCGGCTGCTGCCGCCTGTCGCAATCGGTCGCTTTGGTTCTTCGCAAAAGCCTGTTGAGAGTTTTACACTTGGTGACGATCCGGACGATCCGCTGGGCTACCGGAAAATTCTGCCTGAGCCGACATTTGAGGTGGCCGCGGATGGCAGCCTCAGCCAGAGCACGCCCGACACGATCACATTCCGCGATGGTGACCACATCCGGCCGGTTGCGCCCTTTCTGGAAGTATTCATTCACGACGGCGACACGCTGCGACCCCTGAGCACAGACGATCTGCCGGCGGGCGCAGAGGTGTCATGGTCGGTTGAGGTTGCCAATCACAAGGTCTTTCGCCGAACAAATGACCCCAAAGACAAGGTGGCTTTCAAAGGCACCTGCAAAGGCCATGACCCGCTGGTTCTGCGGGGCAAAGCGCCCAATTTCACCCCGGACGGATTCATCGATTTCGGGCGCGTGCGCTATATCAGGCCCACAAAAGACTTCCCGCAGATCCGCGCCAGGTTCACCCCCGGTGCCGGCCGGATCTACGGACCGGTGGCAGAGGAGGGCAAGGACATCACAGACGGTGATGTCGTCTCCGCGGATCAGCGCATCTATGCAAAAGGCAACTGGGTCGGGTTCGATGCCGACGACGATGCATTCAAAGAGCTGGGGTACTACAACGAGACGCTGCCACCCTCTCTCTATGCGATCTCATCGCCCGCACCGTCCTGGCTGAATAACAATATCGCAGTGAGCCGCGGCTATTTCGACGATTCCTGCGACGGTTTCATCACCGTAAAGATCACCGCCGCGGACGGCAGCACACTGGCGGCATCGACGGCGCGGATCTGTGCGGGCCCGCCCGATATCGCGCCTGATGCGATCTTCCTGCGCACCCTCACGGATGATCTCGAACAGGTCCTTGAAGGCCCTGGCCTCGCAGACGATGAAGCGCCCGAAATGACGCGCGCCCGTGCCATCGACATCGTGCGCCGGGCCTTTGAAACCGTGCGCTTCATGAACCTGACGGTGATGAACGGCAACGATTTCAAAGGGCGATCCGCGCTGACACTCGATTCGATGCCACAGGAGGAATCCGCAGATACAGAACGGGCCCTGCGCCCGGTCATGCCGCCACAGACCGTGGACACGCTCGCCATTTCGCAACTGCACGCCCAGGTCTATGCGGCGCTGAAGGGCGGCTCTGAGGCCTGGTTTGCCAATGTGATCAGACGTCCCGATGAGGTCTCCGACTTCACCGACCACGGACGCCGTAAAATGCCCGCGATGATGTGCGGGGCCGACAACGGATACCTCGCGCTGACCCATCGCCAGATCGCAACCATCGAACGGGCGGCCGCACTGCTGGGGTACAGTAACGCAGAACCTGAGCCCCTGCCCGCCTCTGACGATAAACCGTTGCTGCAGCCTAAAAACCGCACAGCGATGATCAGTTATAAACCTCAGGGCAACCCGATCAGTTCCACACCCTCAAGCTCTGTTGCCAATTGCTGTCCGGGGCTTGAGATGGATTTCCGCGCGGTCTGGCGCCGGTTGTTCACAGGTGTCACGCTGCGCGAGTACGACAACCTTGTGGTGACCTGCGATGCGTCGCTGGATTTCAATCTGACAGGCCATCGTCTGATGGCGGTAAAGCTCGGGAAGAAATACATCCAGTTCACCGCGCCGATTGTCGGGCCGGCACCATCCGATCCCAAAAACATGATCCTGCAGACGACAGACATGAACCCCGCCGGGCGCGCGCCGCTCGAATGGTCGAATGCGCTGGCCCCGGTGATTGCCGGCTATCAGGGCAAGACAGTCAGGTGCATTTTCACCCGGGAGCCCGCAAAAGAGTATCAGGTTTTCACACCCGGCGACCGGCGCAATCAGATCGTCATGGAACTGGAAGTACGGCACTTCTTTGATGACGGCGATCAGGGTGACATCGGGGTGGATGAGAGCGTGCTCATCTCCCGGGCGCTCGCCGATGCAGGGGAACTGACCCAGGGCCTGTGCTCTCCCTGGCAGAATGATTACCGCGAATGTTCCTGTTATTACTGGGCCTCGGCGCGTCCTGACTTTGTGAATGCCGAAATGGGCCCGGACGGGCTGAGCAGCGGGGATAACTGGCTGCAGCGCCGCCGCACCGGAGACTACGTACCCGACGACTATGTGGATTCGCGGCTTATCGACTACGATGATCTGTTCCGCCGATGGGAGATCCTGCTGCGGTTTCAGATCAGCGGCTGCGATGCACCCGGCGAAAGTCAGGACGGCAAATGAGCGCCGACAGAGCCCGCGACATGATGCAGGCCGCGGCGCCCGCGATCCCGGCCCTGCACCTGCTGCCATCGGAAACCGGCGGACATGTCTTTCTGGCCGACGGCAGCCGGATTTTCGAAGTCGGAGCGCCGTTGTTTGCAGAGTTTGAGACAGCGCGTCTGTCGCAGGACCGAGCAGCGGTTGAAGCGCTGATGCAGCGGCTGGGTCTGGACGGGGCGCCCTTTGTGGATGATACGCCGGTGCAGGACCCACCGCTGCAGGCGATTTCGCTGGCAATCGCGCAGAAGTGCAATCTCGGCTGTACCTACTGCTACGCCCGGCAGGGCGAATTTGGTCAGACGCCGAAAAACATGCCATCTGAAAACGCAAAGCGCGCGATTGATCTGCTGGTGGCGGAGGCCGGCGCCGGCTCGCGGATCAACATCGCTTTTCTGGGCGGCGAGCCGCTGGTAAACCGCCCGGTTCTGCGTGAAGCCACGCTTTATGCACAACAGGAGGCCGCAGCACGCGGCCTGACAGCAGGGTTTTCGATCACAACGAACGGCACTCTGCTGAACGAAGATGATGCGGATTTCTTTGAAGAGCACGGATTTGCCGTCACCGTCAGCCTCGATGGTCCGCGCGCGCAACACGACGCCCTGCGCCCCTATCGCGGCGGGCGCGGTTCATTCGATACGATCATGAAACGACTGTCGCCGCTGTTGCGCCGGCAAAGCAGGATGCAGGTCAGCGCGCGCGTTACGGTCAC
The DNA here is from genome assembly GCF_012932215.1 of Roseobacter ponti. Classification (GTDB taxonomy): domain Bacteria; phylum Pseudomonadota; class Alphaproteobacteria; order Rhodobacterales; family Rhodobacteraceae; genus Roseobacter; species Roseobacter ponti. The sequence continues at coordinate 1,591,312 of NZ_CP048788.1, read as the reverse complement.
GCCGGCAAATCTGAACCTGGCCACGACGCTGGATGACTTTATCTCGGCCGGATTTCACAACGTCGGCTTTTCGCCGATGCTGTCTTCTCCCAACGGTCAGGGTGAAATGCAAAGTCCCGACCTTGAGCGCATGCTCGGAGCAATGATCGAATGCGGCGAGGTCTTCGAGCAAAAAACCCTTGCCGGAGAGCGGTACCCTTTCGCCAATATGCTGAACGCGCTGAATGAAATCGGCAGGGGCACGCACCGCCCCTACCCCTGCGGCGCGGGTGCGGGATACCTTGGCGTCTCTGCGGACGGTGATCTTGCGGCCTGTCACCGGTTTGTCGGCGACGAAGAGGGCGCAATGGGCACGCTCACCGGCGGCATTGACCCCGACATCCGCAACGCCTGGCTCACCAGCCGGCACGTGCACCAGCAGGCACCCTGCAACACCTGCTGGGCAAGGTACCTCTGCGGTGGTGGCTGTCATCACGAGGTGATCAGCCGTGGTCGCCCGGCCTGTGATTTCATTCGTGGCTGGCTGCATTACTGCATTGGTGCCTGGCTGCGTCTGTCTTCCCGCGAGCAGACGACCGGCGGGCTCTGATCTGTGGCGCGTGTTGTGGTCATCGGCGGTGGACCTGCGGGCAGTGTATTCGCCGCGCGGATGGCCGGTCTTGGCCACAGGGTTCACCTGATCGAAATGGCTGATTTCCCGCGCGCCCGCCTCGGTGAGAGCCTGTCGCCCGGCGTGCCGGATCTGCTGCAGGTTGCCGGTGCCGGGCATGTGCCGCAGGCCAGTGGCGCCAATCCGGTCTCATCGGTGCTGATCGACTGGGACGGCCCCGCAACCCTCAGAGACATGCGGGGCGCCGGTGGTCTGACCGTGGACCGCTGCGCCTTTGATGCTGAACTTCTGCGACATGCCTGCGGGTCAGGGGTGGAACTGCTGCAGCCTGCGCGCCTGATAAGCGCCGGACGGAACAGAGGACACTGGCAGCTTGAGATCGCCGGCCCGGAAGGTGACGTGACGCTGACGGCGGACTTTCTGGCCATCGCCACCGGGAGATCCGGCGGGCGCGCCGCAAAACGCCGCTATTCTCACAACAAAACAATTGCCCTTTATGGCTACTGGGAGCTGCCCGGAGCAGGGCCCGGGCCGCAGTTGCGCGCAGGACCCGGTGGCTGGTTCTGGGGCGTTCCTCTGCCCTGCGGGCTTTATAATACGCTGATTTTTGCAGACCCTTCAGAGCTGCGCAGGCGCCCCGGGCGCGACACTGCAGACCGTTTGCGGCAGCTGCTCTCCGGATACGGACAGGACGACACCCTTCAGGGTGCCCGCCTGCGCGGACGGCCCGGAGCGACCGATGCCACCCCCTATCTGGACACGGAAGTTATCGGACCGTGCATGATCCGCCTCGGTGATGCCGCACTGGCCATCGATCCGGTCTCATCGAGCGGTGTGCAGAAGTCCGTTCAGGGCGCGCTGGCAGGTGCCATCTGCGCCAATACGCTGCTGCGAAGGCCGCAGGACGCAGCACTCGCCATGGCCTTTTACCGCGACACACTCAGCCGCACATCGCAGCGGCACGAAGAGTGGGCGGCGGGGTATTACCACAGCGTCGCAGAACGCTTTCCCGGGCCTTTCTGGACACCGCGCGCGGGCACACCCGTGGCGGAACCACCCCCTGCCGCAGGCGTTCGTGAACTGAGCACGGGCACACTGCGCCTTGCCCCGGAACTGGATGTGACCGACAGGCCGACACTGGACACGGAGTATGTGGTCAGCCGCCCGACCGTGACGCATCCCGCGTTTGACGGACCCGTCACTTATCTGAGCGGAGTTGAGCTCGCCCCGTTGATACGGCGCTTCCCGGGCAATAAGAACGGGTTACAGATCGCCGACGACTGGTCTGATATGGTCCCGGTCCGGACCGGAATGGCCATTCTCGCCTGGCTGCTGAACCACGGAGGTGCGGAACATGTCCCGTGACGGGGAACCACATACGGACGTGGAGGCCTGGCTTGCCGTACTGGGTCTCGAGCGGCTGCTGCCCGCCTTTGTGGAAAACGAAATTGACGGCGACGCGCTGCGGCTCCTGACGGATGAAGATCTCAGAGAGCTCGGCATTGCCCTCGGACCCCGGAAAAAAATCCTCAACGCGCTTCTGAACGAGCCGGCCTCTGCCGCTCCGCCGCAGGAGCATTTTGATGTCGTCACAGGCGAACGGCGGCAGGTGGTTGCACTTTTCTGCGATGTCGTCGGATATACAGCACTTTCCCAGCGCATCGATGCCGAAGATCTCGAAGCAATCGTACGTCAGTATGAAGACGTCTGCACGATCTGCGTATCCCGTTACGAAGGCTATGTTTTTCAGAAACAGGGTGACGGGATCATTGCGATATTCGGCTATCCCTTTGCCCATGAGAGCGAGGCGGAGCGTGCAATACGGACAAGCCTTGAGATGATCCGGCGGATGCGGTCCATTCGCCTGCCAGACGGCGAAACGCTCAATGTGCGGATCGGGATCGCCTCCGGCATCGTAGTCGTCGGCTCCGGGCGCGACCGGCTGACGGGGGATTGCCTCAACCTTGCCGCACGCCTCGAAGCAGCCGCTGACCCCGGCACCGTTCTGGTCAGCGAGGACGTCCGGCGCATGGCACGTGGCTGGTTTGAGTATAAGGACCTTGGCGGTCTCGAATTCAAAGGGTTCTCTGCGCCCGTCCGTACGTTTCGGGTGCTCGGCCCCGGTATGGCACAGACCCGCTTTGCAGCCTGGTCGCAGATCAGCGCGCCCGCGATGGTCGGTCGTGACAGTGAAAATGCGCTGCTGCTCAAGAAATGGGAAACGGTCCGGCGATCAGAAACCGGTATGGCCGCTATTCTCAACGGCGACCCCGGGATAGGTAAAAGCCGCCTGCTGAACTCCTTTGCCTCTGCGGTGCGCGCACAGGGCGTGGGCGCCATCAGCATCCAGTGCTCTGCGTTTTATTTCAACAGCGCCTATCACCCGCTCAAACCGCAGCTGCGCGAGCTGGCCGGCATCAGGGACGACGACACGGATGACCGCAAGCTGCAGAAAATCTCCCTGCTGATCGTGGATGAATTCGGCGGCGACGAGGATGAGGTGCGGCTGCTGGCCTCGGTGCTGTCTGTTCCTTACGAGGCGCGCTTCGGACCGATTGAACTCTCCGCAGGTGCCGCCGGTGAGAAGACACGCTCCCTTGTTTCGCGGCTGTTGTCGCGCAACTGGTCCGTTGGCCCGACCGTGCTGCTTTACGAAGACATTCACTGGGCCGATCCGTCGACGGTCGCCGTTCTGATGGATCAGCTGTCGCGCGTCAAAGACAGTTTCATTATGATCGTGGCCACGCACCGCCCCGAATTTGACGCGGCCTGGGTCGCGGAAACGGACGTTACACAGCTGACCCTCGGCAAACTCGATCCGGCAAACTGCGTGGAGCTTGCCCGCAGCATCGACAGCGAAAACAGCCTGTCTGCCAAAGTCATTTCGCATATTGCCGAGCGCTCCGAAGGTGTCCCGCTTTTTGTGGAAGAGCTGACCCGGACCGTTCTGGAAACGATCAGCAACACCGTCTCCGGCAAGCTGCCCGAAACAGATGACGAGCTTATTGCGCTGAGCATTCCCGGCACGCTGCGCGAGCTCATCATGGCGCGACTGGACAGGTCGGCGGAGGCCAAGGAAGTGGCGCAGATCGGTGCCGTGATCGGCCGCGAATTTGATCACAGCTTTCTCAGATCGCTCAATCTGATCAGCGAACAGGCGCTGGAAAACGGCCTGAGCCGGCTTACGGAACTGGGTCTTGCCTATCAGTCCGGCCAGGGGCCATCGGCCAGCTATGTATTTAAACATGCGCTTGTGCAGGATGCAGCCCGAGACTCGCTTCTGCGCAGTATCCGCAAAGCCTTACACGGCAAAATCGCAAAAGGTTTTGAAGAGCAGAACGGCGAGACCGCACGGTCCGCCCCGGAGATCCTTGCCCAGCATTTCGAGCAGGCATCCCTCAGCCTGAAAGCCGCCGAGTATTACACAAAAGCCGGTGAAATGGCGGTCAGGCGCTTTGCGAGTGTCGAGGGCATCTCCTATTTCGAGAAGGCGCTGAAGCTGGTCGGTACGCTGGGCAATTCAGCAGCCGTGCAGCAGCTTGAGCTTGAAGTGCGCAAACAACTCGGCCCGCTGATCATGGCGCAGCATGGCTGGGGCAAAACTGAGGTCGCCGGCATTCTGGAACCGGCACTGGCCCTTGCCAAGGCGCTCGATCACGACAGCAGCTTTCTGCCGATCCTGAACACGCTGAACATCCATTATTTTTCGGTCTGCGACATGACCTCTTCGCTGAACTGCGCGCGGCAACTGCTTGATATCGGCGAGGCCAAAGGCGACGAAGAACTGGTGATCATGGGGCATCGAGCGTCGTCGTCGGCGTATTTCTGGCGCGGGGAATTTCGCGAGGCTCTTAAATCGGGGGACCGGGTGCGCAGGCTTTACGATCCTGTGGCTCATCACAACATCACCACGACAACCAACAACGATCCCTTCAGCGGCGAAGGTGTTTACCGCTCACAGATCCTGTGGATGACCGGTTTTCCGGATCAGGCGCGTGTGGTCAGCGACGAAAAAGACCAGAACTCGCGCCGGCGCGGCCACCCCTTTGATACGACTTTCTCGCTCACGCTTGGCGCCCAGGTCTTTGAATACCTGCGGGATCCGCAATCGCTGATGGACCGCGCCGATGAGGCGGAGCGCATCGGCACGCAGCATGGTCTTGCGGTGATGACCAAAGTCATGGTGCCGATTAACCGCGGTCTGGCGCTTTTTCACCTCGGCCGGTACGACGAGAGCGCAGATCTGCTGAACCGCGCGATCCACCGGTTTCACAAGACCGGCCACCGCGTCTGGCTCAGCTATCTGCGCACGCGGGAAGCCGAAGCCCGGGCCGAAACCGGTGATATCGACAAGGCGTTGCAGATGATCGAACAGAGCATCCGTCAGATCGAGACGTACCGGGAAAATGCGCACCTTCCCGAACTGCGGCGCATCTACGGGAAAGTGCTGATGAAATCGGATCGTGCGACGGAGGCAGAAGCGCAACTGAAAATGGCGTATGAGGCCGCGCAGGTGCAGCAGTCACTATCCTGGGAGTTGCGGGTTGCCACGACGCTCGCAGACTGTCTGAGTGTAAGCCAGCCTGAACATGCGTGCACTTTGCTGCGCACAACGCTGGATCAGTTCACCGAAGGTTTTGACACGCCGGATCTTCTCGATGCAAGGGCGATACTGGACCGACTGAGCGGCGACTGACCCGTCCGACCCCACGGTCGGCGCAGAATGTGCCTCAGTCACCGCGCAATCACGATATCCGCCCGCAGCCCGCCCAGACGGGCGGATTCGCCCAGCCGTAAAACACCGCCATGCGCCCGGGCGATATCGGTCGCAATCGCAAGGCCCAGACCGACGCCGCCGCCCCTGTCCTGATTGCGCGCCGGATCCAGTCGCGAAAACGGCCGTGTCGCCTCCTCGCGCCGCTCGGCCGGAATGCCGGGCCCGTCGTCCTCAACCCGGATCCGCAGGGATTTATCGCTGAGCATCACCGACACCTCTGCCTTCGCGCCATACCGGGCCGCGTTTGAGATCAGATTGTCGATCGCGCGCCGCATCGCGAGACGGTTCAGCGTCACCTGGCCCGCGCCGTCTCCCTCAGGGGGCAGAAGCGTCACCTCGCGCCCTGCCCGGCGCGCTTCCTGCACTGCTTCCGCGACAAAGGCATGCGGATCAACGGGCTCCGCGCTGCCTTCCGAGGCGCCTTTGACGAAGTTCAGAAACGCGTCCAGCATCTGCTGCATGTCATCAACGTCACGCTCCAGGGGTTCGCGCTCTTCGTCATCAAGCATCGACAGGCTCAGCCGCATGCGCGTCAGCGGCGTGCGCAGATCATGGCTCACGCCGGACAGCATCAGCGTCCGCTGTTCGATCTGCCGTTCAATCCGGCTGCGCATGTCAAGAAATGCATTGCCGGCCGCACGCACCTCACTGGCCCCCGAAGGAGAATAGGGTTCATGCCGCCCCCGTCCGAAGGCCTCAGCCGCCCGCGCCAGACGCTTGATCGGCCGCAACTGATTTCGCAGATAGAGAATGGCGATCACCGTGATCAGACCACCGAAAAACAGCATATTCACAAAGAGCTGATGCGGGTTCGATGCCGATATACGGCGTCTGTCAAAGCTGAGTCGGACCGGACCATGCCGGCTGTCGGTATAGACATCCACGCGCCTGTCGTCGGAAAGATCAATGGCCAGAAGAGCCGCAATGTCTTCGGGCAGTTCGCGCAGGATCACCCGACCGGAAAAGTCATACCACAGCCGCATGTCTTCTTCCGGCACCTGATCCGCCGGCACAGGTTCCGCCGTCAGCGCAAGCCGCCCCACCTCGGTAATCACCCTGTCAGGCACCGAGGCCCGGTCGGGCGCGGCATCAACCACATCCATCACCAGCCGCAGTTCGCGCGCCACAGTGTCGGTCATCTGTCGCGTGACATCCTCAAAATGCCGTGTCAGAAACAGCACCGTCACCACCAGTTGCACGACCACAACCGGCAGCAACAGGATCAGCACAGCCCGGGCATACAGACTGCGCGGCATATACTGTTTGAGCCAGCCGAACATCATGGCACGGACCCTATCCGCCTCCCTGCCCGTAAGAAAGAGCCAATGAGATGCCGTCGTCCGCAGAGTTTGATCCGGCCCCCGGGGTCGCGGAAGAGACTGAACCCGGGTTGCGGCGAATTCTGGCCCCCAACCCCTCGCCCATGACCTTTCGCGGCACCAACACCTATCTTCTGGGCACCCGGGACCTGGCGGTTATCGATCCGGGCCCGGTGAGCGAAACACATTTGCAGGCGATCCTTGATGCCGTACTGCCCGGGCAGCGCATCAGCCATATTATCGTCACCCATGCGCATCTCGATCACTCGCCGCTGGCCGCCGGGCTGAGTGCTGCAACCGGAGCACCCGTCCTCGGCTTCGGCCCCGCAGATGCCGGGCGGTCAGAGGTGATGACACGCCTGGCGCTGACCGGTCTTACGGAAGGAGGCGAAGGCATTGATGTCGCGTTTTCACCTGATGAGGCACTGGCAGACGGTGACATCCTCAAGGGCGACGGCTGGTCGCTTGAGGTTCTGCACACGCCCGGGCACATCGGAAATCACATCTGTCTGGGCTGGGGAGACCGTTGTTTTACGGCTGATCACGTGATGGGATGGGCGTCATCACTGGTCTCTCCGCCCGACGGGGACCTGACCGATTTTATGGCGTCCTGCGCACGCCTGATGACCCGGGACTGGCGGATCTTTTACCCGGGCCACGGCGCCCCGGTGACGGACCCTGAGGCGCGGCTGGAATGGCTGATGGCACACCGAAGATCACGCGAAGCCTCTGTTCTCAAGGCGCTGAGCGCGGGCGAAGCAACCGCGGCGCGTCTGGCAGAGCTGATCTATACCGGGACGCCGGCTGCTCTGCTGCCTGCCGCCACGCGCAACGTGCTGGCGCACCTCATTGATTTACATGAAAAGTCTCTGGTTTCGGTGGACGGCGACATCTCTGCACAGGCGCGTTTCCGACGGCTTTGAAGATCCGTCCGGGATTTTCAGATATTTCAGCCAAACCCTCTGGACGCGAGAATCCAGCGCTGCTATATCGCCGCTACCGTTCCGGCGTAGCTCAGCGGTAGAGCAGTTGACTGTTAATCAATTGGTCGTAGGTTCGATCCCTACCGCCGGAGCCAATTTTCCATATTAACCCGTTTGTGAGAAATGACCGTTGGGAAAGCTCAGCGACTTGATGGATCAACGGCATCATAGCCGGTCCGGTTGCCGGGCGGGCTGGCCTCCCGCTTCACCAGCGCGGAAGCCCTGGGCGGGGACGACGCTCACCACAGAAAGGCCCGGGCCGCTCCGGAGCGGCTCACAATGCAGCGCGCACTGTGAAGACCCCGTACTGCCGCCTGTCCGCTGCCGCAGGAAGGAGGGCTGCGGAATAGCCCGATCACAGGACAAGGCACTTCTGCACGGCCTCGATCAGATCTTTGCGCGACACGGGTTTCATCAGCCGGATATCGCTGGGTTTCAGGCCGTTGCCGTTGACCGTCGCTTCGCTGGCATAGCCGGAGAGAAATATGAACCGCATCTCCGGGTCAATCTTCCGGATTTCGCGCGCCATGGTCGGGCCCTGCAATTCGCCCGGCATGACGATGTCTGTGACGACCAGATCAAATGCCCCGTCCTCACGAAAGCGCTGCAGCCCCTCGTCACCACTGGTCGCCGTCTCGACCGTGTAGCCCACGCCTTCAAGCGTTTTGCGCAGGATCAGGAGGACTTCCTCGCGGTCCTCCACGAGCAGAAGGCGGGCGCGCCCGTCTGACGCCACGGTGTCATGCGATGTGCCGCGCAATGCCACATCTGCGGCCGGATTGCTGCCCGGTGATGCCGCAAAATAGAGTTTGAAGCTCGTGCCGACGCCAGGCTCGGAATACACCCGGATCGCACCGCCCGACTGTTTTACGAAGCCCTGCACCATCGACAGCCCCAGCCCTGAACCCAGGCCAACACCTTTTGTGGTGAAGAACGGATCAAAGATGTTACTGATGATGTCCGGGTCGATGCCGCTGCCGTTGTCGCTGACTGCAAGCATCACATACCGACCGGGTGCGATATCCTCGTGCCGCTCGCTGATGAAATCCTCGTCCACACGCATGTTCGCCGTTTCAATGGTGACCTGCCCGGACCCTTCGAAAGCGTCTCGGGCATTGACCAGCAGATTGACCAGCGCGCTCTGCAGCGAGCTTTTGTCTGCGCGCGTCAGCCACAGACCGGCCTGCAGGTTTGTCTCTATTTCGATCTTGCTGGCGATCGTCCTGCGCATCCAGCTCTCGGTCTGTCGGACCACCTCGTTCAGATCGAGGTCAACAGGATCAAGCCGCGCTTTGCGGGCATATGCCAGCATGTTGCGGGTGAGGTCAGCGCCGCGGCGGGTGGCTTCAAGGCTGGCATCAAGAAGCGACTGCAGCTCGTCCCGGTCAGGGTCTGACCGCCGTATCTCGTCAGCGATAAGCTCCAGGTTTCCCATGATCACGGCAAGCAGGTTATTGAAATCATGCGCAACCCCGCCGGTAAGCTGCCCGATGGTGTCAAACTTCTGTGCCTGGATCGCAATCAGCTGCGCTTCTTTAAGTTGTTGTTCAGCAGTACGGATATCGGTGAGATCAAGGTTCGTGCCAACGGCCCGGATCGCGGCACCGTTCTTGTCGCGCAGAATAAGCGCATCGCCTCTGAGCGATTTTACAGTGCCGTCAGCATGACAAACACGGTATTCTGACTCGACGGAATCGGAGTCCTTCAGCGCATGGAAGAAAGTGTCCCGCGCCCGCCCGATATCGTCTGGATGTACGGAGCGGACCCAGTCGTCAAATGTGCCGCTGAAGTCATTGCACGCGACGCCGTGCAGTTCTTTGGACCGGTCATCCCATGTCAGCCTGCCCGAGCGGATGTCGAAATCCCAGATACCGAACTGGCCCGCGCGTTTTGCCAGCTGCAGAGTGCTGTTGAGGTCTTCCGCATCCTGCGCATTGCGGAGCACTGAGGCGGCGATGCCGAGGATGCAGCTGGCAAAGGCCACCGCAATCGTGTTTGCGAAAAAGATAAAGGGCAGATCTTCCTGCAGCCACAGAAACGCACGCGCGCGGGGCTCGATCAGGAAGAACATCGCCGCTGCCGCGATGCAGGACGACATGCACATAAGAACCACCGTGCGGGGGTTCAGAAAATCCGGCTGTGCACGTCCCGCAGCGATCCGGAACCCGATGCCGATAGCGGCGTAAAGGCCGAACACCACCATACCTGAAAACGCAAAACTCCCGCCGACCATGCCACGGGCAAGGACCCCGAAGGCCGCCGTGATCAGAGCGGCCACCGGCCCGCCGACATAACCTGCGAGGATGACCGGGCCTGCGCGGGCATCGAGCGTTGCACCGTCACCCATGGACACCGGCGTGGCTGTGACGAGAAATGCGATAAGTCCGAAAGACAGGCCATGACACAGGGCAACGGCGGTTGCCTTCATGCCATTGCGCAGCGATTCAACCGCGTAATACCCGACGCCCATCAGCGCGAGCAGCAATACGTTTTCAAGGATTTGCAGAACAGTTTGCATGAATTAATGTCTCTGGCTTGAAAGTAACGCGACTGAATACTGGTCATACACGTGGCGCCAGGCCCGGCAAACCTCTGAAAGGAAAAGCATACCCGTTGAATGACGCGCCATACCCTCGCAGAATGTGCGCAGCAGTCTGCGCGCATTGGGCCGGTAAAACCCTGCCTCCCGGGCCGGTCGCGGCAGAGCGCACGCACGAGGACCCGGCCGCCTCTGCGACCACTCCGGCATATGTCCGGCTGCCGGCGAATTCTCAGCAGCACTTTGAGAAACGGGATTGGAACAGGCCTGGCCGGCCTCTCCGCCGGTCTGCCCCTCATGCGCCCCCGGTGAAGACGCCAGCGGAATTGTTCTCCGCACACCTGCCATCCGGTCCGTCACAACACGATATTTTCCGGACTGTGCACTATGATCACCGGTTTTGGCGCCGGCCCTTCGGAGGCCATCTGCGCCACGCGTCGTGCCAGCGGGTCGGCGTCACGCAGCGGGCCGAAATCAAAACCGCTGATCTGCTCCAGATCCGCAATCCGCATCTGAAACGTTCTGAACCCGCCAAAGCTGAACCCTTCGGTGCTTTCAGTATCCCCCTGACCGATCAGCAACCGCTGGATCAGCTGCCCCTGGCTCAGCAGATAGGCCGTCGCATGCAGCCGCAGGATGCCCAATGTGCCCTCTTCTTCGCTCAGCATGGTGACCACTTTGAAATAGTTCAGCGGGATCGGAGAGCCGGTATCTTTGAGCTCAGGCTCGGACCCGTCAAACACCGGTCCGGTAAACACGCAGCACCGGAACCCGTGCGTGCGCGCATTGGTCATGATGTAATTCTCCAGCCCCAGCCACTGGTGTGTGCTGCGGTTGAACGACATATGCTGCGGGCTGGCGACGGTGTAGTGAAAGCTGTCGTCGTTGGACTGTTTCGCCTCCGCCTCCGTGGCACCCCAGTTCGTCGCGGCCCGCCGGATCAGATGGCCACGGTCAATCGCGGCATCGTCGTAATCTTCTTTGCCCAGCTGGTCTTCTGCCGGCAGGCGCCCGTCCGAGAACCATTTGTCATTGCCGCGTTTCTGTGGCCGGGTCTGCGCGCCATCAAGGTTCATCGCGGCCAGGACCGGGCTTTTGAGCGCGCCCGAATAGAGGATGCCGAAATGCTGATAGCGCAGCTCAAAAGGTCGCTCATCCGTCGCGTCCGCAGGGCGCGACAGGGCGACACCGTCGGGCGTCGCAGGCATCGGCACGGGGGCCACCTGCAGAAAGTCCGGATCATAGCCCTCGCGGCCTTCGAAATGTTCGGCATCATGCGCCCCGTCAGGGCGCTCCGGTGCGGCAAGTTCCGTGCCCGTAACCCTGGTCTGGACTGTGCCGTCGAGGACCGCGCGCAGAGTGCTGGCCCGCACCGCCGCATTGCCGACAGCAAAACGGCCGGCAAAGTGCAGGCCGACGACCTTTTTATCTGAGAGGCGGATAACAGGGCTGCCCGAGTTCCCGCCAAGGGTGGTGCAGTCGTGGCTGAGCGAGCTGACGCCAGCCGCAACTTCGAGCTTTCCCGGCGAGAACCGCTTCACATCGTAGAGCCCCTGAAAATAACGCTCCATCTGATGCGGGTCATTGCGCAGACTGTCCCGCGCGGGATAGCCCACGACGGCCACCACATCTTCGTCCTCACCATCGGCGAGATCAAAAGCAGCGAGCTGATGCGCCGCGCCTGCCTCCGGTCTGGCGATACGCCCGATGGCCACATCAGCCGAGACATCATCCGCAAGATACGTAAATTTTTCGATCGCAAAAACCCGGTCAGGATCAGGGTCAGCATCTACCTCCTCAAGAAAATCCACCTGTGCGCCATAGGGCAGATTTGAAGGCGAAAACATGAAAACACCGTCGCCACGAAAAGTCCGGCGCGCCACGATCTGTGCCACATGCCGGTTTGTCGCGACCAGCAGATGGTCGGCCTCCTCCGCAATCACCCAGGCAGTGCCACCCCACGCCATATCGTGAAACCGGAATTCCACCCGGCCAACCGAACCAAGCAGCGGCTCCACCGCTGTGATCCGGTCACCGGTATCAGGCGGAAAACTTTCGCCCAGAGTGAATTTGCCCTCAACTTCTCCACCCCGGACAACCAGCGGCGGGCGGCCCACGGCAAGTACGATGGCCTCAAGTTCTGTCGGCCGGGAGCCTGCCGCCTCAAGCCCGGAGAAAGGCGTGGCCAGCAATTCAGCTGCCCGGTCTGCGGAAATGCCAAGCTCTTTGAGCACCGGCGGAGAGGCATCGATCGCACGACGCACCCTGTCGAGCTCCCCGCTGTTCCCGAGGCTTTCAAGACGCTCGCGGCTCAGGTTCTCGGCATCCTGCATGTCATTACTCCTTATCCGATGGTTCAAAGTCATACCTGACGCGCGTCAGGTTCCGAAAATTTCATGGTCGGGGACGTCCAGCCCGGCAAGCACCGCAACCGGTGCATGCATGACCGCGGGCACCGCCGTCCGCGACATAACCGCCAGCCTGTCTGCGGGTGACGCAAGACCGCGGGCCTGTGCATAAACCCGTCCCAGTCTGCGGTGCAGCATCGCCGGCGGATCGCCGGTCTGTTCCGCCGCCGGATCATTCCAGATCTGCAGCATGCGCAGCGCCTCAGCCGCCGGATCATCCGCAGCCTGCAGCGCCGCCACACGCTCGAGTATCAGCGGGTCCTGGCCGGTTTCATCCCAGCCGTCGGGGCGGCGGCGCCCGTATGTCCAGATGCCAAGGGTGGCGAGCTGCCAGCGCTCTGCCGCGCGGGCAACCGTTGGCAGATCCGCCAGCGGGCTGTAAAACGTATAGCCGGTGGCGAACTCTGCGGTCAGACCAAGCACATTCATCAGCTGGGCCGTTTCACCCGCGCGTGCACTGGTCCGCTCCTGCGCGGCCCCGGCCCCCTCGACGCCAGGCGCAAAGACATCCGCGATTTCGCTGACCGCTGGCGCAAAAGCCGTCACCTGCCCGCCAATCCGGCTGCCTGCCTCGCGCGTAAGGTCTTCAAGCAGCGCGCGCACCGGTTGCGCATAGGGGTTAAGAGGTGCTGTGAGCCGCGCGTAGTCGGCGATGTCCAGCGACAGAGGGTCAGTGTCGGCGGATGCAAAGGTCACGCCCATCTCGGCGCGCACCGCCCCGCAGCGCTCGGTCATATCGTGCCAGGACAACAGGCGGCCGGCAGGCAGATAGCGCGCCATCATATCCGCGGAACTGAACTCAGCGTTTCTATCCGGCCCGGGCAGTGTCAGCCAGGCCATGGCAAGCGCCCCGTCACGCAGCCCGCTGCGCTGCGTCAGTCTCAGCGCAACGACAACCTGCCTGCGCAGCTCGTCGTCTTCGACGAGGCGCGCGCTCAGCGTGTCGAAACGGAACTCTGCCCAGATTTCCAGCAGGGCAAGCCCCGTGAGGCTGATGTCTTCTCTTATCGCTCCGAGCACTGTGCCTTCGGGCAGTTTATCGAAGAGCACACGTGCCAGCGACCAGTGGCCGGTCTGCCACTGGTGCACGAGCGCCAGCAGCCCCGGGGGGCTGTCGAGCCGGAAGGGCCGCTCAAATGCGTTCTTGAGGATGAAAGTGGCTTCCTGATGTTCACGCAGCTCCAGCATGTTGCGCAGATCTGTGATGCTGCCCTCCTCAGGCTTGTCGTCCGGATCGCCGGATGCAACGACGGTGATCCTGCCGTCACCTGTCTCCGGATCGGGCCGCAGCCAGACATCGGTGAGCCCTGCGATGGCAGACTGCGGCACGCGGTGTGCTGTTTGTGGCGCGGGTGGCGGCGGAGGCTGTGTGCCCGACTGCGCCGCCGCCCCGCTGCGCGAACGTTGTCCGCGCGCGCGCAGAACCGCATCGCGCGCCTCATCCGTCAGATCTTCCAGCATCGGGGCGGTGATCCCGCGCGCATGCTCCGGCTCAATATTCGGCATGTCATGGCCCGCGCGCACCAGCTGCAACCGGTGATAGAGCGCCCGGTCAGGGTGATCCGCCTCGTAATATCCGGCAGCGGCTTTGTTGATCCGCGCGGCGCTCTGAGGGCTTTCGGCATAGGTCAGTTCGAGGATCTCACGGCGTACTTCGGGAATGTGAGCGAGCCCGCCACCCGCCACCCGTGTCACCAGCCAGCGCTGCATCTCAAGCGTGTCGAAAAGGTCATGCGCACGCACCTCATCGATGCTCAGATCAAGCGCCGGGGCAACCACCTGCGTCAGAACCTCCGGCGTCAGCACCGGCAGGATCAGGCCCTCGGCGGCAATCTCACGCACGTCCACCGGCACCCGCGAAAGGATTGCGCGATAAAGATACCCGGTGCCGGCAAAACGGATCTGTTCATCGCCAAGTGCTACACCGCTCTCGCTTTCCTGAACGGCCCGTGCCACAAGAATGAGCCGCAGCGGGTTGCCGCCCGACAAAGATACAATCCGGTCGCGCAGATGCGCGGGCACATCGCGTTTTTCCAGGATCGCGGCGGTCACCCTGTCGTCGAGTTCCTCAAGCGCAATGAAATCCTGCAGGCGCGCGTCGTCACGCGCAAAGACCGGGCCGCGCCCGGCAGAAATCAGGCTGATATCGATCCGCTCTTTATCGGCAAAACGGTCAATATCGCGGAAAAGCTGATGCACGAAGGTCGCGCCGTACCCGTGCAGCACCTCCAGCGTGTCGAGCAGAAACAGCACCTGACGGTCGTGATCGGCCAGAATGCTGATCATCCGGTGCAGCAGATCAGACGGCACACGCGCCCCCGTCTCCGAGGCAATCTTGGTCCGCCGTTCCGCACGTTCCATGCGCAGGTCGTGCAGCAGCCCCGCCACTGAGGGCATCACCGTGCCGATCTGTCGCGAAATTTCCTCAAAAACAGCATCAACCGCCCCCTCGCGCAGCGACGAGCGGTCAAAGTCGAGCCGGATCATCACGATGCGCGGTCTGTCGCGGCAAAGCCGGCCGAGATGTTCGAGCAGGAAAGTCTTGCCGACGCCGGGCAGCCCCTGGATATGCAGCGTTTTCAGCGGGGCGGTGCGTTGCGGATGATCAAGGGCGCGCAGCAGGCGTGCGATCTCTTCTTCGCGCCCGACGAAACTGCTGCCGAGAAGCATATCCGTGGCATGTTCCCGGCGCAGATGGTCCAGACGGCTGCTGAGTTCCAGCAGACGCCCGTGCCCGGGGGCCGCAGGACCGGCCTGCTCCAGCGTTGAAACCACATGCGCGAGGTCTTCAGGAGTAGCGCCGGTTTGCGAGACCTGCACGAGCGCCTCGGCGGAAAATGCGCCATTCCCCCTGAGTGCGGCACCGATGTCACTGTCGGTCTCTACCGCCGCGCTCTCAGGCCGGCTCAGGATCTTGCGGCGCTGCACCGGGCGCATCTGCCAGGAGCTCCCGTCGCCCGTTGACGCTTCACGCAGGGCCGACATCAGCTTGCCGCGTAACAGGATATCCCTGCTGCGCTCTGCCGGGATGACCCGGCTCAGCATGTCACGGGGGTTAAACTCCTCAACCAGGGCTGCCTGCAGAAAGAGCGCGTCGCGCAGCCTGTGATATTCTTCGGGTTCAGATTTCATCACAGACCCACCCAACCCCGTATGATCTCACGCGTACGCTTTACAGCCTCCGGCAGGGCGCCGAACCGGTACCTGTCACTGTTCTCTTCTTTGTCGAGATCCTTCGTCACCTGCCGAACAAAACGGTCCAGCAGGTCGGTACTGATGTTTTCATCCCCGTTAAGGTCTTCGAGCATCGCGCGCAGCGTCACTCTGACATCCTCGTCGTCGAAATTGTTCAGCTGATCCACGAGCAGACCGGGACGTCGCGCAGTGTCCGCCTCGCCGGTGTTCTGAAACTGCAGCGGGGCCAGCGCATACTGCTCAAAGCCCGCAAGGATCAGTCGCAGGTTCCTGTGGGTTACGATCCACTCGGCCAGATGCTCGAACTGGGTCAGCGCAGCGGCTGAAAGTTTGTTATCGGGGGGCGGTTCAAAGAAAATCCAGAATGTCGCGTCCTGTGCGGCGGCAGCCTGCTGCAGTGCCTGCGCCACCCTGACAGCGCGTTCACGTTCCGCAGCCGCGTCGCTGGTCTCGTCGGGGCCGACACCGGCGTGGGCTGCCACCGCAGCCATGCCCGGAAACGCATCCGCCAGCGTGCCGGTAAGGTCCGTGTCCTCAAGACCGGTAGGAATACGCCGGCACAGGTTGCGCGTCACCGGATCCCCGGGGTGCGTTCGGTTCTGCAGAAAGGCTTCAAGCATTCCGAAGCTGAAACTCAGCCCCGTCATGCTTGAGGTATTCACCCGCCGCACCCAGATGCCGCGCAGGTTCGACCCCGGTTCCTCAAGCATATGCGACAGCCCGGTGAAAAAGGTCCGGCGTCCGATGATCAGCGGGCTGTCGATATCATCGTTCAGCGACCACAGATAGCGGCGCGGCTGATCGCGGCTGATCGCGCTTACAAAATCCGGGTGATCGCCGAACTGCCCGTGCGGCACAAGCCGCCGGAAGGCATCCCACCGCCCCTGATGCACCCCGATGAACTGCAGATTGCGGTCAAAAGCCAGCCCGCCGGACGAGCCGCCCATCGTGTCAACGTCATGGCGCAGGCGGATGTCCTGCGGGCTGTCACGATGCACCCGCCCGCGGGTCAGCCCGCGTCTGTTGCCTTCCGGATAATGCACAAGCGTCATCAGCCGCGCGCCGGTCCAGTCGATGGCCTCTCCGGGCAGATCGCAATAGCCGTAGCTCAGCCCCAGAGGCAGGTTCACCCGCAACAGGGCCACGTCTTTATGCGTGTCAGTGGCATGCGCAGGTGGCAGCAAGCCGCTGCGTTCATCGTCATGGACCGGAGACGACCAGACCGGACGCGCAGAATATCGTTGCCCGTCAGAGGCGCGGATCATAATGGCGGGCACCGGGCCGGCGCCTGTACCGTTTTCAGCACCCTGGTGCGCAGCAATGGCTTTTTCGACCACATGGGCGGCCGTCAGTACCAGCGTTTTGGAGATAAAGGCGCCTGATCCTGCTTCCTCTCCGTCAACTTCCACCCGACAGCGAAAAGCCGATGCGCGCAGAGCAAAGCGGCCAAGCCTTTCCAGCGGAAAATCGTTCGGGTCGGGTTCGGCAATGGCAGACCCGGGAAAGGCCGTGTTTTTTTCAACCCAGGTTTCGCCGGGCTCACGCGGCATCACGTCGATGCCACGCGCATTGAGAAAGGCCTCAAGGCTTTTTGACAGTTCTCCCTGCGTCAGAACTTCGGCCAGGACATCCGCAACATCCTGCCCGTCATCGGTGAGCGCGCCAAGGGCTGCAAGGTTCATCGGGGCCTCGGGATCGGGGAAAAACTGTTCGAGCGCCTGATCGACGAGCGGACCATGATCCTTGAGCACCTGGCGCAGTTTCTCGGTCGTGATGGTCATTACCAGCCCCCGCGCTACTGACCGAGCGCCGATCTGAGAGCCGGGTCCTGCGCCAGAAGTGCCGCGAGCCCTTCGCTCGGGTCATCGGGCTGCATCGGGGTCTCGGCGTCGCTTTCCAGCATGCGGGCACGCGCACCGGCGCGGTAGCTGAGCCAGATCATCTCAGGCGCATAATCAGCCATCTCAGGGGTGACATGCCCGGGCACCGCCGCTTCGCTTGTTCCGGCCAGATGCATCTGCAGAACGTTCAGGGTGGAAACCGCCTCGAGGTCCGGGGCTTCCGGTGCTTCGCTGGCCGCAGGCAACGCGGCATCAAGCGCCGCACGCGCGTTCAGCAACCCTGCGCCAAGATCCCGCGCGCCACCCCATTCTGCAGGCGGTGTCATGCCCGCAACAGCACAGCGCACCCACATCGCCTGCACAGTTGATCCGCGCGCATCCGCTTTCTGCTTCAGCGCGGCGCGGCCGCCGTGGCGCGCAACCCAGAGTGCTGCAACACCGGCGGTCATTGACGTCGCGAGAGTCGTGCCCTGGCTCGCCCGGACGCCGGTGACCGGGTCGTCAGGGGCGTTTTTTGCCGCTCCCCAGACCTGCTCGCCGAAAGCCGAAAACGTCACCTGCGATCCGCGACCGCTCTTTTTCCAGGGGCGCAGATCAGGCTGCAGAGCGGCAACAGCGGTGCAGATGCCCATCGCCGCATAGGCTGCCGGGAACACCACGTTTGGCCAGCAGTTGCCGGCGGCACAGACGATCACCACACCCGCCTGGGCGGCACGGCGCAGGGCCGCCTCAGTGCTCGCCACGCGCGTCGGCCCGCCGAGCGCCATTGCGATCACATCCGCCCCGTTGGCAACCGCATGATCAATCGCCTTGCCGATGCGCCGCTGGTTGAGGTCGACGACCGAGCGGATTGCCCGGACAGGCATGATCTTTGCCGCCGGCGCGGTGCCGGTCACCGCCCCCGGCCCGGAAGTCCCACCCGACGGATCAGCCGTGCCGCGCGAAGCCACGACCGACATCACCAGCGTACCGTGACCGGGATTGCGCAGCAGACCTGTGGAGAAGCGATCCGCGGCGTTGCTGCCGCCCTCAACCAGATTGATCTCGCCCTGCTGCGTGCGCACGCCGCGCAGTTCGGCATGATCGCTGTAGCCGGTGTCGATCACCGCCACCGTCACACCCTCGCCGCGCGTATGCCGCCATGCGCCGATGCTGTCGATCCGGGGATGATGCCAGCCAAACGGCAGAGAATTATCACGCGGCGTTTCACACAGACTGAACAGCGCCTCGTTCAGACCCGCCACATGATGCGCACCATAGAGACTGTCTGGCATGACCGGGTTGGCTTCGGCCACATCGGTGGCATGCCGCAGCGCCCGGCCAAACTCAAAAACCGCGCGCTCCTGACCCTGCGGGTCAATGTCCGGGAAATCAACGAAGTGGTAGCGGTCCGCCGTTTCATCAAAGGCCGCCTCCACGGAGAAATCAGCTCCGGGCAGAGCGGCCCGGACCCGGTCGCTGATCACGGCGTCCGGAACCGGCTCTGCCGTCACAAGCTCAACCGACAGCGGGTCACGGTCTTCTGCCAGAGGGCCCTTCGCGAGGGCGTCATATTCTTCCTGTGCCATAAAACTATTCCTTCATAAAACGGGCCGGTCCCGCCCTTCACACCAAAACTGCGTAAAAACCGAAAAATATCAGCACCATGGCCGAACCCTGCGGCGCGGGTCGCGCGGTCCGGCGCTCGGCGATCAGCAGCACCGTCAGAAGCGCCATACCCGCAGGCCCGCCGCCGGCAGCCTGCATCGCGACCATCAGCGGCAGGCAGGTCAGCAGGCAGAACCCGGCCTTGCCTGCGCCCGCGCGGGCTGCATCTTTCAGCGCGCGATGACCTCCGGCGGCGATGACAGGCCGGTAGTGGCCGCGCGCAAGAAGCCGCAGCCGCAAAGGGCTGATCATCCAGAGCGCTCCTGCGCCAAGGGCCGGCAGCGGGGATACCGCGGGGCCTGCGACGCTTTGTAATCCTGCACGGGCCGCGAGCGTCAGAAGGATCACCAGCGGACCGGCAAGCAGCCATGCGCCGAGATACCCGGACAGATATGTCAGTACAACGCCGGTACGGCTGCGGCGATAAACCCGCGCCGCGATCTGGCCGGTTTCCGCGACCATGAGCGGAAGCATCATGGCAAGCACCATCAAAGCCCACTCCGCCAGAGCCGCCGGGGGGTGCAGCCCGGCGAGGCTGACCGCCCAGGCCTGCCCGAAGGCGGCCGTGGGTGTGGCGGGCGGTGTGGCGCAGATCTGCAGATCAAAATTCGCCGCCGGCAGCAAAAGGAGCAGGCCCCATGCCGCCAGCGCCGGCAGCAGAGTGAAACGCGGCCCGGGTGCGGCAAGACGGCCGGCGAAAGCCGGGTTCAGCACAGGTGCCCGCCCGCTGCTGACTGTCGTTGCCGTTGCACTCATTCGAAAATCACGTTGATGCGCCCGATGGTGACATCGGCGGGCTCATCCGTTTCAGCCACAACGCCTTCAAGACCCGGCGGCACGCCCCACGCCTGGTCCGCCGCTCCCATGGGTTCAATCAGAACCTCAAGCGCCCCGGTATCGCCGCGGGTCAGTCCAAGGCTGAAAGCATGCGCGGTGATGTCGAAAATCTGGTTGAGACCGCTGCCGCCGTGCGGCGCGTCGGCGCGGCTCGCGCGGGCATGCCCGAAGGTGCTCAGCACACCCGCGCGGACCGGCACCATATCGTCGCCAGGCAGATCAATCAGAACCGCATAGTTCCCGGCGACCCCGGTGCCGCGAATGCCCTGGAGTTCCAGATAGACCCGGCGCGAACTGCCGGGGGCCTCGTCCGGGCCAGCCAGCGCTACATCAGTGTTCATCGGCACCCGCGTGCGTGTGACGGTCGGGCCCAGACGCACAGGCGCTTCGCTGGCCCCGGCAATTTCAGGATCACCGGAACTGCTCATCGCAAGCGCCTCCGTATCATCGGGAGTGGTGTCGCCGGGGGAGACCGGTGAGGGGATCGTATCATAAAGATACCCGTGCAGAATCTGCGTGGTATCCAGCATGTCCTGTGCCGTGTAGCTGAAAGGCTGCCCCTGACCATCATGCATGTCAAAGGGCTGTCCGGTGAGCCAGAGCGGGCTGGCCGGATCTGCATGCAGCGGATCCTGGCGCCATGTCTCCCAGAGCCTGTCTATATTGCAGTGGTGCAGCCAGAAGACCGGATCGAATGCCGCTGTGCGCGGATCCCGCATGAACCCGCCGATCTCAACGTGGATCACATTGTGCGGCAGCTGTTCCAGCGCGCCGCTGTCGCCGCCACCCGGGTTGAACCCGGTGACCGGCCCGCCAAAGCCGGACGGCACACCCGGCGTGCTGTTGGTAAAATCAGAAAAACCCATAGCGGCGAGGCTGACGATCTGATCGGTCAGCCCGAAATCGCCGTTCGTCACCAGCCGGCGACGTGAAAAGAGATAGTTCCGCGTACCGTCCGGCTTGAGCTGGTCCCGGAACGGGGATGGCAGACGGCGCGCATCCGGATTATCGGCGAGGTCCTGCGAATAATTCCAGTAAGGAAGCGCCCAGTCCTCCGGGCCCCCGAGGCTGGCAACCTCCTCAGCGACCACTGCCTCGAAAGCGGTGATGTATCCCCGGTGCCAGGGCAGAAAGAACCAGCTCTGGTGCTGGCACTGGTCCCAGAACTGCGCCCGGGCCGGAATGTTCGGAAATGATGGCGGCACCCCGTGCACGGCCCCCATGAAGAACCAGGCCCGCGGGTTGTCGACGGGAAGCTGCCAGAGCGCTTCGACAGCACGTTCATACCACATCAGAGTCTCGTCGCCGTCCGGCAAGCCCCAGACGCTTTTGCGCACCCGATGTGTCATGAGCGGCCCCCTACTTCAGGATCAACCATCTGTTGACCCAGGGTCAGGATACCACCGAATCGGGAACTCTCAAAACCTTACTGCAGTCTGGGTTGTGCTTCTGTACTAAATGTATGGCTCACCAGGAACGCCGGAATGATGATTTTCTTTCTATCTCAGGTAGTCGTCGCGCGTTCTTCACCTGTGTTTCGCCTGCGGATCCGCAGTCAGTCCGGCGCCGTGGCCTCCTGAAGAAACGCGATCAGATCTGCCCGGTCGCTGGCCCCGGTGATCCGCTGCATCGGCATTTTCGAGCCTGGAATGTAGTGATCCGGCCCCAGATCAAAGAGCCGGTCGACAGTCTCAGCATCCCAGACCAGATCCGATCCGTTCAGCGTATCTGAATACAAGTACCCGTCGACCGTGCCCGCAGGCCGCCCGAAGAGCCCGTAGAGCGTCGGGCCGGCCCGGCGTTTACCGTCCGTGCCTAAAGTGTGACAGATGGAGCATTTGCGCTGAAACTGGCGCTCGCCGTTGGACATCTCTTCGGGCGCTTTCAGGAAAGACCGCTCCGTCCCGGTCATCTTTTCTGCATTCTCAAGACCGTTCACCGGCCAGCTGTGCATGGCGTCTGCGATCCCGCCCGCGTGGATGTTCCCGCCATCAGGCGAGAAGGCCAGCGCCCAGACCGGACCGGAAGCGGTGGCCCGGAAATCCTCGGCAATCCGCCAGGTCGCGGTGTCGATCATCATAATATAGCCCTGCGCGTCGCCAACTGCGATACGCCCGATCTCTTCCTGGTATGCCATCGCGAGGATCGGCCGGCGCCCGGCGGTGAAGTCGCCTGTTTCTGCCCCGTCAGGCAGCGACACCACCCGGGTTCCGCCATCAACAGCGCCGTAAGCCAGCCAGCTTTCATCCGGTGCGATCAGCAGCGCATTGATGCCAAACCCGTGCTGGACCAGCCGGCGCAGAAATGTGCCGGTCTCAGCATTCCAGAGCCGGATGGTGCCATCCGCGGATGCGGTGTAAAGTCGTTTGCCATCGGGCGAGAATGCCACATCGCTCACTGTATTTTCGTGGCCGGTGAATTCCAGCGCACCGGCACCGTCGAGCGACCAGATGCGCGCGGTTCGGTCCCAGCTGGCCGATGCCACGCGTTGCCCGTCCGGCGCTGTCGCAAGCCGGATCACCTTGGCGCTGTGCCGGCCCAGTTCTTCTGATGTGCCTGTGGCGGGGTCCCACAGACGGACCGCAAAATCATCTCCGCCCGAGACGATCCGGCCACCGGCAACCGGGACCACCGCGTTTACCGCCGCCTCATGCCCTTCGAGCCAGCGCGGCGCACCGTCGCGCCAGAACCCCACCGAATTGTCAAAGCTTGCTGTCAGGATCACCCCGTCGGGGGCCACGCTGATGCCCTTGACCGGACCGCCGTGCCCTTCGAGCGTAAAGGCCTCCTGCGCCGCTGCCGGCAGGGGTACGCCGACACAGGCGGCAACAAAAACGGCCACTGAGAAAAACTGCGCTGCCTGGCCTCTCAGCCGGTCTCCTGATGTCATATGCCGTCGCCGTCTGCCGTTGTTGCTGTTCACCCGCGCTGCGGGCCTGCCGATACCCTAGCAGCGCCCTGCCCGGTTCGTCTATTGCACCATTTCACACCTGCGCCACACCGCCGATAGACCGCAGAGCCGCGTTCCGTTAACGTTTCGCAGGCCCCACCTCTCTTTGCGCAAAGGACACCCCGGATGGCTGCTGAAAAACTGCCTTTTGACCGTGCTGAATATGAAACGCGCATCGCCGCCGTGCGCGTGGCAATGGCGCGTGCAGGCACCGATGTGCTGGTGATCTGCGATCCGGCGAATATGTCCTGGCTCACCGGGTACGGAGGCTGGTCGTTTTATGTGCATCAGGCCGTCGTTCTGGGCCCTGACGGGCCGCCGCTCTGGTGGGGGCGCGGAATAGATGCGCTGGGGGCAAAGCTCACGGTGATGATGCCGCAGGACTGTATATTCGGGTATGATGACACCTATGTGCAAAACCCCGGGAAACACCCGATGGAAGACCTTGCCCGGCTGATTGCGGATCACGGCTGGCAGGCAAAGCGCATCGGGCTGGAGATGGATAATTACTATTTCACCGCGGCTGCCTGGCAGTCGCTGCAGACCGCACTGCCGGACGCGCAGTGGGTAAACGCCAACAGTCTCGTCAACTGGCAGCGGGCCGTCAAAAGCCCCGCCGAGATCACCTTCATGCGCCGTGCCGCACGCATCGTGGAAAAGATGCACCAGACCATCATGGAGCGGGCCGAACCGGGTCTGCCGAAAAACCGGCTTGTGGCGGCGATCTACGAGGCCGCGATCACCGGAGCGGATGGTCACTGGGGCGATTACCCGTCGATTGTGCCGCTCGCCCCGTCGGGCACCGATGCGACGGCACCGCATCTGACGTGGGATGACACACCGCTCAAAACCGGTGAGGCCACATTTTTCGAAATCGCCGGCACCTACCGGCGCTATCACGCGCCCCAGTCCCGCACGCTTTTTCTGGGCGCGCCCCCTGATAAATACCGCCGCGCGGAAACTGCCGTTCTGGACGCCGTGGAAGCAGGCCTTGCACAGGCAAAACCCGGGAATTTCGCGGAAGACATTGCCAACGCATTCAACACATCCCTCAGAAAACACGGGTTCGAAAAAGACAACCGCTGCGGTTATTCAATCGGTCTGTCTTATCCGCCGGACTGGGGCGAGCGCACATATTCGCTGCGCCGCGATGACCGTACGGTACTGCAACCGGGCATGACGTTTCACTTCATGCCGGCCCTCTGGCTGGACGACGGCGGGCTTGAGATCACTGAGCCGGTGCTGATTACCGAAAACGGCTATGAGTGCCTGTGCACCACGCCACGTCAGCTGATGGTAAAGGAATAGCAGGATGCGTCCCACTTCCATGCGCACAACGGTGGATTTCGATGCACAGGGCGTGCAGCACGGGTATCTGCAACTGCCCCACAGCCGCGACGACAGCGCCTGGGGGTCGGTGATGCTGCCGGTGACGGTGATCCGCAACGGCGACGGGCCGACGGCGCTCATTACCGGCGGGAACCATGGCGATGAATACGAAGGACCGCTGGCAATCCTTGATCTCGCCGCACAGACCAAAGAGGCGCAGGTCAGCGGCCGGATCATCCTGATCCCTTTCATGAACGGGCCCGCCGTACTGGCCGGGCGGCGCACTTCCCCGGTGGACGGCGGCAATATGAACCGGGCTTTTCCCGGTCGCCCCGACGGGACGGTTACCGACAAGATCGCGGATTACTTCACCCGCACCCTGTTGCCGATGGCGGATCTGGTGCTTGATTTCCATTCCGGTGGCAGGACGCTGGATTTTCTGCCCTTTGCCGCGAGTCATGTGCTGGACGACAAAGAACAGGAAGGCCGCTGTTCGGCAGCGCGGGATGCCTTCTGTGCGCCCTTCACCGTGCAGATGGCCGAGATCGATCCCGCGAGCATGTATGATCACGCCGCTGAAAGTCAGGGTAAGACCTTTGTGACCACAGAGCTTGGCGGGCGTGGCACAGCCACGCCTGAGACAACCGCAATTGCCCGCCGGGGCCTGCGCAATGTGCTGATCCATGCAGGCATCCTCGCCGGCACAATCGAGCCAGCCCCCACCCGGCATATCAGTCAGGAAAACCCGCGGTGTTTTCATTTCTCTCCGGCGGCCGGCATGATTGAATTCTGTGCGACAATCGGCGATGAAATTGTAACCGGTGATGTTCTCGCCCGGATCTGGCCACTGGACCGGACCGGCACGGCGCCGCTGGATGTCACCGCCCGGATGGACGGGCTGCTGACAGTGCGGCATCATCCGGGACTGATTGCACAGGGCGACTGCCTCGCCGTCCTCTCCACCGACTTACACCAAAAGAAAGGCTGACCGATGCTGACCAATGATAAACTCGCCGAGTGGGACCGTGAGAACTTCTTTCACCCCTCCACACATCTGGCCCAGCATGCCCGCGGCGAAACGCCAACGCGGGTAATCACGGGCGGCGACGGCGTCTTTATCACTGACCGTGACGGGCGCGAGATGCTTGATGCCTTTGCCGGTCTGTATTGCGTGAACGTGGGCTATGGCCGCACGCAGATTGCCGAGGCCATCGCGACCCAGGCCCGGGAGCTGGCTTATTACCATGCCTATCTCGGGCACGGCACCGAGGCTTCTATCACGCTGTCGAAGATGGTGCTGGACCGCGCACCGGCCAATATGTCCAGGGTGTATTTTGGTCTTGGCGGCTCAGACGCCAATGAAACCAACATCAAGCTGGTCTGGTATTACAACAACATCCTCGGGCGACCTGAAAAGAAAAAGATCATCTCGCGCTGGCGCGGTTATCACGGCTCTGGTCTGATGAGCGGTTCACTGACCGGACTGGGCCTCTTTCATGCAAAATTCGATCTGCCGATGGGTCAGGTGCTGCACACGGATGCGCCGTATTATCTGCACCGCGAAGACCGGGACCAGTCAGAGGCCGCGTTCAGTGCACAATGTGCCGACCGGCTGGAAGAGATGATCCTCGCGGAAGGCCCCGATACGATCGCGGCCTTCATCGGTGAGCCGCTTCTGGCCACCGGCGGGATCGTGCCTCCGCCAGAGGGGTACTGGGAAGCCATTCAGGCGGTTCTGCGCAAATACGATATCCTGATGATCTGCGATGAGGTGGTGACAGGCTTTGGCCGGCTCGGCACGATGTTCGGCTCGGATCATTACGGGATTGAGGCGGATCTGATCACCATCGCCAAGGGGCTGACGTCAGCTTATGCGCCGCTCTCGGGCTCCATTGTCTCTGAGCGGATGTGGAAGGTGCTCGAACAGGGCACGGACGAAAACGGCGCTTTCGGGCACGGATGGACCTATTCGGCGCACCCGATCGGAGCCGCTGCCGGTGTGGCAAACCTCGCGCTTATTGACGAGCTTGGTCTGGTAGAAAACGCAGGCAGGCAGGGCGACTATATGCTGCGCGCCCTGTCAGATGCGCTGGCCGGTCATCCGCATGTTGCCGAGGTGCGCGGCGCGGGGCTCTTGTGTGCTGTAGAACTGGCCGAGGATACTTCTGCCCTCAGGGCTTTCGATCCGGGACGCAAAGTGGTGCCGGAAATCGTGGCGGCCATGGCCCGGCGCAATGTCATCGCGCGCGCGATGCCGCAAAGCGATATCATCGGATTTGCGCCGCCGCTGTGTATCTCAGCGGCCGAAATCGACACAGTTGTCAGTGTCACAAAGGATGCGGTGCGTGAGGTTCTCGGCTGACCCGTGACAGATCTGCGGGTCGCGGACCGGCTGAGCAAAGTCCGCACCCGCATTTGTCACAGCACGCTGAATTAGGGCTTGTTTTCCTAAAAGACGACCGCTAGACCCACCGGCGGAGACGTGGCCGAGTGGTCGAAGGCGCTCCCCTGCTAAGGGAGTAGGCCCGGAAGGGTCTCGAGGGTTCGAATCCCTTCGTCTCCGCCACTAAACCATTGTTATGTGGGCGTTTTTTGGCCCGGCTCCGGGACGGTATCTGCGCCCGGTGCGTCGGCCGGATCTTTCCGATGAAACGGCGCATACTCAGTGGCAGTGCAGAGGTTTACTGCCGGCATGACAGCACTGGCCAGGGGGTGAGCTTTTGCGGCACCCGCCGCTGTGGCCGATATAGTCCGGCTGTGTTCCGGTCACAGTCGCCACCAGAGCACCCGCCGTACCAGGTCCGCAGGACAGCAATAAAATTATTGGAAATACGACAATCGTCTTCATATCAAATCCATCTCCTGGCCCACGGAGTGAACCTTCCCGATCTGTCTTACTGCTCAACTGCGGCAAAATTCAGATCAGCCGATAATACTGGAGGAGACCGACCCCGCTCCTTCCGCCCTGCCCCGGTCACCCACCTTTTTCCGGGACCGGACGGCTTTGCCGCACCCCGCCCCTGAGGGGTTGACAGCCGGTAATGTAACGACAGACTGCTTTTATTATTCTGACTGCATTTAAGCCGACTTTTAATCTGGAAATTTTATGAATCTGATCAGTCTATGAGTGAAATCGATCAGGTATGGGTTCTGTTCTGCGCAACGCTCATCTTTATGATGCAGGCCGGTTTCATGTGCGTCGAAGCCGGTATCACACGCAGCAAAAACAACATCAGCGTCGCTATCAAGAACATAAGTGACCTTTCGGTTTCAGTAATCCTTTTCTGGGCGGTGGGCTACGGGCTGATGTACGGCACGAGCTATGACGGCCTGTTCGGCACGTCAGACTTCGCTTTTGAGAAGCTCGATGCCAGCGGCGCCTACGTTCAGTTCATTTTCCAGGCGATGTTCTGCGGTACTGCCGCGACCATCCTGTCAGGTGCTGTCGCCGAACGCTGCGCCTTCCATTCCTATCTTATCATTACGGCAATAACGGTCACTCTGATCTACCCGGTCTTCGGACACTGGGCATGGGCTGTCGATGCCTTCGGCGATCCGGTCGGGTGGCTGAAAGTTGCAGGATTTTACGATTTTGCAGGCTCCGGCGTGGTACATGCTGTCGGCGGGGGAATTGCGCTCGCCGCGGTGATTATTCTCGGACCGCGCGAGGGGCGGTTCCTGGACAGCGGCCAGCCGCGCCGCTTCAACGGCTCCAATCTGCCTCTGACCATGCTCGGTGTCCTGCTGATCTGGTTCGGATGGTTCGGATTTAACGGCGGCAGCGCGCTCGGAGTAAGCGCTGAAGTACCGGCACTGTTACTGAACACAATTGTCAGCGGCGCAAGCGGCGTGCTGACGGGTCTTGGTCTGTCATGGATCATCACCAGGAAATCGAGCGTGTTTTACGGGATGAACGGCGGACTTGCCGGCCTCGTAGCGGTCACGGCAAGCTGTGATCTGGTAGGTGTGCGTGAAGCGCTGCTGATCGGATGCGTCGGCGGCTGCATTGCCTATTTCGGCGACAAGGGCCTTGAAAAGCTGCGCATAGATGATGTGGTCGGGGCCGTCTCGGTACACTTCTTTGCAGGCCTCTGGGGGCTGGTTGCGGTGGCCGTATTCGGGGCGGATGCGCTCGGAACGGGTTTTGCCTCCCAGGCTCTGGCGCAGGCTCTTGGCATTCTGGTGCTCTGCCTTTATGCGGTCGGCATACCCTTTGTGCTGCTCTGGGCGCTGAACCGCGTGATACCTTTACGGGTGACGCAGTACATCGAGACCATCGGCCAGAATGTCGGCGAGCATGGTGCCAACACCGATCTCAATGAGCTGTTCGAAGTGATGCAGCGCCAGGCGCGTAACCGCGATCTGAAAGAGCGCGCGCCACAATCGCCCTTTACCGAAGTCGGACAGATCGGGCTCTTTTACAATTCGGTGCTGTTCGAGCTCGAACGCTCCTTTGGCCATGCAGAGAAACAGCAGTCCGATCTTGCGGATGTGCTGGAGCAGAAAAATGCTCTGCTGGAAAGCGTGCTGCCCAAACGTATCGCCGCCCGCATGAACGAAGGCGCCGACCAGATCGTGGATCAGGTGACCGACGCGACCGTGGTCTTTGTCGATATCGTCGATTTCACCGAGTATTCAGCACGCGTGTCGCCGGAAGAGTCCATCACGCTTCTGCGAAACCTCTTTGGCCGGTACGACACTGTCATTCAGCGGTATGAGCTGGAGAAGATCAAAACCATCGGGGACAGCTATATGTATGTCTCAGGTGTGACACGCGATCAGGCCGACCACTGCGCGATTGCCATTGATGCAGCCCTTGAGCTGCTGTTTCAGACGCGTCAGCTCGGTCTCTCCATGGAGCATGATCTGAGGGTCCGGATCGGTGTGCACAGCGGGCCGCTGGTTGCCGGAGTTGTGGGCGATCTGCGGTTTGTCTATGACCTCTGGGGCACGACAGTAAACATCGCATCACGCATTGAGGAAGCCGGCAAACCCGGCAAGATATCGGTCAGCCAGTCGGTGATTGAACGGATCGGCACTGAATTCACCTTTGAAAGGCAGGCCCGCGTCCGTCTCAAAGGGATCGGTCCAACGGTTCTTTATTCCATTGAGGGTCGCAAACAGAGCATGACCGTGAAGGCGCCTTCGCGGTTTTCATGGCGCGGCACAGATGCCGGATCGTCGTGACCTTCGGTGAAATCCGGTTGCGAAGAGGCGCCGCGATCGGAGCTTTCTTTGCACGACCGCGCTGTCACCCGTTCCTTCTCAGTATATGCTGAAAGCCAGGCAGGCTTTGCGTTGCACCTGGCCGGCCCACGGCCGGTTGACTGATGATCCGCAGCACGGCGACCGCCTGCTGTGCATCAGCATGATGCCTCATATCTGACAGGAACACGAAGGACGCATGAAAATGAATGAACTTACCCGGGCCGGACAACTTTCTTCCATGCAGATAACCTGTCGCAGATGCACTTCGGTGCGTGCAGCGTACCCGATTATAGTCAGGACAGAGCAGAGCAATACCCCCGGTCCTGTCAGGCGGATGCTGAGAAATATACCTTTGGTGCCATTGCTCCGGAGTGCTGCCGGAGCGCGCCGCGTGCCGGCACGGCCTGTGGCGTGAACGGGCGTCTCATAGGTGTTACGGGTCCTTCAGGTGTGGGAAAAGACACGATCATGCAGGGGATCGCCGCTACGGCGCCACACTTCGGACTGGTGCGCCGGACAATTACCCGCGCACCGGGACTTGGCGGCGAGGATTATGAAGCTGTAAGCGACGCGGAATTTGATGCTCGGCGCGACGCAGGCGGTTTTGTCGTACACTGGCAGGCACACGGCCTGCGCTACGGCATCCCGGAGGCCACCGTCGCGCGCATCGGCAGGGGCGAAAAACTGCTGGTAAACCTTTCGCGGAGCGTTCTGCATGATGTGGCGGCCCGGTTTGGCACCTTCACCGTGCTTTGCATCACAGCGCAGCCCGAAACGCTCGCCCGGCGCCTCACAGGCCGGGGCCGCGAAACAACTGCGGATATCGCGCGCCGGCTCAGCCGCCCCACACCAGCCCTGCCCGACGGCCTTGCTGTGATCACCATCAGCAATGATGGCGCACCCGAAGATACCGTGCGCGAGGCTCTGCACCTGCTGGCTCAGGGCAGTGCGCCATGAAGGCCCCCCAGATGCCGGATGCATCTGCGCAAAATCCCCGATATATCCCTGAAAACCCCGCCACCGGAGATCTGCAATGACATCTTACCTGACTGTTCCCGCCACGGCGACTAACACCGGTGTATCCGGCGTTGCGGAGCAGTGTTTTGCCAACGCCCGCATTGTGCTGGCTGACCGCGTGATGACAGGTGCAGTGCATATCAGCGGTGACCGGATTGCAGGTATCACCGAAGGCGATCATGTGCCCGCCGGTGCCATCGACTGCCGGGGCGACATGCTGCTGCCTGGCCTGGTGGAACTGCATACCGACAACCTTGAACGGCACATGGAGCCACGGCCAAAGGTGAAACTGCCGCATGTACCCGCGATCCTCGCCCACGACGGCGAGCTTGCCTCAGTCGGGATCACAACCGTGTTCGACGCATTGCGTGTGGGCTCAATGGTGAGCGACAAGGAACACTGGAACCGCTATGCCCGCGAAGTGGCCAGCGAGATCCTCGGCCTGCGCGCCCGGGGAGCATTGCGGGTGCGGCACCTGCTGCACCTGCGCGCCGAGGTCTGCTCGAACACCCTGCTTGAAGAACTGTCGGAGTTCGGCCCCGATGACCTCGTTGGCCTCGTGAGCCTGATGGATCACACCCCCGGCCAGCGTCAGTTCCGCGATCTGTCAAAGCTCAGAACCTATTACAGCGGCAAGTATGGCTACACAGGAGCTGAATTCGACACGCTCGTGGCCGCGCGCACAGATCTCGGCGACAGGGTGCGCATTCCTCATGAGCAGGCCACCGTCAGCGAAGCCGCGCGGCTGGGCGCAACCCTTGCAAGCCATGATGACACAACACATGCGCACGTAACCCGTTCTGCGGATCTGGGCATCCGGCTGGCCGAGTTTCCGACGACACCGGAGGCTGCATCGGCCTGCCGGGATGCGGGTATACGCATCATCATGGGGGCGCCCAATCTTGTCCGCGGAGGCTCTCATTCAGGCAATGTGGCGGCCGCAGAGCTTGCGGAAAACGGTCTTCTGGACATCCTCTCATCGGATTATGTGCCGTCCCTGCTGCTCTATTCGGCATTCCGGCTGGCGGCGTTGTGGGACGATCTGCCCCGCGCCATCCGCACGGTGTCGGCGGCGCCGGCAGAGGCAACCGGGCTGCACGATCGCGGTCGCATCGCAGAGGGCATGCTGGCCGACATGATCCGGGTCGAACCGACAAAAGAAGCTCCGGTCATCCGGGCCGTCTGGCGCGGGGCAGAACGGATCGGCTGAAACCGGCCGTCGTGCCGCTGCCGGACACGCGATCCATCACCCTTCTTTTGATCTGCATCAACGCACATTTGCTCCCGGCGCCTAAGCTGGAACGGCAGCAGAACAAGGAGCAACCGAGATGCGCATTCTGACAGTAATAGCCCTCAGCATTGCAGGCCAGGCCGGCGCGCAGGATGCAGCCGAAGGGTCCCGGCTTTTTCAACTGCACTGCGCTTCCTGTCATGGTGCCGGGGCCGAAGGCAACGGCCCGATGGCGCCCGTGCTTCTGGTGCAGCCATCGGACCTGACATCGATGACCGAACGCTATGACGGGCGCTTTCCGGTCGAACGTATCGTATCGCGTATCGACGGGCGCGACCCGCTGGTCAGCCACGGCAGCGATATGCCGGTATATGGCTGGTTTTTTGAAGGCAGGGATGTGGCGGTTAAAACCCCGGCCGGTCAGCCGATGATGACCAGTCAGCCGGTAGCCGACCTGCTGGAATGGCTGCGCAGCGTTCAGGACTGATCGCTGCCTGCACCATTTGTTGTATCGCGCGGATCGAGAATACGCGCGATCACACCGCTTTTGGTCACCTGACCGGTGACCTTTCCGTCTTCTTCGACATTGATTGGTCCGTCTTTGTCGAGCAGCATCCGCATCAGCTCTTCCACCCCGGTATCAGCAGAAATGGTTGTGGCAGAGCCACCGGTTGAGGGCTCCATCACATCCTGTGCGCGCAGCACGCCGAGCGGGTTCATGTGGGCCACAAAGTCTGCCACATAGTCATTCACGGGCCGCGAAAAGATATCCTGTGGCGTGCCGCACTGCACGATGCGGCCGCCTTCCATGATGGCGATACGGTCGCCAAGCTTAAAAGCCTCGTCCAGATCGTGGCTCACAAAGATGATCGTCCGCCTGAGATCGCGCTGAAGATCCAGAAGCTCGTCCTGCAGCCGGGTGCGAATGAGCGGATCAAGCGCGGAGAAAGGTTCGTCCATCAGCAGGATCGGCGCGTTGGTGGCAAAGGCGCGCGCCAGCCCCACACGTTGCTGCATACCGCCTGACAGCTCGCCCACCCTACGGTCGGCCCAGTCGGCAAGCCCCACAAGCTCCAGCTGTTTATCTGTCCGGCTCAGACGTTCTGCTTTTGGCACATCGGCCAGTTCCAGTCCCAGCCCGACGTTTTCGCGTACTGTGCGCCAGGGCAGCAGACCAAACTGCTGAAACACCATCGACACGCATTCCCGGCGCACCCGGCGCAGATCATCGGCAGAGCTGTGTGTAACATCGCACGACCAGTCGCCGTCATTTACGTGCACCGCCCCGCGCACCACCGGATTAAGCCCGTTCACGGCCCGCAGCAGCGTCGATTTGCCGGAGCCCGACAGCCCCATCAGCACGAGGATTTCCCCCGGTGCCACGCTCAGCGAACAGTCATGCACACCGAGGATCTGCCCGGTGGCCTGCTCGACCTCAGCGCGGGTTTTGCCCGCGTCCATTTCGGGCAGCGCTTTTGCCGGTGCATCCCCGAACACGATCGAGACTTTGTCAAATTCAACGGCAGCCTTCATTTGCGATCCACCCGGAGCATCCGGTCGAGCATGATTGCCACAACCACAATGATGAAACCGCTCTCAAACCCGAGCGCTGTATTCACCTGGTTAAGTGCGCGGACAACCGGCACACCAAGCCCGTCAGCCCCCACAAGAGCCGCAATCACCACCATCGAGAGCGAGAGCATGATCGTCTGATTAAGCCCCGCCATGATCTGCGGCAGCGCCCATGGAAGTTCCACCTTCCAGAGCTTCTGCGAACCCGTCGCACCAAAGGCATCCGCCGCTTCGAGCAATGGTTGCGGGGCTGTGCTGATCCCCAGATGGGTCAGTCGGATCGGGGCCGGCAGAACAAAAATCACCGTCGCAATCAGGCCCGGCACCATACCGATGCCAAAGAAAACAATCGCCGGAATAAGATAAACGAATGTCGGCAGGGTCTGCATGAGATCGAGTACCGGGCGCATCGCCTGATAAAGCCGGGGCCTGTGTGCGGCAGCAATGCCGATGGGCACCCCGATCGCCATACAGACCACACAGGCCGACATCACCAGTGTGATGCTCTCCGTCATCTCTTCCCAGTAGTCCTGATTAAGGATGAAAAGAAACCCGAGCACCACAAAGATGCATGTCTTCCAGCTCTTCTGTAACACCCATGTCAGCGCGGCAAAGGCCGCGATGATCACGAGCGGGTGCGGCGTCTGCAGCACCCACAGGATCTGGTCAATCAGCCACTCCATGACGACCGCCAGGCCGTCGAAAAACCATTCGCCGTTGGTTTGCAGCCAGTCAAAGAATCCGGCGGCCCACTGACCAACGGGGATCTTGTTTTCCGTAAGCCAGTCCATCGCGACCCCTTAAAAAGTCTGGCCGGACCGCAGCAGACAGCAGCGGTCCGGGATATTCTGATCAGGGAAGAAGCACTTTTGCAGCAGCCTCATAGGCGTCGTCGTCGCCTTCGACGTCCTTGACACCATCAAGCCAGGTCTTCAGCGCATCGGGGTTTTTCTCGATCCACTCGGCCGCGGCCTCGCCCGGATTTTTGCCGTCGTCAAGAATGCCGGCCATAATTTCGTTTTCCATCTCAAGCGTGAACTTCAGGTTGCTGAGCAGCTTGCCGACATTCGGACACTCTTCGGAGTAGCCTTTGCGCGTATTTGTGTAGACAGTGGCCCCGCCCAGATCCGGGCCGAAGAAATCGTCGCCCCCGGTCAGATAGGACATCTCGAAATTGGCGTTCATCGGATGCGGTTCCCAGCCGAGGAAAACGATCGGCTCGTCACGCCGCGATGCGCGGTCTACCTGGGCCAGCATACCCTGCTCGGAGCTTTCCTTGACCTCAAAATCGTTCAGGCCGAAGGCGTCGCCGTCGATCATGGACTGGATCAGGCGGTTGCCGTCGTTACCGGGCTCAATCCCGTAGATCTCGCTGTCCAGTGCTTCTGCATGGGTGGCAATATC
Organism: Roseobacter ponti; assembly: GCF_012932215.1. Lineage (GTDB taxonomy): Bacteria > Pseudomonadota > Alphaproteobacteria > Rhodobacterales > Rhodobacteraceae > Roseobacter > Roseobacter ponti. Next base: position 1,556,445 of record NZ_CP048788.1, on the reverse strand, counting down.
GGCAAAGTCCCGGATCCCCAGATCGGCTGCCGCCTTGTTGACGGCAAGCGTGTATTTGGCCCCTTCGAGGTTTTCACGCACAGTTTCGACGGTGCCTGCCTCGCGGTACGGGGCGATATCGGCTTCCATCGTGGGCATCCAGTTACCGAGAAAAACGTCAATGTCGCCTGCTGCCATGGAGGTGTAGGTCACCGGAACCGACAGAACCTTGATATCGGTCTCATAGCCCAGAGCGTCGAGCACGACCGTTGTTGCCGCGGTCGTCGCGGTGATGTCCGTCCAGCCCACATCGGAAAAGGTCACTTCCGTGCAGTCAGCAGAAGCGGCAGATGCCATAGCGGCAAAAGCCAGCGCGGAGGCGGCTGATTTCATGTACATTTCTGATCTCCCGTTTGGTTTTGCCCAAAGGTGCGCAGAATGCGTGCTGCGGTCAACCCGAAAGGGACGGACGCAGCAACCACGGAACGGCATTTCACCGAAGATAAACGAAGGTCAGCTTTCGTCCGGCAATGCCCTGAAAACACCAAAAATCCGGGTGACATTGCCGCTGTCATCGGGCCGGCCCAGGCCAAAGCTTTCCACCAGAACGCTGTCGCCCTGCTTGTTTATGAGCCGCTTTCTGAACTGAAAATCACCGCCCTCCGAGATCACTTTCCCGACGATCTGTCTCACTTCTTCACGGTCATCGGGGTGGTAGTAATTGATACCTTCGCTGAGCGCGGGGATATAATCGCGTTTGTCCTCGCCGTGGATGCGGAATACCTCGTCAGACCAGTAGATCCGGTCCGCTTCGAGATCGACCGACCAGAAGCCGATTTTTGCGATGTCCGACAACATAAGCAGCTGCGAATAGGCCTCTTCTGCCCGCTGGCGGGCCTCGACGACGTCAGAGACGTCGGTTCCGATAGTAAAAATCGTTGCCGAATTGCTCAACGGGTCCTCAAAGAGGAAATTCTCGGTGCTCAGCCATATCTTGCTGTCCGCCTCTTCGGAATACACATGTTCGGTGGTCCGGACCCGACCGCTCTCGCAGGCGAGCAGGTTTTTATCCCGCGCACGCAGCATCTTACCCAGTTCAGGCGGTGCGAGCTTGAAGAAATCAGCGCCTTCCGCCACCTTGCGGTCGGTGCCCAGAAGCTGCGCTGATTTCTCGCTGATCCGGACGATTTTACCATCCGGATCGCGGTGCATAAGATAAATCTGCCCGAACTCCAGAATGGCGTCGAGCTCCATCGCCAGACCGGGGAATTCTGAGATGACGATTGTCACGCCCTTCATCTGTCCGCGCATATCAAAGAAGGGCGAGCAGGTCAGCTTGTACCGCGATCCGCCGGAGCTGAATTCCTTGTGAATCGTCTCACCGAGTTTGAGCGTCTCGTTACAGATCGGGGCCAGTGCCGGAAAGCTGTCGGGCATCACACACTGGCTGACATGCGGGCTGGCTACGGGGCGCGTCAGGCTGAACATCTCAGTCGCGGCAATCGTCGCCTGGCTGATCTGCAGTGCCGTATCGAGCACCATGATCGACAGCGGCGCAGTCTCCAGCACCGACATCAGTTCACCGGTCCGCCCGCTGAGCTCCGCCGCCGTCACCTGCAGCTCTTCGTTGACGGTGATCAGCTCTTCGTTGGTGGACTGCAGCTCTTCGTTCGAGGTCTCGAGCTCCTCATTGGTCGCCTGCAGCTCTTCATTGGTGGACTGCAGTTCCTCGTTCAGCGACTGCAGTTCCTCGTTAGAGGTTTCGAGCTCCTCAATGGTCTGCTGCAAGGCTTCACGGGTCGTGGCAACTTCATCTTCCAGCAGCCTGATCCGGTCGGCATCAAAGCCCGTCTCCTCGGACAGCTGTTCTTTTTCCAGCCCCCGTGCACGGTCGATGCTGAGCTCGGTAAAGACCACAAGCGCTGCGCGTTCATTGATGTCGCGTGCAATGATCGGATAAACGTCAAGCCGGATTTCCGCGTCATCATCGTCGGCCAGCAGATGTCGCACGCCCGAGCGATGCTCTGCGTTTTTCAGTGCCAGCGTCACCAGACTGCGCGCCTCTTCGCGGAACGGCCGGCGCAACAGATCGATGTGCATTCTCAGATTGCTGGTATCGTTGACCTCGATGAACGAGCTGACGTTCCCGTAAACCCGCACGATGGAATATTCGTCCGTGACCAGAACCGAGTTTTTGCCCAGCGACAAAGCCAGTGCCTCGAACATCTGACGGTCTGTCGTTTCGGCCGGTTGCCGGGTAGCGGGCTGTGCCGGTGCGATCCGGCGCGACTGCGGCACCTGGCGGCTGTTTGAAAACGCGGTGTGCTCGGACCGCCGGATAGACCGGCGCCGGTATATATGCGCCGAGGTGTTATCCTGAAAAAACATCTCGTCGGATCCGGCCACGCTTTCGGCTGTGCCGAGAAACATCAGGGAATTTTCGCTCATGGCATAGTGAAAGCGCGACATGACTTTATGCTGAAGCGCATTGCCGAAATAAATCAAAAGGTTACGGCAACAAAGAAGATCAACCTTCTGAAACGGCGGGTCCTGACAGACGTTGTGATCCGAAAATAGAATGGCAGAGCGCAGACTGTCAATTACCCGGATGCCGTCGTTCTGGTGAATGAAGTACTGATCCGCCAGGGATTTGGGAATATCGTTGAGCGCCGCCGTCCCGTAGATACCCCGGCGCGCGACCTCAAGAGCATCCTTGTCAATGTCCGTGGCAAAAATTTGCACGTGATCCTTCAGCGATATTTTTGCGCCGCCCAGGGCCTCGCTGAGCATTATAGCAATGGAATAGGCCTCTTCACCCGTCGCACAGCCGGCAATCCAGACCCGCAGAGGAGCCGAGCCCTTCTTTTTCAGCAAAGCCGGGAGCAGATCGCGCAGCTGCTCAAACTCGGTTTTATCGCGAAAAAACCGTGTAACCGAGATCAGCAGATCTTTGAAAAGCGCATCAACCGCATTCGGATTGACCCGGCAGAACTGCGTGTACTCCTCATGGCTCTCGATGCCCAGCGCCACCATGCGTCGCTCAATACGCCGGTTGATGGTGGTCTGTTTATACTCGCGGAAATCCACCCGCGTACGTGCCAGCAGGATCTGCAACAGATCTGACGAGGGGCTTTTTTCGGAGGCTTCCTGACGGAAATCGTCAAAATCACGCGGCGATGTGAGAATCTTCTGCAGATGCGTGCCGATTTCATATGGCCGCAGTACCAGATCGACACAACCGGTCTGCATCGCGGCCATGGGCATACCGTCATACTTTGCGCTTTCGGTGTCCTGAGTGATGGTAATCCCGCCGGCTTCACGGATCGCCTGTACACCATACGCCCCGTCAGTCCCGGTGCCTGACAGAATGATCGCCATGGATTTCTCGCCGTGCCCGTCGGCGAGACTGAGCAGAAACCGGTCCACTGATGGTTTCGGCGAGGCCACTTCGGTGCTCGGCTCCACAAGACAGAGCCGGCCGTCCCTGTAGACCACATCGGTCTTGGGCGGGGTCACGTAAATCACATTCGGGGCGGGCACCAGACCATCGCTCACGTCCCGGACACTAAGTGAGGTTTGTCGTGCAACCAGTTCTGTCATAAGGCTTTTGTGGTGCGGCGACATGTGCTGCACAACGACATATGTGACATTGAGATCGGTGGGCAGTGTGGCCACCAGTTCCCGTATCGCTTCCAGCCCGCCAGCCGATGACCCGATCCCGATGATCGTCAGTTCAGCCCCCTGGATTTCTGCCCCGTCCATGATGTTCAGCCCCCTGTCCGGCGCCTCTGCCGCATGTCAGAGATGTCCCACCAGGCAGACGCCTTGGCAACCCCCAGTTGCAAAAATTTCCCGTATTACGACACAGATGCCACTAAAACAAAGGGTTTTCAGATCATTTCCCAAGCACGCAACACCACCGTACGGTGCGTTTACCGGAAAAGCAGCCGGATGCCGCATTTTGTATGCGTGTGAGTCCGAAAGGTGCGTGACTATGACAGATACATTTGAATTTCCTGCCCCAACCACCGTGGTGTCTGACCGGACACTGACGCTGAACCTCATTCTCAGGGGTGGCCAGGCGATTTCGGTCCGCTCCTGCGAGATCCTCGGTCAGAACTTCAGGAACCGGGTGTCGTTTCAGGGCGTCAACGAACTGAACGATGTGCTCGTGACATCGCTGGCGCGGGCCCTGCGCAAAAGCCTCGCCTCTGTGCCGGACGACGGCCCGCACGTGCTGGCGCTGCCGGAGTTCCTCGTTGAGGTACCCGGGCTGATGCTGTGCGGGGCGCATGTTATGGTCATGAAGGCCTGTAACGGGCTGCGGAATGCCATTGTGCGGTTCCGCGAATTCATGGGATCCGTGAACGAGGCCTTTCATCACGATCTGGGCTTTCAGGGCACGGACCCTTCGCACAGCGAGAGGCTTGCGGCCAGTGTCTTCAGCGACATCTGCCTGCCCATGCTGAACCTGTGCCGCGACATGGAATTTGCGCGGGCAGGCGGCACCGTGCAGGTGCCTGCAGAACTGATCGCCAAGGCGCAGGAATTCGAGTTTCAGGCGGAACTGCTCAAGCGGTTTATCTACAACGCAGGCAGCGGACACTCTGATCCGACCTCCGCCCACCTGGGTGTTCCGGTGCAACGGATGCTGCGCTGAGCGTCGGGGTTTTGCAGGGCTTGGCGCAGAACGACGGGCGTGGCATCAGATGTCACGCCCGTTTTGCCGGAGAGCACCATGATCACACTTCAGTCACGCGATCTGCGGGCCACCATACTGCAGCGCGGTGCGACGCTTACCGGTCTGTGGCACTGCAGCTCCGACCGCGCCCTGGTTCTCGGGTCTCCGGATGCATCCCGCTATGACGGCGATCTCCTTTATGCAGGCGCTATTGTGGGCCCGCTCGCCAACCGTATTTCGGGTGCCTTCGTCACGATCGCGGGACAGAAATGGGCCCTGCCCGCCAATGAAGGCGCAAACTGCCTGCACAACGGCCCGGGCGGTCTGCACAGCCTCAGGTGGGACACAACGGAACAGTCGGAAGTCAGCGTTACCCTGCAGGCAGATCTGCCTCACGGGGCAACGGGCCTGCCGGGCAACCGCCGGATCACGGCTCGGTACAGGCTGACGCCCGATGGTGCGCTGGAACTGATCCTTGAAGCCGTAACGGACAGGCCCACGCTGATGAACCCGGCGCATCATCCCTACTGGACCCTTAGCAGTCATGGCGCAGATGCGCACAGCCTGCAGGTCAATGCCACAGAATTTACAGAAACCGATGCAGAGAACCTGCCGACCGGACAGGTGCTGCCCGTCGCCGGCACCGCGTTCGATTTCACATCTGAGCGCAGAATGCCGGCAGATCGCACGATTGACGTTAACCTGTGCCTTGCCGGTCAAACCGCCGCTGCGCCGCGCCCGGTGGCAAAGCTTACCGGCGATGACGGGATGCGTCTTGAGATCGAAACAACAGCGCCGGGGCTGCAGGTCTATAATGCCAGCGGACTGGCGCGCTCAGACATTGCGATGCACCCGCGGCAGAGGCTGGAGCCTTTCGCGGGGATCGCGCTGGAACCTCAGGGGTGGCCCGATGCGCCCGGGCGTCCGGATTTTCCGTCAGTGGACCTGCACCCGGGTACCCCGTTCCGGCAGCACACAATCTACCGGATTTTTCGCTGATTATCCCGTCGCGTCACACTATGGCCATGCAACGGCCCCGGCACCGGCAGAAAACCCTTTTAGATGGAACGGGTGTAAGGAACGCAGAACCCGAGCAGGATATGCCATGCATGACGAGCAGCAAAAACCACCCGCCCCCCGGCCCCCGGAGAAATCCGAAAAGCCAGAGCCGGAAAAAACGGATAAGCCAGAGCCGCCGATCACGGATTACGCGAGCCTCTGAGCGAGGCCGAATCTCTCCTTGATCCCGCCCATCCGGCGCGCCAGAGTGCAGGCGTGTCTGACCCGGTCTCATCCATCAGAAATCTCGGTCCCGCCTATGAGGCGGCCTGCGCGGATGCCGGTATCATGTCGGCAGATGCCCTGCGACGGATCGGCGCGGATGCCGCTTATGCCCGGCTTTTGCGCGCAGGCACCAAACCTCACTTCATCGGTTACTATGTTCTGGTTATGGCACTGCAGAACCGCCCGTGGAACGACTGCCAGGGCGAAGAAAAGAAGGCCCTGCGCAAAAGGTTCGACGCCATCCGCGCCGAAGCATTCGACGAAAACGCGGACGCCTTTGAGCGGATGATGGACCAGATCGGCGTGCGCCCGCCAGGCGTTTAATGCAAAAAGGGCCGGCGCAGGCCGACCCTCTTAAAACATCAGTTGTCCGGCCGGTTCAGCCGACCAGCTCAGTGCCCGAGAAGAAATAAGCGATTTCTTCTGCTGCCGTTTCGGGTGCATCGGAGCCATGCACGGAATTCTCGCCAACGCTTTCAGCGAATTCTGCGCGGATGGTCCCTGGTGCGGCATCGGAAGGGTTGGTTGCCCCCATCACTTCACGGTTTTTCGAGATTGCATTCTCACCCTCAAGAACCTGCACGACAACCGGCTCGGACGCCATGAATTCGCACAGCTCGTCATAGAACGGGCGTTCTGCGTGCACGGCGTAAAAAGCACCGGCCTGGGCTTTGGTCATGTGAATGCGTTTCTGCGCGATGATGCGCAGGCCGGCGTCCTCAAACTTGGCGTTGATTTTGCCGGTCAGGTTGCGGCGTGTGGCGTCGGGTTTGATGATCGAAAATGTGCGTTCGAGAGCCATTGGAAATCTCCTGGGTGTTCATTTGCGGCGCATCTATCACGCGACCCCGCCCGGTTAAAGCGGATTATTGCGGGGTGAGCAGCCTCTGATTTACGAGGCCTGCCGGGCACGTCTGCACCCGCGCCCTCCGTGCTTATCCGCATATCGGACTTCGCCCGGGCTCGGCCTGCGCCCCCGAACCGCACGGCGTCTGCGGTGAGCGTGCCCTGCCCCCTGCCCTGGTATGGCCGGCCGTGCAAAGCGCTGGCACACGTCCGGGTGCTGTCACACATTGACACTGACGCCCGCCTGCTTCAGTGCAGCGTTCATGTTACGGATCTCGGATATCAGCTATTCTGTCGAAGGCCGCCCTCTCTTTGAGGGCGCCAGCGCGGTCATTCCCGACGGCCACAAAGTGGGCCTTGTCGGTCGCAACGGTGCCGGCAAAACCACCCTTTTTAAGATCATCCGCGGCGAGCTTGGTCTTGACGGCGGCGACATCGCCCTGCCCTCGCGGGCAAAGATCGGCGGCGTGGCGCAGGAGGTGCCCTCCTCGTCGACATCCCTGATCGATACCGTTCTTGAAGCCGATACCGAGCGCGCGAGCCTGCTGGCCGAGGCCGACACGGCCACCGAGCCCACCCGCATTGCCGAGATTCAGACCCGGCTGGCGGATATCGACGCATGGTCGGCCGAGGGACGCGCAGCAAGCATTCTCAAAGGCCTCGGATTTGACGATGCCGAACAGCGCATGCCCTGCTCTGACTTCTCCGGCGGCTGGCGGATGCGCGTGGCGCTGGCCGCCGTGCTCTTTGCCCAGCCCGATCTGCTGCTGCTGGACGAGCCCACGAACTATCTCGATCTCGAAGGCGCGCTCTGGCTTGAGGCCTATCTTGCGAAGTACCCGCATACGGTCATCATCATCAGCCACGACCGCGGTCTGCTGAACCGCGCAGTGGGCGCCATCCTGCATCTCGAAGACCGCAAGCTCACGTTCTATCAGGGCCCCTATGACCAGTTCGCCCGGCAACGTGCGGAACAGCGTGCCGTTCAGGCCGCGATGGCGAAAAAACAGCAGGCCCGGCGCGATCACATGCAGTCTTTTGTCGATCGCTTCAAAGCCAAGGCATCTAAGGCAAAACAGGCCCAGTCCCGCCTGAAAATGATCGAAAAAATGGATATGATCGCCTCGCCCGAGCAGGTGGCCAAGCGCGTCTTTACCTTCCCCGAGCCTGAAGAACTGTCGCCGCCGATCATCTCTATCGAGGGCGGATCCACCGGGTATAACGGCACACCCGTGCTGAACAGGCTCAATCTGCGTATCGACCAGGATGACCGCATCGCGCTTCTGGGCAAAAACGGCCAGGGCAAATCGACCCTGTCAAAGCTGCTGAGCAACCGTCTTGTGCTGATGGACGGCAAGGAAATCCGCGCCGGCAAGCTGCGCGTCGGCTTTTTCGCCCAGCACCAGGTCGAGGAACTGCACGTCAATGAAACGCCGCTGCAGCATATGATTTCGGCCCGTCCGGATGTGCAGCACTCAAAGCTGCGCGCGCAGCTTGCGGGCTTCGGGCTGGGACCGGATCAGGCTGAGACAGAAGTGGGCCGGCTTTCGGGCGGACAGAAAGCACGCCTGTCACTCCTGCTCGCCACGCTGGATGCGCCACACCTGCTTATTCTCGACGAGCCGACCAACCACCTGGACATCGAAAGCCGCGAAGCACTGGTAGAGGCGCTGACACGCTATTCCGGCGCGGTGATTCTCGTGAGCCACGACATGCACCTGTTGAGCATGGTCGCAGACCGGCTCTGGCTGGTCTCAAACGGCACCGTGAAACCCTACGAAGACGATCTTGAGGCCTATCGCCGTATGCTGCTGACCCCGGCGAAACCGGTGAGCAGATCCGCAAAGCCCAAAGCGGTAGCCGAGGCCCGTCGCGCCAGCCGGGACGAAATCCTGGCACTGAAATCAGAGGTGCGCAAATCCGAAACCCGGGTGGAAAAGCTCAACGAAATGCGCGACAGGCTCGCCGGCAAACTGGCCGACCCGGCACTTTACGAAGACGCCAAGGGCGGCGAACTGGAAGTCTGGAACAGGAAATACGCCGAAGTGATGGAAGCACTCGAACGGGCTGAAACGCTCTGGATGACCGCGCTGGAAAAACTCGAAACCGCCGGGCCTGACCGCTGAGACGTCTGCCTGCAATCACATCAGGGTCCGGGGCAGCCCCCGGGCAGGACAGTTAATGATACCTGACACTGCCTTTATGATCACCGCCTTCGTTACCATGTTCGTGGTGATCGATCCCATCGGTCTTGCCCCGCTCTTTGTGGCCATGACCCGGGGCATGCCGGCCAACCTGCGCCGCCGTATCGCCCTGCGCGCGACACTTGTGGGCGTGTTTGTTCTGCTGGCCTTTGCCATCTTCGGTGAGGCACTGCTGAGCTTCATTGGCATCTCTATGCCCGCATTCCGGGTGTCGGGTGGTATCCTGCTTTTTCTGACAGCCCTCGACATGCTCTTTGAGCGCCGCACCAAACGCCGTGAGGACCGCTCGGACGAAGACGATCAGGATGACCCGTCGGTCTTTCCCCTGGCCATCCCGCTCATCGCCGGACCCGGCGCCATTGCCTCGGTCATTCTGCTCATTGGTCAGCGTCCGGGGCTCGAAGGCACTGTCACCGTACTCGGCGCTACCGGTCTCGTGATGATCATCGTCGTAGCCTTTTTCCTGGCCAGCGGGCTCATTGAACGTGCTCTGGGTAAAACCGGCATCACCGTGGTGACCCGCCTGATGGGCATGCTGCTGGCGGCCCTGTCCGTTCAGTTCGTGCTCGACGGGCTCTCGGCCTTCGGCTTTGGTCCCGGCGCGGGCTGACATCGCGCACACGGCTTCCTATATCGGTGCGGTAACAACGCAAAGGATATCCCGTGCAGGGCGATGATATCGGCAGTCTGATCTATCTTGTGCTTCTCGGTCTGATGATCGCAGGCTTTTTCGTGGCGCAGAACCGCATGTCGCTGAACAGAACACTGCAGTCGCTGGCGATCTGGGTGCTGATCTTTTTCGGCGTGGTTGCAGCATACGGGCTCTGGGGAGACATCCGCCAGACGGTCATGCCGCAACAGACCAGCTTTGCTGAGACCGGCCAGATCGTCGTGCCGCGCAGCCCCGACGGCCATTACTATATCCGGGCGGATGTGAACGGGGCATCCACGCTCTTTGTGCTCGACACCGGCGCCACCGATATGGTGCTGACACAGGAAGACGCCCGCCGCGCGGGCCTCGATCCGCAGGCGCTGAACTATATTGGCCGGGCGATGACGGCCAACGGCGAGGTGCGCACCGCACCGGTCTGGCTGGAGAGTGTCACACTGGGTGCCGTCACCGACCGCAACCTGCCCGCCACCGTGAACGCCGGAGAGATGTCGCAGTCACTGCTGGGCATGACCTATCTGCAACGGTGGGGCCGGATCGAGATTGAGGGCGGAGAGCTGACCCTCACACGCTGATCAGGTGCCGGCTTTCTTTTCCCAGCTCCCCGATTCCTCGGACCAGTACTGTGCCGGCACGCCTGCGTCTTTCAGCACTTTCCACTGCGCGCGCGCCACGTCCAGCGCATGCGGGTCATTGCCGTCAAAAAGCACGCAGACACGCTCCAGGTCCGCGACTTCCAAGGGCGTAACCGGTGCCCCGTCGATGCTCATGACACAGCGCGCGCCATTTCCCGCCGGCCCCTCCTGCGTTGTCAGCAGGACCGGCTGCACAGCGTCATGCGCGCCGCCCGCCAGTCCATGGGCCGGAAACCCGTCCGCCGGGCCCTGCCAGAGTTTCATGTCGAGCCATTCCAGCCGCGCCCGGTCAGTGCCGCGCACCGCGACCTTCCACCCTGCCCCCGCCGCCCTGCCCAGCAGCATCGCAAGCGTGTCCTCCATCGGTCGCCGCGTCAGGTGATAGAACATCGCCATACCCACAGCGGTTATTCCGTCTCGAAATGATCCGCCACGAGCCGGTCGAGCGCGCGAACGCCCCAGCCGGTCGCCCCTTTGGGCGCCAGGGGTGTTTCCGATTTCACCGAAGCCACACCGGCAATATCCAGATGGATCCACGGCATACCGTCTTTGACAAAGCGCTGCAGATACTGCGCGGCGGTGATTGAGCCTGCAGGTCGCCCGCCGATGTTTTTCATATCCGCGATCGGGGATTTCAGCATATCGTCGTAAGCCTCGCCCAGCGGCATCCGCCAGGCACCCTCGCCCTCGGCCTCCGCGGCTTTGAGAAAGCGGTTACACAGCGTGTCGTCGTTGGAGAAGACACCGGCGTTTTCATGACCAAGCCCGATGATGATCGCGCCGGTCAGCGTCGCCAGATCGATCATACCGGCCGGCTCAAACCGTTCCTGAGCGTACCACATCACGTCACAGAGCACGAGACGGCCTTCTGCATCGGTATTCAGGATCTCGACGGTATCGCCTTTCATTGATTTCACCACATCGCCAGGGCGGATCGCGGTGCCCGACGGCATGTTTTCCACCAGCCCGACCAGCCCCACGACATTTGCTTTGGCACCGCGCAGTGCCAGCGCACGCATCACACCGGCAACCGTACCGGCACCGCCCATATCCATGGTCATGTCTTCCATACCGGCGGCGGGTTTCAGGCTGATACCACCGGTATCAAAAACCACACCCTTCCCGACGAGCGCCAGCGGGGCTTCGCCCGCGGCACCGCCGTTCCACTGCATCACCACCACTTTTGACGGGCTCGCGGAGCCCTGACCCACCGCAAGCAGAGTGCGCATGCCAAGCTCTTCCAGCTTGTCTTCTTCCAGCACTTCCACCGACAGACCCAGCTTTTCCATATCCGCCAGGCGGCTGGCGAATTCGGTGGTGGTCAGAATATTGGCAGGCTCATTGACGAGGTCGCGGGCGAAAAAGCACCCGTCCGCCAGTGCCAGATGTGGAGCCGCTGTCTCTCTGGCGGCCGCCGAATCACTGCACATCACTTCAATTGTGCCTTTCGCGGCTTCCGCCCCGGTCTTGTGCACGTTGAAATCATAATCCCGCAGCACAGCCCCCGAGACCACATGGGCCACACGCCGCGCCCGCCCGGCAGCCAGCAACAGATCCGCCTTACCGCGCAGACGGCCGAGCACTGCGCCGCCTTTTCGCGCCACGGTGTCGCCGGACCGGCGCGGCAGGCAAAGCACATCGACCGCCTCCGCCTTCATGCCCGCAGGCCAGGCCAGCGTGAACACCTTACCGGGTTTAAGATCCTTTTCGGCGCGCGCCTCAAGCGCGCGGTTCAGCGCGCCCTTGCTCAGCCGGTTGACCCGGCGCCCGGCCGCATCTGTTTTGCCTTCCGTATCCACGATGATGGCGACGCGGCCCTCATGTCCGGCCAGCTTCTCAATATCGGTTTCGGAAAATGTCACGGGGGTCGGCGTGGTCATGGATCGGGCCTCCTGGGATTGCATTCCTCCACCGACCTAGCGCGGCTGACGGCCGAAGGCCAGATAGCAGTTTTACCGCAGCACATTCTGGTCTATTCTGAAAAAAACACAGGCAAAAAACTGAAAGGGGTACGGGTGGTCAGAATCGACAGATATATCCTGTCGCAACTGCTGATCCTGTTTGGTTTTTTTGCGCTCGTTCTGGTGGCCGTGTTCTGGATCAACCGCGCGGTTATCCTGTTTGACCGCCTGATCAGCGACGGCCAGTCGGCGTTTATCTTTCTCGAATTTACCGCTCTGGGGCTGCCGAAGCTGATCACAACCGTGATCCCGATCGCCACCTTCTGTGCCGCCGTTTATGTCACCAACCGACTGAGCAATGAAAGCGAACTGACGGTCATGCAGGCCACAGGCTCCGGCCCGTTCCGCCTCGCGCGGCCGGTGCTGTATTACGGGATCATCGTATTTGCGATGGCGTCAGTGCTGCATCATTTCCTTGTGCCAATGGCCCAGCAGCAGCTCAATCAGCGTGAAGCCGAGATTTCGCAGAATGTCACAGCGCGGCTCCTTACCGAAGGCACCTTTCTCAATCCGACCCGCGGGGTCACGTTTTATACCCGCGCGATCGATGTGGACGGGGTGCTGAGGGATGTTTTTCTGTCAGACCGGCGCGACCCGCAGGAAGGTGTCATATACACAGCCCAGGAAGCCTATCTGATCCGCAGCGACAACCGCACCACGCTCATTATGGTGGACGGGATGGCGCAGCGTCTGACCACTGACGACCGGCGCCTGGCAACGGCCAATTTCCGGGATTTTTCCTTCGATATCACCAGCCTTGTGAGCAATGACGCCCAGGGCCGCCGCAGCGCGAGGACCCTGACGACACCTGAACTGGTAATGCCCTTTGATCTGCTCTCGGAGCAGACCGGTCAGAGCCCCGGCACTCTGGCTGAAGAGTTTCACTCCCGCTTTGCGGAGCCGTTCTTCTGCGTGGTGGCCGCGATGATCGGCTTCAGCACACTGCTGGTCGGGGGCTTTTCGCGCTTTGGCATCTGGCGCGAGGCCTTTATCGCCTTTTTGCTGCTGGTAGCGCTCGACGGGGCACGCAGCACGCTGGTTGATCCGGTGCGCAGTGACCCCGACATGTGGCCGGTGCTCTATGTGCCCTCTCTCGCCGGCGCAGTACTGGCGCTTGCAATGCTCTGGTACGCGGCCCGCCCGCGGTGGATAAGGCGCCGGTTCAGCGGGGTCGCGGCATGATCCTGCACATCTATTTCGCCCGCCGCTTTATCTGGAGTTTCCTGATCATCACTATGATCCTCTACTCCCTCGTGGCCCTCGTGGATCTGGTGGATCAGACCCGGAAATTCGGTGATCTCGGCGTCTCATTCGGGCAGCTTGTCGGGCTGACACTGCTCAACGCACCTGAAACAGTGAACCAGATCCTGCCGCTGATCATGATCCTTGCGACCATCGTTCTTTTTGTGAATTTCGCGCGCACCTCAGAGCTCGTCGCGACCCGTGCGGCCGGACGTTCAGCGCTCAGCGCACTGATGGCACCGGTGGCGGTTGCCATGCTGATCGGCGCCTTTGCGGTCACCATGCTCAACCCGATCGTGGCGGGCACGTCTTCGAGATACAGCCAGCTCACAGAAAGCTACCGGAGCGGCGGGGCCTCTACCCTGTCGATCTCCAGCGAGGGCCTCTGGTTGCGCCAGGGCGGCGAAACCGGCCAGACTGTGATCCGGGCCTGGCGCTCCAATCAGGACGCCTCCGTGCTCTATGATGTTACTTTTCTGGAATATGCACCCGACACCGGCCCGCGCCGGCGCGTTGCCGCGCAAAGTGCCGCCCTCGAGGAAGGCGCCTGGATGCTGACCAATGCCAAGGAGTGGCCGCTGGCACCCGGCGTCAACGCCGAAGCCACAGCCGTCACGCACGAGCGGCTGCGTATCCCCTCGACGCTGACCCTCGAGCGGATCCGTGAAAGCTTCGGACGCCCCGGTTCCATTTCAATCTGGGCGCTGCCGGATTTCATCAGACAGCTTGATCAGGCCGGGTTTTCCTCACGCCAGCACCGCGTCTGGCTGCAGTCTGAACTGGCGCGCCCGCTCTTTCTGATGTCGATGGTTCTGGTGGCGAGCGCCTTTACCATGCGCCACACGCGATTTGGCGGCACCGGGGTGGCTGTGCTTGCCGCCGTTCTTCTGGGGTTCGGCCTCTACTTTATCCGCAGCTTTGCGCAGATCCTCGGCGAGAATGGCCAGATCCCGGTTTATCTGGCGGCATGGGCGCCGCCTGTCGCTTCGGTTATGCTCGCGCTCGGGCTTTTGCTGCATGCGGAGGATGGCTGATATGCTGAGCCGCCTTGCAGCTTTGCTTTTCTTCGTGGCGTTGTCCTGCCCGGCAGCCGCACAGCAGACCGCGACAGATAAACCACCCACGGTTCTGATCGCCGATGAGCTGCTCATCCGCGAAGACCGGGTGCTCGTCGCCCGTGGCAATGTCGAAGCCTTTCAGGGCACAACCCGCATCACCGCAAGCGAAATCCGCTATGACCAAAGCGCGGGGTCGCTCGAGATCAGGGGCCCGATTGCAATCACGGACGGCGGACGCACGACGATCCTCGCGTCGGCGGCCAGTCTGGACGAGAACCTGCGCACCGGTCTGCTGAGCAGCGCGCGCCTGGTGATGAACCAGCAGCTGCAGCTGGCCGCCGTGCGGATGCAGCGGGTGACACCACGCTATGACCAGCTTTACAAAACCACCGTAACCTCATGCAGGATCTGCGAAGACGGCAAGCCACCACTCTGGCAGATCCGCGCAAAACGGGTGATCCACGACCGCGAAGAGCGCCAGATCTATTTCGACCAGGCCCAGTTCCGCATCAGAAATATCCCCGTGGCCTATTTTCCGCGTCTGCGCCTGCCCGATCCGACCGTCGAGCGTACGACCGGTTTTCTTATTCCCTCGCTGCGCACCACCAGCGAACTCGCGACAGGGATCAAGATCCCCTATTTTATCGCAATTGACCCGCATCGTGACATCACCGTGACGCCCTATGTCTCTGCGCGCACGCGCACGCTGGAACTGCGGTACCGTCAGGCTTTCGTGAACGGCCGGATCGATTTTGAAACGGCCGTCAGCCGGGATGACGAACGCCCGGGAGAAACCCGTGGGTATCTCTTTGGCCTTGGTAATTTCGAACTGCGGGATGATTTCCGGCTGACCTTTGATCTGGAACTGACCTCGGATGACGCCTATCTTGAAAACTACGGCTACTCGGGCAAAGACCGTCTCGACAGCGCGCTGACCATCAGCCGGGCGCGGCGGGACGAGTTCATTTCGGCCGGCCTGATCAACTACAAATCCCTGCGCGACGGCGACGTGAATGCCGAACTGCCGACCGTCGTCGCCGATCTCTATTATGAAACCCGTTACTTCCCGCAGGGTTTCGGCGGGGAGCTGCGCTTTACCGCAAACGCGCACAGCCATTTCCGCTATTCCGATGAGGATATTATCGGCCGCGACGTCTCGCGGGTGAATGTCGATACCGACTGGCTGCGCGGCTGGACCCTGCCCGGAGGGCTGCGCGCGGACGCAACTGTCGGGCTTTCTGCGGATCTCTTCAACATTACCCAGGACAGCACGACACCGCAGAACCAGACACAGCTGAGCCCGCGTACGGCACTGGCTCTGCGTTATCCCCTGGCAAAGACATCTCAGGACGGTGTGTCGCATCTGCTCGAACCGGTGGCACAGATCGGCTGGACCGGCGGTGACCGCCTCGATATCCCCAATGAAGAGAGCACGCGGGTCGAATTTGACGGCGGCAACCTTCTGTCACTGTCCCGGTTTCCCAGGGCAGACCGCCGCGAACGGGGCACCGTCGGGGCCTGGGGTATCAACTGGTCGCGCTACAATCCGCAGGGCTGGGACAGTTCAATGACACTGGGGCAGGTCGTGCGGGCCAAAGCGGATGACAGCTTTACGGTGTCATCAGGCCTGACCGGCACGAGTTCCGATCTGTTGCTGGCCGGACAGTTCAAGACGCCTGGCGGTTGGGATATTACGGCGCGCACACTCTTTAACGATGCCTTCGATTTCACCAAAGCTGAATTCCGCGGCGAATACAGCACAGGCCGCGGCCGGATCGGGGGAACCTACATCTGGCTCGATGAGGACGAAGAGATCGGGTCTGTCGGGAACGTGTCAGAAATACTGCTGGATGGATTTTACCGGGTGGACCGTCACTGGACGACGCGGGCCAACTGGCGCTACGATTTCTCGGCCAACGGAGCGGTGACGGCTGGTGCCGGCGTGAGCTACAACAACGAATGCGTGTCGGTTGACTTCTCTGTGGACCGGCGCTTTACCACCTCGACAAGTCTTGAGCCATCGACCACTCTGGGGTTAAACATCGGCCTTAACGGCTTCTCGGCCCGCAAGGGGACGGAGACATACACAAGAACATGCAAAAGCTAGGCAATATGAGCAGACTGAAAAGATTTGGCACCGCTGCGGCGTTTGCCGTGCTGGCGGCGGGCGCAGCCATGCCCGCGGCCGCACAGAACCTCTTTGCACCGGCCGTTCTGGTGAACGATGACGTCGTCACGGGATACGAGATCGAACAGCGGCTGCGGTTTCTGACCCTGCTGAATGCCCCGGGCGCCACGCGGGACGCGGTGATTGAGACGCTGATCGACGAGCGCCTGCGCGAACAGGCAGTGGATGCCGCCGGCCTCGAGATCACGCCCGAAGGGCTGGCCGCAGGCATGTCGGAATTCGCAGCACGGGCCAATCTCGAAGGCGAAGAAATGGTGTCCCGGCTGGAAGAAGCCGGCGTCGCGCGTGAAAGCTTTGAGGATTTCATCAGCATCGGCGTGACATGGCGCGACCTGATCGCGGCGCGCTTTGGCCGCCGCCTTGAGATCAGCGAAGACGAGATTGACCGCGCGCTGGGATCGACCACTGACGCAGGCGGCATCCGCGTTCTGGTCTCCGAGATCATTATTCCCGCCCCGCCGGAACAGCGCGAAGAGGTCAACGCTGTGGCCGACCAGATCGCGGCCAGCACTTCCACCGAAGAATTTTCCGAATACGCCCGCCGTTATTCCGCCACCGCGACGCGCGATCAGGGCGGACGTCTGCCCTGGCAGCAGCTGAGCAATCTGCCGCCCGTGCTGCGCCCGCTGCTGCTGGCACTGGCACCAGGCGAGGTCACCGCGCCGATCGCCATTCAGGATGCGGTCGCCCTCTTTCAGCTGCGTGACATCGAAGAGACCGGCGATCCGGTCGAAGAATACGCAGCGATAGAATATGCCGCCTATTACCTGCCCGGCGGTCGCAGCCAGGCGGGGCTGAATGCCGCGCGCAAGCTGCGCGCCCGGGTCGATATCTGCGATGACCTATACGGCGTGGCGAAAGGAAAACCTGAGGAAATTCTCGAACGTCAGAGCCTGCCACCCGGCGAAATCCCGCAGGATATCGCGATTGAGCTGAGCAAGCTGGATCCGGGCGAGGTTTCGACCACACTGACCCGCTCAGGCGGCCAGACGCTGGTCTTTCTGATGCTTTGCGGACGGACATCGGTGATTAACGAGGAAGTGGCCCGCGAGGATGCAGCGGCAGCGCTGCGCGAGCGCACGATCAACACCTATGCACAGAGCCTGCTTGCGCAGCTGCGTGCGGATGCCCGTATCGTCTTTCCATGACCCTGCCGGATAAACCGGTTGTCATAAGCTGCGGCGAGCCGGCCGGTATCGGGCCGGAAGTTGCGGCCGGAGCCTGGGCGATGCTGCGCGATGACATACCTATGGCCTGGGTCGGCGACCCGCGCCATCTGCCCGCCGGCACACCCTTTGAAGAGATCGCAACCCTCTCTGAGGCAGCAATGGTTTGCCCCCGCGCCCTGCCGGTGCTGGCGCAGAGCTTTGCCCACCCCGCCACGCCCGGCTCACCCGACGCTGCCAACGCTCAGGGTGTGATCGACGCGATAGAACGCTGTGTCGGGCTGGTGCAGTCCGGTGAGGCCTCCGCCCTCTGCACCGCACCTATCAACAAAAAGGCCCTGATTGAGGGGGCCGGCTTCGCCTATCCGGGACATACAGAATACCTCGGTGCTCTGGCCGGTGGCAGTGGCCGGGCGGTAATGATGCTGGCCTCTGAGGCACTGCGCGTCGTGCCCGTGACCATTCACATCGCCCTGAAAGACGTCCCCGCCACCCTGACACCGGAGCTGCTGCGCAGCACCATCGACATTACCCACACCGATCTGCAGAAACGGTTCGGCATCGCAAAACCCCGTATCGCCATTGCGGGCCTGAACCCGCATGCTGGTGAAGGCGGAACCATGGGCCGCGAGGAGACTGACTGGATCGCGGCACTGGTTGATGAGCTTGCCGCCGGTGGTATAAACATCGCCGGGCCAATGCCCGCCGATACGATGTTTCACGCCGCCGCACGTGCGGGATATGACGTTGCTATTTGCATGTATCACGACCAGGCGCTGATCCCGATCAAGACCCTGGATTTTGACCGGGGCGTGAACGTGACCCTTGGACTGCCCTTCATCCGAACCTCGCCTGATCACGGCACGGCTTTCGACATCGCCGGCAGAGGCATCGCCAGCCCGGTCAGCATGTCTGAGGCGATCAAACTGGCCCACCGCATGGCAGGCTCATCATGAAACCCGCGACAGCGACCGGTTTCGCGGGAGGTGCCTTATGAGCGCCATCGACACCCTGCCCCCGCTGCGCGAGGTTATCCGGACACATGATCTTCAGGCCCGCAAATCCATGGGCCAGAACTTCCTCCTTGATCTGAACCTGACGGCAAAAATCGCCCGTCAGGCGGGTGATCTGAGCACCTGTGATGTGCTTGAAGTCGGTCCGGGCCCCGGCGGTCTGACCCGTGGTCTGCTGGCCGAAGGGGCGCGACACGTGCTGGCGATCGAGAAAGACGCGCGCTGCCTCCCGCCGCTTGCTGAGATCGCGGACGCATACCCCGGGCGGCTGACCGTGATCGAAGGTGACGCGCTGAAAACCGACCCGCTGGCATCGCTCAGACCACCTGTGCGCGTCGCGGCGAACCTGCCATATAACGTCGGCACCGAACTGCTGGTGCGCTGGCTGACACCGCCCGACTGGCCGCCGTTCTGGGAGAGCCTGACACTGATGTTTCAGCGCGAAGTCGCCGAACGGATCGTGGCGCAGCCCGGTGGCAAGGCATGGGGCCGGCTCGCAATCCTGGCACAGTGGCGTGCGGATGCGCGGATCGTGATGCAACTGCCGCCCGAGGCCTTTACCCCGCCGCCCAAAGTCTCCAGCAGCGTGGTGCATCTGCAGGCGCTGCCAGAGCCGCGATATCCGGCGAATGCAGCCGTACTGTCACGCGTGGTCGCCGCCGCTTTCAACCAGCGCCGGAAAATGCTGCGCGCCGCGCTGAAAGGCACAGCCCCTGATATCGAAGACCGGCTGATCGCGGCCGGAATTAAACCCACCGACCGCGCCGAACAGATCCCGCTGGAGGGTTTTTGTGCGCTGGCCCGCGCCATAGAATCTCCCTGAACGCAAAAGCCCCGCCGGAGGGCAGGGCTTTACGCGATCTTACTCAATCTGAGTTTCTGCCGGTTATTCAGCGGCCTCGGGTGCATCACCACCGCCACTGCTTTGGCCCTCACCACCCTCATTGCGGGGCTTGGGCTTGCGTCGCGGTGCGCGTTTCGGGCGCGGCTTTGGCTGGCTCTCAGGCGTCTCGACAAGATTGCTGTCCTGATCACCGCCGGCGGGCGCAGGCGCATCCTGATGCTGGTTGTTCGCGGGCTGGTGATGCTGCTGCTCAGCCGGCTGGCTGGCTTCACGTTCCTGACGCTCTGCGCGCTCACGATCCCGTTCGGCCTGACGCTCGCGGTTCTGGCGTTCCTGCTCCTCGCGGCGTGCGTCAATCTCGCGCTGCGCCTCGCTCAGCAGGCGGGTGTAATGCTCTGCATGCTGCTGAAAGTTTTCGGCGGCAACCCGGTCATTGCTCAGCTGCGCGTCACGGGCCAGCTGATTGTATTTTTCGATGATCTGCTGCGGTGTGCCGCGGACCTTTCCTTCAGGGCCGGAACTGTCGAACACACGGTTCACGACGTTGCCGCCCTGGTTATTATTCGACCGGTTACGGTTGCTCTTGGAGCGCGACCGGGATCTCGATGATTTCATGAAGCTGTCTCAGCCTTCGTGCTGTTGATCGTTGTGCCGGTGGCGCTGCGCGCCGGGATAGATCCGGTTATTCGATATGTTGGGCATACTGCCGGGCGGGACCACACAGAGGAGCATATCCACCGCCGCAACTCCTTTGAATAAGCATGGCACGCGCCCTGCCGCAAGGGGTATTCCGGAAATTTGGCATATTTCGGCCGGTTTTCGGGTAATAACGCGATATTTTATCCGGGTTTTGATGCCCTTACGACACGGTCGCGCCCGTCCAGATCCGGCAGAATCGCCACCTCCGCCCAGCCCTCGTCGCGGAAAAAACCGGCCACAGCAGCACCCTGCGTCCAGCCGGTTTCGACCAGCACGCGGCCCTGCGCACTCAGATACTGCTGCGCCTGTGCTGCAATAATGCGGTACACGCTCAGACCGTCCTGCTCGTCTGTCAGCGCCATGCGCGGCTCATGCTCCCGCAGTTCCGGCTGCACAGCGGCCATTTCCGCGGCTGCCAGATAGGGCGGGTTGGACACGATCAGGTCAAACCGCCCCTCCACATTTTCAAACCAGTCGGAGCGGAAGATGTCAGCCCGGTCAGCCACCCCGTGCTGTACCGCATTCTGACTGGCCTGCAGACAAGCGGCCTCGCTCAGATCAACACCTGTGCCGGTGGCCGCATCGCGCTCGGCAAGCAGGGTCACGAGGATGCAGCCCGACCCGGTGCCCAGATCCAGAACCCGGGCGAAAGGCTCTGCAAGGGCCACCTCGATCAGGGTTTCGGTTTCAGGCCGCGGGTCCAGCACATCCCGGCTGATCTCAAAGCGGCGGCCATAAAACTCCCGCGCCCCGATCAGCTGCGAGACCGGCACCCGGACTGCCCGGAGGGCGATCAGCTGATCATAGCGTTCCGCGATCTCAGGCGCGATATCCTCGGGCGCGATCAGCGTCACCCGGGCCGCATCAACCTTTGCGGCATGGGCCAGCAGAATGCGTGCATCACGCGCAGGGTCCGGCACGCCGGCCGCACGCAGCCGCGCCATAGCGGCCAGCATGGCTTCGGCGGCAGTCACTGTCCCATCTCCGCGAGCATCCGCGCCTGAGCATCCGCGGTGAGCGCATCAATAATCTCATCGAGATCGCCCTGCATCACTGCATCAAGCCGGTAGAGCGTGAGGTTGATACGGTGATCGGTCATCCGCCCCTGAGGGAAATTATAGGTTCTGATCCGCTCGGACCGGTCACCCGAGCCCACCTGGGCGGCCCGGTCCGCGGACCGTTCACTGTCCGCCCGACTGCGTTCCAGATCATAAAGCCGTGCTTTCAGCACCTGCATCGCCCTGTCACGGTTGCGGTGTTGCGACTTTTCCGAACTGGTCACCACAATACCCGTCGGCAGATGGGTGATGCGCACGGCGGAATCAGTGGTGTTCACATGCTGCCCCCCCGCGCCCGAAGACCGCATGGTATCGATCCGCAGATCACCGGGTTCGATGCGGATGTCCACGTCTTCCGCCTCAGGCAGCACCGCAACAGTGGCCGCAGAAGTGTGAATACGCCCGCCGCTTTCAGTGCTCGGCACCCGCTGCACCCTGTGCACTCCGCTTTCATATTTCAGCCGCGCAAAAACCCCCTCACCACGGATATGCGCCACCATCTCCTTTACACCGCCAAGCTCGGTTTCCTGCAGTTCAATCACCTCAAAGGCCCAGCCACGGGTCTCGGCATACCGCTGATACATGCGCATCAGATCACCGGCGAAAAGTGCCGCCTCATCGCCTCCGGTGCCCGGCCGGATCTCCAGCATCGCCGGCTTCGCATCTGCCGCATCACGCGGCAGCAACGCGCGCTGCAGGGCATCCTCAGCCGCCGGCAGGGCCGCTTTCAACCGCTGCAGTTCCTCCTCCGCCAGACCCGCCATATCAGGATCCGACAGCATCTCGCGCGCCTCATCCATATCACGGCAGAGCTGGTCCCATGCGACGATCTGCGCCACCACCGGGCGCAGCTCTGAATACTCACGTGCAAGCTGCGCAATATCAGCGCCCTGAGCGCCATCCGCCATCGCCGCCTCCAGATACTGGAAGCGCGCGGTCAGCTGTTCAAGGCGGTCTCTTGGGATCATGTCCCTGCAATCCGATATTGAAAGCCATTGGTCAAGCCGGCAGAACATGGTAAAATGCTGGTATGAAACGACTGTTGCTCGCCCTTGCCTGCTCTGCCCTTCCCGCCGCAGCCGATGTTACATCGCCCGGCGGCAAAACCGTGGAATGCTACTGCACCGACCGCTCCGGCGACCGGGTCGAACTGGGCGAAACCATCTGCCTGCAGGTCGACGGGCGCATGTTCATGGCCCAGTGCCAGATGTCGCTCAATGTGCCGATGTGGCGCGAAGTCCAGCAGGGCTGCCTGTCGTCAGGTCTCCGAGAAAACCGGGATCTTCTCCAGTCGGTCCCGGTTGACGCCCAGATCTGACGCTCCGAACCGCAGCCGGGCCCAGGCCCGGATCTGTTCGTCACGCACCTCGATCGTCGTATAATCCGGAAAGCCGAAAACCTTTGAGCGCGTAACATATGTCACCCGCCCCTCCTGCACAGACCCGGCCAGGACAACGGTCCGATCCAGCTCGCGCATATACCGATCCGCGCGCGCGAGCGCATCCGGTCCGGCCTCCGCCACACGGACAGCTCCGCCTGAAAAATCGGTATTCTGGTTAAAACGAACCGGCTGGTGCCAGCGCGCGGTGTCATGCGGCGCCAGACGCACCCAGGCAATGCCTGCCAGCACCAGTAAAACAATACCCCCGAGTATCATTCGCATCCCCCGGCCCTTCTCTGGCTTTTAAATATCCCCCGCGGAGCGTCCCGCAGCTTCACCGGTATGCAACGCCGGGCAGAACGCACAGCAGCTCAAACAGAATATTCGCCCCTGTCAGTGCAGTATTGCCAGAGGTGTCATAAGGGGGCGACACCTCCACCAGATCACAGCCCACGATGTTGAGCCCCTTCAGCGCCGCAATCAGCTCCATCGCCTGCGGCGTCGTCAATCCGCCGATCTCCGGCGTGCCGGTGCCCGGCGCGTAAGCCGGATCCAGGCTGTCGATATCATAGCTTACATAAACCGGCATCTCCGTGCCGATATCGCGCCGGATCTCAGCACCCAGTGAAGACAGGCTGCGGTGCCATAGATCACGCGCGGGAAACTGCTGAAATCCCCAGCCCTGCGCCTCTTTGAAATCATCCGCCGTATAGCCCGATCCGCGCAGACCCACCTGATAGGTTTTCGCAGGATCAATCAGCCCCTCTTCATACGCGCGCCGGAACACCGTGCCGTGCGTTTCGCGCTCCCCGAACATGTCCTCGTTCACATCCGCATGAGCGTCCACATGCACCAGTGCCATAGGACCGTGACGTTTGTGCATGGTCCGCAGGATCGGCAGCGTGATGGAATGATCCCCTCCGATCGCCATGGGCATAACGTCATAATCCATGATCGCGTCATAGCTCTCCTGAATGATCCGCAGACTGTCAGAAAGCGAAAACGTGTTGATCGCCAGATCGCCGATATCCGCGACCTGCAGACTGTCGAAGGGCGCCGCCCCGGTGCCCATGTTGTAAGGCCGGATCATCGCACTCTCAGAACGCACCTGTTTCGGACCAAAGCGCGTACCCGACCGCCACGACGTCCCGATATCCATCGGAATGCCCAGCACCGCCACGTCGAGGCCTTTAAGATCATTGACCATCGGCAGACGCATAAAACTGCCCGGACCGGAAAACCGTGCAAGGTCATTGCCGCTGATCGGCTGGTTCTTCTCAGCCATCAGGCGCCGCCCCGCATCTTCCAGCCCAGCAGACACAGGATCTCTGTTGCCACATGGGCCCCCGCAATCGCCGTGGCGCCCGTGGTGTCAAAGGGGGGGGAGACCTCAACGATATCTCCGCCGACGATATTGATGCCCGCCAGATCGCGCAGCATGATCGCCGCCTGCGCCGAGGTCAGCCCGCCCCAGACCGGCGTGCCGGTGCCGGGCGCATAAGCCGGATCAAGCGCATCGATATCAAACGTCAGATAGACGGGCCGGTCGCCCAGCACCTCTTTGATGCGCGCGACGGTGGCCACAGGCCCCTGCTCATGGACCTCCCTTGCATCAATAACCGTCACCCCAAGCGTATCCTCATTGGTGGTGCGGATGCCGACCTGTACCGAGGTCGCAGGATCGACAATGCCCGATTTCACCGCCTTATAGAACATCGTGCCGTGATCCACCCGGTCCATGTCGTCATCAGGCCAGGTATCCGTATGCGCATCGAACTGCAGCAGGCTGACGGGTCCGTATTTTTCGGCGTAGGCCTTCAGAACGGGAAAGGTGATGTAATGATCGCCGCCCAGTGTCACGACCGGCACGTCGTGTTTCAGAATGCCCCTGATATGCTCGGTCAGCAGCCCCGGAAACGACGGCACATCGGCATAATCAAACGCCAGATCGCCGTAGTCCGCGATGGCGAACTCCCGCATCACGTCAAAGCCCCAGCCGTAAGGCGCATCGGGCGCCTGCAGTGCTGAAGCCTCGCGGATCGCACGCGGCCCCAGGCGCGTGCCCGTGCGGTTGGTTACCGCCTGGTCAAACGGTACGCCCGTGACAGCGATATCCACGCCCGTCAAGTCCTTGGTGTATCTGCGCCGCAGAAAGGATGTGGCCCCGGCAAAGGTCAGCTCAAAGCTGTTGCCCTTCATGTCCTCACGCGTAAAGGCATGATCAATCTCGGTTTTCGCGTCTTCAAGTGCCATGGATCAGCTGCTCACCACTGGTTGTGCACGCTCAACAAGGCGCGCGAAAAACGACGCCCCGATCGGTGCGATATCATCGTTGAAATTGTACTTCGGGTGGTGCACGCCCGCGCCGTCACCCTGGCCCAGCATCAGATAGGCGCCCGGGCGCTTTTCCAGCATATAGGAGAAATCCTCAGCCCCCATCACCGGGTCGGTTTCATGCACGCCTGCCTCACCGGCCACTTCGCCGGCGACCTCCCTGGCAAAGACCGTCTTTTCCGCGTCATTTACCGTGGGTGGATAGCCAAACTCAAACTTCAGTTCCGCTTCAAGCCCGAAAGTCGCCGCCTGCCCTGCCACGATCTCTTCCATGCGCCGCACGACCATCGCCTGAACCTCTTTGTCAAAGGTCCGCACGGTGCCGTTGATATAGCATGTCTCGGGGATCACGTTATCCGTGGTGCCGGTATGGATCTGCGTCGTTGAAATCACCAGCTGGTCCAGTGGGTTGCGGTTCCGGCTCACGATTGTCTGCAGCGCCTGCACCATGGAACAGGCCGCCACGACCGGGTCGATGGAATCGTGCGGGCGCGCGGCATGCCCGCCCCTGCCGGTGAGATGAATGTGGAAGGTATCCGCCGCCGCCATGATCGGACCCGGCCGCGTGTTGAAGCTGCCAAAATCTTTACCGGGCGAGTTATGGATCGCGTAGACCTGAGAGATGTCGAATGTGTCCATGATCCCTTCCTGCACCATGACCTCGCCACCCCCGCCAAACTCTTCG
This sequence comes from Roseobacter ponti, assembly GCF_012932215.1. Classification (GTDB taxonomy): domain Bacteria; phylum Pseudomonadota; class Alphaproteobacteria; order Rhodobacterales; family Rhodobacteraceae; genus Roseobacter; species Roseobacter ponti. Next base: position 1,530,517 of record NZ_CP048788.1, on the reverse strand, counting down.
GCGGGTTGAAAAATCAGCGCCACCCGACCGGAGAAATTGCGCGTCTCTGCGAGGTATTTCGCTGCCCCCAGCAGCATCGCCGTATGCCCGTCATGGCCGCAGGCATGCATACGACCCTCGTGCTTTGAAGCGTACTCAAGCCCCGTCTCCTCGGTCATCGGCAGCGCATCCATATCCGCGCGCAACCCGATTGTGGGCCCCTGCCCCCGACCGTTGATAATCGCCACTATTCCGGTTCTGGCGATACCTTCATGCATCTCATCAACCCCGAATTCCCGCAGCCGTTCCGCCACGAAAGCCGCCGTCTGATGGCATTCCAGACCCAGCTCGGGAATGGTGTGCAGATGCCGCCGCCAGGCGGTCATATCATCGCTCATATCAGCAATGCGGTTCACAACGGGCATGGGGTGGACTCCTGGCAGAATTATTTGTCAGGTGCATCAGACACCGAAGAGGCGCGCGCTGCAATGCCAGATGATCTGATCCACGACAAGGACGCCGGAATTGACCGTTTACTGGAAATAATGAGGCGTTTGCGCGATCCGGAGACGGGCTGCCCCTGGGACATCGAGCAGACCTTTGACACCATTGCGCCCTATACGATCGAAGAGGCCTATGAGGTCGCCGATGCCATTGAACGCAGGGCGTGGCACGAACTTGAGGGCGAGCTTGGCGATCTGTTGCTGCAGACCGTCTATCACACCGCGATGGGCGAAGAAGAAGGACGTTTCAGTTTTCAGTCTGTGGTGACGGCGATCTCTGACAAGATGGTCGCGCGGCACCCGCATGTCTTTGGCGACGAGGCGCGGGACAAAAGCGCCGAACAGCAGAGTGCCGACTGGGAAACCATCAAGGCTGCCGAACGCGCGGGAGGGGCGCAGAAAGGCACGCTCGATGGTGTGGCTGTGGGTCTGCCGGCTCTCCTGCGCGCGCTCAAACTGCAGAAACGCGCGGCCCGGGTCGGCTTTGACTGGCCCTCCACCGATGAGGTGATCGACAAGATCCGCGAAGAGGCCGCAGAGCTGATCGAGGCCCGTGAAACCCTCAGCCAGGCGGAGATCGAAGAGGAATTCGGCGATCTGCTCTTTGTCATGGCCAATCTCGGCCGGCACCTGGGCCTTGATCCGGAAGCAGCCCTGCGCGCCGCCAATGCCAAATTCACCCGCCGCTTCGAAGGGGTCGAGGCGCGGCTCGCCGCGATGGGCAAAACGCCCGCCGAAAGCGATCTTGCGGAAATGGACGCGCTCTGGGACGCCGTCAAACGCGAGGGTCGCCTGCCCTAGCGCTCTTTAAGCGGAATGCCGACCCGCGCCAGGGCGTCACGAAAAGCCGCGCGCGGCGGTATATCGCCGGAGGCGGCGGCGACGCTTTCTCCTGATTTCAGGTGGATCACCATATCGGTGCTGTCGCTCCAGGAGATGATTTCCACCGAGGCCACATCACCCACAGGAATGAACCGGGGATGCAGAAGTGGTGACAGGATGAGCACATCATCGTGAAGATGCAGGCCACTGACCGGGTTTGCAATGAGCATATAAAGCAGCAGGCCACCGGCGCTCAGCACAGGCACATAAAAATACCAGGGCGCACCGTGATACGCCGCCAGCACAGTCATTCCTGCGCAGATCACCATAGCGGCCCGGGTCACAGGTCGCCGCGCGGGTTCTGAATATGTGTAGATAATGCTCACAATATAAGATTAACGGCAAAATACGGCGCCTCTTTGACGTCTGGACTTTCGCATCTGCAGTCTTCAAAGAGGCGGCATGACAGCACGTAAAATCATTATCGACACGGACCCCGGCCAGGACGATGCCGTGGCCATTCTGCTCGCTCTGGCCAGCCCTGAAGAAATCGATGTTCTCGGCCTCACCTGCGTGGCCGGCAACGTCCCACTTGACCTTACGGCAAAGAACGCCCGCATCATCTGCGAACTGGCGGGCCGCTCCGATCTGCCGGTTTTTGCCGGCTGTGACCGGCCTCTGGGGCGCGATCTGGTGACGGCAGAACATGTACATGGCAAAACCGGCCTTGACGGCCCGGACCTGCCCGATCCGGTGATGCCGCTGCAGGACAGACATGCCGTTGATTTCATCATCGACACCCTGCGCGAACAGCCTGCCGGGACGGTCACGCTCTGTCCGCTCGGGCCGCTCACGAACATCGCCACCGCGCTGCAGCGCGCTCCCGATATTGCCGGAAAGATCCGCGGGATCGTGCTGATGGGCGGGGCATATTTTGAGGTCGGCAACATCACGCCGGCTGCAGAGTTCAACATTTACGTCGACCCGCAGGCTGCTGAAATCGTGTTTAAATGTGGCGCACCCATTGTCGTGATGCCACTTGATGTGACGCACAAGGCGCTGGTGACGGCCGCGCGAAATGATGCCTTCCGCGCGCTTGGCACACCCGCGGGTATTGCTGTCGCCCAGATGACCGATTTCTTTGAACGCTTCGACAAGGCGAAATACGGCTCCGCCGGCGCGCCGCTGCACGACCCCTGCGTGACGGCATATCTGATCCGCCCCGACCTGTTCAGTGGTCGTCACGTGAATGTGGAAATCGAGACCACCTCCGAGCTCACAATGGGCATGACTGTCGCCGACTGGTGGGGCGTCACGGGTCGTGCCCCGAACGCGTTTTTTGTCGGTGATCTGGACGCGGCAGGCTTTTTCGGGCTGCTGACAGAAAGGCTGGCCCGGCTGTGAGTGCCTCACTGACCCTTGCCACGACGGAGCACCTTGACCGCCTCGATGCGCTGGTTGCGGCGTTTCACGTCGAAGAAGGTATCACCATGACGCCAGAGGCGCGGCGCAGCGGCATCGCGCCGCTGCTGGAAGGCATTCCGCATGGTGCCGCGTATCTCATCGGCCCGGCGCGCGCACCGATAGGGTATGTGGTGGTGAGCTTTGGCTGGTCACTGGAGTTCGGCGGTCTCGACGGATTTCTCGATGAACTCTACGTTCGCCCCGGCGTGCGCGGGCGCGGGATAGCTTCGGAAACGCTGCAGGCCCTGCCGCGCGCACTCGCAGGCGCGGGTCTCAAAGCACTGCACCTCGAAGTGGACCGCACAGCGCCCGACAAACACAGGCTCTATGCCCGCGCAGGCTTTCGCGAGCGTCCGCACTATATGCTGATGACGCGGCGGTTCTGAGCGCGGACGAGCGGGGTCCGTCACAACTGCCCCCGAACGGGTGGCGGCACCGCCCGATGCCCCCTATATGTGGGGCATGACAATTACAGCCCCCTTCGACAATACCTACGCCCGCCTGCCGGATGCGTTCTTTACCCGTCAGATGCCGGCGCCCGTTCGCGCACCTGAACTCATTGCCTATAACGCGCCGCTGGGTGCGCTTCTGGGGTTTTCCCAGGCCGATGACGCCGAACGCGCGGCCGTTTTCTCCGGCACCGCGCTGCCCGAAGGTGCCGCCCCGCTGGCGCAGCTTTATGCCGGGCACCAGTTCGGCAATTACAATCCGCAACTCGGCGACGGACGCGCGCTTCTGCTGGGCGAAGTCGTGGGCAAAGACGGGCTGCGACGCGATATTCAGCTGAAGGGCTCGGGCCCCACGCCCTATTCACGCATGGGTGACGGGCGCGCCTGGCTGGGCCCGGTGCTGCGCGAATACATCGTCTCTGAGGCGATGCATGCGCTTGGCATTCCGACGACCCGCGCCCTTGCAGCCACGCTCACCGGCGAGGAAGTGATACGCGAAACGGTTTTGCCGGGGGCCGTGCTGACGCGCGTTGCCGCGAGCCACCTGCGGGTGGGCACCTTTCAGGTCTTTGCCCACCGCGGTCAGACCGATGCTCTGCGACAGCTCACAGACTATGCCATCGGGCGCCATTATCCGGATGTGCATGGCCCGATGGGTCTGTTGCTCGCGGTTTGCGACGCCCAGGCGCGCCTGATTGCCGCCTGGATGTCGGTGGGGTTCATTCACGGTGTGATGAACACCGATAACTGCACCATTTCAGGTGAGACGATCGATTACGGTCCCTGCGCTTTTATGGATGAATTTCACAGCGACACGGTGTTCAGCTCCATCGATCAGACGGGGCGCTATGCGTATTCCTCTCAGCCCCGGATCGCGGTGTGGAACATGGCACAGTTTGCTACTTCGCTGCTGCAGCAGATGGACGACCCCGAGGCCGCCGTCGAAGAGGCGACAGCCATCGTGCATGCGATGCCGGAGCAGATTGAGACCGCGTGGCTGCAACGGTTCGGGGCCAAAATCGGTCTTGCGGCGCCTGCGCCCGAAGACGGGCAGCTTGTTCAGACGCTGCTTGATCTGATGCAGGCACAGGGGGCGGATTTCACCAATACCTTCGACGCCCTTGCCCGCGGCGATGCCCGCGATCAGTTTGTGGACCGCGATGCGTTTGATGCCTGGGCCGCAGACTGGCGCGACCGGCTCGCGTCCGAGGAGGCGCCCGGGGCGGTGATGCAGGCCGCATCCCCCCGCATTATCCCGCGCAATCACCGGATTGAGGAAATGATCACAGCAGCCGTAGCAGGCGATTTTGCACCTTTTGAACGTTTGTCCTCTGCGCTGGCCGACCCGTTTAGCACGGATGACACAGGGCTGATGCGCCCGCCCACCGAGGCTCAGCGGGTTCCGGCGACCTTCTGCGGCACCTGAGTGCTGCGCGGCCGGCGGTTAATCAGCCAGATACCGCCCGCCACAAGCACAAGCGCCATCCAGACCCGCAGGCTGACATGTTCGCCCAGAAGCAGCCAGCCGAGAATCACCGCGAAAACCGGCGAAAGAAAACTGAAAGATGCCACCGCGGAAGCCGGATAGATCGACATCAGCCAGAACCACGCCAGAAAGCCGAGCGAAGCCACCGCGATGGTCTGAAACGCAAGGCCCGCAAAGTGGATGGGCTGCGGGTCGCGCATAAGATCACCGGTCCAGAATGCCACCGCCAGCATGAGCGGTGCGGAAACGGCCACCTGAAAAATCAGCTGATTTGCAGGCGGCACCTCGCTGAGCGGGGTGACTTTCACACACAGGGCGATGGCAGCCCAGCACATCGCCGCCGTCAGAGCCATCAGGTCGCCTGACAGGCTTGCCGTTCCATCGCTGCGGTCCAGAAGCGCTGCTGCCACCCCCGCCATCGCCATCACAAGACCCAGCGCGCGGCGTCCGGTCATCCGGTCGCCCGGCACCAGAAAATGGCTGGCAATCGCAAGCCAGACCGGCATGGAATAAAAGATTACAGATGCCCTGCTGACCGTGGTGAAATCAAGCGCTGTAAAAAGGATCATGAACTCGATGCCAAAGAGCAGCCCCGCCAGGATACCCGCGGGCACCGCCGCGCGTGGCACGGCCAGCGGTATGCCCCGCAGGCGCATCCAGATCAGCAGGACCACAACCGCACCGGCTGAACGCAGGCCGGCGGCAAAAACCGGACCAAAACCACCGTTGGTAACTTTGATAACCACCTGATTGAACGCCAGATGTAGTGCGAAAGCGATCAGCGCCACCGCCCCGAAAGTGTCCATATGTGATTTGCGGTCCATCGGCCCACAAGGGCGCGCGCCGCGGGTATTGTCAATCGCCGGCCCGCACAGCGGTTGTCGCCTTGGGCAGAGCGAAATGCTTCCGGCGCGGAGTTTCACGCCGGAAGTCTTCAGAAGGTATCAGGCCGCAGTCTGTCCGGAGCCGCCGGATTTCCGCCCGCCCTGCCCGCTGCTCTGGCCGCCGCCTGGCTTGCCGCCGCGACGCCGTCTGCGACCACCACCGGGTTTCTTGCCCTGCGGTTGCTGTCCGCCACCGGGTCCTGCGGATTTCGGACGGCCACCGCCGCCGCCGCCACCACCACGACGCCGGCCGCGGCCTGCGGGTTTGGCGCCTTCGGGAATATCCGCGACTTCCCACGGCCGACCGGAGCCCACCGGAATTGCAACACCCATGGTTTTCTGGATCGCTTTCAGCTCATCCATCTCTTCGGGGGCGCAAAAGGCGATCGCGGCCCCGTCTTTGCCGGCGCGCGCAGTGCGCCCGATGCGGTGCACATAGTTGTCCGGCACGTTTGGCAGATCGAAGTTATAGACGTGTTTTACATCCGGGATATCGAGGCCGCGGGCCGCCACATCAGTGGCCACAAGAACAGTGGTCTCGCCGGATTTGAACGCCGCGATGGCGCGGTCGCGCTGGCCCTGCGATTTGTTGCCGTGGATGGAGGCCGCGTCAAAGCCCGCCTTCACAAGGGTCTTCATCAGCTTCTCAGACCCGTGTTTTGTGCGCCCGAACACCAGCGCCCGCTCGCCGCGGTGCTTACCCAGAAGCTCAATCAGCAGATTTGCCTTCTCGGATTTGGCGATGAAATGCACTTCCTGCGTCACCTTGTCGGCGGCCTTGCCCGGGGGCGAGACCTCAACACGGATCGGGCGGTTCAGATAGCTCTGCGCGATCTCATTCATCAGCTTTGGCATGGTCGCCGAAAAGAGCATCGTCTGGCGCTCCGCCGGGATCACCTTCGCGATCTTACGCAAATCGTGGATGAAACCCATGTCGAGCATCTGATCGGCCTCATCCAGCACCAGAAAGGTTGCCTGGTCCAGACGCACCGCGCGCCGGTCCATCAGATCCAGCAGCCGGCCCGGTGTGGCCACCAGCAGGTCGACGCCGCGCTCAAGCCGTTTGATCTGGTTGTTGATCGACTGACCACCGACGACCATCGCCACTTTGAGCGGGGTCTTTTCGGCAAAGCCACGCAGGTTCACGCTGATCTGGGTTGCAAGTTCGCGGGTCGGTGCCAGCACCAGACCGCGCACGGATTTCGGTGCCGGACGACCCGGCATCTCAAGCATCTGTGCCACCAGAGGCACACCGAATGCGGCCGTTTTGCCCGTACCGGTCTGTGCCAGACCCATCACATCACGCCCGTTGAGCGCGTGCGGAATGGCCTGTTTCTGGATCGGGGTCGGGTCTTTCAGACCCATTTCATTCAGACGGTCCACCAGCTGTTGCGGCAGGCCCATCATGTCAAAGTCACTCATATAGTATCTCTCCGGCCCGGCTGCGATCAGCCGGGCACATAAATTCGCATCGCACCCCGTCCGGGGTGCCACGTCAGGACACGCGCCAGATCGCAGAGGACGGCGAAGTGCCGGCATCTGTCTGTCGCGTCTGGCCCCACGCGTGATTTTGGGAACAACAACGTGCCTTTGAAACGGGCGCGCACGTCAGGTGATTTCACCCGGGCGCCCGAACTGCTCACGCGACAGAAGGCATCGTCTGAGGTGCAGATGGGCCTTTTTTGCGTCTGTGTCAACCACAGTGCGCATTCTGATCTGGCCGCCCGCGCCAAACCCGGCTAGAACCGGGGACCATCCGGACAGGAAACGATCTATGAGCAAGTCCATCCTGAAACGCTGCGAAACCATGGGGCTGCGCATGACCGGCCAGCGCCGCGTTATCGCCAACGTGCTGGAAGACAGCGACGACCACCCCGATGTGGAAGAGCTTTACGCGCGTGCCTCGGCGGTGGATGCGGGCATTTCGATCGCAACGGTGTACCGGACAGTGAAGCTATTTGAAGAGGCCGGCATCCTCGACAAGCTCGAATTCGGAGACGGGCGCGCGCGTTATGAGGACGCTGAACGCGACCATCACGACCACCTGATAGATATGAATTCAGGCGAGGTCATCGAATTTGTCGACGCCGAGATCGAAGAGCTGCAGGACCGGATCGCCCGCAAGCTGGGATATGAGCTGCGCGGTCACCGTCTGGAGCTTTATGGCGTACCGCTGAAAAAGGGCTGATGTCCCAGCCCGCGCCCGCACCGGAAACTGAACGAGAGGAAACGACGTGCCTGAACGCGACCGCCCCCTGCTGGCAGTGCTGATTGACGCAGACAACGTGCCGGCCAGATATGCCGGATCGATCCTCGAAGAGATCAAACGGATCGGCGAGCCTGCGCTGCGCCGCGTCTATGGCGACTGGTCCAGCGGGCGTCTCAACTCCTGGGCCAAAACGATCCAGAGTCTCGGGCTGGTGGCTCATCAGGAAACCGCCAACACCACCGGCAAGAATGCTTCCGATATCGGTCTGGTAATCGACGCGATGGATATCCTGCACGGCGGGCGGTTTGACGGCTTTGTGCTGGTCTCCTCGGACAGCGATTTCACCGCCCTGGCCAACAGGCTGCGTGAGGACGGGCTGATGGTGGTCGGCATCGGCGAGGACAAAGCGCCGGAATCCCTGCGCAATGTTTGCAACCGGTTTATCCTGATCGAAAACCTGAACGGCGACGAGTCCGGCAGCAAAGACAGGCCGGCCGCGAAAAAGCCGAAAGAATCGCTCAACCACGCCTATCAGCGGATATCCAACGCGATGAAGAAAATCGAGCAGGACGACGAGTGGTACAACCTCAGCCAGATCAAAAACGAGATCGTCGCGGCACACTCGGATTTTGACCAGCGTACCTATGGCCACGCGAAATTCAGCAGCCTTGTCGGCGCGCTTTCCGACCGGCTGGAAACAAAGACCCAGGGAAAAACGATCCTCGTCCGCCTGAAACCCTGAAAGCGGCTCTCGACAGTGCGCTGAGAGGGGCCTAGACGGGTCCTTGACCAACCGAACGGAAACCCCCTGATGGATAATCTGCGTGGCGCGGCACTGATGGTGCTGGCGATGATTGGCTTTGCGCTTGAAGACATGCTGATCAAGTTTATGGCCGCCGATCTGCCGGTCGGGCAGATTGTGGGTATGCTGGGGCTGGGAAGCGCGCTGGTGCTTGCTCCGGTGCTGATCCTGCGCCGCGAGCCGCTCTTCTCACGGGATATGATGACCCTGCCGATTGCGCTGCGGGCTCTGGGCGAACTTGTCGGCACGATCGGTTTTGTGACTGCAATCGCTCTGATACCGCTCTCCACCGCCTCGGCGATCCTGCAGGCTAATCCGCTGGTGGTTACGCTGGGGGCCGCGCTCTTTCTGAAAGAGGCGGTGGGCTGGCGGCGCTGGTCCGCGATCCTTGTGGGGTTCTGCGGCGTGCTGATGATCATCCGACCGGGGTTTGATGGCTTCAGCTGGGAATCGCTCTTTGCGGTGCAGGGTGTGTTCGGGCTGGCCTTGCGCGATCTCGCGACACGCCGTGTACCACCACGCACTTCCTCGCTGCAGCTTAGTTTTCTGGCGTTTATCGTGCTGATCCCTACCGCCGCGATCATGCTGATCCTGGGCGACACACCGATGGTGCCTGTCTCCCCGCAAAACGCCGTCTGGCTGGGGCTGGCACTGATGATCGGGATTGTGGGATACTATGCGATCGTGGCCGCCATGCGCGTGGGAGAGGTCAGTTTTGTCACACCTTTCCGCTATTCACGCATCCTCTTCGCCCTCATGATCGGGGTCGGTGTTTTCGGCGAAGAGCCCGACGCGATGACACTGACAGGTGCAGCGGTGATTGTCGCATCAGGTCTCTACACGCTCTGGCGGGAAAGAAATGTTCGCGCTAACAGCGGCTGACCCTTCCCATTTTGCGCCTCTGCCGGTATCACCCGGAGCAACAGAATTTACAGGAGAGACCCATGAGCACGATCATCGATATCCACGCCCGTGAAATACTCGACAGCCGCGGCAATCCGACCGTTGAGGTCGATGTCATCCTGGAAGACGGCACCATGGGCCGCGCCGCTGTTCCCTCAGGCGCCTCCACGGGTGCCTATGAGGCCGTTGAGCGCCGGGACGGCGATAAGAAACGCTATATGGGCAAGGGTGTGCTTGAGGCCTGCGCCGCCGTGAATGGCGAGATCGCCGAGGCGCTGGTGGGCATCGACGCCACGGAACAGGTGGAAATCGACGGCACGATGATCGAGCTTGACGGCACCGACAACAAGGGCCGGCTGGGCGCCAATGCGATCCTCGGGGTTTCGATGGCTGCGGCACGGGCCGCCGCAGATTACTGCACACAGCCGCTTTACCGCTACATCGGCGGCACCTCGGCGCGCGTTCTGCCTGTACCGATGATGAACATCATCAATGGCGGCGAGCATGCGGATAACCCGATCGACATCCAGGAATTCATGATCATGCCGGTGGCGGCGGAGAATATCCGCGAGGCCGTACGCATGGGCTCCGAGGTGTTTCATACGCTGAAGAAAGAGCTTTCCGCGGCAGGTCTTTCCACGGGCATCGGCGATGAGGGTGGCTTTGCACCTGACATCAGCTCCACTCGGGACGCGCTTGATTTCATTCTGAAATCGGTGGAAAAGGCAGGGTATAAGCCAGGCGAAGATATTTACCTCGCGATGGATTGCGCCGCCACGGAATACTACAAAGACGGCAAATACGTTCTGGCGGGCGAAGGCAAAACGCTGAGCTCTGATGAAAATGTCGACTATCTCACAGCACTCGTGAACGATTATCCGATCATCTCCATCGAAGACGGCATGTCCGAGGATGACTGGGACGGCTGGAAAGCGCTGACCGACGCACTGGGCGGCCGTGTGCAGCTTGTGGGCGACGATCTGTTTGTGACAAACCCTGCCCGCCTCGCCATGGGGATCGAGCGTGGCTCGGCCAATTCGATGCTGGTGAAAGTCAACCAGATCGGCACCCTGACCGAGACGCTGAAGGCGGTCGATATGGCCCATCGCGCAGGCTTTACCAATGTGATGTCGCACCGCTCGGGCGAGACCGAAGACACGACAATTGCCGATCTCGCCGTGGCCACCAACTGCGGTCAGATCAAGACCGGCAGCCTTGCACGCTCTGACCGGCTGGCCAAATACAACCAGCTGATCCGCATCGAGGAAGCCCTGGGCGAAACCGCAGAATACGCAGGCCGCTCTGTCCTGCGCTGACGGCGCGCCTCTCGCGGGTGATGTCGTGATCAGGCAGGCGAACGGGCCTGCGGATATGGACGTGGTGCGGCAGCTTTGCTGGGAGTACCGTGACTATCTGCTGGGTCACAGTGACGAGGTGCGCCACGCTGTTCTTATGGCTTACGGGCTGGAGAGCTATCAGGCGCTGATGGACGGCCTTGCGGAGAAACACGCCCGGCCCAGGAGGATCATCCTGCTTGCAGAACGCGACGGACTGCCTGTTGCCTGCGGCATGTATCACCCGCTCAGTGACACTGACGCCGAGATCAAACGGGTCTATGTCCGGCCCGACGCCCGTGGCACCGGCACGGGCCGGCAGCTGTCCCAGGCGCTGATTACGGGGGCACGGGCGGACGGATTTTCGCGCGTTTTCCTTGATACCTCGCGTCTCTTCACGGATGCGCAGCGGCTCTACGAAAGCCTCGGCTTTCGGGCGCGCGGCGCATATGCGGACCTGCCGGAAGGCATGGCCGAGTTCCTCGTCTTCTATGAGCTTAATCTCTGAAACGCTGCGGACGGTAGGGTGCGACCAGCGTTGCATCGCTGTTGCTCAGCGTGTCACCGGTGATCTCTGTCGCGGCCATCCGGGCCACGAGGGGCGCAAGCGTAGCACCCGAGTGCATGGTCGTGACATAAAGCCCCGCCGGCCCGCAGGATCCGATGACCGGCAGCCCGTCCCCCGGCACCGGCCGCCAGGCCAGTGAAACGGTTTCCCAGGTGACCTGTTGCCCGATCAGACGGCTCACGCGCGCGGCGGCCTCATCCGCCAGCACCTGCGGATTTTCCACGATCTTTTCCGTCCTGTCGCTCTGATGTGCGGCGGCCGTCGGGGCCAGCAACCGCCCGTCGCTCAGCTGGCGCAGCTCCTGCCCCGGCGAGACCAGAATATGCGCCAGCAAAGGCGGCATCGGACCGGTTCGCAGGATCAGCCCGGGCCGGTCCGGCATTGGCAGCGGCACCCCGACATCCGCCAGCAGTCGCTCAGTTGCCGTGCCGGTTGCCAGTACCACACGGTCCGCGTCGATGACGCCACCGGACCAGCGCACCCCGGTGATCTCATCGTTGTGACTTACAAGTCCGGTAACCCGCACCCCGGTAACCAGCCGCGCCCCCAGCGCCATTGCCGCATCAAGGGCATTGCGCGCCAGTTCGGCGATATCCGCGGCCCCCTCGCCGGCAAACAGAAGCGCTCTTTCCGGCGGGCGGATCTGCGGCTCCAGTGTTACGAATTCCGCGCGGCTGACGCATCGAACGTCATAGCCGAGCGCCTGCAGGGCCCCGAACTGCGCATCAAAAGCCGCGCCCCGCTCTTCCCAGCACAGGCACCCCTGCCATTGCACCGCAGTGGTGGAGAGGGTTCCGGCCAGCGCATGGTGGGCGTCAATGGCCGCCGTGCGCAGCCGGAAATGGTCTTCGTTTTCGTAAAAGCTCGCGTTGATCCAGCCAAAGGACGATCCCGTCGCGGCTCCCGCCGGCGGGCCCGCATCGATCACTGTCACCTCAGCCCCACGGCGGGCCAGCTCGAAGGACGTGAGCGCACCGATGATGCCCGCGCCGATAACGATAGTTTTCAACGGCTTTCCCCCTTGGCCCGCAGTTGCGCTCAGACTAGCCTGAGACGATGACAGCACAAGAGATCATCGCGCAACTGAACCTCGCCCCGCATCCTGAAGGCGGCCACTACCGCCAGACCTGGGTCGCACCCGGCACAGGACGCCCCGCAGGCACCTGCATATATTTCCTGCTGGCGGCGGGCGAGACCAGCCACTGGCACCGGGTTGACGCAACCGAGATCTGGCTCTGGCACGCCGGTGCGCCCCTGATCCTCTCGATGAGTGCCACCGATGAGGGGCCCGCGCAGGATCATGAGCTTGGTCCGGATCTGAACCGGGCGGCACCGCAGATCATCGTGCCCGCACACAACTGGCAGGCGGCGCGCAGTACCGGCGACTGGACCCTGGTAAGCTGTACCGTCTCGCCCGGATTTCAGTTCGAGGGATTCACGCTGGCGCCACCGGAGTTCGACATCCCGCGCGGCTGATCGCGGTCGCTTCAGCCCGCCTGCGCCTGTGCCTCAGGCAGGCTGACGATACCGCCGCCTACGGCTGCGCGTACCCCGGTTGTGCCCGGGCAGGACGTCGGCAGGCCACGCGCCACACGTACCGCCAGATAGGCAAAGGCCTGAGCTTCGAGCATATCGCCGTCAAGGCCCGTGTCTTCGACCGGCATGACAGGACAGTCGAGTGATACGCTCAGCATCTCCATCAGCACCGGATTGTGACGCCCGCCGCCGGTGACCAGCACCCGGTCAGGCGGCGTCGGACAATGCTGCATGCCGGCCGCCACGCCTGCCGCGCACATCGCCGTCAGCGTCGCCGCTGCATCAGCGTCGACAAGCTCACTCACCAGCGCCACCATCTGCGAAAAATCATTCCTGTCCAGAGACTTGGGCGGCATACGTGCAAAATAAGGCTCGGCCAGAAACAGCTCCAGCGCGCCCTGCTCAACTGTGCCGGACTTTGCTATTGCGCCGTCCCTGTCAAAAGCCATTCCCCGCCGCGCACGCAGAAGATCATTCAGCGGCGCATTGGCCGGCCCGGTGTCAAAGGCCAGCAAAGCACCGGGCATTTCAGGTCGCTCAAAAGACGGATCGATATATGTCAGGTTTCCCACCCCGCCGAGATTGAGAAACGCCAGCGGCCCGGTGGCACCGATATGGCGCGCACAGGCAAAATGGAAAAACGGCGCAAGAGGCGCGCCTTCACCGCCCAGATCAACATCCGCTGTGCGGAAATCCCAGACCACGGGGCGCCCGAGCGATTTCGCGAGAGCGGCACCGTCGCCGGCCTGATACGTGCCGCGTGTCCGCGGGGCATGTGCAAGCGTCTGGCCGTGAAAGCCCACCAGATCAACGCCGGTGAATTCAGCCAGAAGCTCTTCATGTGCCTGCTGAACGATGCGCGTTGCAGCCTCTGCCGCAGGCCCCGACCACTGGCCCAGAGCGGCCGACAGGATCTGCTGTTCTTCTGTTGTGTACGCGCGGTATCCGCTCTCACCAAAGCTCCCGATCGTCACGCCGTCTGTGCGGATAACGGCTGCATCCACGCCATCCAGCGATGTGCCGCTCATTGCCCCCAGCGCTGTAACGGATCCGGTTTTCGGGATGGCCCTGCTCAAAGCCTTTTCCTTTACGATTTCACCGCCTATAGAGTGGGCGCATTCACCGCAGAGAGCAAGTAAGATGACCTGGCACCCGAAATCAGATTTTGTCGCCGTTATGACCGAACGTGGTTTTCTGGCGGACTGCACGGATTATCAGGGGCTCGATGACGCGCTGATGTCGGGCGTGCAGCCCGGGTACATCGGCTTTGATGCGACCGCGAAATCGCTGCATGTGGGTTCGCTCATTCAGATCATGATGCTGCGCTGGCTGCAGAAAACCGGGCATAAACCGATCACGCTGATGGGCGGCGGCACAACGAAGGTGGGGGATCCGTCCTTTCGCGCCGATGAACGCCCGCTGCTGACACCGTCAGCCATTGACGACAATATCGCGGGCATCAAAGACGTCTTTTCCGCCTATCTGAAATATGGTGACGGCCCGACGGATGCGCTGATGATCAACAACGCCGAGTGGCTCGATGATCTCAACTACCTCGATTTCCTGCGCGATATCGGACGACATTTCTCGATCAACCGGATGTTGTCGTTTGAGAGCGTGAAGTCGCGGCTCGACCGTGAGCAGTCGCTGTCGTTTCTTGAATTCAATTACATGATTTTGCAGGCCTATGATTTCATGGAGCTGCACCGGCGCTATGGCTGTGTTCTGCAGATGGGCGGCTCGGATCAGTGGGGCAATATCGTCAACGGCATCGATCTCACACGGCGGGTGATTGAGGGCGAGGTCTATGGTCTCACGTCGCCGCTGCTGACCACTTCGGACGGCAAAAAGATGGGTAAATCGCAGTCGGGCGCCGTCTGGCTGAACGCCGATATGCTGAGTGCCTATGAGTTCTGGCAGTTCTGGCGCAACACCACGGATGCCGATGTCGGGCGCTTTCTGAAACTCTATACCGAACTGCCGGTGGATGAATGCGACCGTCTGGGGGCGCTCGCGGGCGCAGAGATAAACGAGGCCAAGATCCGGCTTGCGGGTGAAATCACCACGCTGTTGCACGGGCCAGAGGCGGCTGCTGCTGCCGAGGCGACTGCGCGTGAGGTGTTTGAAAAGGGCGGCGTGGGGGATGACCTGCCGACGCTGAACCTCTCTGCAGAAGATCTCGGTGACGGGATCTCCATCGTGCAGCTGATTGTGAAATCCGGGCTCGCAGGATCGGGCAAAGAGGCCAAACGTCTCATCGCGGAGAACGGCGCGCGCCTTGACGACCAGCCGCTGACCAACGCAGGCCTGATGATCGATGCCGCGGCGCTCTCGTCGCCGATCAAACTGAGCGCCGGCAAAAAGCGTCACGCGCTGGTGCAGCTGGGCTGAAGGCCAGCCGTGCTCAGGTCCGGGGATACCGAAAACCTGAGCAGCGGCAACCCCGGGGAGGACAGGCATGAAACTGACGGAAACAGCAGCGATCATCACAGGCGGTGCGTCGGGTCTCGGCGAGGCAACGGCGCGCTGGCTTGCAGAGCATGGCGCACAGGTGACACTTCTTGACCGCGATGCCGAACGCGGCGCTGCCGTGGCCTCTGAGACCGGCGGGTATTTTGCGCAGACCGATGTCACCGACGAGACTTCGGTGCAGGCGGCCATCGACCTGGCACGGGACAGAATGGGCCGCATCACTGTTGCGGTGAACTGCGCAGGGATCGCGGATGCCGCCAAAACGACCGGGCGCGACGGGCCGCATCCTCTGGGACTTTTCCAACGGACTGTCGACATCAATCTTGTGGGTACATTCAACGTCGCGCGGCTGGCCGCGGACGCCATGCAGCACAACGACCCGGATGAAGACGGCGCGCGCGGTGTGATCATCAACACCGCCTCCATCGCGGCCTTTGACGGACAGAAGGGTCAGACGGCCTATGCCGCCTCAAAAGGCGGCGTCGTGGGGCTCTGCCTGCCCATGGCCCGGGATCTGGCGCGCAGCGGCATCCGGGTGATGACCATTGCACCGGGGATTTTCATGACACCGATGCTTGCCGGTCTCGGCGAAGAGGTGCAGGCGCAGCTTGCCGCTGACGTCCCCTGCCCGCCGCGCCTCGGGGATCCGTCGGAATACGCAGCCCTTGCCGGGTTCATCGTGAGTGCGGGCTATCTGAACGGCGAAGTGATCCGTATCGACGGCGCGCTCCGCATGCGCTGATAAAAGGGAAAAGCCATGTGGCAGGGACAGCTTTTACACATCCACACGGCCCCGAAGGCCCGCGCACCCATGACAGCGCATCGTGCCATTCAGTGTCTGCCCGGCGTGGGGCTTGCGGGCGACCGCTATGCGAGGGGCGTGGACAGCGGCACCTATTCGCAACTCCCGGACGTGCGCGAAGTGACGCTGACCGAGATCGAAACTCTGGAAGCGCTGGCGCGCGATCACGACATCACGCTTGAGCCTCATGAGCACAGACGCAACCTCACGGTGCGCGACGTGCCGCTCAATCATCTGGTGGGACGTGAGTTCCGGGTGGGCGGGGTTATTCTGCGTGGCGGGCGGCTCAACACGCCATGTCGTTATATTGATATGGTCACCGGCAAAACGATCTGCGACCTGCTCGAACACCGCTCGGGGCTGAACTGTTCAATTGTGACAGGCGGCATGGTCCGTGAGGGCGATCTGGTTTCGCTGGTTTAACCGGCCGCTTTTTCTTCCAGCATCAGCCATTCTTCTGTCGCGGCGTCCAGCTTTGCATGCCGTTCGACCAGCGCATCGGTCGCCTTGCCGAATTTCACCGGGTTCTGCTCGAAAAGATCCGGATCACCAAGCAGCTCTTCCAGCTTCGCGATCTCCGCCTCCAGTCGCTCGATCTCTGCCGGCAGGGCCTCGAGCCGGTGTTTCTGCGTGAAGCTCAGTCCCTTTGTTGCCGCGGCCTGCGGCTTTTCCGCAGCAGGCGTAGCCGTCTTTTCAGGTGCTGCCTGCGGACGGCTCCGGATGGTCCTGCGCTGGCTGATATAATCGCTCCAGCCGCCAGCATAGACCGTCGCGCGACCGTCACCCTCCATGGCAATCGTGGTCGCGGCGACGCGGTCAAGAAAATCACGGTCGTGACTGACCAGCAGCACCGTGCCGTCATAGCTACCCAGAATATCCTGCAGCAGATCGAGCGTTTCGACGTCGAGATCGTTCGTGGGCTCATCGAGAACCAGCATATTGCCCGGCCGCGCCATCAGTTTGGCCAGCAGCAATCGCGCCTTTTCGCCGCCCGAGAGCGCCCGCACCGGCGCCCGCGCCTGGGCCTCGTCAAAAAGGAATTCTTTGAGATATCCGACCACATGTTTGGGGGCACCGCGCACCATGATCTGGTCAGCTTTGCCCGAAACGCGCATATCGGGATCCCCCGTCAGACTGTCCCAGAGCGTCATATCCGGATCAAGCGCGTCGCGCCCCTGATCGAAAAGCGCCACACTCAGACCGGTGCCCAGTTTTACCTCGCCTTCATCCGGTGCCTCGCGCCCGATCAGCATATTAAGCAGGGTCGTTTTCCCCACACCGTTGGGGCCGACAAGCGCAATCCGGTCACCGCGCTGTACGGTGAGGCTGAAGGGCCGCAGGATCGTCCGGTCCCCGAATGATTTCGTGATGCCCGTGGCCTCAATGACCTTTTTACCGGACTTCGTGGCCGGATCCAGCGCCATGGCAGCCGTGCCCTGGCGGGTGATCTGTGCCGCGCGCTCTGCCCGCAGATCCTGCAATGCGCGCACCCGCCCCATATTGCGTTTGCGGCGCGCAGAGATGCCTTCCACGGCCCAGCGGGCCTCGGCTTTGATCCTGCGGTTAAGTTTGTGACGCTGAGTGTCTTCTTCTTCCCATACCGCGTCGCGCCAGGTCTCGAAATCACCGAAACCCTTTTCCTGCCGGCGCACGACACCACGGTCTATCCAGAGCGTCGCCCGCGTCAGCGCGCGCAAAAAGGCACGGTCGTGGCTGATGATGATATAGCCCTGGCGGCTTTGTTTCAGTTCATTCTCAAGCCAGGCTATGGCCTCGATATCCAGATGGTTCGTCGGCTCATCGAGCAGCATCAGATCGGGCTCCCCCGCCATCAGCCGCGCAAGTGCCGCGCGCCGACGCTCTCCGCCGCTGGCAGTTTCCACCGGCCTGGCGGGGTCAAACTTGAGCCCCTCGCCCGCGCGCTCCACCCGGTACATCTCAGACGGCTCGAGCAGATGGGCCGCAAAATCCCCCAGCGTCGCGAAGCCCGACAGGTCCGGGTCCTGCTCCATATATCCGACGGAAACACCGGGCCCGGCGATAACCTCGCCGCGGTCAGGCTCAACGAGGCCGGCCATCACCTTCATCAGCGTCGATTTGCCCGAGCCGTTGCGTCCCACCAGCGCCACGCGGTCGCCGGGCTGTGCGACAAGGCTGAGTCCGTCAAAAACGGGATCACCGCCGAAGGTCAGCGAAATATCTGTGAGCTGCAGTAGAGGGACACGGGCCATGCCAGCCAGCTATGCCGGGGCGGGCGCCACGTCAACGTCTGGCGTGCACCACGCGGAAAAAATCCCGTCCGGGGTTCAGGCAATCGCGCGCAGCAGCCGTTTGCGCGCGGGCGGGATAGCGCCGATTTCGACTCCGGTGAATACGTGCAGTGTGTTCATCTGACGGTCCACCACTGCGTGGTCGCTGACCCAGGCCCCCATCATCAGATAGGACCGCAGAAGCGGCGGCATACGTGTCATGGCTTTTCTGATATCCGGTTTGCGCCGCAAGCGGGCCGCAAAGCGAAAAACCTCCGGCGCTTTGACGCGGGGCAGCCAGCGGTCCGGTGCGAGATGACGGGCACGCAGCATCGCGAAGGTGTCGAGATACTCGGTCGTCTGCGTGCCGCTGAAAGACGCGCAGCCAAAGAGCAGCGTCACACCGGCTTCATCCACATGGCGCGTGATCCAGGCCCAGGCCAGACGCAGAACGTCCGGGTCGCGCAGCCCCGGTGCTGTGCAGAAACGCCCAAGCTCAATCATCGGACCCTCTTGCAGCGACAATGTGGAAAGCTCATAGAACTGTGCGGAGTAACAGCGGGTCAGCGCATCCGGTGTCAGCTGCATCAGACGAAAACAGCACAACAGATCGCCGCTGTGCATATCCTCGATAAGAATCTGCGTACACTGCTCATCAAAAACATCGTTGGTCCCGGCGCCTGCGGCCCCGAATGCGGCCAACCGGAGCGCCCGCGCCCGCGCCAGGTCATGTGCATCCGCTGCCCGGCGGGCTTTCAGGTGGCCTCTGATCAGCTCACACATGGCGTGCCTCCCGCACACGAGGTCTGCGTCCCGTTACCACGGGCAGGTCACGGGCGCGTGACAGCGATCAGCCGTCGATGCCGCTGGGGGTAAACCGTCCGATATTACCAAAGAGCTGACCAAGGAAGGTGCGTCCCTCGACCGTGGTGTCGGTAACGCGCCGCGCCAGCGGCACCACCTGCCCGTCCTCCAGCCCGAAGGTTTCGACGTTCCGGACCACACCGGCGCTGTCAAAGCTGATTGCGACAATCGTCCGTTCAACCACTTCGGAGTCCAGCAGTGCAAAGTTCTTCACCCGGCTACGTACGAAATACATCGCGTCATCCTGCAGAACTGAGCCCGCAGCCGATGACCCCAGCGTTTCCTCAACGCTGGCGCGGGTGTCGACGCCAACCGCGATCTGGTCAAGCTCTTCTGCTGTGGGCACATATCCGTGGTTGCGGTAAGTGGCACCACAGGCGGCAAGTGCAGCGCACATCGCCACCGCACAGCATAAACGGCGCACGGCCGGGCCGCGTTTCCTCGACGGTGTACTGCTTTGCATTCGTCTGCCCTCTTGCCCCTGGCGCCTTTGGCTTTTATCCCGCTTACACCATGCCAGGCCCATGGTTCAAGGAACGAAAGTAGCAAGCATGAAGCAGACACCTCCCTCCGACACGGCGCTGCGCGTTGCCGACCTGGCGCAAAACGCTGTCACATCCTTTTCTCTGAGGCCCGACACGGCGCGCACAAAGCAGATCTGCGCAGAGCTCAGGTTGTCTGATCTGCGCAAGCTGTCCTTTACCGGCAGCCTCCGGGCGGAGGGTGAAGCCGACTGGCGTCTGGAGGCCGTTCTGGGCGCCACGATCGTGCAGCCCTGCGGCGTCACACTTGAGCCTGTCACCACGCGAATCGATGCGCCTGTGACCAGGCTTTTTCAGCGCGATTTTATCGACGTCGATGCGCCCGAGGCCGAGATGCCGGAGGATGACACCACCGAAGCACTCGGGCGCTGGATCGATCCTGCGGCGGTGATGACAGAAGCGCTGGTGCTTGCCGTGCCGCTTTATCCACGTGCTCCGGGCGCTGAACTGAAAGAAGCCGTCTTTACCGAACCCGGCAAAAAGCCAATGCGCGATGAAGATGCGAAACCCTTCGCAGGGCTTGCCGGGCTGCGGGATCAGCTGGAAACACCTGACGGGGACGACTGACGCCCGCAGGCGGGATATCAGCGCTTCAGCATCTGAAAGGACGACTTTCCGGCATGCAGGGACATTCTGCTCTACGGCACCGGATGTGTTACGGAGCTGTGCGGGATCAGCCCGGCGACCCGCCCCGGCGCCTTTACAGTCAGCTCAGCAGATCCAGCGCGGCCTGTGCCGGACTGTCGCCCGCCCCGGCAAGCGATGTTACTGAAGTCTGACAGGCAAGAACTGCCGCCATGGCCGACTCTCCGGTCTCCTCGGCCACCTGCTTTGCCCCGGCGGGGACAGCGGCTCCGTCGTCGGTTGCAGAGGTGCCGCCGGTTGCAGGCGTTTCACCCCGGACCGCAGACACCTGCGTGCCGTCCATCCCGTCGGGGGTAGCAGTATTGTGCTGTATCTGCAGCGAAAAGAGAGCCAATGGGTCAGCACCTTTTGCGATCTGCGAAGCCGCAGGACCCTGCGCATTGGACGGCAGCTCCAGACCCGCAGCAAGGGCCTCTGCAACCGCGATCTTTGCCAGTTGCCCCGGGGCAGAAGTCTCAACAGGTACCGGCGGTGCGGGCGGCGTTTTGCAGTTGCCGGTGGCATAACAGCTGTCACTGAAATCACGGCCTCACTCCTCTTCTCCACGTCGCCGCAACAGGGCAGAAAGACTAGGATCTGGTAAGCTCGCGCCGGCACCGTGCGGCCTGCGGAAAAACCACTTGCACAGGGCGGAATTCGCAGTATTTTGCGCGCCTCACCCAATTAAGGGTTGGACAACTGAGGGCCATGGCCCTAAACGCACGTGACGCCCGCCCGACGGGACAGAATCCGAAACCCGGCCCCCGCGCAGACCTGCGTGACCGGCCCCGAAAGACAAAAGGCCTGAACCAATGGCTGTTCAACAGAACAAAGTCTCCAAATCGCGCCGCAACAACCGTCGCGCGCATGATGCACTGGTGGCTGCAAATCCGAACGAATGCACCAACTGTGGTGAGCTGAAACGCCCCCACCATGTCTGTGCGGCCTGTGGCCATTATGACGACAAGGAAGTCGTTGCACTGACAGAAGAGATTGATCTGGAAGACGACGCGGCCTAAACCTTTGCCTTAACAATAAGGCAGCAAGGTTAGGGGCGGTCGCAATATGACGGCGCAGACCGATCAGGCAGATGCGAAAGCCGCACGGATCACCATATCCGTAGATGCGATGGGCGGGGACAATGGCCCCGCCGCCGTTATTGCAGGCTGCAGCACCTCCGCCCAGAAGAACGACAATATCCGTTTCATCCTGCACGGACCGGCCGAAGAGCTCAAAGCTCTCGTGGCGCGAAAACGCGTGCTGGAAGGCCGCTGTGATATCCGGCACGCGCCCGATGTCGTGTCGATGAACGACAAACCCGGCCAGGTCGTACGCAACAGCAAGGGCACCTCCATGTGGTCGGCTATCGAGGCCGTGCGTGACGGAGAGGCCTCGGTCGCGATCTCCTGTGGCAACACCGGCGCGCTGATGGCGCTGTCGATGATCCGCCTGCGCAAGCTGCCGGGCGTCAACCGGCCGGCGATTGCCGTGCTTTACCCGTCGTCCAACCCTCAGGGCTTTAATGTCATGCTGGACGTGGGCGCGGATATCCGGGCGGATGCCGATGACCTGCTGCGCTTTGCCCTCATGGGCATGTCCTATGCGCGCAACGGGCTCGACCTGCCCCGACCCCGGGTTGGCCTGCTGAATGTCGGCACCGAAGAGCACAAGGGCCGCACCGAACTCAAAGAGGCCTATGAGCTGATTCGTGATCACCACGAGGAAGCCGGGTTTGAATTTGTCGGCTTTGTCGAAGGCGGCGATATTGCCGGCGATGTCTGTGATGTAATCGTCACCGACGGGTTTACCGGTAACGTCGCTATCAAAACGGGCGAAGGTACGGCCAGCCTGATCGGTGACCGTCTGCGTGAGGCCTTCCGCTATTCGCCGCTGTCGATGCTGGCCTCTCTGCTGGCCTATACCTCGCTGAACCGGCTGAAAAAGAAGATTGATCCGCGCCGGGTGAACGGCGGCGTCTTTCTGGGGCTGAACGGCACCGTGGTGAAATCGCATGGCTCTGCGGATGCAACCGGCGTGTCGGCAGCCATCAGGCTCGCAGCACAGCTCGCTGATATACAGTTCACCGACAAGCTGGCGGCCCGTGTCGCCGGCCTGCCGGGAGAGGAGACCCCCTGATGCCCCTGCGCGCCGTCGTCGCCGGTGTTGGCCACTACCTGCCCTCCCGCGTCGTACCCAATACCGAATTCGAGGAAAAACTCGACACGACAGATGAATGGATCCGCTCCCGTTCGGGCATCGAACGCCGGCACTTCGCAGCCGAGGGTGAGACCACATCAGATATGGCAGCCGCCGCCGCGACAGCCGCCATGGCCAGCGCCGGTGTCACCGCAGAAGACGTGGATGCGATCATTGTCGCCACGTCGACCGCTGATCTGACCTTCCCCTCAGCCGCCACGATGGTTCAGGCACGCCTGGGTATGACTTCAGGCTTTGCCTTTGACGTGCAGGCCGTCTGTGCGGGCTTTGTCTATGCGCTCAGCAATGCCAATGCGCTGATCCTGTCGGGCCAGGCGCGGCGCGTCCTCGTCATTGGCGCCGAAAGCTTCAGCCGGATCATGGACTGGACAGACCGTTCGACCTGTGTGCTCTTCGGGGATGGCGCGGGCGCGCTGCTGCTTGAAGGGCGAGACCTCACCGGCACCGCCGAAGACCGCGGCATCCTCTCAACAGATCTGCACTCGGACGGGCGCTATCAGGATCTGCTTTATGTCGATGGCGGCGTTTCCACCGGCACAACGGGACATCTGCGCATGCAGGGCAATCAGGTTTTCCGGCATGCCGTCGAAAAACTGGCGGCCACGGCCACCACCGCCATGGAGCGCGCGGGCATCGCCCCGGAGGATGTCGACTGGATCGTGCCGCATCAGGCCAACATCCGCATCATCCAGGGCACCGCCAGAAAGCTTGGCCTGCCGATGGAAAAGGTTGTCGTGACGGTGCAGGATCATGGCAATACCTCTGCCGCATCGATTCCCCTGGCGCTGTCTGTGGGCGTCGAACGCGGGCAGATCCGGCAGGGTGATATGATCGTGACAGAGGCAATCGGCGGCGGACTGGCCTGGGGAGCGGTCGTTCTGCGCTGGTAAGCGGGTTAATTTCGCTCAGGGCGTGCAGTCCAAGTCATTGATATTGACTCGGAAAAACCCTCTCCCCTATGGTTGCTTAAAACCGTGGGGGGATATGATGGCCGAAAAGACACTGACACGTATGGATCTGAGTGAAGCGGTCTTCCGCGAGGTTGGCCTGTCGCGCAACGAAAGCGCGCAGCTTGTAGAGACAGTGCTGGAACATCTGTCTGATGCGCTGGTGCGCGGCGAGCAGGTGAAAATCTCCTCTTTCGGCACCTTTTCCGTGCGTGACAAATCGGCCCGCGTCGGCCGCAATCCCAAGACGGGCGAAGAGGTTCCGATCAACCCGCGCCGTGTTCTGACCTTCCGGCCTTCGCATCTGATGAAGGACCGTGTGGCCGACGGAAACAAGTCCTGACCTGATGTCCAAGTCGCCGGACGCATTCCGCACGATCTCAGAAGTTGCTGACTGGCTGGGCGTTCAGGCGCATGTGCTGCGCTTCTGGGAAAGTAAGTTCACACAGGTCAAGCCGATCAAACGCGCGGGTGGCCGGCGGTACTACCGCCCCTCCGACATGCTGCTGCTTGGCGGGCTCAGGCAGCTGCTGCACGAAGACGGACTGACCATCAAAGGCGCGCAGAAGATGCTGCGGGAGAAAGGCGTGGCGCATGTCGCCGATATGTCCCGGCCTCTTGATGATCTGACCATGGCCGCACTCGACGAAGACACCGCAGCGGCCCCTGCATTTGCACCGGCACCACCGGCCGGAAACGAAGCACCCGCGCAGGACGCGGCACCCGGGCCGGAGGGAGCAGGTGATCAGGCCGCGGATCCAGGGCCGGAGCTTTTCGAAAGCGTCGCGCCCGATCCTGCGGAAAACGCACCCGAAGAAATTGCCGGAAACCCTCAGGATGCTGAGCCGGAAAAGACAGGCGAGCACGCCACCGGGGAAGTGAGTTTCTCGCACGCCCGCCACGAACCGGAACAGGATGACAGCGCGCCGGACGCATTGGACAGCGATGCTGATTTTTCCTCCGAGGGTGAGGGCGCGCCAGGAGAGCAGGAAGATCCAGCACCAGCCGAATCCGCCTCTGGCGAGATTGCATCCGCGGACGCCACCGCAGGTGAAACTGCTGATCTGCCTGATTTCCTGACGAAACCCCTGCAGGATGCGGGCGACGACGACAGCACCGCCCGGGGCGATGACGACCTGCCCGCAGAGACCACGCCGGACGAGGCGGAACCGGTTGAGCCTGAGGAAACTGCAGCAGGCGCGGAAGACACCACCGGAGACAGCTCTGACGAGAATACCGGCCCCTTCTCTGTATCACCACCCGAGGCGGCCATAGAACCCGTGCGCCCTGCCACGGTCGATGTACCGTCGGTGCCGCATGAGGATGAGATTGAAGTGGCGCCCTCCGCCCTCACCGCCCTTGCACGTATCACCCGGATCGACAGCGATACCGCTGACCGTATCCGGCCGCTTTTAAAACAGCTTGCAGCACTCAGGGCCGATCTGTCAGGCCCGGGCAAAGATGCCGGCAAAGACTGATCCGGTGGCATTTGGGTCTTGCCATCGGGCTCTGATCGGGTATGAAGCGGCTCATGTCGGGCTATGGCGCAGCCTGGTAGCGCGTCCGTCTGGGGGACGGAAGGTCGCAGGTTCGAGTCCTGCTAGCCCGACCACTACCGACATGCATAAAGTGCCCGCGCAGCAGTTGCGCGGGCCTTTGTCTTTTCAGGAGCCGGCGGCATGAATGGCGTTCTACCAAATCAGATGATCGCAAAGATGATCGACGAAAACCAGATTGCCACCAGCCGCCCTGTCACCGACGCCCAGATACAGCCGGCAAGCCTGGATCTGCGCCTGGGTCGTACGGCGTGGCGGGTTCGCGCGTCTTTCCTGACCGGTGCCGGCGCGCGCGTGTCCGATCGCCTGGAAGAATTCGAGATGCACAAAGTGGATCTGACCGAAGGCGCTGTGCTCGAAAAGGGCTGTGTCTATGTGGTGCCGCTGATTGAATCGCTGGCCCTGCCCGACGACATCCAGGCGGTCGCCAACGCCAAAAGCTCCACCGGCCGGCTTGACCTGCTGACGCGGGTAATCACCGACGGCGGCACCGAATTTGACCGCATTGCACCGGGCTATCACGGACCGCTCTATGCCGAGATCTGCCCGCGCTCTTTTTCGGTTCTGGTGCGGCCGGGCATGCGGCTGAACCAGATCCGCTTCCGGCGCGGCGAGGCCGTTCTCGACGACACGGCCCTGCGCGCGCTGCATGCGCAAACACCGCTGGTCGACCGGGACCCGGTGATCGACGCGGGACTTGGGTTTTCCGTCGATCTGCGCCTGCCGGACACCACGCTGGTAGGGTACCGTGCAAAGCCGCACACCGGCGTGATTGACCTCGATCGCATTGATCACTACCGCGCGACGGAATACTGGGAAGACGTGCACAGCGATGACGGCAAGATCATCCTGGATCCTGGCGCGTTCTATATACTGGTGAGCCGGGAGGCTGTGACCATCCCGCCCGGCTATGCAGCTGAAATGGCGCCATATCTCGCGATGGTCGGCGAGTTTCGTGTGCACTACGCGGGCTTTTTCGATCCCGGCTTCGGCCATGCGGCATCGGGAGGTGCGGGATCACGTGGCGTTCTGGAAGTGCGCTGTCACGAAGCGCCCTTTGTGCTGGAGCACGGTCAGGTCGTGGGACGTCTGGTCTATGAAGCCATGACCGAAGAGCCCACGCAACTCTATGGCGCGGGGATCGCGTCCAACTATCAGGGCCAGGGCCTCAAACTTTCCAAGCACTTCAAAGCGCCGGAATAACGCCGGCTACATCCGCGTGGCGCGCCCGGCCATACGCGCCGACCGCCGTATGTGTTTCGTGCCGTTGCGTGCGCGCTGACCACCGCCGGCTTTGCTCACCGCTGCGCTGATACCCCGGCTTGTCAGCCTGCGTATTACCATCCGCAGGATCATATTCAATACCCGTTCCATTGCCTGTCCTCTTTTTGCTCTGAGAGAGAGGTAGCGCGGGAATGTGGCGATTTTCAGGAGATATCAGTCCTCAAAGAGCTCGCTCTGGCCTTCGGTGGATTCCTCTTCTCCCTCATCCGGATCACCGGCAACAGGCAGACTGCCTGGCGGGGGACGGTTCTCCAGCAGACCAGCGGCGCGAAGCTCTTTGAGCCCCGGCAGATCGCGCGCATTCTCAAGGCCAAAGTGATCAAGAAACCCTTCGGTGACCACAAAAGTCACCGGCCGCCCCGGCGTCATCTTGCGGCGGCCAAAGCGGATCCATTCCATCTCCAGCAGCTGATCCACGGTGCCACGGCTGACGGAAACGCCGCGAATTTCTTCGATCTCGGCGCGGGTGACAGGCTGGTGATAGGCGATGATCGCAAGCGTTTCCACGGCCGCGCGGCTGAGCTTGCGGGTCTCGACTGTTTCGCGCTGCATCAGAAACCCAAGATCTGGTGCGGTGCGCATCGCCCAGGCATCGCCGATTTTACACAGGTTCACGCCGCGCCCCTCATAGCGTTTGCGCAGATGCACAATGGCCTCTGCCGGGTCCGAGCCGTGCGGCATGCGCGCGGTCAGCTCGCGCAGGGAAACAGGCTCTGCAGCGCCAAAGAGGATCGCCTCAACCATGCGCTCCTGCTCTCCCATCGGCGGGGCCTCAAAGAGGCTCTGCTCTGTGTCGCTGATGTCAGGTTCTGTGCTCAAGAGGGCCGGTCCTTTTTGCGCAGCTGCAGCGGCGCGAATGTGTCGCTCTGGCGGATCTCCAGATACCCTTCCTTAACAAGCTCCAGCGAGGCCGCAAAGGTCGAAGCGGTCGCCGAGCGCCGGCGCACAGGGTCGGTTTCCCACCCTTCGGGCAGATAGCTGGAAATATCCGTCCAGTCCCCTGCAAAGCCCATCAGCCCGCGCATCCGGTCCAGTGCCTGCTCCATCGTGAACACCGCATCGCGATCCATGACAAAAGGGCGGAATTCGTCGCGCGTGCGGATCCGGGCATAGCCCTGCATCAGATCAAGCAGCGTGGCGGTGTATTCAATCCTGCGGGTCCGGGTGACCTCATGGGTCTGCCCGCGGGCAAAAAAGTCGCGCCCCAGCCGGTCACGCCCCATCAGACGGGCCGCGGCATCGCGCATAGCCTGAAGCCGCTCAAGCTGAAACGCCAGATGAGCGGCCAGTTCCTCGCCGCTGGGGCCGTCCTCCTCAGGATCGGGCGGCAGCAGCAACCGGGATTTGAGAAAGGCCAGCCAGGCGGCCATCACCAGATAATCCGCTGCAAGCTCCAGCCGCAGCGCTTTGGCTTTTTCGACAAAGGCCAGATACTGCTTTGCAAGTGCGAGAACCGAAATCTTTCGCAGATCGACTTTTTGGGTGCGGCTGAGTGTCAGGAGCAGATCGAGCGGGCCTTCAAACCCGTCCACATCGACAATCAGCGCTTCGGCCGCCATGCGGTCCGCAACCGAAACCGCGTCTTCCTCAAAAGGGATTTCAGCCATGCCTCATATCGACTTTCACGCCCTGCTCAACAGCGTCTCAAGCTGAGCAGTTGCGCGGGGAATGTCAATATCGTCGGGCGCCATCCGGCCGTTGAGCGCCCGCAAGGCGCGGGTCTGTGCGCCGAAACTCATCTCGCCCGCGGCTTCTGCCACTTCGCGGCGGTCGGCGAGCGTGCCGTTACAGTGCAGGATGACATCACAGCCCGCCGCCAGCGCCTGGCGCGCGAGATCAGCAAGGCTGCCCTCAAGCGCCTTCATCGCGAGATCATCGGTCATGATGAGGTTTTCAAACCCGATGTCCTCACGGATCACTTTCATCACCTTTTCCGACAGAGTGGCGGGTTTGTCATCAATGGCGTCATAGACCAGATGCGCGGTCATCCCCATGGGCAGATCCTTGAGGGCCCGGAACGGTGCGAAATCCACCGCATCAAGCTCCTCTAGCGAGGCCGCGACCCGTGGCAGATCGTAGTGGCTGTCCATGGTCGCGCGCCCGTGTCCGGGAATGTGTTTGAGCACCGGAATCACACCACCGGCGATCATCCCCTCAGCGGCCGCCCGTCCC
Organism: Roseobacter ponti; assembly: GCF_012932215.1. Lineage (GTDB taxonomy): Bacteria > Pseudomonadota > Alphaproteobacteria > Rhodobacterales > Rhodobacteraceae > Roseobacter > Roseobacter ponti. Next base: position 1,501,849 of record NZ_CP048788.1, on the reverse strand, counting down.
AGTTTTGCGACTGTGTCCGGATCGGTGCCATAGCAACGGTTGTGCAGAAAGTCATGCGTGCCCGGGCCTGCCACGTCAACCATGGGCGCACAGTTGCTGTCGATCCCCAACGCGTGCAGTTCCGCCGCAATCAGCCGGTAGCGCAGGTACATCGCCTCTGCGGCTTTCTCGCCGGCGGCGGTGACGAAATCGAGCGGCGGGGTCCATTCTGTCCAGACCGGGGCGCGCAGACGCTGTACCCGTCCGCCTTCCTGATCAATGGTAACCGGTGCATCGCGCCCCACACAGGCGCGCATCTCAGCGCAAAGCGCGCGCACCTGATCGGGGCTGTCGATGTTGCGGGCGAAAAGAATGAATCCGTAAGGATTCACATCGCGGAAAAACGCTTTTTCCTCCGCAGAAAGGCTCAGCCCGTCCGCGTCAAGGATCGTCGCTCCGAACCGGTTCATTTACTCGCGACGGGGATACAGTCCACACCCTCAGCTTTAAAGGCGGCGCAGAAACGTCTGGAATCATTCAGATCCCTGAAACCCATCGCCCGCAGGCGGTAGAAGGTACGCCCCCCCGACTGCGCTTCCTGAACGACACGGGATTTACCTTCGAGATAGTCGCCAAAGCTGGTTGCCAACCGGTCCCATTCACCGCGCGCGATCACAGCACTGTCAAAAGCGCCAAGCTGCACAAGCCTTGTGCCACCGGGGATTTTCGAAGGATCAATCTCCGCGGTCACAGGTGCGGTGGTAAAGGATGCGTTCTGCACCATGGCGGGCGCTGTGGCCGGCCGCAGACGCGGGCGCGCGGAAATCTTAAGGCCAGGCCCGTCTGCCAGAACCTCTTCAGGCTGCGGCAGAGCTTCAGCTGCGGCAAGCAATACAGCAGCATTCGTATCTGCCGGCACTTTGGCAGCAGGCGTTTTCTTTGCAGGTGCCGGCACATCGGCGGTCGCTGCGGGCGGTGCCGGTTCAACCGGCGCGGACGGCGGATCAAAGGCTTCTGCTGCAGGGCGCAGCGCTTCAGGAGCGATCACGGGAGCCGCAGCCGGAACCGGCTGATCTTCCTGCGCGAGCCCGCCTGTGCGCGGCGCCAGCGCCACCTGATCGACCGGGCCGGAGGCAAAACCTTCGGCGGCAACCGAGTTGACCGCGAGCCCCTGATGACGGGCCAGCTGTCCGCCGGGTTCTTCGGGACGCACCCGCATCTCGCCCTGAACCGCGCGCACGACCGGAATGCCGCTGACATCACGCACCATCAGTTTGTAGCCCCAGACCCCGATCCCCGCGATCAGCGCCAGTGACAGGGCGGCCCCTGCCAGATTGGTCATTGTTGTCAAAGAGGTGCCGGATAACTCCGGCTCAGCCTCGGGTGTACGCCCGTAGGCCCCCATATTATGGGAGAACTGAATATCCGCCATCACTGCCTCACTGCCCCCGGGATACATTGCCCCTGAGGTCTGTCTGCGTTTGCTGCTCGGACGCGGGCGGCGGTTTGTTACCGCATTTCCTGCGCCGGTGTGACGCCAAGAATACCAAGACCGGCTGCAATTACAACGCTGACGGCCCGTGCAAGCGCAATTTTCGACTGTGTGACATTCGGGTCGTCCTGCACAAAGCGCAGCGAGGTCTCGTCATTGCCCCGGTTCCAGAGAGCGTGAAAGCTGCCTGCGAGATCATAGAGATAGAAGGCGATCCGGTGCGGCTCGTTGCTGCGCGCGGCCGTCTCGACCATGCGTGGCCATTCCGCAAGCTTGCCGGCCATCGCCAGTTCCGCCTCGTGACTGAGCAGGCTCAGGTCCGCAGCAGCCAGCGTCGCATCGCTGACATCGACGCCGGCCTCACCCGCTTTGCGCATCACCGAAGCCACGCGCGCGTGCGCATACTGCACGTAAAACACAGGGTTTTCACGGCTTTGCTCCAGCACCCTGTCGAAATCGAAATCCAGCATCGCGTCGTTCTTACGGGTCAGCATGACAAAGCGCGTCACGTCCGGGCCGACCTGATCGACCACGTCGCGCAGGGTCACAAAGGTCCCTGCCCGTTTGGACATCTTAAAAGGCTCACCGTTCTTGAAGAGCTTCACCAGCTGCGTCAGTTTGATATCAAGCGACACTTTCCCGTCGGACAGCGCCGAAACCGCCGCCTTCATCCGTTTGACATACCCACCGTGATCCGCACCGAAAACGTCGATCAGCGCGTCGAACCCGCGCGAAACCTTATCGTAGTGATAAGCGATATCCGGCGCAAAATAGGTCCAGCTGCCGTCGGATTTCATCACCGGACGGTCCACATCGTCCCCGTGCTCAGTAGATTTGAACAGCGTCTGCTCGCGCGGCTCCCAGTCTTCGGGCTTTTTGCCCTTGGGCGGCTCAAGCACGCCTTCATATATCAGCCCCTTGCCGCGCAGATCGTCAATCGCCGCCTCGATCCGGCCGGTGCCATAGAGCGATTTTTCCGAGTAAAAGACATCCATCTCCACGCCGAGCGCTTTGAGGTCAGCGCGGATCAGGTCCATCATCGCGTCGGTGGCAAAATTGCGCACGTCTTCGAGCCAGACCTCTTCTGGCTGGTCCACGAAGGCATCACCTTTGAGTTCTTTGAGCTTTTCCCCCACCTCAATCAGGTAATCCCCGGGATAGGTCCCCTCGGGCCAGTCGACGGAGAGATCATGCGCCTCAAGATAGCGGTTATAGACCGAGCGGGCGAGAACATCGACCTGCGCACCACCGTCGTTGATGTAATACTCACGTGTCACGTCAAAGCCCGCGAAATCCAGCAGCGAGGCCAGCGCGTCGCCGAAAACCGCCCCACGGGTATGACCCACGTGCAGCGGACCGGTCGGGTTGGCCGACACATACTCGACATTCACCCGGGTCCCCTGCCCGAGGCTGCCGCGTCCGAAATCCGGACCGGTTTCCAGCACTGTCTTCACCACTGACTGCCAGACCGACGGTGCCAGGCGCAGATTGAGAAACCCGGGGCCCGCAACATCGGCCGATGTGATCCGGTCATCGGCCAACAGCTTTTCCGCCAGCGCCCCGGCGATATCGCGCGGCTTCATACCGGCCGGTTTTGCCAGCACCATGGCCGCATTTGTCGCCATATCACCATGGGCTGCATCGCGCGGAGGCTCTACCGTCACGTTGTCCATCGCCAGACCGTCCGGCAGCGCGCCCTCAGCCTGCAGAGCAGTCAGCGTTTCGATCACCAGATCGCGGATATCAGCAAAGAGGTTCATTTCCGGTTCCTTTGGCACAAACGGCACGAGGTTGCGCGCGGTGTATCACGCCGCAGGCCCGGGTCAACCACGCTCAGCCAAGGCCGATCAGCCGTTCATGCTCCTGCAGGGCAAAGCGGTCGGTCATGCCCGAGATATAATCCGACACGATCCGCGCGAGCGCAGTCCCGGTGTCCGCCTCTTCCACATCTCTGCGCCACTGCTTTGGCAACTGGTCAGGGTGCGCCATAAAGAGGGGAAAGAGCCCGTTAACCACATCGGTCACCTCGGCGCGCATTTCCACAACGCTGGGCGCGCGGTACATGCGTTCAAAAAGGAAAGCGCGGATGATCTTCAGATCTGAAAACATCCCGTCCGAAAAACGGATCACCGGACGGCCTGCGGCCCGCACATCATGCACTGACTGCGGTCCGATCTCCGCAAGTCGTTCCTGCGCAAAACGGATCACGTCCTCAACGAGCACACCAAAAAACCGCCGGAGCGCCTCGTGACGGCGCCGGTAGTAATTGAGCCCCGGATAGAGATCGTCTACCCGGCCGAAACACCGGTCCAGAACGGGCAGCTCAGCCAATTCGTCAGTTGAGAACAGCTCCGCACGCAACCCGTCATGCAGATCGTGGTGGTTATAGGCGACGTCATCGGCAATCGCAGCGACCTGGGCTTCGGCGCTGGCATGGGTGTGCAGTTCCAGATCGATCTCGGCATTGCAGGCGGCCAGCGCCCAGGGGATCTCGCCAGTGACGGGCCCGTTGTGCTTGGCAAGCCCCTCCAGCGTTTCCCACGTCAGGTTGAGCCCGTCAAAATCGGCATAATGACGCTCCAGATGGGTCACGATGCGGATCGCCTGAGCATTGTGATCGAACCCGCCGTAGGGCGCCATCAGAGCGGCAAGCGCATCCTCACCCGTGTGCCCGAAAGGCGTGTGGCCCAGATCATGCGCGAGGGCAACGGCCTCGGTCAGTTCAGCGTTGAGCCCCAGCGCGCCTGAGATCGTGCGCGCCACCTGCGCCACTTCGATCGAATGGGTCAGCCGCGTGCGGTAATAATCACCCTCATGCTCGATAAAAACCTGGGTTTTATGCTTGAGCCGGCGAAAGGCGCTGGCGTGAATAATTCTGTCCCGATCGCGCTGAAAACACGAACGGAAGGTGCTTTCCTCTTCCGCGAACCGCCGTCCCCTGGCAGTCGCAGGATCAGAAGCAAAGAGCGCTGTCATACCGCCGGTCCTTGTGGCCTGTCCTGTGACTTTCTATATTGTACGTGAGTGTTGAATGAAACCGTTACACGGAGCCCGCAGATGCAGCTGCCCCCCAAAGTGACCTCCCGCGCGTTTGAGCGGCTCGCCGAGATCGGTGCCGCGACCGAAGGCAAGGCTCTGCGGGTCGCGGTCGAAGGCGGCGGCTGTTCCGGATTTCAGTATGAGATTGTGCTCGATGAACCAAAGGATGACGATCTGATTCTCGAAGGCGCGGGTCAGAAGGTGGTCGTCGATGCAGTGTCGCTGCCGTTTCTGACGGATGCGGTGATCGATTTTACCGAAGAACTCATCGGGGCACGGTTCGTTATCGAAAACCCCAATGCCACCAGCTCGTGCGGCTGTGGTACATCATTTTCGATGTAGGATGAACATCGCCGTGCAGAGTGCTGATTCAGATCAGTTTCCGGCGCGCGCAAATCCATGAAAGAATTCATCAAAGGCATCTGATGATGCTGCGGCCCCTTCCAGAATACGATGCTCATCCTCGGGCAGGACGGATTGCAGAAGTCCACGCATCTGGCCCCAGTCACTGCTGCGCGCATCCCCGAGACGGAACATATATTCTGATATGCTGCGCAATGGTCCGCGCGCGGCAGCGACCCGGCAGATGCTGAGCCCGCGACGGTCGGGGATGCCGGGAAACGGGGCGGCACCGGTCTGCGACGCCCACCAGCCGGTGACGAGGTATTCGTGATACGCGTCCTGTCCGCCGTCCGGGCTGTCAGGCAGCAGAACAAATCCCGCGCTTTCGCTGGAAAGCCAGTCTTCCCAGATCCTGCCGGGCGTACCCCCGGCGAACCGGATTGCGATGCAGACCTCCGCCAGCAGATCCACGTCCTGATCAAGCCAGGCGAGCAGCCCCGCAAACTCAAGACTGATCATCGCCTCGGGCGCAAGATCGGGAACGACCCGACCGTAATCAGAAAGGTAAAAGACGATGTGCGTGAGCTCGTAGGCTGCTTTTTTATTCGGTAAAGCAAATGTTTGCGGTGTGTTTATGAAGTCATGCAGGCGCCCGTTCAGTTGCGGATCACTGCCCGCCTGCCCGCGCCGGGCCAGTAAATGCCGGGCTTCTGCGCGCTGCAGATCGGAAAGCTCTGCGGCTGCATAATCGCTGTCGGCGACGCGCTGGCAAAGGCGCGCCCCGGTGTCGCCTGTCATCCCGAGGTCTTCCAGATCAAGGCCGATGGACAGCAGAAACCGGTAGTACTGCGGGAAAAACTGCAGCCTCTCTTCGAGAGTGTCGTAAAACGTGGCATAAACCTCAAGCGCATCCGGCAGTAATCCGGCTCCGGAGTTGCGCAGTATGTTCAGAAGTTCGGCATTTTCTTTGAGCCAGTAAACATCACCACTATCCCGGCGGTTGAGGGCAAAGTTTTCAAGCAGCAGCGCCTGTCGGACGGCAAGCCCGGGCCGTTTCGGCAGACCGATAGGTACAACTTTGTTCATCTGCGGATCCCCCCGGGGTGTATTTCACGTGTCGTAAGGTGCATCCCGGCGCTCCCCCGGCCATCATAGCTGCGAGAGCGCCGGTCTGACTGCTCAGGCCGGTGTCATCGATGTGGTGAAGAGCCCTGTTGCCTCACCTGACAGAACATCGCCGCCGCTGACCATGGACGTGGTGTAGAGCCCGGTCTGCCCGCCGGTCATGGTGTCGCCCGCGGGCCCCATGGAGGTGGTGAAGAGTTCCGTGCCCGCACCGCTGAGCATATTTGTGCCCCGGGGTGCCATTGATGTGGTGAAAAGTGCAGTGGCTTCGCCGCCGTGCATATCGGCGCTTGGTGCGGAGGTTGCTGTGGCGAGATCAAGGCGGAGTGCTGTGTTGGTGGTCATTTCGTATCCCTTTGGTGTGAGTTTCAGATCGCCCGTTAACGTTTGCCCGCAATGCGGGAAACTCAAAGATAATTTCTCGTTAACGCTCTGTTAATACACCGTTATCCACAGGTCCTGGGTGGTCGCAATCTCACCGGGCTGGCGGGGTTTTCGCCCGGATCCTGCACTGAAAATAATTTATCCACAGGTGGATAACCCTGTTGATATTAACCATTCCTGATCCTTCGCGAATAATGGTTAACGAGAATCACAGCCCGCGCACCGGGTCGGGCGGGCAGTCTCCGGCGGAAGCTGTTGCGCGCTCTGCCTGCATCGGCGATACCCGGTGATGAAAAACGGGGGATCGGTGGTGAAAATAGCAACCTTCAATATTAACGGGATCAAAGCCCGCATCGACGCCCTGCCCGCGTGGCTTGACGAGGCGAAACCCGATGTGGCGCTGTTGCAGGAGATCAAATCCGTCGATGAGAACTTCCCCCGCGAGATATTCGAAGAACGCGGTTATAACGTCGAAACACACGGGCAAAAGAGCTTTAACGGGGTCGCGATCCTGTCAAAGCTGCCACTGGAAGATGTAACGCGCGGCCTGCCCGGCGACCCCGACGACGATCAGGCCCGTTATATCGAAGCGACCGTGGTGGGAGATCATGACGCGATCCGCCTCTGCGGCCTCTATCTGCCCAACGGCAACCCGGCACCCGGGCCTAAATACGACTACAAGCTGGCGTGGATGGCTCGGCTCGAAGACCGCGCACGTGCGCTGCTGGCCGAAGAGATCCCTTTTGTGATGGCCGGGGATTACAACATCATTCCCCAGGCAGAAGACGCCGCGACACCGGAAAGCTGGCGCGAGGATGCGCTGTTCCGGCCTGAGAGCAGGACTGCTTTCCGCCGGCTGCTTAATCTCGGCCTTACCGAAGCCTTTCGCGCACGCACCCAGGGTCCGGGACACTACAGCTTCTGGGATTACCAGGCCGGCGCCTGGAACCGGAACAACGGCATTCGCATCGATCACCTGCTGCTCAGCCCGCAGGCCGCAGACATGCTGAGAGACTGCCAGATCGACAAAGAGACCCGCGGCCGCGACAAACCCTCTGATCACGTGCCGGTCTGGATTGATCTTGCTGCCTGAGGGCCCGGTCTCGCGCCCCACGGCGCCCGTGGCATGGCGCTGAATCGTCATACCACAGCCACATTGCTCCGTCAGACCCGTGCCGGAACGGAGTACCGGTATGATCAAGACTGAAGATTTCCACTTTCAGGCGAATGCAGGCACAGCAGGCTTTCTGATTGGCGTGATTGCAATGATGATCATGGTCATTCACCTCTGGGCAGGCCCGTTTGCGCCGCAGCAGAGTGCGGGCGTGGCAATCGGAGAGCTCGCAGCAGAGATCCGCCTTTCTGCAACGAAAGCTCTGCGGGGGATCGGGAACCCGCCGCCTGAAGTGCCGGAACGCGATATCGACCAGTTGCTTATTGCGGGAGCCACTATTCTGGCCGGGCTGGCGGTCGTCCTCGGTCTGATCGGCCTGATCCGGCGCGAGCCCGGGCGCCCGGCCCTTTTTGCGGTCGGACTTGGCGTAAGTGCCATCCTGTTCCAGCTCTTTGTCTTTACCATTCTCCTCTTTGCCGGGGTATTTCTGATCATCGGGGTCCTCCAGAATATGGACGGCATTTTAGGCGGATAGACACGAGGCAGCGTCGTGGCTGCCAGATCCGGTTTTATACAGCACGAGGTCATCATTTTCTGCGCGGTGTCGGACCGGGTGGCAGGCATCTCGTCTGCGCACGCCCTGCGCGGAAAGCCGCCTGGCCGGGCGGCGCTGCGGAACAACCGTCATTTCCCGGCAGTTCAACTCCCGAACGCCCCGCATCAGGGGCGATTTTGAAGGAGTAAGATGATGACACGTTTCACGATGACCGCCGCCGCACTTCTGATGGCAACCTCAATGGCCGCCCGGGCCGATGTACAGTCTATTGAGGTCGAAGCGGACCTGACAGCACTTGAGAACATCGAAGCGGCTCAGGTCTGGACATCGATCAGCGACGATCTGGAAACCGAGATTGCAGAACGGCTCGTCTCGAAGATCGGAGAAAATGGTGCAAGCATTGAAGTGCAGATCAATTCTGTTGAGCTCGCCAACAGCTTTACCCAGGCGATCGGCGTCGCAGACAGCAAACTGATCGGTGATGTGGAAATCGACGCGCCGGGGCTGTTCAACAAAATCGACTATACCCTGACCGTCAGCGCCGAACAGGCTGTGGCCTATTATCCCGACGGCACGCAGACTGCTGATCTGACCATGGGCAGTGAAGTGTACTATCAGGCAATGCTGGATGCCTTTGCGGATAACGTCGTTGCCAAATTCGACGAGTAAGTACCGGTTCTGACATCCCGGAAACACGAAAAGGCAGAGCACCCGCTCTGCCTTTTTTTATGTTCATCGCATTTCTGCCCGGCGGAAAGCCGTCACGCCTGCAGCTCAGCATCCCAGTAGAGGAAATCCATCCAGCTGTCATGCAGATAGCCCGGGGGAAATTTACGACCCATATTCCGCAGCTCTTCAGCGCCCGGCTGCCGTGGCGGCCGACGCAGCGCCATGCCCGTGCGGTGCAGCGGTTTGGAGCCTTTTTTCAGGTTACAGGGGCTGCAGGCGGCGACCACGTTCTGCCAGCTGGTCACGCCGCCGGATGCGCGCGGCACCACATGGTCAAACGTAAGTTCTCCGCGCGCGCCGCAGTACTGGCAGCGGAATTCGTCGCGCAGAAATAAATTAAAGCGCGTGAAGGCCACGCGCTTTTGAGGTTTCACGTAGTCTTTGAGAACGACCACCGAGGGGATTCTGATCTCGGTACTTGGAGAGCGGACGATGTCTTCGTACTCGGCGACAATATCTACCCGGTCAAGCCAGGCCGCTTTGACAGCCTCCTGCCACGGCCAGAGCGACAGCGGATAATAACTCAGCGGACGGTAATCCGCATTCAGCACAAGCGCGGGGCGGTGTCTGAGTGCGGCGGGGTTCCGCGTAAAATCTGTTCTGAAATCGCCATCCATAACTATACGCAACCCTTCCGTTCCGCGTCCGGTCCGGCGGGCCAGCCCCGCCGATAAGCTGACTATATATCGTGGTCTCAAGCTGGCAAGCCCCTGAGTGACCACAAGATGTCGCACATTTGTCAGGATGCCCGGATGACAGGCATATGACAGTTATCCACAGGCGCAGTTTTCAGGTTCTTCTTTCTCGTCTGCGGGTCATTTCGGGCGACGGAACGGACCCCGGTGGCTGCTGCCCGTCAGTGGCCCCGCCCTGTCCGCAGACCTGAGGTCATGCCCGCTGCTGCGCTCAGGTCTGGCCGGAAGTCTCGATGTGAACAACCTCGCCGCAATGCTTGCAGTGCACGGCATCCGGGTCGTGCTTCAGCAGTCCGCAGGTCTGGCATTTCATGTTTACCTTGACCGGCTGAATGATCGCGCGCGCCAGCTGGACAAACAATGCCACCCCGACCAGCATGATCAGAACAGACATCAGCTTGCCACCGGTCGTCTGCGGGGTGATGTCGCCGTATCCGGTTGTTGTGAGCGTGGTCACCGTGAAATAGAGCGCATCAATGTAGCCGTCCAGCCCGGCCGCCTTATCGGCAAAAATAGCATGCACGACGGACGTGGTGAAAAACACAAAAACAAAGAGGTTTACCACAGCAATGACCGTATCCTCATGCCGCCGGAATAGCACGCTGGCGCGCCGCAGATCCCGGAGCAGGTGGTAGGAATGAATGATCCGCAGCCCGCGCAAAATCCGCAGAAAGGCGATATTCTGATGGATAAACGGCGTAATCAGCAGCGACACGATCACCACCGCATCGGCCAGTGTGTAGATTTTGCACAGCATCGCCCGACGGTCCGGCGCAATCCACAGCCGGGCAGCAAAATCCATCGCGATCAGTATCCCGATCAGCAGACCTGTCACTTCCATTGCGCGCGTCTGCTCCATCGGCGCGGTGACCAGAAAAGCCATGATGGTGATCAGGTCAAAAGCGATCAGTGCATAACGAAAGCGTTCGGCGCGGCGCGTTGAGCCGGTATAAAGCTCATCGACTGTTGTTCTGAGTGTGCCCGGCATAGCTTCCGACCGATATTGATGCGCTTGTTTCGCAGATTAACAACAGCCAGTTTCACGCTGATTGTCAAACCCCGCGGATGGCCTCAGAGCCTGTGCAGCCGGTCAGAGGCTGAGTTTATCACGCATGAATGCGAGCGCCACAGACAGGCCGTCAGGCGCGATCCCGTGGCCGGTGCCTTTCATGATATGTGCGAAGACATCCTGCCAGCCAGCCTCCTGCAGCGCCTCTGCTGCCTCGGGCAGGGACTGCGGCGGCACAACATCATCCATGTCGCCATGCACCAGCAGCACAGGCGGACGGACAACCACATCATCGGCCAGGGTCTCCGGGCTCAGCAAACGTCCCGAGAAAGCAACGATGCCTGCGATTTCATCTTCACGCCGCGGCGCGACATGCAGGGCCATCATCGTGCCCTGCGAAAAGCCGAAAAGCACCACCTGCTCAGGCAGCACATCTTCATCCACCATCAGCGCATCGAGAAAGGCATTGAGATCATCCACCGCCTGAGCCATCCCGCGCATGCTCTCCTCTTCGGAGGAGTTATCGATCCAGGGGATCGGAAACCACTGAAACCCCATCGGCGCGCCGGCACAGGCTTCCGGCGCATCGGGCGCCACGAAAAGCGTGTCCGGCAGGTGTTCGCCCAGCGGGTCGGCAAGCCCCAGCAGATCGGCGCCGTTGGCCCCGTATCCGTGCAGGAAAACCACAACCGAGCGTGTGTCGCCCGAAACCGGCGCGCGGCGCTCTGCATTCAGTACACGTGTCATGTGATCCCGTCCCTTTGTTTTGCGTGCCTGTAGTACGAAAAGAGCAGACGCGCTGCAACCGACCGCCAGGGCGACCAGTCCGCAGCCATGGCGCGCAGGTCGCGTTCGGCCGGACGCTCAGGCAGGTCAAACAACACCCGGGCCGCTTCCTGCAGCGCCAGATCGCCGGCGGCGAAGACATCCCTGCGCCCCAGGCTGAACATCGCATAGATTTCAGCCGTCCAGACACCGATGCCCGGCACTGCGGTCAGCGTTTTCACAATCTCTGCGTCAGGGGCCTCACGCAGCACGTCATAATCAATAGCGGCATGGGCCAGCGCGTGGGTATAGCGGGCTTTCTGACGGCTCAGACCAAGGCCGCGCAGATCCTCTTCTGTCACGGCCAGTACCGCCTCCTCACTGATCATCCCTGCCTCATTCAGCCGCTCCTGAATGGCGCGGGCCGAGGCGACGCTCACCTGCTGGCTGACGATGGCGCTGAGCAGTTGCGCAAAACCGTCCGGCCGGCGGCGCAGCGGCAGCGGGCCGGTCACGTCCAGCGCCGCAGCAAACCGGGGGTCACGGCGGGCAAGCCACGCAGCCCCCTCGGCCACATCCGCATCCGTCTCAATCAATCTCATGTCGGGCATGCCGCCTGCCAGGCCAGAGCCTCTGCCACGGTGCTGGCCAGTGTCACGTCCGGAGGCGGATCCGGACGGTTGATCATCAGGACGGGCAGACCCAGCGCGCGCGCCGCTGCCAGTTTGGAAAAGCTGGCCGGCCCGCCCACATCCCGGCAGATAAGCCCGGTGATTGCCAGTTCTGTGAAAAGATCGCGCTCCTGCGCTTCGGAAAACGGCGGCTGTCCCGCGACGATGGTGACGAAAGGCCATGGCGGTGTCGCCTCAGCCTGTCCGGTCTGGCGCAGAAAAAGCCGCTGCCCGGGAAAATCTGCGTAATGGCGCAGACTGCCGAACCCTGTGTTGCTGAAGATCCGCGCGTCCTGCGGCACGGTGCGAACGGCCTCAGAGATCGTGGCAAACCGGCTCCAGCGGTCGGCGGCGGTGTGCATCCAGCCGTCGCGCAGAATACGCAGATAAGGCATACCGTCGGCGCGGCAGATCTCCGCGGCCATGTTGCTGATATCATCATCAAAGGAATGGCTGGCATCAAGAACCCGGCGAACATCCTGCGCGCCCATCCAGGCCCGCATCTCATCTTCACCGGAAAACCGGCCCTGCCGCACAGACACCGGCAATGGTGGCACCCCGCGTTCGGGTTCCGGCAGACTTGCGATCACCGTTTCACCGCTTTCAGCGAGCCCGGCCACGACCCCGTGCGCCTCGCGCGCGCCTGCCAGAACAAGGGTCGTGCCACCGTGCTTCATGGGCCGCACTGTGAGCCTCAAATGCAGCACAGACAAGGGGCTTGCGACGCCGCGGTGCGCAGCATAGTCAGGGGCTTATGGAAATCGCTCAGGACAGCCGTGCAAAGCGCAATGTCGTGGTACTGGTGCTTGCTCAGGCGATCCTGGGGGCTCAGATGCCGATGCTTTTCGTGGTTGGCGGCCTCGCAGGCCAGTCGCTGGCATCCAACATCTGTTTTGCCACCCTGCCGATCACGCTGATCGTTCTGGGCTCGATGCTGGCCGCCAATCCGGTCTCGGCCATCATGCAGCGGTTCGGGCGGCGGGCCGGGTTTTTCGTGGGCGCTGCTGGGGGCGCAATCGGTGGTGCCGTGGGCGCCTGGGGGCTGTATACCGCGTCCTTTCCCCTGCTGCTCGCAGGAAGCCTGATCACCGGCATTTATTTCTCGGCACACGGGTTTTACCGCTTTGCGGCGGCGGATATGGCCTCGGACACCTACCGCCCCCGCGCGATTTCCTACGTAATGGCCGGTGGCCTCGCCTCTGCGATTATCGGCCCGCAGATCGTCAAACTGACGGCGGATGCCTGGGTGATCCCCTTTACCGGGACCTATATCGCTGTAATCGCGCTGAACATCGCGGGCTCGGCTCTGTTCCTGTTTCTGGACATCCCAAAGCCTGCCCCGCCTGAGAAGGATGCTCCGCGCGGGCGCAGCCGCCTCGAACTGTTGCGCACGCCGCGCATCGCGGTGGCCGTCATCTGCGCCACCGTCACCTATGCGCTGATGAATCTGGTGATGACATCGACACCGCTCGCGGTGGTCGGCTGCGGTTATGACAAGGCCCATGCGGCCGATATTGTCAGCGCCCACGTTCTGGCGATGTATGTGCCCTCGTTCTTTACCGGCCATCTGATTGCACGGTTCGGCACCCAGCGGATCATGGCGACGGGTCTGGTGATCCTGGCGGGTGCGGGTCTTGTGGCCCTCTCCGGTGTTGCGCTGGAGAATTTCTTTGTTGCGCTCATTCTGCTCGGGCTCGGCTGGAATTTCGGGTTCATCGGAGCCACGACGATGCTCGCCGGCGAGCACACCCCGGAAGAGCGCGGGCGCATGCAGGGGATAAACGACTTTATCGTATTTGGCGGTGTCACGCTTGCGTCCCTGTCCTCGGGCGGGCTGATGAACTGCTCCGGCGGGACACCCGAAGAAGGCTGGGCTGCGGTCAATCTGGCGATGATACCGTTTCTGGCTCTGGCCGGCTCGGCTCTGATCTGGCTCATGTTCCGCCCCGGGCGCCGGACGGTTTAGGGGCGCGCTCCTTCCGTCGTGACTGCTGGCCTCCCCCGGCGCTGGGTAACCGGTGAATTTCAGGACCACTGCCAGAGGCGAAAACTGCGTTTCAGCGGGCTGAGAGCCAGCGTTCCCTCGGCCACCCGAACCGGATCGCGCGCGGCCTGTGTGAGGATATCCCGCGCGGCAAAAGCTTCGGTCATCGCAGGTCGTGCAGCGCGGGGCAGACCGCCGGGGCGTCTGCTGCCAGCCAGCGCTTCTGTGGCCAGCGCGGCGATTGCCTCCGGGCGGCCATCCACCATCGGGATCCGGCCAGCGGCCTCAAGCGCGGGCACCGCGCGGAGAAAACGGGCGAGGCCTGCTGCACGGCCGGGACGCCGCACCCGCGCCTGCGCTGCAGCATCGCCAGCGATGTCAGGGCAAAGCGCGCGGGCCGCAACCCACATCAGCCCGGCTGCGGTGCGATCGAGATATTCCGCCATCTGGGCTGCATCTTCAAACGCGTCTTTCCCGATGTCCCAGCGGCGCGCCGCCACCAGCTGATCGAGGATCCCTGCCCCCTGCGCATCAAGTATTCTGCTCAGCGGGGTGACAACCTCGTGCCGGCGCACAGGACCGCCACCGGCAATTTCTTCCAGCGCATCGCGCCACCACTGCAGCCGCATCTCAGCGATCATCGGCTCAGCCGTCACCCAGGGCGCCCGCGAGACCTCGACGTTAAAGGCATAAAGCGCGAACAGCGCGGGCCGGGCAGCCGGCGGGCTGACCATCGTTGCGGCAAACCTTTCCGGATCAGCTTTTTCAACAAGCGCCGCACAGGCCGTGAGATCGGCGTCGAAAGTCACCTTTTGCGGACAGCGCAGAGAAGATAGCCGAAAACGTCCCGGTGCGCACGCCATGCTGCAGCCTCGGCTATGGCCTCTTCAAGAACGCCGCTCAGCGCCTCGCCGGCTCCGGGGCGCAACTCTGCGATGCGCGGATCAAGCGGCGTGTAATAGGCTTCCCATGCGTGATCCGGCACCCGGCGTGTGGCGAGAACCTGATACCCGGCGGCCTCTGCCTGTTCGCGGATGCCCGCTTCATCCGTCATCTGCGGGTATTCCGCCCAGGCGTCACGAGCCGCCTGTGGCCGGTCGTCAGTGAACCAGCAGGGCTCGGAGAAAACCACCGCCCCGCCGGGTGCCAGCGCATCACGCCAGAGGGTCAATCCTGGCGTGATACCCAGAAAATAAAGGGCCCCGGCGCACCAGATCAGATCAAAGGGCCCGGTGATCTCTGCCATATCGCCCTGCCCTGCTGTCACCTGCGGATTGCCGGCAAAACGCCGCGCGGCGACTTCGGCAAAATCAGGTGTTTTGTCCATCGCCGTCACACGACCTTCCGGTGCGGCAGCAAGCAGTGACGCGATGTCAGCGCCCGGTCCGCAGGCCGCATCGCAAATGCGCGCATCCGGTTTCAGGCGCACCACATCTCCTGCCCAGGCGACATCTTCCGGACACCCCGGTCCCTCCCGCGGCAGATCCCGGTGCAGCTCAAAAAACGCCTGCCAGTATGGATGGCTCACGCGACAGGCCCCCGGTCGCGCAGGATTTTCCAGCGGATCGCATCAAGCAGCGCCTCAAAGGAGGCATCGACGATGTTGGCCGAAACGCCCACAGTGGACCAGCGGTGGCCCTGCCCGTCTTCGCTGTCGATAATGACGCGGGTCACGGCCTCGGTGCCGCCCTGGGTGATCCGCACCTTGAAATCCACCAGCCGCATGTCGTCGATGATCGACTGATAAGGCCCCAGATCCTTGGCCAGCGCTTTGGCAAGCGCGTTAACAGGGCCCCGGTCGCTGCCGGTTTCATCCATGGATTCCGAGACCGAAAGCTTCTTTTCACCATCCACTTTGACCACGACAACAGCCTCCGAGAGGCTGATCATCTTATCATATTTGTTTTTGCGTCGCTCCACCGTGACCCGGTAGCGTTTCACTTCGAAAAACTCCGGCATCCGGCCAAGCGCGCTGCGCGCCAGCAGCTCAAAGCTCGCCTGTGCCGTGTCATAGGAATAGCCTTCGGCCTCACGCGCCTTGATCGTGTCGAGGATCAGCCCGAGCGCGGGGTCGCCTTTCTCCACCTTCAGGCCGGCCGCTTCGAGGCGACGGCGCAGGTTTGACTGCCCGGCCTGGTTGGACATCGGAATAATCCGTGCATTGCCGACCTCTGCCGGGTCAATATGCTCATATGTCGTGGGGTCTTTGACGATCGCGGACGCATGCAGCCCCGCCTTATGGGCAAAGGCCGAGGCGCCGACAAAAGCAGACTGCGCGCGCGGCACCCGGTTGAGAATCTCATCAAGCATCCGCGACGTGCGCGTCAGGGTCTTCAGGGCCTCTTCACTGACGCCTGTCTCAAAGCGACTGGCGTAGGGTTCCTTGAGCAGCAGCACCGGGATCAGTGCCGTGAGGTTGGCATTGCCGCAGCGCTCGCCCAGACCGTTGAGCGTGCCCTGGATCTGTCGCGCGCCGGCATCAACCGCAGCCAGCGTGCAGGCCACCGCGTTTTCGGTATCGTTGTGGGTATGTATGCCGAGCCGGTCGCCGGGGATGCCCGCCGCGATCACCTCTGCCGTGATCCGGCCCACCTCACCGGGCAGCGTGCCGCCGTTGGTGTCGCAGAGCACGATCCAGCGCGCGCCGGCATCATATGCCGCCCGCAGCGCTTCGTGTGCGTATTCCGGATTGGCTTTCCAGCCGTCAAAAAAGTGCTCCGCATCAAAAATCGCCTCGCGTTTGCGTGAGGTGATATGGGCAATAGATTTCGAAATATTGTCCGTGTTATCAGAGAGTTCGATACCCAGCGCTGTGCGCACGTGGAAATCATGGGTCTTGCCCACGAGACAAACGGCGGTCGTGCCCGCATTCATCACGGCGGCCAGCACGTCGTCGTTGTCGGCGGAGACGCCGGTGCGTTTGGTCATGCCAAAGGCCGTCATCCGCGCACGTGTCTCAGGTGCTGCGTCAAAGAACGCGCTGTCGGTCGGGTTGGCACCCGGCCAGCCGCCCTCGATGTAATCCACACCAAGCGCATCCAGCGCGCAGGCGATGGTGCGCTTTTCCTCGGTGGAAAACTGCACGCCCTGGGTCTGCTGCCCGTCGCGCAGAGTGGTGTCATAAAGGTAAAGCCGTTCACGGGTCATGTCGGGGCTCCGGCGGGAAAACGGGCGTATGATCTGCGTATGACAGGCGTATGACATCCGTGCACCGGGACTGTGCATCGGCAGCCGCGCTGCATGTGCAGGGCTCCCTCGGGATTTGCAGCGGCACGCAATGCAGGCCGGTTGGTGCTCAGGCCGCCACCGCCCGCCCCGTGGCCGGACAACCGCCGCCGCGAGGTGCGCGCCGGTGAAGGATGAAGGGGCGTCCCCGCCACCCGTCGCGCAGATATGTCCCTGTATCCGCGTCCGGTCATCTCAACGCCTCCAGAGCGGCAGGATCAAAAGGCCGCGCGACAAATACTTCAACACCCTCAGTAGTCGCTTTTAGTTCAACTCCGTGTTCTGCAAGTCGTATTTTCAGATCGTCTGCGGACAGAAAGTCCTTATTGGATCGCATCTCGCGCCAAACTTTTGCTAGTCGACGGATCCCATCTAATGACTGCGTCACGCGAATGTCCGCAACTATCAAGATACCATCCTGCGGTGTCTCCAGTTTTGTCTGCGCCCATCCACCCATCACAGCGCTCTTCTCCAGGAGCCCCAGCACCTGCGCCGACGCGACAAAAGTGGCAACCGCACCTGTTGGCACCTCGTCCCGCCGCCGGCTCTCGATCTCTCTTGCCATCCCGTGCAACGCCGCAATCGCGCCCGGCACATTCAGATCGTCACTGAGCGCATCGATCACCGCGGGCGCCGGGCTTGCAGCGGGCTCGATGTCCGCTGCAAGACCCCGCCACCGGCGCAGCGTCTTTTCCGCCTCCGCCCGCTTTTTCTCCGTCCAGTCCATCGGTTTGCGGTAATGGGTGGAGAGCATCACAAAGCGGATCACCTCGCCCGGCACCCCCTGATCCAGCAGATCGCGTACCGTGAAAAAATTGCCCAGAGATTTGGACATCTTCCTGCCCTCGACCTGGAGCATTTCGTTGTGCATCCACACATTGGCCATCGCTTCGGTCTCATTGGCGCAGCAGCTCTGGGCGATCTCGTTTTCATGGTGCGGGAACATCAGATCATTGCCGCCGCCGTGAATGTCGAAGGTGTCGCCCAGCAGTTCCTTTGCCATGGCGGAGCATTCGATGTGCCAGCCTGGCCGCCCCCTGCTCCAGGGGCTGTCCCACCCCGGCAGATCCTCGCCCGAGGGCTTCCAGAGCACGAAATCCATCGGGTTGCGCTTGTAAGGCGCGACCTCGACCCGCGCGCCGGCGATCATGTCATCAACCGACCGGCCCGAGAGCCGGCCATAGTCTTCTTTCCAGCTGTCGACGGCAAAAAGCACATGCCCCTCGGCGACATAGGCATGGCCCTGCGCGATGAGCGTTTCGATCATCGCGACCATCTGCGCGATATATTCCGTGGCGCGCGGCATGTGATCAGGCTCCAGCGTGCCGAGGGCTTTTGTGTCCTCCAGATACCAGGCGATCGTCTCATCCGAACGCTCGCGGATCAGCTCTTCCAGGGTTCCGGGCGCGCCGGCATCTTTTCGACGCTGCGCCTCGGCGTTGATCTTGTCATCCACATCCGTGAAATTGCGCACATAGGTCACATGCTCCGGCCCGTACACATGCCGCAGCAGGCGAAATAACACGTCGAATACAATCACCGGACGCGCGTTGCCCAGGTGCGCGCGGTCATATACGGTCGGCCCGCAGACATACATGCGCACGTTTTCCGGATTGATCGGCTGAAAGGCCTCTTTGGCCCGGGTGCGGGTATTGTAGAGCGTAAGTGTCGTCATGGCATGCGTCCTTGCGCGGCGTCAGCGCGGGCATAGCAATCATGTGTCAGAATGAAAACGACCGAAAACTGCCCGCAGATCTGCGTTCAGATAATAATACAGCAAATGAGTGCAGTGGCGGTCATGGAGACTGACTAGCCCGGCACCCCCGCAGCGGTCAAGAACAATTGACGAATCATACTGCCTCTGCGCCCCTGCGCGGGCATTCCAGCGGAGACATGACATGCAGCTTTCACAGCGCCTGCGCGGCATCAACGGTGGCGGATCAGACGGGTGGGACGTTTTTCTCAAAGCCCGGAAGATGATAGCCGCAGGCGAGGACGTGACCGAACTGACCATCGGCGAGCATGACATCGGCACCGCCGCCCCGGTCCTGCGCGAAATGTATGACACGGCCCTTGCCGGAAACACCGGGTATGCCGCGGTGCCGGGTATTGAGGCGCTGCGCGAAGCGGTGGCCGCCCGCGTGAGCGCGCGCACCGGCGTGCCGACCACATCCGCCAATGTGCTGATCACGCCGGGCGGACAGTCCGCGCTTTATTCGGCGCATATCGCAGCGCTCGATGCCGGCGACACCGGGCTTATCATCGACCCGTTTTATGCCACCTATCCCTATACGGTGCGCGCCGCCGGTGCGACGCCGGTGAGCATCGGGGCCCGTGCCGCGGATGCGTTTCAGCCCCGCGCAGAGGCCATCGCCGCCAGAGCTCCCGGGGCAAAATCGCTGCTGATCAACAGCCCCAACAACCCTACCGGCGTGGTGTATTCAAGGACCACACTTGAGGGTATCGCACAGGTCTGCACCGATCACGACCTGTGGCTGATCTCGGACGAGGTCTATGACACCCAGGTCTGGGAGGGTGCGCATATCAGCCCGCGCAGCCTGCCTGGTATGGCAGAGCGCACGCTGGTTGTCGGATCGCTGTCAAAATCACACGCCATGACCGGATCACGCTGTGGCTGGCTTGTGGGGCCCGAAGAGGCGATCACCGATCTGATCAGTCTGGCGACCAATATCACCTATGGCGTGCCGGGGTTTATTCAGCTCGCGGGCCTCTTTGCGCTGCGCCAGGGAGAGGCGTTTGAGGCGGAGATCTCAGAGCCCTTCCGCCGCCGCCGGCAACTGGCGCATGACGTGCTGGCCGGTCAGAATGCCGTTGCGATGGTGCCCGCCCAGGGGGCGATGTATCTGATGCTGGATGTGCGGGCGACGGGGCTTTCCGGGGAAGGCTTTGCCAATGATCTGCTCGACACACACCGGATCGCCGTCATGCCGGGCGAAAGCTTTGGCGAGGCCGCCTCAGGCCATATCCGGGTTGCGATGACGGTGGCCGATGACGTCTTTGTCACCGCGCTGCGCAGGCTCTGTGCCCATGCGGAAACACTTGCCGCCGCATAAAAACAGCCCGGCGACACAGAGCCGCCGGGCCGGGTTTCCGGTATGCGTCTGCGCTCAGAAGCGCAGCGATGCGCGAACCGTGAAGGTATCGGCATCCGCATCAAGGCCGGACGTCCCGCCAAGATCGCTGAAATTATGGCGAAGCACCTCGGCCCCTACGAGCCAGCGCTCCGTCGCCTGATACGACACGCCCAGACCGTAGAAAGAGCCTGTATCACTGCCGGCCGTGGTATCCGCATGGGCAGCACCGGCGGTCGCATAGGGCAACCAGTTGCCCATGTCATAGCCGGCTTTGAGTTTCAGCCGGGTCACGTCATCAACCGTGGCGGCACCGCCACCGATATCGATATCGGCATCGTCGTAATCAAGCTCGATACCCGACACCCAGTTGCCGTAGTCATAATTGTAACCGATGTGAACACCATAAAGGTTGTCGTTGCCATCCACACCGTCAAGCGCGCCGTCACCGCTGACATCGCCATAGCCAAGCTGCACACCACCATAGGCACCGGTCCAGGTCCCGTAGGATGTCTCCTGAACCACCGGGGCGGCAGGCGCCGCCTCGACCACGGGCTCTTCAAGGGCACCGGCAAAGGCCGGGGCGGTCAGAGCTGTCATGCCCGTCAGGGCGGCTGCGATATATGTACGTTTCATCCTGTCTGCTCCTGAACTTTTCCGGGGCTTTTATGCCCCTCTGCCCACTCCAACTGTGCAGCACCGTTTTTTGTTCAACGCACAGGGGCTCACAGTGTCGTGAGGCCGCACGGGGCAATGGTTCGGCGGCGGTGCATCGCGGCCCGGAGATAACTGGGCCGGGGCCACGGGCCGCCGGATTTCCCGGTTTTGCCGGTGGTTCAAAAACGACCGGCCGTCGCAAACAGGCTTGACCGGATGCGGCGGCCTGCCGCAGGCTGCGGGCATATCGACGAGGAGAGCCGATGCAGGGTCTTTGGAGCAAGATCAGTCTGATTGTACGCACCATCGGCGCGGAACGGGGCCGCGCGGCACGCGGAAGGCCCCTGGCGGTCTGACCGACTTGGCCTTCCCCCTCACGATATCAGGACATCCCCATGACACAGAAAACCCAGACCCGCAGCGGCGGCCGGTCCGCCCGGCGCGCCGCCCGCGCCACCGCTCTGCCCGATCACCTGCGCCCTGTGCGCCCCGGTCTCGAAGGGGGTACGTATAAACCGCTGACCCCGGCGGAGATGGACCGCATCCACGGGGCCGCCCTGCAGGCGCTTGAGGAAATCGGCCTTGCCGATGCGCCGCCTTCGGGTGTCGGATACCTGACCGCGGCAGGGGCAGAACAGGGGGCCGACGGGCGCATCCGCTTTCCGCGCGCGCTCGTGGAAGACGCCATCGCACGGGCCAACCGCCGCATCGTTCTCTGCGGCCGGGATCCTGCCCATGACCTCGATCTCTCAGGCCACCGGGTACACTACGGAACGGCCGGGGCTGCCGTGCACCTGGTGGACGCTCTGGGCCGCAACTATCGCGAAAGCACGCTGCAGGATCTGCATGACGCCGCGCGCATCACCAATGTGCTCGACAATATCCACTTTCTGCAGCGCCCGATGGTCGCACGGGACATCACCGACAACTGCGAAATGGATCTCAACACGGTCTATGCCACCACAAGCGGCACCACCAAACACATCGGCACATCGTTTTATGACCCTGCGCATGTGAAACCCGCCATCGACATGCTGCACATGATCGCAGGCGGCGAGGACAGGTGGCGCGAACGACCCTTCATGAGCAATTCCAACTGCTTTGTCGTGCCGCCGATGAAATTCGCCACGGAATCCTGCCTCGTGATGGAGGAGTGCATCAGATATGGCATGCCGGTACTGCTTTTGTCGGCGGGCATGGCCGGGGCCACAGCGCCCTCCACCGTCGCCGGCGCCATTGTTCAGGCGGTGGCGGAATGCCTCGCCGGTCTGGTGTATGTGCAGGCCGTCAAACCCGACCATCCGGCGATTTTCGGCACCTGGCCCTTTGGTCTCGATCTGCGCACCGGTGCGATGACCGGCGGGTCCGGAGAACAGGCGCTGCTGACGGCGGGCTGCGCGCAGATGCACAAATACTATGATCTGCCTGGGGGGGCCGCGGCAGGTATTGCCGATGCCAAACTGCCCGACATGCAGGCCGGCTGGGAGCAGATGTGCTCGAATGTCATGGCGGGTCTGTCGGGGCTGAACATGGTCTATGAGGCCGCGGGCATGCATGCTTCGCTGCTCGGGTTCTGCCACGAGTCGCTCATTCTGGGCGACGACCTGATCGGCCAGGCACTGCGCTGCGTGCGGGGCATTGAGGTGTCCGATGAGACCATGGCGCTTGATCAGATGCGCGAGGTCTGCATCGGCGGGCCGGGGCATTATCTGGGCACGAGCCAGACCCTGGGGCGCATGCAAGCCGATCACGTCTATCCGGCGCTCGGCGACCGGACGTCACCCAAGGAATGGGATGAGAAAGGCAAACCGGACCTGATTGAACGGGCCACCGCGCGCAAAGAAGAAATCCTTGCCAACCGCTCGGCTGCGCGGTTTGATCCGGCGCTGGATGCGCGCCTGCGCGAGGCTTTCCGCATCTATCTGCCCGCCTGAACGTGCAGGAGGATCGCCCGGCCCCCGCAAAGGGGCCGGATGACTGCCCGCTGATCAAAGCGCCGCAGGACTGCTCAGGGCATGCGGCCCGCACCCGGATCAGCAGAGCAAAGAGGTTCAGGCAGGCATCAGACCGGCCTGCTGCGCGGCCTCGATCTCGGCACTGTCGAGCGCACCGTCCGCATTCAGGTCCATCGTGTTGAAGTCATCGGCGGTCACCTCGGGCATCACCGCCTGCACCTCATCAATGGTCAGCACACCGTCGCCGTTGGCGTCCGCTTCGGTGGCCGCACCGGCTGCGCCGGCGATGCAGAGGGACAGAATGAAGGCTGAAGTCATACGTGTGGTCATGGTCTTTTCTCCCGGTTATCCGCGGAACATCTCCGCCCGGTTCTGATGCCAGAGCGGTATGCGGTCGGCATCCCCCGGTCGTCTGAGGCGTGAAAACCGGCGCGCGCTCGCGCAAAACGGGTGCCGCTTTCGGTAAGGAGTTGCCGGGCAAAATCCCGCGCAGGGGCATTTCGGCGGGATCTGACTGACCGCGGGCCCCGTCCGGCACATTACCGCCGCTCACCCACGGATGTGGCACCGGACGGCCTGCACCCCGTGATGCGATGAATCCAAGGGCCTGAGAAGAGTGACGGCAGAAACCGAAGCTCCGGGGCGTGCTCCGGTCTCCTGCGAGATCTGCTGGGCGCTGTAACCTGATCGGCTGGCCGCCACATCCGGGACGCAACGGGCAAAAAGAGAGGCCGGAGCAGAACTCCGGCCTCACAGTCAAAGGGCAGTGTTATTTCTGGTCGCGGTCGTTATGCCGCGGCGCGGTCGTGGCGTCCTTCGCGGACCTCTTCGATGATCTTGGCGCAGAATGCGTCCAGATCACCGGGGTTGCGCGAGGTGACCAGTGCCTCATCAACCACAACTTCGCTGTCTTCCCAGTCGCCGCCGGCGTTCACGAGGTCGGTTCTGACCGAGGGCCACGACGTCACCTTTCGGCCCCGCACGACATCCGCCTCAATCAGCATCCAGGGCGCGTGACAGATCGCAGCCAGCGTTTTGCCGGTGTTGAAGAAGTCACGTACAAACTTCACGCTGTGCTCGTCGGTGCGCAGAATGTCGGGGTTGATCTGACCACCTGGCAGAACCAGAGCGTCAAAATCCTCGACGCGGGCGTCCGCGATATCCATGTCGACGCTGATACTGCGGCCCCAGGACTGATCATCCCAGCTGGTGATTTCGCCCTTCTCCGGCGATACGATGACGACCTCTGCACCGGCCTCTTCCAGCTGGCGTTTAGGTTCGAAAAGTTCTGATTTCTCATAGCCGTGTGTGGCGAGAATGGCGATTTTTGCATTACTGATCTGTGTCATGCGTTTCTCCTTTCAGTACGGCGCAGACCGATGCCCGCGCCTCATTGCGTTCACCGGCACAACACGCCGACGCGCAGAAAGTTCAAACAATGATCGTAATCAGGCGATATTGTCGCGGATCCGGGAGATAATCGGAAATCCGGGTTTCCGGAGCGTCCGCAAATTTTCGCAGGTTTCCGACGGCGCAATAAGATGCACCGCACAATTACGACGCGGGGTGTCACCGGAACCGCCGGAAATGGCCCCTCAGCCCGCATCGGCAGAAAAAACGGGGCCCCGAAGGACCCCGTTAGTTTCGCCGTTCAGGCTCAGTTTGTTAACCGCTCGGTATTTTTCTGCCTGCGGCCTGAACGTCGTCAAGGGCGAGCGCACCCGCCCCTTGTTTGTCGCTCCGGGTCTTCACCGGGGCGACGGGGTGGCGTTGATCGTCTGCGAGCAGACGCTGAGAACCACCCCGGTAAAGGTGGGAAGGAACAAAGTACCGTTCCCACCCTGTTCGTCGGGGTCCGGCCCGCTTGGGCTGAGACCGGGACCCCTACACGCCCCCAGGGACGCGTTTTCTTCATCCACCCGTGTTTTGCGCCAGTGCAATCAGGTGGCCAATAAACTTGGAGACAAGCTCCGGCGCGGAGAGTAACGCGATAGCAGTAGCGCTCCTTTTCGCCTTCTTACTTTCCAAGAAATCGTACAGCTTGTTGCTTTTGAGGATTTCGAGATGGTCTTTTACATCCGCTTCACTGAGTATCTGCCCGAGGTGCAAGACTTCATCAACAGAGACCACGTGCAAAAAATCAAAATCACCAGTAAAATCCGTTAATTTCCAACCGTTTATCTTGACATTCAGCAGTGCAAAATTTTCAGATCCGTGCGCGGTAACAGGAATTTTGCACTCGTCTATTTCTGCATCCTCAACGATCACGTTTTTTGTGTTATCGGCCACAACTCCGAAGTGGCCGCCACCAACACTAAAGTTACTGTAGGTGGCGTCTTCCTCTCCCACTATGTACAATCCGCCGAAGCAACCTATCGCTTCGCTGCCACCGAGATCGTATTCGGTCTGTCGCCTGAGACGTGTTTGCCGCAGAAAGAGTTGTTTTTTCTCTCTGCCCATCAGCTACACCCGCTCGTGCCGCCGCAGGTGTTGCACTTCATGCAGGTGCCGTTGCGCACCAGCGTGTAGTTTCCGCATTCGCCGCAGGCCTCGCCCTCATAGCCCTGCATCTTGGCTTTGGTGCGCGCGTCCATGCTCACCGAGCCGCTGGCGACCGCCGTTGTCGTGGTCATCGTGGCAACACCGCCCGTCGTCGCCTCAAGAGGTGCCAGCCCGTCAAAGGCTGTGGCCGGCACTTCCGCCCCGCCCTGCAGGACCACCAGTTCCTGAGGCAGGCGGTTGCGCAGATAGCCCGTCGAGCTGATCTGACGCAGCACTTCCAGCGATCTGGTGGCCGCCGTCTCGGAGATTTCGGAGACGTTGCGCACGCCTTCCTCTTCGCCGCGACCGATGGTGTCAAAGCTGGCTCCTTCGGGCGCCACATGCGCCAGATCGGTGCGGTCGAGATAGGAAACCGCAAGCTCGCGGAACACATAATCGAGGATCGAGGTCGCGTTTTTGATGGTCTCGTTGCCCTGCACCATGCCCGCCGGCTCGAATTTGGTGAAGGTAAAGGCATCGACGAACTCTTCGAGCGGCACGCCGTACTGCAGACCGACCGAGACCGCGATGGCGAAGTTGTTCATCATCGCCCGGAAGCCCGCACCCTCTTTGTGCATGTCGATGAAGATCTCGCCAAGGTTGCCGTCCTCATACTCGCCGGTGCGCAGGTACACTTTGTGCCCGCCGACGATGGCCTTTTGCGTATAACCCTTGCGGCGCTGAGGCATCTTTTCGCGGTGCGATTTGACGATCTCTTTGACGATGATCTTCTCGACGACCTTTTCGGCCAGCACGGCGGCCTTTTCGGTGACCGACCCGCTTTCCAGGATCTCCTGTGCGTCCTCGTCGTCCTCGACGAGCGATGCGGCCAGAGGCTGGCTGAGTTTGGAGCCGTCGCGGTAGAGCGCATTGGCTTTGACACCCAGCGACCAGCTCAGCTCATAGGCGCGCTGACAGTCCTCGATGGTGGCATCATTGGGCATGTTGATCGTCTTGGAGATCGCGCCGGAGATAAAGGACTGGGCCGCGGCCATCATATGGATGTGGCTGTTGACGCTGAGATAGCGTTTGCCCTTCTTGCCGCAGGCGTTGGCGCAGTCAAAGACCGGCAGATGCTCGTCTTTGAGGAAGGGCGCGCCTTCGAGGGTCATGGTGCCGCAGACGTGGTCATTGGCCGCATCGATGTCCTTTTTGCTGAAACCGAGGTGGCGCAGCAGGTCAAAGGTCGGATCGTTCAGCTTTTCGGTAGGGATGCCCAGCACCTGCGTGCAGAACTCCTCGCCCAGGGTCCACTGGTTGAACACAAACCGGATATCGAAGGCCGAGGCCAGTGCCGCATCCACCTTGGCAAGTTCATTGGCACCAAAGCCATGCCCCGCAAGCGTGGTGTGGTTGATGCCCGGCGCGTTGCCGATGGTGCCGTGACCGACAGCATAGGATACCATTTCCTCAATCTGCGCCGAGCCGTAGCCAAGTTTTTCAAGCGCTGCGGGAACCGACTGATTGATGATCTTGAAATACCCACCGCCGGCGAGCTTTTTGAATTTCACCAGGGCGAAGTCGGGCTCGATCCCGGTGGTGTCGCAGTCCATCACAAGACCGATGGTGCCGGTGGGCGCGATCACGGAAACCTGCGCGTTGCGGTAGCCGTGTTTCTCGCCCAGCTCCAGCGCCAGATCCCAGGACCCGCGGGCGACGTCGATCAGCGTCTCGTCGGGGCAGTTCTTATAGTCGAGCGGCACCGGTTTGACGGCGAGGTCCTCGTAACCACCCGCTTTGCCATGGGCGGCGGTGCGGTGGTTGCGGATGACCCGCAGCATGTGGTCGGCGTTTTTCGCATAGCCCGGGAAAGGGCCAAGCTCGCCGGCCATCTCGGCGGAAGTGGCATAGGAGACGCCTGTAAGGATCGCAGTGAGCGCGCCGCAGAGGGCGCGGCCCTCGTCGCTGTCATAGGAGTAGCCCATGTTCATCAGCAGACCGCCGATGTTTGCATAGCCCAGACCCAGCGTGCGGAAGTCATAAGACCGCTGTGCGATTTCCTTTGAGGGGAACTGCGCCATCAGCACGGAGACCTCCAGCGTCACGGTCCACAGACGCGTGGCGTGCATGTAGTCTTCGACCTGGAAGGTGCCGTCCTGCAGGAAGGTCAGCAGGTTCATCGACGCGAGGTTACAGGCCGTGTCGTCGAGGAACATGTATTCCGAGCAGGGGTTGGAGCCGCGGATCGCGCCGTCTGCCGGGCAGGTGTGCCAGTCGTTGACGGTGTCGTGATACTGGATGCCGGGATCGGCGCAGGCCCAGGCGGCGTGGCCGACCTGCTCCCAGAGATCGCGGGCTTTGACGGTTCTGGTGACCGAGCCGTCAACGCGGCTTATGAGTTCCCAGTCGGCGTCCTTTTCGACGGCGGTGAGGAAGGCGTTGGTCACGCGGATCGAGTTGTTGGAATTCTGGCCGGAGACGGAATTATAGGCCTCGGAGTCCCAGTCGGTGTCGTAGGTCGGGAACTCAATCGAGGTGTGGCCCTGCTTTGCGTAATCCAGCACGCGTTTCACATATGTCTCGGGGATCGAGACCTTTTTGGCGTCGCGCACGGCCTGTTTCAGGGCGTCGTTCTTCGCGGGGTCATAGGCGCCGGCCTCGGCACCGTCCCATGTGCGGATCGCCTCAAAGAGCGCGTTGAGTTTCTGCTCGTGCATCTTGGAGCCGGCGACGATGGAGGCCACTTTCTGCTCTTCGATGACTTTCCAGTTGATGAAATCCTCGATGTCCGGGTGATCGGCATCGACGATGACCATCTTGGCGGCGCGGCGGGTTGTGCCGCCTGATTTGATGGCGCCCGCCGCGCGGTCACCGATTTTCAGAAAGCCCATGAGGCCGGAGGATTTGCCGCCGCCCGAGAGCTTTTCGCCCTCGCCGCGCAGGCTTGAGAAGTTGGTGCCGGTGCCGGAGCCGTACTTAAAGAGGCGCGCTTCGCGGACCCAGAGATCCATGATGCCGCCGTCATTTACCAGATCGTCCGAGACCGACTGAATAAAGCAGGCATGCGGCTGCGGGTGCTCGTAGGAGGATTTGGATTTTGTGAGCTTGCCGGATTTGTAATCGACATAGTGGTGACCCTGTGCCGGACCGTCGATGCCGTAAGCCCAGTGCAGGCCGGTGTTGAACCACTGCGGGCTGTTGGGCGCGGCACGCTGGCTGGCGAGCATGTGGCGCATCTCGTCGTAATAGGCCTGCGCGTCTTCTTCGGTGGTGAAATAGCCACCCTTCCAGCCCCAGTAAGCCCAGGCGCCGGCGAGCCGGTCAAAGACCTGCTTGGAAGATGTTTCGCCGCCCATGGAAGCGCCCTCAGCCGGCACCGAGCGCCACAGGAACTCAGGCACGCCCTTTTCTTTTACCCTGCGTGTCGCGGTCGGCACGCCGGCTTTGCGGAAATACTTCTGCGCGATGACATCGCTGGCGACCTGGCTCCACGTGCCCGGCACTTCCACGTCATCAAGGCGGAACACGATGGTGCCGTCGGGATTGCGGATTTCGGATGCGGTGGTGATAAAATCCAGCTCGGCGTAGGCGTCCTGCCCGGCTTTGGTAAATCTGCGTTCAATTTTCATTTTCGCTGCCTCATATCCAGCTTTTCATCTTCAGAACCACACCGTCATTGCGGCGCCATCCCAGCCTCCGCCGAAAGGACCGGACAAAATGTACCGCACCGGTGGCCACGTTCCCCGCGCCACCGTTCCCGGTATCAGATCGATATTGATGATCGTCTGTTGCCCCTGTCCCGCCGATCCGCCCTGAGTGTTTAACCACTACATGTTGTGGCGAGATCGTCGGCCTCCACAAACTGACGTATATTGCCCTATCCGGTCAACGGATTTTTTGTACTTTTTCCGAAACAATCAGGCTTGACGCAGGTATTGTTTTCAGCAGCCACCGTAATAGCCTGATTCAGATCAGTGACGCTGCGGCAGCGTTCGCCGGAAAGCAGGTCGGCTCTCGTTTCCGACTCGGGCCGATTTCCTGAATACATAGGATGGCTTACGGAAAAGACCTCAGGCGGCGCCCGGCGTAATCCACAGGGGGCCCCCGTCCGGAACGGCGCGGCAGAGCAGTCGCGCAAAAAAATTCGCGCACCCGTTAACACTACTCACGCAGTGTTACATATTTGTGTCGCGGAAAGCTTCTGGCGGAAAAGCAACTCACCAGATATGGCGAGGCTGGCGTAAAGGTCCAGGCAAAGCCACAATATGTTGTGGCAGCCCTCAGGCCATAAAAGTTCCGGAATACGGCGACCGGCCGCGGTGAGTCGCGATCCCTGACCGGCCCGCGGCGTCACTCTGACGACGCAGGAAATCCGGCAGGCCCCCCCCGGGGCACCGCGTTACTCACTCAGAGATTTTTGTAAGTGGTCGGAGCGAGAGGATTCGAACCTCCGACCCCCTGTACCCAAAACAGGTGCGCTACCAGGCTGCGCCACGCTCCGACTGCCGCTTCCTTAGACCGCCGCGTCTGATTTGAAAAGCCCTAACAGGGCCAGACAGCATTACCCTGATCAAATGACGGGTGCCGGACGAAACTGCCTTCGGTGATGCCCATCCGCCGGGCCAGACCGCCATTGATCTCGAGCACATGGGTCAGACCGTCACCGCCGGGGATCGGCGTTTCATCCAGCGGAACGGCAAGGTGATGAATGTGCTGCACCTGTCCCTGAGGATCGATGAAGAGCAGATCGAGCGGGATAAGCGTGTTGCGCATCCAGAACGACAGCCGCTGCGGTCGCTCGTAGATAAAGAGCATGCCGGCAGAAAGCGGCATCGACGGGCGGTGCATCAGGCCCTGCGCACGCTCACTGTCATCATCAGCAATCTCGACGGCAAACCGCGCCTCCCCCCAGTCGCCACGGAGCATGACAGCATCCTCACGGCACTGCGCCGCAAGCCCGGTAGCGGTGAACAGGAATAAGAAGATCGCAAGCGCGCATAAGCGCATCAGTCGTCGCGGTCCAGTGCGGCTTCCCAGGCAAAAACCTCGGCCGCCATATGGCCGCGCTTGCCTTCGATCACACGCAGCGCCAGCGCCTCGCCCGGTGCAAGATCCGACAGCCCGGAACGGCGCAGAACCTCCATGTGCAGAAAGATGTCATCGCGCCGTCCAAAGACATTGGCAAAGCCGAAGCCTTTGCCCTTGTCGAACCATTTCACCCTTGCAGGCTCAAGCGGCGCGGCGGCCACGACGGACGGATCAAGTGCTGCAATATCCGAAAGCCCGACCGCATCGCTCGTCTCCGGCGGTTGCAGGGCCAGCACCTGTGTTGCCTGAACACCGCGGTCTGTCTGCTGGATTTCCAGTTCCACCCGGGCGCCATCCGCAACCGAGCTTTGCCCGAAGTTGCGCAGCACGTTCACATGCAGCAGAATATCCGGGCCGCCCGCGTCCGCGACGACAAACCCGAACCCTTTGACCGGATCGAACCATTTAACCATCCCGGATACGGGTCTGGATATGTCTGCGGTTTCGTTCACTCGGTGCATTCCCGCCATACTCGGAGACTGTAACATAATCTTGCGCGATATGCCTTTCCCGGATCAACCGTAAATGCCGTCGCTGATCAATTAAACCGCTTGGTACAGACGGAATCACCCTTCCGCAAGTATCACAGAATTGTGACAGGAATTTTTATACCCTTTATGCGTGTAGTATGTCCGATTACATACCCGCGAGACCCCGGTCCTGCGGTTCGCGCACAGAATCTGTGCAGCGGTGAACCGAGTGAGTCGCCGTGTTGTTTTACTCTGCGAAACTTTATGGATTCAGACGGGTGATTTCCCAGCCCGCATCGGCCGAGGCCCGGCGCCAGACGAACCGGTCATGCAGCCTGAAATCACCATCCGCCCAGAATTCGATCTCCAGCGGTACAACCCTGTAACCTCCCCAGAAGGGGGGCCGTGCGGGATCGGTGCCGTGCCGTGCGGTGACCCTGGCAACTTCCGCCATCAGCGCCGCCCGCGACGACAGCGGTTTTGACTGGTCTGACGCCCAGGCCCCCAACCTGCTTTTGAGCGAGCGGGTCGCATAATACTCATCCGCCTTTTCTCCGTCTTCCCGGCTTACGAGGCCGCGCACCCGGATCTGCCGGCGCAGCGATTTCCAGTGCATCACAAAGGCCGCCTTGCCTGCCGCATCAATCTCGCCCGCTTTGGCACTGGTATAGTTTGTGTAAAACACAAAGGCGTCGGCACTGATTTCTTTGAGCAGCACCATTCGGGCATTGGGCAGTCCGTCTTGATCAACAGTGCTCAGCGCGACCGCATTCGGGTCGTTCGGTTCGGTCTTTTCAGCCTCTTCCAGCCATGCCCGTGACAGCACAAAAGGATCTTCGCCCGCAAATTTACCTGTTCTCTTTTCCATCGGTCTCTCCCCGGGATCTGCTGGTGCCCAAGAGGTGGCCGGAACGCACCAAAGGTCAACCCCTGTCGCGGGGTCCCTTGATGGTACATGCGCAATCGCTTATTCAGCGGGGCAGCACGACTGATTATACATTGTGAGGGCTCCATGGGAAATGATCTGCTGGCCGGCAAGCGCGGTCTGATAATGGGGCTTGCCAATGACAAGTCGATTGCATGGGGGATCGCAAAGGCCTGTGCCGACGCGGGCGCGGAGCTGGCATTTTCCTTCCAGGGTGAGGCACTGAAAAAACGCGTGGGCCCGCTGGCTGCTGAGCTGGGCAGCGACACGGTCCTGCCCTGCGACGTGGGGGACGAAGCCTCGATGGATGCGCTTTTCGACGCGCTGAAAGAAAAATGGGGCAGCCTCGATTTCATCGTGCATGCCATCGGCTTTTCCGACAAAAACGAACTGCGCGGCCGTTATGTTGACACCAGCCGCAGCAATTTCGCGATGTCGATGGATATTTCGGTATATTCCTTTACCGCCGTGGTGCAGCGCGCCGAAAAGATGATGAACCCCGGTGGCTCCTGCCTGACGCTCACCTATTATGGTGCTGAAAAAGTCATGCCGCATTATAATGTGATGGGCGTAGCGAAAGCAGCGCTTGAGGCGTCGGTGCAGTATCTCGCCGAAGATCTCGGCAAGGACGGTATCCGCGTCAATGCGATCTCCGCCGGCCCGATCAAGACGCTGGCGGCCTCAGGCATCGGCGATTTCCGCTATATCATGAAGTGGAACGAATATAACTCGCCCCTGCGCCGCAATGTCACGACAGAGGATGTCGGCAAAGCGGCCCTTTTTCTGCTCTCTGATCTCGGATCCGGCACGACCGGCGAAAACCTGCATGTGGATGCGGGCTATCATGTGGTCGGCATGAAGGCCGTGGACGCACCCGATATGAGCAAAGAATGAGCCCCAGGTGAGCCCCGAAAGCCTCATTGCCTTCAACATCGTGCTCGCGGCCGCCATCGCGAGCCCCGGGGCGGCGCTGCTGTATTTCATCAAAACCTGTGTGAGCGCAGGCCGTGCCGCCGGGATCGCCACAGGCGCGGGCCTCGGGCTCGCAGCCTCGCTCTGGACGCTTGCGGCCCTCGTGGGCCTTGAAAGCGTCTTTTTCATCTTCCCCTGGGCTTACACCGGGCTGAAAACTGCCGGTGCACTCTATCTCATCTGGATCGCCGTTCAGACGTGGCGCCACGCGACATCGCCCCTGACTGAGACGATCCGGCCGCGCGGGCGTGCCTTCCTGTCCGGCCTGATGGTGAACGCGGGCAATCCCAAATCCATGCTCTTTGCCGCCGCCGTGATCGTACTCGTCTTTCCCCAGGGCCTCGCCCCCGGAGAGATTGCGCTCATCGTGGCCAACCACCTCCTTCTTGAGATCGCCTTTTACACGCTCTTTGCGCTGCTGCTCTCCGGCGCATCTGCGCGCCGCGGCTATCTCAGCGCCAAACCCCTTCTGGACCGGATCGCCGCCACGCTGCTCGGCGCCCTCGGCCTGCGACTGCTTATCGAAAGGTAGCCCATGAGCACCAAAGACCCTGCCCGCCTGCCCCATGAAAAGGGCTTTCACATCAGCTGGGACCAGATCCACCGCGACAGCCGTGCGCTGGCCTGGCGTCTTGACGGCCAGGGCCCCGATGACGGCGCCTGGCGCGCTGTCGTCGCCATCACCCGCGGTGGCATGGCCCCTGCCATGATCGCCGCGCGCGAACTGGATATCCGCACCGTCGACACGATCTCGATCAAATCCTACGACCACCAGCAACAGTCCGACGCCCGCGTGCTCAAAGCCCCGGACGCTCAGCTGATGGGCGACGGCACCGGCATCCTGATCATCGATGATCTGGTGGACAGCGGCAAAACCCTTGAAGTCGTACGAGAGATGTACCCGAACGCGCATTTCGCCACTGTCTATGCCAAACCCAAAGGCCGCCCCCAGGTCGATACCTTCATCACCGAAGTCAGCCAGGACACCTGGATCTTCTTCCCCTGGGACATGGCGCTGCAATACGTCGAGCCCTACCGGGGCACCGACTGACACCACAGTATTTCTCTGGCTTAAAAATATCCCCGCCGGAGGCTCCCGCCCCTGCCCCCCGCGCTGACAGGAAGTTTCTCACCATGCCCCTGACCCGCACCGCCAGCACCTTCCGACCGCCCGTGATGGAGGCGCGGCGCTGGCTCGACGGCGTCACCTTTCCGCCTGACCGCCCGCTCATCAACGTGAGCCAGGCCGCCCCGGTCGACCCGCCCCCGCGCACCCTGCGCGAAGCCATGGCCGAGGCCGCCCTCAACCGCGATGACGCGCACCTCTATGGCCCGGTGCTCGGCATGCCCGCGCTGCGCGAGGCCCTGGCCGGGCGCACCTCGCAGATCTACGGCGGCGCGGTACACACGAACCAGGTGGCCATCACCTCAGGCTGCAACCAGGCCTTTGCCGCGGCCATCTCTACCCTGTGCGGCGAGGGCGACGAGGTCATCGTGCCCGTGCCGTGGTACTTTAATCACAAAATGTGGCTCGATATGGCGGGCGTGAAAACCGTGCCACTGCAGACCGGTGCCGATCTGCGCCCCGTGGCGGATCAGGCCGCTGCCCTGATCACCGACCGCACCCGGGCCATCGCTCTTGTCTCGCCCAACAACCCGGCGGGCGTGGAATACCCCGACGATCTGCTGCGCGCCTTTTTCGATCTCGCGCGCGCCCGCGGCATCGCCCTGATTCTGGATGAAACCTACCGCGATTTTCATGCGGCACCCGGCGCACCGCACAGCCTCTTTGAGGACGCCGGCTGGGACGACACGCTCATTCACCTCTATTCCTTCTCCAAAGCATACCGTCTGACCGGTCACCGGGTGGGCGCGCTCGTCACCAGCCCCGCGCGCCTCTCGGAGGTCGAAAAATTCCTCGACACGGTTGCAATCTGCCCCGGGCAGATCGGCCAGTACGCGGCACTCCGGGGGATGCAGAGCCTGGACCAGTGGCTGGCCGGCGAACGCGATGAGATCCTGGCCCGCCGCGCCGCGATTGAAGCGGGCTTCCCGGCACTGGAAAAAGCCGGCTGGAGCCTCCTGGGGCTCGGTGCTTATTTTGCCTATGTCGCCCATCCCTTTGCGGTCAGCTCGGCGGATCTGGCACCACAGCTGGTGCGCGATCAGGGCATCCTGTGCCTGCCCGGCACAATGTTCTGCCCCACAGATGACCCCGCCGGCGCCTCTCAGCTGCGCATCGCTTTCGCCAATCTGGATGCCGCCGGCATCGCGGAACTCTTTGACCGGCTGCGCGCCTTTACCGGCTGAGGCCCGCTGCCCCTTGCTCCCCGGTCCGCCTGCGCATAGACAGTGCGGCATGCGTGAAACTCTGTGACGGGGACGACTATGGCAGCCGGCAAAAGCATCTCGAAAACGGCAATGTGGATCCTGATGGGTCTCCTGATCCTGGGCCTTGCCGGGTTCGGTGCCACCAACCTTTCCGGCAACATCCGCACAATCGGCACGGTCGGGGACAAGCCGGTGCCGGTGGACAGCTATTTCCGGGCCCTCCAGCAGGAAATCCGTTCCTTTGAGCAACAGACCGGCCAGACGCTTCCTTTCGCGCGCGCCCGCGAGATCGGCCTCGACCGCGCGGTGCTGCAGCGCATCGTCGAAGACCGCGCGCTGGATCACGAAGCCACCGAAATGGGCCTGTCGATCGGCGACGAAAATCTGCGTGACCGGATCCTCGACATCCCCGCCTTCCGGGGTCTCGACGGCACCTTTGATCGCGAAGGCTACCGTTTTGCGCTGGAACAGAGCGGCCTTTCTGAGGCTGAATTTGAAGAACAGCTGCGCGAAGAGGTTGCGCGCACGCTGCTGCAGGGCGCTGTCCTCAGTGGCGTGGCCATGCCCGATACCTATGTCGATACACTGATAAATTATGTCGGCGCCCGTGCGAGCTTTACCTGGACACTGCTGGGTGAAGGCGATCTTGCAGAGCCCGTGCCCGCGCCCGATGAGGCGACCCTGCGCGCGCATTATGACGACAACACCGACGTTTTTACCCTGCCGGAGACCCGGCGCATTACCTATGCCCTGCTGACACCCGATATGCTGATCGATGAGGTGGAGATCGAAGAAAGCGCTCTGCGTGAGCTTTATGACGCGCGCAGCGAAGAGTTCAACCAGCCCGAACGCCGTCTGGTGGAACGCCTGGCGTTTCTCGACGAAGAGGCCGCCGCCGCTGCACTGGCCAGCCTTGAGACAGGGGCGACCTTCGAGGATCTGGTCGAAGAGCGCGGCCTGACCCTGCAGGACGTTGATCTGGGAGATGTGGCCCGGGATGAGCTTGGCGACGCGGGCGAGGCAGTATTCGCCGCAGAAGTCGGCGCAGTGGCCGGACCGCTGCCAAGCCCGCTCGGATCAGCGCTCTTCCGGGTGAACGGTGTGCTGCCCCCGCTTGAAACCTCCTTTGAGGAAGCGCAGGAAATGCTGCGCCCGATGCTCGTGAATGACCGTGCCCAGCGGCTGGTGGATGTGCAGGCTCAGAGCTTTGACGATATGCTCGCGGGCGGTGCCACGCTCGAAGAGCTTGCCACAGATACCGATATGGTACTGAACGAGATCGACTGGACCGAAGAAAGCGACGAGGATATCGCAGGCTATGAGGCCTTCCGCGAGGCCGCCCGTGCGGTCACCCCCGAGGATTTCCCGGAAATCGGACAACTGGATGACGGCGGGCTTTTTGCGCTGCGCCTCAATGAGGTTCTGCCACCGCGCCCTGCTCCCTTTGAAGACGCGCGCGCAGCGGTCGCCGCGCACTGGCGCGCCGCCGAAACGGCGCGTCTGCTCAATATCGAGATCGAAGCTGCCCTGCCACAGCTCAAAGAGGGCACTGACTTTTCGGAGCTCGGCTTTGATGCGGTGCGTGAAGAAAACCTGCTGCGCAGCGACTATGTCGGCGGCACGCCTGCGGGCTTCATGAACACCGTCTTTGAGATGCAGGAAGGCGAGGTGCGCACCCTCGACGCCGAGGGCGGCGTGGTCATCGTCCGGCTGGACAGCACCGCAGGCCCTGAAGACGGCGCAGAAACCGACGCGTTGCGCGAACAGATCCGCGCACAGGCGGGTCAGGCGCTGGCCGAGGATATTTTTGACATCTACCGTGGCGATGTAACCCGTCGCGCCGACCCGCAGATCAACCAGCAGGCGCTGCAGGCCGTGCACGTCAACTTCCCCTGATCTGCCATGGCGCTGACCCCTGATTTTGCAGCCTTCGAGGCGGAATACGCCGCCGGACGGAACCAGATCGTCTGGACCCGTCTGGCTGCTGATCTCGACACGCCCGTTTCGCTGATGCTGCGCCTCACCGGCGCACAAAAGGACGCCTTTGTTCTGGAATCAGTCACCGGCGGCGAAGTGCGCGGGCGCTATTCGATCATCGGCATGAAACCCGATCTGATCTGGCGCTGCCGGGGTGAGCAGAGTGAGGTCAACCGCGCGGCGCGGTATGACAGCGATGCTTTCACGCCGATGGAGGGCAATCCGCTGGACGCGCTGCGGTCGCTGATCGCTGAAAGCCGGATTGATCTGCCCGAAGATCTGCCCCAGGCCGCCGCCGGGCTTTTCGGCTATCTGGGCTATGACATGGTGCGGCTGATCGAGCATCTGCCGGATGTGAACCCCGACCCGCTGGGCCTGCCCGATGCGGTCATGCTCCGCCCCTCGGTGGTCGCCGTTCTTGACGGGGTAAAGGGCGAGGTCACAGTGGTCTCTCCCGCCTGGGTCTCCGACGGCCAGACGGCACGCGCGGCCTATGCTCAGGCGGCGGAACGGGTGATGGACGCGGTACGCGATCTTGAACGCGCGATGCCCTCTGCGACGCGCGATCTGGGCGAGGCCGCGGCACCCGGCGAGCCGGTCAGCAATTTCACCCATGAGGGCTACAAGGCCGCCGTCGAAAAGGCCCGCGACTATATCATTGCCGGCGACATTTTCCAGGTCGTGCCCGCACAGCGCTGGACCCAGGATTTCGCCCAGGACCCCTTTGCGCTTTATCGCTCACTGCGGCGCACAAACCCCTCGCCTTTCATGTTCTATTTCAACTTCGGCGGCTTTCAGGTCATCGGCGCCAGCCCGGAAATTCTTGTGCGGGTCTTTGGCCGCGAGGTCACGATCCGCCCCATTGCCGGCACGCGTCCGCGCGGGGCCACCCCCGCCGAGGACAATGCGCTTGAGGCCGATCTGCTGGCCGACAAAAAGGAACTGGCCGAGCATCTGATGCTGCTTGATCTGGGCCGCAACGATGTGGGGCGCGTGGCCAGGATCGGCACCGTGCACCCGACCGAAGAGTTTATTGTAGAACGCTACAGCCATGTGATGCACATCGTCTCCAACGTGGTGGGCGAGCTGCACGAGGATAAAGACGCGCTCGACGCCTTTTTCGCGGGCATGCCGGCGGGCACTGTCTCCGGTGCGCCCAAGGTGCGCGCGATGGAAATCATTGACGAGCTGGAGCCTGAAAAGCGCGGCGTTTATGGCGGCGGTGTCGGCTACTTCAGTGCGGGAGGCGATATGGATATGTGCATCGCGCTGCGCACGGCGGTGGTGCAGGACAGCAGACTCTACATCCAGGCCGGCGGCGGCGTTGTCTATGACAGCGACCCGGAGGCCGAGTACCAGGAAACGGTGCACAAATCCAACGCGATCCGGCGCGCGGCAGCCGATGCCGCGCGGTTCTCAGGCGAAGGTAACGGCTGAGCCATGGCCCGCGCGCCCTTTGAGATTGCCGGTGAGCGTTTCGCACCGGGGAAAAGCGGCACAGTAAATCTGCCGGTCTCGATCCTGCCCGATCATACGCCGGTCCATCTTTCGGTGCAGGTCCATCACGGCAAACGCGCCGGCCCCACGATGTTCGTCTCGGCGGCAGTTCACGGCGATGAGGTGATCGGCGTCGAGATCGTGCGCCGTCTGCTGCGCGCACCGCAGCTTGCGTCTCTGCGTGGTACGCTGCTGGTGGTCCCGGTTGTAAACTCCTTCGGCTTTCTCAACCGATCGCGCTATCTGCCCGACCGGCGGGATCTCAACCGCTGCTTTCCGGGCCACCCGGGCGGCTCGCTGGGCTCGCGTCTGGCACATATCTTTCTGCAGGAAGTGGTGCTGCGCTGTGATTTCGGCATCGATCTGCACTCAGCGGCCATTCACCGCACCAACCTGCCACAGATCCGCCTGTCGCCTGGCGACGATACCACGCGGGCGATGGCAATGGCCTTTGGCGCGCCGGTCGTGCTGACCTCACCGCTGCGCGACGGATCTTTGCGGGGCGAGGCCGCGGCGCGGGGCACGCCCGTGCTGCTCTATGAAGCCGGTGAAGGCCTGCGCTTTGACGAAATGGCCGTGCGCGCAGGGGTTGCGGGCATTCTGCGCGTGATGCGAAGCGTCGATATGCTGCCGGCACGCGGCATCGCAAAAGCCAAAGAGCGGCCCTATATCTGCAAATCCTCAAGCTGGCTGCGGGCGCCGGCGGGCGGTCTTTTGCGAACCTTCCGCGCCGAGGGCGAAACCGTGGAAAAAGGCGATGTGCTGGCCACCGTGTCTGACCCTTTCGGCGAGGTTGAAACCGACCTTCTTTCGCCGGCGCCGGGCATCCTGATCGGTCGGGCCATTCTGCCCGTCGTCAACGAAGGCGACGCGGTTTTTCATCTGGCGGCACTCAGCCCCGAAGCCTCAGGCGACACCGTCGGGGGCCTTGCGGCACAGCTTGAAAGTGATCCGCTCTTTGACGAGGACGAGATCATCTGAGCCTCTGCTAAACGGGCGGGTTAATCTCAAATTGACGGTATTTTCCGGGCAGGTTTTGCTCCTTTCGCGACGCTTCATCAACTTCCGTGAGGCACATTGACCCGGCGCCGCAGGGTGCATGTCAGTGCGGAGCTCCGGAATGAAACCAGTGAGATGGCCGGGAAAATGGATACGGCAGGTTGTGGCGCGCCACGTCTGCCTGGTCAGACCACAGTCGCTGTGGAAACGATACCTGCTGGCCTTTTTGCTGATCGGCGGTCTGATGAGCGCATCGCATGTGACCTCGCTGATGTCGATACGCGCCACCGACGGATACGCAGAGCTGATCAATATTGCCGGACGGCAACGCATGCTGAGCCAGCGCATTCTGTTTTATGTCAGCGACCTGCACAACAGCAGCAGCGGTGCCGCTATGGCCGGACTGGAAAAAACTGTGGCGGAGTTTGAGCAGGCCCACGAGTTGCTGGTCAACCGACCCGGTCTGCCGGACGCGCTGGTAACACTTTATCACGATGCCGAACCGATCCCGCTCGATATGTTCACCAGACGCTATGCTGCGATGGCCGCATATTACCCGGGCGCTCAGGGCGTGGAGCGTATCAACATCCGGGACCAGCTCACGGTCTGGGGCGAATATGACCTTCTCGGCAGGCTCAACGAGGCCGTAACGCTGCTCGAAAACCACTCCAAAGCACAAAGCCGCCAGTTACTGCACATCCAGCACACCACGTTCTACATCGCCGTGCTCATATTCGTGCTGGAGGCCGCGCTGATTTTTCTGCCCGCCCAGATTTCTGTAACGCGGGCAATTTCGCGGCTGGAACGGCGCAAAAAACAGCTCTCCGGATCCTATGACGCGCTGCGCGCGCGCAATTCCGAACTGATGAGCGCGCGGCGCACCCTCGCCCATGCTGCCAACCACGACACGCTCACCGGACTGGCCAACCGCCGGGCCATCAATGAATTTCTCAGTCAGCTGCCAGCAGCACATACGAAGGCGGATATTACGCTGGGCGTTCTCAAAATCGATCTGGACCGTTTCAAATCGGTAAACGACCGGTTTGGCCATGCTGCCGGTGATGCGCTGCTGAAAAAGACAGCCACTCTGCTGCGCCGTGAGACATCGCCCGGAGATCTGGTCGGGCGCATCGGCGGCGATGAGTTTGTGGTTGTGGTTACCGAACCCGCCTCCGTTCAGGCCATCGAAGCTCTGGCGCGCAGGATCGTGAACGCACTCTCTGAACCTTTTGTGTTTGAAGGCAGGACCTGTCGTACCGGCGCCTCAGCAGGCTACACGCTCGCGGGGTCCTCAACCGCGACCCCGGACCAGCTGCTGATCGAAAGTGATCTGGCGCTTTATGAGGCAAAACGGACCGGGCGCGGGCGCGCGCACGAATACTCCAACGAGCTGCGCGCCGATATTGAGACCCGTCATGCGCTCTTCTCAGAGATCGGAACCGCCATTGACCGCGACGAGTTTGAGGCCTGGATGCAGCCACAGGTCTGTGCCGGTACCCTGCGGCTTGCGGGATGCGAGGTCCTGGTGCGCTGGAACCACCCGACGCGCGGGATCGTGCCGCCGGCCATTTTTCTTGCAGCGGCTGAACAGGCGGGGCTGCTGCGCGCCATTGATATGATGATGCTCAGCAAAGGCCTGGATCAGCTCGAAGACCTGCGCGCTGCGGGCATCGATCTGCCAAAGATATCGGTCAATGCCTCCCCTGCGACCCTGCATGATCCGCATCTGCCCGAACGCCTGATACAGGAAATCAGCAGCCGGCATCTCTCGCCGCAGGACCTTGTGGTCGAGGTTCTTGAAAGCACGCTGATCGAAAGCGAAGATGATATGGCCGCCCGCACCATCGCGCGCATTGCAGACGCGGGTATTGCCGTTTCGCTGGATGACTTCGGCACCGGATATGCGTCGATGTCCACGCTCTCGCAGCTCACGCTGAGCGGCATCAAACTGGATCAGTCACTGATCTCGCCGGTCCCGCAGCCGCGCGCGGAAAGCATCATCTCAGCCCTCGTCACGATGTCGCGAAGCCTCGGCATGACCGTGGTGGCAGAAGGGATCGAAACCGAAGAACAGCTTGAACTCGTGGCCGGCATGGGCTGCGACACCGTGCAGGGGTATCTGATCGGCAAACCAATGCGCGCTGTTGATTTTCACGCATGGGCTCTGAACTGTCATGAGGAGACTGCCGGGCGGCGGGCCTGATGGCCGGCCGTTACTCCGATACCGAAAGAGCGCCGCTCACCGGCACCATCGCAACTCTGTCCGCGCGGTCCTGCAGGGCCCAGACGAGAAGAGCCGAAACAGTATCCTCGCGCAGCCGGCCCAGCATCACGATGCCGCCCTCCTGGCCTGCACGAAACGCGGCCTGATCAAGAAACCGCCGGATCACCACAGGTGATTGTCCCTCGCTGTCAAAATCCCTGAAAACCACAGCCGACGGCACGCCGGCACGCGCTGCGAGCTTCTGCGCGGTATTGAGCCCGCGGTTCTGCGTCACCAGTCCGTGCCCGCTCGCCGCGAGGATCTCAGAGACCTGGCGCGCTGCGTCAGGCGTTGTTGTCACCCCGGTGCCCGGACCCTCCAGCACGCCAACCGCTTCGGGAACAGCGGCAAGCGCAGCTGCGACCGAAACCTCGGCGTCGGTCGCAGAAGCGCCTTCAGGCAGATTGATCATCGCAAGCACCTCAAAGCCCTCGTTGCGGTAGGCCCCGGCACGGCTGGCGGCGTCCGGCAGGCTCGCCTCGACAGCGAATGTCACCGGATGTGGAAAGCGGCGCAGCGCAGGCAGCCCGATGGCAGCAGCGGCAAGGTCAACACCGTCGTCCATCAGAACAATCGACATGACCGGCTTGCCTTCAGGGTTCTCTGCGGGCCGCGCGAACTGCTCCAGCGGGGACACCGACGCGGAGGGGTCACCGGCCGCATCCGACACATCTGCAGCGCCGGAAGCCTGCGGGTCGGCCGGCGCGACTTCTGCTTCGGGTTCATCATCGCCCAGACTGGGCAGCCGGTTTGTGGTCACCCCGTCTGTCCTGTCTGCAAAGCTGCCCTCCAGAGAATTCTGAGCACTCACCACCGGAGCGGGCTCAGCCGTCTGTGCAGGCGGCGCACTCTGCGAGGAGGTATCGGCAATATCCTCTGCCACATCACGTGTCACCGGATCGGGCCGGCGCACGGCGGTCCGGCTTTCCGGCCCTGCTTCTTCCGGTTCCGGACCAGTCGCGTCGGGCTCCCGGGTGGGAGTTCCGGCTTCCGGTTCAGGTGTCACGGCGACCTGGGCTTCGGGTACGCTGGCCGGCGCGGTATCGGTGCTGGCGTAAACCTGCGCTGCGGTGCCCCCGTCGCTGTCCGGCTGCACGGTCGCCGGCGCCATTGCGGT
The DNA here is from genome assembly GCF_012932215.1 of Roseobacter ponti. Classification (GTDB taxonomy): domain Bacteria; phylum Pseudomonadota; class Alphaproteobacteria; order Rhodobacterales; family Rhodobacteraceae; genus Roseobacter; species Roseobacter ponti. The sequence goes on along the minus strand of NZ_CP048788.1, from coordinate 1,458,916 downwards.
AATCTCTGCAACCTCGGGCCCGGCATCATCGCTGACAGGGCGGGTGCTGTCGTCAAAGGCGGTGCCTGAGGCGAGAACCGCCGGGGGCTGTGGCTGCGCCGGATCGGCAGCCGCAATCGTATCGGGTGCCGCTTCGGTAAAGGCGGTGCGTTCTGACGGAAGGTCAGGCGCCGGCGGCTGCATCGGAAGGTTCGAGATTGAACCCTCATCCGGTTCAGGCGCGGACCGGGGTTCTGCGGGGTCGACGGGGGGTGCGAGGGCCGCAATATCCGTCTGCACCACCGGCGCTGCGGCAGTTGTCTCTGACGGAGCCTCCGGCGCCTCTGCCGGTTGTGCGGCGGAGCTGGTCGAGACTGTCACGGCAGGCTCTGTCGAGGGCGTCGTCAGAGCAGCAGTCTGCCCCGCGCCTGCGACCGGTGCATCGGTCCGGGGTGCAGCGGGTGCCGTGCCCGTTGTGCTGGCTGCATCCTGCTGCAGTACCGCCGCAGCGGAGCCCGCATCCGGCACAGCCGCCGGTGTCATATCGCTTTCGCGCAACCCGTCGAGCGTGTCCGGCGCTCCTGCGGCGGCCAGGGTGGTCCTATCCGCACCGGCACCCTTACTGGTTGTGCTTTGTTCAGGGACGGATGTCGCGTCCGGCTGCGCTGCTGCGGTGTCGCGTGTTTCAGCGGGTGCTGTTGCGGGCGGCGTTGAACCAGGCGGCGTCTGTGCCGTGCCGGCCGGATCTGCCGGCGGCCGGGGCAGCCCGCTGCTGAACACCGACACCAGCACGACTGCGCTGAGGCTGACACAACTGCCCCAGAGTGCGCCTTTGATAAATCCTTTTGCCACGGTCTGCCCACCCTCGCGTTATATGTCTCACTGGTGCAGCCTCCGGTCCTGACGCACCCCTGTGCCCGGACCGCCCTGCAAGGCTGCCGCTCTGCACAGGACCGGTGCCGCCTCTTGACGCAGCCTGCCAACCCTGAACAAGTACGCACGAACTATACCGCGCCCGGGGGCCCAGTCTCCAGCCCTGATTGCAAAGTTTTGAACATGTTGCTGCTGATCGACAACTACGACAGTTTTACCTACAACCTCGTCCACTATCTGGGCAGCCTCGGGGCAGATGTTGTTATCCGGCGAAACGACGCCCTGGATGTGCAGGAAGCCATGGCGATGCGCCCCTCGGGCATTCTGCTGTCGCCCGGGCCCTGCGACCCTGATCAGGCGGGGATCTGCCTTGCCCTGACGCAGGCAGCGGCGGAAACCCGCACACCGCTGATGGGTGTCTGCCTTGGTCACCAGACAATCGGTCAGGCATTCGGCGGGCGCGTGGTACGCGCAAAAGATATCGTACACGGCAAAACGGGCCATATCCGCCACGACAGCAGCGGGCTTTTTGCCGGCCTGCCAACACCGTTCGAGGCCACCCGCTATCACTCGCTGATCGTCGAACGCGAGACCCTGCCAGACACGCTGCGCATCACCGCGGATCTGGAAGACGGGACCATCATGGGGCTGCAACACCGCGACCTGCCGATCCATGGCGTGCAGTTTCATCCGGAATCGATCCGCTCCGAGCACGGCCACGCCCTGCTGAAGAACTTCATCAGTGAAATGCAGGTGCCCGCATGAGTGACGCCCTGAAACCGCTGATTGGTGCCGCAGCGGACCGTGCTCTGTCGCGCGCCGAAGCCGAAGAAGCCTTTGGCATTCTCTTTGACGGCGAAGCGACACCGAGCCAGATCGGCGGGTTGCTGATGGCGCTGCGCACCCGCGGCGAAACGGTAGAGGAATATGCCGCCGCCGCCGCTGTCATGCGCAGCAAGTGTAACGCGGTCCGGGCACCCGACGGGGCGATGGACATCGTCGGCACCGGTGGGGATGGCAAGGGCACACTGAACATCTCGACCGCCACAGCGTTTGTGGTTGCAGGCGCGGGTGTGGTGGTGGCCAAGCACGGCAACCGGAACCTCTCGTCGAAATCCGGAGCAGCAGATGCGCTGACGCAGATGGGGCTCAATGTGATGGTCGGCCCCAAAATCGTTGAAAAAGCGCTGAAAGAGGCGGGCATTGGCTTTATGATGGCACCAATGCATCACCCGGCAATTGCCCATGTGATGCCCACGCGCGCAGAGCTCGGCACCCGCACAATCTTTAATATTCTCGGCCCCCTGACCAACCCCGCGGGCGTCAGACGCCAGCTCACCGGTGCTTTTTCGCGCGATCTGATCCGGCCCATGGCCGAAACACTCGGCGCACTGGGTTCGGAAAAGGCCTGGCTGGTGCATGGCTCTGACGGTACCGATGAGCTGACGATAACAGGGGTGAGCTGGGTGTCAGCCCTCGGTCCCGACGGCACCGTTACGGATATGGAGATCCACCCCGATGACGCGGGCCTGCCGGTGCATCCTTTCGAGGCGATCGTCGGCGGCACACCTGAGGAAAATGCGCGCGACTTCAAAGCGCTGCTGGACGGTGAAGCCTCCGCCTATCGGGATGCGGTTCTGCTGAATGCCGCGGCGGCCCTCGTGGTCGCTGATGCCGCCGGCGATCTGAAGGAAGGCGTCGAAATGGCCCGGACCTCGATCGACAGCGGTGCGGCGGCTGAGAAAATCGCGGCTGTCGCGCGGATCACGCAGGGCGCGTGAACCTGCATCCGCCAGGGGCCTGGGCAGACCTGCCGTTTTTCCGCGACACCCTGCCCGGGATCGAGGCAGAGCTGACCGCTGAGACGCGGCAGATCCTGCCCCCGCAGCACCGGATTTTTGCAGCACTGGAACGCACCCCACCCGATGATGTGCGCGTTGTGATCCTCGGGCAGGATCCCTACCCCACACCCGGACATGCGCACGGATTTGCCTTTTCCACAGAGCCGGGCGTGTCGCCTCTGCCCCGGTCGCTGGGCAACATTTTCAAAGAGCTTGAAGCTGATACCGGCGCACATCCGGTGACCGGGGATCTGCGGTTCTGGGCCGATCAGGGGGTACTGCTCCTGAACACCTGTCTGACCGTTCCGGCCGGTGATGCCGGTGGTCATGCCCGCCTCGGCTGGCAGGTGCTGACCGCTCAGGTGCTCGACCGTCTGGCGGGCACACCCCGCGCCTGGCTTTTGTGGGGGGCCGCCGCGCATAAGGCCGCCGCCGCTGTGGATCCGGAGATGCATCTCAAAATTACAACGGCGCATCCCTCGCCGCTTTCCGCCCGGCGTGGATTTTTCGGCTCCCGTCCCTTCAGCCGGACCAATGCATGGTTGCAGGAACGCGGTCATCGGTCCATAAACTGGGCCGATGCGCCGGAGGCCCCATGACTGAAACAATCCTTGATAAAATCAAAGCCTATAAGCTCGAAGAAGTAGCCGCCGATAAGGCTGCAAAGCCACTTGAGGCGGTCGAGGCAGAAGCCCGCGCCGCACCCAAGGTCCGGCCCTTTGCGGAAACGCTGCATCAGGAATCAATCAAAGCCTATGGTCTGATCGCTGAAGTGAAAAAAGCCAGCCCTTCCAGAGGGTTGATCCGCGCTGATTTCGACCCCGCGGCGATTGCAAGAGCCTATGCGGACGGTGGTGCGACCTGTCTGTCGGTGCTGACGGATGAGCCGAGCTTTCAGGGATCCAAAGACTATCTCGTGGCCGTACGCGCCGCCTGTGACCTGCCGGTTCTGCGCAAAGATTTCATGTATGACACCTATCAGGTGGCCGAGGCCCGCGCGCTCGGGGCTGACTGCATCCTGATCATCATGGCCTCCGTATCGGACGCCCAGGCCGAAGAGCTGGAAGAGGCGGCCGCCGGATGGGGCATGGATGCGCTCCTTGAGGTACATAACGCCGAAGAACTGGCGCGGGCGAGCCAGCTGAAAAGCCGCATGATCGGGATCAATAATCGTGATCTGAAAACGTTTGAAACCTCGCTCGACACCACGCGTAAGCTTTCGCGCGATGTGCCTGCCGACCGCCTGATCGTCACGGAATCCGGTCTCAGCACCCCTGAGGATCTGGCCGATATGGCCCGCTATGGCGCCCGCGTCTTTCTGATCGGCGAAAGCCTGATGCGCTATGATGATGTGGAAGCGGCCACCCGCACACTGCTCGCCAATCCGGCAACCGCCGGCGGGATGTAGCATGTCAGGAAAGCTCACCCATTTCGACAGCAGGGGCGCGGCACATATGGTCGATGTGGGCGATAAGCCCGTGACCAGTCGCATCGCTGTGGCCGAAAGTCACATCAGGATGCTACCGGAAACCTTTGATATCATTCAGGAAGGCCGCGCCAAAAAGGGCGATGTTCTGGGCGTTGCACGACTGGCCGGGATCATGGCTGCCAAGCGCACGCCCGATCTTATTCCGCTCTGCCATCCGCTGCCTGTCACCAGAGTTGCGGTGGAGCTGACCCCTGATCCGGACCTGCCCGGCTACCGTATTGAGGCCACCGTGAAAACGACCGGCCAGACCGGCGTCGAGATGGAAGCGCTGACCGCGGCCTCGGTCGCGGCGCTGACGGTCTATGACATGGCCAAGGCCGTCGATAAAGGCATGGAGATCGGCGGCACCCGCGTGGTGCTGAAGGACGGCGGCAAGTCGGGCCGGTATCAGGCGTCATGATTTCGGTCGCCGAGGCGCTTGCGCAGCTCTTTGCCCTGGTGCCGGAGCCTGAGACCGAAGAGGTCGCACTGCGCGACGCCGCCGGCCGGGTGCTGTCGCGCGATGTCACTGCCGCGCGGACACAACCGCCCTTTCCCGCCTCATCGATGGACGGCTATGCGCTGCGTCGGGCTGAGGTCGAACCGGATGCGATGTTCAAGGTGATCGGCGAGGCGGCGGCGGGGCACCGCTTTGACGGCACTGTCGGCCCCGGTCAGTGCACCCGCATTTTCACCGGTGCGCCCGTCCCGGAGGGTGCCGATTTCGTCGTGATCCAGGAGGATGTCACCCGGCGCGGTGATCTCATCACGCTCGGGCGCGACATCGGCGGCAAGGACAACATCCGCCCTGCCGGCGGTGATTTCAGCGCCGGTGACAAGGTGGCCGCCCCGCGACGGCTGAACCCCGCAGATATCGCCCTGCTGGCTGCAATGAACATCGCGCGCGTGCCCGTAGCACAGGCGCCATCGGTTGCCATTCTCGCCACCGGTGATGAACTTGTGATGCCCGGCGAAACACCTGGACCGGATCAGATCATCGCCTCCAACACCTTCGGGCTTGCCGCGCAGCTGGCCGCCCTTGGCGCGCAGCCGCGGCTGTTGCCCATCGCACGTGATAATGAGCCTTCTCTGCGCGCAGCGCTGACACTCGCCGGCACGGCCGATCTGATCATCACCATCGGTGGTGCCTCAGTCGGGGATCATGATCTGGTGGCCGGGGTGGCAGCGGGTCTGGGCATGGAACAATCCTTTTACAAAGTCGCGATGCGTCCCGGCAAGCCCCTGATGGCGGGACGGCTCGGCGGAGTGCCGATGATCGGGCTGCCCGGTAATCCGGTCTCGGCGCTTGTCTGTGGCACAGTTTTTGTCGCTCCCTTCGTGCGGGCCATGCAGGGCCTGCCAATGGAAGCTGCACGGCTTGCTGCTGCACCACTTGCCGTGGCCATGCCCGGGAACGGCCCGCGCGAGCATTATATGCGCGCCCGCCTCGGTGAGGACGGCATCACGCCCTTCGACCGGCAGGACAGTTCCCTGCTCACCGTCCTGGCCGGTGCCGACGCCCTGCTGGTGCGCCCGCCCCATGATCCCGCGCGGGTCGCCGGAGAGATGGTCTGCTACATCCCGATCTGACGGGCGGTTGACACAAAACGTGAACAAGACTAGAACAAACGCACATCACTGTGGCGAAGGGACAGGACATGCTCACGAAGAAGCAGTTGGATTTGCTGGATTTCATCAACAAACGGTTGCAGCGGGACGGTGTTCCGCCCAGCTTTGACGAAATGAAGGAAGCGCTGGATCTGCGCTCCAAATCGGGCATCCACCGTCTGATTACGGCGCTGGAAGAACGCGGCTTTATCCGCCGCCTCGCCCACCGTGCCCGTGCCATCGAAATTGTGAAGCTGCCCGAAAGCCTTGGCGGTGCGCCGCAGCACGGGTTCACCCCGCGCGTGATCGAAGGCGACCGACCCGATGGTCCGATGCCCGCCGGCGCGCAGGCGGTCAGCGGAGTCGCGGCGCAGGCATTGCCGCTGATGGGCCGGATTGCTGCAGGTGTACCGATCGAGGCAATCAGCGAACAGTCGGCCAGCGTCGCTGTGCCCGGACAGATGCTCAGCGGCCAGGGCAACCACTATGCGCTTGAGGTGCAGGGGGATTCGATGATCGAGGCCGGCATCAACAACGGCGACGTTGTGGTGATCCGTGAGACCAGCGTGGCACAGAACGGCGATATCGTCGTGGCACTTGTGGAAGATCATGAAGCCACGCTGAAACGGTTTAAGCGGGACGGCGACCGTGTCGCTCTTGAGGCTGCCAACCCGGCCTATCAGACCCGCATTTTCACCGAAGACAAAGTCAAAGTGCAGGGCAAACTGGTCGGTCTGATCCGCACGTACTGAAGCCTGCCGGGCGCGGTCTCAGCCGCGCTCGTCTTTCCAGTGTGTCCAGAGACGGGACCCTGTCAGATCGCGCACGGAGATAAACTTCAGCCCGTCGCGTGTTTCGTGAATTGCCACTGCGCCGGTGCTTTGCAGATACGCGGGGTCAAAGACGGTGCATCCCGTCTCTTTGAGAGATGTGTCCAGACTGGCCACAACCACCTCGTCCGGTGCGCACCCGCTGAAGGCTGCAACCGCCTTTTTGCCCGACAGATGCACCAGTGAAATCCCCCCAGGCAACTGCCCGCCCCCTGCCGGCCAGCGCGCGGCGGCAACCTCCTGATCCGCCGGCGCGCCGTCGTTTTCCAGCCAGTTCCGGGCGACGAAACCGGCTCCTTTCGGTTTACTGAGCGCGCGGCCCTCATTTGTCATCAGACCCACGAGCGCGCCGTTTTCCGCAATCAGCCCCAGCGGGCGGTCCGCCTGAAACCACAGCAGAAAAGCGGCCAGCACCGGCACAAACCCTGCCGTGCGCAACCGTCCCCGCCACAGGATCACAAAAAGCGATCCCAGCGCCATCATCGGCAGCACCGCCGCTCCGGGACCGGGAACAAAGGAGCGCGCCCCGTCAAGCCCGGCGACAAAGGTGCCCACGCTGAGGATCCATTGCAGTCCCGCCCCCATCAGCCACAACCCGATCCAGTCCAGACCGAAAGGTGCAAGGATCGCCGCCACCACCGACGCGGGCACGACAACAGCCCCCATTACCGGCACCGACAGAAGGTTAGCCAGCAACCCGTAATGCGCCAGAGCGTTGAAATGCGCAGCCCCGATCGGTGCTGTGGCAAGCCCCGCGATGCCGGATGACATAAGCACCCCGACCACTGGAGCTGCCCACTTCGGCCCGGTTGAGATTTTGGCATCCCGCACCCAGCCGAAGACCGCCACAAGGGCCGTCGTGGCCGCGAAAGACATCTGAAACCCCGGCCCCAGCAGCGCTTCGGGTCGCAGACACAGCACAATGACAGCAGCGATTGCGACCCCGCGCAGGCTGATGGCGCGGCGGTTGATCAGGATCGCGCCGAAGGCCACGGCCACCATGACATAGGCCCGTTCAGTGGCAACGTTCCCGCCTGACATGGCAAGATAGAACGAGGCTGCGGCCAGCGCCCCCACGGCGGCCGTTTTCTTGACATTGATCCGCAGCGCCAGCGCCGGGATCAGCGACAAAACCACCCGCAGGAGTGCAAAGACAAAGCCGCTCAGCAGCCCCATGTGCAGACCTGAGATCGCCAGAAGATGTGCCAGATTGCTGGCGCGAAGGTCTTCCAGCGCCTGCTGGCTGATGCCGGACCGTGCGCCTGTGGTGACGGCGACGGCAACCCCCCCTACATCGCCGGGCAGTATATCCTGCACGCGGGCCGATGCCGCCATGCGCATCCGGAAAACAGCAAGCCCCGCGGCCCCTTCGCTGGCCGGCGCACTGGCCAGAACCGGCACGCGGGTATAGCCCACAGCACCAAGCTGGCCAAACCATGCATGGCGCTGAAAATCGAAACCGCCGGGCTCCACCGGCCCGCCTGGCGGGGACAGATGCCCTGTCGTCATGACCCGCAACCCCGGAACCGGAATGACCGATGCCGTCTGGTCCCCGTGCAGCGAGATACGCACCCGTGTGGGCGTGCGCGCGGGCGACACACGTTCCAGCGTCACCTGGTCCAGCGTCAGACGCAGGGCGTCCGAACTGCTGCGATCTATATTGACCACGCGCCCCTCAACGGGCCCGTAATAGCGCCATCCGATCACCGGCCCGGCCACATCATGCGCCCGGTGTGCTGCCAGCAGAAACCCGGCGGCCACAGCGGCCATCCCCAGGGCCAGCGGCGCAAAGGCTTCGCCAAGATACCGCGCGAGCATCAGAGCCCCGAAGACCCCCGCAAAAACACCACCAAGCAACAGCGCAGAGGGTTCAAATCGCAGGGAAAAATACCAGCCGATCCCAAGCGCCAGCGCCACCGGCACCCACTCAAACATATGGCTGCGCTGGCGCAGCAGAATCTGTGTGATCGCGCGCAAGCAGCTCCTCCTTGCTCCCGTCTCCCGCACTGGATAGACACGTTCAGAATTCCTATCCTCCCATGGTTACTGAAAGGTAAACGCCCGCATGTCCGCACCCGTTGTCACTCGTTTCGCGCCCTCTCCGACGGGGTATCTGCACATCGGCGGCGCGCGCACGGCGCTCTTTAGCTGGCTCTTTGCGCGCGGGCGCGGCGGACAGTTTCTGCTGCGCATCGAGGACACGGACCGGGCGCGCTCCACCCCCGAAGCAACAGAAGCCATCCTGAAAGGGCTTGCCTGGCTGGGTCTCGATCATGACGGAGAGATCGTCAGCCAGTTTGAAAACGCGGACCGCCATGCAGAGGTTGCGCGCGAATTACTGGCCGCTGGCAAAGCCTACAAATGCTTTGCCACACCTGAAGAAATCACAGCTTTCCGCGAAGCTGCGCGCGAGAAAGGCGAAAGCACCCTTTTCCGCTCGCCCTGGCGCGATGCCGATCCTGCCACCCATCCAGACGCCCCGTATGTCATCCGCATCCGCGCCCCCCTCACCGGCGAGACGGTGATCCGCGACGAGGTTCAGGGCGATGTGCGCATCAGCAACGACCAGCTTGATGACATGATCCTGCTGCGCTCGGACGGCACACCTGTTTATATGCTGGCGGTTGTTGTTGATGATCATGACATGGGCGTAACCCATGTGATCCGCGGAGATGACCATCTCAACAATGCCGCGCGACAGATGATGATTTATGATGCAATGGGCTGGAACGTGCCGGTCTGGGCGCATATCCCGCTCATTCACGGGCCGGACGGCAAAAAGCTCAGCAAACGCCACGGTGCTCTGGGCGCTCAGGAATATCAGGTGATGGGTTATCCCGCCGCCGGTATGCGCAACTATCTCGCACGGCTCGGCTGGAGCCACGGCGATGACGAGTTCTTTACCGACGATGAGGCGCGCGAGTGGTTTGATCTCAGCGGAATTGGCAGGAGCCCGGCGCGGTTTGACCTCAAAAAGCTGGAGAATCTCTCCGGACAGCACATTGCGGTCACAGATGATGCTGCGCTGCAGCGTGAAATCACCGAATTTCTCGCAGCAGCGGAGGCGCCGGCGCTGTCACCGGGACAGCAGGAAATGCTCGGCCGGGCGATGTACTGTGTCAAAGAGCGCGCAAAGACATTGCCGGAACTTCTTGAAAAGGCTCATTTTGCCCTGACTTCCCGTCCGGTTGAGCCGGATGAGAAAGCAGCGAAAAACCTTGATCCGGTATCCCGTGGTATACTGGGGGAATTGACGCCGCAGCTGCAAAATGCTAGCTGGAGCAGAGAAAATCTGGAGGCGGTTCTGAACAGCTTCGCGGAGAGCAAAGACACCAAATTCGGCAAGCTGGCCGGGCCTTTGCGTGCAGCACTTGCGGGACGGGCTGTAACCCCTTCGGTTTTTGATATGATGCTGGTGCTGGGGCGCGACGAGTCTCTTGCCCGCCTCTCTGACGCTGCTGCGTAAGCCGCAGAGACGGCCCCTGCGCCCGGAGCGCGGAACGATATGATGGCCTTGTGCGGCGCTTCGCCTGTCACTGGCCCCACAGCGGGTCCGCCCGCGGCTACGACAGGAAGGACCGATAATGGCTGAAAGCACAAAATCCGCAAAGCTGACGATTGATGGCAAGGAGTATGATCTGCCGATCTATTCTCCCACTGCCGGTCCGGATGTTCTCGACATCCGCAAACTTTATGCTCAGGCGGGTGTTTTCACCTACGACCCCGGTTTTACCTCCACAGCCAGCTGCGACAGCACCATCACCTTTATCGACGGGGGCGCCGGCGAGCTGTTGCACCGCGGCTATCCGATCGACCAGCTGGCGGGCAAATCGCATTACCTCGAGGTCTGTTATCTGCTGCTCTATGGTGAGCTGCCTTCGCCCGCGCAGCTGGAGGATTTCGAGAGCCGTGTGACCAACCACACGATGCTGCACGAGCAGATGATGAACTTCTTTCGTGGCTTCCGCCGGGATGCGCACCCGATGGCCGTTATGGTCGGCGTGGTGGGTGCGATGTCCGCTTTCTATCACGACAGCACCGACATCACCGACCCCTGGCAGCGCGAAGTGGCCTCCATCCGGCTGATTGCCAAGATGCCGACGATCGCGGCCAATGCCTATAAATACACCATCGGGCAGCCCTTTATCTATCCGCGCAATGATCTCGACTATGCGTCCAACTTCCTGCGCATGTGCTTTGCCGTGCCGGCCGAGGATTATCAGGTCAACCCGATCCTCAGCCGCGCCATGGACCGGATCTTTACCCTGCACGCCGATCACGAGCAGAACGCCTCGACCTCGACGGTGCGTCTGGCGTCTTCTTCGGGTGCCAATCCCTTCGCCTGTATCGCGGCCGGCATCGCCTGTCTCTGGGGCCCCGCACACGGTGGCGCCAACCAGGCCTGTCTGGAGATGCTGAACGAAATCGGCACCGTTGACCGCATCCCCGAGTTCATTGCCCGTGCCAAAGACAAGGACGACCCTTTCCGGCTGATGGGCTTTGGCCACCGGGTCTACAAAAACTTCGATCCGCGCGCCAAAGTGATGAAGGAAAGCGCCGACGAGGTGCTTGAGCTACTGGGCGTCGATAACAACCCTATCCTGCAGGTTGCCAAGGAACTGGAAGCCGCAGCCCTCGCGGATCCTTATTTTGCCGACAAGAAGCTCTTCCCCAACGTGGACTTCTATTCCGGCATCATCCTTGAGGCGATGGGCTTTCCCACGTCGATGTTCACACCGATTTTCGCCGTGGCGCGGACGGTGGGCTGGATCTCTCAGTGGAAAGAGCAGATCAGCGACCCGCAGCTTAAAATCGGCCGCCCGCGTCAGCTCTATCTTGGCGAGACGGCCCGCGATTACAGCGATATCGAAACCCGCTGACCGATACAGTCAGCACAAAATCAAAAGGCCGGGCCCCGCGGGTGCCGGCCTTTTTTCATGCCCTAATACCCGAATCACTCCGTCCTGGCCCCCTGTGCTCAGTGCCACCTGAACGGGCCGACTGTCGCCATTCCAACTGGTGAAAAAAGGCACAAATGTGTCATTGTTTCGCGGGTTTGCATAATGAACCCGATTTCTTGACCTGGCCCTGCGAGGGGCTCAGACTTCCGCTCAACCCGGTGCAGAGCTGCGCCGGACCGGTTGTGACATAGTCAGTTCCGGTGTTCTGCCTGAGGGGGCCGGGCCGGATCACAGCCATTCAGACCAGATCGTTTAACGCCCGGTTCATCGGGCCGTGGCCTTATGCCCTGTTCGCTATAAAGAGTGATTTATGCCGCATGTGATTTCATCCAGAACCGCCCCGGACGGCGGACTTGCCCGTGATATGCCGATGGTGGGTGGCGAGGGGACGCAATGCGCCCTGATCCACGATCGCAGCGCTGAAAATGACCGGGTCGCCGTCGTGTACGACCGGGGCGACACCCCGCCGCACATCACCGTGACCGAAGTTTCAGACGGTGTGCAGGCGGTGCATGCAGATGGCGTGGCTGTGGCGGTGATCGCCTGTGCCATGGGTCCGCGGATCAGACCGGACGATGTGGTTCTGGTCGAGCGCTTTGTGACAGCCGCGCGCAACTGAGCGCCTTACCGGCCCTCAAATTTCGCGGCACGCTTTTCGGTGAACGCCAGGACACCTTCTTTGAAATCGCGCGACTTGCCGCAGTTGCCCTGCATCCGCGCTTCCAGTGCCAGCTGGTCTTCGAAACCGTTGTCCCATGAGCGCCGGATTACGGTTTTGATGGCGCCGTAGGCCGCTGTGGGCCCTTCGGCCAGATGCGTGGCCCGGGCCTTCCACGTTTCGTCAAAATCCGCATCCGCAACCGCTTCCCAGATCATGCCCCAGTCATCCGCCTGGCGGGCGGTAATCTTATCGGCAAAAAGCGCCGCCCCCATCGCCTTGGCCATGCCCATCGTGCGCGGCAACACCCATGTGCCACCAGCATCCGGAATAAGCCCGATCCGCGCAAAGGCCTGCAGGAAATAGGCGCTTTCCGAGGCAATCACCACATCGGCAGCCAGTGCCAGATTGGCGCCCGCCCCGGCTGCGGCCCCGTTGACGGCACTGATGGTCGGCACCGGGCAGTCCGCAATGGCGCGCAGCATCGGCGCGTATTCATCGCGCAGGGTACGTTCCAGATCGATGTTTGCGGCCCCGACCCGGTCACCCAGATCCTGACCCGAACAAAAGGCCCTGCCCGCGCCGGTGATTACCACCACACGCGCCTGTTTGCCAGCCTCCGTAACCGCATAGGCGATCTCGGCACGCATCTGCGTGGTCAGCGCGTTCATCTTGTCGGGCCTGTTCAGCGTCACGGTTGCCACGCCGTTTTCAAGCGTAAAGGTCAGCGTCTGATAATCCATGGGGTGTCCTTTTCCGACGGGGGGCGCATGGCCTTCTGCCGTCATATCAGACTGAGCAGTTCAGAAAAGACAAACGAGGCGTCAGTCTTTGAGAATCTCTTTCAGCCGCGCGCTCTCCGCGTCACTCAGAGCGGCCTCCTGGGGGGCCACCCCCGTGGCGCGACCGCGCAGATACAAAAGACCGATGCCGCCCGCGAGGATCAGCATCAGCGGCCCGGCCGCATAGAGCAGCCAGTTTGCCCCCGTAACGGTCGGCTGCAGGAGCACAAACTCACCATAGCGCGCCACCACGAAGTCCACGACTTCCTCATCGCTGTCCCCGGCGACCAGACGCTCGCGTACAATCAGCCGCAGGTCCCGCGCGATGTTGGCGTTGCTCTCGTCGATGCTCTCGTTCTGACAGACCGGACAGCGCAACCCTTTCGAGATGTCACGCGCGCGTTCCTCCAGCGCCGGGTTGTCCAGCACCTCATCGGGCTGCACCGCAAGCGCAAACCCCGGCAGCAGCATCAGAACAAAGGCCAGTGCCCGGATCATTCCGCCGGCACTCCCGTCACGGGTCTGCGCGCACCAGCAGCCACACGGAACCGGCGGTCAGAGAGGCTCAGCAGACCGCCGAGCGCCATCAGCCCGCACCCGATCCAGATCCAGTTGGTCAGCGGCTTGATATAGGTCCGTATGGTCCAGCCCCCCTGGATCTGCTCGTCGCCGATCACCACATAGACGTCACGCAGCAGATCATAATCAATCGCAGCTTCGGTTGTCGGCATCTGCGCCACCGGATAGATACGCTTCTCAGGCCTCAGCCGGGCAATTTCGCGCCCGTCCTGAGCCAGGGTCACAAACCCCATCGTAGACAGATAATTAGGCCCCTCGACGCTCTGCACATCGTTCAGTGTCAGGGTATAACTGCCCACTCCGAATGGTTCACCAACCTGCGCTACGCGGATGTCTTCCATCTGCCAGGCCGTCAGCCCGGCGACGCCCATCATCGTCAGGCCAAGCCCGCTGTGCGCGACCATCTTGCCCCAGTCCGCGCGCGGCAGACGCGTAAGCCGCGCCAGACGGCCAGGCCGGCGCCCGGTGCGTTGCGCAAGATCAACGATCGTACCCATGACCACCCAGGCCGCGAGGAACATCCCCACCGGACCAATCAGACTGCGCCCGGTCTGTACGGCCCAGGCCAGCCCGCCCGCGGCAAGCGCCAGCACAAAGACATAACGCAGCGGCCGGGCCGCGCGGGCAATGCTCGCGCGCTTCCAGGGCATTGCGGACCCCAGCGGCAGGATCAGACCCAGAAGCACCATAAAGGGCGTGAAGGCCATGTTAAAAAACGGCGGCCCCACACTGAGCTTGCGGTCAAAGAACATCTCGGCCACCAGCGGCCACATGGTGCCGACAAAGACCACGAAACACGACACAGCGAGCAGAAGATTATTGGCCAGCAGCGCACTCTCTCGGCTGACGAGAGAGAAGACGCCGCGCGCCTCCATGGCCCCGGCCCGCAGCGCAAAGAGAATAAGCGCCCCGCCGGTGAAAAACGCCATGATCATCAGAATGAACACACCCCGTTCGGGATCATTCGCAAACGCATGCACAGAGGTCAGCAGCCCCGAGCGCACAATAAATGTCCCGATCAGCGAAAAGCCAAAGGCCAGAATAGCCAGCAGGATTGTCCAGCTTTTGAGGCTCTCGCGCTTTTCCACAACAATCGCGGAATGCAGCAGGGCCGCAGCGAGCAGCCAGGGCATGAACGACGCATTCTCGACCGGATCCCAGAACCAGAAGCCGCCCCACCCAAGTTCGTAATAGGCCCACCAGGACCCAAGTGCGATGCCAATGGTCAGAAATATCCACGCCGCCAGCGTCCAGGGCCGCACCCAGCGCCCCCATGCAGCATCGACCCGCCCCTCGATCAGGGCGGCGACCGCAAAGCTGAACGCCATGCTCAGACCAACATAGCCGAGGTAGAGAAACGGCGGATGAAACGCGAGACCCGGATCCTGCAGCAGCGGGTTCAGATCCTGCCCGTCAAAGGGCGGAACTGCCATGCGCACAAACGGGTTGGACGTGAATAGGATAAAGGCAAAAAACGCCACGCCGATTGACGCCTGAACGCCCAGAACGCGCGCCCGCAGTGTCGGCGGCAGGTTGCCCCCGAACCAGGCCGCCATGGCACCGAACAGCGTCACGATCAGCACCCAGAGCAGCATCGAGCCTTCGTGATTGCCCCATGTGCCACTGATTTTGTAAAGCATCGGCTTGGCGGAATGGCTGTTGAGCACCACGAGCTGCAGGCTGAAATCAGAGGTCACAAAGGCCCACATCAGCGCAGCAAAAGCAGCAGCCGTCAGCAGAAACTGCACATTAGCTGCAGGTTCAGCAACCGCCATCCAGGCCGGCCAGCGTTTGTGCGCGCCAACGAGCGGCACGACCGTCTGCAGGATCGCCACGAGAAAGGCGAGGATAAGTGCGAAATGGCCGAATTCTGTAATCATGAGCGGGACTATAAGCCCGCAGCGGGCGCCGTCCAATGACAAAGCGCCCGCTCACCGGATCACTTTGTCGCGGGGGCTGCGCGGCGGCTTTGCCAGGCTTCAAGGGCCGGGTTGGCATCCGGTTCGACCGATACCGCAGTAAGCCGCGCGTCGGTGCCCGTATCTGCAAGGCCGGGAGTGTCAGGACGCAGCGCCTGAAGTGCTGCTATATTTTCGATCACACGCGGAGCATGCGCCATAGTCTGAGCGACAGAGCGCTGAAACTGCTGGCTTTTTACCTGATGCCTCGCACCGAAATAAAATGACACGATCACGCCAAGCAACCACCAGAGCGGCTCCGGCACCAGGGTGATGCCCTGCATCCGCGCGGCAAACCACACGGGATCCACCATCGCGGCGATGAAAAGGCCAAGCGTCCCGAGCGCCAGCGCAGGGCGCGGAATACGGTTAATACCATCCATGATCCGGTCAAAGAGCCCGTCGCGTTTGGATTCGAACTCACGTGCATATTGCTTCAGCGACTCGATCCGCAGTTCCTGATCGCGGACAGCATCGCCCTCGGCGTTTTCGCGAAACACTTCAGCTGTCTCGCGTAACACATTGCGTCCACCGCCAAAAATCGCGGTAAGTATTCCTGTGATCAGGCCCATGATGCCACCCTTTGCTGAAACTGAAGATCGCTGAGATGATACTGCGCAGAGATAAATTCCTCTGCCCGCCTGATCCATCCGCCCTTGCCGCCTGCCCGTGTGCGCGCAAATTTCCGGCTTGCCGGACGCTTGTCGGCGATGCGGAAATAGTAATTCCGGCGCGCAATACCATAAGCATCAACGAGGTGGTCGGGCGCACTGGCCCAGGCCTCCCGCGTCGCAGCAATGGTGCGCGGCCCGAGCGCGCCGTCGATGGCCAGCGGGAACCCCATGTCTCTGAGCAGACGCTGCAGAATTTTCACGGCGTTACCGCCGGCATTCACATACATGTCGAAGACAGACGCCTGAAGCGGCTCCGGCAGCTGTGCAATCAGAGGCTTTCGAAAGTAATGTTTCTCAAATATTTCAATGGCATCATGGCGGGTAAGCGCCCGAACGTCGGCAATTGAAATGGCCCCGTCCTGATTTTTATCGATCCCCAGACGCCGCAGGGTGTGGATCGTGACGCCATGGTTGGTCGCTCCGCCCGGATCGTCAGGGTCGTTCACAAACCCGCCCTCCCGGGCCACTATATCGCTGGCAATATCTCTGACCGTTTGCATGGCTGTCCCCTCTGCGCTCGTATCACGGGCGGCAGAATGATCAGCAAATGGTTAAAACAGATTGAGACGAGCGTACGCTGTCAGCCTTCCGGGTCTTTGTCCGGGTCCTGATAGACGCCTTGCGCCTTCAGGGCATCCACAACTTCCTTAGGCATATAGGTTTCATCATGTTTTGCAAGTATTTCAGTGGCTTCAAAGACACCGCTGATGTATTTTCCGGTGCCCACCATCCCCTGATTTTCTTCAAACAGGTCTGGCAGAACTCCGGTGTAAGTGACCGGGACAACGGCGCCGCCGTCGGTTACGCTGAAGCTGATCGTCTCGCCTTCACCGCGACGGATTGACCCTTCGGTCACAAGGCCACCAATGCGAAAGACCTCATCAGGCCCGGGTGGCTCGGCGATGACCTGGCTCGGCGCACGAAAGAAATTAATCCCGTCACGCATGGCATAGCCGATCAGCACCGTGGAAAGCGTAAGAGCCACCAGGGCAACGGCAATAACCTGAATACGGCGTTGTTTTTTCAGACTTTTCATGTCATCTCACGGGAACAGCGGGGCCATCATCAACCCTTCGGTTTCCTCAATATCTAACATCAGATTGGCATTTTGCAACGCCTGCCCGCTGGAGCCTTTTGTCAGGTTGTCCAAAGCCGCGACAATAATTGTACGGCCGGGCAGACGGTCGCTGGTCACACCGATATGGCAGAAGTTCGAACCGCGGATATGCCGCGTACTGGGAGCCTCGCCAAAGGGGAGAACCTCAATAAACGGCTCTGCTGAATAGGCGCTTTCAAGAGCATTATGAATGGCTTCCGCGTCACCTTTGACGTAAACGGTCGCGAGGATACCGCGGTTAGCCGGGACAAGGTGCGGCGTGAACTGAACCTGCACCGGACGGCCGGCCAGCTTTGAGAATTCCTGATCAAACTCACCGAGATGACGGTGCGTACCGCCGATGGCATAGGCGTGATACCCTTCGGAAAGCTCGGCGTGCAGCAGGTTCTCTTTCAGACTGCGTCCGGCTCCTGAGACCGCGCATTTCAGATCGAGAATAATATCGTCGAGATCGATCAGCCCGCCGGTAATCAGCGGACGTAAAGCGAACTGTCCCGTGGCGGCGTTGCACCCGGTGCCCGCCACAAGCCGCGCGGAGCGGATTTCATCGCGGTAAAATTCAGTCAACCCGTAAACCGCCTCCTCCTGTTGCGCGACCGCCGCGTGAGCATTGCCGTACCACTTTTTAT
This sequence comes from Roseobacter ponti, assembly GCF_012932215.1. Lineage (GTDB taxonomy): Bacteria > Pseudomonadota > Alphaproteobacteria > Rhodobacterales > Rhodobacteraceae > Roseobacter > Roseobacter ponti. Next base: position 1,440,959 of record NZ_CP048788.1, on the reverse strand, counting down.
AGGCCTCAGGATCACGCAGGCGGAAATCGGCACTCAGATCAACGATCTTCAGATCCGCAGGCAGGCGGGCGATGACCTCCTGGCTGGTTTTATGGGGCAGCGCACAAAAGCACAGATCAATATTTGCAAAGTCAATCTCATCGATTTGCAAAAGTGGCGGAAGATCCAGATGACGCAGATGCGGAAACACCTGAGAAATGGTTTGTCCCGCTTTGGAGTTGGCCCCCAGAGCGGTGATTTTCATTGTGGCGTGGCCGGCAATCAGCCGGATGAGTTCGGCGCCGGTGTACCCGGAAGCGCCCAGAATCGCGATGGAATGTGTCATGTGTCCTGTCCGTAAGGCGGAAGAAAAATCAGGCGGCGGTGAAAACGATCTGTCGTCGCAGGAACTGCGTCGCCCGGTCACTGACGCGGCCCGGGTCTCCGGTTGTCAGAAACGCGCTTTCGCCGGTTCCCTGCATCTCCGGATGCCGCTCAAGATAGTCAGCGAGGCTTTCCGCCACGAGCGACGCCTGGCTGAAAACCCGTACATCCGCCCCGAGCGCAGCCTGAAAATTCTCCTGCATCAGCGGGTAATGCGTGCAGCCCAGGATCGCGGCGTCCGGTTGCGGCATTTTGCGCAGCAGTGCATCGACATGGCTGCGCACCAGCGCTTCTGCGAGGATCATATCCCCGTCTTCTATTGCATCCACCACGCCGCCACAGGCCTGTGCCTCGACGTCCACTCCGATCGCACGAAAGGCCAGCTCGCGCTGGAACGCCCGGCTGGACACTGTTGCGGGAGTTGCAAAAAGCGCCACATGTCTGATGCCCACTTCGCGCGGCGGAGAGTTGTCACCCCACTGCCGTTCGGTCAGCGCCTCAATGAGCGGTACGAAGACGCCCAGCACCCGCCTGTCACGCGGCACCCAGGATTCCTGCATCCGCCGGAGCGCTGCCGCCGATGCCGTGTTGCAGGCAAGGATCACCAGATTGCAGCCGGCATCAAAGAGCCGTTCGACGGCACTGCAGGTCAGCTCAAAGATATCATCTGATGTCCGCACACCATAAGGCGCATGCGCGCTGTCCGCGAGATAGACGAAGGGAACGTCCGGCAACCTTTGCGTCACCGCATCAAGAACGGTCAGCCCGCCCAACCCGCTGTCAAAAATACCTACTGCCATGTCCCGGCCCCCGCAGGCGCCGGATCAGTGCCGGTGCCGTTCTTCGAACTCATACCCCAGATCAAATCGTTTTTCGGGGTCTGGTGAAAGCTCATACGTGGCTTTTCGGAGGAAATCCATCATCGCTTTGCTGTCCCGTGAGAGCGGGTCAAGAACAGAACGTTCGATGGGCCGGCCGATCGACACCCGAACCGGGGTATCGACGCGTTTGCCGAATTCCTTGATCAGCAGCCCCATGCGCAACGTGTTATGCGTATGGCTGGCAATCTGAAACAGCCGGCTGGTGTGCCCGTCGAAATACATCGGCACCACGGTGGCGTTTGATTTGGCGATCATGCGGGCGGTGAAACTGCGCCAGCCCGGATCCATGGGGCGGGAAAACGGCCGCATCGCAGTGCTGACCGTGCCGCCCGGGAAAATCCCGATGGCGCCGTTATCTTTCAGATAGTCCAGAGCCACTTTACGCGTTGCGATATTGAGCGCCACGGCCTCCTTAGTTTCGTCAAAGCTGATGGGCAGAATGACACGGTCAAGCTCTGTGGCCCTGCGAAACACCGAATTGGCCAGAAGCCTGAAATCACCCCGCGTGCGCGTCAGGATATGCCCCATCATCAGCCCGTCGAGGATCCCGTAGGGATGATTGGCCAGCAGGATCAGCGGGCCGTCACGCGGAATATTGTCAAGCGCGCCATGAGCAATATCAAGGCTCAGACCATAGCGTTCGACCATGACGTCAAAAAATTCACGACCGGCAGCCACGTCGTTTTCATATCCTGCCGCGCGTTTTATCAGGCGCAGGCGTCCGGTCGAATTTTCCATCAGCCGTATCAGCGCACGACCACCACGGGTCGCCGCTGAGTAAGAATAGCTGATGTCACGTGCAATATTCTGGTGCATCGTGCTGCGCGCGTCCCCGGTCTGATACCGTTGTCATAACAGGTCAGCGCTGAGCTTACTCCAAAATTGTGACGGTCCGGTAAATCTATTCGGCGGCCTGTGCCTGAGATGCGCCACCCGATCGGATCACGGCAAGCAGTTCCTCGCGCCGTTTCGCCGCTTTCTGCTCGGCGGCCAGCTTGACCGGACCAAACCCGCGAATGTCCTGCGGCAGGGCCGCGAGCGCGATGATTGCAGCCCGTGTCGCATCCGTCAGGAGCGGCAGGACCTCTTTCATATCCTTTTCATACTGGCGGATGAGCGCACGCTCCATCCGGCGCTCAGCCGTGTAACCGAACACATCAAGAGGCGTGCCGCGCAGTGCTTTCAGTCCCGCAAGAATTCGCAGCGGGCGTTCAAGCCAGGGTCCGAATTCGCGTTTGACAGGTCGTCCGTCAGGGCCGGGTTTCGACAGCATCGGCGGGGCAAGGTTAAAGGTCATCTTAAAGTCGCCTGCAAACTCGGCCTGCGCCTTTTCCCGGGAGCTCAGGAGCAGACGGGCAACCTCATACTCGTCCTTATACGCCAGTAGTTTATGATAGCTTTTTAATGCCTCCGCGCGGATATCCCTGTCGTCGATCTCATCAACAAACCGGCGATACCGGCGGGCAAGGCGGCGCCCCTGATAGGCCACCAGATGGTCTTCACGAAAAGTGATTTTGTCTGCCTCTGTGCGCGGCAGCGCGATCACTTTGGGCTGGGAAATGTCGCGGGCTTCCTGCGGATAAAGCACAGCCCAGCGACCGATCTCGAAAGCCCGCAGATTGCGCTCAACGGCTGCACCGTTCAGGGTCACCGCTTCGCGGATTGCCTTCAGCGACAGCGGCAGATACCCGCGCTGCCAGGCTGCGCCAAAGATCATCATGTTTGAAAAAATCGAATCGCCCAGCACAGCCTTTGCAAGATCAGAGGCATCGAAAAGATCGACCCGGTCGCGCAACCGCGCTTCGAGCGCCAGGGTAAGCCGCTCAGAGGGCAGTCGGAATTCTGTGTCGCGGGTAAAATCGCCGGTGATGATCTCATGGCTGTTGACCACAGCACCGGTGCGCCCGCTGCGCGTCAGCCCAAGGGTCGACGCCCCGGCAGACACCACCAGATCGCCTCCGATCAGCGCATCGGCTTCTCCGGTCGCAACCCGTATCGCGCTGATATCATGCGGATTTTCGGCAATCCGGCAATGGATGTGCACGGCACCGCCCTTCTGCGCGAGCCCTGCCATTTCCATCATGCCCGCACCCTTACCGTCAAGATGTGCGGCCTGTGCCATCACCGCGCCGATGGTCACAACGCCCGTGCCGCCGACCCCGGTGATGACCACATTGAACGTGCCTTTGATCGCCGGCAGTTCAGGTTCCGGCAGGTCGGGTATCTCCAGTTTCGTGGTGGCCTCTTTGCGGACTTCGGCACCCTCGAGCGTGATAAACGACGGGCAGAACCCTTTCACGCAGCTGAAATCTTTGTTGCAGCTCGACTGATCGATCGCCCGTTTGCGGCCAAGCTCGGTTTCCTTCGGCACGATAGAGACGCAGTTGGACTGCACGCCACAGTCGCCGCAGCCCTCGCAGACATCCGTGTTGATGAAGACCCGCTTGTCCGGGTCGGGGAAAAGCCCGCGTTTGCGGCGGCGGCGTTTTTCGGCGGCACAGGTCTGAATATAGACAATCGCTGAAACGCCAGGTGTCTTTGCAAACTTCTCCTGAACAGTTTGCAAATGTGCGCGTTCGTGAATGTCCACGCCCCTGAGCGCGTCAAAATCCACATCTTCCTTCTCGTCATAGACAACGGCCAGGGTCTTTACCCCCATCGCCTGAAGCTCGCGCACGATGCGCGGCGCGCTCAGGTCGCCATCGTTGCCCTGCCCGCCGGTCATCGCGACGGCGTCGTTATAAAGAATTTTATAGGTGATGTTCGTATCATTGCTCAGCGCCGCACGAATGGCCTGAACGCCCGAGTGGTTATAGGTCCCGTCACCGAGGTTCTGGAACACGTGCGCGCGTTTTGAAAACGGGGCCTCCCCGATCCAGTTTGCCCCTTCACCACCCATATGCGTGAACCCTGAGGTTTCGCGGTCCATCCAGAGCGCCATGAAATGACACCCGATACCGGCATAGGCACGGCTGCCCTCGGGCACTTTTGTCGAGGTATTGTGCGGACATCCCGAGCAGAAATAGGGCAGTCGCGCAGCGATATCCTCGGCATTATCCGACCGCCGGGCCTCATCAAGACTGGCAAGCCCCGCTTCGATGCCATCAGTCCTGCGCCCTTCCTCAATGAGGGCTTCACCGAGTTTCTGCGCGATAACAATCGGGTTCAGCGCCCATTTCGCGGTAAAGAACTCCTTGCCGTCTTTGCGCCCGCCCCACACACGGCGTCCGTCGCGGTCATCAAAAATCGCCTCTTTGATCTGCACCTCAATGAGCTTGCGCTTTTCCTCGACAACGATGATCAGATCGAGCCCCTCGGCCCAGTCGTGAAAGCCTTTCATATCCAGCGGCCAGGTCTGTCCGACCTTGTAAGTCGTGATATCAAGCCGCTCTGCTTCGGCTTCATCGATGTTCAGCAGGCTCAGCGCATGCACCAGATCAAGCCAGTTCTTGCCAGCCGCCACCAGACCGATCTTCGCCCCCGGCTTACCCCAGACGCGCTTGTCCATTTTGTTCGCGTTGGAAAAGGCCTCCGCCGCATAGCGTTTATAGTCGATCAGCCGGGCTTCCTGCCCGATCCGCTCGTCGTTGAGCCGGATGTTCAGCCCGCCTTCCGGCATCTCAAACTCAGGGTCCACAAAGGACAGCCGGTCCGGCCGCCCGTCCACCACGGATGTCACCTCGACCGTATCCTTCATCGTTTTCAGGCCGACCCAGACTCCGGCAAACCGCGACAGCGCATAGCCGTAAAGACCGTAATCCAGGATCTCCTGTACGCCTGCGGGGCTGACCACCGGCATATAGGTGTCCACCATGGCAAATTCCGACTGATGCAGCACGGTCGAGGATTCGCCTGTGTGATCGTCGCCCATAGCCATCAGCACGCCGCCGTATTTCGATGAGCCTGCCATATTCGCATGGCGCATCACGTCGCCTGACCGGTCCACGCCCGGCCCCTTGCCATACCACAGACCGAATACGCCGTCGTATTTACCCTCGCCGCGCAGTTCCGCCTGCTGGCTGCCCCAGAGTGCCGTTGCCGCAAGATCTTCGTTCAGACCCGGCTGAAAGGTCACATCATGGGCGCCAAGCTGTTTCAGCGCCCGCTGCATCTGCATGTCGACAGCGCCCAGCGGCGAGCCGCGATAGCCGGTGACCAGACCCGCGGTATTCAGCCCCGCCGCCCGGTCACGGGCCTTCTGCATGAGCACAAGCCGCACCAGCGCCTGTGTGCCGTTCAGCAGCACCGGGCTTTTGTCGAGATCATAGCGGTCGTTCAGGGTAATCTTCTGCGTGCTCATCTGTGGCCCTCCCCGGCGCATTTTCAGTCTTGCACATTCTGGCACCAATAATAGGTCACAAAAGCTGACCTGTATAGACTGAATCGGTTAGATTTCCGTGTTTGACCGTGAAGGGGCACTGTCTTTTGCCCGGAGATACCGCTAACAAACCATAACGAAGGACGGGGCACGCGGGATGGACTGGGACAAGCTGAGAATATTTCACGCGGTTGCGGACGCAGGATCGCTGACCCATGCGGGTGACAAGCTGAACCTGTCGCAGTCTGCGGTCAGCCGGCAGATCCGCGGGCTTGAGGAATCACTCAACGCCACGCTGTTCCACCGCCATGCGCGCGGACTCATTCTGACCGAACAGGGCGAGCTGCTGTTTGACGCAACCTCTGCGATGTCGCGCCGCCTTGATACAGCCTCCGCACGCATCCGCGACAGCGAGGAAGAAGTATTCGGCGAACTGCGCGTGACCACCACGACCGGTTTCGGCACGCTCTGGCTGGCCCCGCGCCTGCCGAAGCTCTATGAACAGTACCCTGATCTCAAGGTCGATCTGATGCTGGAGGAACGTGTGCTGGACCTGCCGATGCGCGAGGCAGATGTCGCCATCCGTATGAAAGAACCCAGCCAGGCCGATCTGATCCGCAAAAAGCTGATGATGATCAGGATGTGCCTCTATGCCACTCCCGATTACCTGGCCGATCACGCGCAGCCAACCGAGATTGAAGACATCGCCGACCACCGCCTGATCTGTCAGAGCACCAACAGCGATCAGGTTGGCGCGGGGCGCAATCTGGTTCAGCACCTGATGACCTATGACATCCGGTCACTGCTCAAGGTGAATAACTACTTCGGCGTGCTTCAGGGCGTGCTAAACAATCTGGGCATCGGTGTCCTGCCGGATTATGTGACACAGGATTTTCCTGACCTCGTGCAGGTGCTGCCAGATCTGGAATCGGCGGATGTACCGGTCTTTCTCGCCTACCCTGAAGAGCTGCGGCATTCCAAGCGGGTCTCCGCCTTTAAAGACTTCGTTCAGGAAGAGATTATCAGTTATCGCAGGCAGCTCAGAGAGAACAGAAAAGCTGACTGACCGATGAGCCATGCAGAAACTGCATAACGGCCATGAATGCGCGAGTTCAGAATCTGCCTTGATCGCAGGCAGAACGCACCCTATTTCACCAATTGAAGATGGCAGAGTTAGCGCTCTGCTCTTCAACCTCCCTGTTGGACTTGGCCGGGCCGCGTGCCCGGCCCTTTTTTTTGCGCATCGGCCGGAAGCAGTCCCTCGGCCTCATCTCTTTGCGCACTGAACGCTCAGCACCATGCAGACACACTTCGGTCAGGCGACGCAGCACAACCTGTAAGTGATCAGATTGTCGGCATTAATCTTTCCGCGTGCGCGCGCGATCGCACCGGAAGCCTTTCGGTTCCCGCCCTGAGACGATTTTACCGGCATCAGCCGCTCACAATCTGGTGAAAGAGAAAATGCATCTTTTCAGGAACATGTGGCCGGTGGGCGTGTTGTATTCCCGAACCCAATGAGAAACAAAAGGAGAGTTCACATGACACTCAAGACACTCATGACAACAACCGCCGCAGCCGCCCTTATCAGCACATCCGCTTTCGCCGCGAGCGACAGCGTGGAGCAGGCAGCGGAGAACGAAGAAATCGTAAAAACCGAAGAGGGTACGACCTTTGACGGTGAAGTTCTGGTCGACACCGACGCTGAGCTGCAGAACGCTGAAACAACCAACCGTCAGAACCCGCAGGCCATCGACCCTGTGTTTGACAAGGACGTAAGTGCCGAAACACTGGCCACTTTCCAGGCTATTGAAGGCACCAACGGGTCCGACGTGATGCTGGTCGACGGCCTGAAGCTGGGTACTCTGCTGGAAATGGATATCGACAACGCAGGTAAAGGCGAAATGACGATCGACATCTCCGACAGCGACAAGATCCTCGGCGACGAGCTGACCGTGACCACCGGTCCGGAAAACGTCATGATCTCAGGCGGCACAATCTTTATTGATGTCGATGCTGACGAACTTGCCAATCTGGCAGGTGGCGATCAGGGTGCCGACAACGGCCGTCAGACCGTGTACCTGAACTAAGCGCTTCGGCGCGCAGCCGCTCAGGCTGACAGGATCACAGCCGCTCTCCTCCGGGAGGGCGGCTTTTTTCGTGCGGTGCTGATCCGATGGCTTGCGGCATCCGGCTGCAACGGAACGAAGCGCACAAAAATACGCCTGTTTGCGACGCCCGGAACAGGGCCCGACACTCGCCCCTTCCCTGCAGGCGGTGACACCTGTAAGAGGTGCGCATCATCTGCCAGCCCGGGGGACATTTCGGCATATGCAAGAGCCAGCCATCACACCTGACCTGATCGCCAGCCACGGGCTCAGCCCCGAAGAATATCAGCGCATCCTGAAGATCACCGGACGCGAGCCCACCTTCACGGAGCTCGGTATTTTTTCGGCCATGTGGAACGAGCACTGCTCCTACAAATCCTCCAAAAAATGGCTGCGCACCCTGCCCACCACCGGCCCCCAGGTGATCTGCGGACCCGGCGAGAACGCAGGCGTGGTGGATATCGGTGACGGCCAGGCCGTGGTTTTCAAGATGGAAAGCCATAACCACCCCAGCTACATTGAGCCCTATCAGGGCGCCGCGACCGGCGTTGGCGGCATTCTGCGTGACGTTTTCACGATGGGCGCACGCCCGGTGGCCGCAATGAATTCCCTGAGTTTCGGCGCGCCCTCACATCCCAAAACCAAATCGCTCGTGAACGGCGTCGTTGAAGGCATCGGCGGCTATGGCAACTGTTTCGGCGTGCCCACCGTGGGGGGCGAGGTGCGGTTTGACCCTGCCTATAATGGCAACTGTCTGGTGAATGCTTTCGCCGCAGGTCTCGCGGATGCGGATAAGATCTTTTATTCGGCCGCCTCCGGCGTGGGCATGCCGGTGGTCTATCTGGGTGCCAAAACCGGGCGCGACGGCGTCGGCGGCGCCACCATGGCGTCCGCTGAATTTGACGACACCATCGAAGAAAAACGTCCCACTGTGCAGGTCGGTGATCCCTTTACCGAAAAGCGTCTGATGGAAGCGACACTGGAGCTCATGCAGACCGGTGCGGTGATCTCCATTCAGGATATGGGCGCTGCCGGTCTGACCTGCTCGGCGGTCGAAATGGGCGACAAGGGTAATCTCGGCGTGCGGCTCGATCTCGAAAAAGTGCCGGTGCGCGAAGAGGCCATGACCGCCTATGAGATGATGCTTTCCGAAAGCCAGGAGCGCATGCTCATGGTGCTGCGTCCGGAGCTTGAAGAAGCCGCCCGCGCGGTCTTTGACAAATGGGATCTCGATTTTGCCATTGTGGGTGAGACCATCGCAGAGGACCGCTTTCTGATCGTACTGAACGGCGAGGTCAAAGCCGATCTGCCGCTGAAAACACTCGCCGGCACCGCACCTGAATATGACCGCCCGTGGGAGGAATCCCCCGCCCCGGCTCCCCTTGAAGACGTGCCTTACGGCGATCCGGTCGAAGCACTGAAGGTCCTGATCTCCAGCCCGAATTACGCGGCAAAAGAATGGGTGTATTCGCAGTACGACACCATGGTCATGGCCGATACCATCCGCATCCCCGGCATCGGTGCGGGAATAATCCGGGTGCATGGCACAGACAAGGCGCTGGCTTTCACGTCGGATGTAACCCCCCGATATGTAAAGGCAAACCCCTTTGAGGGCGGCAAGCAGGCAGTGGCCGAGGCGTATCGCAATCTCAGCGCCACAGGGGCTAAACCGCTGGCCACGACCGACAATATGAATTTCGGTAATCCTGAAAAACCGCAGATCATGGGCCAGTTCGTCGGCGCGATCAAAGGCATCGGCGCGGCGGTCGAGGCGCTCGATATGCCCATCGTGTCGGGCAATGTGTCGCTTTATAATGAAACTGACGGTACGGGCATCCTGCCGACCCCGACCATCGGGGCTGTGGGGCTGATCGCGCATACCGACGATATTATCGGCTTTGATGTGGCCGCGGGCCACCTGGTGCTGGTTCTTGGCGCAACCACGGGGCATCTCGGACAGTCCGCGTGGCTTGCAGAAGTATGTGGCCGCGCCGAAGGCGACGCGCCCCGGGTCGATCTGGAACGCGAGGCCGCGCACGGCGATTTCATCCGCGCCAACCGGGCACGGATCAGCGCCTGCACGGATCTGTCGGACGGGGGTCTGGCGCTGGCCGCTTTTGAGATGGCCGAAACGGCAGGGGTCGGCGTAACCCTCGAAGCAGATGACATTCCCACGCTGTTTGGCGAAGACCAGGCGCGGTATCTGGTGGCCTGCACACCGGACCGGGCCGCGGCACTTAAAGAGGCAGCTCAAAGCGCCGGAGTGCACCTTGAAGAAGCAGGACGATTTGGCGGCGACGCCATCCGTTTTGGCAGCGTATCCGCACCGCTGAGCGGCCTGTCCGACATCTATCGCTCGGCGTTCCGCAAGGCAGTCTCTTAGGTTTGCAAAGCCCGGCGGACAGCTTTGCAAATTTAACTTGCAGGGCGCGTTACGCCTCCAGCATCTGCATCAGGCGGTCTTTTTCGCCGTGATCATCAGGGCGGGAGATCGCCAGCGCCAGATCTTCGAGTGACGCGATCGAATGACCCGCACGAAAGCTGTCCACATGCGGCAGCATCGCCGCAATGCCTTTCGCTTTCGGGGCGAAACCCTCCCACCTTAACAGAGGGTTGAGCCATATCAGCCGGCGCGAGGACAGGTGCAGCCGCTCCATCTGACGCGCCAGATGGTCCGGATCATCCCGGTCCAGCCCGTCCGTGATCACCAGCGTCACCGCCCCCTGCCCCATGACCCGCCGCGACCAGTTGCGGTTGAACTGTGCCAGGCAGTCACCGATACGTGTGCCACCTTCCCAGTCCTGCGCCTCAGCGCCGGCTGCAGCGAGGGCGGCATCCACATCCCGGTGCTTCAGATGCCGGGTGATGTTCGTCAGCCGCGTGCCGAAGGTAAAGGCATGTACCTTTGCCCAGCCCGCACCGCGTGCATTGGAAACCGCGTGCAGAAAATGCAGAACGATGCGGCTGTACTGGCTCATGGATCCGGAGATGTCGCAGAGCACCACAAGATTAGGCCACCGCGGACGCGGCCGTTGCAGCGCGATTTTGTGCATGTCGCCCCCCTGCCGCATGGCAAGGCGCAGGGTGCGGGCAGCATCGACCTTCGTGCCGCGAAGGCTCGCCTGCGCGCGTCGCGACATGATGGGTTTAACCGGCAGGTTCAGCTGCGCAATCATGCGTTTGGCCTGCGCGATCTCTGCCGTGCTCATCTGTTCAAAATCCAGACTGCGCAGCCGCTCCTGCCCGGACATTGTCTGGCTCGCGTCGATCCGGATTTCGAGTTCTTCCTCGTCAGGATCAGCATCCGGCATGTCGCGCTCCGGCGCCTCGGCCCCGTCAAGCAGAGCCTCTGCCGCGCGTTTCTCGGCAGACTGCGCGGAACGGTCCTCCTGCACCCCGCGCACCGCCGGGATCATCATCGACATCATATGTTCCAGGTACCGCGGGTCACGCCAGTAAAGCCGGAAAATCTGCGCAAAAACGATCCGGTGCTCGGGCCGGTTCACGAAACAGGCGTGCAGCGTCCAGTAAAAATCTCGCTTGTCCGTAAAGCCGGCAGCTTCAACCGCGCGGATGGCGTCAATAACCCGTCCCGGCCCGATGGCAATGCCCGCACGGCGCAACGCACGCGCAAAATGCGTGATGTTACCGGCAAGCTTCGGATCATCCGGCAATTCAAGCGGCAGGTATTCAGGCATCTGCCCGACCAGAACGCGAGCGCCCTTCGTACGCTCCCCCGGCGTGATCCGACGGAAATCGCATCAGGCAGGCTCAAGCGTGGCTTTGACGTTGTCCAGGATGCGTTTGGCCTCCGAGCCCTGCAGCTTCTGAATGTCGTCCTGGTATTTCAGGATGGCACCCAGAGTGTCGGCGATCACCTCCGGGCTGAGATTAATCACATCAAGGGCGAGCAGGCATTTGGCCCAGTCGATGGTTTCGGCCACCCCGGGTTTCTTGAAGAGATCCTCGGTGCGCAGCTGCTGGACAAAGGCCACCACCTCACGGCTGAGGTTCGCGGAAGCTTCGGGCGCCCGGGCGCGAAGGATCTCCATTTCGCGCTCGAAGCCGGGGTAATCCACCCAGTGATACAGGCAGCGGCGTTTGAGCGCATCATGCACCTCGCGGGTGCGGTTAGATGTCAGGATGACAATCGGCGGCTCAGGGGCGGCGATGGTCCCGAGCTCCGGGATCGTGACCTGAAAGTCGCTGAGCGCTTCGAGAAGAAACGCCTCAAAGGGCTCATCCGTACGGTCAAGCTCATCAATCAGCAGCACAGGTGCGCCTGCTGCATCCGGCCGCATGGCCTGCAAAAGCGGACGTTCGATCAGATATTCGTCGCTGAACAGCTCCTCCTGCAGGCCTGCCCTCGTGCTGCCTCCGGCGGCTTCGGCGGTGCGGATCGCCACCATCTGGGCGGCGAAATTCCACTCATAGACCGCGCTGGAGGCATCAAGCCCCTCATAGCACTGCAACCGGATCAGCCGCCGGCCCAGTCCGGTGGCGAGCGCGCGCGCGATCTCGGTTTTGCCCACCCCCGCCTCGCCCTCCAGAAACAGCGGACGCCCAAGGCTGAGCGACAAAAACACCACCGTGCCCAGCGCGCGGTCGCAGATATATCCCTGCTCAGACAGCATCTGCTGTACGGCGTCGATAGATGCGGGTCGGGTCATGCTGGCTCCTCCTGAGGTCCCGCGATTAACTGCACTGCTGCGCAGGCGCGTCAAGTTCTGATCCGCAGCGGCAACCGCAACCGGTGCCGACCGGCAGCCTCTGGGCATAGGCGGCACAAAGATGTAATGTCTCTGCTGCGGTTGGCGCGGGCACAGGCACCGGCACGGAGACAATCAGCGCACAGCTGCGTTTTTGTTTCCGCAATTTAGCCTTAAAGGGCCTGTATGAATGCGCCAGACGGTGTGAAGGCCGGAAATTCCGGTTCTGAAAGGATTCGGTGATGCCGGATGCGGCGACAGATTTCGGACCCTCCCTGAGGGATCTCAGCAAACCGGAATGGATTGCTGAGGTTGGCGATATTGTCGATGCGCGCGGCTGGATCAGACCTCTGGGTGCACGACATCTGGCGACCTTCATCGAAGACAACAGCACGCTTCTGGTGACCTTTGAGACGCTGCAGGGCATTCAGGCGCTCTCGCCGCTGGGCCATCCGCTTGGCTGGGATCTGGTGCGCGATCAGCGCTGGTCACATCTGGCCGTCATGAGCGACGGGGATACATGGTTTCGCGACGCAAAGGTGTATGAGCTTTTTGACAGGCTGGTTGATGAAGGCTTTTTCGACGGCTTTGACCGCGTGCTCTTCTTCGGCGCAGGCCCCGGCGGCTATGCGGCAGCGGCCTTTTCGGTGGCAGCCCCCGGCGCACGGGTCCTCGCCATTCAGCCCCAGGCGACCCTCGATCCCGCGATGACCGAATGGGACAACCGGTTCACCCATATGCGCCGCACCTGTTTCACAGACCGCTACGGTTATGCGCCCGATATGACAGAAGCCTGCGAGCGGGCCTTCATCCTCTTTGATCCGCGCGTGGCCGAGGACGCCATGCACGCCGCACTCTTTTCAACACCGGCGGTGACCCGACTTCGCATGCCCAATATGGGCGCTGCCCTGCAGACCGATCTTCTGCAGATGGGGCTGCTGACCGATCTCATCGAACTTGCCGGCAAAGGCATGCTGACCCCGCGGGTCTTTCATGCAATGGCGCGGGCCCGGCGGGATCACCTGCCCTACCTGCGTCGTCTGCTCAGCCGGCTTGACGCTGATGACCGGGAACCACTTGCCCGCCGGCTTTGCGCCAATGTGGCGGCCCGGCTGCACGCGCCGCGGTTTGCGCGCCGCCTGGAGGCCCTGCACGACCCGGCAGCGGAGTGATACTGGCGCTGCCCGCGCGGCTGTGCTAGCGCAGGGCCATGACACGAACACTGACGATCCGCCGCCCTGACGACTGGCACCTGCACCTGCGCGACGGCGCCATGCTGCGTGCCGTCCTGCCGGAAACCGCCCGCCATTTTGCCCGCGCCATCATCATGCCCAATCTGGTCCCGCCCGTTGTCACCGGCGCCCAGGCCAAAGCTTACCGCGACCGGATAATTGCAGCCCTGCCGGAAGGCTCAGACTTCACGCCCCTGATGACGCTCTATCTGACCGAAGATACCGACCCCGATGACGTGGCAGCAGCGCAGGCAGAGGGCCTCGTGCACGCGGTCAAGCTCTACCCCGCCGGCGCCACCACCAATTCAGCCAGCGGAGTGAGTAATTTCGACCGCGTCCGTCCGGTGCTCGAACGCATGGCCGAAACCGGCCTGCCGCTCTGCGTACACGGAGAGGTCACAGATCCCGACATCGATATCTTCGACCGCGAGGCCGTCTTCATTGACCGCGTTCTCGACCCGATCCGCCGGGCAACCCCCGGCCTGCGGGTTGTGATGGAACATATCACCACATCCGACGCCGTGGCCTATGCCCGTACTCAGGGGGATGATCTGGCGGCGACGATCACCACACACCACCTGGTGATCAACCGCAACCATATCCTCGCAGGTGGCATCCGGCCGCATTACTACTGCCTGCCTGTGGCCAAACGCGAAACCCACCGGCTTGCCCTGCGCGAGGCTGCCACCTCCGGCGAGCCCCGCTTCTTTCTGGGCACCGACAGTGCGCCGCATACGGACGCCGGCAAACTGCAGCCCTGCGGATGCGCGGGCTGTTTCACCGCCACCAACACGATGTCCGTGCTGGCCCGGGTCTTCGAGGAGGACGGCGCTCTCGATCGCCTCGAAGCCTTCACCTCACGGAACGGCCCCGCCTTCTACCGCCTGCCGGTGAACGAAACCACCCTGACGCTGGTAAAATCTACGCCCGACTACCCCGACCAGATCGATACCGACGACGGCCCCGTGACCGTCTTTGACCCCGGCACCCCGCTCACCTGGTCTGTGACCTGACCTTCTCTGGCTCTTAAATATCCCCGCCGGAGGCATAAAACTCTTTAATCCACCCGCAAGGAGCTCCGCATGATCCCCTCCGGCTATCCCGATGCCACCGAAATGGCCCGCCTCACCGCGCGTATGCTGCTCGAGATCAAAGCGGTCCATTTCAACACCGCAGAGCCCTTCACACTGGCCTCCGGTCTGCCCAGCCCGACCTACATCGACTGCCGCAAGCTGATCAGCTATCCGCGGATCCGCTCGACGCTGATGGATTTCCTGACCGTGACGGTGATGCGCAACACCGGCTTTGAAGCCTTTGATAACATCGCCGGCGGCGAGACGGCGGGCATCCCCTTTGCCGCCCTTGTGGCAGACCGCATGGCCCTGCCCATGACCTACGTGCGCAAAAAACCCAAAGGCTACGGCCGCAACGCCCGCATCGAGGGCGACATGCACGAAGGACAACGCGTGCTGCTGGTCGAAGACCTGACGACCGACGGCGGCTCCAAGCTGTCTTTCGTTGACGCAATCCGCGAAACGGGTGCCACCTGCGCCCATACCGCGGTGATTTTCTATTACGATATCTTCCCGGAAACCGAGAAAACTCTCGGCGATCACGGCGTCTCCCTGCACGCACTCTGCACATGGTGGGACGTTCTTGCCGAAGCGCAGACACAGTCGCTTTTCGATGACGCCACACTCGCCGAAGTGGAGAATTTCCTGCACGATCCGCGTAAGTGGCAAGAGGCAAACAAGAAATAAAACTTAACCACATCGCCGTGAATAACATGGCGCAGAATCGCCGCTGGCAATCCAGATGTTGCGGCAGTTCACACTTATGCTACATTATGTGCCAGGCGAATTGGGTTAATTGGTTATACACAGTTTTCTCCCGCGTCTTTTCCCCTGAGATTTCCAGATAGGGGCGCGCGCGGATTTTATGTATGACTGACCGGACCGGTGACACAGACGCGCCGGACCAGAGCAGCAGATGCGCAGGCAGGGACAGAGATGAACGAAATAACGGCCTTCAATCCGACCGGGACAGATGTGCAGTCGCCGGAAACCATGCCCCATTCGATTGAGGCAGAGCAGCAGCTGCTCGGCGCGATCCTGACGAATAACGACATCTATGACCGGGTCGCGGCGCTGATCGGACAGCAGCACTTTTTCGAGCCCGTTCATGCACGCATCTTCGAGATCGCCGCCGCGCGTATCGCTAAAAACAACCTCGCCTCGCCGGTGACGCTCAAAGCGTTCATGGAAGATGACGAAGGTCTGAAAGAACTCGGCGGTCCCTCCTATCTTGCCCGTCTTGCCGGTGCCGCCGTTTCGGCCTTTGCCGTGCGCGATTATGCCAAAATGATTTATGATCTGTCGGTGCGCCGCGATCTCATCCGGCTGGGTCGCGAAATCTCCGACAAAGCCGCGAAAATTGACGTGGCCTCTGAGCCGCGCGAGCAGATCGTGGAGGCCGAACAGGCCCTTTACGGACTTGCCGAACAGGGCCAGACCGAAAGTGGTTTCCAGAGCTTCCTGCGCGCCGTCACCGATGCGGTCAATGTGGCCAACGCCGCCTATCAGCGTGACGGCGGCCTCGCAGGCCTCTCTACCGGTCTGATCGATATGGATAAAAAGCTGGGCGGGCTGCACCGCTCGGATCTTCTGATCCTCGCGGGGCGGCCCTCGATGGGCAAGACCTCGCTGGCCACCAACATCGCTTTCAACATCGCCAAAGCCTACAGACGCGGAGCCCTGCCCGACGGCAGCGAAGGCGCCATCGACGGTGGTGTCGTAGGTTTTTATTCTCTTGAGATGAGTGCCGAGCAGCTCGCCGCGCGGATTCTGTCAGAAGCATCAGAAGTGCCATCAGAACAGATCCGTCGCGGCGATATGACCGAAGCAGAATTCCGCCGTTTCGTGGATGCGGCCAAGGCACTTGAGGCCTGTCCGCTCTATATTGATGATACGCCCGCGCTGCCCATCGCGCAGCTTGCCGCCCGTGCGCGCCGGCTGAAACGGACCCACGGGCTGGATGTGCTGATGGTTGACTACCTGCAGCTTGTCCGCGGCACCGGCCGGTCGGAAAACCGGGTGAACGAGATCTCTGAGATCACTATGGGGCTGAAAGCGATCGCCAAAGAGCTCGACATCCCCGTCGTGGCCCTCAGCCAGCTCTCGCGCCAGGTCGAAAACCGCGAAGACAAACGCCCGCAGCTCAGCGATCTGCGCGAGTCGGGCTCTATTGAGCAGGACGCCGATGTGGTGATGTTCGTTTTCCGCGAGGAATATTACAAAGAGCGCGAGAAACCCGGCGACCATGATCTCGAAGCCATGGCAAAATGGCAGGAAGAGATGGAGCGTCTGCACGGCCGCGCCGAGGTTGTGATCGGCAAACAGCGACACGGCCCCATCGGCACCGTCGATCTCAGCTTTGAGGGCCGCTTCACCCGCTTCGGCAACCTCGTGCAGCCCTGGCAGCAGGGGTCTGACACCGAATTCTGACACCGGATTCCGACTGCGACCGCCTGCGATCCCCAACGCTCTCCCGCCCCGGCCCTTCACTTGATATTAAGGGCTCAGACCGCTATATATAGTGCAGGCGGAACCCGTTCGGACAAGGCGGGGCTGTCTGAAGAGCAGCAGACCCGTGAAACAGACTGTTTGCAAAACGTGCGGTGATTTGAGATTGCCGCCTGCGCCGGACAGCCTATAATCTGAGCGTCGGCATTGCCGGGCAATGAGAGGTGAATATGACAGGACCCGATCCGATCATCATCTGATGACTGATATCCAACACTCCGAAAAACCTGAAGCGCCCACCCGCCAGGTGGGCGTCAGTTTTCAGAACCGGGCACAGCGGCACTGTCCCCGGATACCGCCTCCGGGTCCGCGAACTTGCCCGCCCGGATTTCAATCCGGCTGGGCTGGCCGCCATCGTCGCCGCGGTCGAACCGGCTGAGCGACAGCGCCGGAAAATCCTGCTCCATCTGGCTTAAGAGCTCCGAGCCATAGCGATGCGCCATGCGCGATGTGCGCACGATGACCATCACACCGTTCAGCCTGCCTTCGACGCTCAGCGTCTGATAACTTGGGTAATTGACGCCGTCGATCTGCACTTTGATCTTTTCCAGCATGCCATAGAAATGCACCATCCGGCTGAGAATAGGATCGGTGACACCATGCAGTTCCGCAAGACGCGTGCGGTAAATTTCCGTGTGCCGGGCATCGGTGATATGCGGCACCAGCGACGGATTGGCCGTCATCTTGTCGCGCAGTTGCGGCTCACCCGGGGATTTCGACAGAAACCATTCCATGTCACGGGTATTGAAGTCTATTTCAGCATATAGTGCACGCACCAGGTTGTTACGTTTCGCCCTGGCATCGCGCGTTGCCTTCCATCCCAGATAAATTTCCCGGATCATCCAGACGGCCACAGCTGCCGCAAAGGCCAGAACAGCGCGCATCAGAATAACCTGTTCGGGCGCCAGTGCGGCATCTGCATCCATAGCGCGGCTCCCTTCTGCTCACATTTCACCCAGACATCGCACCGAAACCAAAGTCAATGCCGCTCACCCGCCCGCTGCACCTGAATGTGACTGGACAGAGCCCCGCGCCTCTGTCGCTATGGGGTATGCGCGCGCTCCTGTTCTTACTGATCCTGTTCCTGACCGGCCCGCTGGCCGCACAGGATACCGAAGTGGATGTCGAGCTTTTTCTGGCCGTCGATGTCTCGCGCTCCATGTCCCCCGATGAGCTGGAAATTCAGCGTCAGGGCTACGCCGCGGCCCTTACCAGCGCAGAGGTGCAGGCTGCCATCAGCGGCGGTCTGCTGGGGCGCATCGCGATTACCTATGTGGAATGGGCAGGTGAATATAACCAGCGGGTGCTGGTCCCCTGGACGCTGATCGCCACCCCGCAGGATGCGCGCGCCGTCGCGGATACGATCCTCGCGACTGACCGCGAAGGGCTGCGGCGCACCTCTATTTCGGGCGCTCTGATCTATGCCACCGGCGATTTTGCCGGGAACGGGTTCACGGGTCTGCGCAGGGTCATCGATGTCTCGGGCGACGGGCCCAACAACCAGGGCCGCCCCGTGCATCTGGCGCGCGACAAGGCGCTGGCGGAGGGGTTTATCATCAACGGCCTGCCGCTGATGACCCAGGATGCTCTGAGCGCGATGTGGGGCATTCCCGATCTCGACATCTATTACCAGAGCTGCGTGATCGGCGGCCCGGGCGCTTTCGTCATTCCGGTTCTCAGCTGGGACCAGTTCGCCGATGCGGTACGCCGCAAGCTCGTGCTGGAAATCGCCGGAATGCCGGCACGGATCATTCAGGCCCGGACGAGCACGCTTTCCCCCTATGACTGCCTCGTTGGCGAGAAAATGTGGGAAGAAAACCGGCCCTGGCTCGTCATTCCGTGAGCCGCCTCTGCCAGGGGCCGCCCTGCGCCATCCGTGCGGCCTGGCCATCCGCCTCTTGACCTCTGCGCTCAACCCGTCAAGAACACGCCCATGAGTACCGCTGTCCTTACCGTTGACCTTGGCGCGATCGTCTCCAACTGGCGCGATCTTGATGCGCGCACGGATTGTGAGACCGCCGCCTGTGTCAAAGCAGACGGCTACGGGCTTGGCGTCGTCGAGGTCGCGCGCGCGCTCGCCGGCGCCGGGGCGCGCCATTTCTTTGTCGCGGTGGCCGAAGAAGGCGTGCTTTTGCGCAAAGCCCTTGGCCCCGCCCCGCGCATCAGCGTCTTTTCCGGACACATGGCCGGCGATACAGAGCTGATCCGGGGCGCGGGGCTGGTGCCGGTCCTCAATTCGGTCGATCAGATGCTGCGCCACGTGGAAAGCCTCCCCGGACACAGCTTTGGTATTCAGCTTGATACCGGCATGAACCGTCTGGGCATGGAGGGTGCCGAATGGGCCGCGGTGCGCGATATTGCCCTGCCCCAGAACCCGACGCTGGTCATGTCCCATCTTGCCTGCGCCGACGCGCCCGATCACGAGATGAACGCCCGCCAGCTTGCACGCTTTCACGAGATGACCGACGGGCTGGATGTGCCGCGCTCGCTCAGTGCGACAGGCGGCATCCTGCTGGGCCCGGAGTATCACTTTGATCTCACCCGCCCCGGCATCGGCCTTTACGGCGGCATACCCTTTGTCGATGCCCGCCCGGTCGTTCGCCTTGACGTGCCGGTTATTCAGGTGCGCGATGTAAGCCCCGGCGAAACCGTGGGCTATGCCAACACATGGACAGCCCGCAGCCCGAGCCGCATCGCCACGATCTCCGCGGGCTACGCAGACGGTGTGATCCGTGCGATGGGCGCAAAAGCGACCCTGCATGCAGGCAGCTCGTCGGTGCCGGTGGTCGGACGCATCTCCATGGATCTCATCGGGGTAGATGTCACAGGGCTCGCAACTGAGCCCGACAGCCTGCAACTCATCGGCCGGCACCAGTCCATAGACACTGTCGCCGGTTTCGCCGATACCCTTGGCTACGAAATCCTGACCTCCCTGGGGGCGCGCTACCGCCGCGAATACACCCGATGAAAGCAATCGCTCTTCTGGGCCGCACCGTTCTGGGGCTGCTGGCCGCCATTGGCCGCATCGCGCTCTATGGCATCGACGCGATCAGCCATATGGTCCGCCCGCCCTTTTACGGTCGCGAGTTTGCCTCTGCGCTGCTGAATATCGGCTGGCTGTCGCTGCCCGTCGTCGGGCTCACCGCGGTCTTTACCGGCGGCGCGCTGGCGCTGCAGATCTATGCCGGCGGGTCGCGTTTCAACGCCGAGGCCGTGGTGCCGCAGATCGTGGCCGTCGGCATGGTGCGAGAGCTTGGCCCGGTGCTCGTGGGTCTGATGATCGCCGCACGCGTGACCTCCTCGATTGCCGCCGAAATCGCCACGATGAAGGTCACCGAACAGATCGACGCGCTGGTCACGCTCTCCACACATCCGATGAAATACCTCACCGTACCGCGCGTGCTTGCCGCAACGCTTGTCGTGCCGCTGCTGGTGGGTGTGGGCGACATCATCGGGATCTTTGGCGGCTATGCGGTCGCCACCGGAACGCTCGGGTTCAACCCCGCGGCCTATATCCGCAACACGGTCAACTTTCTTGAGCCGCTTGATGTCATTTCCTCGCTGACCAAGGGTGCTGTTTTCGGCTTTGCCGCGGCCCTCATGGGCTGTTTTCACGGAATGAACTCGGGGCGCGGCGCCATGGGTGTGGGCCGCGCGACCAAAACCGCCGTTGAGGGGGCCGCAATCCTGATCCTGGCGGCGAATTTCGTGCTGACGGGGGTGTTTTTCTCACTATGATCAGAATGGAAAACATCCATAAATCCTTCGGCTCGAACCACGTTCTGCGCGGTCTGAACCTCGACGTGCCCAAAGGCTCTTCCATGGTGATCATCGGCGGATCAGGCACCGGCAAGTCGATCGCGATCAAATGCGTGCTTGGCCTTGTGAAACAGGACGAAGGCACCATTTACGTCGATGGAAAGGACGCGGCGGACACCACCGACCGGGACGCTTTTCTTGCCCGCTTCGGCATGCTCTTTCAGGGGGCCGCCCTCTTTGACAGCCTGCCGGTCTGGCAGAACGTGGCCTTTCGTCTGCTGCGCGGATCGCTCAAGCGCCCGAAAGAAGAGGCGCGGGAAATTGCCATTGAAAAGCTGCGCCGCGTCGGGTTGAAACCGGATGTGGCCGACCGTCTGCCGGCAGAGCTGTCAGGCGGCATGCAAAAACGCGTGGGCCTCGCCCGCGCCATCGCCGCCGAGCCCGAGATCATCTTTTTCGACGAGCCCACAACCGGGCTCGATCCGATTATGTCCGGCGTGATCAACGACCTCATCCGCGAGATTGTCGTTGAAATGGGCGCAACCGCGATGACCATCACCCATGACATGACCTCTGTGCGCGCCATCGCCGATAATATCGCCATGCTGCACGACGGCGTCATCCAGTGGACGGGCCCCGTCGCTGACATGGACAACTCGGGCAACCCCTATCTCGAGCAGTTTGTACATGGCCGTGCCGAAGGCCCCATTGAGGCCGTCCGCTGAGGCTGTCCTCTGACAGATCGCGCTGAATTTAATGAAATCTTTGCAAAAACCGATGGATGACGGTCGGAGAAACTAACGCATCATTAAGGCTGCGCAGGCTATGCCGGACCCGTAAAGAACCCCCATGGCATGGAGACACCCTGTGGCCCAACCTGCTCTGCAGACCAGTCCCGGACTGATCAGCGCGCTGATCGTTGATGACAATGCCTTTGACCGGCGTCGCCTGACGCGGCTCGCCGATCAGACAGGACTGGACTTTTTCATCCGGGAGGCCGGGACGGCAGAAGAATTCGGCCGGCTGCTTGATCAGGACAAATTCGACGTGATTTTCGTCGATCTGGATCTGGCCGGCGCAAGTGGCATGAACCTGATCTCCGGTGCCCGTATGCACAGTATCAACAAGAACGCCGCGATGATCATGATCTCGGGCAATGATAAGGCCGAAGTCGCCCTTGAGGCGCTGCGCAAAGGCTTCGCGGATTACATCGGAAAAGAGACCCTGACCGCCGCGGCTCTGGAACGGGCAACCGTCAACGCTCTGCAGAAATCCCACCTCAACCGTGAGGTTGAAAGCGCCAATTCCGAGACCCGGTCGGTCGAGGCCGTGCTGCAGTCTTTTTCACGCGCCTGCAGCGAGGAAATGCGCCCGATGCTCGTCCGGATGGTCCGCCAGGTCCGCCAGGTCAAAGAGGCCGCCGACAAAATGGGCGCCGGACACAACATCGCCGAAATCGAAAGCACCTGCGCGCGCATGGAGGAGTTTTTCCAGGACCTAGAGTCGCTTGCAAAGGACAAGAAGCTGCGCGACGTCGCAGGCGGCACAACACAGGATGTTGTCCGCTATTCGGAAGAACCCTCAGAGCCGCAGGCGCAGGCACCCGTGGCGCCGGTGCGCGTGAAACGTCCCGCCCGGCCGGGCCGCCCCTCGTTATTTCCCAAAAAGTAACTGCCGGCCTGCCACGATAACGGTCTCTTAACGAAGAGCCACGCGCGGTCTGTTAACCCCGCTCCGCGTGCACGACCGGTGCACACATCGTGCACACGCCGTGCACGGGCGGTGTATGGCCCGATGCCCTTGTTTTCATGCGTTAACCCGCATGATCACCTCGCTACCCCGGAAACCGGCAGCGACCGTTGCCTGGCGCGTCCGGACGCAGGGACACCTATTTGACGTTTGACCCGGTCGCCGGTTCGGGCCATGTAAAGCGCATGGCAAAATCCCCCTCCTTTTCCTGCTCCGCCTGCGGCAATGTCACGACCAAATGGGCCGGGCGCTGCGAGGCCTGCGGCGAGTGGAACACCATCTCTCAGGACGCAGGCATCTCCAAAGGCCCCGCGAAATCGCTGGGCGGCAAACGCGGCGCCGCGATCGAACTCACCGATCTTTCCACCGAAGAGGCACCGCCCCCGCGCACGAACTCCGGCATCACCGAACTCGACCGGGTACTTGGTGGCGGGCTTGTGGCGGCTTCGGCAATTCTGGTCGGGGGCGACCCGGGCATCGGCAAATCCACACTGCTCCTTCAGGCGGCAGCACAGTTTGCCCGCAGTGGCCTGAAAACAATATATGTTTCCGGCGAAGAGGCCTCCGCTCAGGTCCGCATGCGCGCGCGACGCCTCGGCCTTGCCGACGCACCGGTGAAACTTGCAGCTGAAACCAGCCTGCGCGATATCCTGACCACGCTCGAAACTGAAAAGCCGCAGCTGGCGATTATTGATTCCATCCAGACCATGTGGGCCGATAATGTCGAAAGCGCTCCGGGCTCCGTGAGCCAGGTCCGTGCGGCCGCCCACGAGCTTACCAGTTTTGCCAAACGCCGCGGGCTCAGCGTAATTCTCGTCGGACATGTGACAAAAGAGGGACAGATCGCCGGACCCCGCGTGGTCGAGCATATGGTCGATACCGTTCTTTATTTTGAAGGCGAGCGCGGGCATCAGTTCCGCATCCTGCGCGCTGTGAAAAACCGCTTTGGTCCTGCCGATGAGATCGGTGTGTTTGAGATGACCGGCACCGGGCTTGCCGAGGTCGGCAACCCCTCAGCCCTTTTCCTGAGCGAACGCGGCACCCCGAGCCCTGGTTCTGTGGTTTTTGCGGGCGTAGAAGGGACCCGCCCGGTTCTCGTTGAATTTCAGGCACTTGTCGCCCCGTCGCCACACTCTCAGGCCCGCCGTACGGTTGTTGGCTGGGACGGTGGTCGCCTTGCGATGATCCTGGCGGTGCTCGAGGCGCGCTGCGGCATCCCTTTTGCGGGCCTCGACGTCTATCTCAATGTGGCCGGCGGTCTGAAGGTCTCCGAACCCGCCGCGGATCTCGCTGTTGCCGCCGCCCTGCTGAGCGCGCGCGAGGATGCCGCTCTGCCCGCAGACACGGTGGTTTTCGGCGAAATCAGCCTCTCAGGCGCATTGCGCCCCGCAACACAGACCGAATTACGCCTTAAAGAGGCCCAGAAACTGGGGTTCAGTCGCGCCATCGCTGCAACAGGTGGCAAATCAGTTGGTGTGAATGGCATTGCCTTGAACACCATGTCTGATCTAACAGGTTTTGTGGGCGAGATATTCGGCGCGGGCTGAACGGGCAAATGAAAGGCTGTTAAGGCTATGGAAGGTTTCACGATTATTGATGGCGCTGTGGCGCTGGTCATCGTCGTTTCGGCGCTGCTGGCCTATGGGCGCGGTCTTGTGCGCGAACTGATGGCGATCGTCGGCTGGATCGCAGCGGCGATTCTCGGCTTCATGTTCGCGCCGCAGGTTGAACCGCTGGTGCGCGAACTGCCTGTCGTCGGTGAGTTTCTCGCCGACAGCTGCGAATTATCGGTCATTGGCGCCTTCGCTGCGGTATTTGCCGTCGCCCTCATCGTCGTATCGCTTTTCACACCCCTGTTTTCATCCGTCATACAGCGCTCTGCAATCGGCGGTGTGGATCAGGGACTTGGTTTTCTTTTCGGCGTGGTCCGCGGCGTGCTTCTGGTTGCCGTGGCCTTCTTTGTTTACGAAACCGTCGTCACCGGCGAGACTTATTCGGTCGTGGACGAAAGCCGCTCTGCGGTGGTCTTTGCTCAGATGGCTGACCAGATCGAAAACTCCGAGCCCGAACAGGCACTTGGCTGGATAACACAGCAATATGAAAGCCTCGTTGGCGCCTGCGGCAGCTGAACTGCATCCGCCGCACCGCAACCTGCGCACCAGCCCGCGATAACACCCTGCCACCGCGCTGCCGACCCGCCCGGCGGAACCGTCCCCGCAGGGACGACCGCGCTCCGGATACACCAGACACTGCGGGTATCTGCTGAAAACCGGTGCGACGTCGCGACATTCGGGCACTGCTTTACGATACTTTCGTGACACCCCTGCCCGGACGACCTACATAGGGGCGAAGCGCAACGGATTCGGAGCTGCCCCTTGTCCAGGATCATGCCCCCCGCCCATCCCTTCGACACGTCTTACCTGCGGGATATGGACGACGGCGACAAACTGAAGGAGGAGTGCGGCATCTTCGGCGTCATTGGCGTTGACGAGGCTGCAAACTTCGTGGCGCTCGGGCTGCATGCCCTGCAGCACCGCGGTCAGGAAGCCGGCGGCATCGTCAGCCATCATCCGGAACACGGATTTCAGTCGGCCCGCCGCTTTGGCTATGTGCGTGACAATTTCACCAGCCAGTCGGTGATGGAGACGCTGCAGGGTCCGCTGGCCATCGGCCACGTGCGCTATTCCACCACCGGCTCAAAAGGCCAGACAGCGATCCGCGATGTGCAGCCCTTTTTCGGCGAATTTGCCATGGGCGGTGCCGCGATTGCGCATAACGGCAATATCACAAATGCCAATGCTCTGCGGCGCGAACTCATTGAACGCGGCTCGATTTTCCAGAGCTCGTCAGACAGCGAATGCATTATCCATCTGATGGCCCGTTCGCTGCAGCGTACCATCCCCGAACGCATGGAAGACGCACTGCGCCGTGTCGAAGGGGCGTTTTCCATCGTCGCCATGACCCGCACCAAACTTATCGGCGTCCGAGACCCGCTGGGGGTGCGACCGCTCGTGCTGGGCCAGGTCGGCGACGGCTGGGTTCTGAGTTCCGAGACCTGCGCGCTGGATATCATCGGTGCGACCTTCATTCGTGAAATCGCCCCCGGCGAGATGGTTGTAATTACCGACAAGGGCGTGGAATCCCACTTTCCATTCCGCCCGCGCAAACCCCGTTTCTGCATCTTTGAGCACGTCTATTTCTCGCGCCCCGACAGCATTCTCGGCGGGCGTTCCGTCTATGAAACCCGCGAAGCCATCGGACGTGAACTGGCCGCAGAGGCGCCGGTGGACGCCGATCTCGTCTGCCCGGTGCCGGATTCGGGCACGCCGGCCGCCATCGGCTACAGCCTGGCCTCCGGTATTCCCTATGCGATGGGCATCATCCGCAACCAGTACATGGGCCGCACTTTCATCGAGCCCACCGAACAGATCCGCAACATGGGTGTGCGCCTGAAACTCAACGTCAATCGTGCGCTGATCGAAGGTAAACGGGTGATCCTGGTAGACGATTCCGTGGTGCGCGGCACCACAAGCCGCAAAATCAAGGAGATGATCCTCGATGCCGGTGCCGCCGAGGTGCATTTCCGTATTGCCTCCCCGCCCACCGCCTGGCCGTGCTTTTACGGCGTGGACACACCCCAGCGCGAAAAGCTGCTGGCCGCGACCATGTCCGAAGAAGAAATGCGTGATCATCTTCAGGTGGACAGCCTGCGGTTTATTTCGCTCGACGGTCTCTACCGCGCGGTCGGCGAAGCACAGGGCCGCAATGACAAACAGCCGCAGTATTGTGATGCCTGTTTCTCCGGCGAATATCCCGTTGAACCCTCCGATCAGATCGAGAGTGGTTTTGAAATGAAACCTGCCGCCGAATAGCACATGTTGCGGTGCGGTGACCCGGCAGAGATGCGTTCCGCCTGCACCGGCGCACCTGCACATCAGCGCTGTCAGACCCGCACCCCCGGCCCCTCTCCTGCCCCGAAAGACCATACGTGACAAAAACCGCTCTCATCACCGGCGCCTCCCGCGGGCTTGGCGCCGCCCTTGCCGAAGCGCTGGCCGGCACCCACCACATCATCGCGGTTGCAAAAACCACCGGCGCGCTGGAAGACCTGGATGACCGCATTCAGGCAAAGGGCGGCAGCGCCACACTTGCCCCGATGGACATCACAAACGCCGATGCGATGGCCACGCTTTGCCGGGGCATCTTTGACCGCTGGGGCAGTCTTGATCTGTGGCTTCATACGGCCGTGCACGCAGCCCCGCTGGCGCCCGCGGATCATGTGGACAGCAAAGACCTTGCGAAATCGGTCAACAGCAATATCACCGCCACTGCCACGCTGATCACCTGCGTGGCCCCGCTTCTCGGACAGGCCGGCACAGCCGTTTTCTTTGATGATCCGCGCGGCGGCGAGAAGTTCTTCGGAAGCTACGGTGCGAGCAAAGCTGCACAGATTGCCCTTGCACGCAGCTGGCAGGCCGAAACCGCGAGGATCGGGCCCCATGTGCACATCCTGACACCCGCACCGATGCCCACCGCCACACGCGCGCGCTTTTACCCGGGCGAGGACCGCAGCGCCCTGAGTGACCCGAAAACAGAAGCCACCCGCCTGCTCGCCCTTCTCGGCGAGGCTGGCGGCTGAGCACAGGGCAGAACTGCTTCCGGCTGAAAACCCGAAGCTGCGCGCCAACCGTACCCGCTCATCAACCGGGCGATGCCGCAACAGGTGTCATAAATACCGCGCTCACCGGGCGGCCCTGCTTGCCGCCCCAGGCACCCTCGCCTATCAAGTGCCAAAAGGGGGCCTCATGCGCATTCTCATAACCAATGACGACGGGATCAACGCCCCGGGCCTGAAGATCCTGTCACAGATCGCGGCAGAGATTGCAGGCCCTGACGGCGAGGTCTGGACCGTGGCACCTGCGTTCGAGCAATCCGGCGTCGGTCACTGCATAAGCTACACCCATCCGATGATGATCGCGGAGATGGGCCCGCGCCGCTTTGCCGCCGAAGGCTCACCGGCCGACTGCGTGCTGGCCGGTCTGCACGATGTGATGAAAGACACCCCGCCCGATCTGGTGCTCTCAGGCGTGAACCGGGGCAACAACTCCGCGGAAAACACGCTTTATTCGGGCACCATCGGCGGTGCGATGGAAGCCGCGCTGCAGGGACTGCCGGCCATCGCCCTGTCGCAGTATTACGGGCCCGCCAACAATCAGATCGATAACCCTTTTGAGGCTGCCGCCAGCCACGGCGCCGGGGTCATCCGCAGGATCCTCGCGCAGACGCCGGATGAAACCGGCGGCTATCGCCTCTTTTATAACGTGAACTTCCCGCCCGTGCCCGCCGCCGATGTCAAAGGCATCCGCCTGTCCGTTCAGGGCATGCGCGAGGGCACCGTGTTTTCCACCGAGCCGCACCTGTCGCCTTCAGGCCGGCGTTTTTTGTGGATCCGCGGCGGCAATCAGCAGATCGCGACCGCTCCCGGCTCTGACGCAGCCGATAACCTTGACGGCTACGTGTCCGTGACGCCGATGCGGGCAGATCTTACAGCGCATGACGTCATGGAGGACCTGAAAGGCATCGCCACGTGACCGAGGAAGCCATGCGCAAAATGCAGTTTCTCTATGCACTGCGCTCCAAGGGTGTGACCGACAAACGCGTGCTTCAGGCGATGGAAACGATCGACCGCGGCCCGTTTATCCGCGGTATATTTTCAGCCCGCGCCTATGAAGACATGCCGCTGCCCATCGCCTGCGGCCAGACGATCAGCCAGCCTTCGGTGGTGGGTCTGATGACCCAGGCGCTCAAGGTCAGCCCGCGCGACAAAGTGCTCGAGGTCGGCACCGGCTCCGGCTACCAGGCCGCAGTGCTCAGCCGGCTGGCGCGTCGCGTCTACACCGTGGATCGCCACAGCCGTCTGGTGCGCGAAGCACGGGTGCTTTTTGATGAGATGAGCCTGACCAACATCACTGCCATCACCGCAGACGGCAGCTTTGGCCTGCCCGACCAGGCCCCCTTTGACCGCATTCTCGTCACTGCCGCCGCCGAAGACCCTCCCGGCACCCTGATGGAGCAGCTCAAACCGGGCGGTATCATGGTCGTGCCCGTGGGCCAGTCCGACGCGGTTCAGCACCTGATTGTGGTGAAAAAGACGGAAACCGGCGTGGAATATGACGAGTTGCGCGAGGTTCGCTTTGTTCCGTTGCTCGAAGGCTTGGGCAAGGACACATAAGCTGCTATAAGGGCGTCAGAACAGCCGGGCAAACCGGCAGGCGCCTTACCGGCCACTTTGAGGACAAGCAGATGATCCGACCCATACCGCGCCGCCGGGCGCGCATTGCGCTCACAGCCACCACCGCTCTTGTGCTGCTCGCAGCCTGTGAACAGATCGATTATGATCTGCGGGGCGGGCTCGGCCAGACAAGCACCGCAGAGGCCGCCGCCGGCGTGCAGACCGCCGCTCGTCCGGCCCCCGATGCCCGTGGTGTGATCTCTTATCCCAACTATCAGGTCGCGGTGGCCGCCCGCGATGACACGATCAACGACATTGCCTCACGGCTTGGTGTCGATGCCTCGCAGCTTGCCAGCTATAACGGCATCTCGCGCGATGTGCCGCTGCGCCAGGGCGAGGTTATTGCCCTGCCGACGCGCGTGGCTGTGCTGTCCTCTGCTCCGGGTGCCACAGGCCAGGCCGGTGGTGTGGACATCGGCGCTCTTGCAGGCGATGCGATCAACCGTGCACCGGCGGGCAACACCGGCTCCGGCGGTGTGCAGACGGCAGCACTGCCCCCTGCTTCGGGAACCGCAGCACCACCCGCATCATCCGGCAAAGAGCCCGTCCGCCACAAGGTCGAGCGCGGAGAGACCGCCTTCACGATTTCGCGGCTTTATCAGGTACCGGTAAAATCGCTGGCCGAGTGGAACGGTCTCGGACCTGATTTCGCGATCCGCGAAGGACAGTATCTGCTGATCCCGGTCGCGCGCCAGGCACCACCCGCAAGCGCCGCCGCAGCCGTCACCCGCCCTGGCGAGGGCTCCCCGACCCCAACACCGCCGAGCGCCACCAAACCTCTGCCGCCTGCAGCCTCCGCTGCGCCTGTCGCCGCGGCCCCGAAAGTGGACGTGGGCGAGCAGACGATCAGCACCGATGAAGCGCGCATGCTCTTTCCGGTCAAGGGCACGATCATTCGTGGGTTCTCCAAAGACAAAAACCCCGGCATCAATATCCAGGCCGCCCCCGGCACCGCTGTGAAAGCCGCTGAAGGCGGGGTTGTCGGCTCCATTCTCGTGGATACCGACGGCGTACCGATCATCGTGCTCCGCCACGAACCGCAGTTGCTGACCGCCTATGTCAATGTGGTTGATTACACGGTGAAAAAAGGCGACCGCGTCACCCGCGGACAGACCATCGGCAAGCTGAGTGATGACAAAAATGCCTATTTGCATTTCGAGGTGATTGAAGGCGGGCTGGAGCGCGTGGATCCGATGCTCTATCTGAAGTAACCCGGGCCCGATCACAGGAATTCAACCTGTGGTCGCCAAAGGTCCCGCAATTCCCTGAAATTGCCCAGGACAGGTCACTTTTCTCCTGTCCGCTGCCATCGCCCTGCCCTGTTTCCGCTTCAGAAACAGTCACAGAGAACTTCTGCGATTGGGCGGTGCCATGCCGGCGTTTTACAAATACAACTTTGCCATTCTGGGGACGCAGTCCACCGATGGCAGCGGCACGCCCATCGATTATGACAGCGTGCCCACGGGTTCGTGGTCCTATGGCGGCACGACCACGATGTTCGTTGTGGAAGAGCGCAATCAGTCCAATGACGAGTTCGAAGGCGACAAAAACGACGAAGTGATCGCTCAGAACAACCGGCTCGGGAAAGGTCAGGCCCAGAGCGTTGAGATCAATGGCTCAGACCAGCAGCTGATCTGGGATTACACCTTCACGGTCAGTGACGGAACGAACACCTGGCGCATCGGTGTCATTGATGTGGATCTTAACAACGACAATGATCTCGAGGATGCGGGTGAAGACGGTTATTTTCTGGTCTTCCCCGACGGGATGCCCCCCGCCAACACGACCCTGAGCGTCGGGGGCGTGGTTGAGGATGATGTCTCGACCCCGCATCTCGATCTCGGGGCCACGCTGGTCTGTTTTGCCGCCGGCACCCTCGTTGACACAGCCAGCGGTCCGCGCCCTGTGGAGAGCCTTGCCGCCGGCGATCTGGTCATGACGCGCGATGCCGGTCTTCAGCCGCTGGTCTGGACCGGTGCGACGACCGTGCCCGCACTTGCTGATGCAGCCCCCGTGGTGATCTCGGCCGGCGTTCTCGACAATGAAACCGACCTCGTGGTCTCGCCGCAGCACGCACTGCTGGTCGAAGACTGGCGCGCAGAGCTGCTCTATGGCGAGACCGGTGTTCTGGTACGTGCCGTTGACCTGCTTGGCCATGACGGTGTTTACCGCCGCCCTGGCGGGATCGTCACCTACTGCCACATCCTCTTTGACGCCCATCACCTGGTGCGCACCGCAGGCCAGTGGTCTGAGAGCCTTTATCCGGGCGATATGACCCGCCAGATGGTCAACCCGGTGGCGCGTGCCGAGATCGAAACCCTGTTCCCCGACCTGAAAGGATACGGTCCCAAAGCCGCGCGCTGTCTGCGCCGGTTCGAGGCCGGATGTCTGCCCCTATGAAACCTCAGATCTCAATCCCCCGGACCTCTGTTTCTGCTTACTTTTCGCTCGGAAGCGAAGAAAACGGTGTCTGCACAAAACTGCTGTTGCTGCTGCAGACCCGCAACTTTCCCGAAGATCACAGCGCGCAGATCATCCCGTTCCCGGGCCGTTTCAGCTGCTGATTTTCACGCCCTGACGGCCGGCCAGATCGGTGAAGTACTGCCAGGCCACGCGTCCCGAGCGCGCTCCGCGTGTCGCCTGCCACTCAATGGCCTCGGCATGCAGGGTCGCATCATCGATATTTACGCCCCAGGCGTCGCAATAGCCCCGGATCATCGCCAGATACTGTTCCTGATCACAGGAGTGGAATCCGAGCCACAGGCCGAACCTGTCCGACAAAGACACTTTTTCTTCGACGGCCTCTGAGGGGTTAATCGCACTGCCCCGTTCGTTTTCGATCATGTCCCGCGGCATCAGGTGGCGACGGTTCGATGTGGCATAGAGCACAACATTATCGGGTCGCCCCTCAATGCCCCCGTCCAGAACGGCCTTAAGACTTTTGTAATGCGCATCATCATGGCCGAAACTCAGGTCGTCGCAGAAAAGAACAAACCGGTAGGGCGCATCCCGCAGCAGGCTCAGCAACCGCCCGACAGAGGGCAGATCCTCGCGTTGCAGCTCAACAATGCGGAGATCTTTATGTTCTGCGTAAACTGTACCATGTATTGCTTTGACAAGACTTGATTTCCCCATACCGCGCGCACCCCACAAAAGGGCGTTGTTCGCCGGCAGACCACGGGCAAAGCGACGCGTGTTATCAAGCAGCGTATCGCGCGACCGGTCGACCCCGACCAGCAGACCGATGTCGATGCGCGACACCTGAACCACCGGCTCAAGCCTGTCAGGGCCCACATGCCAGACAAATGCAGACGCGGATGAGAAGTCAGGTGCCGCAAGAGGTGCCGGCGCCATCCGCTCCAGAGCGGCGGCGATCCGGTCCATCGGATCATCAATCACGTCAGATCATCCTCGTCGTCGTAATACCCTTCGGCACGCAGTTTCGCCTCGCGTTTGGTCTCTACCCGGCGCACGAGGAAGATGGAGACCTCATAAAGCCCGTAGACCACAACAAAGAGGATCACCTGGGTAATAACATCGGGTGGCGTCACAAGCGCTGCAAGCACCAGAATGGCCACCACAGCATATTTGCGGACGTTACCAAGGCCCTCGGCGCTCACAAGTCCCGCCTTGCCCATCAGGGTCAGCAGAACCGGCAGCTGAAAGCACATGCCGAATGCGACGATGAACTTGATCGTGAGGTTCAGATATTCCTGCGCCGAGCCCTGAAAGACGACGCTCAGGCCCGGACTGGTCGCAGGGTCTCCCGGCAGCGCCTCACCTTCGGCGCCGAACTGCTGGAAGCCAAGAAAGAAGTCATAGGCCAGCGGCGTGACCACGTAGAACGCGAATGACGCACCCAGCAGGAACATTACCGGCGAAGAGATCAGGAAGGGCAGAAAAGCGCCCTTTTCGTTGCGGTAGAGCCCGGGCGCTACAAACCGCCACATCTGATGCGCGATCACCGGGAAGGAGAGCATCAGCCCGCCCAGAAGTGATACTTTAATTGCGACGAAGAAACCCTCCTGCGGACTGATAAAAATCAGATCGCAGTCCTGTCCGCGCTGAGCCAGAACCGTACACAGCGGATCGGTCAGAAAATTAAAGATCGGGGTGGCCACGGTAAAGCAGATGATCATGCCCACCAGAAACGCCATCACCGACCGGATGAGCCGGGTACGCAGCTCCGCCAGGTGTTCGATCAGCGGGGCGGCGCTGTCTTCAAGGTCATCCGATGCGCTCATGTTTCGCTCTTCTGCTCCGGTGCCGCGGCGGCTTCAAGCTCGGCGGCTTTGGCCTGCGCCTCTTCAGCTTCGCGTACCTTGCGGTCCGCGGCGGCGCGCGCGGTGGCGGCCTGGATCTTTTTTGTCTGCTCGGCGCGTTCTGCGGCCAGTTTTCCGGTCTCGCTGTCCGGGTCAAAATTACCCAGATCGCTTGCGGCCTTTTTGACGCCGTCCATTGCTGAATTCACAGGACTGGTTGCCGCGCGCAGCCCTTTGGAGATGTCTTTCACGCCCGCATCATCTGCGGCGTCATTCATCGCCCGGCTGAACTCGCGCGCCATACCCTTGGCCTTGCCGACAAACTGTCCCAGCGTGCGGAACATGACCGGCAGGTCTTTGGGCCCGATAACGATAAGCGCGACGATGCCGATGACCAGCATCTCCGTCCAGCCAAGATCGAACATGAATTCAGACCTTGTCTTTTTCGGTCTTCAGATCAGTTGCCGGGTGCGTGCCTGCATCTGTGCGCTGGGGCGTGATGTCTTTGGCTTCCTCTTCGGAGGCGTTTTTGATCTCGTCCTGGCCTTCGTTGATGCCTTTTTTGAAGGAGGTGATGCCTTTGCCCACTTCTCCCATCAGGCTCGATATTTTGCCACGTCCGAAAAGGACGAGCACAACAACGGCGATCAGCAGCAGGCCGGGAAGGCCGATATTGTTCAACATGAGTAATCTCCAGAATGGTCTGTGCCCGCGCACTGCGGGCCTGTCGGAGATGTGTGTACGCAATGGTGCGCGGCGGATGAAGCCTCAAAACCCCGCCGCGGGCCGAAAACCGGGTGCGGAGAGAAGAATTTTAGTACTCGCCAAACTCAACTGACAGGTTTATGTCAGTTGCACCCTGTCAAAAGCGCATCAGACGCAACTGAAAGGACTGAACATGCGCACGACGAAATCATTACTGCCTGCTATTACCCGATCCCCCGCGGATACCGGCCGCGGCCCCGCCGGTGACCGGGTCGCCGAAATCGTGACCTTCCGGCTCAGCGCCGGGGCCGATGTGGACGCATTTCTGACTGCGGCCGATGGCATGACGCCCTTTCTGCAGAGCACCGGTGCTGCATTGTCGCGCACGCTGAGTGTCGATGAAACCGGGCTCTGGACGGATCACATCACCTGGACCTCAATGCGCGCTGCAAAAGATGCCGCAGCAGAGATGATGCAACAGCCCGAAGCGGCCCCCTTTATGCAGCAGATCGACGGCGACACCGTGGTGATGCGCCACGCGCCGGTGCGACACACCCTGACGATGGAGTAACATGCGCCGCACGGACCGCCTTTTCGATATCATCGGGATCCTGCGCGACGGCAACCTGCACCGCGCGCAGGACATCGCAGAGCGTCTGGAGGTTTCCGTCCGCACCATTTACCGCGA
Source organism: Roseobacter ponti (assembly GCF_012932215.1). GTDB lineage: Bacteria > Pseudomonadota > Alphaproteobacteria > Rhodobacterales > Rhodobacteraceae > Roseobacter > Roseobacter ponti. The sequence continues at coordinate 1,406,315 of NZ_CP048788.1, read as the reverse complement.
TATGGACACGCTGACAGCCTCCGGCGTGCCGGTCGAGGGCGAACGGGGTGTCGGCTATATGATCACCGCTGCCATCACTCTGCCGCCACTGAACCTTACTGTGGCCGAACTCGAAGCGCTGAACCTGGGCATGGCGATTGTCGGCGAAGCGGCTGACCCTGATCTGAAAGCCGCAGCGCTGAGCCTTGCCGATAAAGTGGATGCCGTGCTGCCCGCGCAGGTGGTCTCTCAGGCGGACGCCTGGAAATTCGCGGTTTATCCCTTTGCGGATGCTGCGCGCGGGTTCGCGCATATGCCGACCCTGCGGGCAGCCATCCGGGCCCGGCAGAAGCTGCGCCTGACCTATACGTCCAAAGACAGCGTGGTCAGTTCGCGGGTCGTGCGTCCGCTGCATATGGAATACTGGGGCCGGGTCTGGACCCTGACCGCCTGGTGCGAACTGCGCGAGGATCACCGGGTGTTTCGTGTCGACCTCATTCAGACAGCCGAAGCGCTGCCCGAGCTGTTTGTGGATGAGCCGGGCAAAACGCTGGACGATTATGTGCCCTGAAACGGGCGCAACCAGGATCACCCGCGCGCGCACCCCGACGCCGGCAGAAACGCCGGCTCAGGCGAAATCGATGCGGTAACCGATGCGCGGGAAGTGCACACAGACGCGCCCGACATCCGGCTCTTCGCGCAGCACGGTAATCGTATCTGCGTTTGCCGTGACAACGGTGCCGGACACCCCCTGCTCACCCCCGTCCACATCCGGGTGCACGACAACCGGCATCCCCTCACGAAGCCCCTGCGGATCATTTGGTGCAACGCCGGTTCCGTCCAGAGGTTCGGCGGCGGCGGCAATGTCGATGGCTTCCTGTGGTGTCATCGCGCTGACGGTTCCGTGACCGATCGCCGCGACATTACGCTCCCAGCGTTCAAGATGCGGAAACTCCGACAGAAACGCCGCCCCCTGATCCCAGCGGCCACGGATAAACCAGACCACGTGATAGATCTGCGCATCCACAGCACCCACGGCCTCTCCCAGCATATAAGCGCGCCCGTCGCTGAGCTGTTCATTGAACCAGCCGAGCGGCCCGCGCATCTGAGAGGCAAGATGCGGCAATGCTGCATTCGCGGCTTTCAGACCCGCCGCCCAGTCCGGCCCGAGATAGAGCCGGCCCCGGTCAGCCGCAAAATCCTGCGGCAGGTTGTCTCCGGCAGACCCGAGAACAATCTTCACCGCGAGATCAAAAAAAGCGCCGTCCGTCCAGCGGCTGAGCCCCCACATCAGACCGGCCTGCGCGGTCGGAAAGAACGAGGGCTCCGGAAACCGGCGATCAAGTTCTCGGATGATGCACTGGCTGTCACAATAAATGTCGGCACCGATCTGCATGACCGGCGTGCGCCGATACCCCCCCGAGAGCTTAGTAAGATCAGGCTTGGGCGCGAGACGCGGGATTTCCACATCGCGCCAGATGCATCCTTTGATCCCGAGCGCAATCCGCGCCTTTTCGGCCACGGGCGACTGCGGGTAATTGTGCAGAATGATCTCAGGTGCGCTTGCGTTCATCGTCCGGGGTCCTTTTTCAGCGGGGGCGGTGTGAGTGCATATCTGCGCCTCACAAAGTGTCAGGCATAAAACGGGCGCGGCGATTTCTCAGCCACGCCCGTTTGAGTTTCTTTCAGAGCTGCGGCGGCGTACCGGAACGCTGACGCATCCGCGCCCGCGTTCCCTTCAAAGCCGCGCCCGGCTCAGCAGCCTGCGACGTTCTGGCCGGCTGCGGCACCTGCGGCAGCGCCTGCAGCAGTCGCGATCGTCTGGCCTGTGCCGCCACCAACCTGGTTGCCGATCACGCCGCCCGCGATTGCACCGCCGATTGCGCCCGTTGCACAGTTTCGTGCACGTTGCTGCTCCGGAGTCACCGGTGCGCAGGCCTGAAGCACACCGATCACAGCGATCAGGGAGACTGTTGTCACGATTTTCATAGTTAAGTCCTCATTCTCATAGTGGCGGGCCATAGCGGCACCGATCCTGGGTGCAGGTTATTTCATCCACAGAGCCAAGCACAAGGCCCAGTTCACAGCCCCGTGACACTGCGGGGAATCACGCCGGTGCGCTTCAGGGCGTCAGCGTCCAGCCGGTCTGGCGCGGCAGGAAGGCCTCGACACTGGCCTGCGCCACAACAATCGGGTCGTTCGGATCGGCGGTCTGCACGTTCAGCCCCCCTTTGACGACCCGCACCTCAGCACGTCCGCGCGGCAGCACCGGCAGCAGATCATCCGGATTGACCGCATCAGGCTCCTGCACACCAACGGTCACCTGTACGCGCATTTCAGCATGCGGCAGGTCGAGAACGCCGAAAAGCGGCAGAGAGGAATGCCGAAAGGCATCCTCAATCGCGCGCTTTGCAGCCTTGGTGTAATCCTGGCCGTGCAGATCGTTGCCCATGCCCATTTCGATAATCAGACGCTGCTCACTCACCGGCCTTCTCCATATCAAATCCCACGGTCAGGGCGACGTTAGCCATGATCGTCGGATTGCCGTCCCCGTCCGGTCGTGGCGCATCAAGTCCGCCGTGATGCACGCGCACCTCGGCATCGCCATAGGGAAAGACCGCCATGACTTCGCTCACATCCACCGCATCGGGCTGCTGAACGCCGACATCCACGATGATCTTCATATCGGTCTTCTCAAAGCCGAAGAGCTCCGCGAGGTTGATCGAATTGTGCCAGAGCGCGTCTTTGACACCCCGTACTGCCGCCTGGGTATAGTCACCGCGCCGCAGCGAGGTCCCCATGCCGAATTCCACAAGTAACCTTTGCATGCGCATCGCTCCTTCAGGCTGCAAAAACAAAACACCGGTCGCGCCGGATCGTCAGCCACATCACCGTGCCCGGTTGCGGCAGAAAGACGTTCGGCACCGTCGCCCGAAGCACGGAGCCGTCATAGTCCATCACGAACTCCACCAGGCTTTCGTTGCCCATAAACCGCGCGCGCTGCACTATGGCGCGCGCGGCCGTCCCGTCACTGGCAGTCGGTTTCGGTCCCTGCCCTCCCCGGTCGAAGTCGATCCGTACGTGCTGCGGTCGAAAGACGATGCTGACGGCCGTGCCATCGGGCACACCGGGAGCAAGAAACCGACCGAAGGGGGTCTGTGCCAGGGCACCCGACACCTCGGCACGCAGCACGTTGGCATCTGAGAAAAAAGCCACGGCGGCGCGGTCCACCGGACGGGTATAGACGTTATAGGGCGCGCCCTGCTGCACGATTTTGCCGTCGCGCATCAGAGCAATTTCATCAGCCATGCGCATTGCTTCTTCAGGCTCATGCGTTACCAGAAGCACCGCGGTGTCCTGTTCTTTGAGAATGGTCAGCGTCTCGTCCCGGATCCCGTCGCGCAGGCGGTTGTCGAGCCCTGAGAACGGCTCGTCCATCAGCATGATCCGCGGACGCGGCGCCAGAGCACGCGCCAGCGCCACGCGCTGTTGTTCACCGCCCGAAAGCTGATGAGGATAGCCGTCGATAAACCGCAGAAGATCGACACGTTCCAGCAGTTCTTCGACCCTCTCACGTTTCCCGGCGCGTGTGCCACTTTTCAGCCCGAAAGAAACATTATCCGCGACGCTGAGGTGCGGAAAAAGCGCAAAGTCCTGAAACATCAGTCCGATTTCGCGCCGCTCGGGCGGCACCCGGAACACCGTGTCACAGATCAGATTGCCATCGACCCGGATCTCGCCGCTGTCCTGCATCTCGACACCGGCAATCATGCGCAGCGTGGTGGACTTACCGCAGCCCGACGGGCCCAGAAGACAGGTTACCTGCCCCGGCATGATCTTAAGGCTCACGTCATCGACCACGGCCCGCCCGTCAAAGGAGCGGCGCAGGTTCCTGATCTCTAACCTCGGGTGCGGCTGGGACACGTGGGGGCGGGCTCCGGAAATTCCGACAGAAAGGGTCGGGTAGGAGCTATCAGCCCTGCCCGGCGCCCGCAAGTATCGCAGAGAAATCCGTATGACCGGTACCCGGATATGACCCCCTGCCGGTGTCCGGCCTGGTCCGGCGGCGCCCGGAACCACACCATGCCGGAAAGGCCCCGCGCCCGCATCATCCCGTCAGGTCAAAGAACGCCTCAGCCCGGTCCACCCCGTTGACCTGCAGCACGATCGCATGTCGCCCGGGATGCAGCGTAAAAGTCGTCGCATCCCCTTTCATTGCATGGAATTTTGAGGCCGTGAACGGGTGCCCGGGGCGCGCAATACCCTGTCTGAGCTTAAACACTTTCTGCGATGCTCTGCCCGAGGGCCGGTAAAAGCTGATCCGGTAGTCCACCAGAACCGGCATCTCCTCCGTTACCGCAATCTCGCAGGAAAACGCCAGGGCGTCGCCGATCCGGATGGTGGGCGCGTCAAGAGACAGTGTCACAGCCAACGGGGCCTCCTGACGGTAGCCAAGCGCCAGCAGCGCACCGGGATGGCCTGACTTCACTGCGGTGCGCAGCGCATGACGGGTCATCCAGGCAAGCTCTCCGGGGTCCTGTTCTGCGGCATCTGCCCATATCGCAAGGCGGGCAACAACCAGATCCGCGTCCCCTTTGCTCAGGTCATTGAGATGGTTGGCCACCGACCGGGTGACAAAGCGGGCTGGGTCCGCTGACAGCCGGTCAAGCAGCGGCAGCGTCTGTTCCGGGCTCAGGGAAACAGCGCGGGCCCAGGGCAGCCTTGGCCTTGTTCCCTCGCTCACAAGGCGGCGCACATGGTAATTGTCGTCCTCCGCCCAGACCGCAAGATCAGCGAGCGTCTCTTCAGGCCAGCGGGTGAGAAAGGCACGGATGTAAAACTCCATCGAAAAACGTTGCGTGGCCGCGTAAATCAGCTTCATGGCCATTGCGCGATGAGCCTCAAGCCCGTGCCGCGCGGCCAGAATACCCGGAACCGCGTGAATGAAATGCCCGAAATCATTATCTCTCAGCGTCGGGTCAAGCCGCGGAGGCATCGCCGCCTCCAGCTGGTCAGCCATTTCCTCAAAGTCTGCTGAAAGCTGTGCTTCAGCGCAATCTGCGATCCATTCGAGCCGCGCCATAAGCTCGCGCTCTGCAAAGCCGGCAAGGGCCGCGCGCTGAAACCGCCCGGCGTCAAAAAACGGCAGGGCAGCGGCGAATTCCCGCGCCAGCTGCCCCACCGTTTCGGCATTGAAAAGCTGATCTTTCAGCAGGGTCTTTGCGGACATCTGTGCGTCAGATCGTGGCGTTGGTGGCGCCACCGTCCAGCAGCAGGTTCTGACCGACGATAAAACCCGCATGCACCGAACATAAGAACGCGCAGGCGGCACCGAATTCGTGGCGCGTACCATAACGCCCCGCAGGGATATTCGCCGCACGGTTCGCGCGCGCCTCATCCAGCGTGATGCCCTGTGCCTTCACGACAGCACCATCCAGTGCGTCGGCCCGGTCGGTGGCGTGAATGCCAGGCAGCAGATTGTTGATCGTGACGCCCCTGCCGGCAACCTGGCGGCTGGTTCCGGCGACATAACCGGTAAGACCGGTGCGGGCAGCATTCGACAGACCCAGCACCGGTATCGGCGCCTTAACCGACTGCGAGGTGATGTTGATCACCCGTCCCCAGCCCCGGTCCATCATGCCCGGCACAAGCGCTTTGATCAGCGCGATCGGGGCCAGCATATTGGCATCCAGCGCCCTGATGAAATCATCACGGTCCCAGTCCTGCCAGCTGCCGGGCGGCGGACCACCGGCGTTGTTTACCAGAATATCGGCCTCGCCCACCGCGCTGATGACGGCCTGCTGGCCTTCGGCAGTGGTCACGTCCGCCGCGACCGTGGTCACGGAGACCCCGGTGGCCGCGCGGATTTCCTCAGCGGCGGCCTCGAGTGCTTCTGCACCCCGCGCGTTCATGACCAGATCGACCCCGGCCTCCGCCAGCGCCTCGGCACAACCGCGCCCCAGTCCCTTTGATGACGCACAGACCAGTGCGCGTTTTCCTCTGATCCCAAGATCCATGATTTTTCCTCCGTCAGGGTTCACCAACTCCTGGCACACCCCCACCCGGGTTTCCAGCCACCGGAGCGCTGTTAACCACACAAACCTTTTGTTGACCCTTTTGCGGGAAACTGTGCCCGGACGGGAAGCAGAAAGGCCGGCGATGGGGCAGACATATGATATCGACGTCCTGGACGGCGCAGATTTTATCGCCGTCGCAGGCGTGAACGAGGGCGATGCGCTGGGTGCAGTTGCTGATCTGCTGCCCGATGACTGTTATGCCCTGACCCTGGGCGCGACTGCCCGCAGCATCGGTCTTGCCGGTACCGCGCCCGATCATCTGCAGATTATCCGCGGCGAGGGATACGGCATGCGCCTGCGGACCTCCGGCGCTGTGACTCTGATGACCAGCACAAATGACCTGTGCGAACTGATCGTGCTGACCGGAGCGGATGTGGCGGGCACCACCCGCGCCACGCTTTTCACCGCCTCCTCGCCGCTCGCAGCCGGTGTCACCTGGCGGATCGTAGCAGTAAACAGAACGGCCTCTCTGGCGCCCTTTCTGACAACACGCACGCCGTCTTTTGCCGCCGGCACCCGGGTTATCATGGCCACGGGCCGTCTCTGCGCGGTTGAAAATCTGCGGGCCGGCGACCGCATTCTGACACGCGATAGCGGGCCGCAGACTGTACGCCATATTTCGCACCGCGTCTCGCCTGCTACCGGCCGGGATACCGCAGTAAGGATCGCCCCGGGGGTGCTGAACAACCCCCGGCCCCTGACCCTGAGTGCGGCCAACCGGCTTGTCCTCAACGGCGGCGGGGAAACCGTCAGCGCAGGCACTCTGGTGGATGGTAAAACGGTGACGGCTCATCATGGCGGATATGTCGAATACCTGACGCTGCATTTTGACGACGACGAAACTGTTTACGCCGAAGGTGTCTCCGCCGCGACATACCCATGTCGCGGTGCGGCCTGACGGGGTGGGCGCTGCTGATGGTTGCAGTCCTGGCAATTTCCCGCCATGCAGCCGCAAACCTGACAGATACCGGAAAGGGCAATCATGATCGAAAGAATAGAAACCGGCGAACGCTCCTCAAAAATAGTAAAGTATCAGGGTGTTGCATACATCACCGGCCAGGTTGGCGAGGGTGAAACCATTCAGGAGCAGACCTCAGAATGTCTGCGCAGGCTCGACTCGTTGCTGATCAAAGCCAATTCATCGCGCGAACAGATGCTGCGCGCGACCATCTGGCTGGCTGATATGAAGGATTTCGCCGGCCTGAACGAAGTCTGGAACGCCTGGGTGCCAAAAGGACATGCGCCCGCGCGGGCCTGTGGTGAGGCAAAGCTGGCCCGCCCGGAGCTGAAGGTCGAGATCATCGTTGACGCAGCCTACGACTAAGAACGCCTGCGCCGCGCGCCGGACTGAGGTCGCCGGCGCGCATCGGCATCGGTTGCCCGGCGCGCCCGCCACCGCTTGCGGCGGTAAAAACCATCACCTATACGCGATGACATGTCTCAAACCGCCCGAAACCGCCCCGATCTGCCACCGGAAATTGCCCGGCGCCGCACCTTTGCGATCATCTCGCACCCGGATGCCGGCAAAACCACGCTGACGGAGAAATTTCTGCTCTTCGGCGGCGCCATCCAGATGGCCGGTCAGGTGCGCGCCAAAGGCGAAGCCCGCCGCACCCGGTCCGACTTTATGGCGATGGAAAAAGACCGGGGAATCTCAGTATCCGCGTCGGCAATGTCTTTTGATTTCAAAGAGTTCCGGTTCAACCTGGTCGACACACCCGGCCACTCTGACTTCTCGGAAGACACATACCGGACGCTCACTGCAGTTGATGCCGCCGTGATGGTCATCGATGGCGCCAAAGGCGTTGAGAGTCAGACGCAGAAACTTTTTGAAGTCTGCCGCATGCGCGATCTGCCGATCCTGACCTTTTGTAACAAAATGGATCGCGAAAGCAGGGACGTTTTTGAAATAATTGATGAAATTCAGGAAAATCTGGCGATTGACGTAACACCTGCGAGCTGGCCCATCGGCGTCGGTCGGGATTTTTTGGGGTGCTATGACATTCTGCGCGACCGTCTGGAGCTGATGGACCGCGCGGACCGGAACCGGGTGGCGGAATCGGTCGAGATCAATGGTCTGGACGATCCGAAGCTGGCAGAACACGTGCCCGCGCAGTTGCTCGAAAAGCTTCGGGAAGATCTTGAAATGGCACGCGAGCTGTTGCCGTCGCTCGATATGGCGGCAATGCATGAAGGATCGCTCACGCCGATCTGGTTCGGCTCCGCCATCAACTCTTTCGGCGTAAAAGAACTGATGGATGGCATTGCGAACTACGGTCCGGAACCACAGATACAGTCGGCGGAGCCAAGACAGATTTTGCCCGAAGAACCAAAGGTTTCAGGCTTTGTTTTCAAAGTTCAGGCGAATATGGATCCCAAGCACCGCGACCGGGTCGCATTCCTGCGTCTTGCTTCGGGTCACTTTACCCGCGGGATGAAGCTCACCCATGTGCGCAGCAAAAAGCCGATGGCGATTACCAATCCGGTGATGTTTCTCGCCTCTGACCGTGAGCTCGCCGAGGAAGCCTGGGCCGGCGATATCATCGGCATTCCGAACCACGGGCAGCTGCGCATCGGCGACACGCTGACCGAGGGCGAGGCCATCCGCGTCACCGGCATCCCCTCCTTTGCCCCTGAGCTTTTGCAGGGCGTGCGCGCGGGCGACCCCATGAAGGCCAAGCATCTCGAAAAAGCGCTGATGCAGTTCGCGGAAGAAGGGGCCGCCAAGGTGTTCAAACCGTCCATCGGGTCAGGCTTTGTGGTGGGGGTCGTCGGGCAATTGCAGTTCGAAGTACTCGCAAGCCGGATCGAACTGGAATACGGGTTGCCTGTGCGCTTTGAAGCGTCGCAGTTCACCTCTGCCCGCTGGGTGAAAGGTGACAGGCAGGCCATTGATAAGTTTGCGGAAAGCAATAAACAGCATATCGCCCACGACCATGACGGAGATGTGGTTTATCTGACCCGGCTGCAGTGGGACATTGATCGCGTGGATCGCGACTATCCCGACATCACGCTGACGGCGACCAAGGAGATGATGGTCTGATACAACGCCGGATCAACCGATGACCCGCTGGGGCCTTGTCGCGACGATAAAGGCACCTGCCCGCGACGTGGTCTCCTTTGCCGCCTGGCATATCGAAGCAGGCGCAGACAGGCTTTTCATCTATCTCGACGACGAAAACGAGGACGCCAGACGCGCCCTCGCAGCACATCCCAAATGCGATGTGGTTGTCTGTGACGACGCCTGGTGGGTGGAGCAGACCGGCAAACCACCGGTCAGGCATCAGGTACGCCAGTCACGCAACGCCAGCCATGCCTATGCCCGCGCATACGACCTCGACTGGCTCATTCACATGGATGTGGACGAATTTATCATCAGCGCGCAACCGGTGGGTGAGCTGCTTTCACAGATCCCGTCCGGCACCCGGACTGCCCGCATCCGCCCTGATGAAGCGCTCTGCCCGCCCGACGGTGGCACGCCTGCTGCCTTCAAAGCCTTCATCCCGAACGGCCCGGACAGGCGGGGTATCGTCGGGCAGCTTTATCCGACCTTCGGCCCCTATCTCAAAGGGGGATTTGTGAGCCACGCCGCCGGCAAGGTGTTCACCCGGACAGGCCACCCGGATGTCGCGCTCAGAATACATAACAGCTTTTGCAACGGCATCGTGTTCAGCCCCGAGCACAGCCTTGATGAAGCGCATCTGGCGCATCTGCACACCACCAGCTGGGATCACTGGCGGCAGATGTTCCGGTTCCGGCATGACCGGGGCTCATACCGCGCAGATCTGGCGCCGGCGACACCTGCCGAACAGGGCGGCATGACGCTGCACGATCTTTTCGACTTCCTTCTTGAGACGCAGGGAGAAGCAGGGTTGCGCACCTTTTTTGACGAGGTTTGCGCCGACACACCGGCTCTGCGTCGCAGATTACAGGCCCGCGGCTTGCTGCGCCTGCATGATCTGGAGACAGAAGCGGCAAAAAACCTTCATTTTCCCGGTTTTAGCTCCTGATTTTCGTATCCCGTTTGACCAGGGCTGAACTTGTTGCTAAGCAGCCGCAGCATGTCGCGGCAAGGGGCCGCCTCGCGGGCCGTTCGGGCCGACATGATTGCTGCCGCGGGCCAGAACAGTGTCCGCAAACATCGGACACATATGACAAAATTTTCTGACCTGAACCTGAATCCTAAAGTACTCAAAGCAATTGACGAGGCGGGCTATGAAACGCCCACGCCCATTCAGGCAGGTGCGATTCCACCCGCACTGGAAGGCAAAGACGTCCTTGGCATCGCGCAGACCGGAACCGGCAAGACCGCCAGTTTCGTGTTACCGATGATCACGATGCTGGCCCGGGGCCGGGCACGCGCGCGCATGCCGCGCAGCCTTGTGCTCTGCCCCACCCGCGAGCTGGCAGCCCAGGTGGCTGAGAACTTTGACACCTACACCAGACACCTCAAGCTGACCAAAGCGCTGCTGATCGGCGGCGTGTCGTTCAAAGAGCAGGACCGCCTGATCGATAAGGGCGTCGACGTTCTGATCGCTACACCCGGCCGTTTGCTTGATCACTTTGAGCGCGGCAAGCTGCTGCTCACGGGCGTCCAGATCATGGTGGTGGATGAAGCCGACCGGATGCTCGATATGGGCTTTATCCCGGACATCGAACGCATTTTCAGTCTGACGCCCTTTACCCGGCAAACGCTGTTTTTCTCGGCCACGATGGCACCTGAGATTGAACGGATCACCAATACATTCCTGTCTGCACCGGAGCGGATCGAGGTGGCCCGCCAGGCAACCACGGGCGAGAATATCGAACAGGGTGTTCTGATGTTCAAAGGCTCGCGCCGCGACCGTGAAGCGACGGAAAAGCGCCGTGTCCTGCGCGAACTGATCGATGCCGAAGGTGAGAAATGCACCAACGCGATCATCTTCTGCAACCGCAAGACCGATGTGGATATAGTCGCTAAGTCTTTGAAAAAGTACAAGTATGACGCGGCACCAATCCACGGCGATCTGGATCAGAGCCAGCGGACGCGCACGCTTGACGGATTCCGCGACGGCTCACTGCGCTTTCTGGTGGCTTCCGACGTAGCCGCGCGCGGGCTTGACGTCCCGGCCGTCAGCCATGTGTTCAACTTCGACGTACCCGGCCATGCAGAAGACTACGTGCACCGCATCGGGCGCACCGGACGTGCCGGGCGTGACGGCAAGGCGATCATGATCTGCGTGCCGCGCGACGAAAAGAACCTCGCGGACATCGAGCGTCTGGTACAGCGGGAAATCCCGCGTCTGGCCAATCCGCTGGGCGGCGACGCGCCTGCACCTCAAGAGCCGTCAAAAGCACCTGAAGCAGACAGCGACGACAAGCCAAAACGCAGTCGGTCCCGCTCACGGCGCAAAGAGATCCCTGCCAGCGAGAATGCCGACACGCAGACAGCAGAGACCGGTGCGCCGGAAAAAGAGACTGTTACTCCGAAGCCTGCGGAGAAACCGGCCGAAGAACCGCGCGCGTCTGACGACACTGCGCAGGATAATCAGAAGCGCAGCCGTGGCGGACGGGGCCGCGGACGCCGCAGTGACAACGACCGTAACAACGGCAACGAGCGCAACGACCGCGGCGGCAATAAGGTTGTCGGTCTGGGCGATCACACACCTGAATTCATCGGGCTGAGCTTCAAAGACCGCCGCTGACGCGCGCTTTGCGTTGAGCGCCTGCATCACCGGATATTGATCCGTCGCCCCCTTGGGTGCACACTGCTGTGCATTTCAGAACGGGAGAGCGGAAATGCCACTGATCGACGTTCAGGTGATGGAAGGCGTGTTCAGCACTGACGAAAAAGCACAGATTATCGCGCGGGTAACCGAAGGTTTCGGCAAAGTTGCCGGCCAGACCCTCGCGGATGCGACTTCGGTCCGGGTGCACGAAATCTCAAGCGGCAGCTGGGGCTACGCAGGCACGGCAATGACAACCGAAGATGCCCGCGCCATGCGCGCCCGCGGGTGATCAGCTCAGACGGCTGACCACCACGGTGACTTCGGGTTTTTTACCGATCTCATCCTGCGCCGTCTGACGCACAGCCCGGCGCAGCCCTTCGTTCAGCTTTTCGTCATCGCGCCAGATCTTCCTGCCGGCACGGTTCACCCACTGGCTGAGATCTTCTTCGAGGACATCGACAAGCGGCGCACGGCTGCGCCCTGTTTCGGCGAGCCCCATCACTTCGCACCACGGCTCACCCAGCGGCTGATCCTCATCATCCATAATCAGCGTCACCAGAACATGCCCGTTCAGCGCCATACGGATGCGGTCGCGCACCACGCCATCAAGTGCGCCAATCTGTACTGTTCCGTCCAGATAGGTTCGCCCGGTTTCCACGTATTCCGCCACTTTGGGCTGATTGCCCGACAGATCTATCATCATCCCGTTGACGGCCAGCACACCGGTCATACCATTGGCATCCGCGAGTTTTACGTGCTCGCGCAGATGCCGGTGCTCGCCATGCATGGGGATCACGACCTGCGGCTTGACGATGGCAGTCAGACGCTCAAGATCGGGCCGGTTTGCGTGCCCGGAGACGTGATACCTGCCGGTGCTGTCGTCAACCACATCCACCCCGAGTTCGGAGAACTGATTGATGATCCGGATGACCCCCTTTTCATTGCCGGGAATGGTTTTTGAGGAGAACAGAAAAAGATCGCCCTCCTTTAACTGCATCCCCTGGTATTTCCCGCGTGCAAGCTGCGCAGAAGCCGCGCGCCGCTCGCCCTGGCTGCCGGTCACCAGCAGCATAAGATTTTCGCGCTGAATATCCTGGGCCGCTTCCGGGCTGACCACGGGCGGGAAACCGGTAAGCACGCCGGTTTCAACCGCGGCTTCGACCATGCGTTTCATCGCGCGCCCCATCAGAACAATCGACCGCCCCGCAGCCTCGCCGGCCTCAGCCAGCGTTTTCACCCGTGCCACATTGGAGGCAAACGTGGTGGCAACAACCATGCCTTTGGCACTTTTCACCAGCTTTGTGATCTCCGGGCCGACGCTTGCTTCCGAGCGTCCCGGATCAGGCGAAAAGACGTTGGTGCTGTCACAGATTAGTGCTTTGACCCCGTCCCTGCTGACCTCGGCCCAGAGATCCGGATCAAAGGGCTCGCCCACCAGAGGTGTCTCATCGAGTTTGAAATCTCCGGTGTGGATCACCCGGCCTTCGGGGCTGTCGATGATCAGAGAAGAGCTTTCCGGGATGGAATGCGACATGGGCAGAAAGCCCACTTTGAAAGGACCTGCGGTCGTCACCTCGGGCCATGCACCGACGGTGCGTATCGCATTTTCGGGATACCCGTGCTCCTGCATTTTGCGCCGCGCAATATTTGACGTAAAAGCACGGGCATATACCGGTGCCTGCAGCGCCTCATAGGTATGTGCGACGGCGCCGACATGATCCTCATGGGCATGGGTGATGAACACCGCCTCGATCTGGTGGCGGCGTTCTGCCAGCCAGGCAATGTCGGGCAGGATCAGATCGACACCCGGGCTGCCATCCATATCTGGAAAGGCCACACCCATATCAACCACGATAAGCCGCTCTTTGCCGGGCCGCCCATAGCCGTACACATAGGCGTTCATGCCTATTTCACCTGCCCCTCCCAGGGGCAGGTAGATCAGTCGTTCATTACTCATATAGTTACGTATTATCCTTATTGTATTTGTGGATCACGGTCAGGCCGTGGATCGTCAGATCATCCTGAAACGCGTCAAAAAGCGCTTCACTCTGCTGGAAAAGGGGTGCCAGCCCACCCGTTGATATTACGCGCATATCGCGGGCGCGTTCCGCCTTAATCCGGGCACATATCTCACGCACAAGTCCGATGTAACCCCAGAAAACACCCGATTGCATGCAGGCCACCGTATTGGTGCCGATCACGGTTTTGGGTTTTGAGATATCGACATGTGGCAAAGCGGCTGCCGCCTGGTGCAGTGCCTCAAGGCTGAGGTTCACGCCGGGAGAGATCACCCCGCCGATATAAGCACCGTCCGTGTCCACTACATCAAAGGTCGTCGCCGTTCCGAAATCGACCATAATAAGATCGCCGCCGTAAAGATCATGTCCCGCCACCGTATTGACCAGCCGGTCAGGTCCCACCTGGGTGCCGGCATCGACGCGCACATCGACGGGCAGCAGACAGTCAGGTTTTCCAACCACCAGCGGACGGGTACTGAAATACCGGTCGGCCAGAACGCGCAGGTTAAAGACCACCCGCGGCACCGTGGACGAAATAATCATGTCGGTGATCTGCACATCGAGCTTCTGCAGCTTCATCAGCGTGCTCAGCCAGACGTAATACTGATCCGCCGTGCGCTGCCATTCGGTCGACGTCCGCCAGGAGGCCAGAAACTGCTCCCCGTCCCAGATCGCAAAGACCGTATTGGTGTTACCACAATCCACAGCCAGCAGCATGACCGGTTCCCCCCGTGTCCGTCTCAGAAAAATACATCCGCGGCGGCAACCCGGGTCACGCCGGTTGCGGTGCGCAGCATCAGATTACCATCCCCGTCCACGTCCTCAAACGTGCCCGTTCTCTCGTCCTGCCCCGTGCGCGCAGTGATCACCTCACCCAGACGCGCGGCATGGGCCAGCCAGGCGATGCGCACCGGCGCAAATCCAAAGTGCGTGAACTGTTCTTCAAGCACTGCGTAGGCTGCCGCCAGATGCAGAAGAAAATCCTCAGGCCCGATGCTCACGCCTGTTTCGGCGGCCAGAGAGACAGGCAGCACCGCGCCCTCTTCGACCTCATCGCGCCCGGGCGCTGATACCAGATTAACGCCCACACCCAGGGCCAGCAGATCCGCCTGTCCGCCCCGTCCGGCACTTTCGAGCAGAATACCTGCGACCTTTCCGCCATTCAGCAAAACGTCATTTGGCCACTTCAGCGCAAAAAGCTCGGGCTTGCCTGTCACCGCGATAAAAGCCTGATAAAGCGCAAGTGACATCACGAACGAGCGCAGCGCGACATGCCCCGGCGCCCCCTCCGGGCGCAACATCAGCGTCGCGGCGAAATTGCCTTCCGGCATCGACCACGGCCGCCCCCGGCGCCCGCGCGCAGCCGTTTGCCGGTGTGCCATCACCCAGAAAGGTGCTGTATGCGATGCGGCCATGCGCATCCCCTCATCGAGCGTTGACCCGACCGCGTCCTTTACATAACGACCATATGCCTGCGGCCAGACGGTCATGGTGTCTTCCAGACAGAGCTCTGCCCCCGGACGGCCCGGCGTGCCACGGGCATCACGCGATCAGTTGACCAGCGTCGCCGCGGCCGCCGCGGCTGCGGTCTCGACACCGAACATATTCACGATGCCCAGCACCATGATCACCGCAGAGGCCATCAGAAAGCCCCAGAGCACGGTCGAGCCGCCGGCATCGAGCCCCTCTTCGCTTTCGTCCCCGAAGTACATGTAAAAGACGATCCGCAGATAATAGAACGCGCCAATCACGGAGGCCACGACACCCGCCACCGCGAGCCAGGCGAGACCACCCTCATAGGCCGCACGCAGGACATAGAACTTGCCGAAAAACCCGAGCATCGGAGGCACACCGGCAAGACTGAACAGCAGCACCAGCATGGCCAGCGCCTTGCCCGGCTCCCGCCTGGAATACATGTTCAGCGCCGAAATTTCCGTGACCGGCTGGCCGTCTTTTTCCATCATCAGAATAAACGCAAAGGTGCCGACGTTCATGGTCACATAAATGGCCATATAAACCAGCATCGCCTGCACGCCCAGCACAGTGCCCGCCGCCAGCCCCATCAGCGCATAGCCCATATGGGCAATCGAGGAGAACGCCATCAGCCGTTTGATATTAGTCTGCCCGATCGCCGCAACGGCCCCGAGGAACATCGACAGCAAAGAGAGCAGTGCGATGATCTGGCTCCAGTCGCTGACCGAATTGCCAAAGGCGTCATGCAAAACGCGCGCGAAAAGCGCCATCGCGGCAACCTTGGGCGCTGTGGCGAAAAACGCCGTGACGGGTGTGGGTGAGCCTTCGTAGACGTCGGGTGTCCACATGTGGAACGGCACAGCGGAAACCTTGAACGCAAGGCCCGCGATCAGGAACACGAGGCCAAGCAGAAGCCCGACTGAAACATCGCCTGACTGTGTGGTCTGAATGATGCCCGAAAAGAGTGTCGTTCCGGCGTACCCATACACAAGCGAGGCACCGTAGAGCAGCAGCCCCGAAGAGAGCGCACCCAGCACGAAATACTTCAGACCGGCTTCGGTGGATTTCACGCTCTCGCGCCGCAGGGATGCCACCACATAAAGCGCAAGCGACTGCAGCTCCAACCCCATATAAAGCGCCATGAGATCGCCCGCGGAGACCATCACCATCATGCCGACGGCACTCAGCGCCACCAGCAGCGGGTATTCAAACCGCAGCAGATTGCGCGATTTCATATAGCCTTCGGACATGATCAGGACTGCACCCGCAGAGAGCAGGATGGTGATCTTGGCAAAGCGCGAAAAGCCGTCAAGGATCAGCATGCCGTTAAAGGCGGTCTTCGTCCCCTCGCCCGTCGTGCCGATCCAGGCGGCAAGGGCGATCATCACGCCGGCGGTCATCCAGACGAGCGTAGATGCCAGCCCGTCTTTGGAGGTGTAGACCGCAACCAGCAGCATAACCATCGCATAGACCGAAAGCAGGATCTCCGGCAGGACAAGTGTCAGATCAGCAGGTGTCATGGTTCATGTCCTTCAGTTCGACGCCATCTGCGACGCGGCCTCAGCCGCGGCCAGCGCCGTATCGTAATTGGAGACCAGGTTGGCCACAGCCGGCCCGGTGATATCGAGCACCAGCGCAGGGTAGACCCCCAAAAGCAGCGTCATCACCACCAGCGGCGCAAAGATCCAGCGCTCGCGTGGTGTCATGTCGGTGATCGAGCGCAGACTTTCCTTGATCAGATCCCCCATCACCACCCTGCGGTAAAGCCAGAGCGCATAGGCGGCCGAGAAGATCACGCCCGTGGTCGCGACGGCGGCAACCCATGTGTTCACCTGGAAGACCGCCATCAGCGTCAGGAATTCCCCGACGAAACCGGAGGTGCCCGGCAGACCGACGTTCGCCATGGTAAAGAGCATGAAGATAAGCGCATAGGCCGGCATGCGGTTCACGAGCCCGCCATAGGCGTCGATGTCGCGGGTATGCATCCGGTCATAGATCACGCCGACGCAGAGAAAGAGCGCGCCTGAGATAAAGCCGTGGCTGATCATCTGGAAAATCGCGCCATCAAGCCCCTGCTGGTTCGCGGCAAAGATGCCCATAGTGACAAAGCCCATATGCGCAACGGAAGAATAAGCGATGAGCTTTTTCATGTCTTCCTGCACGAGCGCCACCAGCGAGGTATAGACGATGGCAATGGCACTCATCCACAGGACCAGCGGCGTCAGAACCTCAGCGCCCACCGGGAACATCGGAATGGAAAAACGCAGAAAGCCGTAGCCGCCCATTTTGAGAAGGATGGCCGCCAGCACGACAGAGCCCGCCGTGGGTGCCTGCACGTGCGCATCGGGCAGCCAGGTGTGCACAGGCCACATCGGCATCTTGACCGCAAAGCTGGCAAAGAAGGCGAGGAAAAGCAGCGTCTGCAACCCGCCCACGACCTGAAGTCCCAGCAGCGAGAAGTTCTCAAAAGCAAACTCGTGGTTCAGCAGCACTTCGATGTCGGTGGTGCCCGCATCCGCAAACATGCCCACCATCGCCACCAGCATCAACACCGAGCCAAGAAAGGTATAGAGGAAGAACTTGAAGCTCGCATAGATGCGGTTGGCCCCGCCCCAGATGCCGATAATGAGGAACATCGGAATGAGACCAGCCTCGAAGAAGAGATAAAAGAGCACCAGATCGAGCGCCATGAAGACCCCGAGCATCAGCGTCTCCAGCAGCAGGAAGGCGATCATGTATTCCTTGATCCGCTTTTCGACGTTCCAGGAGGCTGCAATCACCAGCGGCATCATGAAGGTAGTCAGCATCACAAAGAGGACGGAGATCCCGTCCACGCCCATTTTGTACTGCAGCCCGAGCAGCCATTCGCGCTCCTCGACGAACTGAAAGCCGGTATTCTGAGCATCAAACCCGGCCAGAATAAAGAGCGACACGAGGAAGGTCGCGACCGTGGCGAACATCGCCACCCATTTTGCATTGCGGTTGGCCGCCGCATCATCGCCGCGCAGAAAAACCGCGAGGATCAGCGCTGCAATCGCCGGGATGAAGGTGACAATCGACAGAAGGTTATCCATCACTCAACTCCTCCGCTGAGCGTCATCCAGGTCACCAGAACCGCAATGCCGATCACCATCGCAAAGGCATAGGTGAAGATGTAGCCGGACTGCGCGCGCCCTGCGAGACGGGTAAAGAAGGGTATTATGCCCATGGCCACGCCATTGAGCCCGCCGTCGATCACATTGCCGTCGCCGCGCTTCCACAGGAAACTGCCGATCCATCTGGCCGGGCCGACGAAGATCAGATTATAAAGCTCGTCGAAATACCACTTGTTCTTGAGAAAGAGGTACAGAGGACGCTGGTTTTCGGCCAGCTTGCCCGGCAGGGACGGATTCCAGATATAGAACCACATGGCCATCAGGAAACCGCCCAGCATCGCCACGAACGGCGAGAGCTTGACCCATTTCGGCACTTTATGCGCGTCGTCGAGCACGGTGTTATCCGGGCCGATATACAGCGCGCCCTCACCCGGGGCGCCGGCAAAGGCGTAATGGTGCTCGCCTTCCCCGCTGTGTTCTTTCCCGTCGCTGTGGCCTGCTTCGGCTGTGCTTTCGCTGTGTGACGCGTCACTGCTTTCGGCATGGGTCTCGTCGCTGTGATCCTCACCATGTGCGCCCGCTTCGGCGTAGGGAATGCCGTAGAACTTGGCGACCTTATCGGTATGGCCAAAGAAGCTGTTGAACCAGACCATGCCGGCCAGAACCGAACCTACGGCAAGAACGCCCAGAGGGATGAGCATTGTTTTCGGACTTTCATGGGCGTGCTCATGCGTGTGCTTATCGCCACGCGGCGTGCCGTAGAAGGTGAGGAACATAAGCCGCCAGCTGTAAAACGAGGTCATTGCCGCCGCTGCGACCAGCAGCCAGAAGCCATAGCCCGAACCGCCCGCATAAGCGCTCTCGATGATGGCATCCTTGGAGACAAAGCCCGCAAAGCCGATGGGCAGACCGAACATGTCATAGCTCAGCGGAATACCGACCCCGGTGATGGCCAGTGTGCCGATCATCATCGCCCAGAAGGTATAAGGAATTTTTTTGCGCAGCCCGCCATAGTTCATCATATCCTGCTCATGGTGCATCGCATGGATGACGGAGCCCGCGCCGAGGAACAGCATCGCTTTGAAGAAGGCGTGCGTAAGGAGGTGGAACATCGCCGCAGAATACATGCCGACGCCCGCGGCGACGAACATGTATCCCAGCTGAGAACAGGTGGAATACGCAATCACACGTTTGATATCGGTCTGCACCAGACCCACGGTTGCGGCAAAGAATGCGGTGGTGGCGCCCAGCACGGTCACGAATGTCATCGCTTCAGGCGCAAACTCCATAATCGGCGACATGCGGCAGACGAGGAAAACACCCGCGGTCACCATGGTCGCTGCGTGAATGAGCGCTGACACAGGTGTCGGGCCTTCCATCGCGTCAGGCAGCCAGGTGTGCAGCAACAGCTGCGCGGATTTACCCATAGCGCCGATAAAGAGCAGGATCGCAATCAGATTGGCCGCATTCCACTCCGACCACAGGAAGGTCAGCTGTGTCTCCGCCAGATCAGGTGCGGCGGCAAAAATGTCCGAGAAATTGATGCTGTCCGTCAGGAAGAACAGCGCAAAAATCCCCAGTGCAAAGCCGAAATCGCCAACACGGTTGACCACAAAAGCCTTGATCGCGGCGGCATTGGCAGAAGGTTTGCGATAGTAAAACCCGATCAGAAGGTAAGACGCGACGCCCACGCCTTCCCAGCCAAAGAACATCTGCACCAGGTTGTCGGCGGTAACCAGGGAGAGCATCGCAAAGGTAAAAAATGACAGATAGGCAAAGAAACGGGGTTTATATGTCTCGCCCTCATTCCACTGCGGATCGTGGTCCATGTAGCCAAAGGAATAAAGGTGCACGAGGCTGGAGACCGTGGTGATCACGATGAGCATGATCGCCGTCAGCCGGTCCATGCGAATGGCCCAGTCGGTGCTGAGACTGCCGCTTTCGATAAACCGCAGAACCGGGGTGGTGTAATACCCGCCCGCATGTGCGGCAGGATCAAAGGTCAGAAAGACGATCCAGCTCAGCAGCGCCGAGAGAAAGAGAAAAGACGTGGAGGTCCACATCGCCGCCGTCTCGCCGATGAGCTTCCAGCCAAACCCACAGATCAGAGCACCGATGAGCGGGGCAAAGAGGATGATGGTTTCCATGATCTCAGCCCTTCATCACATTGACGTCTTCCACGGCGATGGTGCCGCGGTTCCGGAAGAAACAGACCAGAATTGCCAGACCGATGGCAGCCTCAGCCGCCGCCACCGTCAGCACAAAGAGCGTGAAGACCTGACCGACGAGGTCCCCGAGAAAGCTTGAGAAGGCCACGAGGTTAATGTTCACCGCAAGCAGCATCAGCTCAATGCTCATCAGCAGAATGATCACGTTCTTGCGGTTCAGAAAGAGTCCGAAGATTCCGATGACAAAGAGCGTTGCCGCCACTGTGAGGTAATGTTCAAGTCCGATCATCCGGTCCCTCGGTTCTTTTCAGTCCTGCGCCCGTTACGGCGCTTATATTTCTCAGATCAGCGTGTTCAGCCCAGAAAGCTGAAACCGCCAAAGGCCACAATCAGTACGACGATCAGAACGATTATTGTAGTTCTGGACATATCAGATTCCCTCTCCTTCAGGCATCACAGCCCCTGCCCCGGTTTCACGTCTTTCAGCTCCATCGCCTTGGCCGGGTCGCGCATCATCTGGGCAACCACGTCCTGGCGTTTCACATCGCCGCGATGGCGCAGGGTCAGAACGATCGCACCGATCATCGCCACCAGCAGGATCAGACCGGAAAGCTGAAAGAGCAGGAAATACTGGTCATAGATGATGAGCCCCAGCGCTTCGGTATTGTGCCGGTCCACAGGTGTCAGCTGCGCGCGCAGACCATCGGCGGCTGCATTGCTCTCCCAGGCACCGAAGGCCATCACAAACTGCATCAGGATGACCAGACCGATGAGCAGCGCCAGCGGCATGTATTTTGCCATCTCCGCTTTGAGCTCGGCGAAATCAACATCGAGCATCATGACGACAAAGAGAAAGAGCACAGCCACCGCGCCCACATAGACGATCACCAGCAGCATCGCCACGAATTCAGCCCCCAGCAGCACAAAGAGCCCTGCCGAGCTGAGGAATGCGAGGATCAGCCAGAGCACCGAATGCACCGGGTTGCGGCTGATGACTGTGAACAGCCCGCCGGCAATCACGCTTATGGCAAAGAGGTAAAAGGCAAAAACGGTCATTCTTCGTCCTTTTCGTCGTCCAGAACCTGCTGCGCCAGTTCCAGCGCACGGGTCATCGCAGGAAGCCCGGCAAACATCGACATCTGCCCCAGCGTCTCGACGATATGCTGCTGTGTGGCGCCCGCCTCCAGCGCATGACGTACCGCCTGGCGAAAGGCCAAATCGTTCTGCGCGCCCTGCATCGTGAGCCCGGCCAGCGTGAGCAGCATCCGGGTACGTGCATCAAGCCCGCCTTCATTCAGCGTGTTGCCGAACATCATTTCCATCATGTCTTTGGGCATCGTCCCCATCATCTTCTCGAACCCCTTCGGCGTGAAGGCTTCCATCGCCGGATAGGCTTTCGCCATCTCCTGCGCCTGCGCAAACATCGCAGCAAAGGGGTTTGCACCCTCAAATGGGTTCTTCGGGTCCGTCATCGGTAGGGCGCGTCCATTTCCAAATTGCGGGCAATCTCGGCTTCCCAGCGCTCGCCGTTCGCGAGCAGTTTGTCCTTGTCGTAATAGAGCTCTTCGCGGGTCTCGGTGGAGAACTCGAAGTTCGGCCCCTCAACGATCGCATCCACCGGGCAGGCTTCCTGGCAGAAACCACAGTAGATGCATTTGGTCATATCGATGTCGTATCGCGTTGTGCGGCGGCTGCCGTCTTCGCGCGGTTCAGCATCAATGGTGATCGCCTGTGCGGGGCAGATCGCCTCGCAGAGTTTGCAGGCAATGCAGCGTTCCTCGCCATTGGGGTACCTGCGCAACGCATGCTCTCCGCGGAAGCGTGGGGAAAGCGGGCCCTTTTCATGCGGATAATTCAGCGTGGCCTTGGGCGCAAAGAAATACTTCAGCCCCAGCTTCATGCCGCCCCAGAAGTCCTGCAGCAGGAAATATTTCGCAGCGCGTGTATAATCGATCTGTGTCATGTCAGCCTCCCACGGCCCAGCGGGCGTATGCCCCCCAGAACCAGTCGAATTTTGCAGCAAAGGCCACGAAGACCACCCAGGCGAGGCTGAACGGCAGAAACACTTTCCAGCCCAGACGCATCAGCTGATCATAGCGGTAGCGCGGCGTGATGGCCTTAACCATCGCGAAAAGGAAGAAGAAGAATGCCATCTTCAGGATCATCCAGATCACGCCATCAGGCAGACCGGGAATGGGCGACAGCCAGCCACCGAAGAAGAGCAGCGAGGTGAGCGCGCACATCAGGAAAATTGCGATGTATTCGCCGGCCATAAAGAGCAGGAACGGCGTCGAGGAATACTCCACCTGATAGCCAGCCACCAGTTCGGATTCCGCTTCCGGAAGGTCAAACGGCGGGCGGTTGGTTTCCGCCAGACAGCTGATGAAGAAAAGGAAAACCATCGGGAAGTGCGGCAGCCAGTACCAGCTGAAAAATCCGTAGGCGCCATCCTGTGCGGCCACGATACCGCCGAAATTCATCGAGCCGGTGGAAATGATCACACCGATGATGATCAGACCCAGCGAGACCTCATAAGATATCATCTGTGCCGCCGAGCGCAGCGAGCCGAGGAAGGGGTATTTGGAGTTCGACGCCCAGCCGCCCATGATCACGCCGTAGACCTCAAGTGAGGAGACCGCGAAGACAAAAAGGATCGCCACGTTGATATCAGAGAGCACCCAGCCGTCGTTGAACGGGATCACCGCCCAGGCGATCATCGCCAGCACGAAGGACGTCATCGGTGCCAGCATGAACACGGTACGGTCCGCGCCCGCCGGTACAACGACCTCTTTAACCACGTATTTCAGCGCGTCGGCCACCGTCTGCAGCAGACCGAAGGTCCCCACCACGTTGGGACCGCGCCGCATCTGCACCGCCGCCCAGATTTTACGGTCGCCATAGACCAGAAACAGCAGTGAGATCATCACAAAGGCCACGACCGCGAGCACCTGTGCCAGGATCAGGACAGCGATGCCGCCAGGAGTGGTAAAGAAGTCAGCCATAAGTCCTCACACCGTCGGTATTCCAGCTTCCATGCAGGCCTGCGCGGTGACTTCAGCGTCAATCACAGCAAGCCCGTCAGGCAGGGTCGGCGAGATGGTGTAAACAGCATCTGCCGCCCACACGCCACCCTCTTCGGTCACAATTGTCCGCAAATGCCGCGTAAACCCGTATCCCCGCACCACTGTATAATGTGCGGCGGCACATTCGGCATATCTTTGCACATCAAGGCGACTCTGTGCCTTGGTCATCGAGACATTGAACTGAACCAGATCCTCTCCCAGCGCTGTGGTCTGCACCCCCAGATAGTCGGGGATGAAGTCATCAGCCACCGGTGCCTGCGGCGCGCAGGCCGCAAGTGCCGGAATGGATATGAGGACGATCTGCCTCATTCGGCGGCCATCGCCTTGTCTTTGCGTGCGCGGGCGTTGGCGGAAAGTTCCGCCATCAGCTCAGAGGCGCGCGCAATCGGATTGCTGAGCCAGAAATCCGTGATCGCAGGCTCAAAAGCGCCATCCGAGAGCGCGCCCTTGTCGAGCTGCGGACCTTCATTTTCCGGCACCTCGTCGACCCGCCCCAGATGCGGGACCTGCTCGATCAGCGCCTGGCGCAGCTGCGCGATACTGTCAAACGGCAGCTGAGCACCGGCCTCCGCCGAAAGCGCGCGCAGGATGGCCCAGTTTTCCTTGGCCTGACCGGGTGCGAAGCCCGAGCGGAGCGCAAGCTGCGGCCGCCCTTCAGTATTGACGAAAAGACCCGGTTCTTCGGTATAAGCGGCACCCGGCAGGATGATGTCTGCACGATGCGCGCCCCGATCACCGTGGCTGCCCTGGTAGATCACGAAGGGCCCCGCCTCGATTTCGATCTCGTCCGCTCCGAGGTTATAAATCACGTCCGCTTTGGCGATCGCCGCCATGCCGCCGTCATTCACAGCGCCGATATCAAGCGCCCCGACACGCGACGCCGCAGTATGCAGCACCAGCAGTTTCGCACCGGACGCCGCACAGATCGCCTGCGCCTGCGCGAGGACAGCAGCACCGTCAGACCCACGCAGAGCGCCCGTGCCGACAATCACGATGCCGTTTTTATCCTTCATATCACCGGCACCGGAGGCGGCTTTCTTAAGCGCCGCACGGTCCGTACCGATGTGTTCGTATTCGAAAGTCAGATCCACCTGCGGACCGACCAGCCCCACCGACGCGCCCTTCGTCCATGCTTTGCGGATGCGCGCATTCAGCACCGGAGCCTCAATGGCCGGATCAGCACCGATGATCAGGACCGATCTGCTGTCATCTATATCCTCAATGCTTGCCGTGCCCACATATGCCGCACGATTGTCCGCCGGCAGATACGCGCCATCGGTGCGGCATTCCACGACGCCGCCTTTGCTTTCGATGAACTGTTTCAGTGCGTAAGCGGCCTCGACCGGCACCAGATCGCCTACCAGACCGGCCACGGATTTGCCTTCCATGGCGGCAGCGGCAGCGGCGAGCGCTTCGGGCCAGGTGGCCGGGCGCAGCTTGCCGTTTTCGCGAATGAAAGGTTTGTCGAGCCGCTGGCGGCGCAGACCGTCCCAGACAAAGCGCGTCTTGTCAGAGATCCATTCCTCGTTCACCCCGTCGTGGTTGCGCGGCAGAAAGCGCATGACTTCACGGCCTTTGGTATCCACGCGGATGTTGGACCCGAGCGCATCCATCACGTCGATGCTTTCGGTTTTCGTAAGCTCCCAGGGGCGGGCGGT
This sequence comes from Roseobacter ponti, assembly GCF_012932215.1. Taxonomy (GTDB): domain Bacteria; phylum Pseudomonadota; class Alphaproteobacteria; order Rhodobacterales; family Rhodobacteraceae; genus Roseobacter; species Roseobacter ponti. The sequence goes on along the minus strand of NZ_CP048788.1, from coordinate 1,381,056 downwards.
AAAGGCGTAAGGCTTTGAAACCAAAGCACCAACCGGGCAGAGATCGATGATATTGCCCTGCAGGTTGCTGTCGAGCGTCTGACCGAGATAGCTGGTGATTTCCGCGTCCTCGCCCCGGCCCGTCTGGCCCATCTGATGAATGCCCGCGACCTCTGTGGTGAATCGCACACAGCGCGTGCAGGAAATGCAGCGCGTCATGTGGGTTTCGACCAGCGGGCCGAGATCGAGATCTTCGGTAGCCCGCTTGGGCTCGCGGTAGCGCGAGAAATCCACGCCGTAGGCCATCGCCTGGTCCTGCAGATCGCACTCGCCGCCCTGATCACAGATAGGGCAGTCAAGCGGATGGTTGATGAGCAGGAACTCCATCACCCCCTCACGGGCCTTTTTGACCATCGGAGAGTTGGTTTTGACCACCGGCGGCTGGCCTTCGGGCCCGGGACGCAGGTCTTTGACCTGCATCGCACAGGAGGCCGCCGGTTTGGGCGGGCCGCCCACGACCTCAACAAGACACATCCGGCAGTTGCCCGCGATGGTCAGTCGTTCGTGGTAGCAAAACCGCGGAATCTCGATGCCCGCCTGCTCACAGGCCTGGATGAGGGTCAGCGCCCCTTCGGCCTCGATCTCTTTGCCGTCGATAATGATCTTACGCAGATCGTTCATATCACTTACCTTTGTCTCCCGGCTGTCCCTGAGAACGGCCGCCTGTTAATTCGTTGCACGCAGGAGCGCACCGATGGCAGAGCCCCGCGAGATTTCCTCGCGACCCAGAGCGCAGTAGCCCTGCTGGTCCTGCCCGTGTCCGCGGGTCTTCATGTAGTCGCGCGCCCGTGCACGCAGTCTGTCTTTTTCCGCATCTGAATCGAGATGCGCTTCGACCTCGGCTTCCGTATAGCCCCGATCGCGCGCCTCGTTCTCCAGCCCCTTCAGATATGAAAGCGCCCGGAAAAACCGCGCGGAAATGTCGGGGCAGTTTTTGCGTATCTGATCCGCCAGCCCTACGGTGAAAAGCCCGTTGTCGATCTCGGGCACGTCCCGCAGCGCAGGTTTTGCGCTTGCAGATGTGGCGAGGCTCAGCATTACAGCGGCGCTCAGTATCAGTCTGGTCATTATGTCTCTCCTGTCTGTTGAGACACCGGCGGATGCAGACCGCAGGTGAACTCCGCAGATGGGAGCGGGTGCCACTGCTATGCAATAACAGCGCCCCCCGGAGAGATATGACGGAAACCGGTTCAAAGCGGGCATTCCCCCGTCAGAACAAGCGTATCATCGGCCACCGGCAGTTGATCGGCGGGCGCATCGGGACTGGTTGTCCAGATGATGTCAGAGCTGCCGTATTCGGTTACACAGAACCGGATCGCCTCGTAACGGGCGGCCTCGCGGGCCCCGTCGACAGAGGCCGACACCGGGCGCGCGGTCACGCGGAACTGGTGCCGTTCGCCTTCCTTTTTGAGCTTGGCCCGGTAGAACTGCCCGTCAAAACTGAGCTGATCTTCGTCCTGGCCACAACCGGTCACGATCAGGGCAGCGGCCAACAGGGCCAGTGTTACTGTCTTCATAGGTCTCATTCTGCTGCCACCGGTGCGCACCGGTGCTCTTTCCATTTTTCCGCATCTTTCAGCCAGGACCAGCCAAAAGCATGATCGCTGTCGCCGTGTGATTTGAGATGATCAAGCCGTGCCAGCGCTTCATCCAGTGTCGGGCGGTGCCCTTTCGGCACCCACCACATCACGAAATGCATCTGGCCAAGCACTTCAAACCATTCCTCGCGGCGCTCATAGAACTGTTTATGGATTGTGCCCCAGACGAACTGTTCCAGCGTATGTGCGTTTTCCCAGACGGTCAGGTTCGACACGTACCGCGGATCACCATCTATTTTGGCATCCGTATTGCCGGTACCGGGTTCGCCCGATCCTTCCATCATCCACACGAACCCCGGCATGCGCTTGCCAAGACCATTGATCCGGTCGAGATTATCCATGAATTCCGTCACCCGCGGGTCGTCGACATCCGCGATCAGCCGGCCCACATTCAGCTCTGCGAGGTGATAGTCTTTTGTCATCAGCCCGCCTTCATCAGTCTGCCGGCACCTGTGCCTTCTGCGATTTCATCTCTGGCCGCAGCACAGATCGCCGGGACGTTATCGGGTGACACGCCGCGTTGGGACAGATGCCGCGCGGTCGCGGTTTCCACATCGGCCCGGTTAATTCCGGCAACAGCGGCATTGATCGCCTCGGGCGTGTGGCCCTGCGCTTCAAGCTGATCAAAGAACTGTTTGCTGGTCTCGGTACTGGTGCCGGATTTCCATGTGACGCCCCGGCCGAAACAGGTGCTGACGTAATAGCTCGCCACCCCTGCGTCGCCGACGAAAGACTGTGCCGCCACGCTCAGATCACGGCTGACTGCCACCGGCGCGCCTGTGCTCTGTGCCGCAGGTGCCGCACAGGCTGCAAGCGGCGCAGTCAGCACCAGCCCCATCGCAGTTTTGCCCCCGGAAATCATGCGCACCCTGCCCCGTTTACTCCGCCGCCACGGCGCTGACACGACCGGTACGTTTGTGTTTAATCCGGTCCTCGATTTCATCCCGGAAGTGCCGTATCAGACCCTGGATGGGCCAGGCGGCCGCATCGCCCAGGGCGCAGATCGTATGCCCCTCCACCTGCTTTGTCACATCAAGCAGCATGTCGATCTCTTCGGGCTCTGCCTCGCCTGTCACCAGACGGTCCATTACCCGCATCATCCAGCCGGTGCCTTCGCGGCAGGGCGTGCACTGGCCACAGCTTTCGTGTTTGTAAAATTTGCTCAGGCGCCAGATCGCCTTGATCACATCGGTAGAGTTATCCATCACAATCACCGCAGCCGTGCCAAGACCGGAGCGTTGCTCGCGCAGATAGTCGAAATCCATGATCGCGTCTTTCATCTGCCTGCCGGGGATCATCGGCACGGACGAACCGCCCGGGATCACCGCCTTGAGATTATCCCAGCCGCCGCGGATCCCGCCGCAGTGTTTCTCAATCAGCTCGTGGAACGGGATCGACATCGCCTCTTCCACGACACAGGGGTTGTTCACATGTCCGCTGATCGCGAAGAGCTTGGTGCCGGCATTGTTGGGGCGCCCGAAAGAGGAAAACCATTCCGGTCCGCGGCGCAGGATCGTCGGCACAACCGCAATCGATTCCACATTGTTGACCGTCGTCGGGCAGCCGTAAAGACCGGCGCCGGCGGGAAACGGCGGCTTCATCCGCGGCATGCCCTTTTTGCCCTCAAGGCTTTCCAGCAGCGCGGTTTCCTCGCCGCAGATATAAGCGCCTGCACCATGCACCAGGTAGAGATCGAAATCCCAGCCTGAGCCACAGGCATCTTTACCGATCAGACCGGCTTCATAGGCCTCGTCGATGGCATTCTGCAGGGCCTCTTTCTCACGGATATATTCGCCACGAATGTAGATGTAGCAGGCATGCGCCTGCATCGCGAAGCTGGCGATCAGACAACCCTCGATCAGTGTGTGCGGGTCGTGCCGCATGATCTCGCGGTCTTTGCAGGTGCCGGGCTCGGATTCGTCGGCATTGACCACCAGATAGGATGGACGACCATCGCTTTCCTTTGGCATGAACGACCACTTGAGCCCCGTCGGAAATCCCGCCCCGCCGCGTCCGCGCAGGCCCGAGGCCTTCATCGTGTCGACGATCCAGGCGCTGCCCTTTTCGAGGAGCCCGGCCGTGCCGTCCCAATGGCCGCGCTGCTGCGCGCCTTTCAGCGTGCGATCATGCATCCCGTAAATATTGGTAAAGATGCGGTCCTTGTCCTGAAGCATGAAGCTCCCCTTTTACCTCTTTGCCTGCGCGTCTTTGCGCGCACGCCGTAATTGTAAAGACACCACCAGGGCCCAGACGAGCCCCGCAAGTGCCGCAAAATCAAACAGAAAGGCATAGCGTCCGGGCAGCCCGAGCATCGGTCCCAGCCAAAGCGAGAGCATCCAGAGCACCATCGTGCCCACAATGACGAGGCTGACCATCCGGCCTTTGCTCGCCAGCGCGCGCTCGCGCTCTTCGGTGCTCTCGTTCTGCGCCGTCATCCCGGACTTGCCCCCGATCATTTACATTCACTCCGCAGCGCGCGCCGCGGGCGTCTCTGTTATCCTTTGGCCAGCTTTTTTGCCTGGCCTTTCCAGTCGTCTCTTTCGATGCGGCCTTTGAACCGCAGCCGCTCATCCACCCAGGCGATGTCTTTTTTGGTCAGGCCTGCGACCTGATCAAAATGCCAGATGCCAAGACTGTTCAGCGTCTCTTCAAGCTTTGGCCCTACCCCGGTGATTTTCTTGAGATCATCGGCTCCGCCGGCGCGGGGCGCATCGCTGAGCCCTGACGGCCGCCCGTCGTCTGAGGATGCGGCGGCTTTCTTCGCCGGAGCCTTCTTAGCCGGTGCCTTTTTCTTGGCGGATGCCGGCTTTGAAGCCGCCGCCGGTGCGGAGGCTGTCGCCGGTGCAGCAGATGCCGCCGCAGCGGGCTTGTCGGAGACAGGGGTGCCGACGCGGATCTCTCCGGGTGCCGGCAATGGCCGCGTCATGATCCAGCTGATCACACCGCCTGCCACCAGGAAAACAACGAAACCGATGAAAGCCCCCTGCATGAAGCTCCAGCCCCCAAGAACCCAGAGCAGAACAGCAGCAAGTGCTCCGCCCGCAAGAGCGATGAGCCAGCTGCCCAGAGCCATCCCGATTATTCCTTCGTTATTGTCCATATTCAAATCCTCTCCGCAGTTTTCTGATCTTCACGGTTTCAGTGTAGCCGTGTTTTGCGCACTTTGGAAAATTATCGTCTAGCTTTCCGCCGCAAGCTTTACCGCCTGCGCCACCCAGTTATCCCGGCTGACACGTCCTTTAAAACCTACGAGGTTCTGATCCGCCCAGGTGACCTCGTCAGGAGTCCATGACGCGATCTGGTCAAAGTGATAAACCCCGATGTCATTAAGCACTTTTTCAAGCTTGGGCCCCACACCGCTGATCTTTTTGAGATCATCAGGCGCACCGTTGCGCGCTTCACTCAGAAGCTCAGGTTTGTCGCCGGTCACCGACCCTGTGGCAGGCTTGCCCTTGGCAACCGCTTCAGAGCCCTGCACTTCGGCGCTTTTATCTGACGAGGCGCCGCGCATGCGGTCGGCTTTCTTCTCCGCATTCTTTGGCGGTGACATTTTACTTGCGCGCGTCTGCCAGGGCGTCGTCAGCGGCACTTCGGTGCCGTCGATCCGTTTCACCGTGTCACCGATATCGACGGCAAGCTGCGCCGAAGCGTTGTACTGCGTCTTGCCGCTATCGTATTCTTTCAGCGATGTCAGACCTTTGAGCGGCTCAGCGGCATAACGCCCGTTCTGCGGGCCTGGCACGGGCACCTTGCCGGCGGCCAGTTCATCGATGATCTCGCCCATGCGGTCAGCGGTCAGATCCTCGTAATAATCCTTGCCGATCTGTGCCATCGGGGCGTTCGAACAGGACCCGAGACATTCAACCTCTTCCCAGGAGAAATTGCCGTCCGCGGACAGCTCATGCGCGCCGGGCGCTATTTTCTCTTTGCAGACCGCGACCAGATCCTCAGCGCCGCAGATCATGCAGGACGTGGTCCCGCAGACCTGAATATGCGCAATTTTCCCGACCGGCTGCAGCTGGAACATGAAGTAAAACGTCGCCACTTCCAGCGCCCTGATGTAGCTGAGACCCAGCATATCGGCCACAGTTTCAATAGCGGGTTTGCTAAGCCAGCCCTCCTGCTCCTGGGCACGCCACAGAAGCGGAATAATGGCGCTGGCCTGCCGGCCTTCAGGGTATTTGGTGATCTGTCCCTCGGCCCAGGCCATATTGTCAGGCGTGAAAGCGAAGGTGTCGGGTTGATCGGCATGTAGTCGGCGCAGCATAGTCAGTTCGCTTCCTTCAGTGTATCGAAGCTTTCAAAGTCATCAAAGCAGTTGCGGCACACCAGTTTTATCTGCGCATGCGCCTCGGTCCGGTCGTTCCATTCGTTGCCGTTGGCCAGCAGATAGCTTTCGCATCCGTCGCACCAGGCATTGACCGCATCATTCTCGTCCGTCACCCAGTTCACGCCGCGCGGGCTGCGGTCCGTGAGGCCGGCCAGAAGGTGCTGGCAGAGATAAGCTGCCTGAACCTGTCCGTGACGGTCACACTGAACAACGCCGATATCGTTCACCGGTCAATTTCTCCGAAAACGACATCCATCGTGCCGATGATCGCGGCAACATCCGCCAGCTGGTGGCCGCGTGACAGATGATCCATCGCCTGCAGGTGCAGGAACCCGGGCGCGCGCAGTTTGGCGCGGTAGGGTTTGTTGCTGCCATCGGCCACGAGGTACACACCGAACTCGCCCTTGGGCGCCTCCACGGGGCAGTAAACTTCGCCTTCGGGCACATGGAAGCCTTCGGTATAGAGTTTAAAGTGGTGAATCAGGCTTTCCATTGAGGTCTTCATGTCTGACCGGCTGGGCGGGGTGATCTTGCCACGGGCGAGAATATCGCCCTGACCGTCCGGCGCACGAAGCTTTTCGACGGCCTGCAGGATGATCGACACCGACTGGCGCATCTCTTCCATGCGCACCAGATAGCGGTCATAGCAGTCGCCGTTCTTGCCCACCGGGATCTGAAAGTCGAACTCGTCATAGCATTCATAGGGCTGCGCGCGGCGCAGATCCCAGGCGAGGCCCGATCCGCGCACCATCACGCCGGAAAACCCGTAATCGAGGATATCCTCTTCGGTGACCACGCCGATGTCGGCGTTGCGCTGTTTGAAAATCCGGTTTTCCGTCAGCAGCCCGTCGATATCGGCCATGACCCTCGGAAACTCATTGGCCCAGGTCTCGATGTCGTCGATCAGTTCAGGCGTCAGATCCTGATGCACACCACCCGGGCGGAAATAGGCAGCATGCAGCCGCGCACCACAGGCACGCTCATAAAACACCATCAGCTTTTCGCGTTCCTCAAAGCCCCAGAGCGGCGGCGTCAGTGCGCCCACGTCCATGGCCTGGGTGGTCACGTTCAGCAGGTGGTTGAGCACGCGCCCGATCTCGCAGAAGAGCACCCGAATGAGGGAAGCACGACGTGGCACTTCCACACCCGTCAGCTTTTCAATCGCCAGACACCAGGCATGTTCCTGGTTCATCGGTGCCACATAATCCAGCCGGTCAAAATACGGCAGGTTCTGCAGATACGTCCGGCTTTCCATCAGCTTTTCGGTGCCCCGGTGCAGCAGCCCGATGTGCGGGTCACAGCGCTCGACGATCTCGCCGTCAAGCTCAAGCACCAGACGCAGCACCCCATGCGCCGCCGGGTGCTGAGGCCCGAAGTTAATGTTGAAATTCCGGATCTTCTGTTCGCCGGTCAGGGCGTCTTCAAATCCTTTGGAGCCGTCCATCATTCGTCATTGCCTCCGTTTGCGGGGCCCGCCACGCGGAACACCTTTGTCAGCAGTTTCCAGGCGCCGTCCACACGGATAAAACCCAGATGATCTTCGTACCGCACAGGCGGCACATCGACGGTCAGATGGACCCGTGCAATTTCGCCGCCGGCAGCATCCATTCCGATAATCTCATACCGTGCCGGAGCCTCAAACGGTTCCCGCCCCCGGACGCGCTCAAGATAGGAGGCTTTGTCCCAGAAGGTTGCGGCCCCGTTCTCAACCAGGGTCATCTGAAACCGGTCGTGACAGAGCGTCCCAAAGACCTCCGCCTTCGCGAAATACACAGCGTCGCAATAGCTCAGCGCCGCATCACGCAGCCCGTCCGGCATCTGATCAGATCCGTCCATCAGCGTTTCTCCAGTTCCTGCAGCCTGATGCTCATCCACCATATCAGCGCCAGCGCGCCCAGCGGGATGATCCCCGCAAAGGCCCAGTATTTGTGAATGCCGAAGTGCGGCAGCAGCTTCAGCATGGGAATGACAGTGGCCGCAGCCACAAGCAGCCAGATGATGCCTTCCATTACTTCGCCTCCGCCTTGCCGTCCGTTTTCTCATCGCCGGGCAGAATGTATTCCGCACCCTCCCAGGGGCTCATGAAATCAAACTGGCGGTATTCCTGCACGAGGCTGACCGGCTCATAAACAACGCGCTTCTGCGCCTCGTCATAGCGCACTTCGGTATAACCCGTGGTCGGGAAATCCTTGCGCAGGGGATAGCCGCGAAAGCCGTAGTCGGTGAGGATGCGACGCAGATCCGGATGCCCGGAAAAGAGAATGCCGAACATGTCAAAAATCTCACGCTCGAACCAGTTGGCAGACGGGTGCACGCCGATGATCGAGGGCACCATATCATTCTCGCGAATGCTCACCCGCAGGCGGATCCGGTGGTTCTGATACATCGACAGAAAGTGATAAACGACGTCGAACCGCTTGGCGCGGCCCGCGTAATCCACCGCCGTGATGTCCACAAGGCTGGAGAAGCGGCAGGTCGCGTCGGTTTTCAGAAACTCCACCAGACCGGTGATATTCGACGGCGTTACATCGAGGTTCAGCTCACCATGGGTCACATCCCAGGCCAGCACACAGTCCGTGCGCCGCGCCTCGATATAGGTGCCGAGTTCTTTGAGTGCTTCGCTCATGGCATCATCTCCGACAGTACCTCGTCATGAAAGCTCGCCTCTTTGTCCCATGCGGGAAAGAAAGGCACCATAAAGTCCGGCAGAAAGGTTTTCTCCGGGACATCGCCCGCAATCCGCTTCACGGCTGCAATGTCTTTCCATCGCGTCACCACCGCGATCCGGCAGGGGTCTGACCCACGCTCTGTGTGCACGGTGATGCCCCGAAAGCCCTCGACCGCGCGCATTGCCGGGTAAACGCGGTTCCTGAAAGTGCTCAGCCACGGGTCAACATCATCGCGCGCGATGACGGCTTCCCAGCGGCGGACGAGCGCATCTGTCATCGCACAATTGTCCCGGTGCGGCGGATTTTGCGCTGTAGTTGCAGGATGCCGTAGAGCAGCGCCTCAGCCGTTGGCGGGCAGCCCGGCACATAGACATCCACCGGTACAATCCGGTCACAGCCGCGCACGACGGAGTAGGAATAGTGATAGTACCCGCCACCGTTGGCGCAGGAGCCCATCGAAATCACATAGCGCGGCTCGGGCATCTGATCATAGACCTTGCGCAGCGCCGGCGCCATTTTGTTGGTAAGCGTGCCTGCAACGATCATCAGATCCGACTGGCGCGGGCTCGCCCGTGGTGCCGTGCCGAACCGCTCAAGGTCATAGCGCGGCATAGACGTATGCATCATCTCCACAGCACAGCACGCAAGCCCGAAGGTCATCCAGTGCAGCGAGCCGGTGCGCGCCCAGTTGATGATGTCCTCGGTCGAGGTCAGCAGAAACCCCTTGTCCTGCAACTCGCGGTTCAGGTCCTGGGTCGCGACCTCGCGGTCCGCCCCTGCAACGTTGGCTCCGGCGGCTACTGCCATTCCAGCGCTCCTTTTTTCCACTCATAGGCAAAGCCGATCGTCAGCACGCCCAGAAAGACCATCATCGACCAGAACCCGACCATGCTCACATCCTTGAAGGCCACAGCCCAGGGAAAGAGAAAGGCGATCTCCAGATCGAAGATGATGAAAAGAATTGAGACCAGATAAAAGCGCACGTCGAATTTCATCCGCGCGTCGTCAAATGCGTTGAACCCGCACTCATATGCAGAGACCTTTTCCGGGTCCGGGTTGCGCACGGCGACCACAACGGCGGCGAGGATCAGGACCAGGCCCAGACCGATGGCAACCGCCAGAAACATAAGGATAGGCAGGTATTCCCGTAGCATCTCGTCCAAGGGAGGCTCCTTTTCGTCTGATCATGCGCTCTCGCGCGATGCTGCCCCGCGGCGAAAGGGGCTCCGAATGGTTTACGCCTGTGTCATGCGGGGGTCAACCGGAGCCCGCCGGAAAGACATCGCAAAAACTGCGACAAAATCCGAAGGTTAGCGGGGTTCAGCAGCGGCCCGCAACAGCCGCCGCCGCACTTAGATTTTCGAGCGGTTGCGGACGGCCACGTGCGATACAGGATCAGCAAAAATATTTTATATCAATATGTTAGAGCTCAATTTGCCTTCAGCGCCGAATACATCGCCGAGATCCCGCCGCCCTGACACGCATGCAGATCCCCTCGGCATACGAGGTAAAGGGCCTTCTGAGCGCCCTGCACGCCTGCGTCGGTATGTCAGGGGACCCCGGGCGGCTCATGCGATTCCCCGCCGGCACCCGCAGATAATCTCATACGGGCCGGCACAGTCGATATCTGACGCCGCTAATTGTCAGAAATGACGAGTGTTTTACGCGCAGACCCGGAGAGGTTCCGGATCCGCGCAACCATTCCGGTCTTGCCGGTCGGACGCTGCCGGGACAGAACGCTGAGATGTGGAAATATCAGCGACGGCGCGTTAAAGATCCGGCGCGCCGGCCCCCACGAGCAGCGCGCCGGACGGCGGCGGTCAGGTTTCTGCGAACCACCCGATGGCACCTCGCAGATTTATCATCCGGCCTCGCCGCAAAACAGGCATTGCGGCGCCGGACAAAAGCAACCCCCGGTTGAAGTTTACTCTTGTCGAATTCTCCGGTTGTGTCAATCACTGCGCCCGCGCGCGCGGATTTCTGCCGGTTACGATGCCGGATGCGCTGCTTTGCGCGGCAGGTTCAGGTGGGTTCCAAAGCCTTTTCCGCGATTTATGATCCACGCTGCGGCACGCGCCGTAACCTGTGTGTACCTTTAATATACGACCACCGCAGGAAAAACCCGGCCCCCGGGTCACGCGGTCAACAGACCAGAGGTTAAGACATGAACAGACGCTTTGCACTTAAATCCACAATCGCCGCCGGCGCGCTCGCATTCATCGCAGCGTGCACAACCGCAAACCAGGGCGGCGACATTGTCGATATTGCAGCCTCCAACGAAGATTTCAGCACACTTGTTGCCGCTGTTCAGGCCGCCGGTCTGGTTGAGACCCTCAAAAGCGAAGGACCGTTCACTGTCTTCGCACCGACCAATGCCGCTTTTGCAAAGCTGCCTGCCGGCACCGTCGACAGCCTGCTTCTGCCGGAGAACAAAGACCAGCTGGTCAAAGTCCTCACATATCACGTAATTCCGGGTGCCGTTTCCGCCGCTGACGTCACAGGCGCGCGCACAAATGTTGCAACCGTTCAGGGCCAGACCATTCACGTCGACGGCACAGGCGGTGGCGTGAAAGTGAACAGCGCCAACGTCACAACCGCCGATATCGTTGCGACAAACGGTGTGATCCACGTGATCGACACTGTGCTGCTGCCGAAGTAAGACCGGTTTACACCAGTCTGAAGCAAATCCGCGGGCCCCGGGTCCGCGGATTTTTTTTCGTGACCTGCTCCTTTGCCGGTCTTTCGGTGCACTTAAGCCGCACCCGGTGCCACCGAAACTCTTATGCCGTTGCCGGTCTCAGCAGATCCGTAAAAGGTGGTTACACCGTCCACGCCGGTTTGCGTTTTGCAAAGAAAGCATCAATCCCTTCCACGGCCTCTGCACCGTCCCATCGCTCGGCGAGTGCGGCGATGGTGTGATCAATCAGCGCGGCATCAATCCGCGGCCCCAGATCGCGGGCCAGCTTTTTTGCCGCGGCCACTGCACCTGGCGCGCAGCTGAGATAGGGTTTCACCTCACGGTCCACCGCCTCCTCAAGCTCTGCCGCAGGCACAGCCCGCGCAAGGATGCCCAGATCAACAGCCTCTGCGGCGTCGAAAATCCGGCCAGACATGAACACACGCCGTGCCCGGCCCTCGCCCATGCGCGCGATCACATAGGGGCCGATAGTCGCCGGAATAAGACCCAGTCGCGTCTCTGTCAGACCGAACCTGGCGCTCCCGGCTGCAATGGCCACATCGCAGACGCAGGCGAGACCCACCCCTCCCCCGAAAGCATTGCCCTGCAGCGCGCCGATCAGCGGTTTCGGTAATGTGTTGAGCGCGTCCAGCATCGTCGCCAGTTTGCGCGCCTCTGCCGTGCGTGTCTGCGCATCCATCGACATCTGCGCACGCATCCAGCCCAGATCGCCGCCCGCACAGAACGACGGCCCCGCACCGGTCAGCACAACAACACGCACCGTGTCGTCCGCGCCCAGTGTGACGGCTGCCTGCGTGAGATCCTCAAGCATCTGCGCAGACATCGCGTTATGCTTGTCGGGCCGGTTCAGTGTCAGCGTCGCAACCCCGCGTGCGTCGGTCTTCAGCGTCAGTGTATCAAACATCTGCAGTCCCCTGATAAGGCCGGTGTCAGACTGCGCGCATGGCGCGGGCCATTGTGGCTGCCTTTTCAATCGTGTCGATGTCCAGCCCGGTGTCATAGCCGAGTGCCGCGAGATGTGCCGCCACGGCCTCTGTCGCCACATTACCCGCCGAACCGGGCGCAAAGGGGCAGCCGCCCAGACCACCCACCGCGGCGTCAAACACCCGTACTCCCATGCTGAGCGAGGCATCAATATTCTCCATCGCACGGCCGTTGGTGTCATGATAGTGCCCGGCCAGACGCCCGGCCGGCACCACATCGCGCACTGCCAGCAGCATCCGCGCGATCTTATCCGGAGTGCCTGCTCCGATCGTGTCACCAAGGCTGATCTCATAACAGCCCATTGCAAAAAGCCGGTCGGCGACCTTTGCCACAGCGGCCGGCGAAACCGGCCCGTCATACGGGCATTCAACGACACAGGATACATACCCGCGGACCGGCAGATCGATATGGCGCGCCTCTTCGAGGACCGGGGCAAAGCGCTCGATGCTTTCGTCGATGCCTGCGTTAATGTTGGCCTGCGAGAAGCCTTCAGAGGCCGAGGCGAAGACCGCTATCTCATCCGCACCGGCAGCAAGCGCATCGGTGTAGCCGCGCATGTTCGGTGTCAGCGCGGCATAGCGCACGCCGGGCGCACGCGTAATGCCGGCCAGCACATCGGCAGAACCCGCCATCTGTGGCACCCGCGCCGGTGAGACGAACGAGGCGATCTCGATCCGGCTGAAACCAGCACTGCTCAGCTGATCGATCAGCGCCACCTTTTCCGCGACAGGGATCTCGCGCGCTTCGTTCTGCAGCCCGTCGCGCGGGCCGACCTCAAATATCTCACAGGGTCCGAGACTCACGGCAAATCCTCCCAAATCAGCACGTCCGCCATCACTCTGGCGTCCAGGGCGGGTAAAAGTCACGCGTATAAATGCCGTCCCCGTCCGGAAGGGCCGCGCGAAAGCTCTCGCGATCGGTGATGCGGGCGTACCAGCCGGACAGAGCGGGGTAGTCATCGATCTTTGCAAAATGCCGCGCCATATAGACAGCCTGGCCCACCGAAATATCCGCCGCGGAAAAGCCGCCCGTCAGCAGATAATCGCGCGCGCCCGGCGCATCATCAAGCCGGGCCTCAATGGCATCATAGCATTTAGCGATACGTGCCGCTTCCAGCTTCATCACAACCGGGCTGCGCATATGGTCTTCGTAAAGGGCGATATGCTGCTGGGTCAGGGCGGCGGTATGCTGGCTCAGCGTCTCGGCAAAATGCAGCCAGACAAGCCAGGGCATGCGCTCAGGCGTGCCCGGCATCCGCCCCAGACGTTCCGGGCTGAAACGCTCGCAGAGATACTCGGTGATCGCACCGGTCTCGAACATGCGCTCGCCATCAATCTCAAGCGCAGGCACGCGTCCCGCCGGCGACAGGGTCAGAAACTCAGCGCTGCGGAGCGTGCGGTCAAAGGGATAGCTGCGCAGCTGAAACGGCTCTTCGAGTTCGTGCAGCAGCCAGAGACTGCGCATCGACCGGGTCTGAGGACAGTGGTGCAGCGTAATCATGCGTCGTCTTCCGCTTCGAGCCGGATCAGTGCGGCACCCGCCTCAACCTGATCACCCGCTTTGGCCAGAATTTCAGCCACAACACCGTCCCGCGCAGCGAGCAGCGCGTGTTCCATTTTCATTGCTTCCAGCACGGCAAGCCGGTCGCCTGCTTTCACGTCGCGGCCGATCTCAGCGTCAATGCTGCGCACCAGCCCGGGCATCGGCGCCTCGATGAGGTTGCCGTCTCCGGCCGTACCGCCCGCCTGATCCAGCGGATCGATATGCTCAAACGCCAGCCCGCAGGCGTCAAAGACGGTGACGGTTCTGCCGCTCTGCGCTGTGCCCGGCAGAGGGCGGTCATTGCATCGCCACACTTCGTGGCGCCGCAGGACGCGGATTTCCTGATCATCCACCGTCCAGATCTGGTTGTCCGCATCAGTGACCCGGACGCCCAGGGTGAATACTGCATCGTCCTGCCGCAACGACACGCTGTGCCTGAGCGGCTGCCAGAGGGCAAACCCCGCATCAGCAGCCGGAGTGTCGAGCCCGAGCGCGGCCATTCCCGCCGCAATCAGGTGTTCCGGCCGGACCTCAGGCGGTTGGGTCAGCATCACAATGTCGCGGGCAATCAGCCCGGTATCGACCTCGCCACGAGCAAATCCTTCGTGTCTCGTCAGTGCTTCGAGAAACGCGAGGTTGGTCACCAGACCCGCCACTTCCGTCTCTGCCAGCCCGCGTGCCAGACTGCTCAGCGCTGCCGTCCGGTCAGACCCGTGCACCACGATCTTGGCAATCATAGGGTCGTAAAACGGGCTGATCGTGCTGCCCGACCGCACCCCGCTGTCGGCCCGGACACGGGAGGGAAAAGCCAGATGGGTCAGCGTGCCGGTCGCCGGCAGAAAGCCCGCCGGCACATCCTCGGCATAAAGCCGCGCCTCAAAGGCATGGCCGCTGATGCTCAGTTCCTCCTGAACCGCGGGCAGCGGATCACCCGAGGCCACACGCAGCTGCCATTCCACCAGATCCACGCCGGTGATGGCTTCGGTCACCGGGTGCTCGACCTGCAGGCGGGTGTTCATCTCCATGAACCAGAATCGATCAGGCCTCAGCCCCTCAGAGCCGTCCACGATGAATTCGACGGTGCCGGCGCCGCTGTATCCGATGGCTTCGGCGGCCCGCACCGCCGCGGCACCCATGGCCTCGCGCATCTCTGCGGTCATCCCGGGTGCGGGCGCCTCTTCGATGACCTTCTGATGGCGCCGCTGCAGCGAGCAGTCGCGCTCAAAAAGATGTACCGCGCGGCTGCCATCGCCGAAAACCTGCACCTCGATGTGACGGGGCGCGGTCACGAACTTCTCGACCAGCACATCTGCATTGCCGAACGCCGTCTTCGCCTCGGACCGTGCTGAGGCGAGCGCCCGCGCGAAATCTCCCGGCCCTTCCACCAGGCGCATGCCCTTGCCGCCACCACCCGCGACGGCCTTGATCAGCACCGGATAACCGATCACTGCGGCCTCGCGCGCCAGCAGGTCATCGTCCTGATCCGCGCCGTGATAGCCCGGCACAACCGGGACGCCGGCCGCAGCCATCAGCGCTTTGGCCGCGTCTTTCAGACCCATCGCGCGGATTGCATCCGCCGACGGCCCGATAAAGACCAGACCCGCGGCCTCCACTGCCTCCACGAAACCGGGATTTTCACTCAGAAACCCGTACCCCGGGTGGATCGCCTCAGCGCCTGTCGCAAGAGCAGCTTCGATAATCCGATCGCCGCGCAGATAGCTTTCCGAGGGTGCGGATCCGCCGATATGCACGGCTCTGTCTGCAAGTCGGACATGTTCTGCAGCACTGTCAGCGTCTGAATAAACGGCCACCGTGCTGACCCCTGAGCTACGCGCCGTTGCGATGACCCGGCAGGCGATTTCGCCGCGGTTTGCGATCAGGATCGTCTTAAACATATCTTGCTCCCCCGGCGCGGCACCGGCTCTCTGCGTGCTCTGCGCTACATCCGGAAAACGCCAAAGCGTGTCTCCTCAATCGGTGCGTTCAGCGCCGCGCGCAGCGACAGATCCAGCACATCACGGCTCTTGCGCGGATCGATGATGCCGTCATCCCAGAGCCTTGCCGAGGCATAAAGCGGATGGCTCTGTTCCGCGAACATATCAATGGTCGGCTGTTTGAACGCAGCCTCATCCTCTGTGCTCCAGGCTCCGCCCGACCGCTCAATCGCATCGCGTTTAACGGTCGCCAGCACGCCCGCGGCCTGGGCACCGCCCATCACCGAAATGCGCGAATTGGGCCAGGTCCACATAAACCGCGGACTGTAGGCACGCCCGGCCATGCCGTAATTTCCGGCCCCGAAAGAGCCGCCCACCAGCATCGTGATTTTCGGCACACTGGTCGAGGCAACGGCCGTAACCATCTTGGCCCCGTGCCGCGCGATACCTTCGTTTTCATACTTCCGCCCGACCATAAACCCGGTGATGTTCTGCAGAAAAACCAGCGGCGTTTTACGTTGCGAACAGAGCTCAACGAAATGCGCACCCTTTTGCGCGGAGTCCGAGAAAAGCACGCCGTTGTTGGCGATTATGCCCACCGGACAGCCACGGATATGGGAAAAGCCGGTGACCAGTGTCTCGCCGAACCGCGCTTTGAATTCGTCAAAGCGTGACCCGTCGACGAGACGCGCGATCACCTCACGGATATCGTAGGGCGTGCGCAGATCAGCAGGCACCACGCCCAGGATTTCTTCAGGGTCATACGCGGGCTCTTCTGACGGCGCAAAATCCACGCTTTCAGGCCGGCGCCGGTTAAGCGACCGTACGGCCCGGCGCGCGAGCGCCAGGGCGTGAGCATCGTCTTCGGCGAGATAATCCGCAACACCACTGAGCCGCGTGTGCACATCCCCCCCGCCCAGATCTTCGGCGCTGACAACCTCGCCGGTGGCGGCTTTGACCAGCGGGGGGCCGGCCAGAAAGATCGTGCCCTGGTTTTTGACGATCACCGACACATCCGACATCGCCGGCACATAGGCCCCGCCCGCCGTGCAGGAACCCATCACGACAGCGATCTGCGGAATGCCCATGGCACTCATCCGCGCCTGGTTATAGAAAATCCGTCCGAAGTGGTCCCGGTCCGGGAACACCTCATCCTGGTTGGGGAGATTGGCCCCGCCGCTGTCCACCAGATAGATGCAGGGCAGATGGTTTTCCTGCGCGATTTCCTGAGCGCGCAGGTGTTTTTTCACCGTCATCGGATAATAAGTACCGCCCTTCACCGTGGCGTCGTTGCAGACGACCATGACGTCCTGCCCTTCGACCCGCCCGACACCGGCGATGACGCCCGCACAGGGGGCGGCACCGCCGTAAAGCCCGTGCGCCGCTGTTGCCCCGACTTCAAGAAACGGGCTGCCGGGATCAAGCAATCCCGCCACACGGTCCCGGGGCAGCATTTTGCCACGGCTGACATGGCGTTCGCGCGATTTTTCACCGCCGCCAAGCGCCGCCACCTCTGCGGCTGAGGTGACCTCTGCAAGGGCCTCGAGGTGCGCCTTTCGATTGGCCTGAAAGACCTCCGAAGCCGGCAGGGCGCTGGATTGAAGCTTCATGTAATTATCCCCTGTACGCAAACAGACTGTTCGCAAACCGACGGTTGATCGCTGAGCCTGCAAGCCGTAACACGGTCGTCCACCCGCAGAGGCAGAACCGGTGTTTTACGTTGTGAGTTCCAAAAGCTGACCGACAGCCCGGCCTGAATTTTCAGGCCCTCAACTGTCGTTTTCCGTTTTTCTTCGCAACGAAAGGTCCGCGCACTGCGTGGAAACGCCCTATGTTCATCCGGTTCGAAACGGAGGTGCGCGACCCGTGTTCGCGCACCAATGAAGGTATTTTCTGCGCGGCAGGCGATGTGCTCTTTGACGGGCCGCATGCCACCCTGTCCTGGCAGATCAGCGAGTTGCTGCGACTGCGCGACTGGTTCAACACGCATCTGAACTGCCCGGACCGGTTGTGGTACCGGCCAGGCAGGCGTGGTGAAATCAGTGGCGTCTGCTGGTTTCGTGACACAGCCGGAGATCACGTGACCCGCGCGCGCTATATGGCCTGGCTGCTCAATGACGTCGGCTGCGGGGTCGTTGAGCGGCGGGCCCGCCGACCCGGCCGAATTTTGTGGGAAGATGTTCATCAGATTGTTGCCTCACCTCATCTTCTGTAATCCGGGCAGGGCTTTCGGTGGAGGAAGGCCCCTCCGGCGATGCGCAGGCCGAAAGACGGCGATGACAGAGCACTTATCATATGTTCAGCTCCGCATCCGGTTTCTGGTGCGCCGGGACGTCGACCAGACTGCCGAAGCGGTCTGCAGCATAGTCGAACCAGACGCCTTCAGGGCTCAGACACCGCACACGGATCCAGACACCTCGCGTGCTGCCCGGTCGTGCGGCGCAATCGGTGCGCGCGGCACCCTTGCCTGCTGCCGTCATATATTCCGCGGCAATGGCTTCAATCACATCAGTCTCCGTTACCGTTGCCGCCGTCAGTCCAAGACGGAAGCCGATGATACCCGTCGCGCCAATCAGCAGGGCAAGCGGTGTAAACCAGAGCCATCGCGGCATCTCGGCCTCCTCAGGTCATTGCGCTCATCATTTCCCGCCCCACCAGCATGCGGCGGATTTCAGAGGTGCCGGCACCGATCTCCATCAGCTTGGCATCCCGGAAAAGACGCGAAACCGGGCTGTCACTCATGAAACCGGCACCACCCATGGCCTGCACGGCCTGATGCGCCTGTTTCATCGCCTCTTCGGAAGCATAAAGACAGCAGGCGGCGGCATCCTGGCGGGTCACATCTCCGCGGTCACAGGCCTTGGCCACCTCATAGACATACGCGCGTGCTGAATTCATCGCGGTGTACATATCAGCGATCTTGCCCTGCATCAGCTGGAAGCTGCCGATCGGCTGTCCGAACTGTTTGCGCTCGGACAGATAGGGCATGATCGCGTCCAGACAGGCCGCCATGATGCCCGTGCCGATGCCGGCCAGAACCACACGCTCATAGTCAAGCCCGGACATAAGAACGGCGACACCGCGCCCCTCCTCGCCCAGCACGTTCTCAAAGGGCACTTCCACGTCCTCAAACACCAGCTCTGCCGTGTTCGAGCCGCGCATACCGAGCTTGTCGAAATGGGAAGAGGTCGAAAACCCCGTCATCTCCTTTTCGATCAGAAAGGCCGTGATGCCTTTTGATCCGGCATCAGGGTCGGTTTTGGCGTAAACGACAAGCGTAGAGGCATCCGGTCCGTTGGTAATCCAGTATTTCGTACCGTTCAGACGGTAATGGTCGTTGCGCTTTTCCGCACGCAGCTTCATCGAGACCACGTCAGACCCCGCCCCGGCTTCAGACATGGCCAGCGCGCCCACCTGTGCTCCTGATATCAGGCCCGGCAGATATTTTTCTTTCTGCGCGCTGGTGCCGTTCAGCTTGATCTGGTTCACGCAGAGATTTGAATGTGCACCGTAAGACAAAGACACAGAGGCGCTGGCCCGTGCGATTTCCTCGATCGCAACCGTATGCGCCAGATAGGACATACCGGCCCCGCCCCAGGCCTCGTCTACTGTGATCCCCAGAAGCCCCAGTTCGCCCATCTCGGGCCAGAGCTCCGACGGAAAGGCATTATCGCTGTCGATCTGAGCGGCCATCGGTGCCACCCGGTCCTGCGCCCAGCGATGAACCATATCCCGCAGCGCATTTACATCTTCGCCAAGATCAAACTGCATCGTCGCATTAAACATCGCAACGGGCCTCCCTCATGTTCCGGATCTTTTTATTGAACAACCGTTCATATCTTACTGCGCTCTCCTGAACCGGTCAAGCGCGGTCCTCTGCTCCGGCCACCTTCCGGGCGCCGGCAGGGCCCGGATCTGTGGAATGAAATGTGCGGGCCCGCGCCAGCACGCCGCCGGGTCAGGCCGCGTCCTGCCAGACAGCGCCGACCTCTGCGCGTATAATCCGCGCAATCAGCTCACAGTCCTCTTCCGAGAAGGTCAGCGGCACGCGCATATCGACAATACCGTCCAGAATACGGTCGCTGGCGGGCATCGGGGCGGCGGGCGCATAGCGCCAGCTGTCATAGCGGCTGGTAAAGCCCACGGGTTCGCGGGCGCCGAACCACTTAAGCTCGACACCGCGCGCTGCACAGCGTGCGATCACATCGCGGATGCGCTCCGCCGGCCAGTCGGTCAGGAGAAACTGGATGGATGAGCCTACGATTGTCTCTTGTTCCGGGCGTTCGATGACCTCCAGCCCCGGCGTACCTCGCAACCCGCTTTCAAGCCGGCGGTAAAGCGCATTCCACCGCGCGCACTGTGTTGCAAGAGCCGCGATCTGCGGACGCAGGATCGCCGCGCGCAGGTTGTCCATCCGGCCCGAGATATTCGGCGTTTCATAGCGAACCGTCTCAAAGGCTTCTTTCGGCGGCGCCGCAAGATGGCGTTCGTAGAGCATGTAAGACCCCGACAGGATCACCGCCCTCGCAGCGACCTCTGCGTCGTCCGTGACAAAGAAACCGCCCTCACCGGAGTTCACATGTTTGTACGTCTGGCATGAGTAACAACCCACCGTGCCGAACCGGCCCGAGGGCACGCCTTTCCAGGCCGCGCCCATGGTATGCGCGCAATCCTCGATGACGGTAATCCCGGCGCTGTTGCAGATCGCCATCAGGCGGTCCATGTCACAGATATGCCCGCGCATATGGCTCAGCAGCAGCACTTTTGCGTCGCCGGACTTTGCCTCAAGATCATCAAGGTCAATGGTCAGCGAGGGCGTGACACCGACAAATACCGGCACGGCCGACACCGCCGCAACAGCACCCGGTACCGGCGCCAGGGTGAAAGCGTTGGAAAGCACCCGGTCGCCCGGCCTGACGCCGATCGCCCGGAGCGCCGTGGCCATGGCATACCCGCCCGAGGCGACCGCGATGCAGTACTTCGCGCCCACCGACTGCGCGAATTCCTGTTCCAGAAGCGCCGTTTCGCTGAGCTCGCCCGGGACCGTGTTGTACCGGTGCAGCCGGCCATGCCGCATGACCCTGATGGCGGCCTCTATCCCTGCTTCAGGGATGGCTTCCTGCTGGGTGAAACTGCCTTTGAAAACTTCGCTCATTAAAGGCTCCATGATACAGCCGCGAGTGTGACGAAGCCCCCGGTCGTGGTCAACCCGGCAAACGTGCCACCAACCCCGGCAGATCGGCGTAATCATCCATCAGCGCGTCGGGTTCCAGTGCCGCCATATCCCCGCCTGCCGGCCCGAATGTGACCAGCACACAAGGCACCCCTGCCGCCCGTGCGGTATTCCGGTCGGTGTCGGAATCGCCGATCAGAATACACCGTTCAGGATGCCCGCCCGCGCGCCGCGCCGCCTCGAAAAGCGGCTCGGGATCAGGCTTGCGCACCGGCAGCGTGTCGGCCCCGACCAGAGAGCCGAAAGCCCCCCGCACGCCAAGCCGTTGCATCAGCGTCTCCGCCAGACCTTCGGGTTTGTTGGTACAGATGCCCACACCGATCCCGCTTGCTTTCAGCGCCTCGACAGCCTCCATGGCGCGCGGATAAAGCCGGGTATGCACATCAATGGCATCGGCATAGGCTTCCAGCAGAACCGGGTAATAACGATCCACCGTGGCTTCTTCATTCGCCCTGTCCAGCCGTCTCAGCCCCAGACGCAGCATCGCCCGCCCACCCCGCAGGGCTGTACCCGCATCGCGCGCAGGGTCCAGCAGATCGCCCGCTCCCATCTCGCGAAAACAGACATTCGCCGCGGCAATAAGATCGCCGCTGGTATCCGCCAGGGTGCCGTCCAGATCAAAAATAACCGTGCGCATCGCTGCTCCTTTGCTGATCGCGACCGGCGGCGGTCCGCCGCGTGATGTTGCAGGCCGCAACCTTCTTTGATCGCGCATCCCTTGCGTCGCCGGTTCCAGCGGATAAACAGAGCCGCAGCAGAACACAAAGAGAAAACCTATGAAGACCGCTCTGATTATCCTCGCCGCGGGCAGGGGCACACGGATGAATTCCGACCTCCCGAAAGTTCTGCACCCGCTCGCCGGTGCGCCGCTTCTGGTGCATGCGATGCAGTCGGGGGCCAGTCTCGCCCCGGAAAAAACCGTGATTGTCGCAGGCCACGGTGCCGCAGAGGTACGCAAAGCGGCACTCGCCCATGATGCGACCGTGACCGTGACCGAACAGACCGAACAGCTCGGCACTGCCCATGCAGCAGCGCAGGCGCGCGACTCGCTGAAAGACTTTGACGGCACCGCAATCGTGCTTTTTGGCGATACGCCGTTCGTGCGCCCTGAAACGCTCGAGCAGATGGTCGGAGCCCTCAAAAGCCATGACGTCGTCATCTTGGGCTTTGAGGCTGAGGATCCTGCCCGCTATGGCAGGCTCGTCATGCGCGGAGATGATCTCGAACGGATCGTCGAGTTCAAAGACGCCACCGACGAGGAACGCGCCATCAGCCTGTGTAACAGCGGCGTTGTGGCCTGTGACGCCCGGCTGCTCTTTGATCTTATCGACGCGATCGGCAACGATAACGCCTCTGCCGAATACTATTTGACGGACATCGTCGGGCTGGCCCGTGCGCGCGACCTCTCTGCCACGGTTGTCACCTGCGAACAGGCGGAAACCCTCGGGATAAACACGCGCGCTGAACTCGCTCAGGCCGAAGCGGCCTTCCAGGCCCGCGTCCGTACAACGGCCTTTGAAGACGGGGTGACCATGCCGGCCCCCGACACTGTACACTTCGCCTTTGACACTGTCGTCGGGCGCGACACGGTGATTGAGCCGAATGTGGTTTTCGGCCCCGGCGTGACAGTTGAAAGCGGCGCACAGATACGCGCCTTTTCCCACCTCGAAGGCTGTCACGTCTCGCGCGGCAGTGTGATCGGCCCCTACGCGCGTCTGCGCCCGGGCGCCGAACTTGCCGAAAACGTGCGCATCGGCAATTTCGTCGAGATCAAAAACGCGCAGATCGGTCAGGGCACCAAGGTCAATCATCTCAGCTATATCGGGGACGCCACGCTTGGCAGCGGCACCAACGTGGGCGCCGGCACCGTGACCTGCAACTATGACGGTGTGATGAAGCATCACACCCACATCGGCGACAATGTCTTTATCGGCTCTGACACAATGCTGGTGGCCCCGGTGCACATTGGCGATGCGGCGATGACAGCCAGCGGCTCGGTCATCACCTCCGACGTGGAACCGGGCGCTCTGGCGCTGGGGCGTGCGCATCAGGTGGAAAAACCGGGCATGGCCGTTAAATTGTTCGAAATGTTAAAGGCGCAAAAGGCCAGAAACCAAAGAGGCAGCTGAAAATGTGTGGTATTATAGGGGTGCTTGGCACCCATGAAGTAGCGCCGACACTTGTTGAAGCCCTCAAACGGCTGGAATACCGCGGGTATGACAGCGCCGGAATCGCGACGGTGAACAATGGCGTGCTGGACCGTCGCCGTGCAGTTGGCAAGCTCGTGAACCTGTCGGATCTGCTGGTGCATCAGCCGCTCGCCGGCAAGTCCGGGATCGGACATACCCGCTGGGCCACCCATGGTGCGCCGACGATCTCGAACGCCCATCCGCATCAGGCCGGCCCGGTCGCCGTGGTGCACAACGGTATCATCGAAAACTTCCGTGAACTGCGTGAAGAACTGGCAGGTCATGGCGTTTCTTTTATTACCGAAACCGACACGGAAACCGTCGCGCTTCTGACGCATCACTATATGGATCAGGGCGCCGACCCTGCGACGGCTGCCAATCAGACCCTTGACCGCCTCGAAGGCGCCTTTGCTCTTGCCTTTCTTTTTTCGGGCGAGGACGATCTGATGATCGCCGCGCGCAAAGGCTCGCCGCTGGCCATCGGACACGGTGAGGGCGAGATGTATCTGGGCTCTGACGCCATCGCTCTGGCGCCGCTGACCAACCGGATCACCTATCTTGAAGAAGGCGACCGCGCCGTCCTGACCCGCACATCGCTGGTGGTTATCGACGATGAGGGCAATGAGGTCACCCGGGAAAAGCGCACCATTCAGCTTGATGCCGCGCGCATCGACAAGGGCGGTCACAAGCACTTCATGTCCAAGGAAATTGCAGAACAGCCGACCGTCATTGCTCAGGCTCTGGGACATTACCTGTCGGGCGACGGCGCGATTGCCCTGCCGGAGCCGGGCATTGATTTCGCTGGTGTCGACCGGCTGACCATGGTGGCCTGCGGAACGGCTTATTATGCCTGCCTGTCTGCAAAACACTGGTTTGAGCAGATTGCCCGGATGCCCGTTGACGTGGATGTGGCCTCCGAATTCCGCTATCGCGAGCCGCCCCTGCCCGACCGCACGGCGGCGCTTTTTGTCAGCCAGTCAGGTGAGACCGCCGATACACTTGCCGCCCTTCGGTTCTGTCAGGGCAAGGCCGGCAGCATCCTGTCGGTCGTGAATGTGCCCGAAAGCTCGATTGCGCGCGAAAGCGATCTCGTGCTGCCGATCCACGCAGGCGTCGAGGTCGGCGTGGCATCGACCAAAGCCTATTCCTGCCAGCTCACAGTGCTGCTCATTCTGGCGCTCAAAGCGGCACAGGACCGCGGCGTGATCGGGCCGGATGAGTTTGCTGATCATGTCTCGGCGCTGCGCGGTATCCCCAGCGTCATGAGCGAGGCTCTGGGCATCGCGGATAACGCACGCCGCATGGGTGAAAAGATCAGCCAGGCCCGCGACGTGCTCTTTCTCGGGCGCGGACAGATGTTCCCCCTGGCACTTGAAGGCGCTCTGAAACTAAAGGAAATCAGCTACATACACGCAGAAGGCTATGCCTCGGGTGAGCTCAAACACGGTCCCATCGCACTTGTCGACCAGAACGTGCCCATCGTCGTGATGGCCCCGCGTGACCGCCTGTTTGATAAAACCGTCAGCAATATGCAGGAGGTGATGGCGCGCAAGGGCAAGGTGATCCTGATATCTGACGCAAGGGGCATCGAAGAAGCGGGCGAAGGCACCTTTGGCACCATCCTGATGCCGACGGTGCAGGAAGTGGTCAGCCCGATCCTTTATGCGGTGCCCGCACAGCTTCTTGCTTACTACACGGCCATCGCAAAAGGCACCGACGTCGATCAGCCGCGTAACCTGGCCAAATCAGTAACGGTGGAATAGCGCCACAGTCAGCCGCCGCGCCGGACCTCAACTTCGATCAGGTCTGTCAGAGGCACGCCCAGCACCCGCATTGCCGCCAGTGAAAGCCTGCTGCCCGAAGTGGGCGGCCCCTCGATCGGGATGAGCATAACGCTGACTGCCCTGCCGCTCAGGGGTTCGGTGACGGACCCGGGTGTTTCGGCCTGCACAAGTGCGGTTTTCAGCCAGAACCCCGGCTCTGCCGGGCTGCCGAGTGAGGCAACTGTCATACCCAGTGCGGCGCCAGACGATGCGCTTGTGACCGCCGCTTCGCGTTCCTGCGGCGTTGTCGTGTCGAGCGCTTCAGGGGTTGCGGGCCCTGCCGCCACGGCCTCCGGTTCCTCGGCGAGCACCGGTGCCCCCCAGAGCGTCTCCAGATTAGCCTGCCAGTCAGCACAGCCGGACAGCCCCGCAAAGAGGAGCACTGCACAAAGGCCCCGCACTGTGGATTTGTTTCTCTTTTTACCCGTCATGGTTCTGATCTAAAGCACAGTGCCGGTATGGCAACAATGCGTTATCCGCTTGCCGCGCCGCGCGGGCTTGATTACTTTCCGGCGCATGAACCAGCCACTCATCGATCCCTTCGCGCGCGCCATCACCTACCTTCGGGTCTCGGTCACAGACCGCTGCGATTTCCGCTGCGTCTACTGCATGTCCGAGAACATGACCTTTTTGCCGAAAAAGGAGCTGCTGACGCTGGAAGAACTCGACCGGATGTGCTCGACCTTTGTCGGCCTCGGCGTGCAGAAGCTGCGTATCACGGGCGGCGAGCCGCTGGTGCGCAAGGGCATCATGACGTTTTTCAACAGCATGTCGCGCCATCTCGATGCCGGCACGCTGAAAGAGCTGACACTGACCACCAACGGCAGCCAGCTGGAGCGTTTTGCCAAAGACCTCTATGCCGCCGGCGTGCGCAGGGTAAACGTCTCGCTCGATACGCTCGATGAAACGAAATTCGCGGATATCACCCGCTGGGGCCGCCTGCCCCAGGTTCTGCGCGGTATTGATGCAGCACAGGCGGCCGGCCTGCGTGTCAAACTGAACGCGGTGGCGCTTAAAGGCTTCAACGAAGAAGAACTGCCGCGCATCACCGAATGGTGTGCGGAACGCAACATGGATCTGACCTGGATCGAGGTTATGCCCATGGGCGATCTGGGCAACGAGGACCGGCTGGGACAGTACTGGTCTTTGAAAGACGTGCGCGCCCGCTATGCTGAGCACTACACGGTTACTGATCTTGCCGAACGCACCGGCGGGCCCGCGCGCTATGTCCGGCTTGAAGAAACCGGGCAGAAAATCGGCTTCATCACGCCGTTGAGCCATAATTTCTGTGAAAGCTGCAACCGGGTGCGGATCACCTGCACAGGTGAGATTTACCTCTGTCTGGGTCAGGAAGACATGGCCGACCTGCGCGCGCCGCTGCGCGCCTATCCGGATGATGACCGCCCGCTGGAAGAGGCAATCCGCGCGGCCATTGCGCTCAAGCCCAAAGGGCATGACTTTGACTATTCGCGGCAACGGGCGGATGGTCAGATGCCGCGCCATATGAGCCATACGGGCGGCTGACCCGTCCCATGCGCGCGCCACTGCTCTATCAGTTTTATGTGGCCCTCACCGTTCTGCTCGTTCCCTTTGCAGCATGGATCGCAACGCGCAAACTTCGCCGGGCCGGCTATCCGGCGCTCAGGGCCCATGAAAAGCTCGGCCATGCCAGCGTGCCGCGCATCGGCGGCGGGCCATTGATCTGGTTTCACGCCGCATCTGTTGGCGAAAGCCTTTCGGTTCTCTCTCTGATTACCGCGATGGGCCGCGCCCTGCCACGCGCACAGTTTCTGATCACCTCCGGCACGCCGACATCTGCAAAGCTTGTGGCCGCCCGGATGCCGCCACGTTGTGAGCACCAGTTCGCTCCGCTCGATGCGCCCGGGCCGATCAAGCGGTTTCTTGGCCACTGGCGGCCGACGGCCGCGATATTTGTCGAAAGCGAGCTGTGGCCACAGTTGCTTCGCCGCACACGGGACCGCGGCACCGCCATGGCGCTGGTAAACGCGCGGCTGAGCGAACGCTCGCGCGCCTCCTGGCGCAAACGGCCACAGACCGCGGCCTATGTGCTCAACGTCTTTGATCTGATCCTGAGCCAGAACGACGACATGGCGCAGGCCATGGTCGATATGAATGCCCCTGCCGACCGGGTGGCCCGCGGGATCAACCTCAAATCCCTCTCAGAGCCCCTGCCGGTCGATCCGCAGACAACTGCACGGGCTCGGGCGGCCCTCAAGGGGCGCCCGGTCTGGGTCGCCGCCTCAACCCATAAGGGTGAAGAGGAAATAGTGCTCGATGCCCATGCGCAGCTTTTAAAGAGCCACCCGGATCTCGCGCTTATTCTTGTGCCGCGCCACCCTGAGCGCAGTTCAGAGGTCGAAACCCTTGTAAAGGGGCTGAACCTCTCCGTCGCTGTGCGGTCACGCGACGAAAGCCCGGCAACGGCACAGGTCTATCTGGCCGATACACTGGGCGAGCTTGGCAACTGGTATGCGCTGAGTGAGATCGTATTTCTGGGTGGTTCACTGCTGCCCATCGGCGGGCATAACCCTTTCGAAGTCGCTCAGGGCGATGCCGCGGTACTCTCCGGGCCACATGTAACAAACTTCGCTGAGACCTATGCAGACATGACGTCCCGGGGTGCGGCGATCCTGGTAGATGATGCCGAAGCTCTGGCGCAGGAGGTCGAAATGCTGCTCGACAATGAGGCCTATCGCGCCGGCACCGTGCTTGCCGCGCAAAGCTTTGTGCGCGGGCGGGCCGATCAGCTTGACACAATCGCCGGGCGCCTGATCCGCGCGCTCAGCCTTGAGGACAGCCAGTAATGCCGCCCGCCCACGCACCACATATTGTCCCGCGCGATATCGAAGTCATTGCGCCGAATTTCAAAAAACGGCTCTCCGGGGTGACCGCCACGGTGGTGCGTCTGGTGCCGCTGCAGGCGCAGAGCATCGGCATTGTAGCGACCGGTCCGGTGCTGCCGCCACAGGTGCCGCAGATCCCGCTTGCCAGCCTTCCGTGGCTTTCGCGGCGGGGTCCGGGGCCTGGCGGCTGGCGGGTCTGGCATGCCAGGCGCAATGTCGAGATGATCGGCGGGCTCGCACTGCGCTATCTGCTGGGCAAACGGCTGAAGCTGCTTTTCACCTCCGCGTCGCAGCGCAAACAGACAGGCCTGACCCGCTGGCTGATCCGGCGCATGGATGCCGTGATCGCAACCTCGGAGAAAACCGCGGCCTATCTTGAAGGACCTTCGACAGTTGTTATGCACGGCATTGACACTGCAGGGTTTGCCCCGCCTGAGGATCGCTCTGCCCTGCGCGCAAAGCTTGGTATCTCGGATGCCGGACCAGTGATCGGTTGTTATGGCCGCATCCGCGCGCAGAAAGGCACGGATGTCTATGTCGATGCGATGACAGATCTTCTGCAGAAACATCAGACCGCCACGGCCCTCGTGATGGGACGCGCGACGGACAGTCACCGCGACTTTGACGCAGGACTGCGTGCGAAGGCAAATGCGGCAGGGCTGGCGGACCGGTTGAGGTTTATGCCTGAGGTGCCGACCGAGGATATGGCCGACTGGTACCGTATTCTCGATCTTTATATTGCGCCGCAACGCTGGGAAGGGTTCGGGCTGACACCGATCGAGGCGATGGCCTGCGGTTGTCCGGTTGTGGCCACACGGGTCGGCGCCTTTGAGGCGCTGGTGGCGGAGGGCGAAACCGGAATTCTCGTCGACGCGGGCGACGCAGAAGGGATGCGCGCGGCCGCAGACGCAATATTATCGGACCCGGAAAAGCTCTCAGTCTGGTCGCGGAATGCGCGCAGCCGCGCCGTCACGGAGTTCTCTATCGAAAAAGAAGCCGCCACGCTCGTCGGCATATATCGCGATCTGCTTGGCGCATCCTGAAGTCAGGCAGCAGGCATCCGCCGCTCGACGATTTCGGCCCACCAGCTGCAGCCCGCCGGGATCACCTCATCGTTGAAGTTGTACTCCGGGTGGTGCACCGCAGCGCTCTCACCATTCCCGACAAGAATATAGGCACCGGGTCGCTCTTCGAGCATATAGGCAAAATCCTCTCCGCCCATCACCAGCGGCGCATCCGCACAGCTTCCGGCGATCGAGGCTGCGACTGCGGCGGCAAATTCCGTCTGCTCTTCATGGTTGACCATAACCGGGTAATTGCGCGTGTAATCCATCCGAGCGGTCGCACCGAAACTCGCGGCAATGCCCTCCGCCAGCGTGGTCAGCCGGGACTGTGCCAGATCGCGCATCTGCGGCGACATGGTTCGGACGGTGCCCCTCATCATCACCCGCTGCGGGATCACGTTGAACGCATTTGACGAAGTTTCAAACGACGTGATTGAGACAACGACCTGATCCACCGGATCCGCATTCCGGCTAGCAATGGTCTGCGCGGCCATAACGATCTGGCTGGCAACTACGGTGGTGTCGATGGTCTCGTTGGGTTTGGCCGCGTGGCCGCCCAGCCCTTCGATCTCCAGATTGAAGATATCTGTCGCTGCAAAGAACGGCCCAGGACGGATCGCAAAACTACCCGACGGCAACCCGGGCCAGTTGTGCATCCCGTAAACCTCCTGAATGCCAAAGCGGTCCATCAGGCCGTCTTTGCACATTTCAAGGCCGCCGCCACCGCCCTCTTCAGCAGGTTGAAAGATAACCACGACCGTACCGTCGAAGTTACGTGTCTCGGCCAGGTATTTTGCCGCCCCCAGCAACATCGACGTGTGCCCGTCATGGCCACAGGCATGCATCGCCCCTGGCGTCTTTGACGCGTATTCCACGCCGGTCTGCTCCAGGATCGGCAGCGCATCCATATCCGCACGCAACCCGATCACCCTGCCCGAGCGGTCCGATTTCCCGCGGATCACGCCGACGACCCCGGTCCGCCCGATCCCGGTCGCTATCTCATCACAGCCGAAGGCCCTGAGTTTTTCCGCAACAAGCGCTGACGTGCGGTGCGTATCGAAGAGCAGTTCAGGGTTTTCATGCAGATCCTGTCGCCAGGCCGTAATTTCAGGGTGCAGTTCGGCAAAACGGTTTTTGACAGGCACGAAAGATCTCCAGGAGATGGCGCCTTGCAGAGCGCGGTTTGGTCGCACGACGGAGTGCGCCCGTTTTAGTTGATACAGCAGCGGCTGCAAGAGCTACGGGTCACTTCCGCGTCAACGCATCCGTGCGGAGGAGCGGCAGGTGCAGTACCGGCATCAAAGCGCGGGCCCCGGGTCCATCCGGGTCCCGTCACTGAAACGCGACAGCCGGAAACGGGTCAGATCATGCCCGGGTGGCATGCCGGTGGCGAGCGCCGCAAGGATCTTTCCCATCCCTGGTCCGATACCGAAACCGTGCCCGCTCATGCCCGTCCCGAGGATAAGCCCGGGCAGTGCGGCGACGCTGTCCACCACCGGCACCACATCCGGCATCGTGTCGATCATACCCGCCCAGGCGTGTGACAGGTCGAACTCCGGCAAACCGGGAAAGAGCGCCGCAAACTCGCGTTTCAGGGTTCTGAGCTGCCCGGCATTGGGCGCGGGGTTCAGCACCCGCCGGGTTTCAAACGGGCCCGGTTCATCCGCCGACCATCGGCGCGGTGTGCCCCAGCCGTCAGGATAACCCCGGGGGGCCGCCGGCAGAAAGCGGGTGCCAAAAGGATCGGCTCGCAGTTGTGCGAGGAACTTCGGAAAGGCCCGGAATGCGTCCCACCCCAGAAACAGTTCGTGAAAGCCGCCCGCAGCCAGAGAATAGCCGCCGTCTGCCCTGTACCGGAAGGAAATACGGTGATCTGAGACCCCGCCGGGGGCAACTTCGGGCAGCGGAGTCGTGGAGGCCACGGTCGCCCGTACAGACAGTTGCGGAATGTGAACATCGTGATTGCGCAGAAAAAGCGAGGACCACGCCCCGCCTGCCAGAACGACGACCGGGGCTGCAACGCGGCCGCGTTCCGTGAGCACACCGGCCACGCAGCCCGCCGCGGTATCAAGGGCACGCACGGCACAGTCTTCGGCAATCACGACGCCTTCGCGGGCCGCGATCTCAGCCAGCGCCGGAACTGCACGCCAGGGTTCTGCGCGCATGTCAGAGGCGGTGTGCAGCGCGCCTGCAAATCCTCTCGACATGTCTGGCACAAGCTCCGCGGTTTCTGCCGCACTCAGCAGTCGCGTGTCCACGCCGTGTGCCCGGGCAAAGGGCAGCCATGCCTCAAATGTCGCAAGCTGCTTTGCCGACCGCGCGAGATACGTCACGCCCCCGGTCTTCAGCCCGATATCCACATTGGTCTGGCGGGCAAGTTCTTTCCAGAGGCGGTTCGCCTCGATCATGACCGGAAGCTCGTCCGGGTCCCGCCCCTGCTGGCGGATCCAGCCCCAGTTGCGCCCTGACTGCTCTCCCGCGATCCGGCCTTTTTCCAGCAACAGCACCCGCCGCCCGGCCCGTCGCAGATAAAGGGCGGTGCAGACGCCAATCACGCCACCACCGATCACGATCACATCGGTTTTGCGTGGCAGGTCCGCGCGCCAGGTCGCGGCATTCTGTTCAGTGATCGGAATACCCTGCACGCGCAGCATCCGTCAGGTCTGCAACCGTCTGAGCAGGCTTTTCATGAAATCGTGACCGGCCTCGAACTGCGCGCGTGAGATGTATTCATCGGGCTGGTGTGCCTGGGCGATATTGCCCGGCCCGCAGATTGCGGCGGAATAGCCGGCTTCCTGAAACTGCCCGGCTTCGGTGCCGTAACTCACCACATGGGTGCCGTTGTCACCGGTGATCATGCGGGCAAGCGTTTCGGCCTCACCCGCCTCTTCAGGGACCAGCGGCGGCACAGTATGCTCGTGGATGATATCGATACCGGTCTGCGGGACCACGGCCTGCATCCCGGTCTCAACTTCGCGCAACCGGTCGCGCACCCGGTCCCCCCAAATGCCGGCGCTCTCACCAGGCACCATGCGAATGTCGAGCAGGAAAAAGCAGTCCTTTGCGGTGATATTATGGGCTGTGCCTCCTCGCACGACGCCGACGTGGGCCGTGGTATAGGACGGGTCAAAGGCCGCGGCCATATCTGTCGGCTCCGCTGCGCGGTTGGCGTCATTGACCGTATTTGTCCAGTCGATGACTTTCGCCGCGTTCATGATGGCACTCACCCCCTTGTCGGGCATGGAACTGTGCACCTCGAAGCCGCGTGCGTGGATCTCGAAACCGATGCTGCCTTTGTGGCCGGTCACGACCTGCATCTCTGACGGCTCGCCCACGATCACCGCCGATCCCTTGGGCAGGACAGGCTGCATCGCGCGTATCATCGGCGGCGCGCCGACACAGCCGATTTCCTCGTCGAAACTGAGGGCCAGCTGCAGCGGCCGCATAACGCCGGCATACTGCGCTTCCACGAGGGCCCAGATCGCAAGCGCATCAAATCCTTTCATGTCACAGGTGCCACGCCCGTAATAACGGCCGTCTTTTTCGACCACCTCATAGGGGTCGGTGCTCCAGTCCTGTCCCTCGACCGGCACCACATCGGTGTGCCCCGACAGCACGATCGCTCCCTCTTCCAGAGGCCCCACATGGGCGAAAAGAGCCGCCTTGGGCTCATCCGGATCAGCATAGCGATGCGATTTGATCCCGTGGCCCGACAGATACTCTTCAACCCAATCCACCAGCGGCAGGTTCGTGGCACTGCTGACGGTCGGGAACGAGACGAGCTTTGTCATCAGCTCCAGCGGGGACAGGCGATCAGGCATGCGCGTCAGTATCCGCTGTCGGTTTCAAGCACGAAGTGTCCCGGCTCCACCTCGCGGTAGACCGATGGCTCCGGCGCATAGCCCGCAGGATGAATAGGCGACGGGATCGGTTTGAAATTGAGCTCGCTTTCATCCTTGCGCCGGGTCGGATCAGCGATCGGCACCGCCTTCATCAGCGCCTGGGTATAGGCATGCTGCGGGTTCTCAAAGACCCGCGCGCGCGGACCGAGCTCAACGATGCGGCCCAGATACATGACGCCCACATGGTGGCTGACCCGCTCAACGACGGCCATGTCGTGGCTGATGAAAAGGTACGAGATGCCCAGTTCAGCCTGCAGCTCCAGCATCAGGTTGAGTACCTGCGCCTGCACCGACACATCAAGCGCTGAGACGGCCTCATCCGCGATGATGAGCCTGGGGTTCAGCGCCAGAGCCCGGGCGATGGCCACCCGCTGGCGCTGTCCGCCGGAAAGCTCGTGCGGGAATCGTCGCATAAAACTGCGCGGCAGCTCGACCCGGTCAAAGAGCATGGCCACACGGTCCATCACCTCTTTACCTTTAAGCGTGCCGAAATTGTGGATCGGTTCGGCGACCTGATCTGCAAGCTGCATCTGCGGATTGAGCGAGGCAAAGGGATCCTGAAAGATCATCTGCATGTCCAGCCGCGCTTCCCGCAGCGCGCTCTGATCGAGGGCCAGGATGTCTTTGCCATCGAGCACGATCTCGCCGGCCATCGGCTCGACCAGCCGCAGAATGGACCGCCCCGCCGTCGATTTGCCGCAGCCGGATTCGCCCACAAGGCTCAGCGTCTGGCCCTTGTTGATGTTAAAAGAAAGATCCTCCACCGCATGCACATTCGCAACGGTGCGCCTGAAAAAGCCGCCTTTGACCGGAAAGCGGGTGGTGAGGTTTTTCACGCTCAGCAGTACCTCGTTTGTACCCGGCACCGGTTTGATCTCGCCCTGATCACTGCCCAGCAGCTTCATCGGCTCAGGCGCGGATTTACCGCGCATCTCGCCCAGTTTGGGCACCGCAGCCAGCAGCGCTTTGGTATAAGGATGCTGCGGCGTCTCGAAAATCTGCCGCACCGGACCTTCTTCGACCTTATTGCCGCGGAACATCACGACCACGCGGTCGGCCATCTGGGCCACGACCGCCATATCATGGGTGATGAACATGACCGCCGTGCCGGTCTCGCGTTTGAGCCGGTCCATCAGTGCGAGGATCTCGGCCTGGATGGTGACATCAAGCGCCGTCGTCGGCTCATCCGCGATCAGCAGGCGCGGTTTACAGGCCAGCGCCATGGCTATGACGACACGCTGTCGCATGCCGCCCGACAGCTCATGCGGGTACTGTTTCAGCCGTCGTTCAGGCTCGGGGATGCGGACCTCACGCAGCAGTTCCAGCGCGCGGGCCTCGGCCTGAGAGCGGCTCATGCTTTTGTGCAGCCGCAGTCCTTCGGTCAGCTGCCGTCCGACAGTAAAGACAGGGTTCAGCGCCGTCATCGGTTCCTGAAAGATCATCCCGATCTCATTGCCACGGATGGTCTGCATCAGATCGGCATCGGTTTTGGCCAGATCGATAGCATCGGCCCCCGGACGATCAAACAAAAGCTGTCCGCCGGTGATCTCGCCTCCGCCAAACTCCACCAGCCGCATCAGCGACAAAGACGAGACCGATTTACCCGATCCGCTTTCACCGACGACACAGACCGTCTCGCCCGCGCTGATCTCAAACGACACGTCTTCCACCCCGGTTACGGGCCCGTCTTTTGTCTGAAATTCGACGCGCAGATTTCTGATCCGGGCGATTGGTCCGGGCGTGTCGCCCGATGGTGCGTGATCCAGCATATCTGCCCCTGTCATGGACTTTACCGACGCTACGCTCAGCCACTGACCACTGTCAAACACCGCGTGCCCCTTTCCACCGGGTCAGCCATCACAAGGCTTGCTTTTTCCGCAAAACATGCTTCGATGAGGCCACGCATCCGGGGGGATCGGCAAGATATCTGCGCTTTTCTGCAGGATCGGCCCAGAAACACCAGTCCCTGAAAGCGATAAAAAACACTGTCTGCAAAGGACGGTACAGACCGGCACCCTGGTGTCCAACATGGAGTATAACATGCAACTGAGAACCCTGTTACTGAGCGCGGTCGCCACCTCTGCGCTGGTCCCGATGGCCATGGCCGATGGCCACGAAGGCGAACGCGGACGCGATGGCAATGTTAACGTGATCTACTGGCAGGCGCCGTCGATCATGAACCCGTATCTGTCGGGTGGCACGAAAGAACTCGAGGCTGCCTCGCTCGTCATCGAACCGCTCGCCCGCTACAACCAGGACGGCGAGATCGTGCCGTGGCTGGTTGATGAAATCCCCACTGTCGG
Source organism: Roseobacter ponti (assembly GCF_012932215.1). Taxonomy (GTDB): domain Bacteria; phylum Pseudomonadota; class Alphaproteobacteria; order Rhodobacterales; family Rhodobacteraceae; genus Roseobacter; species Roseobacter ponti. The sequence goes on along the minus strand of NZ_CP048788.1, from coordinate 1,345,884 downwards.
CAACGGCGGGGTGAGCGAAGACCTCAAATCGATTACATGGAAGCTCTCTGACGGCCTTGTATGGTCCGATGGCACACCGGTCACATCCGAGGATGTGAAATTTTCCTGGGAATACTGCACCGCAGATGGCGGTGGCTGTGCCCAGGCAGAGAAATACAACGACGTCGTCTCTGTCGATACACCCGACCCGCAGACCGTGGTGGTGAACTTCGGCATTTCCAAACCATTCCCTTATGGCCCCTTTGTCGGCGCTCAGGCCCCGATCATTCAGAAAGCCCAGTTCGCGGACTGCCTCGGTGCCAAAGCGCCCGAGTGCACAGAGGCCAACTTCAATCCCATCGGCACCGGCCCCTTCACCGTGACCGAATTCCGCCCCAACGATGTGATCACGCTGGCAGCCAACGAAAACTACCGCGATCCGAACAAACCCGCCTTTGCGACCATGACCTTCAAAGGCGGCGGTGACGCCAATGCCGCAGGCCGGTCGGTTCTGGAAACCGGCGAATTTGACTATGCCTGGAACCTGCAGCTGGCACCGGATGTGCTGGACCGCATGGAATCTGCGGGCAAGGGCAAGAACATCGTTGCCTTTGGTACGTCCGTGGAGCGGATACTGATCAACCTGACCGACGTGAGCCCCGAACTGGGCGACGAACGCGGCACAGCGGCACATCCGCATCCCTTCCTCACCGACAAGGCCGTGCGCCAGGCAATGTCCATGGCCATCGACCGCGCGCTGCTGACCGAAGTGGGTTACGGCAGCTTTGGTAAGCTCACCTGCAACGTTCTGCCCGCCCCTGCGGCCTATAACTCGCCCAACAACGACAGCTGCCTTACACAGGACATCGAAGGCGCCAAAGCGGTGCTGGACGAAGCTGGCTGGACCGACAGCGACGGTGACGGTGTGCGCGACAAGGACGGCGTGAAGCTTTCGGTGCTCTATCAGACATCGACCAACTCCGTGCGCCAGGATTATCAGGCACTGATCAAGGACTGGTGGGCACAGATCGGCATTGAAACTGAACTGCGCAATATCGACGCCTCGGTGTTCTTTGGCTCTGACCCGGGCTCGCCCGATACGTTCCAGAAGTTCTTTGCGGACGTTGAGATGTTCACCAACAACTTCGACGGCACCGACCCCGAAGCCTATATGGCGAACTGGGCCTGTGAGCAGGCACCGCGTCCTGAAACGCAGTGGCAGGGCAATAACATGATGCGTTTCTGCTCTGAAGAGTACGATGCGCTGATTGCCGAAATGGCCACAACCGGCGACATCGAAAAACGCGCTGAACTGGCGATCGCGATGAACGACATGCTGATGCAGGAGTACGTTATCCTGCCGCTGACGCACCGTGGCCGGAACGCAGCCCATGCCAACAGCCTCGGCGGTGTTATCATGAACGTGTGGGACAGCGAAATCTGGAACGCAGCCGACTGGTACCGCATCGACGGCTGATGCGATTTTGAGCAGGGCGCGATCAGCCGGTCGCGCCCTGCCCCTTTTCAGCCTTTCGCGGGCTTGCGTTTATGCACTGTCCCGCCAACGATAAAAAGAACGACCCTCATAAGGCGCGCCCATGCTGACATTCACAATCCGGCGACTTGTGCTCGCGATCCCGACGCTGCTCTTCATCAGCCTGGTGATTTTTATGCTGCTGCAGCTGGCGCCGGGCGATCCGATGGCGCAGGTGCCCCTTACTGTTCCCCCTGAAGTGAAGCAGCAGATGCGCGAGGCGCTTGGCCTTGGCGCCCCGGTCCACGTTCAGTACTGGAAATGGCTGGTTCAGTTTTTCTGGATCGAGCCGCAGGTGATGATTGACCACTGGTTCGGCACGACCTTCTCCGAAGGCAAACTGCGCGTCATCTCCTGGCAGACCCGTTCTCCGGTGATGGACATCGTGATGCAGCGCATGCCGCAGACGCTCTGGGTCGTCGGCATGTCCTATATCGTGGGAATTCTGCTGGCGCTGCCGATCGGCATCTATTCCGCCTATAAGCAGTATTCGCTCTTTGATCAGGCCGGCACCTTCGTATCGATGATCGGTTTTTCCGTGCCGCCCTTCTTTTCCGGCGTGATCGTGATCGTGATCTTTTCGGTGAACCTGGGCTGGTTCCCCTCGATCTATGATACCACCCATGTTGTCACCGACTGGGCCAGCTTCAAAGTGCAGCTCACGCAGATGATCATGCCGGTGATGGTCCTTGCCCTGCAGACCACCGCGCAGATCAGCCGCTTCATGCGAGCCTCCATGCTCGACAACCTCAACCAGGATTATGTGCGCACCGCCCGGGCCAAAGGCCTCAAAGAAAGCGCGGTCGTCATGGTGCATGTACTGCGCAATTCGATGATCCCCATCGTAACGGTGATCGCTCTGGGCATCCCGTCGATCTTTGGCGGCGCCATCATCACTGAGACGCTCTTCAAGGTGAACGGCATCGGCCAGCTCCTGCTGACCGCCCTTTTTGCCAATGATCTGCCGATGGTGATGACGCTGACCTTCATCTTCGCCATCCTGATCGTGGCCTTTAACCTGATCGCTGATGTCCTCTACGGGCTGCTTGATCCGAGGATCCGCTATGACTGACCAGCATGTGAACGCAGCCGCCGCGGAATACGAACTCTACGGCGCGCTCAAAGACAAAGAACCGCAGAAAGAGCCGCGCAGCCAGTGGAAGGACGTCTGGGACCAGTTCCGCAAACACAAAGGCGCGCTCATCGGCGGCGGGTTCCTGCTGGGCATCACGCTCTTTGTGCTGATCGGCCCCTGGGTCTGGCAGGTCGATCCCAAACAGCTTGATATCCGCAACAAAGACCTGCGTCCCATCTATACGCTGCTCTGGAATCAGGACGCCAACACGCTCTGGTCGCGCCCCTTCGGCACCGACAATCTGGGCCGCGACATCATGGCCACACTGATAGCAGGCGGCCGGGCCTCGCTGGCCGTGGGCTGGACGGCAATGATCCTGTCGCTGATGATCGGAACGGCCGTGGGCGTCTGCTCAGGCTATTTCAAAAAACTTGACGGCTTACTGATGCGCATCACCGACCTCTTCCTGTCCCTGCCGATCCTGCCCCTGCTGCTGGTGGCCGTCACACTCTTCCGCCAGCCTCTGCGCGCGGCCTTCGGGCCTGAAGGCGGCATGTTCATCCTGATTGTCGGCGTCATCGGCATCACCTCCTGGATGCCGACCGCACGCATTGTACGCGGCGAGATCCTCGCACTGAAAGAACGGGAATTCATCCTGGCCGCCCGCTCCATCGGGACCACACCGTTTCAGATCATCCGCCGGCATCTGCTGCCTAACGTGGTCTCGCCGATTATGGTCTCAGCAACGCTGGGTCTCGCCACGGCCATCATCACCGAAAGCGCCCTGAGCTTTCTCGGCGTGGGCTTTCCCTCAGACTTCCCGACCTGGGGCAAGCTTCTGTCGGATGCTGTGCCGCGCATGGAAGAGTTTCCTGAACGGGTCATGCTGCCAGGCATCCTGATTTCGGTCACGGTGCTGTCGGTCAACTATCTCGGCGATGGTCTCAGAGACGCGCTTGATCCCCGGATCAGAGGGCGCTGACGCCCTCTGATCCGCCTGGCAGGAGTGGGTTTCTGAAACAAACCTGCGGTGCGACCGCTCCACCATTCAGGATGCACTGCAGGAAAAAGGCAACGCCTGAACCAGGCACAGGAAACGAACGCGATAGACGATGAAATTTACGGGACGGCGGGCGGGGCGCCTTTGACGCAGTCCAAAAAGCGCCGTCCCGTTGTCCCCGGTGCAGTCAGAATCGGGTGACGGACCACTGGCTTCACGCAAAAACCCACTCATCCGCGCGCGATGCTTTCCGACCAGAAAGAACCGTTACTCCACGCTTGCCCTGAGCCGTCTGACCATCCACCAGACCAGCAGCACAACCGGCACCGTCACCAGCGCCGTCAGCATACCCTTGCTGAGCCCCGTTGCCTCTGACACCGGATAGAGCAGATACCCCGCCAGCGAGACCGCATAATAGCTGATCGCCACTACCGACAGCCCCTCGACCGTGCGCTGCAACCGCAGCTGCAGATCTGAGCGCTGGTCCATGCTCGCCAGCAACTCCTGGTTCTGCGCTGAGCGTTCCACATCCACCCGCGTGCGCAGCAGGTTCGAGGCCCGGATCGACCGGTCCGACATCTGCTCCAGCCGCCGCTCTGCAGAGCTGACGGTGCGCATCGCCGGCGCATAGCGCCGCATCATGAACTCCGAAAAATGCTGCCTGCTGCGAAACCGCATCTCGCGCAGTGCTTCGATGCGCTGATTGACCAGCGCCTCATAGGCCCCTGTCGCCCCGAACCGGAACGACGACTGCGCAGACAGCGTCTCAAGCTCCGCCGAAATGCTCAGCAACGCGTTAAGCGTCTCTTCCGCGCTTGCTGTCTCGCTTGTCATATCGCTCATCAGACTGGTCAGCCGCGTATCAAGCTCATTCAGACGCGGTTGCAGCGCCCGCACCCGCGCAAATCCCAGCATCGACATGGATTTATAGGTCTCAATCTCACAAAGACGCTGCACGATGCGCCCGATGCGACGGGTCCCGGTCTGATCACCGGTAAACACCGCAAACCGCAGATGTCCGTTGGTGTCGATCCTGAAATCCCCGGCGATAGTGGCCGCATTGTCCAGCACATTCGCCACGGCAAGGCTCTCCGAAACAAACCAGCTCTCCAGCGACTGCTCAATCTCGGCGTCATCTTCCGGGCGCGGTAGCACATGGACCATCACAGATGTTATCCGCTGGCCGGGCGCCTCATCCAGCCAGTCAGACGGGAAGACGTCAAAGCCTGCCGGGTCAAACGGGCGCTCAGTGCCCTCTTTGATAAACGCAGTATAGGTTACAAACTCGGTGTGCTGCTCCCATTTGATCCAGTGTCGTCCGATCTGGCCGTAGTAATGCGTGGCGCCGGGCTGCGGATGCGGCGCGCCATGACGGTCCAGCAGGTCCGTGAGGTGTCGAAGATCCTCAGACCGGTCACGGCTGACCGCGTCATTTGGCCTTTTAATCGCGATATAAACGGCGCTGCAGGGCGCCTCCATTGAAGGAAACGGCCGGGCATGCAGCTCATTTGCGAGTTTATAACGCAGCGGGTGATCGGTAATGGATGGCATAAATCGGGCTCCGGAGACACCGTGAGAAATAACGCCTCCACTCTCAAAGTCAATAAATTTCACCTTTCCGATCAGATACTTAACTGAGTGCAACGGTATACCATCCGTATTCCGGGCTGCTCGGTGATACAAAGACTGTTCAAATCCCGCATCTTAGCCCCTTCGTCAGCCTGTCCCGGAACATCGTGCCTGAAAGCCGCGTTGACCCGTGCCTCACCGGGATAAAGGACGATAAACATGAGCAAGAGCGAAAAGGCCCCTCTGACCACAGGGCCCGTCTGGCGTGTGCTCGCATCCATGTCCGCCCCGATGAGCTTTGGCATCTTCGCTGTGCTGAGCGTAGGCCTTGCGGATGCCTATTTTCTGTCACAGGTGAGTGGTGCTGCCCTTGCAGCCGTGGGCTTCATCTATCCGGTAACGACGGCTGTCACCTCTTTGTCAATCGGCCTCAGCGCCGGCGCCAACACGGCGCTGAGTCAGGGCGTGGGGCGCGGAGATGATGATGAGACCGCGCGGCGCCTTGCCCTGCACGCGGTAGGGCTGGGAACCGTACTTGCGGTGGTCACAGCCGCCATCCTGTGGATCTCCTTTCCGGTTCTTTTCTCCGCGCTCGGTGCAACCGACGCCGCTGCACGCGAAATCGCCGGCTATATGCCGGTCTGGAGCTTCTCTTTTCCCTTTCTCGTTACAATGATGGTCATCAACGCGGTCTTTCGGGCCCATGGTGACAGCCTCACGGCGCCTGTCATTATGGTCGTTGCTGCGGTCATCAATCTCGGCCTTGATCCCCTGCTGATCTTTGGCATGTGGGGTCTGCCCGAAATGGGCACGCGGGGTGCTGCCGTTGCGACATGCGCAGGCCGTGCCACGGCCATGGCCATCGCGCTCTGGCTGGCCTGGCGGCGCGGATTTCTGGGCGTCTGTGGCAACCCGTTTACAGGCGTCACCGCATCGGTGCGGGCAGTGCTCAGCGTGGGCCTGCCGGCGGCCTTCTCCAACGCCATCAATCCTGCCGGCATGGCGCTCGTCACCGCTGCTGTGGCGACCGTGGGCGAGGCCGCCGTCGCGGGCTTTGGTGCCGCTACCCGCGTTCAGAGCCTTGCACTGGTGCCGCTTATGGCGCTCTCTGCAGGCATCGGCCCGGTGGTTGGCCAGAACCGGGGCGCGGAAAAGTATGACCGTGCGCGAGAGGGCACAAAGCTGGCCTTTGGCTTCTGCGTTGCCTACGGCGCTCTGATCGCGCTTGTTCTGGGGATATTTGCTGAGCCCATCGCCCGCGCCTTTACATCCGGCGGCGAAGACACCGGATATGCCACGCTTTATCTGCGGTTCGTGGGCGCAAGCCTCTTCGGATACGGGATCGTGGTGGTTGCAAATGCGGCGATGAATGCGCGCGACAAAGCGATGTGGTCCATGGCCCTGAGCCTGTCGCGGATCTTTGTGATCTACCTGCCACTGGCATGGGCCGGTGCTCTGATGGCGGGTTTTCCCGGCGTCGTTGTTGCGGCCATCCTAGCCAATGTCCTCGGCGCATGGGGCGGGCTTGTGGCCACCCGCGCCACAGGGCTGATCGCGACCGAGACGCCGCTGGTCAACGCCCCGCGCCGCTTTCTGCCCGGTCAGTCCTGAACGCGGCAGCCTGCGGCGGATGTCACGGTTGCCGCACGGCGCGCGGTCTGCCCGCATCGTCCAGAGCCACAAAGGTGAAGTGGGCATCAGTGACCTTTACCCGCTCCTCGTGGTGCCGCACCCGGCGCCAGGCTTCAACATGGATGCGCATTGACGTCCGCCCGATCTTTGTGGCTTCGGCATAGAGAGAGACTTCGTCTCCGACTTTGACAGGGCTGAGAAACTGCATCCCGTCCACCGCCACAGTAGCCGACCGGCCGCCCGAGATGAGCGCCGCGATATTACCTGCGGCAAGATCCATCTGTGACATCAGCCAGCCTCCGAAAATATCACCGGCCGGATTGGTATCCGCCGGCATCGCCACGGTACGGATTGCAAGAATCCGGTCGCCCTCATCAGGGCGACCGGAGGGTTCAGGCTGATCGCTTTGCGTTACGGCCGGATCACCGGGCTGCATACTGCGACGTCAGTCGATCAGGGGCAGAAGCTTTTCAAGGCTCGCCTTGGCATCGCCATAAAACATCCGCGTGTTGTCCTTGAAGAACAGCGGGTTTTCGATGCCCGAATAGCCCGTGCCCTGCCCGCGCTTGGAGACGAACACCTGTTTGGCTTTCCAGCATTCCAGCACCGGCATGCCGGCGATGGGGCTGTTGGGATCATCTTGCGCCGCCGGGTTCACGATGTCGTTGGACCCGATCACAATCGCCACATCTGTGCTCGGGAAATCATCGTTGATCTCATCCATTTCCATAACGATGTCGTAGGGCACTTTGGCTTCCGCGAGCAGTACGTTCATGTGCCCCGGCAGACGCCCCGCGACAGGGTGGATGGCAAAGCGCACGTTCTTACCTTTGGCACGCAGCTTGCGCACCAGATCGGCAACTGCGCTCTGCGCCTGGGCCACAGCCATACCGTAGCCAGGAATGATGATGACGCTGTCGGCCTCGTTGAGTGCCGTGGCAACGCCGTCCGCATCAATCGCGACCTGTTCGCCCTCGACCGCCATCTGCTCGCCCGCAGGGCCGCCGAAGCCGCCCAGGATCACCGACACAAAAGACCGGTTCATCGCTTTGCACATGATGTAGCTCAGGATTGCACCCGAAGCGCCCACCAGCGCGCCCACGACGATCAGCAGGTCGTTGCCAAGGCTGAAACCAATGGCTGCTGCCGCCCAGCCTGAGTAGCTGTTGAGCATTGAAACCACGACAGGCATATCGGCGCCGCCGATGCCCATGATCAGGTGATAGCCGATAAAGAGCGCCAGCAGCGTCAGCAGCACGAGCGTCCAGCTGCCTGAGCCATTCATGTACATGATCGCCAGCAGCAGCGAGAGACCAGCCGCCGCCGCATTCAGAAGGTGCCCACCGGGCAGTTTCGCCGCAGAACTGTTCACCCGGCCCGCGAGCTTGCCGTAAGCGATCACAGAACCGGTGAAGGTCACCGCACCGATCCAGATGCCCAGCACCAGCTCCACCCGCAGGATGCCGATCTCGACGCCGGTTTTCTTGGCAATGAGCTGACCAAAGGACGACAGCCCGTCATAGATGCCGTCGGGCAGCTGCGCATAAGCACCCGGCGTGCCAAGCATCAGCGCGTTCTCTGCAAAGAGACTGCTCATGTTGTTGATCATGATGTCAGCATTGAAGCCCACAAAGACCGCCGCGAGCCCCACCAGCGAGTGCATGATGGCCACCAGCTCGGGCATCTGCGTCATCTGCACCTTGGTTGCGAGCTGATAGCCGACAGCCGCCCCCATAGCGATCAGAACAACTGAGACGATGCCAAGGTCCTGCCCCGGGCCAATGAGCGTCGCAAGCACAGCGATTGCCATGCCGACGATGCCGTACCAGACGGCGCGCTTGGCGCTTTCCTGACCACTCAGGCCCCCAAGGCTGAGGATGAAGAGAACAGCCGCGACCGCGTAGGCCGCAATAGTAAATCCGAATTCCATTGTTCCCGTCCCTCTTTAAGATTTCTGGAACATGGCGAGCATGCGCCGTGTCACAAGGAAGCCACCAAATATGTTGATCGAGGCCATAAAGACCGCCAGTGCCGCGAGCAGCGTTATCAGCAATGAGCTCGACCCGATCTGTATGAGCGCCCCCAGGATGATGATTGACGAGATCGCATTGGTGACCGCCATCAGCGGTGTGTGCAGGCTGTGTGCGACGTTCCAGATCACCTGGAAGCCGATAAACACCGCGAGAATGAACACGATGAAGTGCTGCATGAAGCTCGCCGGTGCCACGAGTCCCACAGCCAGCAGCAGACCGCCACCAATGGCCAGCAGACCGACCTGATTGCGGGTCTGGAGCTTGAAATCGGCGATTTCTTTGGCCTTCTTCTCCTCCGCCGTCAGCTCTTTGGCTTTTTCCTTTTTCGGCGCCGCTGCGATGGCCGAAACCTTTGGCGGTGGCGGCGGGAATGTCACCTCCTTGGCATGGGCAATCGTCGCCCCGCGGATCACATCGTCTTCCATGTTGTGATTGACCTCACCGTCCTTCTCCGGCGTGAGGTCGGTCATCAGATGGCGGATGTTGGTGGCGTAGAGCGTCGAAGCCTGTGTGGCCATGCGGCTCGGGAAATCGGTGTAGCCGACGATTGTGACGCCGTTGTCTGTCACGAATTTCTGGTCAGGTACGGTCAGTTTGCAGTTGCCGCCCTTCTCCGCTGCCAGATCCACAATGACCGAGCCGGGTTTCATGGACTTCACCATGTCCTCGGTCCACAGTTCCGGCGCTTCGCGGTTGGGGATCAGAGCGGTGGTGATTACGATATCGACCTCAGGGGCGAGTTCGCGGAACTTTGCCAGTTGCGCTTCGCGAAACTCCGGGCTCGACACAGATGCGTATCCGCCCGAAGCGGAGCCATCCTGCTGCTCTTCCTCGAAATCGAGGTAAACGAACTCGGCGCCCATGGATTCGACCTGTTCGGCCACTTCGGGCCGCACGTCAAAGGCATAGGTGATCGCACCCAGCGATGTGGAGGTCCCGATGGCCGCCAGACCGGCGACGCCGGCACCCACCACAAGCACTTTGGCAGGCGGCACTTTACCCGCCGCCGTGATCTGCCCGGTGAAGAACCGGCCGAAGTTATTGCCGGCCTCAATGACCGCGCGATAGCCTGCGATATTCGCCATGGAACTCAGCGCATCCATTTTCTGCGCGCGGCTGATCCGGGGGATCATTTCCATTGCGACAACAGTGGCGCCCTTTTCGGCCGCCTCCTTCATCTTGTCTTCGTCCGCAACCGGGCTGAAAAAGGAAATCAGTGTCTGATCGCTGCGCAGACGCTTCATCTCGGCCTCGGAGGGCACACGCACCTTCGCGACGATATCAGCAGCCTTCCACAAAGCGGCGGCGGTTTTGGCGATCTCAGCACCGGCCTCCTTATAGGCCGCATCGGCAAAACCTGCCTTTTCGCCCGCGCCACTCTCGATAATGCAGGTATGGCCAAGTTTCTGCAGCTGCAGGGCGCTGTCCGGCGTCATTGCAACGCGGTTTTCGCCCTCAAATGTCTCTTTTGGTGTGCCGATCTTCAATGGAAGCTCCCCCGGTATTTACGTTTTCGAGCAAAATGGTGCACAGAAGTGCGTTGTCCAGTACCGTTTCAACGGGCGGGGCACAAGCAGGCTGAAGCCTGTGAGCGCTCACGCCTGCCCGGATTTCAGACCCACCTGCCGGTTTTTTCAGCATAGCGTGCAAAATCCGCCCGGAACAACCGCCGCAGCCGGTTTTCTTCCGGCACAATGAACCGTCGTTCGAGAATAACGGCCAGCACCGGCACCAGCACCAGCGACAGAACAGCGTCAAACCACAGGCAGAGCCCTGCCAGGATAAGCACATCCGCGAGATAGATCGGATTGCGCGTTTTGCTGAAAATACCACTGGTGATCAGCTGTGCAGGCTCTCGGTGCGGGATGATCGTGGTGCGCGCGCGGCGAAACTCCATCGCCGCCAGCAGAGTCAGGACCATCCCGGCGCCGATCAGCAACCCGGCAATCAGCGAGGTCACGGGATGCGCGAGGGTCAGCCCCAGCGACAGAACCTGCGCCTGCCACCAGGCGACCACCGCAAAGCACGCAAGCCACAGAGGCGGCAGATCGAACTGTTTCACTTCACAGCCTCCGCAGGTTCCCAAAGCTCTACGGGATTGCCTTCAGGATCATGCAGCCGCGCGAAGCGGCCGTTCGGATAGCTTTGCGGATCAAGACTGGCCTCAATGCCCGCAGCCTTCAGATCGGCCACCATTTCATCAAGATCATCAACCCGGAAATTCACCATAAAGGCCTGCGTGTTTTTTCCGAAGTATTCTGTCGTCTGATCAAATGGCGCGAAAACGGTGGGGCCGGCTGCCTGGGTCCAGACCGGCTGATCATAGTCCTGCGGCACCGGCGTCACGCCCAGATGCTTTTCATACCATGCGGCCAGCCCCGCCGGGTCCGCCGCCCGAAAAAACACGCCACCAATCCCGGTCACTTTCGCCATCTCAGCCTCCCGCCTTCTCACCGGACAGCATAAACCGCCCGGCATCTGATTGCACCTGGCTGCTTGCGCCTGGCGCGCACCCCCCTAATCTGGGCGGGGCGATAACGGAGAGGGCTTATGACACTGAAGGGCAAACACGCAGTTGTAACCGGAGGCGGCACAGGCATCGGCCTCGCAATCGCCAGGAAACTGACGACAGAGGGCTGTGAGGTGACAATCACCGGGCGGCGCAAGGAGGTACTTGAAGACGTCGCCGGCAAGGGCCTGCATGCCCTTGCGATGGATGTCCGCGACGAAAAAGACGTCATTGCTGCGTTTGCCCGGGCCACCGACGCCCGCGGGCCGGTGCAGATTTGCGTGGCCAATGCCGGTATCGCCGAAGGCCGCGCGCTGCACAAAACCGACATGGATTTCTGGCGCAATATGATGTCGACCAACCTCGACGGAGCCTTTCTCACGATCCGCGAGGCGCTGAAAACCATGCGCCACGAAGACTGGGGGCGGGTGATCGGCATTTCATCAATTGCCGGTCTGCGCGGGCTGCAGGGCGCGTCGTGCTATACGGCGACGAAACACGGGCTGGTTGGGCTGATCCGGGCGCTCAGCGAAGATTATCTGGGCCGTTCCATCACCTTTAACGCGCTTTGTCCTGCCTATGTGGACACGCCGATCGTGACGCGCAACACCGCCTCAATCGCAGAGCGCGCAGGCGTCAGCGAAGACAAAGCGCGCGATATCATGATCTCGGCCAACCGCCACAACCGGCTCATTCACCCCGATGAGGTCGCAGCGGCAGCCCTGTGGCTGGTCTCTGAAGGATCGGAAAGCGTGAACGGTCAGGCCATCGAAATCGCCGGCGGCCAGATGTAGCGCTCGTATGCGTCAGGCGACCTGAGCCGGCAGCGGCGTGCGGCTTTGCGCCCAGGACCGGACAGCATCCCCGAAGGCCGCGAACAACGGACGCGATACCGGATCCTGCGAGGCCCTGTATTCCGGATGCCACTGCACCGACAGCGTAAAGCCCGGCGCATCCGCGATAAAGATGGCCTCGGGCGTGCCGTCAGGGGCCACACCGTCGACAATCACCCGCTGCCCGGACGATTTTATGCCCTGCCCGTGCAGCGTGTTTGTCATGACCTCAGAGGCCCCCATCAGACGGTGAAAGGGCCCGCCTTCGGTAAAGGAGACCGTGTGGCGGTGTTCGAATTTTTCCTCAAGTGTGCCGTCGGGGGGCATGCGGTGGTTCATACGCCCGGGCAGTTCACGGATTTCGGGATAAAGCGTGCCGCCCATAGCGACGTTCACTTCCTGAAACCCGCGACAGATGCCCAGAAACGGCTGTCCGCTCTGCACACAGGCGCGGATGAGCGGCAGTGCCACGGCATCGCGCGCTCGGTCAAACTCGCCATGCGCCTCGGTGGGCGGCTCGCCATATTCTTCAGGGTGTACGTTGGGCCGCCCGCCGGTAAAGAGAAAACCGTCGCAGCGCTCCAGCAGATCGGCGACGGAGACAAACCGCGGATCCGCCGGTATTAGCAGCGGCATACAGTCCGATACTTCCGACACTGCCTCGGAATTCATTGCCCCGCCGGCATGGGCGGGATACTGATCGTTCAGCAGATAACGGTTGCCGATGATGCCAACAACTGGGCGTGCCATCCGGGTGCTCTCCTGTGTTCCCCCCTTCCGTGATATAAGAGAACGCAGCGCATGATAACAGCCTGTCTGCGCGCAGAAACCTGTGCGCAGATGCAAAATGCGGCCTTCAGGCGGATTTTCGGGCAGACCCTGTGGCTCAGGCGTCTCCTGTAAGACCTGCAGCGGCAATCCCCGCAAGACCGGCGATCACGTCATTGTCGGAGGTATCACCCGTGACACCCACCGCGCCGATGATAACGCCCTTGCGGTCACGCATCAGAATGCCGCCGGGCACAGGGACGACTTTGCCGTCATAGACCCCGTTCATGGCAATCATGAAATAAGCCTGCTCATCGGCCCGCGCCTTTTGTGCCGATCCCGGCAGCCCCAGCATGATTGAGCCGTAAGCCTTGCCCTGCGCGATCCCGAAACGACCGGGCGAGGCTCCGTCTTCACGTTCGAACGCCTGCACATGCCCGCCGGCATCCAGAACCACCACCGACAGCGGTTTGAGTTCCATCTCCCGGCCTTTTTCCAGCGTTTTGCGGATAATCGTCCGCGCTTTTCTCAGTGATACAGACATGTCTCTCCCTTTTTTCTTCCGGCCGGAAAAATGTCCCGGTGGCCTCCGGAGGCCGACAGCCCCCGCAGCGGTTAGTTTCCCTGCGCCTCTTTCAGTTCAAGACGCCGCGCGTGCAGCACAGGTTCGGTATATCCGGACGGCTGCACCCTGCCCTTGAATACCAGATCGCAGGCTGCCTGAAAGGCAATCCCGTCAAAATCAGGGCCCATGGGCGTGTAGGTCGGGTCAGACGCGTTCTGATCATCCACCACGGCCGCCATCCGCCGCATCGCGGCCATCACATCCTGCGCATCGACAATGTCATGGTGCAGCCAGTTGGCGATGTGTTGTGCGGAAATCCGGCAGGTCGCGCGGTCTTCCATCAGGCCGACGTTGTTCATATCGGGCACCTTGGAACAGCCCACACCGTGATCGACCCAGCGCACCACATAGCCCAGTATCCCCTGGGCATTGTTCTCGACCTCGCGCATTTTCTGCGCATCCGTCCATTTCTGATATTCGGCGAGCGGGATGTTCAGCACCGTATCGACATAAGCCCGGCGCCCGCCTGCCCTGAGTTGCTTCTGCACTGCAAAGACATCGACCTTGTGATAATGCAGCGCATGCAGAGTCGCTGCCGTCGGGCTCGGCACCCAGGCACAGTTGGCACCGGATTTCGGGTGTTCAATCTTCTGCTCAAGCATCGCCGCCATCAGATCCGGCATTGCCCACATGCCTTTGCCGATCTGCGCGCGCCCGCTCAGACCGCATTCCAGCCCGATATCCACATTCTGGTTTTCATAGGCTGTGATCCAGGCCTTGCGCTTGATGAAATCTTTGCGGCTGAAAGCACCCGCCTCCATCGAAGTGTGAATCTCATCGCCGGTGCGATCCAGAAACCCGGTATTGATAAAGGCCACACGCGATTTCGCCGCCCGGATGCACTCTTTGAGGTTCACCGACGTGCGCCGCTCCTCATCCATGATGCCCAGTTTGACCGTGTTTTGCGGCAGCCCGAGAACCTTTTCCACCGCTGTAAACGTCCGGTCGGCAAAGGCCACCTCATCCGGTCCGTGCATCTTGGGTTTAACCACATAGACCGATCCGGCCAGTGAATTGCCGCCGTCACGCTGAAGATCGTGCATCGCAATCAGCGTTGTGACCATCGCGTCCATCAGGCCTTCGAACACCTCGTTGCCGTCCCGGTCGAGGATCGCGGTATTGGTCATCAGATGGCCCACATTGCGCACCAGCATCAGCGCCCGCGTGCGGATTGTGACATCACTGCCGTCGGGTCCGGTGATCACCCTGTCGGACCTGAGACGCCGTGTCTGCGTTTTGCCGCCCTTCTCGAAGGTGTCTTCCAGATCACCGCGCATCAGACCCAGCCAGTTGCCATAGGCCTGAACCTTGTCTTCAGCATCGACACAGGCAACCGAATCCTCACAATCCATAATCGCGGAAATCGCACTCTCGAGCTGCACATCCGCAAGGCCCGCCTGATCACGGCTGCCGATCCGGTGGGTGCGGTCAAAGATAAGCTCAACATGCAGCCCGTGATTGCGCAGCATCACACTGTCGGGGGCCCGCGGGTGCCCGGTATAGCCCACGAATTTCTCCGGCTCCGCCAGGGGCCGGTCATCAATCAGCAGGGCGCCGCCGGACACGTGATAGCGGCGCGCATCCGCATGGCTCGTCATTTCAATCGGAAAAGCTTCGTCAAGGAACACGCGTGCCCGCGCGACAACCCGTGCGCCGCGCCCCTGATCGTACCGTCCGGAAGGAGGGGCGCTGCCCATCGCGTCGGTGCCGTAAAACCCGTCATAAAGACTGCCCCAGCGTGCGTTGGCCGCGTTCAGGGCATAGCGTGCATTGGTGATCGGCACGACCAGTTGTGGTCCGGGGACAGTCGCAATCTCGGCGTCAACATTTGCCGTGTCGATCTCAAAATCATCCCCTTCGGCCAGAAGATATCCGATCTCACGCAGAAACGCGACATAGGCCGTGTGGTCATGTGCCTGACCCCTGCGTTCGCGGTGCCAGGTATCAATCTTTTCCTGCAGGGCCTCGCGTTTTTCCAGCAGCGCCCTGTTCTCAGGGCCCGCTTCATGCACCAGTTCCGAGAACCCCGACCAGAAAGCGCCGGCCTCGACGCCTGTACCGGGCAGCGCTTTTTCTTCGATGAAAGCTGCAAGTTCCGGGCTGACCTGCAGTCCGCTGCGCTCGGTTCGCTGTGCCATGATATCTCCGTGGAATTTGCGTATACCGTTGTATCCCGCCCATCTAGAACGCCGCGCCGGACAAGGCAACGTCCGCAGGGCCAAATCGCCGCCAAGGGCAGTGTGTTTGCGCAAACACCCGGCAGGCAGCGGGCCAGCGCGATCAGTCTTTGCCGCGTGCCCGCCTGCAGCGGTCCGAACAATAGCGTACTTCGTCCCACACGGCCTGCCATTTGCGCCGCCATGAAAACGGTCTGCCGCAGGTCGCGCAGACTTTCTGCGGCAGATCAGATTTGCGCTTCATTTTTCCCGGCATGATGTGTTCTGACGCTGTCCGACTGGATTTTTTAGCAGCATAACGCAAAACCGCCCCGTGCGCGAAGCACGAGGCGGTACGAAGATAAAGGCGGAGACTCTTAACCGTCGGTGTTGATAACCACTCCAGCCTCACTGCCGTTGATGTTGGTCACCGCGTCAGCACTCTCCTCGCCTGCGTACATGCTCACATAGACAAAGAGCAGGATGATCATAAGAAAACCAAAAATCATCGCACCCTTGATGCCCCACAGGGCCGGGCGATGCCGTTTCTGTTGCTTTTCAATATTTGTGTCGGGCGCAGACATGAAGTCTCCTTTTCGTTTACTGCTTGTGGTCACAGCTTGCAGCCACGTGCTTACAGACCTAACGTTCAGCCCAGCAAACTGTTCCAACATTAAATATGCAGGCCCCCATGAGAGATGCAGCTCCCACGACAATTTACCTGAGCGATTACAGACCTTTCGGGTTTGACGTTATCTCGGTCGAACTGACTTTTACGCTGCATCCGAACCGCACGCGCGTCGCCAGCCGTATTGCGTTTGCGCCCAGGCCGAACGGTGACGGGCGGTTCTTTCTGCATGGCGAAGATCTGAAACTGATCTCAGCGCGCATCGACGGCGCCCCGGCAGAACCGGACATCACCGACGACGGCCTGACATGTGCCGTGCCTGACCGTCCGTTTATCTGGGAGGCTGAGGTGGAAACCGACCCCGCCGGCAATACTGCTCTTGAGGGGCTTTACATGTCGGGCGGAATGTACTGCACCCAGTGCGAGGCCGAAGGGTTCCGCAAAATCACGTATTACCCCGATCGTCCGGATGTGATGAGTGTCTTTACGGTCCACATCCACGGCCCTCACCCTGTCCTGCTAAGCAACGGCAATCCGGTGAACCGGTCGGAAAACCAGGCAAGCTGGCACGATCCCTGGCCCAAACCTGCTTATCTCTTTGCGCTGGTGGCGGGAGAACTGCACAACCACCCCGGATCATTCACGACGAAATCCGGGCGAGAGGTTGAACTGAACCTCTGGGTCCGGCCTGGCGATGAAGGGAAATGCGAATTTGGCATGCAGGCCCTGAAGGACAGCATGAAATGGGACGAAGATGTGTACGGTCGCGAATACGACCTCGATATTTTTAATATCGTGGCCGTGGACGACTTCAACATGGGTGCCATGGAAAACAAGGGGCTGAACGTCTTTAATTCCTCAGCCGTGCTCGCCTCGCCGGATACCTCGACCGATATGAATTTTGAGCGGATCGAGGCAATTATTGCGCATGAATATTTCCACAACTGGACTGGTAACCGGATTACCTGCCGCGACTGGTTCCAGCTCTGCCTCAAAGAAGGGCTGACCGTTTACCGCGACAGCCAGTTCACCTCTGATATGCGCTCGGCGCCGGTGAAACGAATTTCGGATGTCATTGACCTGCGAGGGCGCCAGTTTGCGGAAGATCAGGGCCCGCTTGCGCATCCGGTACGACCGGAAAGCTTTCAGGAAATCAACAATTTCTATACTGCAACCGTTTACGAAAAGGGTGCAGAACTCATCAGAATGCTGCGCTGCCTTGTCGGTGCCGACGCCTACTCGAAGGCGGTTGATCTGTATTTTGACCGCCATGACGGCGAGGCCTGCACCATCGAAGACTGGCTGCGGGTATTTGAGGATCAGACCGGGCGCAATCTGACACAGTTCATGCGCTGGTACAGCCAGGCCGGAACACCCACACTGAAGGTAGAAGAAGAATGGAATTCAGGTGTTTATACCCTGATCTTTACGCAAAGCCTTAAGCCATCAGACGCGACACCCGATCCACTGCCGCAGGTGATCCCGATCGCCGCAGGTCTGCTGGCGCCGGACGGTCGTGAGGCGGTGCCGACACAGGTTCTGGAAATGACCGAAGCAACGCAAAGCTTCAGCTTTGAAGGTCTCGACGCACGGCCGGTGCCGTCTGTGATGCGCGGCTTTTCCGCGCCCGTTGTACTGGAAAGCGATCTGCCGGTGGCGCATCGCGCCTTTCTGCTGGCGCATGACACCGACCCGTTCAACCGATGGGAAGCGGGGCGCAGCATCGCCCGCGACAGTCTGCTGAACGCGATCCGTACCGGGGCCGCACCGGATCCCGCATATATGGACGGGATGCGCGTGACGTTACAGGACGACACGCTTGATCCGGCCTATCGTGCCCTGATGCTCGGCCTGCCCGGCCAGTCGGACCTTGCAACAGCCCTGCACAAAGAAGGCACAACCCCGGATCCCGATGCGATTTATGCGGCCACCGAGGCGATGCGCGATGCGCGGGCCGCGCATCTGGGTGATCTGGCACAACCGGTTTACGCCGCCCATCAGGTCACTGAGCCTTTCAGTCCCGATGCCCGTCAGGCCGGACACCGCGCTCTGGCCAACGCCATGCTTGCACTGCTGGGCCGCCTCGATGGCGGCGCTCAGGCAGCCAGGCAATACGCCGCCGCAGACAATATGACCCAGAAGCTCGCCGCACTGAGCGTGATGCTGGAAGCCGGCAATGGCGACGATGCCCTTGCCGCCTTTGAAGCGGAGTGGAAAGACGATCGCCTTGTGATGGACAAATGGTTTGCGCTGCAGGTGGTGGCATCCAGACCTGATCAGACCGCGAAAATCGCAGCCAGGCTGACAGAGCACCCTGATTTCAATTGGAAAAACCCCAACAGGTTCCGCTCGGTCATGGGAGCACTTGCCGGCCATCACCCAGGCTTTCACGCAAAAGACGGCGCCGGGTACCACCTGCTGGCCGACTGGCTCATTCGTCTGGATCCGGTGAACCCGCAGACCACGGCGCGCATGTGTTCAGCGTTCCAGACCTGGCGGCGGTATGACGATGCCCGCCAGACGCTGATTGCAGCTGAACTGGACCGGATCCTGGCCACACCGGATCTGTCGCGGGATACGACTGAAATGCTTACCAGAATCCGAGGAAATTCCTGATGAAACCTGTCCTTCTGATAACCGGCGGCTCCAGCGGCATCGGCGCCTCCTGTGCCCGCATCGCAGCCGCGCGCGGGTATGACCTCGCACTCAGCTATCGCTCCAGCGCATCTGAGGCAGAAAAGGTTGCCGCCGACTGTAGGTCCGGGGGCGCCGATGTCATCCTGTGCCAGGGCGATGTGGCCGACCCCGCAGATATCGCCGCCATGTATGCACAGATCGACGAGGACTTCGGGCGACTTGATGCGCTGATTAACAACGCAGGCGTCGTTGACCAGACGGCAAAGCTGACAGAAATGGACCACGCACGCCTCAAACGGATGTTCGACATCAATGTCATCGGCGCCATGCTGGTAGCCAAAGAGGCCGTCGTTCGGATGCAGGCACAGGGCAAGGGGGGCGTCATCGTGAATATCTCCTCGGCGGCCGCGCGTCTTGGCTCGGGAAACCAGTACGTCGATTATGCAGCATCGAAAGCTGCGATAGACTGCTTTACCAAAGGTTTGTCGGACGAGGTTGCCGCAGATAATATCCGCGTTATGGCGATCCGTCCGGGGCTGATTGAAACCGAACTGCACGCCAAAGGCGGCGAGCCCGGCCGCGCGGATAAACTGGCGCATATGGTGCCGATGAAACGCAAGGGCTCGGCGGATGAGGTCGCTCAGGCGATCATGTGGCTTGTGTCCGACGATGCAAGTTATGTAACGGGATCAACCCTGGATGTGACAGGTGGCCGCTGAGACATTTCAGTATCGCCGGCGGGGGCGCAGCCGTGCGGCCCTGCTGACTGTTGGTCTGGTGTGGCTGGCCCTGCTGGCTGCGATCGTCCTTCTGGATGCGGCATGGTGGCTGGTGGCGATTATCGGGTTTTTCAGCCTGCCCGCGATCTGGGAACTGATCAGCAACCCCGAGGCGGGGCTTGATCTTGATGACAGTACCGTGCGCTGGTTCTCAGGCCGCCGGGAGGCTAAGATGACGCTGAGCGAACTTGCGAAACTCCGTCTCGATACGCGGCTCGATTTCTCGGTGCGGGCGACACTGATCCCGCATGAGGGCCGCAAAATCCGTCTGCCCTATGAATGCACACCACCGCATGAGGCGCTGGAGCAGGCTTTTGCCGCCCGCGGGATCGCGTCAGAGCGCCACCACTTTTCGCTTATCGGCTGACAGGCTCAGGAATGACCGGCGTGCGTCCGGGCCGTTTCGCCGGGATAAGCGGCGCGAGGCAAAAGGGCTGCGCCCTGGTCCATGCAGCCATTTCATTGCGCTTACGCGGCACCCGCAGCGGCCCCCAGTCAGCGGCCACCCCCCGCCATCGTGTATCGCGATGATCAATGACACCATCGCGCGGCACCGTTGAGGCCATGATCCGCACAGCGCAACTCAGGTTTTCGCCGCCCCGTTTGAGTGCTTCGCCCGTGCCTGCCCGACAGCCATATCCGCGCGCTGTGGCCGGAGATATCTGCAAAAGTCCGTACCACCGGCCCTCTCCGCCGACCGCACGGGGCCGCCAGGTGCTCTCATGCTTGGCCAGTGCCGACATGAAACCGACCCAGAATGCCTCGCGCCCGGCAGTGTCCGCAATCGGATAAAGCGGACACCATTCGCCGATATCGGCAGGCACCATCTCAACAAGCTCGCGCCCGTGGGTGCGCAGTGCATCAAGGGCAGCTGCATTCCAGAGCGCGCTGTTGTCGGTGTGATGCCACCGCATCTGTGGCAGTGCGCGGGCGTCGGATCCCGTGGCACCGGCCGGGACCGCGCCGGCTGTCATAAGCGCCAGGCAGGCCGCTGAAGAATATCGGAGGAAAGCACGTCGGATCATCGCGCGATACTGCGCCGCGCGCCGGGCCGGTGCAAGTCGCGGCGCCAGCGTCGCGGCAAACCGGCAGGAAACGGTGCGTTGCCGCAGGCCGGACAATGCCACGGAAAAGGCACCTGAAGGGCACCAGGCGGCGGGAAATCAACGCGATGTCACCCTTCGGGCGCCGCCTTTTCGCCCGATTGCCCGCGCATCCTGGGGGCCTCTGTCATTCCCGGAATGGTTAAATGTCGCTGTTGTCAATTCTTACCGGAAACCGCCGGCCTTCCCGTAAGGGGGGGACCCCTGATCCTGTGCCGCCACTGGCCAGGATCACCCCCGGAGCCGCCCGTTCCGGGGACGCAGTATCCGACGCGCCGGCGCAAAGACAGAGCGCGGAGGTGCTGCACATCCCCTGCCCGGTCATCTCGGCCGAAGAAGACGCGCGCGACATCCACCGCCAGCGCGGCCAGTTTCTGGCCCGCCAGGACCGCTGGGAGGATCTGGTTGCCGAAATGGCGCGGGCCGACCTGGCCCGTGACGCGACACCCGCCGGAATGCCTGTGGCCGAGCTTTTGTGTTTTGGCGCACGCGCGGATGTGGTGATGGCCGTGGAACATGCGCTCACCGACGAGAACGCGGCCGGCAGCACGCCTCTGATCTCCGGGATCGAAGCGCTCGAGCATATGCTCGCCGATCATCCGGCCTGCGCCTGTCGCGCGGTCACAGTGGCGCAGGCGCATATGGACATCGGCTGGACCTGGCGCGGCACCGTGACAGCTGCACAGGTACCGGAAGACAACCGAGAGGCATTTGAAGCGCATTTCGACCGTGCTGCCGAGATCCTCAGCCCGTACCGGGAGCAGAGTTCCCGGTCACCGCTGATCAGAGCAGCCTTTTGTGCGCTGCATGGTCGCGGCGCGGGCACGACAGATGAACTGGTGCGCGACTACGAGACGCTTATTGATCTGCACCCCGACAACCCCGCGCCCATGCGCAGCCTTGGTGCCTACCTGTCGCCGCGCTGGTTCGGCAGCCGCGAAAAGCTGGAGCTGGAGGCGCGCAGAACAGCTGCGCGGCTCACCCCCAACTGGGGTGCCGGTGGCTATGCCTGGGTGATGATGGATGCACTTGCCGATGATGATGCCGCCTGCGCGCAGCTTGACCGGGAGTTTTTCATCGAAGGGCTGCACGATATTCTCGACCGCCGGCCCGACCAGCATACGGTCAATCTGCTGGCGGCGTGGTGTGCTGTATCACTTGGCCGCCAGATGAGCGGGCATGCCCGTGCCGACGCCACCCGCACCGCTATTGCAGGCTGCTGTGACTGGATCGTGCGCGGCTTCATGACAGAAATGCACCCGCTGATCTGGGCCCATGCGGCTCAGGGCTTTGACAACAACATCAGCATCGGATCGCCCCGCCGCTTTGCCAGCGCCGGAGAGACCGTGGCGCTGCGCACCATCCGGTCTGTCTTCGACACCGAAATCAGCGCCGGACAGCGCATTCTATTCACCGCAGACGGGCCGGTAACGGCGCCGCTGTGACACCGCACGAAAGGAACAGTTTATGGGACAGATCCCCGCAGATGCCGCCCACTGGGACAGCGGCGACTGGATAGAATGGCACCGCACCGCGATCGGTGAAGACCGCACGCCCTGCATCGCGACGCCCTCTGATCCGATGGCCGCCCTGACGGCCCTCAGCGTAAATATGCTGCACAGCGCGCGCGCCTGGTGGGAGGCCACAGGCGAACACCTTCCCGTCTATGACGCAATCGCCAAAGTGCATGCCGCACTTGAATACGATCTGCCCGTCTCCGGTGAGGATCCCGATCCCGAGCGCGTGATCCGGATCTGCGTGCTGCCACCGCATGGCCCTGACAACACGGTTGAGCTTGACCTTAGTGAACCCTTCAGTGCCGTTCTGATCGTGCGGATCCGCGACAACTGGACGGTGCAGTCGCGGATGATCTCACGCGCGCGGCTCAATTGCGCGGATGAAGGCACGCTGAAACTGTCTTGGGCCGCCCTTCCGGCGGCGCGCTGAAACACCGGGCCGGTATTTTAGCGGCCGAAAACGCGCCCGCCCTTGCGACCCTGCACAGGGTGATCTAAACCCGCTGCCAGTGCATTTTTCTCTATGAGGCGCGGCATGCTCGATCTGACCAGTGACACCCCGAAACCCAAAGTAATCGCCGGCGCAAAGCACGACTGGGAACTGGTGATCGGCATGGAAGTCCACGCTCAGGTCACCTCGAAAGCCAAACTCTTTTCCGCCGCCTCGACAAAATTCGGCGCAGAACCCAACAGCAATGTGGCGTTTGTGGATGCCGCAATGCCCGGCATGCTGCCTGTGATCAACGAATTCTGTGTTGAGCAGGCCGTGCGCACCGGGCTGGGCCTGAAGGCGGAGATCAATCTCGAAAGCGCCTTTGACCGCAAGAATTACTTCTATCCGGACCTGCCCCAGGGCTATCAGATTTCGCAGCTTTACCACCCGATCGTCGGCGAGGGCGAAGTACTGGTCGAGATGGGCGACGGCACCGCGCGGCTGGTACGGATTGAGCGTATTCACCTTGAACAGGACGCCGGAAAGTCGATCCACGACATGGATCCGAATATGTCCTTCGTCGACCTGAACCGCACCGGTGTTGCGCTGATGGAGATCGTCTCGCGCCCTGACATCCGCGGCCCCGAAGAAGCGGCGGCCTATGTGGTAAAACTGCGCCAGATCCTGCGGTATCTGGGGACCTGCGACGGCAATATGCAGAACGGCAATCTGCGTGCGGATGTGAACGTCTCCATCTGCCGGCCCGGTGATTACGAGAAGTATCAGGCCAGCCAGGATTTCGGCCATCTGGGCACGCGCTGCGAGATCAAGAACATGAACTCCATGCGCTTTATTCAGGCCGCGATTGAGGTCGAGGCGCGGCGCCAGATCGCCATTGTTGAAGCGGGCGGCAAAGTAGACCAGGAGACCCGCCTCTATGATCCGGACAAGAACGAGACACGCTCGATGCGCTCCAAGGAAGAAGCGCATGATTATCGCTATTTCCCAGACCCCGATCTGCTGCCGCTGGTAATTGAACAGGCCTGGGTCGATCAGATCAGCGCAGACCTGCCCGAGCTTCCGGATGCAAAGAAAGCCCGCTTTATCAATGATTTCGGCCTCGCAGATTATGACGCGTCGGTGCTGACAGCCGATCTGGACAGTGCAGGGTATTTCGAAGCCGTGGCGCAGGGGCGCGATGGCAAGATGGCCGCAAACTGGGTCATCAACGAACTGTTCGGCCGCCTGAAAAAGGATGACAAAGACATCGCCAGCAGCCCGGTCACGCCCGCGCAGCTCGGTGGCATTGTCGATCTGATCGCCTCGGATGCCATTTCAGGCAAGATTGCAAAGGATGTCTTTGAAATCTGCTACACGACCGGCCGCGACCCGGTTGAGATCGTGGAAACCGAAGGCATGAAGCAGGTCACCGACACCGGCGCCATTGAGGCCGCTGTCGATGAGATTATCGCCGCAAACCCTGATCAGGTGGCCAAAGCCCGCGAAAACCCCAAGCTTGCGGGGTGGTTCGTGGGTCAGGTGATGAAAGCCACGGGTGGCAAAGCCAATCCGAAAGTCGTCAACCAGCTGGTCGCGCAAAAGCTCGCCGGCTGACGGCTACGCGGGCGCACGGCTTGAGAGCGGTTCACAGCCTGCACCTGTTTTTTGGTGGGAGATCCGTGCTGTGCTCTGCACTGATTCAGCTGCACAGCGACAGGATAAGCTGCCATAAAAACGCAGGCCCCGGCAGATCGAGCACTGAATACATAACCGTGACCGCACTCAGCACAAATGTGGAGGCAATTACGCAAATAAGCAGCCTGGCTCGGGTGACCTCCGGGTCGCTTTCACGGAACACCGGGTTCAGCCGCATGGTCGCGGAGATGTTGTATGACAGGACAAGGTCGTCGGCTGTTCTCATCAGATTTTCCCAATCAGTCAGGCCGGATATTTGCCTCTGATTGTGACCACAAAATGGCAGATCATCTTTAAGAGATCGTAAAAATCTCATCTGCCCGCGGCCACACCGGCCTGAAACGTTTTGCCATACACCACAACCTGCCCTAAGTGTCAGGAATGCAGTCAGAAATCTCAGATCCACTGAACGTCGCCCCGTTCCGCTCCTCTGTTATGACCGTCCGCCCGGAATGGCTTGATTATAACGGTCATATGAATATGGCCTATTATGGCGTTCTTTTTGACGAGGCCGCCGATGAAATCTACACCGGGCTCGGGTTCGGTCCGGAGTATCAGAAAACCGGGTTCACCACTTACACGGCCGAATTTCACATCTGCTATCTGCGCGAGCTGCACCAGGGAGATCCGGTCATCGTGACCCTGCAGCTGCTGGATTTCGACGAGAAACGCTTTCACATCTATCAGGAAATCCACCATGCGGACGGCTGGTGTGCAGCAACGGGCGAATCCATGGGCCTGCATATTGATCAGTCAGGGCCACGCGTCGCACCGATGCCCACCGATATTCTCGCGCGCGTCCGGGCGCTGCACAAGGCGCATGGGCATCTGCCCTGGCCCGAACGCGCCGGACGCAGCATCGGAATCAAACGAAAGCAGTAACCGGGAGCCGGGGCGGTCCCGACCGTGGGCATGGCGTCTTTCCCATGGGTCAGCCAGTTGATATAGTTAACGCGGGTGTCTGAGAGGCTGAGCATGCCGCAATACGAATACAGGGTCATTCCCGCGCCGGACCGCGGCCTCAAGGCCAGGGGTTTCAGCACGGCGGATTCACGCTTTGCAAATGCGCTGCAGACCCTCATGAATGACATGGGCATGCGGGGCTGGGAGTACCAGCGGGCAGAAACTCTGCCGGTCTCAGACGGCGACGGGCCGGAATCCGCCGGGACACAGTGGCGCAACATGCTGGTCTTTCGCCGGCAGATCCCCGAGCGCTCGCCGCTGATCCTGCAGGCCACCGAACGGCTCGATGTGAAATACCCGCCCGCACCGGTGGCGGACGCCCCGCAAAAACGCGCCGAACCTCCCCGCCCGATGCCCTATTCGCAACCGGCAGGCCCCGATGATGATGCCTCACAAAGTGAGGGTGCAACCCGGATGCTGCGCGACAATGGCGTTGAAGAACACAGCGATGTCTCCGGCATCTCAAACGCGCTTATGCGTCTTGCGGCCAGCAGAAATCATTTTAAATCAGGAAACTGAGACGCAACGCTAAACGCCTACATCAAGTGCGAGTGCGTGGATTTTTCCGATCAGTTCAGGCCCGAGCGCCGTGTGAACGGCCCTGTGCCGTGCCAGCCGGTTCATGTCCTGAAAGACCGGCGCCCGGATGGCCACATTAAAATGGCTCTCGACGCCTTCGGTGAATCCGGCGTGGCCTCGATGGCTTTCTGTGTCATCGACAACCTCCAGCCGCGTCGGCTCAAAGGCTTCACGTAACCTTGTTTCGATCTCTTGTCGTTTAGACATTTTTTTGTCTCCGCCCCCTTCAATCTTTTCGCGTGCAGTCTAAACTAGGCGGCCTCGACTCGTATAGGTGCCAAAAAATGCCAAAGCCCGATCCCTTCGGATTCGATATGTCCGTGTCCTCCTCCAAAAAGAAAAACCCGCGCGGACGGCGGGGCATGTCCGGTGCGTCGGAAACATCGACCCGCATCTGCGACAAGGAAGGCTGTGGCGAAGCCGGCAAATACCGCGCACCGCGCGCACCCGATGTCCTTGACGACTATTACTGGTTTTGCCAGGCCCACGTGCGCGAGTACAATCTTAAGTGGAATTTCTTTGACGGCACGACCGAGGCCGAACTCAACGCGCAGATGTCCAAGGACAAAGTCTGGGAACGCGACACAAAACCGATGGGCGATCCGGAGGCGCGTGCCTGGGCGCGGCTAGGCATTGAGGATCCTCATCAGGTGCTGGGCGCCAATGCGACGCAGAACCCCGGGCGTGGTGCCCAGGCCGGGCGCCGTCTGCCCCCGACCGAACGGCGCGCCATTGAGATCCTGGAGGCAAAAGACACCTGGACCAAACCCGAGGTCCGCAAAGCTTACAAAGCGCTTATCAAAGTGCTGCACCCGGACATGAACGGCGGCGACCGAAGCCAGGAAGAACAGCTGCAGGAAGTTGTCTGGGCCTGGGACCAGATCAAAGGCAGCCGGAATTTCCGCGACTGAAACCAGCGGAAACCGCGGCCCCGCCCCGGGCCCTTTCCCTTGCACCCCGGCGCAATATGTTGCACCAGATGACCCGGGCAATTCGTGCCCGGACAGACCATCTTTCAAAGGACGACACCCATGGCCGACGGCGCACTGGACATCAACACCAAGCCCACTGAAGAGATCAACGTGCGCGAGGTCTTCGGCATCGACACCGATATGGTTGTTAAGGGTTTCGCCGATGGCAGCGACCGGGTGCCGGATCTGGATACCACCTACAAGTTCGATCCCGACACCACGCTGGCGATCCTTGCAGGGTTTTCCCACAACCGTCGCGTGATGATCCAGGGTTATCACGGCACGGGCAAATCGACGCACATCGAACAGGTCGCCGCGCGCCTGAACTGGCCCGCGGTGCGTGTGAACCTCGACAGCCACATCAGCCGGATCGACCTTATCGGCAAGGACGCGATCAAGCTCAAAGACGGCAAACAGGTCACTGATTTTCAGGAAGGCATCCTGCCCTGGGCGCTCCGCAACCCGACCGCAATCGTCTTTGACGAATACGATGCCGGCCGTGCAGACGTGATGTTCGTGATTCAGCGCGTGCTGGAAGTAGACGGTAAACTCACGCTGCTCGATCAGAACCAGGTGATTGAACCGCACCCCTATTTCCGCATCTTCGCGACCGCCAACACGGTTGGTCTGGGCGATACGACCGGTCTTTACCACGGCACGCAGCAGATCAACCAGGGCCAGATGGACCGCTGGAGCCTTGTCGCAACACTGAACTACCTCAGCATCGACGCTGAAACCGCGATCGTTCTGTCCAAAAACCCGCATTACAACACCGAAAAGGGTCGCAGGACCGTGAAGCAGATGGTCACGGTCGCCGACCTGACGCGGACGGCCTTTATGAACGGGGATCTTTCCACGGTGATGAGTCCCCGGACAGTGATCGCCTGGGCGCAGAATGCCGAGATCTTCCGCAACATCGGCTATGCGTTCCGGCTGTCCTTCCTCAACAAATGCGACGAGCTTGAACGCCAGACTGTGGCGGAATTCTATCAGCGCCTCTTTGACGAAGAGCTGCCCGAAAGCGCGGCCAGCGTGAGCCTCGGTTAAGGTGACACGCGCCGCCATCAGCACGCGCGCCGGGCGCGCCGGACGGGGGACTGGCCTTTGCGCCTGCGGCAAAAACCGGTCGGGGGCTCCGGCATGAGCAAAAAACAGTCCGACAACCCCGCCGACGCCTTTAAAAAGGCGCTGGGAGAAGCGACGAAGGTCATGGCGCATGACCCGGAACTGACGGTTTCCTATTCCGTTGATCCCGCCGGAATGTCCGGCGACGCGATGCGCCTGCCGCAGGTCAGCCGCCGCATGACACGCGAGGAAGTGCTGCTGGCACGCGGCACGGCCGATGCACTGGCTCTGAACCGGCGCTACCACAACGGCCAGACCCATGCGAAATATGCGCCTCAGGGCGATATGGCGCGCGATCTTTACGAGGCGATGGAAACCGCCCGCTGCGAGGCGATGGGGGCCCGGGACATGCCCGGCACTGCCGGCAATATCGATGCCAAGATCGGCCACGAATCCCTGCGCAAAGGCTATGATCAGGTCACCCAGGCAGCGGACGTGCCGCTGTCTGTGGCCGCAGGATATCTGATCCGTCACCTCGCAACCGGGCGTGATCTGCCCTCAGGCGCACAGAATGTCATGGAGCTGTGGCGCGGGTTCATCGAAGATCAGGCGGGTGGCACACTCGAAAACCTGGATGAGACGCTGGCGGATCAGTCGGCTTTTGCAAAGTTCGCCCGCCAGATGATTTCGGATCTGGGATATGGCGACCAGCTTGGCGACGACCCCGATCAGATTGACGAGGATCAGGAAGAGGACGCCGAGGACAGCTCTGAAGACGACAGCGAACCCGACAGCACCGGCCAGGACGATCAGGATGAAGAGGACGCCGATGCCTCCCCTGAACAATCCCAGGAAGAACAGCAGGACGCAGCCCAGGCTCAGGTCTCCATGGACGACATGGCCGATCAGGAGATGGGCGAAGAGGCCGAGATGCCTGAGGGTGAGGCCCCGCTTGAGCCGCCCGCCCCGCAGCCTGCCTCGGACGCGGACCCGAATTATCTGGTCTATCTCTCTGATCACGATGAGGAAATCGGCGCTGAAGAGCTTGCAGAACCGGTAGAGCTGGAGCGCCTCCGCGCTTATCTTGATCAGCAGCTGGAACCGCTGAAAGGCGCTGTCAGCCGGCTGGCCAACAAACTGCAGCGCCGTCTGCAGGCGCAGCAGAACCGCTCCTGGGAGTTTGATCTCGAAGAGGGCATGCTGGACGCAGGTCGCCTCGCACGTGTTGTCGCCAACCCGACGACACCGCTGAGCTTCAAGGTCGAGAAAGACACCGAATTCCGTGACACGGTCGTGACGCTGCTGCTCGACAATTCCGGCTCTATGCGCGGGCGCCCGATCTCCATCGCAGCGATCTGTGCCGATGTCCTGGCCCGCACACTGGAACGCTGCAACGTGAAGGTAGAGATCCTTGGCTTTACCACCCGCGCCTGGAAAGGCGGTCAGGCGCGCGAGGCGTGGCTTAATGACGGCCGTCCCCAGCAGCCCGGGCGGCTCAATGATCTGCGCCACATCATCTACAAATCAGCGGATGCGCCCTGGCGACGGACACGGCCCAATCTGGGTCTGATGATGAAAGAGGGCCTGCTGAAGGAAAACATCGACGGTGAGGCGCTCGAATGGGCGCACCGCCGGATGCTGATGCGCGCCGAGGCGCGCAAGATCCTGATGGTGATCTCGGACGGTGCGCCGGTCGATGACAGCACACTGTCGGTGAACCCTGCGAATTATCTGGAAAAACACCTGCGCGACGTCATTGCGATGGTCGAAAAACGCAAAGCGGTCGAGCTTCTGGCCATCGGCATCGGGCATGACGTGACGCGTTATTACGACCGCGCGGTGACGATCACGGATGTGGACCAGCTGGCCGGGGCGATGACCGAACAGCTTGCCGCACTCTTCGACAGCAATCCGCGGGCCCGGGCGCGCATGATGGGTATCCGCCGCGCAGGATAAAGTCTTACCTGCCTCCGGCGGGAGTATTTCAGCCAGAAGAAACCGGGGGACCCATGTTTCAGTCATTCAAAGTCACAGCACGGCCGGAACAGGGGCCGCCCCGCCTTGCCGCATTGCGCGAGGTTCTGGCCGCTGAGGGGCTGGACGGGTTCCTTGTGCCGCGCGCGGATGCGCATCAGGGCGAGTATGTCTCCGCGCATGACGAGCGGCTTGCATGGCTGACCGGATTTACCGGATCGGCGGGCTTTTGTGCGGTCCTGACCGGGATCGCGGGAGTGTTCATCGACGGGCGGTACCGGACGCAGGTGAAATCCCAGGTGGCGACTGAATTCACGCCGGTGCCCTGGCCCGAGGTCTCGCTGGGTGCCTGGCTTGCAGAGCAGTTGCCCGATGGTGGCACTGTCGGGTTTGACCCCTGGCTGCACACCCCGGGCCAGCTCGAAACGCTGGAGCGTGCGCTGAAAGGTCGTGGCATAGACATGCGCGCATGCGAAAATATGGCGGATCGTGTCTGGGACGATCAGCCGGCTCCGCCCCGCGCCCCGGTGCGTGTACACCCGATGGAATTTGCCGGAGAAAGCCACGGCTCAAAACGCGCACGCCTTTCCGAAGATCTGCGCGATGCCGGTCACCGCGCGGCCGTAATCACTCTGCCGGATTCCATCTGCTGGCTGCTGAACATCCGTGGCTCGGACATTCCGCGCAATCCTATCGCACAGGGGTTTGCCGTGCTGCACGACAACGGGCATGTGGCGCTGTTTATGGCGGCGGAAAAACTCGACGGGCTGACCGGGCATTTCGGCCCGGAAGTCAGCGTGCAGAACCCTGACGCTTTCGAGAACTTTGTTGCCGGACTGGACGGACCTGTCCGGCTGGACAAAGGTACCGTGCCCGTGGCGGTCTCGGACATTCTTGGTGACCGGGTGGTCTGGGGCGATGAGCCCTGCGCCCTGCCCAAAGCCCGCAAGAATGAGGCGGAGATCGCCGGGGCGGCAGCCGCACATCTGCGCGATGGCGCGGCAGTCGTTGAACTGCTGGCCTGGCTCGATGCGCAGCCCGCGGGCAGCCTCACCGAAACGCAGGTGGTCAGCCGTCTGGAAGCCCTGCGCCGTAACGACAACGCGTTGCAGGACATCAGCTTTGAGACCATCGCCGGCACCGGCCCGCATGGCGCAATCATGCATTACCGCGTCACCGAAGAGACCGATGCCACGCTTGAAGACGGTCATCTGCTCGTGCTCGACAGCGGCGGTCAGTACCTTGACGGCACGACCGATGTAACCCGCACCATTGCAATCGGTGACGTGCCCGAAGAGGCACGCGCGGCCTTTACCCGGGTGCTGCAGGGCATGATCGCCATGAGCCGCCTGCGCTGGCCGCAGGGGCTGGCCGGGCGTGATAT
Source organism: Roseobacter ponti (assembly GCF_012932215.1). Classification (GTDB taxonomy): domain Bacteria; phylum Pseudomonadota; class Alphaproteobacteria; order Rhodobacterales; family Rhodobacteraceae; genus Roseobacter; species Roseobacter ponti. The sequence goes on along the minus strand of NZ_CP048788.1, from coordinate 1,314,443 downwards.
TGAGGCCATCGGACGCATGCCACTCTGGCTTTCGGGGCAGGATTTTGACCATGGTCTCGGGCACGGCGTCGGTGCCTATCTGTCGGTGCATGAAGGCCCGCAACGCCTCAGCCGGATCAATCACGTGCCAATTGAGGCCGGGATGATCCTGTCGAATGAACCGGGTTATTACCGCGAAGGGGCATTCGGGATCCGCATCGAAAACCTGATCGTGGCGCAGGACGCGCCTGAACTGCCGGGCGGCGACGCCCACCGCAACATGCTGGACTGGCGGACACTGACATGGGTGCCCGTGGACCGGCGACTGGTGGTGCGGGAGATGCTGAGCACGGACGAACGCGACTGGCTCAACACATACCACGCGGCAGTGGCAGAAAAGATCGGCCCCCGGGTATCCCCGGATGCGAAAACATGGTTGGATGCGGCCACCGCACCGCTCTAGGCTGCGGGCACGATCATCGCTCTGAAGTGCAGAGCGACGGAATATCGTTAAAATTCAAAGGGGGGAGACCTGACATGGCCGATCATATCACCGTAAGGAAATCTGCGGGCACGTGGTCTGTCAGGGCCGGTGGCGCCGTTCTGGGAGAGAGCAGCGAAGCGCTGGAACTGGTGGAGGGCGACTACCCGCCGGTGATTTATTTTCCGCGGGATGACATCGCCATGGCTTTCCTCGACAAGACCGACAAATCCACACACTGCCCGCATAAAGGGGACGCCACATATTTCTCGGTCGTCACCAAAAGCACTACGCTGAAAGATGTCGCGTGGTCTTATGAAACCCCCAAAGAAGGCGTTGCGCGTATCAAAGATCACCTGGCCTTTTACACCACCGGCGATGTGACGGTCGAAGAAATCTGATCAGGAGTGTTCTTCGGCCGCCGTGGCCGCCAGCGCCCGGTTGTATGCCTTGAGAGCATCTACATGAAAGAGCGCGCCCAGTAACTCAGGCGGTGCCGCATCCTTGCTCAGAGACACCACCGGAACAAACTGCACGCCGGCTTCAAAGAGCGGCATTGCAGCTTCAAGCGTGGCGGTCGCATCAACATAAACGCCGTCGCCGATCATGTCCCAGCAAACCTCTTCACTGGCAGCACGCGGATGATCGGGCGGGCGCATCACACCGTTCACCCGGAACATAGCCAGCAGATAGGCCTGCGGGCCTGCCGCAAGGTGGATATCGCGCCGCTCAAGCTGGCTGAGAAAGAAACTGCGGTCCACAAGTTTTGAGGCCAGAGCGGTCGACATCGAAACCGCGACCATGACCGCCAGCCCGGTCTGCCAGTCTCCTGTCAGCTCAAACACAATGAGCGTTGTCGAAATCGGCGCGCCCAGCACGGCCGCCGCCACAGCGCCCGTCCCGGCGAGCGCATAAAGTGAAATGGATCCGGAAACCTCGGGGAAAACGCTGGTCGCGATCAGCCCGAAACTCAGCCCCGTCAGCGCGCCGACCATCAGCGATGGCGAGAATACCCCGCCGCCCATACGCCCCGCCATGGTCACTGCCACGGCGATGGTTTTAATCACCGCAAAGACAATCGCATCCCGCAGGAAAAGCTGGCCGTCCATGGCGAGGAACGTCGTTTCATACCCGACCCCGATGATATGCGGATACCAGATTGCGATCCCGCCGAGCAGTGCACCGGCAACCGCCGGGCGCAGCCAGCGCGGCAGACCGGTACGTTCCTGAACGTGATTGCCGAAATCATCCGCCCAGAAGATGGCTTTCATCAGAGCCACAGCCACCAGCCCACAGACCAGCCCGAGCAGAAGATAGGCAGGCATCTCCTGATAGAACTGCACGTCGTTAACGGTGGTCAGCGTGAACTCAGTCACGCCCCCGAATTCGAGGCGGTTGATGACCGTACCGGCTGCACTTGCAATCACAATCGGCGCAAAGGCGTGTACGGCAAAGTGGCGCAGCACCACCTCCAGCGCAAAGAGCGCCCCGGCAATCGGCGCGTTGAAGCTCGCGGAAACAGCCGCCGCAACGGCACAGCCCAGCAGATCGCGCCCGGTGATCCCGTCTGCATGCATGCGGCGGTTGACCCATGTGGAGATCACGGCCGCAAGGTGCACCACCGGTCCTTCCCGGCCACTCGACCCGCCGGTGCCAAGTGTGATCATCGAGGCCAGGGCAGAGGCCAGCCCGGCCCGCGTCTCGACCCGCCCGTCGTGCATCGCAGCGCCATGGATGACGTCCGCCACCGAGCGCGCGCGTGCATCGCGGGTGAAATTGTGCAGGATCAGTCCTACCACCAGCCCGCCGCAGATCGGAATGATCAGGATCATGTACCACGGCAGGGACTGCGCAAAGCTGTGCAGCAGACGCACGTCCTCGGTCCCGTAAAGGAAGGTCTGTAAGCTGTTGACACCCTTTCGGAAAAAGAGCGCTGCAAACCCGGCGGCGATACCAACCGCCAGCGCGATGAACCAGAACTGCACCTGACCCGGCCCGTGCTTGCGGATGTGTACGAGACCGTCACGGCAGGAGCTGACTGCCATGTCGAACTGTCTTGAGATATAGGAGCGGTCGTTGTCAGGCATCCGTTGCCCGCCCTGGGGTCTGCCGGTTTTCAATGAGAGGCGCGCACCGGTGCCTGATCATCCGCTGCATCCCTGAACAGCAAGCAGTGAGCGGGCGGCTGCCCGCGCTTCATCGGTGATGGTGTCGCCTGAGAGCATCCGCGCAATCTCGTCGATGCGGTCGTCGCCGGGCAGCGGCACGACCGTCGAGGTGGTCATGCCGCGGGAGACCCGCTTTTCCACGCGCCAGTGATGCGTGCCAAGGGCAGCCACCTGAGGCGAATGGGTCACCACCAGCACCTGGCCCTCTGCGGCCAGCGCCGACAGACGACGCCCCACAGCATCCGCAGTGGCGCCACCGACACCCCGATCGATTTCGTCAAAAATCATCGTGAGGCCGGTCTGTCCCCGCGTCAGGCATACTTTGAGGGCAAGTAAGAAACGGCTGAGTTCGCCGCCGGAGGCGATCCGGTTGAGCGGCCCGGAGGGCGCGCCGGGGTTGGTCGCGACGCTGAACGCCACCGCATCCTGCCCCTCGGGCCCAGGTACCTCGGGTGTGATCTGCGTCGTGAAAACCGCACGTTCCATCTTCAGAGGCGCGAGCTCTGCACTGACGGCTTTATCAAGTGACAAGGCCGCTGACGTGCGGGCCTCGCTCAGACGCGCCGCTGTGTCGTTGTATGCGGCCTCTGCCTTGTCGAGCGCCTGCCTGAGCTTCGACAGGTCCGCATCCCCGGCATCAAGGGCATTCAGTTTTTCGCGCAGAGTATCGCCGAATGCAGCCAGATCATCCGCCAGAATGTCATGTTTCCGGGCGAGTGCGCGAATGGCAAAGAGACGCTCTTCTGTATTTTCCAGATCATTGGGATCAAAGGATAAATCCTGAACTGCATCGCCGATGCCGTCGAGCGCCTCCCCCAGTTCGGACATCGCGCGCGACAGTGCTGCCATCGGCGCCTCAAGCCGCCCTTCGGCATGCGTTGCCGCGCCATCAAGCCAGCGCATCGCCTCGCCAAAAGCCGCTTCAGCCCCCTGCGCCCCCAGAAGCTCATGCGCGCGCACAACATCGTTGCGGATCTTTTCTGCACCCTGCATCAGCCGCCGCTGTACATCGAGGCCGGCCTCTTCGCCGGGCTCCGGTGCCAGCGCATCAAGCTCCGCCACCGCGTGGCGGAGGTAATCCTCTTCTTCGCGAATGACCGCCATCGCAGCCTCGGCTGACTTCAGCGCTTTTGCGGCCTGCCCGCATGTGGTCCATGCCGCCCGGACCGCTGCGCGCTGCGCCTCCAGCCCGCCGAATTCATCAAGAATTACCCGGTGGCCACGCGGGTTCAGAAGCCCCCGGTCATCGTGCTGGCCATGCAGTTCTACAAGCGTCTCCGAGAGTTGCCGCAGCACTTCACCAGAGCAGCGCCGGTCATTGACCCATGCGGTTTTGCGCCCGTCGCGGCTGTTGATGCGCCGCAGGATCAGCTCATCCCCTTCCGGCAGGCCTGCATCACGAAGCACCGCACGGGCCGGATGATCAGGCGTCAAATCGAACCAGGCCGTCACCTCGCCCTGCTCTGCCCCCTGCCGCACCAGATCCGCCCGGCCGCGCCAGCCAAGCACAAATCCCAGCGAATCCAGAAGGATAGACTTGCCGGCACCGGTCTCCCCGGTGAGCACGTTCAGACCGGGCTGGAACGCAAGCTCCAGCCGGTCGATGATGAGCATGTCGGCGATGTCCAGTCCGCGCAGCATCGGCGTTATCGGTCCTCAGGCGTTGGCCGGGTCAGAGCCAGTTCCCTTTTACGGTCTGGCGATAGACCTGCCGCAGCCAGCCGTCACCGGCCGCTTCCAGCGTGAGCCCCTGCCCGGTGAGCAGCGCGTAGCTGTCCTCGTACCAGGAGGTCGAGCGATAGTTGTACCCCAGAATGGCACCTGCTGTCCGCGCCTGATCGGTAAGGCCAAGCGACAGATAGGCCTCGACAAGGCGGTGCAGTGCTTCGGGTGTCTGGGTGGTGGTCTGAAAGTCCTCAACCACGACGCGGAACCGGTTGATCGCAGCGGAATAGTGCTCACGGCGCAGGTAATAGCGCCCGATCTCCATTTCCTTAGCCGCAAGATGGTCAAAAGCGAGATCAAACTTCAGAATGGCAGAGCGTGAATAATCACTCTCGGGATAGCGTTCGATCACCTCGCGCAGTGACTGCAGCGCCTGGAAAGTGAGCCCCTGATCCCGACCGACTTCGTCAATCTGGTCGTAATAACTCAGCGCAAGAAGGTACTGCGCATAGGCTGCATCGTCGTCATCGGGATAGAAATCAATGAAACGCTGCGCTGCGGACCGGCTGTTGGGATAGTCTTCATCTGAGTGATAGGCAAAGGCCTGCATGATCAGTGCCCGTCGCGCCCAGTCCGAATAGGGATAGAGCCGCTCGATCTCGGAAAAGTAAAACGCGGCCTCATCCGGCTGTGACCGGCTCAGTTCAAATTCACCCCGTTCAAAAATCTGCTCAGCAGAATAGGTTTCCAGCGGAATTTCCTGCGGATTGAAGAAGCTGCCGGTCGTCCGGCCGCTGTCTTCGGCACAGCCGCCAAGTGCCACACCAACGAGCAGCGCGCCGATCACTCCGTGACGCGATCTGATCATTCCCATGCCGGCTTTCCTCATCCGTTTCCCCCGGGGCGCCGTATCCATGCGCGCTCAGGTGTGTCGTAGCACACAAAAAAGGCGCGCAAAACGCCCTTTGCATCTAATACATTGTTTGTGATGTTAAAAGCTGCCTGCCGTTCAGGCAACTGCGGGAATTTCATCCCAGACCAGACCGTAACCCGGAAGACGCGCTGCTGTATCTTCGTCACAGACGATCATGCGCACCGCCCCCGGTGTCGCAAAAACCTTGCGCAACAACGTGTTGGTCAGCGAATGGCCCGCACGTACACCGGTATAGCGCCCGATCAGCGGCGCACCCGCCATCGCGAGATCGCCCAGAGCGTCCAGCATTTTGTGGCGGACAGGTTCGTCACTGTGACGCAGACCGCCGGGGCTCAGCACATCGTCGCCGTCAAAGACGACCGCGTTCTCGCCGGGATTGCCGCCAAGCGCCAGGCCATTGGAGAGCATTGCATCCACATCCGCCTGACGGCAGAATGTGCGGCTGTCGCAAAGCTCGCGAGCAAAGCTGCCGTTATTCATGACAAGCGATTTGCGCTGATGACCAATGGCGCGGTCTTCAAAATCGATCTCGAAGTCGATGATCAGCGTTTCCGCCGGGGCCAGCGTTGCAGAGGCCTCTCCGTCGGTCACGGTGATTTCTTTCATGATCTCGAAGGCCCGCACCGGCGCACGCAGATCTCGCAGACCGCGCTGCATAATGCCGCGCACAAAGGGGGCTGCAGAGCCGTCAAGGATCGGCACTTCGGGACCGTCCATCTCGACCAGAGCGTTGTGCACGCCACAACCGGCAAGCGCCGCCATCACATGTTCGACAGTAGAGACCTGCAGGCCGGAACTGTTTTCGATACGCGTGCAAAGCGGCGAACGCAGAACGGCGTCCCAGCGCGCAGGCACCATACGATCACCCACGGCCACATCGGTCCGCGCAAACCAGATACCGTGCTCGGCGGTTGCCGGCCGGATGGTCAGCGTTGCTTTTTGCCCGGAATGCAATCCGGGACCCGAAAAACTGACCGGTGATTTGATGGTAGTCTGCACAATGACCTCTCAATCCCACAGGTTTTTCACCCGCTTGACAGGTAGTTAGGTGCTGGCGCCCCAGGAGCCAACTCAATCTTTGCAACCGACTGAAACACTCCTGTTACATTTCGGCGCAAAGACGCCTGCAAAATGACAACTCCTTGAATAAAATAGAAAAAGGGCCGCGTTACTGCGGCCCTGTTAACATCATTCGTGATGGTTTCAGTTCGCCTGACGACGCAGAAATGCCGGGATTTCGATGCGGTCCTGATCGGGGTCCGCCTGATCCTGAGGCATCGGAGCGGGTGCGGCACTGCGATGCTGAACCTGCGGTTGCTGGCGCGGCGCAGGCTGCGGGGCGCCTTCGCCGTGACCTGTCATGCGGTTGATCAGCGAGTTGATACCAAAGCGCGGACGTTCTCCCTGCTGGGCAGCTTCACGTGCAACCCGTGCCTGGTGATCGGACGCGGTTTGTGGTGCGGCCTTTTCGGCAGCGGCACGCAGACGGGCCAGTGCTTCCGGTGACGGCGTGCCGGGGGCCGGTGCGCGCGGTGCAACAAATGCTTCGGCCTGTGCTTCGGGCACATCGCGGCGCGGCTCGAACGCTGCGACCTGAGGCTGATACGCGGGCGGCGGCAGGTCGTCTGCGGCCTGCTGCGTGTCATCGGCAAAGATATCCTCGGCCATATCGGAGGCCGCGGCCTGCTCCACGTCGAGGGTTTCAAAAAGACCCGGCTCGTCGGTTTCGCGCGCAACGACTTCGGGCTGCGGCTCTGCCTCGGCGGCCACTGCTGCGGGTGCCACCTCTTCTTCGACAGCAGCAGGCTGGCGCAGCGGTTCGGAAAGCGACCGGCGCGGCACCGGCATATCGGCGTTCACATCTGCGGCGTCGATGCCGGTGGCAACAACGCTGACCCGCATCAGACCGCCCATGTCGGTGTCGAGTGTGGAACCCACGATGATGTTTGCTTCCGGGTCCACCTCTTCACGGATCCGGTTGGCTGCCTCATCCAGCTCAAAGAGCGTAAGATCGTGCCCGCCGGTGATGTTGATAAGAACGCCCTTGGCGCCGCGCAGGCTGATTTCATCAAGCAGCGGGTTGGCAATGGCCTTTTCGGCCGCCTGTACTGCGCGATCTTCGCCATCCGCTTCGCCGGTGCCCATCATCGCCTTGCCCATCTCGTCCATAACGGCGCGTACATCAGCAAAGTCGAGGTTGATCAGACCCGGGCGTACCATCAGATCCGTGACACCTTTGACACCCTGGTAGAGCACATCGTCCGCCATCGAGAAGGCTTCGGTAAAGGTGGTTTTTTCATTGGCCAGACGGAACAGGTTCTGGTTGGGAATGATGATCAGCGTATCGACGACCTTCTGCAGTGCCTCGACACCGTCTTCGGCCTGGCGCATGCGCTTGGCACCCTCAAACTGGAAGGGCTTGGTCACCACGCCGACGGTCAGAACGCCAAGTTCGCGCGCGGCCTGTGCAATGATCGGTGCAGCACCAGTTCCGGTGCCACCGCCCATGCCGGCGGTGATAAAGCACATATGTGCGCCTGCCAGATGGTCCACGATCTCTTCGATGCTTTCTTCTGCGGCTGCGGCGCCGACGGATGCGCGGGCGCCTGCGCCCAGCCCTTCCGTCACCTTCACGCCAAGCTGCACGCGGTTTTCCGCGCGCGCCTGCTGCAGCGCCTGTGCGTCGGTGTTGGCGACAACGAACTCAACACCATCCAGCTCTTTCTCGATCATATTGTTGACGGCGTTCCCGCCGGCACCGCCCACACCAAACACGGTGATACGGGGTTTCAGATCTGCCTGTCCGGGCATCGAAAGAGTAAGTGTCATTGTTAAATCCGCCTGTGCTGAAAACCCGCATTCACGGGTATTTTTCCGGTCCTGTTCCGTGACGACTTTATCCGTTGCCGACCCCAGGGTCACGCAAAAAACGCAAAAATGACACAAAATGTAGGGGGCAATCGGGCGTTGAGAGCCTGGCAGCGGGGCTATCGGCAAGATGTTGCGCAAAATCAAAGCGCAACACCTGGAACGTGACACAACCCCACCGGGAACGGCGCAGAAGCTGTGCCGGACGGTCGGGTGATTCATCGGTTAAGGGCGCCTGCTCGATCGCCTTGAGACCTCTGTCGGGTCTTGTGGATAACTTATCATGCGGGACGTATGGCGTCACCCGATTCTTTCGCCACGATTGCTGCGATCGGACACGTATCGGAAACGACCACCCTCACCAGTTGTCCCGAAACCATCTTACCGCCCGTTTCAGCGACCGGTTCGGATAGCCCTCGGCAGGGATGTCGAAATCCCACCATTCGTCCTGCGGGTGCGCGGCGAAAAGCGACAGCCCGACCACCGAGGCAAAACCCGGACCGGTAGCCGCCTGCGGCAACCCGTGCACGCGCAGAGGCCGGCCCAGCCGCACCTGCTGTCCGAGTATCCGGCTCGCCAGACCATCAAGCCCGGGGATCTGGCTGCCGCCGCCGGTCAGCACGATCTGCTGGCTCGGAAGGTGATCAAAGCCTGCCGCATCAAGTCGTGCGCGCACTTCTTCCAGAATTTCCTCAACACGCGGACGCATAATCCCGATCACCTCAGCGCGGCTGACGGTGCGGCGGTCGTGTTCAAAATCACCCGTGTCCCCGCCGATCTCAATCATTTCGCGGTCGTCCACGCCCGTGGCATGCACGCCACCGTAAAACGTCTTGATCCGTTCGGCATTGGCCATCGGGATCTGCAGACCCATCGAGATATCGGAGGTCACGTGATCGCCCCCCATCCTTACGGTATCGGCGTAAATCATGTGTTTCTTGATGAAAATCGACACGCCGGTGGTGCCACCGCCAAGGTCGATACAGGCCGCACCCAGCTCCTGTTCATCCTCCACGAGCGAGGAATACCCGCTGACATACGCCGAGGAGGCGATCCCGGCGAGTTCCAGATCACACCGTTTGATGCAATGTGCCAGATGCTGCACCGCCTGCCCGTCTACGGTGAGCATATGCATATCCACCGACAACATGGTGCCGAGCTGTCCGCGCGGGTCGACGAGACCCGAACGATGATCAATCGCGAAGTTGACCGGCTGGGCATGCAGCACTTCGCGGCCCGGTCCGTAATCCGGCACATCACAGGCGGCGAGAACACGCGCCACGTCCTGCTCCCCGACCGCTTCGCCTTCGAGCGGCAGAGCGGCATCAAGCCCGTAGGAGCGCGGCTCGGCACCTGCAAAACAGGCGATCACATGATCTACGCGGATGCCGGCCATCTTCTGCGCACCCTGCAGCGCCGTGCGGATCGCGCGCTCGGTCTCCTGCATCGCACAGACCTCACCGAATTTCACACCGCGTGAGCGGGTCGTGGCGGCACCAATCACCCGGAACCCCGACTGCCCGGCAAGCGATCCGATCTCACCTTCATCGCCCAGCGGACCGGTGCCGTCAAAGCGCAGCACCAGACAGGAAATCTTGGAGCTGCCCACATCCAGGATCGCCACTACGCCGCGCTGCATCGCGGCCTTGCGCATCTGTCTCATCTGCCGCTGATTGTCGTATAAGTCGCTCATTCTACTGCCCTGACACTTCCCGCATCTCCCACCAGGTCCCGGTGGCTGCCCTGCTCATCTGTACTGTCGGCCGCTGTCCCAGCCGCAGATCGATCCGCCGTATATCGCGTGCCAGCACGTCCTGGACGCCGTCCATTGCAATCACCCGGTCAAGCGCGCCAACAGCGTCGGTTTCGGGCAGCAGTATGCGCTGCCCCCGGTCGAGAACCACGTCCCACCGGCGATCGCCCATGCGCACGATCCCGCGCAAACGCCCGCCCAGCGGTGCCGCAGCCCGATAAAGCTCGAGCGCTTCTTTGACATGCTTCTGCGCCCCGGCTCCTGCAATCAGCGGCAGATCAGGCCGGTCCATGCGGGCGGCCAGCGTATCAACCAGAACCCCGTCCACATCGACCATGTTCAGGCCCCCGGGACGGCGCCATACCACCACAGGCCTGCGCGGCACGACGTCCACCTGCAGAATACCACCCGGCCGGATGCGCACGGTTGCGCTCCTCACCGGGGGAAGATCAGAGATCGTCGCCCGGATGGATTTAAGGTCGAGGTCAAATGAGCTGATCGGAAAGCCGAGCGGCACCACCTCGCGGATATCCGCCGCAAGCGCGTCGCCTGCCCCGTCAATTGCCATCAGGCGCACCATGAACTCCGGGCGGGTCTCAAAGGCGGCTTTTGCCTCGGATACCGTTTCGCGGATCGCCTCGCGCCGTGTTTCATCCGAAAGCCAGACCGTGCCGGCGGTAAATGTCAGCGCCATCGGCAGGCCCGCGCGCAGCATCAGTCGAAAGGCCGGTGTCAGCATCAGACGCTGCATCCGCCAGGACCATCGCGAGGGCGCCGGATCACAGGCCGTGCTGCTTTTACCCCGGAAACTCAGCGCGCGCATGAGGCGTCCTCCACCATCCAGGCACAGAGCGCGCCGAAACTCATCCCACAGGCCTGCGCCTGTTCAGGCGAGAGCGAGGTCGCGGTCATGCCCGGTTGCGTGTTCGTCTCCAGCAGGATCAGCCCGTCCGCGCCACGGCTCTCGTCCCAGCGGAAATCCGTGCGGCTGACACCACGGCATCCCAGAACCCTGTGAGCGCGCAGCGCATAATCGAGACAAAGAGCGGTGATCTCTTCGGGGATCTCTGCGGGCACGACATGGCGCGACCCGCCGGGTTTGTATTTGGCGTCGTAATCATACCAGCCGTCGGTCAGGATATCGGTGACCACCAGAGCGCGGTCGCCGATCACCGTGGTGGTCAGCTCGCGTCCGGGTGCGAAAGCCTCTACCATGACCTCATCGGGCATATCGGCGGCAAGATCAGGCGGGCCGTTGCTCGCTTCATGCACCAGATAGATTCCGACCGAGGAGCCTTCGTTATTGGGCTTGACCACGTAAGGAGGATCCATGACGTGACCTGCGCGCACCGCGTCGCGCGATGCGATGAAGCTCTGCACCACCGGCAGCCCGGCGGCAACAAAAGCATCCTTGCTGCGCTGTTTATCCATGGCGAGGGCCGAGGCCAGCACACCGGAGTGTGAATAGGGAATGCCCATCCACTCCAGCAGACCCTGAACACAGCCATCCTCGCCCCAGCGGCCATGCAGACAGTTCAGCACCGCATCGGGTTGAATATCCTGCAGAACGGCACACAGATCGCGGCCCGCATCAACTGCGACCACCTCGTATCCTTCTTCCCGCAAAGCGTCAGCGCAGGCCTGCCCGCTGGACAAAGACACTTCGCGCTCAGCCGAAGGTCCGCCCATCAATACTGCCACTTTCGGGGGTGTCCTGCTCGACTTACCCACCTTGGTGCCTCTGGTGGACCATTTCGGTCCGTTTTGTTTTATAAGCTCCGGCTTTGCGCCGGTTCACCGTCTTTTATCCGTGCATCCGAGGGTGGCGAATTATGGTTAAATTGCCGTTAAGTTTCGCCGACCCGCATGATTTCCCATTCTAGCGTGATACCGCTTTGGGCGTAAACCTTTTTTCGCACGTCCTCGCCCAATCCTTCAAGATCCGCCGCTGTGGCATCGCCGGTATTGATCAGGAAGTTTGAATGCTTTTCGCTCATCTGTGCGCCGCCACGCCGGGCGCCCCGCATGCCGGCGTCGTCAATCACCTTCCAGGCCTTTAGATCATGAACGTCATCCGCCCGCCCGGTCGATGAAAACCCTGCCGGATTGCGGAATGTGGATCCTGCACTGCGGTCTTTCACGGGCTGGGACGCGTTGCGTTGTGCCAGCTGGTCTTCCATGCGTGCGTGCAGCCTGGCGGGATCCTCCCGGGGTGCCTCAAAAACAGCAGCCGTGAGCACGGCCCCGTCCGGCAGCACGCTCTGGCGGTAAGCAAGCTGAAGGTCAGATGCGGGTATCCTGATCGCTTCGCCGGACCTCGTAACGGCCCGCACCTCTACAAGCACGTCCGCCGTATAGCTTCCGTAGCAGCCCGCGTTCATGCGTACGGCGCCGCCGATACTGCCGGGAATGGTGCGCAGAAATGTCAGATCAATCCCGGCGTCTGCCGCGCGCCGCGCGACATGTGCATCAAGGGCCGCCGCCCCTGCCGTGACCTGCGTTCCCGCGCAGTCAATCGCATTGAACCCGCGGCCAAGTCGGATCACCACAGCCCGCAGGCCGCCATCGCGCACGATCAGATTGGAGCCCACTCCCATCGGAAACACCGGCACCTCCGGCGGCAGGGCTGCCAGAAAGGCACAGAGATCTTCCTCGTCCGCGGGCTGAAAGAGCCAGTCGGCAGGGCCACCCACACGCAGCCATGTCAGATCACTCAGCGTCCGGTCCGGCGTCAGCCGCCCGCGCACCTGTGGCATGTCAGTCATCGGGCCCCTCTCAGCGCAGCGTGATGCGCCTGATCCAGCGACCAAGATAAATCACCGGCCATCGCAGGACCGACATGCCGGCGACCATCACCAGCATACCGATCCACGGACCATGCGCCCATGTCACAAGACCGACGATGGGGATGCCAACGGCGATCAGAATATAGGCATTGCGCCAGTGGTGGTCCCGGCTCGGCGTCATTGCGAGGACATTGGCAATCAGTGCCCAGAAAGCGGCGAGGATCAAAGGGGTGCTCATCGGGGGATCTCCGGTCGTTCGCCCCGTGCCCGGGCAAGAAAATAACGCAGGGGATTGCGGAACATCGACACGAAGGCAAAGAGCGCAAAACCCGCAACCCACCAGTTCCAGGTAACTCCGGCCAGCACAATCAGCACCGGCGCCATCAGCAGGAGGGCAATGCCCGGCACATATTGCAGTCGCATCGGCAGCATCGCGACCGCCGCCGAGGCGAGAACCCATGCAATACAGACCCAGAGCAACATGACTTTCTCCCTAGTAAGATCTGATTTTCGAAACGGTGGCACCGGTCGCAAATCCGGCGACTGCGGGCAGCAGATAAACGTAAAGGACAAATGCGCCGACAATGTTGTCGTTCCCTCCGCCGCGCGCGACAAACAAGGCGATACCGACGCTTGCCACGATCAGTGCGAACACCGTCCCGGCCAGCGCATATCCACTCATTCGCTTACCCGTCAACAGACCGATTACCCCACTGGTGGCAGACAACCCGGCCATGATGGCAATCAGTTTCATACCCGCGCTATGCCACCTTTTTCTTCAGCCGCTCCGGCAGGGCATTGGCCCAGGCGCTGATCGTACCGGCTCCGAGACAGACGACCATATCGCCGGGCCGCGCCTGTTCACGCACGAGGCGCTCCAGATCATCTTCATCAACGACCGCGCGTGCATGCCGGTGCCCGTGACGGATGAGACCTGCCACCAGATCGTCGCGCCCGTATCCGTCCACCGGGTCCTCGCCGGCGGCGAAAACATCTGCGATGCCCACCACATCCGCATCGTTGAAACAGGCGCAGAAGTCGTCAAAGAGTCCGGAGAGCCTTGAATACCGGTGCGGCTGGTGCACAGCGATCACCCGGCCCTCCGTCGCATGACGGGCGGCTTTCAGCACAGCCGTGATCTCGACAGGATGGTGTCCGTAGTCATCGATGATTGTCACGCCGTCAATTTCACCCACCCGGGTAAAGCGCCTGTTAACGCCGCCGAACGCGGCTAATGCGGTCTTAATCTGCTCGGCCTTCATGCCGAGATGGCGGGCGACAGCGATTGCAGAAAGCGCGTTGGAGACGTTGTGATCTCCCGGCATCGGCAGGCTGCAGCCCTCGATGACGATGCCTTCGGCCTGCAGCGCCACATCGAAATGCGCAACCCCTGCCCTGTAGGTAAGATTGACCGCCCGCACATCCGCCTGGGCGTTGAACCCGTAAGTCACAACGCGACGATCAGTGATCCGCCCCACCAGCGCCTGTACATCAGGGTCATCGGTGCAGCAGACCGCGACGCCATAGAACGGAATGTTGGAGACGAAATCGTAAAATCCCTGGTGCAGGGCTTCTTCGGTGCCCCAGTGCTCCATATGCTCGGGGTCGATATTGGTAATGATCGCAATGGTGGCGGGCAGCCTGTTGAACGTGCCGTCGCTTTCATCGGCTTCCACGACCATCCACTCGCCCTCGCCGGCCCGCGCGTTGGAGCCGTATGCGTGAATGATCCCGCCGTTGATCACGGTGGGGTCGAAATCTCCCGCATCGAGCAGTGTGGCAACCATGGTGGTGGTGGTCGTTTTTCCGTGAGTGCCGGCCACAGCGACATTGGATTTCAGCCGCATCAGCTCGGCCAGCATTTCTGCACGGCGCACCACCGGCAGACCCTGCGCGCGGGCGGCATCCAGCTCCGGATTGCCGGTTTTGATAGCGCTCGAGATCACGACGACCTCAGCGTTTGCGACATTCTCCGCCTTCTGGCCCTCAAAAATATGTGCGCCAAGGCCCGCGAGCCGCTCGGTGATCGGCGAGGATTTCAGATCTGATCCCTGCACACGGTAGCCGTGGTTCAGCAGAACCTCTGCGATGCCCGACATGCCGATCCCGCCGATGCCGACGAAATGAATGGGGCCCACGTCACCGGGCAGTTTAGTTGCTGCACTCATGTCTCAAATTCCTTTCCTGCCAGCCGCTCGACCATCCCTGCCAGCAGTTCGGTCGCCTCGGGTTTTCCGAATTTCGCGGCCGAGCGGGCCATTTGCATCGCACCCTCCGGATTGTCCAGTACAGAGGCGATCATTTCGGCCAGTGCCGCGACGTTGGCTTTGGATTCCGGCACCATGATCGCGGCCCCGGCCTCCACGAGGCCGCGCGCATTGGCCGTCTGGTGATCTCCGGTAGCGGCAGCAAAGGGGATCAGGATCGACGGCCGTCCGATGACAGAGATATCCGCCACAGATGACGCCCCCGCCCGGCTGATCACCAGCTGCGCTTCTGACATCCGCCGCGGGACATCTTTGAAAAAGGGCTGCACCTCAGCTTTGATTCCGTTGTCAGCATAGTATTTCGCGACCCGCTCCTGATCTTCCTCGCGGGCCTGATGGCTCACCCGGATGTTGTCGAGGATGCGCATCGGCAGCTCGGCCACAGCAGGCGGCACCACATCGCTGAGAATGCGCGCGCCCTGGCTGCCGCCGATAACCAGCAGTTCCATCGGGTAATCGCCGGGCGAAATATACCCCGCCTCCGACCGGTCGAGCACCGCGCGCCGCACCGGGTTGCCGGTATGCTCGCCCACGACGCCCTCTGGCAGGTCTGTGGGCCATGTCCCGCAGGCAATCGCATCCACCCGCGTGGCAAAGGCCGTGTTCACGCGCCCCAGAATACCATTCTGCTCGTGGATCATGCGCGGCAGTTTCATCAGAAAGGCCGCGGCCATAGCCGGGATTGTCGGATAGCCGCCAAAGCCCACGACAACCGCCGGCCTGTCCCTGCGGAAGGCCATAAGCGCGCCCAGAACACCCGTACCGATCCGGAAAGGGGCCGCAGCTCTGGCCGCAGGACCGCCGCGCGAGAAGGTGGCACTGCTGATCTCCTCAATCTCTGTGCCGTCGGGAAAGGCGCCGGTGTAGCGCGCGCCACGGGCATCTGTGGAGAGCTTCACTCGCCAGCCACGGGCCAGCATCGCCTCGGCCAGAGCCTGAGCAGGAAACATATGCCCGCCGGTGCCGCCGGCTGCGATCACGAGAAGCGGCGCCGAACTCATCCTGAGCGCCCGCGGGTCAGCAGATCGCTGATGCCGCCCTGTGGCCGGGTCCGCGTGAAGGCCAGCAGCATGCCCACCGCGATGCCCGAGGCGATCACCGAAGAGCCGCCGTAGCTCACGAAGGGGAGTGTCATGCCCTTGGCCGGCAGGAGCCGGACCGCGACCCCCATATTAATCATCGCCTGCACACCGAGCGTACAGGCCAGCCCGGTGCCGGCGAGGCGGATAAACGGATCACGCTCGCGCACCAGCCGCATCAGAGAGCGTACCACCACGGTCGTATATAGCGCGATGATCACCAGCACGATGATCAGCCCGTATTCCTCGGCGGCCACAGCAATGATGAAATCGGTATGGGCATCGGGCAGCGACCATTTCACCTGCCCTTCGCCCACACCGACACCGAAAAGCCCGCCCTCGCGGATGGCATTGGCGGCATAGCCAAGCTGTGTCGTGGGGTCGATATCCGCGCTCAGAAACCCGTCGATGCGACGGGCGAAATGCTCGGAATTCGAATAGGCAATCGTGCCCCCGAAAATGGCCAGCATCGCCATACCCACAAGCAGCACCATCGGCGCACCCGCCACGAAATACATGACACCCCAGGCGAAGAGCACCAGACAGGCCTGACCAAAGTCAGGCTGCAGCGCCAGCATCAGCACGATCGAGATACACAGCGCAAAAGACCATGTTTTTCCCGGCGGCCCGTTAAGATCAGCAGAAGCGGCCATCAGCCAGGCCGCAACGACGACAAAGCCCGGTTTGAGAAACTCCGACGGTTGCAGCGACGCAAATCCGAGCCCGTACCAGCGCACGGCACCTTTGCCGAAATCCGTGCCGAAAAACGGCAGCAGCGCCATCGCCACGAAAGCCACCAGAAACCCCAGGACCGCGAGCCGGCGCACGAGAAGCGGCGACATCATCGATGTGATCATCATCGCCAGCAGCGCGACAGTGCCGAAAAACGCCTGTCGCTGCACGTAATGAAAGGGTTCAAACCCGTTTTTTGCCGCCAGCGGGGGTGACGCGGCAAGCCCGAGTAACAGCCCGATCGCGAACAGGATCAGGATGCAGGACATTGTCCATTTATCGACGGTCCGCCACCATTTCGGGAGGATCGGCTCGCCATCGCGAACCGGTACTGCGCCATAGACCATTTCCGTCATAGGGGCCTGCCTTGAAGTTTACACTGCCTCGATGCGCCCCTTTCCGGGGTCTGCTGGTGCGACAATAACGCGAATTCACCTGTCGCGCCAGCCTGAACCCTTGTCTTTGCGCGGTTTTCGGGCCAATGGGCTGCGATGCGAACAGATACAGCCATCATCGGTGCCGGCGCGGCCGGTATGATGTGCGCGGCCCACACTCCGGGACGTGTGCTCGTGATCGATCACGCGCAGGCGCCGGGCGAAAAGATCCGGATCTCCGGCGGCGGCAGGTGCAATTTCACCAATATGTACTGTGATGCACAGTCATTTCTGTCCGAAAACCCGCATTTCGCCAAATCTGCACTGGCCCGATATACCCAGTGGGATTTCATCAGCCTTGTGGATCAGTACGGCATCGCCTGGCACGAAAAAACGCTGGGCCAGCTCTTCTGCGATGGCTCTGCAAAAGAAATCATCGCCATGCTGCTGGATCTGATGCAGAAAAACGGCGCGATACTCAATTTGCAGACGACTGCCCGGGACTTTGCAAAGGGGCCGGACGGGTTCACCTTTGCCATGACCCGCGAGGGCAGAACGACGCAGGTCACAGCGAAAAACCTCGTCATCGCGACCGGAGGCAAATCCATTCCGAAAATGGGCGCCACCGGTCTTGCCTATGATGTCGCCCGCCGGTTCGGCCTGCGGGTTACTGATACCCGGCCTGCGCTGGTTCCCTTTACCTTTCCCGAAGGACGCTTTGCACATCTCGCCGGGGTCGCAGCACCTGCCCGGATAAGCGCGGGCGGGACCGCCTTTGATGAGGCTTTGCTTTTCACGCACCGGGGCCTTTCCGGGCCTGCCGTTCTTCAGGCGTCAAGCTACTGGCGTGAAGGCGAACCGGTGATGCTCAGTCTGGATCCCGAGAATACCCTGTCAGAGGCGCTGCGCGCGCAGCGTCAGCAGTCGGGCAGGCGAAAGCTCGTCACAGAACTCGCACAGCATTATCCGGCGCGGCTCGCAGATCATATCGCGACAGAGTTCGGGCTTGCCGGAAATCTTGCGGACCAGTCCGACGCGCAGTTGCAGGATCTTGCCGACCGGCTGGGAAACTGGGAGATGCTCCCCTCGGGCACTGAAGGCTACCGAAAGGCTGAAGTCACGCTGGGCGGCATCAGTACAGATGAACTCTCCTCACAGACCATGGCGGCCAAAGATATTCCCGGACTTTACTTCATCGGCGAGGCGGTGGACGTCACGGGATGGCTCGGCGGGTACAATTTTCAGTGGGCCTGGGCCTCAGCCATGGCCGCCGCCCGCGCGAAGTAACGCGGCACCTGACGCGTTACACTCTTCGCGGGAACGCCCCGGTCCTGCCGGACCCGCACCTCAGAGATACTTTGACACCTCTGCCACAAAATCATCACCGCGCTGCTCGAAGTTGTCGTACTGATCAAAGCTTGCAGCCGCAGGGGCCAGCAGAACCACGTCGCCGGGTTCCGCGTCCTCAACAGCACGCCGCACGGCCGCTTCCATTGTCGTGCAGACCTCAGCATCCACCGACAGCTGCAGTGCAAATCCGGCAGCTTCCCGTCCGATGACGTAGGCACGGCGCACGGACCCCGCAGCAGCCGACAGTCCGGACAGACCACCCTCTTTTTCCAGCCCGCCGCAGATCCACCGCACACTGTCAAACGCGGCGAGCGCATGTGCGGCGGCATCCACATTGGTCGCTTTGCTGTCGTTCACAAACCGCACCCCGCGCACCTCGCCCACAAGCTGGCTTCGGTGCGGCAACCCGGGATAGCTGTGAAAGCCCGCCTCGATGACTTTGGGCGCCAGACCCAGCGCCCGGCATGCCGCCCATGCAGCACAGGCATTCTGGTGGTTATGCGATCCCGGCAGCCCCGCAATGCCGCGCAGGTCAACGGATGCCACCTGACGCTCCTTGCGATACTCTGCGAGGAAACCTTTGCGGGCAAAGACCTGCCAGCCCGGGCCGGTGAGTTTGCGCTCGACCGACACCCGGATTACCCGGTCATCACCGCGACCTTCAGACAACTGCCCGGCCAGAAACCGGCCCTCGGCCTCATCGACGCCAATCACCGCCCGGTCCGGCCCGCCCTCCGCAAAAAGCCGCCTCTTGGCCGCGAAGTAGCCGCCCATGCCACCATGCCGGTCAAGATGATCCGGTGAAAGATTGGTGAAGACCGCGATGTCCGGTGTGAGACTGCGCGCAAGCTCTGTCTGGTAGCTGGAAAGCTCCAGCACCACGACCTCGCCGTCATGCGGCAGATCAATATCGAGAACGCCGCGTCCGATGTTCCCGGCAAGCTGGCAGGGCCGCCCGGAGGCTGAGAGAACATGATGAATGAGTGCGGAGGTGGTCGATTTACCATTGGATCCGGTCACCGCAATCACCCGCGGGCTGGTGTCAAACCGGTGCCAGTCGCTGGTCGCAAACGACTGAAAGAACAGCCCGATGTCATTATCCACCGGCACCCCTGCTGCGAGCGCCGCAGCGATCACAGGATTCGGTTCAGGATAGAGATGCGGGATGCCGGGGCTGACGATGAGCCGGGTGACGGCATCAAAATCCTGTACCGAGCGGAAGGCGCGGCAGGTGAACCCTTCGGCTTCGGCGCGCGCGCGCGCGTCCCCGTTGTCGTCCCAGCACAAAGGTTCCGCCCCACCGGCAGCCAGAGCGCGTGCGGCACTCAGCCCCGAACGCCCCAGGCCCAGAACGGCGACCTGCGCGCCTTCAAGGCCCGTGACCGGGATCATCCGGGCACCTTATGTGTGTTGGTGATATAGGCACCGCGGCTGTAGTCGAGGCCAAAGGAGAAAAAGCAGCTGGTATGAATGCGCGCCTTCACCGCCGCTTCGATATCGGCCATCAGTGCCTGCGTGAAAACGTCGTCGCGGTGCGGCTTTTCCAGCATCGTAATGCTCAGCAGCAGATGGATGTGATGCGTCTGCGCGCAGGGGTATGCGCGGCCCTTACACTCCCCGGAACCCGCATCGTGTTGCAGAATTATATGTTCAACCTCAGCGAGGATGGCAGGTGCATCAAGTGCCAGGCTGTCAGAATATTTCAGCTCCGCATGAGGCATTACCGTACCTTAAGCGTGGCCAGACCGATCATCGCGAGAATGAGCGAAATGATCCAGAAGCGGATCACGATGGTGCTCTCCGCCCAGCCCTTCTTTTCATAGTGGTGGTGGATGGGCGCCATCAGAAAGACCCGCTTGCCGGTCTTTTTGAAATAGAGCACCTGAATGATCACGCTCAGCGCTTCGACCACAAAGAGCCCGCCAACGATGGCCAGAACGATTTCGTGTTTTGTAGAGACAGCAATAGCTCCCAGCGCACCGCCCAGAGCAAGGCTGCCGGTGTCGCCCATAAAGACAGCGGCCGGTGGCGCGTTGTACCATAAAAATCCCAGCCCCCCGCCAAAAATCCCCGCCGTAAATATCAGGATCTCACCGGTGCCGGCCACGTAATGCACATCGAGATATTCGGTGAAGTCGACCCGGCCCACCGCATAGGCGATGACACCCAGCGTACCTGCGGCAATCATCACCGGCATAATCGCAAGCCCGTCGAGCCCGTCGGTAAGGTTCACCGCGTTCGCCGACCCGACGATAACGATCATCGCGAATGGTACGAAAAGAAAGCCGAGATTGATCAGCGTATCCTTGAACACCGGCAGCGCAAGACGGTTCTGCAGGGCCTCCGGATGATAGCGCGCGGCCAGAATGGCGGCTGTGGCAGAGATCGCAAAACCGATGGCCAGACGCATTTTGCCGGATACGCCCGAGGTCGTCTGTTTGGACACTTTGGCGTAATCGTCGAGAAACCCGATCAGCGCGAAAGACACGGTGACAAAGAGCACAATCCAGATGAAAGGGTTGTCCAGCCGCGCCCAGAGCAGCGTGGATGTGAGCAGCGCGCCGATGATCAGCAGCCCGCCCATTGTAGGTGTGCCGGCCTTTGCGAAATGCCCCTCGGGGCCGTCATCGCGAATGGGCTGGCCTTTGCCCTGGCGCTTGCGCAGCACCCCGATCAGCGGCTTGCCAAAGAGGAACCCGAAGACAAGTGCCGTCATAAACGCCCCGCCCGCGCGGAACGTGATATACCGGAAGAGGTTGAAGAAATCCCCTCCGTCCGACAGCAGCGTCAACCAGTACAGCATGGCATTTTCCTATTCCACGTCCAGCGGGGCATGTCCCATTTTGCGGATGGCGTCAACGATGAGGCCCAGTTTCATGCTCAGTGATCCTTTGGCCAGCACCACATCGCCGCTGTCCAGATGCCGTTTCAGGCGCGGCAGCGCGTCAGCTGAAGTCTCAAACCACTCTCCACGGCGTGCCTCGGGCAACAGATCCCAGAGCGACCGCATCAGCGGCCCGATGCAGTGGATCACGTCGATCTCTTTCACGGCGTCCAGATGTGCAATCCCGGCATGCAGAGCGATTTCGTCAGGCCCGAGCTCTTTCATATCGCCCAGATAGGCGATGCGCCGTCCTTTCGAGACACGCCCGATATCGTTCTGAACCTCCGCAGCGCCCAGCACTTCCAGCGCGGCCCCCATAGAGGTCGGGTTGGCATTGTAGCTGTCGTCGATCAGATCCAGCGTCAGCCGGGTGTCGACCGGATCAAGACAGATGCGCTCGCGTTGCCCCCGGCCTTTGTAAGGCCGCCAGCGCCCGATCGAGGCGACCGCAAGCGCCATATCAGCACGCAGGGCCGCCATGACCGCCAGCGCGCCAAGTGCGTTCATCGCAAAATGCCGCCCCGGCGTGGAAAGCTTAAAGAGCAGCGGCTCCATGCCCATCTGTGCCTGCACGACGGTTGTTTCACCCTGTACAACCGCTTTTTTCAGCTGAAAATCATAGCCGTGCTCACCAAAGCTGATGTCACGCAGTTTGCAGTCCCGGGCTTTGGCCATCAGAATGGCAGATGTCTCGACGTCCGCGTTCAGCACCGCGATCCCGTTCGGCACGACGCCCTCTAAGATCGACGCCTTTTCGACGGCGATCCCGGTGATATCGTTAAAAGCCTCCAGATGGGCGGCGGCCACCGTGGTGATCAGCGCCACATGCGGCTGCGCCATTTTCGCGAGCGGTGCGATCTCGCCGGGGTGGTTCATGCCGATCTCAATGATCGCGAATTCGGTGTCTGCAGGCATTCGTGCCAGCGTCAGCGGCACGCCCCAGTGGTTGTTATAGCTTGCGACCGACGCGTGGGTCCTGCCCTGATCGGCGCACATGGCAAGCAGCATCTCTTTGGTCGAGGTCTTGCCGACGCTGCCGGTTACACCGACCACCCGGCCCCGCATCCGCGCGCGCCCGGCCTGTCCGAGCGCCTGCAGCCCGGCAAGCACATCCCCCACCACGAGGAGCGGCGCATCTTCCTGCACCCCCTCCGGCACATGCGATACCAGCGCCGCGGCCGCACCTCTCTCCAGCGCCTGCACCACAAATTCATGGCCATCGCGCACATCTGTGAGCGCCACGAAGAGATCACCGGGGTTCAGTGTGCGTGTATCGATCGACACGCCGCTGGCAGACCAGGCCGTGGTGGCCCGCCCGCCGGTGGCCGCCGCCGCCTCAGCAGAGGTCCAGAGCGTCACGCGAACCGCCCGTCGAGAGCGGAAACGGCGACACTGGCCTGTTCGGCATCATCGAAGGGGAGAATATCATCACCGACAATCTGCCCGGTCTCATGCCCCTTCCCGGCGATGAGCAGTGCATCCCCGGGCCCCAGCGCATCGACACCGCGCAGGATTGCCTCGGCCCGGTCGCCCACTTCGAGCGCATCCGGCGCGCCCAGCAGCACCGCCGCACGGATCGTTGCGGGATCTTCCGAGCGGGGGTTGTCGTCGGTGACGATCACGAGATCCGCGTGATCGGTTGCTGCCTGCCCCATCAGCGGGCGCTTGGTTGCATCGCGGTCGCCGCCCGCACCGATAATTGCAATCAGACGCCCCAGCACATGGGGGCGCAACGCCTGCAGCGCGGTCGCGACCGCATCAGGTGTATGGGCGTAATCAACAAAAACCGCAGCCCCGTTTTCGCGCGTTGCTGCAAGCTGCATCCGTCCGCGCACAGTTGTGAGGCTCTCAAAGGTGTCAAAGACCGCCGCAGGCGCATCACCGCAGGCGATTGCAAGCCCCGCGGCAACCATGACATTCTCGGCCTGAAAATCCCCGATGAGCGGCAGGCGGCGCACAAAGGTCTCGCCCAGATACCGGAAGGCCACCGTCTGTCCGGTCGGATCCACCTGGACCTGACCCATATGCAGATCACCGATCTGGCGCCCGACGCTGATCACCGGACAGTGACGCGCCGTGGCGATCGCTGCCATATCCGTGCCGCGTTCTTCCTCAATATGGATGACCGCATGCGCATCTTCCGGCAGTACACGGGCGAAAAGCCCGGCCTTTGCGTCGAAGTAATCTTCAAAGCTGGAGTGATAATCGAGATGATCCTGTGTGAAGTTGGTGAACCCTGCAGCTTTCAGCGTGACACCATCCAGCCGGCGCTGATCAAGACCATGCGAGGAAGCCTCCATCGCGGCATGGGTCACGCCATGGGCCACTGCCACCGCCAGCGCTCGGTGCAGCGTGATCGGCTCAGGTGTTGTATGGGCAAGTGGCGCGGTCCAGGCTCCTTCGACCCCGGTGGTGCCGAGATTTATCGCCTGATGGCCGAGCAGCGTCCATATCTGGCGGACGAAACTCGCAACAGAGGTTTTCCCGTTGGTGCCGGTCACAGCCACCATGGTCCCGGGCTGCGCACCAAACCAAAGCGACGCTGTGCGCGCCAGAGCCTCTCGCGGGGCCTGGCTGACCACAACAGCGCACTCGCCTGATGCCAGCACATCGGCAGCGAGGCTCGCTCCCTCAGCATCGGTGAGCACTGCGACGGCCCCCTGATTGAGGGCGGCTTCAATAAAACGCGCGCCATGGGTTATCACCCCGGGCATCGCCGCGAAAAGACATCCGTCGCGCACATCCCGGCTGTCCACGGCAAGACCGGTTATGTCAGGGTTCCGGCCGCTTCTGGCGGTCAGACCGAGAGATGAAAGCTTTTTTGACGTCTCGCGCATGGCCCCCGCCCCGGCGTTAGTTCTGAGTAAGCGTTATATCTGTCAGTTCAGCAGGTTCAACGGTTGGTCGGAGCCCCAGCAGCGGGGCGATGCGCCGGATCATTTCGGCTGCAACCGGCACCGCCGTCCAGCCTGCTGTGCGTCGCGGCTCATCCGAGGTGGTGTCGACCGGCTCATCCAGCGTGACGATAAGTACGTATTTCGGGTCGTGTGCCGGAAAGATCGAGGCGAATGTCGCAATGACTTTATCATCATAATATCCACCCTGAGGACGCGGTTTGTCTGCGGTGCCCGTCTTGCCCCCTACCGCATAGCCCGCCACTTCGCCGAAACTTGCCGTGCCCTCGGTCACCACCTTGCGCAACATTTTCCGCGCCGCCGCCGACGAGCGTTCCGAGAAAACCCGTTCGCCTTTGCGCGGCCCGTCCTGTTTCAGGATCGTCGGCTGCACTTTGAGCCCGCCGTTTGCAATCGCCGCGTAGCCTGCCGCGAGATGCATGGGTGAGGTTGAGAGCCCGTGACCATAAGAAATCGTCATCGCACTGATTTCAGACCAGTTTTTCGGCAGAAGCGGCTTGCCTGTGGCCGCCTCTACAATCTCAAACCCGGTGGCGTCCAGCATCCCAAGCCGTTGGAGAAAGGCACGCTGGCGTGCCGCGCCGATTTCCATGGCGAGCCGCGCGGTGCCGATGTTGGAACTTTTCACGATAATCTTGGTGACCGACATCTCGTCGCCGTAGTTGCGGAAGTCGCGGATCCGGAATTTGCCCCAGCGCAGCGGTCCTTTGGTGTCGATGACAGTATCTGGGTTCACCAGCCCGAGATCCATCGCCTGAGCCACGGTAAATATCTTGAAGGTCGATCCGAGCTCGTAAACCCCCTGCACCGACCGGTTAAAAAGCGGCGTATCAGAAGCATCACCCGAGGCCAGCGGGCGCGGTCGCGCATTGGGATCAAACGTCGGCAGGGATACGACGCTGATCACCTCTCCGGTGTGCACATCCATCAGGATTGATGTGGCACCCTTGGCATTCATCAGCTTCATACCGCCGTAAAGCACCCGCTCGGCGGCCGCCTGAACCGTCAGATCAAGCGACAGCTGTAACTGCGCATTGGCCGGGTCCCGCAAATAATCATCAAAGTATTTCTCGACCCCCGCAACACCGATCACTTCAGCCGCCGAGACGCCCTCTTTGCCGAACCCCGCCCCGCCCAGCACATGTGCTGCCAGCTGCCCGTTGGGGTAAAGCCGCATGTCGCGCGCACCGAACATCAGACCGGGGTCGCCGATTTCATGTACGGCCTGCATCTGCTCGGGGCTGATTTTCTTTTTGATCCACAGGAACTTACGCTTGCCGGTGAAATCTTCCAGCAGATCCTGTTCTTTCAGATCCGGGAAGACCTTTGCAAGCTCGCGGGCTGCATGGGCCGGGTCAATCATCTGCGGTGGCTGCGCATAAAGCGCATGTGTTTCAAAATTAGTCGCCAGCAACGCGCCGTTACGGTCCACGATATCTGCACGCGCGGCGTGGATCACCGATCCGGGCGCCTCCGCCCGGGGCTCGCGCGGCTCGGAGGTGGCCATCATGCCCATACGCGCGCCCACCACCAGAAAGGCCATGAGGAAAAACACCCCCAGCACGAGCAACCGACCTTCTGCGCGCTGACGTGCCTGGTCGCGCATCTGTTCGTGACGGATGCGTATGTTTTCACGCTCAATGGCCTCGGGGCTCTCGCCCTTCTGGCGCGCATCAAGGATCCGTGCGAGGGGGCGGAGCGGCGTGCGGATCATTGCGTCACCCCGGACGGCGAAACGCCGTCCACAAGGTTCGATACATCCACCCCGTCGGTAAATTCCAGTTCCGGCGCAGGCGGATAGGCGACCTGATCAATGTGCCCGAACTGGTCAGGCCGCAGCGGCAGCAGCCCCAGCCGGTCAAAGTTGATATCCGCCAGATCGCGCAACCGGTCGGGCCGGTTAAGATAGGCCCATTCGGCGCGCAGAACGGTCAGGCGCTCATGTGCCTCGCGGATTTCCTCGCGCAGTCCGCGGGTCTCTGCGAGCGCCCCCTGGGTCGCGTAATTCTCCCGGTAGGCCCAGAACGCAAGGCCGATCACACTGAGCGTGGTGAGGATATAAAACACCGTCCGCATCACTTAACCTCTCTGACCACCGGCATGCCGATGGATTTTGCATCTATGTCTCCGGCGGGCGCATCCGTGCGCCGCGCCACACGCAGCCGGGCAGACCGGGCGCGCGGGTTGGCGTCGACCTCAGCCTCATCCGCCGACACCGCTTTGCGCTGCGACAGGGTGAACTGCGGCGGTACTTTTTCAGTTTCAGGCGCGAACCTGTTGGCATTGCCCCCTGCGCCGGCGCGGGCGGTCAGGAAGCGTTTTACCATACGGTCCTCGACGGAATGAAAGGTGACAACAGCGAGCCACCCGCCGGGCCCAAGTACCCGCTCCGCTGCCATAAGCCCCTGAAACAACTCACCATACTCATCATTGACTGCGATCCGAAGCGCCTGAAAACTCCGCGTTGCAGGGTGTGACTGTCCGGGCTTTGCCCGAGGCAGACAGCTTTCAATGATGCCTGCCAGACGCAGGGTGGTGGTGATGGGCTCGAGCGCCCTTTCGCGCAGAATGGCCTTTGCAATTCTCCGGCTTGCCCGCTCTTCCCCGTACTGAAAGAGAATATTAGCAATCGTCTCTTCGGGAGCTTCGTTGATAATATCAGCAGCAGAAAGACCGTCCTGGCTCATGCGCATATCGAGCGGCCCGTCGCGCATGAATGAAAAGCCACGCTCCGGTGTATCGATCTGCATCGAAGACACACCCAGATCGAGCACAACGCCCTCGAGATCTGACGCAAAGCTGTCCATTTTTGAGAACACACCCTGCTGCAGGATCAGCCGGTCGCCGTAGTCTCCGGCCCAGCTTTCCGCCAGTTCAAAAGCCAGAGGGTCGCGGTCAACCGCAATGACCTGAGCCGCCCCGGCCTCCAGCAGACCGCGTGTATAGCCGCCGGCACCGAATGTGCCGTCCAGCCAGCGGCCCTGCACCGGGGCAACAGCATTCAGAATTGCAGGCAGCAGAACGGGGACATGGTGCGCAGACTGATCAGAAGTGGCCGCAGCAGCCATCACCTACTCCCCTTGCTTTGCATCCAAGAAGACCAGCGGATCAAAATCCTCCGGCAGCTCATCGAGCCATGCTTCTGTTTTGGCGGCTTCTTCGGCCTCATAGGTGCCCGGCTCCCAGATCTGGAAGGTGTCACCCGCGGCGATAAAAAAGGCCTCTTTGTCGAGGCCGATTTTCTGGCGCAGCTTTGCCGGCAGCACGAGACGGCCGGTTTCATCGACTGATGTGGGGAAAGACTGGCCATGAAAGAGCCGCTGCAGCATGCGCCGCTCCATCGAGCCGCGCGGCAGGGCATCGATCTTGTCATCCACCTCGTTGATGGCCTCGATTGTATAACACTCAAGGTAGCTGCGACGGTGATCGCCGTAGACGATGACCAGTTCGGGGGCATCGCCCGAACTCCAGGCCGGATCAGCAGCTTCGATCACACGGCGGAAAGAGGCCGGTATCGAGACCCGCCCCTTTGCATCGACCTTGTGCTGGCTTTCGCCTCTGAACCTGCGGCTCACTGCCTTATCCCAACTTCATGCGCTGCCTTAAGTTTCGCGCGTTTCCCCCTGATCTGAAATGGAAACGGCGGGTTGATCTGCTGCCACTGATCAACCCGCCGCCCTCGTCCCGCATCTGCGGGGAAGTCCGACTGCGCGCGCCACCTGGGGGGATGTCTGCTCGCTCGCGCGCCGGATCTCTTGGTCTGATGAAATCGAGGTGCCTGTATGAAACCTGCTAGAGTTTTTATTGCGTGGGGTCGTTTGGTGCCCCGGTCCCGCTCTCATCTGATGTAAAAGGTATAGCGTGGGATATCGTGGTACAGCAAGGGATTTTTAGCTAACAAATCCCTAAATCCAGGATTCAGCGTTAATCAAATCAAGATATAGAGCAGCAATTCACGAATTTTTGCTACAAATTGACAAAAGGCTGGCGCCATACACTATATGTAGGTCATACGCATCAGGGCGTAATTTTCCCACGAATTCCCAGATTTTTAGACTTTCAGGTGGCGTTCGGAAAGTGTTCATGTAATGTTCTCATACGAAACCTACCGGATCAAGGAGAATCGAGGCGCTTCGTCCAGTTTTGATTCGAATCAATGGCTGAAATCGATATCGGACCATGAATTCCCATCCAGCGACCAGAAATCGCACTGAACCCCGTCCGGACGGGCGGAAGGGCGTAAGATCCCGCCCCGCCAGGTGCGCGCTCACTATATACTATGTCTCTGTCTGCTGCATTCCGTGACCCGTGGGGGCCGTCCGCGTCAGGCCATTCCGCCCCGGATCAGCCCCTCGGCAATCCGCGCATAGGCTTCGGCCATCGGCCCGTCGCCCGCAGCCACCGGTGTCCCACCGTCACCGGCGAGCCGGGTTTCCAGATCAATGGGCAGAACCCCCAGAAGCGGCACGCCGAGCGTTTCCGCCTCAGCGGCGACACCGCCCTGCCCGAATATCTGGTGCTCAGAGCCGCAGTCGGGACAGACAAACATCGACATGTTCTCGATCAGACCCAGAACCGGCGTTTTAAGCGTGGCAAACATATCCAGTGCCTTGCGCGCATCGATCAGTGCCACATCCTGCGGCGTGGAGACGACAATCGCACCTGTGAGTTCGCTTTTAGTACACAGTGTCAGCTGCACATCGCCTGTCCCCGGCGGCAGATCAACGAGCAGCACATCAAGCTCGCCCCACTGCACCTGACCCAGCATCTGCTGCAGCGCACCCATCAGCATCGGACCACGCCAGACCACGGCTTTGCCCTCTTCGAGCATGAAGCCGATCGACATCAGTGTCACGCCATGCGCCTGCAGCGGAATGATCGTTTTACCGTCCGGGCTGGCGGGGCGTTTGCTGACACCCATCATGCGCGGCTGACTGGGGCCATATATATCGGCATCAAGAAGACCAACCCGGCGCCCTGCTTTTGCCAGCGCAACGGCCAGGTTGGACGAGACCGTCGATTTGCCCACGCCGCCCTTGCCGGAGCCTATGGCCAGAATGCGCTGAACGCCGGCCGGGCGCGTCGGTCCCTCCTGCGGTTTAGGGTGACCACCGATTTTCAGGCTCGGGGGCGCCGGTTTCTTCTCCGCAGGTCCGTGCGCGGTCAGCGCAACACTGGCGCGCGTCACGCCCGGCAGTTCTGAGACGAGTTTTTCAGCGGCGTCTCTGAGCGGGCCCATCTGGCGGGCAACCTCGGGTGTCGACGCTTCGATCACGAAACGTACTTCGCCGCCATCGATGCTCAGCGCACGAATCAAATCATGCTCAATCAGGCTCCTGCCGTCCGGCAGCGCCACGCGGCCGAGTGCGGCCTCAATTTCGGCCTTCGTTACAGACATGCTTAGTTTCTCTCCAGATGCGCCTGTTCACATAGCACATGTTTGCGCGAACACCAGATGACGAACAGAAATGCCTAAGTTCATAGCCACAAGCGTAAATTTACCCTAGGTCGCCTATGCAGATGCTGCATGGCAGCATTGAATATGTAACCATTGTGCAGTCGCAGCATAGCCTTAAGTATGGGTCACAGGAACATTGATGCGCTCAAACGGGCACATCACGCAAACCGTAAACTGAAAGGTAAGAACCATGGCATTCATGGATCATACACAGACACATACCGACAGCGTTCTCGAACGCGTCCTTGCAGGCTCTGCATCCTATTTCGCGGGTGCAGCACAGCGACATGCCCGTAACAGAATTTACCGCACAACTCTGGCCGAACTCTCGGCCCTGAGCGATCGCGAAATCGCAGACCTTGGTCTGTCCCGCCCGGATTTCCGCAACATTGCGTGGGAAGCCGCGGTTGCACGAACAATGCGCTGAGGCGCACAGGAACAGGCGACCCACCTCCTCCCGGGTCGTTTGTGGAAGGCGGCGGCATCTATCCTCCTCCCGGATGTCGCCGCATCAGTTCAGTCCCGCAGATCACCGCGGGCGTCCCCGGCCTTTAACCGGCCCCGGACAACGACATTCAGGTTCGCCCATCCTCCTCCCGGGTGGATCTGATGGAAGACAATGGCATCTATCCTCCTCCCGGATGTCATTGTCGTGAACGAAGGAGCCACATAAGGCTCTGCAATGCTGCCGCCGGTCTCTCCTCCCTTCGACCGGGGCACACACAAGAGAAAGCGGTCCCACCTCCTCCCGGGACCGCTTTTTTTGTGCGCAGATGCTGGTGCTGCCAGCTCGTGAAGAGATGCTTCAGTCCGGCCCCGGCGGGCCGGTTCCTGGTCCCTGTGTCGCCTCAAGCATGAGAGAGCCGCGTCCGAGCACGCGCATGAGTCTGACTGCCTGATGCACCGGGATGTTGAGGTCGCGCACCCGGTCAGCCGCCACGATCACCGTGGAGCCCGCCCAGGCCGAAGGCGCGCCGGGCAGAAAAACAACGCATGTGTCGCCGCTGCTCTCAATCCGGAAAGCGATCTGGTCATAGTCATCAAAGCTCACCATGACCGGCGTCATCAGCGCCCCGACGTCTTCGTGCTGTGCAACACCGCCAATGGTCCCTTTGAACACAGCATATCCCGGAATAGCATCGATGAGAAAACCGTCGATCCTCTCCATTTTTGCGGCAAAGGCACCGCGCGTGGCCAGCAAACCTGCCACAAAGCAAACGCCGAGGATCAGAAAAATGGCAATGATATCGACAAGGGCCACGCCGATGACACGTTCTATCGGGATCATCCGGTTCAGAGGTTCCGCAACCAGTTTGCTGAGCTCAAAGATTTTCGCCGCGAGGATTGCGAGCACGGCCAGAGGCGCCAGAAACAGCACACCTCCGATAAGAGTTAGTTTCATGACATCTCTTCCCTCTGGGCCCCGCCGGCAGAGGGCGGTCAGGGCAGTCTATCAAAGGCTGCGCGGCGGAAAAGAGAGATACCGCGGGAAACGAAGAAGCGCTCCCGGTCGAAAGACCTCAGACCGGCACGTCATCTTCCGGGCTCACAAAGCGCGCGACCACTTTTTTGATTCCCGCCTTTTCGAAAGCGATCTCAAGCTTGTCGCCCTCGATCCCTTCAATCCGTCCGTAGCCGAATTTCTGGTGAAAGACCCGCTCGCCCACCGAAAAGCTGGACACGGCACTCATATCGATCACGGTGTCGCGGCTTTCACGGGGCTGGCTGACGGGGCGCTGCTGGCTGCGTTCCTGCAGGCGACGCCAGCCCGGTGAGTTATAGACATTGGCCGATGCCGCCGCCTCATGCAGCGTCGAAGAGGGGGCCGCCGCCCCGTACCCGCCGCCGTAAAGCCCGGGCGGTGTGAGCACATCCACATGATCATCCGGTAACTCGTCGATAAAGCGCGACGGCATCGAATTCTGCCACTGGCCGAAGACCCGCCGGTTCGCCGCAAAGGATATCGTACAAACCTCCTCGGCCCGCGTGATGCCCACATAGGCCAGCCGTCGTTCCTCCTCGAGCCCCTTGATCCCGCTCTCGTCCATAGACCGCTGGGACGGGAAAAGCCCGTCTTCCCAGCCCGGCAGGAAAACCACTGGAAATTCCAGACCCTTGGCCGCGTGCAGCGTCATGATAGAGACCTTTTCACCGGCCTCTTCGCTTTCGTTATCCATAATCAGGCTGACGTGCTCCAGGAAACCCTGAAGGTTTTCAAAGCTTTCCAGAGCCTTGATCAGCTCTTTCAGGTTTTCCAGCCGGCCCGGCGCTTCGGGCGTTTTATCGTTCTGCCAGTGCGCGGTATAGCCGCTCTCATCGAGAATGATCTCCGCCAGTTCAATATGGCTGATGTCCGGGCGCCCGGCCCCGCCATCATCCAGAACCGCCTCGTCTTCCACGGGAACGCGCGCGCGCATCTGTTCGCGCCAGCGGTCAATGCCTGCTATCAGCCGGCCAAGCTCCGCGCCGCCCTTGCCGCCGATGGCTTTGGTTTCAACAATAATCCGCGCGCCCTCAAAGAGGCTGACCCCGTTGTCCCGCGCTGTCCGCTGAATTGTCTGCTGCGCTTTGTCGCCGAGGCCCCGTTTGGGCGTATTAACGATCCGCTCAAAGGCAAGGTCGTCATCCGGGCTGACCACAACGCGGAAATAAGCCATAGCGTCGCGAATCTCCATGCGCTCATAAAAGCGCGGGCCGCCAATGACACGGTAGGGCAGTCCGATGGTCAGAAACCGGTCTTCAAACGCACGCATCTGGTGGCTGGCACGCACGAGAATGGCCATACTGTCGAGCCCCAGAGGGCCCCGGCCGCGCGTCCCGCGTTGTGCGGCCTCAATCTCATCCCCGATCCAGCGCGCTTCCTCCTCGCCGTCCCAGTGGCCGATCAGACGCAGCTTTTCGCCCTCTGTGGCTTCGGTCCATAGCGTCTTGCCCAGTCTGCCTTCATTTCCGGCGATCACCGCTGAAGCGGCAGCGAGGATATGCGGCGTGGAGCGGTAATTCTGTTCCAGACGCACCACATGCGCGCCCGGAAAATCCTTTTCAAACCGCAGGATATTACCTACCTCAGCACCGCGCCAGCCATAGATCGACTGGTCATCATCGCCGACACAGCAGATGTTTTTGTGCCCACCCGCCAGCAGACGCAACCACAGATATTGTGCGACGTTGGTGTCCTGGTATTCGTCCACCAGAATATACGCAAACCAGCGCTGATACTGAGCCAGCACATCAGGGTGGGCCTGAAAGATCGTCACCATGTGCAACAGAAGATCACCGAAATCCGTTGCATTGAGCTCCTGCAGGCGCTGCTGGTACTGTCGGTAAATGCTGACGCCCTTGTGGTTGTAGGCACCCGCGTCCGAGGCCGGCACCTTATCCGGCGTCAGCGCCCGGTTTTTCCAGCCGTCAATGATATTGAGCAGCATGCGCGCCGGCCAGCGTTTGTCGTCAATACCCTCTGCCGATACCAGCTGTTTCAGAAGACGCAGCTGATCATCCGTGTCGAGGATGGTGAAGTTGGACTTCAGCCCCGCCAGCTCTGCATGGCGGCGCAGCAGTTTCACGCAGATCGCGTGGAATGTGCCAAGCCATGGCATGCCTTCTGCCGGCTGTCCGAGCATCTGCCCGACACGGTTTTTCATCTCGCGCGCGGCCTTGTTCGTAAAGGTGACGGCCAGTATCTCATTGGGGCGCGCGCGACCGGTGTTCAGCAGATGCACAATCCGCGCCGTGAGCGCCCGCGTCTTGCCCGTGCCGGCCCCGGCGAGCATAAGCACCGGGCCATCGAGCTGTTCCACCGCCGCCCGCTGCGCCGGGTTCAGCCCGTCGAGATAGGGTTGCGGCCGCGCGGCCATCGCGCGCGCGCTCAGCGAGGCACCTTCAAAGGCGTCTGTTTCGTCAAAACTGCTCATGGACGCGAATGTACCCGCAGACTGCACAGAGTTAAAGAGACGTTCACACTCTGTTCTGCACCATTTCCGCACTGGACAATCCCCTGATTGCCCGGACAAATGTGCCGATGACCCTGCACAGCCAATATCCTGCACTTTCCGATCTGCGCGCCCGGGCCCGGCGGCGGATCCCGCGGTTTGTCTGGGAATATCTCGATTCGGCCACCGGGGCGGAGGCCACAAAGCACCGCAACCGCAGCAGCCTAGACCGCATCGGCATGATACCCTCGATCCTGCACGGGGAGTTCACGCCGGATCTCAGTACCACGCTTCTGGGACAGGCCTTTCCTCTGCCCTTTGGTATGGCGCCTGTGGGCATGTCCGGCCTGATCTGGCCTGATGCGGAGGGTCATCTCGCACGCGGCGCCTCCCGCGCGGAAATCCCCTATACGCTGTCGACAGTGGCCAGCCAGTCACCCGAGGACCTGGCACCGCATCTGGGGCCGCACGCGTGGTTTCAGCTCTATCCGCCCCGTGATGAAGACATTCGCCGCGACATGCTGTCCCGCGCAAAAAAGGCAGGCTTCTCCACGCTGGTGCTCACCGCCGATGTGCCAGTCGCCTCGCGTCGTGAACGCCAGACCCGCTCCGGGCTCACAAGCCCGCCGCGTCTGACGCCACGCCTGATGGCGCAGGTGGCTGCGCGGCCTGCCTGGGCGCTTGGCATGGCACAGCGCGGCATGCCGCATATGCGGATGCTGGATGCCTATGCGAATGCCACGACCAAAGGGCTCTCGCCGACCGCCCATGTCGGATACCTGCTCCGCACCTCGCCCGATCACGACTATGTCCGCTGGCTGCGCGATCACTGGGACGGCAGTCTGATGGTCAAAGGCGTGCTCCGCGCCGAAGACGCCGATGCACTCGAGAAAGCCGGCGTCGACGCGCTCTGGGTGTCCAATCATGCGGGCCGGCAGTTCGACGCAGCTCCCGCGACCATTGATGTCCTGCCGGAGATCCGCGCCGCCACCCGGTTGCCGCTGATCTTCGATTCCGGCGTTGAGGGCGGGCTCGATATCCTGCGCGCGCTGGCCTCCGGGGCAGATTTCGTCATGCTGGGGCGGGCCTTTCACTTCGCGCTGGCAGCTCTGGGGCCCGAGGGCATCGATCATCTGGTCGATATTCTGCGCAAAGACCTTGAAGCCAATATGGGGCAGCTCGGCGCCCGCAGCCTTTCGCAGCTTCCCGCCCCCTTTCGCAAAGACTGAGACACGCGTTGCCACCCCGAACGCGACCGCCACAGGCCCGCCGCAGGCCGCATCCTGTGCCCCCTTTACATTCCCGCGCAGAAATGCGGCACTGCAGCATATGATATATACCTGCATGCCCGATGCTGCCGCCCTGCCGCGGCGCTTTGCCTGAGCAGGTCAACACGACCGGAACTGCGAGACACCCTATGCCCGATTTCAGTAAAATCCTTATCGCCAACCGCGGCGAAATCGCGATCCGCATCATGCGCGCGGCCAACGAAATGGGCAAGAAGACGGTGGCGGTCTATGCAGAAGAGGACAAGCTGGGACTGCACCGGTTCAAGGCCGATGAAGCTTACCGCATTGGAGAGGGTCTGGGTCCGGTCGCGGCCTATCTGAGTATTGATGAGATGATCCGCGTGGCCAAAGCCTCGGGCGCCGATGCGATACACCCAGGCTACGGTCTGCTGTCGGAAAACCCTGATTTCGTGGATGCCTGCGACCAGAACGGGATCGTCTTTATCGGGCCGCGTGCCGGGACCATGCGCGCTCTTGGCGACAAGGCTTCGGCGCGTCGCGTCGCCGTCGAGGCCGGCGTCCCGGTAATCCCCGCCACCGAAGTGCTTGGCGACGACATGAAGGCGATCAAAGCGGAGGCCAGAGAGATCGGCTATCCGCTGATGCTCAAGGCCTCCTGGGGCGGCGGCGGGCGCGGGATGCGCCCGATCGAGGCGGAGAAGGAGCTTGAGGAAAAGGTCCGGGAAGGCCGCCGCGAAGCCGAGGCCGCCTTTGGCAACGGTGAGGGCTATCTCGAGAAGATGATCCTCAAAGCCCGACATGTCGAAGTGCAGATCCTCGGCGACAAACACGGCGGCATGTACCACCTTTATGAACGGGACTGCTCGGTCCAGCGCCGCAACCAGAAGGTCGTGGAACGCGCCCCGGCCCCCTATCTGACCGATGAACAGCGCGCCGAGGTCTGCGAGCTTGGCTATAAAATCTGCAAACATGTGGATTATGAATGCGCCGGCACCGTCGAGTTTCTGATGGATATGGACGACGGTAAATTTTACTTTATCGAGGTGAACCCGCGTGTCCAGGTCGAGCACACCGTGACCGAAGAGGTCACCGGCATCGATATCGTTCAGGCGCAGATCCTGATCGCCGAAGGTAAAACGATCGCTGAAGCAACCGGCAAGCCGACGCAGGATGATGTGCGACTGACCGGTCATGCGCTGCAGACCCGGATCACGACCGAAGACCCTCAGAACAATTTTATTCCCGATTATGGTCGCATTACCGCTTTCCGCGAGGCGACGGGCATGGGCATTCGTCTCGACGGCGGCACGGCTTACTCCGGCGGGGTGATCACACGCTATTATGACAGTCTGCTCGTGAAGGTGACGGCCAAGGCGCAGACCCCTGAGGCCGCGATTGCCCGGATGGACCGTGCGCTGCGCGAATTCCGGATCAGGGGGGTATCGACCAATATCGCGTTTGTCGAGAACCTACTGAAACACCCGACCTTTCTCGACAATACCTATCACACCAAGTTCATCGACCAGACGCCTGAGCTTTTCCAGTTTTCGCGCCGTCGCGACCGGGGCACCAAGGTGCTGACCTATATCGCCGACATCACGGTGAACGGGCATCCGGAAACCAAAAGCCACCCGCGTCCGGCGGCCCACGTAAAAGACCCCCGCCCGCCCGCCGCAAAAGCCGAGCCGATGATGGGCACCCGCAACCTGCTGGAGCAAAAGGGCCCGCAGGGTGTCGCCGACTGGATGAAACAACAGCGCCAGCTGCTGATCACCGACACCACCATGCGTGACGGGCACCAGTCGCTGCTTGCCACCCGGATGCGCAGCCACGATATGATCAAGGTCGCGCCGGCCTATTCCGCGAACCTGCCACAGCTTTTCTCCGTCGAGTGCTGGGGCGGTGCGACTTTCGATGTGGCCTACCGGTTCCTGCAGGAATGCCCCTGGCAGCGCCTGCGCGATCTGCGCGCCCGGATGCCCAATCTGATGACGCAGATGCTGCTGCGCGCCTCCAACGGCGTCGGATACACCAATTACCCCGACAATGTGGTGCAGGAATTCGTGCGGGTCGCCGCCGGCACCGGCGTGGATGTGTTCCGCGTGTTCGACAGCCTCAACTGGGTCGAGAACATGCGCGTCGCAATGGATGCGGTGATCGAAGCCGGCAAAATCTGCGAAGGATCGATCTGTTATACCGGTGACATCAACGACCCCGACCGGGCGAAATACAATCTGAAATACTACGTCGACATGGGCAAAGATCTGCGCGACGCAGGTGCCCATGTGTTGGGTCTTAAAGACATGGCGGGCCTGCTGAAACCCGCTGCCGCCCGCCAGCTCATCCGTGCACTGAAAACCGAAGTGGGTCTGCCCATCCATTTTCACACGCATGACACAGCCGGTGTGGCCTGTGCCACGATCCTTGCCGCCTCCGAGGCGGGTGTGGATGCTGTGGACTGCGCGATGGACGCGCTCTCAGGCAACACGAGCCAGGCGACTCTGGGTTCGGTCGTCGAAGCGCTTCGCCACACGGACCGTGACACAGGGTTGTCGATGCAGGCCGTGCGCGAGATCTCTGATTACTGGGAAGAGGTGCGCGGGCATTATGCGGCCTTTGAAACCGGCATGCAGGCGCCCTCCTCCGAGGTCTATCTGCACGAAATGCCCGGCGGACAGTTCACCAACCTCAAAGCCCAGGCCGCCTCGCTCGGGCTGGAAGACCGCTGGCCCGAGGTGGCGCGCACCTATGCCGACGTGAACCAGATGTTCGGCGATATCGTCAAAGTCACCCCCTCCTCCAAGGTTGTCGGGGACATGGCGCTGATGATGGTGGCCCAGGGTCTGACCCGCTCGGACGTCGAAGACCCGCAGACGGATGTCTCTTTTCC
The DNA here is from genome assembly GCF_012932215.1 of Roseobacter ponti. Lineage (GTDB taxonomy): Bacteria > Pseudomonadota > Alphaproteobacteria > Rhodobacterales > Rhodobacteraceae > Roseobacter > Roseobacter ponti. The sequence continues at coordinate 1,276,678 of NZ_CP048788.1, read as the reverse complement.
GGACTCTGTGGTCGATATGATGCGCGGCAATCTCGGCCAGCCGCCGGGTGGATTCCCGGACGGGATCGTCGAAAAGGTGCTGAAAGACGAAAAGCCCAATGTCGAGCGCCCCGGCAAGCACCTCAAACCTGCCGATCTTGAAGCGCTGCGCAAAGAAGCCTCCGAAGCAATGGAGGGCAAACCCGTCGATGACGAAGACCTCTCCGGCTATCTGATGTATCCGAAGGTCTTTCTCGATTACATGGGCCGGCACCGCACTTATGGCCCGGTGCGCACACTGCCGACGCGGACCTTCTTTTACGGCATGGAACCGGGCGAGGAGATCACTGCCGAGATCGACCCGGGCAAAACGCTGGAAATCCGTCTGCAGGCCGTGGGCGAGACCAATGAGGATGGTGAGGTCAAAGTCTTCTTTGAACTCAACGGCCAGCCCCGTGTGATCCGTGTGCCGAACCGGCTGGTGAAAGCCACAACCCAGCAGCGCCCCAAGGCCGAAGCCGGCAACGTCAACCATATCGGTGCACCGATGCCCGGTGTTGTGGCCTCTGTTGCTGCTAAAGAAGGCGCGAAGGTAAACGCGGGTGATCTCCTGCTGACCATCGAAGCGATGAAGATGGAGACCGGCATCCATGCCGAACGCGCAGCCGTGGTAAAAGCGGTACATGTGCAGCCTGGCGGCCAGATCGACGCCAAGGACCTGCTGGTCGAACTGGAATAACCACTGCGCCGGTCAGGCACGACCGACCCCGGTCTGTTCAGATTTCACGAAAAAGGGCGCCTGAGCGGCACCCTTTTGCTGTGTCAGAACGGTACGTCCTGGTCATCAGACCAGAGGAATGATGTCCCCTTCTTCCTCATCACCGTAAATCGTCTCATACCCCATGTCTTCCAGAGCTGCGATCGTGAGATCGGAGATCACATTCTCGGAGGCATTGAGTGAAGGCGACAGGATCTCCTTGGGGAACACGTCATGGTCCCAGTGATCCCCGTCCGAATCCATCGGCACGCCCTTGTCTGAATTTGCATCGTCACCGGCAATGGAGGCAAACTCTTCGTTATACGCCTGGATCGCGTTTTCGCCGGTGAACCGCAGGTCGCCGTCGATATTCTCAACCAGATCCTGACCGCCCCATGTGGTACCGAAACCCATCGCATGCATGATCTCGTGAAAGGCCATGTCGCCCAGGACATCGTATTGTTCCATAGTGCCGATATCGGCCTGATCCAGCCGTACGACACCTTCAGAGGTCAGACCGGTATCAACCCGCACCTGAGTGGCGCCACCGCGTGCAAAAACACCGCCCGCCCCGCCCAGATCCTCGACTGTGGCCGTGATGTGCAGATCATCGACACCGTCGGTATCCGACAGATCACCGGTGACGATATCGCTGACCATCTCGGCCCCGTCGATAAACGCCTGCTTCATGCTTTCGGTCCAGCCATCGCCGGCGAAATTGATCGAGATGTTGTATCCGTCCGGCGAGTCGAGGCCCGTGACCCAGTCGGCATTGTCTGTTTTGTAATTTGTCGATCCAGGTGCCGGCTCGGGCTCTGACTCTGGTTCGTCCTCGGGCTCGGGTTCAGGCTCCGGCTCGGGCTGAGGCTCAGGTTCGGGCTGAGGCTGAGGCTCCGGCTCAGGTTCGGGCTCCGGCTGAGGCTCCGGCTCAGGTTCGGGCTGAGGCTCCGGCTCCGGCAAAGGGGCCGGTGCTGGCGCAGGTTCCGGATCTGGCAGCGGAGCAGGTTCCGGCGCCGGTTCGGAAGGGGTTTCCGAAAGGATCGGATCGTCTTCGGCAGGTTCTTCCTCCTGCTGGTTCTTCTTTCCGCGACCACCGCCTTTGCCGGGACCGGTGTTGTCATCGGTGCTGTCCTGCCACTTTTTGCGGCCTGTCACTTTCCAGCCGGAGCGCGCATCGGCAAGATCGGGATCTGTTTCAGGTGTCACTTCATCAGGCAGGGCGTCATCGAAAGGCACAGCCCGGCTTCCGGCATCAGGAGCGGCTTTCCCGCCTGATTTTCCGGCTGCGGGAAACGTGGATTTCGCCTTGCCGAAAAACTCCTGCGCCGCCGCGGGGTCAAACCCTTCCGGGAGCACATCTTTCGCGCGTCCGTTAAAGAGTCCGCTGAAGCCTTTATTCATTTTCATCGCTCGTTCCGCCTGGTTAACGCCCCCTGAATGGAGGTCTTGCTAATTAAGCAGTACGACGAAAATAAGGCGCCCTCGTCCAGAGAGCGCCTTATTTGGCTTAGTTTTCAGGCGGTAATCCGCGTGTTGTCAGGCAGACTTCCGCTTGCGAGCGCGCAGGATGCCAATGATGCCCAGTCCGGACAGAACCAGCGGCAGGCCCGCAGGAACCGGAACGAAGGTTACGGGTGGCTCACAACCGTCGCCATCATCGCACGTCGGATCGCCCTGATACCATGCATTGATATGCGAGTAATCGTTTCCGGTCGGCGACTCGTTATTGCCGGTTGCAAACATGCCCGAAAGCGCTTTCGCAAGGTCCAGTTCGAAAAGGGCGTAACCGTTGCCCTGTTTGACAGTGATAGCAAGCGCTTCATAGCCAAACGGATTTTCGATTTCCCAGTTGCTGCCGGTTATGGTCAGGATCAGATTTCCGTCGGAGAACTTTCCGTCGTCATCGCCTGCGCCGGAACCTGTTTCCGCGCCACCCTGCCACGTCGGATAAACAGTTCCACCACCGGTGCTGTTTCCGGTCTCACATATTGACGGCGACAGGATCATGCCGTCCTGTGTCAGTCCGATGTATTTGTTTCCGCAAAGGTCGCCCGGACCAACAGAAGCGGCATCTGCTGCTGACGTGTTAAAGGAGAGCGCAAGAACGGCAGCTCCCATCAATCCAATAAGTTTATTCATAAGTTTCACTCCATTCACCCTGGCTGCGAAGTCAGCCAACTCGTTTTTGTCGAACACCGAACGGATCCCCCACCCGCGGTTACACCCTTATACCATGGTTTTTCCGGCCGATCACAAAAATGACAAGCGAACAGCCCGAAAATGCCATATTTCCGCTTTGGACACACGCGTTGCGGGAACGTCCCGATTTCAACCTTCCAGTTCCTGCCCAATAGACGCGCTGGGAAACGATTGGTTTCATTTCGTGAACAATAAATCCGTCAACGATCCGGTGATTCGAGCCGCAAAAGCCCCTTTTATGAAGGCGATCGGTAACTTTTGAGGTGTGGATTGGTTAATTTTACCGGGCACGTTTACGCTCAACGCCTCCCACTATCCCGGGTCAGATTTCCTACGTTATGCAGAGGGCAATCCGCGCGCATTTCGCCGGTGGCGGCCACCTCATCCGGGATCTTCGGTAGCCTGTCGATCGGAGCCGGAATCTCCCTGCCTCACAAACATCCCCCAAAGGCAGGGCCCGCCCGGCCCCTGCGTACACTCTGCGGCGTCCGGAACACGAAGACTTTGATCCGGGGCGCACGATGCGGCGTGCACCCAAGACCTGCGCGCGACTTTTTGCGTGGAATGCCGTTTTTTCTCTTGCAGTGACCCGGCAGCGCGGTTATCTCACGCCTCACCCAAGGATGCGGGCGTAGCTCAGGGGTAGAGCATAACCTTGCCAAGGTTAGGGTCGGGCGTTCGAATCGCCTCGCCCGCTCCAATGGGAACAGTCACTTACGTGACACAGACTACACCTCATGAATCACAATATCCAGGACGGAATCACAGTGGCTTGGACGTGTAGCTATTCCAGTTGTGATGGGAACGTGTTCCGACCCTTGGGCAAGGTGCTCAAAGCAGAGCTTTGGCATTGATGCTCTCCCCCTGAGCTACGCCCGCACATTGCTCAACGAACAAATTTCTGCCGGAAAACCTGACCCTCACCACTATATAATGTGACACGAAAGCAGACATTCATTTTAGGTGAGTTCAAAGACCGCTCCGCGGACCTTTCCGACCTTCGGCCTAATTGTTCCACCAGCCGCTTCCGGCCCCACAGCTGCCATTCGCAAAGTGCGCAGCGAGCGACCGGAGCCAGCCCCAAAGCAGACATTGTGTTTCTGCACCTCCGGCGGTTTGCGGACATTCGCTGCAGTCGCAAAAGCCTTACATCCACAAAGCGAAGCGGACGTTCAAATTATCATTTGGGTCCCAAAACTTTTTCAAGGCTCACCTGTATAGGTCTGGGATTAAACAGCGGTGTCAGTCCAGCACCATTATCTGTTCCTCGGAAAGAAATTCAGCGGCAACCAATTCCTTCTTGGAAGATTCTGCGTCTTGCGAAAAGAATAGAATTCTTAGGTTGTCCTCCGCCCTTGAGAAACAAACGTAGGCCAAATTCTCGCTCTTTTCCCGTTGTCCATCAGATGGTTCCCCTGCCGTTTCCGGCGTCAGTGTTTTTCGGAAGCTGTATTGGTTCCAAGCTGCTTCTACGTCATCAAAAACGACCAGCACGTCATTGTATTCCTCACCCTTTACTCCGTGCTGGGTACTCAGAGGCGTGTTGTCAGTCACGAAGTTCACGTAATTGGCCATCTCCGATGTGCCCATCGTGAAGAATACGTCAGCCAACCAGTCGCCCTTTTCAAGGACATGGTCCGGGTTGTCGTCGTCAAACTCTTCTGTTCGGCACTCCCGTTCCAAGTGGTCCACAACACGCTCTGAGAAATCTAGGAGAATATTTTCATGACAATAGAGAAGCAGGTCGCGAGCCGTGCATTTCTCCCACATTTCTGACAACACGTCTGCATGAGCCAAAACTTGAGCCAGGATGGTTTTGAACGGTTGATCTGCACTTGGCCCCTGAGGATGGAACTTCGGCGAGACTTTTCTAAAGACGTCTATTAGGTCCTTCTTCTTTTCCTCTCGATGGGCTTGGACCAGCGGGAGCAAGAACTCAATGAACGGCTTGAGCAAAGCATGGGATCCTGCTTCGTACTCTTCTTGTGCCTTGGACGATGCGAAGGGCCCCGTGAACAACCTGTGCAGGTCGCTGAAGCCCTGTCGGCGAGCAATCATTTGTCTCACCAAAAAGAGGCGCTTTACACCGTTTCGGTCAGACCAACCCCACTTTTCAAGGGCGTCATCAAACTTGGCCGATACTCGGGCAAGTTCTTCATCGGAATACCTGCCTCGCCCACCGGTCGGGTTTGGTGCTTGGACGATAGTCATTTCTACACTGCCAACTCTGTCGGAATTGTCGCCGGCAGCAACTTGCTGGACATCTTTTCGAAAAGCATTGAGCAAAGTTAACACGCTGGTTGAACACCGAAAATTCTCGGTCTTGGTAATGTTTATAGCCCCTACGGGACCGGAGAATGATCCGGCTCTCTTGTCGTAGATTTGCTGCATCGGATCGCCGAAATAGCCAACAATGGGAAGACCTTCGTCTGCACAGATTGCGTTCAACGCTTCGACAACGTTGTCAAAAGTGTCCTGAGCTTCGTCCACAAAAATGTAAGGGAATTTGAAGCCGAGCGCTTTCCTCAGGACCGGTTTGGTTAGGATGAGGTGCGCCGATATGTCGATCATATCATCATGATTGATGATGCCCTCGACATAATTGCTTGCCGCAGCTTCCGTGTACCGAAATTCAGGTACTTCATCGATTACCTCTAAGGCGGCGGCGAGCCGGTCAACTTTGGCCTTTGCTCGACGGGCTGTCTTGGTGTGCTTTCCGGTGTTTTTTTCTTGTGCTTTGTCCAAGTGGTCGGGAATGATTTTGGACTCTAGAGCCTCTCGAATATCGTTTTGAAATCTAGAAATCTCGCCCCAAAGAAAGCCGTGTAACGTCGATATTAGGAACAAGTCATCAAACTTCAGACGCGATGAGATAACGTCTACGGCCCTGTTGGTATAGGTTATGCAAACTATTCTCTGCCCGGCTTGTCGCAGTTCTTTCCCCCGCTGCTCACGAACTTGCTTTAGAGCTTCAACTAGCGACGTAGTCTTGCCTGAACCAGCGCCAGCAACGACCGCAAACGACCGGGAAGTTTCCAAGCATTCGGAAATCAGCTTGTCAGCCTGAGTTGGTATCAAATGTGAGGTCATTCTGCTGCTTCTGGGTTCGGAACTGGTGGATTGAGTTTTTCTTGGAGCCAAACTAGGCCATCCGAGATGTAGGTAGGAGTTGCCCACTCATCATCGTTAGACAACAGGTCGAGTGCGAATTCTGTCTTTTTGAACGACCTACTGCCAATGCGTTTGAATACCGCCTCAATGAGGTCGTTGTGGTCTTCGGGAAGCTCGACGCCGATGTTTAGGTTGCCATCCGAGAAATGTACCAAGTTTTCGTAAACAAATGTTTCTTCGAGCGTACGCCCGTGAAATTCTCGATTTATTCCCTGCCATTCGTTGATCTCGGATTTTTGGAACGCCACATACCTGTTCCCATTTGACTGTACATGGTTAGGGTTAGGAAGCGCGTTAAGCGCTGCAATAGAGTCATTAGGGAAAAATGCCTTCAATGAAGCGTTCGACGTTACCGCACCAGCATGATCCGACCGACATGCCTTTCGATTGTTCGCGGGGTCAACTGCATCAATATCGGTTATCACCAAATACGGGATGTGCAAAAATTCAAGCAGACCCGCGAAACGAAGAGCATATGCCCCGCCTACTTCGAGAGTTGTAAGGTAATTGGAATCCAGCTTTGTAGCAGATTTCTTAACCATCTTGGGCAGCAGCAGCTTTTCGACCGTTCCTTCGACTAAAATGGCGGCGTCGGCGAAAAACAAGTCGCAGTGAGTAAGCTTAAGATATTTTTGCAGGAAATTGATGGCCACGCTCGGGTCTACGTCGTTGCCTTCGTCATCAATTTCTTCTGGCTTGAAATCCCCAAGGTTGTGGATCGTGGTTAGATCCAGTTTTGTTGGTTCTCCAGCAGGCGCGTCCTCATCACAACAACGTCGAAAATACCGAACCTTTGAGAAATCGACCGTATCCAGAATATGCGACGAATGAGTTGTTATAGCCAACTGAGGTGGGCTAATCCCCTCTGGTGACGCGGCCTCAAGCAAGGCCCACATGTTCTTAATGAAAGTTTGCTGCACTTGGACGTGCAAGTGAACCTCTGGTTCCTCCACAAAAATCACGTGGCAAAGCGGGCGGTTTTCTTCTGTGGCAAGCCACTGTCGATGGTTGTGATCAATCTGCACAGCCATGAAAACCAAGTTTTTGAAACCAAGGCCGTTGTATGCCTCTGGCAGAGCGTGTTTGCTGTCAGGGTCACTGTAATAAAGCTCTGTGTTCCCTTTAAGGGCATCTTGCGGGCTCAGGGATGAAATCACCCTTAATTCACGGTCATTTACCTGCGGAACTCCCAAGCCCTGAATGGTCCCCATCAAGGATTTAAAGTGTTTTTCGTAGTGTTGTGAAAGCTCTTCATTGTTATTGTCAATTATGCCAATTGCTTCTTCACTTGCCTCAGCCTGATCCAAGTTATCCTTGTAGTAGGCGGCAAACGCCTCGGAGAGCTTGTTACTTCTTGTCGCGTTTTCATCGTCGATGTTTCTCTGAGCATCGACGAAGTCAACTCGAAGAAATCGTTTCAGTATTCGCTTTCCTTCGGAAGGATCGACGAGTGTCACCACTTGTTCTCCTTCTTGGGTTTCAAGGGAAAAGTAGGTGATTTGGAAATGCTGTTTCAGCTTGTTTTCCAAACCGAGGAAATGGCTCAGGCTTCTCCCTCTGGAACCATCTTCTTTTTGGGGAAACGCCGCGTCATAGTCACTTAGCAGGTCTTCTCTTGATTTGAGTTCCAGTGAGCAACGAATGCCAATCTCCGTGAAGTCCAGCGAAACACCCGTGGAGAGAGATATGATTTGACCGAAACTAATATGGTCTGGATCGACCGAGAACCAAAGATCTAGTTGAATTGAAGGTATGGTCTCGATCTCTTCGCCAACCCCTAGCCTATCAAGCCGACTAATTTCAGAAGCTGAAAAATCGTGTATTTTGAACTCACGTCTTCCCAAGAACGAACGGACAGCCGCGGTGGCAGATGTCTTTCCGCTGTTGTTCGGGCCAACAAATACAGTTTCGTCTGCCTCAAAGCTTACTTCGACATTCTTTAGTCGCCGAAAGTTCTTAACACCAATTCGTCCTAATCTCATAAAACAATCCACACTTGGATGCCTGACGGCAATCAATCTGGCCAGACGTTATCACCTGAGAAGCACAACTGGAAGCTGAGGGTGTGGGCAGATTTTCTAGATCGCTTTGGCTCAGTACGAAAGTCCGTTTTCGGGAAGCTGGTCAACATGGCTGAATCTTGGCAGTACGTCGGGAAAGGGCCGATCTCGAAACTTTGCAAAGTCTGCTTCCTGCGCATTGCTGCCATTCATGACAAGCGCAGCGAAGGTCCGCAGTCCGCCCTTAGTGCCAAATTCGCAAGTGCACAATGCGACCGCTTCGGGCTCGAACCCATCGCTTGCCGCAAGCTGTAAAAATGGCTGCAATTAGTGGCCAACTCGCATCATTGGCATAGGTACTGACCAACTAGGCGAGATGGCCATCAAAATGGCCTTTTAGAGGCTGGGAGGGCGCTTGACAGCCAGGACGCCCATCGTCGCCCCAGTGACGAAGAATACTCTGCTTGAGTATGTGATAAATGCTGATTTTCGATGTGTTCACAGGGAAGAAAGGTGATTTCCAAACAATTTTCTCAATAAAATAATTTGAAATCAACCCATTAACCTCTGTGACCCTAACCTTGTGAAGGTTGAGTTCAACGAAATGGAACCTCTCACAGCACGCAGTCCAACACATATGGCCCACTGGGGGGGGTACGGGGGGGCAGTATGTATTCATTACGGCCCCAAATATTCTCGGAGAAATTCCGGCAAACGGGTGAAGAACGGCATTGCTGACACACTGTCGTTGACATGGCCTGAGATACGCATGACATTTCGAAGCATTAAATTTCTATCCAGTCGAGAAAATAATGGCGCTGACGGATCAAGAAATCACCTAAACAAATGATTAAATTATATTATTAATAAATGTGTGGCCAGTTGATGGCCTATTCTGCCAAGGGTTTACTCATGGACGATGATGATGATTGGCTTTTTGACGCGGCAGGTGCCATCCGAGAGGATTTGAATTACTCTGACAGGCTGGATGTGCACAGATGGACCGACCACAAAGAAGCAATTCCATTCATCAACAATATTTACGATCGGTATTTCGCTGGCGGTTATCGAAACGTTACGATGAAGAATCTCAAAGTAGTCGTTCTTGATTTATTCGTTAAGTGGAAGTCCGACCCTAACCTCAAAACTTCGTATTCAAGAAACTCGAATGACTACCAAGTTGGGTCCATTTACAATGAGTTGCATATATCCCGAAAAACGATTGATGTTGTGGACAAGCTTTCTGAAGTTGGTTTGGTCAAAACACACATGGGGTTCAAAGACCGCCGAACGGGTGTTGGCCGGATATCTCGAATGTGGCCAACCCGGGACCTAATCAAAATGTTCGAAGAAGCTGCTTTTTCGCCCTTTGACATTGGTTCGTCACCCGAGAGAGTACCCATTGTACTACGCAATGACGAAGGCGAAGATATAGCTTTCGAAATTAATCCAGAACTCTAAGCGTCCGCCGAACTATTAAAAAAATACAACGCAATCCTGCACAGAACACATATATCCTTGCCATACATTGACGGAACGGGCATTAAAGTTAACCCTGCCGAAGGCGATGGCAAAGGGTACATCCTTGTAAGCCAAGCCGACAAATATACTCACCGGGTTTTCAATAATGGGTCTTTTGAATTAGGCGGAAGATTTTACGGGGGCTGGTGGCAGAGATGTCCTAGCAGGATGAGAGATGACATCCTCATCGATAATCACGTCACGGTGGAGATTGATTATTCAAGCCTACATCCGACAATTCTCTATACATACGTCGGCATCAACTATTGGAAAGACGTTGGGCGAGACCCTTATTCAATTGGCAGGCTGAGCTTTGAGGACGATGAAGGAGAAACCAGAAGGCTTGCCAAGGCTGTTCTGCTGATCCTCTTCAACATCGATGATGATGCTAAGTTGCCTGCCGCCTTCAGACGGAACGCGAAAGCCGGATCACGAGAAAAGAAGCTCACTGATCAACAAATAAACGAGATTACCGATAAGCTTCGAGAGATCCATTCGCCAATCTCTGAATTCTTTTGCTCTGGCATCGGCCTTACGCTCCAATACGAAGATTCAAAAGTGACAGAAAAAATTGTGGCGTTTTTTGTTGATCAAGGTTGGCCGGTCTTGCTCGTTCATGACAGTTACATTGTGCCCGACGGGTTGCACGAAGAACTGGAACTGGTAATGGAGCGATCCTTTAAAGAAATCTTTGGCGAAGAATTTCATTCGCAAGCCAAGTATTCAGGCTACACATACGAAAACGTTATGGACGAATTGAACGCACGGTATTCTCATGCCGATGCTCGCCAATCGCCCGAGGAACAGCAAGAAGATTTGACCCTCTACCGAACAGTAGCACCAGAACGTTCGAAAGAATTTCTTCAGGAATGGCACCTCTTTGAGACTTGGCGCAACTCTCTATAAACAAACAGGATAAGAACGGAATACACGTCCACCAAATACACATCAACATAAACACAAACCAATATTACAAAAAAAAATTAAACAGTGAGGAATAGGGATATACATTACTAATACGATTTCAATTGAACACCGGTTGTGGAAAAACTGGGCGCACCACTGTACTGAGGGGGAGGATACGGTTCGCAGTCGACGTAGTCCTTCGCAAGACATCCAGTGCGTGCAATTTTTACCAGTTCTTTCCAGCGACTGTAAAAGGCTCTTGGAAAATGAGCAAAGATTACGATCCATTTGATCGACCTCTAGAAATGCTTCCCTGCAAGGACTGCAAAAAAAATGGCACAGAGGGGACGTTTGCATGGAGGCGAAAGCAAGTGGGTTCAAACTATTCACCGAGTTGGGACTTGCTTCACTGGCACGGATATTCGTCAACAAATCACATAACAACCGCCGATCCGACTCCCGATGCCGGACTAACTTTGTATGGCTATCAAGATAACAAATCTCATGTGCTTGAGATTTGGAATAAGAAAAATCGTATAATTACCGAAACTAAGAAGAAACTCAAAAAAGGAACCGATTTTCTATTAAAGCTAGTGCTCACCATACTGTTTGTTATCGGGTTCGGAAGCATGATTTTAGACTGGTTGAGTGGAAAGGCTCCCCCTCACTTGCTTCCCGAAGGTACGTACACAACAGAGTAAATTGGACAATTTGGGATTCGAGCCCTTCATGGTTGCCATTTAACTCAGTCAATTGGCTCCAATGCGGTTTGGATAAGGTTTGCTAAAAAATGACAATTATTCTGAGCACCTCAAACAAATATGGATTCGTCACAGTATGTGACAGGATGGTTAGCTCGAGTAACAAAGAAATATCTCGCAGGTTTAACAAAACCATCATCACCTACTCTACCGGCGGCATTTCGACCGTGAGCTTTACTGGCGTCGCCAAAATCGGTGATTCTTATACCGACACTTGGATTGTCGAAAAACTGCTTGGTGAGGCCCCCAAAGAAGATGCAATTAAGTTCGGCAATAGTAAGAAATACAATTCTCTCCGAACAATTCGTAGCACAAGGAACTGTATATACAGAGCCATCAAAAGTTTGATTGGAAGCGGCACGCCAGGAAGTGATCAGTACCTAGAAATAGCAATGTCAGGACAGGAGGTCTTTCAAGGCCGCATCATACCCCACGGCATCTGTTTTTTAAAAAAGCAGAACAGCAAAAGTATTGAAGTTGGGGGTTTGCGACCAAGAGACTATTTTTCCTCCCATTTGCATGGGCATTTCCATGTTTCAGGAGGATATGGGAAAAAGCACCTAGAAATAACTAAGAAGATGATGCTGCGCGCTAAAAGAGCGTCACAAGGCCCTTTGTACTTAAACTCTGTCCGCGATGTACTAGTTGATGCTTTGCGTGATTTTTCAGAAGCTGAATCTTCCATTGGATCGGAAGCTATGGAGATCATAGGGTCTTTCGATACAGGTAACTGCACTGTTAGTTTTTCTTCAATTGATCCCAAGCATTCTAAGATGGCCCACCCTCTTTTCGACGAGGAGCAAGCTACATTTAGTCCATGGATATTGTCCCCCAGACGCTACTATCCTCCTCACGAAATAGCGGCTGGCTCAATAAAGTTTCCGATGGGCAGTTTCACTAATGGCCGCAAAATCTTTGTAGAAATCTTGGGGAACTACTCTGGATCGGGAATTTGCATGTCGCCCTTGCAGCGAAAAATCCCAAAACCTTTCGCAGTAACACGCCGATTTACACGTTGAGGAAATTAAAAATGAGGACAATGAATAATTTTGGCATGAAGACTATTAACAAAAAAATTAGAGCTTGGTGCACGCCTCAGCGAAAAACCGATACCCAACTGTAGCGAGTGAACATCCAATGTACTTCAGTGCAGCCATGGGCTTAAAGCTGGCCTTAGCTGCACGTTGCCTCATGGTCGGGAATGGGCCGATCTAGTCAATCAAATTAACAACATCCCTCACGTTCAGATGGCTGTATCTCTGAACACTTCGTATATCTCTGTGACCGCTCACCAACATGATTTGTAGCTGGTTCAGCCCCATCCTCGCAACCTCAGTAATCCTTGAATGGCGCAATTGATGAAACCTCACATCGGCGCTCAATCCAACAGCTTCCCTCGCCCTCCTGACAGCCTGTGTGACGCTGTATCCGGCCATTGGGAACAAACGGTCGCCCTGCCCTGCACAACCCTCTGAAACGGCCTCTAAGAGCTCTACAGCGCGTCTGGTGAGGGGTACGTCGCGTGACCCTTCCTTGCCATCGACAACACGAAGAAACCGGTCAGACAGATTCAGGTCTCCCGGTGTTAGCTTAAGCAATTCCCCCCTCCTCATAGCTGTCTCATAGGCCAGCTCGACAATGACTGCCATTTGCGGCGACATGGCTCCAAGCAACAGGTCCAGTTCTTTTCGTGTCACAACCCTGTCGCGTGGTTTGTTCGCTTTGGGCATCGTCAGCAGGTCACAGGGATTTTTGAGCATTTCCCCGGACTTGGCGTGATGCTCTGTGATGTACCAGCGGAACACCCGCCTGATCATCATGATTTCGTCACTGCACGTCGTCTTTGAAACCTCACTGAGCCGCGCCTGTTTGAAGGCGTTCACGTCCTGAAGGGTGATGGTGTCCATCGTTTTCTGCAATTGGGAATGCTGGCAGATACGATCAATGCGGTTGAGCGCCAGACGCTGCGAGGGTTTGCGGTCCAGCACTTCGTGACAATACGCATAGCCTGTATCGAGAAACAGCGGGTGCTGATGGCGGAATGCCTGTTCTTTTCGTTCCGCCCATTGCGTTGCCTGCGCCTTTGTCCTAAAATTTCTAGACGCCTGAATTTTACCTTTCAAACGCACCTGAACATTGTACGTGCCTGCTTTTGTTTTTCTGATGGTCGCCATGATCGCTCTCCCAAAATTTAATTTCAGGTAAACGACGGTTCCTGCTGGAGCGCTGGCAGCTTGCCAAGGTTAGGGTCGGGCGTTCGAATCGCCTCGCCCGCTCCAATGGGAACCTGAAATAACAAAGCCTTACAGTGAGTTACCCGAAGGCTTTGTGAAAACCAGCCAATCCTCAGCAACCCGTAACGCGTGAACGCTCACATTTAGATGCTTTAAAGTTGTACGTGCAGTTTTTGCACTGTTTGGCTGGCAAGGTGCTCAAAGCAGAGCTTTGGCATTGATGCGCTCCCCCTGGGCTACGCCCGCAGATAGCTGAACGAGCAAATTTCCGCCGAAAAACTGGATGCACCAACTTCATTATGTGACACGAAAGCAGACATTCATTTTGGTTTCGCTCAACAACAGCTCAGTGGGACCTTTCCGACCTTCGGCCTAATTGCACCACCAGCCGCTTCCGGCCCGAAGCTTCCGTAGATCAGTAGCGCCGATGCCGCGCCGCAGCTTCACCAAAACTGCCGTTCGTGCATCACGCAGCATTTTGGAGGGGCAAATGACGGCTGTGCGGACCAACCTGCCGTTGGCTTGGTGGGAGATTTCGGCTCATGCCCTCTGTATCAACGGGCCAGCGCCTCAAGCATTCGACAGGAAACTGACCCTGTTTGGCAGCTTGCCGTCAATTCTTCCAATGCACCTTCCAGTGCCTTGAGTTCTTCAATCTTTGCGCGCACGTCCGTCAGGTGTTTGGTACTGATATCCCTCACGACAGCGCAATTTTGGTTTTCGCCTTCGCTCAAAGACAGGAGGCCCTTGCCCTGAGCGATAGAAAACCCCAGATCGCGGCACCGTTTGATGAAGCGCAGTCGCCCGATTGCTTTTTCAGAATATACCCGACGCCCGTTTCCAGCGCGTTTTGCAGGTGGCACGACGCCCTCGCGTTCATAATAGCGGATCGTCTCTATAGATACGCCGCTCTGTCTTGCCGCCTCGCCAATCGCGATCATGTGATGAATTCCTTCTTGATCCTGTAGTAGCTACAGGATGCATATACATCGGTATGGACACAAGTCTGAGCCAATCTTCGGAGACCCAATCAAACGGACCAAACCGTGCTGTAATCGGTGTGGCCGGGCTTGCGGCAATGCTGTCCGCGTCTTGCTGCGTCCTGCCGATTGGGTTTTCCATCATAGGCATGGGCGGTACATGGGTTCTCTATCTGGGCCCCTTTGTCGCTTACCGCATTCCCATTGTGATAGCGGTGGGGCTTGTTCTGATCTGGGCGTGGTATCGGCTCTGGACGCGGTGGTCCTGTGCGTCCCGGCGGCGTTCTACGCTTTTGATACTCTGCGCAACCAGCCTGTTCTTTTTGGCGGCTGCGACAGCGCCATTTTGGGAAGCAGAAGCAACGCGCACGATGTTCAGTCTATGGAGGGCAATGCGGTGATGTATAAGTCCGTATGGGCCAGCTATGTCGGGTCGATAGCCGCTCTGGGCGTTGCGACGTGCTGCGTGTTGCCCATGACGATGATGCTGCTCGGTCTTGGCGGAAGCTGGTTGGCCGTTTTTGGCAAGATCGCGGCGGCAAGTTTCGTGGTATTGAGCATCGCGTCGGTGATTTTGCTGGCCGCGTGGATCGTCACCTACCGGCGCGGTGCACTTGATCATCTTATAGCATGGCTTGTTGGCAGCAGTATCCTGACAACCCTCGCGTGGGTCATCGTGTTCAACGAAGCCCGCATCAATGATTTCCTCATAACCCTGATGTGAACATATGACTGAACTTAAAATCTCACTTGAAAGCAAAATCACCTGCCCGGAGTGCGGCCATTCTACGGTCGAAACCATGCCAACCGACGCCTGCCAGTGGTTCTATGAATGTACTTCGTGCAAAACTGTGTTGAAGCCACTGCCCGGTGATTGCTGCGTCTACTGTTCCTATGGGACCGTTGCGTGTCCCCCCATCCAAGAGGGCAGTACCTGCTGCGGGTGACGGTAGGTTTGGGCTCAAAGCCACCTTGCGGCGACGCAGCGCTTGGGTCGCTGCCTTAGAATATCACAGCTACTTACTCTATGACGGCAGCCAGCCCAAACCGGTCATTGTCATCTGGCAAGTCCATAGGTAAGCAACCCAATGCCGATATGAGATTCACTGCCGACTGCGAAAGCTTTGAAGACATGCAACACGCCGTAAAGCAAACGGCTTGTAGATTCGGCAGTGTTCCTCTACCGCCACATTCGCGAGTTAATAACGTTTGAGCGCAGTGGAATGCCAAAAATCTGAGTTACCTATGATCCATACCGATTTGGCCAGCGTGAAGTGAGGGAGTGGACTTGGTAGAATTTCATCGCCCATCATGCGTTGACTCGGTACGTTTTCTGCTTTTATTTACTGTCGCTGCTGCGACAGCACGAGAGGCCAACGGATTGACGCTAGCTGAATGTAGGTTTGTGGACGAATACAACGAGCACTACGCTGATCATGACTTTCCCTTCCTTGTCGGGCACGTGGCGCACACATCGGAGCTCTGCGAAGACGGCAAAGGCATCAACTGCGAAATTGCCTTAGCAAGGAGGGAAAAACCAAACTTCGTGACTACAGATGGAGCGCTGCCAATAGACATTGCAACAATCGTCGGCATGAACTTCGTTTATACTGCGGAATTACTATAGACCTTTGCAGGACCTAGCCTTGACGTAAAGCCAAAAGTCGAAAAGCATGAAAGCATCGTTCATCTCGTTTTGATCGAAGCAGATGAACCGGCAAACGCATATTCCTCTGCCTATCCACAGTTCTTGGAGCGCTTTGTCGCTACCGAGGCTTGGCCCTGCGCAGGCGTGAATTCGGTTTGGCAAGGTGAACTGGTTGAGTACTCCGAGGTTTGAATCAAAGCAGATATCGGCGACATTACTATGGCGAATTGCGTAAATGAGGAACTCTATAATTTCTCTGGTGTGCCGGGCGATCCCATCGGATTGGCTTCTCTGTTTTCGCCTACGAGATTCTCTGGCGCGGCGCTTGATCCGCCCATTTATGAGGGCTTCTCCCTGAGAGAAGGCATCGTTTTGCGTTTAGTTTATGACGAACGAATGAGAAATGGCCAATCGCGGTCAGAAACTGAACGACTGGTAGGTGAGATGATCGAGACTAAGTGCAATTAATAGCGCCGTATTGTATCAGAAATTCCTTCCGCATGAGCAATAGTGAAACCAGTGCGCGAACTTGGCGCACAATGCGATTGCCCTTCACCCTCAGCAGGACGCTTCTAAACTGACTTTGCAAAGTCCGCTATCTGCGCAGAGCTGCCGTCAATGACCTCTGCGGCGCTATGGCGATTGAGATTGAGCCCTGAATGACCGCTTCCGCTAGTCTGCAAATGTGACCTTGCAGATGCAGCGAATGCACACTTTCCGCTCTTAGTGCCAAATTCGCAAGTGCACTATACGACCGCTTCAGGCTCGAACCCATCGCTTGCCGCACCGATGTTACAGTGTTTTCCCGAAAGTAGAAGTACAGGCTGGCTACAGCCCGATGCATAGCCCAAAGATCTTCGGAAGTCCGCGCAGGCATCCCCGGTCAGAAACTGTCGATCATAGCCTGCGAAGCTCTGGCAAATCCGGACACGACGTAGCCGTTACTGCGCAGGTGCCGACCGGCACGTTCATAATGTGCGCCTCTTCGCTTCGGCGTACATAAGCTGGCGCATTGCGGCGTTTACGCCTCTGACCGTGTCACACCGGTCAGGGTTTCACCCCCGCGTGTACCAGCCGTTGTCTACGTATAGCGCCATTCCGTTGATGAAACTGGCATCGTCCGACGCCAGATAAAGCGCCGCGGAGGCCACCTCTTCGGGTTCGCAGATCCGGCCCTGTGTCGCTGCAAGATCTCCGTCTTCCCAGGTCTGGCCAGCGGCATCAAGCTCCGCAATTTCCCTGAGCCCGTGGGCTGTTTTCACAAAACCCGGGCAGACAGCGTTACACCGGATGCCCTGCTCGCGGTACTCAACTGCGATTGCCCGCGACAACTGGAGAACCGCTCCTTTTGTCATGCAGTAAAGAGATTCCAGAGCATAACCCAGTTCTGATGCGATGGACGCTGTGATCACCACGCTTCCGCCTCCGTTTGCCACCATCTCCGGCAACGCACGACGACAGACCAGAAATGCCGAACGTACATTCACATCCATCAGCCGGTCATAGTCGTCTTCTGTCGTTTCGTGCAGTGGTTTGACGATGATCGTACCGGCGTGATTGAACAGAATATCATACCCACACACTTCAGATCTGATGGCATCAAAAGCAGCATCGACCTGAGCAGATTTTGACACATCCGCTTTAAAGAAATGCGCAGTGCCGCCCGCTTCTCTT
The DNA here is from genome assembly GCF_012932215.1 of Roseobacter ponti. Taxonomy (GTDB): domain Bacteria; phylum Pseudomonadota; class Alphaproteobacteria; order Rhodobacterales; family Rhodobacteraceae; genus Roseobacter; species Roseobacter ponti. Next base: position 1,258,848 of record NZ_CP048788.1, on the reverse strand, counting down.
ACCATCTCAACCGTTTCCAATGCGGCCTGTTCGTTGATATCGATAATCACAACACGGGCGCCTTCACGTGCAAACATCAGCGAACTCGCGCGCCCGATCCCTGCGGCGCCACCGGTGATGACGGCGGTCTTTCCCGCGACCCGGCCCTTATCTGTGACTGCCATATTGCTCCCCTTTTCTGAACCTGTCTCTCAGATGCACTCGCCGCCATCAATCACCAGAGCATGACCTGTGATGAACGAAGATTTCTCTGAGGCGAGAAAGACGATTGCGTCCGCGATCTCCTCAACCGTGCCGAAACGGCCCATGGGAACAGACTTGCTGATGTAACTTTCCAGCCTGTCCCTCCCCCCCATCTGAACTTCGAAACCCTTGTTGAAGGGCGTATCAATGAAGCCGGGGCATAGCGAATTAAAGCGAATATTCTCATGTGCATAGTCGGCTGCCATCTGACGTGTCATAGCGAGGATCGCGTGTTTCGTGGTGGCATATGCGATCATTTCACGGTCGTACTGAACGCCCGAATTGGACGACGTGATGATAATGCTGCCACCTCCCTGGCGGCGCATGAACGGCAGGGCTGCCTGTGCCGCGACGAAATGGGCCCGCACATTGAGTGCCCAGGAAGCGTCCATATTGTCGACGGTCACTTCTTCCAGTTTGCCCTCTACCTGCAGGCCTGCGTGTGAATGCAGAATATCAAGGCGGCCGTGGGTCTCGGCCGTCGCTTCTATGGCTTCTGTGAGGGCCGCATCATCAGTGACATCGACCGCCCGGGCTTCGGCCGAGAAGCCGGCGTCACGGATGCCCTTTGCGACAAAGTCAGCGGCATCAGCATTCAGGTCTGTCACGATGACATGCGCACCCTCCCTCGCCAGAGCAGACGCGCCTGCGGCACCGATCCCGGAGCCTGCAGCCGTGACAAACGCGATCCTGTTCTCAAGCAGCATTTCGGTCCTTTCAGATCAGATCAGCGCCGCGGTTTGTCCCCGCGACGCAAAATGAGTTGTGCAATAATCAGCAGAACCAGCGAGGCAATCATCACCATTGTCCCGATCGCATTTACCTCAGGCGTGATGCCGCGCCGGATCGAAGAGAAAATGTAAATGGGCAGCGTCGTTTCCGACCCGGCGACAAAGAACGCGATGATGAAATCGTCAAAACTGAACGTGAAACTGAGAAGAAAGCCGGCAAGTACAGCCGGTGCAATCAGCGGCAGCGTGATCTGCCGGAACGTGGCAAACGGGGTGGCATAAAGATCGGCCGACGCCTCGCTCAGCGCACCTTCAAGACCGGACAGGCGCGCGCGCACAATGATTACGACCAGCGCCAGTGTGAACATCGTATGGGCCGCGATCAGAGACCCCATACCCATCGACAGCGACGGAGGTGTCGTATCGTCCGGCCACATCCGTGCAAGCCAGGGATTGACCACATCAAAGACCGTCACGAGGGCAATCAGTGTGGCAATACCAATGACAATCCCGGGGATCATCACCGCGATATAGATCAGCGCATCGAAGAAAGCCCGTACAGGACCACGCACGCCCTGAAGACCCACGGCCGCGAGGGTGCCAAGGATGCTGGCCAGTGTGGCCGATATAAAAGCAACCAGCAGGCTGTTGCCCAGGGCATCCATTACAAAAGGGTTGTTCAGAGCACGGCCATACCACTGGACTGAAAATCCTTCGAACTGGCTGGCGCTGCGTCCGGCGCTGAAACTGAACAGCGCGATGATCGCAATCGGCGTGTAAAGGAACACGTAGACGAAAACAGCGTAAATGCGCATCAGGCCCTCACATCAACGCCGCATCGTCACGCTGAACATTCAGCTTTGAGATCAGACGCATGTAGAGGGTTACCGTCACAAGCATGATGACGATGAGCATCATGGCGACTGCCGAGCCGTAAGCCCAGTTGCGCGATTGCAGGAAGAGGTCAACAAGCGCATTTCCGACAAAAAACACCTTGCCGCCGCCCAGGAGTGCGGGGATGAGGAACTCGCCCATCAGCAGGATAAACACCAGCATGCAGCCTGTCGCGATGCCTGAAACTGACATGGGCAGGGTCACTTTGAAAAACGTGGTCACCGGATGTGCACCCAGATCAGAGGACGCTTCGAGCAGGCGTTTGTCGAGCCGGTCAAGGCTGACATAGACAGGAAATACCATCAGCGGCAGATATCCGTAGACGATGCCGACCAGAACGGCGAAGGGAGTGTAAATCAGACGCACGTCATCGATGCCGATGCTCTCCAGCAGAGCGGGCAGACCCCGTCCGCCAAGGATAAATATCCAGGCGTAGCTGCGAATGAGGATCGACGTCCAGAAAGGGACAATCACCAGCACCAGCAGCAGTGTCTTCCATTTTTCGCTGGTGCGTACCGCCAGCTGATAGGCCAGCGGGTAGGCAATCAGCAGAGCCATCAACGTGCCAAGCGGCGCAAGGATCAGCGTATTCTGAAACGCTGTGAACCGCGCGGGCAGGTTGGCGTACTGCTCGAATGTGAAAGCGGGCACATAGCCACCGGATGGCGCCCGCTCTCCGAAGCTGAACACAAAGACAATCGAGAGCGGCACGACCAGCATCACCAGCAACCACGCCCCCGCAGGGGCGATCAGAAGCCAGTTTCTTGCACGCTGTGTCACCGAATGCCGCTCCCGGGTCTCAGATCATGCGGACTTGAAACGCGCGATGAGTTCCGCGCGGTTGGGATCCGTCAGCGTCTGTGCTGCCCCGAACTCCAGCGCATCGAGAAGGTCTGCCGCCGGGTAGAGGATCGGATCATTCAGAATCTCTTCCGGCAGCAGGTCGTTCGTGCGGCTGTCCGCAACCGGATAGCCATGCGCCATCACTTCGCGCGCGTTCACTTCCGGGTCGAGCATGAAGTTAATCAGCGCATAGGCGGCTTCCATATGCGGCGCACCTTTCGGAATCGCATAATAGTCGCTCCACAGCTCTCCACCTTCCTTACCGAGCACATAGTCGATTTCGGGAATGTCGGTGTTGAGCTGTTTGCCGTCGCCGGTCCAACAGATCGTCAGCCAGGCATCGCCGGACCGCATCGCCGGCTGATAATCCGACGTGATCGCAAAAAGGTGAGGTTTCACATCGATCAGAAGTTTTTCGGCATCGGCCAGTTCGGCCTCATCGATCGAGTTGAACGAATAACCGTGATAGTTCAGCGCAGCACCGATGGTGGTCAGCTGATAGTCGTGGACCATTGTGCGGCCGGAATAGTCATCCATGGTGCGGTCAAAGAAATCCTTCCAGGATGTGAAGGCCTTACCACCGTCGTGCGACGTATTCACCGCCATACCGGTCGTGCCCCAGTTCTTGGGCACCGCATAGACAACCCCATCGACGACACCGGCGTCAGAGAACCGTTTGTCAAAGGCCGCCGCATCGTAGTTCGGCAGTCTGGACAGATCAAGCGGTTCGATCAGATCCTCTTCGACATAGGTGGTGATGGTGTAGTTGGTCGGCACGTATACGTCCCAGCCGCTGCCGCCCGCCTGCAGTTTGGCCAGCATTTCTTCGTTAGATCCGAAGACATTGACCTGCATGAAGGCCCCGGTCTTATCGGTGAACATGTCGAAATTGGCCTGGTCGTGATAGTTGGGCCACGTGGCCAGCACCACACGATCACCGATGTCGGATGCCATCGCCGTGGTCGCACGCAGTCCGGGCACAGCCGCCCCCATCACAGCCGTCGCGGCACCAAGGCCGGTTACGCCCAGAAAGTGCCGCCGTGTGACCGAGCCCTTCTGATAACGCCGCAATTCCTGCATGAACTTCTGTTTGGAAATGTGGTCTTCCATTGATGTACTCCCTCTCAGGTTTCTCAGCTTCTAGTCATTCTTCAGAACAAGCGCGCCGTCATCGGCCCAGTGCAGCCAGGCACTGTCGCCTTTTCCCAGTGAATTCAGCCCTTCATCGGACTGCCGCGGGGCCAGCACTTTTATATTGCCCAGGTCCTTTTGCCGAACGAGGTATTCGGTATGCTCGCCCAGAAAAATCCGGTTGAGAACTGTGCATTCGAGCGCATCCGGCGTTGCCTCACGCCCGATGCGGATCTGTTCGGGGCGCACGCTGAGGCATCCGTTCTCACCGGACGCGATCCCGCCCATTGCCCGGCCATTGTAACGGCGCCCGTTCTGCAAGGTGATGGACGCGGTATCGCTGCTGATCTCCACGCCGGCGCCTTCAAAAAAATTCGACGTCCCGACAAAATCGGCGACATATCGTGATGCAGGTCTGTCATACAGTTCCTGCGGCGCGCCCACCTGAATGATCTGTCCGGCCCGAACAACGCCGATGCGGTCACTGAGCGACAGTGCTTCTTCCTGATCATGTGTCACAAGGACGAAAGTGATCCCGAGATCACGCTGCAGGTCCTGCAGTTCAATCTGCATTTCCTTACGCAGTTTGCGGTCGAGGGCCGCCAGCGGTTCGTCAAGCAGTAACAGCTTGGGCTCATTCACGATTGCCCTCGCCAGCGCTACACGCTGTTGCTGCCCGCCCGACATCTCCCAGATGCGACGGTCCTCATACCCGGACAGGCGCACAGTCTCGAGTGCGCGGGAGACTTTTTCTTCAATGAGCGCCCGCCCCGGCTTTGGCCGCCGTTGTTTGAGACCATAGGCAATATTCTGCCCGACGGTGAGATGCGGGAAAAGCGCGTAGTTCTGAAAAACCATGTTAACGGGCCTGCGGTAGGGCTCCTGTGCCGACACGTCCTCGCCATCGATCAGAACAGAGCCCTCAGTGGGCGTTTCAAATCCTGCAAGCATCCGCAAAGCAGTCGTTTTTCCGCAGCCTGACGGACCAAGAAAAGTAAAGAACTCGCCCTGCGCAATGCTGAGGTCCATGTTCGTTACGGCTTTCACCTCACCGAAGGTTTTGGAAACTCCGCGCAGTTCAGCGACCGGCGAACCCTCTGGTCCCGGCGCAGTATATGCACTTTTTTCACCATTTTCCGAAGTTTGCATCATAGCTTTAGTATTACCCCTAATGTACAAAAATCAGAAAACAGCTCTTTTTGTAAATATGCTTTTTGTGATAGATGCCGATATCACAGCCAGATAAATGAAAGAAAGCCAATGTCCCTCGAATGGAGCGCCCGCGTTGCACAAATCATAAGCAGTCTTGGGACGCCCGATCTTCCCGGGCACCTGTCAGACGCGCTGAAGGCATTGGTTGATTTCGATGACACAGTCATTTTTGGCTATGTGGGCGCCTCCCGTCCGTTGGCGCTTTACAATGATTTTCCCGAGGACAGACGGCGGCTGCATGTTGATGAATACCTCGAAGGACCGTACCTGCTGGATCCGTTTTTCCTTGCCAGCACGGGCGATGTGGAACAGGGGCTGTGGCGTCTAAGCGAAATTGCTCCGGACAGGTTTTACCAGGGGGAGTATTTCAGAAGCTACTACGGTCAGACCGGCCTCGCGGAGGAGATCGGCTATCTGGTAAACATCCACGCGAACCTTTCCATTGTAATCTCTCTGATGCGTCGGACACGGCGCTTCAGCAAAGCGGAAATCAGGACTTTGAAGGCTGCGTGGCCCGTCGTGGAAGCGACCTGCCGCAGACAGTGGGATCAGACCAGCGACGTGCACGATCAGGAAGACAGCAGTTTTGAGGGCAAGATTGCGCTCGCATTTCGCCGGATCGGCGAAGGGATCTTAACACCGCGCGAACGTGAGGTTGTGGAACTGACGCTGAAAGGTCATTCAGCAGATGCAGTCGGCAAGCTGCTCGGTATATCTTCGGGGACAGTCCGGATTCACCGCAAGAACATCTATTCAAAACTGCGGATCAACTCTCAGGGAGAGTTATTCTCCGCGTTTCTGGCGGCCATCACAGACAGCGGGGAACCGTCCGGTTTTAGTTACAAACAGTGATTGCCGCGCCGGACCGTTGGTTCGGTGATCTGCCCCGCTGCCGACGTTTCGATGGATAGCCGTAAAGTCCGGATGCCGTAGCCGAAGGCATTTTCTGTCCGAGTAGCGAAGGGCGCCCCACGGCATCCGTCACGCCGGACGATACCCGCATAACCACTCTGCCACCTTCCGTGCTCCGGACCCGTCACAGCCGAATGAAGTCCGCGGGTCTGCGAATAAGAAAATGCTGCGATCAGAACGCGGCTTCAGTCCGCATTTGCCTCGCTCAGAACCTTCCTGGCCACCCGGAAGCATTCCAGTGCCTGCGGGACCCCGCAGTAGATGCCGATGACGTGGATGATCGCGCGGATCTCGTCCTGACTGACGCCGTTGGTCAGAGCTCCGCGACAGTGGATTTCCCACTCGGTCATTTTCCCCAGAGCGCCGATCATTGACAGGTTCATCATCGAACGGGTCTTTGCGTCGATCACATCATCTCCCCACCCGAAGCCCCAGCACCATGCGGTCATGGCCTCCTGAAACGGACGGGTGAAATCATCCGCAGCGGCAAGGTTATTTTCAACATATTCCGCACCCAGCGTTGCTTTGCGCTGTTCAAGTCCCTTTAGAAACAGGTCCTCATCAAATGTACTCATCTGCTCTCCTTTCAGTGTTGCTCTGCGGCGTCCCTTCTGAACGCATTTCACGCTCGTATCACGTCATTTATTTCCGGGAAGTCCGGCAGTTTCGTGTAGTCTTCCGCCCCGGACTGAGTTTGACGCGCAGCTGCACCTGCGTCCGGCGCGGGCACCTCCTGACCGTCCGGGCCCCTTCGTCCCCGGTTTTAATGCATCGAACGGCCATGCAGGCAATCCGCTGGTCGCAGATTCCGGAACTTCGAGCCCGACTGCGAACCTTCAATGACCGGGGGTCACATCATCCGGGGCTCAGGAAAGCAGCACGCCCGCAAAGAAACCTTCGATTTCACGATCACCGGTGACCGGCACAACGAGACTGACGTACTGGTCCGGACGCACAACGATCACCGCACCCCGGTCGCGATCAATACCCCGCATATCAAATATGTCGCCACGATCCGGATCAGGGCAGAAAACCTTTTCATAATCAGTGAGGCCCATCGACCCTTTCCGCGGCACCAGAAACGCAGGCAGTGTGGCGACATCTGTGCGGCGGTGCGGGCTCTGAAAGACAGCACGGACATCAATTACCTCGTCAGGGTCTGCACCGGATGGCGAGACACGGCTCGTCAGGCCCCTGAGCTTCTGGCACAGGGCACCGACCTGACCCGCAGCTGTGCCGTCATCGGATTGCGGCGCAAAAATGATGATCCGCCAGCGCCCGTCGGCCTTTAATGCGTGCCCGAGTTGCATTGGTTTTGCATCTGCCAGCCTGATTACGGGGGCGGAGTGGAAACGCTTCCCGACAGGGTATCCTGTCGCGAGGTTCTGATGGTGCGCACCACCGGTAATCAGCGAAGGGCCATAGCAGGTCTCGACCCCGGCAGTGTAACGCCCGTGTTTCCTGAAATACGCCTGAAAGCGCGCCACATCGCCCCCGGTTTCCGGCTTTTCACTGAACAAACGCGCCATATCGCGATCAAAATCAATGAGTTCCTGCGCCTTGGCGCGGCGCTCTGAGTTATAGGTGTCGAGCAACGCTGCAGGCGACTGACCCCGCAGAACTGCAGCCAGTTTCCAGCCGAGATTAAATGCGTCGGCCATGGAGACGTTCATACCCTGGCCCGCTTTGGGGCTGTGGGTGTGGCAGGCGTCTCCGGCGATAAAAATACGCGGTGCCTGAGCGCCCTGCCCCGCGCTTCCGGCGTCATCAAAGGCATCACAGACACGCTGTCCGATCTCATAAGCAGACCACCAGGCAATCGAGGCCACGTCAAATTCAAAGGGGGACAAGATGCGGCGCGCTTTATCAATCAGCTCATCCGGGGTAACGCCGCGATCCGATGCCCGCTCACCGGGACCCAGAGCATCCAGTTCAATATAGAGGCGGACCATATAGCCACCTTCGCGGGGAATGATGAGCATGCTGCCCTGTTCCGCGGACTGGATTGCGCATTTCAACCGGATATCAGGGAAGGTCGTCCGTACCAGGACATCCATCACGCCCCATAGTTGCCGCGCGGAACTCCCCCTTAACGCAAGTCCCAGTTCGGAGCGCACCACGCTGCGTGCCCCGTCACAGCCTGCGACATAGCGTGCACGGATCGTTTCGGTCTCGCCCGGCCGGTCCCCGCGCTTCAGTGTCGCCGTGACCGGGAACTGATGTCTGTCATCGCGTTCAAGTGACAGCAGTTCGAGGTTGTATTCAGGTACCAGCCGGCGCGCTGAATGCGCCATGGTTTCCAGATAAAAATCATGAATGCGCGCCTGGCTCAGGATAATGTGGGGCATCTCAGACAGGCCATCTTCCACATCTTTGATACGGTCTGCGCGCGTCAGCGTCGTGCCGTCGGGACCGGGGCGCCAGAAACTCACCTCACTGACCTGATAGCCTTCTCTGATCACGCGGTCGGCAAACCCGAATGCTTCGAACATCTCAACCGAGCGGCAGGCAATACCGTCGGCCTGCCCGATTTCCAGGGGACCTGGCCGGCGGTCAACAATACGTACGGAAACATCCCCCGGAAGGCTGAGCTGTGTCGCCAGCGTAAGCCCCGCCGGCCCGCATCCGATGATGAGTACGTCAACGGCGTCGCGCGCATCTTTGCGGGCAGCCGGCGCTCGGGACGGATCACCTGCGCGGAACCCTTCGAGGTGGTATTGCATATCGACGCCTCCTGGCCCGGTCCGGCATCCTCAGACCGGGTTGCTCAACCCGGATACGGCATAACATATCCGGCGGGCAATCAGGTGTCATTACGGGCAACCGGTGATCCGGGCGCTCCGCAGGCATTGAAAAGTGGACAGTGGCAGGGTCGCTTCATATTGTCCGGACAGTCAGACACCCGCGAGGACAGCGTGCCGGAGAAAAAAGATCACAGAAAGCTCGCGGCAATTCTCGCAGCAGACGTGGTCCGGTACTCACTGCTTATGGCCGGCGATGAATCCAGGACTCACGCCCGTCTGAAAGAGGTGCTGGCGCGCGTCTTTAAGCCGGCCGTGAGACGTCACGGTGGCCGGATATTCAAGCTGATGGGCGACGGTGCTCTGGTAGAATTCGCAAGCGCCAACGATGCGGTGAGCTGCGCCGTTGAGATACAGTCGCTGATGGCTGAAACACAGGACGCCGTTCCCCCTGAGGAGGCGATCAGAATGCGGATCGGTATAAGCCTTGGCGATGTGATCGTTGATGGCGCCGATCTCTTTGGCAATGGCGTGAACCTCGCAGCCCGCATGGAAAGCCTCGCCGAACCGGGCGCGATCTGCATTTCCGGTAACGTCCGCGAACACATCAGCGACCGTGCAGAATACACCATCGCCGGGCTTGGTCCCTGTCAGGTTAAAAACATCCCCGCACCGGTGAATGTCTTTCAGATCGAACTGGCTCAGGGCAATGCGGAGAAGACCGGCGCGCCGGCGGACATTGAACAGCACATCCGGTTCTGCACGACGCCGGATGGTGTCCGCATCGCCTTTGCCACAGCCGGCAGCGGCCCGCCCGTCGTTTCCGTTTCGAACTGGCTCACACACCTTGAACTCGATTTCCGCATCCCGATGCGCCGGGCGCTGAACACTTTGCTGACACCGGACTATCAGGTCGTGCGGTACGATGCGCGCGGCAGCGGTCTGTCTGACCGGGAGATCGCTGACTTTTCACTGGATGCCTCTGTTCAGGATCTGACGAGCGTGATTGATGCGCTCGGGCACGACCGGGTATCGCTGATCGGACAGTCTCAGGGTGCGGCGATCGCAGCGGCCTTTTCCGCGCGGTATCCCGACAGGGTGAAAAAGCTTGTGCTTTGCGGCGGATATGCCCGCGGACGCAGGATGCGCGGCTCAGAAGGCCAGATTGCCGAAAGCGATGCCTTCATCACCATGATCAGAGAGGGCTGGGGCAAAGAGCTTGACGCCTATGTGCGGATGTTCGGCGCGTTCTTTATGCCCGATGCCAGCGCCGACCAGTTGTCGGGTTTCACACAGATGCAAAGAAGCGCCACGCCACCCGAAAATGCCGCAAGCATTCAGCTGGCGATCGACAGTATCGATATCTCCGAAGAATTGCGGAACGTCAAAGCGCCAGCCCTCGTGTTTCATGTGCGCGACGATGCCCGCGCGCCCTTTGAAGAAGGCCGGAAGATGGCCGCAGGCATACCCGGTGCCAGATTCATCCCGCTCGAGGGGCGTAACCATGTGATGCTGGACAGTGATCCGGGCCTGACGCGGTTTTTGCAGGAAGTGTCAGACTTTCTGAAGGACTGACAGCCCGTCCGTGCCGGTGACCGCAACGCAATCCGCCCGCGTGCTCTGTCTCGCAGCAGCAGATATCGCAAACCGTGCAGCCTCACCTGCGCAGTTCAGCCAGCAGGTTTCGCAGGGCACCGGACGAAAGGCGGATGACCGTTAATCAGCAGCCACAGAGAAAAGACACTCAGCTGAAATTGACACGTCGTTCAGCCAGCCTGCCAACCCCCAGGCGATCCAGCAAAGGACGGACCGCTTTGCCCAGAAGCACCCCTGTGACGAGGGCGAAGATGACCTGTATCAGCGCCGGCGGCTCAAATCCGAGACCTGTCGTCAACGCGAATAATGAAGCGCGGTGCGTCAGATAAATCATCAGAGCCTCTCCTGAAACGGCGAGGACCACGACCGACAGAAAGGCCGGCAGCGGAATGTAGGGGGCGAGGGTCGCCAGTGTGACGGCGAAGAGCCAGATGCCCGTATCGCCGCCCGGTATGACCAGATTGAAGAGCAGGATATGTCCCAGCCCTGCCAGCAGCGAAACCAGCAGTTCCCGGCGCGTTGTTGCTAGTGCGGCAAGACCGCCGACCACCAGCACAGGCATCAGCATGCCCGCAGAGCGATGCAGCGTCGCGGCCACATGCCCGATATCGCCGTAAAGCAGTCCCGCGATCAGGACGGTACTGAAACCCGCAGCCTCCGCGAGTACGAAAAAACCCATGACGGTGCGCCATTGCGCGCTTCTCAGTGCTCTGCGTACCCGGCCGCTGGCCAGTAGCAGGCCGATCACGATGAAAATCTGCAGATAAACATGCAGAAACCACAGCCAGCTGATGTGGTGCCGGCTGTCGGAACGCTGCAGAAGTACACTGTCCACAAATGCCGACATGTTTTCATAGAACAGCAGAGCGGAAATGTGCGGATCGTTGCCGATCGCTATATGCACACCGTAGATCACCAGAGAGACCGGCACCAGGGGCACCATAAGCCGTGCGATCGTCGCCCAGACCCGCCCGGTCCGGTCATCGCCAAGAATGGCCGGCAGCTGCAGTTTCGCGAAACTGAAACCCGTTAGCGCAATCAGAGCCGCTGAAAACCCGTTGGAGAAATAGAGACCTGAGTGATGTGCAACAATCGCAATGATCGCAAGCGACCGCATCACCAGAAAGCTTTCCATCCGCTGCGGAGCGAAAGCCCCCCGTCGCGACGGTCGGCCGGAAGCTGAACTGAAACCTTTTTTCGCGAGATCTGTGATCGACGTGAATTCCCAGCCCTGCGCCAGATCAACCCCCAGTGCCTCAAGCCCGAGCCGGGCTTCGATCCGCGCGAGACTGTCAGCGCCGAGATCCGCGAGGCTGAGGTGCCGGTCATCGGCCGGCAACCCGGTGCTGCGCGCGAGAACATCCGCGATCTGTCTCTCCGCCGCGGTCTGCACGGGCTGGGACGGTCTGTGGTTTTCAGGTACCTCCGCCGTCATCGCGCGCAGAGCTTTGGCATCCGTTTTGCCATTCGGCGACAACGGAATGTGGTCCACCACGACAATGTGCTGCGGCACCATGTAGTCGGGCAGCATCTGTGACAGTGCCGCGCGTATCTCTGCCGGGCCGCGCAGGTTCTCACTGACGATAAAAAGCGACAATTCCCGCCCGTCCGCACCGGTCTGCAGCGTCACCGCCTGCCGCACCCCCGGCACGTCCTCTGCGTGATGGCTGATGTCCGACAGCTCAATCCTGAGCGCGTTCACTTTGATCTGATCGTCTTTACGGCCAGCAAAATGCACGCCGGACCCCGGTAGCATGAAACCGAAATCGCCGGTGTGATGCACCATGGAAGGGGCGCCGGTGGCAGTGTCCGGCCCGCCCCTCGCGCCCCGCACGGGATCGCCGAGATCAATCACGATCTCCCCCAGGACCCCGAACCCGGCCTGTACTCCGTCACGCTCGATGCGCACCCCGGCCCAGGGCACGGGTTCGCCCAGCGGCATTTTCAACCGCGTTTCCGCGCCCGAGATTTCACAGATCAGGGCCGCCTGCGGGGTCTCGGTCGTGCCATAGAGGTTGAACTGACGGGCCCCGGGCGCAAACTGCCGCCAGCGCGACACTTTGGTAGCGTCCAGCCGGTCACCTCCCCAGAATAAATGTCTGACACTGCTGAAAGCGGCGTCGTTACCGGCACCAATGCTGATCAGGTGCCCTGTCGCGGGGGTAAGGTGCAGTGTGTCCGGTCTGTTATGGTCAATCAGCTCACGCAGCGCCGCAGGATCGCGGATGTCTTCTTCTCGCGGAATGACCACCGCGCCACCTGTGGACAGCGGCAGAAATATATCGCGCATCACCGGATCATGCGTGAGACCCGCCATCAGCATGGTACGGAACGATCCGCCCCCGAGCATCTCTGCCTGCCAGCGGAGAAAGCGGATCAAAGTCGCATCAGGATGGGAGACTCTTTTAGGTTCGCCCGTCGTGCCGGAGGTGAAAAGATGCCAGGCAACCGCGCGCCCGGGTTGATGCCGGGCCGGCGGAATATCAGGGCCATATCTGGCTGGTCTGAGCAGTGTCACACTGCCCCCCGACGCAACCGCCGCAGGGGTGGTCAGGGCAAAAGCGCGCTTTGCATCAGCGCGTTGCAATATTGCTCTGATCCGCTCCCGTGGCAGTCCCGCATCAATCACAACAAAAGGCGCACCATAAGCTGATATGCCCAGAAGAGCGGCCACCAGAGCCGGCTGGCGATCCGCCAGCACCGCGATCGTTTCGCGCGGACCGGCATCTGCCAGCAAAAGGGCGCGGGAATACGCAGCGGCCTCAGCCCTCAGCGCATCATAAGACCATTGCTCCTGCGGCGCGATGACGGCAGGCGCGTCAGGCGTCTTTTGTGCCTGGTCAAAGAACGCATCGTGCAACCGCCCGGGCGGCGGATCGGTTCGAGAGGGCGCGATCTTTGCCGGAGCCTTGGCATAAGCTCGCGCAAGCAGCAGGTCACAGCCGATACCGGGTGTCTCAAGCACCATGTTCAGCAGGCGGATCTGCAGGCTGAGAAACGCAGCAGCCCGTTCCTCTGACAGATGTGCCGCTTCATAAAACGCCCGGGCGCGGATCACGCCGCTGTCTTCGCTCCAGACCAGGTTGAGATCATGCTCAGTGCGCCTGTCCAGAAACTCACGCGGCCCGGTTTTCAGATCGCCGGCCCGGATCACCGGCGCCGGCGGGAACATATTCAGGGATACCGCAGGTGCCCTGCCCGCCTCGTGAACACGTTCGGCAACGTCGGTGTTTTCAAGCGCCAGTACCGCGCTCACTCGTCCCTTGATCTCACGCGCGAGCCTGTCGAACGGCATGCCCGGATCAAACTGCAGGTCAAGCGGCAGCGTGTTGGAGAACGGCCCCACCACCGAATTGGGCGCACCGAGACTTCTGCGGCCCTCACTCTGAAAAAAAGTGGCAACCTGACTCTCTCCGGTAAATGCTTTCAGCCCCAGCGCATAGAGCGCGGCGAGCGTCGCAAACTTACCGGCGCCACAGGATTTGCTGACGCGGCGCAGCGCGGGTCCGGCGCCGGGCAATCCGCGTTCAATAAACTGCCCACGTGTTCCGGCACCCGCCCGCGCTGCACCGTCCGGTGGCATTTGTGCAGGCTGTGGAAACCGGGCCACTGCGGCCTCTGTTTCGGCATCGCTGATCCGGGGGGCGTTGCCGGCATAATCAGCGTAACTGTTAACATCAGCCAGTGTCTCACCGGCATAAAGCTTCAACAGTTCACGATTTACGACGCCACGCGAAAAACCATCGGAAACAGCATGATGCATCGCGACCGTAAAGCGCCAGCACTCAGCGGCCTCAACCACAAAAAGACGCACAAGTGATCCCGGCACATCAGGCCGGACATCATCGAAAACGAGCGGCAGCACGAGGTCGCGAAAGGCTGCCGGACTCATATCATCGGACTGCATATGCGCGAAAACAAAGCGCGGCGTCTCGCTGATCCGCGCCTCAACCCTGCGCCCGTTCAGTGCGAAAGACGTGCGCAGAGCTTCATGCCGCCGGACGACGGTCTCAAAGGATTTTTGCAGCAGATCAACGTCGGGGCGACCTTCGACACGGTGCCCCATCGCGATCATATAAGATCCCGTTTCCGCCAGCTCCGCCATGACATAGCGCGTTTCATTGATCGTGGCGGGGCGGCTTTTGCCCGCCTCACAGACTACGTTCCGTTTTTTTCCAAAACTGATCGCCACGGTTCACTTCCGACCTTCTGCCTGCGGCCCGCGCGAAGACTATCAGCCTGCCTGCACGCATACCGCATACCCTTTGACCGCCACGGGTTCCGGGTTTCGCGAATACCGTGACGCAGGTTTAAGGTGATTCAATGGCGTTCAGATCCGCAGAATCACCCCAAAACCACCAGTATATGACGATCTGCGGGAGATGGCGCACGTGCAGGCGGTATCAGTTTATCGGAAACTGCCGGAAACACTGCTCGGCAAAGCGCTCGAAATCTTCGAGGGTTTCAAAAACGTCCCGGCGGTCGCGCACGACAGCGAGTGCCGCTTTTTTCTGCTGCCAGGTCCCGCTTACGTGGTTTTCAAGGATCAGAACAGTGATGCCCAGCAGAACGTCCTTTTCCGCCTCACTCATGCGCCCGGTATCTTCCAGTGCAACAGCCGTGAATGCCATTGTATTGGCGCAGCGCAGCGCTGCGGCTTCTTCACCTGCATAGGTGCGCGCCTCTGCCACCCCTGCCACAAGGCAGAGCATCATCGCCGTGAGCGGGACGCGCGTGGTCAAAATACTTTGAAGGTCATCGTCGTCAGCGATCGCTCAATTCCTTTAATATCAAGGAGGTGGTCGTTGACATACTTACCCACGTCTTCGCCCTTGGGGATATAGAGCTTCATCAGCAGATCAAAATCGCCGCTGGTCGAATAGAGCTCTGAGTGGATCTCGCGCAGAGCGATTTCCTCGGCCACCGAATAGGTGGTGCCTGGCTTGCACCGGATCTGAATAAAGACGCATGTGGCCATGAAAGCTCCTTTGCCGGCAGGGACGCCCGCCTGCACAGGCTGGCACATCGGACACAAGGTCAGCAATACCCCAATCTGCCATCTTGGCGCGGCGGCGCGCGCTGATATAAGGGCGCGCAACATATCTCACGGCCCGGAGGCCCGCATGCGCAGCCAGACGATCACCCGCACAACCGCCGAAACTGACATCTCGGTCACGGTAAACCTCGACGGGACAGGCACTTATGACAATCAGACGGGCATCGGGTTCTTTGACCACATGCTCGACCAGTTGTCCCGCCATGCGCTGATCGATCTGACCGTGAAGGCAACAGGCGACCTTCATATCGATGACCATCACACGGTCGAGGACACAGGGATCGCGCTGGGACAGGCGCTGACTGCTGCGCTCGGCGACAAGCGGGGCATCCGCCGGTATGGCGCCTGCCTCCTGCCCATGGATGACGCCCTCGTGCGGTGCGCGCTTGATTTATCGGCCCGGCCCTTTCTGATCTGGAATGTTGATTTTCCGACCGGCAGGATCGGCAGC
Organism: Roseobacter ponti; assembly: GCF_012932215.1. GTDB lineage: Bacteria > Pseudomonadota > Alphaproteobacteria > Rhodobacterales > Rhodobacteraceae > Roseobacter > Roseobacter ponti. The sequence continues at coordinate 1,243,038 of NZ_CP048788.1, read as the reverse complement.
TTCGACACAGAGCTTGTGCGCGAATTTTTCCAGGCCGTCTCGACCCACGGCGGCATTACCCTGCACATCGATATGCTGCACGGTCTGAACGCGCATCACATCGCCGAAGCCGCCTTCAAGGCCTTTGCGCGCGCCCTGCGTGACGCCGTGGAAACCGATCCGCGCAAGGCAGATGCCATCCCATCGACCAAGGGCGCTCTGTGAAGTGCTGACGGCGATTATCGATTACGAAAGCGGCAATCTGCATTCAGCGCACAAAGCGTTTGAACGCATGGCCCGCGAGACCGGCGGCGGCGAAGTTGTGGTCACCGGCGATGCCGCCCTTGTCGCGCGCGCCGACCGGATCGTGCTGCCCGGTGACGGGGCCTTTCCCGCCTGCATGGCCCAGCTCAAAGGCCATTCCGGTCTTTGCGCCGCAATGATCGAAGCCGTTGAGGAAAAGGGCCGGCCCTTTATGGGCATATGCGTTGGCATGCAGCTGATGGCAACGACGGGGCGCGAATACACCGACACCCCCGGTCTGGGCTGGATCGCCGGAGAGGTGACAAAAATCGCGCCGGCAGATCCCACGCTTAAAGTCCCTCATATGGGCTGGAACGATCTGATCCTCGATGCGCCGCACCCTGTCTTTGACGGAATCAGCAGCGGCGATCACGCGTATTTCGTGCACAGCTATCACATGGCGGTCGATGATCCTGCCCGCCGGCTGGCGCATGTCGGATACGGCGGCGACGTCACCGCTGTGACAGGGCGGGACAATATGATCGGTCTGCAGTTTCACCCCGAAAAAAGTCAGGCCGCAGGGCTTCGCATGATCGCTAACTTTCTGGCATGGCGTCCGTAAAATACCCGTGTTTCAGGGCTGATCCTGCCGGCAGATCATAAAATTCCCGCCGGCAGGCCGCCAACCGTCCGGGATAATGCCGCAAAAAACAACGACCTGCACTGTCTTCACGAAAAATTAACTTTTGCGGACGGAAAACACTCGAACCACGCGGCAGATTGTGGCAATATCAAGGCAGATTTGTTTCTCGGGTGTGTTTGCACGCCCGTTTTTTCGAATACCGGTCAGCCGGTGGGTTCACGGGCACATTCAGATGCTCAGGGGTACAGATAATGAATAAAACGATTACAGCAGCAGCCGTCGCGCTGACAATGTCAGCCACAGGTGCCTTCGCGGCGACCTTTGACGGGCTGATTGATTTCAGCGGTTTCAACAATAACGACAGTGTCACACAGCTCGATCTGGGTGGCGGTATTTTTGCTGATCTTGAGATCGTAAACGGCTTCGGTGCCACTTCTTTCGCGGGCGATGCGCGCATCTTCGACACCACGCCCGGCGGCCCGGCCGTAAACAATGCAAACGACCCTGACCTCGTCGCCGATCCCTTCGCAAACTCCGCAGGCGGTGAAGGCCGGTCTTTTGGCAACGCGCTGATCATTCAGGAACGCGCCAGCATCTCCGCACCGACCGGCCCTGACGATGAGCGGCGCGGCGGCGTTATTTTCTTCGACTTCGGCACGGCAAAGATTGACCTGCTTAGTCTGTTCTATCTGGACGGCGAAGAGGGCTTTTCGGTTGAGGCCAATATGGCCGAACTTGGCAGCGGCGCCGGCACCGATGACCAGTTCACGTTCCTCGACTTCTCTTCAAACGCCGATGCCAAAGGCATTTCACGCTTCGCAGTGGTCTTTAACGGCTCAGGCGCAATCGGCGAAATCGAGGTCGGCCTCTCTGCGGTACCCGTGCCGGCGGGACTGCCGCTGCTGCTGACAGCATTCGGCGCATTTGCCGTCGTGCGGCGAAAGCGCAAAGTGGCCTGAAACACCACTCTGAATTAAAGAAACGGCGCCTCTTCGGGGCGCCGTTTTTTTCGTGTCCGGTCAGGTTCTTACTGAATGCGCGCCCAGGTCTGCTTTGAACAGATCAGTCCACCCGCAACGCAACCCGACAGCTTCATCCGGTCGCCGTTCAGCGCAATCTTTCCAAGATAAATCCTGTCGTTGCTCGGACGCCAGACCTGCCCGCGGTAATTGCCGTCGCCCTCGGGGGCCATATCGATCACCAGCGCCTTGCCAAGATTGGGCGACTGATACTCAGCACCATCTTTGAAAGTACGTGCGATTTTCCCGCAGAAATTATCACCACAGGGCTCAATCATGACATGGGCATAAGCGCCCTCATCCGGTTCAGTCTGCCAGGTTCCCTCCAGAGGGTCCGCCGCGACACCGCCCGCTGTCACCGCCACCAGAGCTGCAAATATCGTAACTCGTTTCATGTTTTCCTCCCGTGAAACTGCGCGCACCCTGCCCCGCGCCCGGGACGGATCGCAAGCGTGACCGTACGTCGCGACGTAACGTGTCGCTGCGTTGCATTTCAGGACACTTGCGTGCATGTACGCCCCGCAGACACACGAACCTGCCGCAGCCGACACACCATCTCAGGAAACCCGCCGATGATCCTTTATCCTGCAATTGATCTCAAAGACGGCCAGGCCGTCCGACTGGTGCACGGAGACATGCAGCAATCGACTGTTTTCAGCGATGATCCCGCAGCGCAGGCGCAGTCTTTCGTCGATGCAGGCTGCGAATGGCTGCACCTGGTGGATCTCAACGGGGCCTTTGCCGGCGCGCCCGTCAATGCGGGCCCGGTCGAGGCGATCCTGGAAACCTGCGATGTGCCGGCACAGCTTGGTGGCGGCATCCGGGATATGCAAACCATCGAAAGATGGCTCAGAAAGGGGCTCGCGCGGGTCATTCTGGGAACGGTTGCCGTCGAAGATCCCGATCTGGTGCGCACTGCCGCACGCGCTTTTCCCGGACAGGTCGCCGTCGGCATCGACGCACGGAACGGCTTTGTCGCAACAAAGGGATGGGCCGAAGAAACCACCGTTCGGGTCACCGATCTCGCGCAGTCTTTTGAGGACGCGGGTGTCGCCGCAATCATCTATACCGACATTCTGCGTGACGGCGCGATGGGTGGCCCGAACGTCGCCGCAACTGAAGCTCTGGCGCGGGCCGTATCGCTGCCGGTGATTGCCTCAGGTGGCGTTTCTTCACTCGCGGACCTGATTGCGCTGCGCGACACCGGTGTCATTTCCGGCGCCATCTCGGGTCGCGCACTTTATGACGGCGCCATAAATCTGCCAGAGGCACTGCGTGCACTGAAAGAACCGGCCTGAGTCCCTGCTACAGCACATCCCGCGCCGCTCTGCAGCATTTCTCTGGCTGAGAAGTATCCTCCCCGAAGGGCCGTTTCGCTGTCTTGCCCCGCCCTGCCGAACCCCCTAAACCGTATCCATGCTGAAAACCCGCATCATCCCCTGTCTTGATGTCGCCGAAGGGCGGGTGGTGAAAGGCGTCAACTTCGTCGATCTGCGCGATGCGGGCGACCCGGTCGATGCAGCAATCGCCTATGACGCAGCAGGTGCGGATGAGCTTTGTTTTCTGGATATCACTGCAACCCATGAGAACCGCGGCACCATGTTTGATGTGGTCACACGAACGGCCGAACACTGCTACATCCCGCTGACGGTAGGCGGCGGCGTGCGCACGGTTTCGGATGTGCGTGCACTGCTTCTGGCGGGGGCTGATAAAGTGTCGTTCAACTCCGCAGCCGTGGCTAACCCTGACGTCGTGGCAGACGCCGCAGATCAGTTCGGCAGTCAGTGCATTGTCGTAGCCATCGACGCCAAGACCGTGAGCCCGGGCAAATGGGAAATCTTTACCCACGGCGGACGCCGCCCCACAGGTATCGACGCGGTTGGATTCGCCCGCAAGGTGGTCGCGAAGGGCGCCGGAGAGATCCTGCTCACATCAATGGACCGTGACGGCACCCGGGCAGGCTTTAATCTGCCGCTTACCCGTGCGATTTCCGATGCGGTTGAGGTACCGGTTATTGCCTCAGGCGGCGTGGGTACCCTTGATCACCTGGTCGAGGGTGTCACCGAGGGAGGCGCTTCGGCAGTACTCGCCGCCTCGATTTTCCACTTCGGAGATTATACGATCGCACAGGCCAAGGAGCATATGGCAGCAGCAGGCATCCCGATGAGGCTCACATGACACTGGATGATCTTTACGCGACGATCACCGCTCGCAGGACTGCGGACGCAGACAGTTCATGGACGGCAAAGCTGCTGAGCGAAGGGCCTGAAAAATGTGCCGAAAAGTTCGGTGAAGAAGCAATTGAGGCAATTATCGAGGCCGTCAGAGGAGACCGCGCCGCACTGACACGTGAGGCCGCAGATGTTTTGTATCACATGATGGTCATGCTGGCCGCCCGCGATGTGCCTCTGTCGGATGTGATGGCGGAGCTGGACCGGCGTCAGGCACAGTCCGGGCTGGCAGAGAAAGCAGCGCGGCGCTGAACCTGCGTCAGAGCCTCGACGAGATCACACCGGTCGCAAAACCACCCATTCGTAACTCGCCGAAGAGCCGCTGATACTCGATTTTCGGGCATCGGTTCTGGATCACGGTGATGCCGCGTGCTTCTGCCTTTGCGGCAGCGGCCGCATGGCTCACCCCGATCTGCATCCAGATCGTCTGAAGGCCCGGCAGGACTTCAAGCGCCTCCTCCAAAATCTCCGGCACCGCCTCTGAGCGGCGGAAGATATCGACCATATCAATGCCGCCGCCGATCCCGCCCAGGCTGCCAACGACTTCACAGCCAAAGAGCGTCTCACCGGCGTGCATGGGATTGACCGGTACCACTCTGAAGCCCTTCAGCGTGAGATACCGCGCCACATAGTAACTCGGGCGCACAGGGTTCACGGACACACCAACAACGGCAATCGAGCGCGTGCGGGTCAGAATGTTTTTGAGATGTGAATGGCTGTAGTTCATGCGACGAACCTATGTCGGACAGCACCGGAAAAAAAGAGCGCCCGTTACCCGTGGGGGCAAGGGCGCTGCAAGGTACGGAACGAGGGACAGTAACGTCACCGGTCGGCGTTCCGGGCCGACCAGTCATAATCTGAAATAGGTATTATCCGCCGTCAGACCAGAGAACCTCGCACATCTGTGAACACACTGCTCTTTCGCGAACGCCTCCTGTGCGGCGTCAGTCAAAGATATCTTCAATCACATCAAAGGCCTCTTCGATCAGGTCCTTCATAAAACTGCTGCGTCTTTTTTTGCGCGGAGGCGATTTCCGGCGGCGTTTTTCATCAGACAAATACCGTTTTTTCGCAGCATCGCGCCGTTCCGGCTTACCCCGCACAGGATATGACCGTCCGGGATGGCTGGTCGGCAACCGCTTAAGCTCGTGCAGCGGTGCCCCACAGGTCGAACAACTGAGTTCGTGCCGTCCGGGCTCCAGCACCAGCGCCGCGCGCGCGCCACAATAACAGCAGGTCGCGATTTTAGCGGTATGGGTCATGTGTCAGACGCGCTCACCTGCCGGGCGCCCCTGCTGGCATAAAGTGCAATTGCAGCCGCATTCGACACATTGAGCGATCCGAAGCCTCCGGCGGCATCAATCCTGACGAGATGATCTGCAGTCTCTTTGGTTTTTTCGCGCAGCCCCGGCCCCTCTGCCCCAAGAACCAGCGCTACGGGGCGATCTTCTTTACCGGCAACGGCGGCCTCAATCGTCATCTCCGCCTCTCCGTCCAGGCCCAGAACGAGATACCCCATATCCTGAAGGGCGCGCATGGCATCCGCAAGGTTGCGCACCCGCAGATAGGGTTGCCGTTCCAGAGCACCACTGGCGGTCTTGGCCAGCGCCCCGGTTTCGGGCGCCGAATGGTGCCGGGTGCCGATCACCGCAGAGGCGCCCAGCACCTCAGCCGACCGCAGAATGGCGCCCACGTTATGAGGATCGGTGACCCTGTCGAGCAGCATTACCCGCGGGGCAGTGTCTCCGATGCACACATCCTCAAGCCTGCCCCAGTCCAGCGGTTTCACCTCAAGTGCAGCCCCCTGATGCACCGACCCCGGGTCCAGTGGCGCACTGAATTTGCGCGGATCCACCACTTCGGGCTCAATACCGCTCTGTGCGATCGCGTCTTCCAGCCGGCCCTGCGCGTTCAGCGTGACCACCAGCCGGATCTTTTCACGCCTCGGGTTAAGCAGCGCATCACGCACGGCATGCAGGCCAAAAAGCCAGACGGTCTCGCGCCCGCCGGCTTTTTTATCCTGCTCTTTCTTGACCACCCATTTGGGTTTTTTCATCGGATTATCCCGCTCTTCAGGGGCGTATAAAAGGTAAGGTTTTCGTCTTGACGCCTGTCAGGTCCGCTAGTAATCACGCCTTCACTGCTGATGCAATGCATGGGCATAGTGGGCGACAGGCCGCAAGGTGTGGCAGGGGACTGTAACTCCCTCGCGGAGACGCACGCCTGGTTCGATTCCAGGGTCGCCCACCACTCAGTCTTCCTAGAACTGCATACAATGCGCGCGCACTAAATAATCTCTATGTTTAAGCGATTTACGGAATTATAGAGCACCAGAAACCTCACAATTGGTCTCATATACGGGCAATTTTGTGGCTGTTTCCATGAAAGTCTCAGCAGGGCAGGTGCCGATGACGTCTTGGGCCCGTTTAGCTGAACTCAAGGATGCGGGAAGCCCAGAATCTGGCGTTGTTCTTCCCGGTCAAGTGGCAGTTCAGGAAGGCCACGCAATGATTTCGCGTTGAGACGCGGTGGCTGACGGCCCTCGAGGATGGCCGTAGAGATGTCCGACGCCAGCCATGCAAGCGGTAGGATACGGCTGGCGGATCCACTGCGCAATCCTTCCCGCTCAGTGATTTGCTGAACCGACGAGAACTTACCCACAAGACTTTCGTGTGCCCAAGCAGAAGCTGGACTGCACGCAGATTGCCAGTTTTACGATAAATCAACGCCGCCTTGGTGCGTCTGAGCGAATGTGTTCCATATCCACTCGGATCGAGACCAATCGCCGCCACCCAATTCCGTACGAGCCGCGCATGTTGTCGTGTCGACACATGCGGTCTGTCATGGAAACGGCCTGGAAACAGGTAGATGCACCTGAGCATCTCAGGGCAGCAATCCCAATTCCAGATGGAATCCCGCGTGTTCTCTGAAACCTCAAACTGCACCGGCCGGTTGGTCCTGCTTTGGAAGACCGACACACGCTCGCGGACCCGGTCCCCCGCAACGAGATCAGAGACCTTTAAGCGAACCAAGTCACAACCACGCAACTTACTGTTAACGGCGAGATTGAACAGAGCCAGGTCCCTAAGATTGCCCGAAAGTTCAAGGCGAGCACGGATGGCCGATACCTGCTTCGCAAGTAGCGGACGTCTCTGGCCGATAAGGCGCCCCTTGTTCCAGGGTCTGTATTTTGGCTTGATTGCAGGAAGTTGGATTTTGGACATTGGTAGTCCTCCGCCCATCCCTCCCACTCCAGACGTCGACACCGTGTCGATCGCCGAATTCTATCAAACAGCCAAATGGCCGGTTTCACCCCTGTGCCAGACCTTTACGATCCGTGCAGAATATGACCGCTTGGAGCCCTTTTTGACCGATGCTGCGCATCGCAGGAATGCCAGCTTACGCACAAAGGATCGTCGTCTTTCCGAATAAAACCCGAGCACTGTTCGACCAATCAGCCAGCGAGTTATCGGGTCCCGTTTAAAATGTCTTAGCAAGCAGGCATTCACGTTAAGTTATAGTTTTTTCGTCATGCTCTGCCAAACAGAAATTGGAAGCGAAAGCATATGGGCATACAGGACATTCACACTGGTCGGATTCCGTTGCTGCACATCGTCGTTGTGACGCTGTCGATGGTCTTGACGTTCAGCGCATGGCACTTCTCCAAAACGCAGTCTGAAGTTCGGATTGAACAGCGATTTGATTCATCTCGCGATCGCGTCGTGAGCTTGATCAGGGATAGGATGGCAAAGTACGAGGATGCCCTTTGGGCTGGCGTGGCCGCGATGGAATCTCATGATGGTGACATGACGCTGCCTCAATGGCGCATGTTCGCGAGGAATTTGCGCATCGACGAGAAATATCCCGGGATCAATGGCATTGGCGTCATCGATTTTCTTACCGATCAGTCTCGTGAATCCTACCTTGACCAACGTCGCTCGGAGCGACCAGATTTTGAAATTCATCCTCCCCATGATCAGAGTATTTACATGCCAATCTCATTCATTGAACCAGAAGGCCCGAATGCGGCTGCCGTGGGTCTCGATGTGGCTCACGAACTGAACAGACGGACAGCGGCACTGGCAAGTCGCGACACGGGTGATGCTCAAATTACCGGGCCCATCGTGCTTGTGCAGGACGAAGGCGCAACACCTGGCTTTCTGTTCTATGCGCCATTTTATCGGGGCGGTGCGCCAGAACAAGTTGAGGACAGGCGGGCCCGGAATCTAGGCGTTGTCTATGCCCCTTTCGTTGTCCGCAAGTTGTTGGATGGGCTGCTGGCGAAGGACTTGCGCCACATCAGCATCAGCATCTCAGATGCGGGGCAAACGATTTATGACGAACACTTGTCTTCCGAGAACCTTCACGACCCAAATCCGATGTTTCAAGACCTGGTGCAGCTCGACTTCTATGGGCGCAGTTGGTCACTCGATGTCCGATCCAATTTGGCCTTCCGAGAAAACAACACCTATGTGCAACCGACCGTGATTTTGATCGGCGGCATTGTCATCGAAGCACTCATCCTCTCACTTCTGATCATGATGGCGCGGGCAAACCGCAACGCCGTTGTGTACGCCGACAAGGTGACCGAAGAACTGCGGATTGAGCAACAAAGGTTGCTCAGAAGCAATGAGGAGCTGGAGCAGTTTGCCTACGCTGCGTCTCACGATCTAAAGACACCGATCCGTGGCATTGGTGGGCTTACAGAGATGATCAAAGAAGATCTTGAGGACTATCTGACTGCACCAGATGCAAAACCTGAAATTGCCATGAGCCTTGATCTCATCCTGGACCGGGTACAGCGCATGAATGATCTCACGAATGGCATCATTGAATTCTCAAAAATTGGAACCGAGGCGGAGGATTGCTGCCCCCTCCAGCTGAGTGAAGTCATTACGTCTCTTGCTTGTGATTTTGGGCTCAAACCGCGCCAGATCTTGCTTGAAAGCGCTGTGGACAAGGTTCATGGCGATCCCATAGGGCTGCGACGGGTTTTCGAGAACCTTGTTGGGAACTCAGTGAAGTATCACGGCGCGGTGGCTGATTTGAGGGTCGTAATCACATGCCAGGAAGAACTGGATTCCCTCAAGTTTTCAGTAACCGACAACGGACCCGGCATTGATCCGAAATATCAAGAACGCATTTTTTCGATGTTTCAGACGCTTCGAACGGGAGACGCTCCCGAGAGCACCGGGATCGGATTGGCCGTCGTCAAAAAGGCGGTCGAAGTACACGGCGGCGAAGTAACACTTGTGTCGGACGTCGGCAAAGGCACAGCGTTCTCTTTTCAGTGGCCGAAGGTGAGGGCATCTGTCCTTGCAGATAATACAGACATGGCAGCCTGAGGAGAAGACGATGAACATTCTTCTTGTAGAAGACAATGACGTCGATGTGCTGTTGTTTCAACGTGCCCTCAGAAAGTCAGGGACCAGCAGCTCGGTGATTCATGCGAAAGATGGCGTTGAGGCGCTGGAAATGCTGAACGAAAAGGACGCAGATAAACAAGTTCCGCAGCCTTACGTGATCTTACTCGACATCAACATGCCTCGCATGAACGGCCACGAGTTTCTGAAAGAACTGAGGGCCAATGAACAACTTTCCTCGTCAAGAGTCGTCGTTGTGACGACCTCCGACGACCCTAAAGACATTGAGCTTGCGTATGGCCACTTCGCGAGCGGCTATATCGTAAAACCCGGTGGAACAGCAGAAATGACAAAGGTGCTCAAAACCCTGCATGAGTATTGGGGTATCTGTGAACCGTCCGTCAAGTAAGCTTACTGAAAAACTCTGGGTGGAAGAACGGAGACAGAGCGGTTGACTGACCATCTGGCAAAATCTCTTGGGCGCGTGATGTTGATAGACGATGACCTTTTTGACCGCATCGCATGTCAGCGACTGTTCGACAGGCTGAATTTGGCGGATGAAATACTTTGCCTGGCTGATGCTGAGGCTGCAATCCGCTGCATGGAGCGAGACGCGGAACATCACACAGACGTCATCTTCCTCGACGTCAATATGCCACGCATGACTGGATTGGAGTTTCTCGACGCAATCACTGCTTCCACGAAAGTCCAGTTTTCCGGTGCAGTGGTGGTCATGCTATCGACTGATTTGACTTCCAAGCTGCAGATGAGGTTCGATGAGATATCGTGTGTGAAGGCCTATATTCGCAAGCCGATGACAACCGAAGAACTGATCGCAACTGCAACGACAGTGGCAGCAACATAGCAGCTACGCACAGCAGCATCCTGCTATTACCAGCGGTTGCTCGGGTGAATTCGAGATGAGCAGACTTTTGAAGGTCAAGCGGCGAACGGTAGAAAAGTCCGCATCTGAGACATCCGAGGAGGGCGCCGCGAACGACCGGTTTTTTGCGCTGCTGTCACTGGTGCGTTTCGCGGCGAATGGCGGCAACGGAGCCCAAACCAGACTTGGCAAATTCAGGCTGCGTGCGCTTGCAGCCTGAATTTTGCTGCAACGGCGTAAATTCCAAAGCCGCTGTGCTGCGAGAAAATCGGTCGTTCATTAGAACCGCAGCGAGAACGAAACGCTTAGGGATCAAGTCGTGGACAAAGTGCACTTTCGCTGCGGATGCGCAAATGTCAGACCTTGGCGGGCGGTCAGCGGCTTTTCTTGTGCTTTAACCACCTACAAACCCGACCGTCCTTGGCGGCGACGGCTTTACTCTCCTTACTAATCTAAGGATTGCCCGGCGTTGCAAGATGCCGTGATCCCGCATCGCTAAGAGCACTGAAATCTCGCCGTTCATTCGGGGTCGTCAGTTCTTTCCCAGCAAATCCGTCAAAACAAAGTTGTCCTGCATGGTGTCGGCCAGCAGTCGCTTAGGCTTGGCAGCATCAGACAACTCCATGCCACCATTTTCAGATTAGAACTATAGACCGCACCCTAGCTGAGGCCGCCTTTGCGGCACACCCACGCCGTTGGCATCCCGGTTTCTTGCTCTTTGATCATCCCGATGATTTAGGCTTCCGCAAAACAGCGATTTTGCATCCGTTTATTCTTTCAAAAGTTTGAGCAAACTCCATGTCAAAGCGAAAGAAATTTCGGGAGAGCAGGTCAACTAGTACAAACAACCGCCAAGATAACTGAGGCCGCCGCTGCATTGACCATTAAAATCGGCTTTGATATCCGCAGGTGCAACTCTCACACATTATTCCTATTGTACCGAATACCGACTTTTGACAGTTTTGATCCATACAATAGCTCAGAACTGATTGCTCAACTCTGACCAACCACTTCAATAGAAAGACTGAATACTTGTCACTCTTAAAACACGCTCTGGTTTTTGTTTCTGCAATCACCGCAACAGTCACACCTATATTTCCCACATTCGCAGCCGCCAGTGAAGCTGATGTCGCGCGTCAGTTGCTTGGATCTGATAGTATTTCGCGGGACGAATTTGCGCAGTTCGGACGGGTCGCACAGAGCGATATCTATTATGCGTACAGCTGTAACTCGACCAGCTTTGGAACGGTGGTCTTGGTGCGTGCCGAGGCGGGCAAGCAGCCGGTGATCTGGAAACAGGAAGCGGAATGCGTGAGAGAGGTGAGCTGGCGCGACATCGACGGGGACGGCACGCCTGAAATCAAGACCTCGGCAAGCGGCGGCGGAAGCGGTGTTCTGATCAGCGATGCTGTCTTTTACCGCTGGCCTGCCAACACGCCAGAGCCGGAAGAGGTCGTTCGCTTCGTGCAAAACAGCTATGTCTCCTCTGGCCTTGTCTGGGTCGAATACGGTTTTGAACCCAAAGAATTTCCCAATTTCACATTTTATGAAGACAGTTTTCTTCCCTTAGGGGCGAAATGTCCCAGCCGCGACGAATGCGAACTGGTCGAGCGCAAGACATTCTGCATCGAAGAATGCCGTGAGGAAGTGCCGGATACGATTGTTCAGGAACCGGGCTGGCCTGCTTTTGTCGAGGCGTTGGCCAAAGACGGCTTCCTGCCCGGCAACCTGGAACCTTCAGGCGACGTGCCCGAAGTGAAAGCTGAAACGCAGGCGGCCTTTGACGCGTGGTTATCTGACTAGGAGCCGCGTTATCGTTCTGGTACCAGCAAGAGTACACTCCTACTCTTCTGACAAAAACTCCCGCGTTCCGGAGTCATTGTTGATTTTCAACTGATCTCTGTCGATGTTATTGATTGCGGTCCCGTTTAGCTCCCACGCATGAATGAGCTCGTAAGGGTCGCCGGCAAAATAGGTTATGATGTACCTGTCTCGGTAAATCGCCGCTCTGAAATTACCGCCCGTTGGTGCCACCGGCGGAATAATAATCTCTCCGGTGTCAAGTCGCTCTACCCGGGCAGGTGCCAGACACTTCATGTACCTGAATGTTTCTTCGACTTCTTGCTTGGCAGCCGTGCACATGGACACTAAACCTCCGGGAAGGGACGCAGATATGCGATCAGACCGGGTGGTTTTTTTCAGGTCGGGGTTCAGGAAAAAGTATGAGACCCGCTCCTTTTTTTCCCCGCGAACCGAGAGATAACCGTAAGACCAATCTGCCCAGAATTCGAGATACCACTCATCAAGATCAAAAGCATCCATGACCTCGCCATTCTCTGATATCATTACATTCCCATTAAATCTGGTTTCCGCGACAGCCCATCCGGCATGCAAACCACCGATTGATAAATAATTAAACTCTGATTTCTTGTTCCAGACAACACTCAGGTTCTCGTCCAGCATGATCAAACGATTGCTGTCCTGAGCCAGTGCCGCGCCGGAACCGGGCGTGTGAACACCAACCTCGTCCCCCTGAAAAACAGCGCCAGACGATGACACCAGGAAGTCACCGATACGTATGACCTCCTTGCTGAAATGCGGTGAAAGCCTTCCGTCTGAGCCGATGTGGGCAAACCAGTACTTGATCAGATTGCGGGCAGCGGCATCGAACTCTTCATTACCTGTATTGCCAAAGGCGATGGTCGTGAACGGATCGCCGTTCATGTAGGTCACCTCAAGAATTCCGTCTTCGGGCGCCGTTGTGGACACTTTGACCAGGTGCGGACCATCCCCGTCGCTGCCCACACCGCCGCCCTGCAAGGTTTCGTTGAATAGGGTGAGGGTGCCAACGTCGAACTCGCTGCTTTCAAAGTCGGAAACCTGCGCGTTCATTACGATACGATTAGCCTGTGACAGCGCCTCAAAGTAGATGTCAGGATCGCCCTGCGTGGTAAAGGCAGGCGGAAGCTTTGAGAGTTTTTCAACCCGTTTTTGCAAATGTGCGGCATATCCTTCGAAGTATCGGATTCTGTTTCCGCTGGCCAAAGGGTCCTGATACGCCGGGTCCCAGGCCAGATCCTTTTCCACGTCGATTTCCAAACCAAAAGCTTCTGAGACGCCGTCAGCGATTGTACGGTAGGCCTTTTTCAAAGCAGCGACCTGGGGTTCTGGCGTGCTTTCTGCATACCACTGCTGCAACTCGCGAAAGGTCACCTCGCCAGTCAGGATCGTGACATCCAAAAGCTCAAGCTGTTGCACGAAAAACGCCTGAGACTCTTCTTTGGAGTAATAGGTCGGCGCCTCATCGTCGGAGTTGACCGGGCTGCGGTAGAAAACCTCAGCCCAGTTGGGGCTGCCGGACACATTGAAGGACCATTTTTCACCGTTGCCCACATCCGGCGCTCCGACGTCTTGCAAGAGATAAATTGTTTCGCCGGTCGGGACGGCAAACTGGTATTGCAATTTAACATTGAACAGCCCCACCTTTTCGAACGCCGTCTGCCCGAGATCGTAGAGAGGGACGGTTTGAAACGCATCCTCGCCGGTATCATCAGCCGGTATGACAACCTGCGACTGGCTGGGGTCTATCCGCCACCTGATTTTCGCCTCGATAACGGGTTCCCCGAACAACAGTTCCAGTGACACCTTGCTTTCAAAGTTGAACATCACTGATTCAATCTGAGACAGGCCAGTCGCACTTTCGAGCCCGGCAGAAGCATATTCACGGGCTGACGCAGAATTGATTAACAAGATCGACGACAAGAGCACTGAAATCAGGTGGCTCAAATTACAACTACGCAACATCCGGGCTGCCCGAATAAATCGTGTCGTCAGCCTCTTATTAAGACATGGCCGGTCTGATGCAACCAATTGCCGGGTGGGCGTAAAACGATCAAATGTCTTCATAAATGAATATTCCTGACGGCAGCAAGGCGAGCGCTCGTTGGTTTAAAGGGAGTCGGTGCCTGTTGGTTTGGGAAATCTAGATCGCGCGCAGTATAGAAAGGCATTTAGCGCCAGACAAGTTGGTACGCTGCATCCGTATACCGATACCCGGGAGAGTAGCGGTGGTCACAAACCCTGCCGGACGAACAACAACTTAGCCAGCGCCGCCCGAAAAAAGTGGTTGAAGCCCTTCTGTGTTGGACCATCGGAAAGCTGTCATTGGTGCAACCGCAGAGATTTTCGTTTTGTCCGCGTTTAGATTATCGCATCGACCGCTGCGAAAAGTCGTTCCGAGATCAGCCAATTTTAACCTATTCGAGCGACCGTTTCGGTGAAATCTGCTATACTGCAGAGCATAGTCGCTGCACGTGCGAGGAAATGCTGCGTCAGCAATAGCTGCACCTGCATAAGGCCGGTTTCATCCGCACAGCAGACATCCGTTCAGACTGCAGTAAACGGCAGTTGCGAGCCCAATCTAACCTATGCTGCGTGTTACGTGGACAACCGCTTTCGTTTTAGTCGCCCGCCAATTCACAACCGTGAAGCCCGCAAGCCTCACTAATACGTCGCCAATTCGTTGTGGCAAAAGGGTTAATGATTTTCGCGGGTATGATCTTCATGAATGTGTTCAGATACAAAGATCGCCATAAGGGCACTCACCACAAGACAAACTGGTATTGTCAAAAGAGCGGTCCCGAAGGCACCACCGCTCATGTCAATAAAGCTGCCAATGAGTGGTTGAAATATCAATGCGCCTGCAATGCCAATCATGTTAACGAATGCGATGACTGTGCCAGTAATAGCTTTCGGCTGACCTTCTTTGGCCATAGCGAAGGTCAGCATTTGGGCGCCGCCAAACAACCCCCCGAAAAACAGCATGACAGAAATGAACAGAACAGATGTGCTACCGATATAAATAGCGGCACTGTAGGCCAAAGCCGCAAGGACCACATTTGACACCACAATCCATTTTCGATGCCCGATCCTGTCAGAGACCCATCCAGCCGCGACAGATCCGATTGCCATGCCCCAGAAAATCATTGAGATCGCAGTTTCCGCTTTGATCGAAGACAGGCCGTGTTCCGCCGTAAGCTCTGCCTTGCCCCACAGGCCACCGAAGACACTGACAGGCATGTAGTAAAGAGCACCCAAAACAGCGATCCACCAGATACGCCCATCCGAGACAACAACGCGAAGCGGGGCGATCAGGGAACCGCCATCACCCCTAGTCTGGTCTTTGTTGTCGTGGAAAAAAAGTGCTGCGATGAAAAACAACACAACCCCGGCAGCGGCTGTTGCATAAAACACAGGCTGCCAGCCGACCTGTTCAATACTACGCGTAAGCGCAACTGCCCCGATGGCGGTTCCAAGCATGCCAAGCGCATTGACTGCACCCGATAGAACCGCAAATCTTGATGGAGCAAACCAATGGTTCACGACATAAAGCCCGCTGACAAACCCAAATGATGCGCCCAGCCCCGTTAAAAATCGGCCAACACCGGCGAAAATAGGATCACTTGTCCAGGCAAACAGAGCGACACCAGCAGACATGATCAGAATTGCAGGTACGACAAACCTGCGCGGGCCATAGCGATCAAGCACCAGCCCGACAATAAGTTGCATCGGCGCATAAATCCAAAAGAAGATGCTGGATAACGTACCAAACCCACCATTGCTCAGATTGAACCATGTTGCGATCTGTTCTGACGCCAGTGACGGTTCGATCCGAGCGACAAATTCGAACAGGAAGAACGCGGACACGATTGCGAAAGCCATCCAGGCGCCGGGGCGGTTTTGAGGGCGATCCGTCATAAATCAGTCACCCGGGATCTCGACGCCCATCTCACGCAACAGATGATAATAAGCGAGGATGGTCAGGGTTCCCAGTGTGGCAACTGCGATGACCTCGTAGAGAAAGCCATGCTTGTGCCGCTTGGCGCGCTCATGGTGCGCTGTCACATCCATCATTTCGTCCCCGAACCAAATCGACAGCCCTGTCCCAATTGCTGACAGGGCGAGAATTAACCAGAACGGCCACGGCTGGATCAGAATAGCCTGAAGCAGACGGGTCAGCGCGCTATCGTCGTAAGCTGACGGCGCAAATGAGAGTGCAGCGATGTTTATCACAATGGCGACGACCCAGACCACAGCCTGGGTCCAGATCATCCTCGCACCAAACAAAAGCCTGACAGGGAACGCAACAATGAACCCACCATCTGCTACAGGTGTACACAGAACGAAAAAGCTCCATGACAGCAGCGCCAACCATGCACCGGTTGCTGCATCAAACTTCCAGCTCATGTAGGCGAAGTAGGCAACCAGCAGTGCGACCAGGATCAGAAAGCGCCACAGGCTTTCTCGGTGAGTGCGATGTTTAAGCAGTACCGCCATATGTGCTGGTTCTTTCGTCCCGCAGAATTGCGTTGTGTGAAAAGTAGTCAGTTCAATACATCATTGATTGTCGTGAAATACGATGGCTTTGATGCAATCTTTTGTTCCACCTGGTTATGTTAAAATACTCGTTATCGGATCACAGACTGGCAAAAGCGGACATTTGAAATAGCAAAGCGATGTGGTGCTTCGTCCCGCAATTCGGTCATAGGCACGATAGATTTCGCTGCGCCCGCAATGAGCGGCCGCTTTTCTCGCGGCACAGCGGCATCGGAATTTACGCTGTCGCAGCAATATCCATGCTGCGAGCACATGCAGAAAAAATTCAATGGGTCCGGTGTGGACTCTCAACCGCCATTTGCCGCAGTCTGAACGGATGTTTGCTACGCGGGACGAAGCAGTCGACGAAGCAGTCATTACTCGATTAATCCATGCTGCACGATATTACCACAAAGCTGATGCTCCCTGCTTGATAACGGGAGCTGTATAAAAAAATGAGTGACGGTAGACGGTTTCCGCAAAGGCACGCCAAGAAAAACTTCGAATTTGCGCTTACAAGACCTCGGGCAATGCTCAGGGCGGATAAAACTTGCCCTCTCGGTCTAATAAAGCGACATCTAAGATACGCTACTTGAGCAATACACGATTGGGTTTTGCAACTTATGCACTCTAAACTGCAGCTTCTTTTTGCCTTGCTGGGAGTATTGATAGCCTGCGCCAGACCACCCGATTTGATTGGAGTAAACGACCCCGAAACAGCGCCAAGTACGGTTCCCAAAGCATCTGAACACAGGATTTTTATTGCGACATCTCGGGCGCCGTCGAACGACGAGCGAGAATTCTATTCCTCGCAACGTTCCGATGTGCTTGGCTTGGCTGCTGTCACCGTTTCAGTACCGGCTGATCGTGAACCAGGTACTGTCGAGCGCCCGCGAACATTACCTCCTGATGCAACTCGTGAGTTTGCAGTTGTAGATCCAGAGAGGTTTGTTGACGGCCATGACTTTGTGCGTTCACTTAACAAGGCGCTGGCTGCCCGCCGGCCGGATAATCGAGACATATTACTGTTCGTGCATGGGTTCAACAACACTCTGAGCGACTCGGTTTTGCGTGTGGCGCAATTTGTGGAAGATTCCGGCTTCGAGGGTGTGGCAATTTTGTTTTCATGGGCGTCTGCCGCACGAGTAAGCCGTTATGCGTATGACTTGAATAGCGTACTAGCCGCGCGACCTAGCCTGGAGGAAGCATCTTCTTTCATCGTCCAGAGCGATGCGACCGGCTTTGATGTCTTTGCGCATTCCATGGGGACGATGCTGGTGAGCGAAGTGATGGTTCAGTCCGACCTGCGCGGCAATCTGAACAGAACACGTAAACTGAGAACCGTAACTTTCGCATCGCCAGACATTGATATTGATGTATTCAAATCACAGCTCAGTCAGATACGACAGCTTCCTGTCTCTCCCTACGTTCTGGTGTCTTCAGATGATCGAGCACTTCAGTTTTCGCGTCGTATTGCGGGCGGGGTAGATCGTGTCGGTGCGGCGGATTTGTCGGAATTGGAGGGTTTAGGCCTCACAGTGATAGATCTCAGCGAAATTGACGATTCAAATTCGGGATCCCATTCGAAGTTTGCGGGATCTCCTGAAGCTGTGCAATTGATTGGCCGCACGTTGAGCGAGCACGGATATTCGAACAATACACAAGCTGGTTTCGGTGATTTCCTCACGATTGTCCCAGACACCGTAAAAGTTTTCCGACCATGAGAAACCACACTCCAAAAAAGAAGGTTTTCAGGAATTTCTCTCACCTGGAGTAGCAATGCAGGGCAGTGCGTATGATGCCATAGAACCAACGAGAACTTTGGGCTCAAAGCCGCCCATCGAACGCTTTCGTCGAATGGCCGCTTCGGCATTTTCTGCCCTTTACCCGTTTCGCTCTGTCATTCGGACGCGCCTGGAGCTTTGTGCGCCGGGTATATCGACCACATTCAGGGCCGTGTTGATCTTGTCGTAGAGCTCTTCGCCCTGCGCGATGCTTACCTCGAGTCCGGTAATTTCGTCAGGGACTGTTTCGTCCATGAGTGCCCCCTCCAGCTCATCAATCGCCTCGCGTATTTTGGGCAGCTTTGCCAGCCAGTACTTCAGTTCCTCTTTCTCCTCGCGCGTCATCGGCCCAACGATGTTTACCTCGCCACTGCGGAAGTCGATCTTGACGTGATCGGGGTGGGGCACTGGCTCTGGCTGGTTCGTGATTCCCAGTTCGGCGCGGCGGCGCAGCTCCTTCTCCCCGTCGATCTTGCAGGTGATTGCCTTGTCCAGATACTCCGCATGCAGCATGTTTCGGGAGCTTTCAACCTCCGCCAGCAATTGTGAGAACAGCCGCTGCGCCCGGAGTTGGCCTTGGGCAGCATTGATCGCCAGCGACCGCATGACAGCCTGGGCCATCGGGATGGAGACGCTGCGATGTCCCTCGCGCACGGTGACATCACGGTAGGCATCGTCGAGGATGATGTCCTTCATGCGCTCTTCATGCAGGCCGGGACGTTTGTTCCTTGACCCTTTCGGGCGCCCCTTTGGGTTACCGGATTGTCCCGGCTTGAAGCGCTTGGCTGCGGGCGGTTTGGCGTACCCCACCTCGTAAGATGCTCCCGGGCCTGCGGCAGGCAATACCAGTTTCTCATCCTTCATTCTGCTGCCTCCAGAGATTGCAAGGCATTGGGCGGCGTCCAGCCACAGAGGATCTGCTCAGCTTCATCCCTGGCATAACCCCCCCACCTCGCAAGGATCCGGTCACTGTAGATCTCATCCAGCTCCCGCAGATACCAGCGGCGCCCGGCCTTCTCCGCCGCAATCAGCGTGGAACCTGACCCACAAAAGTATCCAGCAAGATGTCACCACGCCCCGAGACATCGCGGATGGCGTCAGCAATCGTCTGTACCGGTTTGACCGCGGGGTGCAGTGCCAGTTCTTCCATGCGCCCTGCCCGCATTGTGTTCACCCCGCGATATTCCCAGACACTGGTCCGGTAGCGCCCGTGCGGACCCAGCTCAAAAGAATTGATGTGTGGTGCCGCGCCTTTCTTACAGGAAAGGATCAATTCATGTCGGGAACGGTAGAAGGTCCCCATGCCGCTGTTATCTTTGGCCCAGACAATCAGGTTTTTGAGTTCGCTGTAAGCGCCCTGCCCGGCCGCCAGCATCTCGCTCATATGACGCCAGCCCATGCAGATGAAGTGGATTGAGCCATCCACGCTGTGGTCCGCAAGATTGCACGGTGCCGCTTCCAGAAAGCCCGTGAACTGAGACACGGACATCTCGCCCACGGCCATGGCGAACTCACGGTGCTGGGTTTTGCCAGAGTTGCCGACATGACCATCAACAGGAACATTGTAGGGCGGGTCGGTGAACACCATCCTCGCCTGTTTACCAGCCATGAGATCATCCACAACCTGGGCATCCAGAGCATCACCGCAGATCAGTCGATGCGACCCAGGCTGCCAGATGTCGCCGGATGCGACGCGCATCGGAGCTTCACCGGACATCGCATCATCCGCTGGATCATCGTCCTCCTCTGGCGCGACGGCGTCAAGAATCCCGTCAATCTCAGGAATGGAGAACCCGGACAGGCCAAGCTCGAAGTCCAGATCATCCGACATCAGCGCCCCGGGTCCTGCGGCCAACAGGTCCTCATCCCGGCCCGTATTCAGCGCCAGCTTGTTGTCGGCCAGCACATAGGCCCGTTTCTCTGTCTCTGGCATGTGATCGAGGAGCAAACACGGAACGTTGCCCATCCCCAACAGCGTCGCCGCCTCAACGCGGCCATGACCGGCTAGGATGTTCTCTTTTCATCAATCGGCTCCGGATTGGTGAACCCGAACTGCTCAATATTATCCGCAATCTGCCGCACCTGCTTCTTCGAATGCGTCCGCGCGTTGCCCGTCCAGGGCGCTAGATCGCGGATCGCGACCTGTTTAAAATTCGTCTGGGCCATCTTCGGCTCCTTTACTGCTCGCACGCAGAGTCGATCTACCTGCCCCTATCGCATGAAACATCTTACAATTTGACAGTCGTCAACTACAGTCGCATTGTACCGTTCGACACATCTTACAAAAAGTCGTCATGGATATTGGAGAACGGCTCTTCAGCCTCAGACAAAAAACGCAGGAATCCCTTCAGGAAGTTGCCGACAAGGTGGGCGTCTCAAAAGCGCATGTCTGGGAGCTGGAAAAGGGACGCAGTAAAAACCCTTCATTCGAACTGGTGCGCAAGCTTGCCGCGCATTACGGCGTTGGTATCGACGTGCTCACAGGAGAGGCCGCTGAACCGAGAGCGGATGAATTGCAGATCGAGCGCATCCACCGCGGCTTGGATAAGTTGACCAAGAGGGATCGAGAGATTGTTGAGCAAATGATCGATGCAATGAAGCAAAAGAACCCGGAAGGCACGCAATAGGGTGCAATTGGACCGTGTCGAAGTTGCAGACTTCCACAATCCGGTTGTTCTTGCTGGCACAGTTCATCAATTGCTCGGACCACTGTCATCAGCGGTGCCAGTCGTAGAAATCGCGCGCGCTTTGGACATTGCAGATGTCCGCTGGACCACTTCGTTGGTTTTGAGGGCATGCTGCTGACCAACGCGCATCGTAGCACCGGCGCGATTCTTGCCAACAACGCAAAGGGAACCCGTCGAGCCCGATTTACCGTTGCGCATGAACTGGGGCACTTTCTGATGGAACGCCATCAGCTGTCTGGCGAAAGCGGGTTTACCTGCTCGGCGCAAGACATGCACGAGGCCCGCAAAGGAAAGCAGCATGTAAAGCAGAAAACCCAGGCCAATCAGTTTGCGATTGAGTTGCTGGCGCCAGCTTATTTGATGACACCGTTTTGTTCAGACGATCCGGATCTGCGGGATGCGCAGCGGTTGCGTGATTTTCTCGATCTCAGCCTCAAGGCCTGCGTCCGCCGCATGCTCTCCCTTCGAGACGAAACGCTTGCTGTAGTTTGGCCTTTTGAAAGTCGAGTCCGGTATTCTGTAAGAAGCAAGAATTTCCCTTTCGTAGCACTTAAAAAAGGCGACCGAGTTCCACAAACATCAGCGGCTTTCCGAGCGATCACAAAGGCGCAACCCGGATTTACGCAGCTTGCCGAGGCGGACCCCCACCCTTGGACGGGCAGGTCGGACCTTGAACTCTGCGAGCAAACGCGGGTCGCCTCCAGAGGCCATGCGGTCACGCTGCTTTGGGCCGAATTGCCGGCAGACGACGAAGACGGCGGTCTCAAAGAACTTGGCATATCAGGATTCCGGTGAGCAAACTGGTCGGGCTTGTTTCGGGCATTAGGGCAATCCCTGTTTCGCGCCCCCCCTTCCCTGTTCACACGGACTCGTTCCCTGCTCTGACGTGCAAAAATCCCTGTTCTCGTCAGAACAGGGAAGCGCCCCCTAAAGCCTTGTAAAACGGCATTGAACCAAGGGGAAAATCGCCAGAATTGGCGTATCCGAAGCCAAAAACGCCGATTTTCCCTGTATATTCCCTTTAAACAGGAAAATATGAAATAGAGACCAGTTCGCCGGAGACTGCGACCACCACCACTTATCTCCTTTCAGATGTCCGTCATTTCATCCGCTGCGCAGTGACGCGCTGATCCGTTATTTCCGCACTCCGGACCTTCCCGCCCTGCCTGAGCCGGAATATCAGAAGACCGAAAGACCAGCGTTTTTATCCAGAAGCAGCTGCGATGACACCGGGCCACAGGCCGCACCGATCCCGCGTGCATTTGCGCCGATGCTGCCACTGACCACCTGCGGGACAATCAGACCCCTTGTGTCCTGGCTTGCCAGATAGCGGTTGACGCGTTCCACGAGTTCGTCGCGCACCGCTTCAGGAAAAGCGCCGTCAATTACCACGCCTTCAAAATCGATGACCGCACAGACCGAGAGGGCCGCCTTTGCCAGCTCCTGCGCAGTCTCCCCCAGCCAGGGATCGACATAGCGGGCAAGGCTGCTCCAGTCCTGAGGCTCTTCCCAGAGAACGCGCGGGCTGATCCCCGCCTCGACCAGACGCGCCTCCAGCAGATGAACCGAGGCCACATCGACCAGCTGACGGCTCTCTCCGAGCGGGCCGGTGCTGCGTATGGCGCCCAGTGCACCGGCGTTGCCCTGATTGCCCTGGAAGACAGTGTCATTCAGCACGATGCCCCCGCCAACAAACGACCCCACAAAGAAATACGCGTAGTCTGAAAATCCGTTTTCACGTCCGAAAAGATTCTCTGCCCGGCAGGCTGCGGTCGCGTCGTTTCCGACATAAACCGGCAGATCGGAAAACGCCGAGATCTCACTGCGGAAATTCACGTCTTTCCAGCCGATGTCGTCCCGCGCCGGATTGCCGGCGAGTTTGTGCCATTTCCACAGATCAAACGGCGTAGCGATACCGATGCCGCACAACCTCTGACGCTGCGTTGCGGTCATTCCTGTTGTCAGATCAACAAGACCCTCACGCAGAAAGGCAAATATTTCCTCAGGCACCGGATACTCATAGGCCTTTTTCAGCTGCGCGCGCACCTTTCCGACAAAATCCAGTACCAGCAGATCGGCACTGCGCCGGCCGATTTTCAGGCCAAAGGCGAAAATACCGTTAGGATCGAGCTGCATCGGGATCGACGGTTTTCCCACCTTTCCGCGCACCGGGTCGCCCCGTCTGAGCAGCCCGTCCTTTTCAAGCTTGCGCAGAATCACGGATACCGTCTGCGGCGAGAGACCGGCCTGTCTGGCCATATCGCTGCCCGCCATGCCGCCTGACCGCTGCAGCATAGACATCAGCAGGCGTTCGTTATGGTTGCGCACCCCGCTCTGGTTTACGCCCCCGAGTTTCCGGACGATGTCACCGCCATCCATTTCTACATCCGCATGGCTCATGTATGATAGTTAAGCCTCGGATCGATTAATAAATCAAGTTTATTTATTTATTGACAGCAGCGCAGGAATCGGTCTTTTTAAGGGTCATCCGGTCTGTGGAGGCAGACAGGGCACGTGGCCTGCGGGGCACGCTGAACGAAATAAAATCCGGGAGGACATCATGAAAAAACTTATCGCAGGTACAGCACTTGCTCTGATCGCTCAGGCGGGAACGGCAATGGCCGATGGCCACAGCGTATCCGCATGCCTGATCACAAAAACCGACACCAACCCCTTCTTTGTGAAGATGCGTGAAGGTGCCACAGCCAAAGCCGAAGAACTCGGCATCACGCTGAACAGCTATGCGGGCAAGGTCGACGGGGACCACGAAACTCAGGTGGCCGCGATCGAAACCTGCATTGCCAACGGCGCCAAGGGCATTCTGCTGACCGCTTCTGACACCTCCTCGATCGTGCCGGCAGTTCAGCAGGCACGCGACGCAGGCCTGCTGGTGATCGCGCTCGACACGCCGCTTGAGCCCATCGATTCCGCCGATATGACCTTTGCTACGGACAACTTCCTCGCCGGTGAGCTGATCGGCAAATGGGCCGCAGCCTCGCTGGGCGATGCTGCCGCAGATGCCCGCATCGGCATGCTGGATCTGGCCGTAAGCCAGCCTTCTGTCGGTGTACTTCGCGACCAGGGCTTCATGACGGGCTTTGGCATCGACGTGAAAGACCCCAGCCGCTGGGGCGATGAGGAAGATGATCGGATCGTCGGCCATGACGTCACTGCCGGCAACGAAGAGGGTGGCCGCAAGGCGATGGAAAACCTGCTCGCGCAGGATCCGACCATCAACGTGGTGTACACCATCAACGAGCCTGCCGCAGCCGGCGCCTATCAGGCGCTGAAATCGATCGGACGCGAAAATGACGTGCTGATCGTCTCCGTGGACGGCGGCTGCCCGGGTGTGCAGAACATCAAAGACGGTGTAATCGGCGCCACCTCTCAGCAGTATCCGCTGCTGATGGCCTCCAAAGGCATCGAGGCGATCGCGGCCTGGGCCAAAGACGGCACGAAGCCCGAAGCCACAGAGGGCAAAGCCTTTTTTGACACCGGCGTGGCGCTGGTCACTGACCAGCCTGCTGACGGGGTCGACTCGATCGATACCGATGAAGGCATGAACCTCTGCTGGGGCTGAACAGGCACCGCTGAGTAAAAAGACGGACGGGCCGCGCAAGGCCCGTCCGATCCGGAACAGGGGGGAATCTTGTGTCCACATCGGACGACTACGAAAAAACCGTCTCAACCGCCGCCTCAGATGTCGCGGCCTTTGACGATCCGCACAAAGGCTTTGTGGGTCGTTTTCATCACGCGCTGCACACCACACCGGCACTCGTGCCGCTTATCGTGCTGCTGGCCTCGATCCTGGTTTTTGGCCTCGCACTCGGGTCAAAGTTTTTCTCACCCTTTGCGCTGACCCTCATTCTCCAGCAGGTACAGATCGTGGGCATCGTTGCCGCGGCACAGTCTCTGGTGATCCTGACTGCCGGCATCGACCTCAGCGTCGGTGCCATTGCAGTGATCTCTTCGGTGGTGATGGGGCAGTTTACATTCCGCTACGGACTGCCCGTCGAGGTCGCCGTCGCCTGTGGTCTGATGTTCGGTACCGCCATCGGTGCTCTGAACGGCTGGCTTGTCGCTGCCATGAAGCTGCCACCCTTTATCGTGACGCTCGGCATGTGGCAGATCGTGCTCGCCGCTAACTTCCTCTATTCACGGAACGAGACCATCCGCGCCCAGGAAATCGCCGAACAGGCGCCCGTCCTGCAACTGCTCGGGGCGAAGTTCCAGATCGGCGGTGCGGTCTTTACCGTGGGCGTCATCATGATGATCGCCATCGTCCTGATCCTTGCCTTTATTCTGAAACACACAGCATGGGGCCGGCACGTCTATGCGGTCGGCGACGATGCGGAGGCCGCTGAGCTCTCCGGCGTAAACGTCAGAATGACCCTTATATCCGTCTACGCGGTCGCCGGGTTTATCTGTGCCATCGCCGGCTGGGCGCTGATCGGACGGATCGGCTCAGTCTCACCCACCTCAGGACAGCTCCTGAACATCGAAAGCATCACCGCCGTGGTGATCGGAGGCATCTCGCTCTTTGGCGGGCGCGGATCAATCCTCGGCACCTTCTTCGGAGCCCTTATCGTGGGTGTCTTCACCCTCGGGCTGCGCCTGATGGGCGCGGATGCGCAATGGACATATCTGCTCATCGGCGTGCTGATTATTGCCGCTGTTGCGGTGGACCAGTGGATCAGAAAGGTGGCCGCATAATGGAACCGATTTTAAAAGGCCGCGGGCTGGTCAAACGCTATGGTAAAGTCACCGCACTCGACCGCTGCGATTTTGATCTGATGCCAGGGGAGATCCTCGCCGTGATCGGCGACAACGGTGCCGGCAAAAGCTCTCTGATCAAGGCTGTCTCGGGCGCTGTTGTGCCTGATGCGGGCACCGTCGAGCTGGAGGGAAAAGAGGTCCGCTTCACCTCTCCCATTCAGGCGCGTGAGGCCGGCATCGAGACTGTCTACCAGACGCTTGCCATGTCCCCTGCCCTGTCGATTGCTGACAATATGTTCATGGGGCGCGAGATCCGCAAAGAAGGGTGGCGCGGCAAATTCCTGCGCCAGCTGGACCGCCAGACCATGGAAAAGCTCGCGCGGGACAAACTCTCTGAGCTGGGCCTGATGACCATTCAGAACATCAACCAGGCGGTCGAGACCCTGTCAGGTGGTCAGCGCCAGGGCGTTGCCGTGGCCCGTGCCGCAGCCTTTGGCTCCAAGGTGATCATTCTCGACGAGCCGACCGCAGCTCTCGGGGTCAAGGAAAGCCGCAAGGTGCTTGAGCTCATTCTTGACGTGAAATCACGGGGCATTCCGATCATCCTGATCAGCCACAACATGCCCCATGTGTTCGAGGTCGCAGACCGCATCCACGTGCACCGGCTGGGCAAACGGCTCTGCGTTATCGACCCCAAAGACTATACGATGTCGGATGCTGTGGCCTTCATGACGGGCGCCAAGGAACCGCCGGAAGCGCAGGCCGCATAATGACGCCTGAGCAAACGGCACAGTCGGTCTGTGACCGGGTGCTGGCGGCCCCGCGCCGGGGCCGTCGCCGCCTTGTGGCACTGGCCGGCGCCCCCGCCAGCGGCAAGACAACGCTGGCGCACAGCCTCGGCGAAGCACTTAACGAAAAAGGGTGCGCAGCCCAGGTGGTACCGATGGACGGCTTTCACCTGCACAATCAGATCCTTCTGGACCGCGACACTCTCAACCGCAAAGGCGCGCCGCATACATTCGACGCCGCAGGGTTCGTGCATCTTGTCTCGCGCCTGCCGGATGAGGATGAGGTCTTTTACCCGCTCTTTGACCGCGCGCGCGATATATCCATTGCCTCTGCGGGTCGCGTGGGGCCCGGCTGTGATACCGTGGTTCTTGAGGGTAATTACCTGCTGCTCGATGCGCCGGTCTGGCGCGAACTGAGCCGGTACTGGGATCTGTCTGTGCGGCTCGATGTGCCCATTAAAGTGCTGCAAAGCAGGCTGGTGCAGCGCTGGCTGGATCACGGTCTGTCACCTGAGCGCGCTGAAGAACGTGCGGCCCGGAACGATCTGGCAAATGCCCGCACTGTGCAGGAAGAATCCCTGCCCGCCGATATCGTGCTGACCGGCTGACGCAGCCTGGGGCAAAGCCCTTCCGGCGCCGGGGTTTGCCGCCTATACTGAGCCCAACATCCCACGAGAGGACCCCGGGCACATATGCCACAGACACAGGCACCGTCGTCTGAAACCCGCTTTAACATCGTGGTCGTTGCCCAGTCGGGCAGGCTGGCCTATGAGGCGCTGCTTTTTGCGGCCTCGCTCCGGCACAGCAGCCCGGGGTTTACCGGAAGACTGCTGGTGGCAGAGCCGCAGCCCGGCCCGCTCTGGCCCGGGGATCCGCGGATCAGCGACGACGCAATCACCGGGGCACTTACGGATCTTGATGCCGAGATCCTGCCTTTTGAAAACCGGCATTTCGGGGCCTCATACCCTTACGGCAACAAAATTGAGATGCTGCGCGCGATGCCCGCTGGCGAGCCGTTTGTCTTTTTTGACACCGATACGCTGATCACCGGGGACATTACCCGCGTGCCCTTTGATTTTGACCGGCCCACGGCTTCACTCCGGCGTGAAGGAACCTGGCCGGATCCGCCGCTTTACGGACCCGGATATACCGGCATCTGGAAATCGCTTTACGATAAATTCGGGCTCGAGTTTGAAAGCTCGCTTGATCCTGATTATCCGGATGAATACTGGCGCCGGTATCTCTACTTCAATGCGGGCTTTTTCTTCTTTCGCTGCCCGCAGGAATTCGGCGCTCTCTTTGAGGAATACGCCCTGGCGATCCGCGATCATGCACCTGAGGCGCTGTGCGCACAGACCCTGACACCCTGGCTTGACCAGATCGCCCTGCCGCTGGTCATTCACGCTCTGGGCGGCGGGCGCGATACGCTGCCAGCCGGGCTTCTGGACGGAGAGATCAGCTGCCACTACCGCACCTTCCCGCTGCTTTACGCACGTGAAAATGACGCTGTTGTTGAACTGCTGGAAACCGTCGCCGCGCCCAACCGCCTCAAGAAGGTGCTCAAGGGCTTTCATCCGATCCGTCGCAATGTCTATCAGGGCCGCGGCGCGAAGGTGCGCGCGCTCTTTGACCGTGACAATCTGCCCAAACGAGAGGCCGCCATCCGCAACCGGATCAGGTCACAAAAGCTCTGGATGCGCTGAGCGCAGCACCCTTGTACCCGTTCGCGGCTTGCCCTAACCATGAGCCGGAAAATCCAGGGAGAATTCCAGATGCAAGACGGCCCCGATTACGGTTTCGATACCCTCCAGATCCACGCCGGCGCGCGCCCGGACCCGGCAACGGGCGCCCGGCAAACCCCGATCTATAACACCACAGCCTATGTGTTCCGCGACGCAGAACATGCCGCGGCACTCTTTAACCTGCAGGAAGTGGGATTCATCTACTCGCGCCTGACCAACCCCACAGTTGCCGTGCTGCAGGAACGCATCGCCATGCTCGAAGGCGGTGTCGGAGCCGTCTGCTGCTCATCGGGGCACGCCGCACAGATCATGGCGCTCTTCCCGCTGATGAGCCCGGGCAAAAACATCGTGGCCTCCACCCGCCTCTACGGCGGCACTGTCACGCAGTTCAGCCATACCATCAAACGTTTCGGCTGGTCCTGCACCTTTGTTGATTTCGACGACACCGACGCGGTCAAAGCCGCCATCAACGATGACACCCGCGCCGTTTTCTGCGAGGCCATCGCCAACCCGGGTGGCTATATCACTGATCTCGACGCGATCTCGGAGATCTCGGACGCTGCCGGCATCCCGCTGATCGTGGATAACACTTCCGCCACACCCTATCTCTGCCGCCCGATCGAGCACGGTGCGACGCTGGTGGTGCATTCGACCACCAAATACCTCACCGGCAACGGCACCGTCACGGGCGGCTGCGTGGTGGATTCCGGTAAATTCGACTGGTCGGCCAATGACAAATTCCCCTCGCTCAGCGAACCCGAGCCTGCCTATCACGGGCTGAAGTTTCATGAGACCTTCGGACCCCTGGCCTTTACCTTCCACGGCATCGCCATCGGTCTGCGCGATCTCGGTATGACCATGAACCCGAGTGCTGCGCATTATACGCTGATGGGCACCGAAACGCTCTCGCTGCGGATGGATCGCCACGTTGAGAATGCCGAAAAGGTTGCCGGATGGCTCGAGAAAGACGACCGGGTGGACTATGTCACCTATGCCGGTCTGAAATCTTCGCCCTATTTTGAACGGGTTGCCAAAATCTGCCCCAAAGGCGCGGGCGGGCTTTTCACCTTTGCGATCAAAGGCGGCTATGACGCCTGCGTGAAATTCGTGAATGCACTGGAGATCTTCAGCCATGTGGCCAACCTCGGCGACACCCGGTCGCTGGTCATTCACTCCGCGTCCACGACGCACCGCCAGCTGACGCAGGAGCAGCAGGAGGCCGCAGGGGCCGGGCCCGGTGTGGTGCGGATTTCCATCGGCACAGAAGACGCTGATGACCTGATCGCGGATATGGATCAGGCGCTCGCCAAAGCGGTCAGCTGAGGCTCATAAACAAGGGCGGGGCGACTGCCCCCCCTGCTCTGACGTCAGTCGTCGATGGCGAAGATCATTTCGACACGCACCCGGATCGTCTGCTCTCCGACAGCAACGGGAACATCCGACATGCGCGCGGATGCGGCCATATCAAATGACGGGCCGGGCGCACCGTCCGTCTCAGTGATCTTCAGCACCGGCCCGAGCGTGACGCCTGATGCCGCTGCGAGCTGCGCCGCCCTGCGCATTGCATCACGGACCGCCGCGGCACGCGCTCTGTCCTGCAAAGGTTCTGGATCCTGAAAACTGAACCGAAGACCATTAAAGGTATTCGCTCCGTCCTGCACCGCGGCATCAAGAACGCGGCCGACCTGAGCAATGTCGCGCACCCGCACGGACAGGGTATTGCTGGCCTGAAAGCCGGTAATCCGGGGGGGCTCCGTCTGCGACTGGTCACCGCGGCTCCGGACAGGCTGTACGGTTACCGATCCGGTGGCGATGTCACGCGGTGCGATCCCGGCAGCTTCCAGAACATCAAGCACGGCGCGCAGGTCTTCGGATGTAGCACCGAGCGCTGCAGCAGCAGTAAGCGCTTCATGGGTCGCACCGATGGAAACCTCAGCCATATCAGGCACTTCAGCGACGGAACCCACGCCGCTCGTATGAATTGTGCGGGCGTCCTGAGCTGCAGCCGCGAGCGGCAACCAGAGGCCCAGTAAGATCCCCGTTCCCGTCAGCATTTTCATCTCAAAGACCCTCCTTTTGTTCCATACCACCACAACACGACCGGGCCCGGAGGAACAAGCGTAAACCCCGCCCTTTTTCTTTCACTCGGCGAAGACCTGCTGTATTGTCCGCGCAAGAAGACGGCTTCCTGTCCGTCCTGAAGAGTGACTGGTACACCTGTTGAATGACGCCTGATTTTGCACTGATCCTGTCGCACGATACTGTTCGCCTGCTGCACCGCGCGGCTGACGGATGGCATGCTGTGGGCGAGGCCGACACCGCCGCGGACGACCTGGACGACCGGCTCGCCATGTTGCGACGCACGGCCACATCGCTTGCGCGCGGCGGGCTTTTTTGCAAGGTCGTTCTGCCCGACAGTCTCATACGGTATCTTGATGAGATGCCCGCAGGACCGGCAGAAGACGTGATGGCCACCGCCCGCCGCCTGCTTGACGGCGCCACGCCTTATCCTGTCGAAGACCTGGTGTTTGACGTCGTTACGACCAGCGACGGGCGCTTTCACGTGGCCGCCGTCGCCCGTGAAACCCTCGAAGAGGCCGAAGCCTTCGCCGTCGCACACCGGTTCAACCCGGTGAATTTCTCCGGCCACTGCGAGGATCAGACCTTTCCGACCGAACCGGACTTCGGCCAGACCGCTGTGGCCGCAGATCTGCTCGGGCCCGATACCAAAGCCGAAACCGATGATGTGCCCGTCAGCCTCGCAAGTGGCCAGACGCAGGCCGGCGCGGTGGTCGATCCGGATCCGGATGAAGAGGACAGGACGTATGATGCCGACAACACCCGAGAGGATGACGACAATATATTCTCCGATGCGCCGGATGATCAGAAGGCTGAGAGCCCGCCTTCTGAAGATCTGAAACTGGTAGCCGAAGTTCCGGTCGCAGGCGAGGATGCGAAACCTGCGCCTCTGCCCGCTGCGGACCTGTCCGAACGGGCCACCCCCGCCCGTCCTGAGGCACCTGCAAAACCGCCTGCCGAAACTGCCGGATCGCTCAGAGCGCCCACAGGTGCCCGCGTTGATCTTGCCGCAATGCACGACAGAGCAGCCAACGACAACTCAGGACTTCTGGCGGGATTTCTCGCGGCTGTGGTTGTGGTGGCACTGGGAAGTTGCGCGCTCTGGGCGACCGGTATGATTGGCCAGGGCGGGCTTTCCGCCTGGCTCGACCGGCCCTCCGAAATTCCGCCCGATGCACAGTTTGCCTCGCCGCCGCAGCCAGCACAGCCAGCGCCGTCAACAGATACCGCGGAACGTCCGGCTCCTGAAGAAACAACACTCTCAGCAACAGATACCGCAATTCAGGAAGCGCTCAGCGTTCCCGTATCACCCGGCCCCCAGCCAGAAACGCCCAGGGCGCCCGCGGATCTGCGCGCAGAATATGCGGTTACCGGCATCTGGCCTTTTGCGCCGGAGGTTCCGCGCCCGCCGCCGCTTGTGGATCTTGAAGATCTCTATGCCACCAGCATCGATCCGGTGCAGGCCGCGTTCGATGCCGTGGCGCTGCCGGCCGTCCCGGATACGCCGCCCGATCTTGCGCTGCTCGCACCGTCTTCGCCTGCTCCGGCCGGTACCAGTTTCGCGCTGAACGACCGCGGGTTCGTGGTTCCGACGCCGGACGGCGCGGTAAACCCCGACGGCATCCGGGTGTTCTCGGGTCCGCCCCCCCTGAAGCCGCCCGCTGACCGGCCGCGCGCGGCCGAACCGGGTGAAGATCCGGTGCTGCGCGCGCTTCTGTCCGGGTTTCGCCCGAAGCTTCGCCCTGCGGACCTGATTGAATCCACAGAGCGGGCGACCCTGTCCGGGCTGACCCGCAACGAGCTTGCCCAGTTCCGCCCCAAAATCAGACCGCCTTCGATCCAGGAAGACGCAATCGCAGCGACCGCAAGTCTGGTACCGCGTGACAGCACGAATGAGACCTTGCTTGCCGGTCAGGAACCCGCGGCCGCTGAGCCTGACGGCAATGTCATCCGCGTGTCCCTGCGACCATCTTTCAGACCCTCTGATTTTGGCCTGACGGTCGCGCGGGCGCAGCAACAGGCCGCCACTGCAGCGCCTGCGGCCGCGGCACCTGCCACAGTCACGGCAGCGAGTGTGGCACCAAGGGCCGTAGCGCCGAAAATCCCGTCAAGCGCATCCGTCTCGCGCGAGGCCACACAGAAAAATGCAATCAACCTGCGGCGCGTTAACCTGATTGGTGTTTACGGAAAACCGTCTGATCGCCGCGCTCTGATCCGCCTTGGCAACGGACGGTATCAGAAGGTGCAGGTCGGTGACCGGCTTGACGGTGGCCGGGTATCGGCAATCGGAGATTCCGAGCTGCGCTATCAGAAAAGCGGGCGCAACATCATCCTGAAAATGCCGCGCGGCTGATCACAACCGCACGGCATCGGAACTCTGCCACGAAATCGCGCAGACTTATTCTGCGGCAAGCTCTCCGTTGTCGATCTGTTCCTGCTCGATGCTCTCAAAAAGCGCCTTAAAGTTGCCTTCGCCGAAACCATCATCGCCCTTGCGCTGAATGAATTCGAAAAAGATCGGGCCGATTACCGTTTTGGAGAAGATCTGCAGCAGTATTTTCGTCTCACCACCGTCAATCACGCCCTCGCCGTCAATCAGGATGCCGTGTTTCTTCATCCGATCCACCGGCTCGTCATGCCCGGTCACGCGGTCAAAGCTGAGGTCGTAATAGGTGTCGGGCGGGCCGGGCATAAATTTCAGGCCGCGCGACGCGATCTCATCGGTGCTGTCATAAATATCCGATGAGCCCACCGCGATGTGCTGAATACCCTCGCCGTTGTATTTCCTGAGATAAGAAACGATCTGCCCGGTCTCGCCGCGGTCCTCATTGATCGGGATGCGGATACGACCGCATGGCGAGGTCAGCGCCCGGCTCAGCAACCCGGAATATTTCCCCTCGATATCGAAAAACCGGATTTCACGGAAGTTAAAGAGGTCGCCGTAAAAGCGGAACCATTTGTCCATATTGCCGCGGTGCACATTGTGCGTGAGGTGGTCGAGATAGTAAAACCCCACGCCCGCGGGTTTGGACTGCGCAATCCACTCGAATTCTTCGTTATACGGGCTGGTGTCGTAATACTGGTCCACAAAGTAAAGCAGAGACCCGCCGATACCGACTATTGCCGGTACATCCAGTGCCTTGCCCGGGCCCTCATAGGGTGTGGCCCCTTTAGCAACCGCGTGAACAAAGGCCTTTTGCGCATCAACCACGCGCCAGCCCATCGAGGGCGCACAGGGACCGTGCCCGGACACGAACCCGGCGGCAAAACTGTCCGGGTCAGCGTTCAGGATATAGGTGATGTCACCCTGCTGCCAGAGTTCCACCGGTTTGTCCCGGTGTGTCGCCACGTGGCTGTAGCCCATGCGCGCAAAAAGATCGCGCAGCTCCTGTGGCTCAGGGTGCGCAAATTCGATGAACTCAAAGCCGTCGGTGCCGATCGGGTTCTCTTCACTGATGGTCGATTTCGGTGCGTCGTGCGGGAAAGGGCCCATGGTGCGCTGCTCCTTCAATGGTCAGAAAAACGGCAGATTGCCTTTGTGCTGAATATACCGGCAGATCTCCGCGATATTTGCGCAAATTTAGAGGTATCAGTAGACCATCACGCGGACTTCACGCATAATCATCGGAAGTACCGGGATAACACCGCATCATGATGGATGAAACCGACACGCGCCTTCTCGCTGCTCTTCAGAAGAATGCGCATCTGACCGCGCAGCAACTGGGCGATATGCTGAACCTGTCACCCAGCCAGGCCGGCCGCCGCCGCCAGCGCCTGGAAGCCGAAGGCTTTGTTCAGGCCTATATCGCGCGGCTTGATCCGGCGCATCTCGGCCTGCATGTGCAGGGATTTGTTCAGGTGCATCTGGGCACGCACGGCGCGGACCAGTCGCGCAGTTTCGCCCGTCTGGTAAATACCCGCCCTGAAATTACGAGCGCATGGACAATGACCGGGGATGCTGATTATCTGCTGCGTGTCTATTGCGCGGATCTTCCCGCTCTGAATGCTCTGATCCACGATGTTCTGCTCGCCCACCCCGCAGTCGCGCGGGTGCACAGTCAGATTGTCATGGACCAGCTGAAACAGGACGGACCTCTGCCCACCTGAAACCAAACCTCCGGGAGACCACGCCGCATGGAAGGCTTTCTCTACCAGGCCTCGATCTATCTCGCCGCAGCCGTAATCGCTGTGCCCATTGCCGCACGGCTCGGGCTCGGCTCGGTGCTTGGCTATCTCGCGGCGGGGATTATCATCGGTCCGCTGCTCGGCTTTGTGGGGTCTGAGACGCAGGACCTGCAGCATGTCGCAGAGTTCGGCGTCGTGATGATGCTCTTTCTGATCGGTCTTGAGCTCGAGCCGCGCGCTCTCTGGGACATGCGGCACAGGTTGCTGGGGCTTGGTGGTCTGCAGGTGGGTCTCAGCACGGTGGCGATCATGCTGATTGCCATGGCTTATGATCAGCCCTGGGGGGTCGCTCTGGCAATCGGCCTGACCCTCTCGCTCAGTTCGACGGCGATCGTGCTGCAAACCCTGTCTGAAAAGGGGCTGATGCAGACCAATGGCGGACGCTCCATTTTCTCGGTGCTGCTGACCCAGGACATTGCGGTCATACCGATGCTTGCCTTTCTACCGCTGCTTGTCGTGACGCTGCCGGTAACGATGGAGCCTGATGGCTCTATTCAGATCGGCGGTGATGATCATGGTGACGCGCACCACTCGCTGTCACTCGTAGAAGGCCTGCCCGCCTGGGGTGTGACGCTTGTTACCATAGCGGCAATTGCAGCAGTCATCATCGCCGGCATATTTCTCACGCGACCGCTTTTCCGATACATCCACGCCGCACGTCTGCGCGAGATGTACACGGCTCTGGCGCTGATGATCGTGGTTGGGATCTCCTTTCTGATGACCCTCGTGGGCCTTTCGCCTGCTCTCGGCGCGTTTCTGGCCGGTGTCGTTCTGGCAAACTCCGAGTTCCGCCACGAGCTTGAGACCGACCTTGAACCCTTCAAAGGGCTGCTGCTCGGCCTCTTTTTCATCACCGTGGGTGCGGGGATAAACTTCACCCTGCTCTTCGCCGATGCGCCCGCGATCGTCGCCATGGCTTTGCTCGTCATTGTCGTAAAGGGGCTGATCCTGTATATTCTCGGGCGGGCTTTCGGGCTGCGCGGACGGGACCAGTGGCTCTTTTCTCTCGGGCTTGCTCAGGCGGGCGAATTCGGCTTTGTGCTCGTCAGTTTTTCCGTCACCAACGGGGTCATTCCCCGGGATGTGGCTGAAACGCTGCTGCTGGTCATCGCGCTCTCTATGCTGATCACGCCACTGCTGTTCATTCTGCATGATTTCCTGTCGAGCAGAATTTCGGATTCCACCGAAGAGCAACCTGAGGACGCCATCGACGAAAAGGGGCCTGTGATCATTGCAGGTGTCGGACGCTTTGGTCAGATCGTGAACCGGCTGGTGCAGGGGACAGGCTTTAATACTGTCGTCCTCGATCACGATATGGAAACGATCGCCGTAATGCGACAGTTCGGGTACAAGGGCTTTCTGGGCGACCCGACCCGCCCGGACATCCTGCGCGCTGCCGGCATCAACGAGGCCTGGGTGCTTGTCGTCGCACTGGACGATCCGGAAGCGGCGATCAAACTGGTCACCTACGCCCGCAAAATCCGTCCCGGCCTGCATATCGTCGCCCGTGCGCGCGACCGGACGCATGTGTACAGGCTCTATCAGGCTGGCGCTGACGACATCGTGCGCGAAATGTTCGACAGTTCACTGCGGGCCGGACGCTATGTTCTGGAAAACATCGGGCTCAGCGAATTCGAAGCCAGCGAAGCAGAACGAATATTCTACCACCACGACCGGGATTCCGTGCGACAGCTGGCAGAACTGTGGAAACCCGGCGTGGCAGCTGCTGACAACCCTGCCTACGTTCAGCGGGCTAAAGAGCTGCAGAAAGAACTGGAAACGGCCTTTCTCAGCCGGGGAGAACATAAAGACGATGACGACTGAGCCGGGGAGGCGCTCGCGCGGCTACCCGTCTGAGACACCGGCTTCGGCAAAGGTGGCCATGCCGCTCAGGCAGGCCACGGCCGCCTTCAGCACGGGGATCGCCAGCGCGCCACCGGAGGCTTCACCAAGGCGCAGCCCCAGCGACAAAAGCGGCTCTTTGCCCAGAGCAGCAAGCACTTTGCCATGTGCACCTTCAGCACTCAAATGTCCGGCAACGCAGTGATCGAGCGCACCTGAGCAGGTCTTTTCCAGCGTCAGAGCCGCCGAACAGCAGATAAACCCATCGAGGATCACCGGTATGCGCAGGCTGCGCGCACGCGCGATTGCACCCGCCATCGCCGCCAGTTCCCGCCCCCCCAGCCGGCGCAGTGTCTCAACACCGTCGCCCCTGCCCGCGTGCAGGCGCAGCCCCTCGGCAACGACGCGCGTCTTACCGGCCAGACCGGCATCATCGACACCCGTACCACGCCCGGTCCACTCATCGGCCTCTCCGCCCAGAAGCGCCGCCGCCAGGGCGGCCGCCGGCGTGGTATTGCCAATCCCCATCTCACCGACAATAAGCACATCCGCAGTCTCGTCGACGGCCTCCCAGCCGGTGCGCAGTGCAGTACAGAGCGCCGCTTCAGACATCGCAGGTCCCGTCGTGAAATCATCCGTCGGGTCCTCAAGAGAGAGAGCATGCACATCAAGCTTTGCACCGGCCGCTGCGGCAAGCTGGTTAATGGCTGCACCGCCATGCTCAAAATTCGCCACCATCTGCGCGGTCACTTCCGGCGGAAAGGCGGAAACCCCGCGCGCTGCAACCCCGTGGTTGCCGGCAAAAACGATCACCTGCGGCGCAGTCACAGAAGGTGTGGCCGTCCCGCGCCAGCCGGCATACCAGATCGCCAGATCTTCCAGCCGTCCCAGGGCGCCGGGGGGTTTGGTCAGCTGCCCGTTGCGCTCAGCCGCTGCATCACGTGCGCCGCTGTCGGTGTCCGGCTGCCGCTCCAGCAGAGCACGAAAGCCCGCCATATCATTGAATTCTGCGGTCATTTTCGGGCCCCCGGGTTGCATGACTGGTTGCTCCTGTTTACCCATTGCAGACCTCACAGCAAGCCGGGAAAAGGCCGCCCGCAGATGAAAACCGACAATTTACCCGCTCCGGTCACGCAGATGCTTGTGGCGCTGACCCTGCTGACCCGCCTGCCCCTGCCGCATCTGCCGGCAGCGGCCTTCGGGCAGAGCGCGCGCGCTGTCTGGGCATATCCCCTTGCCGGTATCGTGACAGGCCTGCCTGCCGGGCTTCTGGGGGCCGGTCTTTACGCGGCCGGGCTGCCTGCGGCCCTCGCCGCCGGTGCCGTCCTGGCAACGCAGATGGCAATGACCTGCGCGCTGCACGAAGACGGGCTGGCAGATGTGGCTGATGGTTTCTGGGGAGGGCAGGATGCGCAGCACCGGCTCGACATCATGAAAGACAGCCAGATCGGCAGCTACGGCACCCTCGCGCTGATCATCGTGACGGGCATGCGATGGGCCGCCCTGACGGCACTGATCCCTATGGGCGCAGCACCGGTGGTTGCAGCAGCAGCCCTGTCGCGCGGACTGATGCCGCTGGTGATGTCGGCCCTGCCCCATGCACGCACGTGCGGTATGTCGCACAGCGTCGGCCGCCCGGATGGCACGCTGAGCCTCACAGCTCTTATGGTCGGGCTGATTATCGCGGGGATCCTGTCAGGCGCACCGGCAGTGGCAGCCTTTATCCTGGCGCTCGGCGTCACCGGCGCAGTATCTCTGATCGCCCGATCCAAAATCGGCGGTCAGACCGGGGATGTGCTCGGAACGGTTCAGCAGCTTGGCGAGGTTACCATCCTGATGACGCTTGCAGCGACATCAGGATGACCCCGAAAAAACGCCCCGCTGTGAAAGCAGGGCGTTTCAGTCTGTTCAGATACAGAATGCGTTTCAGGCAGCAACGCGGCTGTCGAGAACATCACCCACCTGGCGCGATGCGGCAAGCTCATCGCCACCACTGACGGCAGCGACTTCGCGTGTCAGACGTTCAAGCGCTGCTTCATAAAGCTGACGCTCCGAATAGCTCTGTTCGCGCTGATCATCGGTACGGTGCAGGTCACGCACCACCTCAGCGATGGCAATCAGATCGCCGGAGTTGATCTTCTGCTCATACTCCTGGGCACGGCGCGACCACATTGCGCGTTTCACTTTGGCTTTGCCTTTAAGCGTCTTCATTGCATGGGTGATGACATCCGGCGAGCTCAGCGCACGCATCCCGATCTCCGTCGCTTTGTGCGTCGGCACCCTCAGCGTCATCTTGTCCTTTTCGAAAGAAATAACGAAAAGTTCCAGCTTGATGCCGGCAACTTCCTGCTCTTCAATCGACAGGATCTGGCCCACACCATGGGCGGGGTAAACGACGAATTCATTGGGTCGGAAATCAAGTTTCTTCGATTTTGTCATTCAGTTTTCCTCAATCCACATCCGTCTGTCCTGCTTTTCCGACAGTCAAAAGCACACTCAGCGGGGGCCATCAGCCACGCACGCAGGTGTGTAATTGCCGGTTTTCGGGTTCCTGCGCGCATAGCCTGCGGGCAGGTAAGAAGACATCCGTCTGTTGTTACGTCAGTAATATAACACATAAACGCGCGTCAAAAAAGCTGCCCCTGCGTCAGCCACCGGAATTCTCAGTAAAAAAAGGCGTTTATTCGCCGGAAACCCCGTCAGGTCCGCTCACGAATCACGCGTGATGTGGCTCAGCCGCCTTCGCCGGGTGCTTCGGAGAAGTATTTCTCCAGCTTGCCGCTTTCCCCGTCCCGCTCGTCTGCCTCGGGCAACGGGTCTTTTTTGGTGATTATAACAGGCCAGAGTTCTGAATACTTACGGTTGAACTCGACCCATTTTTCCATGTCCGGCTCGGTATCCGGACGGATCGCATCCGCCGGGCATTCCGGCTCACAAACGCCGCAGTCAATGCATTCGTCCGGATGGATAACGAGCATGTTTTCGCCTTCGTAAAAACAGTCCACCGGGCAGACTTCTACACAGTCGGTGTATTTGCAGGCGATGCAGCTGTCGTTAACGATATATGTCATAAGACCATCTTTTCAGAATGCGATGCCCGGTAGCTAAATCAGGCGTCCCGATCATTCAAGAGACCGCGCCTTAGAAAGATCAAGCTTGCGACGATCGCGCTTGGTCGGGCGACCTTTTCCCTCAAATGCCGGATTTTCAGGAGCAGTTTTCCGGGCACGGGGCTCCGGCGGGGACAGATCAGAATAAAGCGTCTGCGCTTCGGGCGCCGGGCCCCGTCTTGTACCTGGTGCTTCGACGCGGACAACCCGAATAGCATCACCCTGCGCAAAGGTCAGAACATCGCCCGGCGTTACGACAAAGCTTCGTTTCTCAACCCGGGTGCCGTTCACCCGGACATCGCCAGCTGCGACCCGGCTGGCTGCCAGCGACCGGGTCTTGAAGAACCGGGCGTGCCAGAGCCACTTATCGAGCCGCAGTTTTTCCGCCAATTACTTGCTGTCCTTCAGCCCCATGAGGGCCGCCGCAAAGGGATTGTCCGGGTCGATCTTTTTCTCGGGCTTTGGCGGTCGGGCAGAATACTTCTGAGCGCCGTCGCCTTTTCCCCCCGGGCGCGAACCACCGCGCTTTCCTTTGCCCTGAGGTTTGCCCTTACCCTGCGGACGGTTCCCGCCCCGGCGTGCGCCCTGCCCCGCACCGCGGTTCGCCCGGCCCCAGGTGAAGGTATAAAACACTTCCGTTTCCTGCGCGCTGACCTCAGAATCGGGTGCGGTACCGGGAGGCGTCTCATGCGACGGCACCTCATCGACCGCCGGTCCGGAATCCCGGGCGGCGGTATCCGCCGGCGCCTCGTCGGCGACCAGAGCGGGCGGCACCGCATCAGCAGTAAGCGGCCTTTCAGTACTTTCGGCAGGCTCTGGTACGCCATCGGAC
Organism: Roseobacter ponti; assembly: GCF_012932215.1. Taxonomy (GTDB): domain Bacteria; phylum Pseudomonadota; class Alphaproteobacteria; order Rhodobacterales; family Rhodobacteraceae; genus Roseobacter; species Roseobacter ponti. The sequence goes on along the minus strand of NZ_CP048788.1, from coordinate 1,202,537 downwards.
GGGGGCTGAGTTGCGGGCTCTGCTTCCGTGACAGCCAGCGGATCAGCGGGCTCTGCGCTCTCCGTGGTAAGTCTTTCGGCAGGTTCTGCACTGCCCACATCCATCACCGGCATATCCGGCGCGGCGGGTGCGCCATCCGTCGCTTCGGCGACGGCAGCATCCGCAGGCTTCACTTTCTCACGTTCGCCTTTTTCAGCCCTGTAGCCCAGCCCCTGCATCAGGTCGGCGAACTGATCCAGCGTCATCCCGGTGATCGACAGCATGTCTGCCTTTGCCTCAAAACCGGCGCGTGAATTCTCAGCCCTCAGCATATCCGCGAGCCGTTCCAGCATATCGATGCGGATGGCGCGCTCGCCTGCGATCCGGTATCCCGACATCGTGTCAGCCCCCGCCGGTGCGGCAGGATCAACAGGGATCGTAACCAGCCCGGGGGGCGGTGCTTCAGGAAATTCGCCGAGGCCTTTGCCGAGCGACCACAGAACCAGCCGCAGCCGCGTCGGCGCGGGCTTCAGCAACAGTGGCAAAAAAATCGTGAACTGACCAAAGCGGATACCGTGCTTGCGCAGCGCACCGCGTGCATCCTGATCCAGCGCTTTGACATCCTCGGCAACTTCGGCCCGCGGGATAACCCCCAGAGCCTCGACCATGCGAAATGCAAAACCGCGGGCAAGGCCCGTCAGCGTCTCGTCGCGGCTGAGGTTCATCAACGGCTCAAACAGGCTGGCGATCTTCCGGTCGATGAAATGCTGCAACCTGCGCTGCACCTTCTGCGCCACGTCCGGGCCCGCGATATCGTCCACGAACACCTCGACCTGTGGCTTGAGCAGATCGGCCCCGGCAACCAGCTTGCCGACGGCATCTTTGCCCCACATCAGGCCGCCCTGTTCGGTAAAATCAATCTCGGTGTCGGGAGCGTTGTAAAACCGGTCCGCACGCAGATGAAACTGCGGGACCAGCGCCTGAAGCGCCGCGGTTTTAATGGTTTTGGTTTCTGCCGGCGCGCCGCCCTTGTCCTGACTGAACCGGAACCCTTCCAGCCGCCCTACAAATTCGCCTTCTACAGTTACTTCACCGGTATTCGATACATCTGCCACCATGGCTTCCTTCTGGCCGAGCCGGCGCAAAAGCACGGACGTGCGCCGGTCTACAAATCTTTGGGTCAGACGCTCGTGCAGCGCATCCGACAATCGGTCTTCTACAGAACGCGCCGCGTCACGCCAATGACTTTCATCACCTGTCCAGCCCCTGCGTTGCGCGACATACGTCCATGTCCTGATAAAGGCCAGTCGTTTGGATAACGCATCAATGTCGCCATCGGTTCGGTCAATCCGTTTAATTTGTCGGGCAAGCCAGTCGTCAGGGATCTGGCCGCGCTCGTGCAGGAAGTTAAAAATCGCTTCGAGAAGGCCGGCGTGTTCAGCGTGGCTGATCCCTCGGAAATCAGGAATGCGGCAAACGTCCCACAAGAGCCGCACAGACGGCCCGTCGGTACAGCGCGCCATGATCTCAGGCACCTGTGACAGGGCCCTGAGCGCGCCGAGGTCATCCGCCTCGCGGGCACGCACCAGCATCTCATGCTCGGGGGACACCTCCAGCGAAGCAATCAGACGTTCTGTCGAGCCGAACTGCAGCGCTGAATTGCGCCAGACCAGTTTTTTCTGCGGGGTGAAGCGGTGATCCATGATGGCCCGCGCCACATCCTCCGTGAGCGGCGCCGCTTCGCCCGTGACGCCGAAGGTGCCGTCCTTCATGCCCCGGCCCGCACGACCTGCGATCTGCGCAAGCTCGTTGGGTGCCAGCATCCGCATGCGGCGCCCGTCAAATTTGCTGAGCGCTGAAAAGGCGACGTGATCCACATCGAGATTAAGCCCCATGCCGATGGCGTCGGTAGCTACCAGAAAATCAACCTCGCCATTCTGATACATTTCCACCTGGGCATTGCGTGTCCGGGGGCTCAGAGCGCCCATTACCACAGCCGCACCCCCCTTCTGACGTCTGATCAGCTCTGCAATCGCATATACATTTTCAACCGAAAACCCGACTATTGCACTACGGGGACGCATCCTGCTTATCTTTTTAGGACCAGAATAGGTCAGATCAGACATCCTGTCCCGCTGCATGAACTGCGCACCGGGAATGAGCTCGCGAATGGCACCCCGCATCGTATCCGAGCCCAGAAAAAGCGTCTCATGCAGACCCCGTGCACGCAGCAACCGGTCTGTAAATACATGCCCGCGCTCGGGGTCTGCGCAGAGCTGAATCTCATCCACTGCCAGAAAATCACAGCCCATGCCCTCGGGCATCGCTTCCACCGTACAGACCCAGTACTGCGTCCTTGGCGGGACGATCCGCTCCTCACCGGTGACCAGCGCCACGACAGAAGGTCCGCGCGCAGCGACGATCCGGTCATAGACCTCGCGCGCCAGCAGGCGCAGCGGCAGACCGATGACGCCGGTTCTGTGCGCCAGCATCCGTTCGATCGCGTAGGTGGTTTTCCCGGTGTTGGTCGGGCCAAGAACGGCCGTCACCCGCGTCTCACCTGCCACGGCAATATCCTTGATAAGAGAGGGTCAGAGTGTCCGGCCGATGCCTTCACGTCTGAGCTGTTCGATGGCGGTCTGCGCGTTTTCGTGGTGCGGGTTGAGCTCCAGCACGCGGTCAAAGGCTGCCGCCGCACGCTCCTCATCACCGAACTCGCGCAACATCACACCGAGACCGAAAATAGCATTGTAGTTGCTGGGATTGAGCGCAAGAGCGCGGCGAAGATCCTCAAGGGCCGGGCCATAGAGACCCGCCCGGTAATAGGCGGTTGCGCGCGCATGCCAGCCCTCGGCGAAATCCGGTGCGTGATCGGTGAGCGCCGACAGATGCTCGATCGCGCGTCGGTTGTCGTCTTCCTCCAGCGCTTCACGGCCCCGCCGGAGCAACAGATCCATCGAGGCCGACCCCGACCTGTCCCAGATCAGACTGAGTTCACGGTCAAGCCGCCCGGCTTCTGATTCGGGCGCCTCGCTGAGTTCGCGCAGCAGTTCAGAGGCCCGGTCCTGTGCCTGGGATGGCACGGAAAGCACAAAAACCGCGAGAAGTGCCGCAACGACAGATTTGAGGTTGATACTTTTGATGCTCATAACAGCTATGAATGTAACAGGCGACGCGGGCAATTCCAGACCCCGCGGACCGCCACAGGCAAAAGGGCCGGAAAATGAGTGAAATTGTGAATGAAGCAGTGGTCGCACTGAACGAAAAACTGAGCGGTGCAGATTTTGGCGGCACCGCGAAATTCGATATCGCCGGCGAAGGCAGCATTATGATGGACAGCACCGGCGCGCGCGCCGGTGACGAGCCGGCAGATGTGACGCTGACGGCCGACGTCGATACTTTCCGGGCTATTCTCGAAGGCGAGACCAATCCGACAAGCGCCTTTATGACCGGCAAGCTCTCGGTCGATGGCGATATGGGGATGGCCATGCAGCTGGCATCTGCTCTCGCCTGATGACGCTTGCAGCCGCGCCCTTTTACACCGGGATCTCTCATGGGCCCGAAGAGGGTGCGGCGCACTGGATTACCGCGTCAGACGGCGTGCGTCTGCGGACTGGCCACTGGCCGCTGAACCAGGCGCGCGGCACCGTACTTATCTTTCCCGGTCGCACGGAATTTATTGAAAAATACGGCCAGGTTGCCGACGCCCTCCGGACCCGCGGCTATGCGGCGATGGCGATTGACTGGCGCGGTCAGGGCCTCTCTGACCGACTGCTGGACAATCCCCTGATCGGTCATGTCGAGCATTTCACCGATTACCAGAAGGACGTGGCGGCCATGCTGCGCGTCGCGCGGCAGCTGAATATGCCGCGTCCCTGGTTTCTGCTCGGCCATTCGATGGGCGGAGCGATCGGACTGCGGGCCGCGATTGAGGGCGCGCCGGTTCAGGCCACCGCCTTCACCGGACCGATGTGGGGCATCCGGATCGCGCCCCATATACGCCCCCTCGCATGGGCTCTGGGGCACCTGATGCCGCGTGTTGGCCAGGGGCACAGGTTGCCACCCGGCACCCGCATCGAACATCACGTGGTCGCCGACGGGTTCGACAACAATCTGCTGACCCGCGACCGCGACCAGTTTGCGATCATGCGCGACCAGCTGACCACACACCCGGAACTCAGCCTAGGCGGGCCCAGTTTTGTCTGGCTGCGTGAAGCTCTGGCAGAAACGCGGCATCTCGCGTCCCGCCCCTCGCCGGCCCTGCCCTGCGTCACCTTTCTGGGCTCAAACGAGCGGATCGTCGAAGTTCCGGCAATCCACCGGCGGATGCAGGAGTGGAATAACGGGGCGCTTGAAATCGTCGAAGACGGTGAGCATGAGGTGATGATGGAAAGCGATGCGGTCGCCGGACCGGTCTTTGACAGGATGACAGAGGTATTTGCCAACCGCCCCCGTCGCTGAGCCCTGGGAATCCGAGCGCTGTCCTCTAGATTACCGGTATGACGCGCGAACCAGTCCTCACTTTTACCGATCGCGGCATCTGGTGCGCGGCCGGCGGATTTTATATTGACCCCTGGCGGCCGGTGGACCGGGCGCTGATCACCCACGGCCATGCGGATCACGCGCGTCCCGGCCACGGATCATACCTTGCGACACACAGCGCTCTTCCCGTCATGCGGCACCGGCTCGGAGACATCTCCGCCGAAGGCATCGCCTTTGGAGAAACACGGAAAATCGGTCAGGCGGAAGTCTCCTTTCACCCGGCAGGTCACGTGCCCGGCTCAGCACAGATCCGGGTCGCGGTAAACGGCGAGGTCTGGGTCGCCTCCGGAGACTACAAGGTCGAGGATGATGGTCTTTCCGAGCCCTTTGAGCCGGTCCGGTGTCATCACTTCATAACCGAATCCACCTTTGGCCTGCCCGTCTTCAACTGGCAACCGCAGCCGGTTGTGGCCCTTGAAATCAACGACTGGTGGGCAGGCTGTGCCGCCGCCGGCAAGACCGCTTTTCTCGGCGCCTACGCACTTGGCAAAGCTCAAAGGCTTCTGCGCATGCTGGACACTTCGATCGGGCCGGTACTGACGCATGGTGCCGTGGAGGCGACAAACGGCATACTGCGCGATCAGGGCGTGACGCTGCCCGATACGGTAAAGGCAGATGCCGGGATCAGACCAAAAGACTATCCCGGTGCTCTGGTGCTCGCGCCACCTTCGGCACTCGGGAGTGCCTGGGCGCGAAAGTTCGGCGCACAGGAGAGCGCGTTTGCCAGTGGCTGGATGCAACTGCGCGGCGTGCGCAGGCGGCGCGCAGGCGACCGCGGGTTTGTGATTTCGGACCATGCTGACTGGAACGGGCTGCTCAGTGCCATCAGGGACACGGGAGCAGAAAATATATATGTGACACATGGTTACACAGATACCTTCGCTCAGTATCTGAATGAAAACGGCTGGTCAGCCGAAGTTGTGCCCACCCAGTTTGAGGGCGAAGCACCGGATCAGGATGAAACCGAATGAAACGGTTTTCCGCCCTCTTCAACGCGATCGATCAAAGCACGAAAACCAATGTCAAAGTGGCGGCTCTGGCGGATTACTTCGCAGCTGCCCCGGAGGCAGACCGGCTCTGGACCATCGCGCTTTTCTCCGGGCGCCGTCCGAAACGTGCGGTGACAACCACAAAACTGCGCGAATGGGGGGCGGAAATGGCGGGCATCCCGCTCTGGCTCTTTGAGGAATGCTATCCGGTTGTGGGTGATCTGGCAGAAACCATCGCCCTCGTTCTGCCTCCGCTAACAACGACCGATGATCGTTCTCTTTCATTCTGGATCAATGCTTTACGTGGCGTCCCTGATCTTGATGAGGCCGCGCGCAAGGCTTTTGTTCTGGACGCCTGGTCCTGCCTTGGCGGAACCGAGCGCTTCGTTTTCAACAAGCTCATCACCGGCGGCTTTCGGGTGGGTATCAGTCAGAAGCTGATGACCCGGGCCCTTGCGAAAGCCACGGGCAAATCCGAGCCTGAACTGGCACACCGGCTGATGGGCACCTGGCACCCCGATGACACGTCATGGGAGACGCTGATCGAGGCGAAGGACAGCGCTGCTGACGCCTCGCGCCCCTATCCGTTTTATCTTGCCTATGCGCTTGAAGACACACCTGAAACGCTGGGCCCGACGCAGGACTGGCGCGCGGAATGGAAATGGGACGGGATCCGCGGCCAGCTCATTCTGCGCGAAGGTCAGCATTTTGTCTGGTCGCGCGGCGAAGAGCTGATGACGAACCGTTTTCCTGAGCTTGCCCGTGCAGTGGACTTCCTGCCCGACGGCACGGTGCTCGACGGCGAACTGCTGGTCTGGCACGCCCGCGCGGACCGGCCCGCGAGCTTTAATGCTCTGCAGAAACGTATCGGGCGCAAAACAGTGCCGAAAAAGCTGCTTGCGGAGGCGCCCGTCGTGCTGCACGCCTATGACCTGCTGGAGCACGAAGGCGCTGACCTGCGCGACACCCCCTTTGCCGGCCGGCGGTGCCTGCTCGAGGATCTCTGCGCCAGCCTGCCGCCCGATGCGCCCGTACGCCTGTCACCGCAACTGAATTTTGACAGCTGGGACGCGCTTGCAGACCTGCGTGCGGAGGCACGCGAGGAACAGGCTGAGGGCGTCATGCTCAAACGCGCCGAAAGCCCCTATCTGACCGGCCGCAAGAAAGGTGACTGGTGGAAATGGAAGCTCGACCCCCTCACCATCGACGCGGTGATGATATATGCACAGGCAGGACACGGGCGGCGCGCAAATCTCTTCACTGATTTCACCTTTGCGGTCTGGAACGGCAACGATCTGGTGCCTTTCACCAAGGCCTATTCGGGCCTCACCGATGCCGAATTCCGTCAGATCACTGCCTGGGTGCGCAAGAACACCCTTCAGCGGTTCGGGCCCGTCCGCCAGGTGACACCGCATCATGTTTTCGAGATCGCCTTTGAGGGCATTCAGGAAAGCCCCCGCCACAAATCAGGGGTGGCGCTCAGGTTTCCACGCATGTCACGCTGGCGTCAGGATAAACCTCTGCAGGAGGCCAACACCCTGGATGACCTGAACGATATGCTGAGAATTTATGGCTGAGACGGAAAAACCTGCCGCCGGAATGCCACCAGATCCGCGGGCGCCTGAAACGAAGGCTCCTGCGGGTGCCTGCGACGCGCATGTGCATCTTGTGGCAGCCGCGGGCGAGTATCCCCTTTGGGACGGTCGCGCAGAAGACCCGGCGCCGGGCCCTGACCTCGACGGCTGGCTCGCGATCTATCGCAATCATCTGGAAACCCTTGGATTTTCGCGCGGGCTGATCGTGCATTCGATCCTTTACGGCACGGACAACAGCGTCACGGTCGAGGCCGTCCGGCGCATGGGTGCAGACTTTCGCGGCGTCGGTTTGCTGCGCGATGGTGCGACCGAAGCGCAGATGGATACCTTTACCGACCAGAACATGGTCGCCTTGCGCCTCAACTACGTGCATGGCGGCGTGCTGACCTGGGCCGGTGCGAAGGCCATGGCGCCGGCACTGGCCGACCGCGGGCTGCACATTCAGATGCTGGCGCATGCAGATCGCCATCTGGAGGAGATCGCTGAGGATGTCCGGCATCTGCCCGTGGACGTGGTTTTTGATCACATCGGCTGGCCGGCAGACGGGATGATACCCGAAAGTGACGGATTCCGCACGCTCTGCAACCTGCTCGCCGACGGCAAAGCCTGGGTCAAACTCTCCGCACTCTACCGCATGTGCCCCGCTCCTTATGACCGGGCAGATGCGCTGGTCGCAGCCCTTGTCGCGGCAAACCCGGAACGCTGCCTCTGGGGCTCAGACTGGCCGCACCTGATGCTCGCGGATGCAGAGATGCCTGTGGCTGCGGAACTGCTTAACGCCTTTCACCGGGTGGTTAGCGACCGGGCCACCCGCGAGCGCATTCTCGTTCAAAATCCCGCTAATCTTTTCGGCTTCTGAGCCCGCGCGCCCGGTGCTTGCTTGTCCCCGGACCGGCGGCACCCTAGGTAGGAGCAAACCACAGATGAGGACGACCATGTTTCAGCTTCCCTTTCCCCTTCGCGATGCAAATGCCGCCGGTGGCGCGACCCCTTTCGGCGATCTGCCGGAATGGAACCTCGACGATCTTTATACCGGCGAGGATGCCCCTGAGCTCAAGCGCGATCTGGACTGGCTGGAGCAGGCCTGCAGCAGTTTTGCCGCCGACTATGAGGGCAAACTTGACACGCTTGAGGCGGAGGCTTTTCTCGACTGCGTGCTGCGCCAGGAGAAAATCAACCAGGTCGCAGGGCGTCTTATGTCCTATGCGGGCCTGCGTTATTACCAGCTCACGACCGATGCGGGACGAGCCAAATTCATGTCCGACCTGCAGGAAAAGATCACTAATTTCACCACGCCGCTGGTGTTTTTCACGCTCGAAATCAACCGGCTTGAGGACGGGCACCTGGATACGCTTTATGCCAGAAACGCGGATCTTGCGCGCTACAAACCCGTGTTCGACCGTATCCGCGCGATGAAGCCCTATCAGCTCTCTGATGAGATGGAGAAGTTCCTGCACGATCTGGGCGTCGTCGGCGATGCCTGGGAGCGGCTTTTTGATGAAACCATCGCGGGTCTGGAATTTGAGGTGGATGGCGATGCACTCAACATCGAAGGCACTCTGAACCTGCTCACCGACACCGATCGCAGCAAACGCGAGGCTGCGGCGCGCGAACTGGCAGATGTGTTCTCCGACAACATCAAAACCTTCGCCCGGGTGCATAACACACAGGCCAAGGAAAAAGAGATCCTCGACCGCTGGCGCGGGATGGAAACCGCACAGACAGGCCGGCATCTGAGCAATCAGGTGGAGCCCGAGGTGGTTGAGGCGCTCCGCAACGCAGTTGTAAATGCCTACCCGAAACTGAGCCATCGCTACTACGAGCTGAAGCGCAAATGGCTGGGGCTGGACACGATGCAGGTCTGGGACCGCAACGCGCCGCTGCCGATGGAAGACAACCGCACGGTCGACTGGGCGCAGGCGGAAAAGACTGTGATGGATGCCTATAACGCGTTCGATCCGCGCATGGGTGAACTTGCGGAGCCGTTTTTCCGGAAAGGGTGGATCGATGCTGCCGTGAAACCCGGCAAAGCACCCGGCGCCTTTGCCCACCCCACCGTGACCAACGTTCATCCTTACGTGATGCTGAATTATCTCGGTAAACCGCGCGATGTGATGACGCTCGCGCATGAGCTTGGCCACGGGGTGCACCAGGTGCTGGCCGCCGGTCAGGGTGAGATGCTCTCCTCCACCCCGCTCACGCTTGCCGAAACGGCCAGTGTCTTTGGCGAGATGCTGACGTTCCGCAAAATGCTTGATGGTGCGAAAGACGACGCGCAGCGCAAAGTGATGCTCGCCGGCAAAGTCGAGGATATGATCAACACGGTCGTGCGCCAGATCGCGTTTTATGATTTTGAATGCAAGCTGCACGAGGCCCGTCGGGGTGGTGAGCTGACACCGGATGACATCAACGCGCTCTGGATGTCAGTGCAGGCAGAAAGCCTCGGGCCGGCCTTTGAGTTTATGGACGGCTATGAGACCTTCTGGGCCTATATTCCGCACTTCGTGCACTCGCCCTTCTACGTATATGCCTATGCGTTTGGCGACGGCCTGGTGAACGCGCTCTACGCGGTCTATGCCGAAGGCGACGAAGGGTTCGAGGATAAGTACTTCGAGATGCTCAAGGCCGGCGGCTCAAAGCATCACAAAGAACTGCTGGCACCCTTCGGCCTTGATGCCTCTGACCCCGCGTTCTGGGACAAGGGCCTCAGCATGATTTCGGGCTTTATCGACGAGCTTGAGGCGATGGAGGGCTAAGCACCCTTCTTTGCTGCGGCAAAGGTCATATCGATCATCCGTTGCGTGCCCTTCGAGAATTCGAGCGGGCACGCATATTTGCCGCCAGTGCGCGCTGCTTCGGTGAAAGCCTCAACCTGAAGAACGTAGTGATTGACCCCCGGAAACCGCTCAACCCTGCGCGTCTGCCCGGCGGTTTCCAGCGAAAGCTCTGCCTGGTCATAAACGGCTGCATTGAACGGGCAGGTCATTCGCAACACGCCTCTGTCACCATGAAACACAACCTCCTGCCGGTTAAACATGCGCATCGAGATCACCGCCGCATAGCTGAAATCCGGAAACCCGGCCGCCATCTGCACAAAGACATCCACATCGTTTTCAAAATCAATCCGGGCAAAGGGCACGGCATCGGGTTCCTGTCCGGTCACAAACCGCGTCGAGCCAAAGGTATAGACGCCGATGTCCGGCAGCCCACCACCGCCCGCCTGCGCCTGGTTGCGGATATTCCCGGTATCGGTGTTGCAATAGGAAAAGACGGCATCCACATGACGCAGGGTCCCGATGGAACCTGACGAAACAAGCTCCTTTGCGCGCAGAAACTGCGGGTGGTGCACGATCATAAAGGCCTCAGCGGCCAGCTTGCCGGATTTGTCCCGCGCCGCGATCAGCTGGTCAAATTCATCCGCGCGCATCGTCATGGGCTTTTCGCAGAGCACGTGTTTGCCGGCCTCCAGAGCTTTCAGGGACCATTCCACATGCAGGTGGTTCGGCAGCGGGATATAGATCGCATCGACGTCCGGGTCGGCCAGAACAGCATCGTAAGTGTCGTGCAGGGTCAGACCGGGCGCAAAGGCGGTAAACCGCGCCGCCTTCTGCGGATCCGACGTGCCAAGTGCTACGAGATCGGCACCCTTTGCTGCATGAATGGCCGGGGCCATTTGTTCGGCTGCAAAATTCGACGCCCCGAGGATGCCCCATCTCAGATGTGTCATTGTGATTTTCCTGTGTTCTGTCCGGCTCCGCGCGCCGGTGCTTATTTCAGCTGGCTGTCTTTTGACCCCCGGCGGTTGATCCCGCCGCGCGTCTGAAATGCGCTGTCATGCTCACGCATACAGTCGATGCAGAGCTTCACGCCTGGCTGGGCCGCGCGGCGTGCCTCCGGGATCGGTTCATCACATTCCGCACAGTGGGAGAGGCTCTCCCCTTGCGGCTGGCGCCGGGCTTTGAGCCGCGCCAGTTCATCCGATACCGAGGCCTCAATCTGTTCGTTCACCGCGCCATCGCGCGCCCATCCGCCAGCCATATCTGAAACTCCTTACCGTTAAGTCTGCCATGCGCAGACGCGTCATGCAATTCCCGCCTGACCGGCCAGAAACCAGGTCAGGCCATGAAAAAACCCGCGCAGCGGAGACTGCGCGGGCCGGTTGTCAGAGTTGGGTCGCGGGCATCAGGCGGTGGCCAGCATGCCCTTTTCCTTCGCAAGATCGCGCATTTTCTTCTGCAGCTTCTCAAAGGCGCGCACCTCGATCTGCCTGATGCGCTCGCGGCTGACGTTGTATTCGCCGCTGAGATCCTCAAGGGTAACGGTCTCGTCCGACAGGCGTCGCTGCGTCAGGATGTCTTTCTCGCGGTCATTGAGAACGCTCATCGCTTCCGCGAGCAGCTCGCGCCGCGCGGTCAGTTCGTCCCGCTCCTCATAATCAGACGCCTGATCAGCATCCTCATCCTCGAGCCAGTCCTGCCACTGCATCGTGCCTTCGCCCTCAGAGCCGACAGTCGCATTCAGGGACGCATCGCCGCCCGACATGCGCCGGTTCATCGAGATAACCTCTGCTTCGGTCACACCGAGATCCGTTGCGATCCGCTTGACGTTATCGGGGTGCATATCGCCTTCTTCAAGCGCACCGATCTTGTTCTTTGCTTTCCGCAGATTAAAGAACAGTTTCTTCTGGCCTGAGGTCGTGCCGAGTTTGACGAGCGACCAGCTGCGCAGGATATATTCCTGAATAGACGCCCGGATCCACCACATTGCATAGGTCGCAAGCCGGAAGCCTTTTTCAGGATCGAAGCGTTTAACAGCCTGCATCAGACCCACGTTCGCCTCTGAGATCACCTCTGCCTGAGGCAGCCCGTAACCGCGATAGCCCATCGCAATCTTGGCCGCCAGGCGCAGGTGCGATGTCACCATTTTATGAGCAGCTTCAGTGTCCTGCTCCTCAACCCAGCGCTTGGCCAGCATGTATTCTTCTTCCGGCTCCAGCAGCGGAAATTTGCGGATTTCCTGCATATAGCGGTTCAGGCCGCCTTCTGGTGTCGGTGCGGGCAGATTTGCATAATTTGCCATGGGAGCCTCCCAATGTTTAGGTCCTTAACATCAATATGGGAACTGAACTGATCAGTTCAAGTGCGGACCGAAGAAAATGTTAACGCGAACAGTACCGACCATTGATTAAGGAAAGCTTGCCACAAAGCGCCGCCGTTAACACCTCACAGTGCTGTGCAATCACATCCATTTGCACTTTATGACAACGCCACCCGCGCGGCATCGAGCAGGCTTAGCATATCCTGTGGTAAGGGCGCTTCAAAGCGCATATCCTCACCACTCACCGGGTGTACAAAGCCCAGCACGGCAGCGTGCAGCGCCTGACGCGGAAAGCTGCGCACAGTCTCCGCCGAGATCTCCGGCAGCGCTTTGGCAGGCAGACGCCGTTTGCCCCCATAGGTCGGATCACCCACCAGCGCGTGACCGGCATGGGCCATATGCACGCGGATCTGATGAGTGCGCCCGGTCTCAAGCCAGCATTCCATCAGCGCAAGACAGGCCGGCGTGCCGAAACGTTCGACCGTACGGGCCCGTGTCACCGCATGCCGACCGCCCTGAAACAACACTGCCTGGCGCTGACGGTCGGTTTTGTGCCGCGCCAGCTGCGTCGTGATTTTAACGATATTGCCGGGCTCAAAACTCACGCCTTTCATCCCGCGCAGCCGTGGATCGTTGCCATCCGGCACACCGTAGACCAGCGCCTGATAATACCGCTCAACCGAATGCGCTTCGAACTGGTCTGCAAGCCCGTGATGGGCCGCGTCTGACTTGGCGACGACCAGCAACCCGGAGGTATCTTTGTCGATTCTGTGAACGATGCCAGGCCGCTTCATGCCGCCCACACCTGACAGATCCGCGCCGCAATGGGCCAGCAACGCGTTGACCAGCGTGCCGGAAGGCGAGCCGGGAGCCGGGTGCACGACCATGCCTGCAGGCTTGTTGATCACCACCAGGTGGCTGTCTTCATAAATGATGTCCAGCGGGATATCTTCCGGCAGAATGTGGCTCTCCTGTGCCTCCTCTACCGAGATCACGATCTCATCGCCGGCCTGCGCCCGGGCTTTGGGGTCCTGCACGGTGGCTCCGTTGACCTGAACCGACCCGCAGGCCAGTAACCGACCAATCCGCGTACGTGAGAGGGCAGCCTGCTCTGGCACATCACGGGCAAGCGCCTTATCAAGGCGGGGCGGTGGTGCATCCCCGAGAACGAAGCTGATCTGACGGAGCGGCATGGAAAATCCTGAATCTGAAACCGATGCACCGGAACCGGCGAATCTGAGGTTTCTCAGACGGCTGGTGACGGTGCTGACCGGGGTGATGACTGGGGGCGTTCTACTGATCATCGCGCTCATTGTCATCCGCTTCTATGATGCGCCCCCGCCGCTCCCCGAAGAAATCTTACTTCCTGAAGGCGCTGCGGCCACGGCGTTTACGCAGGGAGACGGATGGTATGCAATTGTCACCGACGACAACCGTATTCTGATTTACGACCGTGTGACCGGGCAGCTTGAGCAGACCATCGCGATCAGATAGCCGCCAGAGGCAGAAGAAACTTGCCTTTAAAGTCCCTGAAAACCGAATCAATTGCGGCGGATAAGGGCCATATCGGCCCCCGCCGCCCTCTTTTGTGGGGCGGAAGGCAGGTCAGCACCGCATTCTCGTGCGGCATAATGCGGGCTTTCCGCCCCGCACTGTCGCTCTCGCGGGAACACTTAACCAGGTATTAATGTACAAAGCTTCCGGCGATGCAGGATTGGTCCCACGACCGGGACAGTGGCGAAATTGCAGTGCAAATCGGGCAGGAATATGGCACAAGTATGGCGTTGCCGGTGCCCGTGTTGTGGGACAACCGCCGGCCACGTGTTTTCCGGGGTGGGGGATCGCTCTGGGAGTTTGTAAAGATGTTACACTTTAAAAGACTGCAGGCCCCGGCCGCATTCGCGGCACTGACCTTTGCGTCGGCCTGTGCAGTATCTGACACAACCGTAATTTCACGCGCGGCACAGCTTGATGCCACTCTTGCGGCAGTTCCGCAGGACGAGTGTTCTTACACGATTATTTCCTACAACCTTGCAGATCAGGTTATGGCGCAGCCCGATGGCGCGGCTGTCATGTCCAGCCTCAGCCAGGTCTGTCCCGGTATACGGATCGGATTGCAGGAAACCGACGGCAGTTTCCGCACGGCTTCCACTCTCGGCAATGACGATCTGACCGAACCTTCCGGCGACGGTGGCGGCGACGGCGGCACAGGTGGCGGCGATGGCGGCACGGGTGGCGGCGACGGCGGCACAGGTGGCGGCGACGGCGGCACAGGTGGCGGTGATGGCGGCACGGGTGGCGGCGACGGTGGCACAGGTGGCGGCGATGGCGGCACAGGTGGCGGCGATGGCGGCACAGGTGGCGGTGATGGCGGCACGGGTGGCGGTGATGGCGGCACGAGTGGCGGTGATGGCAGCGGCAATAACGGCGGTGGCCGTGGCGGCAACAACGGCGGCGGGAACGGCAGCGAAGGCAACAGCCCGGGCCGTGGCAGCGGCGCCAACAACGACGAATAACACGCTGATATTACATGAATGTATTACGGCCGCCCTGTGCCACATCCCCCGGTGGCCGGGGTGTATCGTTTCAGGACCCGTTCCATATCATGATCCGGGTCGGCAAATTTCTGGTGAAAGGTGGTACCACCTCCCAGGCTTGAACTGGGGACCTCCTGATCCACAATCAGGTTTTGGTCGGTAAACAAGCATAACAACAAATCACATTATATGTCGAAATTGTTAAACAACGCTTGCGCTTACGCCCCAATCAACAATATTTTCGTAACGGAAAATAACGGAACAGTGCGCGGGATTTTTTACCCCAGTTTTACCCCAAAGGAATTTTCGACATGGCAAAGGCGTTTACAGCCAAGTTCATTGAAGGCGTCAAACCGACCGCGACGCGGCGAGAAATTCCAGACCCCGCGTTCAAAGGTCTTTATCTGGTCGTTCAGCCAAGCGGTCGCAAATCATGGGCGACCCGCTATCAGTTGGCTGGTCGTCACAGGAAGCTAACGCTTGGCAAGTATCCCGCGATCAGTCTGGCAGACGCGCGGAAGGCTGCAGGTCACGCGGTCACGTCAATCGAAGCTGGGATCGACCCTGCTGACGCCAAGCTGGCGCGGAAGGCGGCGCCAGACCGCGACACGGTCAAAGTACTGGTCGAACAGTACGCGGCGCAGCACCTGTCGACTCTGAAGCGCGGCCACGACGCAAAGCGCGCTTTGGAAATCTACGTGGTCACCCAATGGGGCCACCGGCGCGTTCAATCGCTCGCACGTCGCGATGTGCGAGGCTTGCTGGACAGGATCGCCGCCGAAGGAAAGAAAACGACCGCCAACCGCGTCCGCGCCTATTTTAATGCCTTCTGCGTCTGGCTGATCGAGCGCGACGTGATCGAACACAATCCAGTCACCGGCACGAAGCCTTTCAAAGAACAATCTCGCGACCGCATTTTGACAGACGACGAGCTGCGGTGGCTGCTGATTGCCTGCGGCCAGATCGCGGAACCGTGGGGCAACCTGACGCGCGCGCTGATCCTGACCGGCCAGCGTTTGCGGGAAGTTGCCGAAATGACCGTAGACGAAGTGACGGGCGATCTGTGGACCCTGCCAGCATCCAGAACCAAAAACGGTCAGGCGCATGAAGTCCCGCTGTCAGGCGCCGCAATGGAAGCGATCATGCGCGCGGACCGTGTTCCAAGCCGAAACGGTCTTCTGTTTACGACCACCGGCCAAACGCCGGTCAGCGGCTTTTCTAAGGGACACGCGCGGATCGTGCGACAAATGCAGGCTGTCGCGGACGCGGATCGCGCCGAAGCAGTCACGATCCCCCGCTGGACGTTCCACGACTTGCGCAGAACCACGGCGACCGGCTTGGCGCGTCTTGGAACACCCGTCCGGATCACGGAAGCCGTAATCAATCACACGTCGGGAACCTCCGCTGGAGTGGTCGGCATTTACCAGCGATATGACTTCGGTCCTGAAAAGCGCGGCGCGCTTGAAGCGTGGTCGCGCCATTGCAACCAGCTGGTGAACGGCGTGGATGACAACGTCGTCCAGATCAGCGCCGCACAATGACGGGCGGACCCAAGAAACCAAATCCGCATGATGTTCTTTACCCGACGCGCATGACTGGCGACGCGGCAGACTGGCGCGCAGCGTTTCAGCGGCGGATAAAGACCGGCGACCGGTTCGAAGCAATGGCCGAAGCCTGTCGCCGATTGCTGGAAATATCCAATAACAGATTGATCCGCGTTAGCGACCCAGATGGCACAGAACACTGCGCGCCGCGCACAGGTTCTGTCGAAGCCGCAGCTGCGGCTTACCTTTCGAAGACAAAAGCGCTGAAAAACGCTATGGCTGCAAGCGATACAGAAGCGATCTGCTTCGCCGCGCGGTGGCAGGGCGAATTATTCGCTGATCTGGTGAATCGATTCGGCGCTGTCAAAGGAACGCAACTAAGCGTCGAAGAACTGGCTGCGTCGCGTGTCGCTTCCATTCGCAAACTGACACGAACCGGTCCGACCGAACATAACCTACAGCGCAAAAGCCTTTCAAAAGTACGCGAAAACCACGCCTTGGAACTAGCAAAACAAAGCGGCGAAACGAAGAAATCCAAACAAATCGAATATATCAGAAAGAAGTGGCGACTTCCGGGTGACCGGCCAAATAATTCTACTTTTTACAAATACTTAAAAGATAGTTGACGAATGTTTATCGCGCACGTTCGAGCGCGATAAACATTCGGTGCTAATCCCGATTCGAAGATAACGATAAGGGATTAACATGTCCAAAAAATCACAAGGAACTAGCGACGCGCTTTCAGACCGCAGGTTGACGATCAAGGCGGTCCGCGACCTTTGCGGCGGCGTTTCACATATGTGGATCGAACGCAGGCTGGCAGAAACAGACTTCCCAAAACCAGTGAAGATCGGACGGCTGCGGTTCTGGTCAGAACGTGCGATCACACTCTGGTGGGAAGAACAGGACGCCAAGCAGTCGGACGTGTCGCATTGATGGTGAAGAACATCACGGTGTGGCGTGATGCCTTGCCAGCTCCACTAATCAGCAAAAGAAAAACCGGCCAGCTGTTCGGCTGACCGGTCTGAAATGATCATGGGCGGGACGGCCTGAAAATCAACGCAACAACCGCAAGCAAAAGCGTGTCAGCGTAGTCTAAATATACCCGACTGCGTCGCACGGAACAAGGACGGCTGCAGTGAAGACGACCAACGGCTTTTGGGTAAAATACAAACCGGACGAACAATTGCGCGACGCAAGTGGATTGACCAGCGTTCAGATCGCAGTTTTGAAAATCATCCAAGACCACAACCTGTCAGAAAGCGGACCGGTCGATCCGCAGCTGGACTTTATGCCGCGCCGCTGCGGAACATCAAAGCCGCGCTATCAAGCCGCTGTCGAAGCACTGATCCAAGGCGGTCAGCTGCGCCGCGAAGGCGAACGTGTGATCGCGCACCTAGCCGCTGAAATGCTGGCTGAAAGAGCAGAAAAAATTACGCAGACGAAAGTCGCAGCCAACGCGCGCTATGCGAAAAACGAAAGCCCAAAAAATACAGACACGAAAACAAGAACGAACGTATTAGAAAACGGGTCGACCAAAAAAAACCAACAAAATCAACAATTGCACGATGCGAACGCATACACATCTACAGTCTACAGTTCAGAATCTACAAAAGAAGAAGATTCTGAAGATTCAAAAACCCCGAAACCAGCGCCAACTCCCCCTAGCGAAGCGCTTTTTGAACCGTTCGAAATCTTAGAAAAAACCGACTCTGAAATCGCTCAAGAAATGCTAACCAACTTCGCTTTGAAGCGGGTTCTGTTTGCTGGTGGCATAGGACGACCACCAACCCACAAAGATCGTCGGATCGTTTTCACTTGGATGGAAGCCGGTCTGACATTCGATCAGATCGTGAAAGTGGTCAAAGATACGGCAACCAGGGCGCCGACCACGATCAGGTCGCTGTCCTACTGCGACAAGCCAATCCAGCTTCTGAAGGACGATCTTCGGTCAAAAGGCAAACTGACGTCGCGCAGCCTTCAGGCGGAAGGGTCGATCTTTCCGCCGCAGGCGATCCAGTTGGACGGCTACGCCGACAACGACCGGCCAATAAGCAAATACACGAAACGCGAACTGATCGAATTTGCCGAAGAATGGCGCCGCCGCGATTTGTCGATAACGTTTCGTTCAATCCCTTCACCGCTGGCGGTCGAAGCAATTTCCTGCTCCGTGATCGATGACCGTGACTTCGTGGCAATGAAACTATTCATCGAAGAAGAACCGTTCGCTGTGGGAATCGGCGAAATCGCTTTTTGACCACGAAAGGGAAAAACATGGGAAGCACTTACGAATTCGCGCAGCAAATGACGCCATGGGACGAAGAAGTCGCAACGGAACTACCAGCAGGACAAAAGAAGCCCGACTGGCTAAAACACGCTGCCCAGCGCCCAGTCATAATCGTTTAGCTACCTGTTTTATTATATTAACTATGCTGACCGGGCGCTGGGCAGGTGATGGTAACGAACGAATTGACGCCGATTGTCCGGCTGACGTATCTTTGTCGCAGGCGGTCGAAACGGATAGAGGGGCGGTCTTCAATCCTTAGAAGGTTTCCGCTGGGGACCGGCATTGGGTACGTTTTTCTTTTCAGTGCCAAATTATCGATAGGGGGTCGGATGCTCGAGTGCCCTTGTTTTTATGGATTTCTTGCTCAATTCACGTAGGTGATCCATACGGATCTATCGGTTAATAATCGGAGGGGCACATGGGACGCGGGTTATCGGATCGGCAGCGGCAGATTTTAGACGTCTTGCCTTTTCTCGAACCGATAGAGGGGTCCGTCGATTTGGCCAGCGCCATGCGCCCGGTGGACCTCCTCAAAGCACTGGGTTTGCCACTGGCAAATTCCACCCGGGCATCCATTTCACGCTCGCTCTCATTGTTGTGGCGGCGTGGGCTCATCACGATATGGAAGCCAGACGAAAATTTGCAGGGCGGCGGATACCGATACACCCGGCCGCGTTGACTGCATCAGGCAAAGCCCCGGGGCCAAGTCATTTGACTTGCTCAGTCACGAAGGTGCGTCCCTCGTCCGACAGCTCCCAGACGCCGCGTGGCGAGTCGTCACGGAACAACCCTTCTTTCACGAGGTCTGATCGCTCCCAACAAGTCGCATTCCACCAACGCTCTTCGCCAGTAGAGACCGGCTCAAAGTCATCTTCCGTCAGTCGATCTTTCATTACTGGCAACAGCTTCTCGTGAATAATGGTTGCGGGTAGCCTCCAACATTGCCGTAGTGGCGCGGATCATCGGCGCGCGGATGTGGCCACAGTTAGTGCCGTCCATCCGATCAGGCGTCGCCCCCGGTCTGCCGATCTCGGCAGCAAATTTGATGATGCCATGTCGGCAGTGGCGAAGCATACCAAAATTTATACTGCCAAATCTCTCTCGAAATGTCGTCCTGTCGCTTGTGTGTCAGACCAAAAAATGCGTCACATGAGGATGTTGTACAGCTGGGAGAAGCAGTGCTGATGCAGATTTCCGCAATTCTTGATTATATCGACAATGGACATATGGCATTGCCCGAATTCCAGCGCGGGTATGTCTGGTGCGGCGAGCAGGTTCGTGGACTATTCCACTCTCTCTATCGTGGGCATCCTGTAGGCAGCCTGCTTGTATGGGCAACAGATGCTTCGACGGCCGCCCATCGTGGCAATGCAAGCCTTGCACCGGGGGTTGTGAAACTTCTGCTCGACGGGCAACAGCGTATCACGTCGCTTTATGGTGTCATACGAGGCGAGCCTCCACGGTTTTTCGATGGAAATGCAAAGGCTTTCACCGACCTGAGATTCAATATTGCTTCCGAGGAATTCGAATTCTTTCAGCCGATCAAGATGCGCGACGATCCGCTATGGGTGAATGTTACGGAATTGATGCAAAGAGGCAGTGCAGGAATTGGTGAGATGATTGCGGTATTGGGACAGCAGCCGGAATTCGCGCCTCATTTTGGCGAATATGTGGGGCGTCTGAACCAGCTTCTGGGCATCCGTGACAAGGACTTCCACATCGAAGAAGTGACCGGTCGTGACAAGACCCTCGATGTCGTGGTGGATATTTTCAATCGAGTGAACAGCGGCGGGACAAAACTATCGAAGGGCGACCTCGCCCTAGCCAAGATCTGCGCCGACTGGCCCGAGGCGCGGGATACAATGAAGCGAAGTATCCAGCGTTGGCGTGGCGCCGGCTACAATTTCACAATCGACTGGCTGTTGCGGTCGGTTAACACCGTGCTGACTGGCGAAGCCAAGTTCCAGCACCTGCACGATAAGGACGCAGAAGAAATTTCTGTAGCATTGAAGCGGGCAGTCCGGCACATCGACACTGCCTTGAACATGATTGGTGGGCGCCTTGGTCTCGACCACGATCGGGTGCTGTTCGCACGTTTCGCGGTGCCGGTGATGGTGCGGTTTCTGGATACGCACGGCGGGCATCTCGACCAGAAGACTCAGGACAAGCTGTTGTTCTGGTATGTCCAGAGCGGGATGTGGGGACGGTACTCGGCCTCGACGGAAAGCATCATCGACAAGGATCTCGGAATCCTGGAGTCCGGCCAAGGCGATCTGGAGAAGCTTGTTGCAGAGCTACGCCTTGCGCAGGGGGGTCTGCGTGTCGAGCCTGGCCATTTTCACAGCTGGAGCGTCGGGTCGCGATTCTATCCTGTTCTATACATGATGACGCGCATGACTGAGGCACGGGATTGGGGCAACGGCCTGCCGTTGAAAAGAGGCATGCTGGGCAAGATGAGCGCGCTGGAAGTCCATCACATCTTCCCTCGCGTCCGCCTCTACGAGGCGGACTACAGTCGGGCTGAAGTAAACGCCTTGGGCAATTTCTGCTTTCTGACCAAGGACACCAACCTGGCTATCCGGGACCGTCGGCCTGAGGTCTACTTTCCGGAAATTGAAGAGGCTCATCCCGGCGCGCTCAAGTCGCAGTGGATTCCGGATGACCCGGTGCTCTGGAAGGTCGATAACTTCCGTGACTTCGTCGAAGCTCGGAAGGAACTTCTCGCCTTGGCCGCAAATGCCTGTCTCGCTCAACTCCTGCACGAGGACACGCAACTCCTGGAAACAGCACGACCGGCGCGCCAAGCCCAGTCGGTACTTCTGGGAGGCATCTCGAGCGAAGAGGAATACCGTGAGTTGGAAGATCTGGAGAAGTGGGTTGAGGAGAAAGGTTTCGCGGCTGGCGTTCTTGGATGGGATCTGGTTGATCTCGAAACGGGCGAACAGCGTGCGATCCTCGATTTGGCCTGGCCTGGCGGCGTGCAGGCCGAGCTCTCTGAACCGGTCGCGGTTCTGCTGGACGAAAGCGCGGACCTTATTTCTCTTGCGAGCGCGGCCGGCTTCCGCTGCTTCACCTCAGTCGCAGGCTTCAAGGCCTATCTGGGCAAGCTCGCGGTCACCATCGGTGACGAAGCGGCGGCATAAGGGTCCTTACACTTCTTGGTCCCCCAAGAGTTTTGGTGACAAGCGGTAACGGCCACGAAAAGACTGCAATTACCCTCGAGAGTTGCGCTAAGAAGCGGTGGGGCGGAGAAAAGAAATAGAATAATGGACGTATTTTCCCTGAACCAGAAGTCGATCGAGCGATACGAGAGTTTCTCTCGCTCCTTCGCCAACATCCGGTCGAATGATCTCCAATCCGCAATAGATCAGGCCTACAATGAACGACGATATGTCCGCGAGCCGCTTATCAGCCTGAACCCCAGGTTCAGACCCGGAGCCTCGGTTGATGTGCGGGCAGTCGATGGGACAATTCATGAAGATACGGCAAAGGTCTTTCGCCGCAGTGATGGAGCCCCGATCGAGCTTTATGTGCATCAAGACTTGGCGCTCGGTATGGCGCAATCTGGCAAGGGATTTGTCGTCACAACAGGGACAGGGTCAGGCAAGTCGCTCTGTTTTTTTATTCCATTGATCGATGCTGCGATTCGCGCACGCGAGGCCGGCGAGAAACGCCGGACTCGCGCCATCATCATCTATCCGATGAACGCGCTCGCCAATTCCCAGCTTGAAGAAATCAATGGCTTTCTGCGTGATTCTGGTTTGAGCAAGCCTCCAATCGTCGAGAGATACACAGGGCAGGAATCCGAGGCTGACCGAGAGAGGATCGCGGCAAACCCACCGGACATTCTGCTGACCAATTTCATGATGCTGGAACTCCTTCTCACCCGTGCCGACCGGAAAGGGCGCCAAGTATTGGAAAACGCGCGTGGTCTCGACTGGCTGGTTCTTGACGAACTGCATACCTATCGCGGCCGACAGGGCGCGGACGTAGCGATGCTGGTTCGACGCTTGCGAGACCGGCTGTCTCCGGACCATCTGCGGTGCATCGGAACCTCCGCCACCATGGCCTCGTCGGATGCGGTCGCGGAAGACCCTGCGGTCGTCGTGGCGAATACCGCGACAATGATCTTCGGCAACCGGATCGAACCTGAAGCCGTTATCGGCGAGACTTTGGTCCGCGCCACGCGCGGCACCGCGGATCGCACGGGCATCGCGCAATCCATTCGTACGCTACCCACTGGATTGGCAAATGACGCCCTCGAGACGGAACCGCTTATCGTGTGGGCTGAAACTCGCATCGGCCTGACCGACGATCCAGTACCGCAACGCCGCAAGCCGCGCACGCTCAGTGAAGCTGCCTTGGAGCTTGCTGACGATTCCGGCGAACCGGTGCCGGATTGCCTGGCCGCGCTCGAGCACGCGTTGTCCATGGCCTCGATGCCCGAGAACCTGCGAGGGGGCCCATCCGGCAGTGCTTTCCTGGCGTATAAGCTCCATCAATATCTGTCCGGTCCCGACAGCCTGTATGCGACCCTTGGTCCAGAGGGTGCGCGGACCATCCGTTTTGACAAGCAGAAGACCGATCCAGAGGCCGAGGCGCGGCTGTTCGAGGTTCGTTTCTGCCGCAAGTGTGGGCAGGACTATCACCCTGTCCGGGTGCTTCCGGATAATGCGGGGCGGCGCTATGTCCCTCGCTCGATCGACGAGGAGCCGCTCGACGATGACGACGAGACGGGCTTCCTGTGCCGTGCCGAAGGACTGCCCTTCGAGGGCGACCAAGATCTCCCGCCGTCCTGGCTCGAAGAAACGGCAAACGGCTCGACCCGCGTCAAGCGGACCTATCGCACGCGCGTCCCGTTCGAGGTTTCGGTCGATTCCCAGGGCGTCGAGGGGGCCGGCCTTGGCATGTGGTTCATGAAAGGCAAATTCTCGCTCTGCCTGCGATGCGGAGACACGCCACCGGGGCAAGGCCGGGATCGCAACAGGTTGTCGGGCCTATCCGCCGAAGGTCGCTCCTCGGCGACGACAATACTGAACTCGGTAACGCTTGAAGAAATGGAAGCCGGGGAAGCCGGGCGCGGCAAGCTGCTGACCTTCACCGACAACCGCCAGGACGCGGCCTTGCAGGCCGGTCACTTCAATGACCACGTTTTCGTCACGAAGCTGCGCTCTGCCATATTCGCGGCTGTTCGCGACGCCGGTAGCGCCGGATTGGCTGGTCGTGATTTTGGAGACGCGGTTCGACGTGCTCTGGGCTATGCTTGGTCGAACGAGGAAAGCCACGAGGAATGGCTTCGAGATGATGTTCGAGGAAGGAAAGCGACTGAGGCTGAGGTGCTGCTGTCCCGGATCATCGCACATCGTGTCTGGACTGATCAGCGTCGTGGCTGGCGATTTACCAACCCTAACCTCGAAGACCTCGAACTGGTTCATGTCGAATATACAATGCTTTCGGCACTGGCAGGGGAAGACGCCATCTTCGCTGGGGCTCCGGATGTCCTCCGCGATGCGACGCCCGAGATCCGCTTGACGGCATTGCGTATCCTTCTCGAACACATGCGAACCGGCCTCGCAATCGATGTCGAGGCACTGGATCGACAACGGTTCGAGGAAATTGCGGAGGAGTCGAGACGCTATCTCCAGGCCCCCTGGGCCATCCACGAAAAGGAACGGCCACGGGAAGCTGCCTGGCTGATGCTCGAAGGCACATCGCGCGCCAATATCTCGCTGCGGGATGAGGGTATCGTGCTTCGGGGAAGCGCCCAGTCGGCTCTGGGCAAGGCCCTCGTAGACGAACGCCTCTGGGGGCGTCGTCTGCGACGGGGCGAGGTGACCGAGGTCATCGAAGCGCTTCTCCAGGCGACAGCCCATGACGACTATGCCTATGTCAGGGCGCAGAGAACACCATTCGGTCCCATGGGCTGGAAACTTGACCCCGGCGCGCTGAAGCTTTGCGCCGTCAGCGAGCCTATGGCCGAAGAAACCGGGAAAGCACCGCCGAACCCCTATTTCCGGGAACTCTACGCAAGGGTAGCCGACAACATGTTGGCAAGGCGGGCACCGATGCGGGGCCTTGAGGCAAGAGAACATACCGCACAGGTGGACAAGGACATCCGCCAGCACCGGGAGCGCCGGTTCCGGTTCGGTGATGACGATCAGAAACAGATGCGGGAGTCGCCGCATGACAACGAAACCTCCCGGCGGTTGCCCTTGCTCATCTGCTCGCCAACAATGGAGCTTGGGGTCGACATCTCTACGCTCGAGCATGTGCACCTTCGCAACGTCCCGCCGACGCCGGCCAACTACACGCAGCGTGCCGGGCGTGCCGGCCGTGCCGGTCAGGCGGCGCTGATCACGACCTACTGTGCCGCTCAAAGCCCGCATGATCAGTACTACTTCGCCGATCCGGGCCAGATGGTCGCGGGATCGGTTCAACCGCCGCTTCTCGATCTCGGCAATGAAGAACTCGTTGTATCCCATTGTCATGCGATCTGGCTGGCGGAATCCGGTGTTGAACTCGCACCGGCGATCGCCGAGGTGCTGGACCTCACCCAGGAGGATGGCAAGTATCCGCTCCGCATCGAAGTAGCGGCAGCACTTTCCGTTCCCGACCTTGCCGCTCGTGCGGCTGAGCGTATGGTCGCCGTCCTCAGCCAGATTGCCGGCCGGCCCTTCGGACATGACCTCGCCGAAACCACCGCGCGAGACGCCTACGAGAATTTCGACACGGCTTTCGACTCTTGGAGACGGCGGTTAAGCGCCGCCGAAGACCAGCGAGATCGCGGCTACCGGTTGTCGAAGAGCACCCAGGCAAGTGCCGAGGAACGACGGCAAGGGGATCGGTCGTACAACAGCGCACGACGCCAGATCGAATTGCTCAAGAGCGGTAAGGATTCGAACTCATCAGATTTCTTCACCTACCGCTATCTGGCAACCGAGGGCTTCCTGCCTGGGTACAACTTTCCCCGCCTGCCACTCACCGCATTTGTTCCCGGTGCCGAGCGTCGCGGCCGTGGCGATTTCCTTTCGAGGGCTCGATTCCTGGCAATTTCCGAATTCGGGCCCGGGAGCATGATCTATCACGAGGGCCAGTCTTTCCGTGTGACTCGCGCCATGCTGCCGCCGCAGGTGCGCGCTGGCGACGGCGTAGGACTGAACACGGATGTCTTGCTGCTGTGTGCAAACTGCGGCTCTATCCAGGGTACCGATGCACCCGAGCGCTGTGACGCATGTGGCGCCGGTCTGGCGGATCCCATTCGCCTGGACGGCGCGTTTCGTGTCGAGAATGTCGAGGCTGCCCCGGCGGAACGCATTTCCGCCAATGATGAGGAGCGCCAGCGTCAGGGATTCGACATACAGACCGCTTTCGCTTTTCAGGGCGAACCCAGCAGAGTCCGGCTAAGCGATCGTGACGGCAAGGACCTGGCGAAGATTTCCTACGGTCCACGCACCCGTATTGCCCGGATCAACAAGGGCCTCCGGAGAAGGCGTGACAAGGACCTCTATGGCTTCAAGATCGGAACCCACAGCGGCCGATGGCGCGGTTCGGTCGGCGGTGACGAGACCGATCCGGATTCGCGCCCAAACGCTGAGCCTGAACAGACGGTCCTGCCGATGGTCGAGGACCGCAAGAATGCCATGCTTCTTGTGCCTTCGCGGCACCTTGACGTCGAGGACGTCGCCACCTTGCAGAGTGCGCTCGCCCGAGGCCTCGAGCGGGTGTTTCGCCTCGAAGAGGGTGAGATCGCCGTCGATCCGGTACCGGATCGGGATGCACGCAATGGCCTACTGTTCTACGAGGCGTCCGAGGGTGGTGCGGGTGTGCTGTCGCGGATCTCGCGCCAGGAGGACTTGCAAGCGGTCGTCAGGACCGCTCTCGAAGTCATGCATCTGGAAGAGGCCGAAGGCGAGTGGCGCGACCGCGACGACGCCCCCTGCGTCGAAGGCTGTTACCGCTGCATCCTTACTTATTTCAATCAGCCCGATCATGAGCTGATTGACCGCGGACGCTGCGAAGTCCGTCGTTTCCTGATCGACCTCCTGTCGTCTGAGGTTGAGGTGGTGGCGCCGAGTGGAAAGGTGGATGCAGTTGAATCGCCCATCTCGGACGGCCCGTGGGCCGACGCGGCTCGAAGATGGGGAATCCTACGGCCGGACTTCGAACCTGTTGCACGGGGCGGCAAGGTGGCGCTGGCATCGTGGAGCAAGTTCTACGCCGCCGTGACAGATGACGCAGATGTCTCCGCCGCGCTATCGAACGAAGGTTACATTGTCCTGAGAACGGTCGACCCGCCGGAGGAAATGCCCGAAGAACTCGCGCACATCGACAGGGTGACACCATGACGTCGGCTACCAGCGCCTTGGCGAGTCCCGGCAGCCTGATCCGTGCGCGAGGCAGGGAATGGATTGTCTTGCCCGGATCGGGACCTGACCGCCTGCTTTTGCGGCCGCTGTCGGGCATGGAGGGCGATGCTACCGTCGTTCTGCCGGCACTCGAGCAGGTCCCACCCGAGCCGGCCATTTTCGAGGCGCCGGACGCGTCGCGGATGGGCACCTCTTCGGACGCACGCCTGCTGTCAGATGCCCTGCGCCTCAGCCTTCGCCGCGGCGCGGGACCTTTCCGGTCCTCTGGCCGGATCGCATTCGAGCCACGGTCCTATCAACTCGTTCCGCTGATTATGGCGCTGCGGCTCGATACGATGCGCCTTCTGATCGCCGACGATGTGGGCATCGGCAAGACCATCGAGGCCGGGCTCATCCTGCGGGAGATGTGGGACCGCGGCGAAGTAACGCGAGCCTGCGTGCTATGCCCCCCGCACCTGGTCGAACAATGGGTCGATGAACTGCGCGAAAAGTTCGACCTGCATGCAACCGCCGTGACCGCCACG
The DNA here is from genome assembly GCF_012932215.1 of Roseobacter ponti. Classification (GTDB taxonomy): domain Bacteria; phylum Pseudomonadota; class Alphaproteobacteria; order Rhodobacterales; family Rhodobacteraceae; genus Roseobacter; species Roseobacter ponti. The sequence continues at coordinate 1,175,077 of NZ_CP048788.1, read as the reverse complement.
ACGGCGCCGCGGCTCGAACGCGGTCTGGCATTGAATGAGAGCCCCTTCGACGCCCATCCTCTGACGGTCGTCAGCCTCGACTACATCAAGGCTGATCGACGCCGCACTGATTTCGCGAAATCCTGCCCGAACTTCGTCATCGTGGACGAGGCGCATGCCAGTGTTGGCGGTGGTCGCGGAAAAACCCAGAGACAGGCCTTGCTGGACGGTTTGGCAAAGGACCCGGATCGTCACATGGTCCTTCTCACCGCCACGCCGCATTCTGGCGACGCGGAGGCCTTCGACGATATTCTGGCGCTGCTTCGACCGGACTTCTCCCAAGGGGGCTTGTCGCGAGCCCGGGAAGAACTGGCGCAGCATTTTGTTCAGAGGAGGCGCATCGATGTCCGCGAGGAAGGCTGGGAAGTACCAGGCGCCAAGCGGACCTTCCCCAAGCATGACGTCGGCAAGAGGGCCTTTAAGTTGACACCCTCTCATCTGGCGTTCCATGAGGCGGTCCTCGCCTGGTGCACCGAGCGCGCAGCGAAAGCCGGTCATGATGCTCGTCGGCGGCGGCTGGCGATCTGGGCAACCCTGGCCCTGATGCGTTGCGTTGGATCCTCGCCTGCAGCTGCGGTTGCCACGCTGGAGGCCAGGCGCGCACTGACCGAGGATATCGATCTGGAAGCCGCGATCTTCGACGAGAACGAGGGCCAGTTGTCGGACGACGATCTCGAACCGGGGGCAATGGCGGAGGACACGTCCGGCTTCGACGACCTTCTGAGGACAGCGCGCGACCTTGAGGCCCGGCCTCAGGAGGATGCCAAACTATCTCTCCTGAAGCGAGAATTGACGGAGCTCTGTTCCAAGGGTCATCAGACAGTGATCTTCTGCCGGTACATCGCGACCGCCGAGGCCGTTGGCGCTGCCCTCAGGAACGACAAGACTTTCAAGGATCGGACGATCGAAGTCGTCACCGGCCGTCTGCCTGGACAGGAACGCAGGGTCCGTGTCGAAAGCATGTCTGAGTCCGAACGTCGAATACTCGTGGCCACCGATTGCCTTTCGGAAGGGATCAACCTCCAGACCCTCTTCAACGCCGTCGTGCACTATGATCTGTCCTGGAATCCCACGCGCCACCAACAGCGCGAAGGACGGGTCGACCGTTTCGGGCAACCAGCCGAACAAGTGCGTTCGCTGACAATCTTCGGCAGCAACTCGGCCATCGACGGAGCCGTCCTCGACGTCATCCTTAGAAAGGCAGAGGCGATCCGGAAAGCCACGAATGTTTCGGTCAGCATGCTCGACGATCGCGGGACGGTGTCCGAGGCGCTGATGCATGCGCTGGTGTTGAAGTCCGGCTCGGCATCGGGTCGCCAAGGCGACCTGTTTCGCGACCTCGATCCAACAGCCGATCTCGAACGGCTCTGGCGTGATGCGGAGGAAAACGAGAAGGCGTCCCGGGCGCGCTTTGCTCAAAGGCGCCTGAAGCCTGAAGAGGTGATCCCTGAATGGCAAAGAGTGCGCGACCTGCTGGGCGATACTGAGGATGTTCGGCGATTTGTGCGCCGTGCCTTGGACCGGGTCGGGATCACGTTCGACGGGAAATCCATCCCGGTTGATGCGCTACCCGACATGGTGCGCGAAGCCCTCTCCTCGCGGGGCATTCAGGGGCGAACCCGTGTTTCGTTCGACCCGGTCGCCCGGCCAGGGATCGAAGTGCTGCATCGCACGCATCCGATCGTTGCGACCCTGTCCGATATCCTTTCTGAAGGCGCTCTGGAGGATACTCCGGACGCTCTTGCGCGGTCAGGCGCCTGGGTCAGCCGAAATGCCACAATGATGAGGACACTGGCACTTCTCAGGGTCCGCCACCGCATTCGCCGTGCCTCGGCCGCGTCCGACGACTTTCTGCTGGCCGAAGAAATCGTGCCGGTGCTGTGGGAAGGCACCGCCAGGGAGCTCGCCGCGATCGGTGTCGACGCACTGAAGGTCCTGGATGAAGAGGTCGGAGCGACGTTGCCTGAACCGGTGCGGCGCGCCCAGGTGCTGCGCGCAAGGGATCGTATTGACGCCTCGGACGCCCTCACCGCCATCGCCCGGTCTCGCGCCGAAACGCTGATCGCCGATCACGACCGCCTACGTGTCGCCTCGTCCACGCGGGGTCGGACGATCGTCGAGCCGGTCCTGCCACCGGACCTGATCGCTCTCCACGTGATCCTGCCGGAGGCCGATTGATGCGCCACGAGAAGATGAACCGTCCCGTCGAGATCGGCGCCGGCTTGATCTTGGAGGGAGGGCTGATCCCGTCGGACATGATCGCAAAGATCGCCAGGGGACAAGCCGCTGAACAGACTGCGGCGGACTACGGCGTGCCGAAGGGCCTGACCCTCAACGACGAGATCGAGCGGGCCTTCCGCATGGCGCGCGCTGCCAATGAAGAGCCGTCCGCCGACGCCGACGCCCAGGCCCGTGCGGTGTTGCGATCGTTCGGCTTCGACCTGACTCCGGGGCCCCTGTTTGCCGACGAACGAAGCTTTCCGGTCGACCTCGTGACAGGCGATGGCCGTGTCCCGGTGGTCGTCGCGCCGGAAGGGGACCTCGACCGCGCTCGGCACGAAGGCGGCCCGGCAGGACGGTTCCGCTCGCCGGCACTGCTCTTACAGGATGCTCTCAACGCCTCGGACGACGCCCTGTGGGGCCTTGTCACCGACGGCAAGCGCATTCGGCTTATGCGCGACTCCCTGCGCCTTGGACGCCCGGCCTTTCTTGAAGCCGACCTCGGCGCGATCCTCGACACTGACGACCTCAGCGCCTTCGCCGGCCTCTGGCGGTTGATCCACCGGACGCGGTTCGGCCAGGGCGACGCCGTGGAAGGTCCTCTGGAGCGGTGGAGCAAGACCGCCGCCGAACAGGGCGTCGCCGCCCGCGAACGGCTGCGTGACGGCGTCGAGGCGGCGCTGAGGGCGCTCGGAGCCGGTGCACTGGCGGACCCGTCCACCTGTGCCCGGATCGAGGCCGAGGAACATCCGGCCGAAGCGCTGCACGCCGAAGTCTTGCGCGTTGTCTATCGGTTGATCTTCGTGCTGACCACCGAGGACCGCGACCTCCTGCACGCGCCCGACGCCACCGACGAGGCGCGCGAGACCTACGCCGAAGGCTATTCACTCACGCGTCTCGCGCTACGTGCCCGCAGGCGAACCAGCCGCGACCGGCATCATGACGCCTGGGAAGGCGTGAAGGTCCTGTTCCGCGCCTTGCGCCACGGTGAGCCGCTTCTGGGTCTCCCCGCCCTCGGAGGGCTGTTCCGGGAGGGCCTGACGCCAATCCTCGATTCGGCGACGCTGCCCAATCGCCACTTCCTCGATGCGCTCTTCCACCTGTCCTGGATCCGCAATGGGCCGGCGCTGGCGCGGATCAATTGGCGCGACATGCAGACCGAGGAACTGGGCTCGGTCTATGAATCTCTCCTCGAACTCGTGCCGCGTCTCGCCGAGAACCATACCCTCTTGGACTATGCTGGCGGGGCAGAGACACGGGGCAACCAGCGCAAGACCACCGGTTCCTACTACACGCCCGACAGCCTCGTGCAGGTGCTGCTCGACAGTGCGCTCGACCCCGTGATCGCCGACCGCCGCCGCGGCATCGGCACGCCGAACGGCGAGACCGGTGCCGAGGGCATCCTGACCATGACCGTCTGCGACCCAGCCTGCGGATCAGGGCACTTCCTGCTCGCCGCAGCCCGCCGCATGGCGGACGCGGTGGCCCGCACCCGGGCCGAGGCCGAGGGCGAAACCTTCGACCCCGCCGCCTTCCGCCACGCGCTGCGCGAGGTCGTGGCGCGCTGCATCTTCGGGGTGGACCGGAACGATTTCGCCGTCGAACTCGCCCGTGTCGCGCTCTGGATAGAAAGTGTGGAGCCCGGGCGGCCCCTTGGCTTTCTCGACGCCAACATTCGGCATGGTGATGCGTTGCTGGGGCTTTCGGACCTCACCATGCTGACCGAGGGAATTCCCGATGCGGCCTACAAGGCGCTGACCGGGGACGACAAGGGCACCGCTTCGGACCTGCGCAAGCGCAACAAGGCCGAGCGCGAGGGGCAGGGCGATTTGGGCCTCGACGGTCCCGGCGGGCTCCCGCCTGCGCTGGTGGCCTTCGATGAGCGGCTGCATGCCGCCAGCCAGGACACGCTGGAGGAGGTTGAGCGGCTGCGCGCGAGCTTCGAGGCGCGGGGTGCTGACGCCGAGCGGCTGCGACTGCGGCGGGCCGCCGATGCCTGGGTGGCGGCGTTCCTCCTGCCGAAGAAGCCGAATGTGCAGGTGCCGACCACAGCGGATATCGGACGCATCTTGGCCCGCGAAGACGACCCGCTGCTGGTGCAGGGCGTCGCGGACACCGCGGCCGAGGCACATGTGCTGCACTGGCCGATCGCCTTCCCGGCGATCTGGGCGCGAGGCAGGTTCGACGTGATGCTGGGCAACCCGCCTTGGGAGCGGATCAAGCTTCAGGAACAGGAATTCTTCGCGTCCCGCGCGCCCGATATCGCCGAGGCACCGAACGCCGCGGCGCGGGGGCGGATGATCAAGGCGCTGGCCGAGGCCGAGCCGGGCACGCCCGAGCAACAGCTTCACGCCGCCTTCGAGCACGCCAAGCGGACCGCCGAGGCTGCGAGCGAATTCGCCCGGGCCGAGGACGGGCGCTATCCTCTGACCGGGCGGGGCGACGTGAACACCTATGCACTCTTCGCCGAGCATTTCGCGCGGTCGGTGAACCCGCAGGGCCGCGCCGGGGTGATCGTGCCGACCGGGATCGCCACGGACGCGACGACCGCGCCGTTCTTCGCCTGGCTGGTTGAGGAGCGGCGGCTGGCGCGGCTGGTGGATTTCGAGAATTCGGCGCCGCTATTCCCGGGCGTCCACCGCAGCTTCAAGTTCGCACTACTGACCCTCGGCAGGGACGAGATCGAGGCGCACTTTGCGTTCTTCCTCACCGACCCGTCGCAACTGGCGCATCGCGAACGCTCCTTCGTCCTGACCTCCGACCAGATCGCCCGCATTAACCCAAACACCAAGACGGCACCGGTTTTCCGCTCGCGCCGGGATGCTGAGCTGACGGCGAAGATCTACGATGCCGCGCCGGTGCTGATCGAGGAAGGCCGGGCCAACGGCAATCCGTGGGACGTGAGCTTCATGGCGATGTTCCACATGTCCAACGACTCCGGCCTGTTCCGCACCGCCGCCGAACTTGCGGACGCGGGCTGGCGGCGCAACGGCACCGACTGGACCCGGCCGCGCACCCATGCTCCCCAGGCCGAGGCGGTCCGGCCCGCGCAATCCGCGATGGATCTCGACGGCCACGACACCCGCTCCCTGCCGCTCGCCCGCGCCGAGGACCGGATGGTGCCGCTCTACGAGGCGAAGATGACCTGGCTCTATGACCATCGCGCGACCTCCTACCATACGAGGGGGAACGATCGAGGGCATCGCGTGCTACCAGAAACGGATCTCCAGGATCACCTAAACCCCAACTTTGAAGCCGAACCTTTCTACTGGGTTTCCGAAGCCGAAGTGGTAGAACGTCTGAACAAAGTGGCAAAACCTATAGGCTATTTGCTGGGCTGGCGGGATGTCACGACAGCGCGCGCCGAAAGAACGATGGTACCTTGCATCATTCCGCAGTCGGCAGTCGGCGACACTTTCTTGATCGCATTTCCAACAGCGGGTCCGCACGAGGCGTCGGCGCTTTATGCGAATTGGTCAGCACTGCCGTTTGACTACGCTACTCGCCAGAAGATCGCTTACGTTCATCTGAAATACAATATTGTCAAACAGTTGCCGACACTCCCCCTCACCTTCTATACACTCAAGCGCCTTGCCTTCGTCACCCCCCGCGTCCTCGAACTCACCTACACCTCCCACGCGCTGGCCCCCTTCGCCCGCGATCTCGGCCATGACGGCCCGCCCTTCGCCTGGGACGAGGACCGTCGCGCGCGCCTCCGCGCCGAGCTCGACGCCTTCTACGCCCGCGCCTACGGCCTGACCCGCGACGAGCTGCGCTACATCCTCGACCCAGCCAGCGTCCTGGGCGCCGACTACCCCTCGGAAACCTTCCGGGTGCTGAAGCAGAAGGAAGAGCGGCTCTACGGCGAATACCGCACCGAGCGGCTGGTGCTGGAGGCCTGGGACCGGCTCTCGGCCGACTGGAGCGCCGTGGGCCTGGGCGAGGGCGCGTGAGCTTCGACCTCGATCCTCCAGGACCCGCGCGGCTGATCCTGCAAAAGGCAGGCTATGACGGCGGCTGGACGCTGCAACCCGAGGGCACCATCCCAGCCGCGCTCGACGATCCGCCCTGGATGACGCTCCGCTCGCAGAACGCCCCCGGCCAGATCGCCCTCGCCATCGCGCCGCCCGGCTACGCCCTGCGCACTACGCTCCGTGTGCTGCGCAGTTTGGCCGAAGAGGGATTGGGCACCCTGGAGACTGACCATCTGCGGTTCGAGTCCATCATCACGCTCCGTACTGCCTGCCTGCGCGCCTGGCACCTGTTCCGCGCCTTGCCCGATGCGCCCGAGGCCACCTTCGAGGCTGACCTGAAGCGCGAAGGACAGACATGGTCCGGCCCGACGTCGCAGGACCTCGACCCCACCAACGCCACGACGCGCGAGGCGCAGGTCCGCCTGCGCGTCGGCCAGTCCACCTTCCGCGCCGCCCTCGATGACTACTGGAACGGCCGCTGCCCCCTGACCGGCATCACCGACCGCGCCTTATTGCGCGCCAGCCACATTGTGCCGTGGGCCGAATGCGAAAGCGACAGGCAACGGCTCGACGTCTTCAACGGCCTGCTTCTGGCCGCCCACTGGGACGCCGCCTTCGACGCCTTCCTGATCAGCTTTGACGCCGATGGTAAGGCCATCGCGTCACCAAGTCTGTCGGAGGTAGGCGTGCGGGCCCTGGGTCTGACCACCGCGCCGCACATCACCCTGTCCCATGATCACGCTGCACCGATGGCGTGGCATCGCGCGAAGATGAATGCGATCGCCATTCGAGATTGATGGGCCGGTCAAGGGGATCGCCGATCTGGACGTGAAGGTCCTCGACGCAAAATCACCTCTGACGCGCTTCTTTTTAGTTGCAATTGAACCGAACGACGAAAGGATTTCCACAATGCGAAACAAATCAAAAAGTAGATTCACAATCTTAAAGGGAACAATCGTCCAGCTATTTTTACCCCAGCGTTTACCCTGACCGGCGCAATGGCTGGCAAAAGAACCTTCAAAATCATCTAACGCATTGATATCGATGGTACCACCTCCCAGGCTTGAACTGGGGACCTCCTGATCCACAATCAGGCGCTCTAACCTACTGAGCTAAGGCGGCACTGGCCCGGATTTAGCGCCCATACCAAAGGAATGCAAGAGGGTCAGAGCCGATAGCGCCAGTTCTGCTCGACCACATCCTGACCGAATGAGCGGGTCGCTTTGCTGTCTTCTATCTGCCAGCCTGTGGCAGCATACAGCGCGCAGGCCGCGCGGTGGCTCTCGTGAGTCCAGAGCGTTATATCCCGGTAGCCCTGATCACGGGCATGGCTGATGCACAGATCCAGAAGGCGCCGCCCCAGCCCCTGCCCGCGCGCTTCCGGCACCAGCAGAAACATCCGCAACCGGGCGGTTTCCTCATTCGTATGTGTGCAGAACACAGACCCAAGGCGGCCGCCGTCGTCTTCCGCAATCCAGCCCCGTTCGCGCTCCGGATCATGATGCGCAATGAAATCGTCAAGAATATCGCTGACCAGCGCGCCGAACGTCTCGTCAAAGCCTTCGTCGCGCGCATAAAGAAAGCGGTGCTGTTCGAGCAGCCAGTCTTTGTCGTCCGCTACGAACATGCGGATTCTTACATCTGTCATGGCTGCATTAAAATACCCGCACGCTTGCTTTTCAAGCCTGCACCGGTTAGCGATGCGCCCACTTCATCCGGGAGATCATCATGGGCATCGACACCGAACGCGACATCGAGGCAAACCTGCAGATCGGGCCGACTGACAAAGGCATGGTGCGCATTTACGTCGAAGCGGACGGCGTTGAAATTCCTATGGATTTCACGCCTGACGATGCGCTGGAAATCGCAGAAGAAATATCAGCCGCAGCAGCACGCGCCCGTGGCATGTCCGGCCACAGACGCTAGCCCAACTCCTGCCCCATATCCGGATCGCGCAGGCTGTGCAGGCGTCGTGCGGCCGTAGTGGCGATCTTATGGGTGATGCCCTTCCGGCGCGGCGCGGCCAACCGGTTTTCAGGACCCATTCTGACAATCTCGGCACCATAGGCATCGCCGATGATCAGCCCTGTATCCTCCGGCAGAAGTTCATCCGGAAACGCCTCATCGACGGCCCAGAAAAATCTGTCGCACCATTCCAGATAGCCCCGCCATTTCTGATCTGACTGGTAATCCGCGCGCGACGATTTGCATTCGACGATCCAGATATCGCCCTTTGGCCCCAGGCCGATCACATCGACCCGAAGACCGCGCGCTGGCACGAATTCCTCTATGCTGACAAAACCATATCCTGCCAGCAGCCGGGCGGTGCCGCGTGCCAGAAGCTGGCCGGCCTGAAAGGTCTGAAGATCATCGTGCGCCATGGCGCAAATATGAACATAACAGGAACATCGTGCAAGGATTTTGTGGAAACCGGATTGATCACTCTTGTCCGGAAAGAGTCGCGCCCCTAAGTAGATAATCGACGGGTGCTGCTTTTCTCGTGACTGGTTACGTTCCAGTGGCCTTAAGCAAATCCGAGGGAGCTGGCTCTGTTCTGACCCTGGTCAGTCTATCCGGCGCCCACCTGTATATACAGGTCCTCGGGAATATAAAACCAAAACGGTTACAGCGGGCCCGTCACACCCTTTTCACTGATCACTGTGCCATAGCACAATAAGCAGAACGCCCTCAGCGGCGACGGTGCAGCGGACGTTTCTCTTCGACACGCACACGGATCAGAAGCTCATCGCGCTGAGGCTGAGCAAATAGGGTGCTTATGAAACGAGAGATGAAATCAAACATGTCCTGTGACTCCTTTGCTATATTAAATGGGCGTTCTGCGTGAAAAGTCCAGAGCCGCACTGCATATAATCACAAATGTGCATCCCATTGCTCATTCGTTCGCCATCCGGTCCTTGAAAGGGGCTGCCTGTGATGGTCACTGCTCCTGATTACCCGGCGTTGCCGCTCGCGTTATACCCCAGGCAAACTGCACACCTGAAAAGACAATTCCGTTAAGCACCCAGAACACGGTGACCGCCATAACCGCCACATCGGACCCTGAGACAAGGTGCCAAAGGTTGCCCACGTTCAGCCAGAGTACCAGACCGGTGAAAATGCCCGCCAGCACAAACCCCGCGAGGGCGCTGTGAATATAAAGTCTGACGACCTTTGGCATACGTCGCTCCTGCTCTGCGACCTCACGGCCTCTCGCAAAGAATAGCGCGGGCGGCCTTTGCGTCAAAATGCGTCAGGCTGTGCTTCGCGTGCCATGTGGTCAATGACCGCATTCACAAAACGTGGTTCTTTGCCGTCCGGGAAAAACGCCCGTGCCACATCGACGTATTCGGTGATAACGACCTTTGGCGGTGCGTCTTTTGCCTGCAGCTCGGCGCCGGCGGCCCGGAAAAGGGCACGCAGTGTCGGATCAATCCGCGCGATCGGCCATTTGGCAACGAGAGCACGGTCCGTCATCTGGTCAATCGCAGCCTGATGGTTCACCGCCTGATCAAGTACATCCGCGAAAAGGTCCATATCGCCGTCGAGCATCTCAGAGCCTTCATAGACCGCGCCGAAACGGTGATCGAGAAATTCACGACGCACGGTTTCAACCGTCTGGCCGGAATGTTCCATCTGAAAAAGCGCCTGCACTGCATAAAGCCGTGCGGCCGATTTCATTTTGCGGCGCTGGTTGCCGGAAAGATTGCCATGGGCAGTTGTCATGCGCTATGTGATCCGTCTGATGCGCCGGCAATGCGATAGCTTTCGCCTGCCGGTTTGAACCCGATGCCTTTTGTCCGGGCGCCCCACTTACGGGTGAGCGCGATGAGATGCAAGGCTGCCGCCGCGGCTCCGCCGCCTTTGTTCTGGCCGTCAGGATCAGCGCGGACTTCGGCCTGTTTGCGGTTTTCCACAGTCAGGATACCGTTGCCGATGCACAGCCCCTGCAGCCCCAGCAATTGGATCGCGCGCGAGCTGTCATTGCAGACTGTTTCGTAGTGCGTGGTCTCTCCCCGGATCACACAGCCCAGCGCCACATAGCCGTCGAAATTACTGCCCCGGTCAGAGATGCCGATGGCCGTCGGAACTTCCAGTGCGCCCGGCACTTCGACCAGCTCCCAGGTGCCGCCGGCTTCTTCGATCTCGGCTTTGGCGCCGGCTACCAGATTGTCGGCGATATCCTTATAGTAAGGAGCCACCACAATCAGCAGCTTCACCGGTTTATCAAAGGACGGTCGCTCAGGGGTGTAATGCTGTTCATTGGCTGCCATGGGTCAGTCCTCCGTGATCGGTCGGGTGCCGGTGATCCGCAGATTATAGGCCTCAAGGCCGGTGTATTTCGTCTGCGGGCTGTCGGTGAGCAGGATCAGATCCGACAGGCCCAGCGTTGACATGATCTGCGCGCCGGTGCCGGTGCGTTTGATTGTGCGCGGCGCGTCTTCGTCGTCACTGTCAAGGCGCAGCTTCGGGTGCGGCTCGCGGAAAAGCAGCACGGCCCCCCGGCCCTCGCGCGCGATGATCTCCATCGCGCGTGGCAGTTCATCAGCAGGCGACGGTCCGAGCCCCAGGACATCCTCCAGCGCATTGAGCGCATGGGTTCGCACCAGCACGGGCTCAGGCGTTGTGATATCACCTTTGGTCAGCACCACATGGTCCGTGCCCGTGATCTGATCGGCGAAAATGCGCATCTCCCAGTCGCCGCCATAGGTCGACGTGACGGTGCGCTGGTCGCGCAGGCGCAACAGGTTGTCATGCTGATGGCGATAGGCAATCAGATCACTGATCGTACCGATTTTCAGCCCGTGGGTGCGGGCAATCTCAACCAGATCCGGCAAGCGGGCCATGTCGCCGTCGGGTTTCATGATCTCACAGATAACGCCCGACGGATGCAGGCCTGCGAGCCGGCTTATGTCCACAGCCGCTTCGGTATGCCCTGCCCGCACCAGCACGCCACCGTCACGCGCGCGCAGCGGAAAGACGTGGCCAGGTGTTGCGATATCGGCCTGACCGTTGCTCTCGTCGATTGCCGTGGCCACGGTCAGCGCACGGTCAGCGGCGGAAATACCTGTGCTCACACCCTCACGCGCTTCAATCGAAACAGTAAAGGCTGTCTCGTGCCGCGACGAGTTATTCACCGCCATCATCGGCAGACCCAGAGTGTCGATCCGTGCGGATGTCAGGGGCAGACAGATCAGTCCACGCCCGTGCATCGCCATGAAATTGATCGCTGCCGCATCAGCAAACTGCGCGGGGATAACGAGATCACCCTCGTTTTCGCGATCTTCATGATCCACGAGGATGAACATGCGGCCCGCAGCCGCCTCAGCGATGATTTCAGCGATCGGCGAGATGGCATCGCGCAGGTTCGCCTCAACGGGTCCCGGGGTTTCAAAACTCATGGGTGCAGCCTTCGTCGTTTTCCTGCTGCCACATAACCGAGGCCACGCGGCTTTACCACCCGGGCAACCGCTCAGGTGTTGTGCATATCCGCAAGCCGGGAGACATAGCGGGCAAGCGTGTCAATTTCCAGATTGACCCGGTCGCCGGTATTCACATCGCCCCATGTCGTTGCGGTTTTTGTGTGCGGGATGAAATTGACCCCGAAATCGCGGCCGTCGACTTCGTTCACGGTCAGCGACGTGCCGTTGAGCGCTACGGACCCTTTCGGAGCGATGAATTTCGCAAGATCTTCAGGCGCGCGCAGAACGACCCGCGTGCTGTCGCCCTCGTCGGTCACGGATACCACCTCTGCCACGCCATCAACATGACCCGAAACGATATGCCCGCCCAGTTCGTCTCCGACCCGCAACGCGCGTTCAAGATTGACCCGCTTTCCGGGTGCCCATGTGGTCAGATTGGTTTTGCTCACGGTCTCTGCACTGATCTGCACCTCGTACCAGTCAGGCCCCAGGTCCACGACGGTCAGACAGACACCGTCCGACGCAATCGAGGCCCCCATATCAATGCGTGACGTATCATAGGCGGTCCGGATGCGGGCCCGCAGGTCGCCTTCCTGCCTGGTTTCGATGATGGTGCCGATATCGGTGATAATGCCCGTGAACATTGCGCCGTGCCTCTGATCCCGCGTGATGCCCCTGACCTAGCGGTGGCGCGGCCCTGTGACAAGAGCCGCTCTTGCCCCGTCAGTGGCCCGCTGTAATAGTCTGTTAACCACAACCTGATCCGATGCGCCGGATACTTTCAGCGAAAAGGCAAACTCCTGGACGACAGTGCACCCATCGCCCCGCGAGTGTTTCTGCTGTTGCAGGGGCCGCACGGTCCGTTTTTCGGGCAACTCGGTCGCGCGCTCACCAGCACCGGGGCCGGTGTCCTGCGCGTGGGGTTCAACGCCGGCGACGCTGCCTTCTGGCCGGACAGAAAAACCTATATTCCTTGGCGCGGTCGTGCGGAGGACTGGCCTGCAGCATTTGAGGCTCTGCTTACGCAGCACGGCGTAACCGATGTCGTGCTTTACGGCGACGTGCGACCTGTCCATGCCGATGCGATCGCGAAAGCCCGCGCGGCAGATGTCACCGTGCATGTGTTCGAGGAAGGGTATCTGCGCCCCTGGTGGGTGACCCTGGAGCGGGATGGCACCAACGGCAATTCGCGGCTGATGGATCTGTCGCTGGACGATATCAGGCACCTGCGAGAGACCGCCGAGCGGCAGCGCCCCGTGCCCCCCGCCCACTGGGGTGCGCTCAGGCACCACATGTTCTATGGCGCGCTCTACCATTTCTTTGTGATGTTCTTTAACTGGCGCTACCGGACATTCCGGCCCCACCGCGCGCTCAGGGTCCGCTCGGAGTTTCTGCTCTACGTCCGTCGTCTTGCCCTGATGCCCCTGCGCTCGCTCGAACGGCGTCTGGCCACATGGCGCATCCGCCGGGGGGCCTGGCCGTATCACCTCGCTCTTTTGCAGCTGGAGCATGACAGCTCTTTTCAGATGCATTCTCCGTTTACCACCCAGACGGAATTTCTGGAGGTGGTGATCAGAGGCTTTGCCGAGGGCGCGCCTGCCCATCATCACCTTGTTTTTAAAGCACACCCGCTCGAAGACGGGCGTGCACCGCTGCGTCACACGATCCGGCGTCTTGCACAGGCGTATGACCTCAGAGATCGCGTGCACTATGTGGATGGCGGCAAACTTGCGGGGCTGCTGAATGATGCACTGAGTGCTGTGACCGTCAATTCAACGGCCGGCCAGCAGGCGCTCTGGCGCGGTCTGCCTCTTCGCATCTTCGGACGGGCCGTTTATGATAAGCCGGGTCTTGTGTCGCACCAGCCGGTGGCCGAATTTTTTGCCGGCCCGAACCGCCCTGACCCCGCGGCCTACGCGCTCTTTCGCGATTTTCTGCTGGAAACAAGCCAGATACCGGGCAGCTTTTATGCAGCAGCCGGACGCCGCCAGGTGCTGCGCCTGGCGTCCGACAGGCTCCTCTCGACTCGCGAACCCCGCGCGGACCGCACAGATCCGACCGCGGCGCATCCGCAACAGTTGCGGCTCGTAAGTCACCGTCATGCCTCGTAAACACTGGATTTCGGCAAAGACCCTCGCTACGCTCAGGTCAATTATGTCGGAAAAACCGGCAATCTGAGGCAGATTTACAGGTCGAGGAGACCGAGCAGTGGCACCTGAAGCACTCCGGTGGGTCCGTCCCATCGCGGCTATTGCGGTTTTCGCAGTGGTTGCATCATGCGGCCTTCCTAAGGTTGGTCCGAACAAATCCGAAATTTACAGCGGCTCCGTACAGCAGCAGGGCGACGCCTTTGTCGTCGCAGTCAACGACAGGGTCACTCGCGCTACGGCCGTCGTACCAGCACTGGGGTTCTCTGAAAGCTTCCGAAACGCGGGCGTTGTCGGCTCCGACACCATTCAGGCCGGCGATGTACTGGGCCTGACGATCTGGGAAAACGTGGATGACGGGCTGCTCGCGGGCGAAGCACAGAACGCCACTCTGCTGGAAACTGTTCAGGTCGACGGCCAGGGGTTCATCTTTGTCCCCTATGCAGGGCGCATCAAAGCCTCCGGAAACTCACCCGAAGCCATTCGCCGCATCATCACCGAGCGGCTCGAAGAACAGACGCCCGATCCACAGGTCGAAGTACGCCGCATGGCGGGCGACGGCTCTACCGTGTCGCTTATCGGATCAATCGGAGGACAGGGCGTTTATCCGATCGAACGCCCTACCCGTACGCTTTCGACCATGCTGGCCCGGGCCGGTGGCGTCACCATTGAACCGGAGATCGCCCAGATCACCGTGCTGCGCGGCGGACACCGGGGCCGTATCTGGTTTCAGGACCTTTATTCGCATCCGCAGCTTGATATCGCCTTAAGGGGCGGTGACCGCATCCTTGTGGAAGAAGACACCCGGTCCTTTACCGCCCTCGGCGCGACGGGAACCCAGGCCCGCGTCGCCTTCCGCTCACAGAATATCTCCGCGCTGGAGGCAATCGCCCAGGTCGGAGGACTGATACCGAGCGCATCGGATGCAACCGGCATTTTCATCCTGCGCAACGAAAGCCCCGAGATTGTCGCTGACGTGCTGGGACGTAACGATCTTATCGGTGAGCAGCGTATGATCTATGTGATGGATCTTACCGAGCCCAACGGCCTTTTCCGGGCGCGTGATTTCGTGATCCGCGATGGCGACACCCTCTATGTCACCGAAGCGCCTCTCGCACAGTGGAACAAGGCTGTCTCCGGTCTTGTAGGCTCACTCCTCGGGCCAGCCGCTTCCATCGACCAGCTGGCGAACTGACACCGACCATGGGCAGCCTGTCTGACCCCGGGGCCGCCGGTTCTGAAAAGAACCGGCGGCTTTTCGTCTATAACGGCGGTTTTCTCACCGAAACCCGGGTCAGACGCATCCTCACACTCTCAGGCTTTGACGTAAAACTCGGGGCGCCGGGCGAAGGGGATGCCGTTGGCGTCTGGGGTCAAAGTCCGACCGCACATCGTGGCGAAGCCGTGGCGGAGCAACGCGGCACACCGGTGATCCGTATCGAGGATGCCTTTCTGCGCTCGCTGCATCCCGGACGCGCAGGTGAACCCACCGCCGGCCTCCTGATCGACAAAAGGGGCGTACATTTCGACCCTTCGGTGGTGTCAGATCTTGAGGAACTGCTCGCCACCCATCCGCTGGACGATACAGCGCTCCTCGACCGCGCCCGGGCTGCCATTGCCCGTATGTCCGAGACACATCTGTCAAAGTTTGCAGCGACCGATCCCGTCCTGCCCCTGCCACCCCCGGGCTATGTGCTGGTCATCGATCAGACCCGGGGCGATGCCTCGGTGACGGCCTGCGGTGCGGACAGGAACCGCTTTCTGGAGATGCTTTTCATGGCGCGCGAAGAGCATCCCGGCGCGCCGGTTGTCATCAAATCACACCCCGAAACCGTCGAAGGATTCCGCCAGGGCTATTTTGAGGACGCGGACGCGGACGACACCGTGCAGTTTCTCACCGATCCGGTCAGCCCGCACCTCCTCTTTGAAGGGGCCCTGGGGGTCTACACCGTCTCATCGCAGCTGGGCTTTGAGGCGATTTTTGCAGGCCACAGGCCACGCGTTTTCGGCCAGCCTTTCTATGCCGGCTGGGGCCTGACCGGGGATGAGTTTCCGGTACAGCGCCGACAGCGCCGACTGACCCGCGCGCAGCTTTTCGCCGGGGCGATGATGCTTTACCCTAAATGGTACAGCCCCTTCACCGACGCGCTCTGCACTTTTGAGGACGCGCAGGAAAACCTCGCAGCACAAGCACGTGCCTGGCGCGAAGACCGCCATGGCTGGGTGGCCTCCGCCATGCGCGGCTGGAAACGTGAAAGCCTGCAGAAGATGTTCGGGCGCCATAAGCCGGTGGTGTTCGAAGACGATCCCGGAAAGGCCCGCGCCACCGGTCGGCCATGGATGGTCTGGGCCAGCAGGGCCGCCGTGGGCCACGGGGATGCGATGCGCACCGAGGACGGCTTTCTGCGGTCGCGTGGCCTCGGGGCGAACCTGGTACCACCGCTGTCACTGATCGTGGACGGGCCGGGAATTTACTATGATCCCTCCGAGCCATCCCGGCTGGAACAGCTGATCACCGGACGTGCAGACCTGCGTCCCGATCAGGAGGCCCGCGCGCGTGCACTGATCCGGAGCCTGAAGCAGCACAGGCTCAGCAAATACTCGACCGGCGGGGCGCCGCCGCCGCTGCCGGAGGGACACCGGGTGCTGGTCGTGGGCCAGGTCTCGGATGATGCATCGGTCACAGCCGGCACGACGGATATCCGCACGAATGAAGAGCTGCTCCGCCGCGCGCGCGCCGAACGACCCGATGCCGTACTGATCTATAAACCCCATCCTGATGTGGACGCGGGTCTGCGCACCGGGGGTACAATCCCTGAGGGTCCTGCCGATCTGGTCGTCAGCGGTGTTGATCCCGTGGCGCTGCTGAACGAGGTGCAGGAAGTCTGGACAATGACCTCGCTTCTGGGGTTCGAGGCACTGTTGCGGGGCCTGCACGTCACGACATGCGGTGTGCCTTTTTACGCGGGATGGGGGCTGACGACTGATCTGGGGGACGTGCCACCGCGACGCCGGGCGACCCCTGCCCTCGAAGGCCTCGTACACGCGGCACTCATCGATTATCCGCGCTACATGGATCCGGTGACGGGTCTGCCCTGCCCTGTCGAAGTTGCGGTTGCGCGTCTTGCGTCAGCCAGCCTGCCAAGCCCTGGTCTGAAAAACCGACTTCTGGCCAAACTGCAGGGTGTTTTTGCCAGTCAGGCCCACCGCTGGCGCTGATACTCTCCCGATCAGAGCCCTGGCCTGCGCCAGATGGTCATCACATCAGCGCCGACCGGACGTGTCTCAGCAAGCCTGAAACGTGCGGCCTGGCTGAGCCGGCCCAGACCCAGCGCGCCAACCGACGGCAAGCCTTCGGCACCAACGCCAAGCCCTGCGGTAAAACTGATCAGCTCATCGACGAGATCAGCCTCGATCAGCGAGGCGGCGAGCGCGCTGCCGCCTTCGCAAAAGATCCGGCTGATCCCGTGGCGCGCGAGCTGTCGCAGCACATCCGCAGGATCAAGCTGCCCGCCCGCCGCCTCGCAGGGCAGCAGAACAGCCCCGAGATCTTCCCAGGTCTGTCGCAGCGCCCTGTCAGCGTCATGTCCGTGACACAGCAACACGGGCACCTCGCGCGCGGTGCGCGCCAGCGTGCTCATCAGCGGCAGATCAAGCCGGCGGCTGATGACGACGCGGGCCGGCTGCTGCGCGACCCCGAGGTCACGAACCGTCAGTGCCGGGTCATCTTTGCGCGCAGTACCACCGCCTACCATGACCGCATCGTGACGCGCGCGCTGCGCATGCACCATGCGTCTGGCCTCGGGACCGGTGATCCATTTACTTTCCCCTGTGGCCGTCGCGATGCGGCCATCAAGGCTGGCCGCGAGCTTTAGCGTCAGAAACGGACGGTCCAGTTCGGTTTTTGCGAAGAAACCGGCATTCGCAATCCGGGCCTCGTGCTCCATCAGCCCGGTTTCAACGATGATGCCAGCGGCGCGCAGCATCTCAAGGCCCTGTCCTGCCACACGCCTGTCCGGATCACCCGTAGCCACAAAAACCCGCGCAACTCCCGCCGCGATGAGCGCCTCCGCACAGGGTGGTGTCTGACCGTGATGCGCGCAGGGCTCGAGCGTTACGTAAACATCTGCACCGCGGGCCGCTCCGGCAGCCTCGCGCAGGGCTTCGGTTTCGGCATGGGGCCGACCGCCCGGCTGTGTCCAGCCCCGCCCGACAATACGGCCCTCGCGCACAATCACGCAGCCAACCGCCGGGTTCGGCCAGACACGGCCAAGCCCCCGCCGGCCCAGTGAAAGCGCCAGCGCCATAAAGCGCCGGGGGTCACTCACTCTTCGGGCGGCACGTCCGGCCGCAGCTCGCTCACAAATTTATCAAAGTCGTCAGCGGCCTGGAAGTTCTTGTAAACACTGGCAAACCGCACATAGGCCACTGTATCGATCCGGGCCAGCGCTTCCATCACGATCTCGCCGATCTGTTTGGAATTGATGTCGGTCTCGCCCATGCTCTCAAGACGCCGCACGATTCCTGAAATCATCTGATCAATGCGCTCAGGATCAATCGGTCGTTTCTGCATTGAGATGCGGATAGACCGCTCGAGCTTGTCGCGGTCGAAATCTTCACGTTTGCCGTTGGATTTGATGACCACAAGGTCCCGCAACTGCACCCGTTCGTAGGTCGTGAACCGCCCCCCGCAGGCCGGGCAAAATCGTCTGCGCCGGATGGACACATGGTCTTCAGCGGGACGGCTGTCTTTCACCTGGGTATCGATGTTTCCGCAAAACGGGCAGCGCATGGGCCGTCCCCCTTCTTCAAGTCTCTGCCTCAGTTGTGGGATCACCGTCCCACTTGTGGATACTTATAGGATACGACCTGGGTTTTGGGTAGTACTGAATTACACCCCCTCAGTATAGTGGGGTGGTGTGGCGTTTATGCGCTTAAGAACTGCGCGGCAACTTCTCTCGCGTGCGGGCGCGTCCGGTGCTCGAAAAGATAGATCCCCTGCCAGGTCCCGAGCGCCGGCCGGCCAGCGGCGACCGGAATGGTCAGGCTGACCGGCATCATGGCGGCTTTTATATGGGCCGGCATATCGTCTGGCCCCTCGGCGGTATGCCTCAGATACTTCATAGACGGATTATCGGACGGCGGCACCAGACGGTCGAAAAACGCGCGCAGATCGCGCTGCACATCACTGTCAGCATTTTCCTGGATCAACAGCGAGGCCGACGTATGCCGGACCATCAGAACCACAACCCCGTCACCCTGCCGGTTCAGCCAGCGCCTGACATCACCGGTAATCTCATAAAGACCCGGGCCGTCTGTCTGAATGTCGAAGATGTGCATCAGATCTCCCGGATGCGACCTCAGAAACGGTCGAGGAACTCGTCGACCGGCAGATCGCAGAAGTTCAGCGCGTGGCTCACCGCCAGATTATCGCCGACCCGGCGCACTGACAGGGAATAGGACTGCGGGGATCGTGCAAGCTCTTCATCCGGCTCCAGCGTAAACACCACGCTCTTGGCGCCCTGCACCCGTTTCGACGGGCCCCGGGCCTCAAGAACATAAAGACGTTTGCGCGTGGTATCCCGCCCGATCGCGCGTGTGTAATCCGCCGCGGCACACCAGATCCCCCGCGGGCCCGCGCCGCGGTCTTCGATCACTTCAAAGGTGTCATTTGTAAGCGGGATCACCGGCAGCCAGTTGATCGCCCGGTAAGTCGCAGCCGCGACCGGCACCGCAAATGCAAGAGCCGCCACTGTCAGAACAATTACCCGCATCTTCTGTCTCCGCTGATACCACTTTACCTGCAGATGTATACGATACGGCCCGCTTTCGGGGAAATCACATATGCCGGCAGGACAACACCGCCTGGAACAGACCGGTTGTGTTGCTGCCCTGCCCCGCACTTCTGCGCTTACTGGTCGAGGAAGGACCGCAGCTTACGCGACCGCGAAGGATGCTTGAGCTTGCGCAGCGCTTTCGCTTCGATCTGGCGGAT
This sequence comes from Roseobacter ponti, assembly GCF_012932215.1. Taxonomy (GTDB): domain Bacteria; phylum Pseudomonadota; class Alphaproteobacteria; order Rhodobacterales; family Rhodobacteraceae; genus Roseobacter; species Roseobacter ponti. The sequence continues at coordinate 1,155,282 of NZ_CP048788.1, read as the reverse complement.
CCGTTCGCGCGTCACACTGAACTGCTGACCCACTTCTTCGAGCGTATGATCGGTGTTCATGCCGATACCGAACCGCATGCGCAGCACACGTTCTTCGCGTGGTGTGAGCGATGCCAGAACCCGCGTCGTCGTCTCTTTGAGGTTTTCCTGAATGGCACTGTCCAGAGGCAGAACCGCATTCTTGTCCTCAATGAAATCGCCCAGCTGGCTGTCTTCCTCATCACCGATCGGTGTTTCCAGAGAAATCGGCTCCTTGGCGATTTTCATCACCTTGCGGACCTTCTCCAGCGGCATCTGCAGTTTTTCGGCCAGCTCTTCCGGTGTCGGTTCGCGACCGATCTCATGCAGCATCTGACGCCCCGTGCGCACCAGCTTGTTGATCGTCTCGATCATGTGCACCGGAATACGGATCGTACGCGCCTGATCCGCGATTGAACGGGTGATCGCCTGACGGATCCACCAGGTCGCATAGGTCGAGAACTTATAGCCGCGGCGGTATTCGAATTTGTCCACAGCCTTCATCAGGCCGATGTTACCTTCCTGAATAAGATCAAGAAACTGCAGGCCACGGTTGGTATACTTCTTGGCGATCGAGATCACCAGCCGCAGGTTCGCTTCGACCATTTCTTTCTTGGCCTGGCGGGCTTCTTTCTCGCCCTTCTGTACCTGCTGCACGATGCGGCGGAATTCAGAGATATCCAGACCGACGTACTGGCCGACCTGCGCCATATCGGTGCGCAGTTCTTCGACCTTTTCGGTCGACCGCTCAATGAACATCTGCCAGCCCCGACCGGACTTTTCCGACATCCGCTCCAGCCAGTTCGGGTCGAGTTCGTACCCGCGGTATTCATCCACAAACTCACGCCGGTTGATCCGCGCCTGGTCTGCAAGTTTCACCATCGCGGAATCGATCTGCATGATGCGGCGGTTGATTCCGTAAAGCTGGTCGATCAGCGCCTCGATACGGTTGTTGTGAAGATGCAGGTCATTGACCAGCAACACAATTTCCGCCCGCAACTTCTGATAAAGCTGCTCGTCACCTTCGCCGAAACTGCCGTCTTCGTTCAGGGTGGCCGAGATTCGGCTGTCCTGCATTTCGCTCAGCTTAACGTAGTCATCCGCGATGATATCGAGCGCCTCAAGCACCTGGGGTTTCAGGGCCGCTTCCATGGCCGCGAGACTCATGTTGGCCTGATCATCCTCGTCATCGTCGTCATCAGTGACAATCGGATTGCCGTCAGCATCCAGTTCAGGGCTGTCTGCTTCTTTTTTCGGAGAAGTTCCGTCGGCGGAAACCACCGGCTCGTCCACGCCACCTTCTTCATCCATCTGATTGCCGAACGTGGCCTCCAGATCGATGACATCGCGCAGCAGAATATCCTCCGACAGGAGTTCGTCGCGCCAGATCGTGATAGCCTGAAAGGTCAGAGGGCTCTCGCAGAGCCCGGCGATCATCGTGTTGCGGCCGGCTTCGATGCGTTTGGCGATGGCGATTTCGCCCTCGCGGCTCAGCAGTTCAACCGAGCCCATCTCACGCAGATACATCCGCACCGGGTCATCCGTGCGGTCCAGCTTTTCGGATGTGCCACTGGAGACAGCAACCTCGCGCGCGCCGTCGGTGGTTGTCAGCTCGGTGGAACCCTTGGCTTCCTCGTCTTCTGCCTCTTCGTCCTCGATAATGTTAATGCCCATTTCTGAGAGCATCGACATCACGTCCTCAATCTGCTCCGAACTCACCTGGTCAGGCGGGAGCACTTTGTTGAGCTGATCGTATGTGATGTAGCCTTTTTCACGGGCCTCGCCGATCATCTTCTTGACGGCGGCCTGGCTCATATCGAGCGAGTGGCCTGCATCCTGGTCATCGGGTTTTGCGTCTTCACTGGTATCTTTGGCGGCCATTCAAAGCTCCTGCATCCGAATCGATTCGCTTATCCGAATCACGTGAGAATCATCTCGTGTTTTGGGTGATTCTTCCACCCGATACACTCAGTTTTCTGACCTTTACGGGTTCAGATATGGTTAATCATGCGGTTTGTGTTGCCGTATTGCCTGCAACAGGGCGTTGAAAGTGCTCCGTTCTTCCCGACTGATTCGCACGCCGTTTTCGCCGGTCTCATATTCCGCTCTGTCTTCCTGCACGCTGCGCTGTGCGCGTTCCGCAGCCCGGGCCGCCTCTGACAATCTCCAGGTCAGGCCCTCGTCCGCTTCGCCGCTCATATCTTCGGCGGCCTCGATGATTTCCGCATCCAGTCCGCGGGCGCTTTGCAGTTTTGCCAGTTCCTCTGCCACCGTCATCCGCGCTTTTTCCTCGTCGCCGGGTGACCGGATACAGGGCACGACCGATACGTGGCGCTGCGACAGCAGGTTTTCAAGGGCCTCAGGGCCCAGCACGTCGTCTATTTTGTCGCGCATCTGTGCGGCGTTAAGCCCGAGCCCTGACAACAGCACCCCGCGCAGGGCCGCGTGATCCGGATCACCACAGCGCATCTGCTCGATCCCACCTTCGAAATCCTCAATCACCGCCGGGCAGGTCGCGAGCGTCGCCAGGATCACCGCTTCGCGCAGCCGTTCGGTGGCACGCGGGCCCTGAGCGGACACCAGAAAAGACGCGCGCGAAGAAGATATCGCCCCTTTTTCAGGCGCGTTCCAGCGGCCCTGCGCGCCGGTGCGCGGCTTTTGCGCAGACCGTTGCGGTCGGAAAAGCTGCCAGCGCAGGTCTTTGATTTCCTGACCATAATGGCTGCGGATCGACGGGTCCCTGATCAGCATGATCTTTTCGCGCAACGCCTTATCAAGTGCCGCTTTGCGCTCGGGACTGTCGAATACCCTGCCTTCCGTTTCACGCTGCCAGAGCAGACGCACCATAGGCATCGCGGCATCGAGGATTTTCTGCAGCGCCGGTGCCCCCTGCGCGCGCAGCAGATCGTCCGGATCCTGACCGTCGGGCATCAGGGCAAAACGCAGCGACTGTCCGGCCTCGACCAGTGGCAGTGCCAGATCAATCAGTCGCATCGCAGCACGCAGACCGGCCTGATCGCCGTCAAGCGCGATCACCGGCTCAGGCGAAATCCGCCAGAGCATCTGTAACTGGCTTTCAGTAATGGCAGTTCCGAGAGGCGCCACCGCGGCTTCAAACCCTGCGGAGGCCAGCGCGATCACGTCCATGTATCCTTCAGCCACAATAAGGTGCTGGCCCTTGCCCGCAGCCGTCCGCGCGGGACCATGGTTAAAAAGGCTGCGCCCCTTGTCGAAAAGATCAGTTTCCGGCGAATTGAGGTATTTGGCGTTATCATTCGGATCCATCGCCCGGCCGCCAAAAGCAATCGCCCTGCCCCGCGCGTCCCGGATCGGGAAAATAATCCGCCCGCGAAAGGTGTCATAGGGCTTCCCGCCTTTGGACGAGGGTTTGGCCAGCCCCGCACCCAGGATCAGATCATCCTCAACGTTCTTTTCTTTCAGATGATCCCACAACCCCTGCCACTGATCCGGCGCAAAGCCGATCTCCCAGCGTTCGAGCGCATCTGCCCGCAGCCCGCGACGCTCCAGATAGTCGCGCGCCTCCGCCGCTGCACCCGTGTTCAGCTGCAGTCGGAAATACCGCACCGCCTGCTCCATGACATCTGCAAGCTGCGTGCGGCGGTCGGCCTTTTGCTGCGCCTGAGGGTCGCGCTCGGGCATCGGCATACCGGCCTCCCGCGCGAGGATCTCAACCGCTTCCATAAAACCCACATTTTCGGTTTCGCGCACAAAGGAAATCGCGTCACCTTTGGCGTGACAGCCAAAGCAGTAGTAGAACCCTTTGCGGTCATCGACGTGAAAGGAGGCTGATTTTTCCTGATGAAACGGGCACGGCGCCCACATGTCGCCTTTGCCCTGGTTGGATTTGCGCGCATCCCACGTGACTTTGCGACCGACAACCTGTGACAGGCTCGACCTTGTGCGCAGTTCGTCAAGGAATCCGGGGGGCAGGCTCATGTACCGTTTATCTGCAAGCGCCCGGTCAGAGTCCAGAGTTTGCCGGCACGAAAGCACAGACGCGCCGCCGGCAGAAACGACTGCCGGGTCGTGCCATTTTGCGTCAGATCAGATGGTCAGTTGAGCGACATGCATTGCGCGTATGTCGTGCTGCGCAGGTCGCTTTTGCGCAGGTCACGGCGTTTCTGCTCATAGATATAGGGTGCTATGACCGGAACCATCACAGCCGTGTAGTTCTCGGGCCATGTGGCGATTTTTGCCAGTTCTTCGGGAACATCACGTTCCGCGACACCGTCGAGCCTTGCCTGCACGACCGCGGCTGTCAGATCCGCCTGGTGGCCGCAGCTTACTTCTTTTTCGGTTTGTGCAAAAGCCGGCACTGCGGTCAGAGCCAGCACGGCAACGAGGGAAAAACGCAACATTATAAAGTCTCCGCTACTTGAGTTCGGACCAGTTTAGCGACGTGCAGCGACACCTTCCATAGCTGTTTTCAGCTCGTGCACGAGGGTCTGCGCCATGGCCCGGAACACCAGGATGAGAAAACTGTCCGGGCCAGTGCGGGTGATGGACGCATTCATATGCATGATCTGGCTGCGGGCCGTGTGCCCGGCTTCAAACTGTGCCGCGCGCAGATCGAGCGGAACAAGCCTTGCCAGGGCGTCATCCGACCCTTCTCCGCTCAGCGTGACGACAGCCCAGGCGTCGGACTGATCCGTCAGAGCCGCGTATTTTGCCAGTGCCGCATCCGGCGCGGGGCCCACCAGCAGCGCCATGTCCCGCCCGAACCAGATGGCCCGCGCGTCGCCTTCACCGGTTGTCCGGCCGGGCCCGGGCAGCGTCACCCCGTGTGCCTTTTCCATCGCGGCCGAAAGATCGGCCCCGCGCCCGAGATAAGGCGCGACCGTGGTCAGAACGCCGATGTCAGTCTCTTCCAGAGACAACGCGCCGACGGTCACAGGCAGGAGCCCTGCGCAGGCAGATTTCGCAACAGGATCAGCCACGTACGCGCCCTCCTTCAGGATCCACAAAGACCGGCGAGCAGATCTCCACGCTGGTTTCGACCCCGCGCACAGCATCCACCAGACGCACGGTTTCGCCCATCCGTTCCGGCCCGCGTGCAATGAAGCCCAGCCCGATCATATGGCCCAGCGTCGGTGAGAACGCCACCGAGGTGACATAGCCCTGATCATTGATACGGGTGGCCTCCTTGCCCACATTGAAGAGATGCGCGCCGGCGGTTATCTGCCCGCCCGGGGTAACCGGTTTCAGCCCGACAAGCTGCTGACGTCCGGGGTCGGTCAGCCCCTCGCGCGCTGCCATCGTCTGGCCGATACAGTCCTTTTTCGCGCTCACCATCCGGGCAAATCCGATATCAAATGCGGTCGTGCGCCCGTGAATTTCCGCGTGGGTGATATGGCCTTTTTCGATGCGCAGCACGTTGAGCGCTTCCATGCCATAGGCACCGCCCTCCATGCTCTCTGCACGGCTGACGAGTTCCGTGAACAGGCTCTCGCCATAACGCGACGGCACGGCAACCTCATAGGCATGCTCGCCCGAGAAGGAGATCCGGAAAAGTCGCCCCGCAATCCCGCAGACCGTCACCGGACCGCAGGCCATGAACGGCCAGGTGTCATTGTCGAGCGGCGTTTTCAGCAGCCCGTTCAGCAGGTCGCGCGCGCGCGGCCCCGCCACGGCAAACTGCGCCCACTGCTCAGTGACCGACATGAACCGCACATCGAGATCAGGCCGCAGCACCTGATGCACAAACTCGAGGTGGCGCATGACGTTGCCTGCCGCCGCCGTTGTCGTCGTCATCACGAAATGCTCCGGCCCGAGGCGTGCCGTCGTGCCGTCGTCCATCACATGACCGTCCTCGCGCAGCATCAGCCCGTAGCGCACGCGGCCCTCTTTGAGCGTCGAGAAGGTGTTGGAATAGACCAGGTCGAGGAACTCCGCAGCCCCCGGCCCCTGCAGATCGATCTTGCCGAGCGTCGAGACATCACAGACGCCCACCGCCTCGCGCACGAACCCCACCTCCCGGTCACAGGATTGACGCCAGGTGGTCTCGCCACTGCGCGGGAAATAGCTCGGACGGTACCACAGACCAGCCTCGATCATCGGTGCACCCATCTCAACGCTGGCGGTGTGCGAGGTGGTAAAACGCTGCGGCGCGAAGCCTGCGCCCTGCGCACCGGCACCCATTGCCGCAATGGAAACAGGTACATAAGGCGGGCGGAAGGTTGTCGTTCCGGTCTCAGGAATGGCGCGCCCGGTGGCATCTGCCAGCACGGCCAGTGCTGCGACATTGGAGTTTTTACCCTGATCCGGTGCCATGCCCTGTGTGGTGTAGCGCTTCATATGCTCGACCGAGCGGAAGTTCTCACGCGCTGCCTGCTTCACATCTTTGACGGTCACATCGTTCTGAAAATCGAGCCAGGCGCGGTCCTTGCCCGGAACCGTCCAGAGTGGCGTGATTACATAGGCGCTGTCATCCGCATCAGGCGCTTTGAGGCGCGGCACGCGCATGCCAAGATCCTTCAGCACGGATTTCGCCGCATCGGCCCCGGCCGACAGACAGGCCGCTGTGCTGAAATCGCCATTGCACGCACCCGCTGTCAGCATGCCGGGAATGGCACCCGCCTGTGGCACGAAGGCTGCGATGTCCTCACGCCAGACAGGACGCCCGTTCATGTGGCAGGTCATGTGCACCGTCGGGTTCCAGCCACCCGACATCGCCAGGCAGTCCGCCGCGATCACTTTTTCGCCCGCCGGTCCTTTGACAGTCACAGAGCGCAGGGCAAGCCGGCCCGCCGTATCGACCACATGGCTGTCTTTGAAAACCGGCCAGGAGGCCGCCGGGACCGAACCGTCAGGCCGGCTGTCAATAACGGCGGCGATGTCCACGCCGGCCTCGGAAAGGTCACGCGCGGTACGGTGCGCATCGTCGTTATTGCCAAAGATCGCTACCTGTTTGCCGGCCGCAACGCCCCAGCGGTTGAGATAGGCCCGCACAGCAGAGGCCGTCATGATGCCAGGCCGGTCATTATTCGGGAAAGCGACCGGACGTTCCAGCGCGCCGGCCGCAAGAACCGAGCGTTTCGCCACGATCCGCCAGAAGGTTTCGCGCGGCGCACCTGCTGCCGGCGCCGCAAGATGGGAGCTGACCCGTTCAAGCGCGCCGTATGTTCCCTGGTCATAGGCGCCGGTCACCGTCGTGCGCGTCATGATCCGGACATTGGACATGCCGTGCAACTCAGCTACGGCACCCGCGGCCCAGTCACTGCCGGCCATGCCGTCGACTGTCAGGGTTTCCGCGTTGAGCCGGCCACCCGGCAGGCTGTCTTCATCCGCCAGAATCACGTCTGCGCCCGCGCGGCCCGCAACCAGCGCCGCCATCAGCCCCGCAGGCCCTGCCCCGATGATCAGCAGATCGCAGAACGCCCATGCGCGCTCGTATTTATCGTCATTGTGTGCGCCGCTCAGACCACCCAGACCCGCGGCCCGCCGGATCACCGGCTCATAAAGCTTTTCCCAGAAACCATGCGGCCACATGAAGGTTTTGTAATAAAATCCCGCCCCCAGAAAGGGATGAACCAGATCATTGAGTTGCATTACATCAAGTTTCAGCGACGGCCAGGCGTTCTGACTTCGCGTCTCAAGCCCGTCAAAGACCTCCTGAACGGTTGCCCGCACATTTGGCTCAGAGGCTGCCCCCCGTCCGGTAGTGATCAGTGCATTCGGCTCCTCGCTGCCGGCGGTCAGCACGCCGCGCGGGCGGTGATACTTGAAGGAGCGCGCCACAAGTTTGCGCCCGGCAGCCAGCAGCGCCGAGGCAACCGTGTCGCCCTCGTAAGCCGTGTGGCCGATCTCATCGAACTGAAACCGGACAGTGCGCGTGCGGTCAATAAGTCCCTTTCCCTCGATCCTCATACGCTCTCTCCTGCGGGATCACTGGCCAGGGACACGTCGCTGATCTCATGAGTGACAGTGTTGCGCGTGACAACCAGCCAGGCACCGCAGCCTCCGTCGTGCTGCCACATATCACGCGTCTCACCCGCAGGGTTTTCGCGCAGGTGCACGTAATTGTCCCAGGCCTCCGCCCCCGCATCGGGTGACGGGCGGTTCATGGCGACAGCTGCCCCCTGGTAATAAAACTCCCGGCGATCGCGTTCGCCGCAAACCGGACAGGTCAGTCGCATATCCGGCCCTCCACATGAATAATTATCAGCCCGCCCGTGGCCATGACAGTCTCCTCAGTGCAGGTTGTGCTGAGAGCCGGTGCCCTCTTCGTCGATAATGCCCCGGCCGGTCCGGTACCGGTCGAGCCTGAAGCCGCGCGCCGTCTCATGCGACTCACCTGTCGCCATCAGATGCGCCAGCGCCCAGCCAGAGCCCGGCACCGCCTTGAAGCCGCCATAACACCAGCCGCAGTCTATAAAGAGGCCTTCTGTATCGGTTTTGTCGATGATCGGCGAGCCATCGGGCGTCATATCCATGATCCCGCCCCAGGAACGCAGCACCTTTGCTTTGCCGATCATCGGCATCAGCGTCATCCCCGCCTCCATCACATGCTCTTTCATCGGCAGATTGCCGCGCTGCGCATAGGAGGCGTAGAAATCGATGTCGCCGCCGAAGACCAGCCCGCCCTTATCCGACTGGCTGATGTAAAAGTGCCCCATGCCGAAGCTCACCACGTGATCAATGACCGGCTTGAGACCCTCGGTGACAAAAGCCTGCAGCACATGGCTCTCGATCGGCAGACGCATTCCGGCCATTGCCGCCACCTGCCCTGAGCGCCCTGCCACGACAATCGCGACCTTTTTGGCGCGGATCGGCCCGCGCGAAGTCTGCACACCGCGCACCTTACCGTTTTCGATATCAATACCGGTGACTTCGCAGTTCTGCAGCAGATCAACACCGCGCTGGTCTGCTCCGCGCCCGTAGCCCCAGGCCACCGCGTCATGGCGCGCAGAGCCGCCGCGCGGGTGCAGCAGTCCGCCGTAGATCGGGAAACGCACGTTGTCGAAATCCAGATAGGGCAGATGTTTGCGCACGCCCTCACGGTCCAGCAGCACCGCGTCGTCGCCCTGCGCGATCATCGAATTGCCGCGCCGTACAAAGGCATCGCGCTGCCCGTCGGAGTGGAAAAGATTGATGAGACCACGCTGCGAATGCATCACGTTGTAATTCAGGTCTTCCTCCATGCCTTCCCAGAGCTTCAGCGAATGGCTGTAAAACTCTGAGTTGCCCGGCAGAAAGTAGTTGGCACGCACGATCGTGGTATTCCGCCCCACGTTGCCGCCGCCGATATAACCCTTTTCAAGCACGGCAACATTTGTGATCCCGTGGTTTTTCGCGAGGTAATAGGCGGTGGAAAGCCCATGCCCGCCGCCACCGATGATCACAACGTCATATTCGGATTTCGGCTCAGGATCCCGCCAGTGTGGTGCCCAGCCCCTGTTGCCTGTCAGCCCCTCGCGCAACACACGCAAACCCGAAAACCGCATCCTGATCTCCCCTGACACCGCCCGCGGCGTCATTGTCTCTGCCCGGGACGGTACCAATCGCTGCGCGGACTGCAATGACAGAAACCGACCCGGCGGCGTCGTTTTTTCAATCTGCCCGGATGTGGGACCTTTCGCCGCGCACCCTGCCGGAAGGTGCTGCAGGCGCCCGCATGCACCGGGTCTTCTGATGCGCAATCTGTGGTTGTCCGACCCGGGCATCCCGCGCTGAAAACTGTCCCATTTGTGCCATAAACCTGCCGTTATGTGCTCAACCCCGACCTGTCCGGGGTTGCCGCGAAATGACCGGCCGCCCGGACAGAGCGCTGAAATCAAACTCTGATTTAAGAATCATCGCCCCGCCTGCCCGGTCAGAGGATGGCTTTCCTTCTGTCGGGGGCGACCTTCGGAAAAAGGGGACAATTTTCACAATCCGCCCCATCTAATGCCGCAATCGCGAGGTAGGTTGATCTATCAAAGACGCAGAGGTGCGTCGTGGAACAAGGCGTCACGAACATGCAAAAACGAAAGCATAACAAGGGACTGTCAGCAGTGTCAGGTCATTTCCGGCGCAGCGAGGATGGCAGTTTCACACTTGAGGCCATCATCTGGATGCCGATCTTTGCCATTCTTCTGGCGCTGATCATGAACATCACGATGGTATTCTACGTCGAATCGCAAATGCTGCGGGTGGTACAGGACGCCAACCGGATGGTCTCGCTGGGGCGGATCGCCGGAGAAACCGACGACGAAGCCGAAACCGAAACCGAAACCTTCGTGCTTGCCGAGCTGGCCTATATCGACGCGCCGACCATGGCGGTGACCACGGAGATCAACAACGGTTTCGTGACGACAGTTCTGACCGCCCAGGCCACCGACCTGATGCCCTTTAACTTCCTGCGCAACAGCTTCTCCGGCATTCGTGTCGGGGTGCGCGCGCAGCACATCATTGAGTATTGATATGACCTATTCTGACTTCACCGCTCTGAAACAAACCTTTGCAGAAGAAGAAGATGGTTCCGCGACACCGCTGGCAATTTTCTTCTGTCTGATCTTCATCGTGATGGGCGGCCTTGCCGTCGACTATCACAAGGCCGTCTCGGAATACACCGAGATGCAGATCGCTGCCGACACCGCAGCACATGCCGCTCTGTACACGCGCGAGTTTGAAAGCGCGGAAGATTCCGTTGATATGGCGATGCAGACCATCGGTGAGATGCTGCCCGATATTCAGTTCGGTGATGCGATCATTTCATCCGATGTGGAGTTCGGCGTCTGGGATCCGGACACACAGCAGTTCACAGTCGATTCAAGCTCGAAAACATCCGTACGGGTGTGGGCCGAAATGGAGCCATCGCGGGGCAATACATCACGCACAATCCTGCTCAGCATGATCGGCTTTGATGATTTCACGCTGCGCACGAACGCGGTCTACGATACCTATTACCCGCCGTGTTTCAACGAGGGCTTTGTAGCTGATAATGTTGTCGATATTCAGTCCAACAACAGCTACACCGATGGCTTTTGCATCCACTCCAATACCTACGTGAGCATCAACCAGAACAACTTCTTTGAGCCCGGCACCGTGGTATCGATGCCCGATCTTGCCAACCTGGATATTCCGTCCTCCGGTTTTGAGAAAAACGAAGGACTGGAAAGCGCTCTGCGTACGGGTAAATACCGCCAGCGTCTGCTGCGCCGCCTGCCTGAAATGATCCAGAGCTATTACGACGGCAGCTATGAATATGCGGAGATGGCGGGCATTACCTCTGATACGACGCCGATTATTCTGTCAGAGCCGGTTTCCGCAACGGCTGCGGGCGGTAACGGCAATGGCAATGGCAACGGAAGCGGAACGACGACTGAGCCTGACCCGACAACCGATCCTGACGGTGACACGACAGACGGCGGCGGCAACACCGCGATGATCCCGCTGGGGACCGGTAAGAAGAGCGTGACACCCGCAAACTTCCCGCTGGCAAACCGGATCTACACAACGGTCTGTTCGGGCAACGGCGATATCACATTCTCGGCCGACACTTTCTCGGACTTCGTTCTTGTGACCAACTGCGATATCAAATTCGCCAATGGCACGATCCTCGATGGGACCATCCTCGCGACCACAAGCACGGATGCCAAATCGGTCAGCGCGTCACACGTGCAGATGGGTCTGGACGACCACTGCTCACCTGACAGCGGGTCGATCATCCTGACGATGGGTGGATTTGAAGCAGCATCCGGTCTTGCGGGCTATGGCGCGCAGATCCTGGCAGCCGGCGATATTCAGTTCGCCGCGCAGGCCGACGGGATCGAGGGCGTTTCTTTCATCGCCGGGGGCCGGATCGACGGCACAAGCAACATGAACATGGGCTTTTGTGACGGTTACGGAAATCAGGACCACCTGCGCGCGCCCTACTTCCGGATGGTCAACTGACCCGGACCGGACAGCACGAAAGCAAAGGGCGCGTATCAGACGCGCCCTTTTTTACATGAAGTCTCACTGGCCGGCGGCGACACTGCTCCGCCCGGGGCTGAGTTACAGCCCCTTGGCCTGATAGCTCGCGGCCACCTTGCCGATCGCCACAAGATAGGCGGCGGTGCGCAGGTCATCGACATCCTCGCGCCCGTGCCAGACATCCGCCATCGACTGATAGGCAATCCGCATCGTGTCATCGAGACCGGAACGCACCAGTTCCAGCTCATCCGCACCCTGCAGATATTTCTGCTTGAACCCCGGGCTCAGCGTCCAGCCAAGGTCTTTGTCGGTCGACAGGCGTTCCAGCTCATTGATCAGCAGCTGGTGGCGGGATTCTTCCTGGCGCCGCTGCATCCGACCGAACCGGATATGGCTGAGGTTTTTGACCCACTCGAAATAACTCACCGTCACGCCACCCGCGTTTGCATACATGTCCGGGATAATCACAGTGCCCTTCTCGCGCAGGATCTGGTCAGCGCCGGCAGTCACGGGGCCGTTCGCCGCCTCAATGATCAGGCTTGCCTGAACGCGTGCTGCGTTTTCAAGATTGACGACACCCTCAAGAGCCGCCGGGATCAGAATGTCACAGGGCTCTTCGAGGATTTTAGTGCCGTCGGCGACCTGATGCATATCCGAATATCCCGACACGCCGCCGTGCTTTGATATCCACGAGCGGACGGCTTCAACGTCCAGACCGTCGGGATTGTAGAGCCCGCCATCATGTTCGATAATGCCGACGATGATACTGCCGTCTTCCTCGGACAGGAATTTCGCCGCGTGATAGCCCACGTTGCCCAGGCCCTGGACGATGATCTTTTTGCCCTCCAGATCCCCTGAGAGGCCCGCCTTTTTCATACCTTCCTCATCGCGGAAGAACGCGCGCAGCGCATATTGAACGCCCCGGCCCGTCGCCTCGACCCTGCCCGAAATACCGCCTGCATTCAGCGGCTTGCCCGTCACACAGGCATTGCCGTTGATATCAGTGGTGTTCATGCGTTTGTACTGATCCGCAATCCAGGCCATTTCGCGCTCGCCGGTGCCCATGTCGGGCGCCGGCACGTTCTGGCTGGGATTGATCAGGTCGCGCTTGATCAGCTCATAGGCAAACCGCCGGGTGATCAGTTCAAGCTCGTGCGTCTCATATTCGCGCGGATCAATGCAGAGCCCGCCTTTCGAGCCGCCGAAAGGTGCCTCCACCAGCGCGCATTTATAGGTCATGAGCGCCGCGAGTGCCTCGACCTCGTCCTGGCTCACGCCCAGCGAAAAGCGGATGCCGCCCTTGACGGGTTCCATGTGTTCAGAATGCACAGACCGGTAGCCGGTGAATGTTTTGATCTCGCCCCGCAGGCGGACGCCGAAACGCACGGTATACGTGGCGTTACAGACCCGGATTTTTTCCTCCAGCCCGGGCGACAGGTCCATCAGGCCAACGGCGCGGTTAAACATCTGATCCACGCTTTCGCGGAAACTCGGCTCATGGCTGCTTCTGTTCACATTCACTCTCCCTTGTTGTCGACGGGCGGGCATGCCCTCATACGACACCTGCGAACCTACGCGCGGGCGCTCAGAAGTGCCAGTTTTTTGGGCAACATAAAAATCCGCGGCACGCTATCTCTGCGCCAGAAGGGTAACGATTTTGTAAACCGGTGACGGGCCCGAGGGTTTGCAAACCGTGCAACACGGGTCAGGGTCGCGTGTCAGCGGGCTTCGCGTTCTGCAAGGCGCACGGCGATAATTTCGGACATGAATTTGGTCTGCCGCCCGGGCAGCATACCGCCGATGCCGATTTTGCGGCCCATGCGCCACCAGACCCCCGGACGCCAGGCACGGCTGCCACGGGTCGAGGTGGTCAGCAGAAAGCCGTTAGATGGCTTAAAAGCAAACGCACCGCGCTCCACATCGGTGATTTCATCTATACGCGCGATGATGCGGCCGTCTTTTTCACGCAACATGGTGGTCGTCAGTTCGAGAACACAGGCGGTGGACCGGCGCATCGCATCGGCAATCATCAGCGCGGTGATGCCCAGCCCGATGAGAAAGATCTGCCAGCCAAAGGCCGGAGATTTCGTCACGGCCATCCAGATCACAATGACCGCCAGCAATGCCAGCAGCCCGATGCCGAGAATGCGCCGCCCGATTGAGGCAGAGACAGTGGCAAGGACTTCATCTTCGGGGGCGTCGGTCATGGCGCGGGTCTTTCGGCATTCGGGCTCAGGCCTCCTACCCTGCCGCGCCCCCTTCTCACAAGAGCAAAGCGCGGGCTGACCTAACTGCTGTCCCGGTCAAAAAGCTCAGGAAAGAGCCAGCGCAGGCTTTGTGGCCTGTAGCCCGGCAGTTGCGACATCCGCTCCAGGACGGACGGGCTTGTCGCGCGGGGTGTCTGCGGCCCGCGTCGCCAGGCCATCAGCCAGGGCAGAAAGCGATAGAGCCGGGGCACCTGCGACAGTTGCGGCGCCGGGGCTCCGGGATCAGGCGTGACCGCCGGCACCCGCCGGCCCGGCGCTGCTTGCAGGCCGAGGCGTGCGGCTTCCGACCAGATCCAGCCGGCCGTGATCGCGGCCAGCCCTTCGGCATCCGTATTGCCGCCGATGATGCTGTGATCACCGGCAAACCAGACCTGCTGGTAGGGGCGCGTGGCCCGACGGTTGCCCCTGTTCAGGCCGGGATCGCCAGGCAACGGGTCAAGGTTTGACCAGAGCGCCGGCTCAAAGAGCACGCGCTTTTCGTCAAGTGCGAGCGCATGGCGTGCCTGTTCCACCAGCCCCGAGAGGCTGGTGTCGTGAAAATCATAGCGCCGGTTCCAGAGCCGCGCGATGCGGCCCACGATCGCCTGCGGCATTCCCAGAGCGCCGACCGTATCCCAGACGCCAAGATATGTAATCCTGACCAGAAAACTTTCATCTGCACGGGTCTCGACATCGGCCTGGCTCGTGGCGAAACGCGGCGACAAAAGCCGGCGTTCCGCGAGAGTGGCCGGTGTATCAGGGCCGTTCTCTTCACCCCGCCGCCGGTACAGCCGGAAGGCCCGGCGCAGATTGCCGCGCGTCGGATGCTCGAGAATACCACAGGTGCGGATCATGCCGACGAGCGACCGCGCCGTGTAAGCCCCGCGCGAAAAGCCGAAGATCATGATCTTGTCACCGGGACGGTAGATCCGGCAGAGCTCGAGATAGGCCGCCCGGATATTGCGGTTAAGTCCCCAGCCGAAAAGCCCGCCGCCCACCCGGTTGATCCAGCGACCCAGATCGCTGATCATACCGGTGCCGGTGCCGACCCCCGCAAAGTACAATACCTGCTGATCACGGGTCCGGGCACAGGCCCGCGCAAGACGCAGCACATGTGTTGTCGTACCCGCCTGCGGGCTGTTCCATGTTCCGTCACAGAAAATCGCGATATGGGCCATTTGCATCCCTCCTGCCGTGCGCCAGGTTAGGGAGAAATGAATGGCATGGACCTAATGCTGCGTTCGCGGCGTTAAGGCCGGGACAACACCACACCGGGGGATCTCGTGAAACTGACTGCGATACTTGTTTTTGTGCTCTGCATTTCCTTTGCAGGCTCGACGTTCTGGGTGCCGGATTTCGGCGGCTTTGACGCGGATCAGTTCCCTGTGCCGCAGGACGATCCGCCTGTGCAGCCTGCGGGCTATGCCTTTGCGATCTGGGGCGTGATCTATCTGTGGCTGCTCATCGGCATGGGATACGGGCTCCTGAAACGCGCCGAAGATCCCGACTGGCACGCCATGCGCGTGCCGCTGGCTGTGTCGCTGGCGGTGGGCTCTGTCTGGCTGCCTGTGGCAGTGCAGAGCCCGGTCTGGGCCAGCATCCTGATCTGGGCAATGCTGATCAGCGCGCTTTACGCCCTTTTCCGCGCGCCTGCGTCTGACAAGACCTGGGCGCTGTTGCCGGTGGGCCTCTATGCCGGCTGGCTGAGTGCGGCATCCTGCGTGTCGCTTGGCCTGCTGGCGGCCGGCTATGGCTATACCAGCGAGACCACTGCTGCCTTTGCCGCGATCTTCGGTGCGCTTGTGCTGGCTTCTGCGGTGCAGAACCAGCTGCGCCGCGGCCCGACCTATGCTCTTGCGGTCATCTGGGCGCTGGTCGCCGTTGTGGTGCAGAACCTCAGCATCAATCCAACCGTCGCGGCACTCGCCGCCGGTGGTGCCGCAGCGCTTGCGTTTTCAGCATGGCGCACCCTGCGCGCCGCCTGAGCCTTTAGTCGCGCCGGCGTCCGTCAGTGTGTTTGCGCAGTTTCGAAGGCGGCGCCTTTTTGCGGCCCTTGAACGGGTTGGCATCATTCTGTCCGCGCATCCACAGACGGATCGGCGCGCCCGGCATGTCGAAATCAAGCCGCAACCCGTTGACCAGATAGCGGCTGTAGCTTTCGGGCACTTTGTCGGGGTGGCTGCACATCACAACGAAGCCCGGCGGGCGGGTCTTGGCCTGGGTCATATACCGCAGCTTGATGCGCTTTCCCTGCGGCGCGGGCGGCGGATGTGCCTCGACCATACCAGCAAGCCAGCGGTTCAGCTGTGCTGTGGTCACACGCCGGTTCCAGACCTCATAGGCGCGCATGATCGCCGCCTGCAGCCGGTCGAGACCCCGCCCGGTCTTTGCCGATACAGTGATCAGCGGCGCTCCGCGCAACTGCGGCAGAAGCCGTTCAAAGCTCTCTTTCAGCTCTTTGAGCTTGCCCTGACGGTCTTCCTCGATGTCCCATTTGTTCACGGCGACGACCACCGCACGTCCTTCGCGTTCGGCCAGATCGGCAATCCGCAGATCCTGCTGCTCAAACGGGATGGCCGCATCCAGCAGCACCACAACCACCTCGGCAAATTTCACCGCGCGGAGCCCGTCACCCACCGATAGCTTTTCCAGCTTTTCCTGCACCTTGGCCTTTTTGCGCATGCCGGCGGTGTCGAAAATACGCATCGGCACGGCGTCCCCCTCCGGCCCGGCCCAGTCGATCCGCAATGAAATGGCGTCGCGCGTGATGCCGGCCTCAGGTCCGGTCAGCAGCCGGTCTTCACCGAGGATCTGGTTGACCAGCGTCGATTTGCCGGAATTCGGTCGGCCCACGACCGCCACCTGCAGCGGTTTTTTCGCTGTAGGCATCGGGATCGGGGCGTCCATGTCGCCCTCATCCTCGTCGAGCGTCACATCCGTGTCGGGCGCGTCTTCTGCGGCGCGTTCAGCGAACTGGTCGGCCAGCGGCATCAGATGTGTGTAGAGATCGTTGAGACCCTCGCCATGCTCCGCCGACATCCGGATGGGCTCGCCCAGGCCCAGCGAATACGCCTCTATCACGCCGGCATCTGCTGCTGCCCCTTCAGCCTTATTGGCCGCGAGGATCACATGCGCGGAGCGTTTGCGCAGGATATCGGCAAACACCAGATCCGAGGGCGTGATCCCTACGCGGGCATCAATCATAAAGAGACAGATATCGGCCATATCGACCGCGCGTTCGGTCAGGCGGCGCATCCGCCCCTGCAGGCTGTCGTCGGTAACCTCTTCCAGGCCCGCCGTGTCGATGACGGTAAAGCGCAGATCAGCCAGCCGCGCCGCCCCCTCGCGCAGGTCGCGCGTTACCCCGGGCTGGTCATCGACCAGCGCCAGACGCTTGCCGACCAGCCGGTTGAACAGCGTGGACTTGCCCACATTGGGCCGCCCGACAATGGCAAGTGTGAACGACATGACAGGTACTCCGCATCACGGTTAAGCGCGCGCTTTACCGCAGCCGGGCGTCAACGGAAAGCGTGTAATTGCCCGTCTGTGGAGACAACGTACAGAACACCGCCCGCAACCACAGGTGCCGATGTCGCCCCGTCCGGGATTTCCACCGTCCCGGTCAGCGTCCCGCTCGCGGGATCAAAAGACCGCAGAAAACCATCATTTGAGGCCACATGGATGCGCCCGCCCGCCAGAAGCGGCCCGTGGTGCGCCACGATCTCTGCCTTACGACGTGGCCGGTCTTTAACGAAAGTTGCAAGCTGCGCGCCCCAGATGCGGGCCCCTGTGGAGGCATCGATCCGCAAAAGCTCACCCAGATCCGAAAGCGCGAAGACGCTGTCGCCGGCCGGCACAACGGAGCCAACGGCCCCTTCACGCGCTGTCCATATCCGCTCACCCGAGCCGAGGTTCAGCGCCACAAGACGCCCCGACTGGTTGCCGACATAAACCCGGTTGCCCGATATCACAGGTGCAGCCGTCACATCGCCGACGTTGCTGGCGGAGCGGCCGAAACGTTCGCCGAGCACAGAGGCGTCCCAGCGGCGCAGACCGCCACGGCGAAAGACTGCCTGGATCTCGCCCGATCCGAAGCCAAAGATCGCAAGATCATCGGAAACCGCCGGTGCGGGCGCGCCGAGCACGTTGTTAACATCCGGCGAGGCCTGAAGCTGCCAGACGACCCGCCCGTCATCATCCGAAATCGCCCAGCCCTGATCGTCACCGGCGGTGACATAAACCAGTCCGCCGATGGCCGTTGGTGTGCCGGAACCGGTGCCCTCAAGACGCTGGCGCCACAGCACATCACCATTGGCTGCATCAACCGCGACAAGCGCACCGTATCCCAGCGAGACGAAGAGTTTCCCGTTGTTCCAGGCAAGCCCGCCCCCGGTGGCGTCGCCGCTGTTTTCGCGCGCCGGCAGGAGATCTTTCTGCCAGACCTGCTGGCCGGAAAGTGACGTGGCCGTCACCTGCGCTTCGGCGTCGAGAGTGAAAATAATGCCCTGCGCCACAACCGGCGCGGCCGTGATACGCTGGCGCCGGCTGTCGCCTTTGCCGATGTTGGCGGTCCAGATCCGCGTCGGCGCAGCACCCAAAGCAGGGTGTGCCGTACGGAATGCAGGGGTACCGGCAGACTGGGGCCACTGCGCATTTGCCTGCTGGGCGGGCAGTGAAATCGCACGGGTGGTGTTTTCGGTTACTTCCGGCGCCAGCGTCTCTTCGGGCGCACGGATATCTTCACGGATACCCGGCAGAATGACGTCATCACCGCCACAACCGGCGAGAAAGACACAGGCAACCAGCGCTGCCAGACCTGCACGGGGCGCATTCGCAGCGCCCGTATTCCACAGCTTTGCCCTCATGCCCTCGTGTACCACCCTAAGTTTCCGCCCATGCCTGCCTGCCTTTTTACGGTCCGGCACTCAGTTGCCGATACCGGGCAGGTTCTCCAGATCAGGCGTTCCCCCCAGCGACACAATCACCTGTAAGGCGCGTTGTTGCAAGTCTGTGGTCACGCCCGCGTCGCTGATTATTTCCTGGTATGTCGAGATTGCCGCATCGGTATTGCCCTGAGCAATCTCCAGCAGCGCAATCTGCTCACGGGCCAGCAGGCTGAGAGGCTGCCCGGGTGCGGCCAGCGCCTCGAGTTCGCCACGCAGGTCCGCTGCCGGCATCGTTTCTTTCTGTAAAATCAGCGCCTTGAATGCTGCAATATCGCGGTAGATCGGCGCGACATCACCATTCGCTGCAATCGCGTTGAGCGTGTCCACCGCTGCCTGAGTATCGCCGGCGTTTTGCGCCTCTGCCGCAGCGAGCATGCCGGCGACAGCTTCTGCACCCGCATCGCCGGCCGGCACAGCCGCCAGCGCATCAGCGCGCGCAGCGCCGGTTTCCTGCGACACCGCAGCCAGGATCGCATCACCGAGCGCCTCAGCCTCGGCGCGGGCCTGGGCCTTGCGATACTCGCTGAAAGCCGCTCCGCCGACGATCAGAACAACAACCAGGCCCCCGATCCAGCCATAACGCCGCAAGAGCGCAAAAAGCCGGTCGCGGCGGACCTCTTCGTTGACCTCACTGATAAAACCGTCTGTATCGCTCATGGAACCCTGCCAGTATTCATTCCGGCCCCTCTTAGCCTGCGCGCGCCGCCAAGCCAAGACCCGCAGATCAGACGAGGCTCAACCATTGCCAACAGGGCCACAAGACACTAAATCTGAACTGGTCGGTTCAGCACTTTCCGAGAACAGGCCGACCGATATTTCTGATGCGCGTTCTGCCGGCACCGCAGGACCGCCCGTACCGAGGCAAATTTGATGCGTCTGTTTCCACTGATTGCTGCGGTCTGCGTGGGCTTTGCGCTTTATCTTTATATCTTTCAGCGCGATGCGGTCGATGCCTACCTTGCGGAAAACGAAACAGGCGAAACATCCGCAGGCACGGACACCGCGGATGCAGCCGAGGTGCCGGGCAGCGGGCTTGTCAAAGTGGTCGTGCGCCGCTCGGAAGCGCGTCAGATCGATACCGCCGTGATCCTGCGCGGACAGACCGAAGCCGCCCGCGAGGTGGATGTGAAATCAGAAACTTCGGCCCGGGTCATCTCTGAGCCCCTGCGCAAGGGCGCGCGCGTCGAAGAAGGCGAAGCGCTCTGCCGGCTGGATGAGGGCAACCGCGGCACCGCACTCGCACAATCCAAAGCACAGCTCGATGAGGCCCGCGCCCGTGTCCCTGAGGCACAGGCCCGCGTTGAACAGGCGCGCGCACAGCTTGATGAAGCGCGCATCAATCAGAACGCATCGGCCCGGCTGAGCGAAGGCGGTTTTGCCTCGACAACCCGGGTGGCGGGCGCGGATGCTGCTGTGGCCTCCGCGCTGGCGTCCGTCGAATCCGCCCGCGCCGGGCTTCAGGCGGCACAGTCCGGTATCCAGTCGGCGCAGGCCGCAGTGGCCTCCGCTGAGACCGAAATCGATCGTCTTGTAATTCGCGCACCCTTCTCGGGCCTGCTGGAAAAAGACACCGCCGAGCTTGGCAGCCTGCTGCAGCCCGGAGCACTCTGCTCGACCATCATTCAGCTTGATCCGATTAAACTTGTGGCTTTCGTCCCCGAAACCGAAGTCAGCCGCATCAGGGTCGGCGCTCAGGCCGCAGCCCGCCTCGTCACCGGGGCCGGGAGCGCCGGGACAGCCCCCCTGACCGGGCAGGTCACTTTTCTGTCCCGGTCTGCCGACGAACAGACCCGCACCTTTCTGGTGGAGATCGAAGTGCCGAACGCTGATCTCGCGATCCGGGACGGGCAGACTGCGGAGATCCTGATCTCGGCAGATGGCGCAAGAGCTCACCTGCTGCCGCAGTCCGCTCTGACCCTCAACGACGAAGGTGTGCTCGGCCTGCGCACCATCGACGCGGATGCGCTCGTGGAATTTCACCCTGTCGAGATTATGCGCGACACGCCCGAAGGCGTCTGGCTGACCGGGCTCGATGATACGGCGGACGTGATTGTACTGGGTCAGGAATATGTCATCGCCGGCGTCACGGTTGCACCGACCTGGCAGGAGCTGAGCCAGTGACGGGGATCGTCGACTGGGCTGCAGGTCGTGCACGCATGGTCGTGGCCTTTATCCTGCTGAGCCTGGTGGTCGGCGGCTATTCCTATTCCACCCTGCCCAAAGAGGGCGAGCCGGACATCGAAATTCCGGCACTTTTTGTCTCGGTTCCCTTCCCCGGCATCTCTGCGGCGGACAGCGAAACACTGCTGGTACAGCCCATGGAGACCGAGCTTGCCGATCTTGATGGCCTGAAATCCATGACCGGCACCGCGGCGGAAAACTACGCCGGTGTGGTGCTGGAGTTCGAATTCGGCTGGGACAAGACCCAGATCCTCGCGGATGTGCGAGACGCGATGAGCAAGGCCGAAGCGGAATTTCCCGACGGCGCGGACCAGTACAAGATCAATGAGATCAATTTCTCCGAGTTTCCGATCATCATCGTGAACCTCACCGGGCCTGTCCCCGAGCGCACGATGAACCGCGTCGCGCGCGATCTGCAGGATGACCTCGAAGCGGTCGATGCGGTGCTGGAAGCCGGCATCGCCGGCAGCCGTGACGAGATGCTCGAGGTGCTGATCGACCCTCTGCGGCTTGAGGCTTATAACGTCACTGCGGGTGAGCTCATCAACACCGTTCAGAACAACAACCAGCTGATCGCCGCGGGCGAGGTGGAGACGGCACAGGGTACCTTTGCGGTGAAAATCCCCTCTTCCTTTGACGACCCGCGCGACGTCTATAACCTGCCGGTCAAGACCAACGGCGACCGGGTTGTGACCCTGGGTGATCTGGCCCAGATCAACCTGACTTTTGAAGACCGCGACGGCACCGCGCGCTTTAACGGCGAGAGCTCGCTGGCGCTTCAGGTCGTGAAACGCAAAGGGTTCAACCTGATCGACACCGCAGCGCTCGTCAAAGACATGGTCGCCGAAAAAAGCGAAAGCTGGCCCGAAGGCCTGCAGGCCGCGGTCACCGTGGGCACGTCAAACGACCAGTCGCGCATCGTGAATGCCATGGTCCAGCAGCTGCTGGGCTCGGTATTCACCGCCATCGCGCTGGTGATGATCGTGGTGCTGGCGGCCCTCGGCGTGCGTGCGGCCCTGCTGGTAGGTTTTGCGATCCCCACCTCATTCCTGCTCTGCTTTGCCTTTCTGGCACTCATGGGCATCTCGATCTCCAACATTGTGATGTTCGGTCTGATCCTCGCCGTGGGCATGCTTGTTGATGGTGCCATCGTGGTCGTGGAGTACGCCGACAAGCGCCAGAGCGAGGGCTCCGGCCCCATGCAGGCCTATGTCGAGGCGGCCAAGCGGATGTTCTGGCCGATCATCTCCTCCACCGCCACAACGCTCTGCGCCTTCCTGCCGATGCTCTTCTGGCCGGGTGTGCCGGGTGAGTTCATGGGCATGCTGCCGGTCACGCTCATTTTCGTGCTCTCGGCCAGCCTCGTTGTGGCGTTGATTTACCTGCCCGTGATGGGCGGCGTCACCGGCAGGCTCGAACGCTGGATGGCCGATTACATGTCCGCGGTGGCCGGGCTGCGCTGGTATCTGCATCTGGCGCTCTTTCCCATTGCCGGCATCATGATGGCCGCTGCCGCCCTGATGCCCCTGGTCTTTGACGGGATCGGCGCGCAGTTTGCCGGAATGGACGGGCTGAACCTTCTGGGCTCGGTCGTGCCGACTTTCATCTTCGTGTTCCTGCACATTCTCATGGCAACTGCTCTGCTGGCTGTGGCTATCGGCGGATTTCTCGCTGGTCTGATCGCGCTCTTTGCGCTGATTACACGTGCCGGACGCTGGGGGCAGTGGGTCACGGCGCGCCTGTTCCGCGCCGAGCCTGACCGGATCTATGCCGGGTACCGCCGCTCGCCCTTTGGTCACGCCATCGCGGCCATTGCCGGCAACCCGGTCATGCCGCTGGTCATGGCGGGCACGGTTTTTGTCTTCGTGGGCACCGTCCTGATCTTTTTCACCAATAACAACAATGGCGTGGAGTTCTTTGTTGAATCAGAACCCGAGCAGGGCATCGCCTATGTGCTGGCGCGCGGCAACCTCAGTCTTGCGGAGAAAGACGCACTGGTCCGCCAGGCCGAAGACATCGTGCTGGCCCATCCGGGCGTGATCAACGCCTTCTCTTTTGCCGGCCAGGGCGGGCTCAACACCGACACCAGCGGCGCGGCCACACCCAAGGACACCATCGGCCAGGTGCAGTTCGAAACCATCCCCTGGGAAGACCGCGCGGACCGGCCCGAGCTGGACGGCAATATCGTCATCGCCGAACTCACCGAGGCGCTCAGTACCCTGCCCGGCGTGCGCATCGAGATCAGCGAACTTGCCCAGGGCCCGGCCTCCGGCAAGCCGGTGCATCTGCGCCTGAAAGCTGATAACTTCACCGACCTGACAGAGGCCGCCCGGATCGCGCGCGAAAAGTTCGAGGCCACCCCCGGGCTCACGCTGATCGAAGACACCCGCCCCCTGCCCGGCATCGACTGGCAGATCGACGTGGATGTGGAAAAGGCCGGCCGCTATGGTGCCGATGTGGCCACGGTGGGTGCGATGGTGCAGCTTGTGACACGCGGCCTCACGCTCGACACCATGCGGGTCGACAGCTCGGACGAAGAGATCGACATCCGCGTACGCCTTCCCGCCGAAGACAGACTGCTCTCCACCCTCGACACGCTCAAGGTGCGCACCGCCGACGGCCTCGTGCCGTTGTCAAACTTCATCACCCGCACACCGGTGCCGAAACTGGCCGAGATCAACCGTATCGATCAGAAACGCTATTTCGACGTCAAAGCCGATGTGGCGCCGGGGCTGATGAAGATTGTGGAGACCGACACATCCGGCGCCGAAGAGGTCACCACAACACTTGCCATGCTGCGTCCTGCGGGAACGGACGCCAATTTCACAGCACCCGATGGCAGCACCTTCCGCATCACCGATCGCAATGACACCAGCGGGCGCGACCTGCAGGCCGGGGTCACCGCCGGTACGCTGCGTCTTATCGCGGTGAATGCCAACGAGCGCATCGGCGTGCTCACGGACTGGCTCGACACGCGGCCCCTGCCCGACGGCATCGCCTATGAGTGGACCGGCGATCAGGAAGAGCAGGCCGAAAGTCAGGCTTTCCTGCAAACCGCCTTTTCCGCGGCCCTGGGGCTGATGTTCATCATCCTGCTGGCGCAGTTCAACAGCTTTTACAATGCGCTGCTCGTGCTGCTGGCCGTGGTGCTCTCGACCACCGGTGTGCTGATCGGGATGATCGTCATGGGCCAGACCTTTTCGATCATCATGACCGGCACCGGCATCGTGGCGCTGGCGGGG
Organism: Roseobacter ponti; assembly: GCF_012932215.1. GTDB lineage: Bacteria > Pseudomonadota > Alphaproteobacteria > Rhodobacterales > Rhodobacteraceae > Roseobacter > Roseobacter ponti. The sequence goes on along the minus strand of NZ_CP048788.1, from coordinate 1,130,733 downwards.
ATTGTGGTGAACAACAACATCATTCTGATCGATACCTATCAGGAATACGAACGCTACATGCCCCGGATTGAGGCGATTATCCGCACTGCACAGGCACGGATCCGCCCGGTGCTGCTGACCACGATCACCACGATGGCGGGACTGGCACCAATGATGTTCGGGCTCTCGCTGAACTTCGCCGAAGGTGGTTACACCATCAACAGCCCCACAGCGCTCTGGTGGAAACAGCTTGCCACAGCGGTTGTCTTCGGGCTCGGGATTGCCACAGTGCTGACGCTGGTCGTCACACCCTCGATGCTGGCGATCCGCGTCTGGGCCACGACCTACGTCCGCTGGATTGCGACCATGCTGGCCAAGCTCTCGATGGGCCGCGCCAGCCGGGCCGCCCGCGACTGGGCACTGCAACGTGATGCCGGACGCGCGGCCTTTCAGGAGATCATCTGGGAAGAGGATGCGCCGGCTAAGACCGCCCCGCTCCAGGCCGCGGAATAGCGCCGCTCACCGGGTCGTGACGCGACGCGGGCTGATCCTGCGCTATATTGCATCTGACACTGCACAAAGGAACTGACAGATGCTGCGATCCTCCCTGCTGGCCATCGGCCTCACCCTCACAACGGCTGCGACGGCCTTTGCCGCCGACATGATCACGCGCACGAGCCCGCATTCGGTCTCCGACACAATGGACCGGCTCGAAGCTGCCGTGACAGGTGCGGGCGCCACAGTCTTTGCCCGCGTGGATCACGCAGCAGGCGCCGCGAAAGTCGATATGGACCTGCGCCCGACGCAGATGCTGATGTTCGGCAATCCGAAGCTGGGCACCCCGGCGATGCTCGACGGACAGACCGCAGGTCTCGATCTGCCGCTGCGGGTGCTGGTCTATTCAGATGCCGAAGGCGTTGTGCATGTAGCCTATCACGCGCCGGCGAGCCTCGCTGAAACGCACGGGCTGCCCGGCGATGCTGAATACATCCGCATGATGACCGGCGCGCTGGACAAGCTCACCGGCAAGGCCGTCGCGGAGTAAAGCCGTTTATGCAGGCGCAGCGCCCGCAGGTTCGAACTGCCGGCGCTGCGACCTTCATCGCCGTCCGCCGGGTACCGGACGCGATCCCGGACGGAAAGCATATGTACTGAACGCATCGAAGGCCGGTTCAGACAACCAAACGCGCCATTTCTTTCAGCACAAACAGACCGCGCTGTGCGCAGACTCCCGCTTTCGGGCCTCCGACAGCCACTCACGCGCTTGCGTTTACACTGAAGCGATGCGATATGTTATTTTATAAAATAACTAACTCCCGACCCGGACAGGAATACCAGGCATGCGTAAACAGGCAGCAACACGTCAGTCAGATGTCCTCGAGGTCCTGAAAGGGAATGAAAAACCCATGACGGCCTATGCCATCCTCGACCAGATGAAACAGGCCGAACCTGATCTCGCAGCACCGACGGTCTACCGGACGCTCGCAGCACTCACTGACCAGGGCCGGGCGCATAAGCTGGAATCAATCAAGGCCTTCGTACCCTGCCGGTGCGATCACAAAGCATCAGTTCCCGTGCTCGCAATCTGCGCAGACTGCGGGACAGTACAGGAACACGATGGCACCCCCCTGCTGCCACATCTCACTGAAATCGCAAAACAATCTGACTTTAATGCAACACGGCATATCGTTGAGCTGCACGGGCAGTGCCGGGATTGTGCCGCTTAACCCCTTCTTCTTTTAAAAAGGACTGCATCTGTGAAATCTCTTCCTTTCGCCCTTCTGATATCACTGACCGCCGCGGCAGCCACCGCCGAAGAAACCCGCCAGCTTGATGCCCATGAACACGGGGTCGGACAGCTCGATATTGCGTTTGACGGCAGTCAGATCGCAATTGAACTGCGTGCGCCCGGTGCGGATATCGTCGGGTTTGAGTATGCTGCAGAAAGCACCGCGGACCGGGCAAAAACGGACAGTGCTGTGGCAATGCTCGCCCGTCCGCTTGACCTGTTTTCACTGCCCGAAGCCGCCGGATGCAGTGTCGTCCAGGCCAGCGCGGAACTGGAAAGCCAGGAAGCGCTCGCCGATCACGACGAAAAACACGCGCATGACGATCACACCCACGACGAACATGCGCACGAGGACCATGCAGAGCATACCGATGAAGATCACGCCGCACATTCAGATGAGGCAGGTCACACAGAGTTCCATGCGCAATACCTTCTGAACTGCGCGGACCCGGCGGCGGCATCGGTCATTGAGTTTGCCTATTTCGCAACCTTCCCGAATGCGCTGGAGCTTGAAGTGCAGGTTATTTCCGACACCGGTGCCTCTGCATTCGAGGTCACACGTGATGCGCCGGTACTCGATCTGCGCGGTATGTTCTGAGCCGGCGCCGGGACGTGACGACCAGGAACCCGATCCTTGCCCTGAATGACGTCCGGTACCGCTGGCCGGGTCGGGCGTCTTTCGGGCTGGAAATCCCCGGCTTTGCGATTGCAGCCGGTGAAACCGTCCTGCTGCTGGGGGAAAGCGGATCGGGAAAGTCCACGCTGCTGTCCCTGATCTGCGGGACAATCACGCCCGCGTCGGGCAGTGTTTCAGTCGGCGGCACCGATATCGCAACCCTGTCGGCAGGACAGCGGGACAGTTTCCGGGCCGAACAGATCGGATTGATCTTTCAGCAGTTCAACCTGCTGCCCTACGCCAGCGTCCTCGATAACATACTCCTGCCTTTGCGATTTGCGCCGGTGCGCCGCAGTCGCCTCGCCTCCCCGCACCAGGCCGCCGCAGACCTCTGTGATGACCTCGGGTTGCCGCCGGATACTGTCAAAGCCCGGGCCGGCACGCTCAGTGTGGGACAGCAGCAACGCGTGGCCGCCGCCCGCGCCCTCATCGGAGCGCCGCCGCTCATTGTCGCGGACGAGCCGACCTCAGCTCTTGATGCTGCAACTCAGGCGACCTTTCTGGATCTGCTCTTTGCACAGTCCCGCGCCCACAGGAGTACGCTTTTGATGGTCAGTCATGACGCCCGACTTGCCGGTCAGTTCGACAGGGTTGTCGAAATGTCAGACGTCGTGACACCACAGAGCCAGGCCGCATGATCCTGCGGCTTGCTTTTGCCTCGCTGATGGCGCGCGCGCTCACAGTAGCGATGACAGTTCTTGCCATCGCCCTTTCCGTCGCCCTGTTTCTGGGGGTTGAGAAAGTACGCACCGGCGCGAAAGCCAGCTTTGCGGATACGATCTCGGGCACAGACCTGATTGTCGGCGCGCGGTCCGGATCGGTTCAGCTTTTGCTGTATTCGGTTTTTCGCATCGGCAATGCGACCAGTAACATGACCTGGGAAAGCTACCGCGACATCGAAGCCCGCCCGGAAGTGGACTGGATTGTGCCGGTGTCACTGGGGGACAGTCACCGCCAGTTCCGCGTCATGGGCACCACAACCGCGTTCTTTGACCGCTATAAATACCGCTCCGGTCAGTCGCTGGTGATACGCGACGGCCAGGTCATGGACGACCTCTTTGATGCAGTCATCGGAGCGGACGTCGCAGAAACCCTTGGCTATGAGACCGGCGATCCGATTGTCGTGGCGCACGGGCTTGCGTCCTTTATCGATCACGAAGATCAGCCCTTTCGCGTCGCCGGCATCCTCGCCAAGACCGGCACGCCGGTCGACCGCACCGTCATCGTCAGCCTCAAAGCGATCGAGGCCATTCACGTCGACTGGCAGAGCGGAGCGAAAATACCGGGCCGGTCCACACCAGCCGAAGTGATCCGGCAGATGGATCTGGAGCCTCAGGCGGTCACCGCCGCCCTGATCGGCGTGAAAAGCCGTCTTCAGGTATTCGGTCTGCAACGCGCTATCAATGAGTATCCTCAGGAGCCGTTGCTGGCGATCCTGCCCGGTGTGGCTCTGCAGGAACTCTGGCAGATCGTCGGGATCGCGGAAACCGCGCTGATTGCTGTCTCCGGCATGGTCGTTGTCACGGCCCTCATCGGCATGATGGCCACGATATTTGCCAGCCTCAACGAGCGCCGCCGCGAAATGGCGATTTTCCGCGCGATGGGCGCGCGGCCCCGGACCATCACCGGCCTGCTGGTGCTTGAGGCTGCTTTGATGGCTGCACTGGGCGCGGTTCTCGGCCTTGCACTGCTCTATACCGGACTGGCAATCGCCCAGCCGGTCGTGGACAGGGCGTTCGGCCTGTGGCTGCCGGTCGAAGCCCCCACACTGCGTGAGTTTACCGTTCTCGCAGGCGTCGTCTGCGCTGGTGCAATTGTGAGCATAGTACCCGCTGTCAGAGCCTACCGTATGTCCCTCGCGGATGGTATGATGGTGAGAATTTAACCGGGAGATATGAAAGTATGACACTGTCCCGCCGCGAGATTATCGCACTCTCAGCAGCCTTCGCAGCGGCACCGGGCGCAGGTTTTGCCAGCACTGCGCGCCTTGTCGGCTGGGACGATCTTATCCCGCCCGGTGTTCCCTATTCCGAAATTATCGGTGAAGGCGAGATCGATCCGGTAAACGACACCTGGCTGCCTGTGTTTGATGAAAACGCCACCAGACTGAACAGTGAACTGGATGGCGCATATATTAAGATGCCGGGCTACATGTTGCCCATCGATATATCGGCCGCGGGCGTGACGAGCTTTATCATGGTGCCTTATGTCGGCGCCTGCATTCACACGCCGCCGCCTCCCGCCAACCAGCTGGTTTTTGTTGAGAGTGAAACACCCTGGCCCGGGGACACAATGTGGGATCCGGTGTGGGTGACCGGCCTGATAACTCACGAGCTGCAGTCCACTACCGTTGCAGACATCGGATACGCAATGGCAGCTGACAAAATCGAGGCTTTCGAATGGTGAAATCTGCTCCGGACCGTCGTGCCGTTCTGGCAGCTTTGGGCGCCCTTATCCTGTCCGGAAAAGGGGCTGTCGCCCGCGACTACATTGATCTGAACTGGACCGATCTGGTGCCCGAAGGTCAGCCCGCAATCCCACCGTCCCTTCAGGGCCTGATACAGCACGACGGCCCGGACATGTCAGGCCAGCAGCCGCCCTCACAGGGGGTGCGCACAGAGTGGAACGGGGAAATCGTCCGCCTGCCCGGCTTCGTTGTACCGATTGATTATTCCCGCACGGGCGTCACCGCATTTATCCTTGTGCCCTTCGTCGGGGCATGTGTTCACGTCCCGCCACCACCGGCAAACCAGCTTGTGTTTGTTACGACGGAAAAGCCATTTGAAAGCACCGGGCTTTTTGAGCCGGTGAATGTCACCGGTATGTTCGGTACAGCATCAACCTCCACTCAGCTTGCTGATATCGCCTATGCGCTCTCAGCCGATCATATCGAGCCGTTCTGATGCCTGGCTGAACCGGTAAGATCAGACCTCCTGTCTGACGGACCTCGATGCATCTTTTTCCCGGGCCCGGAACCGCCAGGCCTGCGGGGGAAACATCCCGCACTGTCGCGTCGCGCGCTATACCGCCTCTTCGCTCTGCTGACGCCGCCAGAGCTGCGCATAGCGTCCGTCCCTGACCAGCAGGTCGTCATGGGTGCCCTGCTCGATAACCTCGCCCTGCTCCAGCACCACAATACGATCGGCTTCAGCAATCGTACTCAGACGGTGCGCAATGGTCAGGACGGTGCGCCCGCGACCGGCGTGCATCAGCGCGTCCTGGATTTCGGCTTCTGTCTCGCTGTCCAGCGCCGATGTCGCCTCATCAAGAAGCAGGATCGGCGGGTCCTTGAGCAGCGTGCGCGCAATACCCACGCGCTGTTTCTCACCGCCCGAAAGTTTGAGCCCGCGCTCGCCCACGGTGGTCTCATACCCGTCGGGCAGTGACAGGATGAAATCGTGAATCTGCGCAGCCTTTGCAGCCTCTTCAATGCCTTCCTGCGTGGCCCCGTCGCGGCCATAGGCAATGTTGTAGCGGATCGTGTCGTTAAACAGCACCGTGTCCTGGGGTACCACTCCGATCGCCCTGTGCAGGCTTTCCTGGGTCACCTGGCGCACATCCTGCCCGTCGATACGCAGCGCGCCGCCACCCACGTCGTAGAACCGGAACAAAAGCCGCCCGATGGTCGATTTGCCTGATCCGGTGGAGCCGACGATGGCGACCGTCTGACCCGGTTCGGCCACGATCGACACGCCCCTTAGGATTTCACGGTCGTCATTGTATCCAAAGCGCACGCTATCAAGTTCAATCCGTCCGCCGGTCACCTCAAGAGGGCGCGCATCGGGGGCATCGGTCACTTCGGCGGGCTGTTCGAGCAGGTTGAACATCTCGCCCATATCCACGAGCGCCTGGCGGATTTCACGATAGACGGTGCCAAGAAAATTCAGTGGCACCGTGATCTGCACCATATAGGCGTTGACCATAACGAAATCGCCCACCGTCAGGTCGCCGCGCTGCACACCGACGGCGGCCAGAACCATCACCCCGATGAGCCCGCAGGTAATGAGAAACGACTGCCCGAAATTGAGAAAGGCAAGGCTGTAATTGGTCTTGATCGCGGCCACTTCGTATTTCGCCATGGCACTGTCATAGCGGCGCGCCTCGCGCTCTTCGGCGGCGAAATACTTCACGGTCTCGAAATTCAGCAGGCTGTCGATGGCCTTCTGGTTGGCATCCGTGTCCTGGTCGTTCATCTCGCGGCGCAGCTTCACCCGCCATTCGGTCACGGCGAAGGTGAACCAGACATAGAGCCCGATGGTGACCGCAACGATCAGCAGGTACCACAGGTCAAACACCACCGCGAGGATGATCCCCACCAGCGCCAGTTCCAGTATCAGCGGACCAATGGAAAAGAGCAGGAACCGCAGCAGAAATTCCACGCCCTTGACGCCGCGCTCGATGATGCGGCTCAGACCGCCGGTCTTGCGCGTGATGTGATAGCGCATGCTGAGCGCGTGGATGTGGTTGAAGGTTTCCAGCGCCAGCATCCGCAGTGCGCGCTGTCCCACGCGGGCAAAAACCGCGTCGCGCAGCTGCTGAAAGCCGACCGTCATAAGCCGTGCAACGCCGTAGGCTACCGTCAGCCCGATGGCGCCCAGAGCCAGCATCGGCACGCCCTCTTCGGCGAGAGCATCCACGGCACCTTTGTAAAAGAACGGGGTCGCGACAGAGATCAGCTTGGACAGAATGAGCATCGCCATGGCCAGAACAACCCGGCGGCGCACCCACTGCGGGTCCTGTGGCCAGAGGTAGGGCATGACCTTGCGGATCGTACGCAGACCGGAACGGCGTTCCTCTTCCGCGGCGCGCTCGTCCGCTGCGGTGGTATCGTCCTGAGCTGTGGTGTCGGAGGGCATGAATATTCCTGGCAGAGCGGTAAGGTCTGTTACCTAATCCTTTCCCCCCCGCTTGGCCAGTCGGTGGGACGCATAACCTGCCCTGCGGGTTTAATTATCAACCGGCAGATCAAAGACCTGGCCGGGATAGATCAGGTCCGGATCCCGGATCGATGTCCGGTTGGCCTCAAAGACCTGAACATAGAGCAACCCCTCACCATACCGGTCGCGCGCAATCGCCCAGAGCGTGTCACCGGCCTGTACGGTAATCGCGCGCACGGTTCCGTCCTGCTGCTGGTTTGCAGCCTGCGCTTCCGCCAGCACGTCGGGTTCTTCGCGTTTGAACGGGGTCTCGATGCGGCTGGTGACCTCCCCCTGTGCGCTCACGGCATCGACCCGCAGCGTGTAGATGCCGGCATCCACATCCGGCACCTCGCCCCGCCAGATGCCACCGGCATCCATCGGCAGCGACAGGATCGCGCGGTTATCGAGATAGACACGCACCTCACGTGCGTCCCTCCCGGCCCGGCCGGAAAGCTGCACCACGCCGTCGGCAGAATACCCGATGGTATCGAGCTGAATGCTGTCCGGTGGCGTGGGCGCATTCTGCAAAAGCGACACACCTTCAGCATCCGATTTCAGGACAGCGATCTCCTGCCGGGCGGTGGTGCCGGTCTGTGGCGCCTGCGGGATCTGCGGTGCCTGTGCTGTGGCTGCGGGTGCAGGGTCAGTCGTCGTTTGCGGATCTGCGCCCGCGCTCTGCTGAGTGGTGGCAACCGTCCCGCTGTTCTCCGCCGTAGCAGGGCCCCCGGAAGCAGTTGCCGGCGCCGTGCTCACAGATGCCAGGTCCGTGGCACCGGGGGTGGTCGGAAATGCTTCTGACTTCGCGGTCGTTTCTGCCACGCCGGCACCACCTGCCACCTGCGAAGGTGTCTCGGTGGTATCGTCTGCGGCGTCAGGTGCTACGGTCTGACCCGCATCAGGGTCGGTGGCCGCAACGATGTCAGTCGCCGGCGCACCCGCATTGCTGCCGGCTGCTGCTGCCGCATCCTTTTCCGGCGCAGCCGCCGGGCCGCTTTGCACCAGCGGTCCGGAACCGCTACCGGCATCCCCTGATACCCCCTGGCCGGCTACCGGTTCGGACGCGGGTGCGGCCTCAGCCACCACGATCGGCGCCGCGACAGGGGCCAGAATAACCTCGCCGGCCGAGGCAGTCACAACATCCCCGTCGATGGCTTCGAGCGTCAGGACCCGTGCCGCATCAGACGGCCCGATCACAGCAACAGCGGCAAATGCGCCGCGGGCATCGGCCTGCGCAACGCCAGCCTCTGCACCATCCAGCAGAACGCGCACCCGGCTTCCCGGGGCGGCGCGGCCGGCAACGATCAGTATGCCGTCACCGTCAACCCGCACCTCATCAACAGACGGCACAACCGGGGGCACGTTTCCCGGGCTCCCCGCCACACCTTCTGCTGCTGTATCCCCACCGGCCGTCTCACCGGTCTCGTCGCCACCGGCAGGAGCCCCGGCTCTACTGCTGGTTTCTTCCGGGGCCGCTTCCGCCGGCGTCTCTGCCGGAGCGGCAGGCACAGGCATCGACGGCGTGCCGGGCGCGGGTGTGTCATCAGCGTCCCCGCGGCCGGGAGCCACAAGCGCAGAGAGTTCCTCCTGCGTCGGCCCCTCACTTTGCCGCATGCCAAGATACGTACCCGCAGAGATCACAAGCGCAATCACGATGCCGGCCGTCAGCAGCCCTGAGCCACCCCGTCCACCGGCTTCTCCCCTGTCGAACATAACCGTTTTCTCTTTTTTGTGTATCGTCTTACGCGAGCAGAGCGCAGACATTGAGCCTACATAGCAACTGCTTTAACACGGGTCAAAACCCATCATGTCACTTTCGGGGCATGACCCGTGCCGTGAAAGGATCCGATATGCCCCCCAGATCAGTCTGCGTCTACTGCGGCTCGCGCCCCGGAAATGACCCTGCCTATATGGCAGCCGCCGAAGCGGTCGGCAGAGTTCTGGCCGATGAGAACTGGCGTCTCGTCTATGGCGCGGGCGATGTGGGGCTCATGGGGGCAGTCGCCCGCACCGCTCAGTCGGCAGGCGCACAGACCTTCGGCGTCATCCCGCAGCATCTGGTGGCCTGGGAGGTCGGCAAAACTGATCTGACCACCTATGTGGTCACCGAAACCATGCACGAGCGCAAAAAGGTGATGTTCATGAACTGCGACGCAGTGGTGGTTCTGCCCGGCGGGGCCGGCTCACTGGATGAGCTTTTTGAGGTCCTGACATGGCGACAGCTCGGGCTGCACGAAAAGCCCGTTTTTCTTGTAAATACAAATGGCTACTGGGATCCTCTTACCGCTTTGCTGCGCCATGTGACGGATCAGGGGTTTGCGGCCGAAAGCCTGCACGGCTTCTATCAGACCGTCACCGATGCCGAAGAATGCCGCACGGCATTGCGCAAAGCGCTGGCCTGAGCCCTGACTGGCTGACGCGGCATACCGGGGCGGCGGCGACAGACCCACGCGCGCAACACCCTGCCCGGAGCGTTGACGCCATACGCAGTTCAGCCGAAGGTCACGCGAAACGATACCCACCCGGAAAACCGGAGTACCCCCATGTCCCTGCCCGATAAAATGAGCGGCGTTATTCTGACCGGGCACGGCGGCCCGGACATGCTGAGCTGGCGCGACGATCTGCCTGTCCCGCAACCCGGCCCCGGCGACGTGATCATCCGTGTCGCCGCCGCCGGTGTGAACAACACCGATATCAATACCCGCGTCGGTTGGTATTCGCGCGGAGACAATGACGCCGAAGATGCTTCCTGGGGCGGCACACCACTGGCCTTTCCGCGCATACAGGGGATCGACGTCTGCGGCACGATCGCGGCCACGGGGCCGGGCGTGGACCCGGCGCGTGCCGGAGAGCGCGTGATGGTCGAGCCCTGCCTGAGAGAAGCGAACGGCGCGACCCTGCAGGATCCCTGGTTTCTCGGATCAGAATGCGATGGCGGCTTTGCACAATACGTCCGTGTCGCCGCGCGCCACGCCTGGCCGGTGCAAAGCGCGCTGAGTGATGTTGATCTCGCCTCCTTCCCCTGCTCTTATTCCACGGCAGAAAACATGCTGACCCGCGCCGCCGTCAGCGCCGGTGACACCGTTCTCGTCACCGGGTCGTCGGGGGGCGTCGGTTCGGCTGCGGTGCAGCTGGCCAAGGCGCGCGGCGCACGCGTGATTGCCGCGACCAGCCCGGCAAAGGCGGACGCCCTTCGCGCACTTGGGGCGGATGATACGCCGGACCGCTCAGGCAATCCTGCGGATCTGATCGGGCAGAACAGCGTGGATGTCGTACTTGATCTTGTGGCCGGGCCCGACTGGCCCGCGCTGCTCGATATCCTGCGGCCCGGAGGCCGCTATGCTGTTGCAGGAGCCGTAGGCGGGCCGCTGGTGGAGCTTGATGTGCGCACGCTCTATCTGAAGGATCTGAGCTTTTTCGGATGCACCGTGCCGGATCAGGGGGTGTTCGCCAACCTGATTACCCGCATCGAGAAAGAAGAAATCCGCCCGCTGGTCGCTGAAACCTGGCCGCTGCGCGATATCGGCAGGGCGCAGGAAAGCTTCGCCGCAAAGAGCTTCACCGGTAAGATTGTCCTGGAAGTCGGCTGACGCCCGGGCCTGAAAAATGCGTGCGTCCGACGCGCGCAGACTGCAAACCACAGGCCGCTTTCCCACAAATTCGGACAATTTGTAAAAAATTATATCTTTTTTTGATTTCTGTGATCCCGTTCACATCGCCGCCGCTGAAGGCAGGCTAAAACAGATCAAACGGAGGAAGAAACCATGCAAAGCCAGTACACCAGAATGCGCCGGATCTGCACAGCCATCGCCGGGGCCGTGATCTCCTGCCACGATATGCAGTCGCGCCTGAACACATACCGCTGAGCCCCGGCGCGCCGTAGCGATCATTATCTCCACCAGGCGCCGTCACGAACCCGCTAACACAACAGCGCACGCCGGTTCTGGACATGAAAAAGACCCGGTCGCGGAATGCGCCGGGTCTCTTAACGTCAGTCGGTAAACCGGGAAGAGGTTCAGAGGCGCGAGGCCACGTTTTCCCAGTTCACCAGATTGTTGAGGAAGTTTTCCAGATACGCCGGGCGCTTGTTGCGGAAATCGATGTAATAGGAATGCTCCCAGACATCACAACCCAGCAGTGCCGTCTGACCAAAACAGACCGGGTTCACGCCGTTTTCTGTCTTTGTCACTTTCAGGCTGCCGTCGGTGTCTTTCACCAGCCATGCCCAGCCCGAGCCGAACTGGCCCGCACCTGCCGCTGAAAACTTTGATTTGAACTCATCGACAGAGCCAAAGCTTTCGGTGATGGCTTTCTCAAGCTCACCGGGCATCGCGCTGACGCCCGGGCTCATCATCTCCCAGAACTGGTTGTGGTTCCAGAGCTGGCTGATGTTGTTGAAGATGCCATTCTGCGCCACGGCGGAGGGATCATAGGTGCCCTTGATGATCTCTTCGAGCGATTTATCCGCCCATTCCGTGCCCTCAATCGCCTTGTTGCCGTTTGTCACATAGGCGTTGTGGTGCAGATCGTGGTGGTATTCCAGGGTCTCTGCGGACATGCCTTTAGATGCCAGAGCATCATGCGCATAGGGAAGATCAGGTAGTTCAAAAGCCATTTCGGGGCCCCCTTTCAAAATTCATGGGTACACTTCCACATGAAGCACACCCTTCGCCTGTTTCAAGGTTTAACAGAGATAAAAGTTCCGATAACCCGCTTTTCCGGAACCGCACGGGTCCCTGACACCGTTGTCGCGCTCAGCAGCCGGTTAATCTGTGCGACTACTCGGTGCGCGGCGTGCAGCTGCCTTTGCCGGAAAACCGGTCGGGATAGCCGTCAGGGCTGGCATGGACGGAAATCCGGTTGGTTTTTTTCGACAGGGTGGCGGTGTATTCAAAGGCGGCGGTATGCTGATTGTTGCTGTTCCTGATATTCTTCAGCGTCCAGCGGATTGTCATCTTTCGATCGTTGTTCCGGCTGATCTGTGCCGCAAGCGGCGTATCGTTGAAGCGCAAAATAACCTGATCTGAGACCATCACCTCGCCGCTGTTGAGCGCCACAATCGCGATTTTATCGGCGATCCAGTACAGACGGTCTTTCTTATCGGTGATGTTACAATCGTACAGAATGCCCTGCGGCGTCGCCGCCACAGCGGGCACGGCCCAAACACAGATGACCAAAGCACTCAGTAAACGCAGCATAAATTTCCCCAACCAGTTCCTGTCGGCAGCGACAGGGTGCGCGGCTCAGTCGAGTCGCGCAGACGCCTCATGGTTGCATTGCACCCTGCCGGGGGTCAAGTCGCGGCTCCGAATGCGTTAACCTCCGAGCCCGGCTGCGCTGCAACCCGGAGCACATCAAATACATATCGCGCCTGGCTGCGGAAACAGATGATATGAAACGTATCTGCTGCCGGCATTCTGAAGGCCGCGGCGACCTGAGCCATGCGGGTGCGCCGGAACATGCCCGGCTCAAACCGCCCGGGCGCGAGATCAACCGGGCAGAGCTTGGCCAACACCTCGCGCGCAAAGGGCCCGCTGACCTCAAAGGCCGCGCGCGCATCAGACACGTTCACCACCAGGCTGTGCGTGTCTCCAAGCGCGTCCCGTGCTGCCTGAAGAATGTCTCCTGCCGCATTGTAATCGCAAAGTAACAGGACCTCATCCGGCGACATGCGACAAACGGTTTTCCCCGCGTCCGACAGAGCTTCACCCAGGGCCGGCATCTTCAGCCCGACCGCGGCCGTCACAGCCTTTTTCAGCGCCGCGGCGCCCATATCACCGCGCAGTGTGATCATCCCCTGCAGGGGCAGTTCGCGCACCCCGGCGATGCCGGTTGCAGTGGATGCCCCGTTCAGGGCGGACAGAGGGTCAGACATTCTGCTTCTCCCCTTCTTTATCATAGAACACCGGGTCGACGATTTTCGCCCGGAATGTCGCGCCTTCAGTGCCCGGGAACTCAATCACCTCACCCATCCGGTCAGGTCCGTTCAGCACCAGCCCCATGGCAATCCCCCGGCCCAGCGTGGCCGAGTGATAGCTTGACGTCACGCGTCCGATCACATTGCGCTGGCCATTGGCATTGGTGCCCGTGCCCACCGCATAAGCACCATCAGGCAGCACGCCCCCTGATACCGTCTCCAGCCCCACCAGCTTCCAGCGGTCCGGGTCCGTCATGTGGCTGCGCTCCTGCGCGCGTTTGCCCAGAAAGTCGTCCTTTTTCTTTGAGATGGCCCAGTTCAGCCCCAGATCCTGCGGGATCACCGTGCCGTCGGTCTCGTCCCCGATCATGATGAAGCCCTTTTCGGCGCGCAGAACGTGAAGTGTCTCCGTGCCGTAGGGCATCACACCCAGATCGTGACCCACCACCATCAGAGCGTCCCAGAAAGCCTGCCCCTGGCCTGCATCCACCGCTATCTCATAACTCAGTTCACCGGAGAAGGAGATCCGGAAGACCCGACACTTAAAGCCGCCGAGCGTGCCGTCCGCCCATTCCATGAACCCCAGCCCTTCGGCAGAGACATCCATCCCGCCCAGCTTTTCCAGCGCCGCACGCGCATTGGGGCCCACCACGGCGATCTGTGCATACTGCTCGGTGATGTTGGCCACATAGACCTGCCAGTCCCACCATTCGGTCTGCAGCCACTCTTCCATATGCTGGTGGATGTGCTCCGCCCCGCCCGTAGTCGTATGGCAAAGAAAGGTGTCCTCATCGATCCGCGCCACCACACCGTCATCGATCAGGAACCCGTTCTCCGAGCACATCAGGCCATAACGACATTTGCCCGGCTTCAGCGTGCTCATCATGTTGGTGTACATCATGTCGAGGAACTTCGGCGCATCCGGCCCCCGCACGATGATCTTGCCCAGCGTCGAGGCATCGAGCAGCCCGAGGTTCTGCCGTGTGTTGAACACCTCGCGGTTGACCGCATCCGCCACCGACTCACCGCTCCGCACATAGGCATAGGGCCGCCGCCACTGGCCAACCGGCTCCCAGTGCGCGCCGTTGCTGTCATGCCAGTCGTGCATGGGCGTGCGCCGCAGCGGCTGGAACACATCGCCGCGCGCCTCGCCTGCGATGGAAGCCATCGAAATCGGCGTATAGGGCGGACGGAAAGTCGTGGTGCCCACCTGCGGGATATCTGCACCCACAGCACCTGCCAGCGTGGCCAGACCGTTGATGTTACTCAGCTTACCCTGATCCGTGGCCATGCCGAGGGTGGTATATCGCTTGGCGTGTTCGACGCTTTCAAAGCCCTCCTGCGCGGCCAGCTGCACATCACTGACCTTCACATCGTTCTGATAATCGAGCCAGGCTTTGGAGCGCAGCTTATAGGGCGCGCCCTGTGGCATCAGCCAGACCGGCATCATCGGAGCCTCTTCGCCGCTTTCGCCCACAGGGGCCTTCCGGCTGCCCGGTTTAAAGCCCGCAGCACGCGCGGCAGACTGGCCCGCGGCATGCGCATCAGACATAATTTCGCTCAGCGACATCATACCGTTAGCCGCTCCGGCAGGCATCACAAAAGGCGCACCGTCCACACCCGTCGGTGCTTTATCCACATCCGGGCGGAACATGGCCTGGCCCGCGTCCCAGGCCAGCTTGCCACCGCAGTGCGACCACAGGTGCACGACCGGCGACCAGCCCCCCGACATCGCTACCGTATCGCAGTAGATCTCCTCGATCACATCGCCCTCACCGGACTGGCTGCAGACGGTGACACCGCTCACCCGCTTGCCGCCCTGCACCGCCGCGATGCCGTGGCCCATCAGCACACGGATGCCCAGCGCTTTGACCTGTTCCATCACCGGGCTGTCCTCGGGCAGCACCCGCGCATCGAGGATCGCTTTGACCGTCAGACCCGCATAATTAAGGGCGATCGCGGTCTGATAGGCATCATCATTGTTGGTCACAACCACCGTGCGATCCCCCGGCGAGACGCCGTAGTTAACAACATAATCCCGCACCGCCGAGGCCAGCATAACGCCCGGCACATCGTTACCGGCAAAGGACAAAGGTCGCTCGATGGCCCCCGTGGCGGTGATGATCTGTGTCGCTCTGATGCGCCACAGCCGGTGCCGCGGACCCTCTTTTTGCGGCGCGTTATCACGCAGTTGCTCGTATCCCAGCGCATAGCCATGATCATAAACGCCGGCGCCTGTCATGCGCGTCCGCATCGTCACATCCGGCATTGTTTCCAGTTCGGAAACGATTTGTTCCACGAAGTTGTCCACAGGCGCGCCGTCAACCGTGCCGCCATCGACCACCGCACGCCCGCCCCAGCCTGCGGTCTGTTCCATAAGGATCACACGGGCACCGCTTTTTGCTGCCGCATGCGCCGCCTGCAACCCGGCGACACCGCCACCGATCACCAGCACATCGCAAAAGGCATAGAAATGCTCATAGGTATCCGCGTCGCCCTCTTCGGGCGCCTGACCCAGACCGGCAGACTGACGGATAAAGGGTTCATAGACGTGCTTCCAGAGCGGCCGGGGGTGGATGAACATCTTGTAATAGAACCCCGCCGGCAGAAACCGCGCGAGTTTCGTGTTGATCGCACCGACGTCGAACTCAAGGCTGGGCCAGTGGTTCTGGCTGCGCGCTGTGAGCCCCTCGAAAAGCTCCGTTGTCGTCACGCGCTGGTTCGGCTCAAACCGCGCGCCCTCGCCCATGTTCACCAGACCGTTGGGCTCTTCCGCGCCCGACGCCACGACACCGCGCGGGCGGTGGTACTTGAACGAACGGCCGATCAGCATCTGATCGTTCGCGAGCAGCGCAGAGGCGAGCGTATCGCCTTCACAGCCCGTCAGCGTTCTGCCGTTAAAGGTAAAGGACACGGATGTGTCGCGGTTGACCAGCCGGCCCCCCGTTGCCAGACGTTCACTCATGAGAAGCCCCTCCAGGACCAGCCCGGCTGTTTTTCGGAAATGGCGGATTTCAGTCCGGCCGGCGGTTCAACCGTCTGCGCAGGATAAACACCGAAAACCTCAAGCGTGGTCGTGGAGCGTGCGGCATGAAACCATTTGCCGCAGCCATAGACATGCCGCCAGCGTTCAAAATGCACGCCCTTCGGATTTTCACGCATAAAGAGATATTCCTCGAAATTCTCTTCAGAACTCCCCGGCCCGTACCGTTTCAGATGCGCTTCGCCACCGGCGTGAAATTCGGTCTCTTCGGCGGTCACACCGCAGACAGGACAGGTCAGGATCAGCATGAAACACTCCGTTCAGATAAAGCCGGCGCAGACGCAAAAAAGCCGGCGCCCCGAAGGACACCGGCAAAGCCTGTTAAATATCGGGCGGGTTCAGTTGCCTTCGGCAGCACCTTCGACGGCACCTTCAACAGCATTAGCAGCACCTTCGACAGCGGCTGCGGCACCGGCTGCTTCATCTGCAGCACCTTCAACGCTGATGGTGACATCGCCGCCTGAGGAACTGCCGGTGTCGGCAAGCATGATCCAGGCAAGCACACCGACGACGACGACAAGCGCGCCGACGATAAATGCCAGTCCGGCATTGCCGCCCGAAGAAGTTGTTGTGGTCGACGTCTGAGCCGGTGTGGTCGTTGTTGTATGGTCAGCCATTTCATTTCTCCGCGATAAGTAAGTACTGGCATGCAAACGTACTTACCGATGGAATAGTTCCGCAGCGCGGCACCCGTTGAGACCTCGCCAAACCGGTGCGCCCGTGCCATGATGCTGAGAACCGGTCCGCAGAAGGACGCGAAAAAGGAGATGACATGAGCAAGGAAATGATGGCCGTTCTGGCCTTTGGTCTGATCGCCGCAATTGCCGTTTTCATGCTTGTGAAAGAACGGCGCGGGATTGCTGAGCGCAAAGAGGCCCGCGGCGGCCGCGAGGTCGATGTGAGCGACCTGATCGCTTTTGGCTCGGCGGCGGGCGAGGGCAAAAAGACCAGTGGCGAGTAGCCTCAGATGTCGGATACCCTTTATCTGATGGCCCTTGGCGTGCTTGTCGGCGGCGCAGGTCTGCTTGTGTGGCGCGGCACCTCGCGCAAACCCGATGACGGCAGCAACCGCGCCGACATCGGCGGCGGGCCCGGCGACGGTGGCATGCCCGACTGACATCAGTGCGCCACCCCGGCGGCAACGCTTTCGTCAATGAAGCGCCCTTCGCGAAACCGCTCCAGCCCGAAAGCATCCGTCAGCGGCCCGTGACCCTTCGCAATCAGTTCCGCCATCGCCCAGCCCGATCCGGGCGTTGCCTTGAACCCGCCGGTGCCCCAGCCGCAGTTGATGAACACATTTTCCACCGGTGTTTTGCTTAAGATCGGCGAACGGTCGCCCGTCACATCCACAATGCCGCCCCACTGGCGCAGCATCTTCAGACGGCTCAGCATCGGGAAAGTCTCGATCAGCGCGCGCACGGTTTCCTCGATATGATGGAAAGAGCCGCGCTGGGTGTAGTTGTTGTACCCGTCCGTGCCGCCGCCGATCACCATCTCGCCCTTGTCGGACTGCGACAGATACCCGTGCACCGTGTTGGCCATGACAACCACATCCATGCAGGGCTTGATCGGCTCCGAAACCAGCGCCTGCAGCGCCACACTCTCGATCGGCAGCCGGAACCCCGCGAGCCCGGCCACGTGACCGGAATTGCCCGCCACAACGATCCCGAGTTTGTCGCAGTCAATCGCACCCTTCGTGGTATCCACGCCGACGACTTTCCCGCCCTCGCGCCGCACTGCCGTGACTTCGCACTGCTGGATCACATCCATGCCCATGTCAGAACAGGCCCGGGCATAGCCCCAGGCCACCGCATCATGGCGCGCCGTGCCGCCCCGCGCCTGCCAGAGCCCGCCCAGCACCGGATAGCGCGGCCCGGCGATGTTCATGATCGGCACCAGATCTTTCACGCGCGTGGGGCTTATCCATTCGGTTTTCACGCCCTGCAGCGCATTGGCATGGGCCGTGCGCTGATAGCCGCGCACCTCGTGATGGGTCTGCGCCAGCATGATCACGCCACGCGGGCTGAACATGACGTTGTAGTTGAGATCCTGGCTCATCGTCTCATAAAGACTGCGCGACTTCTCATAAAGTGCGGCCGACGGGTCCTGCAGGTAATTGGAGCGGATGATGGTGGTGTTCCGGCCGGTGTTGCCGCCGCCCAGCCAGCCTTTCTCGAGGATCGCCACGTTTTTGATGCCGAACCGTTTGCCAAGGTGGTACGCCGTCGCCAGCCCGTGCCCGCCGCCCCCGATGATGATCACATCGTACTTTTTCTTTGGTTCGGCTTTGCGCCAGGCGCGTTCCCAGCCGGTGTGATACCGTGCAGCCTCGCGCGCGACAGCAAAAACAGAATAGCGTTTCATCTTACAGACCCCCGACCGGGAAAAAACATGCCGGATTCGCGCCGGCGCGCCAGTCCCCACCCTTCTGCGCGAAACAGCGCAGAATTGAAGACCCGGCGCGTCACATCCTGACATGTTTGCGACACCTGGCGCAATTGCAGCAACCTGTCACAGCACCGTGGCCATTTGCCTCTTTTGGTCCGGCGCCGGGGCGGCTACATCTGCAGCCATGACAGAGGGGACGGCATGATATTCTGGATCATCGCAGGCGGGCTTGCGACCGTGGTCGCTGTGCTGATCGCGCTGGCGATGCGCGCGCCGCGTAAGCGAGGTACTGAGCCGGCAGCGGCCTATGACCTGCGCGTATACCGCGACCAGCTGCGCGAGGTTGACAGGGACCTCGCCCGCGGCGTGGTGAGCCAGGCAGATGCGGAACGGGTACGCGCCGAGGTTTCCCGCCGTATTCTGGCCGCCGATGCGGCACTTCAGAAGGAACAGGCCGGCGATCACGATAAAAAAGGCGCACCACAGATCGTTGCTGCCGTTGCTGCCGTGCTGCTGATCGGCGGCAGTGTCGCGATTTACACGCAGCTCGGCGCACCGGGATACGGCGATCTGGCGCTTGCTGACCGCATCGCCATGGCCGACGAACGCCGCGCCAGCCGCCCCGCTCAGGAAGCCGCCGAAGCCAGCCTGCCGCGCCCGCAGACACCCGCCAGTGCCAGCCCCGACTACATCGCGCTCGTGGAGCAGTTGCGCACGACTGTCGCAAACCGGCCCGGCGATGTGCAGGGACAGATCCTGCTGGCCCAGAACGAGGCCAACCTCAACAACTTCCCCGCAGCAGCCGACGCACAGCGCGAGGTCATCCGCCTCAAGGGTGATGCGGCAGAGGCCACGGATTACGCAGGTCTGGCCGATATGCTGGTGCTTTCGGCCGGTGGCTATGTCTCACCCGAAGCCGAGGCCGCGCTGCAGACCGCACTCAGCCTTGATCCGGGCAACGGCACGGCGCGCTATTATATGGGCCTGATGATGTCACAGGTCGGACGGCCCGATACGGCCTTCCGGATCTGGGACGGGCTGCTGCGCGAGGGGCCGGAAGACGCGCCCTGGATCCCGCCGGTTCTCGCACAGATCGAGGAAATGGCTTTTCGCGCCGGGGTAAACTACCAGCTGCCTGAAATCGGCGGCGGCCGCGGGCCGACGGCGGCCGACATCGAGGCCGCCGGCGACATGACGCCGGCAGAGCGCATGGAGATGATCGGCAATATGGTCTCCGGACTGTCTGACCGGCTGGCCACTGAAGGCGGCCCGGTCGAAGACTGGGCACAGCTGATCACGGCACTTGGCGTGCTGGGACAGACGTCCCAGGCCGCTGCCGTCTATGAAAACGCGACGGAGGTCTTTGCCGGTGACACCCGCGCACTTGATCTTCTGCTGCGCGCAGGTCAGCGCGCACAGGTGGCGGAATGATCTTTGAGGACACCGAAGCGTTTCTGGCCGCCCTGCCCCCCCTGCAGGCCATTGCCGGTCTTGATCTGGGCACGGTAACGATCGGCGTGGCGGTCTCCGATACGTTTCTGTCGGTGGCCACGCCCCTCGAAACCATCCGCCGCCGCAAGTTCACCGAAGACGCCGCCGCACTGCGGCTGGTACTGGATAAACGACGCATCGGCGGGCTCGTCCTGGGCCTGCCACGCAATATGGACGGCTCCGAAGGGCCGCGCTGCCAGTCGACACGCGCCTTCGCCCGCAACATCGACCGGCTCGACGGGTTTGACCTCGCCCTGACCTTCTGGGACGAACGGCTTTCGACGGTGGCCGCCGAACGGGCGCTCCTTGAGGCGGATACATCGCGCAAACGTCGCGCCGAGGTGATTGATCACGTGGCAGCCGCGTATATTCTGCAGGGGGCGCTGGACCGTATGGCCGTATTGCGCCGCAATAAGGACAGAGCATGAGCGACGACATCTGGAAACGGGACGAGATCGAAAGCCCCTGCATCAAGGTCTGCGTGGTGCATCCCGAGGCGCGGCTCTGCACCGGCTGTCTGCGCAGCATCGACGAGATCACGCAGTGGTCACGCCTGAGTGTCGAGGCCCGTCGGGCCATCATCGCTGAACTGCCAGGGCGGGCGGGCCGGATCACCCGCCGGCGCGGCGGGCGGGCGGCACGTCTCGCACGCTGACCACACCTCCGGACTGCCCCCCTTTACGCCGGTTCCCGGGCGCCCTCGCCTGCGCCAGGGCTGTCACAGTTTCGTCAACTTCCGGCGATTCGCGACAAATTGTGGCCTTAATACTCCGTTAACCATTTGTGCAAACCAGCTTATCGCGCCCGGAATTCGTCTGCGCAAAAGGACTGAATATGTTGAGATACCTCAGGATCGGCACCTCTGCCCTCGCCCTGTCTGCCCTCGTCGCAGCGCCGGCGGTGGTGTTTGTGACCGCCGGTCCCGTCGAGGCTCAGCAGAACAACGGCAATGGAAACGGCAACGGGCACGGCAATGCAGGCGGCACCGGTAACGGGACCAACGGCAACGGAAATGCCTTCGGCCACGGCGGCAACAGTGCCAACGGCGGTTTCAGTCACGGCGACAATTCGCACGGCAACCAGAATAACGGGAACGGCAACGGGAACAACGGCAACGGGAACGGGAACAACGGCAACGGCAACGGCAACGGCAACGGCAACGGCAATAACGGCAACGGAAATGCCTATGGCCATAACAAGGACCGCACCTCACCCGCCACCGGCAGCAACATCAAAGGGTCCGGCGGCGGCAATAACAGCGGCGGCGGCGGCGAGGCCAATGCAGGGTTCTCCGCCCCCGAGACCGGCACCAGCGGCACGCTGAGCGTTGCGCCAACCACCGGTTCTGTGCCGTCAGACGGCGCCACCCGCGCAGCGACTGCGCCGCGGACCACCGCGCTGGCCCGCGTTCTCGAGACACTTTTCGGCGCGCCGACACCCGAACCCACGGCGGCCCGGGCAGGCACCACTGCTGAAAACGATACCGGATCTGCACCGCGCGCACGCACTGCCCGCGTCCGCACCGCCCGCGCACCGGTGGTCGAAGAAAGCATCAAGCCCGCCGTGCGTCCGACAGTCAAAGGCGCGATGCACCCGGCCAATCTCGGCACAGTGACCGGTGTGATCAACGCCAGCACCAAAGCCAAACTTGACCGCATCGCAAGCGGCAATTTCAGCGGACCGGCCGGTCTCGCCGCTGCCCTCGCCATCGCTGATTTTACCATGCAGGCTCTGCAGGAAGATCTTGATATTGCGAAAGAAACACTGGCCCTGGCCGCAGCGTACGATCTGGTCAGAAACGCGCCGTCAGAAACCGAAATCGCCAATGCTCAGGCCTTACTGGACAATGGCATTGACGACCGCATTCTGGACGACCAGGCGCGCTCGACCCTGGGGTATCCTGACCTCGGCCCGGCCAATCAGGTAATCAGTACGGCCCGTGCCAACGGCACGGACCAGCCCGGAACCGCCGCCCTGACCCGTGCCGCCGTGGTGGTCAATCAGCTTGTCGACGCCCGCACCGCCATTACCCGCGCGGAGGAGAAAATCCTGAGTGCCTATTCCGGCGCGCTGGATGCTTCGCCTGAGACTGCTGATAAGGTCATCGAGGCCGTACGGCTTGCAAATCCCAGCCGCGAGCAGATCGAAGCATCCCTGCCCGCCCCGGAAAGCCTGACCGCCGGTAATGAACCGTCACAGCTTTCCCCGGCAGAGCGGCGTCTGATCAACAGCCTCGCAGGCCGTTTCGGCAACAGCTGAAGCGCGTTACCGGACTTAGCGGGCCTGCAGTTTGCGCGCCTCTTCGCCGGCAAGCCGCAACAGGTGCTGCATATACGCTTTTTCCATATCATCATGCCGGACCGCCGCATAAAGCCTGCGGGTCACACCCTTTTCGGTCAGCGGGCGTGTGACGTAATCAGAAGAATACTTCACCTCGCGCACCACCCAGTCAGGCAGCACTGCAACGCCCCGGTTTGACGCCACGAGCAGCAGTATCACCGCAGTAAGTTCAACCTGACGGATCGCAGCCGGCTCGACCTTGGCGGGGATCAGCAGCTGGCTGAACACATCCAGTCGCGAGCGTTCCACCGGGTAGGTGATCAGCGTCTCACCACGAAAATCCGCCGCCTCGACGAAAGGCTTCTGCGCCAGCGTGTGCTGGCTCGAAGCCACAAAAACCGGTGCATAATCAAAGAGTTCCACAAACTCGACCCCGGGCAGATCTTCAGGGTCGGAAGACACCACAAGATCGACCTCCTCTTTGAGCAGCGCCGGCAGCGCGTCAAAGGCAAGACCGGGGCGGATATCGACGTCCACATCCGCCCAGGACCGCCGGAATTTCTCCAGAACCGGGAAGAGCCATTCAAAACAGGCGTGACACTCGATGGCGATGTGCATCCGGCCTGTGCTGCCCGCGCGCAGGCCGGTGAACTCATCCTGCAGCGCCTGCACCTGGGGCAGCACCTGTTCTGCCAGTTTCAGCAGCCTCTGTCCCGCCGGCGACAGTTTCAGCGGCTTGGAGCGGCGCACAAACAGTTCAACGCCGGCCTGATCTTCGAGCCCCTTGATCTGATGACTTAAGGCAGATTGCGTGATGTGCAGCAGATCAGCCGCGCGCGCGAGCCCGCCTGCCTCGTGAATGGCCTGAATGGTACGCAGGTGTCTGAACTCAATATGCATGTCGAACTCATATTAAAGATGAAAGTTATGAATTTGTTTCATCATTCCGTTCATGGCACAAGAGACGAAATCATAAGGAACCGTTCCGATGTCCACACCCGCTGTTTCATTCGAAGTCTTTCCGCCCCGCTCGATCGATGCATCCTTTCGCCTGTGGGAAACGGCCCAGGCACTGGCGCCGCTGGCACCGCGGTTTTTCTCGGTGACATATGGCGCGGGCGGCACGACGCGCGATCTGACCCATGACGCCGCCTACACGCTGCGCAAATCGTCCGGCCTGCCGGTCGCGGCGCATCTGACCTGCGTGGGCGCCACGCGCGACGAAACCATGGCCACCGCGCGCCGGTTTGCCAAAGCCGGTGTGACCGATCTTGTGGCCCTGCGCGGTGATGCGCCCGAGGGCAGCGACGGCTTTACCGCCCACCCCGACGGCTTTGCAAATTCCGTGGATCTGATCGAAGCGCTGGCCGCCACGAACCTTTTCACCCTGCGCGTCGGCGCCTATCCGGAAAAACATCCCGAAGCGGCAAGCCAGGCGGCCAGCATTGACTGGCTCAAAGCCAAGATCGACGCAGGTGCCGCCGAGGCGATCACGCAGTTCTTCTTTGAAGCAGAGACCTTTCTGCGCTTCCGCGATGACTGCGCAAAGGCCGGGATCACCGCCCCGATAACACCGGGCATACTGCCGGTGACCAACTGGGCCAGCGCCCGTAAATTCGCCCTGCGCTGCGGCACCAGCGTGCCTCTCTGGCTCGATCAGGCCTTTGAAACCGCAATCCGCGATAACCGCCACGACCTGCTGGCCCGCGCGGTCTGCACGGAGATGTGCTCGGCGCTGGTCGATGAGGGTGTCGAAAACCTGCATTTCTATACGCTGAACCGGCCGGAGCTGACGCGTGAGATCTGCCACGCTCTCGGGGTCACCCAGGCGGAGACAGGCGTGCGCGACGTTGCGTAAACCCTTGAGGCTCTGAGGGCTGCGTTCTAACTGTTGATGACAATCAACAGCGGAGCGCGCCCCATGACCTATGCCGCCAGAACGCCTGACGACCTGACACCCCGAGACCAGATCCTGAGCATGTCAGGGCTGGAGTTCATGCAGGGTATTCTGGACGACAGGATTGCCGGGGCCCCGATCGCGGAAACACTCGGCCTCGATCTTCTGGAGGTTGAAGAGGGTCGCGTCGTCTTCTCCGGCACGCCCGGATTTGGCGCACTGAACCCCAGCGGCGCAGTACACGGCGGCTGGTACGGCACGCTGCTGGATTCCGCGCTGGGATGTGCGGCAATGACAATGGTGCCAAAGGGCTCTGTCTATACAACGCTTGAATACAAGGTGAATATCACCCGGGCGATCCCGCAGGGCACACCGGTGATCTGCACTGCAACGGTCGATCATGCGGGCCGATCGACCTGTGTCGCGAGCGGCGTTATCCGCGGGCGCGACGACGGGCGCGTTTATGCCACGGGCTCGACAACCTGTATCATCATGAAGATCGCCTGATCAGGACCCCGGCAGCGGCACGTTTTCGTGTTTCGCAAGCGCGCGGCAATAGCTCATCCAGTCGCGGAAATCACCTGTGAAGACATATGCGCGGTGCTTTTGAGACCATGCGCTGCATTTGACCGGCCACATGGCATCGACATATCCCGCAGGATCGCTTCGCCCTTCGGTCGCGGCGCGGGCCTCGGCCGAAACTGCCCAGGCTTCGGCAGCATCCAGAAGCTTTTCGCGGGTGCCGTCCCTGTCGACCCAGCCTGCCGCCACCGTATAAAGCGCACCGCACTGTACCATGCTTTCGCTGAGGGGCTGACCTGCGGATAACGGAGCGGCGGCGCTGAGGGCAACTACGGCCAGACATGACATTCGGATCACCAGGGTCTCCTTCACAACCTCTCGCCCGGTTATGTCACATCAAAACGGCAGAATTCTGACCCGTCGCGTCAGACGGTTGTGCCGGTCTGGATCCAGCGCTTCGCCGCAGGCCGGGAGGCTGCACGCAGGCCGACGCTTTCGTGGACCCGTTCTGAGCTGTCCTGCATCCGGATCCGTTTGCGCCGTGACACCAGCCACTTGCCGTGGCCCCGGAAAGTGCCCAGCATCGGCGCTGTCGCATCCTGCACAAAGCGCTGCATCCAGCCTTCGGGCAATGGCAGGCCGCTGGCCTGGGCGCGGCCCAGCAGCCACACCAGCGAGATATTGGCCAGCGGGCGCGCCGCCTCATATCCGCCAAGCTGTCCGCCGATGTCGCCGTGGGTGCCGGCAAACCACATCTGCTCCACCCGACCGCCATAGCCTTCAGGCGTTGACCAGAGCACCGGCGAATAGGCCACGCGCGTCTCATCGATGGCCAGCGCATGGAACCCGGCTTTGACGTTGTGGCTGAGCGCGTGGTTGTGAAAATCGTGCTTCTTGACACTCAGCCGCCAGAGGAACGGCAGGTTCAGCCCGAGTGATTTGACCGTGTCCCAGACCCCGATCATCTCAATCGCGACCGTGTCGTGGCACCGCGCCGATGAAAAGGCCCGCGCGGCATCAGTGCCGGGGTCGTTTTCATAGTGACGATAGATTTCGCGGATATTGCGCTCGGTCGCTTCGTCAGCACGCAGCAGACCCACCAGATCGATGATGCCGGCAAGACTGCGCACCGCATAGGCGCCGCGCGAATAACCCATCAGGTAAATGCGGTCACCTGGTCGGTAACGCGACGCAAGATAACCGTAAGCCCGGCGGATCTGGCGGTTGATCCCGCGCCCGGCAAAAACATCCATCGCCGTGCGCCAGTTGCTCCATTGTAGACCCGGCTCATAGTAGACCGAGACCCTGCCGCCCGTCTCGCGCATCAGCTTATATGTGATCCCGGCATGCGTTTCACAGCCGGGCTCCAGCGAGGACATCGTCCCGTCGAGAATGATAACATGGGTGACCGGTCCGCGACGCGGCGCAAAATCGCTGGCCGGGCGGCGCCATATCCTGCCCCGCAGCCAGCCAAAAAGGCCCTTATTGCGCTGCGATGTCCTCACTTCTGATCAGCTCCCAGACGTTATGCGGGGTAAAGGGCATGTCGGCCTGCCGCACGCCCCGCTCCCAGAGTGCATCCTGTACCGCATTCGCGACGGCCGCCAGCGCACCGACGGTGCCGGCCTCGCCGCACCCCTTCATCCCCATGATATTGGCGGTCGAAGGTACCGGCTCGGACGTGAAACTTATATGGGGAATGTCGCCCGCCCGCGGCAAGGCGTAATCCATAAACGATGCCGTGAGCAGTTGTCCCTCGGTATCATAGACAACCTGCTCGGTGATCGCCTGACCAATGCCCTGAACGACCCCGCCATGCACCTGACCTTCGGCCAGCATCGGGTTGATAAGGTTGCCAAAATCGTCAACGACGCAATAGCGGTCCACAGTGGTCACTCCGGTTTCGGGGTCAATCACTACTTCAGAAATATGGCATCCGTTGGGAAAGCTGCGCGCGGGCAGTTTCGCGCGCGCCTCATGGCTCAGCAGATCGTCGCGCCCGCCATCGCGCGCCATCTCAGCGACCTCCAGCATTGTCGGCGTCAGGTTCGACCCCTCCGCCCGGAAACGCTCGTCATCAAAGCTGATCTCAGAGGCCGGAACGCCCATCTCATCGGCGAGAAAGGCGGTAAAGGCCTCCGTCATCACATCCACTGCGGCCAGTGTCGCATTGTTCTGAACTGTTACAGACCGCGACCCGCCGGTACCGCCGCCTTTGGCAATCCGGTCGCTGTCACCCTGCACAACTTCAATGAGATGCGCGGGGATACCCGTCTGATCGGCCAGGAAACCGGCATAGACCGTCTCATGGCCCTGACCTGTGCTCTGTGTGCCGACAAAGATCGTCACCGTACCATCCTCATTGAACGCAACACGCGCGCCTTCCGAAGGATCGCCCAGAATACTTTCAATATAGTAACAGATGCCGATCCCGCGCATCAGTCCCGTCTTTGCGTCTCTGTCACGCCGCGCGGCAAAGCCCTGAACATCCGCCTCTGCCGCCCCGCGCGCCATCACCCGGGCGAAATCGCCCACGTCATAGGTCTCGCCGGTGGAAGTGTCATAGGGGAACTGGTCCGGTTTGATAAAATTGATCCGGCGCAGCTCAAACGGGTCCACGCCAAGCTCGCGCGCCGCGCGGTCCATCAGCCGCTCCAGCACATAGATCGCCTCGGGCCGCCCCGCCCCGCGATAGGCATCGACCTGTACCGTGTTGGTGTAATAGCCCTCAACCTGCAGCCAGGTGGTCTGCACATCATAGCATCCCATCAGCACCCGGCTGAAAAGCTGCGTCTGGATGGGCTGGCCGAACTGCGAATTATAGGCCCCCAGATTGCATTTGGTGCGCACCCGATAGGCGGTGATTTTGTTGTTGTCGTCAAAAGCAAACTCCGCCAGCGATGTCAGATCGCGCCCGCCGTTATCGCTCAGCATCGCCTCGGTGCGGTCCGACATCCAGGCGACCGGCTTACCGAGTTCCCGCGTGGCATGGGCGCATAGAAAATACTCCGGATAGGCAAAGGCCTTCATGCCGAACCCGCCGCCCACGTCCGGAATGGTCACATGCACCGCTTCCGGATCGAGGTTAAGGGCCTGGGCGATCTGTGCCTTATGCGCCCAGACACCCTGCGCTCCAAGCGCCACATGCAGGCGGTTGCCGTCCCATTCCGCCAGACAGCCGCGCGGCTCCATCGCGTTGCAGATGATGCGGTTGTCGCCCACCTCCAGCGACACACGCCGGGCCGCTTTGGCAAAAGCGGCCTCGGTGGCCGCCTCATCACCCATCCCCCAGTCAAAGGCGCGGTTTTCCGGCGCCTCCGGGTGCACCAGCGGCCCGCCGGGACCGACATCAGTTTTGACGTCCAGATCGTCATACTCAAGCTCGATGAGTTCTGCCGCATCCCGCGCGGCCTCCATGCTATCCGCGACCACAAAAGCCACAGGCTCTCCGACAAAGCGCATCCGGTCTTTGGCAAGGATCGGGCGCGCGGGGGCCGCACCGTCTGTACCATCGCGGTTTTTCACGACAGTGGCGTTCATGTTGATATTGAGCCCCGCGGCATCCAGATCGTCCACCGTATAAACTGCCCGAACTCCCCCCGCCTCACGCGCGGCACTCACATCAAGCCCGGTGATCACACCGTGCGCAACCGGCGCGCGGAACACGACCCCCCTCAGTGCGCCTTTCGGGGCGATATCATCCATATAACGGCCCTGACCGGTCAGAAACCGGACGTCTTCAACCCGTTTGACAGGCTGCGATTTGCCGAATTTGTCCATGGAGGTGGTCCTTTTGAGGGGGGAAGGCTGTGCGGGGGAGAGTAGCCCCGCACCAGCCCTTGTCCAGCCCGTGAGGCACTCAAAAAGCCGCGTGATGGTGAAATCGGGAGCGACTGACCGCACGATGGCCAGGTGGCATGATGCAGGACTACCTGTGGCAGGATTTGCCTTATGCCGGCCCCGGGGACGTTTTACCGCGGCCTTGTCGGATCTCATTAATCAGGCGGGCTCTTTACGCCCGTCGCCTTTGCGCAATACGATGTGGTTTTTAAGGCCCGGGCGAACGCCATGCTGGCGGGGCCTGCCGGTTACGGGAGGGATCTGCACATGAGCAGCGCGAAAATGGACCACGTGGGCTTCACACAGATGAAGGACGGCACGGCGGAAGACTACGCCTTTCTGACCGAACACGAGGTGGAATACACCAAAGGAACCGCGTCCCGGCTGCTGAATGCGCTGGTGAGCCTTGATGAGAGCCTCTCGGGCTATCAGATCACGCGGCTGGGCCACTCGCTGCAGTCGGCCACGCGCGCCGAGCGGGACCGGGCGGATACCGACTGGATCGTGTCGGCGCTGCTGCACGACATCGGTGATATCTTTGCGCCATATAACCACGACGAATACGCGGCAACGATCCTGCGGCCTTTTGTGCGCGAACAGTGCGCCTGGGTGGTGGAGAAACACGGCGATTTCCAGATGATCTATTACGGGCATCACGTGGGCGGCAATCCGGATAAACGTGACGCTTACGCGGGGCATATGTACTTTGATGACTGTGCGACGTTCTGCGAGCGCTGGGATCAGGCGAGCTTTGATCCGGACTACGACACGCTGCCGCTGGCGCATTTTGCACCGCGCGTAGAAGAGGTTTTCGCCAGACCACCATGGGATGCGGAGGTTCTGCGCCCAGGCGTAAGGGTGCCGCTCGTCGCAGGCTGACGGGCGGGTGCACAGGCGAAGCCTCAGGCAGGCCATCGAGGCCTGCCTGAGGCTGCCCGGCCACGCCCGGGCCCGGCGCAGCACCGAAAACGCGACGCGTGACCTTTCCCTTTGTGCTCTGCTCCGCTAGATCAGCGCTCATCACGTAAATGAGGGTGCGATCATGGCGCTGGACAAAACATTTGACGCAAAAGCGGCCGAAGACCGCCTCTATGCAGCCTGGGAAAAGGCCGGCGCTTTTGCAGCCGGGGCCAATGCCTCACGCAGCGAGACCTTTTCCATTATGATCCCCCCGCCAAATGTGACGGGCTCACTGCACATGGGGCATGCGTTTAACAACACACTGCAGGACATCCTGACCCGCTGGCACCGGATGCGCGGGTTCGACACGCTCTGGCAGCCCGGCACCGATCACGCAGGCATCGCCACGCAGATGGTCACCGAACGCGAAATGGCCGCCAACGGCGAGCCCACGCGCGCCGAGATGGGCCGCGACAAATTCCTCGCACGCGTCTGGGAGCAGAAGGTAAAATCCCGCGGCACCATCATCGGCCAGCTCAAACGTCTGGGCGCCTCCTGCGACTGGTCGCGCGAGGCCTTTACCATGGGCGGCGCACCGGGCGATCCGGAAGCCGGCCGGGGACCCGATTTCCACGATGCGGTGATCAAGGTCTTTGTGGATATGTACAACAAAGGCCTGATTTACCGCGGCAAGCGCCTGGTGAACTGGGACCCGCATTTCGAGACGGCGATCTCCGATCTTGAGGTCGAGAACATCGAGACCGACGGCTTCATGTGGCACTTTAAATACCCGCTCGCGGGCGGTGCCACCTATGAATATGTGGAAAAGGACGAGGACGGCAATGAGACCCTGCGCGAGACGCGCGACTATATCTCCATTGCCACCACGCGGCCCGAAACCATGCTGGGCGACGGCGCGGTTGCCGTTCACCCGACAGATGAGCGTTATGCGCCAATCATCGGAAAACTATGTGAAATCCCGGTCGGCCCGAAAGAGCACCGCCGGCTTATCCCGATCATCACCGACGAATACCCCGACCCCGCCTTTGGCTCCGGTGCGGTGAAGATCACCGGGGCGCATGACTTCAACGACTACGCCGTGGCCATGCGCAACAACATTCCGCTTTACGCGCTGCTGGACACCAAAGGCCGGATGCGCGCGGACGGACGACCTTACGAAGACTCCGCCGAAGAGGCGGGGCGCATTGCGGACCTGTGGGTCGAAATGCACAAAAGCACCGAAGGCCGCTTTCAGTCGCCCTCAGAGCAACCTGCGCCCGATGTGAGTGACGTCAATCTGGTGCCCGAAGATCTGCGCGGACTTGACCGGTTCGAGGCGCGCAAAAAGGTTGTGGAACAGATCACCGCCGAGGGTCTCGCGGTCATGCACCGCGTGCCGGTGATCGACGAAGAGGACGGGCAGGAAAGCAGCGAGCTTGCCCCGCTCGTTGAGGCCAAAAAGATCATGCAGCCGTTTGGCGACCGCTCAAAAGTGGTGATCGAACCGATGCTCACGGATCAGTGGTTTGTGGACACCGCGCAGATCGTGCAGCCCGCGATCGATGCCGTGCGCAATGGCGAGACGGAAATCCTCCCCGAGCAGGACAAGAAGGTCTATTTCAACTGGCTCGAAAACATCGAGCCCTGGTGCATCTCGCGGCAGCTCTGGTGGGGGCATCAGATTCCGGTGTGGTACGGGCCCACTTGCGAAACCGACGCTGATGGCAACTCAGCGCTGACCGGGAGAGTCCAGCGGGATGCTGGGTTTGGAGAAAGCTACGATACGTCGAATGCAAAGGTATTCTGCGCTGCTTCAATCGAAGATTTGATTGCACAAGCACGCGATTATTATCCAGACGATTTCGAGATCGTGGCGGCAGATTTTGACTCGCCTGGTTTCCAGATAAGAAAGCCGCGTGACGGAAAATCAGGTGTCATTGAATTAGGTCGCGACCCCGACGTTCTCGACACCTGGTTCTCCTCAGGCCTCTGGCCCATCGGCACGCTCGGCTGGACCGGTAACGCGGAGAAAGACGCAGACAATGAGGCGCTGCAGAAATACTTCCCCACTTCCGTTCTGATCACCGGCTTTGACATCATCTTCTTCTGGGTCGCCCGGATGATGATGATGCAATACGCCGTGGTCGGGCAGAAGCCCTTCGACACCGTCTATGTGCACGCGCTGGTGCGCGACGAAAAGGGCAAGAAGATGTCCAAGTCGCTTCGCAATGTCATCGACCCGCTCGACATGATCGACGAATTCGGGGCCGACGCCGTGCGCTTTACGCTCACAGCGATGGCCGCCATGGGGCGTGACCTGAAGCTTTCGACGCAGCGCATCGCCGGCTACCGCAATTTCGGCACCAAACTCTGGAACGCCTGCCGGTTTGCTGAGATGAACGGGGTTTTTGAGCATCGCGCGAAAACGGTGCACGATCAGTGCACAGGTGGTGCACGCCCTGTGCATCCCCGTGCACCGGTCAATAAATGGATCATCGGCGAGACCGCCCGCGTCCGCGAAGAGATCGACGCAGCGCTCGAAAACTACCGGTTCAATGACGCGGCCAATGCGGCCTATGCCTTTGTCTGGGGCAAGGTCTGTGACTGGTATGTGGAGCTCAGCAAACCGCTGCTGCAGGACGAGGCCAACGCCGAATTCGCACCCGAGACGCGCGAGACGATGGCCTGGGTTCTGGACCAGTGCATGATCCTGCTGCACCCGGTCATGCCCTTCATCACCGAAGAGCTCTGGGCCGCCACGGGCACCCGTGAAAAGATGCTGGTGCACGCTGACTGGCCTGACTACAAAGCCGCCGATCTTGTTGATGCGGACGCCGACCGGGAGCTCACCTGGGTGATCAGCCTGATTGAGGCGATCCGTTCTGCGCGCGCGCAGATGCATGTGCCGGCAGGGCTTTATGTGCCGCTGGTTGTCACCGACATTGATGCCGCCGGAGAGGCCGCCTGGGCGCGCAACGAGGTGATGATCAAACGGCTCGCCCGGGTCGGTGATCTGAGCCGCGCAGAGAGCTTCCCCAAGGGGACCGTATCGCTTGCCGTCCCCGGCGCTTCCTTCGGGCTTCCGCTGGCGGATATCATTGATATCGCGGAAGAAAAGGCGCGGCTGGAGAAATCCCTGGGCAAGCTCACCAAAGAGCTTGGCGGCCTGCGCGGGCGGCTGAACAACCCGAAATTCGCAGCCTCCGCGCCGGAAGAGGTGGTCGAGGAAACCCGTGCCAATCTGGCGCTGCGCGAAGAGGAAGAGACGCAGCTGAAAGAGGCGCTGGCGCGGCTGGCCGAACTGGGCTGAGCCGGCGCGCGGCAGACGGGCAGCGCCGGCGCGTCACCCGGTTTGCAAACCGGCCTGACGCTCTTTGCAAACCGTAGTGCTATTTGAAAACCGGCGCCCGTTTGCCGAACTGCGCGGCCACGACCTCCATCTGCTCAGGTGTGCCTAAAAGACCGGCCTGGGCCTCCGCCTCAGCCATCAGGACAGCGTCCGGTGCGGCCGTCTCAGCAGTCTCCATCAGCGTCTTAGCCGCCCGGATCGCCTTCGGGCTTTTCTCTGCGATTTCAGCGGCTAATGCCATGGCGGCCTCAAGCGGATCCGCCGCAATTTCCGTCACCAGCCCCCAGCGCTCCGCCTGTTCTGCACTGACAGGAGCGGCGGTATACACCAGCCGTCGCATCACGTCAGAGCGCACAAGACGCGGCAGCAGCACCATACCGCCCATGTCAGGCACGATGCCCCATTTCAATTCCATCACCGCCAGCATGGTGTCAGGCGCCGCGAGGCGGATATCGGCGCCAAGAGCGAGTTGCATGCCGGCACCAAAAACCTGCCCGTGCAGAGCGGCAATTACCGGCACCGGCAGGCGGTGCCACGCCATCGTAACCTCCTGCCACTGGTTCGTTGTGCCCCCGCCATGGGTGCGCGGCACGATCAGCGCCTGCATGTCCTGCCCGATCATCGCACCAAGGCCCGCCAGATCAATTCCGGCGCAGAACGCACTGCCCTGCCCGCTCAGCACCACAACACGCGCATTCGAGCCCGCCACCTGATCCGCCGCCGCGATCAACGCATCAATCATCTCCTGATCCATCGCGTTTTTCTTGTCCGGACGGGTCAGCGTGACGCGGGCAATGTGATCTTCGGTCAGAACCTCGATGCGGGCCATGGCGGTCTCCATTTGTGATTTTTTCACAGAACCGCAAACGCATGCCGGGGGCCAGCAAAACGTGACGGCACGCCTGCTCTTGCCCCCGTGACCTCTGTGCACTTAAGTGGTGGCATGACGCATTTCCGACTGACCCCGCTGGCCGCCTCCCTGCCTGACACCGTGCCCTTCGTCGGCCCCGAAACCCGGGAGCGTCAGAAAGGGCAGGGATTTCGGGCAAGGCTCGGCGCAAATGAGAACGTGTTCGGACCCTCGCCGGAAGCGATCCGTGCCATGGCGGAAACGCCACTGTGGATGTATGGCGACCCGGAAAGCTATGATCTGCGCGAGGCTCTTGCCCGCCACCTGGTAACACCCGCAGAAACCATCATGGTCGGTGAAGGCATCGACGGACTTCTGGGTTATCTTGCGCGGCTGATGGTGGGTCCGGGGGACGCGGTTGTGACATCAGACGGGGCTTATCCCACGTTCAGTTATCACGTGGCAGGCTTTGGAGGGGTGCTTCACAAAGTGCCGTATGACGGTGATCACGAGGACCTCAGCGGCCTTTTTGCAAAGGCTGCGGAAACCCGCGCCAAACTCGTCTATCTGTCGAATCCCGACAACCCGATGGGCAGCTTTCATACCGGCGATCAGATTGCGGCGGCGATGGATGACCTGCCGGCGGGTACTCTGCTGATCCTCGACGAAGCCTATATCGAATGCGCGCCGGAAACCGCACAGGTGCCGTTGCCCTGGGACGACCCGCGCCTCATTCGCCTGCGCACCTTTTCAAAAGCCTATGGTCTCGCTGGTGCACGCGTGGGCTATGCCATCGGCGCGCCCGATCTGATTGCCGCCTTCAATAAAGTACGCAATCACTTCGGGATGAACCGGGCAGCCCAGGCGGGTGCACTCGCCGCGCTTCAGGACGATGTCTGGCTGCGCTCGGTACTGGCGCGCATTGTTTCTGCGCGGTTGCGGATTTCCGAGATCGCAGGCGCCTGTGGCCTCCGACCGCTGGCCTCGGCTGCGAATTTTGTGACAATCGACTGTGGCAAAGACGCAGATTTTGCAAAGCGCGTGCTCACAGAACTGGATGCGCGGGGCGTTTTTGTGCGCATGCCCTTTGTCGCACCGCAAAACCGCTGCATCCGGATCAGTTGCGGAACGCCTGCTCAGCTGGAAATTCTGGCAGAGGCCCTGCCCGACGCGGTAAAAAACACAGAAAACTGCTGACGGATCGCAGCGCAGGGCTATAGTTTTTATCAGGAGCCAACCTGTGAGGCATTAAATGGAAAATCACAAACTGGGTCGTGCACCGGACTTTACCAATGCCTGCATCGTGATGTTCGGCGTGAATCTGGGCTGGGTGCTGCTGTTTCTTTTCGCGATCTACGGGCTTGTTGCGGCGGTTTTTATCTGCCTTATCGTCAATCACTGGCTGAACTGGGTCGCAGTGAGGCGCAGGCAGGCGGATCAGCTCTATGCCGGCAAAACGCCCGGCTGATCAGCTCTCTGCAATGATCTCAGATGCGGCATCCAGCGCGCCACGGCCGTGCTCAAGGCCAAGTGCTGCCATGCCCGACTGGATGCCCCCCAGCAGACCCATGATCATGTGACCGTTGACGTGACCCATATGCCCCAGACGGAAATACCCGTGCCACGCCGGATCGCCCGCGGGCGCCATGCCGAGGCCGATGCCCAGCGTCAGGCCCAGATGCGCTTCGGTCCACTCGCGCAGCGCTGTCGCCTGCGGGCTTTCCAGCTGCAGCCCGGTAACTGAATGGCTGCGGCGGGCCGGGTCCCGAACGGTCATGCGCAGGTTGCCACGCTGCCCCCAGGCATCGCAGGCAGCCCAGATCGCGCGTGCAAAAACCTCGTGACGCGCCCAGATGTTTTCGA
The DNA here is from genome assembly GCF_012932215.1 of Roseobacter ponti. GTDB lineage: Bacteria > Pseudomonadota > Alphaproteobacteria > Rhodobacterales > Rhodobacteraceae > Roseobacter > Roseobacter ponti. Next base: position 1,095,033 of record NZ_CP048788.1, on the reverse strand, counting down.
TCCCTTCTGCGTGGATCATGTCGAGTGCTGTGCGCAGGCCATAGACGTGATGCGTGGGTGCCGTGCCGTGCCAGTAATGCATGAACATCCCGGGGCTGGCACGCGGCGTCCAGTCCCAGTAGCGGCTGACCCGGGTCATCTTTTCGCGCACGGCGGCCGCTTTGTCGTTGAAGAAGACAAAGCTCATACCGGGCGGCACCATCAGGCCTTTCTGGCTGCCGGTAACCATCACGTCGACACCCCAGCCGTCCATCTCAAAGACATCACATGCCAGCGAGGCGATACAGTCCACCATCAGCAGTGCAGGATGGCCCGCAGCATCCATCGCCGCCCTGAGCGCGACAATATCGTTGCGCAGCGAGGTCGAAGTATCCACATGCACCGCCAGCACGGCTTTGATCCGCTGCGCGCTGTCTTCCACCAGTGCCTGAGTGATCCGTGCCATATCCATCGGCTGACCCAGCGCGGTATCCACCTTGACCACCTCGCCGCCGAGGCCTTCCGCCGTATCGCCCCAGCCCCAGGAAAAATGACCCGTGCGCGGCACCAGCACCTGATCACCCGGTTCGATCACATTGGCCAGTGCGGCCTCCCAGGCGGCATGCCCGTTCCCGATGTAAATGGCCACATCATGCTTTGTGCGCGCGACCTTTTTCAGATCCTCCGTGATCCCCGGCATCATATCCGGCAGTTCGCCCGCATAGATATTGGGCGCAGGCCGGTGCATCGCATTCAGCACCGCCTCAGGGATCACCGAAGGCCCCGGGATCGCGAGGTAACCGCGTCCTGCGGCAGGGTTGGGTTTGCCGGCCATAAATTCCGTCCTTTTGCTTTGGCGCAACACTAGCCCCCGGGTTGCCCGCGTCAATCGCCACCTGCCTTGCTTTGCCCCTGTGAGAGGCCTACACCCGGAGATCACCGGACAGGCACGGCGGTCCGGCGCAGCAAAAAGGCTTTCGATGCGCGATAACGATCAGGCTTCTGCCCATCTGATGAAATGGTTGTGGCGCGGGTACCTGAACCGCCACCTGGGCACGCTTGCCGTCGCGGTTTTCTTTATGATCATCGAAGGATCAATGCTGGGCGCGCTCGCCTGGCTCATGCAGCCGATGTTCGATCAGGTCTTCGTGGCCGGTCAGAGCTCAATGCTGGCGGTGGTCGGCGCGGTGCTCATCGGCATTTTCCTGATGCGTGCGGTTTCCGGCGTCATGCAGAAAGTCCTGCTGACACGCATCGCGGAGAAATCCGCGGCAAGCCTGCGCAATGACCTGCTGGGCCGCATGATGCAGCAGGACGGCACCTTTCATCAGTCTCACCCGCCTGGGTTTCTGATCCAGCGTGTTCAGTCCGACGTGAACGCTGTAAATGACGTCTGGCGCGCCATCGTCACCGGGGCCGGGCGCGATTTCATTGGCTTGTTTGTGCTGCTCGGCGTGGCGATCAGCGTGGACCCGGTCTGGGCGCTGCTGGCCTGTATCGGCATCCCGGTGCTGGTGATGCCCGCCGCCCTGGCACAGCGTTTCGTGCGCAAACGCGCCCGTGAAGCCCGCGATCTGGGCGCGTCGCTTTCCAACAGGCTGGATGAGATTTTCCACGGCATCGTGCAGATCAAGCTTAATGGTGCAGAAGAATACCAGGCCCGCCAGTACCGTAACCTGACAGATCAGTATGTGCGCACCCAGGTCCGCACGATCTTTGGCTCCGCTGCAATCCCGGCAATGATCGATATCATTTCTGGTTTCGGCTTTCTGGCCGTGATCATTTATGGCGGCTCAGAGATCATCGCAGGCGAAAAATCCATCGGTCAGTTCATGAGCTTTTTCACCGCCATGGGGTTTGCCTTTGACCCGATGCGGCGACTGGGCGCGATCAGCGGATTGTGGCAGACGGCTGCCGCCTCCATTGAGCGGATCAAAGAACTTATGGACGCTCCGATCAGGCTGACCTCTCCCGCCTCCCCGGCTGCGGCCCCCACCGGCACGCCGGATATCCGCCTTGAAAACGTATCACTGAGCTATGGTGAGGCGCGTATTCTGGAAGATCTCAACCTGACCGCGGAGGCAGGCCAGACAACGGCGCTGGTTGGTGCCTCAGGGGCCGGCAAATCGACGATTTTCAACCTGCTGACCCGTCTGGTGGATCCCGATGCCGGAAAGATCCTGATCGGTGGCGTTGCAACCGATGCGATTTCGCTCTCCGATCTGCGCGGGCTTTACTCGGTCGTCACTCAGGAAGCGTTGCTCTTTGACGAAACCCTGCGCGAGAACATTCTGATGGGGCGCGAGGATGTCTCGGATGAAGACCTTGTGCCCGTGCTTGATGCCGCGCATGTCACCAGCTTTCTGGCCAAACTGCCCGCCGGTCTCGACACGCGCGTGGGCCCGCGCGGCTCTGCCCTCTCGGGGGGCCAGCGCCAGCGGGTTGTGATCGCCCGCGCGCTGCTGCGCGACACCCCCGTTCTGCTGCTGGATGAGGCGACCTCCGCCCTCGATGCCCAGTCCGAAAAGGTGGTTCAGGAAGCCCTCGACACACTTGCCGAGGGGCGCACCACGCTGGTCATCGCACACCGGCTCTCAACCGTACGCGGTGCCGACAAGATCGTTGTTATGGACCGGGGCCGCGTTGTGGACGAAGGCGCGCATGACGAACTGCTGGAGCGGGGCGGCATTTATGCTGATCTCTACCGCCTGCAGTTTCAGGACGGCAAAACAGTGACCGACAACCGCGCCAGGGGCCCCGCTGCCCGCCATGACCCTGCGGTTCCCGCCACGTCGGGTCTTTTGCAGAAACTCAGCTCGATTATCTTCCGCTAGCGCCGGTAGCTTTCAGCAAGCCGCGCCGGCGACACGCCGCAGAAATACCGGGTGAGTGTCCACAGATTGCGGGCCCCGCGGCGCAGCCAGCCCTGCTGCACATAGCGTGCCGGTGATGTCTGCGCGACGGCATCAATCATCCTCAAACGCCCCGAAAGCGCCCGCGCAAGAGCGACATCCTCCATCAGCGGCTGATCACGATACCCTCCCACGCTGCGGTAAAGGGCCGCCGGCACAAGCAGCCCCTGGTCGCCGTAGGGTAGCCCCGAGCGGCTGCGCAGGTTGGCCCATGCTGCAACAAGACGCCCGGCAATCCCGCCGGCCCCGAAGGCCAGCCGGAACCAGCCGGCCTGATCAGTTTCCAGATGCCGGATCACAGGCCCGACCCAGTCCGGCTGAAGCGCGGTATCCGCATGCAACACCAGCAGCCATTTGCCCTGCGCTGCATCACAGCCGCGCGCAAGCTGCCCGCCACGGGAGGCCGGACCGCTGACCACTTCCGCACCCCAGGCCCGCGCGACCGCAACGGTGTCGTCGGTCGAGCTGCCGTCTGTGACGATCAGTTCCCGGATCAGCCCGGCTTCTAACCCAGGCATCAGCGCCGCCAGACAACTGCCCAGCCGCGTTTCTGCATTCAATGTCGGTACGATAACCGATATCGGTGCGCGCATATCTTGACGCCTCTTCCCCTTGGCAGTTGTAACCTTATATGGCACCCAGAGGCCGGTGAGGAGACCCCTATGTCCAAACGTCGCACCCTGAAACTGACCGGCCATGATGTGGATGATTTTCTGCAGGGGCTGATCACCAACGATATTGCCAGGCTGAAAAACGGGCTGGTCTATGCGGCGCTGCTGACGCCACAGGGCAAATACATCGCTGATTTCTTCCTGCTACGCCAGGGCGACGTGGTGCTGCTGGATGTGGCGGATCCGCTGGCAGATATGCTGCTGGCGAGGCTTAATATGTACAAACTGCGCGCCGATGTCGCGATTGCGCCGGTCGACCTGCATGTCCACCGGGGCACAGGAGAGAGACCTGAGGACGGCTTTGCCGACCCGCGTCACGAGGCCCTGGGCTGGCGCGCGTATCGGGACACACCTCAGGAGGATGACGACACGGACTGGACAGCGCTGCGTGTGGCGCACCTTATCCCGCAAAGCGGTGTGGAACTCACGCCTGATACATTTATCCTCGAGGCAGGATTTGAGCGGCTGAACGGCGTGGATTTCCGCAAGGGATGCTATGTCGGACAGGAAGTTACCGCCCGCATGAAACACAAAACCGAGTTGCGCAAGGGGCTGGCGCGGGTATCTGTGCAAGGGCCGGCAGAGACCGGGGAAGACATCACCGTTTCCGGCAAACCGGCTGGCACCCTGCTCACCCGAAGCGGAGATGCGGCCATCGCGTACCTGCGCTATGACCGGGCAAAAGAACCGATGCAGGCGGGAACGGCCCGCGTCCTGCGGACGGACGCATAACCGACACCCCACAAAGAAAAGCCCCCGCCATGGCGGGGGCTTTGCAATCTGCGAACTTTCAAGGACGTCAGGCGCGTTCGGAATATTCCATCGTCTCGGTGTTTACGACGATATCCTCATCCTGACCCACAAAGGGCGGGACCATGACTTTCACGCCATTGTCCAGCACGGCAGGTTTGAACGAATTCGCAGCCGTCTGGCCTTTGACGACCGGTTCGGTTTCGACGATCTTGCAGACCACCTTTTGCGGCAGCGTGGCGTTGAGCGCCTCGTCATCATAGAATTCTACCACGAGTGTCATGCCGTCCTGCAGAAACGGGCGGCGCTCGCCCAGAAGCTCAGCGGGCAGTTGCACCTGTTCATACGTTTCAGTGTCCATTACAACGAGCATGCCCGCATCTTCATACAGAAACTGCTGGTCTTTCTGCTCCAGGCGAACCCGCTCGACCTTGTCGGCGCTGCGGAAACGTTCATTGAGTTTGGAACCATTGCGCAGGTTACGGAGTTCCACCTGAGCAAAAGCGCCACCTTTACCGGGTTTTACATGATCGACTTTGACAGCCGCCCACAGACCACCGTTGTGCTCCAGAACGTTTCCGGGGCGAATTTCGTTTCCGTTAATTTTTGGCATGGGTCCGGCCTGTGGCAAAAGGTTGTTGAATTGTTAAGGCACCCTATATCTGCAGGACAAAGGGGTGACAAGGCAACCATACCTTATGATGCAGGTGCGAAAAGCCATGCAAATTTTGCATACGGGCCATGCGATTACAGGGTATCCGAATCGACCAAAACCCTCCATAAGGGACGTCACGCCGGAAAGACAAGAGCAAGAATAATGGAAAGGACGACGAGATGAAAGATTTCGTTGACGGCACAGCCTTCAATAACGAGCAAGGCAATCGTGCACGCAAACTTTTTGCAGCTGTGGTACTGGCTGCACTGGACGACGCCATCGCCGACGACAAGAAGTACGGCAATGGTCCTGAGCAGATTGCCCGCTGGGCACGGTCCCGTGATGGCCGTGAGGTACTGAGCTGTGCGGGCATTGACCCCAACGAGCGTGTGGTCTCTGGCCTTATGGATTTCGTGGGCAAAGGTGTGCGAACATCTGTTGCTCTGTCACGCGAGGAATCGGAGCGCCGCAACGCCGCGCAGCAAGCCGAAGCCGCGTAACAACAGGCTGAATTCTTTACACAAAAGCGCGCCCTCTCTTAGGGCGCGCTTTTGTGCGTTTTCAGGCCATGCCAAAGACGAAGAGCCATTGGCGCACGACCCAGAGTTCAGCCGCCAGAAGAACCAGAACCACCACAGAGAGCCACGGGCCGACCCTTCGTCGCCACAACACCAGAGCCGCAACCACTGCCACAAAGGCCTCAAGCGGCGCAACCAGATGCGCCCCCTGCCCTCTGTCCCAGTAGCTGTAGGGGCTTTCGTATATCCACCCCGAGAGTGGCCAGAAATGCGCCCGACCGTCGTCATGATGCAGCGGAAAATCGAGGCATAAATGCAACAACGCGGCCCCTGTAAGGGCTGTCGCCCATGCGCTGCGGTGCCAGAGTGCCAGCGCGGCAAGGATGCCCCAGACTGTGAATGAATTGTCGATCGCAAAAACCGTTTGCCAGCTCTGGGAAAAGTAAAGCTCATCGAAAACCACGCGTGGCGGAACGGCAAAGAGATAGAGCGCGCCGCCGGCCATGAGATAGAGCGACAGATCGGGCAGCAACGCCCCCGCCAGCGCAGCGAGAACGATCGGGCGGTCTCCGCTGCGCGCCATCGCGGCAGCCCCCAGGAGCAGATGGGCAGGCGTGTTCATCAGGGCGTTCCTCAGAGATCGGCTGTCAGTCTGCTCGAAACGCGAAGCGGCTGTAAGCCCTCAAGTGTCCTGGGCCGTGTCGTCCCTGCACCCGGACACTCCCGCAGGCCCCGGTCAGGTCTCGTCAGTCGAGGTCGCGCGCCGCAAGGGCGCGCATTATCTCGCGATGGACGAGCCGGCGCACATTCCGCGTGATGCGCTCGCCCAGTTCGCCCTGCAGCTCAGACCTGACAATATCGCCGACCAGAAGCCGCAGCGCTGCCTCGTCGATAATCTGATCTTCTTCAGACCAGGACACATCCGTATCACCTTCGACAGTCGCGACCGGCTCGATCGGATCATCGTCAGACAAAGGTGCTCCTTTGCCGTCAAATGAAACACCGTCCTGCCAGTCCATCGACGGCGCCCGGGTGCCGGCGTAAGCGTCGCGGCCATTGCCGTCCGGCTCCCACTGGTCCGCCGTACGAGCGATGGCGGTCTCCAGTGCTGCAATTTTTTCTGATAGATGTGATCGGGCGTCGGCTTCTGATACTCTCGAAGACCCGGACGTATTCTCGGACGCCGGAGTCTCTTTACGCGCAGGGCCGGCATCCGCTCCGGCCTGTTGCGGCGCACGGGCTTCGGGTGCTGTGGCACGCCGCCGGGCAAAAACAAATCCTCCGTCGCCACCTGTTTCCTGCTCAGCAGACTGGTCAGGCAATGGCTCTTCATAGCCGTCAAAGCCTTCGAGAGCATCATCCGCCATCTCAGGCGACAACTGCAGCGGCGCATCAACCGGTGCATCGGCAGGCGTGACGTCCGTCGCATCTTCATCAGAGGCGGGGCTGTGGAAATCTGTACTGTCGGATGTTGGCCCCTGGGGCGCGCCGTTTAAATCCGCGACCTCTGCCTCGTGCTCAGAGCTGTCTTCGGAAACACGAAGCTGTGGCGTGAGAACAAGCTTATCCTGCACAGGCACAACACCGGCAGATCCACTGTTTTTCTTGTTGTCGCTTACAAGCCTGCGGATGGATGACAGCACATCCTCCACCTGCGAATTCGTCACTGGTTTCGACATCTTTTTTACCACTCTTACCCACGCATATTGTAGTGCTCAGGTCTTATTCGCACAATGGGTAGATTAAAATGTCAGTTTTTTTGCAAAGAGCGCAGAACCCGGTCAAGTTTTTCGCCCTGCGCTGAACGCGCGACGGGGGCGTCTTTAACGAGGTTGTAATAGGCGGCAGGGTCATAGAGCTGCACGTCAAGATTGAGATCGCGCGCAGTCAGTCTCCCTGTGGCCTGCAAAACGGCGTATGCAGCAACATAAAGATTGGCCTGAGCCGACACCCTCGATGTGCGCGCATCCAACAGTTCCTGTTCCGCGTCGAGCACATCAAGAGTGGTCCGTGCGCCAAGCTGCGCCTCTTCCCGCACGCCGTTGAAGGCAATGTCAGCTGCGCGGATCCGTTCATCCGTTGACGCAAGGCTTGCACGCTGTGCTGAGAGCTGCGCATAGGCGACGCCGACGTCCTGCGAGATCTGTTTGCGCACTTCCAGAAGGTTGCCCCGCTGTGCGTCACGCGCAGCAATTGCACGACGGATCGAAGAATCGATAGCGCCACCCTGATAGATCGGACCGGACAGCGTGATCCCTATGCTGCCTGAGTTCGTGTAATCGCTGCTGCTCAGATCATCCTGAACCGACAGTGACCCGCTGGCGCGCAACGACGGCTTCACAGCCGCCCGCGCGCGCAGAATGTTCAGCTCAGCCGCAGCAACAGCATATTGTGCAGCCAGCAGATCCGGATGTACGCGCACGGCAAGTGCCCGGGCCGCTTCCACATCGGACTGCAGTGCCGGAAGCGCGGGCGGTGGCCGCAGATTGTCGGGCGTGCGCCCGACCACATTCCGGTATTCCTCGATGGCCGTCAGCAGATCGCCCTGCGCCGTTGCAAGGCCACTGCGGGCGCCTGCCAGCTGCGCTTCGGCCTGTGCCACGTCGGTCCGTGTGACCTCGCCCACTTCGAACCGGTCCTGTGCGGCGCGGAGTTCCTGGGTCAGCAGGCGAAGGTTATTCTGCCGCAATGACACGAATTCACGGGTGGCCAGAACGCTGAGATAGGCCGAGACGGCGCGCAGCAGGACATTCTGTTCGAGGCTGATCAGCTGCTGACGGGTTGCCAGCACAGTTTCCTTGGCAGCCTCAACCCCCAGCTGCGTCGCACCGAAATCATAAAGCAGCAACTCTGCTACCAGACCTGCGCTCAGGTTGGAGGAGCTCAGTGAACTGGTCGACACGAGGCCAAAGGGAGACGTGCTCCGCACATCTCCGAAATTGCGCTGCACGGAAGCCGTATAGTTCAGAATTGGTTTCAGAGCCGAAGCAGCGGTTGCGACGTCTTCATCCGCCGCTCTGAGCAGGGCACGGTTCTGATCGAGCAGACCGCTGTTGTTATACGCACCAACCAGCGCATCCGCGAGCGTTTCCGCGCGCAGTGGCCCGGCGAGAGTGCCTGCGAGGACACAAATCCCCAGAGCGAGCCCCCGGAACGTTTTGCCGCGCGGCGCCGTAACTCTCTGCTTTGCCATTTTCTTCTGCCTCAGATTACGTGAGCCTTCGCCACGGGCGGTCTGCGCCAGCAAGCGCGTCACAGTTCGAATGCCGGCGCGCGCGCAAATCCCGGCAAAACCGGTGCCGAGGCGTTAAAGGCCATCCGCCACGAGATCTGTCCGTTCTGTTTACGTCCGATGCGGACCTCTCCGAGGGCATTTTCCATAAAGAGCGCCGCAATGCGTCCGCCGTCTTTGACCTGCTCGGCGATTGCTGCGGGCAGATCGGAAATACCGCCCTGGATCAGGACAACATCATAGGGCCCGTGCTGTGCAGCACCCTCCTGCAGCGGTCCGGCGTGAAGGATGACGTTGTCCGCGCCCGCCTCCGTCAGCGCATCCTGGGCGTCGCGCGCGAAGTCTTCATCTTCTTCCACAGCCACTACCGCCTCGGCCATGCGCGCGATCACTGCGGAAGAATATCCAAGTCCCGCGCCGATATCGAGCACAAGCTCGCCGTTGGCGATATCAAGCGAATCCAGCATCTTGGCCAGTGTTCTGGGCTCAAGGATCACCCGGTTTTTATCAAGCGGCAGGTTCTCCCCCATATAGGCGGCTTCGCGTTTCCCCGACGGCACAAAGTCTTCGCGGCGCACTGTGAGCATTGCGTCTATGATCGGAAATTTCGTCACATCTGAGGGCCGGACCTGTGTGTCGACCATCATCGTACGGCGGGCTGCGAAGTCTGTCATATGTCTAAACTCATCCGTTCAGATAGCGTTAATTCAGGTGTCGCACAGTTGTGCGCCTGCGGCAACGCCTCAGCCCGCGAAATTTGATATTCCGCGCCACTTGCAGCAGGAAGTTTAATCGGCTACCTCCTTGCGAGCACCACAGGCGGCGAGTTGGCGGAGTGGTTACGCAGCGGATTGCAAATCCGTGTACAGGAGTTCGATTCTCCTACTCGCCTCCAATTCCACCCGGTTCCTTAGCTTAGCTTGCGAATAGTGGCGTATCGCCGGCTCTCCATACTGGATCTGGTTGTTTTGAAAGCCGGACAGCAAACGCCTCGTGTTTCAGTCGGATGAAACCGGCCGGGCTGCCCTTCAGGCGGCAGACTTAAGCATGCCGGGCTGATACCGCAGCGAGCCAGCCAATGTACGGATCGGGCCGGACGCTGATATATGTTGCAGCTGTTAACCTCAAAGCGCGGCTTCATCAGCCAGCGTTGAGTTAACTGAATGCCTCAGATATTTATCTGCATGGCCGCACGTCATTCTGGTGACCGGTCTCAGCATTCCACCAGAACCTTGTTTTGCAGTCTCCCGCAGCTTGTCCCTGCGACCGATGCATGCCGTACCGGTCCCGCAATTCGGGGCGGGCAATAGCGGAACTCCTTTTTGTCGGATTTGCGGGCGAGGGTATCCTGATATTCTTCGGGCATCGGGTTCTGCTACACATTAAACTTGCAATTTCTGACATAGCGTCAGTATAACTGACAGGATGTCAGATAGTTCAAAATCAGCAAAACGCCGGCTGAAGACAGCTGAGGATCTTTCCTCACTACGAAAGTCAGCGCTGACCCGGACAGCGATCCTGGACACGGCGTTCCGGTATCTGGAGAAAAGACCTTTCCGGGATCTTACCATCGGGCTGCTGATGGCGCAGGCAGGCGCGAGCAGGCCGGCCTTTTATCAGTATTTCGTCGACCTGCACGAGGTTATGGAAATTCTTCTCGCTGAATTGCAGGAGGAGGTCGTGGCAGCTACCAGTCCCTGGCTCGCACAGAAGGGGGACCCGGTCAAACTGTTGAAACAGGGTTTGCGCGGTCTTGTGGATGTCTGCGAGGAGCGTGGAGCAATCCTGCGTGCTGTCTCCGATGCAGCACCATCCGACGAAAGACTGGAAAAAATGTGGGAAGACTTTCTGAGGTCCTTTGACGACGCCGTCACTGCGCGCATTCAGCAAGATCAGGCCATCGGCATAATACCTCCCTTCGACGCACGGCCGGTCGCACATGCGCTCAACCGGATGGATGCAGCGGTTCTGATCGCCAGATTCGGCCAGACGCCCAAAGCCCCTAAGGAAGAGGTCCTGTCTGCGCTGACCCATTGCTGGGTGTCCGCTCTTTATCCCCTGCCCGGCTATGACGCAGCCTCTGGTGAACCTTCAGCGAAGGCATCTTCGGAAAACACAGAAAGATTGCCCCCTGACACTTAGGGCCACGCGATAAGGATATTTCAAAATGCCTGAAACCATTGGGAATTCAACTGCCGCAGGTGTTTTGCCCGGAATTTCCGCATGTGTGCTCAGCGGCGCGCCTTACATTCAGGAGGTAACGCCGGAGGTTCAGCGCAAAAATGTAACGCAGCGCGCCCGTAAAGCGGCGATCCGGGGGATGCCCGGTGTCGCGTACTCGACAGGTTTCGCGAAAAGCGACAGTGCAGACCTGCCTGTCGCGACAAGCGGCTGTCAGGCTGGCGGAGCTGTTGCAGGAACAAACTCCGAAGACCGGCGGGATATCTTTGGCCCTCCACCAGAACAACGCAGCAGGACATTCGCTTTTGCAGCTTTGCCTGCACAATCAGCCACCTGAGGCTTTCGCGCCTTCGGACATCAAAACCATAAAACTTCCCATAAACAGAAAAGGTTACAGACGATAATGAAACTGATTTCAGGACTTAGAACAACGGCTGGTGTCGCAACGCTTTGCGCGACAATCGCCGCCTCGGGTGCCGTCGCGCAGACGCCACCACAAATGGAAATGACCACTGATATTCCGGACGGGATCACGACATCGGATAATATCGAAACCCAGCTGGGCGATCTGAACTTCTTTGACGGCGTGCCGGATGAGGAGACAACGGAAAAGGTGTACAACCTTTACGATTTCTCGATGGCTTATCAGGCTTATCTGAGCGGTCTGAAAATTGCGTCCATGGATGCAATGCTGCGAGGGATCGAGGCCAAGGCGCCGGCCAACACACACGTCGCACAGTTTGCCGATCTCATGGATTCAACAGCGCTGTTCCTGACACCGAACACCACAAGTGTTTATCAGACTGCGTCACTGCGCATGACGGATGAGCCCTGGGTGATCGAAACGCCCCCCAACGTGCTCGGGTTTCTGAATAATGCGTGGTTCAGGTATGTCATGGACTTTGGCAACCTTGGTCCGGATGAAGGTCAGGGCGGAAAGTTCCTGATCCTGCCACCGGGATACGACGGAGATGCGCCTACCGATGGTTACACGGACGTTGTGCAGACAGATACCTATGCACACTGGGTCCTCTGGCGCGGCTACACGGACGAAAACGGCTCGCCCGACGCGGCGGTTCAGCAAACCCAGGAAACGTTCAGGATGTATCCGCTGTCGCAGGCCGATAACCCGCCTGAGATGACGTTTGTCAACGTGTCCGGCGAGGAGTTCAACACGATCCACCTGATGGATGAGCGGATGTTCGAAGAGATTGACAACGTTATTCAGGCCGAGCCGCTGATGGGTGAAGACCCGGAGCTATTGGGCTATCTCGCTGCGGCCGGTATCGTCAAAGGGCAGGATTTTGAACCCGATGAGCGGATGCAGGACATTCTGCGCCGGGCGGCCTCTGCCGGCTCGGTGACGGTGAAAACGCTGATTTCGAAACCACGGGATGATCTTGCCTACTGGTATCCGGGTGAAAGCTACTGGCAGAATGCCTTTCCGGGCAATGAGTTCACCTTCATCCTCGATGGTGTCACGAGACATGACTTTCGCGCAGCGTTCCACTTTTATGCGACGGGCGTCACACCTGCTATGGCCTTCAAGGCTGTCGGCAAAGGCTCTCAGTATGCATTTACGTACCGCGATGCGGACGGCAACGCGCTGGACGGGTCCAAAAACTATGTGCTGAACGTGCCGGCGAATCCCCCGGCAGAGGATTTCTGGTCCTTCACGCTTTATGACAATCAGACGCGCTCGATGCTGCAGACCGACAAGCAGTTTCCTGCATTGGGAAGCAGTGACGCGGGCGTTGTTCAGAACGACGACGGATCAACTGACATCTATTTTGGCCCTGAAGCACCTGAAGGCAAAGAAAGCAACTGGCTGCAGACTGTACCCGGCAAAGGCTGGAATACGATCCTGCGGCTATATGGTCCGCTGGAGCCCTGGTTTGACCAGACCTGGCGTCCCGGTGAAATCACTCTGATCGAATAAAGCAGCCGTTCACCGAAGGAGCGGGCAGACGTCAGCAGGACGCCTGCCCGCATCGAAAGCGCAATGATTGCCGCCGGCTGAATTGCCGCCTTTGTGATGCTGCCCACCCTGTTTATCCGTCGCCGCAAAAGCCTGACCTGCGCGCTGAAAAGACTGACCATGCGCCGTTTCAGCCGGGTGAGCGAGCGACCCGGTCTGTCGTTCAGAGAAACGCTGTGCCCCGTCTCGTCGGTTTTACCGTGAACCTGATCCCGTGAGTCATTTATCTGATACTGCCTGTCGTTTGTGCTCCTGTCCCCGGCCGGAACACGGCTGGCTGCACAGGTGCTGCCGGCCTGTGTCACTGATCCAGTGCCTGACGCTCTTATGGGTTTTGTGCGTTATCTGCCGGGTCTGATCACGCTTGTTATTATTGCAGTCATCACAGGATATCGGATCAGGAGGTCGACACCCCCGTCACGGGAAGCTGAGCGTCCTGGCTCCGGCCCGACGCCGGCAGGTTCAGACGGGGTCGGTACTGCTGTCACCGTCAGCGTTTTCAGCCGCCCAGTCACCTGCTGCCGTGACGGCCACGGCCGAAGCGGTGGGCAGAACGTTCAGGTAGCTGTCCGTTTCCTCGCCAGGGACCACGGCGCGCTGTGTCATGCGATAGAGCGCATAGACTGCGATGCAGATAAATGTCACGCCAAGCACCAGCCAGAAGGCATAAGGATCCAGCCCCTGCATCGCCCACCCTGTCACCATGGGTCCGGCGATGGCCCCCAGCCCGAAAGTAAACACGAGGCCTCCGGAGGCGGCCGGCATATCAGCGGTCGGAAGCGCGTCGTTGGTATAAGCCAGCAGCAGCGCATAAAGCGGTGTCGTCACGCCGCCAGCAAAGAAGGCCGCCGCCATCAGAGGCCACAGCCCGCCGCCTGTGAGCCAACCCGGAATACAGGAAGCGGCCCCCAGCACCGAGAGCCCGAGGATCAGCGTTCGTCTGTCCATCCGGTCAGACAGCCAGCCGATGGGGTACTGCATTACCAGGGCACCGGCAAAAAGCATCGCGACAAATGACGCAATCTGAGAGGCGGTCAACCCGATCTGTGTGCCGAAAACGGCCCCCATACCCGATTGCGTGGCATAGATACTGCCAAGCAGAAAAATGCCCACAGTACCGAGCGGCGAGCCACGGAACAGATCGCGCAGGGGCATGGGACGGGCAACTTCGACGGTCGGAACAGGTGTGGCCGATAACAGGATCGGGGCGAATGAGACCGACACAAGGATTGAGGCGCAGATGAACAGGACCGAAGTCGCCGCATCGCCCAGCGTCAGCAGCCCCTGTGCCGCTATAATGCCAAGCGTCTGGGCAATCATATAGGCGGAGAGCACCTTGCCGCGGGTGTCATTTGTAGCCGCCGCGTTCAGCCAGCTTTCCGCCGCGACATATATACCCGACATGCAGAACCCGATGAGCACCCGCAGAACAGTCCAGGCCCATGGCTCAGTCAGCAGAGGCAGCGCGATCAGCGCCGCTGACATAAAGCTGCCGAGGGCCGCGAAGACACGCACATGACCCACCCTCTGAATCATCAGCGGTGTCAGACGCGCGCCGGAGAGAAAACCCAGGAAATAGCCGGAGGTAACCACGGCCAGTTCCGTGGATGAGAACCCTTCGATCCCGCCGCGCAGTCCGATGAGCGTGAAATGCATGCCGTTGCCCAGCATGATCAGCAGAATGCCAAGCAAAAGAGCCCAGACGCCGGAAATTACTCTGATCACGATAGTACCTGCCCCGTTCTGCCACCCGGCATTGCCCCGCAGATGCTAGTCGGAACCGGATGCGTCTGCCCATGCTGCAACGCCGCATGAGTTATGTTTAACGACAGACAGGCGCTTACTGCGGGAATTATGGGCAGTCGCGGGTGCCCCAATGTAAAGCAGGCTGTCTTGATGAGCAGATGCACCTTCCCGCAGAACGCCCGAATTCCACTTACGTGAAGGCAACACCTGAGCACTGGCGACGTTACAGAAGCAGCGCTGCGTCCATCTTTCCTGCAGGCTGCCCGCGATGCACCGCACCTCGGGACACGTGGGACGGCCCCCCGGCGACTGCCCCTGCAAAGCCCGGAATAGCAGAACCGGGCCCGGACGTTCCGGCACAATTCCGCGCTGTTGCCTGCACTTGCAAATATCCCGCAAACCCGTTCAGTTACCTTTGTCAGACAGAAACCGCTGACAGTGTGCCAAAAAGCAAAGCAATGTCCGCGGCCCGGGCCGCATGGGAGGATAAATGAAAAAGACAGTGATCGCTGCGGTCGCAGCACTTGCAATGACGGGAACAGCCGCCTTCGCGCAGGAATTCCCGGAACGGGAACTGCTGGGCGTTGTGATGTGGGGGGCCGGGGGAGCCACCGATACCGTTGCCAGGGCAGTCAATCCGGCCGCAGAAGAAGCTCTGGGCAAGCCGATTGTGGTCCTGAACAAATCAGGCGGCGCCGGCGCCATTTCGACAGCCTATGTGAATACTGCCGCTGCGGACGGATATACCTTTTTATACGGCGCCGAGAACCCGCAACTGCACCCCGTCATGGGCGTGTCCGATCTGGATTACTCAGGTTTTACCCCGATCAATATCCTGGGTCGCGGCGTCGCCGTAATCGTCGTGCCGGCGGATTCGAAATACGCTGACATGTCCGAACTTATGGCCGATATCGAAGCCAACCCGGGCGGCGTGATCATGGGCTCCACCGGGCCGGGTGGCCTGCCCAGCACGATCGGGGCGCTGATCGCCAACTCCGCGCCCTTTGAGGTAACGGCAATCCCGTTCGACGGGGAAGGCCCGGGTCTGACCGCGATGCTGGGAGGCGAAGTTGACTTTATGCCGTCCGGTATCTCAGCCGCCGCTGAGCAGATTAAAGCCGGCAACATGCGTGCCCTGGCCGTTGTGAACACCGAGCCTGTTGACACCCTTCCCGACACACCCGCCATCACTGATGCTATCCCGGACATGGCGGGATTCCTGCCATGGGGCCCGTTCTATGGTGTCTTCGTAAAAAACGGAACGCCCGACGACGTGGTCGCTAAAATGACGGCGGCGTTTGATACTGCGGCCCAAAGCGAAACCTTCACCACGCTGATGGCCAACCGGGGCAACATCGTGATGAACATGTCCGGTCAGGAAGCTGTTGATTTTCTTGCCAAATGGCAACAGGTCACAGCATGGGCCCTGCAGGACACAGGTGCCGCCAAAGTAAGCCCTGAAGAGCTGGGCATCGCGCGGCCGTAAGCGCCGGTTCTGCAAGATGCGCGCCGGCCCGGTTGACGGGCCGGCGCCGCCTTTTGACGGAGGTGACCCATGACAACGCAGACGCCGCACCGCAGGCCCGGAGAACTCGTCTTTGCTCTGCTGATTGTCGTATTTTCCGTAGCTGCCTTCTGGCAGTCCTACGGCATTTCCGGATTTTCGGGAAAGACAGAACCCGGTGTGTTTCCGATGCTCGCTTCCGGGGTGATGGTCTTCTCAGGCATTGCCATTCTGGTTTCAGCAGCCCGTCAGCCCGGCCCTGCGGCACAGTCGCCCGGCTTTTTTGCAGAGGTTCTCACACCGCGCCACATTATCCTGACCGGACTGGTGCTGGGATATGTCCTGCTGATGCCGGTGCTGGGTTTTATCGCCGCTTCGGCGGTTTTTCTCTTTTGCTCCTTTCAGTTTCTGTGGCGTAAAAATCCGCTTCTCACCCTGGCTCTGACTGCAGGGACACTGCTGCTGATCTGGTTTATTTTCCGGGAGGTGTTTCAGGTGGTTCTGCCGCGGGGCACTCTTTTTGCGGGCTTTCTCTGAATGATCGAAACGCTGGGTTTCTTTGCCATCGCCTGGACCGATCCCTGGCTGATCTTTCTGGTCGCCACAGGGACCTTTGCCGGCATCTACATCGGCGCCATCCCCGGGCTGTCGGTCACCATGGCCACGTCAATCCTGATTTCGTTTACCTTTAAATGGGAGGTTAACGAGGCGCTGGCGCTGATCTCGGGTGTCTTTTTCGGCGGCGTCTACGGGGGCTCGCGCACAGCTATCCTGCTTAATATTCCCGGTGCCCCTTCGGCGATTGCCACGGCGATCGAAGGTTACCCTCTGGCCAGACGCGGCGAAGCCGGAGAGGCGATCGGCCTCACCACGGTAATGTCGGTGTTCGGCGGGTTCATCGGCATTCTGGCGCTCGCGCTCTTTGCACCGGTCATTTCCGACTTTGCGCTGATGTTCCAGTCGCGCGATTATCTCCTGCTCGGCACGATCGGGATCCTTCTGATCGGCACGCTGTCGGCCGGGAGCTTTGCCAAAGGTGCCTTTGCCGGTGCTCTGGGTGTGCTCATCGGTATGGTGGGACTTGATCCGATGACTGCCGAAGGGCGATTTACCTTTGGCTCGGTCCATCTGCTCGGTGGCATCCCTTATGTGGCGGCAATGATCGGGTTTTTTGGCGTGGCTGAGGCTCTGGTTCAGCTGAACACCCTGAACACTCCGGCCATCAAACAAAAGATCGACCGGATTATCCCGAAGGTCTCGGATGTGAAGAAATACTTCTGGCTGGCCATCCGCGCGTCGGGTATCGGCACGATCATCGGCGCTTTACCGGGCACGGGTGGTGATATTGCAGCCCTGCTGGCCTATGATGACGCCAAACGCACCACGAAAAACCCCGAGCGCCCGTTCGGCACGGGCAACCGCGAAGGGCTGGTGGCACCGGAGGCGGCCAACAACGCGGCCGTCGGCGGCGCGCATATCCCGATGCTGACGCTCGGCATCCCAGGCGACGCCGTGACCGCCGTGATCATCGGTGCGCTGTTTATCCATGGCCTGAAACCCGGGCCCTTGCTGCTTGTGGAAACACCTCATCTGTTCTGGTTTATCGTCGGCACCCTGACGCTCGCCAATATATTCCTGCTGGTTTTCGGGCTCACCGGTATCCGATTGTTCACAAAGATCGTGGAATGTCCGAAGGCTGTCCTGATCCCGCTTATCATCGTGCTGAGTGCGGTCGGGACCTATGCGATCCAGAACAACCCGGTCGACGTGTACTGGATGCTGCTCTTTGGCGTGATCGGTTACTTCATGAAGACCTACGGTTTCGAGGTCGCACCGGTTATTCTGGGCGTGATCCTAGGTCCGATGATGGACAGCAATTACCGCCGGACGATGCTGCGCGCCCGCGGAGATTTGGGCGATTTTGTTTGGGGCTTTCTGTCCAGTCCGGTTTCTCTGGTGCTCACGACTGCTTTGGTTCTGATGCTGATCAGTCAGACCCCGCTGTGGTCATGGATGCGCGCCAGACTTCCCGCCAGGTAATCCGCACTTCCGCAAAACAAAAAGACAGAACCGACGCGCTGGCGAGAGAAACAGCCGACAACGCCGGGGCACGGGACCGGTGCCCATCGTCAGGCGCGGCAGCTTTCCTGACCAGCGGCGCCTCATGGTGCTCTATGCGCCGTGCTTCACAACCTGAACTCCACCGCGGACAGCGGCAATCGCCAACCGTGTTCAGGTCTGCCCGTAGAGCCCGGCCGTTTTCGCCCGCAGCTTAGTCAGCGCCAGCACCGTGTCGATCACGGGTGTTTCGGTATCGGTAATCCGTCCAAGCTCCTGAACGGAGCCGAGCAGCGCGTCAATTTCCATCGGACGACCTGCATCAAGATCCTGCAGCATCGAGGTCCGGTGTGCACCGACCGCGGCACCGCCATCGATGCGACGGTCCACATCAATCGGAAACTTCACGCCCAGCTTCTCAGCGATCTGCTGTGCCTCAATCATCATGTCCCGCGCAACAGCCCGCGTGCCGGGATCGGTGCACAGCACATCAAGCGTCGCATGAGTGAGCGCCGAGATCGGATTGAACGACAGGTTGCCCCAGAGTTTGACCCAGATCTCATCGCGCAGGCGCGGGCGCACCGGCGCTTTGAGACCTGCAGAAGAAAGTGCCTCCGAGAGTGCCTTTGCGCGATCTGACCGGCTGCCATCAGGCTCGCCGAGACTGAAACGATTGCCCTCGATATGGCGCACAACGCCCGGCTCGGACACCTCTGCGGCGGGATAGACCACGCAGCCCAGCACCTGGTCCGGCCCGAAGCCATCCCATTGCGCATTGCCCGGATCGACCGTCTCGAGCCGCGTTCCTTCCAGCGGTCCTCCGAGTTTGTGGAAATACCACCAGGGCACACCGTTCACGCCGCTGACGATCGTTGTTTGCGGCCCGATCAGTGGCTGCATCTTTGGCACAACCGGAGGGACGGAATGCGCTTTCAGCGTGACAATCACATAGTCCTGCACGCCCAGATCAGCCGGATCATCGCTGGCGTTTACCTCAACAGTGGTTTTTTCGCCCTCTTCGATGAGGCTGAGCCCGCTGGCTTTCATCGCGGCCAGATGCGGACCTCGTGCAACAAGGCTGACGTCGGCGCCCGCCTGAGCCAGTTTGACACCCATATAGCCGCCGATGGCCCCGGCCCCGAAAATACAAATCTTCATCGTCACCCTCTTTGTCTGCCCGGGCACTCCGCCCTGTTAACCAGCCTCTCAGCTCTGTGCCGCGTCAACGAGCCCCAGCTTTTCCGCAAGGCCGATGCGCTGCATCTTTCCCGTCGCACCTTTGGGGATCTCATCCATGATGATTATCCGGCGCGGCACTTTGAAATCGGCTATACGCTCTGCGGCGAAAGCGCGGATATCCTTTTCGGTGGCCTCCGATCCTTCCGACAGAACGACCGCGGCCGCGACATCCTCGCCAAGCTTGGGATGCGGTAGCGCAAAGGTTACAACCTGAGCCACATCCGGATGGTCAAGTAGCACATCATCCACTTCAAGCGGGCTGATCTTTTCGCCGCCGCGGTTGATGATTTCTTTCAGCCTGCCGGTCAGCCGCAGATAGCCTTCTTCGTCAAAGGCTCCCTGATCCCCGGTGCGGAACCAGCGCGCGCCCTCGGCGCTGAAAAAGCTTTTTTCGTTGGCATCCGGGTTGCCCTCATACCCCGGCGTCACATTCGGACCAGAGATCACAATCTCCCCTGTCCCGCCGGTGATCCGGTCTTCGGTCTCATGGGCGATACGCACCTTCGGACCGGCCTCAAGGCCGACAGCACCCGGGCGCTGTCTTCCCTTGCCAAGCGGGTTAGACGCCATCTGGTGGGCGGCTTCGGTCATACCGTAGCCTTCGATAACCGGCGCACCAAAAGTTTCCTCGAGCCTGCGCATCACACTTGCCGGCAGCGAGGCGGAAGAGGACCGCAAAAACCGCAGCGGGGTTTCGGCGATGGTTTCCGCGTTGCGCCCTGCCCGGCTCAGGATGGCCTGATGCATTGTCGGCACAGCAGTGTACCAGGTCGGTTTTGAATCCTTCATCCAGCCAAAGAATTTCAGAGCATCAAAGCCCGGCGCGCACCAGACCGATCCCCCGGCCGCGAGGCTGGCCGCGACCGCCGCAATCAGCCCGTGGATATGAAAGAGCGGCATAACATTCATGCACCGGTCTTCCTGCGTCAGATCCAGAGAGGTTCTGATATGCATGGCCGAAGCGGCAACATTGGTCTGCAGCAGAGGCACAATCTTGGGCCGGGACGTCGTGCCCGAAGTGTGCAGGATCAGCGCGATATCCTCCGGCCCCGGCGCGCTTTCGTCCGCACGGTCCTCGCGGTCAGAGCTGAGTTCAAAAGCGCCCGCAGGCGCCCCTTCAGGCACCGAGAGCCGGATCACCGCCATGTCAGCCTTGCGGGCCGCAGCCAGCGCCGGGCCGTCGTATCCCTCCATAACCACCAGCGCCTTCGCTTTCAGGTCAGACAGATAAAAATCGTATTCCTCTTCACGGTACGCCGGATTAAGCGGCGCTGTCGTCGCGACCTGGGCGATGGTGATAAATGCCGCCGCCATTTCAGGACCGTTCGGCAAAACAATGGCAACCCGGTCGCCGCGCCCGACACCCATGCTGTGCAGAGAGGCCGCAACGTTGCTGGCAAGTCCGCGCAACCCGCCATAGCTCAGCCAGTCCCGGTCCGGCGCACCGAAGGCCGGCAGATCTTCTGCATGTGTCTCAATTAACGTTGCTAGCGTTTCGGTCATCGTAAATTCTCCGTGTGAGAAGGGGATCGGCAAAGGTATGTAGCGCGGGTCGCGCAGACTTCGACAGCGGAAGACTTCAGGGCTGCTTCAGACGTCTTCGAAGAGCCTGGCGGATACTGATTTGATGTGGGTACGCATGGCGTCATAGGCCGCTGCGGGTTCGCGCTGGTCAATCGCCCGTATAATCTCTTCATGCTGCTCAAAGCTGCGGTGACCATCGGGGGGCCGGTCAGTGCCGCGGACCACGATATTCAGCGCGATGCTGCGCCGGACGCTGTTGAGTTCATCAAAGAGCGCTAAAAGCAGAATATTGTCACTGGCCTGCGCCACAGCGCGGTGGAAGTTATCATCCTGTACTTCATATTCATCCCAGGAGTCAGCTGCCCGGGCACGTTCCTGGATAAGTTTCATGCGCACAATAGCTTCACCCGAGGCATTAATCGCTGCCTCCCGGGCGATCGCAGGTTCAATGGCAAGCCGCGCCCGCATCATCTTGACCGGCGTCAGCTGGTGACTGATTTCATTCAGCCCACGATCACCGATTTTGCCATCGGTCTCCGCGATAAAGGTACCCTTGCCGACGTGGCGCCACAGCACCCCTTCACGCTCAAGCGCATCCAGCGCCTTGCGCAGGGTCGCCCGTGACATGCTGAGGCTCTCGATCAGATCCCGTTCGGACGGCAGCCGGTCTCCGGGAGTATAGCCACCCTGTGTAATGAATGCCCGCAGCGCGGTCAGCGCGGTATCTCTGTCTGTCTGCACAGGCTTTATCAGCACTTTCACCTCTAATTGGTAGATCATTCACATCAGATATCGGCGTTTATAGGGCATTTACCGCCGTTCAGGCAAGCGTTTCAGCAAAATTAAAAAATTGGTTGCGATTGGTTTTAGGTGCGCTATTGTGCTGTTGCAACCGAATGTCTGGAGACCCAATGACTGATTTCGTGATCGACACCCCGCCCGTTGTGGCACTTGAAGTTGCCGGCAGTGACGCCAAATTCCCCGTGCGGCGCGTCTATTGTATCGGCCGCAATTACGCGGCACATGCCATTGAAATGGGCCATGACCCGGATCGCGAGGCACCGTTCTTCTTCCAGAAAAATCCGAACAATCTGGATGGCAGCGGTAATTTTCCATACCCGCCTCACACTTCTGATGTGCACCATGAGGCGGAGCTTTCGGTGATGCTGAAATCCGGCGGTACGAACATCCCCGTCGAAAGCGCGCTTGATCACGTTTATGGTTACGCGCTTTCGCTTGATATGACCCGCCGTGATCTGCAGGGCGAGATGAAGAAAGCAGGCCGTCCATGGGAAATCGGCAAGGCCTTTGAGCGCTCCGCCCCGGTGGGTCCGATCCACACCGTCGAGGCCGTAGGCAACCCCGATGAGGGCGCCATCACCCTGAAAGTAAACGGGGAGTTGCGTCAGGAAGGCGATCTGAACCAACTCATCTGGAAAGTGCCGGAAATGATCTCTTACCTCTCTGAATACTTCGAACTTGCCGCAGGCGACGTCATCATGTCCGGCACACCGTCGGGTGTGGGCCCTGTCGTCAAGGGCGATGAAATGGAGATCAGTGTCGAAGGCCTCGGCAGCATGACGGTAAAGGTGGTTTAAACAATGCACCGGGCGGTCCGTGTCGCAGCAAAGTATCAGGTGGAGGGCGTATGACAGCGCCCGCCACCCGCACGCGCACGGCCACGCGCGGTGACACGCTCAGCCTGAGCTTTGCGACATGGGATCACGACCGGGTTATGGCGCTGCACGACGGGCGCGTCAGCCTGCCGGGCGTCAGCCTGCGATCCGTTATTGAGCCGACCGCCAGCCTGTTTCCGAAAGCCGTAGGCGATGCGCCCTATGACATCACCGAGATGTCCGTTTCCAGCTATATACTGCAGATTTCGCGGGGCGAAGGCGAATATATCGCCCTGCCCGCTTTCATCAGCCGTGCCTTCCGGCATTCTGGTTTCATGACCCGTTCGGGATCCGGCATCACCTCGCTGGCGGATTTCGCCGGCAAAAAGATCGGTGTGCCGGAATACCAGATGACTGCCGCGCTGTGGATGCGCGGCATTCTGCAGGACGAAGCAGGGGTCGGCGCGCAGGATATCCACTGGCACACCGGTGCGCTGGATCAGGGCGTGCGACGTGAACGGCTGGAACTGGCTTTGCCGGACGACATGAAAGTCACGCCCATCGAAGACGGCGAGACACTGCAGCAGCTGTTGCTGGATGGCCGGATTGACGGGGTTCTCGCCCCCAAACCGCCCGCGGCCTTTCTTGATCGCAACCCGCAGATCGGACGTATTTTCCCGGATTTTCAGAGTGAAGAGCAGGCGTGGCACGCCCGAACCGGCTTCTTCCCGATCATGCATCTTATCGGCGTGCGCAGATCCCTCTGTGACGAACACCCCTGGTTGCCGTCTGTGCTCTATGACGGTCTGGTTGCGGCACGCGATACGGCACTGGCGCGTCTGCGCGATGTCTGGCTGGGCAATGCAAACCGTCTTTCTCTGCCCTGGCTCGGTGCAAGTCTGGAAAGCACGATCGCTGCAATGGGTACCGATTACTGGCGCTATGGCATCAGCGCCAACAAATCAGAGCTCGACGCCGTCTGCCGCTATTCAGATCAGCAGTTTCTGTCCGCCCGGCGCGTCAGCCCGGACGAGATGTTCCATCCCTCGGTGATGTCCACATGACCTGGGATATTCTGCATGGCGGGCTCGGGATGCCGGTAGCGCTGACACTGACGGCGATCAGTTTCGCCAGCTCGATGATGACCGCGGGACTGGGCATCGGCGGCGGTGCTGTCATGCTGGCGGCGATGGCGACCCTGTTGCCTGCTCCTGCAATCATTCCGCTGCACGGTCTGGTTCAGCTTGGCTCCAACACCGGCCGGGCCGCACTTTTCTTCCGGGATCTGCACACCGGTGTTGTGCTGCCCTTTCTGCTGGGTTCTCTGATTGGCATCGCCGTTGGTGGCGCTTTTGTCGTACAGCTTGATGCCGGCCTCATCCAGATCGGTCTGGGACTTTTCATTCTGTGGACAATCGTCGCGCGCCCGCCCGCATTCATGCGCCATTCGCCGGCAGTGACGGGCGGGTTTTCCAGCTTTCTGACGATGTTTTTCGGCGGCACCGGCCCGTTTGTGGCGGCTTATATCAAAACGCTTGAGCTCGGCCGTGTACAGCACGTGGCCACACATGCCACGCTGATGACGATACAGCATCTGCTCAAAACAATTGCTTTCGGACTGCTCGGTTTTGCCTTTTCACAGTGGTTTGGTCTGATCGTGCTTCTGATCGGTTTCGGTTTTCTGGGTACGGTCGCCGGGCGCCACATCCTTCTGAGAATTGATGAGGCACGGTTCAAAATCGCCCTGAATACTATTCTGACGTTGCTGGCGCTGCGCCTGATCTATGCGGGAGGCATGGATCTCTGGCGCAGCAGGGAGCTGGCCGGAGGGTAACCTGATAAAGCCCCTGACCGCCGGACATGCGCAGGACCGGCGGCAGCATCACCAACAAAGCGCACGCAAAAGTGGAGGAAAGAATGACTAAAGGACATACAATCAACCGCAGAAATTTCCTGAGAACCGGAACAGCCGTGGGCGGCATCGCCCTTGCGGCACCGACGCTTCTCAGGGCCAGCAGCTACCCCGAGCGCAATATCAACGTCGTCATCCCGACGCGTGAAGGTGGCGGTGCTGACCGGAATTTCCGGGCCTTCACCAGCATCTGGAAAGAAAAGCTCGGCACCGATTTTGAACCAGGCTTTTTCCCCGGTGCCTCGGGCCGGGTCGGCTATGAGATCTACATGGGCAAGAACGAGCCCGATGCCTACAATCTGATCTTTGGCAACATGGGTCCTGAGGTCCTGAACTGGGCCATGCAGGAGCCGAGCTTTGACATCAACGATTACCTCTACTTCGGGCGCGTCGATACCGATCCGGGCGCGCTCTTTGTCGGTGCGGAAAGCCCGCTGCAGACCCTCGATGACGTAATCGCGGAAGGTAAGAAAAGGCGCCTGAATGTGGGCACAAGCCGGATGGCGCACCCTGCCTCTATCGGGCTGCTGTCGCTTGGCGAGGCCACAGGCGCTGATTTTAACCTGATCCCGCTTTCAGGCGGCAAGAACACCGTTGCGGGTGCTGTCACCGGTGAAGTTGATTTCTCGGTCCTGACCTCCGGGTCGGTCATTGCCGCCGGCGATTCCGTGAAAACGCTGCTTGTCTTTGGTGAAAACCGCGTCGGTGGAGCACTGGATAACGCGCCGAGCATCAATGATGCCTTTGATCTTGATCTGCCGGAAATGCTCTCTTCGCGGGCCTTCGGGATCCACAAGAAAGCGGTCGATGATTACCCTGACCGGTTTGACGTGCTGACCAGCACGTTCAAAGAGACTTTCGAGGATGATCGTCTGCTCACCGCCTATGTCGAAGGCCGCGGCACGCCGGAGTACCTCAACTACGGCGGCATCGAGGAATGTGCGGAATTCAAAGCCGCGATGCTTGAACTTGGCGCGCGCTTCAAGCCGCTGCTGACCGGCGCGTAAACCCGGTACAGCCGGCGCGGGTCTGTCCCGCGCCGGTGCTTTCAAGCGATATCTGATCCCTGAAGGAGGGCGTTGAAATGCGACCTGACTATGATAAATCACCCCGCCAGATCGGCGGCGAGCTGGTTATTCCGATCGTGGCTGTTGCCTTCACGCTCTATTTCTTTTCCTCAATCTGGAACTCACCCTGGACAGCTCAGGTCAGCGGCTTTCTCGTCGGCGGCATTCTGTTGCTGGTCTGCGGGATATTCTTTGTCCGCTGCATCTCACAGCTTATGTCGGGTCGGGCATCTCTGGGATTTGGTACGCTCTTTTCAATGCAGGACATCACGTCGCGCCGTATCGGCCTGCTGATCACCACAGTGGGCTACTGCCTGCTGATCGACCGGCTGGGCTTTACCCTGACCACATTTCTGTTTCTCGCGCTCAGCATGCTGATCCTCAGCCACGGCAAACGCCCCGGGCTGATCATCGCCATCTCTGCGGCGATGTCGCTGGGCGGCTGGGCCGTCTTTATCTGGGCATTTGAGACCCGTTTCCCGAGCGGCTGGTTTGAGACGACAATGAAGGCAGTGCTGGCAAATGGGTGAGACAGGAACCATTCTGGTCGAAGTATTCTTTCAGACCATCAGCTACTGGTGGGTGATCATTCCCACTATTTTCTTAGGTCTGATCGTCGGCGGTGTCCCGGGCTTCAGCGCCGCCAACACCATCATCATTCTCATGCCCCTGACGCTGGCGATGGATCTGGAGACAGGTCTGATCTTCATGGTCTCGCTCTACTGTGCCGCCCGTATGGGGGCCGGCATTCCGGCAATTCTGGTCAATATCCCCGGCACTGCAGGGGCAGCCGCCACACCGCTGGACGGCTATCCGATGACCAAACAGGGCCGTGGCCAGCAGGCACTGGCGATGACCTTTGTGGCTTCCTCGCTGGGCGGCCTGCTGACAACAGTCATCGCGCTTGCAACCATGCCGATCCTCGCCCGTGTCGGTTTTTACATGCATTCCGTCGAGATGATTGTTGTCATGCTCTTTGGTATCTCTCTTATCGCGTCGATCGCAGCGCAGGATATGGTCAAGGGTCTGATCGCGGGCTTTCTGGGGCTGATGATCGGCTCCATCGGCACCGATGTCGTCTATGCGACTCCGCGCGCGACTTTCGGGTTTCTGGAGCTTTA
This sequence comes from Roseobacter ponti, assembly GCF_012932215.1. Lineage (GTDB taxonomy): Bacteria > Pseudomonadota > Alphaproteobacteria > Rhodobacterales > Rhodobacteraceae > Roseobacter > Roseobacter ponti. Next base: position 1,068,370 of record NZ_CP048788.1, on the reverse strand, counting down.
CGACGGCATCCCGCTCATACCGGCTCTGGTCGGTCTCTTCGCCGTCTCTGAGGCCTTCGTGATTATCGAAAAACGGCTGATCATCACGGACGATGCCCGCAAGGCCATGGCAACCCCGAGCTGGCACGCCACGTTTGAGGGGGCCTCCATCGCGCTGAAACGCTGGTGGCATATCGCCTGGACGAGCGTGATCGGTCTGATCATCGGAGTGATCCCGGGTGCCGGCGCTTCCATTGCGAGCTTTGTCGCCTATCAGCAGTCACGCTCTTTTTCTAAAACGCCCGAGGCCTACGGCACAGGTCACCCCGAGGGTCTGATCGCGCCCGAAAGCGCCAACAACGGCGTGACTTCCGGCACACTCGTACCACTGCTGGTGCTGGGCATTCCGGGCGGTGCGACGGCGGCGATCATGCTCGTGGTGATGCAGTTTCACGGTGTGAGCTTCGGCCCCTCGCTTTTCGAGAACAACCCGAAGGTCGGCTATGGCATGTTTATGGCGATGGCGGTCAGCTATCTGTTTATGATGTTCACCATCCTGCCGCTCAGCCGCTACATGAGCCGGGTGACCACAGTGCCGACGATTTACCTCGCACCGATGATCATTTCCTTCACACTGGTCGGCGCTTTCGTGCCGCGCGAGTACATGTTCGATATGTACCTCGCCCTCGCCTTCGGCGTGCTGGGCTATGTCGCGCGCCGCACCGGCTATCACGTGGCGGCCATTCTGATCGGGGTCATTCTCGGGCCACTGCTGGAGCGCTATTTCCTGTGGTCTCTCAAGAAGTCCGACGGCGACATCATGGTGCTCTTCTCGTCCACACTGGGCAATGTGCTATGGGTCTGCCTCGTCCTGTCGATCGTGCTGCCCATCTGGTTTGAAATGCGACGTAAACGCCGGGAGATCGTGACACAATGAAGCAGGAAATCGAATTTGAACTGGCCCGCAACATCCGCAGGCTCGGCCATCTGGACATCGCCGGTGGTGGCCAGGTCGTGGTGCAGGGCAACTATGCCTATGTCGGTCACATGAAGCCACCGATGGGCACCTCGATCATTGATGTGTCAGATCCGTCAGATCCGCGTGTCACGGCACATGTGGCGCCGCCGGATGAATACTCCCATACCCATAAGGTCAGGGTCGCGGGCGACATCATGATTACCAACGTCGAACAGGACCGGCGCCATTTTCTGCGCAAGGGTGAGAAAATCGCCGGCCTTCGCGACCAGCTCGGAGCCGGCGCAACGGACGCTCAGATCGCGGAAGCACTCGGCGTCAAAGAAAGTGATATCCCGGATCTCGAAGCGGCACTAGCCCGGGGCTACGACGGCGGCGGCTTCCGGGTCTGGGACATCAGTGACAGGTCCGCACCCAGAGAGCTCGCCTATGTCCGTACCCATGGCTTTGGCGTGCACCGCTTTGATATGGATGAAAACTACGCTTATATCTCGACCGAGATGGAGGGCTATGTCGGCAATATCCTCGTGGTCTATGACCTTTCGGATCCGTCGAACCCCACCGAAGTGAACCGCTGGCATATGCCAGGACAGCATCTGGCGGGCGGTGAGACGCCCACCTGGGAAGGCTACGGCGTCCGGCTGCATCATGCCATGCGCTGTGGTGATGAGCTCTGGGCCGCGGTCTGGCACGCAGGCTACCGCGTGCTTGATGCCAGCGATCTGGCCTCCGGTACCATCCCGGCGGTCAAAGGCAGCTACGTCTATCCCAAAGCTATCCCTGAGCCCACCCACACCGTCATGCCGCTGGAAAACCTCATTGACGGGCGCCGCTATGCCATCGCCATAGATGAAGAGCACGATCACAAACCCGGCCAGCTGCACGGTTTTATCTGGATTATGGACGTTACCGATCTTGAGAATATGGAGCCCGTCGCGGCCTGGGATCTGACCGAGCGCGCCTGTCCTTATATCGGCCAGCCCGGGGCGCGCTTCGGCGGCCATCAGTTCCGCGAGAAACTCGATACTACGCTCATTTATGCCACCTGGTTTGCCGGTGGCCTGCGGGTGCTGGATGTGGCGAACCCGAAACTGCCCGAGGAGGTGGCCTGGTACACGCCCCCTGTCGGCAGTGATGGCACACCACCGCAGTCAAACGATGTCGATGTGGGCGAAAACGGCCTGATCTACCTGCTCGACCGTAACAATGGCCTCGAAATACTGGAGATGACACTATGAACACGCAGGACCCTGATCTTCTCGCCCCGAGCGTTGATCCCAACAAGAAAGCCATCGGCATCCGCAAGGTCAGCGCGCGCAACGAGGCGCGCCCGCGCACTGTAGTGATGGTGCGCAATCATGTGCTGATCACTGATGAGAAAGAGACAGATACAGGCCCGACCCCGCTGGAAATGGCGCTCAGCTCGCTGATGGGCTGTGAAGGGGTGATCATCAACCGCTGCGCCGAGGCAATGTCGTTCGATTATACGGCTGTCGATATGGACGGTGAGGGCGAAGTGGACCAGCGCGGCTCGCGCGGGGTCCAGGGCGTCAGGCCGTATTTCAACTGGGTTAAACTCAATATCCGCGTGCATACCGATGAAACGCAGGATCGTTTCGACCGTCTGATCAAAAACGTCGAATACCGCTGCCCGGTGATGAACCTTTTCCGCTCGGCTGATGTGGAGGTCATCGTCAACTGGGAGCGCGTGACCTCGTGAGCCTGCGTCTGCGCATCAATGGTAAAACGCATGATGTTGAGGATGATCCCGACACGCCGCTGATCTACGTTCTGCGCGATACGCTGAAACTCAGGGGCACGAAACTGGGCTGCGGCCTGGAGCAGTGCGGCGCCTGTGCGGTGCTGGTCGATGGCGGGGTGCGGCTGAGCTGTGTGTCGCCCGCCGGCACCTTTGAGGGTCAGGAGATCACAACCATCGAAGGGCTTGGCGCCACGCCGACCGGTAAACGCGTGCAGGAGGCTTTTGTCACCGAGAGTGCGGCCCAGTGCGGGTATTGCACGGCAGGGCTGGTGGTCGCCGTCACCGCCCTGCTGGAAGAGACGCCCTCCCCTGATCCCGAGAAAACCCGCACCGCGCTTGCCCCGCATCTGTGCCGCTGCGGCTCCCACCCGCGCATTCTGAAAGCCGTCGAGACGGCCGCCGGGCGGTCATGAGCCTCGCGGCCTTCCCCCTGGTCCGCCATTGGCTGCAAAGCGACGGGAAAGCCGTTACGCTGCACACCGGCAAGGTCGATATCGGCCAGCGGATTTCCACCGCCCTCGCCCAGGTCGTCGCCGAAGAGCTGACGCTCCCACCTGATGAGATCCGCGTTGCGCCTGTGACCACTGCCGGCTCGCCTGACGAAGGCATTACCTCAGGCAGCAACTCGGTGGAGCATTCCGGGCGCGCCCTGCGTCTTGCCGCGGCGACACTGCGCCACTGGCTGCAGGCCCGGCTGACCGATGCCGAAGGCCGCGGCCCATGGACGCTGGAGAATGGCGCGTTCCGGCGTGAAGGCGCGAACATCTCGCACAGTATCGTGGGTCTGATGGCCTCCGAAGACTGGAGCCACCTTGAAGTGGATACCGGGGCCACGACGATGGCACCGGCCGAAACGGTTCCCGCCCCTCGGATGCGCGGGCTGGAAGATATCGTCCGGGGCAGTTTCACCTTTGTGCAGGATATTGATGTGCCGGATATGCTGCATGCCCGCGTGGTGCGGCCGCCTCATGCCCGCGCGACGCTCGCCTCCATGGATACTGAGACCCTGTCCCGCCTGACCGACGAGGGGCTGCGGGTGATGCAGAGCGGTAGTTTCATTGCTGTCGCCGGCGAAGGCGAATGGGCGGTCGTGCGCGCGGCCTCCCGTCTGAGTGCCACCTGTGAATGGGACCAGAACGGCGGTCTGTCCGAAGAGGATGTCTTTTGGGTGCTGACCCGCGACAACGCCATCCGGCGACTGCCCGTGGTTGAAGGCCTGCCCCTGGAAGACCAACCCGTCCCGGCAGAGCCCGAAAACCCCACCTACTCCGAACGTTTCGAGCGGCCCTATTTTCTGCACGGCGCGCTGGCACCTTCCGCAGCCTTTGCCGTTTTCCGCAACGATGTGCTGGAGATTACCTGCCACAGCCAGGGCATTTATCCCCTGCGCGACAGCATCGCCGACAGCCTGGGGCTCTCGCCGGAAAAAGTTGTCATCACCCACATGCCGGGCTCCGGTTGCTACGGGCACAACGGCGCGGATGACGCGGCATTTGAAGCAGCACTTGTGGCTCTGGAACTGGCGGGAACACCCGTTCTGCTGAAATGGAGCCGTGAAGACGAGCACGCCTGGGAACCCTTTGCCCCGGCGATGGCAACCGAACTGGCCGCGTCACAGGGCCCCGACGGCCAGGTCACATCGTTTTCTGCTGAGGTTTTCAGCGACACTCACCGCGGGCGCCCCCGCGCCGGTCCCGACCGCGCAGGCCCCGCCCGTCTGCTCGCCAACCAGTTGCGTGACTGTGATGTGCCCGCGCCGAAGGCCACCCCCAATATGAACCGGCACGGTGGTATGCACCGCAATCTCGACCCCGTTTACATCTTTCCCGAAAAGCGTTTGGTAAAGAACCTCGTCCACGGTTTGCCGCATCGTACATCGGCATTCCGCTGCCTGGGGGCCACGACCAATATCTTCGCGCTTGAAAGCATGATGGACACGCTGGCAAAGCAGACTTCAGAGGACCCGATCCGCTACCGGCTGAACCAGATGCAGGATCCGCGCGGGTGTGCGGTGCTTGAGCGCCTGCGGGAGGGTATAACCCGCCAGCCGGCCCTGCCCGACACCGGCGGGCGCGGCATTGCCTATGCACAGTATAAAAACGCGATGACCCGCGTGGGGATATGCGTTGATATCGACATGGCAGATACCGGCGAGGTGCTGCTTAAACACGTGCTGATCGTGGCAGATGCCGGTCGCGTGCTGGACCGTGAGGGGCTGATCGCGCAGCTTGAAGGCGGTTTTATCCAGGGCGCCTCCATCGCGCTCAGCGAAGAGGTCACATGGGACCGCGACGGCATCCTCTCGCGTGACTGGGAGAGTTATCCGGTACTGCGCTTTGACCGGGTTCCGCAGATCACGGTTGATCTTATCAACGCGCAGCACGAGCCTTCTGCCGGTGCAGGCGAAGCCACGCCGGGACCAGCCATCGCGGCGATCGCGAACGCGCTTTGTGACGCTACAGGAATGCGGATGACCCGGTTACCGCTTACAGCCGATGCAATCCTGCGCCACGCCGCAGCGCTTTAGAGTAAAACTCTGTCGGCTGCCGGATGAACGGGCAATCTGAGCGCTGTCCGAATGGAGTTATAACGGGTCACGCGCATGCTTTTGACGGCGGATAACCGGGCCGATTCTCGATACCTTTGCTTAATGGTTCGGCAAGGAGATCAAACTGGTCAGGCAAACGACTGGAAAAGACCACTCACCGGATCCTGAAGCCCGGCGTTCACTTTTTTTGACTATAAGGCCTTTACCCCTGGTGACCTGATTGCGCCGGGTGTGGGTCATGCGAAAACGCCACCCCGCTGGTTGCGCCCGGGCGAGACCAGCGGGGTCGAAATCGAGGGCACCGGCATCTGCGCCAGCACCGTCGTTGCGGAAAGCCCGATTGTCGAGCCTGCGTTACAGCGCTGAACAACGACGCGGCCCCGTTTTCACGTCCCGCACTACAGATGATGTTGAGCTTTGTCTGTATCACTCCGGGCACATCCGATGTGGCGAAAGGCGCGTCACGGACACGACCTGCCTGCGGTCCTGAAACGACATCCCCCGGGACCGGTCCCGCACGGTTTAATCATTTTGCAATCACGGGCCGCTACAGTCGTCACCCTGTGACCTGTAAATCGCGTAAGAGTGACCGATATGCCATTTCCGACCCTTCGCCAGGTCACCTTTGCCATTTGCGCAGCCTTCGCCGGGCTTTCCGCGCAGGCCGAAGCGGTCTTTGTGGGCTGGGCCCCTGTACCCAGTCTTTATGAGGAAACAGGAACCGACACCCCTGACGGATTTTTCGGGAATCTGGCCACCCGAATTGCCGACCGTGCGGGTCTTGATATAGAGTTTGTGCGCTATGCCACTATGTGGGATGCGATCAGTGCCCAGGCGAATGGCGAAGTCCAAATGCTTGCGGGTGTCACCCGTCTCGGTATTCTCAGTGCGACGAACATATATTCTGAGCCTGTCGCGCAATCCGCACATTACCTGGTCGTGCGGACCGAAGACCGCGCAGGCTTCGACCTGGATGACGGCGGTGTAAAACGCATAGGTGTGATTGAAAGCCGGCGGATGACCTTCACTGCCCGCGACAAGCTCGCCGGCCACCACATTATCCCTCATGAAAGCGGCCCTGATGGTCTGCATGCGCTGCTCGCCGGACTGACGGATGCACTGGTTGTGATCGGCGATCCGTTTTTCCACAATCTGCGCCTGAAACGGATTGACCACAGGGTCGCTTCCGTCAACGGGCCCCTTCAGACCTTTGACCGCGCTGTTGCGCTGCATGGCTCCCGGGCAGAACTCATGCCCCTTATAAATGCCGCACTGTCTGACCTCAACGCGTCGGGTGAGCTTGAATTTCTGCGACAGCAGTGGGGGCTGGTACCAACCTCAGGGGCACCGGATCTGCTGACCGTCGGCGTGACCCATTTTCCGCCCTTTCAGGTGATCAGAGAAAACGGCACCCTTACCGGGTTTTCCGTTGAAGCGCTGCGTGCTCTGGGAGAACGTGCCGGTCTCTCGCTGCGCTTTGTCCCGATCACCAGCGACGCCTTTGGCGCCGGTCCCCGCGCCGGAACCTACGACATCCTTCCTCAGGCTGGTGTGACGCCTGAACGCGCACGCCGGATGGATTTTGCACTGCCAACGAGCGAATACACCCTCTCGGCATTCGTCAGGGCGGATGACGTCTTCCGGCCGCAGTCGCTGGAGGATCTGGCCGGCGAACGGGTCGGAGCAGTAGAGGTCAATATCGCCCGGCGCAGGCTGGAAGCCACAGAAGGCATTGATCTTGTGATTTTTTCAGACGTCCCCGGCATGATGGGTGCGCTGGCGGCAGGTGAAATTCGTGCCGCAGTCAACATCGCCAGCGTCCTGCGGACCGCCGCCAGAGAAGGTGGCCTCGAGGGTGTGACGCAGGAAGTCCGACCCCCGCTTTTCTCCGGGCAGCGCGCACCGGCGCTCCGCTTTGGACTTGGTGACGTGCGCGAGAGACTGAACGTCGTGATACCCGGGTATCTTGCGTCCGATGAATACCGTGACCTGCAGCTGGAATGGTTCGGACCAAAACCGCTGATTTCCGATCAGCGGATCTCACAGATCGCCATCGCGACTCTTGCGGGTCTGCTGGTGCTTGGCGCCTACGCAGCACTTCAGCACCGGGCCAGATTGCTGCACCAGCGGGATGCAGCGCAGAACCAGCGCCTTGTCGAAATCGAGATGGCTCACACGCGCAAAGCAAAAGAACTTGTGGCGCAGCTTGAAATCACCAATGCGGATCTCGCACGTTCCAACAGCGAGCTGGATGCATTTGCCTATATCGCGTCTCACGATCTGAAGGCGCCACTGCTTGCCATCGAGCAGACGTCGCAGTGGATTGAAGAAGATCTGGGCCCGGTACTGACCGACGAATCCCGTGAAAGTTTCGATCTGCTGCGCAACCGGGTGAGCCGCATGTCGATGCTGCTTCACGATCTGCTGGAGCACGCAAGGATCGATCGCAACGAAACCGGATTGCGCCTTGTCTCCGGCAGGCAACTGGCGACTGAGGTGATTGATCTTGCTGCCGTGCCGGAAAGCTTCACCGTGATACTGGACCAGAGCCTCGATAGTGTGCATGTCAACGCAACGCCGCTGCTGACGGTTCTTCTCAACCTTGTGCGAAATTCCGTGAAGCACGCGGAGAAGCCCTGTGGCACCATCCGACTGTCAGTCAGGGAAAAAGGTGAGGCGCATCTTTTTTGCGTGGAAGACGACGGTCCAGGCATTGACCCGAGATATCACGAGCGCATTTTCGGGATGTTTCAAACACTCAGACCACGCGATGAAGTGGAGGGCAGCGGCATGGGGCTCGCGATTGTTCAGAAAACCGTCACGCTCGCCGGGGGACGTATTTCGCTGGAATCTTCGCCGGGTAACGGGTGTCGTTTTTTTGTGGAGTGGCCAAAACCACCGGTACAAACGCATACAGGCAATCAACAGGCTGCGTGAGCCCGGCCATCCTTTAAGAGCATCAAAATACTTACCGGTGGCGGCGGAATTACAGCTTTTGCGCGCGCTAGCGCTTTGCCCTGTCTGTAACCGCCCGAAGGCCGGACAGCAGTGACAGGCACAGATCTGGTTTCGCAGCTGAACGCCAGTGCCTGCAGGACGCCGGCATCCGAAACAATCAGCACACCCGATGCATCGCAACTTTCATCCGGATGGCGGAAGCACCCGAGCAGAAAATCAATGCATTTATTGCAATGCCTGCGGCAGAAACAATGCGATCGACGGAAAGGCGATCAGCGCAAAGACCATCACAAGCATCGCGACCACATACGGAATTGTGCCCACCATGACCTCGGACAACGTACCCGATTTACGGGCTCCCTGGACCACATAGAGGTTCAGCCCGACCGGCGGCGTGATCAGTGCCATCTCGATCAGCACGATCATCAGGATCCCGAACCAGATCGGATCATACCCCTGCGCAACCACAAGCGGCACGATAATCGGAATGGTCACCACCATGAGCGACAGGGTCTCGATGAAAAAACCGAGCACGATATAGAGGACCACAACCACCATGATTGTACCCAGAGGTGTCAGTCCGAGACCATTCATAAAGTCCGTCAACTCACGCCCCAGCCCGGCGGAGGCGAGCGTGAAATTGAGAAATGACGCGCCGATCACGATCAGCATAATCATTGAAGTTATTTTAACGGTCCCGAGCACGCTTTGCCCCAGCATACCGAACGACACACCTCCGAAAAAGAACGCGATCAGCAGCGCGCCGGCCACGCCCACTGAGGCCGCTTCTGTCGGTGTGGCCCAGCCTTTGTAAATCGAACCGACGATCAGGCCGAAGAGCAGCAGGATCGGAACAAGATCGACCAGCGCCCGCATCATCTGCGCCAGCGGAAAGGTGCGGCGCACTCCGCCCAGCGACGGCCTGAGCATGCACAGCAGAACAGTAATCACCATGAACGCGAGGGCGAGGCCAAGGCCGGGCAACAGGCCCGCGAGGAATAGCTGCGGGATCGAGGACTGCGTCAGAAAGCCATAAACGATGAGGTTAATAGACGGCGGGATCATAATCCCGAGCGTGCCGCCGGCCGCAATGGCGCCGGAAAAGAGCCGCGGATCATATCCCAGTTTTTCCGCCTGCGGCATCGCGACAGTCGCAACAGTCGCTGCTGTGGCGACGGATGACCCGGAGGTCGCGGAAAACATAGTGGCCGTGGCGATATTAGCGTGCACAAGTCCCCCGGGCAGCCAGCTGACCCACCGGTCGAGCGCTGCATAGGTACGGGTGGCCACACCGCTGCGTACCAGTATTTCGCCGAGCAGAACAAAGAAGGGAATCGCGATCAGCGTTGCGGAGTTTGACGCCGACCAGACCATGTTGCCAAGGCCCCGCGTCAACGGGAAAGACGAAAAGAACGTATCCACCCCGAAGCCGAGCAGAAAGAGCACAATCCCCACCGGGATCGACAGTGTAAGCAGGCCCAGCAGTCCCGCAGCGACAGACCCGATCATTGCAGCATATCCTGTTCAGCAAAAGCACCGACGGCCGTTTCAACCTCGCCGTGGCGCCCTTTGAGCGTCAGCGACAGCGCGACGAGGGTCATCACGCAGGAGACCACAGAAAACCACACCCAGCCCGCAAACCAGGGTGTCTGCACCCAGACCAGTGGCGTTTCGAGCGGCGTGTTCGCCCGCGACCCGTTGCTCAGCGAACGCTCCACCACAGGCCAGGCTTTAACAGCGATCATCACGATCACCGCGCTGAGCACGACCATGGAGAAGACGTCAAACAGCGAGCGGACAAACGCTCCCGCTCTGGCGCGCAAAAGGTCGATGCGCACATGACCCAGTTCAAGGAGCGTAAACGCCATGCCCCACGAGGTGGCGATGGCCATGACATAGCCGCTGATCTCGTCCGTTCCCCCCAGAGAAGACCCCAGACGGCGCAGAATAATATCAAGCAACACAATGCCGGCGCAGGCAAAAAGCATGATCCCCACGATCAGGGCCACGGCCCGGTTAATCCGGCGCAACGCGTTGATAACTTTCTGTTCCATCTGAGATCTTTCTCCCCGGAAGAGACTTATTTGATTTCGACGCCGACAACCTGACCGACGGATGCGTTCCAGCGCTGAGCCCAGTCGCCGCCGGCACGCTCGGCCCAGTCAGGCAGCACTTCAGTGGTCAGAATCTCACGGGCTTTGGCAAAATCAGCGTCCGAGGCCTCAACCAGAACCATCGAACGGCTCTCACCAGCGGGGCAGTCACCGTTTCCGGTCAGGCAGGAAATATCGTCGACCAGTGCTGTCTGCGCGCTGGCCCATGCAGGATCCTCAAAGCTGGTTTTGACTTCGGCTGCAATGAGCTCCCGGGTCGCCGCATCCAGACCGTTCCATTTGTCGAGGTTCATCGCTGTGACCACCGAATCCCAGCCACCCAGCGGCAACGGCATGAGGTGCGTTGAAACCTCCCACCAGCCGGCGCTGTAACCCGAGCCCGCACCGGTGACGGCGCAGTCGACCACACCGTTCTGCAACGCGCCCGGCACTTCGGAGAAGGAAACGTTCACGCCCTCAGCCCCCAGCGCTTCGAGCAGCTTGGCAGTCATCCGGCCGGATGCACGGACTTTCAGGCCCTGCAGATCGTCGAGCCCGGCAATCTCATGGTTGCAGAAAACCACCTGCGGCGGATAAGGCGCGATCGCAAGTACCTGTGCGTTGAACCGGTCACGATAGATATCGGCAACCATCGGTCGGGCCGCATCAACCATCGCACGGGCTTCATCCGCGGTCAGCGCCAGCAACGGAACATCCAGCCCTTCCAGTTCGGGCGCATCAGCAACGGCATAATCCGCAACGGTCATAGCGACGTCATAGACCCCTTGCCCCAGCAGCGGGTAAATGTCACCAAGGCCAAGGCCCATCTGGTTATGCGTGGTCAGCTCAACGGTCAGCTTGCCATCCGAGGCGGCCGGCAGGGTCTCGCTCCAGAACGGTGCCTCATATTGCTGGTGCAGCGGCAGGCTCGACCAGCTGCCCACAACAGACAGTGTTTCGGCCATTGCCGGGGCGGCCAGCGCGGTTGTCGCGGCCATAAGGGTAAGTGTCTTGCGCATGATTAACTCCTTGTTGGATTTTGTTCAGTGTTGGTGTGCTTTGAAGACAGGAATATCCGCATCCTCGGCCACGTCCGCGACCAGCATATGACCCGGTGCATGGGTGATGCAGAACGGAATTGCAGCTTTCATCAGAACGTTTTGCGGCGTCACACCGCACGCCCAGTAGACCGGAACCTCACCGTCAGAGACCTCAACAGGGTCCCCCCAGTCAGGCTTCTGAAGGTCGGCGATGCCGATGCCGGCTGACGGTCCTGAGCCAATGGGTGCGCCGTGCGCGTGGGGGTAGCGGGCGCTGATCTCCCAGGCGTCCTGCACCCGCGCTTCCGGGATCGGCCGCATGGTTACGACCATCTCACCACTAAAAGGACCAGCGGGAGCAAGTGCGATATCGCTGCGATACATCGGCACCGTCTGATCGAGATCGATATGTTTGACCGCGATCCCCTGCGCCATAAGCGCATTTTCAAACGTAAAGGAACATCCCAGCGCCACGGTCACGAAATCGTCCTGCCAGCAGGTAGAAATATCCGTCACTTCCTCGTCAAAGACACCGTTGCGAAACAGCCGGTAGCGCGGCACATCCGTGCGTATGTCGATGTCTGCGCCAAGATCAGGCAGCGCCGGGTTCCCGGGCTCACTCACGGCCACAATCGGACAGGGCTTGGGGTTCAGTTCGCAAAAGCTGATGAAATCAGCAGCATATGCCTCCGGCAGGATTGCCAGATTGCACTGCAGCCTGCCCGCAGCAAGACCCGCCGTATGACGGGCATAGCCGCCAGCACGGATCAGCCGGCGCAGCGCATGAACATCCAGATCTTTCAGGCTTTCCTTGACAGACACATGAGCCCCCCGGCGTCAGCTTTGCGGAATACGTTCCACCAGCCGACACTCCCGCGTCTGGTGGATACAGTCAAATTGAATGTTTAGAAGGATTTTAATAGAAATTTTTTATCTTAAAACGGAGATCAGGATGCGGATCAGGAATCTCGATACCTTTTACTGGATTGCCACCCTGCGCAGTTTCCGCGCAGCGGCTATGAAGCTCAATCTGTCTCAGCCCGCTGTCAGCGCACGCATTCAGATGCTGGAGCAGGACCTCGGCACCACAGTTTTTCTGCGTGGAGCCCGCCACGCCGGGCTGACGCCCTCGGGGCGGCGCCTTTTGCCGCTGGCGCGACGGTACATGGCGCTTGAGCAGAATGTTCTGGAGGCTTTCAGCGGTCAGACCAATGTCAAACAGTCGATCCGTCTGGGGGCATCAGAGACCATCGTGGCCACCTGGCTGCCGGATTTTCTGAGCCTGCTCAGTGACACCCGCCAGGGCTTGTCTTTTGATCTGATGGTGGATTCCACCGACAGTCTGCGAAATGCGCTGGTCTCCCGCGAGATCGATCTGGCGTTTCTGATGGGGCCTGTTGCAGAGGCCAGCATCACCAACCGCGAACTGTGCAGCTTTGACATGATCTTTGCGGCGACCCCTTCCCTGGCGGGAAAGTCGGAAAAGTGGAGCGTGGAAGAACTCGCAGCACAGCCCGTTCTGACCTTTGCAAACAATACCAAACCCAGCCGGCTTCTGCGTGAGATGCTCGCACAGCATGCGCGGCCGACGCTGGACATGTCGACCTCGTCGTCACTGGGCGCTCTTATCAGACTGGCGGTTGCAGGCTTTGGCATCTGTGCGATCCCGGCAGCGGTCATTCGCGAAGAACTGGCGGACGGACGGCTCGTTGTTCTGCCCACAGAGGTCGATCTGCCGCCCATCGCCTTCACTGCAAGCCACGTAACAGGCAGCCCGGTGAGCGATCTTATGGCCGGCGTGACACGGGAGGCAAATGCGTTTCTGGGAGACCGGATGTTCCGGCAGACCTATGGCGGCACAGCAGCGGGCTGAACCGTTACCCCTGATTGCGCAGCCATTCCATCACAGCCGGGCGAACTGACATCCCGCCACGATGACGTGCGTCAGCAATGACTTTGCGCACTTCTCCGAGGTCGGACCGGCGCAGAAGGCTCTTGACCGGGCCGATTGACGCCGGCCGCATGGACAGAGACCGCAGCCCGATGGCAGCAAAACAAAGGGCTTCGACAGGGCGACCCGCATCCTCACCACAAAATGACAACGGTGTTCCGGTCTTGTCGCAGCGCTCAACGATACTCTCGATAAAACTCAGGAATGAGACGTTCAGCGTGTCATAGCGCCGCCGCACACGTTCGTTTTCCCGGTCAGCCGCAAAGAAAAACTGTTTCAGATCGTTGCCGCCGATTGACAGGAAATCGACTTCTTCAAAAAACTTCATCGGCGCGAAACCGAGGCTCGGCGTCTCAAGCATGGCACCGATTTTCACTGTTTCGGGCAGCGGATGGCCGAGGCGCTCTTCGGCCTGCAGGGTTTTTTCCATGAGCCTGCGGGCTTCGCGGTATTCCTCAAACTGTGCGACGAAAGGGAACATCACCGTCAGCGGCCGCCCTTCTGCCGCCCGGATCAGCGCCTGAAGCTGCATCCGCATAATCCCCGGCTTATCAAGGCCCACCCGGATCGCCCGCCAGCCGAGCGCCGGGTTCGGCTCGTCATTGGGCTTCATATAGGGCAGCACTTTATCAGACCCGATGTCCAGCGTGCGGAAGACCACAGGCTTGCCACCGGCAGCATCCAGAACACGTTTGTAAAGGGCGACAAGCTCACCCCGTCGCGGCATCTGGTTGCGCACCAGAAACTGCAGCTCAGTGCGAAAGAGCCCGACCCCTTCAGCCCCGGACGACGGCAGCGAGGGCAGATCAGCCATCAGACCCGCGTTCATAAAGAGCCCGACCGTATTGCCGCAGGCCGTTGTGGCGGGCTTGTCCCGGATCGAGGCATAGCGCTCCTGCGCTTCCGCCAGCATCGCAATTTTGTCTCGAAAGGCTGTCACGACGGTGTCGTCCGGGCGCAGATGCACAATACCCTGCTCACCATCGACCATGATCTGATCACCGTTCAGCGCTTCGGTCGTCACGCGGCTTGCGTGCACCACCAGCGGGATCGCCAGTGCGCGCGCGACGATTGCCGCATGGCTGCCGACCGAGCCTTCTTCGAGGACGATGCCGCGCAGGCTGCGCCCGTATTCCAGCAGTTCCGCAGGCCCGATATTACGCGCTACGAGGATCGGGTTTGCAGGCATTTCTGCGCCTGTATCCTTACCCTGCCCGGTCAGGATCCGCAGCAGCCGGTTACTCAGATCATCCAGATCACTCAGGCGTTCGCGCAGGTAATTATCGGTCACCTGCCCCATCCGGGCCCGCGCGAGCGACTGCTCTTTTTCAACAGCGGCCTCAGCGGAGAGACCACCGCCGATGTCGTCTTCCATCCGGCGCATCCAGCCTTTGGAGTTGGCAAACATCCGATAGGCTTCGAGAACCTGGGCCTGGTCTTTGTCCTGAGCGCCGGCGATTTCGAGCATCTTATCGACACCCACGCGCAACTGTTCCACGGCCTCGCGCAGCCGTTCTATTTCGCGTACCGGGTCATCAGCGATCGGGTTGGTGACCACGACACGGGGTTCATGCAGCCATACATGGCCCTCCGCCGCCCCCTCCTGACCGACAGTACCGCGAAACATCGCCGGCTGAGAATGGCGGGCAGACATGGCAGCGCCTTCACCGACAAAGGCACCAAGCTCAGTCATTTCCGCAAGGACCATCGCGACCACTTCCAGTGCATAGACCTCGTCGGCGGAATACACTCGCGCGGCACGCGACTGAACCACCAGAACCCCAAGCGCCTCGCCCAGCCGCTGCACCGGCACACCCAGAAAACTGGAGTAAATTTCCTCGCCGGTTTCGGGCATATACCGAAAACCGCGCGCCTGCGGCGCATCAGGTTCGTTGATCACCGACCGGCGCCGCGCCACGAGGCCGACCAGTCCCTCTCCGACCTTCATCCGGGTCTGGTGCACCGCGTCCTGATTAAGCCCTTCTGTGGCGCAAAGCTCCAGCGTCTCATCATCCCGGAAGAGATAGATTGAGCAGACTTCACAGCCCATGCTGTCGGCGATCAGATGCGTGATTTTGTTGAGCCGGGCCTGTCCTTCGACATCGCCCGCCATCGCATCACGCAAACGGCCCAGCAACACACGGGACCCTGTTTCGGGGCGTTCTGCCACCTCGTACTGCCTCCCGGCTCAGCGATTTCCGGCTTCAGCCAACCGGCTCAGGCCGCTTTGTCCAGCTCAAAGGCATCATGCAGTGCCTGTACGGCGAGTTCCATGTATTTCCGGTCGATCAGCACAGAAATCTTGATCTCTGACGTGGTAATGACCTTGATGTTTATGCCCTCGGCGCTGAGCACCTGAAACATCTTTGCCGCAACGCCTGTGTGGCTGCGCATGCCGATGCCGACGACACTGACTTTGGCCACATCCGTGTCCGCGATAACGTCCTGATAGTTGATGACCGCGTCGGCCTTGGCTGCCTCAACGGCCTTTTGCGCCCGCATCACCTGATCGGTCGGGCAGGACCAGGTCATGTCGGTGCGGCCCTCTTCGGCGATGTTCTGAACGATCATATCGACATTCACGCCGCCGTCACTGAGAGCTGTGAAAATACTGGCGGCAATCCCGGGGCGGTCGGCAACGCTCACGAGCGTCATCTTGGCTTCATCCCGGCTGAACGCCACACCTGCAACGACATTACTTTCCATAATTTCCTCCTCATCACAGACGAGCGTGCCCGCATCATCCGACTGTTCCTCAAAACTGCTCAGCACCCGCAGCTTTACCTTGTAGCGCATCGCCAGCTCAACCGAGCGGGTCTGCAGGACACGGGCGCCCAGAGAGGCCAGCTCAAGCATTTCCTCAAACGCGATGCGGTCGAGTTTGCGTGCCTTGCTGGAGACCCGCGGGTCGGTGGTATAAACACCGTCCACATCCGTATAGATATCACAGCGCTCTGCCCCGAATGACGCGGCAAAGGCCACAGCTGTTGTATCTGACCCGCCACGTCCCAGAGTGGTGATGCGCCCTTCGGGGCTCACGCCCTGGAAACCGGCGACGACGGCCACCCGCATGCCTTCGGCGAATTTGCCGTTGATGTTGTCGGTGGGGATCTCTTCGATGCGCGCCGAGGAATGGGCTGCCGTCGTACGGACCGGCACCTGCCAGCCCTGCCAGCTGCGCGCCGGCACGTCCATTTCCTGCAGTGTCAGTGCCATCAGGCCCGCCGTGACATTCTCGCCCGATGAGACAACCGCATCGTATTCGCGTGCGTCATAGAGAGGGGACGTTTCATTGACCCAGCCCACAAGCTCATTGGTCTTGCCGGACATGGCAGAGACGATCACGATGACATTATAGCCTTTGGATACCTCGACGCCCACGCGCTTTGCCGCGCGCCTGATGCGGTCCGGAGTGGCTACCGAAGTGCCACCGAATTTCATCACAAGAACAGGCATACCCCGCATCCCCCTGGTCAGTCGGGCGCGGTTTACGCGCAGACCGCGCCGATCACAAGTCTCACGCGTTTGCGGGGACCTGATTTCTCAGCGTGCAGTATATGCGCACCAGAGCAGGGCCGGCCACTGGCCCTATGTTCAGCCATAAATCAGACGTGTGCAGATAGCTTAAAAGGGATGCGCACGGCCGTCCCAGGTCTCAAAACATCCCGTCGTGTTCATGTTCAGCGCCTCAAACCGCGCCATCAGACCGGCCACAGCCTCTTCGACGGTTATGTCAGCCGACATGCTGCCCATATCAGTTTTCACCCAGCCGGGATGGTAGATGCCGACGGCGATACCTTCTGATGCCAGATCAGCGGCAAGGTTGCGTCCCAGATTGAGCACGGCAGCCTTGGAGGCGCGGTACACATAGCTGCCTCCGGGCGCGCGTTCGCTCGAGGCCATCTGAGACGAGATAATCGCAATTTTCGCTGAGTCCGCCCGGCGCAATGCCGGCAACAGGGCTTCGATCGTCAGAAAGACACCAGTCACGTTCGCGGCAAAACTGCGCGCCCAGATCTCCGGCTGGTATCCCTTACCGATCACATGCCCCTTATCGAGATAGACACCGGCATTGCACACCAGTAAATCAACCGGGCGGTCCTCCAGCGCTCCGGCAAAGCGCGCAACAGATCCCGGATCTGTTACATCAAGCTGCCAGCCGGCATCCCGCGTTGTGCCGATGGTATCTGTGCCGCGCGCGGCATACGCCCGGGCCAGCCCTTCGCCGATTCCGCGGCTTGCGCCGGTAATTACCACTGTCATTGCTCAGTTCGCCTTTTTTCCAGGAAGAAACGGCAGCGGCGCCACCGGCACACCATCCTCGATCAGCTTTCTGGCTTCTGCGGCATTCGCTTCGCCGTAAATCGCCCGCTCCGGCGTTGCGCCGAGATACATGGATCGTGCCTCGCTGGCAAAACCCGATCCCACGTAATCTGCATTGTCCTCTACATAGCGGCGCAGCTTCGCAATTTTACCGGCTGTCTCGTTCTCAGGCGCTGTCAGGTCAGGTTTCTCAGGTGTTTCCGCGGATGAAACCCGCGGTGCCATCAGTGCCTTTTCCACGCCATAAGAGCCGCATTCCGCGCAGGCCAGATGCCCCGCAGAGCGCAGCGTCTCATAGGCGCCCGCTGACTGAAACCAGCTGTCAAAGCGGTGCCCCTGATCACATTTCAGCGTATAGCTGATCATTTCAGACCGGTCTCCGAAGGAAGTTTCTGGTATCAAAGAAATGGGGCGCAAACCCCTCCGGGTCAAGTCGCCTCAGATCGGGCGCCGCGGATCAAAATCCAGCAGAATTCGTGCCAGTTCAGGCTCATCCACCATTTTTGCGGCCTTTTTGCGCGACACCCAGCGGCGCTCGCGTTCGCCTGCTTCCGGGTATTCATCAGCGATCGAGCTGACCTCGACGGCAAATATCATACCGAGACAGGGAAAATGGCCGTTTTCGTCGGTTTCTTTGCTATAGGAATAAATACCGAGGCACCGACCGTCCGACTGGCCGCGCACGCCGGCCTCTTCCCATGCTTCCTGAGCGGCGGTCTGCGCCGGCGTCAGCCCGTGCATCGGCCAGCCCTTGGGCACGATCCAGCGACGGGTGCCGCGCGAGGTGATCAGCAAAATCTGAATCTTATTTTTGCGGATCCGGTAGCACAGCGCAGCAAACTGGGATCGCACGTCATATTTACGCGATCCTGAAACGGAAATGGGGAGCTGTTTGATCATGTCTCGCTTGAGCGAACTCTGTCTGTAAAACTGTTAATTTTCTGTTATCTCCGCTTTAGATAACTATGCCAGAACTTACTCAGATTGCCAAGTAATACCACGATCCGGCACAATATGTACCCCGCGGGCCGAGGAATGCCACTAGGGACAGGTAGGCAGTCCGCGTCAGGCAAGCGCTCTTTTGCTTATTCTGCGCCGGAGCTTTTCCGCCAGCTCATCCAGCGGCACATCCGCCTCAATGGCAAGGCGTCGCAACCCGAAATGCACATGCGCCACCTCCTGATAATAGCTGGTGTACGCGTAGTTCGTGGCAGCACCGGCTACGGCACCCAGTACCGGTACCGTCTGGGCGGCCAGCTTCTGTCCCAGAACAGTCGCCAGACGCGGCGCCACCCTGGCAACGATGCCACGCACCGCGTGGCCCGAAAGCGCAATACGCGTTGACAGAAAGGCAAGGTCTGCGCCGTCATCTTCTTTCAGAGGCCCGGCACTTGCAAAAACGGTGATGCAGTCGAACTGAACACTTTCGCTTTCAGGATCAAAGCCTTCCTCGGCGGCCACCCCCTGAATGACCCGCAACAGCAGCGTCGTCGTCACCGGCAGTTCCGCCAGCGCCGTGGGCAATCCGCCCATACCGCCAACCGCACCCATCGCAGCACCCACGGCGGAGTTGAGCCAGCTTTTCTGGTCCGCGACAACACCACGGCTGGAACTTGCAGCCTTCATCGCCTGGGTCAGGGCCGCTGTTGTGGCGTCCTGCAGACCTGCGCGCACCGGCTTTGGCAGCCGGTCAAGCACGTTCTCAGCACTGCCACCGATCATGTTCAGCAACTCGATCCCCAGACCGGATGCGCCCCTGTATCGCGCGGCAAGCGCGTCAAGTTCAGCCTCCACATCCACCGGGGGCCCGCTGTGCACCGTCACATCCATCACTTGCTCCTTCACACAAAGAAGATGGGCAGTATCAGGATAAAATCAATTCCCGGGCCATCGCGTGACCTCGCCCTGCACCCCGTCCCATGCACCGCTGACCAGCGCCTGACCAAGCACCCGCGCCGGGTTGGTGGGCGGTGGCATCGACACACCGTCCAGCCGGTGAAAGCCGAACCGGTTGTAATAAGGAGCGTCGCCCACAAGCATGACCCGCGCCCATCCCCGCAGTACTGCCAGCCCCAGCGACTCGCGGATGAGCACCGTGGCCAGACCTTCGCCCTGCCGGGTCGGGTGCACCGCCACCGGACCAAGCAGCAGCGTCTCTGCCTGCTCCACCATGACCGGCCAGTAGCGGATCGCCCCGGCGAGGATCCCGTCCCGGTCGCGGGCCACCAGGCTCAGTCCGGAAACCGGCGGAATATCATCGCGTAAACGGTAGGACGACAGCGCCTCGCGCCCGGGCGCAAAGCACAGATCATAAAGCGCTTCGACCTCATGCCAGTCCTGCGCGGTCTCTGTCATCACATCATACACGCGGGCCGCTATGCCCTGCCTGGCGCGGGTTTTCAACTGGTCCCCGTCAGGCAGGTGCGTTACACGGCGCGCAAACGATCAGGAGCCCACAATGTTCTACCGCCCCGCTGACGGTCACGGCCTGCCCCACAACCCGTTTAATGCCATCGTGACACCGCGCCCTATCGGCTGGATTTCGACGCGCGACGCGGAAGGCGCCAACAACCTGGCACCCTATTCGTTTTTCAATGCCGTGGCTTATGTGCCGCCGCAGGTCATGTTTGCGTCCACCTCATCAAAAGAGGACCGCGGCGATACCAAAGACAGCGTTGCCAACATACGCGAGACAGGCGTTTTCTGTGTCAACATCGTCGAATATGCGATGCGCGATGTTATGAACCTGTCGTCGGCGATGCTGCCGCGCGAAACGGATGAGTTTGAGCATGCCGGCATCACACCGGCGGAATGCTCGGAAATCGCCTGCTCGCGGGTGGCAGCGGCACCGGCCTCGCTTGAATGCCGGATGACACAGATCGTACGGATGGAGGGGGAGAGCAATTTCGTCGTATTCGGCGAGGTTGTCGGCGTGCACCTGCGCGACGATGCGATCATCGACGGACGTTTTGACATCACCACATATCAGCCTCTGTCCCGGATGGGATACCGCGATTACACGGTTGTCAGAGAAATCTTTGAGCTCTCCCGGCCCGATGATTGATCCTGCAGCCACCTACCCCATTCTGCTGCCTGACGGGACGCCGCACAAAGGCACCGTATTTCTGGCGCGCGTCATCGACCATCCACAGTTTGCGGTCGGTGATTTCACCTATGCCTCCGATTTCGATCCGCCTGACGACTGGGCGACGCATCTCGCCCCCTATCTCTTTCCGTTTTCCACCGAAAGGCTGACAATCGGTCGCTTTTGCCAGATCGCCCACGGCGTGCGTTTTATCACCGCTTCCGCCAGCCATGACGCCAGCGGCATCAGCACCTTCCCCTTTCCTGTCTTTGACGCAGAGAGCCGCGACGGCTATCAGCCCGACCGGCGTGACACCGTGATCGGCCATGATGTCTGGCTGGGGTACGGCGCGCTCGTGATGCCAGGGGCGCGCATCGGAAACGGGGTGATCGTGGGCGCGGGCTCCGTCGTGCGGGGCACGCTGCCGGATTACTGCATCGCCACTGGCAACCCCGCTGTCGTGACCCGCATGCGCTTTGAGCCCGATGAGATCACACGGCTCAACGCACTGGCCTGGTGGGACTGGCCCGTTGACCGGATTACCGCCTCACAGGACGCGCTTCTGTCGGCTGACATCGCAGCATTAATCCGGCAGGCACAGGACAGCGCGACCTGATCACCGGACGGCGGGCGGGGCGTCTTGTGCGGCATCGCAAGCGCGACGCGCGGCGTCAGTGCCCGCCCAGAATGCCCGTGCGCACCTGATAATTGACCGCCAGCGCATAGTCCGGATCGTCATCGCTGTCGATCATCAGATGGCCGGCTTTGGCCAGCAGTCGGTGACAATCCGGGCTCAGATGGCGCAGCTGCAACCGTTTGCCGACCTCCTCATACTTGCCGGCTACCGCCTCAATGGCCTGAAGCGCTGACTGATCCACCACCCGGCTGTCGGCAAAATCCACAATGACCTCCGACGGGTCGCCCTGAACGTCGAACAACTCTGAAAACCCGTCGCTTGAGCCGAAAAAGAGCGGCCCCTGCACCTGATAAACCCGCGCGCCTTCCGGCGTTGTATAGGTCTTGGCGTAAATACGGCGGGCGTTGTTCCAGGCATAGGCCAGAGCGCTCACGATCACGCCGACGACCACCGCCACGGCCAGATCTTCCATCACGGTCACCACCGTTACCAGCAGGATTACAAAGGCGTCTGTCAGCGGCACTTTGCGCAGGATCGTGAGCG
The DNA here is from genome assembly GCF_012932215.1 of Roseobacter ponti. GTDB lineage: Bacteria > Pseudomonadota > Alphaproteobacteria > Rhodobacterales > Rhodobacteraceae > Roseobacter > Roseobacter ponti. The sequence continues at coordinate 1,046,475 of NZ_CP048788.1, read as the reverse complement.
AGTTCCAGGCAAAGGTCCCGATCACAACCATGAACATGACACCGACCAGAGCGGCGAGCGGAATAAGCTCGATCACCGAGGAACCCACAAGAATAAAGAGCAGAAGAAACACCGCCGCGGCAATCCCCGCCACCCGGGTGCGCCCGCCCGATTTTACGTTGATCATTGACTGGCCGATCATCGCACAGCCGCCCATACCGCCGAAAAAGCCGGTCACCGTATTGGCCACACCCTGAGCGATACATTCCTGGCTGGCACCACCGCGCTGATTGGTCATATCCCCCACCAGGTTAAGCGTCAGAAGGCTCTCGATCAGACCAATGGCTGCGAGGATGACGGCATAGGGCAGAATAATCTCAAACGTTTCAAAAGTCAGTGGCACCATCGGGATATGGAACGGCGGCAAACCACCCTGAATAGACGCCAGATCGCCGACCCGCGGCACATCAAGGCCAAAACCAATCACGACCGCTGCTACAATGCCGATCCCCGCCAGCGGTGCCGGAACTGCTCTGGTGATACGCGGCATGACCCAGATGATCGCCATCGTCGCGGCCACCAGTACCAGCATCAGAATAAGCGGGCCGCCTGACAGCCACTCGCCGCCCCCGAGCCCGTGGCCTGTGTTTTCCATGGTGCCCGGCACTTTAAACTGGCTCATCTGCGCCAGAAAAATAACGATCGCGAGCCCGTTCACAAAACCCAGCATCACCGGATGCGGCACCAGCCGGATGAACTTGCCCCACTGCATGACGCCTGCAAAAACCTGCAAAAGCCCCATCAGCACCACCGTGGCAAAGAGGTATTCCACCCCGTGTTCAGCGACCAGCGCCACCATCACAACCGCAAGGGCACCGGTGGCCCCGGATATCATACCCGGACGGCCCCCGATGAGCGCGGTGATCAGACCCACAAGAAACGCCGCATAAAGTCCGACCAGCGGGTGCACCCCCGCAACAAATGCGAAGGCCACCGCTTCAGGCACCAGCGCCAGAGCAACAGTGAGCCCCGAGAGCAGTTCAATGCGCAGCCGTGCAGGCGTAAGCCCTTCTTTCGGCGCCCACCGCAGATCTGTAACCTCAAGGTTTTTTGCAAAAGAACGGAACGTCGTCTTAGCCATGCATGGCTCCTCGTGGTGTCGTTGAGCGGGAGGGGGTCGGGCACTGGGGCCTTGCGTTGCGCGCTGCCTAGACTGTTTGATGCGAAATGAAAACCCCCGCAGCACAGCGCCGGTGTGATGCATCATGGTAAACATCCGGTGAAACCCTCCGCAGTGCGGGGGGCCGTAAATCCCCCCGGAGAAACGCGCCGCCTGAAAGAGCACTCACCAGCGGGCGCCCCCCGGGCCACCGCGCGCGTCTTTCACATCTCTTTGATGACAGGGTGGCATTTCTCAGCCCGCACCATGTTGAATTCCCGCTGAAACAGCGCCACCATCTGCCGGACAGGCCATCAGGAGACCACTATGACAGAGACAAAAATAGCCGTGATCGGCGGCTCGGGCATCTATGACATCGAGGGCCTCGAAGACGCCACCTGGACGTCTGTCGACACACCCTGGGGCGCGCCGTCTGACGCGGTGCTGACCGGTTCACTGGGCGGTGTCGGAATGGTCTTTTTGCCGCGGCACGGCCGGGGCCATGTACACAGCCCGACAACCGTGCCCTATCGCGCAAACATCGACGCGCTCAAACGCCTGGGCGTTACGGATGTGATCTCGGTTTCCGCCTGCGGGTCTTTCCGGGAAGAAATGGCGCCGGGACATTTTGTCATCGTCGATCAGTTCATAGACCGCACTTTTGCGCGGGAAAAATCATTCTTCGGCACCGGCTGCGTGGCCCATGTGTCGGTCGCGCACCCGACATGCCCGCGTCTGGGGGCGGCCTGTCTGACCGCCGCGCGCGACGCAGGCATCACAGTGCACAACGGCGGAACGTATCTGGCGATGGAAGGCCCGCAGTTCTCGACCCTCGCGGAATCGAAAATGTACCGTGAAAGCTGGGGCGCGGATGTGATTGGCATGACCAATATGCCCGAAGCCAAACTCGCCCGGGAGGCGGAGCTCTGCTATGCCTCTGTCGCCATGATCACGGATTACGACAGCTGGCATCCTGAGCACGGCGAGGTCGATGTGAGCGATATCATCAGAACGCTGACGGGCAATGCGGGCAAAGCCCGCGATCTGGTGCGTCGCCTGCCGGACCTGCTGGGGGCCGAACGCGCGCCCTGCCCGCACGGCTGCGACCGGGCGCTTGAATATGCGATCCTTACACAACCCGACGCGCGTGACCCCGCAGTGACCGCAAAGCTCGTTGCTGTCGCCGGGCGTGTGCTCTAGGCGTTGCCATTAATAACGGCGGGCCTGGTGTGCGCCGCGCTGTGCCCGTGCGCCGACAGGGCGATGTATTAAGGATCTGCAATCTCCTGAAACCACATATTTGACGTTTGCAGGTTCCCCCGGGTCGCCTCCGCCACCGTTGCCTCACCCGATCTCGTTGCAGGGAGTTCGCCGCCATGGCGCTCCAAAACCGGCAGGAACGCCGCACGATAAGTCCCGTACCGGTCAGGAACAATGATATCCGGCGGTCCGATGACATGAACAGAGATAACCTCGGTACCCACCTTCTTTTGGCCGTTTCTGTCCGGGACAGTCACGCTTCACATTGTCAAAGGGGCAGATCTTGCGCAAGACTGGCCCCCGGACCCGACACCAGGAGACGTGCGTAATGCCCCTCGATATCTGGCTGACCTTTGTGGCAGCCTCTACCGCCCTTTTGCTGATCCCCGGGCCGACCGTTCTGCTGGTGCTTTCCTATGCTCTGTCAAAAGGGCGCGGTGTGGCTCTGGCCTCTGCTGCGGGTGTGGCGCTGGGGGATTTCATTGCAATGACCGCGTCGCTGGTCGGTCTCGGCGCGCTGGTGCTCGCATCCGCCACAGCCTTTACCGTGCTCAAATGGACGGGCGCCGTTTACCTGATCTGGCTGGGCATCCGGCTCATACGATCCGCGCCCTCGGGCGGGCTCGCCCCGGTGCGGAACGTAAACCCACGCAGCGTTTTCGGGCACACAGCAGCTGTCACAGCACTTAACCCGAAATCCATCGCTTTCTTCATTGCCTTTGTGCCGCAGTTCATCCGGCCGGAAGCGCCGTTACTGCCGCAGTTCGCCATTCTCATCAGCACCTTCGTGGGGCTCGCCGCACTTAACGCGCTGGCCTATGCACTTCTGGCTGGCCGGCTGCGCGGCCTGTTCGCACGCCCTTCCGTCATCACCTGGATCACCCGCGCCGGCGGGGCCACCCTCATTGCAATGGGTGCGCTGACGGCGACCCTGCGCCGCGCCGCCTGACAAGGAATAAAGACCTCATGAAAACCGTTCAGGATTATATCCGCACCATCGTCGATTTCCCCCATGAGGGGATCATGTTCCGTGACGTGACAACGCTTTTTGCCGATCCGCGCGGGTTCCGGATGGCCATTGACCAGATGCTGCATCCTTATGCCGGGATCGACATCGACAAGGTCGTGGGGCTGGAGGCGCGCGGCTTTATTCTGGGCGGCGCCATTGCCCATCAGCTCTCCGTCGGGTTCGTGCCGATCCGCAAGAAGGGCAAGCTGCCCGGCACCACCATCAGTCAGGAATATACGCTTGAGTACGGAGAGGCGATTGTCGAAATCCACGACGATGCGATCCAGGCCGGGGAGAAAATTCTGGTAGTCGATGATCTGCTGGCCACCGGCGGCACCGCCGAAGCCGGCATTAAACTGATCGAACGGCTGGGTGGGGAAATCCTGTCCTGCGCTTTTATCATCGATCTGCCGGAGCTTGGCGGGCGGGCAAAACTTGAAGCGATGGGCATGGATGTACACGCGCTCTGCGCTTTTGACGGTCTCTGATCCGGCCGCGCCTGAAGGTCCCGCCCTCAACCGGAAGAATTACCATATGACATCGCGCTGGAGCATTCTTGCCGTTCTCTTTTTCGCCCGTACGGCGATGGCCTTTCAGTATCAGTCTGTCGCGGCGCTCTCCCCGCAGCTCGTTGAAAGCTATCTGCTGAGCATTGCCGATCTGGGCATTCTGATCGGCCTTTATCTGGGTCCGGGCATCTTCGTGGCGATCCCCGGTGGAACGATTGCGGCCCGCTTCGGCGACAAGCGCGTCACGATGGCCAGCCTCGGCCTGATGCTGGCCGGCGCGGTGATGATCACCTTTGCCAGTGACTGGAACCTGATCGCGGCGGGACGGATCCTCGCGGGCATCGGCGGTGTGGTGATCAACGTGATCATGACCAAGATGCTGGTCGACTGGTTTGAAGGCCGGGAGATCGGCACCGCGATGGGTATTTTTATCTGCTCATGGCCCGCCGGCATTGCGCTCGCGCTGCTCATTCTGCCGCTGCTTGCAGCGGGTGGCGGCCTCATGCTCGCTGACGCCGGGGTCATCATGATTATCGCGGTGGCAATCGCGGCACTGGCGGTAATCTACCGGCCTGCCAGCGCATCCGTCGCTGTTGCTGCCGGTGCGCCATCACGGGGGCTGCCTGTCACACCGCTGGTGGCAGCCGGTGGCGTCTGGGCGCTCTACAACGCCGGCTGCGCCATGGTCTTTGCATTCGGACCCCTGCTGCTGACCGAGCAGGGCATGACCGCCGCAACGGCAGGCCCGGTCATCAGCTTTTTCATGTTCACACTGGCGGTCGGCGTTCCGCTCGGCGGGCTACTTGCCGACAGGACCGGCCGCACGGTCGCTATCATCTCTGCCAGCCTGCTGAGTTTTGCTTTCTGTCTGCTTGTCCTGCCCGTCGTCCCCATCCGCCTCGCGCTCCCCGCCTATGGTGTTGCCGGCCTGATCGCCGGGCTTGCCGCCGGGCCCGTAATGACCCTGCCCTCAAAAGTTCTCCCACCGCCGGCACGGGCGCTCGGGATGGGCGTCTTTTTCACTATCTATTACGTCGCGATGATGAGTGCGCCGGCCATCGGCGGCTATTTCGCGGAAAGTGCGGCAGATGCGGGTGCCGCCTATCTGTGCGGTATTGTGATGATCGCATGTGCTCTGGGCTCTTTGCTGCTGTATCAGCGCAGCGCGGTAACCGCGCAGGCTGCGGCCTGAGCCTTATGCGCGCAGCACCGCTCCGGGATTCATAATCCCCGATGGGTCCAGCGCCTGTTTGATCGCCCGCATCGCACTGAGCTTCGCAGGATCGCCATAGCGTTCCAGATCTCCCACCTTGAGCCTGCCCACGCCGTGTTCCGCGCTGAAGGAGCCGTCAAACTCATGCACCAGATCATGGATCGCCCGCTGCACGTTCTCGCGATCGCCCAGATGATCTTTCTTGCTGCGTCCCTCCACCGGAAAGATATTGTAGTGCAGATTGCCATCGCCCATGTGGCCGAAGCAGTTGATCCGGAACTCCCCGACGCCGGCGATGCGGGCCGGGCCCGCTTTGATAAAGTCAGCCAGTGCCCCGAGCGGCAGGGAAACATCGCTGGACACCACTGCGCCTATGCGTTTGTTGGCCTCCGGAATATGCTCGCGCACTGACCAGAATGCGTCGCTTTGCTGCGCGCTCTGTGCAATCACGCCATCGCTGACCAGATCCCGCTCAAGCGCGTGCTCAAAGAGATCCTCAAGCGCAGACTGCGCTGTCATGCCGGCGGCCACACCGACTTCGATCAGAACAGACCAGTCCGGGGCCACCTCAAAGGGTTGCCTGATCTCAGGCAGCTCCTGCCGGAGAAAGGCCAGCCCCTGTCCGCTGATCAGCTCAAACGCGCTGACCATATCTCCGAGCCGCTCACGTGCCATCGAGAGCAACGTGAGCGCTGCCGCCGGGGAGGCGACAGAGAAGACAGCCGTCCCGGTATCGTGCGGCTGCGGGAACATCTTCATCGCCGCCGCCGTAATAACACCGAGCGTTCCCTCAGAACCGATCAGCAGATTGCGCAGGTCATAGCCGGTGTTGTCTTTGCGCAGCCGCCGCAGCCCGTGCCAGATCTGTCCGTCGGGCAGCACCGCCTCGAGCCCCAGACACAGATCGCGCGTGTTGCCATAGCGCAGCACGCCGGTACCGCCTGCATTCGTGGCGAGATTTCCGCCAATGCGCGCGGTCCCCTCTGCGGCCAGCGACAGCGGAAACAGCCGGCCTGCATCCCGCGCAGCCGTCTGCACGTCAGCAAGGATCACACCGGCTTCTACGATCAGGACATTCTCTTCGGGCCAGACCGCGCGTACCGCCGTCATCCGCTCCAGCGACAGGATCAGCGGCAGGGCCCCCTCAGGCGAAATCTGCGCGCCCACCAGGCCGGTGCCGCCGCCGTAGGGAATGACAGGAACCCGCGCCTCGGACGCCGCACGGATGATACCGGCCACCTCCTCAACGTTTCGCGGTCTTGCCACCAGCGTCGGCCGCCCCTGCCAGGTGCCACGCGGCTCCTCAAGATATCGCGGTTCGGTATCGGCAACGATATCATCGGAAAACTGCGCCTTGAGCCGCGCCGCAAAATCTTTGTCAGCTGAAATAAGGGTCATAAAACCTGATCCCCTTTCCGGCAGCGATATGCAAGCAGGTGGCCTGCCTATTCGCTCAGATATTCCGGACGCAGCACCATAATCGTGGGCCGCGAGGGCAGCTTATCGAGCGAAATTTCCAGAGAGGGTGCGCCGGTGTCGATCACGGTGAACTCATCCGACATGCCGGCCAGAAACTCATCCAGCGCATAAAGAGAGAACCAGTGCATCGGGATCACAACGGAGGAGCGCAGCCTCTTGAGCACCCGCGTCATCGTCGGCAGGTCCAGCGTGTAGCCGCCGTCCACCGGTGCCATTACCACATCAAGGCGCCCGATCGCGGCATACTGCTCTGCATCGGGTTCATGGTGCAGATGCCCAAGGTGCCCGATGCAAAGCCCGGCCATCTCGAAGATAAAAATTGAATTGCCCTCGGCCTCAAGACCGGAAAACTGCGAGCGGATATCGGTGGAAACATTGCGGACCAGCACCTCGCCCAGATCCAGACGATGATCGATGCCCGCACCGAACTCGCCCCAGCCCGGCAGTACATGCGGGATCGCAGGATCCGGAAAGGCCGTCCAGTGCGTGTCATGCGCGTGGTTCATCGTCACAACATCCGGGATCCATGGCAGCGTGCCTGTATAGCCGGTGTAATCGGTCACCATATTCAACCCGCCATGGCTGCGGATCAGAAAACTGGCATGGTTGATGTAATGCAGTCTTACCGTCTCAGGCGGAACGGGCCCGAGTGCTGCAGGCTGCACATATTCAAGTCCTGGCGCGGATTGTGCGAGTGCCACGCAATGGCTCGGCGTGCGCTCCTGCGCAGACACGCCTGCGGCGGATAACAACAGCAAAATGAATGCGCGGATCAGCATGGTCAGTTCCCCCTGTCCCGATAAAGAATAGCGCACCTCAGGGCAAAATCAGCACCCCGACCCCCTCGCCGCACAAATCCAGTGGTCAACTGCCTCATCCTGCAGCAGAAGTGCGCCCGCCGAAGGCGCATCGCGGTCCCCTTCCGCAGGAAAGGGACCGGGGCGTGTCGTGCGGCGCAGCCGCGCAGTTTAACCGGCAGGTTTCAGGAGGCCGCAGCTTTGCCACGCCTGTCGCCGCGCAGGGCCGCATAAAGCACATGCGTGCGCCAGCGCCCGTCAATCTGCAGATAGCTCTGCGCCACGCCCTCGTACTTGAACCCGGAGGTTTCCAGCAATCCGCGCGAGGCTGCGTTCTCCGGCAGGCATGCCGCCTCGATCCGGCTCAGATCGAGCCGCGTGAACGCGTGATGTACAAGTGCCGTGATCGCTTCGCGCATATAGCCCTGGCGCGCAAAAGGTTCGCCCGTCCAGTAGCCCAGCGTGCCGGCCTGCGCAGGCCCGCGCCGGATATTGTCGAGCGTAATCGCGCCCAGCAAAACGGAATCGCTCCGCCGGATCAGAAAAAGCGGCAGGGCCGTGCCGCCCGAGACCGAACGCTGCGCCCAGTAGACCCGGTTGGTAAAAGCTTTTCGTGTCAGATGATCATCCGCCCAGCTCGGCTCCCAGGAGCGCAAATAGCCTGCACTTTGCGCACGCAGCACCGACCAGGGCCGAAAATCCGAATGTACAGGCGGTCGCAGCGTCAGACGCTCGGTTTCGATCTTCAGTTTGCGAAAGCCGCGCAGCATCAGGCGGCCCGGCGCTCCTGTAACCGCTCAAGCGTCGGCGCGTCTTCGACCGGACCATAAAGCGCCATCGCCGCAGGCGCGGCAGAGGCCATTCCTTCAGCAAACTCGCGCACATCCCCGGTCGTGACCGCATCAATGAGCGCGACCGTTTCCTCAAGGGGCGGCACGCGGTCCCATATCTGTACCAGCCGGGCCAGACGTTCGGCCCGATTGGACGGGCTCTCCAGCCCCATCAGCAGCCCCGCTTTCATCTGCACCCTCGCGCGGGCCACCTCAGCCGGCGACATGTCACTGGCCGCGCGTTTCATCTCGTCGATGGTGATCTCCGCGAGCTGTGCCAGGCGCGCGGCAGAGGTACCGGCATAGATCGTGGTCATGCCGGTATCGGCATAGGCACCTGCCTGGGCAAAGATCGAATAGCACAGCCCGCGGTTCTCGCGGATCTCCTGGAAAAGCCGGCTCGACATGCCGCCCCCCAGCGCCGAGGCGTAGATCTGCGCGGTGTAAATCGCATCATCACGGTAGCCCGGGCTCTCGAATGCCATTGCAAAATGCGCCTGCTCCAGCGCTTTGACCTGCCGCCGCTCACCGCCCGAAAACTGTGCCGCTTTCACCGCTGCCTCAGGTCGCGCCTCCATCTCCCCGAAGAGCTCTTCGGCAAGCCTCACGATCGCCTCGTGATCAACTGCCCCCGCCGCTGACAGGATCATCTGTTCAGGGCCGTAATGCTGGGAAATGAATTTCTTCAGATCCGCCCGGGTAAAAGCGGATACCCGCTCGGCCGCTCCGAGGATCGTGCGGCCCATCGGATGATCGGGATAGGCTTCTTCCTGAAGCCAGTCAAAGATTACGTCATCGGGGGTGTCCAGTGCCTGACCGATCTCCTGCAGGATCACCCCACGCTCAACCTCAATCTCCGCCTTTTCCAGAGTCGGGTTCAGCAGAATATCCGAGATCACATCCAGCGCCAGCGGTACATCATTTTCCAGTACACGGGCGTAATAGGCCGTCACCTCACGGCTGGTGTAGGCATTGATATAGCCGCCCACGTCCTCAATGCTTTCCGCAATCTGCAGCGCAGAGCGCCGCTTTGTGCCCTTGAATGCCATATGCTCCAGAAAGTGGGCGATGCCGTTCTGTCCGGGCTTTTCATGGCGCGCGCCGGCGGTCACCCATACCCCGACGGAAGCCGAGGCAAGCCCCGGCATGTGTTCGGTCACGATACGAAACCCGTTGGCCAGACGGTGCTGCTCTACTGTCACGCTGAGATATTCTCCCTGATAAACCCTTTCAGAGCCTCCAGATCATCCGGCACCCTGCTCACCCTCTCGCTGCGTTCATACAGGTCAGCCATGCGCGGGGGCAAGGGCGGGCGGATGCCCGAAGCCTGCTCAACCGCATCGGGGAATTTCGCCGGATGCGCGGTAGCCAGTGTGATCATGGGCGTGCCGGTCTCACGTTGTGCCTGTGCCACGCGGACACCGACTGCGGAGTGCGGACAAAGGAGCTCACCGCTGGCCTTCAGCTCTGAGGTGATCGTGGCCGAAGTTTCCGCCTCAGAGACGCGCCCGGAGCTGTAATGCGACTGCAGCACCTGCATCGCGCCCTGGCTGACGTCAAAGCCCCCCTCTTTCAGCTCATTCATCAGCTGCACCACAGCCGCCGCTTCCCGGTCATAGGCATCAAAGAGAGCGCGTTCAAAGTTGGAGCTGACCTGGATGTCCATCGACGGGCTGATTGAGGGCACCGTCTCGCCCTTGTGATACCCGTGCCCCGAAAGGCAGCGATGCAGTATGTCGTTCTGATTGGTCGCCACGACCAGACGGCCGATGGGCAGCCCCATCTGCTTGGCGATGTAGCCGGCAAAGATGTCACCGAAATTGCCCGTGGGCACGGTAAAGCTTATGGGTCGGTGCGGTGCGCCCAGAGCGACGGCGGAGGAGAAGTAATAGACGACCTGCGCCAGCACCCGGCCCCAGTTAATCGAATTCACACCGGCCAGCCGCACCCCGTCGCGGAACTCAAAGTCGTTGAACATATCCTTCAGCCGCGCCTGGCAGGCGTCAAAATCCCCGTCCATGGCAAGCGCGTGCACATTGCTTTCCTGCGGAGTGGTCATCTGCCGGCGCTGTACTTCGGAGATACGCCCGTGCGGGTACATGATGAAGACATCCACATTGTCGAGCCCGCGAAACGCCTCAATCGCCGCCGACCCGGTATCGCCTGATGTGGCCCCTACAATCGTGACGCGCTCACCCTTGCGCCCCAGAGCGGTCTGGAACATCTGGCCGATAAGCTGCATGGCAAAATCTTTGAACGCCAGCGTCGGGCCGTGGAAAAGTTCCAGCAGGAAGTGCCCCTGATCAAGCTGTTTCAGCGGCGCGCGGGCGGCATGACCAAAGCCTGCATAAGCGCGCCCGATAATGTCTTCGAATTCGTCGTCGGTAAAAACATCACCCACGAAAGGCCGCATCACCCGGTACGCGGTTGCCTCATAGCTCAGCCCCTCAAGAGCCGCGATTTCTGTGGCGGACATCTGCGGAATCGTCTCCGGGACATAAAGCCCGCCGTCACGGGCAAGGCCCGTGAGCATCGCCTCTTCAAAGTTCAGAACGGGCGCTGTGCCGCGGGTTGAGATGTAACGCATGGGGTCAGGTCCGGTTGGCCGCGGAGCCGCGGCGCAGGAAGAAAGCAGTCATCGCGACCCAGATCGCGGCCAGAGAGAACCACGTGATCGCGTACTGCAAGTGATCGTTCGGAATTGCGCTGGTGTCCACCGGCATTGCCGTCAGCGGGCTGTCCGGAAACGGCACGTCGCGCCTTACGACCATGACGGGCCGTGTGTTCAGGGCATCGGCCATGGCGGAGACGTCGCGCGCGAACCAGATGTTTTCATCGGTGTCGGGCGGCGGGGTGAAGCTGTCCGTCTCCTGCGGCCATTGCAGATTGCCGGTGATGCTGACAGGTGGCCCCTCCTCGAATTTGAGCCCGCCGGCATCCGCGACGGAGACAAAACCGAGATCAATGAGCAACGGCCCCGTCTCATGCAGCATCGGCCGGATGATGCGGTAGCCTGCACCTACCTGCTTTTTCGAGACAAGTACCCGCAGGTAATCCGCGCCCAGCATGCCGGTGACCTGCACCGGAAGATAGGCGTCGCGCTCCGGATCGGGCGCTTCGGGCAAAGCGACCGGGTCGGCGAGGATCGCGGCATCGATCCTGTCGATAATCGCCTCTTTCCACGCCAGACGCTGCACCTGCCAGATGCCCAGACCGGTCAGGATGGCTGCACCGCCCAGACCAAAGATCAGCAGGAATGCAAGTCGTCGCATGGATCCTCCGCTCCTCAAAAACAAGGCGCGCGCATCGCTGCGCGCGCCGTTGGCTTTTTAAGTGCCCCGGGCGGGATTGCAAGGCGTGCGGTTCAGCCCGGCACGCCCCACATGTAAACGGCGAAGAAGAGGAAGAGCCATACCACGTCCACAAAGTGCCAGTACCAGGCCGCTGCCTCAAAACCGACGTGCTTTTCAGGCGTAAAATGCCCCTTCATCGCGCGCACCAGACAGACCGTCAGGAAGATCGTCCCGATGATCACATGCGCGCCGTGAAAGCCCGTTGCCATAAAGAAGTTGGAGAAGAACTTGTCACCGCCGAACTCCCAGCCCTGATAGAGCAGATATGAATACTCATAGGCCTGCAGGGCGGTGAAGAGAACGCCAAGGATAATCGAGATCGCAAGACCCCAGACCAGGTCTTTGCGGTTATTCTCATGCACCAGCGCATGGTGCGCCCAGGTCACCGCACAGCCCGACAGCAGCAGAACCAGCGTGTTGATCAGCGGCAGGTGCAGCGCGTCCACCTGATAGATCTCCGGTGGGATATATTCTGAGCCGACGTATTCGTTCATCGGGTAGATGGCGTGTTTGAAAAAGCTCCAGAACCAGGCCGCAAAGAACATCACTTCGGACATGATAAAGAGGATAAAGCCATAGCGCAGGCCGATCCGGACGACGGGCGTATGATCACCCACCTTGCTTTCGGTAACCACCTCGGACCACCAGGCGAACATGACATAAAGCACGCCCACAAAGCCGATCCAGAACATGAAGGGCGTGACATCCTGCATCCAGAGCACCGCCCCAAAGAGCATAACGAAGCCCGACAGCGCGCCCAGAAACGGCCAGATCGAGGGGTTCAGAATGTGATAGTCGTGGTTCTTTTCATGGGCCATATGTGCGTCCCTTACCTTATCCTGGTCAGTTCAGACTTGTGTCTGAGTTGGTATTGGCATCGTCCACCGCGGCGTAACCTTCAGGCAGATCAATTTCGTAGAATGTATAAGACAGTGTGATGGTGTGTATATACTGTCCGTCGCGGTCATCGACTATTTCCGGATCGACATAGAAGGTGACCGGCATCTGCACCCGTTCACCGGGGGCGAGCACCTGCTCTTCAAAGCAGAAGCACTGGATCTTGTTGAAAAAGCCGCCCGCCTGATACGGGGTGACGTTATAGCTCGCTGATCCCGCGATGGGCCGGTCGGTAGGGTTATAGGCCTCATAAAAGGCAAGGCCGGTTTCACCGATCTTCACTTCCATCTCGCGGACCACGGGTTTGAACTCCCAGGACATGCGGTTGTTCAGAGAGCCGTCAAAGCGGACTTTGATCGTCTGATCAAGCACATCGTCGGGCGCCACTTCGGAAACGCCGGTGACCCCTCCAAAACCCGTCACCCGGCAGAACCAGTCGTAAAACGGCACCGATGCCCAGGCCAGCGCACCCATCACCAGCACGAGGCTGACGGTCTGTGTCACTGTTTTTGCCGGACCGGAAAGCGCCATTACTGTGTCAGCTCCTCTGCGCGGGGCAGCTCAAATGCGCCGTTGGTGACCTTGGTGAAGGTCAGCGCCAGCACCAGCACCACAAAACCTGCAAGCATCAGCCCGACGCCGACATTACGTCCGCGGCGGCGTGTGTGTATCTCGTGTTCGGGACGCAACGCCATGGTTCACCAGCCTCCGAGACCGAAGGGGCGCAGCACCGCTTCAAAAAGGATCGCGCCGAAATGGGCAAAAAGATACCAGAGCGACAGGCGGAAAAACTTCTTCTCCACGGTATAGCCGTCTTCGATGGCAGCCTCTTCCGGGCGGCGCCAGATGTCATAAGCACCTTTCAGAAAGAGCACGTTCAGCACCACAGCCGTCGCCAGATAAAGCGGGCCACCGATTGCGGTAAATCCGGTGCCCACGGCCAGAAAGGCCAGCAGCACGGTATAGACGATGATATGTGTGCGGGTCACTTTGCGCCCGTGGGTCACCGTCAGCATCGGCACATCCGCGTCGTCGTAATCGGATTTCATAAAGAGCGCCAGCGCCCAGAAGTGCGGCGGCGTCCACATGAAGATCAGCGCAAACATCAGCCAGGCCTCAACCGAGAAACTGCCTGTCGCGATTACCCAGCCGATCACCGGCGGGAAGGCCCCTGCGGCTCCGCCGATTACGATGTTCTGCGGCGTTGCGCGTTTCAGCCACATCGAATAGATCACGGCGTAGAAAAAGATCGTGAAAGCCAGCAGTGCTGCCGACAGCAGATTTGCCGCAAGCCCCAGCATCATCACCGAAAGACCCGAAAGCGCCAGCCCGAGGCTCAGTGCCTCACCCGCAGGCACCCGACCTGACGGGATCGGGCGTTTCGCCGTGCGCCGCATCACCGCATCGATATCCGCATCCCGCCACATGTTGAGCGCACCTGACGCGCCCGCCCCGATGGCCACAAACAGGATCGAGGCAAAAGCAATGACCGGATGCACAGGCACCGGGGCCGCGATCAGGCCCACCAGCGCCGTGAAGACCACCAGTGACATGACGCGCGGCTTCATCAGGGCGAAATAATCCCCCAGCTGCGTGTCATATTCCCCGGTGGGTGTATTGTAGCTTACATCAGACATTCAGGTGCCTCGGGCGCAGGTGGCGCGACGGGCTGTGACACGCACAGCCCGGCCCGCTTCAGTTGGAAGCCAGAACGCGGGTCTGAGGAATACCGGCGTATTCCTCTTTCGCACCGGCCAGCCAGTCAGCATAGGCCTCTTCCGACACGACTTTGACCGTGATCGGCATATAGGCATGGTTCAGACCGCAAAGCTCAGAGCACTGGCCGAAGTAGATGCCTTCCTGTTCGGCCTTGAACCACAGCTCTGCCAGACGACCGGGTACACCATCCTGTTTCACGCCAAAGGCAGGGATCGTCCAGGAATGGATTACATCGCCGGCCGTGACCTGCATCACGATGGTTTTACCAACGGGCACCACAACAGATGTATCAGTTGCCAGCAGGAATTCGTCTTCCGAATATCCGGCTTCTTCAAGCTGCCGGATCACCTCGGGCGATTTGGCGTTGTTGCCACCGGTTGCCGGCGCACCGATCATGTAGGAAGAGAACTCAAAGCCCTCATCCACATATTCGTAATCCCAGTACCACTGGTATCCGGTCACTTTAATCGTGATGTCGCCCTCGGGAATTTCCTGTTGCTTGAACAGAACCGGCAGCGAATAGGCACCGATAAACACCAGGATCACAATCGGGATCACCGTCCAGGCGATCTCAACAGGTGTGTGGTGTGTGAAGGTCGCAGGCTCCGGATTGCGCTTTGCATTATAGCGGATGCAGACCCAGGCAATGAGTGCGGTTACAAAGAGCGAGATGATCGTGATGATCACCAGCAGCATCCAGTCCAGATTGTGGATATCGCGCGCCAGTTCGGTAACAGCCGGCTGAAACCCGGTCAGCCCGTCCACAGGTTTCCCGATGATCTCGAGGTTGTCCTGTGCAGAGGCACCGGTCGCTGTCAGGCCGGCCAAAAAGCCTGCGAGGGATGTGATTCTTTTCATGTGTCGTCCTGATCTGATTGGTGATCGCTGGATCATTGTTGCGCATTGTGGGGTGGGATCTGAGTTGCGCATCAGCCCTCCCGTTGTATTCGCCATCCTTACAATCATATTCTGGGTACGAGATAAAGGCTTCAGCTTGCGTCAAACAGACGCTGAGCCCGAAAATACCAGCTTTTTGCAAAGGATCAGCCCCATGACAGACGCGCCTTTTTCACCCTTCGACGATTCGCTGGACCGGGAGACGGCTCTGAAGGTTCTGCGCGCGGCCACGGATGGTGCCGATGACGGAGAGCTGTTTCTGGAGCGCCGCCGGTCCGAGGCGCTGGTCTTTGACGACGGGCGGCTCAGGACCGCGAGTTATGATGCGGGCATGGGTTTTGGTCTGCGCGCTGTTCGCGGCGAAGTCACCGGCTACGCCCATTCCACTGAAATAACCGAAAGCGCACTGAAGCGCGCGGCGGAAACCGCGCGTCTGGCTGTGGGCGACGGCGGCGGCACCCGGGCGGATGCGCCCGCCGCAACAAATAAGAAGCTTTATACTGACGATGACCCGATCGCAGGCGCGCCCTTCCCGGTGAAAATCGAAACTCTGCGCGAAATCGATGCCTTTGCCCGGGATCTTGACCCGCGGGTTGTGCAGGTCTCGGCCACGATTGCCGCCAGTCTGCAGGAGGTCGAAATTCTGCGCCCTGACGGACATTCCGTGCGTGATGTCCGGCCCATGACGCGCGTAAATGTCTCGGTGATCGTCGAGGAAAACGGCCGGCGCGAATCCGGCACTGCCGGTGGTGGCGGGCGCGTGGGCCTTGACGGGCTGCTGGCGCCGCAGGACTGGCAGGCAAAGGCGCGCGAGGCCCTGCGCGTTGCGGTTGTCAATCTTGGTGCTGTCCCTGCTCCGGCGGGTGTCATGGATGTTGTGCTTGGCCCGGGATGGCCCGGAATCCTGCTGCACGAGGCGATCGGGCACGGGCTGGAGGGTGATTTCAACCGCAAGGGCTCTTCGGCCTTTGCCGGACTGATGGGTCAGCGGATCGCCAGCCCCGGGGTTACTGTGCTGGATGACGGTACGATCCCGGACCGGCGCGGCTCGATCTCGGTTGATGATGAGGGCACGCCTTCGGGCAAAAATACCCTGATCGAGGACGGCATACTTGTGGGCTATATGCAGGACCGCCAGAATGCGCGGCTGATGGGGGTCACCTCCACGGGCAACGGGCGGCGCGAAAGCTATGCCAATGCTCCGATGCCGCGGATGACCAACACCTATATGCTGGGCGGCGACACGGCCCCCGGTGATATTGTTGCCGGGCTGAAGGACGGCATCTATGCCGTCGGTTTCGGCGGCGGCCAGGTCGATATCACGAACGGTAAGTTCGTATTCTCCTGCACCGAAGCATACCGTGTTCAGGACGGCAAAGTGGGCGCACCGGTGCGTGGTGCGACGCTGATCGGGGACGGCTCCACGGCGCTGAAACACATCCGCGCCATCGGCAATGACATGGCGCTTGATCCGGGCATGGGCAACTGCGGCAAGGCGGGACAATGGGTCCCGGTGGGCGTGGGCCAGCCGACCCTGATGATCGGCGGGCTGACGGTGGGCGGATCTGCCTCCTGAAAGGAAAAATCCGCGCCCCCGCACAAATAGCAATGGTGGGGCTCTCTCTTCTTCACGCGTTGTTAACCAAGACGGCTTAAACCTGATTCTGCAAAGGACGGAGCCGCGGATGACTGATGAAAAGGATCTCAATCCTTCTTCCACTCACCCCCCACTCCCACCCACCCCGGAAGACGAACAGTTCTCCCGGCTCCGTCTCTTGCGCTCCCGCCGGGTTGGCATAACGACGTATAAACGACTGCTGACTGAACACGGCACTGCGCAGAATGCGCTGGCCGCGCTGCCTGAGGTGGCGCGCGCCGCCGGCGTTGAGAAATATGAGGTCTGCCCCCCCGAGGTTGTGCAGGCCGAACTCAACGCCGCCCGCGCGGCCGGTGCCCGGCTGGTGATGTCCGGCACCCCCGCCTACCCCGCCACGCTCGACGAAATCAGTGATGCGCCCCCGTTTTTATGGGTGATCGGCGATCCTGAATTGCTGCTGCGACCAATGATCTCTCTGGTCGGTGCCCGCAACGCCTCCTCGCTCGGCACCAGAATGGCGCGCGCGCTTGCCGCGGATCTTGGGGCGGCGGGTTATGTGATTGTCTCGGGCCTCGCCCGTGGCGTCGATACCGCCGCACATCTGGCGGCGCTGCCCACCGGAACAATCGCGGTTCAGGCCGGCGGCGTGGATATCATCTATCCAGCAGAGAACACCGGACTGGCCCGTGACATCGCGGACCGCGGGCTGCGTCTGTCAGAGCATCCGCCCGGATTGCAACCAAAAGCGCGGCATTTTCCCAGCCGCAACCGGATCATCTCAGGGCTGAGCCGGGCAACTGTCGTTGTGGAAGCCGCCGCCAAGTCAGGCAGCCTGATTACAGCACGTGATGCTCTCGATCAGGGCCGTGACGTTCTGGCCGTGCCCGGCAGCCCCTTTGATGCGCGCGCCTCAGGCTGTAATCAGCTGATCCGCGACGGCGCGGTTCTGGTGCGGTCGGCTCAGGACGTTCTCGAAGCAATCGGCCCCATCGCGCCGCATTCTGATCTGCGGCCGCTTCCGCTGCCCGCGCGGTCCCCCGCACCTGGCAAAAATACGGCGGTGTCAGGAAAAGCTTCGCCGACCCCGCCGGCACACCGGGTCAAAAACGCAGCCCTCGCCCACGCAGCAGAACTGCACCGCCGCATCCTCGACCGGCTGAGCCCGGCACCGCTGGCCGAAGACCAGCTCATCCGTGATCTCGCGGTGCGCTCATCAGATGCCGCCCCTGCGCTGCTCGAACTGGAACTGAAAGGCGAGATCATCCGACAGGCCGGCGGACTGGTTTCGCGCACAGGCTGACCGGGCGTCGCTGCACTGACCGCCCCGCCCTGAGGATCCCGGCCTGCGCCCTCTGAGAACCCGGCTTTCGCTCCCGGACGCCTGCCGTCCGCCCAGTCATGAAGCAGCTCTGATGCCGCTCCGCCCCGGCGCCTGAAGCACAGCCTGCATGAGGCACGATTGACAAAATCCGCTTGCACCCCACCTCAGAGGTGGCCATAGACATCAGATATTTTCGCTCAGAGGTACCCCGTATTATGCCGGTCGTCGTCGTCGAATCCCCAGCCAAAGCAAAAACGATCAACTCTTATCTGGGTAAGGATTACACCGTTCTGGCCTCCTACGGACATGTGCGCGACCTGCCCCCGAAAGACGGCTCGGTGGATCCCGAAAACGAATTCGACATGCTCTGGGAAGTGGCCTCCGACAGCAAAAAGCACGTCAAGGCCATCGCCGATGCGCTCAAGGAAGACAACGCTCTCATTCTCGCCACCGACCCCGACCGCGAAGGCGAAGCGATCAGCTGGCACCTTCAGGAAGCCCTTACCAAACGCAAGTCGATCAAAAAGGACACCCCCGTCAGCCGGGTGGTCTTCAACCAGATCACCAAAAAGGCCGTGACCGAGGCGATGGCCAACCCCCGCCAGGTCGATATGCCGCTTGTTGAAGCCTATCTCGCACGGCGCGCGCTGGATTATCTGGTGGGCTTTAATCTCTCGCCTGTGCTCTGGCGTAAACTGCCCGGTGCCAAATCCGCAGGGCGCGTGCAGTCGGTGACCCTGCGCCTGATTGTCGAACGCGAGATGGAAATCGAGGCCTTCCGCAACCGCGAGTACTGGTCGGTCAGGGCAATGCTCGGCACCCCGCGCGGACAGGATTTCGAGGCGCGTCTCACCGTTCTGGCCGGCAAGAAGCTTGAACGCTTTGACATTGCCGATCAGACTCAGGCGGAAATGGCCGTTCAGGCCATCACCTCGCGCGATCTCAAAGTAAAATCGGTCGAAGCAAAGCCCGCCAACCGTAACCCCGCCGCCCCTTTCATGACATCGACGCTGCAGCAGGAGGCCAGTCGCAAGTTCGGCATGGGCGCGCGCCAGACCATGAGCACCGCGCAGCGGCTTTATGAGGCCGGCTACATCACGTATATGCGGACCGATGGTATCGACATGGCGCCCGAAGCAGTCACCGCGGCGCGCGACGCGATCAAAACGCTCTACGGCAGCGAATACGTCCCCTCCAGCCCGCGCATCTACAAAAACAAAGCCAAGAACGCCCAGGAAGCGCATGAATGCGTGCGCCCGACCGAGATGCTGACCAAACCGGAGGACCTGAAAACCTCCGACGCAGATCAGCGCAAACTCTACGATCTCATCTGGAAACGCACGCTGGCCTGCCAGATGGAAGCGGCAAGGATGGAACGTACCACGGTAGATGTGGCCAGCGCCGACGGTCAGGTCGAACTGCGCGCTACGGGTCAGGTCGTGCTCTTTGACGGCTTTCTGCGCGTCTATGAAGAGGGCCGTGATGATGTCGTCACGGATGACGATGACAGGCGCCTGCCGCAGATTGATCAGGGCGATGCAATGGAGAAACGCTCGATCACGCCAGAGCAGCATTTCACCCAGCCCCCGCCGCGCTATACCGAGGCAACGCTGGTCAAGCGCATGGAAGAGCTCGGCATCGGACGCCCGTCGACTTATGCGTCGATCGTCACAACGATCCAGGACCGCGAATATGTACGCAAAGACAAAAACCGGCTTATCCCCGAGGATAAGGGGCGTCTGGTGACTGCGTTCCTGGAAAACTATTTCCGCCGCTATGTGGGATATGATTTCACCGCCGACCTTGAAGACCAGCTCGACAATGTGAGCGCAGGCGATGCCGATTATAAAGAAGTGCTGCGCCGCTTCTGGCGGGATTTTTCCGCCGCCGTTGCAGAAACAGCCGATCTGCGCATCACGGAGGTGCTGGAAAAGATCAACGAGGTGCTCGAGCCGCACCTTTTTCCGCCCAACGAGGACGGCACCGATCCGCGGCTCTGCCCCAACTGCGGCGCGGGCCGGCTGAGCATGCGCACAGCGCGCTCGGGCGGGGCGTTCATCGGCTGTTCAAATTACCCTGAATGCCGTTACACCCGTGCCTTCGGCCCGCCGGGCGAGGAAGACGACAGCGGCATCCCGCCCGAGGGCAAACTGCTCGGTGAGGACGCCGGCGACAAAATCTTTGCGTTCAAGGGCCGGTTTGGTCCTTACGTGCAGCGCGGCGAAGTCTCAGAAGACAACAAAAAGCCGCCACGCCAGTCGATCCCCAAGGACTGGCCGCCCGAAGACGTCGATTTGCCGCAGGCGCTTAAACTGTTGTCTCTGCCCCGTGAGATCGGCCCACATCCCGAAGACGGCGTGCCGGTCTGGTCGAACATCGGGCGATACGGGCCCTACCTCAAACACGCAGCTTCGACTTCCGAGCGCGGCGGGACGAACGCCAACCTCGAGAGTATCGACGAGGTCTTTACCGTGGGCATGAACCGTGCAGTGCAGCTGCTGGCGGAAAAGGTCGCGAGCCGGGGCGGACGTGGTGCGGCGGCAAAGACCCTGCGCGATCTGGGCGAACATCCTGATCAGGGTGGCCAGATTTCGATCATGGAGGGCAAATACGGGCCTTACGTGAAGTGGGACAAGATCAATGCGACGATCCCTAAAGAAACAGCGCCTGATGATCTGAGCATAGAGGCCGCCGTTGCGCTGATCGAAGAGAAAGCCGCGAAGAAGGGCACCCGCCGCAAGAAAGCAGCACCGCGCAAAAAAACAGCAGCGAAGAAAACAGCAAAAAGCAGCTGAACGAACCCCGGTTTGCGGTGCCCTTTCCGCAAACCCTTTGCGCCCGGAGCCGGCCTGCGATACGGTATGCGACGGAACACCAGCAAGCTGTCAGCCGTGATTGACAGCCCGGGCAACGCGATGCAAAGTCCGGCAAGCCACCGGTTTTTGGGGATGCACAATGAAGAAAGTCTACGGATCAGCCGCTGAGGCGCTTGATGGCGTTCTGCACGACGGCATGACAATTGCCGCCGGCGGGTTCGGCCTCTGCGGCATACCTGAACTGCTGCTCGCTGCAATCCGCGATGCCGGCACCAGAGACCTTACCTTTGCGTCCAACAATGCCGGCGTGGATGATTTCGGCATCGGCATCCTGCTGCAGACGCGCCAGGTAAAAAAGATGATCAGTTCCTATGTGGGTGAGAACGCGGAATTCATGCGCCAGTATCTCTCCGGCGAGCTTGAACTTGAGTTTAATCCCCAGGGCACACTCGCCGAACGCATGCGTGCGGCCGGCTGCGGCATCCCCGGCTTTTACACGAAAACCGGCGTCGGCACTGTGATTGCAGAAGGCAAAGAACACAAAGACTTCGACGGCGAGACCTATATCCTTGAACGCGGTATCTTTGCCGATCTCAGCATCGTCAAAGCCTGGAAAGCCGACCCGACGGGCAACCTCGTCTTCCGCAAGACAGCGCGCAATTTCAACCCGCCTGCCGCGATGTGCGGGAAAGTATGTGTGGTTGAGGTCGAAGAGATTGTGCCGACCGGCAGTCTTGACGCGGACAGCATTCACCTGCCGGGCATCTATGTGCACCGGCTGATTCAGGGAACACATGAAAAGCGCATCGAACAGCGCACAACACGGGCCGCCTGAGGCCGGATCACCAGATGGCAGATACATTTCACCCCTCAGCCGACAGCGACCTCGTCACCGAAGAAGAGCTCTTTTTCGATGACCGGGCCTTTGACGGGTTTGCGCGTGCCGAAGTGTCGATGGTGCTCACCAACCCGCATCTTGAAGACAACCCCATCGTTTACGTCAATCAGGCCTTTACCCGGACCACAGGCTATCCGCGCAGCGCCATTATCGGGCGCAACTGCCGGTTTCTGCAGGGCGAGGATACCGAAAAAGCCTCGGTCGATGCGCTGCGCAAACATATCCAGGCCGATGAGACAGTCGCGGTCGATATTCTGAACTACCGCGCCAGCGGCGAGCCTTTTATGAACCGCCTGGTGGTGTCGCCCATCATCGACAGCAAAGGCCGTGTTCAGTATTTCATGGGCATTCAGAAAGTGCTCAGAAAAGGCGAGCGCACGGCTGGTCCCGATACTGTTAACGAACAGCTGATGGAAGTGCAGAACCGTGTCCACGCAGATCTGTCGATGATCATCTCGATGATCAGACAGCAGTCCGCGGCGACCTCCGTGCCTGAAGATTTTGCCGCCCTGAGCCGCCGGATCGAAACGCTGCAGCTTCTCTACGAAGAGATGAAACTCTCGGACACCCAGTCCACCCGCGGCACCATTCCGATGGGCAGCTTCATGTCCCGTCTGGCCTGTGCGATCTGTCATATTGAAGGGCGCTCAGGCGTCCGTGTCAGCATCCATATTGAACCCGCCGAAGTTCCGATTGAGGTGGCGACGCGCGTGGGGCTCGTTGCGTCCGAACTGCTGACCAACGCCTTCCAGCATGCTTTTGACCGTCTCGACAACGGCCTTGTTGAAATCCGCATGTCGCAGCTGAGCGCGGGGGGGCTGCGCCTGATCGTTTCGGATGACGGCACAGGCATTCCCCGCAATATGCAGTGGCCTTCCGACAAGACCGTTGGCGGACGCATCATAAACGGCCTCATCGAAGGGCTCGAAGGCACATTGCATCTCGGCCGTGGCGCCGCGGGCAGTTTTATCACAATAGATGTGCCTGCCGGCGCGTCCCTGTCAGAATAGGAAACTCATGCCCTGGGATCGTAATCAGATGGCGGCCCGCGCCGCCCGAGAGCTTGAAGACGGCTGGTATGTAAATCTCGGCATCGGCATTCCGACGCTGGTGAGTAACTATATCCCTGACGGTATCGAAGTTACGCTGCAATCGGAGAACGGGATGCTGGGCATGGGCCCCTTCCCCGTTGAAGGCACCGAAGACCCTGATCTTATCAATGCCGGCAAGCAGACGATCACCGAGCTGCCGCAGACCTCCTATTTCGACAGCGCCACCAGCTTTGGCATGATCCGGGGCGGCAAAATCGCGATGGCGATCCTGGGCGCTATGGAAGTGGCCGAAAACGGCGATCTGGCGAACTGGATGATTCCCGGCAAGCTGGTGAAGGGAATGGGTGGTGCAATGGACCTTGTTGCCGGTGTCGGCCGGGTCGTTGTCGTCATGGATCACACCAACAAACACGGCGACAGCAAGGTGCTGCGCGAATGTACCCTGCCGCTTACAGGCACCGGCGTGGTGGACCGTATCATCACCAATCTGGGTGTGCTGGATGTGGTCGACGGCGGCCTGAAGATTGTGGTATGCGCCGATGGCGTCACAGAAGACGAGCTGCGCGCCGCCACCGAAGCCACCATTGTCTGAGTTCGCAATCACGCGCGAGCAGAACGGCAGCAAGGGGCGATATGTCCTCGTCCTGAACGGGCATGAGGCGGATCTGACCTATTCGGTTCTGTCGCCCGAGGCCGTGATTGCCGATCACACCGGTGTCCCGGATGCGCTGCGCGGTACCGGTGCGGGACTGGCTCTTGTGACCCGGCTTGTGGCGGACGCACGCTCTGAAGGGTTTAAAATCGTACCGCTTTGTCCTTTTGTGAACGCACAGCGGCGCAAACATCCCGACTGGGCAGATGCCTTCAAAGTCTGAGACGGTTCAGCCGCTCAGTTCAGCCCTGCAAAAACACATCCGTCAGTAACGAGCTCGGGCGGCGTGAGGCACAGACCCCGCGCGACCTGAAAGGCCGCCAGCACCTTGGGCACGTAATCGCGTGTCTCAGCATAGGGCGGCACGCCTTCGTGTTTGCGCACAGCCCCCTCGCCCGCGTTATATCCGGCCAGAACGAGGATAGGATCACCGTCAAATTCGCCCATGAGCCAGTCGAGATATTTCACGCCGCCTGAGATGTTTTCCGACGGCGACTGGCTGTCCTTGACGCCGAAGCGGGCGGCGGTTGCGGGCATCAGCTGCATCAGACCCTGTGCCCCCGCGTGGCTCACCGCGTCGGTCTTTCCCGCCGATTCAACCGAGATCACCGCAAGCACCAGCGCCGGCGACACCCGCGTACCAATCGTGGATTTAAGGATCTCACGTCCGTTGCTGCGGGCGATGCTCTGCAGATGCTGCAGACGCGGCTGTGGCACGCGCCCGATGCCCGAGATGATATTCATTGCCGATTGCAGTCGTCCGGGCCCCGAAGCCAGCATACTCGGCGAGACCCGATCCCAGAACCAGCCGTAAGCGCCGATCACCGGAACATCTGTGGCCGGCGGGAGGGTTTCCTCGGGGGCCGTCACCGGAAGGGTGCGCCCGGCGCGCGGAGCAGGCCGGTCAAAGAACTGATCATTCGGGTCAATCTGCACGTTGATGCGTTTTGCGCCCGACTGGGGCACTCCGATTCTTTTGGATTTGAATTCAGGAAAGGGTGGCGGGCTCTCCGCCAGTGCCGGGGCTGCTGTGAACAAAAGCGCACAGAGCCCTGAAGCCAGAATATTTCGCATATGTACCGCCCGGCGTTGATTTTTTCACGCATTATTGGCGTCAGTCTCGCAGAGAAACAGCCCGCAGACCAGTTAAACCGGCACCTTAAGAGGGCGATTTCGCCACAATCCGCCCCCTTACCGCGTCCGCCACCCCCAGAGAAAAGGTTATTTTATTGTGAAAACAATGATTTGAAAAATTTTCCGGATATTTCTGCGGGCAGTCTGCAAAAGTCACATTTGCGGTCAAATTCATGCCCCAATCCAGCGTCTATATAGCGGCATACCAAGTCGGACAGACCACATGAGAGTAACGGTCACGAGGACGGCAAGGTTAAAAAGTGAAATCTCAATGATCCTTTGGAGGGACATACTATGATGAAATTTATCGAAAACTTCCGCAACGACGAAGATGGTGCGGTTACGGTTGACTGGGTTGTTCTGACAGCTGCTGTTGTTGGCCTGGCGATTGCTGCTTACCAGTCCATCGAAGATGGTGCGACTGCTCTGACAGAATCCACAGGTACCTTCATGGAAGGTGTTGACCCGGCGAACGCCGCTGGCAACGACAACACCGGCCTGACAACTCCCGGTACCTGATACTTCCGGGACCTGAGGTCTCAGAAAATCGGGGGGGCCCGGTTCCACATCCGGAACCGGCCCCCCTTTTTCGTTGCGCCGGTCATTTTCTGCCGGCCTGTTTCACATATTTAAGCAAAGAGTGTGGTGTATGGTACGACTGTTCAGACAGGTATTAAAAAACGAAGACGGCGCGGTAGCAGTGGACTGGGTTGTCCTGACGGCAGCTGTCGTGGGGCTTGCAGTTACTCTTGTTGTAGAACTGCGCGGCGGATCCACTGCGGTTACGCAGAAAACCGGCGACTTTCTTGCAAATTACGAGCCGTTCTGAAACGGCGCGTGACGCCCTGAGCCAGAGCGGCGGCAGAATGCCCCGCCCCGGCATCCGATTCCGCATCCGACCCCGGAACAGCACCGACAGCACATCCGGCGATTGTTGCCGGACCGCGCAAAACGCCGCTGTTGAGACATGCGTTGATCCTTAAATTGCCACAATCGGATGTCAGTCAGACAGCAGATATAAACAGACCCGCTTTCAGGCTCAAAACGGGTAGTAGAACGAGGTAAGACAATGCGATTGATTTTCGGTTTGGTGCTTTTGGCGGGCGTGGCCCTGGCCGGTGGTGCCGTTTACATGGCCAAGGATTACATTGGTCAGTATCAGCAGCAGCTGGCAGCTGCGAAACAGAAGGAACAGGCGATCGTTCCTACTCAAACGGTATTTGTCGCGAAGAATCCGATGAAATACGGTGACATCCTGAAACAGGAAGACATCCGTGCTGTGAACTGGCCTCAGGATTCCGTTCCTCAGGGCACCTACAGCGATCTGGCCGTTCTTTTCCCGGAAGGTGTCGATGAGCATCGCCTCGTTGTCCGTCCGATGGAGCCTGGCGAGCCGCTCATGCAGGTCAAGATCACCCAGCCGGGTGAGGATATCGGCCTGACCACACGCCTCGACAAAGGCATGCGTGCCTTTGCAATCCGGGTGGACGTGGCCAGCGGCGTGTCGGGCTTTCTGCGCCCGGGTGACCGCGTGGACGTTTACTGGACCGGTGCTGTGAATGTTGGGGAGGGTCGTGAAGACGTTACCAAACTGATCGAAGCCAGCGTGCGTCTTATTGCGGTGGACCAGTCTGACGACAAAGTTAACGGCGCGCGCATCGCCCGCACCGTCACTGTCCAGGCCTCCCCCGAGCAGGTCGCGGCCCTGGCGCAGGCACAATCCACAGGCCGTCTGTCCCTGTCGCTGGTTGGTGCCGGCGATGACACAGAAGTCGGTGGCATTGAGGTGGATCAGGTCTCCCTGCTCGGCCTGACAAAGGCCGCACCTAAGGTTGCAGCACCCAAGGAACGCGTCTGTGCGATCCGCCAGCGCAAAGGTGAAGAGATCGTATCGGTTCCGATCCCCTGCACAAACTAAAACAAAACCAAGACCTTATACAGGCGCTGCACCCCGGTGTGGCGCCTGTCTTCGTTCTGTCTGTTGCCAATTACCCACATAAGCTGTGTGTCAGAACCCATTGATTATTGAAAAAAAACTAAAACCGACGCAGAGTAATCCACATGCGGGCTTAAAGACCCGGAAACGAGGCGTGACAAAAAGGGCAGGTCACATGAAAAACAACGGAATATTGAAAGCGGCCCTTCTCGGGCTGGCCATCAGTGTTAGTCCGGTTGCTTTCACGGGTACAGGATCAGCAACTGCTGATACTCTGCGCGTGATTGCGAAGGAAACTAACTCTTCACTTAACGTATCCATGAACCGGGCGGTTGTTGTTGAAAGCGAGATTCCTTTCGCTGAACTCAGCATCGCAAACCCGGGTATCGCAGACATCTCGTCGCTTTCGGATCGCAGCATCTATGTTCTGGGCAAAGCGCCCGGGATCACGACGCTGACGCTTCTGGACGCTGCGGGACAGCTTATTACCAATGTTGAAGTCCGGGTCGCCCCGGATGTGACCGAGTTCAAAGAGCGTCTCCAGCAGATCCTTCCCGGAGAGCGCATCGAAGTACGCACAGCAAACGACGGCATCGTGCTGTCGGGTCTTGTGTCCAGCAGCCAGAAGCTCTCACGGGCCCTGGAACTGGCAAACCGCTATGCGCCTGACCGCGTCTCCAACCTGATGACGGTTGGCGGTGTTCAGCAGGTGCAGCTTAAGGTCCGCTTTGCTGAAATGAACCGCACGGTGTCGAAATCGCTCGGCGCATCGATCGGTATCAACGGCACAGACGGCAGCTTCCTCGGTGTGGGTGGCGTCTCCGGTGGTGCTCCCGCGGGTGCACTGAACGTAGGCTTCAGCCTCGGATCCGTCGAAGTCGGCGTCCTGCTTGAAGCTCTGGAGCGTAAAGGTGCTGTTCGCACCCTTGCGGAGCCAAACCTGGTAGCACTCTCGGGTCAGGAAGCCAACTTCCTCGCCGGTGGTGAATATCCGGTACCGGTCGCTCAGGACAACGACACAATCTCGGTTGAATTCAAGCCCTTCGGTATTGAGCTCAACTTTGTGCCCCGCGTCGTGGACGGCGATACCATCAACCTGCAGTTGGCGGCTGCGGTGTCTTCTATCGACACGGCAAACGGCATCTCACTGGCAAACGGCATCTCGATCGACGCCTTCACCCGCCGCGAAACCTCGACCACGGTTGAGATGGACGACGGGGAAAGCTTTGCGATTGCGGGCCTTCTTCAGGATGACTTCACCGACTCTGCAACGCAGGTTCCGTGGCTGGGCGATGTGCCTGTCCTTGGTGCCCTGTTCCGCAGCGCCGACTATCAGCGCTCACAGACTGAGCTGGTGATCATCATCACAGCCCATCTTGTGTCGCCGACACGTGGTGAAGCACTGGCACTGTCAACTGACCGGATCCGTGCACCCAGCGAAGCAGACCTGTTTCTCAATGGCCGCGTCATTCGCAATGCCGGCGCAGCAGGTGAAGTTGCCAAGCAGGACTTCAGCGGTTCCTACGGCTACGTGATGGAGTGATCAGATGAAACACGTGACAATAAACAAAACCCGCGCAACGGCCCTGGGACTGTGTCTCGCAACACTCTCCGCCTGTGCCTACCCTGCAGGCAGCCAGCTTGATAACGGCAACTTCGGCGATGCGACAATGCACAACATGATGGTGCAGGCCTGTATGACGAACGGGCTTGGTGCGGGCAAAGGTGGCAAATACGGCAGCCACCTTGCAGATCCGGTTGTCGTTCTCGATCCGGCAAGCACGCCGGGCCGCAAGATCTACCGCGTCCATTGCGATGGCCGCCTCGACGGCAAGTACGCCAACGTCATCTACAACGAGTATGTTGGCAGTGCGACGCAGGTTCCGACTGTCAACGAAGTAGACAGCGGCGATTAAACCAGCGTCTGACGCAGTTACAAAATCAAAGGGCGGGTCCGGTGGATCCGCCCTTTTTCCGTCCGTGGCCCCTGCTCTTTTATCCAGCTGCAATTGGCCGCCTGCTGCGATCCGCATCAGCGGACGCGCAGTAGGCCCGGAACAGGCCGTGCCCGGGGCCGTCAGACAAAGCATTCCATCCGGGGATCATTGTGTCGAGATACCCAACAATTGGGCGGATTAAGCCCTAATCTCGCCCAGATTGACTGCGACTTTACCTGCAATGGGACACGTATGTCCGGCGATGCCGGGCGAGGGCTGTGCCGGAGTATGGTGGGCGAATATTAACATATGCCCGTTTACGCTCTGCCCGCCCTTTGAACAAAGAGGACGACGAGGCAATGAGCAGTACAATGCCACAACCCGATACATCGCTGATCGTAGCCTGCACAGTCAGTCGCGATGTGCAGAACTTTGATCTCCTGATCGAAGACATGGAGCTGGCACTGGGGGAAAACTGGGGCGATCTGGGGTTTGCCGAGGCGCTTGCCTTTTTCGGCCAGCCCGAAGCCCAGGCCCTTGAATTTATTGCCCTTGCGATCGACGAGTCCGATGAGGAAAATCTCTCTCTGATGGGCGAGATCATCACGCAGGCCAAGTCCCGCAGGATCAAAGTCATCCTGATTGCCGAAGATGTCACGCCGGCATCGCTGCACACGCTGCTGCGCCAGGGTGCGGACGAGTTTGTCCCCTACCCGCTTCCGGAAAATGAGCTGTCTGAGGCTATTGAGCGTGTCCGCGCCGCCGAAGCGGCACTGCCCGCCACCACAAGCGGTCCTGCTCTGCAATCCGGTAATCATAAAGAAGGCGCTGTCATTGTCGTGCACGGCCTCGCCGGCGGCACAGGCTCCACCACGCTTGCGGTGAACCTTGCCTGGGAGCTTGCCACCGCAAAGAAAGAAGGCGGACCAAGCGTCTGTCTGCTCGATCTTGATCTGCAGTACGGTTCCGCGGCGACCTATCTCGATCTGCCGCGCCGGGAAGTGGTTTATGACATGCTGTCGGACACCGAAAACATGGATGATGAGACATTCGGCCAGTCGCTGCTGACCTTCCAGGACAAAATGCAGGTTCTGACCGCCCCTACCGATATGCTGCCGCTCGATCTGGTATCCTCGGAAGACATCAACCGTCTTCTGGCGATGGCCCGCCGGCACTTTGAATATGTTGTGGTCGATATGCCGTCGACCCTGGTGACATGGTCCGAGGCGGTGCTTAACCAGGCACATGTATATTTTGCCATGCTTGAGATGGACATGCGCTCGGCGCAGAACGCGTTGCGGTTCAAACGCGCGCTGCAGTCCGAAGAACTGCCCGTGGAAAAGCTGCGCTATGTAATGAACCGCGCGCCCGGCTTTACCGATCTGTCCGGCAAGAGCCGCGTCAAGCGCATGGGCGAATCGCTCAGCATCTCCATCGACCTGCAGATGCCCGACGGCGGCAAACCCATCACCCAAGGTGCAGATCACGGCCTGCCGCTGGCAATCTCCGCTCCGAAGAACCCCCTGCGCAAGGAAATTGCAAAACTGGCACTCTCCATCCACGAGCTCGGCACCGACGATGCCAAAGCAGCCTGATCCTTTGAAGGAATACCTGCATGTTTTCAAAATATAAAAAATCTTCCGGTACGCCGGGCGCTGCTCCGGACGCCGAAAAGGCAGAGAAAGTAACCTCCATCACGCCGGTCCCGAACAAGGCGCCGGCACCTTCCGTGACGCGCAAAGCCCCTCAGGTTTCGCCGGCACAGGTCACGCCGATGGACAAAGAGCGCAAACGCAAGGAGCGTATGGGCGAGCTCAAGCTCGACATGCACCGGGTGTTGCTCGACAACCTGAACCTTTCTGCACTTGAGCACGCCTCCGAGCAGGACCTGCGTCAGGAAATCAGCGCCATCGCCAGCGAATTCCTGGAAGAGCGCAGTGTGGTTCTGAACCGCGAGGACCGGCAGACGCTGACCTCTGAGCTTTATGATGAGGTGACGGGGCTCGGGCCTCTTGAAACACTTCTGAAAGACGAAACCGTCAACGATATTCTGGTCAACGGCCCGCAGCAGATCTTTGTCGAGCGGGACGGTAAGCTGGAACTCACCGACATCAATTTCAAAGATGAACGCCATCTGCTGCGCATCATCGACAAGATCGTCTCCGCTGTTGGCCGCCGGGTTGACGAATCCAACCCCTATGTTGACGCCCGTCTCAAGGACGGCTCACGTTTTAACGCCATGGTGCCGCCGGTCGCCGTGGACGGCAGCCTCGTCTCCATCCGTAAGTTCAAAAAAGACAAACTGGGCATCGACGATCTCGTCAACTTTGGCGCCTTTACCGAAGAGATGGCCGCGTATCTTCAGGCCGCTGTTGCCACGCGGCTCAATATCATCGTCTCGGGCGGTACCGGTTCAGGTAAAACGACCACACTTAACGCGCTGTCGTCTTTCATCGACAATGCCGAACGCATCCTGACGATCGAGGACACGGCCGAACTTCAGCTCCAGCAGACCCATGTGGGCCGGATGGAAAGCCGCCCGCCGAATGTTGAGGGCAAAGGTGAGGTTTCTCCCCGCGACTGTCTGAAAAACGCACTGCGGATGCGTCCTGACCGGATCATCGTGGGGGAAACCCGCGGTGAAGAGGTCATCGACATGCTGCAGGCCATGAACACCGGTCACGACGGCTCCATGACCACCATCCACGCGAACTCCGCACGCGATGGTGTCAGCCGTCTTGAAAACATGATTGCCATGGCTGGCATCGAAATGCCGCTGAAAGCGGTGCGGTCACAGATCTCAAGCGCTGTGAACCTGATTGTGCAGGCGTCTCGCCTGCAGGACGGCTCGCGCCGCATGACCTCGATCACAGAAGTGACCGGCATGGAAGGCGAGGTGATCTCCATGCAGGAGATCTTCCGCTACCAGCGCGTGGGCTTGACACCGGAAAACAAAATCATCGGTCACTTTACAGCCACGGGCGTTCGCTCGCACTACGCGGAAAGGTTCCGCATGTGGGGCTATGATCTGCCGCCATCCATCTACGAACCGGTCGCCGCCGAGTAAGGATCAGAAAAATGTCAATCGAACCAATTATTTACGGGTTGATCTTTATCGGCGTGCTTGTGCTCGTCGAAGGGCTCTATCTCGTTACATTCGGAAAGTCGATCT
This sequence comes from Roseobacter ponti, assembly GCF_012932215.1. GTDB lineage: Bacteria > Pseudomonadota > Alphaproteobacteria > Rhodobacterales > Rhodobacteraceae > Roseobacter > Roseobacter ponti. The sequence continues at coordinate 1,014,859 of NZ_CP048788.1, read as the reverse complement.
CACTGAACAGCCGCGTGAACCGCCGGCTGGAGATGCTTGATAAAGGTGCCGGCCGCGAAGAAGTGCTGGAAAAGCTGCGCAAGGAAATGCAGCAGCACATGAAAACCAAATCGATCCCGCTCTATTCGATGCTGGGGGAAAAGGCGCAGAAAGCCGCGATTGCTTTTACGCCGCAACAGCTGATCCTTGTAATGATCATCCTGTCGTTTGTTTCCTTCATGGGTCTGACCGTGGGCACTGCCACCGGTCTGCCTGTACGTATCGTGATGGCAATCGGCATCGGTGTGGGGGGCGTATTCTACTGGGTCTCGAGCAAGGCAAACAAGCGCCTGTCGATGATCGAAGAACAGCTGCCCGATGCGGTGGAACTGATGGTGCGCTCCCTGCGTGTGGGTCATCCTTTCTCCTCCGCCGTGCAGATCGTCTCCAAGGAAATCCAGGATCCGCTGGCCTCTGAGTTCGGGATGATCGCGGATGAGGCGGCCTATGGCCGTGACGTCGGCGACGCGCTCAAGGAAATGGCAGAACGGCTCGATATGCAGGATCTGCGCTTTCTGGCCGTTGCCGTCACAATTCAGCAGACCTCGGGCGGTAACCTTGCCGAAATTCTCGCCGGGCTGGCAAAGGTGATCCGTGCGCGCTTCCGGCTTTTCCGCCGGGTGAAAGCGATCACTGCCGAAGCCAAATGGTCCGGCAAATTCCTTTCCGGCTTCCCGGTCGCCGCACTGATCATCATCAACGTCACCGACCCGGGTTACTATGACAACGTGCGGGACCACCCCTATTTCATTCCCGCCTGCTTTTTCGTCGGGATCATGCTCGCCGTGAACCTCGTCGTGATGCGCGTGCTCACCAACATTAAGGTGTAAGGAACCAGATCCATGGAAATGATTAACAACGTCAATGCGATGATCACGGATCTGCTCGGCCCGCTCGGGCCCATGATCCTCCTCGGCACGGTAGGCCTCGTCATCATTATCATGACAATCGTCGCGATGATGGCACAGCCCGAAGACCCGATGGACAAACTGAAGAAGTCCGTTCAGGCACCCGAAAGCGGAAAAACTGATCAGAAACGTCTGCGCCAGGGCGGCCGCAATGAACAGCTGCAGAAATTTGCCTCTTTTCTGGAGCCCAAGGACGCAGCTGAGCTGACAAAGAGACAGCTGCAGCTGCGCCAGGCCGGATATCAGAGCCAGGACTCTGTCCGTTTTTTCCACTTTGCTCAGTTCGCTCTGGGCATCGCCGGTCTGATCCTCGCCTTCGTCTGGCTGAACGTACTGGAGGGTGGTGAAGGTTTCAGCACCCAGAAAATGATGATCTACACGCTGGTCCCCGGCCTCGCAGGGTATTATCTGCCCAGCTACTGGGTCACCCGCCGTGTCGCGATGCGCAAAGAAGAGATCACCGGCGGGTTTCCTGACTGTCTCGACATGATGCTTGTCTGTGTGGAAGCCGGTCAGTCGCTTGACCAGTGTATCGTCCGTGTGGCGCGCGAACTGCACGCCTCCTACCCCGCCCTGGCCCAGGAATTTGACGTCGTGGCCTATGAAATGAAGGCGGGTAAAGACAAATCAACCGTTCTCAATGATCTGGGCGAGCGTTGCGGTGTGCAGGATGTATCGTCCTTCGTCACCGTGCTGAACCAGTCCGCGCAGTTTGGTACATCGATCGCCGAAGCCTTGCGGGTCTATGCTGCCGAGATGCGGGACAAACGTGTGATGCGCGCCGAAGAGGCCGCAAACAAGTTGCCAACCAAGATGACCCTTGCCACTATGATGCTGACCGTGCCACCGCTGCTGGTCATTCTTGTGGGTCCTTCGGCACATGGCATCACACAACTCGGGAATATGTCAGGCCCTCAATGATAAAATGGCTCTGGCGGGTCTCCGGGCCCGCCGCTATCGCCACCGCAACACTCGGACTTGCCGCCTGTGATACGGGCGGCCTTTCCGCATCCGGCGACGGCGTGTTTGCACCCGGCGTGGATTACCGCGCTGAAGCGGAAGACGGTGTCGAGGTGGGGCACCGGTTACTGGCTTCGGGTGAGTATGAACTCGCGATCAAGGCTTTTAACCGCGCCGCCGTTGATCGCGGCGAGATTGACGGCGAAATCCTTTCCGGCCTTGGTGCTGCCAACCTCGGCCTTGGCAGGCTGGGCCAGGCGGAAACGATGATGCGGCGGGCGATTGCAAAGCCCGATGTACAGCCCTCTGATCTCAACAATCTCGGCGTTGTACTGATGGAGACCGGACGCACCGCCGAGGCCGCGCAGTATTTTCAGCGCGCCTTTGCGCTCAGCAATGGCGAAGATATCGCAATCCGTGACAATCTGCGCTTAGCACTCGCAAAATCCGAAAATTCTGCTACACAAGTTGCACAGAAAAGCACTGACTTCACACTGGTGCGGCGCAGTCGGAGCGAGTTTACGATCGGGCCGTCACCGTGAAACGGGCAAGAGCAGCAAAAAGGACGCAAAAATGCGCCGACCAATCGTTTTGTCTGCCACTATGGCAGGAATCCTCATTGTAGCAGGCTGTGCGCCGGGACCGGACGAGACCGTGGACCGCGCGTTTCAGGACGTCAACGTGATCGACGAAACCGATCTTTCGGACATCATGCTGACTGTCGCCGACCCCGACGAGGCGGTAAATTACTTCAAACGCACGATCAAATCCAACCCCGACCGGCTTGATGTGCGCCGGGGTCTGGCCGTGTCTTATACCCGTGGCCAACGATATACCGAAGCCGTCCCCGCCTGGAAAAAGGTTGTCGAGCACCCGGGCTCAAACCCCGGTGACAGCGTGCAGTATGCCGACAACCTGATCCGCTCCGGCGACTGGGCCACGGCTGAAACGGTGCTCGATACCATTCCGCCAACCTTCGAGACCTTTGACCGCTACCGTCTCGAAGCCATGGTGGCTGACAGCAACAAAGAGTGGAAGAAAGCCGACAGCTTTTATGAAATTGCGGTGGGTCTGACGACCAAACCTGCGAATGTCATGAACAACTGGGGCTATTCCAAACTGTCGCGCGGCGACATCAAAGAGGCCGAGCGTCTCTTTGGCGAAGCGATCCGCGAGGATCCGACGCTCTTTACCGCCAAGAACAACCTTGTCCTCGCCCGCGGAACACAGCGCGATTACACGCTGCCTGTGATCCCCATGGATCAGATCGAACGAGCGCAGCTTCTGCACACGCTTGGTCTGGCTGCGATTAAACAGGGCGACGTGAGCCAGGGTAAAGCACTGCTGAAGGACTCGATCGATACCCATCCGCAGTATTTTGAGCCTGCCGTTCGCGCGCTGGAAGCACTCGAGCAGACCACCACTACCGGTTGATCTCTGATGGCGCTGTCTTCTTTTGCCGCGCTGTGGTTTTTGCCGTTTGTTCTGCCCGTCTGTTTCTACGTATCCTGGACGGATCTTGCTTACATGAAGATCACCAACAAGGCCGTGACGGTCCTGGCGGTGATCTTCGTTCTTCTGGGCCCTTTCGTGCTGGACGGGTTCACCCTCTATCTGTGGCAACTGGCCCAGCTTGTGATCGTACTGCTGGCCGGGATCGCGCTTAATGCCGTCGGGGCCTTTGGCGCGGGTGACGCAAAATTCGCAGCCGCAGCAGCCCCTTATGTGGCGCTGCAGGATGTGGCGGTGGTCGCTGTGATCTTTGCGGTGATGATGGTCGCGGCCTTTGCCGCACACAGGGTCGTGCGCGCCTCACCGCTGAGAAATCTCGCGCCCGGCTGGAAAAGCTGGGACGCCGGCAACAAGTTCCCGATGGGTCTGGCACTTGGCCCCACACTCGCCCTGTATCTGTGCCTTGCAGCACTAAATGGTGCCTGAATTAAGCCATTTTTTTCTTCTACCGTTCACTCTGAGGCGCAAATAAGCGCAATCGAGACGTGACTGTTCTGCAAGGACCTTACTCAGATGAATATGCAAACCGCAAATGTGATGGCCCCCCCTCCGCCGAAAACGCTGGAGGAAATGCGGCTGCCAACGGTTATGATGCGCGATATCGTACTCAAAACGATGTTCCGCAAAAACGTGGATATGGTGACGGAGCTGTCAAAGGCAATCTGCCTGCCGATCCCGGTCACCCAGGAGCTCGTCGATCTTGCCCGCACCCAGCGTCTTCTTGAAGCGACGGGCACGCTCAACGCCAACAACGGCAACGAAATGGGATACCAGCTGACCGAACAGGGCAAAGCACGCGCGCTCGACGCTCTGGCGCAGTCCGAGTATTTCGGCGCCATGCCCGTCCCGCTCGATGTTTACCGCGAACAGGTGAAGCGCCAGTCGGTCCGCAACATTCAGGTCACGCGCGATCAGCTGACCGGGGCCATGGGGCATCTTGTGCTGCCCGACAGCCTGCTTGATCATCTCGGACCCGCGGTGTCCGCCGGCCGCTCGATTCTGATGTACGGCCCGCCCGGCAACGGTAAATCCTCGATTTCCAACGGGATTCGCGACGCTCTGGGCGATATGGTCTATGTGCCCCGCGCCATCGAATACGCGGGCCAGGTCATCACCGTCTATGACCCGATCGTTCATTCCGCCGCCGAAGAGGAGGCAGATGACCCTAATTCCCTGCGCCGCACCACGCGGTTCGATATGCGCTATGTGAAATGTGAGCGCCCTACCGTGATCACCGGTGGTGAGCTGTCGCTGGACATGCTTGATCTTGTCTACAATCCCACAGCCCGGACCTATCAGGCGCCGTTGCAGCTGAAATCGACCGGCGGCATCTTCATCGTGGACGACCTTGGCCGTCAGGCCGAGCCGCCGCAAAGCCTTGTGAACCGCTGGATTGTTCCGCTTGAAGAAAGCAAGGATATCCTCGCACTGCAATCAGGTGAGAAATTCGAGGTGCCCTTTGACACGCTCGTAATTTTCTCCACCAACTTCCACCCCAATGAGATCTTTGACCAGGCCGCTCTGCGCCGGATTTTCTTTAAGATCAAAATCGACGGCCCGAACCAGGAGAACTTCCTCAAGATCTTCGCCATGGTGGCCAAGAAACGTAAAATGCCGCTGGATGAGGCGACACTGGTTCATCTGCTGAAGGTCAGATACCCCGAGATCGACAATATCTATGCAAACTATCAGCCGATCTTCCTGATCGACCAGATGATTTCCATCTGCGAGTTCGAAGGCATCCCCTATCAGATGTCGCCGGATCTTATCGACCGGGCCTGGGCCAATATGTTCGTGAAAGACGAGCATATCGTTAAGTGAATCTGAGAGGCGCTGAGCAGTAGGCTCTGGTTCAGGCATGTTTTTTGCTTCGGGCCCACGGTGCTCCTGACTGAATTTATTGCTGCTCGTTTGGAAGCCCGGAGATACCGGAGGCTTAATGATCTGGAACATTGTTGACCGGCGCAGTCGCGATCACCGATGGCGCGAAGTAAATGCGGTGATCGAGAATATTACTCACGACAATTTTTGCGAAGACTCTGATATCTTTGAAGAGCAAAACGATGCGGCACCCATCTACGCTGAAAAGGTGAGCGTACTTCTTCACGACGCGATATTATGGGCGGAGGAAGAAAAAGGAAAAGTTACGCTTTACCTGTAGGATAAACAGAGCGGTATTTGACCATAAACAGATCCTGAAGCGGTTTGGGACGAGGGTTCGCAAAGCGCGCAGAGCATTTGTTTGCCATTCATGCGCGAGCGATCCCTCCGCCGTCTGCGCCGGCGCGAAACAGCAGCGAGATCGGCGCGCCGCGACGGATTACCTGGCCCGCGGGACCAGGTGCACCGCTGGTCCGCAGTCCCCCGCGTGCTAAACTGTGTGATATGATCGCCCTTCCTGATATTTTCACCGACTGGTTCGCGTCCAGAGGATGGACAATACACCCGCACCAGCTTGAAATGCTGGACCGCGCGGAGGACCCGGCTCTGCTGTTGATCGCGCCCACCGGTGGCGGCAAAACACTGGCCGGATTTCTGCCCACTCTGGTCGATCTGGCGAACCAGCCGCATGAAGGGCTGCACACGCTTTATATCTCGCCGCTCAAAGCGCTTGCCGCCGATATCAAGCGCAATCTTACCACACCCGTGACCGAAATGGGTCTGCCTGTCCGCATTGAAGACCGGACCGGAGACACACCAGCCAGCCGCAAGAAACGTCAGCGTGCTGACCCACCTCATATCCTGCTGACCACGCCGGAAAGCCTTGCCCTTCTGACGAGCTATGAGGATGCTCCGCGCATGTTCCGCGGCCTGAAGCGGGTCGTTGTGGATGAAATCCACGCGCTTGCGGAAAGCAAGCGTGGCGACCAGCTGATGCTGGCGCTTGGCCGTCTGCAGAGGCTCTGTCCCGAGCTGCGCCGCGTCGGGCTCTCAGCCACCGTCGAAGATCCGCAGGCGATTGCGCGCATGCTCGCAAAGCACCCTGATCCCTGCGCCGTGCTGCTCGCCGACCCCGGCCCGGCGCCGGACATCACGATGCTCACCACCACAGAAGCGCCGCCCTGGTCGGGCGGAAATGCGGCCTATTCCATTCCGGCCGTTCTTGAACAGATCCGCGCGCACAACACGACACTGGTGTTTCATAACACGCGCGCGCAGGCAGAAATTTTCTTTCATAATCTGTGGCTTGCGAATGAAGAAGGTCTGCCGATCGGCATTCACCATGGCTCTCTGGACCGTCAGCAGCGCGAGCGTGTCGAGGCGGCGATGGTTCGGGGAGAGTTGCGCGCCATCGTCTGCACCGGAAGTCTCGATCTCGGCATCGACTGGGGTGACGTGGATCTGGTAATCCAGATCGGCGCACCAAAAAACGTCAAACGCCTCGTTCAACGCATCGGGCGCGCCAATCACCGTTACAATGCACCCTCCAAGGCGCTTCTGGTGCCCGCAAACAGGTTTGAAGTCGTCGAATGCGTGGCCGCCCTTGATGCAGTTCGCGAGGGCGCACTGGACGGGGAGCCGAAAGGCCGCGGTCCGCGCGATGTGCTGTGCCAGCACATTCTGATCACCGCCTGTGCCGGGCCGTTCCATGCAAACGCGCTTTATGACGAGGTGACAACGGTCGGCGCTTACAAAGATCTCTCCCGTGCTGAATTTGACGCCTGCCTCGATTTTTGCGCAACCGGCGGATATGCGTTGCGCGCTTACGACCAGTGGCAGCGCCTGATGCAGACCGCCGGGGGACTCTGGCAGCTGCGCGACCCGCGCTCGGCCCAAAAGATCCGCATGAATATCGGCACGATTCAGGACACCGATACGCTCAAAGTCCGGCTGCAGCGCAGCCGCGGTGGCAAGCCACTGGGGGAGGTGGAAGAAGGCTTTGCCGCAACGCTGAGCCCTGGCGATACCTTTCTGATCGGTGGTCAGATTGTACGCTATGAAGGGCTGCGCGAAATGACGGTGGAAGTCAGTCGCAATGCCGCGAAAAAGCCAAAAGTAGCGACATTCCTCGGCACGAAGTTCGCCACATCGACCCAGCTCAGCGCACGGGTTGTGGCGATGTTTCAGCAGGAGACATGGCCCGGGCTGCCAACCCACACGTCAGCCTGGTTGTCCCTGCAGCGCGATGTCAGTCAGCTGCCACGCCCCGGACGCCTTCTGATCGAAAGCTTCCCGCATGATGGCCGCGAGCAGACAGCGATTTATGGTTTTGCCGGGCGAAACGGCCAGCAGACACTGGGGCTGTTGCTGACAAAACGCATGGAGGAACTGGGCCTCAATCCGCTGGGATTTGTGGCCACCGACTATGCCACGCTGATCTGGGGGCTGGACCGGATCACGGACCCGGCCCCGCTTTTTGAACTCGACGCGCTGCGCGAAGGCCTCGACACCTGGCTCGCCGGCAATGCAGTGATGAAACGCACTTTCCGGGCCAGCGCGACCATCGCCGGTCTGATTCAACGCAATACGCCCCAGTCCCGCAAAACCGGACGCCAGGCGACCTTCAGCTCGGATATCCTCTATGACACATTGCTTAAATACGACCCGGACCACCTTTTGCTGGACATCACCCGCGAAGAAGCGCTGCGCGGCCTCGTGGATTTCGGACGGATCGAAGAAATGGCTGAGCGCGTGGCTGGTCGCATTGATCACAAGATCCTCACCCGCGTGAGCCCGCTCGCCGCGCCGATGCTGCTGGAAATGGGCCGGGTTCCGGTGAAGGGCGCTGCCGAAGAACGTCTGCTGGCCGAGGAGGCCGCCCGGCTGATGCAGACCTCCGGACTTGCCACGCTGACCCCGCCCCCCTCTGACAAACCGAAATGGCGCGTGGGCTACTGACCGCTTGATCCCGCGTGGCAGATGCGCCATGAACAAAGCATGAACTATCACGATTTCCGTTTTGCCGGTGCTGCATTGCGCGCACTCGGATCCGGCGCACTCTGGTGGCCGGATGAAGACCTGCTGTGTGTATCGGACCTTCATTTCGGAAAATCGGAACGGGTGGCCCGGCGCAGCGGTCAGCCCCTTCCACCCTATGAAACACGCGACACGCTGCAGCGGCTGAGTGCCGATCTGGAGGCCACGGATGCGCGTTGCGTAATATGCCTTGGTGACAGTTTTGACGATCTGACCGCCGCCGCGTCCCTGCCCGAAGAGGAGAGGCTTTGGATTACCACTCTGCAGGCCGGGCGCGAATGGGTCTGGATCGAGGGCAATCACGACCCGGGACCGCAGGATTTCGGCGGCAGCCATGTCTCCGAACTGACAAGCGGTCCGCTCACCTTCCGGCATATCGCCGTCCCGGACGGCACGGGCGAGGTCTCAGGGCATTATCACCCCAAGGCGCATGTTCAGGCGCGCGGACGCCGTGTCACCCGGCCTGCCTTTTTATGCGACACCCGGCGGCTGATCCTGCCGGCCTATGGCACTTACACAGGCGGGCTGCGCAGTTACAGCGACACGCTGTGTCGGCTCATGCAGCCCGACGCACTGGCCATTCTGACCGGGTCGGTGCCTACCTGCGTTCCCATGCCACGACAGGAAATGACCCGATGAAAGATGAGGCAAAGCAGCGGATACGCGAGAGTTTTGACGCGCAGTCGATGATGGCAACTCTGGGCGCGCAGCTGACGGGGATCGCAACAGGCGAAGTGATCATCACAGCGCCGGTGCTCCCCGGCAGCCGTCAGCAGCAGGGGTACGGCCATGCCGGGCTGACGTTTTCCATCGGAGACAGTGCGGCAGGCTACGCCGCGCTCACCACAATCCCGGAGAACATGGAAGTTCTGACCGCTGAGATGAAGATCAACCTGCTCGCACCTGCCGGAGGTGATTTTCTGCGTGCTACGGGACGGGTTATCAAGCCGGGCCGCCGGCTGGTGGTGGTCGCTGCAGATGTGCACGCCGTAACCGGCGACGAGGACGTTCTCATTGCGGTGCTTCAGGGCACCATGGTGCCGGTACCGCGCTGATCTGACAGCGCTTTACGCCGTCAGACCTTCCGGCTCAGGCAACCCGCTGGCCCGGCAGCAGGCAGTGACCGTATTGGCAAGCAGGCAGGCAATGGTCATCGGCCCGACACCGCCCGGCACCGGGGTGATCGCACCGGCCACGGCAGCACAGCTTTCATAATCCACGTCTCCCACAAGCCGGGTCTTACCCTCGCCTTTTTCCGGCGCATCGAGCCGGTTGATACCAACGTCGATGACCGTCGCGCCCGGTTTGATCCAGTCGCCCGGCACCATCCGGGGGCGCCCGACCGCAGCGACAACGATGTCGGCGCGCCGCACGACATCCGGCAGATCTTTGGTCCGGCTGTGCGCGATGGTAACGGTACAACTGTCGCCCAGCAAAAGCTGCGCCATTGGCTTGCCCACGATGTTCGAGCGTCCGATAACAACAGCATCCATCCCCGAGATCGATCCATGATGATCGCGCAGCATCATCAGACAGCCCAGCGGCGTGCAGGGCACCATCGATTTCTGACCCGTGCCGAGGAGGCCGACGTTGGAGATGTGAAACCCGTCGACATCCTTGGCCGGGTCAATGGATCCGATCACCAGATCTTCGTTCAGATGCTTTGGCAGGGGCAGCTGCACGAGGATGCCGTGGATCTCAGGATCATCGTTTAACTGTTGAACTGTTTTCAGCAGGTCTTCCTCTGAGGTGTCGGCATCGAGCTTATGTTCAACCGATTTCATGCCTGCCTCAACAGTTTGCCTGCCCTTTGAGCGCACGTAAACCTGGCTGGCCGGGTCTTCGCCGACCAGCACCACAGCAAGGCCCGGCGTAATGCCGTGATCCTCTTTCAGTCGCGTCACATGGTCTTTGACCAGTCCGCGCACGCGCGCGGCGAAGGCTTTTCCATCGATGATCTTAGCGGTCATGGTGTCGTCCTGTTATCTGGTAAAAGTGACCCTGTGGGACCAGGTCTCGCCATCCGTGATGATCATCTCGTCAAACTGCATCAGCTGCAGCAGATCATAGAATGTCGCCACGTACTGCAGATCTTCCTGCTGGAAAAACCCACCCTTGCGCACGCTCACGGTGAGCTGCGCCATAATCGCACGCGCCCGGTAAATGCTTGAGAATACGTCATCATCCAGCGCCGTCAGGATCAGCGTGCCGGCGTCGCTGCCTTTGGCAAAGAACACGAAACGAGGGCTTTCAGGCGCTTCGAGCTGCGCCGTGGTCAGCACATTGATGAAATCCAGACGAACCGCTTTGCCGGCGCCTTCGCTGGCGCGGATCACCCGGTCAAAGGTCTCCTCAGACGTGATATCAGGGTAATAATAGCCCACATACCTGTCTTCGGCCGCGACCGCCCCTGCAAAGATCAGTGCGGCAGCGAAAGTGATTAGTCTGGTCATGATGATGTCCTCTGGTAAATCATAAAGCCAGCTTGCGGGTGGATCTGCCGGAGGGCAAGCGGCCCTGCCCTCCGAACACTGTGTCGTGACAAAAACCGATCAGAAAAGACCTTCAACATCGCCATCCGCATTCAGGCGGATGCTCTCGGCCGACGGCACCCGCGGCAGGCCCGGCATCGTCATGATCTCTCCACAGATTGCGACGACAAAACCGGCGCCGGCACTCAGGCGGACTTCACGCACCGGAATGTCGAATCCTTCGGGCGCGCCGCGCCGTGTGGGATCGGTGGTGAAGCTGTACTGCGTTTTGGCCATACAGACCGGCAGATTGCCATAACCCTGATCTTCCCAGTCTTTGAGCTGGCTGAGGATCTTCTGATCCATCTGCGCTGCATCCGCCCGGTAAATCTTTGTGGCGATCGAGTTGATCTTGTCGGCAAGGCTCATCTCATCGGGGTAAATCGGCGCAAACTTCGCTTCACCCTTTTCGATGGTTTCAACGACTTTGGCCGCAAGATCAGCCGAGCCTTCCGAGCCCAGCTCCCAGTGACGCGAGAGCACGGCCTCGGAGCCCTGGCTTGCGACGTAGTCTTTGACCGCCTGCACTTCGGCATCGGTGTCGGTGACAAAGTGGTTGATCGCAACAACCACCGGCACGCCAAAGGATTTTACGTTCTCAATATGCCGGCCCAGGTTGGCGCAGCCGTTCTTCACCGCGTCGACGTTCTCCGCACCGAGATCAGCCTTCGCCACGCCGCCGTTCATTTTCATAGCCCGCACGGTGGCTACGACGACCACACAGGAGGGCGAGAGACCGGCCTTGCGGCATTTGATGTTGAGGAACTTCTCAGCGCCGAGGTCCGCACCGAAGCCTGCTTCGGTCACCACATAATCCGCCAGTTTCAGCGCCGTTGTCGTCGCAATCACCGAGTTGCATCCGTGCGCGATATTGGCGAAGGGACCGCCGTGCACAAAGGCCGGGTTGTTCTCAAGCGTCTGCACGAGGTTCGGCTGCATCGCGTCTTTCAGCAGCACGGTCATCGCACCATCGGCTTTGATGTCGCGGGCGAAAACCGGCGTGCGATCACGACGGTAAGCCACGATCATGTCACCGAGACGTTTTTGCAGATCAGTGAGATCTTTGGAAAGGCACAGGATCGCCATCACCTCGGAGGCCACAGTGATGTCAAAGCCCGCTTCACGCGGGAAACCGTTGGCAACACCGCCCAGCGAGGCTGTGATCTGGCGCAGCGCGCGGTCGTTCATATCCACCACGCGGCGCCAGACGACGCGGCGGGTGTCGATCTCAAGCTCATTGCCCCAGTAGATATGGTTGTCGATCATCGCAGAAAGCAGCGAATGCGCCGAGGTGATCGCGTGGAAATCTCCGGTAAAGTGCAGGTTCATCTCTTCCATCGGCACGATCTGGGCATAGCCACCGCCCGCAGCGCCGCCCTTCATTCCGAAGTTCGGACCCAGCGAGGCTTCACGGATACAGACAGCTGCTTTTTTGCCGATCCGGTTGAGACCGTCGCCCAGACCAACGGTGGTGGTGGTCTTACCCTCACCCGCGGGTGTCGGGTTGATCGCCGTCACCAGGATCAGCTTGCCGTCGCTGTTGCCCTGCACGGAGTTGATGAACTTCTGGCTCACCTTTGCTTTGTCATGGCCGTAGGGCAGCAGATCGTCGCTGGAAATACCCAGCTTCGCACCGATCTCCTGGATCGGTTTCTTGGAAGCGGCGCGCGCGATTTCGATGTCTGATTTATAGGCCATGAGAGAATCCCCTGAGAGTGCCCGCAACGGGCGGTGTTGTTGCCCCTGCATACAGGGGACGGGGCCGCTATGGTGGGGGCAATTCCGACATTTCCACCACTGTGAGCGGCGGGAAAGGCTGCGGGCGTTTCTTTTCGGAAACGAACATCAGCCGCGCGCGCTCTCCAGATGAGCCCAGACAGGCTGGTCGGGAACGTGCAGCGTGATGGTGTCGCCAAGGGCGACCTGCCCCTCGCGCTCGACCCAGGCGGTCACCCCGCGCCGGTTTTCAGCCGCCGGTTTGAACCGGGGCCCGAGATCAGGGTGGTCTTTGGAAATATCGCGCGCGAGATAAGTGCAGGGCCGGTTCTCCATATCTACCGTCAGACAGGCGCCATCGGGCAGCTGCAACCGCGAGGATGGCGGGACATGGGTGAAATCCGGGATCCCCTCGATTACCATCGACGCACCCAGCAGCATCGGGTCAAGCCCATCGGCCCCCATCTCCGCCGCAATAAGGTCAAGCTCTTCGCGTGACAGGATGGTCAGCTGCCGCACATTCCGGATCTCGGTGCCGCGCGGGTACTGCGAGAGCATGCGTGAGCAGGAAGGCCGCGTCAGACCGCCATGCATCTCACCCTCAAGACCGGCAAAGCTGAGCCGGGCGTCGTTCAGAGTTTCAGAGCGCAGGTCGGTTTCCTGATCCGTGACGCGGCCAAGCCAGGTCACGGTGCCGGTAATTCCGGTAGGTTTCAGGGCAGGCATGGGCACATCTCCGGGTCAGGTATCTGCCCCACTCTGCCGGGAAACCGCCGCAAAAGAAAAGACCCCGCCGGAGCGGGGCCTGTCATTATTTTCCGTTTCAGCGCGCCATGCAATCAGGCCGACGGTTCAGGTTCCATACCATCATCGGAGGGTGGCGCCTTTTTGCCCTTTACCTTGGCTTTTGGAATGCCTGTCACGCTCGGTGCTGAGCCACTGTCCGGTTTGTCGGCTTCGTCAGACGGTGGCACGGGTGGCTCGCCATTCATCACACGTTTGATTTCTTCACCGGTGAGCGTTTCATACTCGAGCAGACCCTGAGCAAGGCGTTCGAATTCTTTCTCGTTCTCCTGAATGATCTTCAGCGCCCACTCATAACCATCCTGGATAAAGCGCTGAACCTCTTCCTCAATCAGCTCCTTGGTATTCGCTGAAACCGAGAAACCGGCCGTGTTCCCGGAGTATCCTTCGGCCGCTTCGGAGTAGTCGATGTTGCCGACTTTATCCGACATACCCCAGCGCAGCACCATGGCACGGGCAAGGCCCGAAGCCTGCATGATGTCGCCCGCAGGGCCGTTCGACACAGCCTCCGGTCCGTATTTGTGGATTTCTGCCGCCTTGCCGGCCATTGTCATGGCGAGACGCTGGTGACATTCGTCCTTGAACATATTCAGACGATCCATTTCCGGCAGGCTCATCACCATACCCAGCGCACCACCACGCGGGATGATCGTCGCCTTATAGACCGGGTCGCATTTCGGCAGCTTGATGCCCACCAGTGCGTGACCGGCCTCGTGATAGGCGGTCATCTCTTTTTGCGCATCGGTCATGACCATGGAGCGACGTTCCGCACCCATCATGATCTTGTCCTTGGCGTTCTCGAAATCAATCATCGACACAAACCGCCGGCCGACGCGCGCCGCGCCGAGGGCCGCCTCGTTCACGAGGTTGGCCAGATCCGCACCGGAGAAACCGGGCGTGCCGCGCGCAATGATGCGCAGATCGACGTCAGGGCCCAGCGGTGTCTTGCGGGCATGCACGCCGAGGATTTTCTCGCGACCTTTAATGTCCGGATTACCGACCGTGACCTGACGGTCAAAGCGGCCCGGACGCAGGAGCGCAGGGTCCAGCACGTCTTTTCGGTTGGTCGCGGCGATAATGATTACGCCCTCATTGGCCTCAAAGCCGTCCATCTCAACGAGCAGCTGGTTGAGCGTCTGTTCACGCTCGTCATTGCCGCCGCCATAGCCGGCGCCACGGTGACGACCGACCGCGTCGATCTCGTCGATGAACACGATACAGGGCGCGTTTTTCTTGGCCTGCTCGAACATATCGCGCACACGGGATGCACCCACGCCCACGAACATTTCGACGAAGTCAGAGCCGGAGATGGTGAAGAAGGGCACACCCGCCTCGCCCGCAATCGCACGCGCCAGCAGTGTTTTACCGGTACCCGGAGGGCCCTCAAGCAATGCGCCTTTGGGGATTTTGCCACCCAGACGACTGAATTTCTGCGGATTGCGCAGGAATTCAACGATTTCCTCAAGCTCTTCTTTGGCTTCATCAATGCCGGCCACGTCGTCAAAGGTCACGCGACCATGTTTCTCGGTGAGCATCTTGGCTTTGGATTTACCAAAGCCCATTGCGCCGCCTTTGCCGCCGCCCTGCATACGATTCATGAAATAAATCCACACACCGATGAGCAGCAGGAAGGGCAGAAGAGACATCAGAAAGGTCTGGAAACCTGACTGCTGTTGCTGTTCCGCGCGTACCGGCACGTTGTTTTCGATGAGAAGCGACGTGATTTCCGCATCCGACGGCAGGATCGCCACATAATCGGAACCATCCGACTGGCGGAAGCGAACCTGTTCTCCGTCAAGGGTGACATTGCTGACCTGGCCCGATTCGACGGCGTTGACGAATTCGGAATAACTGATCTCGCGGCTTTGCAGTGTACTGCCTGAGCCACTGAACAGATTGAACAATGCCAGTATCAGCAGAAACAATACGACCCAAAAGGCGATATTACGTGCGTTACCCAAGGAAATTCTCCTGATTACTGCGCTGTTTGCGCATCTCTATCATATCTTGTTGTCGATAAGATAGACACTCATCCAACATCTTCAATGCGATAAAAGTGCGGCAAAGAAGGCATCCCGCGTGCCTTCTGCACGGATCTGCCAGTCTGCCTGAAGACCGGCCTGCGGCGCGCAAAGAAGCCTCTCGCCCAGCCACAGCCCGGGCGACGCACGCTGCAGGTCGCGCGGCAGTCCGGCGGCGCGCCGGTCGGGGCAGTCTTTCAGGCCCGCATCGCCAAGCGCCCGGAGTGTTGCCCCCTCGGGCGGAACCGGCCCGCTGAGCCGCCAGCGATCATCCCATGCGGCATCGTGCGAAGTCTCCAGACCAGCCACTGCGCGGAATTCACGGAAGATCCACACCGTCTCTTTCACCCGGCGCGCATGACAGCCCGCCAGTGTGGCACTCGCCTCTTCTTCAAGCGCCTGCGCAAAGGCCGCGACAGCAGACGCACGCGGCGCATATGCCGCACCACCGATCCAGCGCAGCACACCTGAGAGCAGACGCCGCCGGGTCTCCTCCGGCAAAGACACCAGCCCCGCACGGTCAATGCAGACCGCACCGGCAGTGACAGTCACGATGTCGTGCGCTTTTTCGATCAGGTGCCGGTCCAGCGCATCGCGGGTGCTGCGCATGTTGTCCGCAACCGCGCAGAGCACCTGCGGATCAAGTCCCAGCGGAGACAGCACCTCCAGCGCACGACGCGCCCGGATGCGGTCATAGCGGTCATCATCGTTCGAGGGATCGTCTGACCAGACGATGCCTTTGGCCGACAGGTATTCTCGGAGCCTGTCCCGCCCGGTGCCGAGCAAGGGCCGCAGCCAGGCCACCCCGTGCGCTTCACGCCGCACCGACATCGCCGACAGCCCGTCGACACCTGCACCCCGTGCGAGCCGCATCAGGACGGTTTCCGCCTGATCGTTCAGTGTATGCCCGAGTGCCACCGCAGGAATATTTTCTTTCTGCGCCCAACCCGCAATCAGGCCATAGCGTGCGCGACGGGCAGCGTCCTGTGTGTTGCCCTGGCCGTCCCACCCGGACCAGACAAGGGTTTCATGTGCGATTTTCAGCTGCGCGCAGTGCCTCGCCACACCTGCGGCTTCGCGGGCTGCCCCGGGCCGCAACCCGTGATCCACAGTCACAGCCAAAAGCGTTGTCGCTGTGCCGGCGCAAATCTCCTGCAGAAGGGACAGCAAAGCGAGTGAGTCGCTGCCGCCTGATACCGCCACCCCAAGCCTGCCGGGCAGTGCGGTCGGTAAATGATCCCGTACCGCGCTGATAAGCTCAGCGGACATGGCTTAGCCGCAGTTCAGTGCAGCCATCTCAGCCTGCGCCTCGGACACAGACGGGTTTCCGGGAAAGCGGGCTTCGACCTCGCGCAGCGTGAGGCAGGCCTCACTGGTCTGTCCAAGAGCGCCCAGTGACCGCCCAAGCCGGAAAAGCGCCTCAGCCGCAACAGGACCGGTGGGGTCCGCGCTGAAGCCGTCAAGATAGGCCCGGGCGGCTTCTTTCACATCACCGGTTTTTTCGAGCGCTTCACCGCGACCGAGCCCGGCACCGGCGGCCAGAGGGCTGCCCGGATAGGTATCTTTGAAGCTGGCAAACTGATCGGCCGCCGTACGGTAGTCTTCGTTGGCCAGAGACTGCTGCGCCCGCTTGAAATCATCCTCTTCGCCAACGGCAAGCTGCATGCCCGTGCCGGGATCAACCACCGGCGCAGCACCGCCGCCTGTGACGGGTGCGGCGTTCCCGCCCTGCGGTGCACCGCTGTCCCCGCCAAGTGTTGTGGTTTCACCAAGGCTGCCGATATCGCCGCCTTCCAGTTCGACAAGCCGGAATTCAAGATCCCCGATCCGGTTGGTGCCGTCCTCGACAATCCGGTTGATGCGAAACTCGATCTCTTCGGTTTTAGAGGTCAGGCGCTGCAGTTCGGATTCGATCGCCGCGACCCTTTCAAGCACCGATCCGCCGCCATTCTGAACGGTTGGCGCGCCGGTTGTGGAAAGCTCGCGCCGCAGCCTCTGCATGTCCACGTAAAGAACGTTCAGCTCCTGGCGGATATCCGCAAGGGTCTGGTCGCGGTCCTGCGCCTCTGCGGCCGGGACCAGCAGAGCAACTGACACGAAAAGGGTGGCGATCAGGCGCATGAGATTACCCCGTCAGACCGGCGGCCAGCACCGTAACCGCGCGGCGGTTCTTGGCATAGCAGGCCTCGTTGCTGCAGATCTCGATGGGGCGCTCTTTACCATAGCTGACGGTGCGCAGCCGGTTGCCCGCGACCCCGCGGGAGATCAGGTATTCACGCACGGCATTGGCGCGGCGCGCGCCCAGAGCGACGTTATATTCCCGGGTGCCCTGCTCGTCTGCGTGACCTTCGATAACGGCGGTGTAATCGGTGTTGGTCAGCAACCACTGCGCCTGCCCGTCCAGGGTGACCTGACCCTCAGAGGTGACGTCGGACTGATCCACGGCAAACAGGACGCGGTCGCCCACGGTCTGGTTGAAGTATGCCGTAGAGGTCGGGTCATTGGCGCTGCCGGGCACCAGCGGACCACCGATACCGCCCGCTCCGCCGGCGCCGTCTGCACCGAAGCGGTCAGGATTTGTACAGGCTGCCAGCGCAAGGCCGGCCACCAGAAGAAAGATTTTTGTTGTCAGTTTCATGCTCTGTGTCTCTCAGCTCTGATTGCTCTTATTATTGTCTCAGCTTCTAGCACAGCACCACCGTCATGGGAACGGGGCGCCGCGCATCGTTTTATTCCAGCAGCGGCGACCAGGACGGGTCAGATCCACCCTCCGGAGTGCGCACAGGACGCAGGTTCCGACCGGTGATATCAACCGAGTAAAGCGATGACCGCCCACCCTCGCCCTGGGTTTCGCGGGTAAACATGATCACCCGGCCGTTGGGCGCCCAGGTCGGCCCCTCATCAAGGAAGGACGCCGTCAGAAGCCGCTCTTCACCGCCATCCGTGCGCATCACCCCGATGTGAAACCGCCCGCCGTTCTGCTTGGTGAAGGCAATGAGATCGCCGCGCGGTGACCAGACCGGTGTGCCGTAGCGTCCGGGGCCGAAGGAAATGCGCGTCGCCTCGCCACCTGTCGATGGCATGATGTAAAGCTGCTGGGAGCCCGAACGATCGCTCTCAAAAACGATCCGGCTGCCATCGGGTGAGAAACTTGGCGCTGTCTCAATTGACGGCGCGGAGGTCAGGCGCACCGGCGCGCCACCACTCAGATTGAGCGCGTAGATATCAGTATTGCCGCCCTGGCTCAGCGAAAAGACGATGCGCTGCCCGTCAGGGGCAAAGCGCGGCGCAAAGCTCATCGTGCCTTCCTGGCTTTCCAGCGCCCGGCGCTGTACCGACGCCACGTCGAGCAGATAGATGCGCGGATACCCTGTCTCATAGCTTGTATAGAGGATGCTGCGCCCGTCGGGCGAGAACCGCGGCGCGAGCACAATGGACTCGTCGCCCGTGAGATACTGCACATTGGCGCCATCATAATCCATGATGCCGATCCGTTTACGCCGGGCATCCTTGGGTCCGGTTTCAGCCACATAGGCCACGCGGCTGTCGAAATAGGCGCCTTCGCCGGTGATCCGGCTGTAAACCGCATCGGCCACTTTATGTGCCATACGCCGCCAGCCCTCGGGCGTGCCGGAGAACTGCAGGCCCGAGCCCATCTCGGCCCCGGAGAACACATCATAAAGCCGGAATTTCACGGTCAGCTGCCCGCCGTTCACCGCAGCCGCCCCGGTGATCAGCGCCTGAGCGTTGATCGCTTTCCAGTCCGCGTACTGCACCGGTGCTGCAAAACTGCTGACATTACTGATGAAGGCCGAGGCCGGGATTTCGCGGAAAAGCCCGGTGCCGATAAGATCGGCAGAGACCACCTGGCTGATCTGTGCGGCCAGATCTCCGGCGCCGGCGGTTTCAGCCTCAAAGACCGGCAGGGCAAAGGGCAGCGGCTCAATTACCCCCTCGGTGATCTCAATGCGCAGCGGGCCGTCCTGTGCCGGCACCGGCGGGGCCGCAACCAGGCTCAGCGCCATCGCAAGCCCGGTGAAAAATGCCTGAAGTCTCATTTGACACGCATCCTTTCAGGATTGAACGTCATTTCAATTTCCTGCCACTGGCCGTATTTC
This sequence comes from Roseobacter ponti, assembly GCF_012932215.1. Lineage (GTDB taxonomy): Bacteria > Pseudomonadota > Alphaproteobacteria > Rhodobacterales > Rhodobacteraceae > Roseobacter > Roseobacter ponti. The sequence continues at coordinate 995,333 of NZ_CP048788.1, read as the reverse complement.
TCAGCCGGCAGATCAAAGCCGGAGGCCCCGCAGCGAATAATCGCCCGGCGTGCCGCCTCAAAAGCCTGGCGCGCGGCAGTATCCGACCCGCCGGAACTGGAGGCCATTGCAATCGAGCCTGTCACCGGTTTCCCATCCTGCGTCATGGATACGATGACCACAACTGTTGTCCGCAGCGCATCAGTCGAAAGTGATCCGACGTTCCAGCAGTTGGATACGGCCACGCGCAGGGTTTCCTTTTCACCTGCGGTCAGCGGCGGGCCGCTGGGCACGGATGGCGCAGAAGACGGCGTCTCCAGTGCTTCTGCAAGCGCATCATTCAGCGCATCGGAGGCGGGTCCCGGTGTTTCGGCAGGCTGTGCCGGCGCGGGTGTTGCATCGGGCGCGCGCTGCGCCACCGTCTGCGGTGCCGGCGCCTTGGGTCGGGCCGGCGGACGCGGGCTGGTTGTCAGCGTGCTGGCCGGTTTTTCGGCCTCCGTTACGATCTCGGTCGCGGCCGCCTCGGGGGCGGTGGCCTCTGCGGGCTCCTGTTCCTGCGCGCCGGTTTCATCCTGAGCCACGGCTTCCTGCTCCACCGGATCGGGGATCGCTTCGGGGTCTGGTTGTGCAACCGCCTCCGGTGCCACGCGGTCCACCGCTTCGGGCACGGCGGTATCGCTGATCTGCGGCACATCGACGGCCACATCCGCCGGGGGCTGTGGCAGTTCAGGCGCCTGGTCGCTCACATCGGCCTGCGGTGGCGGCGGCGTGATCTGGGTGACATCAGGGGGTGTTTCCTCGCTCGGCGTCTCTGCCGGGGCGGGAGGGGTCGTCTCGGTCTGTTCATCTGGTGCCGAGGATACTTCCGGCGCATCGGGCGTGACCTCCGGGCTCGCAGGCTGGGCAACTTCCGTGACCGATTGCGGCGACCGGGCTGCCGCCACCATCGCCGCATACTCATCGCCCGAGATCACGGAGACCTCAGACATCTCAAAGGGCAGAGGCTCAGCCGCAAACACGTCGCCAAAGGCCAGCCAGCCCAGCAGGACCAGATGCCCCGCACCCGATATGTAATGGCCGGTATGCACCGCCGCGCCCTACTGCCCCGTACCGCCGGGCGCGTCGGTGCCGTCAAGCGTCGGCCCGCCGATATCGGTCACCAGACCGATGTTGGAGAACCCGCCGGCATTCAGAGCGCCCATGACCTCCATCACCCGCAGATACGGCACAGCGCCGTCCGCACGCAGGAATACCCGGTCAGAGGTACGTTCTGCCGCAATCGCCCGCAGCTTCGGGACGAGCTCATTGCCCGCAGTCTCAGTGGTCTGGATCTGAATGCTGCCATCCGCCAGAATGGTTACCGTCAGCGGCTCTTCCTGATCCGTCGGCAGCGCCCCGGCCGCCGTTTTCGGCAGCTCCACCGGCACCCCCACTGTGAGCAGCGGTGCTGCCACCATAAAGATAATGAGCAGCACCAGCATCACATCGACAAAGGGCGTGACGTTGATCTCGGCCATCGGCTGCGCCCGCGAGGTGCGGCGGCGCCGTTTGGTGGCCCCGCCCTGCTTTTGCATGACACCGGCACCCATCGCTCAGCTGTCCAGCTGGCGGCTGAGGATGGTGGCAAACTCATCCGCAAAGGATTCGTAGCCCCCGAGGATATGATCGGCATCCGAACTCAGCTTGTTATAGAATATTACCGCCGGGATCGCGGCCAGAAGACCCAGACCGGTGGCCAGAAGCGCCTCTGCAATACCGGGTGCCACAACCGCAAGGTTTGTGTTCTGCTGCTCGGCAATCTCGATAAAGGCGTTCATAATGCCGATTACCGTGCCGAAAAGCCCGATAAAAGGTGCCGAGGAGCCTACCGTTGCCAGCACGGTCAGCCCGTTGCGCAGATATTCTGCCTCTTTGTTTATCGCCACATCCATCGAACGGTCGATGCGCGCGGTGGCCCCGGCAATCAGCCCGCCGTCATCACGGTGCGAGCGCTGCCATTCGGTCATGCCGGCGGCAAATATCTTCTCCGCACTGCCTGAGGGGGCAGGCCCGGTCTGCTCAAAGAGCGAATCCAGTGGTTCGCCCGACCAGAAGGCCTGATCGAAAACCGCAGCCTCGGCGCGCGCGCGCCGGTACTGGATCAGTTTGATGACAATGATGGACCAGGACCAGAACGAGGCCACGATCAGCATGATCATCACGATTTTTACGATGAGGGTCGCACGGGCGAACAGCCCGAAAAATGAGAAATCAATCTCATGCGCCAGTGCCAGCGTCTCTGCTTCCATATGCCTGCTCTTTGCTCAATACCGCCGTGGGCCGGTTTTCCGGCTCCATTGTCTCAGGACCCTAACCCAGCGCAAGACAGATTGCTATCACTATGCTGTCAGGTGGGTGGCGTGACAGGCAGTAAGCGGAGTTCTGCTGGCAAACGCGCCGGTTTTCCACCTGCTCCGATGCAGACAATCGTCACGTCGGCCTGAAAAAGCAGGGCATCACCCCGCCAGACTTTCTGCGCCATGATCATGCGCGCCGGTGTCATTTGCGAGATGGTGGTCTGTACCTCAAGCTGATCGTCGAAAACCGCAGGCAGCAGGTAATCCGCCTCAACCCGGCGCACCGCGAACACGAGGCCCTGCACCTTCATCGCCAGCTGGTCGATACCGGCCTCGCGCACCCAGTCGCTGCGCGCGCGCTCAATGAAGCGCAGATAATTGGCATAATAGACGATGCCCGCCATGTCGGTGTCTTCGTAATAAACCCGGACCTCGAAACGATGCATCGGCTCAGATATCCCGGTGCGAGGCGGCGGCGCGGTAAACGAGCCCCTCCTCGTTGAAATAAAGCGTCTCCGCAGCCAGCACATCGCGGTGATTGAGGTAGGTAATGACAATCATCTGATACCCTCCGAATACATCCTGCACCCGGAAGGCCAGCGTCGGCTGCGCCTCCAGCGCCTGACGCCAGTAGTCGCGCAGCGCGTCTTTACCCTCAATCAGCCCCCGCCCCACCAGCGTCTGCGCCTTGCTTGAGCGGAACCGGATATCGTCGGTGTATCTGGCCAGAACACGGTCGAGGTCGTGACTGTTCCAGGCCGCCTGCCAGTCGCGGGCAAAGCTCAAAGGCTCAGGCAGGCTCATTGCAAAAGTCCCACCCGGGCGGCGAGACGCAGCGCGAGGCCAGGATCGGTTGCCGCAGACGGGATCGCCGGATCGTAAGCCGCCCGGATCAGCGCCGCAATATCAGGGCGCAGAATGGTCTTTTCGCCGGACACGGCCAGTGGCGAGCGGTCACGGAACGCCAGATCCGACCACAACAGCACTGACTGCACCACCTGGCTGAGCGCCAGGGTCTCTGCCGGCACCGCACTGAGGTGTTCGTCCATACGCAAAAACACGAAACAGGCTTTGATGGCGCCCTGCCCGTCGAAATGAAACACCCGGTACTGATTGGCCTCCTGCTCTTTCAGCCGGCCCACCAGCGGCACCAGATCATTGACCAGGCGGTCGAGCCCCGGCACCTGGGGCAACTCGTCCCAGTCCGAAAAGAAGAACACCATCATATTGCTGCCAAGCTCGGGGTCCGTCTCCAGCATCTGGTGCCCGCTCAGCACCATGACGGCCTCCAGCGCCCCTTTCACGACCGCCAGCGTTTCATCTGTCACTCCGAAAATCACCGGGGCCACAGGCCGGCCCCAGCGTGCAAAGGCAAAGCTGCCGTCGCTGCGGGTGAAGAGTGCCTCGACCTCGTCCGCGTCCATCAGTTCCCTCGTCCGGCGCTGTTGTCTCTCGCCTGCTGCATCAGCCCGGCCCGCCAAAAAGATCGGGCGCAGGCCCCGGGGCGGCCATCCCCAGATGCGTCCAGGCTTTCTGCGCCAGCATCCGCCCGCGCGGTGTCCGCTGTATGAACCCCTGTTGCAGCAAAAAGGGCTCAATCACCTCTTCCAGCGCATCGCGGCTCTCGCTCAGCGCCGCACCCAGCGTCTCAATGCCCACCGGCCCGCCGGCGTAGTTCTCTGCAATCAGCGTCAGATAGCGCCGGTCCGCCCCGTCGAGCCCGAGCTGATCCACGCCGAGCCGCGTCAGCGCCATATCAGCCAGCTCTTTGGTGACCCTTCCGTCGCCTTCGACCACTGCGAAATCCACCACCCGCCGCAACAGCCGCCCGGCGATCCGCGGCGTGCCACGCGCCCGGCGGGCTATCTCGCGCGCGCCACCCTCATCCGCGGGTGCGCCAAGCTTGCGGGCGTTGCGTTCCACGATGATGAAAAGCTCGTCTTCGGTGTAAAACTGCAACCGTGTTGGAATGCCGAACCGGTCGCGCAGCGGCGTGGTCAGGAGCCCCATACGAGTCGTCGCCCCCACCAGCGTGAAAGGCTGCAGCTCAATGCGCACCGTGCGTGCAGCGGGCCCCTCACCGATCACCAGATCAAGCTCGAAATCCTCCAGCGCGGGATAGAGCACCTCTTCGACCACCGGGTTCAGCCGGTGGATCTCGTCGATAAAGAGCACGTCGCGGGCCTCGAGATTGGTCAGGATCGCGGCAAGATCCCCGGCACGCGCCAGCACCGGCCCGGACGTCATGCGGAAATTCACGCCAAGCTCACGCGCCATGATCTGCGCCAGCGTGGTCTTGCCAAGCCCCGGCGGGCCGTGAAAAAGCGTGTGATCCATCGCCTCGCCGCGCTGCCGGGCAGACTGGATAAACACCCGCAGATTGGCCCGCGCCTCGGCCTGGCCCACAAATTCGTCCAGCATCTGCGGACGCAGCGCACGATCACTGTCTTCGGGCAGCGGATCGGGGCGCACGGTAGGATCAATATCGCTCATCTGAACTCACCCATCTCAGCTCTGCGGTGCCAGGAGCTTGAGCGCTGCGCGAATGAGGGCCGGAGTGTCCGCCTCCGGCGCCTCGCCTGCGGCCCGCGCCACGGCACCGGCCGCATCGCCGGGGGTATATCCCAGATTGGCCAGCGCCGACAGCGCCTCCGCCTGGGCCGATGACGGCGCAGGCGCCGCGCGGGCCGCCGGCGCACCCACAGGCTCGATCACATCCACGTCTGTGGCATCTGCCGTGGCTGCCGGCGTGCCGCCCATGGCCATCACGCCGGGCGCTTTGTCTTTGAGATCGAGCACCACGCGCTGCGCGATCTTGGGGCCCACGCCCTTTGCCGCTTTGACCGCGTTCCAGTCGCCAATGGCAATCGCCCGGCTCACACCGTCCGGCCCCAGCGTGCCCAGGATTGCAAGCGAGGCTTTGGCACCTACGCCCTGCACCGAGGTCAGCAACCTGTGCCATTCTTTTTCAACCAGCGTCGGGAACCCGAAAAGCTGCAGCACGTCCTCACGCACCAGCAGATCGGTATAAAGGGCAGCAGCCTCACCCGCACCGGGCAGCCCCGCGAGCGTCCGCTCAGAGCAATACACAAGATATCCGACACCGCGCACGTCGATGAGCACATGATCTGTGGCCCGGTATTCGATACGCCCGGAGATTTTCCCGATCATGCGCGCACCTTCAGGACGCGGCCGGATATTTCGGCCCCGCCATAATGCGCATGACAGATAGCGATGGCCAGCGCGTCGGCCGCATCAGGTCCCGCGATCTGCGCGCCCGGCAGCTGCATCTGCACCATATGCAGCACCTGTTTTTTATCCGCATGGCCCACGCCAACGACGGTTTTTTTGATCCGGTTGGGCGCGTATTCCCCGACGCTGAGCCCGGCCTGTGCCGGCACCAGCATCGCAATACCCCGCGCCTGACCCAGTTTCAGCGTGCCCGCACCGTCCTTATTGACGAATGTCTGCTCGACGGCTGCCGCCTCGGGCAGCCACTGGCGGAAGATCTCTGTGAGCTGGCTGTGCAGGGACAAAAGGCGGTCCGGCAGCGCCGCACCTTCTGACCGGCAGACCCCGTTGGCCACATGGCGGAACCGGCTGCCGGCGACGTCGATCACGCCCCATCCGAGGTTTCTCAGCCCCGGATCTATCCCGATCACCCGCACCATCTGCACCGCCCTGCCGAATTATCTCGTTTTTTATGCATTAGCACGAAAGGCGAACATCCGCCAAGCTGTTCGTTTTCCGCTCCACGGAATGTGCAGCCGGTGTCCACGGAGCGCAATTCGGTTCAAAACCGTCATCGGGCGAGCTGTTTCCGACACCGGCTCACATTCAGATTTTATTAGCCTTTACTTATGGTTAAGCATAATGAGACCTATGCAAAAACTGCATATCCAACATGCGTTTTCGCACCTTGCTCAAATTTCAGGCAAGACCTATCTGCCCTTTATCACACACCGGCATGACCGGTTAACACTTCAGATAAAGGACGGCACAATGGCTACTTTTGATACCACCCGCACCCATTACGGCTCCGCCACTCTGGCCAGCCGTTTCTTCAACCTTTTCTCCAGCGCCCTTGCCGGCGTGGTTGCATGGAATGACGCACGCGTCACCCGCAACGCTCTTTCCGGTCTGACCGACCGCGAGCTGGACGATATCGGTCTGAGCCGCTCAGACATCGAAAGCGTTGCAGACAACACACTGATCCGCTGATTTTTGTGACTTCGGGGGCGATACGCCTCTGTAAAACGAAAAAGCCGCCCCTCCGGACCGGAGCGGGCGGCTTTTTTTACCATGGGTGTCTGCAGACACCCGTCACACAACCAGCTGCCGGAACGCCCGGCAACCTTACTAAACTCACAAACTGAAGGATCAGCCGGTAAAAACTGTCAGGAACTGTGCCAGGGTCGACGTTATCGCGCCGGGCTGCAGGAACCAGGCACCGGCCTGTTCAAAAGATGTGCCCGCGGCCAGCACATCAATGCGGGCCTGGTATTCAGCCTGACCTGTCATGGCGATCGCAGTGGCTTTGAGAACAAAAAATGCCACCATGCTCACAGCCAGCATCTGAAGCCGTGTATAAATGCGTGATGGCTTTGGCGTCAGCGTGATCAGCCCGTCATGGGTGATCTCTGCTGTGTACCCGGCGGCAAGCGCTTTGTGCCTGCGGGCGACCCCGTTAATCCGTTTTTCAAACTGAGCGTATGTATCGGACATCCCACTCTCCTGGTAATCAGGCCCCCACCGGATTAAGACTAAAATTGTCAATATTCGGGCAAAAAACAAGCCGGAATGGCCAAATGAGGCCGAATTGGGGCATTCAGCGGGCAATTGTGGCGAGTGTCAACGTTGTCCAGTCAACAATCTGCTCGCGGTGCACCAGATTGATCCCGGCTGCTGAATAGACCGAGATCACCTCATCGGCCTGTTCGTTTAAAATCCCGGACAAAATCGCGAATCCCCCCTGCTGCAGGTGGCGCGACATGTCCGGCGCGAGGGCGATGAGCGGCCCTTTGAGAATATTCGCAAAGATCAGATCAAAGGGGCTGGCCTCTTTCAGAGCCGGCGCGTCAAAGCCTGCGGCCTCCACACAGCGGATGCGGTCTTCGAGGCCGTTAGCGCGGGCATTGGTGCGCGCCACATCCACGGCCACCTGGTCAATATCGCTGGCCAGAACCGTGCCGGGCCAGATCCTTGCCGCAGCCATGGCCAGCACAGCCGTGCCGCAGCCGATATCCACCACGTTCTGTCCGACGAACCCCTCGCCTGCCAGCCGGTCAAGCGCCCGCAGGCAGCCCAGCGTGGTACCGTGATGCCCGGTGCCGAACGCCATGGCGGCCTCGATCAGAAGCGGCTCGGCTTCGGGCGGCACTTTATCGGCATCATGGCTGCCATAGACGAAAAAGCGCCCGGCAGAGACCGGCGCCAGCTCGCGGCGCACATGCGCGACCCAGTCGGTCTCGGGCACTTCGGACACCACAAACGGCTGCGCGCCAAAGGCTGCGGCCAGAAGCGCCAGTGCCGTGTCATCAGGCGGTTCGGTAAAATAGCCACCAACTTCCCAGAGCCCCGAGCCATCCTCCATCTCGAACACGCCGATGCCGGTGGGTTCGGGCGAAAGGTTCTCCATGGCCTCACCGAGGTTTTCGGCAGACGTCCTGCCAGGCAGCGTCGTCAGGGCGGTAAAGGTGGGCATCAGCGTCTCCGGTAGCGGTCCGGGTTCGGGTAGGGCCGCGGCGGCGTCGCGTCAAGCGCAACCGGCGTGTCAGCACGCAGAGACAGCACAAAACGCCAGCCCCAGATCGCAGACACCGTGCCCACGATCACTCCGGCCGCCGCCTGACCGTAAATCACCCCCGGAGCACCAAAAAAGCCTGCCAGAAAGGCCGCCGCCGGCAAGGAGAGCAGGCCCTCCTTGATCCAGTTCACCAGCGTCGAGCGCAGCGGTCTGCCCAGCGCATTGAACGCCGCATTGGATACAAAGAGCGCCCCAAGGAAGACAAAGGCCCCCACACCAAACCGGGTAAAGGCCCGCACGATATCCGCGCCCTGCCCGTTGAGCGCGAAGCCCTCGATGACGTAAGGCGTTGCAATGAGCAGCAGCGCCCAGGTCGCGAGGGTATAGAGCAGACAGAAGATGATCGCATCGCGGTAGGTACTGCGCAGGCGGTCGAGATGGCCCGCGCCGTAGTTCTGTCCGAAGATGCCGCCGATCGCGCCGGCCAGCGCAAAAATCCCGCCAAAGGCCACCACTGTCATTCGCCCGACCACAGCCCAGGCCGCAACGGCATCATCCCCGAATGGCGCCATCACAATCGTGAGAAGGTAATTACCGGCAGGTGTGGCCATCTGCGTGGCAATCGCCGGCAGGGCAATCGCCATGTAGACCGGCATCACCCGGCGCACGGCGCTGAGATCCGGCAGTGCGATGAGATTATTGCGTGCGGCGGCAAGCCAAAGACCCATGCCGAGCAGCGCCAGACGGAAGAGTACCAGACCAATGGCAGCGCCATCCAGCCCCCAGCCCAGCCAGATGATCAGCACCGGGTCTGTGAGCATCAGCAGAAAGCCCGAGATCAGCGTGATATACATGGCCTGGGCCCCAAGACCTTCCGCGCGCAGCGCGCCCGAACAGATCAGCCCCACCGCCATCAGCACCAGCGAAGGCACGGTGATCGCCAGATAGCGCGCAGCCAGAGCCGCGGTCTCGCCCGTGGCACCAGCCATGGCCACCAGATCGTGCCGGAAGAGAACAATCAGAAGGGCCACGCCGGCCTGTATTGTCGTGGCAATGACAACGGCTGCGCCTGCCTGTTCGCGGGCCAGATCCCGCCTGCCTGCTCCGATGCTGCGCGAGATCATCGCTGTCGACGCAATCATCAGACCGACACCTGAGGAAACTGAGAAAAACTGGATCGCAAAAGCAAACCCGATGGCCGCCACCAGCTGGGCATCGCCAAGCTGTGCGATCCAGAAGAGGTTCGCCGCATCCACCAGAAACACGAACGTAATGCCGAAAGCACCCGTGGCCGTCATGCGCACCACATGCCCCATGGTGGAGCCGGTCAGAAAACGCCCTTCGCTCATTCCGCAGGCGCAGGCGCCACACGGGCAAAAACCGTCTCATTTCCCTTCTCAGGATGGCGGGGGATCAGCGTGGCAAGCGTCAGAGAGACCGCAGCCATCCCGGCAGCGAGCAAGAAAACAGCCCCCGGCGAGACCAGCCACAAAAGCCCCAGCAGCACCGGCAGAAAGACAGCTGCAATATGGTTGATCGTGAAAGCCACGGCAGCGGTGGGCGCGATGTCGCCGGGATCGCCGATCTTCTGGAAATAGGTTTTCAGCGCCAGGGCGAGACCAAAGAACATATGGTCAATCACATATAAGGCTGCCGCGACCTGAAACCCCCAGTCAAAGAAGTAAACGCCACCATAGGCCAGGAAAACGCAAACAAGACCCGCATATTCAAAGACCAGCGCGTTACGTTCGCCAAAGCGCGCAACAATCCCCCCCAGAAACGGGGCCACGGCCATGTTGATCACGAGGTTAATCAGATAGAGCCCCGCGACCTCATGCACCTGAAAGCCGAACTTTTCGACCATCATAAAGCCCGCAAAGACCATGAAGATCTGACGGCGCGCACCTGACATGAACTGCAGCGCATAATAGAGCCAGTAGCGGCGGCGCAGGATCATCCGTTTGATCTGCGGATGCGGCGCCTCGAACTGCGGATAGGCCACCATGGCGAAAACGGCAATCGCTGCCGTGATGCCACCCCCCGCCATAAAGACCATATTATAAGTCAGCCCGAGCGGCTCCCACAGGATCATAATGATGAAATAGACGATGAAGGTCGCGGCAGATCCGGTGGCCAGCAGCCAGCCGAGGATCTGCGGCGCGCGGTCTTTGGGCAGCCACTGCAGCTGCAGCGACTGGTTGACCGTCTCGAAATAGTGAAAGCCAACCGAGCTGATGAAAGTCAGCATCAGGATGCCCGTGAGCTGCGGAAACTGCGCCGTGACGGCCGTGGCGAGCCCCAGAAGAACAAGCGATGCCAGCCCCAGCACCTGTTCGCGCACAAAGATAATGACCGCAATGACGCCAACTGCCAGAAACCCGGGGATCTCGCGGATCGTATGCAAAAGGCCGATGTCCGCCCCGTCAAAGCCCGCGACTTCTTCAACGAAGTTATTGAGCAGCGCAAACCAGGTGTAAAACGCAACCGGCATGGCAAAGGCCATCAGGAAAAGCAGCGAAATGGGTCTGCGCCAGAGCGGCAGTGTTCGCGCCTCGGCAAGGGGGACATATCTGGCCATAACACCTGACTATGCCTTTTGCGGGCCGTTGGCGAGGCACGATTACGCAGCTCACCCCGGCGTGACTTCGGGGTCCGCACAACACGTGATGAACCCCATGTCTGTCCAGGGCCGGGCCTGCCGGGAACAGCGGCATTTCCGTAAGGGTCATCCGGGGCTGTGCCACCGCTCAGCGTCCACAGGTTCAGCGCCGGAAGGAACACGGCAAAAAGAGCGTGCGACACGGCATTGGCGGCCAGGACCCGCTCAGCCGTACAGGGATGTGCCGCAGGAGTGGCCGGCAAAGTGGCACGGGGCGTAACATCCGTCCTGTCTGAGGGCTGCGGCATCCGGCGCCGGGCAACGCGGCGGAGATAGTCAGAACCGTTTCATCAGAAAAATGCTGACAGGCCGTGAGCAGAGGTGCGTCAGTAAAAACTCTGCGGATCGATGTCCACGGCAATGCGCAGATCGCCCTTCAGCCGGATCTGCCCCACCCATTTCGCCACAGCGGCCTGTAGCGGCGCGGATTTCTCAGCCTTAACCAGCAGCCGCACCCGGTGGCGGCCACGCACCCGGGCGATGGGCGCAGGGGCCGGTCCGAAAACCTGCGCGCCGATCGCGCGCAGCGGCTGGTCCTCGCGCGCCAGCTGATTGCCTGCATCAAAGACCTGCGCCACGTCCGGCGCGCTCAGGATGATCCCTGCCATCCGGCCATAGGGCGGCACGCCGGCGGCCTCTCGTTCGCGGGCTTCCGCCGCCCAGAAAGCCTCCTCTTGGCCGGCGAGAATTGCACGGATCACCGGATGCTCAGGCTGATAGGTCTGCAGAAGGGCCGTGCCCGGAGCCTCGGCCCGGCCCGCCCGGCCGGCCACCTGACGCATCAGCTGAAAGGTGCGCTCCGCCGCGCGCAGATCCGAGCCCTGCAGCCCCAGATCGGCATCGATCACCCCCACCAGCGTCAGTTTCGGAAAATTGTGCCCTTTGGCGACCAGCTGCGTGCCGATTATGATGTCCGCCGCCCCCTGAGCGATGCCGGAAATCTCTTCTTTCAGGGCGCGGGCGGAGCCGTACATATCCGAACTCAGCGTCGCAACCCGGGCGTCCGGGAAAAGCTCTGCCGCCTCTTCGCCCAGCCGCTCGACACCGGGCCCGACCGGCGCCAGCCGCCCCCCGACCTCGCAGGAGGGGCAGATATCGGGCATCGGCTTCGTCTCACCACACTGATGACAGACAAGGCGCTTGAGAAACCGGTGTTCGACCAGTCGTGCGTCACAGTGATCGCAGCCGATCTGATGCCCGCAGGCGCGGCAGAGCGTAACCGGGGCATAGCCGCGCCGGTTGATAAAAAGCATCGCCTGTTCGTCACGTTCAAGCCGTGCTGCCACCTCGCGCCGGAGCGCGTCTGAAACCCAGCGATTGGCCGGCAGGCTCTCTGCACGCATGTCAATCGCACGCATCTGCGGCAGCACCGCCGGCCCGTACCGCGATTTCAGCTCCAGCCGGCGGTACTTGCCCGCCTCTGCATTGACCCAGCTTTCCAGCGACGGCGTGGCCGAGGCCAGCACCACATGCGCCCCGCAGATCGAGGCGCGAAGCACCGCCATATCGCGCGCATTATACAGCACGCCCTCTTCCTGCTTGTAGGAGGTGTCATGCTCCTCATCGACGACAATCAGCCCCAGATTCTGATAGGGCAGAAAAAGCGCCGAGCGCGCCCCGATCACCAGCTGTGCCTGCCCCTCGCCGACCATGCGCCAGATGCGGCGGCGTTCTGTCATGGTGGCACCGGAGTGCCACTCGGCGGGTCTGGCGCCGAAACGTTCTTCAACACGTGTCAGGAACTCCGCCGTCAGTGCGATTTCAGGCAGAAGCACAAGCGCCTGTCGACCGGACCGCAGGGCAGCGGCAACCGCCTCCAGATAAACCTCGGTTTTGCCCGATCCCGTCACCCCGCGCAGCAGCGTCGTCCCGTAGCTTTCAGAACGCACAGCCTCGGCCAGCGCCGCAGCTCCCGTCGCCTGATCTTCGGTAAGCTCTTTGCCCGGCAGTGCGGGATCGAGCCGTGCAAAGGGCTGATCCCGCGGACTGTCCTCTTCAAGCACAGCACCATGGGCCACCAGCCCCTTGACCACCGACGCGCCGACACCGGCCATTTCAGCAAGCTCTTTCAGTGTGAACGAGAGATCACCATAATCCGCGAGAGCTGCCAGCACCTTGCGACGGGCCGCCGTCATCTTGTCCGGCTCCGCATCGCCACGCCGGTAGACCCGCCGCATCGACGGCGGATCGCCCAGCCCGGGCGCACGGGTCGCCAGACGCAGCATCGCAGGCATCGGCGTCAGCGTGTAATCGGAGGCCCGTTGCAGAAAGCTGCGCATCTCATCGCGCATCGGAGCGGCATCCAGCACGCGGATCACCGGGCGGATCTTTGAGATATCGTAATCGCCCTGCCCCGCGCCCCAGACCACGCCGATGACCTTACGAGGCCCGAGCGGCACTTCAACAAAGGCGCCGGCAAAGCAGCCCCCCTCGGGTGCGCGGTAGTCCAGCGCACGCCCCAGCGGCTGCGTGCTCAGCACAGCCACCAGCGCACCTGTGTCGAAAAATTGCGGCTCGCTCAACGCGCAGGCTCCGGCTTTGAGGGATTTTCGGGTTTCAGCATGGCAGATCATGCGGTAAAGCCAAGAGCAAGAGGGAATGCGCAGGCGTTGCGCGAGACAACAAAAAGGGAGCGAAGGATGAAATTCTTTGTCGATACAGCGGATACCACAGCGATCTCCGAGCTGAATGATCTTGGTATGGTCGACGGTGTCACGACTAACCCGTCACTGATCCTGAAATCGGGCCGTGACATCCTTGAGGTCACCAAAGAGATCTGCGACATCGTCAGCGGCCCGGTCAGCGCCGAAGTGGTGGCCACGGACGCCGACGCGATGATCGCCGAAGGCCGCAAGCTTGCCGATATCGCCGGCAACATCACCGTCAAGCTGCCGCTGACATGGGACGGACTCAAGGCCTGCAAAGTGCTCTCAACCGAAGGCAAAATGGTCAACGTTACCCTGTGTTTCTCCGCAAACCAGGCGCTGCTCGCAGCCAAGGCCGGTGCCACATTCATCAGCCCCTTCATCGGGCGTCTTGACGATATCAACCTCGATGGCATGGACCTTATTCAGGACATCCGTACCATCTATGACAACTTCGGGTTTGAGACGCAGATCCTTGCCGCCTCGATCCGGTCGGTGAACCATATTCAGGACGCGGCACTGATTGGCGCAGATGTGATCACAGCGCCCCCCGAAGTGATCCGCAAGCTGGCTTCGCACCCGCTGACCGACAAGGGATTGCAGCAGTTCATGGATGACTGGTCCAAAACCGGCCAGAAAATTCTCTGACCATCTGCCACCCGCACGCCGGGTGACGCGATTTTGCAACGACAGCACTGCCACGGAATTTTTGTAATTTCGTGGCAGATTTTATGTCCGGGCCATGCTATAGATCCTGAAAAAATAAAGAGCAGCAGATGACAACCAGTCCCAAGATCGAACACGCCCTGCGTGAAGCTATCATTTCCCGTCCGGATGCCATTCTGGATGATAAAGACGTGATGAATGCGCTTGTCGCGGCCAATGAAAAGGCCATGGGCGCCAATATCATAGACATGCGCGGGATCGCGATGGAGCGTCTTGAAGCGCGGCTCGACCGGCTGGAAGACACGCACCGGTCGGTGATCGCGGCCGCCTATGAAAACCTCGCCGGCACCAACCAGATCCACCGCGCCATTCTGCGGATGCTCGACCCGACCGAATTTGAGGTCTTTCTGCGCGATCTCGGCGGTGAAGTGGCCGATATCCTGCGCGTCGATCTGGTGCGGCTGGTGCTGGAATCCGAAAATCACGACGAAACCAACGGCCTTGACCGGCTGGACGATGTGCTGCGCGTCGCGGAGCCAGGGTTTATCGCAGATTATATCACACAGGGACGCGGCGGTGCGCTCCGACAGGTAACCCTGCGCCAGGTGCAGGGCGACGCCGGCAGCCTTTACGGAGGCAAATCGGACTGGATCAGATCGGAAGCCTGCCTGTCGCTGGATTTCGGCGAGGGCCGTCAGCCCGGCATGCTGGTGCTTGGCGCTGAAGACCCGCATATGTTCGGGCCGCAACAGGGCACTGATCTGCTGGTATTCTTTACCGGCGTTTTTGAACGGATCATGCGCCGCTGGCTGTCATGACAACGATGATCAGCCCGGCCGCGCGTGATGCGCTGCAGACCTGGCTGGAGCATCAGCGCGCGCTGAAAAACGCCTCCGACAACACGCTGACCGCCTATCGGGGCGATGTCGTTGAGTTCCTGGCTTTTATCACGGAGCACAAAGGCGCGCCGCAGGGGCTTGGCGCGCTTCAGGATATTGCACTGAGCGACATGCGGGCCTGGATGGCGCAGAGCCGCGGCACCGGCATCGGCGCCAGATCCCTTGCGCGCAAGCTATCGGCGGTCAAAGCCTTTTACCGCTGGCTGGCGGAACGCGAAGGGTTTGAGGCGACTGCCGTTCTCTCGGTACGCGCCCCGAAATTCCAGAAAAAGCTGCCCCGCCCGCTCGCAAAAGATGCCGCACGCAGCCTGATCGACACGATCGGCATACAGTCAGAACAGCCCTGGATTGCAGCCCGCGACGTGGCCGTGGTGACACTGCTCTGGGGCTGCGGCCTGCGGATTTCCGAGGCGCTGTCGCTCAAAGGCCCGGATGCCCCGCTGCCGGACGTGCTGCGGATCTTCGGCAAGGGCAATAAGGAGCGCGTGGTGCCGGTTCTCCCCGCAGCCCGCGAGAGCGTTGCCGTTTATCTGCAGCTCTGTCCGCATGCGCAGACGGCGGATGCGCCGCTCTTCCGGGCGGTGCGCGGCGGCGCGCTGGGGCCGGGACCGATCCAGAAAGTCATGGCGCGCGCGCGCATGCAGCTGGGCCTGCCGGCAAGCGCCACGCCACACGCGATGCGGCACAGCTTTGCCACCCATCTGCTGGACGCCGGCGGTGATCTGCGGGCCATTCAGGAGCTTCTGGGACATGCCTCTCTTTCCACCACGCAGGCCTATACTGCGGTCGACACGGCCCGGCTGATGGAAGTCTATGACCGCGCTCACCCGCGCGCCTGACCGGTCGACCCGGCGCCGGAAGTCACGCGCCTTAGCCACCCTTTGACCGCCCCCTACCAGCGCTCACCCACACAGCACCTGCCCTCGCCTGCCCGCTTTCATTGCCACGCCCGCACAGGTGCCGCCCTCTGGGCCACAGGCGCCCGACTTTCTTTTTGCATCCGCGCGGCTCTTGCGGCATGAAGCGTGCATGACAACTCGTTTTCTCGCCCTCGGCGTACATCTGCTGACCGCCACGGGCGCTGTGTTTGCCATGCTGGCGATGCTCGCCGCGGTGGATGCCAAATGGGACCTGATGTTTCTGTGGCTCGTTGTTGCGTTTTTCGTCGATGGCATCGACGGACCGCTGGCGCGTAAATACCATGTCAAACACAACGCGCCCGAGTTCGACGGCGTGCTGCTCGACCTGATCATCGACTACCTGACATATGTATTCATTCCCGCCTTTGCGCTTTTCAAATCCGGGCTGATGGACGGCTGGACAGGCTGGTTCGCGATTATCATCATCACCTTCGCAAGCGCGATGTACTTCGCCGACACACGCATGAAAACAAAGGATAATTCCTTTTCCGGCTTTCCCGGGTGCTGGAACATGCTGGTGCTGGTGATCTTTGCCCTTGAGCCGAACTTCTGGGTCAGCCTCACGCTGGTGAGTGCCCTGGCCCTTGCGATGTTCCTGCCGCTCAAATTCGTGCATCCGGTGCGGACCGAACGCTGGCGGGCGATCACGTTGCCGATGGCGCTGGCCTGGACGTTTTTTGCGGGCTGGGCGGCCTGGGTCGATTTTCATCCCGAAAGCTGGGCGCACTGGGGCCTGATCATCACCAGTATCTATCTCGTTTTTGCCGGTGTCGCGCAGCAGATCATTCCCGAACGCAGCACCTGACCGCAGGTCTCAGATCAGAAAGCTGCCCGCCCCTTCGTGCCGCAGCAGCGCCACTTTGGTCTCCACGCCGCCTGCTCCTGAAAATCCGGTCAGCCCCTTTGCGCCCATCACCCGGTGACAGGGGATGATGACCGGGATCGGGTTGCCGCCACAGGCGCGGCCGACCGCCTGGGCCGGTGCGCCCAGGGCCTGCGCAATCTCGCCATAGGTCAGCGTTTCGCCAAAAGGGATGGCATAAATCGCGTCACAGACAGCCCGCTGGAAATCCGACCCCTGAACGCGCAGCGGCAGATCGAATGCCTCAAGTGTGCCGGCATCATAGGCGCGCAGCTGCTCTGCGGCGCGGTCCAGCAGCTCTGTGCTCTCCCCCTGCGCCGCCACGCCCCAGCGCAGCGCCGTCAAAGCACCGTTTTCCTCTGTCAGCGTCAGTGCGCCGAATTGTGTCTCAACCGTTTTCTCAGCCATGCCCGATGCTGACCGCAGCATGCGTTTCGCGCAACCCGCTTCCTGCGCTTTGTGCCACAGCGCTCAGAAAACCGTGGTACGGCAGATGCTTTCGGCGCATCCTGCCCGCACATTTCAGAACACAGGGATTTTCAACAGATGACACCACAGCAGAAAGCTGACGCCTACACCGCCGCCTGGAACAGCAGGGACCCCTCGCAGGTTGCCAGGCATTTCACCCCCGGGGCGACGATCGTGATCAATCGCGGTGATCCCCATACCGGCACCAGCGCCCTTGAAGCCATGGCCGCCGGCTTTCACGCGGAGTTTCCGGACCTGCATCTGACCTGTGACGGCGTGCGTGCCGGGGGCGATCACATCATATATCTGTGGACGCTCGAAGGGCACCACGCGGAGACGGGCAACCCCTGCAGGGTCGGTGGCTGGGAGGAGTGGGATCTCGACGACGCTATGCAGGTTACCGCCTCGAAAGGCTGGTTTGATGCGGAGGATTACCAGCGGCAGGTCGACGGCGCCTGAACTCCTCTCCCGCCAAAGCCCGCATCGGGAACGCGCTCCTGAAAAATCCGGCGCCATCTGCACGCGGCGCATCCTTTCCACAGACAGGTTGCAACCCAAACTGCGCCTGAGGCGTTTCCCGTCCGGTGGCTGTGCCACGGGCGCTGGTCTCTGCGCTCGCCCGGCACTCAGGGGCCCGATGGCCGGGAAGGATTCGTTGATGACCTTTTTACCCGATGACCTGTCATCGCTCTGGCAGGCAATAGCGGGCGGTATCCTCGCCTATTGCGGCATCATACTGGCCGTGCGTATTGCCGGCCTGCGCAGCTTTGCCAAAATGGCCTCTCACGACTTTGCCGTTACCGTCGCCGTCGGTTCGCTGCTCGCCAGTGCCGCAACCTCTGACAATACGCCTCTGGCGGTACCGCTTGCAGCGATCGCTGTTCTTTTCGTGCTGCAGATGGCCATGACCGGGCTTGTGTCGCGATCTGACCGCGTCGCAGAGCTTGTCACCAACAAACCTCTTCTTCTCATGGACGGCCGCGCCGTGCTGCATGACAACCTGCGTCACGCGAAGGTCAGCGAAGACGAGTTGCGCGCCAAGCTGCGCGAGGCAAATGTCACCGACCACAATCAGGTGCTGGCCGTTGTGTTTGAGACGACCGGCGACATCTCTGTCCTGCACGGCAGCGCCGACGCGCAGCTTGACCCGGACCTGCTGAAGGGTGTGGCGCGCACCGCCACCTGACCTCCGGGCAGACCGGCACCGGGGCCCGTGGGAAACAAACATCCCGCGCGGACCCCGGCAAACCTGCGTGCTCAGCTCACAGCGGCGTCGCAGCGCCCGCAGACGTCCGGGTGCGCATGTGTGCCCACATCAGGCAGTACTTTCCAGCAGCGCGCACATTTTTCGCCATCCGCCCGGGCAAAGGCCACAGCAACGCCCGCCACCTCCGGCAGCCGGAACGCATCTTCAGGTGCGGGATCGCCGCTCACCGTGATCTGTGACGTGATGCAGATGTCCTGAAACGGCAGATCGCTGACTGCACTGCGCAGAGCATCATCGGCGATGTAAACCACCGGTGCGGCTTCAAGCGAGGCGCCGATCACCTTGTTTGTCCGTTCGATCTCAAGTGCTGCGGTCACCACACGCCGCGCAGACCGGATACCCGACCATTTGCGCGCGAGATCCGCATTCTGCCAGCCTGCCGGTGTCTCCGGAAAATCCTGCAGGTGCACAGAGCTTTCATCGCCCGGGAAACGCTCCAGCCAGACCTCTTCCATGGTAAAGACCAGCACAGGCGCGAGCCATGTCGTCAGCCGGTGAAAGAGCAGATCAAGAACAGTTCGCGCCGCGCGCCGTTCACGGGTGTCGCCGTCGCAATAGAGCACATCCTTGCGGATATCGAAGTAAAACGCCGAGAGATCGACCGTGGCAAAGGTAAAAACCGCCTGCCAGACGCCCTGGAAATCATAGGCGGCATAGCCGTTCCGCACCGTCTTATCGAGCTCCGCCAGACGATGCAGCACCCACCGTTCCAGCTCCGGCATCTCCTCTGCCGTGACCCGGTCCGCCTCGCTGAAATCCGCCAGCGAGCCCAGCATGTAGCGCATGGTGTTGCGCAGACGGCGATAGCTGTCGGCGGTGCCTTTTAGGATCTCCGGCCCGATCCGCTGATCGAGCGTATAATCCGTCTGCGCCACCCAGAGCCGCAGGATATCCGCGCCATACTGCTGCACGATCTTTTCCGGCACGATGGTATTGCCGAGCGATTTGGACATCTTCATGCCCTTTTCATCCAGCGTGAACCCGTGCGTCACCACATTGCGGTAAGGCGCGCGACCCATGGTGCCCACGGACTGCAGCAACGAGGAATGAAACCACCCGCGGTGCTGGTCGGTGCCTTCCATATAGACATCCGCGATCCCGTCTTTGGTTCCGTCGGGGCGGTCGCGCAGAGTGAAGGCATGTGTCGATCCGGAATCGAACCACACGTCGAGGATATCCGTCACCTGTTCATAGTCATCCGGGTCAACGATACCGCCAAGAAACCGCTCTTTCGCGCCTTCTTCATACCAGGCATCGGCACCCTCGGCCTCAAATGCCTCAACGATGCGCTGGTTGACCGCTTCGTTGCGCAACAGGAAATCTGGATCGGTCGGCAGCAGACCCTTCCGGGTGAAACACGTGAGCGGCACACCCCAGGCACGCTGGCGCGACAGCACCCAGTCAGGGCGCGCTTCCATCATCGAATGCAGCCGGTTGCGCCCGGATTTCGGCACCCAGTTCACATTGTCGATCTCGGTCAGCGCCCGTTCACGGATCGTCGTGCCAAACTCGTCCTGTCCGTCGCCCACGGTCTTGTCGATCGCGGCAAACCACTGCGGCGTGTTGCGATAGATCACCGGCGCTTTGGAGCGCCAGGAGTGCGGATAGCTGTGTTTGATTTTGCCACGCGCCATCAGGCCGCCGACCTCAACGAGCTTGTCGATCACGGCCGCATTGGCGTCACCCTCTTTGCCCTTGCGGTTGAGGATGTATTTGCCGCCGAAAAACGGCAGCCCCTCACGGAACATGCCCTCGTCGGTCACGTTATAGGTGATGACATCCTGCAGCATGCCGAGATCACGGTAGAGCTCATATTCCTCCATCCCGTGGCTGGGCGCGCAGTGCACGAAGCCGGTGCCTTCGTCATCCGTGACGAAATCGGCGGCGCGGAAATCCCGGGTATCGTCCCACTCGCCCTCTGCGCCGTCTGCTCCGGCCAGCGGATGGTTGAGACTAAGTCTGGAAAGCTCATCTGATGATACGTCGCGCAGACGGCGATACATCGTCTCGTCCAGCCGCGCGCGCGACATCACATCGGCCGCACGTTTATCCGCAAGGATATAACGATCGCTGATCGTGACCCAGGATTCCTCAGGGCGCCCGGTGATCTCATAAAGCCCGTAGGAGATGTCTTCGCCATACACCACCGCCTTGTTCGAGGGCATCGTCCAGGGCGTAGTTGTCCAAATAACAACATAGGCGTCGAGCAAGTCGATATCCTTAGCCCTGTCCGACGATTTTGGATCGTATTCTTGTTGTGCAACCTTAAACTTCACCCAGATCGTGAAGCTGTCCTTGTCGTGATACTCCACTTCCGCTTCGGCCAGCGCGGTTTTCTCCACCGGCGACCACATCACAGGCTTTGAGCCCTGATAGAGCGTACCGTTCATCAGGAACTTCATAAACTCCTCGGCGATCACCCGCTCGGCGTGGAAATCCATCGTAAGATAGGGATCCGCCCAGTTGCCGGTCACGCCCAGACGCTTGAATTCCTCGCGCTGGATGTCGACCCAGCCGGCGGCAAACTGCCGGCATTCAGCCCGAAACTCATTGATCGGGACATCGTCCTTGTCGCGACCTTTCTGGCGATACTGCTCCTCGATCTTCCACTCGATGGGCAGCCCGTGACAGTCCCAGCCGGGGATATACCGCGCGTCAAACCCCATCATCTGATGGCTGCGCACGATCATATCCTTGATCGTCTTGTTCAGCGCATGCCCGATGTGCAGATGCCCGTTGGCATAGGGCGGTCCGTCGTGCAGCGTGAAGGGCGTACGACCGTCCTTTTCTCGCAGACGGTCGTAGATTCCGATCTCTTCCCAGCGAGCCAGCCAGTCGGGCTCGCGTTTGGGCAGGCCCGCGCGCATCGGAAATTCCGTGCGGGGCAGGTTCAGGGTGGATTTATACTCAGGTGTTTCGGTCGTATCGGCGCACATTGCGGGCGTCCTTCGGAGTTGTGTCGGTCAGGGGGTAAGCGGTCGGTGCGATGTACTCAGCACCTTGGCCCGGCGTCTCATCGTTTCAGAGCGCCGGGGATATAATTCGGATAATGAGTGCGCGAAAAGCCATCATGCGCTGCTTATAGGCAGGCCACCGCTCCGCCACAACCCTGCGTTTGTGCGCCCCGGATCAGGGCCGGGGGACCGTTGCGCCAGGGGCAGCGCCCCTTATCCGTTCACATGCGCCCAGACCGAAGAGATCACCACTGACCCCTCGCCCACCGCAGAGGCCACACGCTTTACCGAGCCGGCGCGCACGTCGCCCACCGCAAAGACACCCGGCAGAGAGGTCTCAAACTGCGAACGCCCGCCGGCTTCGGTGCCGGTCAGCACAAAGCCGCGCGGGTCGAGATCGACCAGCCCTGAGAGCCAGTCGGTGTTCGGGGCCGCCCCGACCATCACGAAAAGCGCCCGGGTGCGCAGATCCCAGGACTGGCCGGACGTGCGGTCGCGGATTGTGATGCGTTCAAGCTGTGTGTCGCCGTGCAGACCGGTGACCTCGGTACAGGTGTGGATGGTGATGCGCGGATGCGTTTCCAGCCGCTGCAGAAGATAATCGGACATCGAAGAGGCCAGCCCCTCGCCACGCACAAGCACATGCACATGCCGCGTGGTACGCGCCAGAAACATCGCCGCCTGCCCCGCCGAATTGCCGCCGCCGATCACCGCCACATCGCTGTCCCGGCACCAGCGCGCCTCAACCTCGGTGGCGGCATAATACACACCGGCGTTCTCCAGCCGCTCAAGCCCCTCAAGCGGCATGCGCCGGTACTGCACGCCGGTCGCCACGATCAGCGACCGGGCCGAAACGGCCTGGCCGTCATCGAGCGTGACGTGAAACTTTTTCTCCGCGCACTGCGTGAGCGCGCCCACCCGGCGCGGCACGGAAAACCGAGTGCCGAACTTCATCGCCTGCACCTCGCCGCGCCCGACAAGATCGCCGCCCGAAATGCCGGTCGGAAATCCCATATAATTCTCGATCCGGCTCGAGGTACCCGCCTGTCCGCCAATGGCCAGATCCTCCAGAACAATCGCGCGCAGCCCTTCGGCACCGGCATAGACCGCCGCCGCGACCCCCGCCGGGCCACCCCCCACGATCAGCACATCAAAGGTGTCCGCCTCCCCCAGTGTCAGATCAAGCCCCAGCGCTTCGGCCACCGCGCGCGGGGTCGGCGGCTCGATCCTGCGCTCGCGGCCAAAGAGCACGCCGGGCTGCGCTTTTTCCAGACCGCATTGCGCGGCCAGGGCCAGCGCCTCTTCGCTGTCGGCGGCAATCTCACGCACCGGAATGCGGTTGCGCGCGGCAAAACCTGCCACCTCGCGGATGTCGCGGCTGAGTTCCGGCCCGATCAGGGTCAGCAGGCTGTCCGCCGCCCGCACGGCGCGCTGCCGCCGCGCGGCCAGCACGGTCACCACAATGTCGCTGATCTCCGGCACATCCGACATCAGCTGCAGCATGGCCGCGCGGGGCACACAGAGCACCTCGCTGTCCGTCACCGCGCGTGCGCCCGCCAGCGACACGCCGCCCGACAGAAACTGCAGATCCCCGAAAAACTGTGAGGGGCCCAGTGTGGCATTGCCCATCCGCTCCATTGTGCGCGGGTCAAGCGCTTCGATCTCACCGCTCAGCACATAATGAAAAAGATCGGTCGCCTGCCCGGGTTCCTGCACCATCTCGCCGGCTTTGAAAGGCACGACTTTGCCCGCGCGGCGCATCAGCCTCACGTGGTCTTCTTCCAGCGGCGTGCGCACCATTGTGGCCAGATCGGCCGCAAAACTTTCCATGAAATCCCTCCGGGACTGACGAAACCGTCAGCTTTGTGACGCGCCGAAAAGCCCGCCAAGACTGTCTCTGATGATATTGCGCACTTTCGGGCGTTTTCCAGTGCTGAAGGGCAGCGGCCGGCATACTTCCATCGCCGCCACGCCCACGCGTGCGGTCAGCGCGCCGTTCACGAGCCCCTCGCCGAAGCGGCGCGAAAGCTTGCCGAGGATCGACCCGCCCAGCACCGGCTCCAGCATATCATCGCCCACCGCAACTGCGCCCGTGGCCACCAGATGCGACATCACCGCCCGCGCCAGCCGCCAGCTCCCAAGCGTACCGGAACGACCGCCGTAAACCTCTGCAATGCGCCGGATCATGCGCAGGTTTGCGGTGAGTGCTGCTGCAACATCCGCCAGTGCCAGCGGCACCAGGGCCGTAACGGTCGCCACCTGACGTGCGGCGGCCTCAACCTCGCGGCGCGCAAGCCGGTCAAGCGGGGCCAGAAGCTCGGCCTCCGTCAGGGCCAGCATCGCGCCCGCATCCATCTGATCAGGGCCCAGCGTTGCCAGCCGGTCGCGGCCCCAGCGCGTCTCTTCGCGCCCTTTATAAAGCGTCACCAGGCGCGCGCTGACCATGCGGGCGGCCTTAAGATCATTCTCCGTACGCGCCGTCTCAGCCGCCTGGCGCAGATCATCGATGCGCCCCAGTCGTCCGATTGCCGCCGCTTCGCGCAGCGCAACCAGCACCAGAACGAAGAGAAACGCCGCCATCAGGCCGCCAAGCCCCCAGCCCAGCACCGGGTTGCGCTCCAGAAGTCCGGTTACCAGTTCCCAGGCTGCAAGGCCCGCCAATGCGGAGATCAGTGCGCCCGCCAACCCCCAGAACCAGCGCCCGAGCCGCGAGGGCCGGCGCGCGGCCACGCGCGCTGCCGCCTGCATCGCCTGCCCGGACGGTGCCGGCAGACCGGGATCAGGCACAGGGGGGGCTTCAGCCACCGATGTCGCCGGCGCCTCCTCGTCAAGATCGATAAGAACCGGCCCTCTGGCCATCAGCTTTTGCTCCGGGTCCACTCAAAGCGGATGTCGGGCAGGCCCGCGTCATTGCCGCTGCCATCGGTCTGATCCGTCTGGATAAACCCGCGCAGCCCGTAAAACCGGGTCGCACCTGCGTTGGCCTCATAGCTCCAGAGTGCCAGCGTCTCACTGTCGTTTTTTGCGTCCTCGATGAGCGCCGTGCCGACGCCCTTGTCCTGAGCATCCGGCAGCACATAAAGCGCATGCACGTCCTGCTCCCAGCGCGCAATGAAACCGACAACGCGCCCGTCTGCCTTTGCCACCCGCACCCAGCCTGCTTCGATCATATCGCCGGCATAGCGGATCTCTTCAGCGGCCGTATGCACCCGCGGCAGCCAGGGCATCTGGTCGTTGGTCATCGACAGGATGTGCCCGACAGCGCCCGCATCGAGGCTCCGGGCCGGAGTGATCGTGATATCCGTCATAGCCTGTCTCCTAAAAGGAATTGGGCTGCGTGATCAAGCCGGATGTGCGGCGGACCCTCGCCGGGGCGCAAAGTAAGCGGCTGTGGTGCGAAATTCATCACACGGTAATCCTGATCCAGCCACTTTTCCGCGCCCGCGCGCGCTGGTGTCAGCAGATGGCCGGGATCATCAGGCAGCGCGCCAGGATGAAAAGCCGCCTGTTTACCGGTCTCCAGCAGCCTGCCGCGCACCACATCAAGCGTCTTGCCGTCATGCGTGATCGTCTCCTCGGTCGTCGCACGCAGCGAGGCAATCGACATCGCGGCGGTGGTTGCTCCGGCAAACTTCGCCCGGTCCGAGGCCCCGCGCACCAGCGCCTCTGTGATCGCTGTGAGTTTTGCATGCTGGTTGTGGTGCAGATGATCGGCCTTGGTCGCGGCAAAGAGGATTTTGCCAACCCTGCGCCCCTGAAAAAGCTGCGTCAGAAAGGCGTTCTGCCCCGGACGGAAGGCGCTCAGGATGTCGGCCATCGCCCCGCGCATATCCTCCACCGCCTGTGGCCCTTTGTGGATCGCGCCCAGCACATCGACAAGCACCACCTGGCGGTCGATCTTTGCAAAATGCTCACGGAAAAACGGCCGGACAACTGATTTGCGATAAGCTTCGTAGCGCCGCGCCATCTCACGCAGCAGCGAGCCGCGCGGGCCACTGCCATCCCCGGGAAGCGGCGCAAAGGTCAGCACCGGCGAGCCCGCCAGATCACCGGGCAGCAGAAAACGCCCCGGGGTGCAGTCGGAATAGCCCGCCGCCCGGGCCGCGGTGAGATAAGCGGTAAACTCTGATGCCAGCGCCTGCGCCCGGGTCTCCTCCAGAGGGGCCGCGGGATCCGTCTGCGCCACCAGATCGCGGTAGGCCGCGGCCTCCCCGCGCCCTTCAATGCGCGCCAGCATCTCCGCCGACCACGCGCCATAGGATTTTTCCAGCAGCGCCAGATCCAGCAGCCATTCGCCCGGGTAATCCACAATATCAATATGCACCGTGCGCGGCCCCTGCAGCCCCGCCAGCAGCCCGCCGCGGCGCACCCGCAGGGACAGCCGTAATTCAGAGACTGTGCGGGTGCTGTCAGGCCAGCGCGGCTCACGCGCGGTCAGATCCGCCAGATGGCTCTCGAAATCAAAGCGTGGCACCGTGTCATCGGGCTGTGGCTGCAGGAAGGCGGCATCAATGCGCCCGTCGGCTGCGGCCAGCAGATGCGGCATCCGCCCCCGGTCCAGCAGATTGGCCACCAGCGAGGTGATAAAAACCGTCTTGCCCGCCCGCGCGAGCCCGGTGACGCCTATGCGTATCACCGGCTCAAAAAGCGTTTCGCTGACCGTATCCTGCACCGTTTCGATCTGGCGCAGCACCGTGTCCGCAATCACAGAGATAACCAAAGCCCGACTGCCCGTTTTAATACATTCACCCCTACTTAGGTGTCTGCGCGTCTGCTTGCCAGCCTGCAAAGACATTTGACGCCGCTTCGCCTGCGCGCTAGGGCCGGCCCATGCCCCGCTATGCCCTGAAAATTGAATACCACGGCGCGCCTTTTGCCGGCTGGCAGCGCCAGAAAGAACAGACCACCGTTCAGGGGGCGATCGAGGCCGCCCTGTCGCGTATCGAACCAGGCGATCACAGCATCGCAGCCGCCGGGCGCACCGACGCCGGTGTGCATGCTCTGGGTCAGGTGGCCCATTGCGACATGGCGCGGGACTGGGAACCTTTCCGGTTGTCTGAGGCGGTGAACTATCACCTGAAACCCGCGCCAGTGGCGATCGTCGCCTGCGCCCGGGTGGCGGAGGACTGGCACGCGCGTTTCTCCGCACTTGAGCGGCAGTATTTCTTCCGCATCCTGAGCCGTCGTGCGCCCGCCACCCATCTTGAAGGGCTCGTCTGGCAGGTCCGCCAGCAGCTCGATGTCGCGGCAATGCAGGAGGCCGCGGACCACCTGACCGGCAGGCATGATTTTACCACTTTCCGGTCGACGATCTGCCAGGCCGACAGCCCGGTCAAAACGCTCGACCGTCTGGATGTGACCGCGCACCAGACAGACTACGGCACGGAAGTGCACTTTGACGTGCGCGCACGGTCTTTTCTGCACAATCAGGTGCGCAGCTTTGTGGGCAGTCTGGAACGGGTCGGCACCGGCTCATGGACGCCGGACGATATGGCAGCCGCACTCGCAGCACGTGATCGCGCGGCCTGTGGTCCGGTCTGTCCGCCGCAGGGGCTCTATCTGCGCCATGTGGCCTATGACGAGAACCCTTTCGCCTGACACCCGTCAGTCGTTGTCGGTCAGCCCGGCACCGGCACCCGCGGCACGCGAGGCATCCGTTTCAGGCACATAGGTTTTCTCCGCAAGCGCAGTCATTTGCGCGATCAGCGCATCCGCGCAGGATATGCGACCGGGTACCGGCCTTTCCCGGGGTGTCCCGGGCTCGGTTCTCAGCTGCCAGACGCCGGCCTCACCTGCCGTCGCGGTCGCACGGCAGGGCAGCGCGTCGACATAGCTCTGCAGCAAACCGGGCGGTGCATCCGACATCACCACTGCCTCGGGCGCCGCTGCTGCCAGTGCGGCATCCAGCGCAAGTGGCAGATCCATGGCCGGCCCGCCCGGAAGCTCTGACAGCGCCGCATCAAGCTCAGTCGCCGGACGCCCGTATCTAAGATGAAGCGCCGCTGCCTGTCCGAAACGCGCCGCCTGCCACGCAGGCGCTCCGGCCCCGCGCGCGGCCTTTGATGCGAGTGCTGTGATTTCCGCAACCGACCAGGTCATCCGCCGAAAACCGGCAACCACCAGTCATCCGCGCGCGTGTCCAGTTCATCCGCCAGCGGCGCGCCCTGACAAAGCGTGATCCGTGTCCAGCGGTCCGATCGCGGGTCAAACCGCGAGGCACCGAAGAACGCAAGCTTGCAGCGCAGCATATCAATCGGCAGGCAGGTATCGGCGATCAGGTTGTCGCGGATCTCAGCATAGGGATAGCGCTCCCCGAGAGCCACCCGCGACGCCGCAAGCGCATGCTCGGGAAAGCGTGCCAGAAAGGCGGAAAGAGGCTCATCTTTCTGATTAAGATCGCGCCGCAGTGCCTTGATACTTCTGGCAATATCCAGCGGGCTTTCAAGCTCTTCACCCGGCTCGTCGAACCGCAGACCCAGCCGGGGTTCCTGTTTGGCCGCACTGACGTACCAGAACTGGCGGCACTGGTCAGGTGCCCCGTAATCGGGCGCCAGCGCCCAGGCGAACCCCGCGTCAACAGCCGCTGCAAGATCAGCGGTGCCAGCAAAGGGGACAACCTGCGCGCCAAAAGGATCACTCATGCAGTCGGCGAGACCGTCCACCAGCCCGCCAAAGGGCTCCATCACCAGAGCCGCCATCAGTTCCTGCAGATCAACGCTGCTCTGGCGGGTATGCGCCAGAAGCCGCGCAACCGGCATCTCTCCGGCAAGGGCGGCGGTCGCAAAACAGGGTGCCAGCCGCCGCCAGTCCTGTCGCAGAACCGCGATCCGCGCCTGATACGCCGGGTCAGGCACATCCCATTCCGCGAGGTGCCGCGCCACGCGCTTATAAAGCGCTTGCACACAGGCAATCTGTTCCGCATCAAGCGACGTAACAGCCCTGACACGGGCCAGTGCCGTTTCACGCACCATCATCCAGTTGTTCAGCAGCACAGGATGGTTCACCAGAAACGGCGCCATGCCCAGGCCGGTGGAATTCCCGATGCCCAGATGCCTTTTCAGCCTGCGGTCGAGCGCTCCACCGCCCAGATGCTCGGCCAGATCATGGGTAAACAGACGGATCAGCCAGACGGTCAGCATCTCGGCCATGAACGGCCCTTCGAGCCCCGGCCGGTCGTCATAAACGGCGCGGTCGGCGATCCCGAACTTTCCGTTACCGTAGACGGCAGTGGTCCGCATCAGGTAGCCCGTGGCGCGCACCAGCGCTTCATCAGGCTGACGGCCTGCCCGCAGGCGTTCCACCACATGCGAAAACAGACGGAACGACTTGTTGGCGCGGCTGAGCACAAGGTCCCGTTCCGTGAACCGGGCGGCCTCCTGCCGGGGCGCGGCAGCACAGATCCGCGCGATCTCATCTGCATCCGGCACACCGTCATAAAGGACATAGGCCGTGTCCCAGGCAGTAGCGATCACCCGGTCGGTGCGCTGACCGGGGGGCAGATCGGTGGCGACCGCAACAAGCGAATACGCATATCCGCCAAGCTCCAGGGAATAGACCGCGTGACCGAACCCGGCATCGCCGATCTCCCAGACCGGGCGGCGCACCTGCACCTGTTCTGCCGCCAGCCGGCGCATCAGCGTGCGCAGAAAAGACAGCCGCGTGGGGAACATCGCGCCCATGCGCTTCAGCCGCATCACCTCCGCGGGCGGGCGCAGCGGCGCCTGCGGGATATCCGGGAAATCCTTCATGCCGGCCCGAAGCCCGCGTCATAAAAGCGGTGCCAGTTGCCGCCCATGATCCCGTCCGTGTCGGTCTCCGACAGGCCGGCGGCAAGAAGCCCCGCACGGATGTTGCCGAAATCACGGTTGTCGCGGAACCAGTGCGGCATTGGCGGAAAGCCCGCATTTGCCGCTGTGCCCTCGCCGTAATCAATCACTTTGGACCAGCGTCCGACCCGCATCCACTCCACGACACTGTCCGGCTGGTTCTGGCACAGATCGGTCCCGATGCCGAGATACTCTGAACCATAGCGTCCGGCAGTATCCGCGATCATCCCGCAAAAGCTCTCAAGCGTGCAGTCTGTCCCGCCCGCGAGGTGATGCGGATAGACCGAAAACCCCAGCATCCCGCCCGCCTCTGTCAGCGCCCGCAGCACCCTGTCTGATTTGTTGCGCAGAGCGGCATGCCAGGCGTGCGGGTTCGCATGGGTGATCGCAACGGGGCGCGTCGAATGTTCAATCGCTTCCAGCGTCGAGCGCTCAGCGGAATGCGACATATCCACCACCATGCCAACGCGGTTCATTTCGCGCACCACCTGTCGGCCCATGCGCGTCAGCCCGGTGTCCTCATCTTCATAGCAGCCCGTGGCCAGCAGCGACTGATTGTTATAAGTCAGCTGCATAAACCGGATGCCGAGCTGGTGGCAGATCTCTACCAGACCGATGTCATCGCCGATGGGCGACGGATTCTGAAACCCGAAGAAAATCGCAGTCCGCCCGGTCTCCTGTGCCCGCGTGACGCAGCCGGCATGCGTACCCCTGAATATCAGGTCGGGATGGGCCTCAAACCAGCGGTTCCATTTCTCGAGGTTCAGGACCATCTCGCGAAAGCTCTCGTGATAGGCAATGGTCACATGGACTGCATCCACACCGCCCTCGCGCATCTGCGCAAAGATTTCCGGAGAGAAGTCAGCATACTGCAGATTATCGATCAAAGGCGCTCGCATGGCCGGCACTCTGGAACGGAAAACCCGCACGCTCAATTCCAAAAGCGACTGAATTGCCACCGGATCAGGCCCCGCAAAGGGTTACTCTCCCTTTCTGAGCGCTCCGGAGACTTCACAAAAGCGACTATTTTCTGTGGCAAGCTCAAATTCAGGCGGGAATACTTGTGAATACCCGATAATAACGCCCGGATGGCACCGTTTATCCACATCGGTCGCAAAATCTGCAAACCGCGGCGGGCGCTGCCAGTGACAACGCCCCGCCGGGCACTCATTAACAGGAACATTTGCCTGTTCTACTCTTTACACAACCTCTCCCGGCGGGGGGCTTTGCCGGGTTGGTTTGGTTCAGCCACGAACCGGGCTGTGCTGTAGTTTCAGGCAGAGACAGAATTTTTTAGAGCTCGGAGACAGCGCCTGCGCCGAGCACATCACCGGTCGGCGCACCTGTCGTCGAGCCACCCTCGGGTTCATCTGAAATCGCGAGGGTCAGCGCGCCTGCAATCTCTGCCAGATCTTCCGGCAGGATCACCCGTGCGTTCGGCGCATCGGGCAGTACGCCCAGAGAAACAGGGGCCGCATCCGGTGCAATCGCCCAGAGCTCCAGCACCCGACCGGCGCGCGCACTGCCCTCGGTCCGGTTAAGGACAAGCGCCTGACGCGACGGGTCATAAACCGCAAGCACCGTCAGGCCCTCATCTGCATTGGAAATCTGCGTCGCATAGACAGGAGCGGTCGGGACCTGATCAGGCGTAAGATCGCTGAAGCTGATCCAGGCCGCCAGACCAAGCGCTAGAAAGCTGATGCCCTGCCAGACCCAGAGTTTTTGCAGCAACGGCCGGCGTTCGGCGCCGAAAAGCCTGCGGTGCAGCCGGTTCCGCGCGCGGCGCGGCGGCTTTACCGGTTTGATATCGTCGGCAAGTGACGCAAGCCGTTGCTGCCACGCGGCCACAGCTGCGGCAAATTTCGCATCCGTCCTGAGCCGCTCGCGCAGCGGGCCCAGCTCATCTGCCGGTGTCAGCCCGAGGGCGAACTCCGCCGCCAGGCTGTCATCATCAGGGCCTTCGCCATCGCCCAGGACAAGCACATCATCGGTCATGACGACATACACTCCCTCAGCGACATCAGTCCACGGCGCAGCCAGGTGCGCATGGTGTTCAGGGGCACGTCAAAGCGGCTGGCAAGCTCAGCATAACTTTTGCCATCCAGATACGCGCCGCGCACCGCCGCTGCGCGGTCTTTCTCCAGACCGTCGAGGCATTTCTGCAGTTTGCGTGCCTCAGACGACGCCACAGCGGATTGCTCGGGCGTCAGCCCGGGTGCCACCAGCGTGCTTTCCACACTCTCGAAATCGGTACTGCCGCTTTTCTTTGCACGCAGCCGGTCAATCGACGTGTTGCGCGCAATTGTAATCAGCCATGTCATCGGGCTCAGACCGTTCGCCTGGTAGCGGTCCGCGTTGTTCCAGATTTTAACATAGGTGTCCTGCATGGCATCTTCCGCGGCGGCTTTGTCATTCAACACACGCAGGCAGACGCCGAATAGTTTCGCCGAAGTGGCCTCGTAGAGCCCGTCAAAGGCCGCGCGATCCCGCAAAGCAACCTTACCGATCAGCTTTTCGACCTTTTTGCGGTCTTTCGCTCCGAACACCCGTGTACCTCTTCCCAAACCCTCAGCGCCTGCATTTAGGGCAGGCAGGCGCGCGCTGTCAAACGCCCTGTCGTGTCAGATCTTTTCCTGCGTGTATCTGCGCAGCTCTGCCCGTGCCACCTGGCGGCGGTGCACCGCGTCCGGCCCGTCCGCAAAGCGCAGCGCACGCTGCCAGGTCCAGGCCATCGCCAGCGGCGTATCCTGGCTGATACCGGTGCCGCCGTGCATCTGCATCGCCTCGTCAATGACTTTGAGCGCCATGCGGGGGGCGACAACCTTGATCTGGCTGATCCAGGGCGCCGCGGCGCGCGCATCGCCCTGATCCATCATCCAGGCTGCTTTCAGGCACAGCATCCGCGCCATCTCGATCTCCATGCGGCATTCCGCGATCAGGTCGAAATTCGCCCCCAGCTGCGCCAGCGGCTTACCAAAGGCCTCTTTTTGCAGCGACCGGCGGCACATCAGCTCCAGCGCCGCCTCGGCCTGTCCCACCGAGCGCATGCAGTGATGAATGCGCCCCGGTCCGAGCCGCCCCTGAGCAATTTCGAAACCACGTCCTTCGCCGAGCAGCATATTTTCCGCAGGCACCCGCACGTCGGTAAAGCGCAGGTGCATATGCCCGTGCGGCGCGTCGTCATGGCCAAAGACCATCATCGGGCGCAGCACGTCGATGCCGGGCGTTTCCGCATCGACCACGATCATCGAATGGCGCTGATGTTTTGGCGCATCATCATCGCCGGTCCGCACCATGACGATATAGACCCTGCAACGCGGATCCCCTGCACCACTGGCCCAGTATTTTTCGCCGTTGAGCACATAACCGTCCCCGTCCTGCACGCAGGACATGGCGATATTGGTGGCATCCGAGCTTGCCACATCAGGCTCCGTCATCAGATAGGCCGAGCGGATCTCCCCTTCCAGCAGCGGAGCCAGCCACTGCTTTTTCATCGCCTCCGTCCCGTAGCGCTCAAAGACTTCCATATTGCCGGTATCCGGGGCCGAGCAGTTAAAAACCTCTGCCCCCAGCGGCGTTTTCCCCATCTCTTCGGCAAAATACGCATATTCGACCGTGCTGAGCCCGAACCCGCGGTCGCTGTCCGTCAGCCAGAAGTTCCACAGGCCCGCCGCCTTCGCCTTTGCTTTCAGCCCCTGCAGAATCTCCGCCTGCCGGTCGGTATAGGCCCAGCGGTCTCCCTTACCGACCTCTGCGTGGTATTCTGCCTCCAGCGGCATCACCTCGTCGCGGATCATCGCGGCCACGCGGGCCAGCAGATCACGCATTTCCGGCCGCATGCTGAAGTTCATATCCATGGCATTTCCTCCCGCGCCGGTTTTCAGGGCTTTCCCCGCGCCGCCAGACTTGCTTAGATCACGCGCAGATGTCCATGGGCGCCAGAGGGAATTCCGGATGCACGAGTTTGACCACGCCGCACTGGAACGATGCCTGCAACAGCACGTCGCCGGTTTCGGTCGTCTGGACACGATCACAAAATTCCCCGACGGGCAGTCCAACCCCACCTATCAGATCCGCAGCGGTGATGACGCCTATGTGCTGCGCGCGAGGCCACCGGGAAAGCTGCTGAAATCCGCCCATGCGGTGGACCGCGAATACCGTGTGATGAAAGCGCTGGCAGAGACCGGCGTGCCGGTGCCGGAGGTGTTTTACCTCTCCGGTGATGACACGCCGCTCGGCACCCAGTTCATGGTGATGGATCTGGTTGAGGGGCGCATCTTCTGGGATCCTGCCCTGCCCGATCAGGAGCGCACAGCCCGGGGCCGCATCTATGACGCGATGAATGCGACACTCGCACGGCTGCACCGGGTCAGGCCCGAGCGCGTGGGGCTGGACGATTATGGCAAGCCCGGAAACTATTTCGAACGCCAGGTCGCACGCTGGTCACGCCAGTACCTTGAGACGGCGACCGATCCGCTGCCCGATGCGGACTGGCTGATGGCCTGGCTCAGCGATCACATGGTCGCCGATGATGGCGAAAGCTGCATCGTGCACGGTGATTACCGCATTGATAACATCATCTTTCACCCCGACCGCGAAGAGATTGCCGCGGTGCTCGACTGGGAGCTCAGCACCCTGGGACACCCGCTGGCCGATCTCGCCTATCAGTGCATGCACTGGCGTCTGCCTTATGAGGGCCACTTCCGGGGTCTGGGCGGCGTGAACCGGCACGCCGAAGGCCTGCCCGACGAGGCCGACTACGTGGAGCGTTACTGCGACCGGCGCGGCATCGACCCGCCCGGCAACTGGGATTTCTACGTGGTGTTTTCCTATTTCAGGCTGCTCGCGATCCTGCAGGGGGTGCTGCGCCGCGGGCTCGACGGCAACGCCTCCAACCCGCGCGACATGCACCGCTGGCGCGACATCATCGCCCGTATGGCCCGGGACGCGCGCGCCCTGGCGGAACACGGCTGACCCCCGGCAGGCGGGGTCGCAGCACGCCACATCCCGCGCATGGCACCACACACACGGCGAGAAGGGTCCTCGCGTTCACAAAGCTTGACGTTGCAGGCAATCGGGTGTTGCTGGTCACGGTAACCCGGGCGGAAAAAGAGCGGCACCATGCCAGCACATACATCATATGACGTGATCATCGCGGGCGGGGCGATCTATGGCTCATCCGTGGCCTGGTGGCTGAGCCGTGAGCCCGGATTTGACGGCCGCATCCTCGTGATCGAACGCGATCCCACCTATGAATTTGCCTCGACCAGCCACACCAACAGCTGCATCCGCCAGCAGTTCTCCAACCCGACCAATATCGCCATCTCCCGCTTTGGCGCCGAATTTATCCGTAATTTCAGAGAGTTCATGGGCGGCGATCCGGATGTACCGGCTCTTGCGCTGCAAAGCTATGGCTATATGTATCTCGCCGACACGCCGGAGTTTGCACAGACCCTGAAAGAAAGCCAGCAGGTCCAGGCCTCTCTCGGCGCCGCCACCCGGCATATGTCGCGCGATGAGATCGCCGCCGCCTACCCCTTCTACCAGCTTGAAGACATCCTCGCGGGCAACCACAATCTGGTCGATGAGGGATATTTCGACGGTGGCACCATGTTCGACTGGTTCCGCAAAATGGCGCGGCACGGCGGCGTGGAATACATCCACGACGAGGTAACCGGGCTGAACCGCGAAGGCCCGCGCATCAACAGCGTCACCCTGAAATCAGGCGATACTGTCGGCTGCGGCACCTTCGTGAACGCCACCGGCACAAGAGGGGCTCAGACGGCACAGATGGCCGGCCTCGACATTCCCGTTGAGCCACGCAAACGCTACACCTGGATCTTTGACGCGGCCCGTCCGCTCGACCGGGATCTGCCGCTGACCATCGACCCTTCCGGCGTGCATGTGCGCAGCGACGGGCGCTATTACCTCGCGGGCGGGCCGCCCGATGAGGACCCTGCCGTGGGCCACGACGACTTCATCGCCGATCACGCGCTCTGGGAGGAAAAGTTCTGGCCCGTTATTGCCACCCGCATCCCGCAGTTTGAGGAAATCCGGCTGATCAACATGTGGGTCGGGCACTACGACTATAACACCTTCGATCAGAACGCGATTGTCGGACCGCACCCTGAGGTAGATAACTTCATGTTTGTGAACGGCTTTTCCGGCCACGGGCTGCAGCAGGCCCCCGCTTTCGGGCGCGGGCTGGCCGAACATATCACGTATGGCGCCTGGCGCAGCCTCGATCTCAGCCCCTTCTCAGTGTCGCGGATCCTGGCCGGTGAGACCTTCTTGGAAAGAGCTGTAATATGAGAGACCAAAGAGGAGAGATGCGATGAAACTGGTGCTGACAGGGGCCGCCGGCCGGCTGGGATCTTATCTGCGGGAGCCGCTGACGGCGCTCTGCGACGAGCTGGTCAGCACCGACATTGCCGGTGATATCGGCACGCTCTATCCGGGCGAGACCTATGTGCAGGCCGATCTGGCAGAGATGTATCAGATCGCCCCGGTGCTCGAGGGGGCCGATATGGTCATCCATTTCGGTGCCATCGTCGATGAAAAGCCTTTCGAGGAACTGCTCGGCCCGAATTTCGTGGGTTCCTACAACATCTGGGAGGCGGGCTATAAGGCCGGCGTGCGGCGCATCATCTATGCCTCGTCGATCCACGCGGTGGGCATGCATCTGAAATCGGATTTCATCGGCACCGACGCCGAACACCGCCCCGACACCTTCTACGGCCTCGCCAAATGTTTCACCGAGGATCTGGGCCGCATGTACTGGGACAAACGCGGGCTGGAATCGGTGCATCTGCGCATTCTCAGCTGCGCCCAGGTCAACAACTCCCGCGCTCTCGGCTCCTGGCTCAGCTACGGTGATCTCATCCAGCTGGTGGTGCGGGCGATTGATACGCCCTCCACCGGTTTTGCCATCATCTACGGCGTGTCCGACAACGACCGCGCGCCCGTGGACAATGCAAAGGCCTCGTTTCTGGGTTATCGTCCGAAGGACAACGCCGAAGTCTTCGCCGCCGACGTGCTGGCCGCCGCGGAACCCGTGGATACCACCGACCCCGGGCAGATGTGCCACGGCGGACCGTTTGCCAAAGTTGATCTGGGGCAAAGCGGGCTCGCGCAGATGAATGTGATAAACGACAAAAAAGAAACCTGAGGAGCCGCGGCCCTTTGCCGGGGCGGAGAACCTGAACAATGCCGGTCCACGTGCTGCCCGCAGAGAGCCCTCTGATCCTGTCCATGCCGCATACCGGCACAGATATTCCACCCGTCTGGTACCGGCGGCTCAACGAGACCGGACAGGGCCTTATCGATACGGACTGGCACGTGGACAGGCTTTATGACCGCCTCGTGCCCGACGCCACAATCGTGCGGGCGCGCTTTCACCGCTATGTCTCGGATGCCAACCGCGATCCTGAAGGCGCGTCTCTTTATCCCGGACAGAACACCACCGGGCTGGTGCCGCTGACCACCTTCGACGGGGACCCGATCTGGGACGATCCGCCGACCGCCCGCGAAATGAAGAGCCTTCAGTCGGCATTCTTTGCCCCCTATCACGCTGCCCTCGCCGCACAGATCGCGCGGGTACAGCTGGCATTCGGATACGCCATTCTTTTCGACTGCCACTCGATCCGGTCACGTGTGCCGCACCTTTTCGAAGGTCGGCTGCCGGACCTGAACATCGGCACCTACAACGGTGCCTCCTGCGATGCACGCCTGGCCGCGGGTGTGGCCGGCATCTGCAACCGCGCGTCGGGATACACAACTGTTCTGAACGGCCGCTTCAGGGGCGGCTGGACCACGCGGCGCTATGGCAGGCCCCACGCCGGCGTACACGCCATCCAGATGGAACTGGCGCAGAGCACCTATCTGACGTCCGAGCAGGAGCCCTGGCATTATGACGCGGAAAAAGCCTCGGACCTGCGGGATGTTCTGCGTGAGCTTCTGCAGTATCTGATCGGCTGGACCCCCGGGTCCGCATCAAGTATAAAACAGAATATATAATCTATTTCAGCGCCTTATAGGGCTTACTTAGTGCGTCGCATGAGTATCCGCGCCGGATACCAGCAGGGGCCTGCGCAGCCGGGCGATGTCCTGTGCCTCGCGCTCGCGCCCGTCCCGGATCAGGCTGGTCAGCAGGCACTGTTCCACCAGATCGCGCTGCGCCCGGCTGCCGCCGATCCGCGCCAGATCGCTCATTGCACCGGTCAGGTTTTCTGACGCGGCACCCCAGTCTTCTGCCGCCATTGCCCGGAAACCACAGGCCAGCCCCGGCACCAGATCCGCCGCCGGCCCCGCCGGAGCGGTGATGATCGCCTCAAGGGCTGCGTCATTGCCCGCCATCGCATGTGCCAGTGCGGCATGCACATCGATGAAAGCATTACCCGTGGCAGGAAAGGCCTGCAGCGCATAGGCGCTGACAGCAGCCCAGCGATCCGCTGAGACCGCAACACCCGCCATCATCGCGCGCTGCAGGATTGATGCCGTGTCGGTCAGCACATTGATGCCCGGGCTCAGACTGCCGCTGTCAGGGGCGACCGCCGCATCCACCTGCGCCCACATCGCTTCGGTGTCCCGCTCCGCGAGCGACCAGAGTGCGGAATGCCAGGTCAGATGACCATACATGATCCCGTCGCGCGCATATGGCGCCAGCCAGTCACTCAGCCAGGCGCGCCCTTCTGCGGTGCGCCCGGTCTCATAAAGGATATGGCTGCGCACATGCGCACCATGGGCATTGCGGTCTCTGAGTGCGAGGGCGCGGTCAATCTGTGCCTCCGCCCGCGCCAGCGCCCCGTTCTCACAGAGCGCAAAAGCGTACTGGCTGGTCATCCACCAGTCTTCGCCGTAGTGCGGCATCAGCGCTGCGGTAAAGGCAAGGATTTCAGCCTCACGCCCGGGCTGCCCGGAAAAACCGATGAGCCCGAAAACCGATGAGCAGGTCTGTGCGACAAGTGCATCCCGGGGCCAGGTGTTCACATGCGCCCGGATCGCGGCATAGGCCTGCGGCCCCTTGCCCGCGATCAGCAGGTCAAAAGCGTTGAGATGGCTGCGTTCGCGCTCCGTGAGCCCTGCCGGTAAGGATCGCGCGCGTTCCATCGCCTGCCCGGCTGCCGGCATCGCCCCGAAAGACTGATGCGCCCGCGCCAGACCGACCCAGCCCAGGGCAAACGCCGGATCGGCTTCGGTGACAGCTTCAAAAGCCGGGATCAGACCCGGCGCACCGGCCAGCAGGCAATCAACGGCATCCGCGTAAGCATCGGCCACGGCCGCCGAGGCGGTGGTGATTGTGTTGTCGTATCTGTCGGTTTGCATGGCATCCCCCGGGGTCTGAGGCCGAGTCTGCTCACACAGACCGGGCCGGTCAAGAGTGATATCCTCAGCCGGCGACGGGAACACCCGCCCTGACATCCCGCATGGCAACCAGCCAGAAACGCCAGGACAACAGGATCGCGGCCATCCCGAGGCCGGTCACAAGACCCAGCCAGATGCCGATCCCGCCCATCCCGAACCAGAACCCGAAAATATAAGAGCACGGGATGCCAAGCCCCCAGTAGCTGACGGCGGCAAAGACCATCGGGGCACGCGTGTCCTGCACCCCGCGTAGCAGGCCCAGGGCGATGGCCTGGGCACCATCGACCAGCTGAAAGAGCGCGGCCATGCCCAGAAGCCCGACACCGATCGACAGGATCGCCACCCGCTGAGGCTCATCTTCCTGCATAAAGAGGTTCAGCAGCGGCTCGGGAAAGGTCACGAAAACAGCAATCGTCAGCGCCGAGGTAATCAGAGACAGTACCGTGACGGTGATGCCGCCGCGTTCCATATGATCAGGATCGCGCCGTCCAAGCGCATTGCCGGCCCGGATCGTGGCGGCATTGCTCAGACCCAGATGCACCATGAACGTAACAGCCGCCAGCTGCACCGCGATGCCGTGTGCCGCCAGTGCCACGGTGCCGATCCACCCCATCATCAGCGCCGAAGCCGCGAAAAGCCCGGTTTCGGACAGGCTGGTCAGCCCGATCGGCCATCCCAGTGCAAAAACCCGTTTCAGCATCTGCGGATCGGCCCGCCAGAGCCGCCGGAAAAGCGCATGCTGTGGCAGACTGCGGCGGACATAGATCACTGTCAGCACCAGATAGGCCACCTGACTGACCACAGACGCAATTGCGGCCCCCGTAATACCAAGCTCAGGCGCGCCCCAGTTGCCAAAGATCAGCGCATAATTGGCCAGCCCGTTCACCACGGCACCCGCGACGGTGATCCAGAACACCACCTGCGTGCGTTCCAGCGCCGCCAGATAGGATTTCAGCACCATCACGATCAGCGCAGGAAAAATACCAAAGCCCGCAACGCGCAGATAGAGGCCCGCGTCTGCGGCCACCTGATCGCTCTGCCCCATGAGCCGCAGCACCGGCTCAGACCAGTACATCAGCGGCATCGCCAGCACTGCAAACCCGAGGCTCAGCCAGAGCCCCATACGCGTGGCCCGGCGCAGGCCCGTTTCGTCGTCTTCAGCTGCAAACGAGGCGACCAGCGGCATCACCGCCCAGGCAAATCCGGCACCAAAAATCATCAGCGTAAAGAAAAAGGTCGATCCCAGCGTGACCGCCGCCAGAGCATCGACGCTGTACCAGCCCAGCATGACCGTATCGGTCACGCCCACCAGAACCTGTGCCACATGCCCGCCCACCAGCGGCAGGCCCAGACGCAGCACGGCCCGGGTATGTCCTGAATATGTCATCACCTGCGGCATAAGCCTGCCATACGCCCGGGGCGCGCTCAGGAAAAGGGCCGATCTGCGTAAAAATTCTGCCGCCCGGTGACGCCATTCCCGTATGACTGGAAGTCGGGCACTGGGCCGTTTCAGGCGCTGCCGTAACCCGTCCGGGCGGATAAGTGCTTGATTTAGGTTCAGATCGTGTCAGATTGCTCAGTTATGAGGCGTGCAGAAAACATGCGACCGGAGTCCAGAACGTGACGAGAACCAGCATTTTCGCCTGCATTGCCGCTCTGGCGGCGACACCCGCGCTCACCAACCCTGTTGATCTTGTCCGCCCCGATGCACCTGAGCTTGCGTTCTTCGGAACCCTGCCCGTGGGCGTTCAGACGCTTGAATTTGTGAACCCGGGCCAGATCGACATCGTCAATGTCACAGACCAGGACATCCCGCTCTATGACCGGCCGCTGACGGTGGAGGTCTGGTACCCCGCTGAAGACGACAGCAGCGCCCGCACGGGTTATGACACGGTTCTGCGCGATGGCGTGACGCCCGTCACTCTGACCGGCCGGGCGACGCGCGATGCTGATCCCGCAGCAGAAGGTATGTTTCCGCTGATCGTGATCAGCCACGGCTATCCCGGCAACCGATATCTGATGGCGCATCTGGGCGAGAACCTCGCATCGAAGGGTTTTGTGACGGTCTCCGTTGATCACACCGACAGCACCTATTCTGATCAGGGGGCTTTCGGCTCGACGCTGTATCACCGGCCGCTGGACCAGCGCTTTGTCATCGACCAGATGGAGGCGCTGGAAAGCCGGCTGGGCGGCATCATCGACACGTCCGTGGTGGGGATAATCGGCTATTCGATGGGCGGATACGGTGCGCTTGTTTTTGGCGGCGCGGGCGTCACCCAGCAGGCGACCGAAGCTGCATGGGGCACGCCCCGCGGGCTGCTGACAGCACATCTCTCGGGCTCTGAGAGCCTGGCGGCACTGAGAGACCCGCGCGTGCGGGCGATCGTGGCCATCGGCCCCTGGGGCCGCAACGCGGATGTCTGGGATGCCAACGGTATGGCCGGACTGGATACACCGACGCTGATCATGGCGGGGGGCTCTGATGACGTTTCCGTCTACGGGGCGATCCGGACGATTTTTGAAGAGGCCGGCAATACCGAACGTCATCTGCTGACCTTTGTAAACGCAAACCACAATGCAGCCGCCCCGATCCCCGCCCCGGCCGAAGCCTGGGACCCGGTTGAAACGCTCGATTTTGTGCCCTTTGAGCATTATGCCGATCCGGTCTGGGACAGCACGCGGATGAACAATATCGCGCAGCATTTCGCCACCGCCTTTTTTGATCTGCACCTTCGGGGCGATGTTTCCCGGCGCCCCTATCTTGAGCTTATTCCCAATGCAAACGACGGGGTTGTGGCTCTGGATGAAGAGGCGCTTCCAACGGACGATCACACCTACTGGGCAGGCTTTCCGGCGCGGACGGCGCGCGGGCTGCGCTTTGAG
Organism: Roseobacter ponti; assembly: GCF_012932215.1. Classification (GTDB taxonomy): domain Bacteria; phylum Pseudomonadota; class Alphaproteobacteria; order Rhodobacterales; family Rhodobacteraceae; genus Roseobacter; species Roseobacter ponti. Next base: position 953,860 of record NZ_CP048788.1, on the reverse strand, counting down.
ACACTCAGCGTCGGCGAATAGCTCCGCGTTGACATCGCCGCTGCGGACATTCATCAGACAGCATGTCCATGGATATCGTGCGAAAGATCAACAGACTGATGGCCGCGGGCGACTATGTCGCAGCGCAGAAACGCATCCGTCCGCTGGCAAAGAAAGAACCCCGCAACGCCGGGCTGCAGAATATGGCCGGGCTGACTTTTGCCAGAGGCGGGCAGCACAAAGCCGCCCTGCCCTATTTCGCCGCGGCGGTGAAAGCAGCCCCTGAGCAGACGGACTTCCGGTGCAATCTGACCCTTTCCCTGGTGCTCTGCGGCGAGGACGCAAAAGCCGCCGGACAGATCGACAGGCTGATCAGCGCAGCACCGGATGATGCACGTCCCTGGCACATGCGCGCGATGCTGCACCAGCGTGCCGGCGCCCACGACGAAGCGGTAAAAGCCGCGACGCAGGCCCTTACCCGTGACCCGCAGATGGCCGATGCGCTGAACCTGCGCGCGGTTGCATACACCTTCCTGCGCGACGACGCCGCTGCACTGGCAGATTTCGAAGCGGCCGCAGCGCGGCGGCCGGACGATTCCAAAACGCTGCGCCAGCTCGGCAAGCAACTCAGCCAGATGGGCCTGCAGGAGCGCGCACTGGAGGCCTGGGGACAGGCGTTGCAGCTTACACCGGGCCATCCGAATACGCTCGCCCGTGTGGCCGAAGTCTGTCCGCCCGATACGCTGCCTCAGGTACGTGAGGCTGCGGAAAAGGCACTTGCCGCGCGCCCGGCCGACCCTGCGGACCGCGCACAGCTGATGCTTGCCGGGGCCACGGCGATGCACCGCTCAGGGCAGGCATCCGACGCGATGGAGCTGTTACACCGGCTGCATGCGCTGGACGCGCGGCACCACTCGTGGGACAGGCGCGCCGCGCGGGACGAATTCGAGCGGATGACCTCGCTTTTCCCCGCGCCTGCCGACATTGCACGCCCCGCCGCTCAGACACCCTCGCCGGTCTTCGTCACCGGGCTCCCCCGCTCGGGCACGACGCTGGTCGAAATGATCCTGAGCCGGGTGCCGGGTGTTGCCGCACGGGGTGAACTGCCGATGGCCGCCGCCCGCGCTCAGGCCTTTCTGGCGACCGGGCGCCCGGTCACGGCTGAGGCGCTGGCAAATTTTGCCGAAGGGTTCCGCACAGACATGCCTCCGGTCCCGGAGGAGGCGTCCGTTTTCACCGACAAGATGCCTGCCAATTTCCGCTACATCGGGCTTCTGGCCGATACTTTTCCTGACGCGCGCTTCGTCTGCGTCGGGCGCGACCCGCGCGATGTCGCTCTGTCTATGTGGCGCCGGCGCTTTGTCACCGAGGGCATGAATTTCGCCAGTCGTCTTTCGGATATCGCCGATTACGCCAACCTTTTCGCGCTCTATATGCGCCACTGGCAGGCGACCTGCGCCGACCGGATCCTGACAGTGCGCTATGAAGATCTGGTGTCGGACATGGACAGCGGCACCCGTGCGATCGCAGAGCACTGCGGCCTCGCATGGACTGAAAAGATGCTGCATCCGGAAGAGAGCGACGCGCGGGTGGAAACCGCAAGTAAAGATCAGGTGCGCGCCCGGGTCCACACCCGTTCCGTGGGGGGCTGGCAGCGCTTTGCCGGCGATTTCAAAGAATTCACCGACAATCTGGATCCGGATCTCTGGCCGGGCATTGCAACGCCGGATTGACCGGGCCTGCCTACGGAAATTCCATAATGTACCCGCGATCCGCATCCGGGTAATCGCCCCAGCGCGCTGATGTTTTCACAGAGTTCAGCGGCGTTCGGCTGCGGTAGGTGAAAGTCACGATATCTTCATTATCGGCATAGTTGTTCGGTTCGCCCGCACCCCAGTTGGTGTAAGCCAGAGCCTCTCCGGTCACCCACGCAAAGCCGCCGGCGGGCTCGCGCGCATCCGGTGACTGGGCCAGACCAAAGGCTGGTCCGAACACATCCAGCGCCGGGTTCTGCGTGATCCGCCAGAACCTGTCGTCGTGCTGCACCATGCTGTAAACAAACTGGTTCTCCGCACGGGACGTCATCGTGGCCAGATGTCCGCCAAGCGCGCGGGCCTTACTCACGGCAGCCGCCCAGGGTGTTGCGCCCCAGCTTTGTACCGCGACATAAAGCCGGTCCTCGAAATAGCCGTAAACGAAGGCCTGGCCGCGCAGCGCCCTTGCGACCCGTGTGAGCCGCGGATCATCATGCAGGCGGCTAAGGGTGTCAGCGTCGTGTTTCTCTGCCTCCCGGCCCGAGATGAACCGGTCACGCGCCGCACTGCGCGCCGCAGGCGCGGGCTGTGCGGCAGGTGTTGCCGCATCCGGCGCGGGGCGCGGCGATGCCGCCGGGTCAAAGTTCAGCGCTGCCAGCGTCGACTTATTGAGCACGCCGGTGGCTGCAAGCCCCGATGCCGACTGAAACACACTGATGGCATTGCGCGTTCTGGCCCCGATCAGCCCGTCCACCGGCCCGGCATCAAAGCCGCGCGCATTCAGCGCTGACTGCACGCCGCGCAGCTGGCCACGCGTCAGCCCGAGCGCTTTCTCCTGCCCCGGAAACGCGTCCGGCGGCCGTTTCGCTGCTGTTTTCTGCACCGTTTCCGCAGCTTTGCGATCAAGCGCGCTCACCACAAGGGCACTGCGTTTGAGTTTCGCCTTCTGCATGAGAGGATGGTCGGGGTATTCGGCATAGCGGTGAATGAACCGGGTCCACTGCGATATGTCCGCTGCGGCATCCGCCGATGAATACTCTTTCACCATCTGTTCGGTCGAAAGGCCGGAACCGCTCGCTGTGGCGCCCGGCCGCGCCGCCGGCAGACTGCTCATTGCGGCCATGCGCACTGCTTCGCGTTTCTGCTGCGCGATGGTCATCAGCTGGTTGTCGGGCAGGTCTGCATAGCGGCCCAGAAACGCAGTCCAGTCCCGGTCGGTGCCCGCCGCCTCCGCTTCGGCAAAATCCGCCACCATCTGCTGCATGCGCAAAAGCGCGCCCGAGGCATCCGGTGTCAGCTCAGGCGTGGCGCGCGGCGGCATCAGGAAAATATCGCGCCCGGGCAGCGAGCCATAGGTAAAGGGTTCCTGAGCGCCGTCCGTCAGCTCCCAGACGGTATCGCGCACGCGGCGGAACATCTTGCCCAACTCCAGCCCGGGTTCTTCGATGTGCGACAGCAGCGCACGCGCATAGGGGCTGTTGCGCCCGTCACCATCCATCGCCAGCGTCCCGCTGCGCGCGGCATAGCCCACAAGGACACCGCTGGGATCAACCCGCGCCAGACCGCGCCCGACCGAACGTGTCCCGCTGGCATAGACCATATCGGACAGGAACGGATTGTTCCGGCAGGCATCCACCAGAATGAGCTTGAGCCCCCGCGCGCCCGAGACCGCACGCACAAAGCTCTCCAGCCGCAGCGCCTCAAGATCAACGTCGCGGTCGCTGCGCAGTTCAGCATTTACCGGGATCAGGTAATTGGTGTTTTCGATCTCGATCCCGTGGCCGGCGAAATAGACGATGACCATATCCGCGTCCTGCGCGGCCTCGGCGAAATCGCGCAGCGTCAGGCGCATCTGCCGGTAATCAAGGTTCATCCCCTGCGTCACCGTAAACCCGATGCGCTCCAGCGCCGCGGCGAGGTCGGTGGCGTCATTTGCGGGATTGTTCAGGCTGGCGACGTGATCGTATTCCGAATTACCGATCACCAGCGCGATGCGTTTGGCCTGCGCAGCAGCGCTCTGCGGCCAGAGCCCTGCCAGAAGGCACAAAACCACCAGCACCAGAGCGCCCGCCCCGTGGCAGACCCGGTCCCACCGCCTATGTCGTATCCCGTCCACGACTCGCAGAATACGCGCTTTTGCCCGATTCCCAAAGCCCGGGCCGCGCGCCTCTCAGCGGTGCCCCCGGTCCTGCGGATCCGCACGGTTACCCGGGCTCAGGGCTTCCCCCGGCCCCGCCCCTCTGCCATACTCTGTCACAATCATAAAAAAGAGGCCTGAGCATATGCCCAATGATCTGTTGTCCGGCACCACGCCCGAAGGCTACGACGCCTCCTCCATCGAGGTCCTCGAAGGCCTCGAACCTGTGCGCAAACGCCCCGGCATGTATATCGGCGGCACCGATGAACGCGCGCTGCACCACCTGGTGGCCGAAGTGCTCGACAACTCCATGGACGAGGCCGTCGCAGGCCACGCCAACCGCATCGAGGTCGAACTGCACGACGACTACGCTGTCACCGTGCGCGACAACGGGCGTGGCATCCCTGTCGACCCGCACCCCAAATTCCCCGATAAATCCGCCCTCGAAGTCATCCTCTGCACGCTGCACGCGGGGGGCAAATTCTCCGGCAAGGCCTATGAGACCTCGGGGGGCCTGCACGGTGTCGGCGCCTCGGTCGTCAATGCACTCAGCGACAGCATGGTGGTCCAGGTCGCCCGCAACAAGGAACTCTACGAGCAGCGCTTCTCACGCGGCCTGCCCCTTGGCCCGGTGGAAAAAACCGGCGCGGCCCCGAACCGGCGCGGCACCACCGTCACCTTTCACGCGGACCCCGAAATATTCGGCACCCACCGCTTCAAACCCGCGCGCCTCTTCAAATCGATCCGCTCCAAGGCCTATCTCTTCTCCGGCGTCGAAATCCGCTGGAAATCCGCCATAGATGACGGTGAAACGCCGACTGAGGCCACCTTCCACTTCCCCGGCGGCCTCTCGGACTATCTCTCGGAAACGCTGGGCACAGCCACCACCTATGCCGAAAATCCCTTTGCCGGAACCGTTGATTTCAAAGAAAAATTCGGCCAGGCGGGCAAGGTCGAATGGGCAATCAACTGGACGCCCTCGCGCGACGGGTTCATCCAGTCCTACTGCAACACCGTGCCCACGCCCGAGGGCGGCACCCATGTGGCGGGCTTCTGGGCCGCGATCCTCAAGGGCATCAAGGCCTACGGCGAGCTTTCCAACAACCGCAAGGCCGCGCAGATCACCCGCGACGATCTTTTGTCGGGCGGTTGCGCGCTGGTCTCCTGCTTCATCGCCGACCCGGCCTTTGTGGGCCAGACCAAGGACCGGCTCTCCACCGAGGCCGCCGCCAAAATGACCGAAGGAGCCGTGCGCGACCACTTCGACAACTGGCTCGCCGCCGACACGAAATCCGCAGGCAGCATCCTCGATTTTCTTGTACTGCGCGCCGAGGAACGTCTGCGCCGCCGCCAGGAAAAGGAAACCGCCCGCAAATCGGCCACCAAAAAGCTGCGCCTGCCGGGCAAACTCACCGACTGCACGTCGAAATCGCGCGAAGGTACCGAGCTTTTCATCGTCGAGGGCGACAGCGCCGGCGGCTCCGGCAAGGGCGCGCGCAACCGCAACACCCAGGCCCTGCTGCCGCTCAAGGGCAAGATCCTCAACGTGCTGGGCGCTGCCTCCTCGAAGCTCGGCTCAAACGCGGAAATTTCCGACCTCTGCGAGGCGCTTGGCTGCGGCATGGGCACGCGGTTTAACCTTGATGACCTGCGCTATGACAAGATCATCATCATGACGGATGCGGATGTGGACGGCGCGCATATCGCCTCGCTGCTGATGACGTTTTTCTTCACCCAGATGCGCCCGCTCATCGACGCCGGCCACCTCTACCTCGCCTGCCCGCCGCTCTTCCGGCTCACCCAGGGGCCCAAACGGGTATATTGTCTGGACGAGGCTGAGAAAAACGCCTGGCTGGAGAAAGGTCTGGGCGGCAAGGGCAAAATCGACGTATCCCGCTTCAAGGGCCTCGGCGAAATGGACGCCAAAGATCTCAAAGAAACCACCATGGACCCCGCGACCCGCAAACTCATCCGCGTGTCGATTGACGAGGATATGCCGGGAGAAACGGGTGATCTTGTCGAGCGCCTGATGGGGAAAAAGCCGGAACTGCGGTATCAGTACATCCAGGAAAACGCGAAGTTTGTGGAGGAGCTGGATGTTTGAGGGATGAACGAAATGGATTCTGAACAACCAAGCGTTCCGACTTTAGTAAATTCGGGTGCTACTGGCGGTCAGTCCTTGGATGGCGAAGTCTTGGACGACAGCAAGCTTACGAAAGCCGAATATTCGTCTGGCAACAAATTTGTCGCAGCACTCAGTGAAGTTAACAGCAGCGCAGCTCGCGGCATTTCTACGTCGTCAGCCCAACTGGCAATAGCTAGAATGGATGAGTTAGTTTCAGAAAACAGCCGGTTAACAAAAAAACTAGATAAAACTGAAAAATTGTTGTCGTCAGTAAATGAAGAAAAATCTGAGTTGGAAAAAAACCTTGCGGTTGAAAAAGTACAACACAGGGCTTCAATGGATATCAATCTGATGTCAGCATTCTTGATGGTCTTGGGTGCAATTGCACTGTCACTCTCACTTTATCCTTTTGGAGATCCCAATGCGCCCAGTGTGAACTGGTACTTTTTTGGTGGCGCTCTGCTTTGCTACGGCCTCGCCCTGTTCGGTAATCCTATCCTCCGGAAGGTAAACAAATGAATGGGCCACTCGATATTAAAGATGTTGTGGATCGTGGGAAACCCAATAGCGAAAGAATACCAATACTTGTCAACGAAGACTTTTATCTTCAATATCAGTGGATTGGCCTTGGTATTAAGCAACCAGAACAAAAAATATTCCCGATCAACGATAACTGCCTCTGGTTAGGTTCTGGCCAAGTGTACAAGGGCGATTGGATTTTCGTCTATACAGGTAAAGGGAATCCCACGACCACGCCCATTCCTAGTCAGGACTCCAAGATATACACGGTACACTGGAACAGAAGTACGACGTTATTTAACTCAGCGGAAATTCATCCGTATTTGCTGGACGGTGGTATTATACTGCCACCTTCTTTCACTCCTAGCCCAAGCTTATCCGAATTGCTTAGCTCGTTAGGAAAGGATGAAGAAGGTTAATGGCGCTTAGTGCTTGAGGCCCCGCCGCGGGGTGCGCCCGTCCGGGGCTTCACCCGTTGGACCCTGATCTTCTGATGCCCACCCCGGTCCCTCCGCCCCACCACTCCTCCCCCATGTGCACCGGACCGGTGCACAGCCTGTGCACACTCTGTGCACGCATGTCATACGCCTCTTTTTACCCCTTTGGGCTCCTTCAGCAGTGCTGACCCGGGGCCCCACGGGCCCGCTACATCGCCATCATATGGGCCACCTCAAAAGCGATCCAGACGCCGGTCAGGGATGCAAAACAGATCACGACGGGGATAAGTACTCTGGTCATTCTGACGTCCTTTCAGGCACCCCGCGCGGGGCGGGGCGGTCTGTGCGGCAGGTGCTTCATACCCCTGCGCTCTGCACCCGAGGTGGGGGGCAGGCCCTGACACATAAAGCCCCCGCGCTGTCACTTCTGCTCACCCCGGCGGGACCGGTCTGAAACAATTTCAGCAGGCCTCCGGCATCGGGCCGGCACGATTCCACAAGAATTTCCCAAGCATTTTCATGCGTTTATAAATCATTTTACGTCTGCTGAAACTCTGCAGGCCGTTGTCGCGTGGCTCAAGGACAGACAAACCAACCAACAGAGGAAACCTCATGTCACTCGTCAAAACACTGACCCTTATCGTTTTCACCACGGCACTTGCCACCGGCGCTCTGGCCAAAGGCCATGACCAGGGTCGCACTGACACCCCCGGCGGCCCCGATGCCCGCACTGAAACCGCCGAAGGCGCACACGCCGGTGTCGGCAAAGACACCGACAATATTTCCAAGCGCGGCGCACAGGCCCGCGCATCCAAAGGCAAGCCTGCCCGCAAGTGAACCACGCTGGTCCCCGCGGGGACGTGCGATCACAAATCGATCAGACGCGCGGATAGGGGCTTGATCCCGCCGCGCGTTTCGGGCCCTGCTGCGGTCATGCGTATCGTTCTGATCTTTATGATCTTCCTCGCGGGCTGCGGCCGGCCCCTCACAGATAATGAAACGGCATTCGCGCGCACACTGCACGGCGACACGCTGAAGACGGACCGGGTGCGTGTCGTGAATGGCGCGCCGACCCGCGCAGTCACCTTCCGGCGTGAAGCACGCCCGCGCACGACCTGTCGCCAGCGGATCCTGCCCCCTGTTGAGGACGCCGTGGTAACTTCCAAACCCGCAGCCGTGGCACTCTGGAACACGGTCCTTTTTGACCGCGACTGGTACACCGAAGACTACGTGCCTGAATATCCGGATCAGATCGGGCTGGTCGCGGCGATGCTCTTTGCCCATGAGATGCTGCACGTCTGGCAATGGCAGAACCGGCGCGAGACGGGCTATTCACCCCTCCGCGCCGCATTTGAACATGACGGCGGCGGTGATCCTTATCTTTTCGACCTGGCAGAAGCGCCGGATTTCTCGGACTTCGGGTTCGAGCAGCAGGGCGCGATCATGGAGGAGTATATCTGTTGCAGAGCCCTTGCACCGCAGGCACCGCGCACGCAGCGGCTGCATGATCTGCTGTCTCAGGCGATGCCTGTCTCGCCCCTGCCGCAGTCACGGGCATGGTCGGTCGGCCTGCCCTGGGACGGGGTTGAGCTGCAGGGGATCTGCAGCTGATTACCGGCGCTGCACGGTTTGCAGCCAGTCGATGATGGCGACCTGTGGCTGCGCGACTGCCATTCTGCCCGACCCGGTCCGAAGCCTGCGCGTCTCCCTGCTTTGCAGCGTCGGGATTTCCGCCATGCGCCGTCGGGGTTGCGTGCCGAAAGAATAGGCCTCAAGCATCCACGCGACACGTGCTACCGGAAAGTCGCCGCCGTTCTGCGCGGCCAGAACCGTCAGATCCGCCGGCGTCCGCCCGAGGCCCGCCACATTCGCGCCGCCCCCGCCGCGCGCATCACCGCCATGACAGACAGCACAATGGGCTGCAAAAAGCACCGCACCCTCTTCGGTGCGCGCGCCACCGCAACCCGTCAGAGCCAGAACCGCGCAGAGCATCAGAAATCTCCGGGTCATATCGCCTCCAGACTGTCCGGCCCGTCCGGCAAAGCCGCTTGCCGACATGGCCTCACAAGGCCATGGTCGCGTTAGGATCAGGTTAAAGGAGCCCGTCTGAATGACCCAGCACGCCATTATCATGACACTCGCCGGCATCGGGATCCCGTTGCTTGCCGCACTCAACGCGGCTCTGGGACAGCGGATCGGATCGCCTGCAGCGGCTGCGACGGTGCTCTTTGTGGTCGCTTTCGCCAGCTGTGCCATTGTGATGATGATGACGGGCACAGGCGCCCTCTCACGGCTGAGTCTCGCGCCGAAACACCTTTTCCTGGGCGGCGTTCTGGTCGCCTTTTACGTACTCAGCATCACCTGGATCGCGCCGGTTTTCGGCATCGGAAACGCGATTTTCTTTGTTCTGCTGGGACAACTTGTCAGTGCGGGCGTCATTGATCATTTCGGTCTGTTCGGGGCTCGGCTTTCGCCGATGACCGGCACGCGTGCATTCGGGATCGCCCTGATGGCCGCCGGCGTCTTTTTCACGCAGAAGGTGCAGGCCCCTCCGCCAGTTCTGTGATCTGCGCCCAGACAGCGTCAAGCACATCGACCTTTTCTGCTGCCGTCCGGTGCTGCCCCGGCATACGCGTGCCTTCATCAAGCGCCACGATATCCTCCAGTGCCCGGAGCCGGTCGGCAAAGCCGGACGATACGCCGGGGTCCATCAGAATATAAAACTGTCCCAGATCGTGCGGCGGCCCGCTTCTGGCTTTGAGCGGTTTGACATCGCGCGACAGGGCGGAGCCTGTCATCCCGGCGGCCAGCAGTTCCGCCATCAGCCCGAGCCCCCAGCCCTTGTATCCACCCACAGAAACCAGCGAGCCCTTCAGAGCCGCGTCCGGATCGGTTGTCGGGGCACCCGAGGCGTCGAGCGCCCAGCCCTCGGGGATGGATTTTCCGGTGGCTTTGGCCATGGTGATCTTGCCGAGTGCAACTGTCGTCGTCGACTGATCGAACTGCATTGCGATACCACCCGCGCCGTCAGGCACGGAGAAGGCGATCGGGTTGGTGCCGATGACGCGCGTTTGTCCGCCGGGTGGTGCGACGATCGGCGAGGCATTGGTAAACCCCAGGCCGATCAGCCCGGCACGCGCGATCTGTTCTGTGAAATACCCCAGCGACGTGCAGGTATGCGCATGGGCGACGGCCAGTGTTGCCACCCCGTTTTCGCGCGCAGCATCGAGGGCCGGTACAAGGCCATGGGCAAACGCCGGCTGCGCAAACCCGAACCCTGCGTCAACATGCACAGCTCCCGGTCCTGGTTTGCTGACCACGGGATCGGCATCGCCGGTCACCCTGCCGCTCTGCAGCTGATGACAATAGCTTTCCACATAATAAAGCCCGCAGATCCGGTTACCGTGGCTTTCTGCTGCGGCCACAGCACGCGCCACTTCGGCAGCAGCAAAGGGAGATGCACCGTGCGCACGCAGCGCGGTTGCAGTTGTTGTTTCGATTTCTTCCACGGAAAGAACTGGCATAGCGGTCACCTCTTTCGCACAGTTGTGCGCAAGGCATCCGCAAGGTCAAGTTCTTCAGGACAGGTTGCTCACCATCTGACCGCCATCAAGGAAGATCCGCCGGTCCATGCGTGTAGCAAGACCCGGATTATGAGTTGCAATCAGCGCACAGAGCCCGGTTTGCCGCACCAGATCCATCAACGTGTCAAAGACCTGATCGGACGTCTGAGGATCCAGGTTTCCGGTCGGCTCATCAGCGAGCAGCAGTGCCGGCGCATTTGCCATGGCACGGCAGAAAGCCACCCTCTGCTGCTCGCCGCCCGACAATGCAGCAGGCCGGTGACCGGCGCGCGGGGCAACGCCGACGGATGTGAGCAGCTCCATCGCGCGCTCTTCGGCTGCACGGCGTCCGGTCCCGTTGACCAGCTGCGGCAGGACGATGTTTTCGAGCGCCGTGAACTCGGGCAGAAGGTGGTGAAACTGATAGATGAACCCCACATCCGAGCGCCGCACTGCGGTACGTCTCCCGTCGGAACGTCCGGTCATATCCTCGCCACCGATATGAACCGTGCCCGCATCCGGCGTATCCAGCAGACCGGCGATATGCAGCAGGGTCGATTTACCTGCCCCCGACGGCGCGACAAGGGCCACGACCTCCCCCGGCGCCAGATCCAGACCGACACCGCGCAGTACCGTCACCTCATTGGGGCGTCCGGTGTTATAGGCCTTGGTGATGCCTTTGAGGGACAGCACCGGCTCACTCATAGCGCAGCGCCTCGACGGGGTTCATCCGCGCCGCTTTGCGGGCCGGAAAGATCGTGACCACAAAGGACAGCCCCAGCGACAGCGCCGTGGCCGAGAGCACATCATCAAGATGCAGTTCCGCCGGCAGCGCATAGATGCCCCGGATCGCCGGATCCCAGACACCGCCGCCCATCATCATGTTCACAAAGGAGAAAATCGGATCGATATAGAGCGCAAAGATCGACCCCAGGATCACCCCCATCAGCGTTCCCGCAATGCCCGTTGACGCACCACAGATGAAAAATACCCGCAGCACCGAGCCCTCGCTCAGCCCCATGGTACGCAGAATACCGATGTCGCGCCCCTTGTTTTTGACCAGCATAATCAGCCCGGAGACGATGTTCATCGCCGCGATCAGCACAAGGATCGACAGGATGATGAACATGACGTTGTCCTCAACCTCAAGCGCGCGCAGGAACCCGCCTGAGGCATCGCGCCATGTCCAGACCTGGCTGCCCGGACCCGCCGCCTGCAAAAGTACAGGGGTAATGCGGTCGACGGCTTCGGGCTCTTCGATCATCACTTCGATCTCGTCTGCGGTATTTTCTTTGTTGAAAAACACCTGGGCCTCGTCGAACGGCAGATAGGCGCGCGTGCGGTCGATGTCATAGCGCCCGGCGGAGAAAATAAAGACCACGTCATAGGCATTGATGCGGGGCGATGTACCAAAAGCGGTTTTCACCCCGTCAGGCGAGATGAGCCGGATTTTGTCACCGATGCCCACCCCAAGCTCGCGGGCAAGCCCGGATCCCAGTGCAATCCCCTCTCCGAAGGCACTGATATCGCCCAGTGCGGCGTCAGAACCGGCAATGCCCGGAAGGCTCTCAAAGTCCGCTGCGGCGATACCGTAGAGATCAATACCAGAGTTGCGCCCCTGCCCTGCGCCCATCACCTGCGCCCGGATCAGCGGTGCGGCCCGGGTTACACCGGGCACTTCGGCAAGACGCGCAGCCATGTCATCGAATTCCGTCATGCTGCGGTCCACCCGGCCCGACGCATCCACTTCTCCAAAGGAATAAACCGTCACATGCGCATTAGCGCCGAGGATCGTTCCCACAAACTCGGCCCGGAAGCCCGACCGCACAGCCAGCGTCGCAATCAGTGCAAAGACCGCCAGCGTGATACCAATGAGGCTGATCCAGGTCATCGTGCTGACACCCCCCTCGGCCCGGCGGGCGCGCAGATAGCGCCAGGCGATCATCCACTCAAATGCGGCAAAGGGGGCGGTTTTTCCGGCCATGTCAGTTCCCGGTCTGCAAGGTTGCGCGCAACCTGATGCTTTGGCACTGGCGGGTCAAGCGGTCATCGGCCTGCGGCGGCGTGACGGCACAATCAGCATCCGGCAGACCCGGAGCGCCAGCCATGTGGCGACAAAACCTGCGCCGGCAAAGATCAGCGTGGCAAGCTCCAGCGGGAGCGCGGGGCGAAAGGCCTGCAAGGCGCCGGAGGCAATCTGCGGGTCGGTCATCCGGGGTGCATTCCAGGCCCGCATGAAGGGGCCGAGGTCTTCGAGCACGGCAAGGTCAGCCGAAAGAGACGCGTGGCGGGCAAAGGTCCGCTCCATATCGGCCCTGCGGCTGGTGACAAAGGCGGACCCGGTCATCCCGGCAAGTGCGTCAGCACGGCTCAGTCCCAGCGTTGCGGCAGAGGTGTCAAAATCGCGCACCACTTCGCCTAGCGCATCCACGGCGCCGCCGAGGCGTTGCAGATACTGCTGAGAATAAGCGGGAAACTGCGCGGCGCCAAAAGCACCGGCGAGCCCCAGGGACAGCGTCACTGCGCGAAGGATCATATCCTGCTCCTGCTCTCCCCCAGGAGGCATATCACAGCATAGCAGAGCCGTCAGATCGCGCAAAGCCTCAGATATACGTGTGGAACGCGCGCTCTTTCATCATCTCAACATGCTTTGTACCGCGGTGGCCGCTGTAAATCCCCACGACCTTTTTCACCGCCTCTTCAGGTGTCAGCTCTTCGCTCTCACCTGTGCGGCGGCTGGTCAGTTCGACCACACCGTTCTTCAGCCCGCGCGGGCCCACGGTGATCCGCCAGGGAAGGCCGATCAGATCCATAGTCGCGAATTTGCCGCCCGCACGCTCGTCACGGTCGTCATAGAGCGGATCGAGCCCTTCGGCTGTCAGCGCCGCATAAAGCGCCTCACAGGCGGCGTCAGCGTCGCTGTCACCCTGTTTCAGGTTCACGATGCCGCAGTGAAACGGCGTCACCCCTTCGGGCCAGATAATGCCCCTGTCGTCGTGGCTCGCCTCAATGATCGCGCCCACGAGGCGGCTTACCCCGATGCCGTGGCTGCCCATGTGGACCGGCACAGGCTTGCCGTCCGGCCCCTGAACCGTGGCACCCATGGGCTCGGAATACTTTGTGCCGAAATAGAAAATCTGACCGACCTCGATACCGCGCGCAGTGCGCCTGCGCTCTTCAGGTACCCCCTCAAAGATCGCCGCATCATGGGTCTCGTCCGTGCGGGCATAAAGATTAGTGAACTCTTCGAGGATCGACTGGCACTGGGTAACATCGTCGTAATCGATGTCCCGGTCGCCAAAGGTCAGATCGGTCACCGCGCTGTCATAAAATACCTCGCTCTCGCCGGTCTCTGCCAGCACGAGAAACTCATGCGTATCATCGCCACCGATGGGTCCGCTGTCTGCACGCATCGGGATCGCCTTCAGACCCATCCGCTCGTAAGTGCGCAGGTAGCTCACCAGATGACGGTTGTAGGCGTGCAGCGCGTCCTCTCTGGTCAGATCGAAATTGTACCCGTCTTTCATGTAAAACTCGCGGCCCCGCATCACGCCAAAACGCGGGCGCATCTCGTCACGGAACTTCCACTGGATGTGGTAAAGCGTCAGCGGCAGATCCCTGTAGCTGCCCACATGGCTGCGGAAGATGTCGGTGATCATCTCCTCGTTGGTGGGACCATAGAGCATATCGCGGTCCTGGCGGTCGCGGATGCGCAGCATCTCAGGGCCGTAAGCGTCGTACCGCCCGCTCTCGCGCCACAGATCCGCAGGCTGCACCGTGGGCATCAGCATCGGGATATGGCCCGCGCGCTGCTGCTCTTCATGCACGATCGCTTCGATGCGACGCAGCACCCTGAACCCCATCGGCAACCAGGAATAAATTCCCGCTGCGTTTTGCTTGATCATTCCGGCGCGCAGCATCAGCCGGTGGCTGACAATCTGGGCCTCGGCGGGGTTTTCGCGCAGTACGGGCATAAAGTAGCGTGTGAGGCGCATCGTGGCTGGTCCTTCGGGTAAGATACTCAGCCTCTGACTATGCCAAAGCGCGGGCCCCCGCAATCACGCACTGACCTGCCCGCGGTGCTGCACGCGCGCTTTTTCCGGCCGCCCCCTTGCAACCGTCCGGCGCATAGGCAATGTGGGATGCATCCCGCAACCGGAGACCCCGATGGCACTGCCCGTTCGCGATCAGATGATATACTGGAGCTGTGCCGCAGCCGTCTTTCTGGTGCTGCTGTGGTCTCTGGGGCATGTGCTGCTGCCGTTTATTCTTGGCGGTGCGATCGCCTATTTTCTCGATCCTGTGGCCGACCGGCTGGAACGTTTCGGGCTGAGCCGTACTGCGGCCACGGCGGTGATCACCCTGGCAGGATTGCTGGTCTTTATCATCATGGCGCTGCTTGTGATCCCCACTCTGGTCAACCAGTCGATCCAGCTCGTACGCGCCGCCCCGCAGTACGCAGACTCGCTTTCTGCATTCGTCACAGAACGCTTTCCCTCGGTGCTCGAAGAGAGCTCGACCATGCGCCAGACCCTCAACAACATCGGTGCCGCGATCGAAGAGCGCGGAGCCGCCCTGCTGGAAACGGCTCTGAGCTCTGCTGCTTCGCTGCTGAATGTGATTGTGCTGCTTGTGGTCGTGCCGGTGGTGTCGGTCTATCTGCTGCTCGACTGGGACCGGATGGTGCAGCGCATCGACGAGCTTCTGCCGCGTGATCACGCCCCTGTCGTGCGCCGGCTTGCCCGCGAAATCGATAACACGCTTGCGTCGTTTATCCGCGGGATGGGCACCGTCTGCTTTATTCTGGGCACGTATTACGCCCTGGCTCTGATGCTGGTCGGGTTACAGTTCGGACTGGTCGTGGGCTTCATCGCCGGGCTGGTGACCTTTATCCCTTATCTTGGCGCACTGATCGGCGGTGTACTTGCCATCGGGCTTGCGCTCTTTCAGTTCTGGGGAGACTGGGTCAGCATCGGCCTGGTGGCCGGCATCTTTGTTCTGGGCCAGATCGTCGAAGGCAATATCCTGACACCCAAGCTGGTGGGTGACTCGGTCGGGCTGCACCCGGTCTGGCTTATCTTTGCACTCTCCGTCTTTGGTGCGCTCTTTGGATTCGTGGGCATGCTGGTCGCCGTGCCGGTGGCTGCAGCTCTGGGCGTCATCGCCCGTTTCGCGGTCGAAAAGTACCAGCATTCACTGCTCTATCAGGGCAGATCGGGCCGGGGCGACACCTGATATGGCCGAACAGCTCGGATTTGACCTGCCCGGCGTTGCAGCGCTGGGGCGCGATGATTTCCTCGTCGCTCCCTCGAATGAAATCGCTTTTGCAATGATCGACGGCTGGCAGACCTGGCCGGGCCGGAAACTCCTGCTCACAGGGCCGGAGGGGTCAGGCAAAACCCATCTCGCGCATGTCTGGGCGGCCCTCTCGGGGGCAAAGGTCATCTCTGCCTGCGACCTGACCGCCGATATGGTGCCCGGTCTTGCCGCAGGCTCAGTGGCTGTTGAAGACACGGACCGCATAGCAGGCAACGCGCAGACGCAGCAGCATCTTTTTCACCTGCACAACCTGGTGCTGGCGGAATCCAACAGCCTGCTGCTCACCGGCACCGGCCTGCCTCAGACATGGGACATCGGCCTTGCCGATCTGGCAAGCCGTCTGGGCGGAACACCGATGGTGGCCCTTGAGCCGCCCGATGATGCACTCTTATCAGCCGTTCTGGCCAAGCTGTTTGCCGACCGCCAGCTCATGCCGAAACCGGATGTCATTGCATATCTGATCCGGCGCATTGACCGGTCCTTTGCTGCCGCCCGTGATGTGGTATGCGCACTGGATGCCGCATCGCTGGCCCGGAAAAAGCCGGTTTCCCGCAGTCTTGCCGCCGATCTGCTGGACAAAGAGGGCCCGGCGCGCTGATATATGTCACCGCTCCGTTACAATTTACCAGCACAAGGCACGTATGACCTACGCCGACTTTCTGACCGCTGATTTCCCACCTGCAACCGAGATGCCGGATCTTGATACGTCAGGTCCCGCCCGGTTCTTTAACCGGGAGCTGAGCTGGCTCGGCTTCAACTGGCGCGTTGTGGAGGAAGCTGAAAACCTCCGCGTGCCGTTGCTTGAAAGGCTCCGGTTTCTTTCGATCTCCGCTAATAATCTCGACGAGTTTTATACCGTGCGGGTGGCCGGTCTGCGCGAACTTGCCCATGCGGGTAATACGACGCCAGGCGCTGACGGGCTCAGTCCTGCTGAACAGCTTGTGCTGATTGATCAGAATGCGCGCAGCCTGATGGAAACCCAGCAGAAAGTTCTGGTGAAGCTGCTGGCGGAGATGGAAGAACAGAAGATATCCGTCCTGCGCAACAGGGACCTCACAGACGAAGATCTGACGTATCTGGAGGACGTTTTCCTCACCCAGGTCTTTGCGGTTCTGTCGCCTCTGGCGATTGATCCTGCGCATCCTTTTCCGTTTATTCCCAACACCGGCTACGCGCTGGCGCTTCAGCTTGAACGCAGCAGCGACAAGCGGCCCCTGCAGGCGCTGCTGCCGATCCCTGCACAGATCGAACGTTTTATCGCCCTGCCGGCAGGTGAAGGCGAAAACCGGTTTCTGCCGCTCGAAGAGCTGCTGGTGCTGAACGTGGGCGGGCTGTTTCCCGGGTACAAACTTAAAGCGCATTTCGAGTTTCGCGTACTGCGTGACAGCGATCTCGAGGTCGAGGAGGAAGCCGAAGACCTCGTACGCGAGTTCGAGGTGGCCCTTAAACGCCGCAGGCGGGGCGAAGTGGTGCGGCTGACGCATTCCGCAGGCGCCCCCGAAAAGCTCAAATCGGTGATTATGGAAGAGCTTGGCGTGGACGCCGAAGAAGTCATCGAGATCGACGGCATGATCGGCTCGGCTGATCTCAGCGAGCTGGTTCTCGACAGCCGCCCCGATCTGCTCTGGCCCAGCTTCACACCGCGCATCCCCGAGCGCGTGACCGATTTTGAAGGCGATATGCTGGCCGCTGTGCGAAACAAAGACATGTTGCTGCATCACCCCTACGAGACCTTCGATATGGTTGTGCGCTTTCTGCAGCAGGCCGCACGTGACCCGCAGGTGGTGGCGATCAAACAGACCCTCTATCGCACCTCACGCGACAGCCCGATTGTTGAGGCGCTCTGCGAAGCGGCCGAAGAGGGTAAATCCGTGACCGCTCTGGTGGAGCTCAAAGCGCGGTTCGACGAGGCCGCCAACATCCGCCAGTCGCGCCGTCTGGAGCGGGCGGGCGCGCATGTGGTTTATGGCTTTTTAGATCTGAAAACCCACGCAAAAATCTCCACCGTGGTGCGGCGCGAAGGTAATCAGCTGGTGACCTACACCCACTACGGCACCGGTAACTACCATCCTATTACGGCCCGCATTTACACCGATCTGTCGCTCTTTACCTGCGATACGCGCCTCGGCCGTGATGCGACCAAAGTCTTCAACTATCTCTCCGGTTACGCCCAGCCTGAAAAACTCGACAACCTGGCCATATCGCCCACCACACTCAAACCCCGCCTGCTGGAACTGATCGCGGCGGAGGCAGAGCACGCGCGCGCCGGCAAACCGGCCGTCATCTGGGCCAAAATGAATTCGATCATCGACAGTGAAGTGATCGACGCACTCTATGCCGCCAGCCAGGCGGGCGTGAAAATCAGCCTCGTCGTACGCGGCATCTGCGGGTTGCGCCCCGGCATCAAAGGGCTGAGCGAAAACGTCCGCGTCAAATCTATCGTCGGACGCTTCCTTGAGCATTCGCGCATCGTCTGTTTCGGCAACGGCGCCGGACTGCCGCACAAAAAAGGCCGGGTTTTCATCTCCTCCGCCGACTGGATGGGCCGCAACCTGAACCGGCGCGTGGAAACCCTCGTTGAAATCGAGAACGCGACCGTCAAGGCGCAGATCGTCAGCCAGATCATGGCCGCCAATCTCGCGGATGTCGCGCAAAGCTGGGTCATGGGGCCTGATGGCTCGTTTGAACGTCCGCCCCTGCCGGAAGGCGCTTTTGCGTTCAACTGCCACCGTTTCTTTATGGAAAACCCGTCACTGTCCGGGCGCGGCTCGGCCGGAGCATCGGACGTGCCCAAGCTGACCCATACCGAAGACTGAGACCGCAATTCCGGTAAATCCGACCGGGCGCATTGACCATCAGCCAAATCTTTCACAGGGTGAGGCGAAGCTGCGGAACTGCCAATGACTGATCAGACCAACATCGCCGGAGCGCCTGAGGCTGCATCCGTGCAACCGGACGCAGGCCTTTTTGGCCGCCCGTTGTTTGAAGACCCCGGCGCGCGCGCTCTGGCCCGTGTGGGCGTGGTCGATGTCGGCTCGAACTCCGTAAGGCTTGTAGTGTTTGACGGCGCGGCCCGGTCACCAGCCTATTTTTACAACGAAAAAATCATGTGTGCACTTGGTGCCGGCCTGTCGGACTCCGGGCGGCTCAACCCCGAGGGACGGGTGCGGGCACTCGCCGCCCTGCGCCGGTTTCAGCATCTGGCCCAGGGCATGGGCCTGCCGGCACTGACCGTTGTGGCGACGGCTGCGGTGCGAGACGCCAGCGACGGCCCCGATTTCTGCGAGGACGTGCGCCGCGAAACCGGGTTGCGCATCTGGGTCATCGACGGCGAGGAAGAAGCGCGGCTTTCCGCTCAGGGGGTGCTGCTTGGATGGCCCGGATCCTACGGGCTTGTCTGCGATATCGGCGGCTCCTCTATGGAGCTTGCGGAGATCTCCGGCGGGCGGGTGGGACGGCGTATGACCTCGTCTCTCGGCCCGCTGAAACTGCGTGAAATCAAAGGTGGCAAAAAAGCCCGCGACACCCACATCCGCGAGACCATGGAGCACATGAAATCGGTGATGGGCGACCAGCGGGACCGTCTTTTCCTCGTCGGCGGGTCCTGGCGGGCGATCGCACGCATCGATATGTACCGCCGCGGCTATCCGCTGCACGTGCTGCACGAATACCGCATGACCGCACGCAGCGTCTCGGCCACGGCAAAGTTCATCCGCAAGGCGGACCTCGAAGAGTTGCGGGGCGCCTGCAACATCTCTTCAGCTCGTATGAGCCTGGTGCCGCTGGCCGCTGAAGTGCTGAGCCGTCTGGTGCAGTCGTTCCGCCCCAAGGACATCGCCATCTCAAGCTACGGCATTCGCGAAGGCATGCTCTATGAGCAGATGCCGCAGCGGCTGCGTGACCGCGACCCGCTCATTGAGGCCTGCCGGTTTGCAGAAGCCAAAGACGCGCGTATGCCGGGATTTGGCAAATCGCTTTATGCCTTCATCCATCCGCTTTTCAAAAACGTGCCGGAACAGCGTCGCCGGCTGGTCAAAGCGGCCTGCCTTTTGCATGACGTGAGCTGGCGGGCGCATCCCGATTACCGCGCCGAGACCTGTTTTGACAACGCAACGCGGGCAAACCTTGGCGGGTTGAAACACTCCGAACGGGTCTTTCTCGGGCTGGCACTTCTGCACCGTTATTCCAACAAACGCGAAGGCACACGTTTTGACTACCTCTATGATCTCATTGATGAAAAATCACAGCTGGAGGCGGAAATTCTGGGCAAGGCCATGCGTTTCGGCGCCATGATGTGGATGGCCCAGGACGCCGAACGCGGCACACTGCGCTGGTTTCCCAAAAAACGACGGCTGCAGCTGCTTCTTACGAACGACATGGTGCCGCTTTTCGGTGAAGTATCAGAGGCCCGGCTGGTCTCTCTGGCCTCATCGCTGAATGCCGAGGTTGAGGTCAGAAAAGTGCGTCAGAGATCCACCTGAGGCGGCATGTCAGGCGTGTCTTCAGGCGACGGTTCCGGGTCGGTTCCAGGGTCATCCTCCGGTTTGCGACGAATGATGATATCCCCGTTTTCCAGAATTTCAGGTGCCTCATAAACCGACCAGTCTTCGACCTGTGACAGCAGATTTGACATCGCGGGCCCCATCTCTTCGATGAATTCGCTCATGCCTTCCAGCGCCGGCTCCATCTGGCGCAGCAGGCCCTCAAGAAACTGTCGGGTCCCTTCTTCCATCAGCGACGACCCGTCGTCCTGCTGCGCAGAGACGGGCAGGGCTGTGACAAGAGCGATAAGGGTGGCAGAAAAAATCTGTTTCATTTGAGAAGTATAGCGCATCCTGCGCGATTCTCCGAGGTCAGATATCCAGATCGATGCTGACAGGAAAGTGATCTGACGCAGCCACCAGTGCATCCCGCAGATCCGCATCGGCCCAGCATTCCGGGTCATCCAGCGGATGCCAGATGCGCCAGTCGGCCCCGCGGGCGCGCAGATCCTGTGAAATCATGATGTAATCAAGCAGCGCCTGTAAAAAGCGTTTCTCCGGCGCGATCCAGAATCGGGAGGTGGTCGGCAAAGGTCCGAGCCGCTGGCTGAGCGCCCGCCCTGCATGCGGGTCGAAAAGAGGGTTCTCCCCGTCTGAGCCAAGGATGATCTCAACCGATGACCGCCCGAAAAGCCCTTCAAATTCATCAAGACCGGGGCCATCGTTGAGATCGCCCATCACCATAAGCGGCGTGTCTTCAGTGCTCACCTGATCGATCCGCGCGCGCAGCCAGATGGCCTGGGCCAGTTGCTTGCGACGGTTGGCAATCGCGATGCGCATGATGTCGGTGTCATTGCGCGCACCGTGCGGCGCCTTAGACTTCAGGTGCGCGCCGATCAGATGCAGAGCCGTGCCCGTCCGCGTGACTATATCCAGCTCAAGGGGTGGCTTGGAAAACCGCACCTCATCGCGGGTCGCATCCACATCCAGATCAATCCCGAACACACCGTCAAAGCGCGGCACGTCCGGTGTTCCGGCCCGCGGGGCATGCACCACATCAAGCGCGCCCGGATCATACATCAGCGCGATTTCCTGGCGCGTGTCATTGGCGAACCCCATGATCGCCGACCGCTGGCGCAACCCGTAATACGCAGCAAAGCCCTCGAGCGCGGCAACGGTGCTGCGCCGTCCGCTGGCATCAGGCGCCTCGATGATCAGAACCGCATCCGCATCCACTGCGCTCAGCACAGCCGCGATTGCATCGGCCTGGCCTTTGCGCGTGATATTGTAGCGGGCCGACCACGCGCTGTCCCGGATCAGCCGGTCTTTTGCGTCAAAGAGTTCGTTGAACCACTCAACGTTATAGGTCGCAAACCGCATCAGGCCCTTTCCTGGATTTCTTCCCACGCGCGGTTGATGTCTGCCATCCGTTTCTGTGCCATCTGCAACGCCTCTTCAGGCACACCACGCGCGATCATCGCATCAGGGTGATTTTCGCGCACAAGCCGGCGCCAGACGCTGCGGATTTCACGTTCAGACATATCGGGCGTCACGCCGAGCACGGTGTAAGGGTCCCGTAATGCCTCCGGAGCAAAGCGCATCCGCAGCGCCCTGAATTCGTTTTCCGGCACACCGAAAATGGCCGTGACCCGCTCCAGAAAGGCATCCTCATTAGGATGATAGAATCCGTCGGCCATCGCAATGTGAAAGAGGCCTTCAAGGAGATCACGCAGCGTGTCCGGCTGGCCGCTGAACATCGCCCGGATTCGCGCGGCATATTCTTCAAATCCCGCAACATCACGGCGTGCCAGGTTAAAGACCCGCGCCGCCC
Organism: Roseobacter ponti; assembly: GCF_012932215.1. Classification (GTDB taxonomy): domain Bacteria; phylum Pseudomonadota; class Alphaproteobacteria; order Rhodobacterales; family Rhodobacteraceae; genus Roseobacter; species Roseobacter ponti. The sequence continues at coordinate 931,715 of NZ_CP048788.1, read as the reverse complement.
CCTGCTCATCAGCGCTGGCAATGTGGAAAACCTCACGGAAGGCGGTGACCTCGTCGCGGGTAACCTGCCCGTCCGCCTTGGCCATCTTGGCGCCGAGCGCGATCACCGCGATAGTGAAGGCCACGGAACGCTCGGGCGGGCTGCGCAAACGATCGAAAACAGCCGAAAGCTCTTCGCCTGCGGTCAGTGCGGACAGCGCGTCGGAGATGCGGGACCAGATCGACATAGCGCCGAGCATACCCGCTGGCGCCAGGCATGTCAGTCCGTCAACGCCCGCCTGCAAGGATTTTCTGCATCAGCACCAGATCCAGCCAGGCGCCGTTCTTGCGCCCGACTTCTGCCAACCGTCCTGCTTCAACATAGCCCTGGCGGGTATGAAACCGGATGGCACGCGGATTTACGGCACTTATGGCCGCGATCATGACGTGAATGCCTGCGGCGCGCGCAGCTTCTTCGCCGGTCTGCATCAGCGCGCCGGCCAGACCCGTACCCGCAGCCTGCGGCGTCACCAGAATGCTGAGCTCTGCTGTCGCACGATAACCCGGACCGGACCGGAAGGCCCCGAATGTCACAAAACCGCTGAATGCGCCCCCGGTTCCAGCCACGAAGAAAGCGCCGTCGCGTTCTCTGATCAGGTTGCGGACATTCGCGACGGACCGCTCCTCGGTTGTGAAGGTGAAATCAGTTTCGCGGATCATCCGGTTCCAGAGGGTGGCCACATCAGCAGCATCCGGTGGAGCCGCCGGCCGGATCACCCGCTGATCATCCTGTCGCCGCCCGGCGTCGCAAAAACCGCAGCCATATCCACCGGACCAACCTCGAAAATCACCCGCGCATCATTAAGCCGCCCGGACAGCAGGCCCGAAAGCTGCCGCGCATCCGGGTGAGAAATAATAAGCCGTTTCAGACGAACCCCGGAGCCATCAAGACGCTGTGCCGGATGCAGATCAGTCTGCCACCGGATCAGGGCAGGCGCGAGATTATCAAAGGGCAGAATGCCGTCCTGCGGCACGGCCATCTGCCAGCGGAGATCTCCGCGCTGAAGATCAACGGGCGTGCCCATCGCGTCAGGCAGGGCGCTCAGATCACCGGCCAGATCATCAGACCGGCAGATCCAGTTCGTAAGCCTCGCCGGACCTTTGAACCGGTCAAGATCGAACCAGCGGGCACGGTCCGGACGTGGTGCGGCAGGGTTAATCGCAATCGCCTCAAGATACAGGCCGTCGTCGAGCCCCAGAAGCATATTATGGGTGAAAAAGACGTCATGCTCGCCGCCGGGCTGCATCGGAACGCCAAGCGTTTCTTCGACGACCGAACGGGCTTCGTCCAGCGTTTCACCTGCGACTGCAAGGTGATCCAATAGCATGTCCTGTCTCCCTTCTGCCGCACCGCCACCCTCCGGCAGCCGCTCACCATGTTCAACCGCAGGTAATACAACGTCCGGCGACATAAAAGGGTCTCCCGCAAAAAATTACACGGCGGGGTTCACGGTCGGGCTGCGCTGATCAACTTGAGAATGTGCTGTGCAGCCTCGGGGATATTGGTGCCGGGTCCGAAGATGGCTTTTACCCCGGAATCATAGAGAAACTGATAATCCTGTTGCGGGATCACGCCGCCGCAGATCACCAGAATATCATCGGCACCAGCAGTTTTAAGCGCTTTGACAAGCTGCGGTGCGAGGGTCTTGTGGCCGGCGGCCTGACTGCTGATCCCGATAACATGCACATCGTTATCGACGGCATCCTGAGCCGCTTCGGCGGGTGTCTGAAACAGCGGGCCCACGTCCACATCAAACCCGATATCAGCAAATGCCGTGGCGATCACCTTGGCGCCCCGGTCGTGTCCGTCCTGGCCCATTTTCACCACCAGCATACGCGGGCGGCGGCCCTCAGCTTCGGCAAAATCCTCCACCGATTTCTGGATAGCCGCAAAACCTTCATCGCCCTCATAGGCCGCGCCATAGACACCCGCGAGTGTTTTCACCTCGGCACGGTGCCGGCCGAACACTTTTTCCATCGCCATGCTGATTTCTCCTACTGTCGCGCGGGCGCGTGCGGCTTCAACCGCAGCTTCAAGCAGATTGCCGCCCTCCCCGGCACGGCGCGAAAGCTCCGCCAGAGCAGCTTCGCAGGCCTGCGCATCCCGGCTTCCCCTGACCTTTTCCAGACGCGCGATCTGGCTTTTGCGCACGGCCGCATTGTCGATGTCGAGGATGTCGATCGGATCCTCTTTGTCGCGCCGGTATTTGTTCACGCCGACGATCACTTCGGTGCCGCGGTCGATGCCGGCCTGGCGGCGGGCTGCCGCTTCCTCGATCCTGAGTTTGGGCATGCCGGAGGCGACCGCTTTGGTCATACCGCCCATCTCCTCGACCTCTTGCATGATCTTCCAGGCGGAATCGGCCAGATCGGCAGTGAGTTTTTCCACATAATATGAACCCGCCAGCGGATCGACGACATTGGTCACGCCAGTCTCTTCCTGCAGAATAAGCTGGGTGTTGCGCGCAATCCGGCTGGAGAAATCGGTGGGCAACGCAATGGCCTCATCAAGCGCGTTGGTGTGCAGCGACTGCGTCCCTCCGAGCACAGCACTCATTGCCTCATAGGCTGTGCGCACGACGTTGTTATAGGGGTCCTGTTCCTGCAAACTCACGCCCGAGGTCTGACAATGGGTGCGCAGCATTGAAGATTTCGGGTTCTTCGGCTCAAACTCCGCCATGATCCGCGACCACAAAAGCCGCGCGGCGCGCAGCTTGGCGGCTTCCATAAAAAAGTTCATGCCGATGGCAAAGAAAAAGCTCAGACGACCGGCGAATTTGTCCACATCCATGCCCCGGTCGATGGCCGCACGGACGTATTCGCGCCCGTCCGCGAGGGTAAAGGCAAGCTCCTGCACGAGGCTCGCACCCGCTTCCTGCATGTGGTAGCCGGAGATCGAGATTGAGTTGAATTTCGGCATCTCATCAGAAGTATATTCGATGATATCCGCGATGATCCGCATCGACGGCTCCGGCGGATAGACATAGGTATTGCGCACCATGAACTCTTTGAGAATGTCGTTCTGAATGGTGCCGGACAGTACGGCGCGGTCATGCCCCTGCTCTTCGCCTGCAACAATGAAGCTGGCGAGGATCGGGATGACCGCACCGTTCATTGTCATCGAAACCGACACCTTATCGAGAGGAATACCGTCAAAGAGGATTTTCATGTCTTCGATGCTGTCGATGGCGACACCGGCCTTGCCCACATCCCCTTCGACCCGCTCGTGATCGCTGTCATAGCCGCGGTGCGTGGCCAGATCAAAGGCGACCGACACCCCCTGCTGACCCGCGGCAAGCGCGCGGCGGTAAAAGGCGTTGCTTTCCTCGGCCGTTGAGAACCCGGCGTACTGGCGGATTGTCCAAGGCCGGCCGGCGTACATCGTGGCCTTCACACCGCGGGTAAAGGGCGCCTCGCCGGGAATTGTGCCCAGATGCGCGAGCCCCTCAATATCCTCGGCCGTATAAAGCGGCTGCACATCGATGCCTTCGAGCGTTTTCCAGGTCAGCTCGTCGAGCGGTCGCCCGCGCAGCTCTGCTTCAGCCAGGCCGCGCCACTTGTCTTTCTTCGTGCTCATCGGGTTGTCCTTTTTTGTCTGACCCGGCCGGCGGAGTTGTCCCCGCTCTTGTCCGGATCCGGTCCTCTGTCAGCGTCGCCAGGCCATCTGCACCGGCGGTCAGCCACATAATATCATCCGCATACACTTCGCGCAGCGCGGCATGCTGTTCGTTCGAAAAAGGGTTCCAGCGGCCCATGCCAAAGGGCAGTTCCGCAGCTTCGGTGCCGCGCTCCGTCAGCACACGGCGCAGATCCGGCAGTCCGGGCGCGCGGTTGAGCCACTGCCGGTCGTTGTCGGGCGGCGCATCGATACCGGTACCGCGTGCAAGAAAAATATCCGCCCGGCCCGCAAAGCTTTCAAAAGGCATCACCCGGATCGGAACACCGGGCACCGCACAGGCCACATCGGTAATCACATCGCGCCAGCCCCGCTGCGACCCTGCGATCATCGCCAGCTTGTTTCTCATTGGCAGCGGGTGGCCGCGCGAGACGCCGAAAGCCAGCGCCGAGCACCACCAGAGCTCCAGACTGCGCACCGAGAGCAACAGGCCGCTGATCTCTCCGTCAAAAGCGCGCGCAAAACGCGCCATACGCTCACCCGCCGAAGGGTAAAGGCTGCCTTCGCAAAGGTTCTCACGCACCGCACCCAGCATGTTTTCGTCGCTCACCACGAGCGTTTTCACACCGCGCAGGCGCGCGCCCTTCAAACGCAGCTGCACCCTGCCCTCTCCCCGCGTCCGCAGATCGCGTCCGCGCGCCGCTACAGGACCCGGAATAATTCCCGAAAACAGGCCGCGGCGCGTCCTCCCCGGCCCCCAGAAACCAACATGCTGCTCTGCCAGCGGTGCCTTGTGGCGCCGCATATAGTCCTGAAACCCTGTGGTCGCGGTGCGATGCGCACCAAGATGAAGAATAACATCCATGACTTTCCCTGCCCGGTTGGCGACGATCGGCTGCGAAAGCCCGCCTGACGCGTCCTGCGCGATCATACACCCGGACCTCTTGCCGCAGTTTTAATGGCAAAATCCCACGTCTTCCCCATCGCATATCCCGAAACAGGGGTTATATATGGTGCATCAGGAGAAATAATGAAAAGACTGCTACCCGTTGTTCTGATGAGCTTTTTTGCAGCTGCACCCGTACCGGGAACGGCTGAGGAAACTGTCGCAGATCCACTCTTTGTCGATGTAACTGAGGTGGATTTAAACCAATTTAAGTGGAAAAAGCGCCCGCTGGTCGTATTTGCCGACACGCCGGACGATCCGATGTTCATTGAACAGCTGGAACTTTTGCGCTCCCGCGAGCCGGCAATGCGCGAACGCGACGTTGTGGTGATCAGCGACACCGACCCTGACGCGGAGTCCGATCTGCGGCGCAAACTGCGTCCGCGCGGCTTTATGCTGGTGATCATCAACAAAGAGGGCACTGTGAACGTGCGCAAACCTTTCCCCTGGGACGGACGCGAAATCTCACGCAGCATCGACAAGATGCCGATCCGCCAGAGGGAAATTCGCGAGGCCAAGGAACGGGCCCGCGCCGGCGGCACAAACTGATCCCACACCGCCCCGCGGCCCGGCAATATGTTGCCCGAGCAGGTCACGCCTTATTCGAACTCCATGATCACATCATCCACGGCCAGGCTGTCGCCTTCTCCCGCGTTGACCTTTGAGACCACACCCTTGCGCTCGGCGCGCAGAATGTTTTCCATTTTCATCGCCTCGATGGTGCAGAGCGCCTGCCCTTCCTGCACCTCGTCGCCCGCCGCGACATTCAGTTTGACGATAAGCCCCGGCATCGGGCAAAGCAGCATCTTTGACGTATCCGGTGGCAGCTTTTCGGGCATTTTCCGCGCCAGTTCTGCCTGACGCGGGGTGCGTACATGCACTTTGAGATCAGCACCGCGCGTCCGGATCCGGAACCCTCCGCTGATCTTGCCCACCTTCAGCACCAGCGCACGACCGTCCACCGTCATCTCCGCAAGCTGATCGCCCGGCGTCCAGGCCCCGCTGACCCGCAGCTCTTTGCCGTCCTCAAACCGCACGGTCGCCCCGCCTGTATCGGCACTGGTCACGACATCATAAGAATGCCCGCCAAGGCTCACATTCCAGTCCGAACCTACTTTTCGCTCATGGTTGTCCATCCGGCCTGAGACCCTCGCACGCCGGATTTCGGCCACCCGGTGCATCGCCGCCGTCGCTGCCGCAATCCGCGCGAGTTCCGCGTCGGGCAGTGTCACGCCTGTGAACCCTTCCGGGTATTCTTCGGCGATAAAGGCCGTCGTGATTTCTCCGGACACAAATCTCGGGTGATCCATCACTGCGGACAGGAACGGCAGGTTATGTCCGATCCCTTCGACCTCAAAGCTGTCGAGCGCCACGCGCATCTGCTCGATGGCCCCGGCCCGGGTCCGCGCCCAGGTACAGAGCTTGGCGATCATCGGGTCATAGAACATGCTGATCTCGCCGCCCTCAAAGACACCGGTATCATTGCGCACCGCCAGATCGCCAGCCGGCGCGTCGCCCTGCCAGGTGCCCTCCTGCAGCAAGGGGCCCGCCGCAACCTCAGCAGGCGGACGATACCTCGTCAGCCGCCCGATGGAGGGCAGAAAGCCACGGTAAGGATCTTCGGCATAAAGCCGGTTTTCGATGGCCCAGCCGGTCAGGGTCACGTCCTTCTGACTGATCGAGAGCTTTTCGCCATTGGCGACCCGGATCATCTGTTCCACCAGATCAACACCGGTGATAAGTTCTGTCACCGGGTGCTCCACCTGCAGGCGCGTGTTCATCTCAAGGAAATAAAAGTTCTTCTCGCCATCGACGATAAACTCAACCGTGCCGGCGGAGGTATATCCCACGGCCTGCGCCAGTGCGACGGCTTGTTCTCCCATCGCTTTGCGCGTCGCTTCATCCAGAAACGGGCTCGGGGCCTCTTCGACAACCTTCTGGTTCCGGCGTTGAATCGAGCACTCGCGCTCGCCCAGATAGATGCCGTTGCCATGCGCATCGCAGAGTACCTGAATCTCGATATGGCGCGGCTGGGTAACGAATTTCTCGATGAAGATCCGGTCGTCACCAAAAGAATTCGCCGCCTCGTTTTTCGACGACTGAAAGCCTTCGCGCGCCTCTGCATCGTCCCAGGCAATCCGCATGCCCTTGCCACCACCACCCGCGGAGGCCTTGATCATCACCGGATAGCCGATTTCGCCGGAGATCTTCACCGCTTCATCGGCATCGGCGATCAGGCCCATATAGCCGGGCACGGTCGAAACCCCGGCCTCCTGCGCGATTTTCTTGGAGGTGATCTTGTCGCCCATCTTCTCAATGGCACCGACAGGCGGCCCCACAAAGGCAACACCCGCGGCATCAAGTGCTTCGGCAAACTTCGCGTTTTCCGACAGAAACCCATACCCCGGATGCACGGCCTGCGCGCCGGAGGACTTCACCGCCTCCATCACCTTATCGATCACGATGTAAGACTGGTTGGCAGGCGGCGGTCCGATATATACCGCCTCATCGGCCATCCGAACGTGCAGCGCCTGTTTGTCAGCGTCAGAATAAACCGCCACTGTTGTGATGCCCATCTTGCGCGCGGTCTTGATGACCCGACAGGCGATTTCTCCACGGTTAGCGATCAGGATCTTGCTGAACATCGGATGTCCTTTTTCAAAAGGGTGACAGTGGGGCAGGCAGCAGGGCTGATCTGTCCGGTAAGGCTGCGCAGAGGCGCACTGCGCAAACGCAACGGGCCGCATGCAGGTGTTGCATGCGGTGAATGCAAGGTTTTCAGTCCGGCACTGCGGTCAGTTGCACCGCCCCGGGTTAAGCTGGCAGTAGGCCAGATTACCGGCGGCACCGATGGCCGCGCCCTGCAGGACACTGCCGCTGACAACGACCGCCGCACCGGCACCGATGACGGCACCGCCCAGCGACTGTTCGGTGACCGTATTGCCGCAGGCGGCCAGAAGGGTGCAGGATGCAACCGCGTATATGAAATGTCTGAACTGCACGAGGGGAACCTCTTTGCTTTGCCTTTCGCCCGACCGTCTTTCTGCGGCCGCTGACAGATATCATTTACACCGGCGCCAAAGCCGCTGTCCACGAAAAAGGCGGACAGTTCAGAGCCTTGTGCGCTGATCTGTCCGCCAGGGGAAGGGGTACGAAGTTTGTACGCAGAACCAGGGCGGGGATATACGCACCAGCCTGCAGCATTTACGATACGCGCAGAGGTTGTGCCGCGCAACGCGCTGGCGCGGCTGCCGTGTGCATAAGCCGACACTTGCCGGTTTAAGCAAGGGGCAGGCAAATTCACGCCGATCCCTCCGCAAAAGCTTCGGGAAAGGAAGCACGGGCGACCGGTACATTGATTACCAGAAGGGCCTCGTAACTCTCCGGATCAAAGGGGTCGGTTGCCGGCAGCACCTCGCGGCCAAAGAGCCAGGAGAGCCTGCCTGCATCAAGGTTGCCGCGCTCAAAGGGTTCCGCGCCGAAGTGCTCCCAGAGTGCGGCGAAAAACGCAGCATCGGCGCGCCGGTCGGCAGGCTTTCGGTCGCGAAAACGCTCGCGCGCAGTGATCGGTGTGACACCGCGCGGATTAAATCGCCTGAGTGTGAACTGATAGTCTGTGCCGGGCAATCGCCCCGGAAAACCGCGATGTTTCAGCATGATAGCCCCCCGTCAGACCAGCGGGACGCAGGCGGCGACGAGACAGGCCCGGAAGCCTGCCCCGCAGTGGTTTTACTTGTACTTGCCGGTGTAGGTCGGCTCAGTTGAGATCGGCTCGGGGTCGACCACAACAAATTCTTCCTGCTCCTGGGCGCAGGCCGCAACGAATGCGGCCAGGCCGAATACGGCCAGTAATCTGATTGTTCCGGACATTTATGTCTCCTGTTTTCTGCCTCACCCGGCCCTGCAGAAGCTGACTTTGCGCGGCGCGGGATACTGTTCCGGGCCATGATATGCAGCCCGTGACGCAGTGTAGCGCACAAACCCGGCAAAGAATACGGACGGATATGCGGCAGCCCCCGATGTGACCGCAATGCCGCAAAGAAGGAGGGTGTCATAAAGCCTCCCAGGCGCAGATGCCATTCTTGATACGAAAGACTTCGATGAACTGCGTGAGAGTGTCATCCGCCTGACCGAATTCCGCCGGCCGGTCGAGAAGGCTGACTACCACGGCATCGGCACTGAGGTCCCGTTCTTTGAGATAAGGCAGCGCCACACGGGTGCACAGATGTTCAAAATCGTCCTGCACGTCGAAAAAACTGATCTCGCCGCGCGCACGCGCAATCGAGGGTGCGACAAAGCGGAAACGTATCCATGTCTCGGCATCCACCCGGTCCACCAGAACCTCGAAAAGATCCATCGCCTGCCCGGACGGCACCTGCAAAGCGTCAGGAACACCCGCAGCTTCCGTGACATATGTCAGCCCGGTACTCACGGCGCCGCCTCATCCTTTGTGTCAAAGGCAGCGGGGGATATGATTTCCAGCAGTTCCAGATCGTCGGAATGGCGGACCTCGCGGTGCCGGATCCCGGGCGGTTGCAGCACGCAGGATCCTTCACGCAGCATGTGCTCGCCGGTTTCTTCATACTCGAAAACAACCCAGCCCCGGGTCACGTAAACCATCTGAAAATCGAGGTCGTGACTGTGCCAGGCAGCAGGGCTTTCCATGCCGGGCACCGCACGGATCACATGGGCACCATAAGCGCCCTTTGTCGCGGAACTGATCCCCAGTTCGCGGTACTCAAAGAATGGCCGCAGCCCCTTGCCCTCAAACCGGCCTGCATCCGCATGGCTGATCGTGAAAGCCTGATTACTCCAGAGTTTTGTCATGTCGCGTCCCTCCTGCGTGCCACACAATCGATCTCGACCAGCGCGCCAACGGCCAGCGCCGTCACACCCACCGTGGTTCGCGCGGGCAATCTGTCCGCCGGAAACCAGCTTTTGTAAGTTGCGTTGAAGTCGGCGTAATCGCGTTCGAATTCCGTAAGAAAACAACGGCACTGCAACACATCGCTCAGATCAAGCCCGAGCCCGGCGAGAACGGTCTGCAGGTTTTTCATCACCTGGTCGGTCTGCGCTGCGACACCGCCGGGCAGGTCTGCCTGCGGCGCGCCTGGCACCGTGGGCATCTGCCCGGTCAGGATCACCCAGCCGTCCGCCTCCACCGCGTGCGAAAAGGGAGCCACATGTTCCGGGGCGTCGCTGATGTTGTGAAAGAGGGTCACGCGCGCAACCCCGCAGCGCTCAGTGGTTGCGCAGCGCCTCGACCAGAGCGTCCTTGTCCATATCCGAGCGACCCTCGATCCCGAGCTCCTGCGCGCGGGAATAAAGGTCGTCTCTGGTCCACTCCTCGTAGGGTGGCTGCCTGCCCCCCTTTTGCGACGGCGACTGGCTGTCGCTGGCTTTGGCATTGGCGATCCGGGCCGCTTTCTCCTTTGAGGCTCCCTGATCGCGCAGGGCTTCGTAGGTTTCCTCGTCCCTGATGCTTTTGCCGTGTGATTTCGCCATTTTTCGCTCCTTTCCAAGCGAACGCGGGGGTCATCATATCAGTTCCCTCCGGGGCTACAGCGGAATATTGTCGTGCTTTTTCCACGGCATGTGCGCCTGCTTGTTGCGCAGGCTGGCGAAGGCACGCGCGATGCGCTTGCGCGTCGTACGCGGCATGATCACCTCATCCACAAAGCCCCGTTCAGCCGCGACAAAGGGGTTGGCGAAGCGCTCTTCATAATCCGCCGTGTGTTTCGCGATCTTCTCCGGATCACCCAGATCGCCCCGGTGTACGATCTCGGTCGCCCCTTTGGCCCCCATCACCGCAATTTCCGCCGTGGGCCAGGCGTAGTTGAAATCCGACCGCAGGTGCTTGGAGGACATCACCACGTAAGCCCCGCCATAGGCCTTGCGTGTAATGACCGTCACCATCGGTACGGTTGCCTCGCCATAGGCGTACAGCAGTTTGGCACCGTGTTTGATCACGCCGCCGTATTCCTGGCTCGTACCGGGCAGAAAACCCGGCACGTCAATCAGGGTCAGGATCGGGATCTCAAAGGCGTCGCAAAACCGTACAAACCGCGCGGCCTTGCGCGAACTGTCGATGTCCAGACATCCCGCAAGCACCATGGGCTGGTTGGCCACCACACCCACCGTGCGCCCCTCGATGCGGATAAATCCGGTCACGATGTTGCGGGCGAACTCCGCCTGGATTTCGTAAAAATCACCCTCGTCGGCAAGCTTGGTGATCAACTCGGCCATATCGTAGGGCGTGTTCGGATTTTCCGGCACCAGCGTATCAAGCGAGGGCTCGATGCGCTCCGGATCATCGAAAAATGGTCGCACGGGCGGCTTTTCGCGGTTGTTGGACGGCAGGAAATCCACAAGGCGGCGCACTTCGGCCAGCGCCTCGACGTCATTTTCAAATGCGGCATCTGCTACAGAGGATTTGCGCGTGTGTGTGCCGGCACCACCGAGCTGCTCTGCGGTAACCTGTTCGTTGGTAACGGTTTTTACGACATCGGGGCCTGTCACAAACATATACGAGCTGTCTTTGACCATAAAAATGAAATCGGTCATCGCGGGTGAATAGACGGCGCCGCCGGCACAGGGGCCCATAATAACGCTGATCTGCGGCACCACGCCTGAGGCCTGAATGTTCCGCTGAAAAATCTCGCCATAGCCTGCGAGACTGTCCACACCTTCCTGAATGCGGGCGCCGCCGGAATCGTTGATCCCGATGACAGGCGCGCCATTCTGCACCGCCATATCCATGATCTTGCAGATCTTTCTGGCGTGGGTCTCCGACACGGACCCGCCCAGAACCGTAAAGTCCTGACTGAAGACATAAACAAGCCGACCGTTGATTGTGCCCCACCCCGTGACCACACCGTCACCCGCCGGTTTCTGCTGTTCCATGCCGAAATCCGTGCAGCGGTGCGTGACAAACATATCGAATTCTTCGAAGCTGTCTTCATCGAGCAGAAGGTCCACACGCTCGCGCGCTGTCAGCTTGCCGCGTGAATGCTGCGCATCAATGCGTTTCTGCCCGCCGCCGAGACGCGCCGTCCCGCGCCGGTCTTCGAGCTGTTCAAGAATGTCTTTCATACCGGACCCCGTTTGACTGATGTTGCGGACACTACAGGATTGCGTGGACCATACGAAGTGCAATCTCGCAAATTTGCAAAGCCTTTTCAGTCACGTTACTGCAAACTGCAAATAAGCAAACTGTGCATTTCGGACGGGCAGGCTGTGCATGGACTCTGCGCAGAGGCGGTTCTACATCTGCTGCATGCAAAATCCGCCTGTGATCCGTTTTCTGGATCGGTCCACACCACCTCACATCGCGACACTGATCCTGCTCGCGGGCATGTCGGCGATTGTGATGAACATGTTCCTGCCCAGCCTGCCGCGCATGACCGAGCACTTCGGCACAGATTACGGCGTGATGCAGCTTTCCGTGGCGCTTTATCTGGGAATCAGCGGTGTGCTGCAGGTCTTTATCGGCCCGGTCTCCGACAAATACGGACGGCGGCCGGTAATTCTTGCCAGCCTCGCACTCTTTATGCTGGCTACGCTTGGCTGCATCATCGCGCCCAATGTCGAGGTCTTTTTGTTCTTTCGCATGTGTCAGGCCGTGGTCGCATCCGCCATGGTGCTGAGCCGCGCGGCGGTGCGCGACATGTTTGATCAGGACCAGGCGGCGTCCATGATCGGCTATGTCACGATGGGCATGGCGGTGGTGCCCATGGTCAGCCCGATGTTCGGCGGCGTTCTCGACGAGCTCTTCGGATGGAAAGCAAACTTCTGGGCACTGTTCTTTCTCGGCGGGCTGACACTCTGGCTGGCCTGGGCGGACCAGGGTGAAACAGCCCGCCCCTCCGACCGCACCCTGACCGAGCAGTTTGCTGAGTATCCCGAACTGCTCACCTCGCCGCGCTTCTGGGGGTATTCGCTGGCAGCGGCCTTTTGTTCCGGATCGTTTTTTGCCTATCTGGGCGGCGGACCCTTCGTCGGCTCTGTGGTCTTTGGCCTGTCGCCTTTCTGGGTGGGAATATTTTTTGGCGCACCCGCGATCGGCTACTTCTTCGGAAATATGTGCACCGGTCTTTTCGCGCAGCGCATCGGCATTAACCGGCTGATCCTGACCGGCTGTCTGATCAACGCATCCGGCGCCGTCCTGTCACTGAGTGTCTTTCTGGCAGGCCATGGCTCCGCGCTCAGTTTCTTCGGGTTTATGACCTTTGTGGGCATGGGCAACGGCCTTGTGATCCCTAATGCAACGGCCGGAATGCTGTCTGTGCGTCCGCAGCTTGCAGGCACAGCCTCCGGTCTTGGCGGCGCGATCATGATCGGCGGTGGCGCCGCGCTCAGCGCGCTCGCCGGCGCACTGCTGACCCCTGAGACGGGCGCCTTCCCACTGCTCTACATCATGCTGATCACAGCGATGGCCGCTATCGTGTCGATCCTTGCCGTCTACTGGCGCGAACGCAGGATCGGGCTTCGCACGCCCGCTGCCTGAGCGGACTTAGCGTTTCATTAACCGTCTTGCTGCACCTTGCCCGGGTGGATTTGCAAAGCTACGGTCAGCGAATCTGCAAATTTGCAAATCCGCGCCGGAGGGTCGCGTCACATGGCCACTCAGAAACTTTATGCAGGCGCAAAACTGCGCGAAGTACGCACCCGTCTCGGCAGCACGCAAAAGGATTTTGCCGCCAAGCTCGGAGTGTCTCTGCCCTACCTGAACCAGATGGAAAATAACAACCGGCCGGTCTCAACTACGGTCGTGCTTGCGCTCGCGCAGGAGTTCGGCCTTGACGTGACCGAACTCAGTGCCGGCGACAGCGAAAGGCTGGTCAGCGATATGCGCGAGGCCCTCGCCGATCCGCTCTTTGCCGAAAGCCTGCCGCCGGTAGCTGACCTTCGACTGGCGGCCTCCAACGCCCCCGCCTTTGCCCATGCCTTTCTGGAACTGCACCGCAGCTATCGGCAGATGCAGGAACGGCTTGCCTCACTCGACGAAGCACTGGGCCGCGAGGATGCCCGAGCAACCCCCAGTCCCTGGGAAGAGGTGCGTGACTTCTTTCACTACTGCGACAATTATATTGACGCCGTGGACCGTGCCGCTGAGAATTTCGCAACCAGAGAAGGCAACGCCCGCAATATCCGGGTCGCCGCCACGGCAACGCTTGGCAACAGCGGTGTCACCGTGGAATTCACGGACACCGATCAGATCAGACATTATCACAGCGAAACGGGCAGGCTGATCCTCTCCCGCCGTGCGCCGCATGAAACGCAGACCTTCCAGCTGCTGCTGCAGGTGGCCCTTATCAAACAGGACCCGCTGCTCGAGGCCACGCTGGATCTCGCGCGGTTTCACAGCGCCGAGGCACGTGCCATCGCAAAAATCGGCCTCGCCAACTATTTCGCCGGTGCGGCCCTCATGCCCTACGGTCCGTTTCAGCAGGTGGCGCGCGAATGCCGTCATGATCTTGAAGTGCTGGCCGGTCATTTCGGCGCCTCCGTCGAACAGGTCGCTCACCGCCTGTCGACGCTGCAACGCCCCGGTGCAAAGGGCATTCCGTTTTTCTTTGTGCGCGTGGATCAGGCAGGCACCATCACCAAACGCCATTCCGCCACCCGCCTTCAGTTCGCGCGTTTCGGCGGGGCCTGCCCGCTCTGGAACGTGCACCGCGCCTTTGAACTGCCCGGCCGGTTTTTGCGACAACTGGCCGAAACACCGGACGGGGTGCGCTATATCAGCCTCGCGCGCGACGTGACCAAGCCTGCAGGACGCTTCGGTGCGCCGCTGAGGCGGTACGCGATAGCGCTTGGCTGTGAGGTGCGCCACGCGCGTGATCTGGTCTATGCCGACGGGATGGATCTGGACCGCGAGGCTGCATTTGAACCGATCGGGATCTCCTGCCGGATCTGCGAACGGACCGCGTGCCACCAGCGCGCAGTGCCACCGCTTGAACGCCGCCTGACCGTCAATCCGAACCTGCGCGGCGTGCTGCCCTATCAGGTGACTTAGCGTTTCGCGGCCCGCCAGCCGGCGGCGCGTGCCTCAGCACCGCTGCAGAACCACCGCTCCCCCTTATCGGCGCGGATCCGTGTGCGGTCATAATCACGCTGTCCTGGTGCGTGATAGATGCGCACGCCAGTGCCTGAAATGTTGCCCTTGATCCGGCAGCCGCCCTGCGGAGCCGCACTGACAGGTGCCGCAGTGGTGCGCGCCTTGCGAAACTGCTCAGGGCTCTGCACGCGGCTTGCATGCAGGCCGGTGTTGCGGCGGGCCGCCCGGCGCTCATCCGGCGCATAATCTGCCGAATACCGGCGATAGGCAAAGGCAAGACCGGCCTCAACAATGTCGCCGGCCACGTCACGCCGGTTGACATAGCACCGTGCGACAGTACGCCCGTAGCGGTCGGTGTCGACAGGCTCGCATACCACCTTACGGCCTTCGAATTTCGCTGCAACCTGTGTATTCACCCAGGCACCGCAGTCCCAGAGCCTGCCGTCATCGGAGATGCATGTCTGATCGGATTCCGGCGCATCAATTCCGAACAGCCTGATCCGGGTCCCGGCCACGTCAAAGGTATCCCCGTCAATCACACGGATGGTGCCGGAGAGTTCCGCATACGCGGTCACAGGGACGATAAGTGCTGCAAAAACAATGGCGAAGAACATACGCATTGACTGCATATGAGCCCCGTCCCGGCCTGCCGCAAGGTTGTTTGTTAACTTTAGTTAACAAAAAGTTAACGTTGTGATGTTTCCCACGCAGGATGGATCCAGGGCGTGTCATTCGCCCGGGCCAGCGGATCCCGGCCCAGCAGATGATCCGAAACCTTTTCACCAACCATAATCGACGGGCCGTTGAGATTGCCGTTGGTAATGCGCGGAAAGATGCTGCTGTCGGCAACGCGCAGACCATCCACACCGATGACCCGGCCCTGCGGATCGACAACGGCGCCGGGATCGTCCGCGCGCCCCATCCGGCAGGTCCCACAGGGATGATAGGCGCTCTCAGCATGTTCACGGATCGCGTCGTCCAGTTCGTCATCGGTCTGCAGCGCGTTGCCGGGCTGGATTTCGTGTTTGACAAAAGACTTCATCGCTTCCTGCTCAAAAAGCTCGCGCGTCAGGCGGATGCAGCGGCGGAAATCAATCCAGTCCTGCTCCTGCGACATGTAATTGAACAGGATCCGGGGCGCTTCGGCCGCATCCGCCGAACGCAGTGTAACCTCTCCGCGTGACGGCGACCGCATTGGCCCGGTATGGGCCTGAAACCCGTGCCCCTCCGCGGCGGCTTTGCCGTCGTAGCGTACCGCGAGCGGCAGAAAGTGGTACTGGATATCAGGATAAGGTACACCGGCCCGGGAGCGGATAAAACCACAGCTCTCAAACTGGTTCGAGGCGCCCATACCGGTTTTGGTAAAGAGCCACTGCGCCCCGATGAAGGCTTTGGAGGCGAGGTTCCAGTGCCGGTAAAGCGTGATCGGCTGGCTCGCGGCCATCTGGATATACATCTCCAGATGGTCCTGCAGGTTCTGCCCGACCCCGGGCCGGTCTGCCAGCACATCAATACCGTGCTCCGCCAGGTGTTTTGCCGGTCCGATCCCCGACAGCATCAGAAGCTTGGGTGAGTTGATCGCCGAGGCCGCAATCACGACCTCGCGCGTTGCACGGATCGTCTGACGCCGGCCACCCCGGTTGATCACGACGCCGGTGGCGCGTCCGTCTTCGATCACAATGCGCTCCGCGAGGCCCCGCACCAGCGTGCAGTTTTCACGTTTCAGGGCAGGATGCAGATAGGCATTGGCCGCTGACCAGCGCCGACCCTTCCAGACCGTCTGCTCGAAGGGGCCAAAGCCCTCCTGTTTATGTCCGTTGTAGTCATCCGTGACCTCATAGCCCGCCTGCTCGCCTGCGCGCACGAATGCTTCATAGAGCGGGTTTTTCCGCGGTCCCCTGCTGATATGCAGCGGCCCGTCCGTGCCGCGCCACGCCGGATCACCTCCGTGCCCGCCATCATGCCATGTCTCCATGCGCTTGAAATAGGGCAGAACATCCGCAAACGACCAGCCATCCGCACCCGCCTCCGCCCAGTGATCGAAGTCCATCGCATGGCCGCGCACATAGACCATACCGTTAATGCTCGAAGACCCACCCACGACCTTGCCGCGCGGGCACGCCAGACGGCGCCCGCCCAGGTGCGGCTCCGGATCCGACCAGTATCCCCAGTCATAGCGCTTCATGTTCATCGGATAGGACAGGGCCGCCGGCATCTGGATGAAGGGCCCCGCATCCGTGCCGCCGAACTCGATTACAATAACTGACGCCCCGGCTTCGGAGAGCCTGCTGGCCATCGCGCATCCGGCACTTCCCGCGCCAACAATCACAAAATCCGCTTGCATCATATTTCAGTCGTCTCAGGTTGCGGCGCCGCAGGCGCAGATAATCAGTGTGCGCGCCAGCGCGCCGCAGGATCACGGGTGCGGCACAGAGCGCTCACGCGTATTTCAGCCCCGGTCGGTAAGGTTCCGACCGGCATGTCGTTCATTCGCCACGCGGGAAGCGTTTGTTCTCTTCCAGCACGTTCAGATCCATGTGGTTACGCATGTACTGTTCAGAGGCTGCCCGGAGCGGCTGATAATCCCAGGGGTAGTATCCGCCCTCGCGCAGGGCCTCATACACGACCCACCGGCGGGCCTGGCTCTTGCGCACATCGGCGTCATAGGCATGAAGATCCCAGCGCGCCTCAGCTTTGCTGCGCAGGCTTGTCAGCGTACCCTGATGTTCCGCCACCCCGGCAAGGTTGCTCAGCTCATGCGGATCAGCGTCGAGATCAAAGAGCTGATCAGGATCGAGCGCACAGCGGTTGTATTTCCATCTGCCATAGCGCAGCGACACCATTGGCGCATAGGAGGCCTCGGCGGCATATTCCATTGCCACCGGTTCAGTGCGCTCCTTGCCCTGCCCCATCGGCACCAGCGAGACACCAGTGGTCCATTCCGCGACCTCATCCATCGACACGCCCGCGAGATCGCACAGCGTCGGGCAGACATCGATGTTAGAGACCGGCGTGGTCTGCAATCCGGGCATCATCCCGGGCGCCGAGATCATCAGCGGCACCCGGGAAGAGCCCTCAAGAAACGACATCTTGAACCAAAGCCCCCGCTCGCCCAGCATATCGCCATGATCCGAGACAAAGAGGACCACCGCCTCCTGGCGCGTGTCCTCAAGCGTTTGCAGTATCTCCCCGATCTTGTCGTCGAGATAGCTGATGTTGGCGAAATAGGCCTGCCGCGAGCGGCGGATGTTTTCTTCGGTGATGTCGAAACTGCGCCAGTCATTGGCGTCGAAGATGCGTTTTGAATGCGGATCCTGATCTTCATAGGGGATCGCCGGCACCTCGGGCAGCAGGTGCGCACAGTCTGCGTAGAGGTCCCAGTATTTCTTCCGCGCCACGTAAGGATCATGCGGATGTGTGAAGCTCGCTGTCAGGCACCAGGGTCGCGGATCACCGCCGCGTGACAGATCATAGAGCTTGCGGACAGCGTTAAAGGCAACCTCGTCATCGTATTCCATCTGGTTTGAGATCTCGGCGACCCCGGCGCCCGTCACCGAGCCCATGTTGTGATACCACCAGTCGATCCGCTCGCCCGGCTTTCGGTAGTCCGGCGTCCAGCCGAAATCAGCCGGGTAGATATCTGTCGTCAGGCGTTCTTCAAACCCATGCAGCTGATCCGGGCCCACAAAGTGCATTTTGCCGGAAAGACAGGTCTGATAGCCTGCACGCCGCAGATGATGGGCATACGTCGGGATCGAGGAGGCAAACTCCGCAGCATTGTCGTAAACGCCGGTGGCCGAGGGCAGTTGGCCCGACATGAAGGCCGCCCGCCCCGGCGCACAGAGCGGGCTCGCGGTATAGGCATTGCGAAACCGCGTGGACCGCGCCGCCAGGGCTTTAAGGTTCGGCGCGTGCAGCCAGTCTGCAGGGCCGTCGGGAAAAAGCGTGCCGTTGAGCTGGTCGACCATCAGGATAAGAATATTCGGCTTGCTCACTGACCTGCCTCCATGAGGGTTCTGAATGCCGCGCGCACGGCAGACCGGGCCGCACCGGCGCTTTGTGACCGGGCCAGTGCCGCCCGCAGGTAAAGACCATCGATCAGGGCCGCGAGGATCTCCGCGTGGCTCTCCGGGCTTTTGCTTAAGGGGCGCAGCGCGTGGATAAGGTTGGAGCGCAGCCGGTGCTGGTAAATCCGCAGCAGTCTGAGCGTTTCGGGATGCGTCCGGGCCTGGGCATAAAGCGTCATCCAGGCGCTGACGGTCGCGGGGGCAAAACACGCAGGTGCAAAGCTTGCATCGATCACGGCCATGGCTCTGTCATACGGGGTGGTGGCCTTCTCCAGGGACTGCCGGACCTCAGCACCGAAATCGCGCAGGATCTGCCGCATAGCTGCTAGAAAAATCTGGTCCTTGCCGCCGAAATAGTGATGCGCAAGTGCCGTCGACATGCCGGCGCGTCTGGCAATCTGACCGACCGTCACATCAAGCGAGCCGCGTACGCCGATCTCGGCGATGGTGGCATCGACAAGAGCGGTGCGCCGGATCGGCTCCATTCCGAGTTTTGGCATGGTAAAGGTTCCTCGCAGCAAGACACATCTGCCTTGCCGGTTTTTAATTGACTGGTCAATCAAAAAAAATCAGACCTTGGTCGCGTTGACCGCCGGGGTTGTATTCTGACGCCTGACCACGGCCTCGCGCCAGGTGATGAAGACCACCGACGCAAGGATCGTGATGCCCCCTGCAATGACCCACACATCGACCGCCTCGTCAAACACCAGATACCCCAGCAGAACCGCCCAGACGAGCTGTGTGAACGTCACCGGCTGGGTCACCGTCAGAGGTGCAGCAGCAAAGGCCAGCGTCATCGTGTAGTGCCCCGCGGTGGCAAAACAGGCGACACAGAACAGCAGCAGCAGATCAGAGAGCGTCGGCGTAACCCACTGCGCAATGGCAAAAGGCGCCAGCACGATGGTCACGAAAATTGACAGCATCGCCACAACGACAGAGGGTTTCACCTCATCGGCCATGATCTTGGCCGTCAGGTATGAGCCACCAAAGGCCACCGCCGCGATCAGCATCGCCAGATGCCCGCTGCTGACCTCCCGGAACCCGGGGCGCAGGATGATAAATGCCCCCAGCAGTGCCACGACAACAGCGGCGATCCGGCGGAAAGCGAGCTTTTCGCCGAGAAAGAGCGCCGCACCGATGGTCACATAGACCGGCGAGAGATAGTTCATCGCCGTCACATCCGCGATGGGGATGCGCACCATCGCGTAAAACCACAGCATAACAGCGCCGCCGTGCAAAAGACCCCGGACACCGAAGAGACGCCACTGGCGCGGCGTCAGATGTGCCGCGCGCAGCGCACCGATGGCCGGCAGGAGGAATACCAGACCCAGCAGGTAGCGCAGGAAGGCCATCTCGACCGGCGGCACCCGCGGCCCCATGTATTTCACCAGCGCTGTCACAGCGATGAAGCACATCCCCGTCACCAGCATCCAGAAGATGCCGGCAAGCGGACGGGCGGGCGAACGGGTAACCATCTCTTACTCAGACCTTTTTTCCGTGTGCGCTGCAAGGTCTTAACTGATGAGCAGCCCCAGAGCGATTGTCCACATCGTCAGCGCGATCACCGCGTCGAGCACCTGCCAGCTGCGCGGGCGTGCAAAAAGCGGCGCCAGCAGGCGCGCGCCATACCCCAGCGCAAAGAAAAAGCTGAAGCTGCCGATCACCGCACCGGCACCGAACATGGCCCGGTCAGGGAACTGCGCCGACACCGAACCGATCAGCACGACCGTGTCGAGATACACATGCGGGTTCAGCCATGTGATCGCGAGCAGCGTCAGCAGCGTGGTTGCCAGCCCCTGCCCGGAGGTCGCATTCTGTGTGTGCAGCGCCTGCCCCCCGCGCCAGGCAGAAAGCGCACTTCGATAGCCGTAAAAGATCAGGAACGCTGCCCCGCCGTAGCGCATTGCAGGCTCAAACCACGGCACGCTCCGGGCGAGGCTGCCGGACCCGTAAACGCCGGCGACAATCAGGATCGCATCACAAAGACCGCAGACAGAGCAGACCCAGAAAACGTGGCGTTGCACCAGACCCTGGCGCAGGACGAAGGCATTCTGCGGCCCGATGGCAATAATCAGCGAAAGGCTGAGCAGAAATCCGGACAGAACGGCGATGAACATCGGTGCAGGGCTTTCGGCTGACAGGTCTGAGCGTTGACTAGCGGCCGCCCGCAGCTTAATCAATTTAATATCCCGAATGCAGATTAAGGCTGGCTAATGCGTCTCGATCCTGCCCACCTTGCAGCCCTCGCGGCGATTGTCCGTCAGGGCAGTTTCGATGCAGCCGCCGGACAGCTTGGCGTCACCGCCTCTGCCATCTCGCAGCGCATCAAAGCGCTGGAAGAGCGTATGGGTACCGTTCTGATCGAGCGCGGCCAGCCCTGCGTTCCCACCGCCGCCGGCGCGCGTCTTGCACAACATGCCGAAGATCTGGCGCTGCTGGAAGCGCAGGTGCTGGAACGTCTGGCACCCGACACCACGGGCACGCAGCCCCGTCTTCGCATCGCGGTGAATGCGGACAGCCTTGCAACGTGGCTTATTCCCGCGCTGGCGGAAGCGCCCCCGCTGCTCTTTGATCTGGTCATTGATGATCAGGACCACTCCGCGGACTGGCTGCGACGGGGATCGGTCAGCGCCGCGATCACCGGGCACGCAACACCCGTGCCCGGCTGCGACTGCAGCGCCCTGGGTCAGTTCCGGTATATCGCAACTGCAAGCCCTTCCTTTATGGCAGAATGGTTTGCCGACGGGGTGACTGCCGACAGCCTCGCGCGCGCACCTATGATGGCCTTTAACGCAAAAGACCGTCTGCAACACCGGTGGATCACCGAAGTGACCGGCGACCGCCTGTCGCCACCCACCCACCACATGGCTTCGACACATGCTTTTGTCGATGCAGCGCTCTGCGGGCTGGGATGGGGCATGAACCCTGTATCTCTGGTACGCGGGCATATCGACGCGGGGCGGCTGGTGGCTCTGGTGCCGGACGCACCACTCGACATTGCCCTCTACTGGCAGACCAACCGCCTGATGGCGCGCGCGCTCGAACCGCTCTGGCGGGCCCTGAAAACCGCGGCAGGGCGCGATCTGCAACAATCGCTCACAAGACTGTGAGGAGAAAAAACACGCTCACGTAAAACTTATCAGAGCTGATTGGCGTATCTCTTTAAGATCCCCATATGGTGGGGAAGGTAACAAGGGTTTTCTTCGATGCTCGACAACACACATAATCTGGATCTCACAGCGCAGGACATAGCGCTCATCGAAGCTGCGCTGCACACACAGAAGAAAATTCTGACAGTGCAGAGCCAGGCCGGAGGCCGCGGAGCCCGCAAGAAACTCACAGACCTCAAGCATCTGATGCGACGCCTGAACCGCCTGACCGCCCCGCAGGACCCAAAGCCCACAGGTGTTTTGCAGAGCGCCTGGTCTTTCTTCACATCTGACACCACCTGCTCACAGTCCCGCTGAGACCGGCGTCGGAGACAGTTAATAAAAACGCCGCCGTCCTTGATCCGGGCGGCGGCGTTTTCAGTTGCACGGCGGGATCGCGCATCAGAGTTGCGCCATAACCTCGTCGCTTGCCTCGAAATTGGTTGTGACGCGCTGCACATCGTCATCATCCTCAAGCGCATCGATCAGGTTCATCAGCTTCTGCATGCCCTCAAGATCCATCTCGGTGGTCGTCGTGGGCCGCCAGACGAGTTTGGTGCTTTCGCTTTCGCCCAGATCAGCCTCGAGCGCGCCGGACACTTCGTTCAGGTCAGTATCCGCGCACCAGATGACATGTCCGTCCTCTGAACTTTCAACATCCTCCGCACCCGCCTCGATGGCTGCCATCATGACGGTATCCGCATCGCCTGCATCCGCGGGATAAGTGACTTCGCCTTTGCGGTCGAACATGAACCCCACCGATCCGGTTTCGCCCAGATTACCGCCGTTTTTGGTAAAGGTGGACCGCACCGTCGATGCAGTGCGGTTACGGTTATCGGTCATTGCCTCGACGATCACCGCAACCCCGTTGGGGCCGTAACCCTCATAGCGGATTTCTTCGTAATCATCACCCTCGCCCGCCTGGGACTTTTTGATCGCACGCTCAATGTTGTCCTTGGGCATGGACTGGGCCTTGGCCTCTTTGATCGCAAGACGCAGGCGCGGGTTTTTATCGGGATCCG
Organism: Roseobacter ponti; assembly: GCF_012932215.1. Lineage (GTDB taxonomy): Bacteria > Pseudomonadota > Alphaproteobacteria > Rhodobacterales > Rhodobacteraceae > Roseobacter > Roseobacter ponti. The sequence continues at coordinate 908,817 of NZ_CP048788.1, read as the reverse complement.
GGTCGCCCATTTTGGCGGCGACCGTGATCTCCTTACTGAATTTAGAGAAAAGCTTGGCGCGCACGGCGTCCTGGCGCCCCTTGCGGTGCTGGATGTTCGCCCATTTTGAGTGGCCTGCCATTGGTACTTCCATCGCTGATCAGAGTTTCAGCGCAGTCTATAATGCAGGTCAGAGCCCGGGGGCAAGCACATGCCCCGGAGTGTGCATTTCTTTCCCGACCAATGAGAATCTGATACAGGCGGCTTTATGGCCCGGATAAATCAGATTACCCCCTTCGTCATGACCCGTGATCTTGCAGCCTCGCTCGAGTTTTACACCGGCATCCTCGGGTTTACCTGCGGGTTTCAGCAGGACAACTACGCATTTGTGCATCACCGGCCCGGCGGCGCGCTGCGCCTCATAGAGGTAGACCCCGACTGTGAGATCGGCGAACAGATGATTTATCTGGACTGCGAGGATGTCGATGCCGTCTGGACGGTGTTGAAGCCCCGTCTTGATACACTGCCCGAAGAGCGGGTGCGTGCACCCTTTGATCAACCCTACCGGATGCGCGAATTTCACGTCAAAGACCCCGATAACTGCCTGCTCCTTTACGGCACCGATATTCCCCCTTCCCCATGAGCCCGGCAGGCGGCTACAACGGGCGGCATGACCACTGATCAGATCATTCTCTTTACGCTCTTTGGCGCGGTCTTCGGACTGCTGCTCTGGGGCCGCTTCCGATATGATATCGTGGCGTTTTCGGCACTGATGATTGCAGTTGTGGTGGGTGTCGTGCCCACCAAAGACGCGTTTTCCGGCTTCGGCCATCCGGCAACCCTGATTGTTGCACTTGTGCTGGTAGTGTCCGCCGGCCTGGTGCGTTCCGGTGCGGTCTTTCTGATCACACGTACCCTCGTGGATGCCTCGCGCAGCCTTGGCAGCCACATCGCCCTGATGGGCGCGATCGGTGGCGTTCTCTCGGCGTTTATGAACAACGTGGCCGCCCTTGCGCTGCTCATGCCAGTGGATATTCAGACCGCACGCAAGGCCGGGCGGGTACCGGGCCTGAGCCTCATGCCGCTGAGCTTTGCGACCATTCTGGGCGGCATGGCAACGCTCATCGGCACACCGCCCAATATCATCATTGCAGCGATCCGCGAGGAATCGCTGGGCGCGCCTTTTGCCATGTTCGATTTTGCGCCCGTTGGCGGGCTGGCGGCGGTCGCCGGGCTGATTTTTGTCTCTTTCATCGGCTGGCGGCTGATCCCGCAACGCCAGGACGCCTCGGCCCCCACCACTGATATATCGCAGTATATTTCCGAACTCACCGTGCCCGGCGGCAACAAACAGATCGGCAAACGCGTAGAAGAACTGACCGAAGCCGCCGATAAGGCCGATGTCGCCATCCTCGGGCTGATCCGCGATGGCCAGCGCCTTTATGGCCAGGCGCGCAATACAGTCATCCGCGCCAATGACGCGCTGATCCTCGAAGCGACCGCCGAGGCGCTTGATGAGTTCCGAACAAGCCTCGATCTGGCCGTGGCGGATGCCAGGCGTGAAGAACTGCTGCGCGCCGACGGAGACGGCGTCGAGGTCATTGAGGTCGTCGTGCCGGAAGATGCCCGCATCCGCGGTAAAACGGCGCAGTCCATCGGTCTTGCCTGGCGACAGCGTTCGGTACTGCTGGGGATTTCCCGCCAGGGCCGGCGGCTGACCAAGAACCTGCGCCAGACGCGTATCATGACCGGCGACATCCTGCTGCTGCTGGTGCCTCGCGACACCGGACCGGACGTGACCGACTGGATGGGTGCTCTGCCTCTGGCGGACCGCGGGCTGGCTGTCACGCAGAACCGCAAGGTCTGGCTCGCCATAGCACTTTTCGGCGGCGCGGTGGCGGCTGCCAGTTTTGGTCTTATCTATCTGCCGGTCGCTCTGGGGCTCGTTGTCGTGGCCTATGTGCTGTCCGGCATTGTGCCGCTGAGCGAGCTTTACGACCATATCAACTGGCCGGTTGTTGTTCTTCTGGGCTCAATGATCCCGCTCGGGGCCGCCCTTGAGACGTCTGGCGGCACTGAACTGATTGCCGGCGCTCTGGTGACATGGACAAACGGCCTTCCGGCCTGGGCTGTGCTGACTGTGCTGATGGTGGTCACGATGACGCTGTCGGATGTGCTCAACAACACTGCCACGACCATTGTGGCGGCACCTGTGGGCATTCAGATGGCGCAGACGCTGGGTGTCTCGCCGGACCCTTTTCTGATGGCTGTTGCAGTGGCAGCCTCAAGCGCGTTCCTGACGCCGATCGGGCACAAAAACAACACGCTGATCCTGGGGCCCGGAGGTTACCGGTTCAGCGATTACTGGCGTATGGGGCTGCCACTTGAGATTATCGTGGTGGCAGTATCAATCCCGGCGATACTGGTGTTCTGGCCGCTCTGACGCACAAGGTGCCCTGACCTGCGAACTTTCTCGGGCCTGCTCTGCGGCCCTCTGTGCTCCGGACCGCCCGGCACCGGACCAGGTGTTCATATGCGCCGGTCCGGCGGGACGGATCAGGTCTCAGCGTCCGTAGACATGGGCGTGTGCGGTTTTCAGCGCGTCTTCGGGGAACATATCAAGATCCCAGCCCGTGCGACGGTCCATCCGGCGCAACTCGTTGTATGTGCGGTTGAACCGGACACGCTTTTCGACAGCGTCTGTGAGGCGGTTAACAATCGGTTTCATCAGCTTTACCTTTCATCAGTAACACATTCTGATACCGCTAACATGTGGTCTCTCAGACACTTCGGCAACGCATAATAGCGAAGACCAGAGGTGCATTTGCTGCATAGCGGCATGGCCGTGGTCAGAGCGGTCGCGGCACAGGCTTCGACAACGCTTCTTTAAGACATGCGCGTTAGTGTATCTTCCGTAACCGGAGGCCCTGCCCTGACCCTTTACCGTCCTCAGCCACCTGCCCGTGTCGGGGCTGCGCATCATCGCCGCCGGCCCGCGCATGAGATTACGGCAGAGTACGAAGACGCAGGTCTTTTCCGCAACGCGCTGTGTGATGTGATCGTACGGCTGACACCTCAGATGCGCCGCAACGATCGCGGCGACCTGGTGGTGCGCGGCTTCGTCGACGAAAAATATGAGATAGATGTGCTCTTTGCCGGCCGCCGCACACGGGATGCGATCCCGCTGGAGCGGCGTCTGCGCAGCCTCATCGCCGAGGCGCGCCGGCTTACACCAGGGCAGGAAGTTTCCCCCGACAGCGTCCGCCTGCCGGTGCGGGTCGAAGGCGCCTGGCGCAAGCGTCTTCAGCGCGACGCTTCGGGGTGGGAGACCGGCACTCACCATCTCGTCGCTGCCCGCTGGGCCATGGAGGCACAGACAGGCAGCGCCATGCAGTTCGGCGAACAGGTCATCGGTCGGGAAGGCCGGACCGGCGCCCCGCCCCCTAAAGCGGCCAGATCAGCGGAATGATAAACGACACCAGCAGCGCCATAGACAGATTAAGTGGCAGACCGACCCGGATAAAATCCGTGAAACGGTAGCCTCCCGGCCCGTAAACCAGCGTATTCGTCTGATACCCGATGGGCGTGGCAAATGCACAGGAGGCCGCGATCATAACCGCGACAACCAGTGGTCTCGGGTCAAGCCCCAGCGCCAGTCCCAGCCCGATGGCCAGCGGCGTCATGATAACCGCAACGGCATTGTTGGACACCAGTTCCGTCAGTGTCGAGGTCATCACGAACATCACCAGTACCACAACGGGTGGCGGCAAAGACTTCAGGCCAGGAGATACAGCGTCCACTATCAGCGCAACCGCGCCCGAATGCTGCAGCGCCGCCCCCACAGCCAGCATCGCAAAAATCAGCGCCAGCAGACGACCGTCGATAAACGAAAACGCCTCATCCGCATCAATGCAGCCGGTTACGAGAACCAGCGCCACCGCGAGAACCGCAAGCAACAGAATGGGTGCCACATCCAGCGCCGCCAGCGCCACAATCGCCACGAGTGCCGCGATTGCGACGGGCGCATGACGGCGGCGATACGCGCGCGCCGAGGGTGCAGCCACATCAACCATATCCATATCGGTTGCGAGTCGCTGGATATCCTCCGGAGCGCCCTCTAGCAGAAGGGTGTCACCGACGCGCACGACAAGATCTTCGAGTTGCCGGCCGATGTTCTGATTGCGCCGGTGCACCGCGAGCGTATAGACGCCGTAGCGCCGGCGCAGGCGCAGCGACCCCAGGTTGCGCCCGATCATTTTACACCCCGGTGTGATCAGAACTTCGACGGTCGCGGTTTCAACCGAGGAGACCTGATCCACGGGGCGCACATCTTTGCTGCTCTGCAGGCTCAGCAGTTCGGTCATCCGGGTGCGCAGCACGACCCGGTCGCCGGTTTTCAGCGTCACGGCCTTAAGATTGCGCCGCAAAGAATTGTCACCGCGCACCACGTCTACCAGACGTACCCCGTCGCGTTTGAACAGCGAAACCTCCAGTGCCTCACTGTCGATCAGGTTGCTCTCCGGCGGAATGACGACTTCGGTGAAAAATTTCTTCTGTGAGGGGTCTGAGAGCATTGTCGCCATGCTGTCACGCTCGGGCAGCAGCCGCGGCCCCAGCACCGTCATGTACAAAAGCCCCCACGCACAGACAACGAGGCCGATGGGCATGATCTCAAAGATCGAAAACGGCTCAAGCCCCTCGGCACGGGCCACACCATCCACCAGCAGGTTGGTCGATGTTCCGATCAGCGTCAGAGACCCGCCCATGATCGCGGCATAAGACAGCGGTATGAGCAGCTTTGAGGCTTTCGTCCCCAGCGTCCGCGACAATTGCACGACCACCGGGATCATCACAACGACCACGGGCGTATTGTTCATAATCGCCGAGGCTCCCATGACCGACAGGATCACCCCGGCAACCGCGGATTTCGGATGGGTCCGGGCATAGCGTTCGGCAAGGTTGGTCAGCACCACAAGCGCACCGGTGCGCACCAGTGCACCCATCACAATGAACATCGCAGCGATCGTCCAGGGCGCCGGGTTGGACAGAACCGCGAGCGCATTGTCATAAGGCAGCACCCCGAGCGCCAGCATCAGTGCGGCACCGGCGATCGCCACAACCTCTGTGGGATAGGTTTCCCGCACAAAAAGCGTGAACATCACCGCGACGACCCCGAGGGTCACAAAAGCGCCGGTCGTCTGAGAAAGCTCAATCAGCGGTGTCAATGGCGGGGTGTCCTGAAGGATATGCGCACACGTCCCACTCTTGCGTTATTATCCGTCAGCCACAAGATCGCTTTTGCGACGCGGCTGTACCAGCCAGATTCCCGCAAACATAAGTGCCATCGCTGCCCAGATCCCGGGCGAATACGTCTCATCAAGGATCAGCTTCGCCCAGAAAACGCCAAACCCGGTCACCAGATAGCTGACCTGCACCGTAAAGACCGGACCCGCACGACCCACCATCCAGACGTATCCGGCATAAACCAGCACGTGGATCGCAGACCCCGCAATCAGCGCCTGCCCTTCCGGGGTGAGCGCTGCGCCGGGCGGTATCCACTGTCCGGTCAGGACGGCCACAGGCAGCATCATCACCGCCCCCATCAGCGAGGCACCATAGAGCACCTGAAAAGCATCAAGACCGGCGGTGCCGAACCTGGCCACCAGGTTGCCTTCGAGGCCATAACAGAGACTGGCAATCAGCGCGACGACGATCCAGAAAACCGACAGGTTCATGGCCTGTGCGCCGGGCACGGCAATCATCAGCACACCGACAAGCCCCAGGCTCAGACCCGCAAGGCGCGGCCAGGAAAACCGGTCAAGCCCCATCGCCAGTGCGATCGGAAAGGCCAGCATCGGCACCATCGAAAGCAGCAGCGACAGGATCCCCGACGGCAGATGTACAGCCGCCTGGTATGAGGTCGTATTTGGCAGCACCGTTCCGATCATCAGCACCATCAGGCAGATGGCAAGCTGCGGGCGCGTCACGGGGAGCTTTGTGCCACGGATCAGTCCGATCACCGACATCAGCACCGCGCCGATCACCAGCTGCCAGAAAATCAGGCCGAAATGCTGATACCCGGTGGACACTGCGATCTTGGTCAGCGGCAGAGTGATCCCCCAGCCCGCCCCCATGACAATGAGCACGGCGATGAAGAACGCAGCTTCCCGACGGCTGCGGCCTGTCACGGGGCCGCGGCCTGCAGAAGTCCTCCGTCGCGCACCATCGCGATCCGCGTCGCCATACCGGTCCGGTCGTCAGTTTCGACATAGACGCCGGAGAGAGTGGCATCACCGGTTGCGGGCGTAAAACGCTCCTTGGGCATCCCGGTCAGAAAACGCCGCAACGGCTCCTGTTTTTCCATGCCGATCACCGAGTTATAGTCGCCGCACATCCCGGCATCCGTCAGATAGCCGGTGCCCCGCGCCAGAATCATCGCATCCGCCGTGGGCACATGGGTATGGGTGCCCACAACAAGGCTCGCACGCCCGTCGCAGAAGTGACCCATCGCCATCTTTTCCGATGTCGCTTCACAGTGAAAATCGACCAGAATGGCATGGGCCAGCCCGCCGGGCGGATGCGATTTCAGCACCGGCTCCAGCGCCGAGAACGGATCATCAAAGGGCCTTTTCATAAACACCTGACCCAGCGCCTGAGCCACCAGTACCTTGCGGCCGTTACGTGCGGAAAAAAGCCGCGCGCCCTTGCCGGGTGCTGCCTTTGAAAAGTTCAGCGGCCGGATGATGCGTGGCTCCTGTTCGATGAACCTGAGCATGTCTTTCTGATCAAAGGCATGATCCCCGAGCGTCAGACAATCGGCACCGGCCTCCAGCAGTGTCTGCGCATGCGCGGCCGACAGCCCCATGCCCGATGTTGCGTTTTCCGCGTTCACAACGATAAAGTCGAGCTTCCACGCATCGCGCAGGCGTGCCAGATTTTCACACACGGCGCGGCGGCCCGCGCGCCCCATCACATCACCAAGGAACAGAATTTTCATGAAGAGGATGGGTAGGGCGGCCAGGCATCCACGGCAAGGGAAAAGATGCTGAAACCGGTCGCGGCATATCACCAACAGAAGAACCGGGCCGGTCCGGCCGGTGGAACAGGGAGAGACATATGACCTGGAAGCAGATTGCAGACACGGGCGGCGTGGCCGTCGTCACCGGCGGTGCAAGCGGCGTGGGCCTTGCGGCGGCCCGGTATCTGGCACAACGCGGGTTTGACCTGCTGCTCGCTGATATCAGCGCGGATGCACTGGACAAAGCCGCCGCCTCGCTGCGCTCGCCGGGCGGGCGGGTTGAAACCGCCGTGACAGATGTTGCCCGTGCTGACGATCTCAAAGCCCTCGCCGATCAGGCTTTCTCAATGGGGCCTGTCGCCGTGCTGATGAATAACGCAGGCATTGCGCAGCCCAGCAGCACGCTCGATATCACCGACGCCTGGCGGCAGATTATCGACGTAAATTTCTACGGTATCCTGAACGGTGTGCAGGCCTTTGTACCCCGCATGATCGCAGCCGGCCGTCCCGCCACAATAATCAACACAGGCTCCAAACAGGGGATCACCACCCCGCCCGGAAATCCGGCTTATAACGTCAGCAAGGCCGCGGTAAAGGTGCTGACCGAGCAGCTTGCGCATGAACTGCGCGAAGAAGGCGCACCGGTGAATGTGCATCTTTTTGTGCCGGGCTTTACCTATACCGGGATGATTGCGGAAATAATGCCGGAAAAGCCGCCCGCGGCCTGGACCAGCGAGCAATGCGTGGACTGGCTTTTTGACCGGATCGGGGATGGAGATTTCTACGTCCTTTGCCCCGACAACAGCGTGACGCCGGCAGTTGATGCGCGCCGGGTGCTCTGGTCTGCGGGTGATATCACCGAAAACCGGCCTGCCCTGTCGCGCTGGCATCCGGACTGGTCCGAGCAGTTTGCAGAGTTTGAAAAAGATGCCGCTGATTAACCCCGCAGATCAATTACGTCCTGCTCGGTAACAATCAGATCAAGCGGCTGGTCCGTTGACTCCAGCGGCAGGCTCCCGGCCTGCTGTGCACCATAGGCAAATCCGACCGCCAGTGTCGCCCGGCGCGCGCGCAGCTGCTCAAGCGTCCGGTCATAGAACCCGCCGCCATAGCCCAGACGCCCGCCGTGCAGATCGAATGCGACAAGTGGCACGATAAGGATTTCGGGCTCGAAATAATCGCAGTCTGCAGGGACCAAAGCCCCGAAGGTACCCTCGGTCATCACAGTATCCGGCTCCCAGCGGGCAAAGAGCAGCGGCTCGCCTGCCCCGGTGATCACCGGCACCCCGACCAGGCCATGCGCGCAGGCTTCTTCCATCGCGGGTCCCGGATCAATTTCTGTCCGGATCGCCATATATCCGGCCAGAGGCACGCCACGAAAACCGGCAAGCAGTTCGGAAAGGCGCGCAGCCCCCGTGCCGGGATCGACCGCATGGGCCGCCTTGCGGCGGGCAAATCCGTCCTTTCGCGCGGCGGCTTTGATCGCGGCCATATCCGACGTCACAGCAGCACCAGGACCGCCAGCCCGAGGAAGGCAAAAAAGCCGACCACATCCGTCACCGTCGTCACAAAGGCCCCCGAGGCCAGTGCCGGATCGACGCCTACACGCTCCAGTATGACCGGGATGACCGTACCGGCGAGCCCTGCCACCACAAGATTGATCACCATCGCCGTGGCAATGACATAGCCCAGTTGCGGCGAGCCGAACCAGATAAAGCCGACGATACCCATGATCACCGCAAAAATCAGTCCGTTGATCAGCCCAACCAGAACTTCCCGCCGGATCACCCGCCAGACGTTGGCACCGGTCAGGTCCTTGGTCGCAATCGCGCGCACCGCCACTGTCAGCGACTGGGTGCCGGCATTGCCCCCCATTGAGGCCACGATCGGCATCAGAACGGCAAGCGCCACAATCTGCGCGAGCGCCACTTCAAACTGCGCGATCACCAGCGAGGCGGCAATCGCCGTGACCAGATTGACCGCAAGCCAGGGCAGGCGCTGTTTTGTTGTGTCCACCACGCGGTCCGACAAAGAGCCCTCGCCGACGCCGGCCAGACGCAGGATATCTTCTTCATGCTCTTCATCCAGCACGGCCATCGCGTCATCGATTGTGATCACACCGATCAGCCTGCCCTCGTCGTCAACGACAGGAGCAGAAATGAGGTGATACTGGTTGAACGCATAAGCGACATCGGATTCTTCCTGCATCGCGGGTATGACGCGAAAGGTTTCTTCCTTCAGATCCATCAGCTTTGTGGCTCTTTTGGAACGCATCAGCTTGCCAAGGGTCACATTGCCCACCGGGTGCAGGCGCGGGTCAACGATGACGATGTGATAAAACTGGTCGGGCAGCTCTTCTTCCGGTGTTGCGCGCAGAAAATCGATTGCCTCGCCCACCGTCCAGTGCTCGGGCGCCATGACGACTTCACGCTGCATCAGACGTCCGGCTGAATACTCCGGATAGCCCAGGGCCTGACGCACCGCGACCCGATCGGCATCTTCAAGCGCTTCTAGAATGGCCTCCTGCTGGTCGCCCTCAAGATCCTCGACAAGGTCGACAACATCGTCGCTGTCCATGTCGCGGATCGCCTGGTTCAGCACCTGCGGCGTCAGAACAGCAATGACCTCTTCGCGGATTGCCTCATCAAGTTCTGACAGAATCTCACCGTCGAACTCCCGGTCGTAAAGGCGGATAAGCCGCGTCCGGTCAAAGGCGTTTATCTGTTCAAGCAGGTCAGCGATGTCGGCCGCATGCAGCGGCTCCATCAGCTCAATGAGCTTTTCGCGGTCCTCGATATCAACAGCATAAAGGATGGCTGCGATGGCTTTGGGACCCAGCAGATAGGCTTCGTCTTCCACCTCCGCTTCGATCTGCCCGGTCTCGTCCGACATGCCGCGCCTCCTCTTTTGCCAGACCATAGGGGCCGGGCATGACGGATACAATGGTCCCCCGTTCTGACGTTGCCCTGACCTCTGCCTGCGCCTAAAAAGGAGCCATGAGCAGCACCGATCTCCTTCTGGGAATGACCTTCGGCACATCCGGAAACCCGTTTCTCGCCCCGTATGACGAGGTTATTTCGGTTAATACCCGGGGTGGCGTGCTGCTGCGCGACGGAAAGATCGCCGAGGTCGGTGAAGCCGATGACCTGCGCGCCCGCCATCCGGATGCCCGGGTGACGGACTACGGCGGGCACCTTATCTGCCCGGGGTTTATCGACGCGCATGTGCATTACCCGCAGACCGCCATCATCGCGAGCTGGGGCAAACAGCTCATCGACTGGCTGAATACTTATACTTTTCCCGAAGAGATGCGGCTGAGCGACCCGGAGTTCGCACGTCAGACCGCAGAGGGATACCTTGATCTTTCACTGGGACACGGCACCACCACCGTTGCATCCTACTGCACCATCCATCCGCACAGCGTGGACGCGTTTTTCGAGGCCGCACTGGCGCGCGGGCTGCGCGCGGTGGCCGGCAAGACCTGTATGGACCGCAACGCGCCGCCGGATCTTCAGGATACCGCACAGTCGGCATATGACGACAGTAAGGCGCTGATTGAAAAGTGGCATGGCAGGGGACGTCTCGGCTATGCGATCACGCCAAGGTTTTCGCCCACGTCGACACCGGAACAGCTCTCAGCGCTTGGTGCGCTCTGGGCGGAGCATCCGGACTGCCTGATGCAGACGCATCTTTCAGAGCAACCCGCAGAGGTTGACTGGGTAAAGGGCCTCTTTCCACAGGCGCGCGATTATCTGGACACTTATGAGGCCCACGGGCTGCTTGGTGCGCGCGGTGTCTATGGCCACGCCATCCATCTGGAAACGCGCGAAACTGACCGGATTGCCGGGGCCGGCGCTGCACTTGTGCATTGCCCGACCTCCAACACCTTCATCGGTTCGGGGATGATGGATGTCGCAGGCCTCGCGGCGCGCGGAATACCGCTCGGGATGGCAACCGATACCGGAGGCGGGTCGTCGTTTTCGATGCTGCGCACGATGGCCGCGACATACGAGATTGCACAGCTGCGCGGCACAGCGCTGCACCCGGCGCAGCTTTTGTGGCTGGCCACGGCAGGGTCTGCACGAAGCCTGCATCTTGATGATCATATCGGACGGATCGCTCCGGGTCTTGAGGCTGATCTCACGGTGCTTGACCTCGCGTCGACACCAGCAATCGCGCAGCGCCATGCCCGGGCAGAAGGTATCTGGGAAGCGGTTTTTCCGACGCTGATGATGGGAGATGACCGCGCAATCGCTGACGTCTGGACCGGCGGGATGCGCCGTTCAGAGCGCTGATCTAGCAGGGCTGCGCCAGCACCATAACCCAGATCCGACCAGGTCCTTCGACCAGCGCGAACTCCCGGACGTCGCGAAGCAGCATATTGCGCCGGTGGCCAGAAGAGGCCGCCCACCTGTCCATCACCTCATAAAGGCTGCGCTGCCCCCGTGCGATGTTTTCAGCGATGTAGCACCATTTGTATCCGGTGCGGGCAACCCGCTGGCCGATGTCCGATCCGTCACTGCCGGTGTGGCTGAAAAATCCGTTTTCCAGCATGTCGCGCGCATGGCCCGCTGCGGCCTGTTCCAGTCTCTCCGACCAGCCGACCGCAGCCCGACCCTGGTCAGCGCGGAACTGGTTGAGCACCCGCACAGCCTCTTCACCGGCCCACAGCGACTGTGCAGACAACAGCAGAATGAGAAGTGTCGCTACGGGTTTCACAGAGCCTCCTGCAGGTTGCGCGCCATGCTGTTTTGTCTGCGCACCAGCGCCCCTAGGTCAAGTGTCTTCAGCTGACCGTCGCGCACGACCTCGCGTCCTTCGACGAAGAGATCCCGCACCGTGACCGGCCCGGCCAGCAGCAGTGCCGCCGGATCCCAGCTGCCCGCGCTTTCGATACCGGAGACATCCCAGACGGCAATATCCGCACGGGAGCCAACCTCAAGCCGGCCGCACTCCGGGCGACCGAGGATATCGGCACCGCCGCGTGTTGCAATCTCCAGCGCTTCGCCGGGGCTCATGGCGTCCGCGCCGCGCGCCACGCGCTGCAGCAACATCGCCTGACGGGCTTCGGCGACAAGATTGCCCGCGTCATTGCTGGCCGACCCGTCAACGCCGAGGCCAACGGGCACGCCCGCATCGCGCATGGCGCGCACCGGCGCAATACCGCTCCCGAGCCGGCAGTTGGAGCATGGGCAATGCGCCACACCGGTGCCCGTGCGCGCGAAAAGCGCTATCTCTTCGGGATCCAGACGCACACAATGGGCATGCCAGACGTCCGGTCCGACCCAGCCCAGTTCTTCGGCATATTGTCCCGGCCGACATCCGAACTGCGCCAGCGAATAAGCAATATCCTCCTCGTTTTCAGCAAGATGCGTGTGCATCATCACGCCCTTGTCGCGCGCCAGCAGGGCGGCATCCCGCATCAGTTCCCGGCTCACCGAGAAGGGCGAACAGGGCGCGACCCCGACCCGGCACATCGACCCGGGCGACGGATCGTGAAAGGCGTCAATGACGCGGACACAGTCGTCAAGCACAGCAGCTTCTGTTTCTACCAGATCATCGGGCGGCAGGCCGCCGGCAGAGACACCGATGCTCATTGCCCCGCGTGTCGGCTGAAATCTCAGGCCGGTTTCCGCCGCTGCGTGGATCGTATCATCAAGACGGGCCCCGTTTGGGTAAAGGTACAGATGATCGGAGGTCAGCGTGCATCCCGAAAGCGCAAGTTCGGCCATCCCGACCTGAGCCGAGGTGAAAAAATGCTCCGGCGTAAACTTCGCCCAGATCGGATAGAGCGCCTGCAACCAGCCGAAAAGCAGCGCGTTCTGGCCCGCCGGCACGGCCCTTGTCAGCGTCTGATAAAGATGGTGGTGCGTGTTCACGAGGCCCGGTGTCACAACGCAGCCCGAAACATCGACGACAGGCAGACCGCCCGCGTTTTCCGGGCCGATGTCTGCGACTACCCCGTCACGGATCACCAGGTCGGCGTTCTGCAGAACGCGGCGGGTGGCATCCATGGTGACAAGATGCGCTGCACCGCGCAGGATCAGACCGTTCACGAGAGTGCCTCTTTCAGAATGGCCAGAGCTTCGGCGTGGATCTGATGGTTCGCCGCGGCGAGCGCCCGGCCCCCGTTATGGGCCGGACCGCCCTGCCAGTCCGTGACCATACCACCCGCCGCCGTAATGAGTGCAACAGGCGCCTGAATATCATAGGGGGCAAGGCCGGCCTCGATCACAAGATCAATCTGACCCGCCGCGAGAAGTGCATAGGCATAGCAGTCCATACCATACCGCGCGAGCCGGGCCTGACCTGCCACCGCGCGGAATGCTGCCCCGTCGTCTTCGGTGCCGACCTCCGGAAAGGTTGTAAAGACGATTGCCTGTGACAGATCGCGCGGCGCGAGGGTGCGCAGACTGGCTGACCCCTGCGGGCCCGTCATCTGCGCCACCCCGCCGGTGCCGGTAAACCGCTCACCGATATAGGGCTGGTCAATCAGGCCGTAAAAGGGACCATTTTCATCCGAGCAGGCGATCAGAACGCCCCACGTTGGTGTACCGCTGATGAACCCGCGGGTGCCGTCGATCGGATCAAGGACCCAGGTCAGACCGCTTGTGCCGGAAGATGTGCCGTATTCCTCACCAAGGATTGCGTCGTCCGGACATTCGCGCGCGAGAATATCCCGCATGGCGCGCTCTGCCGCCCGATCTGCTTCGGTGACGGGATCAAACCCGCCGGCAAGCTTGTTATCGGATGCCAGTCCGCTTTTGCGAAAGAACGGCAGGATCGTATCCCGCGCAGCATCAGCAAGCAGCTGTGCTATGCGGTCTGTCTCTTTAAGGTCGTGAACAGTCTTGCCGGCTGATGTCATACACCGATACTTGGCATCCGCGCCCGAACCCTGCAAGCCTCAAGCGCAGCGTTAGCGGCGTCTCAGGCGACGTCGCTCAGAACCCGGGCCAGTTCAAAGAGACGTCGGCGCTGGTTTTCAGGAATGGCGTAGTACGAGCGGACAAGATCCATCGCCTCTTTGTCGCCCATCATATCAACCGGCACGGTATCCGCTTCACGGCTTTCGGGTGCACCTGATTTGAGACCTTCAAAGAAGAAGGCGACATCCACTTCAAGTGCATCGGCGATATCCCAGAGCCGGGACGCGCTCACCCGGTTGGCACCGGTTTCATATTTCTGAATTTGCTGGAATTTGATACCGACACATTCCGCGAGTTTCTGCTGTGTCATCCCCACCAGCCAGCGGCGCTGACGGATACGCTTACCTACATGTACATCTACGGCATGTGCCATTCGGTTTTCCCTGTTTCTGGCCGGATAACACCGGGCCGGGGCGGCAGATCATCGCCGTAAACAACGGCCCCGCCACATACTTGTTACAATTGAAGATCATATTGAAAAGCCTTCCCGGATCAATAAAAATCCATGAACTCACCCGAAGGTTGCCGTGTTTCGGAAACCGGTTCCGCCCGGTTCTGTGGTAAAGAAATAACTGTTTTTGTCTCACTAACAGCGTTTGCGGCACCTTCAGACTGTCGGTTATCTCCTCCCAATAACTGATTATCGTTTCTTTTCGCACACTTGATGGTTGTGTCCGTAATAATACTGAGTTCTTAAGGCAACCTTACGTAAGTTGTGCGATTTTGCTGACGTATGGCTGCGGAAACGCACATATCGATTGGGCCCCGGAACCCTCTTCTGAATGATTATTCAATCATAATCGCCTGCAGATCTTTCCGCGCGCGAACCCGGATTCAGAGAACAATGAGCAATCCTCAGGCATTCACAGCGCGCAACTTCGCACCTTCAGATCCGGCGAACGCCCGGCGCAGAAATCCGGCCAGCGTGTCATGTACGAGGCCCTTGCCGGACTGCGCACCATAAAGATTAATCATCTGTTCAGGCAGATCCGGCAACGTTCCGTTGTGGTCAATCCGTTCCAGATGCGGCGGCTCGGTCCCTTCGATCATCGTATGAACTGCCAGATCGGCACTCACGGTGGCCTCAATCGTTCTGTCACTTTCCGTTTCGACGATGACGCTCCAGGGGATTCCTGCAGTATCCAGCGCTTCGATAACCCGGGGGCGGAAAGTGCACTGCCGGCCAAAGGCCAGACGCAACGGCGTGTGCCGCCATGCCGTTCCGCCCGGCGCCCCGATCCAGCGCAGAGGTTTGTGGCAGAGCGTCTCAGACCCCGGATCCGCAGAGGTCTCTGTCGTCAGGATCAGATCGCATTCGCCCTTGCCAAACTGATCTTTGAGCGCCCGTGTGTAAGACGAGACCAGATGCACACGCATCCGCGGAAAAGCTGTGTTGAACTGTTTAAGAACCTGAGGAATGGCCGGATAGACGATGTCATGCGGTACGCCGAGCACGATTTCGCCTTCGTATTCCTGATCGGTCAGACGGCTGATCACCTCGTCGTTCAGCGCAACCATACGCCGGGCATAGACCAGCAGCTGCTCTCCCGATGCTGTCAGTGCAATCGTGCGTCCGGACCTGTCGAGGAGATCGACATTCAGGATTTCTTCCAGCCGTTTGAGCTGCATGGAGACCGCTGACTGTGTGAGATGCAGAAAACCGGCAGCGCGGGTCACGCCGCCGGCGTCCGCCACCGCCACAAAAGACCGCAGGGTCGTAACGTCAAGATTTCTCATATCAGCATCCGTGATGATTAGCGCAACAAACATTCGTTTTAAAAATGAACCACGTGATGCCAGATATATCAAACAAAATGATGAAAGAGTTTTAAACCATCACACAATCGGAAAGGAAATCCTCCCATGTCCCTGATCGATACAATGACCCGCCCCGTCCGCCACACCCGCAGCGGAACCTCGCTGCGCACCCGTCTTGACCTGTGGCGCTCGCGCCGCGCGCTTGCCCGTCTCGATACGGCAGCGCTGCACGATATCGGCGTCTCTGAAAAGGCTGCACGGAAAGAGGCACGCCTCACCGTCTGGGATGTGCCCGCAAGCTGGAAAAACCTTTAATCTGACCGCCCTGCGGGCGCCGGATGCGCAGGAACGGACCACGGGTTAACCATTTCTGCGCAATCCGGCGTATTCCTGAGCGAAAAGCCTTGAAATAGCCACCGTTGAACCCGATATTCATTCGGAGAACGCGCAGAAGGTCTGACGCGTCTGTTGAGATTATTGGAGGTCTTAATATGGCTGACGTGAATACAATCCGGTCCGCGGCCGGATCCCGCGCCGCCCAGATTGATGAGGGTCTGCGCACCCATATGAATAAAGTCTACGGCACAATGTCCGTGGGCATGCTGATCACATTTGCCGCTGCCTGGGCTATTTCCGGCCTGGCGGTGACAACCGATCCGGCGCTGGCAGCAGCGCAGATCGGCCCTGATCAGTATCTGACAAGTCTTGGTGCCGCACTTTATACCTCGCCTCTGAAATGGCTGGTGATGTTCGCGCCGCTGATCTTCGTATTCGGCTTCACCGCCGGCCTTAACCGGATGTCCGCTGCCACAGCACAGACCGTTTTTTACGTCTTTGCAGCAGTGATGGGCGTGTCTATCAGCTCGATCTTCCTTGTGTTCACAGGGTACTCAATCGCACAGATATTCCTTGTAACGTCGATCGCATTCGCCGGTCTGTCGCTCTGGGGTTACACCACGAAAAAAGATATCTCCGGCTGGGGCAGCTTCCTGTTCATGGGCCTTATCGGTATCATCGCGGCGTCCATCGTGAACCTTTTCATCGGCTCGCCGGCGATCATGTTCGCGGTCTCCGCGATCGGTGTCCTGATCTTTGCAGGGCTCACAGCCTATGACACGCAGAACATCAAAAACACCTACCTCGCGCACGCCCACCACGGTGACCAGGAATGGCTGCGCAAGTCCGGTATCATGGGCGCTCTCAGCCTCTATCTGAACTTTATCAACATGTTCATGATGCTGCTGCAGCTCTTCGGCAACCGCGAATAATCCGGTTTCCGAGACCCGAGAACAGCCCGCCGGCTCACAGGAGCCGGCGGGTTTTTTTATGCGCGCTGCACGCGCCGGGTCTCGACAAACTCCTGGCAGAGGTCATCAATGACCGGAGTTAAAAGGGGATAACCGTGAACATTCTGTGGATTATGTTTGACCAGCTGCGGTTCGATTATCTGAGCTGCGCCGGCCATCCGACCCTGCAGACACCCAACATCGACCGCCTGGCCCGCAAGGGCGTCCGTTTCACCAACGCATATACACAGTCCCCCGTCTGCGGCGCCGCCCGGATGAGCGCCTATACCGGGCGCTATGTCAGCTCGCACGGCGCACAGTGGAACGGTGTGCCGCTGAAGGTTGGCGAGCCCACCCTGGGCGATCACATGCGCGCGCACGGCACCGGCTGCTGGCTGATCGGCAAAACGCACATGCGGGCAGACAAAGCAGGAATGGCGCGGCTTGGCCTGACACCCGACAGCGTAATCGGCGCACGCCAGGCCGAGTGCGGGTTTGACATCTGGTGCCGCGATGACGGGCTCTGGGCCGAAGGACCAGGTGGCCCCTATGACAACGCGCGCAGCCCCTATAACGAATACCTGAAGAGCCGGGGGTACGGCGGCGACAACCCCTGGGCCGATTTCGCAAATGCCGCGGCGGATGACGACATCATCGCCAGCGGCTGGTTCATGAAGAACGCAGACCGGCCCGCGAATATCCGTGAAGAAGACAGCGAGACCCCCTGGCTCACCACGCAGACGATAGACTTCATTGCTCAGGCAGAAGGACCCTGGTGTGCGCATCTGAGCTATATCAAGCCACACTGGCCCTATATCGTGCCAGCGCCCTATCACGATATGTATGGTCCGGCGGACGTCGTACCGGCAACGCGCGATCCTTGTGAACTTTCCGATCCGCATCCTCTCTATCAGGCCTTTACCGACACCATCATCGGGCGAAGCTTCCGGCGCGATGATGTGCGCGACAAAGTCATCCCCGCCTATATGGGTCTGATCCGGCAATGCGATGATCAGATGGGGCGGCTCTTTGACTGGCTGGAAGAGAGCGGGCGCATGGAGGACACGATGATCATTCTGACATCGGACCACGGGGATTATCTGGGCGATCACTGGCTGGGCGAAAAAGATCTCTTTCACGCGCCTTCAGTAAAGGTGCCGCTCATTATCTGTGACCCGCGGGAGAGCGCGGACCCGACCCGGGGCACCACCTGTGACGCGCTGGTGGAATCCATTGACGTGACCGCAACGATCATTGACGCCGCAGGCGCGACAATACCGGATCATATCGTCGAGGGCCGGTCACTGGTGCCGTATCTTGGGGGACAGACACCTGATGATGCACGTGACTTTGTGATCAGCGAATACGATTATTCCAAACATCCGGTCGGTACCACACTGGAAGCGCCGCCGCGTGATGCAAGGCTTTTTATGGTGGCCGATCACGACTGGAAACTTGTCCACTGTGCTGCCGGGTACCGGCCCATGCTCTTTGATCTGCGCAATGATCCTGATGAGCTCAGAGACCTCGGAGCAGATCCGGCCTGTGCGACGGCCAGAGCACAGATGTATGAAAAGCTGCACGCCTGGGGGCTGCGCATGTCACAGCGGCTGACCGTCTCTGAGGATGAGATCAGGGCGCAGCGCGCAGGCGGCAATGATACCGGCGTTCTGCTTGGCCTCGTGGATGGCAGTGAGGTCGCGCCGGACCTCGTCGCGCGGTATCGGGGCAAGGTCCCGCGCCGTCCCTGAGGCCGGTACGGTGCAACGAAAAAGGCCGCACCCAGAAGGATACGGCCCTGAAACGCAATCGAAGGCAGTCTTACTTGATCTTGCCTTCTTTGTATTCGACGTGCTTGCGCGCAACCGGGTCATACTTACGAACAACCATCTTCTCGGTCATGGTGCGGGCGTTTTTCTTGGTCACGTAGAAATGGCCTGTCCCCGCCGAGGAGTTCAGACGAATTTTAATGGTGGTTGGCTTAGCCATGTTAAGTCTCCTGCTGCGCGCGCCCTCCGGTGAGGGGGCGCATAAATCCTGAAACCCGGCTTTTAACCGGATGCCCGCGCGAGTCAACTGCAAAAGCTCCTACCGGCGCGCTGGTGTGATCCGGCCCCTGTCTGCCCGAGATCGCAGCGCCCGCGAGGGAGCTCGCGCCGGGTTAAGCTGTCACCGCTTTGCAGCGCTTTTTGTTCAGGGTCCACCCGACTTTCCCGGGGGCGCAACGACCGTCGCGGCATGATTTTGAAACGTCCGGGCACAGACGGTGCAGACACCGGGCACGGCCCCGTATGCACGCGGGACCTGGCGCCCTGTCCCGCAGGGCCATGAATATGCGCGGAAGGCCTGTAAGCCGGATTCTGTTCCCCGGGTTGCCCCGGTTCGATGACCATTCCTCTGACCATACGATTGCCCGTATGGCTACAGCTGCCAACCCGGATCTGCTGGGGCAAAAGCGGCCCCGCCTTCCGTTGCCGGTCGGCACGCGATCCCTATTTGGCATTGCTCCCGGTGGGGCTTGCCGTGCCGCTTCTGTTGCCAGTCGCGCGGTGGGCTCTTACCCCACCGTTTCACCCTTACCCGCCACTGGTTTCGGTTGCCCGACCGGGTGACAAGGCGGTTTCTTTTCTGTGGCGCTTTCCGTCGGGTTACCCCGCCCGGGCGTTACCCGGCACCGTTACTTCTGGGAGTCCGGACTTTCCTCGACCCCGTTGCCAGGACCGCGGCCATCCGGCCTTCCGCGCGCTGCAGGTCGTGCGCTGAAAGCGGGCTCAAGTCAATGGGGCTGATCCTGTGGCAGGGCCCCCACGGGCGCTTTTGTCACCGCGCAGCGTTGCCGACGTCGTACCAGAGCCGGCAGTCCGCGTCACATACCGGCCCCTGCCGCCAGGGCGCAAAGCGAAGCCGGGTTGCTGTGAGCAGGGTTTTCTCGTCCACATCGGCGGTAAAGCCGGCCGCACGCGCCGCCGTGCGGAAATCCCGCGGCATGTCGGCGGGCGGAACCACCGGACCGGCAAGTCCCCTGCGGGCCAGGCGGGCCCAGTCGAACCGCGGACCGGGGTCAGATTTGCGTCCGGGCGCCATATCAGAGTGGCCGATGACATCCCCGGGCGCGATCGGGTGCCGCGCAAGTATGCCGGTCAGGAGGTCTTCAAGTGCTGCCATCTGAGGTTCAGGAAACGGGTGCCTGCCGGTATTGTCGAGCTCAATCCCGACGGAGCGGGAATTTATATCTCCGAGACCACGCCACTCGCCCGCACCGGCGTGCCAGGCGCGATCTTTTTCATCAACCATCTGCGTGACCTCACCCCAGCGGTCGATGAGGTAATGCGCTGATACTTCCGCTGACGGATCGCAGAGCCGGTCGAGCGCCGCCGCAGCATCTGCCATCGCTGTGTAGTGAAGAACCACGATGTGGGGTGTCAGGCCGCTACGGCGCGCACCGCAGTTCGGTGACGGACGGGAGTGCATCCCGGCAGATCAGCCGCTGGAGGCCTTGCGGAACGGTCTCGGATCCCATCTGCAGGCATAGCCGTCACCATCCGGATCAAGTCCGAGGCGATCACGCGCTGGCCCGCCGCGCGACAGAAATTCGATCTGCGCCAGGTCGGGTGAAGCATATTTCGCGCAGTTGCGCTCGGCCCGTGCGGCGCCGTTCAGACCGGCGCGGGAATAAACCTTTGTGCCTACCGGATGCGACGTCTGCAGCGCAAAGGCTACCACGTTGGGCTGATCGCCGGCGGTGCGCTCAGGCAGCGCTGTGGGTGCCACAACCTCGTATTGCGCCTTGTTCCGCTCGATCCGCGCTGCGTCGCTTTCAATCGTCTGACGTTCCGCCACGGCGGCAAAGTCATTTTCATCCGAGATGCCGGGATTGTTCACGGCACCGGGTGCAGGATTGGACGGGCTCGCCTGCAACGGGGCCACGCCTGAGTTCCGGGCCGCACCCTGCGCCCCGCCGGGGCGTGTTGCATCGAGAACCCGCGTTGCTTCAAGTGCCGTCGCTTCGGCTGAGCCGGCTATGGGCTCATAGCCGGTTACGGGGCCCGGAGCACCAGTGCCGCCCGGCGGCGCAATTATTGTGTCAGGCACCCTCGTGGTCGAGGATTCCAGCGCGGCGTTTCGCGACTGAATGCTGTAGGTATCAAAACCGACCCCCCGCGCACTGTCAGGAATTTGCTGGGCACAGGCCGCAAGGCCGGCCAGCAGAAAGGGTGCAAAGGTTAAGCGGATGCGCATCATCAGGGCCTGTGTGTTCTGGTTTTCCCGGAAGGCTACCACCATTTTCCGGGCTTTGCCACAAATCCCGCCGATTGCTCGAGGCGGTAAGCCGCCGAAAGCAGGTCGGCCTCTGCCCAGGGTTGCCCGATGAGTTGCAGACCCAGCGGCAGCCCCTGTTTATCCAGACCCGCAGGCACCGAAATTCCGGGCAGACCGGCTAGGTTAACTGTGACTGTGAATATGTCGTTGAGATACATCGCCACAGGGTCGGCATCTGTCATCTCCCCGAGGCCAAAGGCCGCCGAAGGCGTTGCGGGCGTCAGGATGGCGTCAATTCCGGCAGCAAACACCTCTTCGAAATCGCGTTTGATCAGGGTCCGGACTTTGCGTGCACGGTTGTAATAAGCGTCATAAAAGCCCGCCGAGAGCACATAGGTGCCAATCATCACACGGCGCTGCACTTCCGGCCCGAAACCCTCGGCGCGGGTCTTTTCATACATCTGAGTGATGCCGTCGCCCTGCTCAAGCGTTGCCCGGTGGCCGTAGCGCACACCGTCATAGCGCGCGAGGTTCGAGGACGCCTCCGCCGGCGCAATAACGTAGTAAGCAGGCAGCGCGTATTTGGTATGCGGCAGCGAGATATCGACGATCTCGGCACCGGCGTCTTTCATCATCGCGATGCCCTCCTGCCAGAGGGCCTCGATCTCACCCGGCATGCCTTCCATGCGGTATTCTTTCGGGATGCCGATCTTTTTGCCGCGGATATCACCGGTCAGTGCGGCCTCGAAATCGGGCACGGGAATATCGGCGGACGTGCTGTCTCTGGGGTCGTGCCCGCACATCGCCTCGAGCATGATCGCAGCATCGCGCACGGATTTGGTCATCGGGCCGGCCTGATCGAGCGAGGATGCAAAAGCCACGATCCCCCAGCGCGAGCACCGCCCGTAGGTCGGTTTGATCCCGACCGTGCCGGTAAAGGCCGCCGGTTGCCGGATGGATCCGCCTGTATCCGTGCCGGTTGCGGCAAGGCACAGATCTGCGGCCACCGCCGAAGCGGAACCACCCGAAGACCCGCCCGGCGTCAGCGCCGTGTCGTCATTGCTGCGCCGCCACGGGTTCACGGCATTGCCGTAAACGGATGTCTCATTCGACGAGCCCATCGCGAACTCATCCATGTTGAGCTTGCCCAGCATGACCGCGCCTGCGTCTGCGAGCTTCTGGCTCACGGTGGATTCGTACTCCGGCAGAAACCCCTGAAGGATCCGCGAGCCCGCCTGAGATGCCACACCTCTGGTGCAGAAAAGATCTTTGATCCCGATAGGCAGACCACACATCGCGGGCGCATCACCTGCCGCCAGCCGCGCATCCGCCGCCGCCGCGCGTTCCAGAGCCAGCTCAGGCGTTTTGTGCACGAAAGCATTCAGCACGCCCGCATCTTCGATCGCCGCAAGACAGGCCTCTGTGAGGTCCTTTGACGTGGTCTGGCCTGCCCGCAGCGCATCGCGCGCTTCTGCCAGCCCCAGTTTGTTCAGTTCGCCCATCACTCAACCACCTTCGGTACTGCGAAAAACCCCTCGCGCGCGTCGGGCGCATTGGCGAGAATTCTGTCCTGCTGGTCACCTTCACGCACCTCATCGGCACGCTTTGGCAGCACCTGCGGGGTCACGGATGTCATCGGCTCCACCCCTTCGATATCAACCTCGCCCAGTTGCTCGATGAAACCCAGGATGGTGTTGAACTCGCCCGCCAGCGCCGGCAGGGCTTCAGGCTCGACCCGGATCCGGGCCAGTTTCGCGACACGCGCAGCTGTTGTCTCGTCAATGGACATCGAAAGGTTTCCTCTTCAGCTCAGAGCGCCGTTTACCGCGCAGCCTGCCGCTTGCCAAGCCCGGAGCGCAGGTAGATGGCAATCATCCACCCCAGCATCACGCCGTTGAGCAGATGCCAGACAAAGTGCGTGCCCAGAGGCCACTGCGGACAGAGCGGCAGATCGGCTGTGCGAAAGGCCAGCGAGACCACCAGGAGCGCTGCGCCCACCGCCAGCCCGCGCGCCAGCCCGGGCAGACGCCGGCGCAGCAGTATCGAATAGATCAGGATCAGGAGCGGCACCGGCGCATACCCTGCCGAAGACCCGAGCCAGGGCATCAGGTCAAAGACCGGCACCAGCAGTATGGCGTAGGGGATAAACAGCGCGGTCACGACAAGTGCTGTCGAGGTCCCCATCCCCCAGGCATCCCGGTTCATCGCATAGAGATAGAGCAGAATGAATATTCCGATCGGGACAACATCCGCCACCCCCGCCCAGACCTCAGCGTGAGTGTGAAAAAGATAGCTGCCAACCCCGATGCCCCCCAGAACCAGACAGAGTGCGCGTGCCAGCGGCACCCCTGCCGCACGCTGCCACATCACTGCCGCGGCGAGCACAAAAGCAAGATTTGTCACCGCATTCACGGGCTCTGACCAGTATTCCGGCCCCGTCCGCTCGCAATAGGCATCCACCGCCCGTGTCCAGTCCATGCTCTTCAACGCCCCTTTCTGCACGCCCTGCCCGAATATCCCCGGCCCAGGGGGTCTCGCAGGACGAAAAAACCTCCCGGCAAAGGGTCCCCAATCCAGCAAAACAGCACTACACTCGACCTATCGCATCACGGGAGAGGTTCAATGAAAATCATCTGGCTCGGTCACGGCAGTTTTCGCATCGAAATCGAAGATCAGGTTCTGCTTCTCGACCCCTGGCTCACCGGCAACCCGATGCTTACCGACGCCCAGCACGCGCCCGCCACCCGGGGTGCGACGCATATCCTGATCACCCATGCCCATTTCGATCACATCACTGATCTGGTGCCGCTGTCGAAATCCCTGGGCGCGCCCGCTGTCGGCATTTATGACCTGATGACATGGTTTGAAGGGAATGACGGGCTCAGTACGGTTGGCTTCAACATGGGCGGCACGGTAGAGCTTGGCCGCGTCTCTGTGAGCCTCGTGCCCGCGCTGCATTCCACGTCGCTGGGCGGCGCACCCGATGCCCCTGTCGGGCGCGAGGCCGGATTTATCATCCGGGGCGAGGGCCACACGATCTATGTCTCCGGGGACACCGGCATCATGGCCGACATGGACTGGATCGGCGCGTATTATAAACCTGACATCGGGATCCTGAGCGCAGGCGGGCATTTCACCATGGATATGGCCGGCGCCGCCTGGGCCGCGAAACGCTATTTCGATTTCAAAACCGTGATCCCCTGCCATTACCGCACCTTCGATCTTCTGGAACAGTCCGCAGAGGACCTGATCGCGGGCCTGCCGGGTGTTGATGTGATCGAGCCGCAGGTGATGGAGCCCATTTCCCTGTGATCACCGCCTCGCCGTAAATCGCGGCAATCGTAACGCGCTGGAACGAAGCAGTGCGCACATGTGACCGGGATACGGTCGGAAACCTGCTCTCGCGGGATGCCGCGCTGCGCTATGTCGGCACCGCGACGGGCGAACTCTGGAGCGGCGACGTATTGCGCCGGGGGCTGCCGGATCACTTTGCCGAAGTGCCTGATGTCAGTTGCCGCAACCAGAGTACCGAAGCCTTTGAACAGGGCAGCACCGGCTGTGCTTTCTGGCACCCGGACATTCATTTCCACGACACCGGCGTGACGTCGTAATACCGGATTACCTTCATCTTCTCGCTTGAAACAGGTGCCTGGAAAATCGTGCAGATCCAACTTTCAAACCCGACGCCCGACTTTGAGAAAATCGGGATCGAGCACAGCGCGCCGGATGCGCTGATGGCTGCAGCCCGCGACGGGTTCGCGACTGCCGGTCGCGAGGGTCTTGCCTCGGTGATTCTCACTGATGTCGTCGACAGCTCGACGCTGGCAGATATTGTCGGCGACCGTCTCTGGACGCTGAAAATCAATGAACATCTGGACATTGTGACGGATACCGTGACGCGGCACGGCGGCACTCTGGTCAAATCCCCGGGCGACGGGACAACGTCCACTTTTTCAACCGCGCGCGCTGCTCTGGATGCCGCCCTGAGCCGGCAATAATCCAGTTTCTCAGAAAGTAGGGAGCCTGCTTTACAGCTGCGCGTTGGCATTCACACCGGCGAAGTCATCGAAGACAAGGGCGACTTTTTCGGTACTGTCGTGAACAGGGCGGCCCGCATCGCTGCCAGTGCAGCCCCTGGCGAAATCCGCCTCTCAGATGCCACCCGGATGCTCCTGTGGCGCAGCGCCGGTTACGCCTTTGCCGACCCTGTCGAGGTGCCGCTGAAAGGGCTTTCCGGCATGCATAAAACCTTCCGGCTGGAAAGCCGCGCGGAAAGCTGACGCAGGGCGCATGCACTGCGGCCAACGCCGGACCCGCCAGTACAGTCAGGGCACCGTCAGCGGCGGTGCAGAAAAAACGCGCGCAGCATGACTTCGGATTCTTCGGCGGCGATACCGTCATAGACTTCCGGCGCATGATGGCACTGCGGATGGGAAAAGATGCGCGGCCCCTGCCCCACGCCGCCTGACTTCGGATCATCCGCACCGTAATAAAGGCGCGCGATCCGGGCCGTTGAAATGGCGGCCGCACACATCGGGCATGGCTCAAGCGTCACATAAAGGTCGCATCCTGTCAGCCGCTCTGATCCCAGCGCCGCGCAGGCCGCACGGATGGCCAGCACCTCTGCGTGGGCTGTAGGATCATTCAGTTCCCGCGTCCGGTTGCCCGCCGCTGCGATGACGCGACCCTGCGCATCCGCGACAACGGCGCCCACCGGCACCTCGTCACGTTTGGCCGCCGCGCGCGCCTCCGAGAGGGCCTGCTCCATGAAAGACGTAAAGACCATGTGCCGGTGTCCCCCAAAGCGGCCCCTTTCGCAAGAGCACCGAACAGGATATGCGGCCCCTATGACCGCGTCCAGAACCCCCGAAGGCGACCGTATTGCCAAAGTCCTGAGCCGCGCCGGCGTCGCAAGCCGCCGCGAAGCCGAGCGCATGATCGCAATCGGCCGGGTCTCTGTGAACGGCAAGGTCATCGATTCTCCGGCGCTGAACGTAACAGCAGCGGATAAAATCGAGGTGGACGGCAAGCCCGTGGGGGCGCCTGAGCCACCGCGCCTGTGGCTCTATCATAAACCGGTGGGCCTCGTGAGTACGGATGCCGACGAAAAGGGCCGCGAGACGATCTATGACAGCCTGCCCGAAGATATGCCGCGGGTGATGAGCATCGGACGCCTCGATATCAATTCCGAGGGTCTGCTGCTGCTGACCAACGACGGCGCGGTCAAGCGGCGGCTTGAGCTGCCCTCGACGGGCTGGCTGCGACGTTACCGTGTGCGGGTGAACGGCCGGCCCACGGATGATACGCTGGAGCCGCTGCGCCAGGGCGTGACCGTGGACGGCGAAAGATTTCAGCCAATGACTGTCAGCCTTGACCGGCAGCAGGGGGCCAACGCCTGGCTTACCGTGTCGCTGCGCGAAGGCCGCAACCGCGAAATCCGCCGTGCGCTCGGCGATGTGGGCCTCGTCGTGAACCGGCTGATCCGCATCAGCTATGGCCCCTTCCGGCTCGAAAGCCTGAAGCCGGGCGAGGTCGAAGAAGTGCGCCGCAAAATCGTGCGCGACCAGCTGGGTCTGCCCGACGAAGAACCCACACCTCCCACCCGCGCGACGGCCCCGAAACCCGGCGGCAAACGGCCCGCCGGTGTCCGGCACACCCGCGCGCCACGCCGTCCGAAACGCTGACAGGCCGCGAAACGTGACGCGGGGGCGGTGAAATTCCCCCTGTGAAAGCGCGCCGGCCGGCACCAGATTGATACATGTGCCTGCGAACTGTACCGTCGGGCGATGCATTGCGCCCGCATGTCGGGCCGGACCGATTGAGAACTGGCGCGGGTGCCCCAATGCACTTATATTAAACCGAGTTGCCGTGCAGGGAGAGAGCATGACACCGACCACATTTCAGAAAACCGCCTATGTGGCGTTGCTGCTTGTGATGCTCGGCATCGCCTCCGGACTACTGGGCGGGGTCTGACGCATGGCGCAGCGCTTTGGCGGAAAATACAGCCCTGGCGGCAGCACGGACGGGACTGACCGCCCTGCCGGATCCTATTCCGGCGCGCGTGTCGATCCGGTGGGCGCGCGGGCCAATCTGATGTTCCTGCCCGCTGTGGCCCTGCTTTTCACCTCGCTTTTTAACGGCGCGCTCGGGCTTGCGACCGGTGTCGCCGGTGCCGGGATCCTTAGCCTCGGCGCATGGCTTCTTCGCGGTGGGTTGCAGGCCGAAGCCTCATGGCATGCGCGCAAGGTGGCGCGCCGCCCTGCGCTGCCGCGCAAGATCCTCGCCGCTTTGCTGGCGGGTGCCGGCATCGGTCTGGGCGCTGTCAGCCATGGCAGCGGGCTGGTGGCGGCCGTGCTCTTCGGCCTGGTCGTGACAGGGCTTCATCTCGCGGCTTTCGGCGCGGATCCGCTCAGTGATAAAGGCATGGAAGGCATTGATACCTTCCAGCAGGACCGCGTGGCGCGCGTGGTCGATGAGGCCGACAAACACCTGGCAGCCATGCGCGATGCCCTGCTGCGTGCAGGCGACCGCGATGTCATGACCCGGCTGGAACAGTTTCAGGAAACCGCCCGCAGGCTCATCAACACGGTCGAGGATGATCCGCGTGATCTGACGGCCGCTCGAAAATATCTCGGCGTCTATCTGATGGGCGCGCGGGATGCCTCGGTCAAATTCGCCGATATCTATGCCCGCAGCCGGGACGCCGAAGCCAAAACCGACTACCTTGTTCTGCTGGACGATCTGGAACGGAACTTCACCGCACGAAATGAAAAGCTGCTGCTGGATGACCACAGTGACCTGACGGTCGAAATAGAGGTCCTGCGGGACCGTCTGCAACGCGAGGGGGTCAGAACTGAATGACGCCGCCCGCAATGGAAGGGATTAACAATGTCTGAGACGATACGCGCCAAAGCACAGGAAACTCTGGCCGAGGTGGAAGAAGTGACGGCTGTCATACTTCCCGAACCCGCAGAGGCTAATGCTATCGTGCCGCTGGCCGATGCGGACGAGCCCGCAAGCGCGGAAATCAGACAGCGCATGAACGAAATCGACATGGAGGATACCAACTCAATCGTGTCTTTCGGCAGCCGCGCACAGGTCGAGCTACAGGAGATCAGCCAGGCGATGCTGGGCGGTGTGCGCAACAAAGACGTGGGCCCGGCCGGTGACAGTCTGCGCAACATCGTGTCGACGATCCGGGGGTTTTCCGTCTCCGAACTGGATGTGCGCCGCAAACGCAGCTGGTGGGAAAAACTGCTGGGCAAGGCCGCGCCTTTTGCGCAGTTCACCGCAAAATTCGAGCAGGTTCAGGACCAGATCGACCGCATCACAGATGATCTGCTCAAGCACGAACACACGCTGCTCAAAGACATTAAATCGCTCGATGTGCTCTATGAAAAGACGCTGCAGTTCTATGATGAACTGGCACTCTATATTGCCGCCGGCGAGGAAAAGCTGCGCGAGCTGGATGACACGGTGATCCCAGCCAAAGCCGCCGATGTCGAGGCCGCTGCGGAGAAAGATCAGGTGATGGTGGCGCAGGAACTGCGTGACCTGCGTGCCGCCCGCGATGATCTGGAACGCCGGGTGCATGACCTGAAACTGACCCGCCAGGTGACAATGCAGTCGCTGCCCTCGATCCGTCTGGTGCAGGAAAACGACAAATCGCTGGTGACCAAGATCAACTCCACGCTGGTGAATACGGTGCCGCTCTGGGAGACCCAGCTGGCACAGGCGGTCACCATCCAGCGCTCTGCCGAGGCGGCAGCGGCGGTGCGGGACGCCAATGACCTGACCAATGAGCTGCTGACGGCCAATGCGAAAAACCTGCGAGAGAGCAACAGGGTGATCCGCGAAGAGATGGAGCGTGGGGTTTTTGACATCGAAGCTGTCAAACAGGCCAATGCAGATCTGATCGGCACCATCGAGGAGTCGCTGCAGATCGCGGATGAGGGCAAGGCCCGCCGTGCCGCCGCGGAAAGCGACCTGAAGGAGATGGAGACCAGGCTGCGCGATACGCTTGCCTCGGCAAAGGCCCGCGGCGACGGGACCGGAGACAATACCGGCACTTCCGTACCGCGCTGAATGTCCATGCGGGCGTCCGTCAAAAGGCTCAGACACGGGTGCACTCTGAGTGCCGCACTTCTGGCACTGGCAGCCTGTGAGACGGGCATGCTGAACACCAGTGCGGTGCCCCGCGCCCGGCCCGCTGTTGCAGCGCCGGTCCCGCAGATCACGCCGACCTCTGAGGAAAGCGCCGCGCTGCGCAGCTACCTGGTGCAGGTGCAGACCGCACAGATGGGCCAGGGGCTGCTGCGCGACGACGGCGGTGGTCCGGACACGCCCTTTACCGCCGACACGCTGGCAACCAATTTTGAACGCATCGTCTTTTATGATGAATATGCTAACGCCCTGCAGGGCCGCGGCGGGGAAAGCCCCTTGCGCCGCTGGTCGTCCCCGATCCGTATGGAGATCATCTCCGGCGCCTCAGTCCCGCCCAGCCAGCGCGAAGCCGATAACATCAACGTCCGCAACTATGCAAAACGGCTCTCGGATGTCTCCGGCCATCCGATCAGCTTTTTCGGGCGACCGAATTTTGTGATCGTGATCGCCAGCGAAGACGACCGCAGCGCGGCCCTTGATGCGGCTGCGGCACGTATCCCGGGCATCACCGCGAGCAGCCTTGACGCATTAAGGAGCCTCTCGCGCGACACCTACTGCGCGGTTGCGGCCTATGCCGCCGGCAGCGAGGCCAGCACATATACCGCCGCCGTGGCCCTGATCCGCGCGGAAAATCCAGGGCTGCTGCGGCTCAGCTGCATTCACGAAGAACTCGCCCAGGGCATGGGGCTCGCCAACGACAGCCGGGATGCGCGCCCCTCGATCTTTAACGACGACGACGAATTTGCGCTGCTGACGAACCACGATGAACTGCTGCTGAAGATGCTCTATGACCCGCGGCTGACCCCGGGCATGCGCGCGAACGAAGCCGCATCGATCACCCGCATCATCGCCCGCGAACTGGTCAGCGGGCCGCTTTGAACATGCTGATGCACTACATGATGATAACAACATAAAGGACTGACATTATGGGTATTTTTGATTTTCTCTCCGGAGAGTTCATCGATGTCATCCACTGGACAGACAACACCCGCGACACCATGGTCTGGCGTTTTGAACGCGAAGGCCATGAGATCAAATACGGCGCCAAGCTCACCGTACGCGAGGGCCAGGCGGCGGTCTTCGTGCATGAAGGGCAGCTGGCAGATGTCTTCACCCCCGGTCTTTACATGCTTGAGACCAACAACATGCCGATCATGACAACGCTGCAGCACTGGGACCATGGTTTCCGCAGCCCGTTCAAATCTGAAATCTATTACGTTAACACAACCCGCTTCAACAATCTGAAGTGGGGCACCAAAAACCCGGTGATCTGCCGCGATCCGGAATTCGGGCCGGTGCGTCTGCGCGCTTTTGGCACCTATTCCATCCGGGTTGCTGATCCCGCGAAGTTCCTCGTGGAAATCGTTGGAACGGATGGAGAATTCACGATGGACGAGATCAGCTTTCAGATCCGCAACATCATCGTGCAGGAGTTTTCCCGCACCATTGCCCGTGCCGGCATCCCGGTGATGGATATGGCCGCGAACACCCGCGAGCTAAGCACGCTGGTGGGCAGGGAAATCAGCGCGCAGCTGGCCGAATACGGCCTCGCCATGCCGGAACTTTACATTGAAAACATATCCCTGCCGCCCGCAGTTGAAGAAGTGATGGACAAACGCTCTTCCATGGGGGTGATCGGCAACCTGAACGAATATATGCAGTTTCAGGCCGCCGAGGCGCTCGGACGTGACGGTGCCGGCGCGGGTGCCATTCAGGCCGGTGTGGGCGCCGGTCTCGGCATGCAGATCGGTCATACAATGGCGCAGCAGGCCGGCCCCTGGGGCGCCCGCCCCGCCGGCGCGGCAGTACCGCCGTCACCGCCACCCGTCGAACACGTCTGGCATATCGCAGAGAACGGCGAGACCCGCGGTCCGTTCTCCAAGGCATCGCTGGGGCGCATGGCCTCGGATGGTGCCCTGACGCGCGAGACCATGGTCTGGACACCCGGTCAGGACGGCTGGATGACCGCCGGCGAGGTGACAGAACTGGCGCAGCTTTTTACCGTGCTGCCGCCACCACCTCCACCACCTGCGTGAAACTCTGGCGCTGCCTCGCGCGTATATGAAAGGACCCCACCCCGTGCCGGGAGGCCCGTTTGAGATATCATCGCCGTACATGGCTGAAATGGCTGCACTGGAGCATGTTGCCGCTCGTGCTCTGGTTCACCTTTGTACAGCCCGACGACATTCGCCCGCTGGGCGAGGAAGCGTTCATGTTTCACTCGGTGCTCGGACTGATCTTTGTCAGCCTGGCGCTGCTCTGGACAGCCGATTACATGCGACGCGGCCTTGCCGGACGCCCGGGACCAAAACTCAGGGGGCGGCTGCGGACCCTCCATTCGCTGATGCACCGGACGCTGATCTGGGGGCTGTTTCTGGTGGCCTTCACCGGGTTTTTGCTGGGGCTGACCTCGACGGTCCTGCTCTGGGCCGGCGGCATCGTTCCCATCGCGCCGCCGATGGGCCTGCCCCGCGCCAACGATCTGGTGGGCGTCGTGCACGCCATCGAGTTTTACACCCTGGCTGCCCTTGTGGCCGGGCACGCCCTTTTTCACCTCTGGCGTCATTTTGGCCTGAACGACAATGCTCTGCGCATTATGGTGCCGCGCGCGCTGCACCGGTTCCTGTGAAAGGCAGCCCGCCGTTGCACGGTAAAGGAGCCGCCCGGTGAACCGCCGCACCCTCACCGTTATTCTGCACTGGTCGGTGCTCTGCCTGCTGATGCTGCTGCTCGCGGCTGGCAGCAGCCACGCTGTGCTGTCCTGGATCTTCGGGCTGGCCGGGCTTGCGATGACGGGCCTCGCACTTGCTTTCGGGCTGATGAACGGCCCTGGGCCGAAGCTCACCGGCGGGCTGCGCGCGGCCCACCCCTGGGCACACCGCGCGCTTTATGCCCTGCTTGGATGGAGTGCGCTGGCCGTTCTTACAGCGGCCACAGGCAATGTGCTGCCTGGTCCCTCGCCGCGCAGTCTGCTGGTCGCATTGCTGGGCGCGGGCCTGCTGCACGGCATCTTCAATCTGTGGCGCAGCACGACGCTGAACGATGGCGCGCTGCGCCGCATGCTGCCTGTGCGGAAAGGATAGACATGGCTTCTGATCTGCCGCCCACCGCCCCGCCCGCACCCCAGGCAGAGCATCATTTCCCCTGCGATACCTGCGGATCAGATCTGCGCTTTGATCCTGGCGCAGGGCAGATGATCTGCGATCATTGCGGCAATACCGAACCTCTCGATCACGGCCCCTGGCGCGCCGCCACCATCCGCGAGCTTGATTTTCAGGATGCGCTGAGCGACGCCCTGCCCCGGGCGGATATGGAAGTCACCCGGGTGTCCAAATGTCCCAACTGCGCGGCCGAAGTGGAATTTGACCCGCAGGTGCACGCCACCGAATGCCCCTTCTGCGCCACCCCCGTGGTCGCCGATACCGGCACCCACCGGCATATCAAACCACGGGCTGTTCTGCCCTTTGGCCTTGATGAACCGACCGCGCATGCGGCGATGAACGACTGGCTCGGCGCTTTGTGGTTTGCCCCCTCAGGCCTCAAAGACTACGCGCGCAAAGGGCGCAGAATGCAGGGTATCTATGTCCCCTACTGGACCTTCGACGCCGATACCGCGTCGGGCTATACCGGCGAGCGTGGCACAGTTTATTACGAGACCCGCACGGTGATGCGCAAAGAGGGTCCGGAGAAAGTGCGGGTGGCCAAAGTGCGCTGGCGCTCAGTCAGCGGCCGCGTTGCTCGGTTCTTCGACGATGTGTTGGTGCTTGCCTCCCGTAGCCTGCCCAAACGGTTTACTGATGCGCTGGCCCCGTGGGATCTGGCCGCACTCGAGCCCTACACGCCCGAATACCTCGCCGGCTTCCGCGCCGAAGGCTATGCCGTAACCCTTGAGGAAGGCTTTGCCGAGGCACGCGGGATCATGGATGCGACCATCGCCCGCGACATCCGCTTTGACATCGGCGGAGACCGCCAGCGCATTCATTCGGTGGACACGACCGTGCGC
Organism: Roseobacter ponti; assembly: GCF_012932215.1. Classification (GTDB taxonomy): domain Bacteria; phylum Pseudomonadota; class Alphaproteobacteria; order Rhodobacterales; family Rhodobacteraceae; genus Roseobacter; species Roseobacter ponti. Next base: position 875,421 of record NZ_CP048788.1, on the reverse strand, counting down.
GATGTGACCTTCAAACATGTGCTGCTGCCGGTCTGGCTGGCGGCCTATAAATACCGCGGCGAGACCTACCGCTTTGTCGTCAACGGGCGCACGGGCAAGGTCCAGGGCGAGCGGCCCTGGTCAACGGTTAAGATCGCGCTTGCGGTCATCGCGGGGGCGATTATTGCGGCCGGCGTCGGCTATCTCTATGCGATGAACCAATGAGCGACTACGACACCCTCACAAGCCTGTTACAGGCCCGTTATTCCTGCCGGGCTTTCCGCCACGACCCTGTACCACGAGATGACATTGAAGCCATCATTGATGCCGCGCGCCATGTGCCGTCCTGGTGCAATGCGCAGCCCTGGCAGATCACAGTGACCACCGGCGATGCGACGGAGCAGTTTCGCAGCACGTTGCAGGAGGCCGTGGCCGCCGGCACCCCCGCGCCCGATCTCGACCCGCCCGACGGCTATCCCGGCATCTACGGCGACAGGCGCCGGTCCTGCGGCTGGCAGCTTTACGAAGCAGTGGGCGTGACGAAAGGTGACCGTGCAGCCTCAGCGGCACAGATGATGCGCAACTATGCCCTTTTCGATGCGCCGCACGTGGCGATCATCACCAGCCCGCGCGCACTCGGTGCGTACGGCGCGATGGACACCGGCGGCTTTGTCACAGCCTTTACGCTGGCCGCCCGCGCCCGGGGCATTGACACAATCGCCCAGGCGGCCATCGCCTTTTATGCAGGCTTTGTGCGCCGACACTTCGACCTGCCGGAGGATCGCATGGTGCTCTGCGCCATCTCCTTTGGCTATGCGGACACAGATCATCCGGCCAACGGGTTTCGCACCGAACGCGCCGGGGTCGCGGATATTCTGGACCTGCGATCATGAGGGCCCTGCTGCAACGGGTCTCCGAGGCTTCCGTCACCGTCGACGGCGTCGTGACCGGCCGGACCGGGCCCGGGCTGCTCATTCTGGTCTGCGCAATGCCCGGCGACGATTTTGATACCGTCCGCGCCATGGCGGCAAAGATCTCAAAACTGCGCATCTTTCAGGACCCGGAGGGCAGGATGAACCTCTCGCTCACACAGACCGGGGGCGGGGCACTTGTGGTAAGCCAGTTCACCCTCGCCGCAGACACCTCGCGCGGCAACCGCCCCGGATTCTCGCGGGCCGCAAAACCCGATGAGGCCGAAACGCTGTATCTGCAGTTTGCTCATTGCCTGCGGGACCTGAACATCCCCGTCGAAACCGGGCGGTTCGGAGCGGATATGAAGGTGGCACTCGTCAATGATGGCCCCGTCACACTCTGGCTCGACACAGAAAATCCCTGAGCAGACTTGTCAGCCGTCACGTTCACAGGCAGAAATCCGGCTATGCAGAACAAAGACCTTCTCAGGGCGCTCTTTGACGCGGGCGTCAGGGCCGTGCGCGGCGATACATCTGTCGCCGGTGCGCTGATCGATACGCCCTGCCCCACGCCGGATCAGATCATCGCCGTGGGCAAAGCCGCCGCTGCAATGGCGCGCGCGGCGGCGGATCAGTTCGGCGAGGTACCGCTGCTGATTGTGACCAAATACGGTCACAGCGCGGATGCCCCCGATCACGCGGAAATCATCGAGGCGGCTCACCCCGTCCTGGATGAAAACTCGCTGAAAGCCGGTGCCCGCATCCGCGAGGTAGTGGGTGCCGTGGCGCAGGGCAGTCATCTGATGATGCTGGTCTCGGGGGGGGCCTCGGCACTGGCCGAAGACCCGGTGGACGGGCTCGATCTGGCAGGGCTGAGTGCGCGGGCGCGCGAAATGCTGGCCTCGGGCGCGGACATACATGCCATGAACGCCGCCCGCAAAAAACTGAGCCGCGTCAAGGGCGGGGCACTGCTCCGGGAATTTAAGGGGGCGCGGGTCAGCACGCTGGCGATCTCTGATGTGGAGGGCGATGCGCTGTCGGTGATTGGCTCAGGCATCGGAGACGCACCGGAAGATCCCCCCTTCGAGTTTCACCCGCGCATCGTGGCAAGTAACCATATCGCCCGCGCCGCCGTCTCGGCCGCGGCCGCAGAGCGGGGCCTGCCTGTGCAGACCAATGCGGAGACCCTGTACGATGACATCAACACCATCGCACCGCAGATTGTGGAACGACTGAAGTCCGGGGCGCCGGGCCTGCATCTTTTCGGCGGGGAGCCCACCGTCGTGCTACCGGAAAACCCCGGTCAGGGCGGACGCAACCAGGCGCTGGCCCTGCTGATCGCGCGCGGGATTTCCGGCACTCACGGGCTGCAGGTGCTGGTCGCAGGCACCGACGGCACCGACGGGCCCACCGATGCGGCAGGTGCGCTTGTTGATGGTGATACCTGGGAAGCATCAGGCGACGACGCGCTGAAACGTGCCGACGCGGGCCCCTGGCTTGACGCACGCGGTGCGCTGTTGCGCACCGGGCCCACGGGCACCAACGTGATGGACCTGGTGATCGCTCTCAAGGCGTGATCGCCCGCGCTTGACAGAATCTGCCGCTCCGGCAACCGTCAGCGCATGACTGAGAACACCCTGCGCGAGATCGAAGAGCTGCCCGATATGGGCATCACCCTGTCAGATGGCTGCCGTCTTTCCGCGCGGGTCTGGCGGCCCGTCGATGCCGGAGACGATCCGGTGCCTGCAATCCTTGAATATCTGCCCTATCGCAAGCGCGACGGCACCTGTGCGCGCGATGCGCTGACTCACCCGTGGTTTGCAGCGCGCGGCTATGCCTGCATCCGCGTCGATATCCGCGGCAACGGCGACAGCGAAGGTCTGATGGAGGATGAGTACACCGCACTGGAGCTCACCGACGCTGTCGAAGTGATCGCCTGGCTTGCCGCACAGCCCTGGTGTTCGGGCAACGTCGGCATGATGGGCATCAGCTGGGGCGGTTTCAACGGACTGCAGGTTGCAGCCCTGGTCCCTCCCCCGCTGAAAGCAGTCATCACGCTCTGCTCCACGGTCGATCGCTTCGCCGATGATATCCATTACAAAGGTGGCTGCCTGCTCAACGAAAACCTCGGCTGGGGGGCGACGATGTGGGCCTATTCCTCACGCGCGCCCGACCCTGCTCTGCGTGACAACTGGCGCGAAATGTGGATGCAGCGGCTGGAGAACGAACCCTTTCTGCCCTCCGTCTGGCTGCGCCACCAGCGCCGTGATGCCTACTGGCGGCATGGCTCGGTGATTGAAAACTACGGGGCGATCAAAGCAAAGGTGCTGGCCATCGGCGGCTGGGGCGACGCCTATAAGAACGCCGTGCCGCAGATCGTGACCGGTATCACGGGCGCCAAAGGCATCACCGGACCCTGGGTGCACAAGTACCCTCATTTTGCGGTGCCCGAACCACGCATCGGTTTTCTGCAGGAAGCATTGCGCTGGTGGGATCACTGGCTGAAAGACAAAGATACCGGCGTGCCGGATGATCCGGATTATCGCGCCTTTATCCTGGACGGCGTGCGCCCCGAGCGCTGGTACGCAGAACGCCCCGGACGGTGGGTCGCCGAGGCCGACGGCGCCACTGCACATATGCCGCACCGCACGCTCTACCTCACCGCCAACGGCCTCTCGGACGGGCCGGCACGGCTTAACGCCCGGGTACGCTCGCCGCAGGACTGCGGGGCAGAGGCCGGCGAGTACTGCGCGATCTGGCTCGGGCCGGAAATGCCGGGAGATCAGCGCGACGATGACGCACGTTCGGCCTGCTTTGATACCGGCCCGCTGGAGCAGGACACCGATATTTTCGGCGCACCTGTCGTGCGGCTGTCGCTTGCGGCAGATCAGACCCAGGCGCAGATTGCTGTCCGCCTCAATCACATACATCCCGATGGCGCGAGCACGCGGATCACATACGGTGTGCTGAACCTCTCACACAGATCCGGACACAGTGATCCCGCCCCTCTGACCCCGGGCGAGATTGTGGATATTGAGGTGTGTCTGGATCAGATCGCTTACCGCCTGCCCGCCGGCCACCGTCTGCGTGTTGCGATCTCGACGGCATACTGGCCACTGATCTGGCCCGCCCCTGAAAGCGCGGAAATCACCCTAACCAAAGGGGCACTGCACCTTCCGGTCCGGCGCACCGCGCGGGGCGACGAATGCAGTTTTGCGCCACCCGATGCCGCCGCCCCCTGGCAGACCGAAACCCTGCGCGCGCCCGCAAAAAGCCGCAGACGCGAAACCGATATGAACAGCGGCGAGGTGCACCTGCACATCCGCGACGATTTCGGCAAACTGCGCGATACAGAGCACGGGCTGATCTCGGGCGGACTTGCGCGCGAAACATGGAGCATCCACCCCGACAACCCGCTTTCCGCGCGCGGCGCATGCCACTGGACCGAAGAAACGGAGCGCGACGGCATCCGCCTGCGCACCGAAACGCGGTCGCGCATGTGGTCGGACAAAACCGAGTTTTTCCTTGAGGCCCGCATTGAAGCCTATGAAAATGACGAACTGGTCTATGAACGCGACATCAAAGACCAGATTGCGCGCGATCACCTTTAGGTCCGGCGCAATCATTTATCGGCAATAGCCCTTGCGACGCCGCCGGAAATGCGCAAGCTTTGGCCATCATAAAAATCATAAAAATGCGCTGTAAACGCAATCCAACCGGGAGATTCAAATGAACGATCAGCTTAAATACTACAGTGACCGTGTGACCAAAGGTCTTATGACACGTCGCGAATTCGTCGGACGTGCGGCAGCACTTGGCGTGACCGCCGCGGTTGCCAACTCCATTCTCGCCACAGCTGCGAAAGCCGCAGGCCCCGTCAAAGGCGGCACGCTCCGCATGGGCATCCAGGGTGGTGAGAGCACCAACAGCCTTGATCCCGCACTCGCAGCCTCGACCGTACCGACCGTCAACCTGCGCAACTTCGGCGATTGCCTGGTCAACGTGGCGCCCGACGGCAGCATCGAAAACCGTCTCGCCGAAAGCATCGAGGCCTCAGCGGATGCCAAAACATGGAATTTCAAAATCCGCAAAGGTGTGGAATTTCACAATGGCAAAAGCCTGACACCCGACGATGTGATGCGTACGATGGAACGGCATTCCAATGAGGATGCAACCTCCGGCGCTCTCGGCATCATGCAGGGCATCGAATCCATGGCCGTCGATGGCGACAATTTTCAGGTGACACTGAGCACACCGAATGCGGACCTGCCCTATCTGCTGGCCGATTATCACCTGCAGATCCAGCCGGACGGTGGCTTCGATGACCCGGCATCCGGCATCGGCACCGGTGCCTACATGATCGAGGTGGACGAGCCCGGCGTACGGCACCTCTTTAAGAGAAACCCCAATTACTGGGACGACAGCATCGGCCATGCGGATGAGATCGAGGTCCTGGCGCTGAATGACGCCACTGCGCGGACAGCTGCGCTGCAATCAGGTCAGGTACATATTATTGACCGTGTGGAGCCCAAAATCGCGCAGCTGCTCGACCGTGCACCGAATGTGGATGTGAAATCCGTCTCCGGTCCCGGTCACTACGTCTTTATCATGCACTGCAACACGGCACCTTTCGACAATGCCGATCTGCGCATGGCGCTGAAACTGGCCATCAACCGCGAAGAGCTGGTGGACAAAATCCTGCGCGGCTATGGCACGATGGGCAACGATTTCCCGATCAACAAAGCCTATCCGCTTTTTGACGATACGATCCCGCAGCGGACCTACGACGCCGCCCTGGCCGCCGAACACTACAAAAAATCCGGCCACGACGGCTCGCCGATCATCCTGCAGGTGGCCGACGGGGCCTTCCCCGGCGCTGTCGATGCAGCGGCTCTTTTCCAGCAGTCCGCACAGGCGGCCGGCATTCCGCTGGAAATCAAGCGTGAGCCCAACGACGGCTACTGGTCCGAAATCTGGAACGTGCAGCCCTTCTGTGCCTCCTACTGGTCCGGACGCCCCGTGCAGGATCAGATGTATTCCACAGCCTATCTTTCGACTGCCGACTGGAATGACACACGTTTCTTCAACGACGAGTTCGACGCCCTGCTGAATTCTGCAAAGGCTGAGCTGGACAACGAAAAACGTAAAGAGATCTATTCGCAGATGGCGAAGCTGCTGCGTGACGAAGGCGGTCTGATCTGCCCGATGTTCAATGACAGCGTAGAAGGCGTAGCCTCAAATGTCGGCGGCTGGATCGAAGATCCGAACCTCACGGTCATGAACTGTATGGCCGGTATCAAGTGCTGGCTTGACGCGTAAGGGTAGCAGCACAGATGCACCCGATTTTAAAACTGGTGGCTCAGCGCGTTGCGCTGGGCTGCCTTCTGCTCTTTGCAGCATCCGTTCTGATCTTTGCGGGTACAACGATCCTGCCCGGCGATGTTGCCCAGCAGATCCTGGGACAGGCCGCGACCCCTGAGAACCTCGCGAACCTGCGCGCGGAACTGGGCCTGAACGATCCGCCGCTGACTCGCTATTTCTCATGGCTGGGTGGCGTTTTGCAGGGCGATCTGGGAACGGCTCTGACCAACGGCCGCGATATCGCCGAAAGCCTGGGCGACAGGCTCTCCAACACACTTTTTCTCGCCTTCTGGGCCGCTCTGATTTCCGTACCGCTGGCTATATTTCTGGGCCTGCTCGCAGTGCGCTACAAAGACCGCTGGCCCGATAAACTCATTTCGGGCGTCACGCTGACGACGATCTCCATTCCCGAATTCATGATCGGGTATATCCTGATTTACTGGATTTCGATCAGATTTGGCTGGTTTTCCTCTGTTGCAATCATCAACGACAGCATGAGCCTCGGACAAAAGCTCAACGCCATCGCAATTCCCGTCATGGTGCTCACGCTTGTGGTGCTGGCGCATATGATGCGTATGACCCGGGCGGCGATCCTCAACGTAATGCAGTCCGCCTACATTGAAACTGCCGAACTCAAAGGCATGCCGATGCTGAAAATCATCCGCAAACACGCCTTTCCGAATGCCATCGCGCCGATCGTGAACGTGGTCATGATCAACCTCGCCTATCTTGTGGTCGGCGTCGTGGTGGTGGAGGTGGTTTTTGCCTATCCGGGTATGGGTCAGTACCTCGTGGATCATGTGGCCAAACGTGACATCCCCGTGGTTCAGGCCTGCGGTCTGATCTTCGCCGCCGTCTATATCGGGCTTAACCTTGTGGCGGATATCGTCTCGATCCTCGCCAATCCGCGGCTGAGGCATCCCAAATGAGAATACCCCTCGCCGCCCTCCTCGGCCTCTTTTTCACCGGCCTCTTTTTTCTCATGGCGATCTTTGCAGGATGGATCGCGCCCTACGGCATGGCTGAGATTGTGGGCGATGTCTGGGAGCCGCCCTCAGACCAGTTCCTGCTCGGCACCGACAGTATAGGACGCGATCTCTTCAGCCGGATGATCTACGGCGGCCAGACCACGATCTTCATCGCCACTGCGGCCACAGCCCTGAGCTTCATCACCGGCTCCGTGCTGGGCTTTTTCGCAGCCGTCTCCGGCGGCTGGGTCGATCAGGCGATCTCGCGCTTTGTCGATCTGATCATGTCGATCCCTTCGCTGATCTTCGCACTTGTCGTGCTCTCGGTCATGCCAACCACAATCACCATCCTGATCGTGCTCATGGGCCTGCTCGACAGCACCCGGGTCTTCCGCCTCGCCCGCGCGGTGGCGGTAGATATTGCCGTTATGGACTTCGTCGAGGCTGCCCGCCTGCGCGGCGAAAAAACCGGCTGGATCATTTTCCGCGAAATTCTGCCTAATGCGCTCTCACCTCTGGTGGCCGAAATGGGCCTGCGCTTTATCTTTGCAGTGCTTTTTGTCTCCACCCTCTCTTTCCTGGGTCTCGGCGTGCAACCCCCTCAGGCAGACTGGGGCGGCATCGTGAAAGAGAACAAAGAAGGCATCAACTACGGCATCGCCGCAGCACTCTATCCCGCCTATGCCATCGCAGTGCTCTGCATCTCGATCAACCTCGTGGCCGACTGGGTGCTGAACCGTACCACATCGCTCAAAGGAGGACGCGGCTGATGCTGAGAGCCCTGAACATCTGCATGCACCGGGTCGGCGGGTGGGCGCCTCTGGCGCAGCCAGACAGACAAACTGCCGGCCCCGCAGCAGGATCCTCAATATGACAGACCCCCTCCTTAAAGTCCGCGGCCTGAAAATCGGCGCCACGATCTATCCGCCGGGTGAAAAATCCCGTGACATCGAAATCGTGCACGGTGTCGATTTTGATCTCGAAAAAGGCAGGGTTCTGGGCCTGATCGGCGAATCCGGTGCCGGCAAATCCACCATCGGGCTGGCCTCAATGGCCTATGGGCGCGGCGGTGTGGAACTTACCGGCGGCAGCGTCGAGGTTAATGGCCGTGACATCCTGAAGTCCGGCATCCGCGATGTGCGCCGGCTGCGCGGCGCCGAAGTCACCTATGTGTCGCAGTCGGCGGCAGCGTCCTTCAACCCTGCCAAAAAGATCATGGAACAGGTGACAGAGGCCGCGATCCTGCAGGGAAAATTTTCCCGCCGCGATGCCGAAGAGCGCGCCGTCGGGCTTTTCCGCAAACTCGGGCTGCCCGATCCCGAAAACATCGGCCAGCGCTATCCCCACCAGGTTTCAGGCGGACAGCTGCAACGCTGCATGACAGCTCTCGCACTCTGCCCCCAGCCTGATCTTGTGGTCTTCGACGAGCCCACCACAGCGCTTGATGTGACGACCCAGATTGACGTGCTCGCCGCAATCAAGGAAGCGATACGCGACACCGGGGTCGCAGCACTCTACATCACGCATGACCTTGCCGTCGTGGCCCAGGTGAGTGATCACATCATGGTCCTGCGCATGGGCGAAATGGTCGAATACGGGACCGTCGATCAGATTATCAACGCTCCGCAGGAAGAATACACCCAGGCTCTGGTCTCCGTCCGCTCGATCAAACACATCGAAAAACAGCCCACCGAAACACCGATGCTGAAAGTGGAAGGTATCACCGCCCGATACAGCGGTACTGACTTCGATGTGCTGAAGAACATTAATGTCGAAATGTATCCGGGTCAGACGCTCGCCGTTGTGGGCGAATCCGGTTCCGGAAAATCCACGCTGGCGCGGGTCATCACCGGGCTGCTGCCGCCCTCTGCGGGCAGCATTACCTTTGATGGCCGCACCCTGACGCCAAAGCTCTCGCAGCGCCCGCGCGACGATCTGCGTGAGTTGCAGATGATCTATCAGATGGCCGATACCGCGATGAACCCGCGTCAGACCGTCGGCACGATCATCGGACGCCCGCTGGAGTTTTACTTCGGTCTCAAAGGTGCCGAAAAACAGCGCCGCATCCAGGAACTGCTCGATGAAATCGAACTGGGCGAGGGCTTTCAGGACCGGTATCCAGCCGAGCTTTCGGGCGGGCAGAAACAGCGCGTGTGCATCGCCCGGGCGCTTGCCGCCAAACCAAAGCTCATCATCTGCGACGAGGTCACATCAGCGCTTGATCCGCTGGTCGCGGACGGCATCCTCAAGCTGCTGCTTAACCTGCAGAAGATCGAAGACGTGGCCTATCTTTTCATCACCCATGATCTGGCGACTGTGAAGGCCATCGCGGACAGCATTGCCGTGATGTATATGGGTGAGGTCGTCCGCTACGGCACGAAGTCACAGGTGCTGAGCCCACCCTTCGACGACTATACCGATCTTCTGCTGAGTTCCGTACCGGAGATGAAACTCGGCTGGCTCGAAGAGGTCATAGAACACCGGAAAATGGAAAGCGCCGGCAACTGACAGATGTCGTTGCCGGCCCCGACGCAAAACTGCTGAACAGCGGTCTGCGCGTCAGCAGGAGATACCGCCCGCGACCCCGGAGCTGCCGTTACTCTGCGGCCATCGCGCTGCCGGTCATCTCCCACGGGCGCACGAAATCGCCCAGCACCTCACCGATTGCGGCCTCATCCGCGCCGTTTGCCTCGACCTGAGCCACCAGCCCGCGTTTTTTGTCATCAACGACCGACACCACACGCGCCGCCACCCCTGCCGCTTCAAGCGCCTGATTATAGATGCGGGTGATCGCATGTTTGCGCAGGTCGGGTTTGAAGATCTTGCCCACAGCCGTTTTGGGCAGTTCGTCCATGATGGTCAGATGCCGCGGCTGTGCTGCGCGCTCATGTACCCGCACCTTGCAGAAGGCCAGCAGCTCTTCTTCGGTAACGCTCGCGCCCGCCACCAGCTCGACAAAGGCGCAGGGCACCTCGCCCGCATGCGCATCCGGCTGGCCGATGGCCCCCGCAAAGGCAACCGCCTCGTGATGCAGCAACGCCTCTTCGATTTCCGCCGGATCAATATTGTGACCGCCGCGAATGATCAGGTCCTTTGCCCGCCCGGTGATCCACAGATATCCGTCTGCATCGACGCGGCCCAGATCTCCCGTGCGCAGATGATCGCCAAAATAAAGATCGTTATTCTTTTCCTGCTCTGTGTAGGTGTTCCCAACATAAACGCCGGGATTTGACACACAGATTTCGCCAATCTCATCAATTTCAGCCTTCACCGGCCCGTCCGATGTGCTTTTGTAGATCTTCACGTCGCAATAGGGCAGCGGGATACCGATGGAGCCTACTTTCTTTTCGCCGTCGGTCGGGTTGCAGGACACCAGACAGGTCGCCTCGGTCAGCCCGTAGCCTTCGACAAGGGTCACGCCCGTGGCCTTTTCAAAACGCCGGAAAAGTTCAAGCGGCAGAGGCGCTGATCCGGAGAAGGCGGTTTTCACGGTGCTCACATCCGCATCAATCGGGCGCTGCATTTTGGCAGAAATCGCAGTTGGCACCGTGATTATAAAGGTGACTTTCCAGCGTTCAACGAGCTTCCAGAAGTTGTCCATCACGCCCTCGCCGCGATAGCCCTGAGGCGTCGGGAAAACGACGTGCGCGCCTGAAACAAGCGCTGCCATCAGGATCACATGGCAGGCAAAGACGTGAAAAAGCGGCAGCGGACAGATGATCGTGTCTTCTTCGGAGAAAAGCAGCGTTTTGCCCAGCCAGCCGTTATAAACAAGCCCGGAATACCGGTGCTGCGCCACCTTCGGCATACCCGTGGTGCCGCCGGTGTGGAAATAGCAGGCCACCCGGTCTTCCTGAATATCGTCAAATGTGAGCGTTTTTGGCTGTTTGGCCAGCTCCGCGTTGAAGTTCAGATATTTCGCCTGGTTCTGCACTTTCAGTCTGGGCCGGATCAGCGGCACGATCCAGGATTTCGGCGGCGTAAGATACCGCAGAAGATCCACCTCAAGCACTGTTTTGACACCGGGTGCGAGGGCCACCGCTTCAGCAGTTTTGTCCGCCACATCGGTCTTGGGAAACGGCCGCAGCGTCACGACGACACTGGCGCCGGTCTCGCGCAGAATGGAGCCGATCTGTTCTGCATCCAGCAGCGGGTTGATCGGGTTCACAATCCCCGCCACCGCCCCGCCAAGGAGCGCCAGTACCGTCTCATTGGCATTGGGCAGGACATAGGCCACAACGTCCTTTTCCGTCACGCCAAGCGAGCGGAAGAGGTTGGCGGCCTGAGTGGTTTTGTCTTTGAGCTCTGACCAGCTGAGCGTTTCTGCCTTGTCGCCGGGCCCGGAGAAAATCTGGTAACTGACGGCATTCAGGTCAGGGAATTTTGCGGCTGTTTTACTCAGCACACCATAGAGCGTCGGCGGCTCAGGCCGGTCCGCCCATGGCATTTCTGCCTCAATTGCCTCGCAGTCTTTCGTCCCTGCAAATGTCATCCGGTTTCCTCCCAGGACGCCCCTTTCCGGGGCATTTTCAGTTGGCGGAAACGATGCCTGGGTTTGCTGTCCAGTGCAAGCCGAACCGCGCCTCGGCGCAGGACCGGACGTCACGTAAAATCGGGTTCTGTCGCTATTCCGCGGCCATGCCGTCGGTAAACTGCAGACGGGCGAGCCGTGCATAGAGACCGTCTTCGGCCACCAGCTGGTCATGCGGGCCGGTCGCAACCACCCGCCCCTGGTCCATCACAACGATGCGGTCAGCCTTTTTGACCGTTGCCAGGCGGTGTGCCACGATCAGCGTTGTGCGGCCCTCGCTCAGCCGGTCAACAGCCGCCTGCACCGCCCGTTCGCTTTCCGCATCAAGGGCACTCGTGGCTTCATCCAGGAGCAGCACAGGTGCATCCCGAAGTATCGCACGGGCGATCGCGATGCGCTGTTTCTGTCCGCCTGACAGCATCACACCACGCTCTCCGAGCCAGGCGTCATAGCCCTCGGGCAGTGCCGTGATAAAGTCATGTGCGGCGGCGGCCTTTGCGGCCGCCTCTATCTCATCATCCGTCGCATCCGGACGGCCAAATCGGATGTTCTCGCGGGCAGAAGCTGCAAAGATCACCGGATCCTGCGGCACCAGAGCCACGGATTTGCGGAACTCATCACGCCGCAGGTCGGCAAGATCGACACCATCAAGCAGGATGCGGCCCGAAACCGGATCGTAAAAGCGCAGGATCATCTGAATGATCGTTGTTTTACCCGCGCCGGACGGGCCGACAAAGGCCACGGTCTCGCCGGGCTCAATGGTCAGGCTGACCCCGTCGAGCGCATTCACAAGGGGGCGCGACGGATAGACAAAAGTGACATCCTCAAACGTAAGCCGCCCGGTGACGGGCTGCGGAAGGCGCGCCGCCTCTTTTTGTTCCGTAACGCTGTCTTCGGACTGTAAAAGCTCGACCAGCCGCTCGGTGGCGCCGGCCGCGCGCTGCAGTTCGCCCCAGATCTCCGAAAGCGCTGCCACGCCGCCTGCAACCATCACCGCATAGATCACGAACTGCACCAGAGCGCCCTGGGTCATCTCCCCGGCCCGTACATCTTTGGCACCGATCCAGAGCACACCCACAATCCCCGCGAAAACGAGGAAAATCACGATCACCGTCATGATCGCGCGGGTGTAAATACGCCGTCGCGCCGCATCATATGACAGCTCCGTCATCTCGGCAAACCGGCCGCGGCTGGCGCTTTCATGGGTAAAGGCCTGAACTGTCTGCACCGCACTCAGCGCCTCCGAGGCATTGCCGGAGGAGGCCGCAATCCAGTCCTGGTTTTCGCGGCTCAGCACTCTGAGCCTGCGTCCCAGTACCAGAATCGGCACGATCACCGCCGGCACGATCAGCAGCACCAGCCCCGTGAGCTTGGCCGAGGTCAGCAGCATGAGCACAAGTCCACCGGCAAAGATGAGAATGTTACGAAGCGCGATAGAGACGGAAGAGCCGATCACCGACAGGATGAGCGTGGTATCTGTTGTGATCCGGCTCAGCACTTCGCCGGTCATGATCTTTTCGTAAAACGCGGGGCTCATGCCGATCACGCGGTCAAAGACAGCCTTGCGGATGTCGGTAACCACCCGCTCACCCAGACGGGTGACCAGCGCATATCGCACGCCCGTACCCACAGCCAGCAAACAGGCGATGCCAAGAGCCGCCGCAAAGTAAAGATCAAGATCGCGCGCGCTTTTGGTGTCAAAATTATCCACGACCCGGCGCACTGCAAGCGGCAGGGTCAGCGACAGCATTGCCGTAACCACAAGCGCCGCAAGGGCAGAAAACATCAGTTGTCTGTAAGGCCAGACAAAAGGCATCAGCGCCGCAAGTGCGCCCAGCTTACGTGAACGGGCACGTTCGTCCGTCTGCCCCGGTGCTGCCGGAGCCTTTTGTGTGGGCCGTGCCATGAAACATCCTTTGTCGTCTGCCCTTTTCTGGCCGCTGCTTGGGGCGGGGTCAAGACACCGGCCTTTGCTGTGCGGCCAGGCGACGCAGTCCCGCCACGGGTGACCGAGCGACCGCCCGGTCAGACACAGGCCGGATACCGACAGGGCCGCCCGCACCAGACGCCGGAAAGCACCGGTCAGAGGAATCGTGGCGGTGCAAGGCACGTTGACCGGGTCAGCGCGACCCGTCTCAGTCAGTTCACTGTTTTTGCGGCGGCGCAAGGGCTGCAGGAAATCTGCCCTGCCCGGTCCTGCCCGGTTCAGAAACCGTCAGAACGCCATAGAAACAGAGCGGGCAGACAGCAAAACCGTATCACCTGCGCCTGAAACTCAAGCGCCCGTCGCAAGGAGACTGACCGCTACCAAGAACTTCCACTGTACCGGTTCTCTGATGGTTCCTGATCTCGTTCTAAAGACATTCTGCACCCGCCTCACGCTTCTGAGCAGTCGTGACAGCGCTGTCGCCCGACCTGTTCACGGACAGCGCGCGTTGCAATCACCGGCTGGAAAACCGGATCGAAAGAAGACCTGATATGAAAGCTGTTGATCTCAAAGACTATGAAGCCAACGCGGAAACACTGTGCGGCTCGCATTTTCCGCGCTTGAAGCCGAGGGGTTTGTCGAAATTCGGGAAGGTGCGGGAACCTTTGTCAGCGCATACTGGCCGAAGCCTGCGCCATTCGTTGCGCATGACGCTCAGGGCACAGACAGCGCCCCGGGCCAGGGCACTCCGGCCAATGACTGCCACAGCCGGTGAGAGCCTGCTGTGTCGCCCTGCCCGCCTCTAGCGTTTCGGCTGGCTGACAATATCGGGCGCTTCGATTTTGTCGTCGTCAGCCAGCATCATCGCTTTGGACAGGATCACAGACAGGCGGGTGTCTCCCTCGAAAGGTAATGCGACCTGCCCGGCTGTGGTGACACGGCCGGGGACAATGCACAGATAACGATCCCCGGGCGCCATCAGGACGTTTGATGAACCCAGATGGATTTTGTATGTGTTCAGCCTGCCATCCACGATCAGGAACCTGCCCTCGATATGGGCCACATCACGGATCCTGAGCCGTGGCAGAACCGCTTGCAGAACCTCCCTGCGGGTTTCGGCGAAACCGTCGAGTTCACCGAAAGAATAACTCTGCCAGTAATTCCGTGCCTCGGGCGTCGGTCCCTGATCCGCCCATGCAGGGTCATTCCCGACGCTGGCGACGCCGACAAAGAGATCCGCCTCGCGCAGCGTTTCCGACAGCAACCGCGGCGGCACTTCCTCAAGCGGCACCCGGTCAGTGCCGCGTGAAAAGCGCAACTGATCCGTGCCGACATAAAGGTAGATCCCGGCGTCGTTCCAGTTGTCCTCATCCCAGTTTGTGTGAAGCAGATACTCGGCTGTCAGATCGCTCGTCACAAAGTCTTTTGTGGCCCACTGATCATCGACACCGTCATCATAGGCACCCATCAACCGGTACCGCCAGCCGCGCGCGGCCATCAGCGTTGCCATCTGGTGCTGCCTGAGCATATGCGCCGCCATCCGGTTGGAATAGATACGCGTGCTCCGTTCTGCATCAGTCACATGATAGACTTCGCGAAACGCCTGTTTGGTGGGCTGAACGATTTCCAGCTCGGCCAGGCGGATACGCCAGGCCATGACCCGGTCGGTATCCCGGTCAATCGGGTGCCAGAGCCGCGCCGTGGTGTCATCAGCGGTGTTAACCTTTGCACCGGTGACATCCTGCCAGACACCATCCCGCCAGATCGCGCCGGTGCGGGTGCTTCCGGTCTGCAGATCCCATATCAGGCGCTCCGAAATCCGGCAAAGCAGATCGTGTCCCACATAATGGGCCTCAACCTCGTCCAAAGGCCACTCCACATCCTCAGCAAACAGCCGGTCGATGCGATCGCGTTGCGAGGTCAGAACTTTTTTAATCGTGGCAGCTTCGGCTTTGATCCTGCTGAGCCTGTCCTTCAGCGACGTCTTTGCGGAGACGAATTTCGGCGCTGTCTTCTGAACCGATCCATCCGGTCTGAACCAGGTCTGCGTGATCTTTCCCGGCCCCTCAATGCGAAGGCTCAGCGTGTAGTCGTCAAAAGCGACACTCTTTTCGCCCATGGTCAGCCCGTAGGTCGGAACGACGCGTTCTGCCAGCTGAATGGTGGTGATCCCGGCGGCATCCGCCTTTCTGGCGACAATCTCAGCCACCTTTTTCTGCACTGTTTTCTGCTTGATAGCTGTCGAAAGCCGCGACAGCCTTGCGGTTGCTTCAGCACCCGGCGTGACCTCAAGATACCACAGGCAGGCATTCGCAGTTGCCTGCGCTGCAGATCCGACACCAGGTACTTTTGTCATCGATTTTTCGCACAGATCGGCGACAAGGTTGATGGTCCGTGCATCCTGAAAACCCTGACAGATCCAGACCAGACCTTTGAGTAAAACCACATTCGACCTGGTGAAGACGGTGTTTTCCGACCAGACGTATTCCTGATCTTCAAAAGTCTGGGCACGCCTGACCTCGACCGTTCCGGCGGTCAGGGCGTGGCTCATCCAGTTCTGCACATGGCTTCGCACCCAGTCTTTGCCAAGGTCATCTTTCAGTTCCCGGGCGTGGTCAAGATACTTTTTTGTCGGTTTGCTGCCGCTTGCTCCGGAGGCAAGATTGAATACGCGGTGCCATTTCGCCGCTTCGTCCGGTGGCAGAGCATTGAGTTCGGTTTCGAGCGTTTCGCCAAAGTGATCGCCGGAGAGCTTCCTGTAGGGCAAAACCTCAGTCTTCGCCCCGGCCGCGGCCCCGATCAGGTATTCAACACGCGTGCGCACCTTTGCGAAATCTGTGCCGTAGTAATTGTCCCGGGTCATTTCCTTCCAGGTCAGCAGCTCCCTGAGGCCTTCCAGCGCATTTTCCGACAGTGGTTCTTTTTTGCCGGCGCGCTCGACGGCCTGCACCATGAACCCGACCGGCCATTCATTCAGCCTGATATGTCGTCCGCCGCGCCCCTCTCCGCCGGCGTCACAATCGCGTTTCAACGCGGTCAGCCAGGACAAAATCTCTTCCGCCCCAAGCGGAAGTGCGGATCGCATCAGACCGGTAAAGATGGCAAACCCGCGCCAGAGCGACTTGTCCCAGTCATACTGGCGACCGCGCACCGGTGCGATAATCTGTCTGCGGTTCTTAAAAAGAAAGCGCGCCAGATCAGCGGCTTTCTCCCGGTCTTTCATAACCTCTTTGTAGCTTTCGCTGTCAGATGGTCTGAACTGGTACCGATATCCGTATTCGTCCTCACAGGCCGCCGCCATTTCGGCATCAATCGCCTGCACCAACCGCCCGAAGTCTGTACCCGACAGGGCATCAGCACGTGAGACTTTGGGAACCGGGCTGACCCTTTCGACGGGCGTTCCCGGGCCCGTCAATCTGCTGAAGAATCCGGACAAACTCTATCCCCCGACAAGCGGCGTGAGTTTGAGAAAGGTCACGATCGAGCTTTCACTGATGTCAATCTGTTCCTCCAGCGTTTCGATCTGCCTGTCGTCGACCAGCAGCACGAACCCGTTGTTTTCAAAAGCTGAAAGCGCAAGAGCGATCCTCCTGCCAACGTCCGGTGCCCGGGGTGATGTGCCCGTGTTCAGGGTTTTTTCGACTTCGTCCGGCTGAACATGACGAGGGCCGGTGCGCCCGGCCTTGTCGGCCAGACGTTCATCACATTCAGCCTCAACACGCTCGGAAATCAGATCGCGCGCCGACAGACGGTATGAGCAGAGCCTGAGCAGGATTTCTGTGACTTCGGTGCTGTGCAGGGTTTCGTCGCGAATGGTGACGTTGAACTCACCGGGATCTGGCCACGCTGACATGCCGTTTTCTCCTGGAACAATTTCTGAAGCGTCACTGTACTGATAAAAAGGGCGAAAAATTGGCATCGTCTTACCCTTATTCGGCTCCGGAGCCGATCCTGCTCTAACTCGGTGTTCTGACATGAACCCGGACCAGCAGATGCTGTTTCATGAAGATTTCCGGTTGGGACGGATGGCAGGGCCTCTTTTTTCCCGCTCTGGACAACAGATCACGGCGTCTGCGGGATATCCCGGGTCTTACGCCGAAAATCACGTACGAACTTAATCGCCCGGTGTGTTCCAGACTGCCGCTTTCAGAAAGCTTTGCTGCTCTGCCGCAGCCCGTGACCCGTGGTGTCGGATGACGCATGAAACACCGCAGTCCGCGTGATCGGACCGGACCTGATACATCGGTCGTATGCCAGAGCGAACAGGGGCGGCAGGGTTGACGGGGGTGATAAACCACAGCCGAATACAAAACGATTATGATCATATATCATGAGCTTAGCTGCTGGAGCGGGCGGCGGGAATCGAACCCGCGTCATTAGCTTGGAAGGCTAAGGTCTTACCACTACACAACGCCCGCGCAGCGAATTCCGGGTTTATTTCATAGCTCTGTGGGCGTCAAGTGGATCCGGGGTGCCCAGCGGGTTTGAAATTCTGATCACCGGCCGGAAACGGCACAGGCGAGGCCGAGGTTTTGCAACGGGGCCGAATGCCGGCGGGGAAAGAAGCCCGCCCCGGTCAGACAGTCACAATTTCTGATAACGTCTAAGGGGGAACCAGAACGGGCTTTCCCAAGCCGGCGCTCAGCACCGACCCCGCGGCCACGGAATGTCCCGGACTGTGCCGCAGTCCTGCCACAGCCTCAGTTTACCCTTTTCCGCATGAACCCGCTGCAACGCTTTTCAATGCTGCTGTGGCTGTTGCTGAGCCACCTTCCCCCTGTATCGCCGGGCCGCTTGCTGATGCCTGCGGTTTTTCTCAGCGGCTGGACGGCCCTGCGGGCAGCAGGCATGCCTGAGGCGACCGCATTCGTCTGGGCAGCGGTTCTGGCTCAGGCGGCTCAGGTCTGGGGCACACTGCCGGGGACGGTCCGGTTGCAGCGCCGGGTTTTCGGACAGGCGCGCCCCGCGTTCCTGCGGGCCATGACGATGATACTCGGAGTTCTTGCGTTTCAGATCTGGTACGCCGACCCCTCGTTCAGCCAGCGGCTTATCAGCATCTTTTGTGCTGCATATGCGGGCCTGATGGTGCTTGGCGTCCGCGGGGACACCGATATTCTTGATCGTTTTGTACCTGTAACCGACGACACCCGCGTGCCCATGAGCTTCCGGCGCCACCTGCTCATGCTCTACGCGCTGGTTGCCATCATGGTGATCGCGGTAAATGAAACACTGGTGGTTCTGGACACGCCGCTGAACACCCGTGTGGTCGCGCTTTCGTTGCTGCCTCTCGCACTGCATTACTTTTTTGAGATCGCTTTGCGGCTGTCGTGCCCGCCGCTGGAAGACGATGAAGCGTGAACCCGGACCAATATATCCCGGGCGGGCCATAATTTCTGATCAGCGCGCGTCAGAAATTGCCCGTCACCGCACACGGGTGTGCACATAGCTTCCTGCGGATTTCTGACCGCCCGCGGCTCTCCGTCGCCGAAGCAACCGACACTCCGGCCACGCCGGTATCCACGTCCCTCCCGGGACCACAGGTTTCATCTGGCGCTTAGCATTTTGAAAAAAACTCTAACTTGCCCCTGCCCGGGTCCTCGCGACAAAGACACTTATGGTCGCGGCGATCACAAGAGCACACAAGGCCACCTTGGAAGCCGTTTCCATGGTGCCTTCGATCTGCAGCGCATGAATAACCGTTCCTGTGACAATCACCACAGCGATACCCGAATGCGCCAAACGCCAGAGCCGCGGACGCAGGCGCCGCCGGAAAACCGCCAGCACCGCCGCGGCAAATACAGCCCACATGGCGATCACGCCCCAGGCCGAGAACGGCGTTGGTGAGCGGAAGAGGAGCGCGTCCACGACATCGGGCGGACTGGTAACCCAGAGACCGACGACATGGATGACAACACCGGCGACGAGGGCCGCGCCTGTCATCCGGTGCAGGGTCCGGCTCTGTCGTATGTTCAGACCGGGCAACCTGCCCCGCGCCAGAAGCGGTTGCACCAGCAGAAGTGACATGGCGACAATCCCGGCGAACCCTGCGATGATATAAACCGGATCACGCCAGGCCAGCAACGGAGACGCCGCCGCCATCGCGAGAGGTAAGAGCACCGCGGGAAGCAGAACCGCCCAGACAGCAAGACTGCGGAGCGTCGACACTGGAGCACCTGCCATGCTGATCAGGCCGGCTGGAGGATAAATTCCACATTGAGGCTGGTATCACTCGCGCTGGCCATCACCGGACGCAGGAACACGGTTTTATAGGCGTCATCGTCATACGCAAGATGCCCGTGCGGCTGGCCAAAGGCAGGCACGATCTGTGGCATCTCAAGGCGGAACCTCCCGTTTTCATCGGTCAGCGTGGCGCCGTGGCTTTGCGGATCCCGTTCGTGGCCTTCGGTGGTATGGGCCCAGATCTGAATGCGCTGGCCGGCAAGCGGCGCACCGTCGCCGGCGCGCAAAACACTGCCCGTCATCCAGAAGCCGCCCCCGCCGATCCGGTCCACGACCGGCGCTCCGGGCCGGTAATTATTGGACCCGCCCCGCATCGAGGGTGTCGGGGCAAAACCCGCAGCGCGGGCGGGCAGTACCAGCCCCGAAGCGCCGGTCATCATCAGCGCCCCTGCGGAGGCAAGCAAAGTGCGGCGGGTTGCAATAACATCGGTCATGGAGCTGTCTCCTGTCGGATATGTGAATGCCCGGTCCCTGCGTCGGGCCATCGCTTATCATAAATATAGTGCGTCGCGCGGAGATTCCGAACGGGTAAGCGGCGACCCGCAATCACAGCTTTGTCATGGCGGGTACGCACCCTTTCGCGGACGCGCGATCAGGTGAAATGTGGTCCCTTCCCGCTTCGGATTGTCCCGTGCAGGCCCGGTCACCGTTTCGCCGACCCTGCTGCCTGTCCTGCACCGGCTGATATGCCGTCGCATCGGGCGCCCGCCCTGAGCGGTTACGCAGTCAGCCCGCGCCTGCTTTTCCGCGCCGGCGCGCCAGTTCGCGGTAAAGCGCCGGCTGCGACACTCCAATGTCGTCGGCCACCCTGACCCATTGCCCTTTTGCGGGCGCGCCATGCAACGCCAGCCATGCATCCAGCCTGTCTGACACGCGCCGCAGCCGGAGTATTTCGATGCGCGCGCGTTGCGACTGAACTTGCCGTGCATGTGTCCCGATCAGGCTGAGCGCCGCGTCCGGCATGCGCTTCAGATGGGTCAGAAAATCCGCACGCGTCAGCCTCGCGACCCTGGCGTCTGTTCGCGCGACGGCATCACAGTGATAGGCATCCGCGAAAAGCGACGCTTCGGCGAGGGCATTGCCCGCGGTCGCCACATGCAGTGTCAGCGCCGTTCCGTCAGCCATCCCCCGTTCAAGAGCAACCGATCCTGATTGCACCAGATACATGAAGTGCACCGGGTCGTCCCGCCGGAACAGAACTGCGCCGCAACCCAGAGCACGCTCCGGTGCGCCGATAAAAATTTCTCGCCAGTCCGACATGACAGATATCATATGCGATACCGCAGGTGCCCGGTAGACTGCGGTAAGTGATATCGGAGGAATTTGTTGTGCGACGAGGGATCGTGTTCATTGCAATGGCGCTGACGGCCGGGGCGTCAATCGCCGCAGCTCAGATGATCCGCTCCGGGCACGGGGGCGCCGGGGCGGGCGATTATGCACACAGCACAACAGCACCGGATGACATTTCTGGCGATGCGATACTGAAAGAACCCGGCCAGGGCGCTTTCGCGGCCCTCGCAGAAGTGGTGCGCGTGTTGGAAGCCGATCCGGCAACCGACTGGACCGTGGTCGACTTTGCCGCATTGCGGGATCATCTGGTGGATATGGACCGGCTGGTAACCCGCGCAGTAGTCACCGAAACGGATGTTGCCGGCGGGATCAGCGCATTTGCGACCGGCGATGCTGATACACTGGCGTCTGTGCTGCGTATGGTGCCGGCGCATGCCGCGCAGCTTTCGACCGATCCACGATGGACCGTTAAGGTCACTGCCGCTGCGGAGGGTGTGGCGCTGCGCGTCACCTCAGGTGACCCGGCTACAACCGCCCGGATCAGAGGACTCGGGTTTTTCGGCCTGATGGCCAGCCAGGATCATCACCGCGCCCATCACCTGGCCATGGCCTCGGGAAAAGACGTACACCGGCACTGATCCGCTGCCACGGCATGCGCCACCTTTCCGGCTTGCCTTGCTGCCTGCAGAGTTCGTAAACATACACGATGATGCTCCTGCGCCTTCTTCTGACCCTGACATTTGTAGTCTTTGCCGCGTTTTCCGGCACGACCGACGCGGTGCATCCCCATGCCGGCACAGATCACACCCATCTGGCAGAGATGGCTGACGACGTGCCGCCCTGCTGTGAAGCCGCCGCTGACAGCACACACAGCTGTCACATCCTGCCGGCGCTTCTGCCGCCCGGGAGGGCGGGCGCCGGCCTCTCGCCTGCAAGAACCAACTTGGCGGTCTGCCGCGATATGCGCCTCAGTGGCATTAACCTTTCAGATCCTCCGCAGCCGCCCCGCACCGTGTGATGAATGCCGCGCCCTGCCATGGGCGTGGTTCAGTTCACCACACAGGTCGCAGCAGGCCAGATACCCTGCGCATTTTATCTGAGAGGACAATCCGATGAAAACATCCAAGGCAATTCTTGCATTGTTAACCGCCGCGGCGCTCGCCGCCGCATTTCTCACAACGAGGTGGACGGGGATAGCCGGCGCCACTGACCCTGAAAACCTGTCGCAGGCTGTGGTGCTGCGAGACCGGGATGCCGGTGTCGTGGCCCTCGGCGCGAAGGTTTACGCATCTGAGTGCGCCGCGTGTCACGGCGATGGCCTGCAGGGTCAGCCCGACTGGCGCGTGCCCGGAGACGACGGGTTGCGTCCGGCCCCGCCGCATGATGCAACGGGTCACACTTGGCATCATGACGGTGACGCTCTTTTCCGGCTGACAAAATACGGGCTGGCAGAAGTCATCGGTGACCCGGACTTTGCAACCGGTATGCCCGCCTATGAGGGCGTGCTGAGCGATGCAGAGATCATCGCCGTTCTGAGTTACATTAAGTCCACATGGCCTGCGGAAATAAGGGCGCAGCACGACAAACTGGAGAAACGACAATGAGACAGATCACCCTCGCTGCGATCGTGTCAGGTCTTACGGTGACCGGGGTGCTCGCGCATTCGAAAGCGGAAAAAACCACTCCGGCAGATGCGGCAAGTGTCGATGCGGTGGATGTAATCGCCATAGAATTTGACGATCTGATGCGCGTCACCGCCGTGTCCATGACCGGCCCTGAGGGGTTGGTCGGTGTTGAACGCGAAACGGGCATGGAACCTGTGAGTGAATTCCGCGCCCGCCCGCCCGATGATCTGCCTGCCGGCACCTACACCGTCGACTGGCGCGGGCTTTCAGCTGACGGCCATCCGATGCAGGGCACGTTCAGCTTTACGCTGGCGGACTGATCCCGCCGTGGAAGGTCTCTCCCCGGTCGACGCATGGGCAATAACCGCAATCGTCGCGAAAGCTGCAGGGTATGGCGCTGCTCTGCTGGCCATGGGCGGACCGCTTTTTATGGCGGTGTTCCCTGAGGCGCCGGCTGATGGCCGGCGCCATGCGCGCAATATCGCGCTGGCTGCTTCTCTCACCGGTCTGATGGTTCTGGCCCTGCGCTTCGGGATTCGTGCTGCCCGGATATCCGGGGCGGGCCTGCCGGGAGCGGTCGATCCGGTGATGCTTGGGATCGTCTGGGAAAGCCCCCTCGGAACGGCGGCCCTCTGGCGCGCTACAGGAGAGGTTCTGATCCTGGCACTGCTGCTGAAAACTTCAGCCGCGAAATATCTCGCCCTCGCAGGGGCGCTTCTGGTCGCTGTGTCTTATACCTTTGTCGGCCATTCTCTGGGCGAACCGCGATGGGGTCTCGCGTTCTTACTCACATGCCATCTCATTGCTGCCGCCTTCTGGGTCGGGTCTCTCGCGCCTTTGCGTACCGCAACACATCACCAGGGCGCTGCAGAGCTTCTGCACCGTTTCGGCAGGATCGCTATGGTTACTGTGGCCGTGCTTGGTATTGCGGGTCTCGCTTTTGCAGGACTGATGACCGGTTCGTTCAGCGCACTGGTCACCACGGCCTACGGCCGGACCCTGCTGGTCAAGCTGATGGTTGTTTCAGGGCTGATGCTGCTGGCGGCGCGGAATAAGTGGCGGCTGGTGCCGGATTTTGCGACCGGCACACCCGATGCCTCCCGCAGGTTGCGCCGTTCCATCGGAGTGGAAGCGATGGCCGTCTGTCTGATCCTGCTGACGACCGCCACGCTGACCTCGGTGACCACACCCCCGGTAAACCTCTGAAGCCGGACGGGTGTGAACCGCTGCCTTCAGGTAAATTTTCCAGCGGTTCTGCACTCAGCTCCGGCATTCAAAAACATCCTTGCGACGACCGGTTCTTCAGTGCCCCTTTTTACTGAACCCTGGGACAGCGGCCCGGTCCCGCACTACAACATACAGGAACAGTTCCACAGGATGATCCCGGGCAGAACAAACAGGGCGGCAGACTGCGATCAGAGAACATTCATAATCGACCGCGCCGCCTGCTGTGTACCCGGCCTTTCCTGCATCGTACCCGAGATCTGCCGCAGACGGGTCAGCATCACGTCATCGGCCAGCAAGCATGTCATCCTGTCGGCCAGCGCCTTCGGGCTCCATTTATCGCGATGCATATGCGCCCCGGTACCGGTCTGCTCTGCCCTTGTCGCATTGTCATGGCCGTCCCAGCAGTAGGGCATAATCAGGGAAGGAACGCCGAAGAACATCGCCTCGCAGAAACTGTTGTTGCCGCCATGATGAATAAAAAGATCCGCCTGTGACACAATTGAGGGCTGCGGAAACCAGCTGCCAAGGAAAACATTGTCCGGCACCTTGCTGTAGCTCTCAAGAAACGCCCCCACATTGACGAAAAACCGCGCAGGATACTCTGCGAATGTTCTGAGCATGCGAGAAATCAGACCTGTATCAATCGCACCAAGACTGCCGAAGCTCAGATAGATCATCGGGCCCTCATTGACCGGGAGGGGTGGCGGGTCAAACTGCGCTTCTTTGCGGACACATCCTTCCAGAAAAACAAACCGCTCCGCCGGCAACGGGCTGCGGCGCGAATGCCTGATGGCCGACGGCGCCAGCAGAAGATTAAGTCGGGGCGATGCTTCGAGGAACTGGCCCTGCGGCAGAGCAGCGAGACCACAGTCGCGCCGGAAAGCGTTGTACCGCCGGTGCGCCGCCTGCGTCGCCGCCAGATAGGCCGCCTCAAACTGCGGGCGTGCCGGATCATCCGCGGTCATGCCGGAAAGATAGGGCGGGACATTCTCATCCGGTATCTCGGTTTCCGTGCAGGACACGACACGCACCCAGGGCACGCCGGCATTGGCAACGGCGGGAAACATAATGACATTGTCGAGCACGATGCCTGAGGGCTTTATGCGTTTCAGCAACCGTCCAAGACCCTCTTCAACCTGCATCGCAGTATCGACAATCGCCTCCCATGTAGGGGCAACATAGGTGGAAAGCTGTGCCATCGGATCCTGATTGAAATGTGCCACATGGGCAGTGACAAAATCCTGCCAGGTCTCGTCAGTCTGCGGGCCCGGTGCTGCGGTCGCGGGCAGCTGGTATTCTCTGAACCCGTATTCTGCAAAGACACCGTTAAACCCGGGGTGGCAGAGAAAAACCGGTTCTGCCCCCTCGAGCAGAAGCTGCTGTGCAATACCCACACAGTTCAACGCGGAGCCAAAACTCGCTTCGGGAAAAAGCGCGATGACAGGTTTGTTCACAGAGCAGCTCCCCGACCGGGAGGCACAAAGCCACGGCTGATCGCCTGAGGCTTCCGGATCTGACTGCGGCGCAGGTGCAGGACCATCTGATCGGCTGCAAGCTGCAGCTGCATCCTTTCCAGGCTGTCCAGAATTCCCAGATGCTCCTGCAGCGACTGGCGCAACCGGAAATCAGCGATAGAAAGATCCTTTTGCGTGGACAGGCGCAGCCGCTGATGGGCCAGCAGCACGCCCCGCGCAAACCGGTTGCCCGAGCACTCCGCTATAAAGCTGTGAAAGGCGCAGTCCAGATGCAGAAACGTGGCTGAGCTGAGTTTACCGTCCGGGCGCTGAAGAAACTCTTCGGTCTGCTGACGCATGACACCGATTTTCTGGCTGTCCACCTGAAAGCCAGCGGCCAGAATAGCCTGTGGCTCCAGTACCAGCCGGAAGGCAAGGCTCTCGTCAACCGCATTCGGGGTATCCAGCATAGGTTGAAAAGCCCAGGCCCGGCCTGGCAGTTGCGTGACGATTCCATCTGACGACAGTATTTTTAGCGCATTTAATACCGATGAGCGTGAGCTGTCATATCGCCGCGAGAGCGCACTGACCGAGTGTACATCCGCGATCCGGCGCTCGGCGCGGTCCGACAGAATGCGTTCCGCAAGGGAGCCTTCCATATCATCGGGCGCCGCTGCACTGTCGGCAGCAACTTTCTCGGGCGGTTGGTTGAGGATATACCCGCCCTCCTCACGGCGCCGCACTATGTTCTTATCTTCCAGTATCTTAAACGCTGACCGGACGGGAGTGCGCGATACGCCACAGGCCTCTGACAGCATCGCTTCCGGAAGATGATCCCCCTCAGCAAACCCGCGTTCCAGCACAATCTCCGTGATCTGGCGGGCCAGTTTGAAGTGGTTCTGTCGCGTGTTACTACGCGATACCGGCATCACTTAACCCTGCCTAACAAAGTTCCGGTGGCCTGTCCCGGGGATCATTCCGCAAAGGCGAAAAAAGACCGCAAATACAAATTGACGTATAATTTGTATCATTAATACTGACCCTAGAGCGGTCACATAGAATCGCAAGTCAATTCTCAGGGCCTGCATCCCTGACAGTCCAACAGACCTTCCAAGGAGATCACCGCCATGAAACGCCACCACCTGCACTGCAGTATCTGGATGACAGCAACCCTGACCACCTTTGGCCTGCCCGCCCTCGCAGAGCCGCTGACAGTGTCAAACTGGGACGGCTATATGGCCGCCGATGCCATCGACAGCTTCAACGCCGAAACCGGCCACACGGCCGAACTGGTGCTGCATGCCACAAACGAAGAAATCATGGGCAAGCTGATCGCGTCAAAGGGGGTGGGCTACGACGTTGTTTTTGTCTCCTCGCCCTTTGCCGAAGTGCTGCACAACCTCGGCCTTACAGAAGACCTGGACCACGACAAAATCCCCAACATCGCCAACCTTTACGCGCAGGCGACCGAACTGCCGCATGATCCGGGCAACGCATTCTCTGTTCCGTATGCCTGGGGCACGACCGGGCTTTGCTATCGTTCTGACCTTGTCGATGAGCCGACGTCCTGGAACGATCTGCTGAAACCCGCCGAAGACGTTTCCGGAAAAACCACAATGCTTGCCACAGACCGGTGGCTGCTGGCGGCAGGACAGCTTGCTCTGGGGTATTCCGTGAACGAGACCGACAGCGACAAAATGGCCGAAGTACGTGATCTGCTGATCGACGCGAAAGGCACCCTGCTGGCCTATGACGACACCACGTTTTACGCCAAACTGGTCTCCGGCGAAGCGGAACTGGTGCAGGCCTGGGACGGCTGGTGCAACTACGGCATCGGCGAAAACGCAGACATTAAATATACGATTCCGTCCGAAGGCTCCGATCTCTGGGTCGATACGATGGTGATCCTCAAAGCTTCAGAAAACAAAGACGCCGCCTATGACTTTGTGAACTATATCCTGGATGCCGAAAACCATCGCTGGGCGGCCGAGAACATCCTCTATAAAGTCCCCAACGAGGCCGCGATGTCGGGCGTTGATGCCTCGCTCATAGAGACTTTCCCCAACATGGGCATGTCGCCCGAGGACATGCTGAAATTTGAACAGCTGCGCGATGTCGGCGCGGCACAGCGCGATTATTCGCGCCTGGTGTCCGAGATCAAAGCAAACTGATCCTCCCGGGCTCCGCTGTGCAGATGCAGGCGGAGCCCACCCTCCCCTCAACCGCTGTCGGCGCGTGCCGGCGCAGGGTTTTCAATGTCCGCTGACCGACGCCCGCTGCTCCTGATGACGCCCGCCATGATCTGGCTCTTCGGGCTCATGGTGGTGCCCTGCGCGCTGATCCTCGTGCTCGCGTTTTTCCGGCGCGGGCTCTATGGCGGCATTGAATACACCTGGACGCTGGAAAACCTGGCGCTGGTCTTTGACCCGCTCTATTTCCGGATCTTCCTGAAATCCGCAGGCATTGCCGGGCTTTCTGCCGCCATCGCCTGCGTGCTCGGATATGCGGCGGCCTATGCCATCGCGGCCATGCCGCGCCGCCACCAGCCGATGCTGCTTTTTTTCGCGGTGCTGCCCTTCTGGTCGAACTATCTGGTGCGCACCTATGCCTGGATCGTTCTGCTGAACCGCGAGGGGCTTATCGTGAACCTCGCCCGCTGGGTCGGATATGAAGGCGAACTGCCCCAGATGCTCTACTCCGAGCAGGCTGTCGTGATCGGGCTGGTCTATAACTATCTGCCGTTTGTGATCCTCAGCTGCTATGCGCCGCTGTCCCGGCTCAACCCTGAAGTCACGGAGGCCTCACGTGATCTGGGGGCCTCTGCATGGACCACCTTTCGCCGCGTGACCCTGCCGATGACGGTGCCTGGCATCGCAACCGGCTTCGTCTTCGTTTTTGTGCTGTCGATCGGCAACTTCGTGACACCCGCCCTGCTCGGTGGCGGCCAGTTCCAGATGATCGGCAATCTGGTTTATGCGCAGTTCCTGACCGCCAACGACTGGCCCTTTGGCGCTGCTCTGTCGATGGTGCTGATTGCTGTGATGCTGGGCCTTCTGATGGGCCAGGCTGTGATCGCCGACAGGGCCTCCGGCGGGAAAGGGGCGCGCGATGGCTGAGCGCCACATCTTTCGCCTCATGCTTCTGATCCTCGGCGTGGTCTTCGCCTTCCTCTACATTCCGATTTCGGTTCTCGTAGGGTTGTCCTTCAACGAAGGCGGGCTGCCCACGGCCTGGACAGGGTTTTCCACCCGATGGTACGGTGCCCTGCTCGCCAATGATGATATCCTGAAGGCTGCCGGCAATACCCTTGTCGTGGCGCTCTTTTCAACTGCGCTGTCCACAGTTCTGGGAACTCTGCTTGCGATTGGCGTCGAGATACGGCGTCGCAACGGCAAATGGCTGGAAACCGTTATCTTCGCGCCGATGATCATCCCCGACATCGTGCTCGCCATTGCGCTTTTGTCGTTCTTCTCGCTGCTTGGCGTGAAAATGGGGCTGCATACGATCATCGTCAGCCATGTGGTGTTCAATCTCGCATTCGTCTGCGCGGTGGTCCGTGCGCGGCTGAAAAACTTTGACTGGTCGATCGTTGAAGCGTCCGGCGACCTCGGCGCCTCAACCTTTACCACACTGAGGCGCGTGGTCGTTCCGGTTCTGATGCCGGCGATCATCGCCGGCGCGCTGCTGGCTTTCACCCTCTCGGTCGATGAATTCATCATCGCCTTTTTCACCGCCGGGGCGGGCCGTTCATCAATCACCCTGCCGATGCAGATTTTCGCGATGATCCGCTTTGGTGTGACGCCCGAAATCAATGCTCTTGCAACGCTGGTGATGGCCGTTTCGGTGGTGGCACTTGCCCTGTCACAGCGGCTGAACAAAGGGGAGCTGCCCGGCCAGTGACACACCCCTTTCTCAGCATCCGTAACGTCTCGAAGGCCTTTGGCAGCGTGCGTGCGGTAGCGGATCTGTCGCTCGACATCGCTGAAAACGAGTTCTTTGCGCTGCTCGGCGCTTCCGGCAGTGGCAAGACAACGCTGCTGCGGATGCTTGCCGGCTTTGAGGACCTGACAGACGGCGACATACTGCTTGAAGGCACATCAATCGCGGGGCTCACCCCCAACCGGCGCCCGCTCAATCTTATGTTTCAGTCCTACGCGCTTTTTCCGCATATGACGGTCACGCAGAACATCGCCTACGGGCTCGAGATGGACCGCCTGCCAAAGGCCGAAACGGCCTCGCGGGTCAGCGAAATCCTCGACGTGATTCAGCTGGGACATCTGGCGAAACGCAAACCTGATCAGCTCTCCGGCGGTCAAAGACAGCGCGTGGCACTGGCCCGCGCACTGGTCAAACGGCCAAAGGTGCTTTTGCTGGACGAACCGCTCGGCGCGCTCGACAAAAAACTGCGCAGCGAGATGCAGCTCGAACTCAAACGGCTTCAGCATGAATTCGGCATCACTTTTGTCGTGGTCACCCATGATCAGGAAGAAGCGCTGGTGATGGCCGACCGCATTGCGATTATGAAGGACGGCGCGCTGCTGCAGGTCGGAACACCGCACGAAATCTATGAAAGCCCCGGCACCCGCTTTGCTGCTGATTTTATCGGGGTAATGAACTTCCTGCCGGTCAGCCGCAGGGCCAACGGATTTGCCACGCGCGATGGCACTCCGGTGAAAACCGATGGCCGCGCCGCGCCCACCGGCACGCAGGTTGTTGCGGCCATCCGGCCCGAACGGCTGCGGGTGGGCGGGACGGGCGACAACAGCCTGACCGGAGAAATAACGGCCCTGGCCTATCACGGGCTCGATCTGCTGGTGCATATCAGCACCGCACTCGCCGACGCACCGGTCATTGCCCGCATGACCGCAGATGAAGCAGACGGCAACGCCCCCGTGGTGGGCCGGCAGATCACCGTCAGCTGGTCTGCAAAAGACACACATATTTTTCCCGAATGAACCCTGTCAAAGGAGACACCATGGAACAGAAAACTTTTGCCCTTTTCCCCGAAGCTGCTTTCGGCCCGGCGCTCAATTCAGTAGGCATCGCCCAGGCGCTGAGCAAAATGGGACATAAGGTCGTCTTTCTCTCTGATCCCGGCTTTACGGAGATCTACGAAGGTTACGGTTTTGAAGCCCATCCGGTGGCACTGTCCGAGCCGATGCCGCCTGAGCAGATGGCAAAGTTCTGGGAGGATTTCATCAACGGCCATATCCCCAATTTCCGCAAAGCACCGATTGATCAGATCGACAACTATGTAAAGGAATGCTGGGAAGCGATCGTGGACAGCGCCAAATGGGCGCAGAAAGATCTGCCGGCCGTACTGGACAAAATCAAACCGGATCTGATCGCCGTGGATAACGTGATCCTTTTTCCGGCAATCAAACAGTATGGCGTGCCGTGGGTGCGGATCATCTCATGCTCCGAAAACGAAATCGAAGATCCCGCCATTCCGCCGCATCTGTCGGGCATGGCCGAGAACGACACCGAAGGCCACGCCGCCTTCCGGGCGAAGTTCGAAGAGGTCATCGCGCCGATCCACGCGGATTTTAACGCCTTTCTCGCCGGGTGTGGGGAAGATGCATATAAGATCGGGGAATTCTTCGAGCCCTCGCCCTATATGAACCTGATGCTCTACCCGCAGCCGCTGACATATACGCGGGAAAATCCGCTCGATCCTGAGCGTTTCCAGTATCTTGAAGGCTGCGTGCGTGAGGATGCCGCCTGGGAGGTGCCTGAGTTTGCCGCCAACAACGACGGGCCGCTGCTTTACGTTTCTTTCGGCTCTCTCGGTGCCGGTGACACCGATCTTCTCAAGCGACTGATCACGCTGATCGGCAAGACGCGCTACCGTGCGCTGGTCAATGTCGGGGATTACAAAGAGGAATACTCCGACATCCCGCCCAATGTGATCATCGAAGGCTGGTATCCGCAGCCTTCGGTCATTCCCGAGGTCGGTGTTGTCATCCACCACGGGGGCAATAACTCGTTCACGGAATGCCTCTATTTCGGGAAACCAGCGATCAT
The DNA here is from genome assembly GCF_012932215.1 of Roseobacter ponti. Classification (GTDB taxonomy): domain Bacteria; phylum Pseudomonadota; class Alphaproteobacteria; order Rhodobacterales; family Rhodobacteraceae; genus Roseobacter; species Roseobacter ponti. Next base: position 843,884 of record NZ_CP048788.1, on the reverse strand, counting down.
CATGCCCTATGTCTGGGACGGGCATGACAACGCGATGCGCGTGCAGGAAACCGGGTATGGTTTCCGCTCGGACCGCTATGACTGGACCGACGACGAACTGATCGAAAAGATCGAAGCCTGCCTGAATGACAGCGAAATGGCGGGTAAACTCGCAGATCTTTCCAGACACATGCAGGCCTGCGAAGGACCGCTGAAAGCTGCAAAACTTTTGTCGGCGCTGGCGGAATGACAGAGCTGAGCGCCACAGCGCCGCATATCCATGATGCCACCAGCTATGATGATCTGGCGGACTGGGGCCCGCAGCCCGACGCGCTGTCAGGGGCCTCTCATTCCAACGGGCGGCTTCTGTTCAAGGGGCCTGGCAACAGCCCCGAATGCGGCATCTGGGTCTGCACGCCCGGCCGGTGGCGCATTGCCGTGCCACGTGATGAGTTCTGTTACTTTATGCAGGGCCGCGCGCAGTACCGGCATGACAACGGCGAAGTCGTCGATGTGTCCGCCGGCACCGCTGTGGTTTTTCGCGCCGGCTGGACCGGCGAAGCCGAAATCTTTGAGACAACCCGCAACAGCTATATGCTCACCTGAGGCACGCATCCGATGAAAACACCTGTTCTGCGCGACCCCTGCTCCGTCACCGAAACGGTCGACTGGGGCGTCATTCCCACGATGATCGAAGGTACCTCCCGCGTCAGCGGGGTCGTGATGCACAAAGGCCCTGAGGGCCGGTCCGAGTGTGGCATGTGGATCTGCACGCCCGGCAAATGGGGCTGTCACGTGACTTCGGATGAGTTCTGCCACTTTCTTGAAGGGCGCTGCACCTATGTGAACGAGAGCGGCGAAGTGATCGAAATACGACCCGACACGGCGGCCTTCTTTCCCAAAGACTGGAAGGGCGTCTGCACCGTGCATGAGACAATCCGCAAGGTCTACATGATCCGATAAGGCGGGCGGCCCGTTAACCCGCCGCCCGCGCAGTTTTGGGCGAACCTGGCGCGGGACCGGCCCTGCAGAGCACAAGGACGAACCGATGACAGACATCCTGAACGGCCGCTATTTCATCTCGCCTGAATTTCCGGCCAGCGCCGGTGAGGCCTGCGCGGTAACCGATCCCGCCACTCTGGATCAGGTCGGGCACCGCGCCGAGGTCACTCCCGATGAGATCGATGCGGCCCTCATTGCCGTTTCGGCCGCTCAGAAAGGGTGGGCCGCCCTCGATGCAAAAACGCGCGCAAAGCGTCTTCATGATCTCGCCGGACACATTGAGGCCGCCGATCTGAGCCACTGCGCCATTGTGATGAGCCGCGAGATGGGCAAACCCTACCCCGAGGCCATCGGCGAGCTTGCAAACTGCGCGCCAGTGTTCCGGTATTTTGCCGAAATGGCCCGGGATGACGCCGGCAAAATCGCGGGCACAACCCAGGCGGGTTCATTGCAGTTTGCGAAATACGAGCCCCTGGGCACATCAGTGCATATCATGCCCTTTAACTTTCCGGTCCTTCTGATGTGCTGGACGGTCGCGGCATCACTTGCGGCGGGCAACGGCTGTGTCATCAAACCCGCCGAGGCGACGACACTCTGCACACTCGAATTCATGAAGGTGTTCTCCGTACTGCCGAACGGTCTGATTGCCTGTCTGCCCGGCGGGGCCGCTGTGGGCGAAGCACTGGTTTCCAGCAAACACACCCATGCAGTGGCATTCACCGGATCGGTCTCTGCCGCGCGCAGGGTGGCAATGGCCGCAGCGGCACATCTCAAGCCGGCTGTGATCGAGGCCGGCGGCTCGGATCCGATGATCATCAGCGCACATGCCCCGCTTGATATTGCCGCCGCCGGGGCCGTTACCGGCGCCTTTCATATGACGGGCCAGGTCTGCACCTCAACCGAAAGACTTTATGTGGTGGAAAGCGTGCATGACGCTTTTGTCGATGCCTTCAGTTCAGAAACCCTTCGCCTGCGCATCGGCAACGGACTGGATAAATCCGAAATAGGCCCGATGGTCAGTGAGGCCGCACGCGACAAGGTCGAACGCCTCGTCGCAGATGCTGTCGCCAAAGGGGCCACAATCGTTTGTGGCGGCAGGAGACCGCCTGACCAGCCAGCGGGCTGGTTTTATGAACCGACCATCCTGACCGGTTGCACCGGTGACATGGATATTCTGCACGAGGAGTGTTTCGGACCAGTTGCAGCAATCATGCGCGTACCGGATTTCGACGCTGCCATCACGGCGGCGAATGCCTCCGAATTCGGCCTCGGCGCCTGCGTGTTTACCACCTCACTTGAAGAGGCTCATGATGCCCATGACCGGCTTGAGGCGGGCATGGTCTGGATCAACAATCCGATGATCGACAACGACGCTCTGCCCTTTGGCGGCTGGAAAGCCTCCGGGATCGGACGGGAGCTCAGCCGGATGGGGCTGGACACTTTCCGCCGGTCAAAAATGGTGATCCTCGATCACAAACCGATACGGCATGAATGGTGGTACCCCTACCCCGATGACTGGTTTCTCGATGCCGGCGGCCGCAGGATGTCCTGACCAGACACCCGTCGAAACGGTACGCGTCGCGCGGCACATGTCATCCGCGCGAAAATGCCGCCACCACCACCGCCCGGGCCCCGCAGTCTGCCGGGATGCTTAACACCCGCGCGCGCGGAAAATGCCGGAAGATCACAACCGGCAGATGCGCAGAGGATTGATATCCCCTGCGGAATAGCCTCACATGCGCACAAAGCGGAGGAGCACGATATGGCACTGACAGCAATCATCGAAGAACACGGCGGGCCTGAAAACTTCAGACTGGTGGACCGGGAGATCGGCGAACCGGGCAAAGGAGAGGTCCGGATCGCGCACAAAGCCGTCGGGCTTAACTTCATCGACGTCTATCAGCGCACCGGGCTTTACCCGCTGCAGCTGCCGCATGCGATGGGCATGGAAGCCGCCGGCGTGATCGAAGCGGTGGGCGAAGGCGTCACACACCTGAAACCTGGCGACCGTGCCGCCTATGCGTCCAATCCGCCCGGCGCCTACGCTGAAACACGGGTGATGCCTGCCGCACAGGTCTGCCCGTTGCCCGAAGGCATTTCCTTTGAAGAGGGTGCCGCGATGATGCTCAAGGGTATGACTGTTGAATACCTCTTTCACCGCACGACACCGCTGAGCGCCGGCGATACTGTTCTCTTTCATGCCGCCGCCGGCGGTGTAGGACTGCTGGCCTGCCAGTGGGCGCGGTCAGAAGGGATTACTCTCATCGGCACTGCGGGCACCGACGAAAAATGCCAGCTGGCACTCGATCATGGCGCCACCCATTGCCTGAATTACCGCAGCGGTGACTGGGCGGCACAGGTGCGCAGCATCACCGGAGGAAAGGGCGTCGATGTCGTGATGGATGCTGTCGGCAAAGACACATTCGAAGGGTCGCTCGATTCGCTGAAGCCGCTCGGGATGATGGTTTCTTTTGGCAATGCATCCGGACCGGTGCCGCCTTTTGATGTCGGTATACTGGGCAAAAAGGGGTCTTTGAAAATCACCCGTCCGACGCTCTTTACGCATATCGGAGATCATGAAACCTGTCAGGCGATGGCAAAGCATCTGGCGGATAAGGTGCTGGCGGGAGAAGTGAAAATTAACATCGGGCAGCGTTTTGCCCTCAGCGATGTGGCAAAAGCCCATGAAGCGCTGGAAGCGCGCCAGACGACAGGCAGCACTGTTCTGGAGATCTGATCCCGCGCTCCTGCCTTTCCGCCGTTCGGGATGACGGCAGGGGTCGTTTTACCGGGCGGTTTTCGCGTCGTGCAACACTGTCGCATCGGGCCGTTTGCCCGGCGCGGGCCTGCCGATTGTATTTTGATCCGGTCTGAGTTGCCTGATCAGAATTACACCCCGGTACAGACCATCGGAAACTTTATTCCGCTGCCGTCTTCAGGCTGCGCATCAGGTGAAAGAACTTTTCCCCCTGCACCGAAACATGCGCCCTCACACGATCCGCCGCAAGCGTCGCATCGCCATGTTCCAGAGCATCAACGATGGCTTCGTGTTCAGCCATCGACTGCCTGATCCGCCCGCGCAGCCTCAGCTGCAAACGGCGGAACGGGGTCAGACGGCGGTGCAGACGCCGGCATTCCTGTTCCAGAAAGGAGTTCCCGGACTGCCGGTACAGAATTGCGTGAAATCCTTCATTTTCGCGATAATAGCCATCTGTATCCCGCGCATCGAGAGCCGTGCGACAGCTTGCATTGGCACGGCGCATATCTTTCAGCGCCTCATCGGTAATGCGCTCTGCGGCGAGCCGCGCGCAGACCGCTTCAAGCTCTGCCATCACCTCGAACATCTCAACCAGCTCCACCGGACCCGGCTGGCGCACAAAAACCCCCCGCCGCGGAATCTGCTCGACCAGTCCGGAGATCGCAAGCCGCTGCAGCGCTTCGCGCAGAGGCGTGCGCGAGACCTCGAACCGCTCCGCCAGCTGTACCTCATCCAGACGCTGTCCGTCTTCAAAAGACCCGTCAAGGATCAGCCCCTCAAGCGTGTCGGCGATGGCGTCTGAACGCTTTTGTCCCATCGCTCATGCATACAATGGATACGTTGATCACACAACAAGGCAGTTATTGTATACAAAACTTGACGTAACGGACAATCGCTGCAAGTGTCGGGCATGCTGTGCCCCTTCCGGGGGGCAAACCAGAGGGAGGAAAAGCATGTTTTTCAAAGCCACGGCCGCCGCGGCCGCACTTGTTGCGTTCACACTGAGCGCAGAGGCCCAGCAACTCAGGGTTTCACATCAATGGTCCGAAGGCGACGTCCGCCATCAGGTCGCAAAAATCGTTGCCGATGAAGTCGCTGCGGCTGACGTCGGCCTTGAGTTGCAGATTTTCCCGAGCCAGTCGCTTTTCAAGGCACGAGAGCAGTACAAGCCTCTGTCCCGTGGCCAGGTCGATATGATCGTATTCCCGCTCTCTTATGCGGGTGGTCTGCGCAATGCCTATAACCTGACACTGATGCCGGGGCTGGTAAAAAACCACGACCACGCTGCACGCCTGAACGAATCGCCCTTCATGGAAGAGATCGAAAAGATCCTTGCCGAGGATGACGTGATGGTGCTGGTGCACGGATACCTAGCGGGGGGCTTTGCCGGTAAAGAAGAATGCGTGACCGGACCGGAAGATGTGTCAGGCAAGCAGATGCGGGCGGCCGGTAAGGCGTTTGAGCAGATGCTGGCCGGCGCAGGAGCGTCGATTGCATCGATGTCTTCTGCAGAAATCTACAACGCCATGCAAACGGGTGTTCTGGATGCTGCCAATACATCCTCATCGTCTTTCGTTTCCTACCGCATCTATGAGCAGGTCGCCTGCTTCACGCCCGCGGGCGAGTATGCGCTGTGGTTCATGTATCAGCCGATGCTGATGAACAAATCGGTCTTTGACGGGCTGAGTGCCGAGCAGCAGGAAGCGCTGATGGCAGCCGCCGAAAAGGCCGAAGCCTTCTATCTTGAAGAAGCCAAGAAAGAAGACGGCGCCGCACGCGATACTTTCGCTCAGAATGGTGTTGAGATTGCCGACATGACGGAAGAGCAGTTCAACGCCTGGCGCGCGATTGCTCAGGAAACCGCGTACAAAGCCTTCCTCGAAGGCTCGCCCGACGGCCAGAAACTGCTGGATCTGGCACTCGCCGTCGAGTGATATAACAAACCGGGGCGCGGCCACCGGCCGCCCCCGGACCTTACCGAAGCCCCAAACACCGGGAGACGCCGCGCATGACCGGACCGTCCCATGGAACAGCGCCTGCACAGCACGGCGGCAACATCTTTCTGCGCATTGTAGGATTTCTGAGCGTTCTGTCGGGGGTAGTCTCCGCCTCACTGATCGTGATCTCCGTCGGTGTGACCTGCCAGATGATCTTTATCCGCTTTGTGCTGAACGGCTCGACGGTCTGGCAGACCGAAGGCGTCACCTACATGATGATTGCCGCAACGATGCTCGGTCTGCCTTATGTGCAGTACCTGCGCGGGCATGTGAATGTTGATCTGCTGCCGCTGATGCTGCCGGTGGGCGCACGCAAAGGACTGGCTTACATCGTGCTGCTGATGACCCTTGCCGTCAGCGGCATAATGGTCTGGAACGGCTATCATTTCTGGCACGAGGCCTGGGACTGGGGCGAGACGTCGAACACGCCCTGGAACCCGAAACTCTGGGTGCCTTATCTCGCACTGCCGCTGGGTTTCGGTCTCTATTCGCTGCAGCTTCTCGCAGATACTTGGGCCATGGCGCGCGACGTTGAGCCCCCCTTTGGAATCGATCCCGACGCCAGCCTCACCGAGGCCCTTGCAGAAAGGTCCGAATAATGGAACCGCTGTCTCTCGGCGCCATCGTCGCCTGCGCCACGATCATCGTTCTTTTCTCCGGCATATCGGTGGCCTCGGGGCTGCTCTTTGTGGCCGCTTCTTTCCTGATTTTCTTTGACGGAATGTCGTCGTTGAGCCTCATGCCCGAGGTTTTCTTTGGCAAACTCGACAACTTTGCGCTGCTGTCGATCCCCATGTTTATCATTATGGGGGCCGCGATCTCCTCAACCCGGGCGGGTGCGGACCTCTACGAGGCACTCGAACGCTGGCTGACGCGCGTACCGGGCGGGCTGGTCGTCTCGAACCTCGGCGCCTGTGCGCTTTTTTCAGCCATGAGCGGCTCAAGCCCCGCCACCTGTGCTGCGATCGGTAAAATGGGCATTCCCGAGATGCGCAAACGCGGCTATCCCGACAGTGTCGCGGCAGGCTCTATCGCCGCCGGCGGCACCCTGGGCATCCTGATCCCGCCGTCCGTTACGATGATCGTCTATGGCATCGCAACCGAGACATCAATCGGGCGGCTTTTCCTTGCGGGCGTCCTGCCGGGGCTTTTGCTGGTCAGCCTCTTTATGGCCTGGTCGCTCTATTCCACGTGGGCGTCGGGTGATGCACGTGTGCTCCGCTCCACCACCTATACCTGGAAGCAGAAAATTGAGATCCTGCCCCGCGTCCTGCCCTTTCTCGCCATCATTCTCGGCGTGCTTTACGCGATGTACGGCGGAATCGCGACACCGTCAGAAACAGCCGCCGTGGGTGCTCTGATGTGTCTGGTCATTGCGATGGTGATCTACCGGCTGTGGGATCCGCGCCAGCTCTGGGCAGTACTGCGCGACAGCACACGAGAATCCGTTATGATCCTTTTCATTATCGGCGCGGCGGGTGTCTTCAGCTACATGCTGTCCTCGCTCTTTATCACCCAGTCGATTGCGGAATGGATCGGCGGGCTTGATACCAACCGCTGGGTCCTGATGGCCGCGATCAATCTCTTCCTGCTGGTCGCCGGCTTCTTTCTGCCGCCAGTTGCCGTCATTCTGATGGCCGCCCCCATTCTGTTGCCGATCATCACCACTGCGGGCTTTGATCCCATCTGGTTTGCTGTGGTGCTGACAATCAACATGGAGATCGGGCTGATCTCGCCACCTGTTGGCCTCAATCTTTATGTGATCAACGGCATCGCCCCGGACATCAAGCTCAAGACGATCCTCGTCGGGTCGCTTCCTTATGTCGGCTGCATGATTGTGGCCATCCTGCTGTTGTGCCTTTTTCCGGGCATCGCATTGTGGCTGCCCGACTTCGTAATGGGAACCGCGCTGTGACGAAGCTCGCTGACCTGCTCTCCACACTTTTCGACCGCCGCTACGGGCGGTCGGGTGTCGGCGACGTCAGCCAGGGACCAATCGGTGATCTGACCGCCGAGCTGATGGGCGCCAAGGGAGAGATAACCGGGCTGACCGTCGCCCGCGCCATCCTCGACCGGTATGCGGGCTTTTCCGACGACGAAAAACTCGCGTTTTTCCGGCATCTTGCAAGCGACATGACACTGGATCCCGGGCGCGTGCGTGCCGCCCTCGACACCTATGAAGCCGGCGAAACAAAAGCGAGCTACGCCGCCGTCATGATGGCCGCAGAGCCCAGACGCCAGGAACTGATACGGCGCCTCAATCAGATACCCGGCGCCACCGGTGCGCTGGTTAAAATGCGCGCTGACCTTCTGCGGCTGGGCAAACATGAAGATGCGCTGATGGCGCTTGATCTCGATTTCCGCCACCTCTTTGCCAGCTGGTTCAACCGTGGCTTCCTCGTCCTGCGCCCGGTAAACTGGGAAAGTCCCGCGCATATTCTCGACCGGATCATCGCCTATGAGGCCGTACACGCGATCAGCTCCTGGGCAGATCTGAGGCGCCGGGTAGAGCCGCGCGACCGCAGATGTTTTGCCTTCTTTCACCCCGCGATGCCGGACGAACCGCTGATCTTCGTCGAAGTGGCACTGACCCGGGGCATCCCGGGCTCAGTTCAGACCCTGCTGGCACAGGACCGTGAGGTTCTGAGTGAAGAACAGGCCGACACCGCCGTCTTTTACTCCATTTCAAACTGCCAGGCGGGGCTGGCCTCGATCTCTTTTGGCAATTCGCTGATCAAACAGGTTGTCGCCGATCTGTCGATTGAATTTCCTGACCTTGCGACCTTTGTGACGCTCTCGCCCATTCCCGGTTTTGCGCGCTGGACGGAGACACTGGAGCTGCCCGGTCCGCCCGAAGAGGACGATGTTCTGCGGGCGCTGGCCGCGCGGTACCTTGTGGAAGCGAAACGCCCGGACGGACAACCGCTTGATCCGGTCGCACGTTTCCACCTTGGTAACGGGGCCTCAGTGCATCAGATCCACGCAGGCGCGGATACCTCGCCCAAGGGCCGGGCGCAGTCATTCGGAACGATGGTGAACTACCTTTATGATACGTCCCGCGTCTCGCAGAACCACGAACGCTTCGCGGCCTCTCAGGATGTCGCGATGTCTGCCGATGTCCGCAATCTGGCCTCGGCGGCGGAAAAGGCGATTGCATAGGAGCAGCCGATGACCAACACCCTCTACGACGCCCTTTTCGCCCCGCATGCCGGCAAAGACACCCCGTTTCTTCACCTCCCCGGTGGTGACACGCTGAGTTATTCTGCGTTTCTCGACACGGCCGCCCGCATCGCACAGGTCCTGACCGCCGGCGGCCTTGTTCCAGGTGACCGCCTCGCCGCTCAGGTCGAAAAATCACCGGAAGCTCTGGCGCTCTATGCGGCCTGCGTGCAGGCAGGCATTGTTTTTCTGCCGCTCAACACAGGCTATACAAAAGACGAGCTTGAGTATTTTATCAGCAACAGCGGCGCGCGGCTTCTCGTTTGTGACCCTGCCGACGCGGACCATCTGAAACCGCTGGCGCGCGCACATCATGCCATGCTGCATACGCTGGGCCCGGACGGCCAGGGGTCTCTGATGCCTGCCGCTAAAGAGCAGAGCGATTCTTTTGAAACCGTGGCCCGCACGCCGGATGATCTCGCGGCGTTTCTCTATACCTCCGGGACAACCGGGCGATCCAAGGGCGCGATGCTCACTCATGAGAACCTGCTCTCAAACGCCCGGACGCTCGAGGACCTGTGGCGTTTCACGCAGGAAGACGTGCTGCTGCATGCGCTGCCGATCTTCCATACCCACGGGCTTTTCGTCGCGACGAATACGGCGCTTGTGGCCGGGGCATCGATGATCTTTCTGCCGAAGTTTGAAACCGGAGCGATGATCAACCGGCTCAAAGAGGCTACGGTCATGATGGGTGTGCCTACCTTCTATACGCGGCTGCTTGGTGATCCCGGTCTGACCCGCGAACTTACAGCAGGCATGCGCCTCTTCATCTCGGGCAGTGCCCCTCTTCTTGCTGAAACCCATACCAGGTTCGAAGAGCGCACAGGCCACCGGATCCTCGAACGATACGGCATGACCGAAACCAATATGAACAGCTCCAACCCCTATGACGGCGAGCGCCGGCCCGGCACTGTGGGGTTCGCGCTGCCCGGTGTTGAAATCCGGATCATAGACCCTGACACTGATAAACCGCTGCCCGCCGGAGAGGTAGGACAGATTGAGGTGCGCGGCCCGAATGTATTCAAAGGCTACTGGCAGATGCCCGAGAAGACTGCCGCCGAACTGCGGGAAGACGGTTTTTTCATCACCGGCGACCTGGGCAGTTTCGACGCGGACGGTTATCTGCAGATCGTCGGACGGGGCAAGGATCTGATCATCTCCGGCGGCTACAACATTTACCCCAAAGAGATAGAGGTGCTGCTCGATGCGCAGCCCGGGGTACTTGAGTCAGCCGTAATCGGCGTGCCGCACCCCGATTTCGGTGAGACGCCTGTGGCGCTTGTGGTGCCAAGGGATGGCGCGGAACCCGATACAGATGCGCTCGCAGAAGCTGTCGGAACCTCGCTGGCACGCTACAAGCATCCGCGTTTGATCAAGCTGATTGATGAGCTGCCACGTAACACCATGGGCAAAGTTCAGAAAAACGTGCTCCGCGACGCCTATAGCGGTCTGTTTAGTCCGGGCTGACCGCAGCTCCGGCCGGACGGTCCCGGGTGACATTGTAGCGCGCGCCGTCCCGGCTGAGAGCTGACGGCCAGGTCCCGCGGCGGCCGCAGTTCAGGGGCGCATTTCACTGTCGTCCAGCAGACTGTCGGTCAGACCGAAATGCTCAAGAAACACCAGAAACGCCCGTTCGTGCGTTTCAAGTCCGGCATGCCGTTCCAGTGCGGCCCGGGCCAGCGCCGGCTCATCCGTGATCAGACCATCAACGCCAAGCGAGACCATCGCCAGCATGTCGAGCGGATCATTCACGGTCCACACAAAGACCTTTTTGCCCTGTTGTGCAGCATTACGCACCAGCCGCGGCGTAACCAGACCGGTATTCACGGCAATGAAATCAGCGTCCAGCCCGGACAGATCGCCCACCGCAGTTGCCGCCAGAACACCTGAAGGCCAGTCCGGCCGGAGTGCGGCCATTTTGCCGACGGCACGATACTTGAGAGACATGAAGGCCACCTGGTCGTTCATATCCGCCGCATCGACAACGGCCGCGGTGCGCTCTTCCAGCGCCTGATCATGACCGTAGTACTTCAGCTCAATGAGCAGCCGTGCCGTGTCGCGGGTGACTTCCAGTGCGTCAGCGAGGCTCGGCACGCGCTGATCTGAATAGACCGGGTCAAACCATGAGCCGATGTCGATATCATTGAGATCTTCCGCCGTTGCGTTCCAGATTTTCAGATCGACCTGTGCAAGCTTCATAAAATCGCTGTCGTGCATGACGACGACGTCACCCTCTGCCGTCTCCTGGACGTCAATTTCGACCCAGTCCGCGCCGGCATCGACCGCCGCCTGCAATGAGGCCAGCGTATTTTCTGGGCGTGACCCGGCAGCCCCCCGGTGCGCAATGACCAGCACGTCCTGATCACTTTTCACGCCCTCGAACAGGGTCACGGCGGTAAAGCCACCGATCACCACAACGGCGCCGACCCCTACCGCGCAAAGGGCCGGCAGCGACAGGCCGGCAGGCGTCGGAGCCTCTCCCCCCCTCGTCTCCAGCACCGGCCCCTCGTACCGGGCATCAATGATCCGCGCGAGCGCTCCAAGCGAGATCGCGGTGATCACAAAAGCCGTGACCGCCCAGAGCGAGGTGATCAGCACGGCAAGCCCCAGACGCAGCTCAAAGTTCCCCTCAAGCAATGAGGGCATCAGCCGCAGCAAAGCCACGAAACCGATCCCGGCAAGGAAATGAGCGCCTGCGCGGATCGCGTACCACACCGCAAGATCGCGCAGCAGGCCCCGGCGCTTTGTGCGCATGACGTCCCGGCTCTGGGTGAATGCCTCACCCGCGCGGCTGTGTCCCAGCAGAACAAAATGCAGCGATACGGCCCAGCTCAGCAACCGCGACAGCAAAAGCGGCGCCAGCACGGCCGCCAGAGCGCCACCGATGACAATCGCCCGGATAAACTCAGGCGGCCGGAACGTCAGATAGTAGTTGATGTCATAGGCCCCGATCAGATGCCGGGCGACAAGCATGCCTGCAATCACGAACGGCCCTGCAATAACGAGGACACGCAGGATCAGCCCGGTGGCATACCGCATCAGATGCGCAGATCGTCGCGCGGTCCGTCGCAGCGCCCGCGCCATTGCGGTTGTGGTGGTTACTCTGTCGGGAGTGCGCAGATTGATCGTGATCACGGCAAAACCGATGACCGTGCCCAGCAGGATCAGCGCCGCAACCAGCAGGAATACCGGAAACCCGGCAGGCGACAGAATAAACCAGGCGATGTCCTGATCTGTCAGCGCGCTCTGACCAGAGATCTTTGTCGCCAGCTGTACTGCGAGGCCGAGAAGCGGGGCAATAACCGCAAGGCTCAGCAGTCTGACGCCCAGCAGCAACGGTACCAGAAACCGCCTGCCGGCCCATGCCTCGCCGTACGCCGCCCTGACGTTCACAGGGTGTGACCCCATATGCCGGCACGGCAAAAAAAGAGGCGTATCGCGCTGCTCTGATCTGTCATAAGTGCCTCCGGGCCTCAGAGAATGACTGTACGCAGGCTATCGGCGCACGCAGGCGTTTGGAACATAAAAAACGCCTCCCGGTTTGTGTGTTTCTTCCGGCATCGCCCGCTGGATCACCCCGCACAGCCGTGGCCGGTCAGGTCGCTTTTCCGCCTGTCGGAACCGGACCGGGGCCCGCCACATGACGCGCCGCCGCCCGAGGTCATCATCATTGCGGGAGTCCTGAAGGCCCATGTTTCAGGCCCGGGTCGCCGGCAGGTTTGATTTTTTTACAGAAAGGGGTACTCTGATAGCGTGTATTAAGGTATTCCACGCAACCCGCCGGAAGGATATTGCCATGCAATCCGGTCACCATGCTGCCTGTTTCCCCGGTTTTTATGCCGGCGCCGTGCAGCAGATCAGCCTGACATGAAACAGGTCACACTCTCCGTCGCACTCGAAGTGCGCCCCGAAAGTGCAGCCCGTGTCGCGTCACTTATCGAAGACCTCAAAGACCGTGAGGACCACCCGTCCGGCGGAACGGTCGACAACTTTGCGCGGCTCAGAGAGGGTATCCCGTGTCTGCACTTCATGTCGATCAGCGTGTTCACGAATTCCAGCTATGATCCGACCCTTATCCTTGAAGCAAACTTCGACGGGGAGCCCGCCGATTTCTGGAAACAGGCCGACGCGCTTATGGGCGAGGCCCTGCGCGAGATCATCCGGTGCTGCAAGGCACCGCTCGATGAAGACGGCCCGCTGTATCACAAAGTCACAGCCGAAGGCTCCTCTGTGCCCGCGACCCGCTATCTCGAAGCCCGCGCAGGCGCTCCCAGCGTTTTTCATCACGGCAACCGCGGTCTCGCGCGCGACCGTATCCTCAACGATGCCCGCCTTTTCCGGGCGCTGCGGGCCGAACTCGACAATCCCGACAACCAGGGGCCGACCCCCTATCGCAACGCGAGCCTGCAGGAGGTGCATCGCAGGCTGCGCGACGCAATGCTGCCCGATCATCCCTGGCTTGACGAACCGGCGCCCGCCCGGGTGCCGATGGCACAGCGCATCGGCGATATCATCCGCCTGCTCCTCTTTGTGACCTTTGTCATCGCAGTCTTTTCCGCCCCGGGCATCCTGATTGCCGCCTGGCTCGACCCGCAGATTTTCGTCACTCTGGTGATCGTGCTCTTTGCGGTTCTCGCTTTTGGCATTGTCAGAAAGTTTGATCCGCTCCCCGGCACCGAAGTCACCACGGGCTTCAGCCTTGCGCGTTTCGTGCTGCGCAACCTGCCTCTGATCCTGCTGATCGTCGTCCCGCCGCTGGTGATCCTGATCATTCTCGCGCTGTGCTTTGTCGGGCTGCTCGCCGGACTGGGCCTTGCGGAGGGCGGTTTTGATGACTGGAACTGGCCGGTGGTACGCACCGTGCTGCTGGGACAGCTTGGCATGCTCTTTACAGTGCCGGCGACGATTCTGTGGCTGCGCTATCTGGAACGCCGGGATACCTCGCAGGACGCGCCACCGGTGGATGCCGATATGGTCGCTCAGATGGCCCGGCGCGAAGACTGGATTTCGCAGAACCATATGGGCTCCATCGTCAATGTGCGCCCGGGTGTCCTGCGCACGCTGATCGTGCGTACAGGGCATCGCGGTCTCGGGCTTTTGCTGCGGGTCAAAGCGACCACCGGGTATCTGGGCAGCATGCGAACGGTGCATTTCGCCCACTGGGCCTTTCTTAACAACAACAGCCAGCTGCTTTTTGTGAGTAATTTTGACCAGAGCTGGGGCTCATATCTCGATGATTTCATCGAGAAGGCACATGTGGGGCTGACCCTGGCCTGGGGGTGCGGCGTGGGCTTTCCGCCAACACGCTATCTGATTTTTGACGGCGCCAGCCACGGGCGCCGCTTTAAAAACTGGGCGCTGGCCTCGCGCAGTGTGAGCCGTTTCTGGTACAGCGCCTATCCCGGACTGTCGGTCGATCAGGTTGAGCGCAACCACCGGGTCGCCACAGGACTGCGTAAAAGTGAGATGACGCCGGGCGACATCCGCACCTGGATGAGGGATCTGTGATGCAAAACCCATCCCCGAACTGGAAACTCAGTGCGCCTGTTGCTGCCGACACCCAGGCGCTGGTGGTCAGCGGATTTGGCCGTCTCGAAACCGGGCGCTCTCTTTTCGTTGCACTGCCCCTTGACGCCGGAGGGGCCTGGGTTTCAGCGCTGAACGAAAAAATTCCTGTTACCGAAGCTGCGCGCACCGGGCGTGGCAAACTCCTGGATCGCGCCGCCGCGATTGCCTTTACCGCTTCAGGGCTCGAACGGATCGGGCTTTCGGAGGCCACACTGGCATCTTTCGCACCCGCTTTTCGTGAAGGTATGTTTCAGGAGGACCGGCTGCGCAGACTGGGTGACCGGCGCAAAGACAAATGGCTGGATACCGTGATTAAGGGCGGTCCGCGCTGGAGCGGCAATGTCGCCGCCCCCGAGACGATTGATGCGCCTGAGGCCTACAGCGTAGGGCCTGAGAAAGTGTCCTCGCACATCGCCACGGATCTTACCGTACATGCGCTGATCCTGCTTTATGCGCATACCGAGGCTGATGCCGATGCTCTGGTGGAAGAGGCGCGCGCGGCACTTGAACCGCACGGTGTAAAGATTGTGCACCAGTTGCCCCTGCTGCTGGATGTGGAAAGCTCCGGCATCAGCCGCGAGCATTTCGGCTTTGCCGACGGGTTATCGCAACCGCTGCCCTATGACGCCGATGGTGCGGTTGAACGCGGCGGCGGGCCGGTGACGGAGCCTGATCCGGTGCACGGCGTGCCACTGGGCGAGTTCCTGCTCGGGTACAGCAACGGCCATCAGGAGCACCCGCCCGGCCCGGTTGTTCCCGGTGAACCCGACGCCGAAGATGGCGGCAGACCGGAACGCGCAGGGCTCAGGCCACATGCCGAGGCACGTGGGTTTTATGATTTCGGCCGGAACGGCAGTTATCTGGTGGTGCGTGAGCTGCATCAGGATGTTGCTGCTTTCTGGAATGCGATGAACAAAGCCTCCGAAATCATTCAGAGCAAAGACCCGGACGCCACCCATATCACTGCCGACTGGATTGCAGCCCGCGTTGTGGGCCGCGACAAAGAGGGCCACCTGCTGCGCCCCGGGGGCGCTGCCCCTGCAGGCAGGAACGACCTGCCGGACAACGAATTTCTGTTTTTCGACAAGGACAGACACGGGTTCGGCTGTCCGCTGGGCAGCCACGTGCGCCGCGCCAACCCACGCGACTCTCTGGCACCGGAAGAGAGTATGAAAGACACACTGCTTTCCGCAGCGAACAATCACCGGATTTTGCGCCGCGCGCGTAAATACGGCAGCAACCTTAAAGATCCCGGCAAAGACGATGGCGCGGACCGCGGCCTGCTCTTTATGTGCCTGAACACCGATATCGCGCGGCAGTTCGAATTCGTGCAGCAGACCTGGCTCCTGAATTCGGATTTCCATACGCTTTTTGAAGAGGTTGATCCGCTGGTCGGCCCCGATGGCTGGATGACACTGCCCGAAGACCCGCTGCGCCGGCGCATTGAAGTGCAGACCTTTGTGCAGATGGCCGGGGGTGAGTATTTCTTTCTGCCCGGCATGGCCGCCCTGCGGTATCTGGCCCTGCTCTGAGACCGTAAAAGAGCCCGCACCAGAAAGATGCGGGCCTTCGTTTATCTGCGGCGCCTTTTCTTGCGCTCCATCCAGAAAGGCGGGATATCGCCGGCCATCATACACCCGTAAGGGTCGATGTAATCCTCGATATCCGCCAGACCGAATTTGTCGATCTGCGCCACCACCGACGCCGCGTCTTTATAAGACGAAGGCAGCTCCGAGGCATCGATACCGCCTGCGGGAAAGCGGATATCAAGCCCTGCGGTCTCCGCCTCCAGCGCCTGCTGCGCTGTGACATCGCCCATGCGCCGCTTGTGCTCGGAGCGCGAGAAGTTGCGCCCCGCGCCATGCGGCGAGAACCCCAACCCGTGATCGGCATCCTTGCCACGCACGACAAGAACCGGCTCAGACATATTGAGCGGAATCAGCGTCAGCCCCGTCGCATCCTGAGCGTAATCACCCCAGGCGGGGGTTGCCCCCTTGCCGTGAAAATACAGGTCATCGCGGCGGAAGACGAAGTTGTGCTCATTCCAGAACCGCTCTCCTGGCTGCGCCTTTGCACCCTCCACCGTCGCCTGATGCAGCGCGTTGTGGTTGGCTTTGGTCCACTTGCGGATGAGCTGCAGTGCCGCCCAGTAGTCACGGCCCTCCTGAGTATCCGCCGGAATCCAGGCATTTTGCTTCAGCGTGTCGGGCGAGAGTTCTCTGCGGAACCGCTCGGCCACCTGCATTCCCAGCTTATAGAGCACCGCCCCCGGCCCGCGTGAGCCGTGGTGGGTAATCATCGCCGTCCGACCGGTCGCGCGCGACCGCCCGACAAACAGAAAATGGTTGCCGTCACCCTGGGTGCCCAGATGTTCCACCGCCATGCGCAGGATTTTCGGGTTGTTCAGAAACGGGTTCTCCCGAAACGCATCCATCAGCTTTTGCGACAGCGTATAACGCCGCCCGTTCGCCCGCCCGCCGGGACCGAAATGCGTGATCTGTTCAGCAGCATCCAGCACCGCTTTCGGATCGGCATTGCCCATATCGGTCATCATCACCGAACAGCAGATGTCGGCCGAATGCATGCCCGGATGGATCGCGTTACGCGCCGCCACCACACCGCCCACAGGGATCGTACCCACCGGCCCTGCCGGACAGGCGTCCGGCATCACGGCCGCCGACACCACGGTCGGCGTGCGCATCACCGCCATCATCGTCTCGCGCACCTGGCCGAGGTTTTTCACCTCGTCAGGGTCGTCCGACGCCTCAATGTTGAAATGAAACGGCACATCGCCCGCGTTTTGCAACGGCGTGACAGGGGCGGGTTTCAGCACCTCAATCCGATCCCGGATCGCGCTCAGGTCATCGCCTGCCGCCGCGGCAGCCTGCGCCATTTCCAGCGCCTGCCCAAAGGCCCTGCCGGGCAGGTGCCCCCAGGATTTCAGTGTATCGGATGTAATCTGTGTTTCAGTCATAATCTTTACCTTCAGTTTAAAAACAGGGCCCGAACAAGGCGGTGCCAGGATGATTTTTCGCCACCGGCATGCGCCGGACCGGATTCGAACCGGCATGGCACCCCGTTCGGGATGCCCCTCCCCGTGACAGGGAGGGCGTGTACCCTGTAATCCTAGCGGGCATTTCAGGCCCCGGGTCCGGGGGACAAGTCAGTCGTGAGATGCCTTTCGGCGACCGGTTCAAACGATGTAATCCCACGGGCATTCCCCCGGATGTTTTCCTTTCTTTGTGTCTGGCTGGAAGGGCAGAGTTCGAACCTGCAGCCCCTGATACCAAAAACCAGTGCTCTGCCGGTTGAGCTACCTTCCACCGTGGGTTCCGGCGACAAGGGAACGGTGAAACATCTGTGCTCTGCCTGACTGAGCTACGCAGACTGCAACAGGAAGCACAGCCCACGGCAGGATTCGAACCCGCGACACCAATATTAACAATGTAGTTCCACCAGCATTCGCCGGATCCTTGTTCAGACCCCGGCGACAAAGGGTCGATGAAACTTCCGTGCTCTGTCTTTTGAGCCACACCGCTGATGCGGTGGCAGGATTTCTACCTGCATCCCGGGCATTTGAAGCTGTAGTTCCATCGGCATTCGCCGGGGTCGTTTTTCCTTTCTTACAGTTCTGTCTCATTGATCCGGCCGACCCAGTGGGCCGCCCCGAGTGTTCCCGCAGCAAATGCCGCGATCTGGTCAAAGACCGTGTCCGAAAACCCGCCGATGTTCAGCACGTCCTCACGCTCCGGCGCCTGCGTCGTCCCGTAAGGGGCGATATCGATGCACACGAGCCGGGCATTTGCATTGCGCCGCTTCAGCACCTCCCATCTCTGCATCATCAAAGTGCCCCGGTTACCGGCCTGAGCATGAGCCCAGGACTGATTATCAGAGACCATGATCACCAGATCAGGGTTGCGCCCGCGTTCCAGCAGCCAGTCGAGCGGTGCGGCACAGTTCGTCCCGCCGCCCCACTCATCCGCCAGGCGTGCAGCGTTCGTCAGGATCGTGTCCCGCGGCTCAAGACGCGTATCACGCACCGTCAGCTCAAAAGGCAGCACAGTGGCGGACGGATTCCGGCGCAGGATCGCAGCAGCCACAAGGGCCGCGACATCTACAAACCGCGTCGCTGTGGTGGCCCCTTTACGGTAACCAGTCACAGCGCCCGACATCGACCCGGAGACATCCGGGCAGATAACCACCTGCCCCGGCAGCACCGGCACATTGGCAACTGACAGCTCCATCGCATCGTGCAGTGCCTCTCGGATCTCCTCAGGGATCTCCGGCGACAGGGCCTGATACGCTGTCATCAGCTGGTACGGGAAAACCCGTGCCTTTGCGATCAGTGCAGGATCCCGCAGCCGTGCGGCCACAAGACGCCGTATGTTGCGCATCTCCAGAACCCCGTGACGCTGAAACGTGTTCAGGTTCATCCGGGTCATCTGCCAGGACGCGTTTTTTGCGATCTGTCCCCAGTGTTTCGGGGTCAGAGGCAGTTGCGTCAGCATCTGAAACGGCACATCCGGCACGGCCCCCCTGCCGGTCTCTTTGAACCACAGGTAATCCTGCAGCTGAGACGGCAGAAGAGCGACGTCACACGGCTTTCCGATAATCCAGGCAAAAAGCGCTTCACGCGCCGGTGATGCCGGTTTCGGGTGCACCATCTTAATGACATCCGCCAGCGAGGGGTCGTTGCCGACGTTCGCCTGCAAAAGCGCCCGGTCGGACGCCTCATTGAGCCAAACAGATACCATCCGCTTCGGCGCAGAGCCGAGCGATTTTCGCCCCGTCTGACCCGACCGCATGATCTGCACGAAGGTTCGCAGCATCCTGCCATTGTCCACGACACGGCCGAAGGCCGCGCAGAAGAGCACCGGATCACGCCCCGCCAGAGCTGCCAGCAGAAACGCCGGCATATCCTTCATATGCCCGTTTTTGCGGACATAAATGGCGGTTTTCGCGAGGAAGGATGCATCCACCCGGTTTGCAAGCGCAAGCGTGCGGCTCAGCTCCTGCATCGGATCCTGATAGAATGTTTCGCCGAAGGTACCGGTCATTGCGACCTGCGCCAGGGCATGTGCATCGGTCAGCGTATAGGCCGGCGCTCCCGCAGCGTTGAGCGTATCAGCTGCGGGCAGCAACCGGCCTTTGATCGATGCAAACACGGATTTGTTTGCCATTTCTCTCTTCCTTCTCTTCTGGTGCAGCCTTTCTGCCTGCGCTGAGCCCCCCGGCACAGAAAAAAGAAAAATCGCCCAGGTACTTGGAATCATGAGAAAATCAGAAGTGTTTCCAATAAAGATACAGTTTTTCTTATTTACTTTTATATATTTTTATCTGATTTTCTCGTACATGAAGAAAAACGTGGTGCTTGGCTTTCTCGGGACGAATCTCGACGCAGGAAAAAGACGTCGGTGGAGACCCTCTGTGCAGATCTGCCAGCACCCGGATTTTCCGATCGACCGGCTGGAGCTGATCTACAGCCGCCGGTGGCAGGGGCTGGCCGAAAAAGTAAAATCCGACATAAACGCGGCCAGCCCCGGCACCGAAGTCCTGCTGCAGCTTATCAATGTGCGCGACCCCTGGGATTTTGAGGAAGTTTACGGCGCGATGTTCGATTTCGCGCGCGGCTACGGCTTTGATGAAGAACGCGAAGACTATCATGTGCACCTGACCACCGGCACCCATGTGGCACAGATCTGCTGGTTCCTGCTGACCGAGGCGCGGCACGTTCCGGCGAGGCTGGTGCAGACCGGACCGCCGCGTGGCGAAGACCCGGGACCCGGATCCTATCAGATCGTCGATCTGGATCTGTCGCGCTACAACCTTCTGCAGCAGCGTTTTGACACGGTCTCGCGGGAATACAGCACACTCCTGAAAGGCGGCGTCGAGACACGCAACGAGGCGTTCAACGCCATGATTGACCGCATGGAAGTGGTGACCTCCGGTTCCGACGCGCCTTTGCTGCTGATGGGCCCGACAGGCACCGGGAAATCGGATCTGGCGGCCCGGCTCTACGAGCTCAAGCTGCAACGCCGTCGCATCAAGGGGCGTCTGGTGCACGTCAACTGCTCGACCCTGCGCGGGGAACGCGCCATGTCCACGCTCTTCGGGCATCGGCGACAGGCGGGTGCGGGCGGAGTTTCTGACAGGCGGGGGCTCTTGCAGGAAGCCGATGGCGGAGTGCTTTTCCTTGATGAAATCGACGAACTTGGTCTCGATGAACAGGCGATGATCCTGCACGCTGTCGAAACCGGAAAATATCTCCCGCTGGGCTCTGACTACGAGGTGACCAGCCGTTTCCACCTGATTGCGGGATCAGGTCAGGACCTGGCAGAAAGCGTGGCTGCGGGCCGGTTCCGCGCCGACCTTTTTGCACGTCTGAACCTCTGGACTTTCCGCCTGCCGGCGCTACACGACCGGCCCGAAGATATCGAACCCAACATCGTGCATGAGCTTGACCGGGTGGAGAAGCTGCTGGGCACCCGCATATCTTTCAACGCCGATGCCCATGCGCGATATCTTCGCTTTGCGACCGATCCCGGCACACTCTGGCCGGGAAATTTCCGCGATCTCGGCGCTTCAGTGCAACGGCTTTGTACTCTTGCGCCGCGCGGGCGGATCACCACCCGGATGGTCGATGAGGAAATCGTGACCCTGAAAACCACATGGGCTGTTGCAGGTGCCGACCCGGATATGCAGTTGCTGACCGATCATCTGGGTGCGCAGGCGCAGGACATTGACGCCTTTGACCGGGTTCAGCTTGCCACAGTCATCCGCACCTGCCGTCAGAGCGCCAGCCTCAGTGCCGCGGGGCGCACGCTTTTCGCGGCCTCGCGTGCTGCAAAAAAGAGCCGCAACGATGCGGACAGACTGCGTAAATATCTTGAAAAGTTCGGTCTGGACTGGGCGCAGTGCCGATCCTGATGGCCGCCTAAAGCGCCAGATCCTCCAGCAGCCCCGCATTTGAATAGGCGGTCTTTTCAACCGACCGGGTTACATGGCCGCGGCGGATGTGCACGAACCGGTCGGCAAAGCGCCAGGCGAAATCCGCGTTCTGCTCCACCAGCACAATCGCCATCTCACCCTTGTCGCGCAGGTGCCGGATCGTATGCCCGATCTGCTGGATAATATTGGGCTGGATGCCTTCTGTGGGCTCATCTAACAAAAGCACTTTCGGTCGGGTGATCAGAGCGCGCGCTATCGCAAGCTGCTGTTGCTGGCCGCCGGACAGGTCGCCCCCGCGCCGCCCTGCCATCTCGCGCAGCACCGGGAAGAGCTCAAAAATCTCGTCCGGCACGCCATGCGCCTCGCGAGGCAGGCAGGCAAAGCCGGTCTCGAGGTTTTCCATGACGCTCATCATCGGGAAAACCTCGCGCCCCTGCGGTACATAGGCCACACCCGCGCGCGCCGCCTCAAAGGCGGTCGGATGGTTCAGCACCTGCCCCCCCACCCGGATTTCACCGACAAAATACCCGTGCCGGCCGGAGATGGCTTTGAGCAGGCTGGTTTTGCCCACCCCGTTCATGCCCATTACGGCGGTGACCTCACCCTGCCCGGCCGTCAGCGACACCTCATGCAGGATCTGGCTCTGCCCGTATTTCAGCGAAAGATCCTTTGCCTCAAGCATCGGAGCGCCCGAGATAGACGTCGATCACCGTCTTGTCGCTGGTCACATGATCAAGGCTGCCTTCGGCCAGAACCGATCCTTCGTGCAGAACCGTCACCTTGCAGTTCAACCGCCGCACAAACTCCATATCATGCTCCACCACAACCACGGCGCGCGTTTCGGCCGCGCGTTTGAGAATATCGGTGGTCTTCTCACGCTCCTCGACTGTCATGCCCGCTGCCGGCTCATCGACAAGCAGCAGGCGCGGATCCTGGGCCAGCAGCATGCCAATCTCAAGCCACTGCTTCTGCCCGTGACTGAGCTCCCCGGCGGTGCGTGTAAGCTGATCCGACAGTCCGGTTTCTTCTGCGATTTCCTCGATGCGCGCGGCGTTCTGCGCAGTCTTGCGATGCAGGATCACAGCGAAAGGCCCACGCGGATTTTTCAGGGCCATTGCAAGGTTCCGGCGCACTGTCTGATCCTCGAACACAGTGGGTTTCTGAAACTTGCGCCCGATACCCTCCTGTGCGATCTGGCTTTCTGAAAGACCGAGCAGAGAGATATTCCGTTCGCCCCAGATCACCCTCCCTTCGTCGGGTCTGGTCTTGCCGGTCACGATATCCATGAAGGTCGTCTTACCCGCGCCATTCGGCCCGATGATGGCGCGCAGCTCTGCCTCGGCGAACTGTACCGACAGGTTGTTGATCGCGCGGAACCCGTCGAAGGTGACGGAGACGCCGGAAACCTCGAGCAGTGTTGTCATTGCTGCTTCCTCACCAGGTAATCAAAAAGTCCGCCGATGCCTTTGGGGAAAAAGAGCGTGACCGCGACAAAAGACAGCCCCAGCAGCACCAGCCACCAGTCCGTCCACTGAATGGTGTAGAACCCCAGATTGATGTCGGGCGCACCGCCCCCGGTGAACCAGCTCGACAACAGCGAGACCACCGCGGCCCCGATCACCGCACCATAAAGCCGCCCGCGGCCGCCGATCGCCACCCAGACCGCGAGGTAAATCGAGGCGATGGGCGCGATCTCGCCGGGGTTGATGATCCCGGCCTGCGGGTAATAGAGCGCGCCCGCGATGCCGGAAATGATTGCCGTGACGGTGAAAATCAGCAGTTTGTAGCTCTCGACGTTGTAGCCAAGGAACCGGACGCGCGCCTCGTTATCGCGAATGCCTTTGACCACGCTGCCCATTTTACCCGACACGAGCCAGGCAAAGAACACGTACCCCGTTCCGAGGGCGAAAGCCGAGGCCAGAAAGAAAACGATCGAGATCGTGGCCTGTGGCGTGCTCTCATAACCGGGGATGTTCTGCAGACCCGAGAGACCGTTGTTGCCGCGCAAACCGCTGTCGTTCTGAAAGAGATAAAGGGCAAGCGCCAGGGTCATCGCCTGGGTGAGGATCGACAGATAGACACCCGTGACTCGGCTCCGGAAAGCAAGCCAGCCAAAGACCAGCGCCAGCAGGCCGGGCACCACAACCACCATCGCAAGCTGCAGAAAGAGGCTGTCGGCAAAGGCCCAGATCATCGGGAACTCAGAGCTGCCCACTACGCCGAAAATCTGATTTCCGATGGCATCCGAGATTTCCTGCGGTGTCGGCGGGATAACCTGTGACGCGAGGCTTTCGAGCACAATGGCTTCGGTGCGTGCATACATCAGCCACATCCCGATGGCATAGCCACCGATCCCGAAAAAGGCGAAATGGCCGAGGCTGAGGATGCCGCAGTAGCCCCAGACCACGTCCATCGCCACCGCGATCAGGCACAGGCACAGCGTCTTGCCCAGCGTTTTGACAAAGGATGTCGATATCACGGCGACGCCGCCGGCCTCGGACAGCACCACCACGCCAAGGGTGAAACCCGAGAGGGCCAGCAGGAACCACAGAACGGAAGGGTTTTCAGCAATGAAGGATTTGCGCATGTGGTCAGTCCGCCGCCGCCCGGCCTTTTAGTGCGACAATGCCGCGTGGCCTGAACTGAATGAAGAGAATGATGAAAAGGATCATATAGGTTTGGGCCGCCAGCGTATTGGCCGGGTTGAACCACTCAATGCCCTTCTGCAGGAAGCCGATGAGCGACGCACCCGCAAGCGTGCCCCAGACATTGCCCACGCCGCCCACCACGACGGTCATGAAGCTCTGCACGATATAGTCGGCACCCATTTCGGAGGTGACCTTGGCGTAAAGTCCGATGGCCACACCGGCGATGCCCGCGATGCCGGATCCAAAGCCAAAGGTCAGCATATTAATCCGCTCGGGGTTGATGCCCATTGAGGCGGCCATGCCGGGGTTCTGCGTTACTGCGCGCACCTCAAGACCCAGGCGCGTCTTTTTCAGCACGAAGAGGATCAGCGCCAGAAAGACCAGCGCCAGCACGAAGATCGCGATGCGGATATAGCTGATCTGGATCACGTCGGAGATGATCCAGGCACCATCCAGCCAGCCGGGAGAGGTCAGCGGTCGCGCCTGTGTACCGAAGATATTTTTGGCCAGCTGCTGCAGCGCGATGGATATCCCGAAGGTGGCGAGCAGGGTTTCAAGCGGGCGGTGATAGAGATGCCGGATCACCAGCCGCTCCATGGTGACGCCCGCCCCGAAAGTGAGCGCAAAGGCCAGCGGCAGCGCCACAAGGATCGAGATCGTATAATCCTGGATGAAAAGCTGCACGACGTAGCCGGTATAGGCCCCCATCATGATAAACTCGCCGTGGGCCATGTTGATCACGCCCATCACGCCGAAGGTGATCGCGAGCCCGATGGCCGCGAGAAAGTAAATCGAGGCCAGCGACAGCGCATCGAGTGCCAGATCGGCGGTCTGCGCGACGGCCACGCGCTGTTCCACGGAGGTCAGTGCGGCGCGGGCGGCATCGGTAACCTGGCTGTCTGTTTCGGCGTACCGGTCATAAAACCTGTGCGCGGCGAGCGCTGCATCCCGCGCGGCAGTCGTCACGAAAGGCGGTACTGTTCCGGCATCGGCCAGCTCGGTATAGGCACGTTCCCGCGCGGCATCGGTGCCGAGTTGAGCCACGGGCACGGTTCCCACCCGGCCGTCACTGATGTTCCCCTCAAGTGCGGCGCGGATGTCGTCGGCCGAGACACGCGCCTGCGCCAGACCTTCTTCGACAAGGCGTGCGTAAAACACTTCGGGATCCTCAGAGGCGTCCTTTATCATAGCCACGTTTCCTTCCGGCTCGCCTGCCGTGATGAAGGATCGGGTGCTCAGAATCCGGTTAAGCACCGAGCGCGCCTCGACAGACGTATCAGAAGACAGGCTTTCGATCGCAGCAATGCGTTCATCCGTGCTGTCGGAAAACTGTGCCGAGAGGAAAACGGCGAGCTGTTCTTTTCGGGCACGGATCACCGGGTCAGGGTCATTTTCAATCGATGCCTGCAGCGGTTCCAGCTGTTCTGCGGACGGGCTGCGCCCGATGGCTTCCACAGCAGAACGTCGCCGGTCGGGATCAGGATCACTCAGCTGGAACTGCACGAGGGTTGTGCCGATAACACGGCGCACGCCGCCGTTGGGTTTGAGCTGTGTAAAGCCGTCTTTCTCAGCCGCGGAGACGGCACCGGTATCTATGTCGGTGAGCTGAAGCGTGTCGCCCTGCGCCTCACCAAAGAAAAAGAGACCCTCGGGGTCTTTCCAGACGCCCTTATCCGACCAACGTTCCAGAAACACCGGCAGGCCCTCCACACCAGAGGCTGCAAGCACTTCGAGTACCTCACCGACAGAGCGGCGCGACGGGCTGGTAATTTCGTCTGCATTCTGCTGCAGCAGGGTCTGAAGGTCCTGCGCTGCGGCCTGATGTGGTACGAACGGCCACAAAAAGACAAGAAGCGCTAAGCAAAGGCGGCGCATAGTGAACTTTCAGTATTCAGGTATTCAAAGTGAGGGCGCAGCGCCTGAGCACCGCGCCCCCGGGGAGAGCATCAGTAGTTGGATGTCAGCTGGACGCAGGTCTTGGTCTCGGTGTTGTACATACCGCATCCAAGTTCTTTCCAGTCAGAGGTCAGCTTGGCGGATTCCGGCAGGAAGTCCGTCCAGGCGTCACCATCGACCTCAGAGGTCTTGCTGATGATATCGAACTGACCATCAGCCGTGATTTCGCCGATCAGCACCGGCTTGGCCAGGTGGTGGTTCGGCAGCATCACCGCTGTTCCGCCGGTCAGGTTCGGAAATTCCTGACCGTACATCGCGTCGCGCACAGCATCGACCTCCGTGGATCCTGCGGCCTCAACCGCGTTTACCCACATGTTAAAGCCGATGTAATGGGCTTCCATCGGATCGTTGGTCACACGATCAGCACCGGCAAACTCTTTCCATGCATCAATAAATTCTGCATTTGCATCCGTTTCGGCGGACTGGAAATAGTTCCAGGCGGCGAGGTGGCCCACAAGGTTCGACGTGTCGAGACCGGAAAGCTCTTCTTCACCCACCGAGAACGCGACGACGGGAATGTCATCTGCCGACACGCCGGCGGCTGCCAGTTCTTTGTAAAAGCCGATATTCGCATCGCCGTTGATCGTGGAGATCACGCCAACCTGCTTGCCGTCCTCGCCCAGAGCCACAACATCTGCCACGATCGTGGCCCAGTCGGAATGACCGAAAGGCGTGTAGTTCACAAAGATATCGTCCGAGGCGATGCCGTTGTCCTGAAGATACTGCTCAAGGATATTGTTCGTGGTGCGCGGGTACACGTAGTCAGTACCGAGCAGCGCAAATTTTTCGACACCAAGCTCCTCGAGGAAGTAATCAACGGCAGGGATCGCCTGCTGGTTGGGTGCCGCGCCAGTATAAAAGACGTTTTTGGAGCTTTCCTCGCCCTCATACTGAACCGGGTAAAAGAGCAGACCGTTCAGTTCTTCGATGACCGGCAGCACAGATTTGCGCGACACGGACGTCCAGTTGCCAAAGATGACATCGACCTCATGTACAGTCAGCAGTTCGCGGGCTTTTTCAGCAAAAAGCGGCCAGTCGGACGCAGGATCGACAACCACGGCCTCGATCTGACAGTCCAGCACGCCACCGGCTGCGTTCTGCTTTTCGATCAGCATCAGCATCGTGTCTTTGAGAGTTGTTTCAGAGATCGCCATGGTACCCGACAGCGAATGCAGAACTCCGACTTTTACGGGATCTGCGCATTCAGCGCCGGCAATCGCCGCAGAGGCAAAAAGTGCCGCAGCAGCACAGGAAGTTGTTTTCAGTTTTTGAGCCATTTCAGTGGTCCCCGGTTATTTGCGGTCCGCATGACGTTTAAGCTTATGCTTTCGCCAGAGGTTCAAAGAATGTAGATACGACCCGCAGCAGTGATGTTGCCGTCGCGCGAGGGGAAGTATCTGCCAGGATCGCCCTTCGCGTGACATTCAGCCCTTTCAGGCACGAAACACTCTGACTCTGTCGCGGGGCCGGGTCGCGGAACTCTCGCTGGCTAACCCCTGATTAACCGTGACACTGCCTCTTTGAGCAGCCATTCCCCGTTGGTTGCCCAAAATTAAGGCAGCCAGAGCACGTATTCCGGCCCTCCCCGGTGGGAATCCTGACCCGGCGGCCCATCTTAAGGCGCAGATACTGAATAAAGCGGCGACCCTTTATTGCGTGGATTCGCAACCACGCTCCGGTAACACATGACCCGAGGCGCACAATCACCGGAGCAGTGAAAGCATGACAACGGCACAGCACGAAGCTATTCTCCCCGCCTCTGAGTGGGAACTTGTCACCGATGGCGTGATGGGCGGTGTCTCGCGCGGCGCGCTGACGCGCAGTGTTGAGGACGGCATCGAGGTTGCCCGGCTTACCGGCGATGTCTCGCTCGACAACAATGGCGGATTTCTTCAGATGGCCACGGACATAGACCGCGCCGCGGTTACCGGACAGGACATCCGGGGCATTGAGCTCAGTGTCCGGGGCAACGACGAGGAATATGAGATCCGCCTGCGCACCGACCGGCTGAACCGGCCATGGCAGTCTTTTCGCACGATCTTCACTGCGACGCCGGAATGGCAGACCCTGCGCATCGGATTTGATGCTTTCGAGCCTCACAGGACGGATGCGCCGTTCCACCCCGCAGAAATCAGGCGCATCGGAATACTGGCTGTCGGCCGTTCGTTCCGCGCTGATATCGCGCTGCGCGAGGTTCGGTTCTTCGGCCCTTAGGGCGAGAACAGAGACCGGGGCGCACAGGAAAAAGGTGCTCGCAAATCGCAGTTCCCGGTGTCAGGTTTCAGGTACCCGCCCGCCGGGTATATTCTCTGGGTGATCCACAGAAAGGAACCGCGATGAGAATCGCTCTGATCGGCTATGGCGCAATCGCGCGCGCAGTACACACCGGGCTGCGTACGGACGCGCAGGCTCTGATCCGCCAGGTGCTTGTCCGCGAGACCCGTTGCGCGGCAATTCGGCAGGCGACCGGTGATGATGTCGGGGTGATCAGCTCTGTGGACGCGCTGCACACGGACACCCGGTTTGTGCTGGAATGTGCGGGGCACGAGGCGGTGCGCGCCTATGGCGCCGAAATTCTCGCGCGCGGTATATCGCTTGGTATTGTTTCGGTCGGGGTGCTCGCCGACGACGAACTGCATGAGGCACTGCGCAGGGCCGCAGCTGGCAGCGGCGCCCAACTCGTCATCCTGCCCGGCGCGATCGGCGGCACAGACGCAATCGCAGCAGCGGGCCCGGAAAATCTGACGATGGTTACCTATACCGGACGTAAACCGCCCATGGCCTGGGCCGGATCACCCGCCGAAGATCAGTTTGATCTGGCAGGTATTACCGAACCCACCGTGCTGTTTTCCGGCACCGCGCGCGAGGCTGCGCGACAGTACCCGAAGAATGCAAATGTCGTGGCGACGGTGGCGCTGGCCGGGAGGGGATTTGACGACACGAAAGTATCGCTGGTGGCTGACCCCGGAGCAAACGGCAACACCCATGAAATCGCAGCGCGTGGTCCGCTGCTCGATTTTTCCTTTACCACAGGCGGCAGGCCGCTGGCCGCAAACCCCCGCACCTCAGCACTTACGGCCATGAGTGCCGTACGCACCCTGCGCAATCTGACCGGAACTGTGGTGGTCTGAGCAGCGCTCAGCCTGCGAAACGCTTCATCCAGCCAAGCGTGCTGTCGGTGGGCGCGGTTGATTTATACTCGGCGCCCAGGGGCGCGTCGTATCCCAGAGCCGCCAGATGCTCAAAGATATGATGATAATTCACCTCTCCGCGATCCGGCGTTCCCCGGTCAGGGACCGAAGCGAACTGCACATGACCGATCAGCGGCAACAGGCTGCTCAGCCGGTGGCTCAGATCGCCCTCAATCAGCTGGATATGATAGCAGTCAAACATCAGCTTCAGATTTGGGGCACCTATTTTCCGGATCAAAGAGCGTGCCTGGCCTGTGGACGCCAGAAAATACCCGGGCGCATCATAGGGGTTCAGCGGTTCAATCAGAATAGTGATGCCATGCGGCTCAGCCGCAGCGCAGGCGTATTCAAGCGCTTTGACAAACACCGCTTCCGCCTCGGGCCCGGTCGCGAAACCGGCCATGACATGGATCGCACCTGCATCAATCGCTGCTCCATAGGCCACCGCCTGATCAATCGCCGCCCGCGCTTCCTCCTCACGCCCCGGCAGCGCAGACAGCCCGTTTTCACCCGCCGCCACATCGCCGCGCACCGTGTTGATCCCCAGCATCTGCAGGCCGGTTTCCCCGAGTGACTCCGCAACACCGGCAGCATCGAACGCATAGGGCCAGTGACATTCCACAGCGTCGAAACCCGCAGCACCTGCCGCCCGGATCGCATCAGGTAAAGGCAGGTCATTCCACAGAAAGCCCAGGTTCGCAGAAAACTTCGTCATGTATCCCATTCCACATCAAAGCGCGTCACCAGATTGTTCACCTGCTCGGGCGTCAGCATCTGCGCATCGTATCCGCGCATCAGGACTGCCAGCCGCGCTGTATCCTCAAGCTCTTCGATGGCATTGCAGGCGGCCTCGGCATCTTTGCCCGCGACCACCGGTCCGTGATTGGCCAGCATCACCGCCGAACGCCTGCCGGCCAGCCCGCGCACCGCCTCGCCCATCGCCGGATCGCCCGGCATATAAAACGGCAGCAGTTTCACCTTTCCCAGCTTCATGATCGCATAAGGGGTGAGCGGCGGCAGGAAATTATCCGCATCCAGACCGGGCATCATCGACCAGGCCACCGAATGACAGGCATGCAGATGCACCACAGCGCCCGCGCTGCTGCGGGTATCGTAAAAGGCGCTGTGCAGCGGCATCTCTTTGGTCGGCGGATCGCCATCTGTCAGCCTGCCCTGCGCATCAAAACGGCTGAGACGTGCCGGATCGAGACGACCGAAACTGGTACCCGTAGGCGAGACCAGCAGGCCACCATCTTCTGTGCGCGCAGAGATATTGCCGGTGCTCCCACCGGTCAGTCCCCGATCAAACATCGACTTTGCCAGCAGACATATCGTTTCACGCAGGCGGGTCTCGGCACTCATCAACGGGATGTCTCTTTTTGCGGTTGTCACGGCATCCTGTCATGTCTCTGTTGCAAACGACAGCCCCGCAAACAGGCGTGTGTGCCTAAAGCTGATGCAGATGGTGCCGGCGCAACAGACCGATCAGCATGTCGCGCGCATGGGTGCGATGCGCGTGATGAATGCGGCCGGCTGTTTCGGCGTCGCCGGCGCGGATCGCCGCCAGAACGGCTTCGTGATCGTCGCGCGATTTGACCGGCACCGGCCGGATATAGAGCGTCATCGCCCGGGCGCGGCGCACCTGGTCGGCCATCATCGCCTGGATGGCTCCGATACGGCGGTTGCCGCCCAGGCGGACAAGCTCGCAATGAAACTCATCGTCGGCGGCGGCCCAGGCCTCGCGGTCCTCTGCCTCTAGTGCCCGCGCCATATCGCGGATGCTTTTTTCCAGCCCGCGCAGATCTTCCGCGCCATATCCGCGTGCCGCGGCATCCCGGGCCGCAAGCGCTTCAAGCTCCGTCAGGATATCATAGATCTCGCGCATATCGCTGACAGAGACCGGCAGGATGCGGATACCGCGGCGCGGGCGCACTTCCACGAGGCCCTGCCCTTCGAGCATCAGTGCCGCTTCGCGGACAGGGGTGCGCGACATGCCCAGACGGTCGGCCAGTTCGGTTTCAAGATGATCAGATCCGGGTGCAAGTTCCCCGGAAAAAATCAGGCGCCGCAACTCGCCCACCGCCCGATAGCTGTTGGATTTTTCGCGAAAATCTCCGGAGGGGCCAGATATCACAGCGCGATCTTTCCCCTGGTTTCAGCTGAGCGGTAAATCGCGTCACGCACACGCAGGACCGTGAGATAATCCCGCGCTGTGTTTTCCGGGGTCGTGTCGCTGCACAGCGCATCAATGACGTGCTGCTGCAGAAACCGCACACAATCACCGCCAAATCCGTCCCAGGGATCGGCAGGCGAGATCGTCAGTTCACCGGTCGCGCCGAAGGCGCGGAAGGTCACGCTGCCGTCTCCATGCAGGGCAAGCGTTCCATCGGTACCTTCGAAAAGCCCCTCACCCATCGTACGGCGCAGGTTGTCGGCGGCGTGATCAGCCAGCCGGTTGCCATCAAAGACCGCGCGCACCCCGTTCGGGTGATCAAAGAGAACAAAGCCCGCATCCTCGCCCGCAATGACAGGATTGATCCTGCGCAGATCGGCATAGACCGCGCAGGGGTCTCCGAAGAGAAAACGAAAGGTATCAATCCAGTGTACGCCGGTTTCATGGACCAGAAACTGGGGCATTTCCTGAAAATAGGGCTGCCGGTCGAGATAGGCCTCAGGCCCCTGCCCGTCACCGGGTCTGAGCCGGAATGTGGCCTGCAACGGTATGCCGATGCGCCCGGCGGCGATCTCGTCACGGATCACCCGGTACCACGGCATGAAGCGGAAATTCTCGTGCACCACCAGCAAAGCCCCGGCAGCTTCGGCCTCGGCGGTAACGGTTTCTGCCTCGGCCAGATCTCGGCAGAACGGCTTTTGCGAGATGATGCTCCGGACGCCGGCCCTGAGTGCTGTGCGCACAGCACCGGCGTGGGCAACGGGCGGCAGGATTATGTCCAGCAGGTCGGGGCTGGTTGCGTCCAGCATCTCTTCAAGGGACGCAAAGGCAGGCAGGCCGGTGGCTCTCGCCGCTTCTGTATTGCGGTCCGCAGCGCCCACCAGCTGCACCCCGTCGATGCGCGCCCAGGCGTCATAGTGAAACTGGCTGAAATATCCCGCTCCGAGGCAGGCCACGCGCACGTGTCCGGCAGTCACAGTCCAAGCTCCTGCAAAACAGCCGATGCGGCCTCTTCAGTGCCGGCGGTACCGCCCAGATCGGACGTCAGCACCTCACCCCGCCGGATGACGGCCTCGACCGCTTCACGTAACCGCGTCCCGTCTGCGACAAGCGACCGGTTGTCGTGCCTGAGCCCGAGCCAGTCCAGCATCATCGCTGCTGACAGGATCATTGCCATGGGGTTGGCGCGCCCCTGACCTGCGATATCAGGAGCGGACCCGTGACAGGGCTGAAAGACCGCATGATCAGCCCCGATATCAGCGGAAGGTGCCACGCCGAGCCCGCCCATAAGACCCGCGCCGAGATCGGACAGGATGTCACCAAACATGTTTTCAGTGACCAGCACGTCAAAATCCCAGGGTTTCAGCACAAACCAGAGCGCCGTCGCATCCACATAGGCGTGATCCGACGCCAGGTCAGGGTGGTTCGCCGCCTCTGCATCAAAGAGCGCGCGGAAGAAGGCAAAGGCCCGGAAAACATTGGCTTTGTCCACGCAGGTCACCCGCCCCGGGCCACGGCCGGCGTCTTTCCTTTCACGCGCCAGACCAAAGGCAAAGCGGAACAGTTTTTCGGATATGTCACGCGTAATCAGCAGCGTTTCACGCGCCTCGTTTTCGCTGACCTCGCCGCGACCCTGGGTGTGGAAAAGACCTTCGGTGCTTTCGCGGATCAGCACAAAGTCCACCTCTTTGCCCTCCGGCAGGTTCAGCGGCGTTTTCTGTCCCGGAAAAATCCGCACCGGGCGCACTCCGGCAAAGAGCGTAAGCGCCTTGCGCAGATCAATCTGCGGTGAGATTTCGGTGCCGTCGGGATAACGCACAGAGGGCAGCCCCATCGCTGACAGCAAAATCGCATCCGCCGCCCGCGCAGCAGCCATTGACGCTTCGGGCAGTGACTCGCCGGTCTGAGCGTAATGCGCGGCTCCTGCAGGCACGTCTTTGAACCGCAGACCGTATCCGCCGGCCTTTGCCAGCCGCGTCAGAATATCGACCGTCGGCCGGGTGATTTCAGGGCCGATCCCGTCACCGTTAAAAACGGCAATTTCAAAACTGTCTTTCATCTGCGCTTCTTCTCCTGCTTCGCCGGCCAAGATCACGACGAATAATGCCTCTTTAATGTATGCATTAAAAAATGCAATAAGGAACTGAATTGGAATTGAGCGGATCATATGGTCTGCTTACACGCGCGATGCCCGCACATGCACCGGGCGCATAATAAAGGTCTGTCATGTTTGCAGTCGTTGTCACCTTCACCCTGAAACCCGGATGCATGCAGGAATTTCTGCCCCTGATGCAGGACAATGCGCAGACATCGCGGCGCGATGAACCGGGCTGCCGACAGTTCGATATCGCAACCGACCCCGCGCGCCCCGACGAAGTCTTTCTATATGAACTCTACACCGGTGAGGACGCATTCACCGCACATCTCGGCACTGCGCATTTCACGACCTTCACAGCAAAGACCGATACGATGATCGCCGACAAATCCGTCCTGACATATGAGAGTGTGCATCAATGAGCCTCTGGGAAGTCCATGCGGTCAAATACGCCGACCGGAACAGCCGGACCCGGCGCGACAGTTTCATTTTTGACGATAACCACGATGCCCCCCACGCGATGGATTATTTCATGTGGGTCCTGCGACGCGACGGCGAAGTGATCCTCGTGGATACAGGGTATGACACAGCCGAGGCCAGGGCACGCGACCGCCCGATCCGCACCGAACCCGGAGCGGCGCTGGCACCTCTGGGCATCCGCCCCGAAGATGTCACCGAGCTTATCGTCACGCATCTGCATTATGATCACGCGGGCGGGTTGCATCTCTTTCCTAATGCGCGACTGCATCTGCAGGCGGCCGAAATGGCCTATGCCACCGGTCCGTGCATGTGTCACGATACCCTTAGCATGCCTTATACCGCAGGCCATATATGTGAGGCGGTGACACGGCTTTACTCCGGTAAAGTCACGTTCTACGACGGCGACGCGGAAATCCGCGACGGGGTGTCGGTACACTGCATCGGCGGACACAGCCGCGGGCTGCAGGCGGTACGCGTACGTACCAGTGCCGGCTGGCTGGTGCTGGCCTCGGATGCCGCGCATTATTATGAGAACGTCTTCAGCCGGAAACCTTTCCCGATCGTAGTGGATCTGCAGAATATGCTGGACGGGTTTGACCGGCTGAAAGCACTGGCCTCATCGCCCGATCTTATTGTGCCCGGGCACGACCCGCTGGTCACAAAGGTTTACCCGCCCGGCGCAGCAGGGCACATCTGGCGCCTTGATCACGGACCGGTGGGAAAAGTGCCGCACTGACATCAGGGTTTGTCTTTGCCGCCGCCGGCATCCGGCTCCGGCGTCGGCCCGGGATCATCTGAACCGGTTTCCTGTGGTTCGTCACCCGCCGCCGGACCGCCGTCTGCTGACGGAGAAACAGCGGGCGCCTCTGCTTCCGTTGGCACATCAGCACTGCCGCCGCTGGAAAACGCTGCGGTCTCAGGGGTAAGCGCCTTGCCCGGCGGGGCCATGACAAAGCTGCCTTTCTCTTCGTCCGTGGGCGGCGCGCTGACGGAAATCCGCCAGACCGCATAGGCCAGCATCAGAGTATGGGCGCCCACCGTTGTCATAAAGAGCCCGGAGGCCCCGACCGATGACATACCGAGGCCCGCAATCAGCGGACCGGCAATCGAGCCGATGCCAAAAATCAGCAGCAGCCCGCCACTGGTCTGAATGCCACTGCCCTCTGCGGCGTGGTCGTTGGCATGCGCCAGCACAACAGGATACATCGCGAAAATCGCAGCCCCGAAGACAGAGGCCAGGATCAGGTTCGCCATCCGCCCCTCCGGCGCCAGCAGAATAAACGCAAGATCCGCAACCAGTGCCAGAAAGGTGATCCCCACGAGAACCCGGCGCCGGTCCATCCGGTCGGAGAGATAGCCCACCGGGATCTGCGCCACGGCACCGGCAAGAATGGGTACCGAGGCGAAGAACGCCACAGCGTTCAGCGTCAGCCCGATACGGTCCGCATAAACCGCTGCCAGAGTGCCGAAGGCACTGTTGGAAACACCGATCAGCAGGATCGCTACGACAGCGACCGGAGAGTTGCGCCACAACGCCCGGACATCAAGCCGGACTTTAACAAGCGGCTTGGGGCTGGTGCTTGAGGTGATCGCGACCGGCACGAGAGCCAGGCAATAGAAAACGGCGCCGGTCACAAAAAAGAAATAGCCGTCTGTAGGGGCCAGCGTCAGCGCCATTTGTCCGGCGGTCGAGGCCACCAGATTAACCATCGTGTACGCGCCGAAAACCCTGCCACGGCTTTTCGCATCCGTCCGCTCACTGAGCCAGCTTTCGACTATCATCGCGGCACCGGCGAAACAAAAGCCCGACAGCGCCCGAAGCGGGATCCAGGCTGGCGGCATCAGCAGAATGAGCGACAACAGGATCGCAACCGCAGCCAGCGCCGCCATGATGGTAAACGCGCGGATGTGCCCCACTCTGCCCACCAGAACAGGGGTCAGAATACACCCCGCAACATAGCCTATCGCCCAGCCCGTTCCGAGAAGCCCTAAAGAAAATGCACTGAACCCTTCGGCCGTCCCGCGCACCGGCAGGATCAGACTGTTGGTTCCGCCGGCAAAGAGTAAGAGCGCAGAACCAAGCAGGAGGGCGCTGATAGGCAGCAGGTTTTTAATCATTGCCGCAGACTTGCACAGATTGATCCTGATGGCACCGGGAAATACCGCCGTGCCGACAGGTTTTCGCACGAGCACGGCGCGCTGATCTGCCCAAAAAGCAGGCAGTTTGTACCGGGAAATGCAAAACCTGAATATGGGTCTCGTCAAATGAGAATCCTCGTGAGAGGGTTAAAGCTGACACTCTCCTGCTGCCGGAAGACCTCTGCTTGCTGATGCGTATCGCGACACCGCTGGATCAACCCCGCGCCATCGGGGCCGTAAGGGTGTCCGCAAAGTATCGCGACGGCGGCTCGCATATCGGCGATCTGCGCCAGTCCGGCGCGCTGAGGGTCCTGTTTCCGCGTCTGACAGATCACGTCGAAGCAGTGCTCATCAACACCGCCGGCGGCATCACCGGTGGCGATCGGTTCAGCATTGACGCCGGCGCCGGGGAAAACGCCCGACTTTCGCTGACCACACAGGCCGCCGAACGCGCTTACCGCGCGCAGGTCGGCCAGACCGGGACGCTCAAGACGCGTCTGACGGCTGCTGAAGGATCTGTCCTGCACTGGCTGCCCCAGGAAACCATCCTATACGAGGGCGCCGCGCTGCAGCGCAGTCTGCGGGCAGACCTTGCGCCCGGCGCGCGGTTTGTGATGGTTGAACCTGTGCTTTTCGGCCGGCGTGCTATGGGCGAAGAACTGCGCGATGCCTCCTTTACCGACCGGGTCGACATCCGTCGGGCTGGCGTACCGCTTTACCGCGACGGGGTCTCCCTGAGCGGTGATATCGCCGCACAACTCGATCGCCCCGCAATTGCAGGAGGCGCGCGCGCCATGGCCAGCCTCGTCTGGGTAGCGCCCGAAGCCGACGGCGCTCTGGATCCGCTGCGCGATCTGATCGGGGACTCCGGCGGCGTGAGCCTGCTGCGTCCGGGTATTCTGGTGGCGCGCCTGCTGGCGGAGGATGGCTACGCCCTGCGCCGCGCGCTGCTGCCCTGCCTTGACCGGCTGACCGGAAACACACTGCCTCAGAGCTGGAGACTTTAGACATGCAGCTGACCCCTCGCGAAAAAGACAAACTACTGGTCGCACTTGCCGCCGATGTCGCCCGCCGGCGTCTCGAACGGGGGGTGAAGCTGAACTACCCGGAAGCCATTGCGCTGATCACCGATGCCGTGGTCGAGGGCGCGCGCGACGGGCGGTCCGTGGCCGATATGATGGAGGCCGGCGCCGAAGTGATCACCCGAGACCAGTGCATGGAGGGCATCCCCGAGATGATCCACGATGTACAGGTCGAAGCCACCTTTCCCGACGGCACCAAACTGGTGACCGTGCACAACCCCATCCGCTGAGGAGACACTCATGATCCCAGGAGAAGTCATGCCCGCTGCGGGCGACATCACACTGAACGCAGGCGTCGATGCGATCACGCTGATGGTCGCCAACACCGGCGACAGGCCGGTGCAGATCGGCAGCCACTATCATTTTGCCGAAAGCAATGAGGCGCTGGAGTTCGACCGCGCTGCCGCCCGTGGCATGAGGCTCGACATTGCCGCCGGTACCGCCGTACGGTTTGAGCCGGGACAGCGCCGAGAAGTGCAGCTGATCCCGGTGTCCGGTGCGCGCCGGATCTATGGCTTTAATCAGAAAGTGATGGGCGCGCTCTGACGCCCCTGCTTAACCAGCAAAAGGAACGAGACCATGTGTGATATCTGCGTCATCAATGCCGTGAAAGACAGAATGCTGTCCCGGCGAGATTTTTTCAGAGCAACAGCCGCTACCGGTGCCGCTGCTGCACTTGGCACGGTTGCCGCGGCACCTGCAGCCCTTGCTGCAGGACATGGTGGCATCGTCGATATGACCCACAAACTCTCGCCCGACTTTCCGACATTTTTTGGCGTGCCCGGCATCTCGATGGAACAGCAGTTCAGTTTTGCCGAACACGGCTTCAACCTCTTTAATCTTGCGATCAACGAACATACAGCCACTCATATCGACGCGCCGCTGCACTTCTCCGCCGACGGGGCTTCTGTTGATGAGATCCCGGTCAGCGATCTGGTTGTACCGCTGTGCAAAATCGATATTGCCGCAAAGGCAGCGGAGAACGCGGATGCCCAGGTCACACCTGATGATCTGCGCGCCTGGATCTCTGCCAATGGCGAGTTTCCCGACAAGGCATGCATCGCGATGTATTCGGGCTGGGGTGAGAAAAGCGCATCGGCCCAGGATTATGTTGGCAATGATGCCGATGGCGTGAAGCATTTCCCCGGCTTTCATGTAGAAGCCACGCAGATGCTGCTGGAAGAGACAACAGCCGCGGCAATGGCCGTGGATACGCTGTCACTCGATCACGGCCCGTCACCTGATTTCGCGACGCATTACGCCTGGCTGCCGGCGGGGCGCTACGGGATCGAAAACCTCGCAGGCCTCGCGGATGTGCCTGCGACGGGCGCCACCCTGGTCGTCGGCGCGCCCAACCACGTCGGCGGCACCGGCGGGCCTGCGCGCATTTTCGCGATGGTGTGATGAGTTTCAAGTCCGCCACTGCAGGCCGCAGGGGCCAGCTAACATGCTTTCAGCGGCTCGCAACGCACCAAAAATCGTGGTGTCAGGCCAAAGGCAATTCGCTGAATATGCGCTATCGAGGCGGCCGGTCATCAACTACGCGGCAGACCGGTTCAAAACTACGCTCACCACCAGCCACGGTACTGACCCAAAATCGCTATCATGAAAATAGTGTACCCAATGGCCTGAAGCCAGAATGCCATTCCAGACAAAACTTTCCGTTTCTGACGGTCGGGTTCTACATGTGTACAGCGCAAATCGTATCCGTGCAATTGTTTAGGCACCAAAAAGGGCGCAGACTGCATAGCTTTCGCCAGAAAATCAGAGAGTAACATCATATGCCCACAACCATTCCCCGCGCCTCTTATGCCGCCATGTTCGGCCCTACGACCGGCGACAGGGTGCGTCTTGCCGATACCGACCTGATCATAGAGGTTGAGAGCGATCGCACAATCTATGGCGAAGAGGTCAAATTCGGCGGCGGCAAGGTGATCCGCGACGGCATGGGGCAATCACAGGTCACACGTGCGGATGGGGCGGTGGACACGGTGATCACGAACGCGCTGATCGTCGACCATACCGGCATCTATAAGGCTGACGTGGGCCTGCGCGACGGACGCATCGCGAAGATCGGCAAGGCGGGCAACCCCGACACACAGCCTGGCGTGGACATCATCGTCGGCCCCTCGACCGAAGCCATTGCCGGCGAGGGTAAAATCCTCACAGCAGGTGGCTTTGACAGCCATATCCATTTTATCTGCCCGCAACAGATCGAAGATGCGCTGCATTCGGGCGTGACCACCATGCTGGGGGGCGGCACGGGCCCGGCGCATGGTACACTGGCCACCACCTGCACGCCCGGCGCCTGGCACATCGGGCGGATGCTGCAGTCGCTTGATGCCTTCCCGATGAATTTCGGCATTTCAGGTAAGGGGAACGCCTCCCTGCCTGCCGCTCTGGTCGAGATGGTTGAGGGTGGCGCCTGTGCGATGAAACTGCATGAAGACTGGGGCACCACACCCGGGGCCATCGACTGCTGCCTGTCGGTTGCCGACGACATGGACGTGCAGGTGATGATCCACACCGATACGCTCAACGAAAGCGGATTTGTGGAGAACACCGTGGCCGCCATCAAGGGCCGTACCATCCACGCATTCCATACCGAAGGTGCCGGCGGCGGACATGCGCCTGACATCATCAAAATCTGCGGCGATGAAAACGTGTTGCCCTCCTCCACAAACCCCACGCGCCCCTTCACCGTGAATACGCTGGAAGAACACCTCGACATGCTGATGGTCTGTCACCACCTCGACAAGTCCATCCCTGAAGACGTCGCCTTTGCCGAGAGCCGCATCCGGCGAGAGACCATCGCCGCCGAAGACATCCTGCACGACATGGGGGCGTTTTCGATCATCGCGTCGGACAGCCAGGCCATGGGCCGCGTGGGCGAGGTGCTGATCCGCACCTGGCAGACCGCTGACAAAATGAAGAAACAGCGCGGTCGTCTGGCGGAGGAAACCGGCGAGAATGATAATATGCGCGTTCGCCGGTACATCGCTAAATACACGATCAACCCGGCCATTGCGCACGGCATCAGCCACGAGATTGGCAGCATTGAGGTGGGCAAACGTGCTGATCTGGTGCTCTGGAACCCTGCATTTTTCGGGGTAAAGCCAGAGATGGTCCTGATGGCCGGCACAATTGTCTGCGCGCAGATGGGTGATCCGAATGCTTCGATCCCGACGCCGCAACCGGTCTATACCCGGCCTATGTTTGGTGCCTTCGGACGGTCGGTAGAAAACTCCGCTGTGACCTTCGTAAGTGCCGCAGCAGAGGCCGCCGGCATCCGCGACACGCTGGGTCTCGCCAAGAATGTTGTGGCCGTGAAAGGCACCCGCGGGATCGGCAAGAAAGACCTTATTCTGAATGACGCGCTGCCGCAGATCGAGGTGAACCCCGAAACCTATGAGGTGCGTGCGGACGGCGAGCTGCTGACCTGTCAGCCTGCCGAAGTGCTGCCCATGGCGCAGCGTTATTTCATGTTCTGAGGCCCTGCGATGCAAACTGCCCAATCCGTCGTTTCCAGTGCTGCCGCCGTCACCGACCATGTCTCTCTCGATTATGGCGCGCGGTTTCTGCGCCGGCGCGTGGTGACCACGCAGAC
Source organism: Roseobacter ponti (assembly GCF_012932215.1). Taxonomy (GTDB): domain Bacteria; phylum Pseudomonadota; class Alphaproteobacteria; order Rhodobacterales; family Rhodobacteraceae; genus Roseobacter; species Roseobacter ponti. The sequence goes on along the minus strand of NZ_CP048788.1, from coordinate 803,042 downwards.
CGGCGCGCAGGTGCTCGTGGATCTGCCGAAGACAACCTCTCTGACGCATGGCGATGCGCTGCAGACGGCGGCCGGTGATCTCATCGGTGTACTTGCCGCTCCGGAACCATTGCTGGAGGTTACCGGCGCCGGTCTGCACCGGATCGCCTGGCACATCGGCAACCGGCACACGCCCTGCCAGATCGAGGAAACCCGCCTGCTCATTCAGCGCGATCACGTGATGGCTGATATGCTCGCGAAGCTGGGCGCGCATGTGCATGAGGTCACGGAACCTTTCACACCCGAAGGTGGCGCTTATGGTCACGGGCGCACGCATGGTCATGATCACAGCCACCAGCATGGTCCCGAAGATCACACCCATGAACACTGACGCCGTCCTGACCCTGACGCAGTGGCTCTCGCCCGGCTTTCCGGTCGGCGCCTTCGCCTATTCGCACGGGCTGGAACGGGTCATTGATGCGGGCGGGATCACCTCGGTCGCAACGCTGGAGCCGTGGCTCAGGGACATCATCCGACATGGCTGCGGGCGCTCCGATCTGGTGCTGCTGCGCGTGGCGTATGACGCAGGCGACGAGGAAGTGGCCCGGATCGACGCGCAGGCTCAGGCATTTTCCGCATCCTCCGGCAGGCTGACCGAAACCTGCGATCAGGGTGCTGCCTTTTCGCGCACCGTGGACGCGGTCTGGGACACGCGGCTTGGCACGCTGACCTATCCGGTGGCTCTCGGGCGGGCTGCAAAGCTCCGCGGTCTGCCGCAGGATCTCACTGCCGCCATGTATCTGCATGCCTTTACCGCAAATCTTATCTCGGCTGCAGTACGGCTGGTGCCGCTGGGGCAGACCGAAGGACAGGATCTGCTGGCACGGCTGGCGCCGCTTATTACATCCATTGCGGACGCCACGGCAGAAAGTACACCCGACGATCTGACATCGGCCTGTTTTGCAGCCGATATCGCGTCGATGCAGCACGAAACACAATATTCAAAGGTATTCCGCACATGACCAGCCCTATGTCTCTCAACGGCCCTTTGCGCATCGGCATCGGCGGCCCGGTCGGTGCGGGCAAAACCACGCTGACGGCAGCTTTGGCCCGCGCGCTCAGCGGCGCGCATTCTATCGGTGTGATCACCAATGATATCTACACCCGCGAAGACGCCGAGGCGCTGATGCGGTTGCAGATCCTGCCGCAGGACCGGATTATCGGGGTCGAGACCGGCGGCTGCCCGCACACAGCGATCCGCGAAGACGCCTCCATCAACCTGGCCGCAGTGGCTGAAATGCAGGCGCGCCATCCGGAGATCGAGGCCATCCTGATCGAGAGCGGCGGCGACAATCTCAGCGCCACGTTTTCGCCGGAACTGGCGGATGTGACGCTTTATGTGATTGACGTGGCGGCGGGTGAAGAGATCCCGCGCAAAGGCGGGCCGGCCATCACCCGCTCGGATATTCTGATCATCAACAAGACCGATCTGGCACCGCATGTCGGCGCCTCGCTGGAGGTGATGCGAAACGATGCAACGCGCATGCGTGCCGGACGCCCTTTTGTCTTTACCGCACTGAAACACGGCAAGGGCGTGGATGATGTGATCCGCGAGCTGCGCGCGATCTCGGGTCTGGGCCTCGTCACCACCGGGGACTGAGCCCCGCAGCTTATTCCGGACAGGGCTGCCCGGCATCTCCCCAGATCCGGATATCGGCAATATGCCTTTCCAGATCATAGGGCGCAGGTTCCCTCCCGCCGCCGGGTGCCCAGGCCCAGTGCAGAATCACATCATGGCCCAGATGGTCGGCAATCTCGCCGGCGGTGCGCCCGCCGTTCAGGTCCGGATCGCGCAGACGTGTGCAGATATACGCACTTGTCTGCCCGAACCAGTGCGCCTCAACCGGCGCAAGCCGCCATGCGTCTGCCACCTGCGGCGCCATATGCGCAGCCGCGTTACCGCCGGTCTCCGTTGTGATATGGCAGGTGCGGCAGGGCAGCGTTTCCGCCCCGATGCGGCTCTCGCCGGCGCGGATGTTCATGCCATGCGGACGCGTCTCTCTATAGGACGGGCCGGACCACATCGGACGGTCAGAAGGCCCGGTGTGACAGTTGGCGCAGCGCGGATGCGACACGACTTCATAAATACGCGCCCAGGCCTCAAGCGCCTGCCCGCGCGCCGTCTCACCGGCTACCGGCAGCGCTGACAGACCGCAAAGCAGCGCCACGAAAAAGGCTTCCCGCATCATCCGCTGTTCAGCCTGCGCGCCGCCGTTTTTACTGCCGCGCGGATGCGTGGATAGGTCCCGCAGCGGCACAGATTACCGCTCATGGCCGCGTCGATCGCCTCATCGTCCGGGTCCGGTACAAGGCTGAGGAATGAAACCGCCTGCATGATCTGTCCGCCCTGACAATAGCCGCACTGCGCGACCTGATGCGCAATCCAGGCATCCTGCACGACATGCAGAGCATCACCCTGCGCGAGCCCCTCAATCGTAGTGATGTCTCCCTGTACATCGGCAGCGGCGATCTGACAGGCGCGCACTGCAATGCCGTCCATCAAAACGGTGCAGGCGCCACACTGTGCGATGCCGCAGCCGTATTTCGGGCCGGTGATCCCCAGCGTGTCGCGCAGCACCCACAGAAGCGGCATCTGCGGCGGGACGTCCGCCTCATAGTCTGATCCGTTCACTGTCAGCTTCATCGCGATCTCCGGGCGCAGGTACTGTAATTATACTGTCCTGGAGCGCTATGCCTTACAATGGCGCGCCGCGTGAGGTGTCGCCACGTCGCAGTCCGAACAAAACTCTGCGTCAGGCGGCCTTTGCGCCACTGCGGCAATAGCAGGACGCCCGGATCGGCACCGTGGCCCGCGCGAGCGCCGGATCAAGCTGCAGGCGGATGTGTTTCGCCTCTGTGAGTTCGCCGCGTTTCACCAGGCACTCGTGCAGGCCGTGCAGGCTCCAGACGTTGCGCGGATGCTGACAGGGCCGCGCCAGCGTTTCATCAAGACCAAGATCCGCGCGATAAACCGCTTCCGCCTCCTCAAACTCCTGCGCATCCATCAGCAACGCACCCAGTGCGTGCCGCGTGGGCTGCATCCAGCCCCAGGGTTCGTCATAAAGCAGCGCGTCATCCAGCGTGACGGAGCGGCGCAGATGATCGAGGCCCCCCTCCACGTCACCCGACTTACAGGCAAGCTCCCCTTCCATCATCGCAGCCCCTACGGCGAGCACATCGGCGGCGGTATTGTTAAACACCATACGGCTTTCCTGAACCGCGGCCATCGCCGCCTCAGCCAGATCGCGTTCCGCCCGCGCCTCGTCGATACGCCCGAGATTGGCCAGCGCAATCGTGCGCGACTGCAGTATCGCGGCATAGGTATAGCTGTAGAGCTCTTTGTCGTCGGGCAGCGGTTCATCGAGAATGCCCTGCCAGTCCCCGAACCGCACCATGACGTGGATTTTCTTGCCCCAGAAGCTCTCGAACAGATCCGGCATAAAGCGGATAACAGGATCTGGCAGCATCTCAATCAGTTCCTGAGCCGCAGCAAGAGCCCGTTCCGGCTGTCCGAGGAACATCGCACCATATGCTTCAAAGTGAACGTTATGGATGCGGTAAACAGTGTAGAAGTTCTCGCCACCCGCCATCGCCTCATATTTTTTGTCTACCTCGGCTGCACGACGGTTGCGCCAGATGACGTTCTGATACTCGCCGCACAGCACGTCGATATGTGTCGCCATATGCACCAGATGGCCGGAATCCGGCACCAGATCGACCAGACGGTCCCCGTGCCGCAGGGCCTTTTCGGGCGTCGGCGACATCTCCATCAGGTGGATATACATATGCAGCAGGCCAGGATGATCCCAGGCGCCGGGCAGTGTGTCGAATGCGGTTTCAAGTGCGGCCTGTGCTTCAAGTGTCGAGGCTCCTGCGGCGGGCGCGCCTGCCGGCAGATCCCACAAGAGCCACGGCGTGCGGTTCATCAGCGCCTCGGCAAAAAGACACGCCACATCAAGGTCATCCCCGTATTCGGCGTAAACCTTGCGCATATTGTCGGCAAAAGCGTCGTTCCAGGGGCCGTAATCCTCGACCTCCGGATCTTCCGGAAACCGGTCGGCGAGTGCGGCGATCAGGGCATTTTCCACAGGTGCCAGACTGCTCTCCAGCGCCCGGGCGTCAGCGATTGCCTTATGGGCCCGCTCCAGCGTCGTCACCCGCTCGTCGGGCTCAAAAAATTCCCACGGCTTGTTATAATTCGGACCGATGGCATAAGCGACGCCCCAGTGCGCGAGACCACACCCGGGATCCGCCACAACCGCTTTTTCAAACTGGTCCGCCGCGGCTTCGTGATTATAGCCAAATAGCCAGATCAGGCCTGCATCAAAGCAGGATTTCGCTTTATCCGAACGTGTTGTGATGTCACGCCGGTATGTACCAAGATCAAAGTCTGTCATTGCTGTCCCCCAACTGCGGGGTGACCCTAGCACAGACGGGATACCAAATCATCCCGCAAGCAGATCAGAACTCCACAACCGCGCGGATCGACTTGCCCTGATGCATCAGATCAAACCCGTGATTGATCTCATCCAGCGTAAGTTTATGGGTGATCATCGGGTCGATCTCGATCTTGCCGTCCATGTACCAGTCTACGATTTTCGGAACATCCGTGCGGCCCTTGGCACCACCAAAGGCCGTCCCGCGCCAGACCCGGCCGGTGACCAGCTGGAAGGGGCGCGTCGAGATTTCAGCACCCGCCGGCGCCACACCGATGATGATGCTCTCGCCCCAGCCCTTGTGCGCGCATTCCAGCGCCTGCCGCATGACCTTAACGTTACCTGTGGCGTCAAAGGTATAGTCCGCGCCGCCCTTTGTCAGCTCAACGAGGTGCGCGACTATATCGCCTTCGACGGTCGACGGATTGACGAAATCCGTCATGCCGAAGTGCCGGCCCATCTTTTCCTTTTCGTCGTTAAGATCAACGCCTACGATCTGATCGCAGCCCGCCATTCTCAGGCCCTGGATGACATTCAGACCGATGCCTCCCAGACCGAACACCACACAGCGGGACCCGATCTCGACCCTGGCGGTGTTGATCACAGCGCCGATGCCGGTGGTCACCCCGCAGCCGATGTAGCAGATTTTATCAAACGGCGCATCCTTGCGGACTTTGGCCAGCGCGATCTCAGGAACCACAGTGTGATTGGCAAAGGTCGAGCAGCCCATGTAGTGGTGGATCGGCGTGCCATCGAGCATTGAAAAACGTGTGGATCCGTCAGGAAGCAGGCCCTGGCCCTGCGTTGCGCGCACCTTCTGACAGAGGTTGGTTTTCGGGTTCAGACAGTATTCGCATTCGCGGCATTCAGGCGTGTAAAGCGGGATCACATGATCGCCGACTTCCAGCGACGTAACGCCTTCACCGACCTCGATAACGACCCCTGCCCCTTCATGGCCCAGAATAGCCGGAAAAATACCCTCCGGATCGTCGCCTGAGCGCGTGAATTCGTCGGTATGGCAAAGGCCGGTAGCTTTGATCTCGACCAGCACCTCGCCGGCGCGGGGGCCGTCCAGGTTGACCTCCATGATCTCAAGCGGCTTGCCTGCGGCAACAGCAACGGCGGCACGGGTCTTCATCATCTCGGGGGTCCTTTCGCTGAAATCTGCCGCTCAAGTGAAAGCCCGTGTGCCCGGAAGTCAAGCCTCCCGCGGGGGTGCCAGCGATGCCCGGTCCATAAATTCGGTATCAAGGACCACCGACTGCAAATCCTCGCGTCCTTCGATCCGGTCGAGCAGGAGTGCCGCAGCACGGTGCCCCATATCGAACTGCGGGACACGAACCGTGGCCAGCGCCGGATGCAGCACCCGCGCCAGACCGATGTCGTCAAATCCGATAAACGACATATCATCGGGCAGCGACAACCCCATCGCACGGGCCTGCGCCATGGCCCCTGCTGCCTGCGCGTCGTTGCCACAGAGCACGACAGTCGGGATTTCCTGCTGCCGCATGATTGTGGCAAAGGCCGCGCCGCTTTCGTCGAGCATATAAGGTGCTTCGATCAGATGGGTAAGCCGCGCACCATCGCCCCATGCCGCGACCGCGGCAATAACACCATCACGCCGGGCGCGGGCACGGTCGTTGTTCCGGGTCTGCCCGCATATCATCGCAATCCGGCGATGTCCCGCTGCCAGTGCCCTGCGCGCGGCATCAGCAGCAGCCCCGGCATTATCGAAACCCGCAAACAAATGCCCGGGGCGCGTCTCACTGACCCAGGCCACCACATGCGGCACCTGTCGTTTATCAAGAAAATCCCAGGTTGCATCAGGGCGGGCATTGCCGATCAGCATCAGACCATCCGCGCCATGCGCCACGAGTGACTTGATGGCCGCAAGTTCTTCTTCAGGGTCAAAACCAGTCGTCGCCACCAGCAGATTGACCTTTGCCTGCGACAGCACATCCTGAAAGGCCTGTAATCCGTTTGCGAACATCGCATTGGCCATCGACGGGATGACTGCCCCCACGGTGTTGGCCCGCCCTGACGCCAGCGCGCGGCCCCCGAAGTTTGGCGTATAGCCAAGCACCTCAACCGCTTTTTCGATCTTTTCCCGCGTGGCCGGCGCTACTTTTGACGGGGCGTTGAGCGCACGTGATATGCTCGCGGTCGAGACACCGGCAAGGCGGGCGACATCCTCAAGTGTTGGTGCGGTCTGTTTGTTCATACAGTCACTGTCCTGCTTACCACCGGCCCGTTAACGCAACGGAAACAAATTTGACTGCTGGCACTGTAAGCGCTTGCATTACACGATGCAAGCGCTTACACGGGGTCAGGGAGCGAGAGAATCTGCAGATTGCACAACAGCAACCCGCAGGCGGCCCCGTTGAAACAGACACCGTGGAGGAATGCCCGTGGCCCGTGATTATCTGAAAAAAGCTGAGAAGACTGCGATGACAGACGCGGGGGATGTCCGCGAAATCGTTCAGAACATCCTCAGCGATATCGAGGCCGGCGGTGATGCCGCGGCGATGAAATACGCCGAGCAGTTCGACAAATACACAGGCAACGTGCTGCTCACCGAAGAAGAGATTGCACATGCATCGACACTCGTCAGTCAGAAGCTGAAGGACGATATTGCCTTTTCGCATGACAACGTGCGCCGCTTTGCCGAAGTTCAGAAATCCACCATGACCGATGTGGAGCTTGAAATCGTGCCCGGCCTGATCGCTGGTCAGAAAGCCATCCCCGTCCGCGCCGCGGGCTGCTATGTTCCGGGCGGACGCTACAGCCACATCGCAAGCGCGATCATGACCGTCACCACCGCCAAAGTCGCCGGCTGCGAGCACATCACTGCCTGCTCTCCGCCGCGCCCCGATGTCGGCATCAACCCGGCGATTGTCTATGCGGCCAACCTCTGCGGCGCCGACAAGATTCTCTCCATGGGCGGTGTGCAGGGTGTTGCAGCGATGACCTACGGCCTTTTCGGTCTGCCACAGGCGGACATTCTGGTGGGCCCCGGCAACCAGTTTGTCGCCGAAGCCAAACGGATCCTTTTCGGTCGTGTCGGCATCGACATGATCGCAGGCCCCACCGACAGCCTCGTACTGGCCGACGGCACGGCAGACCCCTTTATGGTAGCAACAGACCTCGTGAGCCAGGCCGAGCACGGCTATAACTCACCCGTCTGGCTCGTCACCGACAACCGCGCACTGGCCGAAAAAGTCATGGAACTGGTCCCCGGTCTCATCGATGATCTGCCCGAACTGAACCGCGACAACGCAACCAAAGCATGGCGCGACTATGCTGAGGTGATCGTCTGTGCGGACCGCGAGGAAATGGCTGCCTGCTCGGATGACTATGCGCCCGAGCACCTGACCGTTCAGGCCGAAGATCTGCCCTGGTGGCTGGAGCGCCTGCAGTGCTACGGCTCACTCTTTCTCGGTGAGGAGACCACCGTATCTTTCGGCGACAAAGCCTCCGGCACAAACCACGTGCTCCCCACATCCCGCTCGGCCAAATATACCGGTGGTCTGTCTGTGCACAAATACATGAAGATCGTCACATGGCAGCGCGCCACACGTGACGGCGCGAAACCAGTGGCGATAGCAACAGCGCGGATTTCGCGCCTGGAGGGTATGGAAGGGCACGCCCGCGCCGCCGATGCACGCCTGCACAAGTACTTCCCGCAGGAAAACTTCGACCTTTCGGCAGAGGGCTGAGCAGATGCCCGCGATCTTTGATGTCCGGAACCGGGTGGCCTGTGTCACCGGGGCGAGCAGCGGCCTCGGCCGGCAGGCGGCAAGCCTGCTGGCGCAGGCCGGTGCCCGGGTCATCGGGATCGCGCGGCGCGCCGAAGAGCTCGAGGCCTGGCGGACCGGGGTGCAGGGCGACACCGCCGCTGTCACAGCCGATCTGTCAGACCGCGGCAACCTCGCAGCGCTGGCAGCAGAGATTGCAGAGCCTTTCGGAGCACCTGACATTCTGATCAACGCGGCGGGCATTAACACCCGCCAGCACGCAGATGAGGTGACGGCGGAGGGCTGGGACGTGACGCTGAACCTGAACCTCGCCGCACCTTTCTTTCTGGCGCAGGCCATGGTGCCCGCAATGAAGAAACGCGGCTGGGGACGGATTGTGAATTTCGCCTCGCTGCAATCACGGCGCGCCTTTGCCTCGGGCATCTCATACGGCGCCTCCAAAGGCGGCGTGGAGCAGATGACGCGCGCTATGGCCGAAGCCTGGTCGGGTCACGGCATCACCGCCAACGCGGTGGCACCAGGGTTTTTCAGGACCGAGCTCACCGGCCCGGTTTTTGCCAATCCGGATCTTGCAAAACGCAACGCGGATCAGACCTGCATCGGGCGAAACGGCGAGCCGGAAGACCTTGACGGCCCGCTGATGTTCTTTTGCTCACCGGCATCTGATTACGTCACGGGGCAGACACTCTTTGTGGATGGGGGGTTCACAGCGAAATGAAAGCTTTAGTTTATACCGGGGTCGGCGAGCTGACCTATTCTGACAGCCCCGCGCCCCAGGCGCGCGACGGCGAGCATCTGATCCGCATCGAAGCCTCCGGCATCTGCGGCTCTGACATGCACGCGTTTCTGGGACACGATGAGCGGCGCCCTGCCCCGCTGATCCTGGGCCATGAAGCCGCAGGCGTCATTACCGGCGGTGCGCGCGATGGCGAACGCGTCACCATCAACCCTCTGGTCGCCTGCGGACATTGCGAAAACTGCACGGCAAGCCTCGAGAACCTCTGCTCTAACCGCCAGATCATTTCCATGCCGCCGCGCCAGGGAGCTTTTGCCGGATATGTGAGCATGCCGGGTCGCAACCTCGTCGCCGTCCCGGATGGCGTCGACCTGCGCCACGCGGCCCTGGCTGAACCCATTGCCTGTGGCTGGCATGCCGTGCGCCTTGGCAAACGTATCCTCGGCAAAGATCTGTCGGATATGCGGTGCGCGGTCATCGGTGGCGGTGCCATCGGCGTCGGTGCGGCTCTGGCACTGCATGCGCAGGGTGCACGCGATATCACTGTGATAGAGCCCAATGAACTGCGCCGCGCGCGTCTTGCCGATGTCGCAGGCTTCGAGGTCTGCGCCCCGGGCGAGCCCGCGGCACCTGAAAACGGCAGTGTGGATCTGGTCATCGACGGTGTCGGCTATGCCGGCACCCGGGCAGCAGCCAGCGCCATGGCGCGCGCCGGTGGCGTCATCGCCCACATCGGTCTCGGCGAGGCAACAGGCGGGCTCGATATCCGCCGGATGACGCTTCAGGAAATCACCTTTATCGGCACATATACCTATACTGCACAGGACTTTGCAGATACGGCCGCCGCGATCTTCGACGGCCGGCTCGGCCCGCTCGACTGGATCGAGACACGACCCCTGGCCGATGGTCAGGCTGCCTTCACGGACATCCGGGCCGGTAACGTCGCCGCACCCAAAATAATTCTGATCCCCGAACACGAGGAGTAATCAAACGTGTCGATAAGCACCAAAATTGTAGATGATTTTATCGCCCAGGGCGTCAATTTCATCACGACCGTCCCCTGCAAACAACTTGCAGGCGTCATCGACGAGGTGGAAGCCCGCCCCGAGATACACCACGTGCCCTCCAATAAAGAAGACGAAGGTATGGGGCTTTGTGCCGGTGCATTCATGGGCGGCAAGCGCCCGGCGATCATCATGCAGAACACCGCAATCGGGGTGACGATCAACACACTGGCGACGCTGACGCAGTATTACCGTATGCCGCTGCCGATGCTGATCTCCTATCGTGGAGAACTGCGCGAGCCGGTGGCCTGTCAGGTTGAGATGGCCGTGCACACCAAAGCACTGCTCAATCAGATGCTGATACCGACCTATCACTTCCACAAAGAATCCGATGCCTCCGAGCTTCAGGAAATTCTTAAATACACTTTCATGTGCAACAAACCTGTGGCGATCCTGACGGATGCGTCCTTCTGGGGAGGCTACGGCGACCAATGATCCGTTCTGAAATCCTGCGCGAAATCGCGCCCGTCCTTCACGATCATCTCGTTGTCTGCAACATCGGTCTGCCCAGCCAGGAGCTGCACATGATCGACGACAATGCAAAGAACTTCTACATGCTCGGCACGATGGGTCTGTCGTCCTCCATTGGTCTTGGACTTGCCATGGCGCAGCCCAAAACCGTCATCTCCATTGACGGCGACGGCTCGGTTCTTACCAACTTCGGCACCCTGCCGACGATCGCGAACAACGTGACCGACAACTTCATCCTGCTGATCATCGACAACGGCTCTTACGGCTCCACCGGCGACCAGCCGACCTATGCAGGCAAAAAGACCAAACTCGAAGATGTGGCGAAAGCCTGCGGATGCGAGAACGTCGTCACCTGTAAGGCCGAAGACACCGGTGCGACCCTGCAGGCCGCAATCGACAGCAAAAAGATGACGATCATCGTCAGCAAATGCGAAAGCGGCAACATCAAGCTGGATGTAATCACCATGGACCCGGTCGTCATCCGCGACCGCTTCATGAACGCCGTGAAAGCCTGATCCGGTGAGCGCCGGCGCCATCCATTCCTATGCAGACGCCCGTCGCCTCGCGCGCCGGCGGCTGCCCTGGATGGTGTTTGACTACATCGACGGGGCGGCCGGAGAAGGCGTGGCGGAAGCCCGCAATCTGGCCGCTCTGCGCGACATCATTCTGGAACCGCGCGTTCTGGTGAATGTGTCGCAGCGCGATCTGAGTGTCTCCGTCTTTGAGCACGAAGGTCGCGTGCCTTTCGGTATCAGTCCGATGGGGATGTGCAATCTCTCCGGGCCGGGTGCGGATGTGATGCTGGCGCGCATCGCTGCTAAGCATCAGGTGCCCTGCGGCGTCTCCACCGTTGCCTCGACAACGCTTGAGACGATGATCGAAGAGGCCGAAGGCCACGCCTGGTTTCAGCTTTATTTCTCTGGCGACGGCTCCGGCACGGCAAAGCTTGTGGAAAGGGCAAAAGCCGCCGGATACAAAACGCTGATCATGACCCTCGACGTGCCCGAGGTCGGCCGGCGACCACGCGAGCTCAGACGTGGTTTTAAGATGCCGTTTAAGATCGGCCCGAAGCAGTTCATTGATTTCGCCCTGCACCCACAGTGGTCGATCTCCAGCCTGATCGCGGGCGCGCCGGATCTGGCGAACTTTCAGACACCTGAATTCACTTTCGACCGGACCGAGAGCCGGGCGCGCGCCGACTGGGATTTCCTCAAACGCCTGCGCGACAGCTGGGACGGCAACCTGGTAGCCAAGGGTGTGACTCATGTGGACGATGCTCAGCGGCTGCGCGAAGAGGGCGTGGATGCCATTCAGGTCTCAACCCACGGCGGGCGCCAGCTTGATGCGGCTCCGCCGCCGATCCTGGCTCTTCAGGCGATCCGTAAAGCGCTGGGTGACGACTATCCGCTCTTTTACGACACCGGCATGCGTTCAGGCGAAGACGTTGTAAAAGCATATATGATGGGGGCTGACTTTGTGTTTTTTGGCCGCGCCATGCAGTTTGCCATCGCCGCCGGCGGACGTGACGGCCTTGATGCGTTCTGGAAGCTCATCAGCGATGAGATCGGCCTTACCCTGGCGCAGATGGGCCGGACGACGATTCCGGGACCGGCGGCGCGTTTCTGATCACATCTGAGATGCGCGCGGCAATCGCATGGCTGCCCTTGCGCGACGGGTGGATCATGTCTTCGTCGTGAAACGTTCGATCCCCGTGCGGCACGAGATCCTGCAGTGAGATGAACCAGAAGCCGGAATCCGCCGCATCAAGCCGTGCGAGGCGGGCGTCGATCTCATCGCCCTCGTCTTTGCAGTATTCAACACCTGAACCCACACCCGGGCTGCGCAGATAGCCGACCCATATGACCCGCGCACCCCGCGCCCGCGCTTTGGCCACCATGCCCGGAATTGCACCGGAACGGCCATCTTTTGCGATCATCCGATCGATTTTGCGATCACATACCGCACAGGCGCAACCCATCCACAGATCATTCCCGCCACCGTTAAGAATGACCCAGTCCCATTCACCTGCAACATACTGCTTGGAGATGTTCATCCCAAGCGCACCGGATACCGGCAGGTTATAGAAAATCCGCGCTCCCGGAACGGAACGGTCGATCACCGGCTCACGCAGGATGTCCTCGATCGCATGGGATACGGAATTGCGGCTGTTGCTGTGCCAGGCAAGCATCGAATCGCCCATGGTCAGAATACGCGCCGGCTGGTCGTTTGACGGCATCTCGGTGCAGGCGCCAAGCAACACCGCCAGCGTCAGGAAAACTGCCCTGATCATAGTCATCGTAAACCCCCTGTGCATCGTCGTGCAGACAGACGTCCAGCGTAACCCCGACCAGCGCCTGTCGCCAACTCTGGCTATTATTTCCTAATGATCCGTAAACAATCCCGTTCGGGCGGGGCTTCTATTGACACCGGCGGGACACCCGGACCACATGTCCCACGGTTTTTGACGCGCAGGAGCAGATCATGAGACTCAGAGATACGCATCCCTACACGTCGCGGCGCTCTGCTGTGATTGCCGATAATATCGTTGCTGCGTCGCAGCCTCTGGCAACGCGCGCAGGTGTGGCAATGCTTGAGCGCGGCGGAAATGCCGTTGATGCGGCGCTGGCCACGGCGATTACCCTGACCCTGGTGGAACCCTCGGGCAACGGCATCGGGTCCGACGCCTTTGCCATCGTCTGGGACGGCAGGGAACTGCACGGGCTGAACGCCTCCGGGCGCGCGCCTGCCGGTTGGACGCCGGACCGCTTTGCCGGCCTCGATAGAATGCCCTTTCACGGCTGGGACAGCGTGACTGTCCCCGGGGCGGTTTCCGCCTGGGTGGCGATTTCAGAGCGCTTCGGCAAACTGCCCTTTGCCGATCTTTTCCAGCCCGCGATCAGATATGCGGAAAACGGATTTTACGTCACACCAAAAATTGCCGCCCTGTGGGCGCGCGCGGCAGACCAGCTGCGCGATCAGCCCGGATTTGCGGAATGCTTTCTGCCAGACGGCCGCGCGCCGCGCGCAGGAGAGCGGTTTGTCAACAAAGCCGCGGCGCGCAGTCTGCGCCTGATCGCACAAACAAAGGGCGACGCCTTTTATACCGGCGAACTGGCGCGCGAGATGACGGACTTCGCGGCCCTGCACGGCGCAGCACTCAGCATGGAGGACATGGCAGCCCATCGCCCCGACTGGGTCGGCACCATCAGCAACAGTTTTGATCAGGCAGAGCTTCACGAAATTCCACCCAATGGCCAGGGGATCGCCGCACTCATGGCACTCGGTATCTTGGGCGGGACGGCTGTTCGCGATTTTGACCCCGATGCCCCCGCCGCGCTGCACCTGCAGATCGAAGCAATGAAGCTCGCTCTTGCGGATGCCCAGACCTGGGTGGCGGATCCGGCATTCATGACCCACACCACCGCAGAGCAGATGCTGGACAAGAGCTATCTTGCATCACGCGCGGCCCTGATTGACCCGGAAAGGGCGCAGGATTTCGGCGCAGGCGCACCGAACAAAGGTGGCACCGTATGCCTTGCGGCGGCGGACGCCTCCGGCATGATGGTCTCGTATATTCAGTCCAACTATGCCGGTTTTGGCTCCGGGGTGACGGTGCCCGGCACCGGTATTCACCTGCAGAACCGCGGCGCGGATTTCTCGCTCGACCCCGGGAGCCAGAATTGTGTTGCACCGGGCAAACGCCCCTTTCATACCATCATCCCCGGCTTCCTGATGGGGCCGGACGGGCCGCTGATGAGCTTTGGCGTTATGGGCGGCCCCTTCCAGGCTCAGGGCCATGTTCAGATGGTTCTGCGCACGCAGCTCTGGGGTCAGGACCCGCAGATGGCGGTCGACGCGCCGCGCTGGCGAGTGACCGGCGGGACAGCGATCGCTCTTGAAGAAGCCATGCCGGGCGAGACGGTCGGGGCTCTGCGCGCCATGGGCCACGACATTTCACTGGAATCACCCGATAACGCCTTTGGCTTTGGTGGCGCACAGCTCATCCACCGGCTGCCGGGCGGCGGATATGCTGCGGGCTCGGACCCGCGCAAGGACGGGGCCGCGATGGGGTTCTGAAAAGACCCTGGATTGCAGACGGCGGCCCGGTACCCCGAAACGCGCGCACCGCCTGCCCGACGCGCTCAGGGCGCACGCTTTGCAATGACCGGAACGCGCAGCCAGAGACAGCACAGCCGGTTTTTCGTTGCGGTATCGGAATTTGCACGCACAATGGCACCGTTATGAGCATGCCCGCGATTACATCAGACACCACGGACGGTCAGACCGTGTTCCACCTGAGCGGCCGGCTGGTGACAGAAGCGCTCCATCTGGTGGAAAAACCCTTTGCTGAGCTGACCGCCCGCCCCGGTGCGGCAACCGTGGACCTCTCCGGCCTCGAGGCGTTCGATACAGGCGGCGCTGCAATGATCGCACAGCTGCGCGCGCGTCTGGCTGCCAGTGGCGTGACGCTGGCGGTTTCCGGAGCCTCAGAAGACAATGCCCGCCTGCTGAAAAAGGTCACAGAGGCCACATTCAAAGAGCCCCTCGTCGATACCAGACCCGGCGGCCCCGGCGCATGGATCATCGACCTTGGCCGGGCTGTGATAACACTTGCACAAAGCGCAGGTTCTCTTCTGAGCTTTCTGGGGCTGGTTCTGAACCGTCTGGCGCGTACGATCATCAACCCCTGGCGACTGCGCGGCACAGCGCTTTTTGCGCAGATGCAGCAGACTGGCATGAACGCGGTACCGATCATTGCGCTTATGGGTTTTCTCATCGGCATCGTGCTGGCCTATCAGGGTGCAGCACAGCTGCGCCAGTTCGGGGCCGAAGTTTTTGTTGTAGATCTCATTGCCGTTTCCGTACTGCGCGAGCTTGGCATCCTGCTGACCGCCATCATCGTCGCGGGGCGGTCAGGGTCGGCCTATTCGGCAGCGATCGGATCCATGAAGGTCAACGAAGAGGTCGATGCCATGCGCACCCTCGGTCTTGACCCGATCGAGGTGCTGGTTCTGCCCCGGCTGATTGCTCTGATGCTGATGCTTCCTGTTCTGGGACTGACGGCCAATATCTCTGCCCTCATTGGCGGGGCCCTGATGAGCTGGGCCGAGCTGGGTGTCAGCCCCGGCATGTTCGTCACGCGGTTTCTGGAAAACACCAGCGCATGGCATCTGGCGGTCGGCATGATCAAAGCGCCGGTCTTTGCCTTTATCATCGGCATCGTGTCCTGCTGGCAGGCCATGCAGGTGGGCGGCTCCGCCGAAAGCGTGGGCCGGCGCACCACCGCAGCAGTTGTGCAAAGCGTGTTTCTTGTCATCGTGATGGACGCTGTCTTTTCGATCTTTTTCGCGGAACTGGGCGTATGACCTCCCCTGCAGGGCGCGCAGACCGCGAGGCGGTGATACGGGTGCGCGGCCTGGAAAACCGCTTCGGGCCCCATGTCGTACACCAGAACCTCGATCTGGATGTCTGGCGCGGTGAGGTTCTGGGCATAGTGGGTGGCTCAGGTACCGGCAAATCCGTGCTGTTGCGCTCTATCGTCGGCCTGAAACGACCCTCTGCCGGCACCATCCATGTGCTTGGAACCGATGTGGTCAACGGCCCGGAAAAGGAGCGACTGGCCGTAGAGAAACGCTGGGGTGTGGCCTTTCAGGACGGCGCTCTTTTCTCATCGCTGACCGTTCTGGAAAACGTGATGGCACCTATGCGCGAACACCTGCAGCTTAGCACCGGGCTGATGCAAACCCTGGCCGGGCTCAAAATCAGCCTTGTGGGCCTGCCCGTCACCAGTTGCGGCAAACTCCCGTCCGAGCTGTCGGGTGGGATGCGCAAACGCGCCGCCCTCGCCCGTGCCCTGGCGCTCGATCCCGAGATCGTTTTTCTGGATGAACCCACGGCGGGGCTCGACCCGATCGGTGCTGCCGCCTATGATGAGCTGATCCGGGAATTGCAGCGTTCGCTTGGGCTTACCGTCTTCATGGTCACCCATGACCTCGACAGCCTCTACGCAATCTGCGACCGTATCGCGGTCCTGTCGGACAAGCGTGTACTGGTGGAAGGACCCATCGAGACCATGACAGCCGTCAACGATCCCTGGGTGCAGGAATATTTCACCGGCCCGCGTGCGCGCGCGGCTCAGGCGAAGGGCTGACGGACAGACGCATGGAAACCAAAGCCAATTATCTGCTGATCGGTCTCTTTACTCTCGCCGGCCTCGTGGGCAGCATGGTGTTTCTGCTCTGGCTCGCCAAGGTTCAGGTGGACCGCCAGTATGCCTATTACGATGTGCTTTTCGACAATGTGACCGGGCTGGGCGACGCAGGTGACGTACGCTTTAACGGATTGCCGGTGGGCCAGGTCGTCGGGCTGGCACTCGATGAAGAAGAGCATTCGAAAGTCAGAGTGCGCATCGAAATTGCGGAAGCGACACCGGTGAGAACAGATACGGTCGCTGTTCTGCAAAGTCAGGGCGTGACGGGTGTAAGTTTTGTGGCACTGACGGGCGGGTCGCCCGACGCGGAGCTGCTGCCTGAAAACGCTGTCATCCCGTCGCAGTCAAGCGCCATTCAGTCGGTACTCGAAGGTGCCCCGGTGCTTCTGCAACGCGCCGTCGATCTGCTTGATGATATCAGCGCTGTCGTAAGCGATGAAAACCGCGACGCGGTGAGTGTGGTACTGAATAATCTCGCCTCCGCTTCCGGCCGTCTCGACCGCTCGCTGGCCGATTTCGAAACTCTCTCGGCTGATCTCAGCGGAGCAGCCCGCCAGGTTGAGGCATTCGCCGGACGGCTTGATGCCCTTGCAGATACCGCCGACACCACCCTGACAACGGCCACCGAAACGCTGACCGCCGCACAGGGTGCGATCACTCAGGGTCAGGCCACACTGGCAACCGCCGATGATGCCTTCAGTACAATAGACGACACGTTTGCATCCGCCCGCACACTGATGGACGAGGAACTGACCCCCTTTGTGCGCCAGGGCCGGCTGACCGCCACAACGCTGGATGAAACGCTGCGCGCCATCGAACCTCCGGCGCGGGCGGCACTGGAAACCGCGCAGACAGCCTTCGACGAGGCCGGACAGACTTTTGCCGCTGCGAACAAAATCATCAGCGACGATCTCGACGGCATCATCACCGATATGCGCGGGGCTGTTCAGGTCTTCACGACCACGGTGCGGGATGCGTCGGGTAACATCGACGCCATCACTGATGAGGTGCTCGTGGCCTCGCGTGCTGCGGCAGGTGTTGCGCAGACGCTTGAGGCGATCGTGGCGGGCAATCAGCGACAGATCAGCAACTTCATCCGCCTCGGGCTGCCGGAGTTTTTGCAGTTCACCGAGGACGCACGACAACTCGTCAGCAACCTCGACCGGTTCGTGGATCGCGTCGAACGAGACCCGGCCCGGTTTTTCCTCGGCACACAAGGCTCGGAGTTCCGCAGATGACCAGACACGCCCTCTATGCCCTTGCCCTTGTGGCGCCACTGCTGACCGCCTGCACCGGACTGAGCACGCTGACCAGTGCCACGGCACCCACAGATCTTTACCTGCTGACCCCCAAAAGCACTTTTGATCCGGGCCTGCCGCGTCTGCGCCAGCAGATTGTCGTGACCGAGCCTACCGCCACGGCTGCGGTCAGCAATGATCGCATCACAGTGCAGCCGTCACCGCTGGAGGTGCGCTTTCTGCCAGGCGCCCGCTGGGTGGACCGTGCCCCGGTGATCATCCAGGCGCTGCTGATCGAAAGCTTCGAGAACAGCGGCAGGGTGGATGCAGTCGGCCGATCGGCCATCGGATTACGCGCGGATTATCTGGTCGTGACGGATGTGCGCGAGTTTCAGGCCCGGGTGCCGAACCAGACACAACCTGAGGCACCGCTTGAGGCCCATGTCCGGCTCAACATCAAGATCGTGCGGACAGATACGGATCGCATCATCGCATCGCAATCATTTGAAGAGTTCTTCACGGCGACAAGCGATGCTCCCCGGGATATCGTTTATGCCTTTGACGAGGCTCTGGGGGATACGCTGCGGGACGCGGTAGAATGGAGCATCCGGAGCATGCATTCAGATGCGCGCCAGCGTCCTGTGGAAACGGACTACTGACCCCCCGGACTTCGCGGCTGTGCGGTTCCTCCGGTGTATGCCATGCCTGCACTTCTATTGACGCATTCACATAAATAATCGTTACTGACTGAAAACGACGGCAGGTTCAGCACAGGCAAAGACCACCAGCTTTCTGGGAGGAATAAGCTATGAACCTGAGACCCGATCCTACATTTCACGCGACACCGAAACTGGCGATGGCCGCCCCGGTCGAAACGCTGGCTTTCACTCTGATGCTCAGTCCGGACGGATCGCAACCCGACGGCCTTGCTGTCGTGGATGTGGACCCGGGCTCGGACACCTATGGCGAGATCGTGCACCAGCTGCTGATGCCCAATAAGGGCGACGAGTTTCACCACTTTGGCTGGAACGCCTGTTCCTCGGCCCTGAGCCCGCTGACCGGACACGCCTTTCTGGAGCGCCGTTATCTGATCATCCCCGGCATCCGCTCCAGTCGCATCTATGTGATCGACGTCAAAGAACCGCTGAAAGCGAAAATTCATAAAATCATCGAACCCGAAGAGGTCTTTGAGAAAACAGGTTACTCGCGCCCGCATACCATCCACTGCGGCCCCGAAGGTATCTATGTCTCGACCCTGGGTGGCGGTGGCAAAGACGGCACTGACGGCCCTCCGGGCATCTTCATCATGGATTGCGAGACCTTTGACATCCTAGGGCGCTACGAGATGGACCGCGGCATTCAGGATAAACACTACGATTTCTGGTGGAACCTGCCGCGTGACTACATGATCAGCTCCGAATGGGGTCTGCCGCCACAGTTCGAGAATGGTATCGTCGCCGAAGATCTGCTGAGCAACAAATACGGCCACAAGATACACTTCTGGGATCTGCGGGCGCGCAAGAACGTGCAGACCATCGATCTGGGCGAAAACCATCAGATGGCCCTCGAGATCCGGCCCGCGCATGACCCGGCCAAACAATACGGATTCTGCGGAGTGGTGGTGGATACGACCAACCTGCAGGGCGCGATCTTTACCTGGTGGCGCAATGACGACGGCACCTTCGAGGCGAAAAAGACAATCACAATCGATCCGCAACCTGCCTCCGCCGACGATCTGCCCGACCTGCTGAAAGGGTTTGAAGCCGTGCCACCGCTTGTGACGGACATCGATCTGAGCATGGATGACCGGTTTCTATACGTCGCCTGCTGGGGCACCGGCGAGATGCATCAGTATGATGTCTCGGACCCGATGAACCCGACCCTGGCCGGCAAGGTTGAGATCGGCGGCATCGTCAGGAAGACGAAACACCCCAACGGCAACGCGTTCGGTTATGGCCCGCAGATGGTGGAGATCAGCCGCGATGGCAAACGCGTCTACTGGACCAACTCGCTTTATTCCACCTGGGACGATCAGTTCTATCCGGGTGAACGCGGTGCCGCGATGGTCATGGCGAATGTGGGTGAGAACGGCGGGCTGGAGCTGGACGAGAAGTTCTGGGTCGGCTTCCCCGACGGCTATCGCAGCCATCAGATCCGGCTGGAAGGCGGCGACTGTTCCACAGACAGCTTCTGCTATCCCAACAGCTGAGCATGGGCGATGAACCCATGATGGCGGCCTTGTGGTGGGCCGTCATCGCCTCCGGTCTTTATCACGGTGTGAACCCCGGCATGGGGTGGCCGCTGTCGGTCTCTGCCGCTCTCATGGAAGGGCGCAGGCGGGCGCTTCCGTCAGCACTGGCGATGCTGGCGCTGGGGCATTTTCTGGCCATGTCGGCCATTCTGCTGCCCTTTTCGATGATGTTCGCGCTGGTGGACTGGCAACGCGAAATCCGCATCGGGGCCGGGCTGCTGGTGATCACCCTGGGCGTGTTTCTGCTAATCCGGCGGCGCCATCCGCGGTTTCTGGCGCGCGTCCGCCCGTCGCAACTGGCGCTCTGGTCCTTTCTGGCGGCGATGGCGCATGGCGCGGGGCTGATGCTTCTGCCCGTTTATCTGGGGCTTTGCGGGATTGAGGATACAGAAGGCGGGCACCAGGCCGCAGCAATGCTGATGAGTGATAACATCGGGATCGCCCTCGCCGTCGCCGCCTCTCATACCGCTGCGATGACCCTTGCAGGCGGGCTTGTCGCCGTCGGTGTTTACAGCTGGCTGGGCCTTAAATTTCTGTCTCAGGCATGGTTCAACATGGATATTCTCTGGGCGCTCAGCCTGATTGTTGTCGGCATGGCCGGCCTCTGGACGGCGCTCTGAGGAACAGGCTCCGGGCTCAGGAAAACTGCGCGCGACCTGCACAGCCGTCAGGCACACGTCATCTGCCATCCTGCCGCATGCAATCGCCGGTGCCTGCTGCTACCCCGTCGCGGAAAGACCCGCCCCTGCCTGCGCCTCCCGCGCGGCCGTTAGCAAGAGACAGCCGAGCTCTTCGACACCTCCCGAAAAATCCGGTCGCTGCAAAATCGCGGCAAGTGCGCGGATCGTACCGGGCGAAACGCAACGCAGATCGGGCACGCAGACATCCAGAAGATCGCGTGGCTCGAACTTGTGCAACCCACCAGCGTAGGCGCGCTGATGCGCCTGTGACATCTCCTGAATAAAATCGGCATTCAGGCAGGCTGTCAGCGCATGCACAAAAGATTTCTCCTCACTGAGCGGGTAGATGCAATGAAATGCCGTAAGGGTCCGCACCCGCGCATCATTGGCAACAAACCGCATTTTCCCGCGGCCGAAAACTGTTGCCCGGACCGGGGCAGCTTCCTGACGCTCCATGGAATACCAGGGCTTTCGTCTTGAGGTCAGATACCTCTGGTGCATGCCCTGCGCCACGCCTGCATCGATGTACCTGAAGTGATCCGGCGTGGCGGGAGCTCTTAAATCGACAAGGCGGGTGGGCATACCGTCCCGTCCGAGCGCTTCCGGATCGCTCTGGCTGAAGACATATCAGGTCACGTCCTTTGATTTGCCCACACAGGGCATGGTCAGATCTTAAACACCCGCCTCACGCGCACAATGATCAGGCAACAGAAAATATGCATTCGCACCGGTCGCAATCCCGCGCCGTGTCCTCGCGAGCGTCCTGAGCGGGACCATACCGGGATGAATATCGCGGTCTCCCGACCGTATCAGATGGTCCCGTTTTCCCGAAGCGGCCGGTACATCCCGGCTGATCCGCGACACAACGCTGCAGGCGTCCCCGGTGACACCTGCCCACGTGGCGTGACCTGCATCCGGGTCAGCAAAAGCGACCTCGACGTCTCCTGCTCCGCGGTCCTTGCGGAAAAACAGAGTGCATCCGGTGGACAGATTATCGTCAAGGGCCAGCCGCGATGTGTCATAATATACGATGCGCTTCAGGCATCCGGTGGCAAGCATCTATCGTTTTACCGGCTCTGCGAAATTGGCATTGGCATTGGCATTGGCGAATTCGGCCGGCACCAGAAAGGCCCCAACACCTCCCGGGCGCAGGGCATCCATGCTGCCGATAAGAAACAACGCACAAGTGTTTCTAAACCGTGACAGTGGCGCGCCGACGACTGCAGAGAGGCGGTTGCAGAGCGCACGGTCATAAATATACCCGCGGTGCCGGATTTAGGGTGGATTGGCGATTACGGCATCCAGCGGGCCGGGGTCCGTCGCCTGAAACGAGCTTTGATGCAGCTCAGCGTCCACCCTGCCCGCCGCCACGGCAAGACAGGCCTGAGCAGGATGCACGTCCCTACCGCCGGATCACACACGCTGGCCGGGTTGTGGAGCGCAATGCACTCCGCCATCAGACCGGCAATCGGCCCCGGCGTCAGAAACTGGCCCGGCTTCCTGCTCCGCGCGCGGCTTGTCTGCGCTATAAAATCCCGGTCCGTGCCGTCCATGATGCGATGCTGATCCTGGTGCCTGAAACAGTAGTATCAGACGAAACCGTGCAAAGGGGAACCTGCCGAACGCAGGACCTCCCGCCGCTACGGTCACAGGAATTTCGCCAGCGCACAGCCATGACTTTTTGCCTCCATCGGCTGGCCATCCTGCGCGATCAGTATGAGTGAGCGGGCAACCCATCCGGCCAGACCGAAACTGGCGGAAATGCGCCAAAACCTGTATATGGTTACTCGGGAGTGATTTGCCCGACATCAACGCAGACCCGGAAGGCACCGCAGTGCGGGGTCACGATCATGTCCCCTGCGCTCAGCACCTCGCGCTGCATGTGCCGCCGGCGTACAGAGTTAAGCTTAACGCCTGCAGGGATTCAGAGAAAACAACCGGGGCCAGGCCGTTTCCTGACGTGCGCGGGTCCGACAGACGCCGCGCCGTTTTACACGCCAGCAGGCTCACGGCACAGATTGTGACCGACTTTTCTTGTGGCGCAGGTTGAGAAACGGGGTCTCATAGTACCGGAAACTGAGCTCTGAAATCAGAATGGCAACCAGGCTGTAGGTGACAAAGATCAGCCACCCGTCCAGACGTATTCCGGCACTGAGATACGACACCGTAATGTGCAGCGCGATCAGATGGTAAAGATAGATACCGTAGCTGATCTCTCCCACCCGTGCGACCGGCCGGAAAACAAAGAACGGCCGCAACAGATGATCCTCGCGAATGACGATGCTTGTCAGGCAGGCTGCCATGTAAAAGTGCAGTACCAGATTGGGCCAGCCGGTCAGATCAGCCGGCAGAAAGTGGATCAGAACAGGCAGCAGCAAAAACGCCACCGGAGCCGCAAACCGGCTGCCGAATACCCGTGCAAGGGCATCAAAGCCCGCTTTATTGTGCAGGATCACCGCAAGCCCTGATCCGATCAGGATCGGGGCATAAGTCGCGGTGAACATCCGGATCACCAGCGGGTCAATTTTTATCGGGCGGATGCCGATCACGCGCAGCCCGCCGGTCACTGCAACTACATTCAGAACGATCAGCCCGGCCAGAACGGGCAGAATAAAGCGCCGCGGCGTCAGAAGCAGAAGGAGCGGCCAGACAAGATAATACTGCTCTTCAACCGATAATGACCAGGTCGGCGCCAGCATCGGAATATCACTGGCCAGAAAGTTAGACAAAAACAGATAGTAAAACGGCAAAAGTTCGAGATAGCCGGTCCTGCCCTTCACGCCGATAAAGAAAACAGCGATCAGCGTGACGACGAGGAAGTAGACCGGCACGATGCGCAGAAACCGCCGCCAGTAGAACCCGCGAAGAGAAAACCGGCCGTTCTGGTCTTCCTCCCTCAGAAGCAGGGTCGTGATGAGAAAGCCGCTGAGAACAAAGAAAAAGTCGACACCGAGAAACCCGCGCCGAAGGAGTTGCGGGGCATCGGCCATCTGGGCCCAGACCGGTGCATGGTGCCACAAGACCGCAAAGATGCACAGAAACCTCAGCCCGTTCAGACTGCTGAAATGCCGGGTATTTCTGTAGATCGCATGCGCGGGCCCGGAGCTGCCCGCGCCGGTCGCACCATTTGCACCGGTTTGCTGATGATCTGAGACGGTCACAGCGGGGCGCCCGCGGCATCAGCAGTGCTCGCACCGCTGTCAGAGCAGTTCTTCGCGCGGACGCACGGTGTCTTTGAGGATATGCTTTTACGAACTGACATTGCGCCCGCAGCTAAGATAAAACCATGGTCATAGGCAAGGCATCCCATGCAGCATGGCAAACGACCCTGGCGGAAAAGTGACTGAGTGCACACCTGTCAGCGGCACAGAGCCTGACAGATCCGGGAGACCGCCCACTTTGTACGCCCCCCTGCAGAGCGCGCCCCGGACCCCCCACACGATGTGCAGACAGCTTGCTGACAGGCACACGCCCCGTCGTCTGTCTTACATGCTGTTGCTGTGCCCCTGCGTCGCTCTATCGCGCTTGAAGCTGCGGCAATTGGTGTCATTCTCTGAAGCGTGCGCCGGGCTGCATCTGCCGCCCGCCACAGCCAACCGGGTGAAAGGAATTTCCGATGGCATATACGACACGCAGGTCCTTCATGGCGCAATCAACAGCCCTGACCGCGGCATTGCTCATGCCGGGCCGCGGTCGGGCACAAGGCGATCTGCCCGTGTTACGCGCAATGCCAGCGACAGCGCAGCTCGCACCGCAGGGCTATCCGGGTACAGAGGTCTGGGCTTACGGGATCTCCGGACCGGGCACCGTGCCGGGTCCGGAGATCCGGGTTACTGCCGGCGAAGCAGTACGCTTCAGGCTGCAGAACGATCTGCCACAGGCAACGGCAGTGCACTGGCACGGCATCCGAATTGACAACGCCATGGATGGTGCCGCGCCCCTGACCCAGGCCGCCGTCGTGCCGGGGGATCATTTTGACTATGACTTTGTCGCGCCGGATCCCGGAACATACTGGTATCATTCACACAACCGAAGCTTTGAGCAGGTCGCGCGAGGGCTTTCCGGCCCGCTGATCGTCGAAGATGCCACCCCCTGGGCAGGCGAGGTCGGAAGTGCCGCACGCGACCTGACCCTTGTGCTGGATGACTGGCTGCTCGACAGCGATGCCGCGATCGTCAACGACAGGTGGGATGATCTGCACGCAGCGGCCCACGCGGGCCGCCTGGGCAACACTGTAACCGTCAATGGCGCGGCATGGCCGGAATTCAGTCTGCGCCCGTCCGAGCGTATCCGCCTGCGTCTGATCAACACGGCCACCGCGCGCGTCATGTCGCTCGCCCTGCCCGAGCTTGGCGCGCGGTTGATTGCCGTAGACGGGCATCCGGTCGCTCCCCGATCCGCCGAAACGCTTGTGCTGGCGCCCGCGCAACGGGCGGATGTGGTGATTGA
Organism: Roseobacter ponti; assembly: GCF_012932215.1. GTDB lineage: Bacteria > Pseudomonadota > Alphaproteobacteria > Rhodobacterales > Rhodobacteraceae > Roseobacter > Roseobacter ponti. The sequence goes on along the minus strand of NZ_CP048788.1, from coordinate 777,712 downwards.
CGCCCCCACAGCGACAGAGCAGCGCGGCGCACTCCTTTTTGATCCGGGCAATGGTCAGTGGGTGGATATCGCAGGGTTTCTTACCAAAGGCGATGCGGCCACGGCCACCACGGCTGATCTGCGGGCACTGCCGGCCTGGCCCGGATGGCAGGCCCCGGATCTCACGCAGCCGCAGGACGAAGTTCTCGTCATGGAGGGCGGTGCAATGCGTGGTCTCGAAAAGGCCACCTATCAGGGCCGGACAATGGATTTCCGCGAGCTTGTTTCGCACGGTATGGCCTGGACTTTCAACGGGGTCGCGCATGGCATGGCTGAGCCGATGTTCAGCGCGCGGCAGGGCAGGACGGTCCGGATGAAAATCGAAAACCGCACCCGCTTTGCCCATGCCGTGCATCTGCACGGACATCATTTTCAGGTCCTGACTGATCCGCATCGCGATATCCGGGACACTGTTCTCATTGCTCCGGATCAGTCCGCTGAAATCGCCTTTGTGGCCGACAATCCGGGTAGATGGATGATCCACTGTCACATGCTGGGGCACCAGGTGTCCGGCATGATGGGATGGTTTTCGGTCGCCTGAGCGGGGCGCAGGTCAGGTCTGCGGCGGCCGGTCGCAATTGCAGCGTGACCAGTTATGCGTGAGAACCCTTATAAAGACTGTAAAGCGCGCTGGCGCGCCCGGGGATAACCGGGAACATCATCAAAAACGGAGTAAAATGATGGTTGTAAGATCTGTAGCACTGACCACGGCACTGCTGCTTGGCGCCTGCACGACGGTAAGTAATGAGACCCGGTCACAGGCGGTTCTGGAGACCGGACTGAACGCAGGCGAGCGCTATGAAATCCGGACACGGCTTCTGGAAGGTCCGAACGGCTCATTTGAGCAGACCAGTGTGGTTTACCGCGGTTATTCCAAAACCTGCCGGATCGACAGCCCGAACGACTGCAAGCTCGCCGCCCGTCAGCTCATTGAAGAATATGACGAATTATTCTTCTGATGCCTGCTTGCATGCCGTTGTGCCGGACGTTTCCATATAAGCTGAAAAGAACTGAATGTATCCTCGACACGGCCTGGGACAAAATACACCGCAGGTCGCGCGGGCACAGGTGAATGCATCCGCCATGCCACGGCACGCTGAGCGGTGCAGATTTTTCCGGTGCGGTCCGGCGCCTTGAAACCGCTGCACCGCAGCCCGCTGTCATATTCGTTTTAAATTACTCATAGTTGTGTTTTTGTGTATCTGTCCGATGCCGGAATCCGGTGGAGCTCAGATGTCTCTGACTGCGAGTGGCCCTCTTTGCCGTGAAGGTTCTCAGGTCGGGCAACCGGACGCTTATGGCCAGCCCGGCGCGGGTAGCCGACCTGATCAGCGGACCCGGGCATTCGCGGGAGGTCTGACACCCGCGCCTCGGGATTTCTGATGGCGGAATACATGCGCCCGGCACTGGCGCAGACGCGCCGCTGCGGCGAGACCGTCCTGACCCCGGGGCGCCGCCGCATCCCGGTTGTTGTGAATGCGCGCATACACCCCCGCGACGGGAACTTTGTCCGTCGAACAGTATTTCGGGCGGAGATAGGCCATGAACTGCATGATGCGCTGCTGCGCCCGCACAGGCTGCTGAAGGAACGCGCCAACCGGCTGCGCTATGTCTGCCGGGCAGGCGCGCTGTGGCAGCGACGAATTCAGTTTCTGCCTCGAAGGGTGGTCGCTCGCGGCGGTCAGAGGCTTTGCGCAGAGAATGCACGGGGTGGCGTCTGAGGTCCGGGCACCCGGCAAATCAGTCTCGATTTCGATGGGGATCGGACTTCACTTTGACGGTGTCGAAAGGACACTGACACAACCGCTGAACGAGGCGGAAGACACCATTTACGCCGCAAAAAGGCAGGGCCCGACCGGACGTATATTCCTGATGGCGACAGTCTGATTAACAGCGCGCACAGGGCGCGGTCTTACCGCCGCCAGATACTGTCGCGACCTCTGACGTTCATCTGCTGCGACAACTCGGCAAATTCAGCCTCAACGTACTTGCGAAACCGTGCGATGGCGGGCAGGTGTTTTCTGTTGCTCTGCCACAACAGCCCCAGCTGACGGTCAGGATGTTCCAGCCGCACAGGCAGCGAGGTGACGGTTCTGATATGCCGCTGCATGAACACCACAGAATAGGGCAGCACCGTCAGCGCCTCTGATCCTGCCAGAACACTCAGGATCGATGTCAGCGAGCCTCCGGTGAAACTCACCCGAAAATCAGAGATGCCGATGCTGCTCAGCGCATTGCGCAGATCCTCATAGAGCGGGCTGTCCGCCGGCGGCGCAATCCAGGGATAAGGCGCAATCTCGGACAGCGTCAGAGCCGATTTACGCGCCAGCGGGTGTGACGGCGCGCAGGCGATTACATTGCGCCCGGGCAGCAGCGGTTTGAAAGACAGCGCGGCGGGCACCTGATCATGGCGCACCGGGCAGATCGCCAGATCAATCGTCCCGACAGTCAGCTGCTCACGCAGATCAGCAAGGTAGCCATAGGTCTGATGGATGGAAACTTCGGGGAATGACCGCTGAAACGACGCGATCATGCCGGAGATCACACCATCCATGAAAATCGGCGTGCCCGCGACACGTGCCGAGCCTGCCCGCCCGCCGTTATAAAGATCAGTTGCCTGTTCAGCCGTCTGCGTTGCCTGAGCGACGATCCGACCCTGTGCCGCGAGCGACTGACAAAGCTCGGTGGGACGGACCGGCTTTCTTCCCTTTTCAAACAGTCGTGCACCGATGCGCGCCTCCAGCATGGAAACCGTGCGCGACACGCTTGGCTGTGACTTACCCAGAGCGACCGCGCCCTCACCGAGACCGCCGTTGTCAATGATCGCTGCAAGCAGGTTCAGATGGTTTGGATCAATCTTCATACCATAATGGTATGATTTATCCCTCAGATTCGATCAACCATGATTATTTTCGCAGCTAACCTGAGAGAAACCATCAGCCAGCAACGGAGGAAACGGCGCCTTGAACACGCAGACAGAAACTCAGGATGTACGCGTTCTTTTCGGCCCCGGGCTGCGTGAAACAATTGCATCCGAGGTGCGCCGGCTTGGGGCGTCCCGTGTTCTGGTGCTCCGACGCCCCGGCAATGCGACGCAGCATCAGAGATCGCAGGCAAGCTTGGATCTCTTGCAGCAGGCGTCTTCTGCAAGGCCGCGATGCACACGCCGGTTGAGATCACGAAACTGGCGCTCGGTCATGTACAGGAGACAAATGCCGACTGTCTGGTCGCCATAGGGGGCGGCTCGACCACCGGCCTCAGTAAGGCGGTTGCATGGCACACCGATCTGCCGCAGATCGTGATCCCCACAACCTATGCCGGCAGCGAAGCAACGCCGATCCTCGGCCAGACTGAACACGGCGTCAAAACCACTCTCAGTGATCCGAAGGTGCTGCCTGAGGTGATACTCTATGACCCGGAGCTGGTGGTCAGCCTGCCGGTCAGCATGACCGTCACTTCCGCGCTTAACGCTATGGCCCATGCCGCAGAGGCGCTCTATGCAAAAGACCGCACAATCGAAACCGATGCCCTGGCCCGCGAAGGGCTGGAGGCGCTCATCAGTGGCCTGCCTGAGGTTCTGAAAAACCCGGAAGATCTTACGGCACGCGAGGCAACGCTGCGCGGTGCCTGGGCCTGCGGCACGGTGCTGGGCCGCGTGGGTATGGCGCTGCACCACAAGCTCTGCCACACGCTGGGCGGCTCTTTTGATCTGCCGCACGCGGAAACCCATGCGGTGATCCTGCCCCATGCGATTGCCTATAACGCCCGCGCCGCATCCTCCGAATTGCAACCCGTTTGCGATCTGCTCGGCGGCAGCAATGCGGGCACAGCCCTGCACCGGTTTGCCTGCGATATGGATGCGCCGTTTGCCCTGCGCGATCTGGGTCTCAAAGAAAGCGATCTCGACAGGACAGCAGAACTGGCGACGACGAAACCCTACCCAAATCCACAACCCGTGACCCGCGACGACATCCGCGCGCTGCTCCAGGCCGCGTGGGCCGGCGACCCCCCGGTTGAGTAACCCGCATCCGAAACACACAGACAGAAAAATGACGTCAGGGAGGACATCATGATTACACGCCGCAAACTTCTGCGATCCACCGCCGCCACCGGCCTGACCCTTGCCGCAGGCGGGCTCGCCGCCCCCGCACTCGCGCAGGGTGCCAAAATCCGGCTTGGCTATGTCAGCCCGCAATCCGGTCCGCTGGCTGCATTCTCTGAGGCCGATCAGTTCATCATCGACGGGTTTCTTGGCTCTGACGCCGGCGGCAATTTCGAAGTCATCGTCAAGGACAGCCAGTCCAACCCCAATCGCGCCGCCGAGGTCGCGGGCGAACTGATCATCGACGAGGAGATCGACCTGATGCTGGTGGCCTCCACGCCGGAAACCACCAACCCTGTCGCCACGACCTGCGAGGCCGAAGGAATCCCGGTGATCTCCACCGTGGCCCCCTGGCAGCCCTGGTTCATCGGCCAGCAGGGCAACCCCGGTGACCCGGGATCCTGGCGGCCGTTTGATTACAGCTTTCATTTCTTCTGGGGGCTTGAGGATGTGATCAGCACCTTCACCGCGATGTGGAACCAGCTGGACACAAATAAACAGGTCGGCGGGCTTTTCCCCAACGATGGCGACGGCAATGCCTGGGGTGATCCGAATGTGGGCTTTCCACAGCCTCTGGACGCGCAGGGCTACGGGCTCACCGACCCGGGCCGCTATCAGAACCTCACGGATGATTTCAGCGCCCAGATCAACGCCTTTAAGGCCGCGAACTGCGAGATCGTAACCGGCGTGCCGATCCCGCCCGATTTCACGACCTTCTGGACCCAGGCCAAGCAGCAGGGCTTCACGCCCAAAGCCGCCAGCATCGGCAAGGCGATACTCTTCCCCCAGGCCGTCGAGGCGCTGGGAGATCAGGGCCACAACCTCAGCTCAGAGGTCTGGTGGTCGCCCACGCATCCCTTCGCCTCTTCGCTCACCGGGCAGTCGGCGGGTGAACTGGCCGCAGGATACACCACCGCGACAGGCAAGCAGTGGACCCAGCCCATCGGCTTTGTACACGCGCTCTTTGAGATGGCCGCAGACGTTATGGGACGCGTCGAAGACAGCCGTGATCCCGATGAGGTCGCTGCGGCCATCGCAGCAACACAACTGAAGTCCATTGTCGGACGCCTCGCCTTTGACGGTGCCGGTCTGCCGCCCTTTGCAGCCGCGAACATCGCTAAAACGCCGCTTGTGGGCGGCCAGTGGCGGCTGAAAGACAGCGGCGGCTATGACCTTGTGATCGTGGACAATTCCGATCACCCGGACATTCCGACCGGCGGGACCATGGAAGAAATCAGCTGATCCTCAAATCCGGCCCTGTCGCACGAGGCAGGGCCAGCGGGAGACCACCATGAACATCCTGAGTCTGCAGAATGTCAGCAAGAGCTTCGGCGCGCTGACCGTGACCGATGACGCGAGTTTCGATGTGCCGCAGGGCGAGGCTCTGGGCATCATCGGGCCGAACGGCGCAGGCAAATCCACGCTCTTTAACCTGATCACCGGCAACCTGCGCGCCGATCAGGGCACCATCACCTTCGAGGGCCGCGACGTGACGAGAGTGTCCGCGATGGAGCGGTGTCTGACGGGCATCGGGCGGTCCTTCCAGATCCCGCAACCTTTTGAGAAACTGACCGTCTATGAAAACCTTCTTGTTGCGGCGACCCATGGGCGCAACCTCAGCGAAGCAGCCGTCCTCGACGACTGCGCGGATGTGCTGGAGCGCACCGAACTGATCCGCCGCGCCAATACGCCTGCGGGGCAACTGTCGCTGCTGGAACGCAAACGCCTGGAGCTTGCCCGCGCGATGGCCACGCAACCGAAACTGCTGCTGCTTGACGAGATCGCCGGCGGGCTCACCGAAGGCGAATGTAAGGCTCTGATCGGCACGATCAGGGATATCCACGCGCGCGGCGTCACGATCATCTGGATCGAACACGTGCTGCATGCGCTCACCTCGGTGGTCGAGCGTCTGCTGGTTCTGGATTTCGGCCGGGTCATCGGTCTCGGAGATCCCGAAGAGATCATGGCCAGCAGGGAAGTGCAGGAAATCTATCTGGGGATTGAAGTCTGATGTCCCTGCTCAGCACACAAAATCTTGTGGCTCACTATGGCGATTTCCAGGCGCTTTTCGGTGTCGATATCGAATTTGGTGAAGCCGAGACCATTGCAATTATCGGTGCCAACGGCGCCGGAAAAACGACGCTCATGCGCTCCATTGCCGGCGTCCTGAGTAACCATGCAAATGCCGTGCGCTTTGACGGCGCGGAAATCGGCGCGCTGCCGGCAGATGAGATCATGGCGCAGGGCGTGGCGATGGTGCCCGAAGGCCGCAAGCTCTTTCCGTCCTTGTCGGTCGAAGAGAACCTTCTGATCGGCACCTATGGCCGCAAAAAATCCGGGCAGTGGACGCTCGACACGGTCTATGAGCTCTTCCCGATCCTGCGCGAACGCCGCCACACTCCGGGCACTGCCCTCTCGGGCGGACAACAGCAGATGGTCGCCATCGGCCGCGCGCTGATGAGCAATCCGCGTGTGCTTTTGTGTGATGAGATCAGCCTCGGCCTCGCCCCGGTCGTGATCAAAGACATCTATAAGGCCGTGCCCGCTATCAAGGCCGCCGGTGCCAGCATCATCGTGGTGGAGCAGGACATCGCCCAAGCGCTTGCCGTGGCCGACCGCGTTTATTGCATGATGGAGGGCCGCGTGACGCTCTCCGGCACGCCCGGGAGCCTGAGCCGTGAGGCGATCCACAACGCCTATTTCGGAGCACATCAATGATCTGGGTCGATACAATTCTGCAGGGCATCCTGCTGGGCGGGCTCTATGCTCTCTTTGCCGCCGGTCTGAGCCTCGTCTTCGGGATCATGCGTCTGGTGAACCTCGCGCATGGTGATCTGATTGTCATGGGCGCCTACCTCATTCTGCTCCTGGTCACGCTGCTCGGGCTCTCGCCCTTTCTCGCGGCACTGATCGCCATGCCGGTGATGTTTCTGCTGGGCTGGGCGTTGCAGAAATTTCTGCTCAACAGAACACTGGGCGATGATATCCTGCCACCGCTGCTGGTGACCTTCGGGCTGTCAATTGCCCTGCAGAACGCGCTGCTGGAAACGTTTTCTGCTGACAGCCAGCGGCTGCCCACGGATGCGCTTACCACCGCGTCGGTGCAGATGGGGCCGATCTCGCTCGGGGTCATGCCGCTTCTGACCTTCGCCTCCGCCGTCGCAGTCATCGTCGGGCTCAACCAGCTCTTTTACCGCACCGAACTGGGCCGCGCTTTCCGGGCCACTTCCGATGACGCCACCACTGCGAGCCTCATGGGCATCAAACCCGCCAACATCTTCGCCACCGCAACGGGCATCGCGCTGGTGATCGTGACGATTGCCGCTCTCTACCTCGGGCTGCGCGCGAATTTCGACCCTAACATTGGCCCGGCGCGCCTGATCTATGCCTTTGAGGCCGTGATCATCGGCGGGCTGGGCTCGCTCTGGGGTACGCTTGTCGGTGGCATCATCATCGGTGTTGCGCAAACGCTTGGTGCCGCGATTAATCCCGAATGGCAGATCCTGTCTGGCCACATCGCCTTCCTGCTGGTGCTGCTTGTCCGGCCGCGAGGCCTCTTTCCAAGGGCGCATGACTGATGGCTTATTCTGTCTCCACGCAAACCCCTGCCTCGCGCATCGCTGCCCTTGCCGGTACAGTGCTGATCCTCGCGCTGATCGCCCTGCCCTTCATCGCCGGACGCAGCACGATCAGGGATATGTTTTTCATTCTCACGATGCTGGTGCTCGCGCAGTTCTGGAACCTGCTCGCCGGCTACGGCGGTCTCGTGAGCATCGGCCAGCAGGCTTTCGTCGGGGCCGGCGCCTATGCGCTCTTCGGCACCGTTATCCTCTGGGGCGTTGATCCCGTGCCCGCGATCCTCTTTGCCGGTATCGCAGCACTGATAATCGCCGTGCCGACCGCCTTTTTCGCCTTCCGCCTCAACGGGGCCTATTTCGCTATCGGCACCTGGGTCATCGCCGAGGTCGTGCGACTGCTTGTCTCACAATGGAAGACACTCGGCGGCGGTACCGGCACCTCCCTGCCGCGCGACGCCACAGGTGACATGTGGTTTGTCGGGGCCATCGAAACCGCCCTCGACGTCCGCTCCGCTGCGGCCCGCGACATCCTCGCCTACTGGCTGGCTCTGGCACTGGCGCTGGCGACCATCGGCGGCATCTACTGGTTGTTACGCACCCGCCGTGGCCTCGCGCTGGCGGCGGTGCGCGACAACGTCGAGGCCGCGAAATCCGTGGGCGTCGATGCCGGTCGCATGAAGTGGATTGTCTTTCTGACTTCCGCTTTCGGCACGGGTCTCGCAGGCGGGCTCATCTATATGCAAAAAGCCCGGATCAGCCCGGATGCGGCCTTCAGCGTCACCGACTGGACCGCCTATGTCATCTTCATCGTTGTCATCGGCGGCATCGGCACCATCGAAGGCCCGATCATCGGCGTGCTGGTCTTTTTCGCGCTGCAATCGCTGCTAGCCGATTTCGGCAGCTGGTATCTGATGACACTCGGCGTGCTCGCCATCGTCATCATGCTTGTGGCCCCGCGCGGCCTGTGGGGCCTCCTCTCCGAGCGCACAGGTCTGCACCTTTTCCCGATCCGCCGCCGCCTTTCCGGTGGCATGACAGAAAGAAAGGAAACATCATGAACCGTCTTTTCCTCAGCCGCCCGGGCATGCAGCCGGAGCCCGTGGGCAATCCGGACGGCGAAGCCTGTAAGGCTGATTTTAACATATGACTTTGGGATCCGCGGTCCTGAGGGACACGGCAGGGAGAGAATAAATGACTGACATGACCACAGACGTGCTGATCATCGGAACAGGCCCCGCAGGCTCATCATCAGCGGCGCTGCTGTCGACCTATGGCGTGGAGAACATGGTGATTAACCGCTATCGCTGGCTCGCGAACACGCCACGCGCCCACATCACCAACCAGCGCACGATGGAAGTGCTGCGCGATCTCGGGCGTGACGTGGAGGACGAAGCATACATGTTCGCCGCAGAGCAGGATCTGATGGGAGAGAACGTCTTCTGCGAAAGCCTCGTCGGCGAAGAGATCGGCCGGATGAAAAGCTGGGGCACGCACCCGCTTTCCAAAGCCGAGCACCTGCTGAGCAGCCCGACCTTTATGAACGATCTGCCGCAGACCTTCATGGAGCCGCTGCTCTTCAAAACCGCCTGCCAGCGCGGCACACAGGCGAGGATGAGCACCGAATACCTCAGCCACGTCCAGGACGCGGACGGGGTGACCACCACCTGTCTCGACCGGCTGACCGGTAAAGAAGTCACCATCCGTTCAAAATACCTGATCGGTGCGGACGGCGGCAATTCACTGGTTGCCGACCAGATCGGCCTGCCCTTTGAGGGTCAGATGGGCGTCGGCGGCTCGATGAACATTCTCTTCAAAGCGGATCTTACGAAATATGTCGCTCACCGGCCCTCGGTGCTCTACTGGGTCGTGCAGCCCGGTGCGGATGTTGGCGGGATCGGCATGGGCCTGGTGCGCATGGTGCGTCCCTGGAACGAATGGCTGATTGTCTGGGGCTACGACATCAACCAGCCACCACCCGATGTCGATGACGCCTTTGCCACCAAAGTCGTGCGCGATCTGGTGGGGGATCCGGATCTTGAGGTTGATATCACGAGCTGGTCCACCTGGACGGTCAACAACTACTATGCCACACACCTGCAGAAAGACCGCGTGTTCTGCATGGGCGACGCCATACACCGCCATCCGCCATCGAATGGTCTGGGCTCGAACACATCGATCCAGGACGCGTTTAACCTCGCGTGGAAACTCGCCGCCGTGCTGAAAGGCCAAGCGGGTGAGGCACTGCTTGATACCTATTCAGTTGAGCGCGCCCCCATCGCCAAACAGATCGTGACCCGTGCCAACCAGTCCATCGGTGAGTTTGGCCCGATCTTCGAGGCCCTCGGACTGACCGAAAGCAACGATCCTGAAACCATGCAGAAAAACCTCGAAGGCCGCTGCGACAGCACACCCGCAGCCGAGCGCCAGCGCGAAGCAATCCGCGAGGCGATTGCATTCAAAAAGTACGAGTTTGACGCCCACGGCGTCGAGATGAACCAGCGCTATAAATCAACCGCCGCCGTCACCGACGGTCAGGTGGAGCCAGATTTCGCACTGGATGCGGACCTGCATTATCAGCCCACCACATGGCCTGGCGCGCGCATCCCGCACGTCTGGCTTTTTGATCACAGCGGCAAAAAACACTCGACGCTGGATCTCGCGGGGGGCGGAGTGTTCACGCTTTTCACCGGGCTGGGCGGCAGGTCATGGGCAGATGCAGCAGCAAAAGTCAGCGAGAAACTTGGCGTCACCATTGAGGCACATGTGATCGGCCCGCGTCAGGAATATGTGGATCATACCGGCGACTGGGCCAGGGCGCGCGAAGTGGGCGACGCCGGCTGTGTGCTGACCCGGCCTGACCAGCATGTCTGCTGGCGTCATGATGCGCCTGCCGGCGATCCGGAAGCGGAACTCACGCGGGTTCTCTCCGCAGTTCTTGCGAAATAGGAGGCGATGATGAGCACTGCTGAACAAGGGTATTTCACCGAAGAGAACTCCGCCGAAGTCGTCATCAGCCGCAATGCCAAAGCCACCGATGCGCGGCTTGCGGAAGTGATGGCGGTGGTAACAAAGCACCTGCACGCCGCTGTGAAAGAGATCGAACCCACGCAGGAAGAATGGTTCGAAGCGATCAAATTCCTCACCGAGGTGGGCCATACCTGTAATGACTGGCGACAGGAATACATCCTGCTCTCCGACAGTCTGGGTGTGTCGATGCTGGTCGATGCGATCAACAACCGCAAACCCTCGGGCGCCTCGGAATCCACCGTGCTGGGCCCCTTCCATGTGCCCGATGCACCCGAACTGCCGATGGGGTCAGACATCTGCCTCGATCAGAAAGGCGAGCCGATGCTGGTAAGAGGCCGCATTCTGGGCACCGACGGCCAACCGGTCTCCGGGGCAAAGATCGACGTCTGGCAGGCCAATGACGAGGGCTTTTATGATGTGCAGCAGAAAGGCCTGCAACCTGACTTCAACCTGCGCGGTGTTTTCCGTACGGGAGCGGATGGCACGTATCACTTCAAGGGCGTGAAACCAAAGTTCTATCCGATCCCGGACGACGGCCCCGTCGGACGCATGCTGGAGAAACTCGGGCGTCACCCCTACAGGCCGGCGCATCTGCATTACATCCTTGAGGCAGACGAGTTCGAGACGCTGATCACCCATATTTTTGACCCTGATGATCCCTACATCCACTCGGACGCGGTCTTTGGTGTGAAAGAAAGTCTGCTTGCCACGTTCGAAAAAGTTGAAGACGCGGCACGTGTCAAAGCCGCCGGATTTGACGGCCCCTACTTCGAAGTGGTGCATGATTTCGTTCTGGCTCCGGCGGCATGACCACCCCCTGCATCATCTGCGTGGCGATCACCGGCAGCCTGCCGCGCAGGGCCAACAACCCGGCGGTCCCGATCACGGTGTCCGAGCAGGTGGAAAGCACGCATGAAGCCTTCGAGGCCGGTGCGGCAATCGTGCATGCCCATGTGCGCAACGAGGACGAGAGCCCCTCAAGCGATCCCGACAGGTTCGCGGCACTGAAAGAGGGGCTCGAGAAACACTGCCCCGGCATGATCATCCAGTTCTCGACCGGGGGGCGTTCCGGGGCGGGGAAAAGCCGCGGGGGCATGCTGCCGCTCAGGCCGGATATGGCGTCGCTTTCTGTGGGATCTAACAACTTCCCGACGCGTGTTTACGAAAACCCGCCGGACCTCGTGGACTGGCTGGCCTCAGAGATGCGGACCTATGATGTGAAGCCTGAGATAGAAGCCTTCGATCTGTCGCACATCCTCAAAGCTGCCGCGATGCATACAGCCGGCCAGATCAAGGAAACACCCTATGTGCAGTTCGTGATGGGGGTGAAAAACGCGATGCCGGCGGACCGCGAGGTATTTGACTATTACGTCAGAACCGTGCGCCGGCTCTTTGGACAGGAGGCACCATGGTGTGCCGCCGGGATCGGACCCGCGCAGATTATTCTGAACGAATGGTCTGTGGCTGCAGGCGGGCACGCACGGACCGGACTGGAAGATAACGTCCGGCTTGACCGTGAGGCGCTCGCACCGTCGAATGCGGCTCTGGTCCGGCGGGTGGCTGGCCTCTGTGCACAGCACGAACGTCCGGTCGCGACCGCTGCGCAGGCGCGAAACATTCTCGGCCTGGCCTGACAAACATGAACGAAGCGCGGATCCCTCGGCGCAGGCGGCTTGCGCGCGGGACCGCGCAGGCTAGTATGATCCCCGAGATCAGGAGCTTCTGACATGCACTTCCCCGGCGGCGTTTTGTGACACGCACCCTCAGAACGCAGGTCGCCGTTATCGGCGCAGGGCCCGCAGGGCTGCTGCTGTCGCAGCTGCTGGCCGGTGCGGGCATTGAGACGGTGGTGATCGACCGCAAAGACCGCGCCTATATCGAAGGACGGATCCGTGCCGGTGTTCTTGAGCAGGGCACGGTGGACGCGCTGAGCGAGGCCGGCGTGGGCGACAGGCTGCGCCGGGAGGGCCTTGTTCACGACGGGTTTGATCTGTGCTTTGACGGTGACCGGCACCGGATTGATCTCAGGGCACTGACCGGAAAATCCGTGACCGTCTACGGACAGACAGAGGTGACCAAAGACCTTTTTCAGCGCCGCTTTGCACAGGCGCAGCAGTTTTTCCTCGGGGTCAGCGACACCCGGCCCGAAGGACTGAAAGACGCCCGCCCCCGCGTTCATTTCACCCACGAGGGTCGCGGGATCACGGTCGAGGCTGATTTCATCGCCGGCTGCGATGGCTTTCACGGCCCGGCCCGCCAGTCGATCCCGCCGGAGGTTTTGCGCACTTTCGAGCGGGTCTATCCCTTTGGCTGGCTTGGCATCATGGTGGAAAAGCCCCCCGTGAGCCACGAGCTGATCTATGCAAACCATGCGCGCGGCTTTGCTCTGGCCTCCATGCGGTCGCAGACGCGCAGCCGGTATTATCTGCAATGCGGCGTTCAGGAAAACATCGCCGACTGGCCCGATGAACGCTTCTGGGAAGAGCTTTCGCTGCGGCTTGGCCCGGATACAGCAGCATCACTGCAAACCGGCGCTTCATTTGAGAAATCGATCGCACCACTGCGGTCTTTTGTGGCCGAGCCCATGCGGTACGGAAACCTGTTTCTGGCAGGGGACGCCGCGCATATCGTGCCACCAACCGGTGCCAAGGGGCTGAACCTCGCTGTGGCGGATGTACAGCTGCTCTCACGCGCTCTCATCGCGCATTACCGCGACAACAACGATCACTACATCGACACCTATTCACAGACTGTGCTGAGCCGCGTGTGGAAAGTGGAACGATTCTCCTGGCAGCTGTCGACACTGATGCACCAGTTTCCGGATAACTCCCCGTTTGAGCAGCGCATGCAGCGCGCCGAATTTGATTACATCGCCGGATCAGAAGCGGCCGCGCGCTCGATTGCCGAGAATTATGTCGGCCTGCCCCTCGAATGACGGCCCAGCAATTCCGACGGCCGGGGCGGGCGACGCCTTCTCCCCGTCCGCAAAGAGCATCAACACAAAGCTCTCGCGCCGGCCCGATGTGACGCCTATGCTTGCCTTGCCGGTTCAACGCCCGGACCTGCGTCCGGCAAAAAACAATCGCCCGGGCCGGCTTTGGCGTCTGCGCACTGCGGAGCGCCACAGACGGGGCCCGGAATGAAGAGAAAATTATGACCAGACCTGTCGCACCGCGCAACCTTGCCCGTCACCCGCCACTTCTTGCGCCTGCCTATCGCAGTTCGGTCCTGCGCGCGCCAGATCACGCGCGCCTGCACCACGCGCCAACGACGACCGAAATGACCGGCCCTGCCTTTGGCCACACCCCCCCGGGAGCGCTCGATCACGATATGATTCAGAACTATGCGCGCCCGGGCAAAACCGCAATCGGGCCGCGTATCATAGTACATGGCAAGCTGACGGATGCCGATGGCCGCCCGCTGCCGGGCAAACTGATCGAAGTCTGGCAGGCCAATGCCGGCGGGCGGTACCGGCATAAAAAGGACGGCTATCTTGCCCCGCTCGATCCTGATTTCGGTGGCTGCGGTCGCTGTATTTCCGGCGATGACGGCAGCTACAGCTTCCGGACGGTACAGCCTGGCCCCTATCCCTGGCCCAACGGCGGCAACGACTGGCGCCCGGCGCATATTCATTTCTCGGTGTTCGGAGATGGCTTTGCGCAACGGCTGATCACGCAGATGTATTTCGAAGGTGATCCGCATATCGCCCTCTGCCCGATTGTGCAGGCGATCCCCGACCCCGAAGCTATCGACACGCTGGTGGCACGGCTGGATATGGCCGGCACTGTGGCGATGGATATCAGAGCCTACCGTTTTGATATCGTCCTGCGCGGTCGTCGGCAGACGATGTTTGAAAACCGTGCGGAGGGGCTTTGAATGGCTGATCGCGAAGAATCCCCGTCACAGACAGCAGGCCCCTATGTGCACATCGGTTGTATGCCCTCCGCAGCCGGGCTGGAGGGTATGTTTGGCGGCAGAGATCCGGGCGCGCAGATGATAACAGGCAAGCCCGAGGGAGAGCGGATTTCCCTGACACTGCATCTGATCGACGGGGCCGGCGATCCGGTCACGGATGCAATGATAGAGATCTGGCAACCGGGTCCTGACGGCAGTTTCGGGCCGACGGAAGGGTTCAGTCACTGGGGTCGCCAGCCCACCGGTTCAGGCTCCGGTGCCGCCGTCTTTGAAACGCTCAGACCCGGCAGCGGCAATGAACAGGCCCCGCATGTGTTTGTCTGGATCGCTGCGCGGGGCATCAACACAGCACTTATGACGCGGGTCTATTTTCCGGATGCGGAGAACGGGAACGACCCGGTGTTCCGCCTCGCCGGTGACAGATCATCCACGCTGGTGGCTGAAAAAACCGATGATGGTTACCGGCATGTGATCCGCCTGCAGGGCGATGCCGAAACTGTTTTCTTTGACGCGTAGAGCGCCCTGAATGAACCGGTGATGCGGTTTCTGATCACCGAATTAGTCGCAGCTCATGCCCGGTTGTGCAGCGATCTGCCGGGCCCTGATCGGACGGGGTATATCCCGGTGCCAGCCGCCAAAGATACACCACGCGCTCAGGCGTCCGCAAATGCGCCGCGGGACCGTAGTCATGGTGGTCCGGGCTAGGGGGTACATCGGGGCCTCAGTGATGCGCGGCGAGACCAGCTGAGCCCGA
Source organism: Roseobacter ponti (assembly GCF_012932215.1). GTDB lineage: Bacteria > Pseudomonadota > Alphaproteobacteria > Rhodobacterales > Rhodobacteraceae > Roseobacter > Roseobacter ponti. Next base: position 762,297 of record NZ_CP048788.1, on the reverse strand, counting down.
ATTAAATTAACTGAGGTATCGGAACAGAAAACGCCCGGCCACAGATAAAAGGCCGGGCGCAGTATTTCGGATTGATCAGGCGATATCGTCGTAGATCTCACCCTGCAGCAGCGCCACGTAGCCCACATCTTCGGCCACGTGAATGCGTTCGGAGTCTTTGGATTTATCCTCCTCAATGAAGATCGTCGCTGAATCCGCGTCAGACTGGGTCAGGCGCACAAGCGCCGGGTCATTGCCGTTTTCGGTCTGCATATCCGCGATCAGGACAAACTCATCCTCGGCAAAGGCACCGCCGAAGCCGAACTCAAAGGGCTCATCCGTCACCGCAGTTCCGGTGGAGCCTGCAAGAAGCCCATCGGATGCGGCACCGCCTTTTTCAAAGGCGATCCATGCGAGATCTTCCTCCGGATGGAACCCGGTTGTCAGCTCTTCGTTATCGAGCTCAATGGAGAAGCCCGACGTGGTCACATCCTGGATCCGGTCCACAACCGCGTCCGGGTCGTTAGTGCTGGTTACCTGAGCCACAACCACAGGAGAGTCATCAAATGCGGTGCCAAAGGCGATGTCGGAACTTATCGCCGAAGCAGAGCCGATCCCGGCTGTGATCGACAGACCATCAACCGTGTGCGTACCGCTTTCAATGGCAAGCCAGGAGACAGTTTCCGACGCATGCGTCCCGTTAAGGTAATCCCACTCGTCAAGCTGGAATTCGAACCCTTCATCGGTGACATTCCGCACCCTGACAGTCGAGCGGCTGGCGTCATTTGTCGTCAGCGGCCCCATAACTACCGCAGGGTTGTCCAGTTCCTGAGCAAATTCCACAAGGAACCATGCATCCTCATCGGTTTGCGTGAAGGTAACCTTACCGGCCTCACCAATGGCATCGAGACCGACAGGCGGCTCTTCCGTTTCAGTGAGAGAGAACGACCGGATGTCCTGGCTGCCGCCTTCGAATGTCAGGCGGATCACCTGCAGCCCGGCCTCCAGTGACAGCTCTCCCGCATTCCGCTGCGCGAATGTGGTCCAGCCACCTGTGGGCGCATTGGCAACCGCTCCGGAGGATTCGTAAGGCGATATCTCTCCGGGACGGTACACGTCGATTGTGACCGTGCGACCGCTCCCGCCACCCAGCGCCATCAGAAGGCCCGCGTCATATGTGCCCGCAGAAGGAACATCGACAGTGTATTCCAGCCACTCGCCGCTGTTGATCCAGCCGATGTCACCCAGTGCTGTGACCTCGACGTCGGATCCTGTGCGGCCGCCGTTTGTGCCACCCTGCAGCCCTGCTGCATCGTTATAGGCAACACCCTGACCACCGTCGTCATAGCTGGCAGCGAGAACCGTCAGGGTACCGTCTGTGAATCCAGGCGCATCAGGGCCCGGGAACGGCGTCTGATCTGTCGGCTCCGGCGGTGTGACACGCTCAAGGCTGAAGCTCTCGAAGTCCATCACATAGCCGTTTGTGGCCACGGTTCCGCCGAAGGTGAACCGCAGCGTCTGCTCGCCCGCCGCCAGAGCGATCTGAACAGGATCAGTTGCCCCGAAGTCGGTTCCGGCAAAGCTGTTGTCGCCGGATCCGTTGGAATCCGGCAGCGTAATCGTTGCCAGCACCGGCCCGTTTTCTAGCGAAACATTGATCGTCGCGGCACTGGTGGGCGCCTTGGCAATAGTCGAGAGATCAAAGATCCCCGCTTCACTGACATTGACCGTGTATTCAACCCATTCGCCGCTTTCGATAAATGCGATCGCACCGCCGATGATCTCCACGTCACTGTCCGTCCGGTTCGGGTCACCGCCGTTTTTGCCCGGATCGTCATTCCAGGCAACACCCTGACCACCGGTGTCAAAGGTATCAGCATCCACGCTCAGGCTGTCGCTGAGAACAGGTGCTGTGCCACCGAAGGGTGCCTGTGTGTCGGGCGCCTGAACACCATCAAAGAAGTCCGCCGTGCCGTCACCGTCGGTGTCGGTTTCCAGCGCATCGTTGATGTTATTGCCGTTCGCATCCTCAGCAGCCGACAGATCGTAAGGCTGGACGTTAGTCACGAGGAACATGGCATCGTTGTAATCAAAGTTGCCACCACCGGGATAATCCTGGATCCCGATAAATGTGCCTTCGATCACATCGCCATTGGCATCCTTGGCCTCAAAGAAGCGGATGTAATGCCCCTCGTCCGTCACGCCAAGCGCATCGTCTGCCTTGTTGATCTCAGGATCGGTCCATGCCGCAAAGGTCGGGCGACCATCCACAGTGACCTTGAGACCAAAGCCGGTATCCCGGTTCAGTATCGCGCGGCCAACTGAGCCGGTGTCGCCTGTACCGACGACAAGACCGTCGGGCAGGACCGTCTGACCCTGATTGTCGTCGCCTGCAAAGAGCTCGGTCAGATCATCAGAATCCGTGTCATGGATGCTGAGCCGGCTGATATTGCCCTGCTGCAGGAAGGCCGCCATGTTGATGACCTCTACCGGTTTTGTGTCGTCCAGACGCTGCAGATACGGCATCAGAACCTCATCACCGACCGCCTCTACCACCCCGTCATTGTCCAGAGCGTCCTGGGCCACATCAGTCGTATAGCCAAAGGCCTCGACAATCTGTGCGACGGTTGGCTCTTCGCCCTCCTCTGACTGGAACTGCGCAAGACCGGCGAGCGATATCGTCTGGTCGCCCAGCGGTGATGCGATGGTCAGCACCGCCTGCTGCAGCACCGCTGCATCATCATTAACGCCGTCAATGCCGGTATAGGTCACAGTGATATCCAGCGACTGACCGGGGTTGATAAACGCCGGCGATCCGCCCGAGATCTCGAAGGCATCCGCATCGGCACCGCCGATGGTGATATCTTCGATGGCCGCGGCCGCGAACCCGGGGTTCGAGATCGTAAATGTCGCCTCGTTGCGGAACTCCTGGCCTGCCGGACCATTCTCGATATTGGTGAAGACGAGCCGGTCGTCCGCTGCCGCGTCATCAAGACCCGAGACAACAAACTGTGCGCCGTTAAAGACAGGCTGCACACCCTCAATAACGTACATATTGTCGTTATAGTCATAGTTAATGCCGGTGTAGTCCATGACCACGAGGAACACGTTGTCGATCGCGGTGCCTTCGGGGTCGACGGCTTGGAATACCCGCACGGTGTAGCCGTCGGATATCGGATTGCCGTCACCGTCAAAGACGTTGCCGTTCACCACGGTGTATCCCTCTCCGGGGAACCTGGCATCCAGCTGCGCCTGCGTTGGCGCTCCGGCGCCTGTCGGGTTCAGTGTCGGATCAGTGGACAGACCAGCGACTTCAATGCCAAAGACGTTGTCGCCTGTCCAGCCATCGGGAATGGTGGCATTTGTGAAGGTCTGCGTCATCTGCTCGTCGTTGCTGCGGGTTGGCAGCACAGTCTGGTTATCGGTGCCTTCGTGGCTGCCAAAACTGATCTCGTTAGAGCCGCCCTTATCTCCGGGCCCGTGCAGACCCAGCGATGCACCACCCGGACCGTGATAGGCCGCAATCTGGGTAATCCGTGCCTCTGTGAAGCCCTCGGCAATCTGCCAGTAAGGCGACAGAACCTCGGTTTCGTCTTCAGGCAGATAGAGGTCGAAGAAATCGAGCGTCGAACTGCCGCCACCACCGGTGAGGGACAAACCGTCGATCTGATTACCAAAGCCGAAGAGCTGCCACACCTCATTGATGTTAGGCTCATTTCCGCCCTCATCGCGGGGCTGCCAGAACCCGGCAAGATCAACCGTGACGAAGGGGTCTTCCGCGTCATTGGTCACAATCGTCAGCTCACCCGTCTGCACGCCGTTCTGATTGTTGGCAGGCTTTGGGTTGATCTCGGTATTGTCGAACAGGACTTCAATATCGATGGTTTGCCCGGCTGCCAGAACCAGATTGTCAAAGACCGTTTCATCGGCCAGATCGAACGGACCGGAAACTGTCGCCCCGAGGAACTCCAGATCTTCGCTGCCGGTGTTCTCGATGCGCACGGTTGCTGAGTCTTTGAAATCACGCGCAGTGGTCACAGCGGTGTTGTTCTCCAGATAGGAGAAGTGCAGCCTGTCTGAGAAGAACGCCGCATCAAGGCTCTGCACCCCGATATCCGCGTTCGGATTGCCCTCGGGCGCAATTGTGACCTCCACCTCTGCCGAAGCGGTGTTTTCAGCGTCATCGACAATGCTCAGCACCGCCTGCACCTGACCAAAGGTGATACCGCTGTCGAGCGTCACGAGACCGTTTACAGCAGCGACAGACTGTGGTGCCCCGCCGCCGAAAGTGATCTGCGCCGTGGTGATGTCATCATCCAGTCCGCTGATCTCCAGCACGACCGCTGCGGGATCAGTCTGATCAATGACTATCAGCGCCAGATCATCCCCCACATCCGCTGTCAGATCCAGAGGCTCCGTCAGTGGCGACTGGGTGATGCGCAGATAGTCCACGTTCGGACCGTTGGCACCCGGTGCTGTCACGGTAATCTCGTGCACCCCTGCATCAAGCGTCAGCGTCGTAGTCTGAGGCCCCCATGAGGTCTCCAGATCATTACTGTTTGGGGCAAAGGCGAGCGTTTCAATCAGCGTGCCATCGACGCTCAGCGTCATAGGCCGCGGATCTTTGGACGTCGACAGAGCATAGATGATGTCGAGCGCATAGTCGCCGTCCTGCGGCACCTGCACCGTCCAGGTAATGCTCTGATCGGTCGTGCCGTCAAAGTCCACAAAATCACCTGATTGCGTACGGTCTTCTGTGGCGACAACCGGACCATCAAGTGTCGCGTTTTCCGCCTCATAGATAACATAGGTCAGGTTGTTCACCTGCTCTGTGCCGTCGTTCGGAATGGTCTCGTCGAGCGAGAAGGCCGCCGCATCCGTTGCGATGTTTCCGGCGTCGTCGACCACCGTCAGGATGGCGGTGGCGTCTCCGGACAGACCGCTCAGATCAACGGTGAAAAGACCGTTGCCCACCGGCGTGGCTGTCGCCGTGGCCGTCCCGTCAGAGAAAGCAACCGACAGCGTTGTCAGATCGTTGTCTGCACCCGAAATCGAGAAGCTCGCATTCGACAGATCACTCAGATCGACAACGACGATATCAAGATCGCCGCCCTCATCGGCCGTGACATCTTCCACATCCTGCGGCGTGATCGTCACACTGTCGATATTGGGCCCGGATGCACTCGTCTGTTCGATGACGATCGTGTTGACCCCGGCCTCCAGCGTCAGAGTGATCACTTCGCTCTGCCAGTTGGTGAAAGATCCGGTGTTGACCGTGATCGGCACTGCCTGATCACCGGTATTGATGCTGATCGAGCGGTCATTGTTGGCCGCCACGCGGAAGCTGAACTCATATACGCCGGCCGCTGCCGCGACATATGTGAACGATGCCTTGTCTTCGGCCACCCCGTTCGGGTCAAGATAGCCACCGCCGTCAAAGCCGTCGTTCAGCCCGTCGCCGTTGGAGTCGTTGCCGCCACCGCTTTCATGTGTGCTCGGGTCATTGATGTCCCGGATAATGGTGGCGGAAGTGCCTGTCAGCGTGCTGAGCACGGTAAATGAAAGTGCGTCAATTGTGGTCGAGCCGTCGCCGGTTGTGTCAAACACAACGGTCGTTGTGTCGGAGGCGGTGTTAGCGTTGTCGTCAGTCACGGTAAGAACCGCGCTGACTGTGCCGCTGTCGGCACCGACACTGGCTGTGAACTGATTGTTGCCGTCCGGTGTGACCGGTTGAGCGGCACCGCCATCGAAGGCGACAGTGATGGTCTGGATATCGTCATCCAGACCGACGATCTCAAAGACCACATTTGCAGGATCGTCGGTATTGACCACCACAAGAGCCAGATCATTGCCCTCATCTGCCGTATTGTCCGTCGCCACACCACCGGGTGCGGGGTTCAGCAGGATAATCTCGCTGCCCCCCGTTCCGCGGTTCAGTGTCATCAGATAGAGCTGCCCGGTCAGGGGGTTTTCGATGATGTCGAGCGGATCGATATATTCGTTGATCTCATCCCCGCCAGGGCGGCGCAGAACGTCGTCAAAGGTGATGCGCCCGGTCACGGGATCGACCAGCACATAGCGGACATTGTCGCCCTGTGAGAACTGGGCAAAGAGCACGGCCCCCTGCAGGTTTTCCCCGAAGGCATCGTTGAAATATTCTGTCGCGCCGTTGGGGGACTTGTTGAAATCGAGCGAATAGGCACCGTCGATGTCATAGTCCGCGTCACGTACGACCCCGTCGGCATATTCATTACCGCCGTCTGACGTATTGGCCGCGTTGTCAGAGCCATAGATGTTCGGATCGCCACCGGCACCGCCGTTCACCACATAGTTGTCCAGCAGTTCGTTGGGGTGACCGTAATAGCCGCCCTCCTGCACCTGGAAGAGATAGTCGAACTGTTTGTCCAGACCGGTGATGGCTTCGTTGATGTCCGTATCGGGATCATCCAGCGTGTTGCCGCCGCGCGCTGTACCATTTGTCGGCACGTAGAGGTTGCCGTTGGAATGCCAGACGAGGTCATAGGCGTTGCGGATACCTTCACCATAGATTTTCAGAACCGCGCCGTCGGCGAACGGGTCATAGAATTCCGGGAATGTCCCGTCGGCATTGAACGCATCGGTGGTCCGAAAGGTCGGATCATTCACTGCAGGATCATAAGGCTCAGTCTGCACATCGAACGGGCCATCGGTGGTGTCGCGCGTGTGATCGACTTCAAGCACAGCCGCAGACAACAGACGCTCAGGGCGGAAGCCCCAGGCGTTATCAGGGCTGCCTGCCGCGGAGTTCGAGCCCTGGGTGAAGTAGAGCAGGTATTCAGGCGCACCATCCACACCAGCATCGGGGTTTGCGCGGAATTCGATGGAGTTGGTGACGTGATCACCACCGGAACGCGGCAGACCGGTGATATAGGTTTCCGCCACGGCGGTTTCGAACGCACCACCGCTGCCCAGCGTGATCTTTGTCAGCTGGCCGGAGAAGTCTTCCGTATCAAACGCCTTGCCCGACCGGGGCACATTTGCGTTGTCGGTGACCCAGATGGTGTTCGGATCCTCGGGATCAAACGCAAGGCCGATGATGCTTCGATCATCGAAATACCCGAGGTTCAGCGTCTCGGCGCTGGCCAGATCCAGAGTACCGTCAGGGTTCACGTCCCAGCGGTTGATTACCCCGGTGATGGTAGCAACGTAGAGCTTCCCGTCGGGTCCGAACTCGATGGAGGTATAGCCAAAGCCGCCGCCGTCAGTACCGAAGGCACCGGCTGCTGTCGCATCCAGGATCACCTGATCGGTAAAGGCCACTTCTTTTGCCTCAACTACCGGCGTTTCACCGGTCACGAAGGTGGTGGAATAATCCTGGAACTGGCGCTTGGGCGCATCAGCGTCAAAGATACTGCCAAGATCGAGCACGTCCTCAACCAGCAGCGTATAGCTGGTGAATTCCTTCAGGTCGCTCAGCGGACGGATGGTCATGCTGTCCGCACCACCGGTAACCTGAACGTTGATGGCGACCTCAATACCTGTCAGCGTCTCGACCAGTTTCACACCGTTGGTGAAGGCGACATCCGGGCCGCTGTTCTCAGCTGTCTGAAGCTGCACACCGACAACGATATCTGACAGCGGATTGATGCCTGTGGGCAGTGTGCCGTCTTCACCGATCTCAATCGTGACCTGACCGTCCTGAGTAGAGGCCGCAACCGCACTGACGAATTTCGAGTAATCCAGATCAGCCGTGCGCCCGTCTTCCGGCGTGAGATCAGGGATCTGCTGCAGATCAAGCCATTGAATTTCAACGTTTTCACCGTCCGTTCCGTCGATGGTCAGACGGCCGTCGGTCACCTGCACGATGCCGGTAAAGAGCGCCGAGCGGAAACCCTCTCCGTCAAAGCTGGAGTTATATGCCCCGCCAACAAGCTGCTCACCCGCCAGGTTGACCGGGATCCAGTCGTTGCCGAACTGCACGCCTTCGACATTCAGAACGTAATCAGAGTCGTACTGTCCGCCGGTGTCGCCGATGGACACCGTAAGCTCGTAGGTGCCGTTTTCGACCTCAATCTCCCAGGCGCGTTCGCGGTCCCCGTCGGGCGCACCCGGATAGTCGAAGTGCAGATAGGTTTTCTGCAGATCAGAAGCTTCGGGTACGACGTCTTTGAACCGCGCAGATCCCGTCGGCTGTGCCAGCGGTGTGCCGGTCACCTCTCCTGTTGTGTCATCGATATCAACCCAGCCATAGGTGAACCCGTTACCGCGCGCGCCGTAGGCTTCGCCGGTGTCAGACTCAAAACCAGCCGGCGTGGTATAGCCTGCAGGGGCATTGAAGCTGCCGTTGCCCTCAGGCGGTGCCTCAAAGTTGACGCGGATCACATCTGTGAAGCGCTCGGATCCCTGCTCGGGTTCAACCTGATCGGGCGTAAAGGTGATCTGGTCGATATTCGGGCCGGTGGATGTCCCGTCGGCAATCGCCAGTTTCACGGTATTCGTGCCCGCGGTGAGAGTGACCGTCACATCGATATCAGTCCAGTTTTCCCAGCCATTGGTGGCGGCACCGGGGTTTGTCGACACAAAATCAACAGTTGCTTCCGCGCCGTCGTTGACGCTGAGCACAAGTGGACGGCTCGCATCCACACCGTTGGCATAGCGGATAGACGCCGTGTACGTTCCCGCCACCGGAGCATCGACCGTAAAGGTGATCGCATCGCCCGGGTTCTCGCCGAAATCGACGTATTCATCGCCCACAGCACCGCCGCGGAAGTTACCGAACGGATCAGGATTTTCAGGGTTGACGATACGTGTTTCCGCACGCCCGTCCGGGCCAGTGCCCGGCGCGCCCAGATCGGTGATCAGCGCGTCTTCCGCCTGCAGGGTGATCGGATCGATCCCGGGCTGCGGGATGAAGAACGAAATCGCGTCGCTCGCCTCGTTGCCGGCATCATCCGTGACGATCAGCGTCACAGTCTGCAGTCCCGGTGCCAGTCCGGAGCCGTCTATGACAAAGTCGCCGTCCGCATCGATGGCGGGCACTTCAGAGCGGGTCGTTCCGCCATCAAAGCTGATCTCGAATTTGACGATATCCTCGTCATCACCGCTGACGTTCAGGCTGATGGAGCCGACCTGTGACGGAGACAGCGTGCCCGAAGGACCACCCAGTTCCAGCGGGAATTCGTCCTCATCCGCTGATGTATCCGGCACAACGCCGGCGCGAGTGATTTCCACCTGGTCAAAGTTCGGACCATTCGCAACCGTATTGGTCATAGTGATGACATTCACCCCGGCCGCGAGCGTGACCGTGGCGGATTCGGTCTGCCAGATGGTCCAGTCGCCGTTGCTCGGGAAGTCCAGCGTCGCCGCAACCTCTGTCCCGACGCTCAGCGTCATCGGACGTGTCGGGGTTGTGCCACTGCCCTGATTGAAGCGGAAATCAAAGACATATTCGCCCGCTTCCGGCACATCGACCTCAAAGGAATAGGCATCACCGACATCGGTACCCATATCCAGATAGCCGGTGCCGTTGAAACCCGGCCACAGACCGTCGACCTTGCCGCCGTTGCTGTTGGCCTCCGGGTTCAGACTGTCGCGCACCTGCGTCGAAGCAGGGTCCCCCTCACCAGTGCCTGTGTCATCGATAATCGTGACGGTGTCGTCACGTGCCTCCAGCTGGATGGTCAGGTCAAACGGCGCGACAACCACCTCGCCGATGGTGACCGACGCCCCGGTTTCAGCTGTGTTGCCGGCCTCATCACTCACGCGGAAGGTGACGGTAACCTCCCCCTCTCCTGCGCCGGAAAGATCCAGCGTCACAATATCCGCAACCGGGATCACCTCGGCGAAACCGCCGCCGTTAACGGAAGCCTCAACCAGAATGATATCGTCATCCACACCCGCAAGCGTGAAGTCGACGGCATCCGCATCAACGGCTTCAACCGCATCCACGGGGCCTGTCGCCGCGAGATCATCACCTTCATCCGCGGTCGTGTCGGTCACAATCGGACCGGTGCCGGCCCCGGTGATTTCAATGCGGTCCACGTTCGGACCGGCATTCGTACCGGGTGACATGATCAGCGATACCGTATTCTGGCCCGCTTCCAGCGTAACGGTCTGAGTGACAAAGCCCCAGACGTTGAAGCCCTGCAGCGCGGCATCACCGGTACCGGGACCGGTACTGGCGAAAACGGTCGTCGCAGGATCACCGTCATTGATTGCAATATCGAGCGTGCGGGGATTGCCGCCGGCGTCCTGTGACGCGTAGCGGATATTCAGGTCGTATTCACCCGCAACCGGCACGATGAAGGTAAAGACCGCAGCGTCACCCGGGTCGTCTCCGAAATCGACATAACCGGTACCGGAATAACCTGCCCGGATCCCGTTTTCGAGAATTTTTCCGCCACCGGCAGTTTCCGCATCCCCGGCCACGTTTTCATCGCGGTGAATGGTGACTGTCGCATCGCCGTCCGGCGCGGTGGACAGCGTGATGCTGGCGTCCGAAGGCTGTACTTCGAACGGTACGAAAGGTGCAGGATCGCCCACAGTGACCGACAGGCCGACCGGCGCGGAGTCCAGCGCGCCATCGGTGGCCAGCACTTCGATCGCATAGGTCCCCGGCGCAAGGTCATCAGCCACAACAAGCTCGCCGCCATCGATGGTGATACCGGCCGGCAGCGGATCGGTCGTTGCGCTGCGCACGGTAAATCCGACCGCATCGCCGTCCGGATCGGTGGCACCCAGCACCGAAAGATCGACGCGCTCTCCGGTCGCAAAATCAACAGTGACATCGTTGAGAACCGCGCCATCCGCCAGTGTCGGTGCCTCGTTCACATCGTTCACGGTGATGTCAAAGGTTTCGCTGGACGGAGTCGTCCCGTCGGTTACAGAAACCTCGACGGTAACAGGTGTCGGGTCTTCGGCATCAAGCGATACACCGTCCGCCAGACGCAGGGTTGTTCCCTCGACGACAAACCGCGGATCGGTCACGCTGAAGGTCAGCGTACCGTCTTCGGGATCAGTTGCTCCCAGCGTGCCGATGATCGCACCAGCAGCATTCTCATCGACACTGTCACCAACAAGGATCAGACCAGTCGGTGCTTCGTCGACATCGGTAACCGCGATCGTCAGTGTCGCAACCGAAATGCCCCCATCTGCGTCTTCGGCCGTCACATCAACGTCAATGCTTGTGATGGTTTCAAAATCCAGCGTCTGGCCGGCTTTGAGTTTCAGCGTGGTGCCAACAATTTCAAACGGGCTTTCATCTGCAACCGTGAAAGACACCGCGCCATCATCCCCGTCAGGATCGGTGGCGGACAGGTCGCCAACGACAGCACCGTCGGTTGCCTCTGCAACCTCGGAAGAAGTCAGAGTGATCGCTTCGGGCAGGATGTTCGGCTGCTCGACCCGCGTCAGAACCAGCCGGTCCGTCCGCAAAAGCTCACCGTCTGCCTGGCCCGAGAGGGTCAGAAGGGTATCAGCATCGATGAAAACAACGGGATCGAAACTGATCGTTTTACTGTTGCCCACCTGTCCCGCATTGCCGCGACCGGTAACACCGTCTCCGTTGAATTCACCAAGCCCGTCGATTGTCGCGTCACTGGCAAGAACCGTACCGCCGATCTGCAGCGAGAATGTCGCCGTCCCGTCGGTCTCGTCATACATGTCGATCCGGACCTGATAGAACCCTTCGGCCACGCCGTTCAGTGACAGCTGAGAGGTCACCAGACCGGCCTCGCCACCATCAACGCGGATCAGCCTGTTCTCGGAGGCCCCCACCTGTGCCGCGCTGTAGAAATTCAGCGCATCAGGCAGCCCGGTGAAATCTTCGGCCTCAATGATGACCTCGTCGCCCAGTTGCGGCGCGTCGATGATCAGCTCGATAATAACCGGCGCACTTTCCGCCCCGTCAGGGTCGCGCGCGATAATGCTGAATGACCCTGAACCGGTGTCGGTCGGTGTTCCGGTGATCACACCCTCACTGTTGACGCTCATGCCCTGCGGCAGACCACTGACGATAAGCTCAAGAGTATCGCCGTCCGGATCGCTGAAAGCACCGGCAAACTGTGCGATATCGATCTCATCGATCGCCTGGCCCACAGCTCCGAAGAAGGGCTCAAACGCCACATCCTGCGCCACGGGTGCATCGTTGATATCGACGACGGTCACCTCGAAACTGTCAGTCCCGATACCCCCCTGCCCGTCATCGGCTGTGATGTTGATGGTATAGACACCGGGAAGCACCGGCGCAGGGCCGCTCAGAACGTTTCCGCTTATGCCCAGCCCGGCGACCACCACCGGCGCACCGGTATCATCGAGAACTTCAAAGCCATAGGTGATCGGGTCGCCTTCCTGATCGATGAACGGCAGATCGACCTCAAGCGAACCCCCTTCGTCGACTGAGAAATCAGAAATGCCACCGCCAACTGTTTCAGGCGCGGTGTTTCCACCCGTGTCTCCGGGTTCGTTGGACAGGAACACATTGGAGAACGTGACCGACCCGTATCCGTCGGTCGCGTTGTCATCGTCGGATGCAACGACAATGCTGCTGAACGACTGGCCGGCCAGACCGCTCAGATCGATCTCAAAACGCAGTTTGCCATCCGGCTGGACCTCGCCTGTGCCACGCAGATCCACCAGTGTGCCAGGCGGCGTCTGGGAGCCTGCAAGATTAAAGATTGAATTCTCATCGACCTGAAACGGGCTGTCGTCGGCGTCAAAGCCGATCAGCACCAGCTCGGGCGTGTTTACGCCAGGCTCGATGTCCACGAGAAGCTTACTGTTGTCTGTGATATCAAAGGCTTCGCCGATATCGACGCGCTTCCACAGATTGCCGGAGACCTCAAGGCTGGTGCCGGCTTCTGTCGGCGTCGCGGTTCCGGTATCCGGTCTGTCCTGGGTGCTGTAGGAGGTGATCGCACCTTCGAATGTCACCTGACGGGGACCTTCATCGATATCCTCCGGTATAACGGTCAGCGTCTCGGAGTTCAGTGCCCCGAGCGACACAAAGATCTGCGGCTCCAGGCCCGCTTCAAAATCGAGCGCTTCGCCGGCTTTGAGTTTCACCTCAACACCCGCATCGCCATCGACAAGCTCAAAAAGCCCTGAAGCGTCCGTGAGCAGCAGATCGGCGGCTGCGTATGTCGTATCAGGATCGGTCACGGCGACAGTCGCGACAACGGCACCGGCTACGTTTTCGTCAAAGGCAACGGCCGTGAGCGTCACGGCAGAGGCCGGCACGTCTTCGGTGACGTCTGTCGGAATGACGGTCAGCGGTAAAGATGAAACCCCTGCGGCTGACACAGAGATCTCCGGCTCAAGCGCCTCTTCAAAATCGAGTGCCTCACCGGCAATCAGCCTGACCTCGACGCCCGCGTCGCCGTCCACAAGCTCAAAGAGCTCAGACGGATCCGTCAGGACCAGGTCGGCCGCACTGTAGGTGGTATCGGGATCGGTCACGGCGACAGTCGCAACAACCGCACCGGCAACTTCCTCGTCAAAGGGCACGGCTGTGAGCGTCACGGCAGAGGGCGGCACGTCTCCGACCACGTCTGTTACGGTGACAACGACATCCACCATTTCGGGAGCAACTGTCGTCCCGTTTACCGCCGGCGTATTCGCCTCGTCGCTGATGCTGACAGTGACATTATAGGTGTTGGTCCCTGCGTCGCTGCCGGGCGTCTCAAAGTCGGGGGCCGCAATGAATGAGAGGCTGCCGGTGTCGGAAATCTCAAAGAGTGCTGCATCCGGACCGCTGAGCGCGTAGGTTACATCGCCCAGACCATCATCCGCGACGGAGAAGTCGGCAACCTCTGTCGTGTTCTCTGCCACATCGACGGCAGCGGGTGCGACGTCAAAGACGGGCGCCTCGTTTTCAGCCGGGAAAACCGGTGCGGGGTCACCGCTGCTCGTAATGGCGATGGCGTCGATATTCGGGCCGTTGTTTTTTCCCGCCGGGACCGCGAAGGTCACCGTGTTCAGGCCCACGTCGAGACTGAGAGCAATCGCGTCAGTGACGCTCCAGTTGCCAAAACCGGTACCTATAAAGGCCGCTTCAGCCTCCTGCAGTTCACCGTTCACACCAATATCAAGCGGACGATCAGGCGCATTATTCGTGAACCGGACGTACATGTCATAAACGCCGGCTTCGGCGACGGTAATTTCAAAGGTAATCGCTTCCACACCGGTGATGCCGGTGCCGTCGCCGTTAAAGTCAACGTATCCGGTGCCGCTGTAACCCGGCCACAGACCATAGGCATCTTTGCTTCCGAAGGAGCTGGGATTTTCAAAGCTCTCAACCTGAGAGCTCAGCCGTGTCGTCGCCCCGTCGGGAATGACTGCATCTTCCGCCAGCGCGATGATCGGATCGATCACAGGTGTGACGATCTCTTCGGTGACAGTGACCACCACATCAACAGTTTCGGGCACGACACTGTCGCCATTGACGGCATCGGTGTTCGCCTCATCGCTGATGGTCACGCTGACGTTGTAGCTGTTGGTGGCACCATCCCCGTCGTCGAAAACCGGAGGCGTGATAAAGGACAGGCTGCCGGTATCAGAAATCTCAAAAAGCGCCGCATCCGCGCCGGTGAGCGTATACGTTACATCACCGAGACCGTCGTCTGTGACGGTGAAATCAGCAACTTCACTCGCGTTCTCCTCGACGTCGACTGCTGTGGGCGCATTGTCAAAGACCGGTGCTTCATTGCTTGCCGGAAAGACCGGTGCCGCATCGCCTTCCGTCGTAATTGCGATCGCGTCGATGTTCGGGCCGTTATTCACTCCGTCAGGGATCGCGATAGTGATCGTGTTCGTGCCCTCTGCGAGTTCCAGCGGTATCGCGTCACGGACAAGCCATGTATCGTTACCGAAACCGGTGCCGCTGGTCGCAACAGAGGCCTGCTGAGTGATCCCGTTCACACCGATGTCGAGCGGGCGGTTGCCACTGATCGACATGAGCCGGAGATGCATGCTGTAGAGCCCGGCCTCTGCAACTGTGACGTCAAAGCTGAAGGCTTCATCACCTGCAATACCACTACCGATCGTGTTGAAGTCGATATAGCCTGTGCCGCTGTATCCTTCCCACAGACCGTATATATCTTTGCCGGTAACGGTGCCTTCAGGGTTACCGTCCTGCGAGCGCAGCACAGTGTCCGCACCGTCCGGAATGATTGCGTCCTCGACGAGCACGATAATCGGCTCAATGACCGGTCTGACGACCGCTTCAACCACATTGACTGTGACGTCCTGGGTGACAGACTCGACCCCGTCGTCCACTTCGACCGTCACCGAATAGGTGTTATTTCCCGCCGCCGAAGACGGCGTGTCGGCATCAGGCTGTTCATTAAAGCTGAGCTCTCCCGTATCGCTGATGCTGAAGAGTGCGACGTCGGCACCTGACAGCGCGTAACTCAGGGTACTGTCTGTGCCGGTAACGTCCTGCGTGTCGGTCGCCTCGATCGTGCCGACGACGCTCCCGTTATCTTCCATTTCGAATACAGGAACGGAGACGATCTCAGGTGCAAAGAATGTGACCGCCTCACCGATATCATGCAGCGCGATCGCGTCGATGTTGGGTGCCGCAGTTGCTGTGACCTGGACGATTGTGATGACCACCGGTTCGGTGCTTTCGGGGATCGTGATGTCAAAGGTGCGCAATTCCCATTCAGAGAAGCTGCCGGTGCCGAAACTCTGGGCTGCGACGCTGTCGGTTGTCTGTACGACGCCGTCTATTTCGATCTGGATGAAACGGTCCGTTGAGGAGTCGCCGCGGATCGTCAGCTGGTAATCGCCGGGCGGGACATCAGCCGTATCGACGGTAAACGACGCCTTCGGCTGAGCGTTGCCGTTGATATCCAGATAGCCGTCGCCGGAATAACCTGCCCTGAGACCATATTCATCGAACTCCGGCAAACCCGGGTTGCTGGCGGCAACGCCGTTGTCTTCCCCATCGGACGCATCAATGCCATTCTTTTCCCAGTTTCCGAACTGCGTCCGCGCGAGGCTTGCGCTGCCCGAGGGTGTCGTTGTCAGGGTAAGGTCTTCGCCCTCGAAGATGATCGTATCAATCGGCATTGCAAACTCCTTTGCAAAAAAACAAAGGGCGACGGTTTGCCGGAACGGATGTCCCGGCATTGCTGACAAACAGTCAACTCAGATTGCGTTATGCAGAATGCGCTTCTTTCGGCGTACAGCGGCAGCGCTGCTCAGGGCACTGCCTTATTTTAACCACAGTCAATCAATAAAGTTGGCAGCGTATCATCGCCTCCATAAATAACTCGCTGTCCAGCGTGGCTGACAGGTATGGGCGACGTCAATATCTATCGCTCTTCGGCGTCATATTAACGTAATTATTTGATTTAATTATATTTTTTACACAAGTTATCATTGTGTAAATTTTTGGATATCTCGTATTAATAGAACATCCCGGATAGGTAGAATTCCGCTTATGGCGTGCTGTCCGCTCTTCGAATCGGTAAGGAAAATAACCCGGGGATTACAGCACACAGAGAATCGTGACGCGGCGTCTGAGACAGGCGTCAGAAGGTAATCTGAGGGTCCGGTTCAGGGTGCCGGAGGACTGTTTTCAGCGGTCGGTACGGGCAGGTTTACCCGTCATGCAAACGGGTTATTCTTCCCGGAAAGCACGCTTGAAATAGATCGCTAGCGGCTGCACCATATAGGACATGGGCGTCCGCAGATCGGTTTTGATGTACGTTTCAACGGGCATACCAGGGATAAGATCCAGCCCGCTCAGAGCCTCCATGGAGGCGTCATCAATCGACACAACGGCCTCGTAAAAGGGCATGCCGGTGGTCTCATCAGTCGTCGCATCCGCCGAGACAACAGAGATCACGCCCGACCCTTCCGGCGTTGTGCGACGGCTGAAAGACGAGAAAATCAGTGCTACTTCCTGGCCCGGAAAAATCTGATCAATATCGGTCGGCTCAATCTTTGCGGAGATGTGCAGAGGCTGATCGCTGGGCACCAGGTAAAGCAGCGGATCAGCAGCACGGATCACGGCCCGTTCGGCGAAAACCTGAGAGCCGAAGACCACACCGCTGACCGGTGCCACGATGCTCAGCCGGCCCATGCGTTCCAGCAGAGCGATGCGCCTTTCGGTAAGTTCACGCTCGTTGACTTCCAGATCGCGCAACTGTGTGATCGCGCCTTCCCGGCGCTCGTCATCGAGGCGCAGCAGCTCAAGTTCAAGCGTCGAAATACGGGTTCGCGACTCGGCGATCTGTCCGCGCAGAGAACCGCTGCGCCCTTCAAGCTCGGCCGCAGACCGCTGCAGCTCCAGAAGCCGCGGAACCTGCACAAGCCCCTTTTCGACCAGCGTTTCAACATCTTTAATTTCGCGACCGATGAGACCGGCCTGGGTTTCGACAGCAGTCACCTGCGCCTGCAGGCTGTCGATCTTATCCTCGACCTGACGTTGCTGACGGCGGATCTGCAGTCTGTTCCGGTCGTTCGATTCAATGCGCGCCCGAAAAAGATCGAGCTGGCCGGCTTTCTGGTCCTCCACTTCCTGGCGGGAGATAAGAACAAATTCCGGCGCCGGCCCGTAGCTCAGATCAGTCGCGCCGTCGCGTTCGCTCTGCAGGCGCGCCTTGCGGACATATATTTCGGCAAGCTGGCCCTCAATCACGACCAGTTCGGTGCGCAGAAAGACATCGTCCAGCCGGATCAGCGTATCGCCTGCGGCAACCCTGTCCCCGTCCCGCACCAGAATATCCTGTACCACACCGCCATCCGGATGCTGTACGACCTGGCTGTCATTTTCGACCTGCAGCCTGCCATTGGCGATCACCGCGCCCGCGATTTCAGTATTCACAGACCAGTACCCCATGCCCCCGAGCAGAATGACGACCGATACGGCGCCGGTGATCAGGGGCCACTTTGCACTCCAGCGCTTACTCACCGACCGCTCCGATCTTCATGGATTTTTTTACCCGTTCCGCATTGGTCATCATCGACCTGATGATCTCGTCGCGCGGACCGTAGGCCGTGACCTTACCCCGCTCCAGCACCAGCAGTTCGTCGCAGGACTGAATGGCCGTCGGGCGGTGGGTCATGATGATGACGCTCCTGCCCTCTCTCTTCATCACGGCGATAGCTTCGTTAAGTGCATTCGAGCCTTCAGCATCCAGCGCCGAATTCGGCTCATCAAGGATCAGCAGGACCGGGTCACGATACAGCGCACGTGCCAGAGCCAGGCGTTGTTTCTGCCCACCGGAAAGCTGCGTGCTGGCAGGACCGATGATCGTATCATAGCCTTCCGGCAGCGACAGGATGATATCGTGTACCCGCGCTTTCTGTGCGGCGGCCACGATCCGGCCGGCGTCAGGTTCGAGATCAAGCTGCGCGATATTCTCCGCGATGGAAGCCTCGAAGAGCTGGATATCCTGGGGCAGATAGCCGACGTGCCGGCCCAGCGTTTCAGGCCCGTAGTGTGACAGGCTGGCACCGCCGAGGCGGACCTCTCCCTGCACCGGTGTCAGCAGCCCCGCGAGAACACGCGCGAGAGTACTTTTGCCCGACCCGCTGCGACCGATCACGCCAAGCGCGCCGCCCGGCTTTACGTCAAGACTGACCTGACTGAGGATCGCCGGATCACCCGGCCGGAAGATAACCGTCACATCACGCAGCGACAGATGCGCCTCAGGCTGCGGCAGTTCGGTCGTGGGTTCAGGTGCCGGCCGCTCGGCCAGCAGGATCTTTACATCCCGCCATCCGCGACGGGCACGCTGCACCATAGGCCACTGACCGATCGCCATGTCGATCGGCGCGAGTGCTCTGCCGAGCAGTATCGAGCCTGCGATCATCGCACCGGGTGTCAGCTGCTGCTGCAGGACCAGCCAGCCGCCCAGCGCCAGCATCGCCGATTGCAGAAACAGGCGGAACGCTTTGGTGAAAGACGAAAATGAACCGGTCCAGTCATTGGCCCCCATGGATTGAGTAAGGGCCTCGTCCTGCGCACGCTGAAAGCGGGCCAGCACAGCCGACTGCATCCCCTGTGCCCAGACGTATTCACTGCGGTCCGTAATGCTGCGCGCAAACCCCTGAGCCGATCCGGTCAGCGCATTGCCCTGCTCGGTTTTGCGGGCCGTCAGAAACTGGTTCAGCAACGCCACGACCACCAGCACACCGCCGCCGGCGACGGCAAGCCACCCCAGCAACGGATGAAACAGAAAAATCGCCGCAATAAAGAGCGGCGTCCAGGGCAGATCAAAAAGCGCCAGCAGAACAGGTGAACCGAGGAAGCTGCGCACGGCATCAAGATCCTGAATAGTGCCGGGCACAGGTTTCTTTTTAAGTGCGGACTGTTCAAGCAGCGCGCGCAGCACCGAGGGTGCAAGTTCGGACTGCACCTGCGCACCCACTCGCGCGATCGCGCGGCTGCGGGCGTACTCGAAAAGCGCGTAGAGCAGATAGAGCCCCGCCACCAGCGAGAACAGCGCCACCAGCGTTTCTTCTGACCGGGACGCAAGCACACGGTCATAGACCTGCAGCATAAACAGCGGCCCTGTCAGCATCAGCGCATTGGTAAAGACGCTGAACACAGCGACAGCACCGATTATTCCGTAAAAGCGCAGGTTCATCGTAGCTATTTTATACTCGGCAATGGAATGAAATTATTAAAGTCAGATTTTTGTTGCACGGTGTCCGGAAGCGGTCAAGCGCCTACAATTCAGGGTAGTACTCCGCCGGCTATTGTTTCCCACCTAACGACAATGGCACTTTTGATCGCGGTTTAAATCTCTGAAATTTCTGCGGCTGCATGAATCAGATCACAGGATCCGCCCGATTTTTCGAGGTGTGTCCAACAACCCTGCGGCGACTGCAGCATCGGGCTGATCAGGCCGATCTGCCACAACCCGACGCTGCCACATTGCGAGGTACCGGTCCTTCTGATGAGGCTTCTCTCTGCCAGTATAACCTGCCTGTTACGACATGCGGATTGCTGCAATGCTGATCCCTTCAGGGCGTCGGTGGCCCTGAAAACGATCAGCGCCGCCGGACCTCTCCAGTCAGCGATGTCACCCGGCCTGGCAGCACCGGGACCAACCACCGATAGTCCCACATATTCCGGCAGGAATCACTCAGGTTCCACCCACCCAACTGTGTCTTTTCTATGGCGCGCCCTCGGGCCGGACGATTCCCGCCCCCCTGATTCCGGATGCCCCGCACTCAACTATTTTACTATCACAATGATACTTTATGCATCCAAGAGCAGTGCCACGGCATTCAGGTACGTATGGTTCTTCGGTCAGAATAGTATTAGAATAACGTAATGCAATTCCGCCTTCGCCGCCTGTGCGCCATAGCCGAAACTCCCGGCACTTAACTACGGAACAGACAGATGACACCCAAGACCCTGACAGCAGCCCTGTGCACCTCAGGCATGCTTACCATGACACCCGCTATAACCCATGCTGAGGATGCCTGGCAGTTCTCAGGAACGTTCTATCTCTGGGGCGCCGAAACAAGCACGACGATTACCACGCCGGCAGGCTCAATCGGCGCTACGCTGAGTTTCAGTGATGCCCTGGAAAATCTCGACTTTGCTTTCATGGGATCTGTGGAAGCACGCTATGATCGCTGGAGCCTGATCACTGATATTGCCACCACAACCCTTGCGTTTTCGCAAACCACGCCCGGCACTAATTTCAGCGGCCTTGATGCAGATATCCGGACCACAGTTTTGAACGCTTATGCGCTGTATCGCACCTATGAAGATTCAGGAATGTCTCTTGATCTCGGCGCCGGCCTCCGGTGGTTTGAAACAGATACCACCCTTACCCTGCTGCCCGGTGCTCTTGCGGGGCGCTCAGCACAGGTCGACAACAGCTGGACTGATCCGGTCGTTGCGGCCCGGTTTTCTTACCAGCTGTCAGACCAGTGGACCGTTGTCTCGTTCCTCGATTATGGCGGTTTTCGAAGCAACAGCACTTCATGGCAGGCGCTGATCACTGCGCAATACGCGATTACCGACAGCTGGAGTCTTGTCGGCGGATACCGCTATCTCGACATCGATCACGACACCGGCACGCAGAATTTCAGCTTTTCACAATCCGGACCTGTCTTCGGCGCGACGTACCGCTTCTGAATGAGCAGCGTGGTCTGAATCACAGGAGACCCGCAGTCAGGAGAACTCCGGAGAGAAGCAGGTCGACACAGGCCACAGGCGATGCGTGAAAAATTCAGGCGCCGCGATAACAAAGCGGTATGTGTTTTCCGGCACGCTGCCCGATGCGTCAGGGCGCGACAGAAAAGGAGGAAAGGGATGAAAATAAATCTGCCGGCGCCTGTAGCAAAGTCCGCTGGTACGGGCGCGCGCACAACAACCGCCCTGCTCGCCGGCTTCCTTGTACTCGTCTCACCTTCGGCCTCACAGGCGCAGAACAAGCCTTTCGATCAGCCCGCAGATGTCATGAGCAGCACGCAACGCGAAGGCGTGGGTTTCCGGTCAGGCTCATTCATCGTCGCTCCCGTGCCCTTCGATAACCCGTCGCTGGGAACCGGCCTGGCCCTCGGCGGTGCCTATCTTTTCAAAAATGACCGCTTATCAGATGCCTCCACCCTGGCCTTCGGTGGGTTCCGGTCCTCCAACGGCAGTGAGGGATATGGCTTCGGGCTGAATCTGTCCTGGGACGATGACCGCTGGCTGGCGAAACTCGTGGTGGCGGACGCCGATCTGAACTTTGATCTCTACCCCTTCGGAACCCCGGTGCCGGTCAGCCAGACAATCAGCGGCGTCAGCTTTGAACTCGCTTACAGCCCCGTCAAAAACTACCGCTTCGGCGGAACAGTCGCATACGGAGAATACAGACTGAACCCAGGGGCAGGGGCCATTCTGTCCTCGGTTTCAACGGCAGATGCCAGCCTTGATATCGCACGGGTCAGCGGGTTCGGGGAATACGACACCCGCGACGATACGATCTACCCCACCACCGGGTCGAAGATCACCGGCACGATCACCCGGGGCATGTTCATCGACCTTGGGCGCGATGCCTATACGAAAGCGATTGTTTCAGGGACCCGGTACTGGTCCTGGGGGTCGGCGAGCGTGGTTGCGGCGCGTGCGGTCGCCTGCCAGACCAGCGACGGTGCCCCGTTTTTTGACAGCTGTTCTCTGGGGACCACGGATAATTTCCGGGGCTACGTCTCGACGGAGTTCCTGGATGACGCGCTGATCTCTTTTCAGGCTGAATACCGCGGGCGGCTGACGGGCCGGATAGGCCTCGTTGGCTTTGCCGGAGCCGGTTCCGT
This sequence comes from Roseobacter ponti, assembly GCF_012932215.1. GTDB lineage: Bacteria > Pseudomonadota > Alphaproteobacteria > Rhodobacterales > Rhodobacteraceae > Roseobacter > Roseobacter ponti. Next base: position 740,067 of record NZ_CP048788.1, on the reverse strand, counting down.
CGGCGATGATCTCGGCGATGCTGCCGGCGGAGACTTCAGAGCCGCCGCCGGTGTTGGTCTGCGCATCCGTCTGTCCAAAACCTTTCCGCTGGATTATGCAATTGACCTCGCCACGAACGAACGGGGCGAACAGCTTCTTTACATCAGCGTCGGGCAGCGATTTTAGGATCGCCCGAACAGAAAGCCCGAGTGCGGCAGGATCAGTTGCGTTTCCGGCCAGAGCCGGCAGACACCACGGAGCCTGCACTCTTCTCGAAAGCAGGCGTGCGTGCGATCAAGGCGTTTATCTGGCGCGTTCCATGGCCTCGGCGGCAGGAGCACGGTCCCCGGTTTCGCCTGTCATATCGAACTCCATACGAGTGACGCGCCAGCCCGATCCGATCATCGTAAGATCCCGGATATAGGTGCCGACAGGCCGCCACAGCCTGTCTCCGATCCAGTGGCGACTATCCACAAAGGCACTTGCAGTGGCGGTGTCGCCGTCGATGGTGACAGTAACGTCGCCCAGCTCATACCATGTCGCATCAAATCCCGGAATGATGCCACCCCAGGCCTCCATCAGCGCCGCCGGTTTCATAGTCGCCGGCGCACCGTCCCGGAGAGATGTGTATTTGATCACGACCTGCGGCACGAAGGCCGCCTCAGCCAGATCATAGGCTGCGCGGTCAACAGCAAGCGGGATTGATGAGACGAGCGTGATGATCCTCGACTCTTCCGGGTGGCCCGCCGCGGACGGGGTACCGACAACGAGGGCGGGCTCGTGATAGTAGCCGCCTTTGGGCATCGGTACGCCGGAGGCTCCCTAAGGTCCCGCGGCGGGGATGATCTCACCGCCTGCGGCTTCTGCCGCGCGGGAGAGATAAATCAGGCTCTCCTCGCCCTCCCGGCCCCACAGACCGCCTCAAAGATTTCTGCATCCTGCAGCCAGGGGGCGACGAGGCCAGTGCGCTGCACCAGATCGTTTCCGGCGACGGCGTCAACGATGTACCCCGCAGAGGCGAAGTTGCCGAGCCCGCGGATCTGCGCCGGGTCCACTTCGGAAAGGGTCGCGACAAACTCAAAAGCCGCCCGGATGTCCGCGGTTTTGGCCGCCGGGCTTTCACCACAGCGGACACGATCCGGCAGATCCCCGGATTTACCTCATCCGCTAAAGTCAAAGGTAACGGCAGCAAAGCCGCGCTCCACCATCTCGCGGGCATAAACCGCGGGCATCTGTTCTTCGACAGAGGTCCATGCGCCGGTCACCACAACAGCCGGCAGAGCGGAACCATCGTGGCCCTCGGGAAGATAGAGCGTGCCGGTCAGCTCTGCACCTTCGTTTTCAAAGGTCACGGTACGGCTCATGGCCTCAAACATCGCACCGGAGGTCATATCATCATCTTCCAGCGCGTCGCGCAGCATTACGCCGGCCGCGCAAAGCTCCGGTTCATGAAACACGGGAAAATCCCGGAACCGTTGCGGGTCAGGCAGAATGCCAAGTTCCGACCGGGCGAATTTCTCAACTTTCACCGGATCAGGCGTAACAACGATGACATCCGATGTATCGAACCGGCGCCAGCCTGATCGCATGCCGGCCGGTGTGACAACGATTTTATCCTTGTGAAAGATGAGATCATGCAGTTCGCCGTCGCGCCTGTTCTGCACCCGGTGCGCACGCTCCTGCAGATCAAGCAGCAGGTGATGTTCGGCAAATATATCTTCGGGCATCTCATCCGGCGGGGCCTGAAAACACCGCACAAACATCGGCGCCGCCGCGGACACATGCTCCTGCGCGTCGCTGTCCATAAGGGGCATCGACGGATAGATATCTTCGTAACGACGCGGCACAGGGGGCTCGTTCCAGAACTCTTTAATCTAAAGCGGCAAGGGGATTTGGAAACCGGCAGTCCGCCGTGTTTCTGCCGCTCCCCCGCACTGGTTCAATCCGTCATTCCGGCTTTACGCAGCCCCGACGCAGGCATCTGCCAGTCAGACCTGCGCCGCCACATCGTACCGAAGCCTGAGGCCATCGTTGCAAAAGTCTCATCCACGGCGGCTATCCCGCGGCCTGCAAGTTCCTGGCGGCGATGAGTGATGAAAGCACGCAGAGCGTCTTTTGCCTCTTTTCTGGGCCGGGCATGTGCACAGGCCGCGGTCAGAAACGCGTCGGCCAGCGAGTTCAGGCGCGCCTCCCCGATCAAATGACCGAGGGCGGCGTCATAATCGCCGCTGAAAAACCGGAGCTGCCCCATGATCCGGTCCGGTGCCGGCGGGTGCAGCGGATCAAGCCGCATCGCTTCAGCAACGATCTTTCCGGCCCGGGCGTGCTGACCGAGCAACAGAAACCCGTAACCGCACCAGGCCATGGAGTCCGCCTCATTCACGATCATCGGGAGAGTTTTGCTGAACTGTGCATCCGCCTGATCCCACTGACCGGCGCAGAGGTAAGCATAGCCGGGCTGATCCTGAATATTGACATCCCTGTTGTCCGGCGCTGCCCCCTTCCGCGCAATCTCCAGCGCATGTGCGGGCGCATCCGGGTCCGCCAGACCCAGCCACAGATCGACAACGTATGTATCGGCCAGGTACATGTAAACGCGCGCATAATCCGGATCGAGCTGCAGTGCTTTTGCAAAATACGTCCGCGCAGAGGCATTGTCTGCGGCATTCAGCCCGTCGCGCAGGGCTTTGCCTTTCAGCAGCAGTTCACAGGCCTTCATGCACGCGGTCGGTTTCCGGCTGAGCCTGTCGGCCACGTCGTGCTGCACGCGTCCCGGCAGCACCGCGATGATGCTCCGGGTCACTTCGTCCTGAACGGCACAGAGGTCCTCGAAATCGCGGTCATAGCGATCGGCCCAGATATGTTTGCCGGTGTCTGCCGCGATGAGCTGTACGGAGACCCGAATTCTGTTCCCGGCGCGGCGCACGCTGCCTTCAACCAGATACTGCACGCCTGGCCGCGAGGCGATCTCCTGCTCGGTCAGATCCGGCTGCCGGAACCGGAACGAAGAATTGCGCCCCGTCACAAACAGCGTCCTGAACCGGGAAAGGCCGGTGATGATATCCTCGGCGATCCCGTCGCTTAAAAACTGCTGGTCGGGATCCCCACTCATATTGGTAAAGGGCAGGACGGCGACAGAAGGCTTCTCCTGCGCAGGCTGTGCGGCAGGCGTAACCGCAGACGGTGCCCTGGCCGCGCCCTCCGGCGACCACTCAAAGGCATGAACCGGCTGCGCGATGTTCTTGAGATGCTGTGCACCGGCATCTGAAAAGCTCTGCTTTAACTACGCGCTCAGGCTCTCGAAAACGAGGGAAGAAATACAGATACCGCCCGGATACGCACAGCCTTCAAGCCGCGCTGCGATGTTCACGCCGGTGCCGTAAACATCCTCACCCTCAATGATCACATCGCCCAGGTGTATGCCGATGCGCAGGATGATGTCTGACGCTTCCCCGGCAAGAGCCTCCTGGACATCGATGGCGCATTGCACTGCGTCGATCACCGAAGCGAACTCCACAAGGCTGCCATCGCCCATCAGTTTGACAAGCCTGCCCCGGTGCGCTGCGATCTGCCGGCGTCCGTCGGACTCAGGGGAGGGCTTGTCTGCGCAGACTATCGACCGAAACCGGCACACAACACCGACCCTGTGCCTGTTCAGGACAGCCACTGACGTCTTACCTTCCGGACACACTCACCTTTTGGGTCGGCGCGAGGTCAAGCCGTGTCAGCACCGCGTCGGGCGAGCTGATCCGGCGCGGCAGCGTCGTGAAATCGACCGGCGCGTCAAACGCACGGCCCTCGAATGCTGACACCTGGATGTTTCCCGTTGCGGAGATGTCGATCAGCGTGAATCCCGGCGATGACTTTGCGCTTTCTCCGATCAGCGCGCGCGGCCCTGAACCGAGGCAGGCCTGCGAGACATAGGCGACCCCGCCTTCTGATCCCGGGTAGAATGCGTGATGGTGCCCTGACAGATGCAGATCAATCTGCTGGTCCTGAAAAAACCGCGCCACGGCAGCATCGCCGATAATCTGCGTTTCCCGACCCTGTGCAAAGGGCCACAGCGGCAGATGGCTGAAGACAATGCGGGCTGAGATATCGTCTGTCCCGAGCGCGCCGAGCCATGCCCGCTGCGCAGGGTCAAGACTTCCGACCACCGTTGCGTCCAGCGATATGAACTGCACACCGGCCATGTTGAAGGCATAGTGAAACGGATACGCGCCGCCGGGCACAAACTGAACCTCAGGAACCCGGTTCCGCCACTCGTCTGCATAGATGCGGCGTTCCTGCTCAAACCCGGAATATCCTGATGCATCGTGATTGCCCGGCGTTACGGCAAGAGGAATGCCCGCACGTGCCAGCGGGACGCTGACGACTCCGTGAAACGCGCGCCACATCGCGCGAACCTCTGCCTCACTCAGATGCGGCCGGCGCTGCCCTGCCACCATATCACCGGTCAACAGTACGAGATCGGGCTCAAGCGCAATGATCCGCTCAACTGCCGCGCTGACACGGGGGTTATATACCACGGACCCGTAAGATCCGTTCAGATCCGAGATGACCGCGACACGAAGCCCGTCGGCCAGAGCCGGGACAATACTGAACAGAAACAGCAGTGCGGCGATAAGAGCAGTTCTAATTGCCGTCACAGGACACCTCTTGCGGGGTCACCGAACCCTTTGCGAGAAACATGCGCGGATCAAGGTCAAAAATCAGCTCTCCCCTGTCACATGTGGCGCGCAGAATATCCGTCGCCAGTTGGGTGTTTTTCACGACCTGCTGCACCTGACGGTCGGTAAGCCCGAAGCTGTTCTCCGTCCACTGATAGACCGGCCCCTGTGCCGCCAGATCGGTGTTCAGCGCCATCAGACGGCGATAAACCCCTGCATCGAAATGCCGGAACTTTTCCAGCATCTTCGTGCTCTTGGCGAAATTCGCATATTGCACCCGTCCGCCGGCATCATTGTCGTTCAGGTTGGTGCGTCGCAGCAGGATGGCCGCCTGCGGCACCGACCCGTCGCCCGGTTCGTGATGTTTTGCCTTTTTATGTTTCAGATCGTCGCCTTCGACCCAGTAATAATAGGGTGTAAAATCAATGTTGCCGACACGGTCCTGCTGACTGAAGATGAAATCCAGCAGGACGATTTCGGATATCTCGCGCATCCAGAACGCCATCTGCGCGGGCGTCACGTCCGGACCGAGATCTTTGCTTATCTGCGGATCTTTGCGGCCCTCAGACAGACCATCGGCAATGGCCTGAGGCAGCGGCGCCGGCGAGCGCAAAGCGAGAAAGGCCGGTGTTTTCTGAAAATCGTTGTTCTGGCCCTTGCCCCATCCGGATTTCCGGGTGCCGTTAATCTCCGAGCCATAACGGTGGCCGGGGCTGTTGAGCAGCACACCGTAAATCTGTGTCCTGTCCGCTGTAAAAAGATCATCAACGGGCGTATAGCTTTGAGGTTTTTCGTCGGCCGCGACCAGATAGCGCCAGCCCTCATGGTTCATCCGCGCAGATCGGTTATGCCCTGAGATCGCAAGCCCGGGGCGTGCAACTTCGGCGGCGTGCAGCGTGCTGTCCATCGTGCGCCAGACCGCCACCGGCACCAGCACCTCCGTGCCGAAGTAGCGCGAGAAGTGATAATAGAGCAGTGGCGACGGCGAAAACGTACCGCTCGTGCCGCTCTGATTCATCGTGACCTTGTATTTTGCAAGCGTATCTCCGGCGAGGTTTCTGGCGGATTTACCCTCCTTGCAGGCGTTGCGTTCAAACGCGGCACGATCACTGGCATAGGGGCCCGATGCGACATCATAGATCATCATGCCGGGGCTGGTGCTCCAGGTCTTGGGACACAGAGCAACCGCAGGGGCATAAAAATCGATGCTGCAATAGTCGCTTTCGGTCTTGCGGTCACTTTTTGAATACGTCCCCTGCGGGACAGGCGCAATTTTCACGCAGCGCTCAATCGTGCCGGCAGGCGTCTCAAAGCGGGTCTCATCGCCCTGCACCTGATCGCCGGCCTGAGCGACCTGCAAAGACGCAATGACAAGAGCCGCGGAACTGAGTACGGATCGGATGCGGCGCGGTCCCGGAACACTCATCTGGGGCAGATCGCCTGTTGTTCGGCAGCGGAGATATTCAGTGAAGCATCCACCTTAAAGCGCTCAAACTTGCCATCGATCCACTTGTCACAACCACCTGAACAGGGGGCCCCGTTGCGCGCCTCGTTCCAGTAGGCTTTGGCGCGGTCCTCAGACCAGCCGCAGAACTGCACCAGCGCCATGGCCGAAAGCGCACCCGAAGAATGTACACCCCACATGCAGTGCACCAGCACCGGCCCTTTTCCGGGCGCTTTGATCACATCATGCACCGCCTTCATCACGCTGGCCGGTCGTGATGAACGGGCCGCAGCATAGCTCATCTGCCCCTTTGCACAGGATGCGGCGGAGTAGTCGGTGTTTTTGCCGAAATCAGCATAGAATGCCTGGGAAAATCCGTCCTCGCACAGCTCCTGGCGCTGCGATGAACCAAGCCCCGTCCGGGCCTTGTCCCCGCCCGAGAAGCCGCCGCGATAGAGCACACCGCTCAGAACCGGACGGAAAAAGGCCATGCCATCGGGTGCATCACCGACATTGCGCACCATCATCTCGTTCTCAGACGGGCCTCCGGAGCGGGCGGTAAAATCCTGCGCGGCAGCCAGAGAGGTGCTCATCACGATCACCAGTATTGCGGTCAGAAATCTCATTTGGTCCTCACTTTCCAGTTCAGGCGGCAACACCTGCGGACAGTCCCGGTTCAGGACACCAGCGTCACACCTGTCCAGATTAGACCCAGCAGGATCGGTTGATGCAACAGGTAAATGGTCAGGCTGTGCCGGCCCGGCCAGGCAAGAAAAGCCGCCCCTTTCGCATATGGTGCAGAAAGCGCGACACCTGGCCGGTGTCTGCCCGGTCGCAGCATCTGCGCGGCTGCCAGCCCTGCCAGAAACAAGCCCGACCAGGGCAACACGGGAATATAATCGAGTGCCGGCGGGGTCGCCGTCGCAAGGCCTGTCCAGAGCAGAAGATCCGCATTAAAAAGATCGGAGCGCAGATGGTCCGGCGCCATCATAAAGACGATGGCAAGACCGGCGTTGACCACAGCAGGCAGCCGCAGACACAAAAGCCCCAGCACGCCCGACAAAGCGATGCAGTGCAGAATGCCGAACCTGATGAAGTTTTCAGGAAACACAACAAAGGTCGCTAGCGACACCAGCGCTGCGGCAAGGCACAGAACCACGAACCGTCGCAGAAAGCTGCGCCACCTTACGCCACCGCCATGCGCGAGCCGGAAGCTGATCCCGGCGATAAAAAGGAATGATCCGGCAACGAGGCTGGAAAAAACGTCCCATCCCCCTGTGACTGTGGTGCCGCGCGGCAGTATCCCGAAGATCTCCAGATCGTGGAAAAAATGAAAAACGACCATCCCGAGCAGCGCCGCTGTTCGCGCGATATCAAGCCACAAGAGCCTCCCACCGGTGCTGCCGGCGTCATTCTGCAGGGACTCAGACAAGGATCTGATGCCCTTCGGATACGATCCGGGGCCTGCTCATATTTCCTGAAAATTCTTTACTCACCGGTGCTCATTCTCTTTAACTGGTGCGGGCCTTTGTTCTGTAAACTGTTTCATCATCTGGTGCGCTGCCCGTGAAAGAAAGAACCAAAAGGAAAACTCATGAAAAAAATCATTTTTGCTGCAACCGTCATTGCTCTTCCGCTGGCCGGATGTGTCGAGGACACAGGATCAGCAGGCACGCCCGCAGTGGGCAGCAGTTCCGATCTGTCAGCCTTCGAGGGCGCCAAAGCAGGCCAGGCCGAAATGGGTATTCAGAACCTCGGGTATGAGCTCATCCGGTCCGAAGGACTGACGTCCTACTGGTTCAATCGCAGCACCGGTGCCTGCGCCGAGATCACGACTTCGGACGGACGCTATTCGTCGATCAATATGCTGCCTGCAGGAGACTGCTGAAACGCAAACCCGGCGGCGCGGCGTTTGTCATGAAAGCGGCGCCGTCTTCATCCCGTCAGCTGCCGTATGGCCATATCAGATTCAGGATCGCCATGGCGACGAACACACCGAAAAATATCGGCCAGCTCCATTTGCCTTTTTCATGCTCGTATCCGAATTTGCGCAGTGCAAAGATAACCCCGAGAATAATGATCGCGGATACGAGTGCGTGAGCGAGATCGAATTGCATTTACTGTCTCCTTAAGACCGGCACAGTAACAGAAACAGATTTTTTCGGTCCTGTCACGCTTTGTCCGGAACATATTGTTCTTTAACAGCGGCTGGTTAGGGTGTTGCTTTTGGAAATTGTAGGCGCGACTTCAATGCGGTAGTTTTCCGACGGGAAGCGAAGGAAAAAGCACATGAAAACTCTAATAACTATCATTTCACTGTCCGCAGTTATTACCGGCACATCCGCTGCTGCAATGTCCGATGCAGACGATGCATGTATTGACCACCTGCGCGGCGTCGGAGGGCCTGACGGGCAGTCCGGCACGATTGAGAGTTCCGAGTTTTCCGAGGCCGGCACGCTCGTAATGCTGCGGGATGCGGGCGGAACGCTCTGGCGGTGCATCGCTTACAGCGATGGTGCGATCGGTGATTTTGCGGCGGTGGAGGCCATGGATGACGGCGGCGGCGCGATGGCCGGGGCTGACGGCGCGACACAAACACAGCGGGTTGCCTTTGACGCCGGCACAACCGGCGCGGAACTGACCGGGACACTCGCTCCCGGCGCCACGCGGCAATATGTTCTCGGCGCTGCAAACGAGCAGTATCTTTTTGTGCGCGTGGCCCCCCGGAACGGCACGCTTGACTATGTCATCCGCAATCCGGACGGCTCCGAACTGCTCGGGCTCATGAACGCCGGCCAGGAGTATCGCGGCCAGCTCTGGCAGAGTGGTGATCACGTGGTTGAGGTCATCAACCGCAGTAATGCTTTGGTGGAATACAACGTTATCTTTGGCATCGAGTGATCCGAACGCCCACCCTGCCCGCGACCAGCGGTCGGATCGCAACGGCCCTGGCGACGGTCAGAGCTGTGCGCGCGCTTGCGGGGCTTCTGTCGCTGTCACTGCTCCTGGGTTGCTCCGCACTGCAACCCGTAGAGATTGCCGATGAAACCAGCCGCGCACCCGCGCAGACCGGCGTCTGAGCTGAGATTGAAGAAATCCGGGCAGGCGACTGGCAGATCCTGAACCTCGGCGAATTCAGCCGTGTTGACCACGGCATGCACAACAAGACCATGATGGTCGACAATCAGGTTGCCATTATCGGCGGACGTAACATCGCCGATGAATACTTCGGCCTTAGCGGCGGCGGTAATTTCCGGGATATGGAATTGCTGGTCGGCGGACCGGTCGCCCGGAAATCATCTCAGGTTTTCGACGCCTGCTGAAACGATAACTGGTCGTTCCTGGTGGACAGGATTGCGCAGGCCAGGGTGGCCCCCACATCCCATGAAAGCGACGCTCCGTGGCAGGTTTCGCGCTCCCTTTTCCCTGCTGAGACAGAGCAGGAGCGAGCTTTCGCATGGCGACGCGCTCTGCGCAGCTCCTGTACCGGGCGGGCAGAGCTTATCGCAGATACACCGCCCGCTGAGAGTGCGGCGGCACCGTCGGACCGGCCCGTTCAGGTGGCAAACCGCATCCTGCAGCTTATTGCAGGCGCACGGCGCGACATCACTATCATGACGGCCCGTCTGATCCCGTCCCCGACGGTCACGGATGCACTGAAAACTGCGGTTGAGCGCGGCGTGACAGTGACGATCCTGACAAATTCTGTCCGGTCCAACAATCATCTCGCGGGTCACAGTGCGTATCGCGAGCACATCCGTGCACTGATGTCCTCAGGTGTCAGCCTGCATGAACTGCGCGCCGACGCCCCGAGCCGTAAACGCTATATCACCGCGCCGGTGGAAGACAAACGGCTGGCGCTGCACGCGAAATATCTGATCATCGACACCGATACCGTCATGATCGGGAGCGCCAACATCGACCCCAGGTCGCTGCGTCTCAATACCGAGGTGGGGCTGATTGTGCGGGACCGCCGCGTGAACAGGGCGATCAGAGATCTCACCGCGCCGGATCTCGGCACATCCAACGCCTGGCGACTCGAACTGACAGCGGACAACATGCTGATATGGGTCGGCGACGATGTGGTGCTGAACGCGGAGCCGGCCGCGTCCTTTATGCAGCGCATCGAAGACTGGTTTTTTGCCCTTCTGCCCCGCGACGGCGAGCTTTAAACGGGCGTGACGACAACCCGCCCGCAGACGCTCAGAGCCTGATCTTACATTCTGTCCCCGCAGGGACAGCATCTGTGAGCAGGGTCTCAATTTCCTGTTCAGACAGGCTGCCTGAAACCTGATAAACCACAGTTATTCCGGTTTTGCCTGCGACATGTTTCTGGTGAATGACTTTCCAGCCCGGCCCCGACGTTGCCTCCTTGAGCAGCCGGAATGCCTCCATCACATCCGGCTCGCTGTCTGCTTTCAGCGACACCTCAACACCTTTCGTGCGCCCGCCGATCCAGATGAACACCCAGGCCACGATGGCCAGCAGAATAGCCATAACCGGCAGGTCCAGCCCGATGGCCAGACCGATCACAGTCACAAGGATCATCTCCACCGTGTCGACAGGATCTTCCAGGTTAGAGCGGAATCTCAGCAATGCGCCGATACCGAACACGACAAACCCGATGATGTACCCGTGCTGTATCACAAGAAAACCGACCGCCATGCCGATCAGCGCGTAGAGGAAAAAGAGCCGCGGCATCAGCAGATCATCAAGGGTCCGTCGCGATGCCTGACGGACCGGGTGAAAGACGATTGCCCAGGTCAATATTACGGTGGTCAGGACGTACATTCCGAAAGTAATGAGCTCATCCAGGTCCCGGATCTGTCCCCAGCCGCCGGCAGTGATATCGACCTGCGCGGGCATGGCCATCGACTCCGTCCCCGGCAGCATCTGCGCCTGTGCGATCATCGGCACAGCACAGGCAAAAACCGAAAAAAGGACTATGCGCAATTTCATTTCACGGGACTTTCCGGGGCAGAGACGTATCATAAACCGGGTTCACCGGTGCGTTACACGTTCCTTTTCAGGAACGAAATGTCAATAATGCAGGCTGAACCCGGATCTGACTGCGGCGCTGGCGCATCTCGTCAGGGGTGTCACCCCGGTGGTGGTTCGGTTGTGACGGCGCGGGTTCAGAGCCCGGCAGAGCAATGCTGATGAGAGAGACCCGCAATGAAGAGCGACCGGCAACACCCGCCGATGCATAAAAAGTACCGGCGCGGCGCGGCTCTGCACTTCCTGCCGGTACTTTTCGTTTGCCTCCTCGTATCCTGGGCCAGGGCGTCTGACGGTGAAGCGCTTCGCCTGATGGACTCGCAGAAAATCTATGACGCCTCAGAGCAGTTCACAGAACCGTCCGGCCTCGCCCGGAGCCTCGACGGCACCCGCTTTTATGCAGTGAGCGACAACACAGGTGCCATATTTGTCCTGGATGATGAGGGGAGTGTCGTCGACCGCATCAATCCTGACTTTCCGGTCCGGGATCCCGAAGGCATCGCGGTTATGCCCGACGGTGTCCTTCTGGTTCTTGAGGAGGGAGCACGATCGGTTGCTGTCATTGATCCGGCCAGTGGCCGGCGGATCAGAACGGCAGAGATGAGAGACCTGGCCGGTATCGATGCCGTCCGGCAGCACCTTAGTGCCGCGCCGAAAAATAAAGGGTTCGAAGGCATCGCGGTTCACCCGGTCAGCGGCCACATATTTATCGCAAATGAGACAGAGCCGCGCCTGCTGCTCGAAATCAGTGCGGACTTTACCAGGCTTCTTCAGTGGTGGATCCTCGGGCGCGACGCAGGCTTTTCCTCTCCGCACGCGCGCGACGACGAGATGGATCTGTCGGGGCTGACGATCGACGGAACCACAGGGGACATCCTGATCGTCAGCGACACCGGCAGATCACTGTTCAGGATGAACCCGGACACGCAGGAGGTTCGGCGCTTTGACCTGCCCGGCAGCAAAAAGCACAAACCAAAACTGCTGAAAAACGCCGAAGGTGTTGCTCTGAGTTCCGGGGCTGACAGGCTCTTTGTTCTGACAGATGATGGCAGATCATCCCGGCTTGTCACCTATGAATGGCCCTGACGACACTGTGAAAATCAGGCCTGTGATGCCGGTCAGCTCTGCGGCTCACGGACCGGCTGGCCTGCATAGAGAGACATATCGCGCAGAAGCTCAAATTTGACCCGGTTCGCGCTGACCTGCCGGTAGAACGAAATCAGAAACGTCGTCGGACCCTGCAGCCTGCTGAGCCCCATCGTCGCCGCCACCACTGTGCCGACATCCGTCTGTCCCCGTAAGATAAACAGACCGCCAAGCATGAACACGGAAACCGTACCCGCTGCGTTGATCAGACTGAGGACAAATTTAGTCGAAAGTTTCCATCTGAACATTGAACGCCGCGCACCGTAAATACTGTCAAAATCTTCCAGCACCGATGCTTCGACAGCACTGATATCGCTGGCCGTGATTTTGTTGGTGGCGCGCCGCAGGAGCCTCACGCGGCCGGCAAGCAGCATGTTCACTCTGCGCTGCGTAAAAAGGACGATGGCGATCTGAGGCGCGATCATCGCAAGTGCAAGGATGCCCAGTCCCGGCTGTGTGGAAGCAACAAAACCGACCACACTGATCAGCGTGCCAAACTGCATCACAGGCTCCGAAAACGCGCTGCCGGTGAACTTTCCAAGCTCCTCTGCCTCGCTTGATATTGCGGTCGACAGGGTGCCGGTAAGGATATCGCGGTGCATACTCTGCTTCGCTGCGGCATCGGTCAGAAGTCTTTTACGGATCAGGCGGATCACATCTTCGCCCAGCAGCTGCGACCGGTAACCCATCAGCCATTTAAGCCCGAGGCTCAGCATGATGACACCCATCATCCCGGCGCCCAGCAGGAAAAGCTCTGACGTATCAAACGACGCTTCCGTCAGCAGGTTCACAATTTCCTGCTGGAATTTAAGGGGGGCTGCCGCCAGCGCCGCAATCGCAACGGACAGAACGATCAGTAAGATCTGCCGCCGCCCGCTGACGCGCCAGATTGCTGCATAGAGGGAGATCATTGAACGTGCGCCTTTATCTTTGTGTTCAGTTTTCGCGCAGCAACCGGGTACGCGCAAGTGAGTGGCGCAGTCTTTGGCGATGGCCCCCTGCACCAGAGCAGGTCCCGGGCCTGCTCGGGATGTATTGCCGCCGGCATTGGGTTCGCACAAAGAGAAGTTCCTGCCCCACCGGGTCCGGTGACTTTCCGGAACAGAGCGGCGCGACACGCAAAGAGATGTGGCCGGACAAACACATTCTCCGGTTGAAATTAACTGTCCGTCCTGGCATCGGGCAGCCTCGAGCCGCATAACGAGGCAAGGTAAAAAAATCTTTTGAGGACGACACGATGAGCATGAAATCAACTAAAATTCGACGGTGATCGCATCTGCGGTCGCTGTGATGGCCCCTCCCGCGTTTGCCGGCAGCCTGACAGAACCGGCACCTGTCGCCGCCCCGATCGCCCCCGCCCCGGTGATCAGCACCGGCGGCGACTGGACAGGTTTTTATGCCGGTGTCCAGGTCGGCAATCTTGACATAGGTGGCAGCAACCTTGCGAACGAACTGGGCGGCGATGATACCGCATACGGTCTGCATGCCGGCTATAACTACGATTTCGGCCGGTGGGTTCTGGGCGGCGAGCTGGATTATGACTGGACCGATGTCGATCTGGATGATGCCGGCGTGGCCCTCGGTGAAACCGTCGATTCCGTCTGGCGTGCAAAGCTGCGCGGCGGCTATGACTTCGGCAGCGTGCTGCTGTTCGGAACGCTCGGATACGCGGATGTGGACACGTCGTTCGGCAGCGAGGGCGGAGATTTCTACGGGGTTGGCCTGTCCTACAAACTTACCCCGCAATTCATCCTGACCGGCGAATACCTGAAACATAACTTTGACGACCTGACCGGCGTCACCGGTTTTGACGCCGAAGCGGATTCTATTTCACTGCGCGCCTCCTGGCAGTTCTGAACGAAGCGGACCATCAGGTTCATTCCGGCGGGGGTGCAGATCTCCGCCGGAATATAATTATGACGCGATCCATGTTAATGAGATGCGGTGCCCCAGAGGGGGGGCCAGCAGCTCAAAGGACCGCACATGGAACGCAGACTGGCGGCCATCCTCGCCATTGATATCGTGGGCTTTGCAGGGCTTGTGTCACGCGACGAAAGCGGAACACTGACACGCTTGGAGCATTTCAGCCGCGATGTGATCGGCATGCAGGTCGAAGCCAACCGGGGCCGGGTCTTTAAATCCACCGGTGACGGTTTCCTCGCCGAATTTTCCAGCATCATCGAAGCGGTCAACTGCGCCGCAGGTATTCAGAGAGCCGCCGCACTCGAAGCGCACCGGTCAGATACGGGCGATTTTTTCGTGCTCCGGGTCGGCGTGTCGCTTGGTGATGTGGTGGTCCGCGGCGCGGATCTTCTGGGCGAAGGCGTCAATACCGCCGCACGGCTTGAAGCAATGGCCGAACCGGGCGGCATCGCTGTCTCGGGCGAAGTGATGGCCCAGATCAAAGGCAAAGTTGATCTCCCGCTGGAAGACTGCGGACACAAACGCCTCAAAGAGACAGACACGCCGATCCATGTTTTCATGACACGCTCCGGACCGGGCAAAACGGCGGGTTTTCTCGACTTCGGCGATGATGAACTTGCGGGTACACTGATCACGGGCGGCTGTCTGTGCGGCGCCATCCGGTACGAAATCACCGCCCCGCCGATCAGCACCGGATACTGCCATTGCAACTGCTGCAAGAAGTTCTCCGGGTCGGCGGTGAACGCATGGGCGGCTTTTCCCGCCTCTGCCGTCCGGTTCACCAATGCTGAACCCCGTTGCTTTGCATCATCGCCTATAGCGCAACGCGGATTCTGCCCGGACTGCGGTGCCGGCCTGACCTACAGGCTGGTCCGGCCGCGCGAGACTGCGTATCTGGTGATGCACACGTCCAGCCTCGACACGCCGGAAAACTTTGCGCCATCGGTCCATTCCGGCATGGAGAGCAAGCTGCCCTGGTTCGACATACTGGATGATCTGCCGCGCACACGGTCTTCGGAATCGCGGGTCCTGCAGGAGGCCTGGTCGAGCGTGGGTCTCGATGATCCCGCAACCTGGGGCCCGCTGGCCCGGGCGCCGGAGGTTTTCTGACCGGCTGACAGACTGCTGACACACAAACGGTTTCAGATGTGGCCGGGGCTCTTGCCCATGAGAGATCGTGATCCGGTTTACCGGTTCAGGGCGTCCAGAACGGCGGCGTCACGGTCATAAGGATCTTCGCGAAAATGCACGCTGCCGTCCTCGACCCACGCCGTCCAGTATGTCAGCAGAACCGGCACCGGCTCACGAAGATCGATCCGCGTGGTTTTACCACTTTCGAGAATGGCATTCATCCGCGCGAGGCTCCAGTCAGGATCGCTTTCCATCAGCAGACTGGCAAACTCGAACGGATATTCGAGCCTTACGCATCCGGAGCTCATATTGCGCTCGTTGCGGTCAAAAAGGCCGCGTTCGTTGGTATCATGCAGATAGACGGCATGTTCATTGGGAAACATGAATTTCACCAGACCAAGTGCATTCTGCGGCCCGGGTTGCTGCACGAGAGTCACGCCGGGATTATCCTCCGCCCAGTTCACCGCGGCGGCATCCACGGGGCTGCGGTCGTCGCTGCGCACCACAGTATAGTTGTTGCGCGCCAGGTATCCCGGGTCTTTGCGGATCCGGGGCAGCTTGTCATTGCGGAAAATCGAGGCGGGCACAGTCCAGGTGGGATTGAATTCCATATACCGGATTTCATCCCGGAAAACCGGCGTTTTCCGGTAAGCCGATCCGGTGACTGAACGCGTGCTCCAGATGGTATCGTCCGAGGTGACGTAATAGGTGCGGGCACCCGCGATATTGACCAGCACAAACTCATCCCCGAGGTCCCGCATCAGCCAGCGCGCGCGCTCAAGGCTGAGCCTGAGCTGGTTCACGCGGTCGGCGGCCGTCCGGTTCAGAGACAAAAATGACCTCGGCCCGACCACCCCGTCAGCGTCGAGCCCATGCCGCCCCTGAAATGCTTTGACGGCTTCAACAAGCCCGGCGTCGTAAAAGGCAGCCCCGCCGGCCCCGGCGCTGACTGACGTTATGGCCGCCGCCTCACGTACCGCCCCCTCGCGCAGTAACCGCGCGCGCAGAACCGCAACCGCGGGATCCGTCATGCCCGGTTTCAGCACCGTCTGATCCGGTACAGAAGGCCATCCGCCGCTGTTTGCGATGTCTCTGTACTGCTCCAGCGCGTCAATCAGTTGCCGGTACTGCAGGGCATCGACATCAACACGCGCCATCAGAGCACTGAACCCTGCGCCATTGATGAATTCGTTCAGAACGGCTGCCGGCTCCTGCCGGATGACCGGTCTCGAAAAGTTCCAGTCGCTGTCAATGGCCGCAGGGTCGACCTTTCCGAAAAAGACGTGGTGGATCAGCTTTATCGCCGCATCGGTGGCCACAAGTTCAAATGCCGCGATGTCCTCCGGCCTGCCCGACCGGGCGGCATCGGATAATTCGTAAAGCCATGCCAGATTGAAATCGACCGGCCGGAAACCCTGGGCTAATCCACGGTTCAGTTCCGCAAAAAGCTGATCTCCGCTGGTTGTTCCGTACCAGGCGGGCGCATGACCGCGGCCCGCATAAAACGCAGGGATCAATACCGCACTGTCGAGCCGCGCATCAGCAGAATGACCGCCATCGCCACCCCGGAATGAGGCCGACAGTTTCTCAATTTCATCTTCAACCGGTCCGGCGACGAGGCTGCCCGAGAGACATAAGGAGAAAAGCAGCGCGCTGATCCGCATCACTGAAAAGACCTGTGGCATATGTGCGATAAATCCCCTGCAATGTGTGGGTTACAGCCGTGACAGCCACAGCGTCAGAATTCAAGAGTGCGCCCTGAGCAAACCGGCTTTCAGAAGGCCGGCAGCCGCTGCGCATCCTGCCGGCAGTACCCGGACCACAGGGCACGGCGAAGCCTGTGCCGAAAAACCCGGTCGGTGACATTATATTCGACATTTTTCGCCGGGTATGCCTTCTGGGAGCAACGCAGATCAGCTCCGGACTTTTATCATGCTCGACGAAGCCAGAACCCGAACCCGAACCCTCCGGACGCATATGAAAGCCGCCGGTATTCAGCGCGCGGTGTTCACAGATGAAAGCTCAATAGCGTATCTGGCCGGCTTCTGGGGTTATCTGGGTATCGAGTTTGGGCGACCGACGATGCTGGTCGTGTATGCCGATGACGCACCTGTGGTGATCACGCCTCTGATGGAAAGCGAGATGGTTGGTGCGATGACCTGGGTCGAGGACGTGCGCACCTGGGAGGATATCGGGCAGCAGACTTGGGGCCGGGCGCTGGCCGGTGCTCTGGGCAACCACCCCGAAGAGTTGTGGGTCGAGCGTGCCGGCATCCCGGCGATCGTGCGCAATTATCTTGATGAGACATACCCCGATGTGCCGGTCAGGGATATCTCGCCGGTGCTTGGTGCGATCCGGATGATCAAATCGCCTCTGGAAATCCAGGTGATGAAAGAAGCAGGTCAGATTGCAGCGGCGATGATGGCAGCCGCCCACGGCAGTCTGCGCGAAGGCGCACAGGAATATGAAAGTGCGCTGGCCGTGATTGATGCAGGCACCCGCCGGGCCGCCGGATTTCTGACGGATAAAGGCTGGGACCGGTTCGTCTCTCCGATGATCCATAATCTGCAGATCCTGCAAAGCGGCAGGGATACCTCCATGGTCCATCGCCGCGCCTCGGTGAAAGCCTATGAGCGGTCTGATCCGGTCTATTTCTGCTTTTGCAATATGGCGCAGTTCAAACAGTACAAACTGGGCTTTGACCGCATGTTCCACATTGGTGAGGTCCGTGACGATGCCGCCCGCGTTCAGCTTGCCGCAATCGAGGCGCAGCAGGCGGCAATCGCGGCAATCCGGCCCGGTGTCGAGGCGCAGCAGGTCGCAGCCGCCGCCAATGACGTCTATGCCGCGCGCGGGTATGAAACCGGGTACCGCACCGGGCGGTCCATCGGCGTGGCATATCTGGAGGCCCCTGAGCTCAAAGCCGGTGATACCACGATCCTGCAGCCCGGCATGACCTTTGCCGTGGACGGGGGTATTTCAATTGACGGTGTCACCGCCGGTCGCATCGGCGATTCAGTCGTGGTGACTGAAACCGGGTGCGAATACCTCACAGACTATCCGCGTGAACTGCTGGTCACAGAAGACTGACCATGAGGCGCACCTTCACTCTTGCGGTCGGACAGGCCCCGGCCGAACCCGGCACACCCAAAGAGCGCCTCGACTGGCTTGCCGGTATTCTGCCGGACGTGGCGACAGGCGGTGCAGATCTGCTGCTCCTGCCGGAACTTTTCGCGACCGGCTACAATATCGGGGCGCAGGTCGTACACAGAGCCGAACCCGCCGACGGCCCGGTTGCTCAGTCCATCAGCGCCATGGCAAAAGAGCACGGGCTTGCCATTCACTACGGATTTCCCGAGGCGGATGGCGGGGCTGTTTTTAACGCCGCACAGTGTTTCGGCCCGGATGGCATGCGTCTCGGCGGCCACCGCAAGCTGGTCATTCCGCCCGGCTTTGAACGCGATCACTTTTCCCCCGGCAAGGGGTGCGAAGTGTTCACCTATCGTGGCTTAAAGATTGCCACGCTGATCTGCTATGACGCGGAATTTCCTGAAACCGTCCGGCATGTGGCGTCTGCGGGAGCGGAACTGCTGCTGGTGCCCACAGCACTTGGGGCGCAATGGGCGTGGGTCGCTCAGAAAATGATCCCGACCCGGGCCTTTGAAAACGGGATATATCTCGCCTATGCCAACAGTGCCGGTACAGAGCACGGGCTTGCGTTTCTGGGCCAGAGCCTGATCGCTTCCCCTGACGGGCAGGAACTCGCGCGCGCCGGGGCAGAGGCCGGAGTGATCAGTGCCGTCCTGCATCCGGAAAAGGTCGCGGTCGCGCAGGCAAGACTGCCTTATCTGACAGACCGCAAACTGCTCGGCCCGGACATCGTCGGAGCGTAGATGACGGCATGGTCCGCAGACGCTTTGCTGAACCGGGTAGCGTCGTGACTGCAGCGCCGTGTGGTGCGCAAACCAGCGTCGGATCAGGCTGCGGTATTATCCTCAGCTGGCACGGGGTCGACTACGGTACCCCTGCGAACGGGACGATATGTAACAAGTGCAGGGAGCTTTTGTCTGACGCCCTCCCCTGCGCGTGCCCGTAAAGCGCTCAGACAGGGCTGTCAGACACAAGGCGCATCCCCAGGTGCGCAGGCGGTGAGCCAACTGCACAGCCGCCACGGGCAGGGTCGCGGATAAGATAGGACATCGCGGCCACATGTTCGCCCCCGACAAAGAAGGCCGGGCATCTGGCGGCCGCCTCCCCGGAATAACACTCCTGCGTCCACTCCCAGACGCTGCCATCCAGATCGGCGACACCCTCGGGTGAGGTCGAGAAACTGCCCCGGGGTTTCAGCGCCCGGGGCGCGTTCCCCTCGATCAGATAGGCTGAGGCCCAGGTCAGAGCCGGATCAGTAAACACCGGATCGGGCGCTTCCGGCAGCACTGATGCCGCCATCTCGCGCCACTCTGAAGCGGTCGGCAACCGGAAATCAAGGCCCGTCCTGCGGTTGATCCATGCGAGGTATTCACCGGCATCGACATAGCTGAGCCCGGTTGCAGGCGTTGTCGTCGGATCCTGTCCGGCCCGGACGCGCAATCTGAGCGAGCAGCCACCCTCCGCGACGCAGGTGTTCCACTCGGCCACCGTAACCTCGAAACGCTGCGCATAGATTTCTTTACCGCTCAACAGCGTAATCGGTGTGCTGACCATATCGGGCAGATAAGCAGGTTCGGGGCCACGCGCGAAGAGCATGGCCCCGACGGCAATCGCCGCCACAACGGCAAGCCCGGACAACACTGCGGCTGTCCTGAAGGGCTGTCCGATGCGTGCGGCGGCGATCATTTTTTATCTTCCTATGTCAGGTCGCGAAATCACGGGGCGCAACAACCTGTTCCATCAGATTATTGTCCCATTCGCCTTCGACCACGAAGTGAGCGGTCGCCCCCAGCAGAACGCCGATGATGAGGTTGTGATTGACGTAGGCATAGACGCCCGGCTGCTCAAAGGTGTACATCGCCGCCGCCGCACATCCGCCACGCACAAACCATGTCTCAACACCGGTGAGCGCAGGATCGGTGAAAGAGGTCTCCCAGACATAGTTGCCGTGTCCGCCGATCAGGTGCGGGCGGCTGTCCACGTTGCACGAATTATGCACCATCAGGACAGTCTCACCCACTTTGGCCCTAAGGGCATTATCGCCCGTGAGCGCGCCAACACTGCCGTTGAAGACCTGATGCGTCGGCACCAGCGTGCGCATTGCATCAAGGCTGTCGGAATAGTCGTCTCCGGCGGCTTCATATGACCTGTAGTCGCCGTTTTCATCTTTGGGCAGATAATAATCCTGCTCGCCGATATAGGCGATCGAGTCGTACTTCAGCGGGTTGCCGTCTTTGTCCTTCAGCCCGTCGCGCGGCAGCACCATAACAGCACCGTTCATACCATGACAGACGTGATACGGGATCATCGCACCACCCGGCGCACAATGGTAGGTAAAGCAACCCGGCTTGGTCGCCTTCCAGCGCAGCACGGTCTCTTCCCCGGGATACACATGGGTCAGGCCACCGCCCCCGAGCGCACCGGTCGACGCGTGAAAGTCAATGTTGTGTTCCATCACGCTGTCGACGGGGTTGCGCAGGGTCAGTTCGACCATGTCACCCTCGTGACATATGATCAGCGGCCCGGGAACAGAGCCGTTATAGGTCAGCGCCCAGACGGATGCACCGGTGTCCTCATCGACGACCATCAGCTTTTCCGTGGTCTCCATGGTGACTTCGATGATCTTCGGCCCGCCCGTTGCCACCTGTTCATGCTGCGGCGCAAAGGGGGGAGCTACGAGTTCCTGCCTGACGCGGGTGTAGCCGGACAGATCGGCTGGTTTTGCAGTGCTCTCCGCCGCCTGACTGCCCGCCGCCCTGTACAGGTTGCGGGATGTCGCATTGATTGCATCGACCTTCGGCATCCGTGCTTTTGCCAGAGCGCTGCCGCCGGTGATCGCCGCAGCGCCTGCCAGAACGCTTCCGCGCAGGACGTTGCGGCGGCTGGTCTTTATTTTTGCTGAGTTATTGAAACTGGTCATGGTTCCTCCGTGAGGTTGGTTGCCGCGCATGGTCTCTGACCCGCGCGGTTGGAAATTTTCAGAGATTGCCGAGCTGCGCCTCAAAGCGTTCTTTCGCTTTCTTCGGCACCCGGCCCTCGAGAAAGCCCTCAGGGGCCTGCACATCACCGACGGCGATGGTCATCACCATGCCCATGGCATAGTGCGGCTTGCAGATCACACCATAGACGCCTTCGACGTCGAGAGTGACTTCGACTTCCTCATTGATTTTGCCTTTGAACGGCACGGCGCCCTCGGGCAGCATATCCTTGCTGACCTCGGCATTATGTCCCTTGTCGGTTGCGACGAACCTGATTGTATCGCCGGGCGCGGCCTGAACGAAGGCCGGCTCAAACACCATGCGCTCCCCGTCGGACCCTTTGTTCAGCATCTGAATTTCAAAGGTTTCGGCACAGGCAGCGCCCCCCAGCAGGGTGACCATAGCAAGGCCGGTTGCGAGCGTTCGGATCATGATCCTGTTCCTTTCTGATTATTTTGATTTCCGGCTTCAGGTTTACGCCTTTGCGGGTGATCTGATTTGCGCTGGCGCAAACGTCTGGCCGAAACCGGGGAGGCGCAGGACGGGCGCAATACCATGGCCTTGCCCGTGCAGGTGTGGCAGGGTCGGTGCATGAATAGCCCGCCCGCGCGCAAGATATTTCCCCGGCTGGATGAGAGCCTGCTGACCCATCTGCCGCCGTTCTCAAAGCTGGACCGGCGGGAGATCAGAACCATTCTGGATCAGGCAACGTCGCTGAGGTTCGACCCCGGGGTCGCTATCTTCGAGGAAGGCGTTCCGGCCGACCGGTTTTATATGCTTCTGGACGGGTATGTCCGGGTGGTTCGCATCGCTCCGACCGGAGAGCAGGTGACGGCACTTCATGTGCCCGCCGGTCAGCTCATAGGTATCGCGCGCGCCCTCGGGCGGGAAAACTATCCCGCGACGGCCGTCACCGCGTCCGAGACACTGGCGCTGAGCTGGCCGACCCGGCTGTGGGACGGTTTTGTGTCTGACTACGACGGCTTTGCAACCGAAACGTATAAAACCGTCGGGCACCGCGTCGGAGAGATGAACGACCGCATCGTCGAGATGGCGACACAGCAGGTGGAACAGCGCGTTGCCAGTGCAATCCTCAGGCTGATCAGTCAGACCGGGCGCAGGGTGTCTGACGGCATTGAGATAGACTTTCCGATCACCCGCCAGGATCTCTCAGAGCTGACGGCGACGACCCTGCACACGGTCAGCCGGCTTTTGTCCGCCTGGGAGAAAGACGGGCTGGTGCACAGCCGGCGCAAACGGATCACGGTGCGGGATGCCCACGCGCTGGTGGTGCTGAGCCAGAGATAGCCCGAACTACATCAGGCCGGCGGCTTCCATCAGTTCGGTCAGAAACGCGTCTTCGTTCAGGTGATACTCTCTGCAGGCATCGGTGATGGTATGAAACGGGCTGACCATGCAGCCCACGCAGAGCATCCTGTGCCTTAAAAAGACCCGCACCGTGCCGGGCCACCGGGTCATCAGTTCATCCAGCGGCAGATCCGGAACGCTCAGGCGCGGACAAGACATGATGTCTCCTTTCCCGAACGTTATACACCGCGCAATCGCGCCAAAGGTTGTGCCAGCACAAACTTCCGATCCTCCGGCATCTCTAGAAAGAGGCTATCCCGCATTCAAGGAGGCCTGAGTATGGCTGAATTTCTGACGAAATCACGGGCGCGCAACATCTTCTACGGAGGCTCGGTGTTTTTCGTCGTGGTCTTCATCGGGATGACAGTTCACTCGCACAGGTATGTTGTCGCCACGTCGACAGCCGGAATGCCACTGAGCGACGCGGTCCGTCATGGCAAACACATCTGGGAGGAAAACTCCTGCATCAACTGTCACAGCCTGCACGGAGAGGGTGCGTATTTTGCGCCCGAGGTCGGCAATGTGATGACCCGATGGGATGTTCTCGATGATCCTGAAGACGCCTTTGAGACCCTCAAGGGCTGGATCGAAGCACAGCCCAGCGGCATCGAAGGCCGCCGGCAGATGCCGCGCTATGAGCTGTCTGACGAGGACATTCGCGGCCTCGCGGAGTTCCTGCGGTGGGCAGATCAGACCGACACACAGGGCTGGCCGCCCAATGAAGCAGGTTAGGGAGGAAAGACAATGAAATATCAGTCTCAGAAAGTGGCTTACTGGTACATCCTGGCCGCGATGGCCCTTTTCGGCATTCAGGTGCTGGGCGGATTGCTGGCAGGCTGGATCTATGTCTCGCCCAATTTCCTGTCTGAACTTCTGCCGTTCAATATCATCCGGATGATCCATACCAACGCTCTGATCGTCTGGCTGCTGCTGGGCTTTTTTGGTGCCGCCTATTTCCTGATCCCGGAGGAATCCGAACGCGAGATCTGGTCGCCGAAACTGGCCTATATCCAGCTCATCATTCTGCTGGTGGGCACGCTGGGGGCGGTCGGATCCTACCTTGCCGGCATCCACGGCGGACGCGAGTTTCTTGAACAGCCGCTCTGGGTGAAGTTCGGCATCCTCGTTGCCGCGCTGATCTTTCTGCTGAACGTGTCGATGACCGTTCTGTCGGGTAAGAAAACGGCCATCACGAATGTGCTGCTGATGGGCCTTTGGCTGCTGTCGCTGCTGTGGATTTTCGCCTTCATCAACCCCGACAACCTGTCGCTGGATAAAATGTACTGGTGGTTCGTTGTGCATCTCTGGGTCGAAGCGACCTGGGAACTGGTCATGGCGGCGATCCTTGCCTTTTTGTTACTGAAGCTCACCGGTGTTGACCGCGAAGTTGTCGAAAAATGGCTTTACGTCATCGTCGCCACGGCGCTGTTCTCGGGCATTCTCGGCACAGGACACCACTTTTACTGGATCGGCCTGCCCGGATACTGGCAGTGGGTCGGCTCGATCTTTTCGACATTCGAAGTAATCCCGTTCTTTCTGATGATGAGCTTTGCCTTTGTCATGGTCTGGAAGGGACGAAAGAACCATCCCAACAAGGCCGCTCTGCTGTGGTCGCTGGGGTCATCCACCGTCGCCTTCTTCGGGGCGGGTGTCTGGGGCTTTCTGCACACGCTGCACGGGGTGAACTTTTACAGCCACGGCACACAGATTACCGCCGCGCACGGACACCTCGCTTTCTACGGTGCCTACGTCGCGCTCAACCTCGCGCTCTTCTCTTATGCGATGCCGATCCTGCGCGGCCGCATGCCCTATAACCAGGTGCTTAACATGGCGAGTTTCTGGCTGATGACGGGCGGCATGGCATTTATGACCTTCGTGCTGACTTTCGCCGGCACCATCCAGACCCACATGCAACGGGTGGTGGGGGACTATTACATGGATGTCCAGGACAGCCTGTCGGTCTTTTACCTGATGCGGTTTGGCGCTGGTTTTGCGGTGGTGATCGGGGCGCTGCTGTTCATCTACTCCATGCTGGTGATCCGCAAATCCGAGGTCATCGAACCCGGACCTGCCAATCCGGTACCGGGAGAGTGAGAAATGAATATCGCAAGCACTCCGGATCTGCCGTTTTACCAGCCTGCGGGCGGCGAATGCGAGCTCTTCAGGACGGCCCATAAAAACGGTCTGCCCCTTCTTCTGAAGGGGCCGACCGGCTGCGGGAAAACCCGGTTTGTCGAACACATGGCCGCGCGTCTGGGCAAACCGCTCCACACTGTCGCATGCCATGATGATCTGTCGGCAGCGGACCTGATCGGGCG
Source organism: Roseobacter ponti (assembly GCF_012932215.1). Classification (GTDB taxonomy): domain Bacteria; phylum Pseudomonadota; class Alphaproteobacteria; order Rhodobacterales; family Rhodobacteraceae; genus Roseobacter; species Roseobacter ponti. The sequence goes on along the minus strand of NZ_CP048788.1, from coordinate 714,961 downwards.
CTACCTGCTCAAAGGGGGCGAGACGGTCTGGACGGACGGGCCGCTGACGCGCGCCGTGCGCGAGGGCGGGATCTGCTATCTTGATGAGGTGGTTGAGGCGCGCAAAGACGTGACTGTCGTGCTGCACCCGCTGACGGACACCCGGCGCACGCTGATGATCGACCGCACCGGAGAGGAACTGCTTGCGCCGAAAGACTTCATGCTGGTGGCCTCCTATAACCCGGGCTATCAGAACGTGCTGAAACGGCTGAAACCCTCTACGCGACAGCGTTTCCTGTCGGTGTCTTTCGATTTCCCCGACCCGGAGACCGAGATTGCCGTCGTGGCCGCCGAAAGTGGTCTGGCGCGGGATCGTGTCGTGCCCCTGGTGCGGCTGGCCGGGCACATCAGGCGCTTGTCGGGCATGGATCTCGAAGAAGGCGTCTCGACCCGACTACTGATCTATGCGGCAACGCTGATGACAGGTGGCACGGGCGTGGATCAGGCCCTTGAGGCGGCGGTTATCGAGCCGCTCAGCGATGAGCCCGATGTGCAGCTGGCACTGCGCGATCTGATCGCAACAATCTACGGATAAAGAACATGCGTCTCCTTGATCTCATGGAGCCTGAAGAAACTGTCGGAAACATCTGGCACGATCTGGCCTGCGGGATCGGCGCAGAGGTCCTTTACCCCGACGCAGCCATAGCACTGTCCTCGGTCCGTCCGAGCCTCGCTGTGCTGTTCCGGTCTCTTGGTGGCGCGCCGGGCGTCGAACTGAGCGAGGCTACGGCGACAGTGGTCCGGCACCGGCGATCGGTCCGGCGCAGACTGGGCGCGGACAGAGATCGTGAATGGCTGGCCCGCTTCGACGGCGAATGCCTTGCATTGCCGCCTGTCATTGCGGTCTTCCCCGACCCTGTACTGAACCGTGCCGCTTATTTCTGGCTCACTGCGCTGGCCGCGACAACGGATGTCACGACAATCGACCTCAGCGGAGACGGACCTGCTCGTGACTGCGCCCTGCTTCGCGCCAATGCGGCCGCGGCTGGCAAGGCCGACAGCGCCTGCCCGGGGCTGCGGGACGCCTTTGCTCAGATGATACAGTTCTGTCTGTCCGCGCGCCCCGACGTTGCACGCCCGGCCGTGGAAGCCGCAATGGAGGTCGCCGTCTGCGATCAGTTGCGCGGTCTTGAGCCGACCCTGCCCGCAGGTCCGGCCCCGCGCGGCTATATGCCTTTTGCACCGGTGCCGGTCTGGTTGTGCTTTGCCCCACCCGGCTCCGGCAATGCCGCCGGAGATGGGCCTGCGGATGCGGCGACGCCGCCCCCGAATGCCGCCTCTTCGAACCGCAAACCGGGCCGGCGCAAAGATCAGGATCAGCACAGCCGCAAGGACAGCCTCATCATCCATCGCTTCGAATCCATCCTGTCATGGGTGGAATCGATGAACATCAACCGCAGCATTGACGATGATGACGAAGAAAACGCTCAGAAAGCCGCCGACGATCATGACGAGATCACCCTGTCCCGACAGGATCGCAAAGCCGCGACCCGTCTGCGGCTGCATCTTGATCTGTCTCCCGCAGACGCTGATCACGAAGCACTTGCAGGAAAATTCACCTATCCCGAATGGAACCACCGCAGCCGCAGCTATATGCCGGATCACTGTCGCGTTCTGGATGCGTCGGCAGAACCCGGCGCGGACCTCTTTGCCCCGGACGCGCGCCGCCTGCGCGAGGTGCGCAGGCAGTTTGAGGCGTTGCGCCCGCGCCGCATTCTGCAGCCACGGCAGCTGGAGGGATCTGAGCTTGATCTTGATGCACTGCTGACCACGCGCGCCGATCTTCTGGCGACCGGCCGCGGATCAGACCGCATCTGGCAATCCGCAAGACAGACCGAACGGGATCTGTCAGTCGCCTTTCTGATCGATACATCGCGCTCCACCGAAGCCGCCATCGGTGACACATCGGTCATCGGGGTGGCACGCGAAGCAATGGCGGCCCTCGCGGGAGGCATCGACGCGGCAGGAGACAGGCTCGGGATATGGGGCTTTTCTTCGCTGCGCCGGGACCGCGTTTTTATGACACGGTGCAAGGCCTTTGACGATCCGATGTCGTCCGACATCACCCGAAGCATCGGCGCACTCAGACCCGGCCACTACACCCGGCTGGGTGCCGCGATCCGCCATGTCAGCGCACAACTGGCCGAAGAACCATGCGCGCGGAAACTGCTGATCGTCCTGACCGACGGCAAGCCTAACGATCTTGATCACTATGAAGGCCAGCATGGGATCGAAGACAGCCACATGGCTGTGCGCGAGGCCCGGAACGCCGGGCAGAGCCTGCATGGCATTATCATCGATGCAGACGGACAGGACTGGTTCGCCCGCATCTTTGGCCGTGGCGGTTTTACCCTGCTGCCCGATCCGGAACGCCTGACCCGGGCACTGCCCGACATCTACCGCACCCTGACGCAGGAGACCTGATATGCGCTGGATAACTTTTTTGTTCACGAGCCTCATGGCAACGTCTCTGAGCGCCGACGGCTTTGACCGTCCTGTCCCGCAGGCCCAGTCGGCCACGGCCGAGTTCTGGTACGCGCTCGCCTGCCTCGCGCTGATTGTCGCGATGGTGGCGGTACACCGTCTTGTGGCGCGCAGATGACCGGCGAAGGCTGGTCCACGACACAGATCGCAGCAGCACTTTACCCCTTCGGAGCCGGGGCCGCTGCGGTTAACGTCTTTTTCGCCTCACTGATCTTCAGCTGGGTGGGCGGGCCTGTGGCAACGACGTCCTGGTCGGTTGGTCTGGGCTGCGTTCTCGCTCTGCCTGCGACCTGGTATTTTGCCCGCCACATCCGCCGGCTGATGGATGCAGCCGACGCAGATCAGCAGAAAACAGGCGCCTGAGATGACACCTGCCCGGGCCGGACAATCACAAAGAGGTCAGCGCACCGCGCTCTTCAGTTTCGGCTTCAGACCTTTTTTCCTCTCAGGCGCAATCTGGGCCGTGCTGGCGATGCTGCTCTGGTTAACGGCTCTGTCTGGTGCGATCACCCTGCCCACACGTTTTGACCCTGTTTCCTGGCATGCGCATGAATTTCTTTTCGGATATCTGGGTGCCGTTCTGGCGGGGTTTCTGCTGACCGCGGTGCCGAACTGGACCGGGCGACTGCCCATGGTCGGCTGGCCCCTTGTCACGCTCTTTGCGCTCTGGGTCTCGGGACGCCTGGTGATCTTCTGGTCGGCTCTGCTTCCGGGCGTCATCACTATGGCCGCAGATCTGAGCTTTCCTCTGGCGCTGCTTGTCGTAGTCCTGCGCGAGATCATCGCTGGCAGGCACTGGCGAAACCTTGTCGTCCTGGCGCTGCTGGTCCTTTTCATTCTGGCCAATGGCATCTTTCACCTTGAGGCAATGACAGGCGCATATCCGGCGCAGGGCTACGGGCTTCGGCTGGGCCTCGCAACTGCGGTGATGATAATCGCGCTGATCGGTGGCCGGATCATTCCGTCGTTCACCCGGAACTGGCTGGCACGCACCGGCAGGACAGCGCGGCCTTCACCGCCGATGCAGAAGTATGACAAACTGGTTCTTCTGGCGAGCGTGCTCATCCTGGCTCTTTGGGTCGCACGGCCTTCCGGCTCTTACACCGCGTCGTGTCTTCTGGTGTTTGGCCTTCTGCATCTCGTGCGTCTCCTGCGCTGGCAGGGACATCAGACACTGACTGAACCGCTTGTCTGGGTGCTGCATGTCTCTTACGCCTTTATTCCTGCCGGTGCCGCAGCACTCGGCATCAGGCTGGCAACAGACCAGGACACAACCGTTGCGGCCCAGCATCTGTGGATGTCGGGCGCGATCGGGTCAATGACACTGGCGGTGATGACACGGGCGACGCTGGGCCATACGGGAAAAGAACTGACCGCCGACCGGGGCACCGTGATCATTTACCTGTGTTTATTCGGCTCCGTTCTGGCGCGGGTGGCCAGTTCACCCCGGCTCGATCTGAGCAGTTTGTCCGGCATCCTCTGGCTGGCAGCTTTCGGAGGATTTGCAGTCATCTACGGCCCGCTGCTCGCCAGGCCGCGAAGGGTGCAGCCGGACCCGCAGGAATGACCCGGAGCGACCTTGTGCGATATCTGATGCCCCCCCCGGGGCACGCTGGGAATAACGCAGATCAGAAAGCCACCCGCACCTGCATAATCCGCGCATCCACAAAATCGTTTTGCATCCGGCTTTATGGCCGGACCCGGATTGGAGGTTGACATTAAATTATCATATTCGCAAAGCGGGCATCGATCTTATCGGCCCGGTCAGAATGATGTGCTTTGAGTTTTCTGCGTTCGTTTCGCCAAAATCAGGCAGTGTCACGTCTTCTGACGCGCCAGGCTGCTATCCTCAACAAGCGCCGTGCTGAAAGACAGGCCGCCGCCCGCCAGGACGGCCCTCAAAGATGGAAGCGTATTATGAGCGACGGCGGGCTGAACGGGCAGCTGAAGGCTGACTTGTTTCAGGGATTGGCATCTGTTGCCCACGGATCAGGATGTCCTCGCATGACGCAGTCCAGCTCAAATGTTGAAAGAGATTTCGTCTGAACTGCATCTTTTTGAGCCACCCAGGGAAGCCATCCCTTCAATGTCTTCTGCCAAGCAAATTCGCTCGGAACACACTCATGGGGAATCAAATTGTCGGTTCCATAAACCTCGCTGAGCAGTTCATAGAACTCGTTCCAATCGTCCCCCCAGATACCCAAGTCCGAGACAATCTGCGATTGAGAAGTGACAGAGGCCAACACGTTCTCTGACACTCCAAACCGTTTAAGAGCCTCCAGAACCCGCTCCGGTGCTTGTGTTGCATGATCCAAATGCGTGCCTCAATTTCAGAGTATACTGATAAAAATATGGCCGCCCGCCATTAACTCGCAAGGCTTTTGAGGCCTGCGATGATTGAGGTCTCCGGGTTGCCAGGCCTTGCTCCCGTCGCGCTCTGTGGTGACACTTCTGCTTTGCAAACCCAGTGACATTTCTACTTGGTTGCAACATCTTACTAGCGGCCGTTCCCGGCCTTGTTATGACGTCTTCATTACATTAAATTATTATCATTACGATTTATTTTAATCGATCAGATCAGTCGTAGGCCGGCAGTGTGAAAACTGTAACAGTCCTGCCGGGCCTGATTGCCACGTCCTGACAGAGGCCTCTTCCGCAGCGTCGATGCACAGACTCTCAGGTTGCTCCGCAGCGCACAGCCGTCCGGTTTTATATAGCAATGCTTTCGCATCAGGCCCTGCTCCGGTTTCAGGATTTTTCGAGAGCGGCCAGTTCTTTTTCAAGAGCCTGCGCACCCGAGGCGCGCGAAGATGTGAACCCGCTGACAAGGACATAAGCTGCCGGGGTCAGGAACAACGTGAAAACCGCAGCAAGCCCCAGCCCTCCGACGATAACCCAGCCAATCGCTTCGCGCGCCTCGGCGCCCGGTCCGCTGCCAAGGATCAGGGGCAGGCCGGACATCACGGTGCAGATGAGCGTCATGGAAATCGCGCGCAACCGAACCCGGGCGGCCTCCAGCGCCGCCTCCACCACAGAACTGCCTGCGTCACGCAGCTGATTGGCGAATTCGACCAGAAGGATGCCGTTCTTGGCCATCACACCGATCAGGACGAGAACGCCGATCTGGCTGTAGATGTTGATCGTGATCCCGGCCAGCAGCATCGCATAGACCGCCGCACAGACACCGAAGGGCACGGTCAGCATGACGACAATCGCGCTGGTCAGGCTCTCAAACTGCGCCAGCAACACCAGAAAGACGACAAGTAATGCGATGATATAAGTGGCCATCAGGGCAGATGACGTTTCATCCAGCGACGCGGCTTCGCCAAGAAAGATCAGGCCGATCCCGTCGGGCAGTTTTTCCTGTGACAGCACGCGGACGTCGTCGATCACATCGCGCAGGCTGACGTCCGGCGAAACGGATGTGTCGATCTCGATGGCGCGGCGTTGTGCGTGGCGATCCAGTTCGGCTGCGACGCCTCTTTCTTCCAGGGTCACGATCTGGTTGAGCGGGATCAGCTCATCCTCGTCCGAACGGACATAAAGGCTCATCAGGTCAACCGGGTCACGCACCGCACCCGCCGCCGATTGCAGCAGCACGGGCACTGCCTGATCATTGATGGTCAGCTCGGCGATTTCATCTTCATCGACGAGCGCCCGCAGAGTATCCGACAGCGTCGACATCGGCACGCGCAGGTCCGAGGCACGCGCACGGTCCACGCCGATGCTCAGCTGCGGTTGCGTGGCCTGATACTGAATGCGCACGCCCGACAGCCCCTCAACCTCTGCGAGATCCCGCGAAAAGGCATCCGCTGCGGCCGCGATTTCAGGATAATTCGGCCCGGTGAGGGCCACGCTGAGGCCGCCGCCGGAAGATCCGCGCAGACCAAGACTGTTGCCGCCCCGGATCCGGCTTTGCGCGCCTGGGATCATGGCAAGTTTTGATCCGATCTCAGCTTCTATGTCCGCCTGACTGATATCCCGGTCCTCCCACGGGATCAGCCCCATGCTGATTGCCCCGCGGTTGAGATCATAGCGTCCGGTGATTGAATACAACGCTTCGGCCACGCCCGCATCGACATAGGGTTGCAGAATTTGCTCAACCTGAATGACCTGAGCGTCGGTATAATCGAGGCTGGTCCCGTCGGGCCCCTGTATCCAGACTGATACCCTGCCGCGATCTTCCGCTGGCACCAGTTCCTCACCCAGATCATCATACACCAGCAATGCGCCGCCCGCGAGAAGGCTCGCGGCCACGATGGTCACCAGTGGTGCGCGGATCATCGGGCCCACAAGCGTCGCATACCCCTGTGCAAGCCACCGCCCCGGACGTTCGAACACCCCGCCGCTCCTGCCCAGCGGGTCTCCCAGCGAGGCAAGCATCGGGCAGATGGTCAGGGCGACGAAAGAAGAGATGATGACGGTAAAGGCCAGCACGAACCCGAACTCGGTAAAAAGCCGCCCCGCTTCTCCCGGCAGAAAGGAGATCGGAACGAATACTGCGATCAGCGTCACCGTTGTCGCGATCACCGCGAAAAAGACCTGCCCCGCGCCCACAACGGCGGCGGCTCTGGGCCCCATGCCTTCCTGTCTGCGGCGCTGGATGTTTTCGGTCACCACGATGGCGTCATCGACGACAAGGCCGGTCGCCAGAACCATTGCCAGCAGCGTAATCAGATTGATCGAATAGCCCAGAAGCCAGATGCCCGCGACGGAGCCGATCAGGGCCACGGGGATTGTAACGGCAGGAATGAGTGTGGCGGCCAGATGCCCGAAGAACACCCACATCACTGCAATAACAATAACAAGCGCGAGAGCCAGTGTCTTGATCACCTCAACAATGGAACCTTTGATAAACACAGCGTCGTCATTGGTGATCTGAAACCCCAGATCGGGAAACCGCAGCTGAAGCCGGTCAACCGCATCAGCCATCTGGTTTGAGATGCGCACCGTATTCGACTGCGCCTGTCGCACAATGCCGAGGCTCACGATCATGCGGCCATCCAGGCGCGCGACACTGTCGGCGGTCGCCAGCCCGAAAAACACGGTCGCCACATCGCCCAGGCGTACAGTGTCGCGCAGAACCAGATCCTCGATCCGTTCAGGGTTGGAGACCGTCGCATCCGCGCGCACCAGCACCTCCAGTGCGCCCGACCCGAAGCTGCCCACGGGCACGTCGAATTGCGCGGCGCGCAGCACATCGGCCACCTCCCCGATCGACATCCCGAAAGCGGCCAGCCTGTCGGGCCGCACCTCAACCCGCAGAACCCTTTCGCGGGCCCCGAAAAGAACAACCTCTGCCACACCGTCAAGGGCCGTGAATTCGGTCGCAATCGCGTCTTCAACAAGGCGTGTCAGATCGTCTATGGTGCGACGATTGCTCCAGACGGCGATGTCGATAATCGGGTTGGCATCCTGTTCTGATTTCACCACGAACAGATCTTCGACCCCGTCGGGCAGACGGTTTTCCACCCGTGCTACGGCCTCGCGCACATCGTTCGACGCACTGTCCAGATTCCGTCCCGGGCTGAACTCGACACGCATGCGAAAGTTGCCTTCCTCAGACGAGGTACGCACCGATCTGACCCCGGCAACCCGCGCCACAGCACCCTCGACCAGCGAAGCGACTTCGGCATCCACCGTGGTCGGCGACGCGCCCGGATAGTTTGCGCGGACAGAGACGACCGGCCGGTCCACGTCCGGCAGTTCGCGGACCTCAATGCCCCACAGGGCGCCGATCCCGGCAAGCACAATCAGCAGGCTGAAAACGGCCGCGAGATACGGGCGGCGCACGCTGAGATCACTGATCCCCCTGCCTGCGAACTTCATGAGCTCGGTTCCTCGTCATCATTCAGCACCTGAACCGCACTCCCGCCGCGCAGCCTTTGCGTACCCTCAACGACAACAGGATCGCCTGCGCTCAGCGGTCCGTCGACAATCACCAGCCCCGCGCGACGCCGGACAAGGCGAACCCCTACCCTTTCGGCTGCACCATCCGTCACACGCCAGACATGCAATGCTCCCTCTGAGAACTGCAGCGCCAGTTCGGGCACCGCAGGGAAGCTGTCGCCCGGCAGATTGAGCATCAGCGCAAAGGATGCGCCGGAGCGCAGCAGATCGGCGGAATTATCAATCGTTGCCCGAACACGGTTGGTCCGGGTCGCGGCATCCACACGGCTGTCAATGGAACTGATCCTGCCGCCAAAACTGCGGTCCGGCACCGAGGGTGTGGTCGCCGACACGCCAAGCCCGATCGACACCCGACCCAGAAGCGCCTCGGGCAGATCGAATTCCAGCAGGATGCGACTTCGGTCATCAAAACTGGCAATCGGGTCATCCACGGTGATCCTGTCCCCGACCTCAACCGAGGCCAGACCCGCGATGCCATCAAAGGGCGCGCGCAACACTCTGTTGTCGAGATCATCCCGGGCGCGGTCCAGTTCTATTCCGGCAACCTGAAAATCGGTCTGCACCTGTTCGAGCCGCACATTCGTTGCAACCCCGCTGTCCTGCAGGCGCAGATATCTGTCGCGCTCATCTCTGGCGCGGGAAAAACGAGCTTCGGCGAGGGCCACGGCAAAGCGTTCATCCGCGTCCTCAAGCTGCATCAGCGTGTCGCCTTCGGCAAACCTGCGCCCGGCCTCGATGTTGAACTGAATGATTTCGCCACTGGCCGGTGCGCGCAGCGTAATGGCACGCAGGGCAAAACCCGTGCCGATAGCCGACAATGTGCGATCATCCTGAATGATTTCTGTGAAGGCAACGATCACCGGCGTGCCTTCTGTCCGCCCCTGCCGCTGCTGTCCCGCCGGGGTGTCCGCTGACGACATACCACCCAGGTAAAACAAACCGTTCCGGAAATGCCAGAAGGATGCAACGGCTGCAATCAGACAAGCGCAGATCACCAGCTGTTTCAGGAAAGACATCATTTGTGTCACCACCCGTATGAAAATATGACCGAAGATCTGAAGGTAGCGTCAACACACCAAAGGTCACGCAGGCCTGTGCCGCTGTTCGGTCAGTATCACCCCAATTCGGGCAAATGTCGCGACACAATTGCAGTGAAAGGCATGGCATTCTGTCCGGGAGCGCAATTTTGCGGCAACGTACCGTCCTGATGCCAATTGCCACCTGCGCGGTCTGCACTACCTTCTGGCCGGTTCAGGGGGAGATACCAGTGCGCCAGATCAGCCGTCGTTCCGTCATCGCGGGCGCAGCCGCGCTCATACCCGCCCCGCTGCGTGCGCAGGCGTCAGGCTGGGATACGGTCGCCGGCAAAGCGGGTGCGCTTGAGCAATGCCACGCAGTGCTCGTTCATCAGCATGGCGCGCCGGTTGTGTCAGAGGTCTTCCGGGGTCCGCCGATGGGGCGCTCTGTCCCCGTCAAATCAGTCTCGAAAACGATCGTGGCGGCGCTGACCGGAGCCGCAGTTGATCGTGGAGAAATCCCGTCACCTCAGGCCACGCTGGCTGAACTTGCGCTGGGGCTGATCCCAGGCGGCGCCGACCCGCGCGTTGCGGAGCTTACTGTTGAAGACCTTGTAACGATGCAGGCCGGTCTCGAACGGACATCGGGTGCAAATTACGGCGGCTGGGTCAGCAGCGCCAACTGGGTCAGCAATGCGCTGTCACGCCCCTTTGTCGCGCAGCCGGGCAGTCGCATGCTTTATTCGACAGGGTCTTTTCATGTGCTTGGTGCCGTATTGTCGGAAGTATCAGACAAGAGCCTGCTGACCCTTGCCCGCCAGCGGATCGCCGAACCGCTGGGCATTGATATCCCCGCATGGACCCGCGATCCTCAGGGCCGCTATCTCGGTGGCAACGAGATGTCGATGAGCCTGCCAGCCATGGTGCGGTTTGGCGAGATGTACCGCCGCAACGGATTATGGGAGGGCACACAGGTGCTGAGCCCCGGTTGGGTTGATGCTTCCTTTCAACCCGTCACGCGTTCGCCATGGTCCGGCCTGCGTTACGGATACGGCTGGTTTCTGGGGGCCTCAGGCGGGAACGACTACGCGCTGGCACGCGGGTATGGCGGACAGATCATCTGTGTGGTTCCGCAGCTAGCGCTGACGATTGCCATCACCTCAGATCCGACGCGCCCGGCGCGGAGCGGCGGGTATTTCGGTGACCTGATGGAGCTGATCGAGGGAACAATACTGCCGGTCGCGAGAGCCGAACTCTGATCTTCTGCAATACCACGGTTCCGTCACGCGGCCGAAACATCACAGCAGCCGGGATGGTGATTTACACAGGCCACAGAAATCAGGTTGGCGGCACCCGTAACCGGCCTCTTCGGTCTGCATCTGAGACACTTATTCCCACGGAGCGAGTGCCCGGAACGGGTCTGTTCCGTTCATCATGGCACGCGCTTTGAGCCTGAGACCTGCGTGAGGGGTGAACGTCAGGACGCGTCATTAACTCTGGCATCCTGAACGGTTTCCCAGCCCAGGCTTACGGAAATCTCCCGGGCGATCTGTACAATCCGGGATCCGAGATCCGCGCGGAACGCAGGCGTGAAGACCCGCACGGAGCCTGTCGCCCCGATGGACATCATGGCCCCCGGCCCGTCCGGCGCAAGCGGGGCCGCGACCGAACACATGCCGCGCTCGATCTCTTCCACGCATTCTGCAAAACCGCGCTGGCGGATCACTTTGAACTCGGCTTCGAGGTCCTGCACATCTGTCAGCGTAAATTCCGTATAGGCGCGCAAATGACCTTCCATTTCGCCGGTCACGAACAGGTCCGGCGAAAAGGCGGCAACGGCCTTCGAACAGGAGCAGGCGTGCAGCGGGCGCCGGCCGAGACCGGGATGGAGATAGGACACACCCGTGTCCGGCGTCTCCACATGAACGATTTCGACGGATTTTCCACGCAGCCGCGACAAAAAGAATGCTGCACCCACACCGGTCGCGGCCTGCTTCAGAGTTGGTCTGATCAGCTCCAGCAGCGCGCGGTCAGAATGATCGCTGTTCGTGATCGCCTTCAGCCGCGTGCCGATCGTAAACCGGCCGCGCCCGACGGGTTCCACAAGGCCAGCGCTCACCAGGTCCTGCACAAGCCTGTAGGCCGAAGGCTTTGGCAGGTCAGAATGGGTACAGATCTCGGCCACCGTCGCCTCTCCCTTCTGTCCTACAATTTCAAGAATGCAGGTGAGCCGTTCGAGGTGCATAAATTTTTACCTTGTGAGAATCTTGTTCTCGAATTACGAGAAATAACATGTGATCGCAAGGGAGGAACGCAATTATGGACGGTGCATGCTGCGGCCCGGGCTATGCCAGCCCTGCAGAGGCCATCAAAGCCCCACGCGAAAAACTGCTCTACACAATCGCCATTTACACAGGCACGGGGATTCAGAAACCGGACTATCTCGCAACAGTGGATGCGGATCCGGACAGCCCCACCTACAGCCAGGTGATCCATCGCCTTGAGATGCCCGGGATCGGAGACGAGCTGCACCACATGGGCTGGAATGCCTGTTCGTCCTGTCATGACGACGCCGGCATGAGCCGCAAATATCTGCTGGTGCCCGGTGTGCGGTCCAACAACATTCATGTGATCGACACGGCGACCGATCCGCGCGCGCCGCGCCTGCACAAAGTGATCGACGGCGCGGAGATCAGATCAAAGACGAACCTCAGCGGCCCGCACACCGTGCATTGCCTCGGATCCGAGATCATCATCTCTTTCCTCGGTGACGCAAAGGGTGAGGCACCCGGCGGCTACCTGCATCTCAATAAGGATTTCGAGATTGTCGGTCGCTGGGAAAAGACCATGGGCGACATCCCCTTCAGCTATGATTTCTGGTATCAGCCGCGGCACAACGTCATGGTGTCCTCGGAATGGGCCGCACCCAATACCTTCATGCCCGGTTTTGACCTCGAAGAAGTCGGTCACCTGAAATATGGCCGCCGCCTGCACATCTGGGATTTCGAGGCGCGCAGGCCGGTCGAGACCCTTTATCTGGGCGAGGACGGGCTGATCCCGCTGGAGGTCAAGTTCCACCATAATCCCGACAGCAGTCACGGCTTTTGCGGTGCCGCCCTGTCGGCCAACGTGATCCATTTCTGGAAGTCTGATGCGGGCAGGTGGGAGTGGGAAAAGATCATCGACATCGAAAATGAGCCCCACCCCGAATGGCCGATCCCTGTGCCGGGCGTGATGAGCGCCATTCTTGTGTCGATGGACGACAGATATCTCTATCTCAACAACTGGCTGCATGGCGACATGCGCCAGTATGACATCACCGACCCGCACAATCCGGTTCTGACCGGACAGGTGTGGATGGGCGGGCTGCTGGGCCGCGCGCCCGAGGTCAACGGCGTAAAGGTCGCGGGCGGGCCCCAGATGTATCAGCTGTCGCTCGATGGCAGGCGGCTCTATGTCACCACGTCCCTGTTCAGTACGTGGGACAACCAGTTCTATCCCGAGATCCGCACACAGGGCGGTGTCATGGTGATGATCGACTGCGATGTCGAAAACGGCGGGATGAAGATCAATGAGGATTTCATCGTCAATTTCGGCAAGGAGCCGAACGGGCCCAGCCGCTGCCACGAAACCCGCTATCCCGGTGGCGATTGTACGAGCGATATATGGTTGTGAGCGGGACGCGCACCATCACAATCGCCAATCGCGCAGGAGCGACTTACAAGGTCGAGGCCCGCCGCCCGCTGCTTGAGACGCTGCGTGAACAGGGCGTCGATCTGCCCTATGGCTGCAAATACGGCGGCTGCATCACCTGTGCCGCGCTGCTGACGGCAGGTGAGGTGGATCAGCGCCGCCAGGTGGCGCTGAACAACCGCCAGATCAACAACGGTTACGTCCTGCTCTGCGTTGCGCGTGCCGTTACCGACTGCACCCTGGAGATCGGCGTCGAAAGCCACGACAAGCTCTACCGCAACCCCTTCCTCGACCCGCTTGAGCCGCATGAGCTCAAGGCCGGGATCGCCGCGCCCGCGCCCTCAGGCCGCGAAGCGGTGGGCCAGAGGCAGAATAAGGAGACCTGAACCATGCCAGCGACCGCACTGGACGAACGGTGTGATTATGACCCGAAGTACCTCGCGGACATTCTGAAGTCCGTGAAAACCATCGCGATGGTCGGGGCCAGCGCAGACAAGACCAAATTCAGCTACGGGGTCCTGCGCGTGCTGCATGAAACGGGGTATGATATGATCCCGGTGAATCCGAACCCGAAGCTGACTGAGATCCGGGGCATACCGGTGTATCACTCGCTCCAAGAAATCAACCGGCCTGTTGATATGGTCGAGGTGTTCCGCCCGAAAGAAGAGTTTTACGCCATTGCCGAACAGGCGATTGCCATCGGTGCCAAAGTGCTCTGGGGGCAGATTGATGTCTATGACGATGCCGCCGCGAAAATGGCCGAAGACGCCGGTCTCAAAGTGGTGATGAACCGCTGCCCCAAGATTGAGCTCTTCCGGCCTTTCTGGAAACCGCGCCTTGACCTTCAGATCTGAACCGGCCGGCCTTTCGCCGCCGGGAAAAGGCCGGGGGCACGCTGGCGTTAATCATGGACGGTACATCGCAAAACGACACCCTTATCCTGCGTTCTGATCGTAACGGCATCGCTGTCCTGACCCTGAATTCACCCGGATTCATCAACGCCCTGTCAGAGGCGATGCCGGCCGCATTCTCTTCAAAGCCGGACGCGATTGCCGCCGATTGCAGCGTCAAAGTGGTCCTTCTGCGCAGCAGCCGCGGCCACTTCTGCGCCGGCCACAACCTCAAGGAAATCACCGCACACCGTGCTGACGACGACGGGGTGTTCCGGTATTTTCAGGACCTCTTCGCTAAATGGCCGGCGATGATGCTGCGCGTTGTGCGCCTGCCGCAGCCGGTGATTGCCGAGGTTGCGACATCGCCACTGTGGCGGGCTGTCAGCTTGTAGCCTCCTGTGATCTGGCCGTGGCCGCCGATGATGCGGCATTCGCAACTTCCGGGGCCAACATCGGGCTCTTCTGCTCGACCCCGATGGTCGCTTTGTCACGCAACGTGCCGCGCACACTGGCGGAAAATATGATGGCGAAAGATATCGTGGCGGGCATCGGTACGTTCGCTCGTAAAGAACTGATGCCTGACCGGACCGGGAGAATGATGTACAAGAGGCCGGAATGTGCGCTGGCGGTGCCGATGTTCGGCGCTGTTCTGAACGCCAACAACACGCGGCTCGATGCCACAACGATCGCTTACATTCTGGAGCATGGCGAGGCAAAGGTCCTTCTGGTCGATACAGCACTGTCGGAGATGGCGACCGGGGCCGTGGCATTATCAGGCCGTGACCTGCTGATCATCGATATCGAAGCAGCTAAGGGCCGGGCGGTGACAGGATCGGGCGCTGACCCATAACAATCTGCTGGCCGGGGGTGAGCGCGAATTCACCTCTACGCTGCCGGATGGCGACCGTGACGGTGTCCCGCTGATCATTTCGCGCACCGGCTGGTCGAGCGACCTGGGCTACGGGATTTTCCTGCGTGACGTATCGGCGGGAAACAGGCTCTGGGAACACATTATGGCCGCTGGCACACCTCTGAGTCTCGGGCCGGGTCACAATTCCGGCATCCGCCGGATCGAAGCGGGCATGCTGTCCTGTCACGCCGACATGAACCTCGCGAACAATCCCTATGAGCTGAACATGGACCGCCTGATCAATCTTGAAATGGAGGCGGATTTCACCGGCAAGGCCGCCTGACTGGTCGTCCGGAAACTGTTCTCAGCAGCATTCCCCTGATAAAAGCCGGTACAGGCAATGTCCTGCAGGAGTGTTGCCCCGATCAGTCCGACAGAAAGCATCCGAACAGCATGAGAATTTATGTCACGAGCATATTCGTCGAGGACCAGGACAGGGCAGAGAAATTCTACACCGACGTACTGGGCTTCCGGGTCAAAAACAATATTCCCCTGGGCGAAAACCGATGGCTCACCGTCGTATCCCGCGAAGACCCGGAGGGAACAGAGTTGCTTCTGGAGCCCGGTGATCACCGGGCGGTTAAACCGTATAAGGACGCACTGGTTGCAGATGGCATTCCGGCGCATTCGTTCCAGGTGGGATCACTCGACGCTGAGTGGAAGCGACTGGTCGGTGCGGGCGTGAGTTTCGTTCAGGAGCCGCTGGACGCAGGGTCAGTTCGTATGGCGGTTTTTGACGATACATGCGGGAACCTGATCCAGCTGATAGAGATGGTGGACCCCGCCACCGAGCAGTCCTGAACAGAAAGAACTTTGCCCCGACCGGTTTCCCGAAGCCGTTTGCACAAAATTTGTGGCCGCAGGAATATCCCGGATTGCCCGTAGTTCGGTTGCCAATAGTCGGGTTGCCTGACCACCGGCGTTTCCGGCTGCCCGTGTCTGCCAGTCGCCAGCGCCAGGTAACAAAGGCACGGGCATTCTGGCCGGGTGACCCTGTCATACAGCCTGAAACACCTTTCACAAAGTGCGCAGGCGATCTGAAAACAGGCTGACCTGCCCGCTGACCGGCGCAGCAGAATAGCCGCGCTGCTGTCATCGGACACTCTCTGACAGGACGGCAAAACCTTTGACTCAGAGCCGCGGGCCATCCTATCGTTCTCCAGGTCCTGGCAGATCTGCAAAGCTGCATATGAGGAGAGACCCGATGAGACGAGCTGCGAAACTAGCAGGTACGGCATTGGCGCTCATTCTGACGGCGTCCCTGCCCGTCAGTGCTCAGACGGCCACAGGCGATGCCGGAACGCCTGATGCGTCCAAGCTGGAGGGCGCGTTCCCGGGCAGAGCCTATTCGCCCTATGCCGGTCGTAATTTTCCGGACCGTCCGCTCTTTGGCGACACGCACCTGCACACTGAGATATCTATGGACGCCGGCGCTGCGGGCGCCCGGCTCAGCCCGGCGGATGCCTACCACTTTGCGAAGGGTAATGAGATCACCGCGTCAACCGGCCAGCAGGTCCGCCTGTCCCGCGCGCTGGATTTTCTCGTCGTCGCGGACCACTCCGACAACATGGGCTTTTTCCCCAAGCTGCTCGCCGGGGAACCCGCGATGCTGGCCAATCCGACAGGCAGGAAATGGTACGATCTGATCCAGGCCGGAAAAGGTGCCGAGGCAGCGATTGATATCGTGACACAGTTCTCCGCGGGCACTTTCCCCGAAGAAATTTTGTCACTCCCCGGCTCTCCGGCATATAAATCAACGTGGGAGCAGATCGTCAAATCAGCTGACGATGCAAACGATCCGGGAACATTTACCGCGTTCATCGGCTATGAATGGACATCGCAGGTCCCTCCCGGCAGCAACATGCACCGAAATATCGTCTATCGCGACGGGGGCGACTTTGCGCTGCAGGTCCTGCCCTACGTGACCCTGGCCCCGCTTGGCAGCAACAATCCCCGCGATCTGTGGAAATGGATGGAAGCCTACGAAGAAAAGACCGGGGGCGATATTCTGGCGATTGCGCATAACGGCAACCTGTCCAACGGCATCATGTTTCCGGTCGTAGAGTCCTACGACGGACAGCCGGTCGATGAAGCCTATGCGCAGACGCGTGCCAAATGGGAACCGCTTTACGAAATTACACAGATCAAAGGCGATGGCGAGGCGCATCCCTTCCTCTCGCCAAACGATGAATTCGCAGACTTCGAGACATGGGACAAAGGAAACCTTAACGTTTCCGCCCCTAAATCTGATGACATGCTGCAGTATGAATATGCACGTGAAGCCTTCAAAAACGGGCTGGTGCTGCAGGAAAAACTGGGCGTGAACCCGTACAAATTCGGGGTGATCGGTTCAACCGACGCGCACACAGGGCTTGCCGCGGTCGAAGAAGAGAACTTCTTTGGTAAAGTCTCCAGCATGGAGCCCTCGCCGGAACGGACGTCTAACCCGTTTATGAAAACCGATGTGGCCACGATTATGGAATGGGAAGTTGCCGCCGCCGGGCTTGCCGCGGTCTGGGCCACCGACAACACGCGGGAAGCCATTTTTGATGCGATGGAACGGCGCGAAACATATGCCACCACCGGCACGCGCATGGCGATCCGTTTTTTTGGCGGCTGGGAGTTTGAAGAAGATGACGCCCTGAGCCGGCTGCCGGCCCATGTGGGATACACCAAGGGCGTGCCCATGGGCGCAGACCTGCTTCCCGGCCCGGAGGGTGACGCCCCGACCTTCCTTGTCGCGGCATTGAAAGATCCGATCGGCGCCAACCTTGACCGGATCCAGATCGTGAAAGGCTGGGTCGATGCGCAGGGCGCAACACAGGAAAAGGTCCATGACGTGGTCTGGAGTGACATGGATACCCGACAGCCCGACAGCGACGGAAAAGTTCCCACCGTGGGCAACACGGTCAATGTCCCTGCCGCGACCTTTACCAATGAGATCGGCGAACCGGAGCTGATTACGGTCTGGACCGACCCGGATTTCGACCCTGATCTGCGCGCGTTTTACTATGCCCGGGTCATCGAGATACCGACGCCGCGGTGGCCTGCCTACGATGCGGCATTCTATGGCCTCGATCTTGCCGATGAGGTGCGTGTCGTCATCCAGGAACGCGGTTATGCCGCGCCCATCTGGTACGAACCGGGTCAGTGACCGACAGCGCAAAAAGCTCTTTCGGGGCAAAGGTCTTACATGAACTTCGCCAGATGCTGCCGCCTCTTGTTTTCTTTGGCGTCGGTCTCAGTGCTCTGGTGGCGACAATTGACCTTCTCGCAAAGAGCGACGGCATTGTACCGGTATCTTATGTCTCGGCCTGCGTCGGCGCCCTGTTGATCTCGAAAGGTGTCCTCCTCGCAGAGTTCCTGCCATTTTTTGATCGTTTCAGCTCTTCCACACGGCTTGCGCTGATTTCCTGGAAGGCTTTGTTGGTTTTCCTTGCCACCACATGCCTGCATGTTCTGGAGCGTGTCATTTCGGCCGGTCGCCACGCCTCTGACATTGAAAGCGGGGTTGCCGCCGAGTTGCAGACCTTCAGCTGGGCCCATTTCCTCGTTGTTCAGATGTGGCTCGCAATTCTGATTTTCTCATTTGTGACAGTGATGGAAATGGCGCGCGGGCTCGGCCACCAATCTGTTCTGAAAGCGCTGTCCGATAAAGCCGGTTAGACCGGCAGCGATGCCCGCCCCGGTCCGGCGGACGGGCGACTTTCCGGCGCACGGTCCGCAACCCGGGCGCAGGCGTTACGCAAAAAACCCTGTCACGCGTTCAATGAACCAGAATGCGGAAAGCGCCCCGATAAAATAGGCTGAGCCCACAAGAAATGCGGAATTCGGAGCGCGGGCCCTGCAGACCATTGCCGGCCAGACGCACCGCAACAGCATCGCCACGCATAAAACAGCCGCAACAAATATGAGCTGTCCCAGTTCTACGCCAGTGTTAAATGCCAGCAGCGCAAGCGGGATATCTGTTTGTGGCAGACCGATGTCCGCCAGCGCGCCCGCAAAACCGAACCCGTGAAGCAGGCCGAAGCTGAAAGAAACGGCCCAGGGATAACGCTCTGACAGGCGCTCCTGATCCCGTTTCTGCTGCAGGATTTCCGAGGCGAGAAACATGATTGAGAGGGCAATCACAGCCTCGACCGGCGGTCCGGGCAACGACACCCATTTCAGCGTCGCCGCAGCCATTGTGATGCTGTGTGCGACAGTAAACGCGGTGATGGCAAACAACAGACGCCACCGGTCACGGATAATCAGGAGCAGTGCAAAGACGAAAAGCAAATGATCAATGCCGCCCAGAATATGCTCGACCCCCAGTGGTATATAGCTGCGCAGCACCGACAGGGCAGAAGGGTTCGCGGGGATGACAAACCCGGTCTTCTGCGGGGTCAGGCGCTCGCTGCGCACCGGGCCTGACGCCGGCCGGTAGCGCACAAGCACATCCGTCCGCGTGGTCTCCAGACCTTCTATGACAACCGGCTGGCCATCAAGGCCGCCCGCGCAGGTCGTCAGCCAGATACTGCTCCAGACCCTCCCGTCATAGCTCGGCGGTGGCGGCGAAGCCATGTCACAAGCCGCAGGCAGTCGTACGTGAATGGACATCGGACGACCCGCTACATCGGGTTTTTTCCAGACGATCCGAAACCCCGCGTCGGACATCTGTGTGATCTCAAGATACCCCGGTTGCAGGGCATGCGCCGCAGCGGGGCCCGTGTGCATGATCAGGACAAACAGGACAAACAACACCTGCATTGCCGCCCTCACTGCGCGGCCTCCGGCGCGTCCACTTCAATAGTGTATTTCTCAGCAAGCGCCTTGAACATATCTGTCATCGACGCCTCAAGATCGTCCCGGCGCCAGTCTGCTATGACCTGCGGGCGAACACTTTTCAGCTCAGGTGCTACAGGTTCTTTGCGGTGCGTAATTCTGACAAGATGAAGCCCGTATCCGGATGTAACCGGCCCGACCCAGTCACCTGTCGGAAGCTGCGCAAGAGATCCGGCAAATCCCTCGCCGAACCGCGCAGTGATCTCCCTTTCCGTTGACAGTTCCAGTGCACCGGGCAGCAATGAACTTTGCCCGGCCAGACTGTAATCCGCCCCGTCGTTCAGCATCACAAGAAGCTCGCCGGGGTTCGGGTCCGCGTCACCGGCCTGCCCCAGGTAGACCTGCTGAAAAGCATATTGCGGGCCGGTCGAATACTGCGCTTTGTTGCGCTCAAAGTATGCGCGCACCTCATCTTCACCCGGCTCCCGGATCTCAGCGACAGACTGAAGAAGGAACTCCATCTTCTGGTATAACCGCTGTCGGATGATCGTGTCGTCCTGATCAAGTGAAAGAAGAAGCGCCTCCCGCACAAATATCTCCTCACGGATACGGGCATCGATCAGCCGGTCGGTTTCATCGTTGTCGGGCGGACGCGTCCAGACAGCTTCAAACCTCTCGCGCATCTGTTCGATGTCGGCCTCGTTAATCGTGATTGTGAGCCCCGGAGTCATGGTCTCCTCAGCCGGTGCAATAAACTCAAAAGCCAGAAACAGCAGAGCACCCAGCAGCAAAAAGCGCACAAGCGGTTCACGGGCAACTCTGGACACTGTGTTTAATTTTTGCATCAGACGTTTCAGACTACTGGCGCTTCATACTGATAACGTTTGAAGCCTTCCGGCAAGTTCTAATGCACCGGAGAAGGGTCGCAGTCGACTGCCTGGCAAAGATCAGGGGATGGTTCAGTTCACGGCTTAGCTTTTGTGAGCCGGTTGCCTGCTTTTCTCCGTACATGCCGATCAGAGTATTCGGCGCTCCGCTATGCGCGCCATCAGAAAGGCGGTCAGAACCGCAGTTCCCGCGCTGCTGCAGGCGGCGCCGGCGATACCATAATGAGAGGCCAGAAAGAGCGTCAGCAATATATTCAGGATTGCCCCTGCTGTGCTGATCAGTGCCACTGCTTTCTGCTCATCTCCCATGGTCAGAAGCGACATCGCCGGGCCGAAATAAGCCGCCACCACATGACCTCCCAGCAGAATGAGCAGCGCCGGATAAGCGGCGACATACTGCGGCCCGAAAAGCCCAAGGACCGGCTTGCCCAAAACGCTGAGGGCCAGGGCAATGGCGATAACAGCGGCAAGCGTCGCAAGCCGGGCGGTACGATAAAACCGCCTCAGCTCCTCATCATCCTTCCTGCCCATGAGAGCGGAAAGACGGGGCTGTGACACCATATTTGTTATAACCAGCACAAAGCCGGCAAGCGTCGCGGTCCGCACGGCTGTCACATAAAGAGCAACCTGTTCAGTCCCCAGGACAAGGCCGACAACAATACCATCGCCATTGATGCGCAGCATCTGCGAAAGGCTTAACCAGAAGAGCAGAAAGGCGACGCTGTTCCATCTGCGGCGTTCGTAAAGCGGCGGCACCTCCGGAAGCGCGCGGGCAATGCGCCTCCGGACGACAACATTCTGCACAGAAGTAACAATGAGGTATGCCGCAAGGCAGGCTGCGATATAGGTGCCGCTGGTGGTGACCCCGTAAAGATGAGCAAGCACGGCGCCGGCCGCCAGCAGGACCAGAGGGCGCCCGATCTGCTCTGCAATAGTGGACATGCCCATCCATCCCATCGCACGGGCAACAGCGGAATCGATATTGAGCAGGGTAAGAACCGGAACCGCAAAGAGCGCTATACGCAGGCCGGGCAGATAGGGCGAGTTCTCCAGAAGCAGCTCGAATGCCGCCCAGGCGATGAGCGAAACCACCCCTGCGGAGATCAGCACAACCTGTCGCGAATGGCGGATTATACCATGGGCCATCCCCGCCATATGCTGATCATTGTATCTCGCCAGAAAACGAACACTCGCCGCGACGTAGCCAAAGCCCGCAACGGTCGAGAGGATCGCCACCCACATCCATGCAAAGCTGAAGATGCCGAAATCATCCGTGCTCATCCAGCGCGCCAGCATCACCTGGGTCGCAAACAGCAGAAAGCCGCCGCTCAGCCGGACAACAGACATAATCCCGAGATCGCGGAAAAAGCCGGGCACAGGGAGCTGAAGGGTCGGGCGCATTGTCATCACCGCAGTCCTTTTCACGCGCAGTGCACGGCCTGTCTGTGAAAAAGGACGCAGCGCTGAATCATGCTTTCCTGATTAACATAGCCATGCCGGATCTATTAGCTGTATGATCGGGAAAAATCTCAGGTTTGTTAATCATGTACCGGTACCGGACCGGCTGAGCGAAGGAGGCCAGGAGTGAGTGCTGGATGAAAGCTCCAGATCGTTTCGCATTGCGATGGTCGCCGCATGCCCGTTCCCGCTCGACCGTGGCACGCCGATCCGCATCGAGCGCATGGCACGCAGCCTTACCGGGCGCGGTCACAAGGTGGACGTCTTTACCTATCATTACGGCGGAGACCGGCCCGATGACGGGCTTAATATCATCCGTATCCGTGGCTCGAAGCGATACGCACGGACTGCGCCCGGTCCGAGCCCGACCAAGCTGGCCCTGCTTGATCCGCAACTGGCCTGGCGCCTTTACAATGCCACCGCCGGGGTACGATACGACATGATCCACGCGCATCATGTCGAGGGCCTGCTGGTGTCACAGATGGCGGCGCGCAGGCGTGGTCTGCCGCTCGTCTTTGATGTTCACGCGCTGCTGGGCAGTGAGCTGCCCTTCTATCGCACGTCATTGCCATCAACTCTTGTGCGCCGGGTCGGGCGCGTGTTTGACCGGATACTGCCCGGGATGGCAGATCATCTGATCACGGTTTCAGGTGAAATCGAGCAGGCCATTCTGCAGCAGGGAAAACTGTCGCAGGCGGATATCACCTGCATACCCAACGGTGTGGAGCGCGAACTTTTCGCTTCAAATGAGATCACCCCTGCGGATCAGCCGACAATTGTGTTTGCCGGTAATTTCGCACCTTATCAGGGGATCGAAAACCTGCTTGAGGCCTTTGCGCTTGTGCGGACGCGTGTGCCGGATGTGCGACTGGTTATGCTGAGCGGGTCTGACTTCGCGCCCTACAGGGCACAGGCGGACGCCCTGAACATATCTGATGCCATCGAGTTCCGTTCCGTCGCTTTGTCAGACCTCGGCGACAGCCTCGCGAAATGCGCGATTGCAGTAAATCCGCGGATCGACTGCGCCGGCCTGCCCCAGAAGCTGCTGAACTATATGGCCGCGGGCTGTGCCATTGTAAGCTTTGAAGGCTCGGCCAAACATATCAAAAACGAAGAGAGCGCGCTGATCGTGCCCGACGGAAGCATTGATGCAATGGCACGTTGCATAGAGCGGCTCATCAGGGATTCCGGACTGCGTCGGAAGCTGGGACAGCGCGCCCAGGAAATTGCACGGACGGAGCTGAGCTGGGAGCAGGCCGCCGCCCGCATCGAAGCTGTTTACACAAAACTGCTGGCCGCGCGATGACGGGACTGATTGATACCAGATCTGACGTCGCAGTCCTTGCGATCAATTTTAACAGCGGCGACCGGATCCTGCGTGTCATACGCGCGCTGGCAGAGCAGGAACAGCGTTTCTCACGGGTCCTGGTCGTCGACAATGCATCAGAAGACGGCAGCGATCAGAAGGTGCAGGAGGTGTTTCCGGAGGTCGAGATACTTGCGATGGGGCAGAACGCAGGCCTGTCCAAAGCACGAAATGCCGGTCTTGAGGCGCTCGATACGCCCGTTGTCCTGATGCTGGATCACGACATCTACGTGCAGCCGGGCTCTGTCACCGCGATGCTGGACGCGATGCGCACATCGAAATCACAGGTCGTGTGCCCCCGCATTCGCCTGCAGCCGGAAAAGAACATCGTTCAGGCTGATGGCGCGACCGCGCACTTTGTGGGCACCCTTGGGTTGTGCAACGCCTACCGGACGCTCGCGGACACCCCGGCGACATCAGGACCTGTCGACGGGTGCATCGGCGCCTGCATGCTTGTCGCGCGCGACGAGGTGCTTGCAGCCGGTGGGTTCGAGCCCATGATGTTCTTTTACTTCGAAGACCTCGAGTTTTCACTGCGCATGAGAGCTCTGGGACATCAGATCTGGTGCGAGGCGGGTGCAGAGGTCCTGCATGAACGCGGCGACGGGACGCCTGGTCTGTCCTTCCGCGGGAAGGGCACATACCCCGAGCATCGGGCATATTTCTCGATGCGCCACCGTTTGCTGACGATTTTTCTTCACTACCGCTGGCGGACCATACTGCTCCTGGCGCCGGCGCTGGTGCTATATGAGCTGGCATCGCTGGTTTCAGCAATCGGCATGGGCAAACCCCGCGCATGGGGGAAGGCCTGGATCTGGCAGGTTCAGAACCGGCGTGAAATCCTCAGGCGCCGGGGGTGGATCCAGAGCAGAAGAGTACGCGGCGACCGTGATCTGCTTTCGGGGGGTCCATTGCCGCTTGCTCCCGGTTTTCTGACCAGCCGCACACAGAAGTCGCTCGCACATGGTTTCAGTCTCCTCCTCGACGGTTACTGGCGCCTCGCACGAAGATTTGTCGCATGACGGCGCCGGGTACCGAACAGCCGCTCTCTGTGTCGGTTGTTATTCCGTGCCGTGGCCACGCAAAGGAGCTGGACGCCTGCCTTCGCAGCCTTTTGCAACAGGATTATTCCGGCAGTTTCGAGATCATCGTTGTGGATTCTGCAGCAGACGACGCGGTGCTGGCAGCAGGCGGTCGCTATGAACAAGTCCACATCCTGCGCGATCCGGGCGGCCTGTTACCGGGCGAAGCGCGCAACCTTGGTGCCAGCAGGTCCAGGGCCAGATGGCTGGCCTTCATTGACGCCGACTGCGTCGCACAGGCTGACTGGCTGCGCGAATTACTGCGGCCTCTGCAGCAGCAGATGCACCTCGCTGCCGGCGCCGTTGGCCAGGCCCGGCACTGGCACCCGATCAGCGTTATCGATAATATGATGCAGTTCGCAGGACAGTCCCCCCATCAGCCTGCTGAAAGGCACAAGATCGTCGCAAGCTGTAACATCGCCATCTCACGCCGGGATTTCGAGCAGGTCGGAGGGTTTCCCGCGACACAGGAAGCCTGCGGCGAAGATGTCCTGTTCTGCTATGCCGTGAACCGGCAGTGGAAGGACGCGATTTTTTTCACGCCTGCGGCCTGCGTCGCACATCAGGGACGTGCGACATGGCGCAGCCTGTGGCACCATCAGTTCCGGTTTGGCCAGGCGCGCGGGCGGCTCATGCTGGAACTTACACAAGCCCAGCGGGCGCTAGGGCGACACACATGGGCCATCCCGGCGGTTATGCTCAGACGGCTGGGCTGGCTGGCTCAGCGGACATTTCGCAATCATCCGCTCGAAGCAGCGCAGCTCGCATTGTTTTCGCCTGTCCTGATGGTCGGGCTGGCGGCCTGGAGCCTCGGTTTTCGTGCCGGGTGCCGCGCTGAGACATTCAACCCCGTTGCATATGGAGACGGCAAAACATGACGGATACTGATCGGGCCCCGGTGATCATGATCGGACTTGATGCTGCTGAATACTCACTCATAGAAGAGTGGATGGCAGAAGGTGCGCTTCCAAACATGGCGAGCCTTGCAGGCAGAGGCAGCAGCGGACGCCTTGCATCAACGGCCAGGTGGCTAGTCGGCTCGCCCTGGCCCAGTTTCTACACCAGTTCGTCTCCGGCTGATCACGGACTTTACCACTATCTGCAATGGCGCCCGGAACAGATGAAGCATGACCGGCCAGGCAAAGACTGGTTACCGCTTGATCCCTTCTGGCGCAGCGCAGCCCGGAAGGGCCGCAGGGTTATCGCACTTGATGTGCCTCTGACCTACGCTCCTGAGACGTTTCCCGGCACGGAGATTTCAGGCTGGGCGACCCATGAACTGCTTGAAAAACCGGCATCGCAACCTCCCGACCTGTTGCGGAATATCGAACGTGAATACGGCAAACCGCCCTTTGATGCCGAGGAATCGCGACTGCTGAGCTACGCGGAAATGATAAATGTACGCGATCAGTGCATAAACACCACTGAGCTGGTCAGCCAGGTCTCGGTTGATCTTATGAAGCGCGAGGACTGGGATCTCTTTATCGTTTGCCTTGCGGCCACCCACCGCGCGGGGCACCAGCTGTGGGACGAAACCAATATCTCCGGCACTCTGACGCCCGAGCAGAAAGCGGAGCACAAAGACGCGCTGCGCCAGGTCTATATCGCAATTGATCGCGGGATCGGCGATATGCTTGAGCAGGCAGGCGGGGATGCAACGGCGATGGTCTTCTCGCTTCACGGCATGGGGGTCAACGTGTCGCGTTCTGAAGTTATGCGCGAAATGCTCAGCAGAGTGGTGGAAGACAACGCTCCGGGCGCGGCCGCCTCTGCCCATAACAAGCGCTGGGTGGACCGTTTGCGGATCCTCGTTCCGACATCCTTCCGGGCTAAGGTCAAGACCCGGCTTCCGCGCATCCTGCAGGACTGGCTCACCCTCTTCTGGCGTACCAGCAACATTGACTGGACGCGGACGCGGGCATTCAGTGCCTTCAGCGATCTCGACGGCTATGTCAGGGTAAACCTGAAAGGCCGCGAAAGTGGTGGCATTGTGGAGCCGGGAGAAGAATTCGAGGCCCTGCTGCAAAAGATAGAAGCCGGTTTACTCACTTATGCAGATGCCGACAGCGGCGAACCGCTTGTCGCGGAGACGATCAGGGCCACAACACTGTTCGGCGAAGATGCTGAGATCGCAAACACCCTCCCGGATATCATGGTCCGCTGGGCGCCGTCTTCGGCGGCAAAGCACCACCGGATAACGTCATCTCAGTACGGTGAGATCGCCTGGCCTACGCCAGGCAGGCACCCGCAGGCCCGTAGCGGCAATCACCGGCCCGAAGGGTTCCTGATCGCGGCAGGTGCGTCCGTCGGAAAGGGCGCAGGCCTGAGCGGCGCACATATCATGGATCTGGCGCCGACAGTCTTTTCTCTGCTGGAACTTGAGCAGCCGGATGATTTCCGCGGAAAGCCCCTGTTCGCATCACATCAGGAGCAGGGCCTTGGCAGGCATTGATGCGCGCAGCCATCCGGGAGGTCGCGTTGATTGTGACATCTGCATTGTCGGAGCGGGTGCAGCCGGCATCGCTCTGGCGCTGGAACTGAACGGTACACCGCAGTCTGTGGCGCTGGTTGAAAGCGGCGACACCCCTTTCCGGCACCGCCCGCAAATGCTCTATCGCGGCGAGAATATCGGCATGCCGAATTTCTCTGTCGCAAAGTCGCGCCTGCGCCGGTTTGGCGGCTCAACCACGCGGTGGGGAGGTCAGTGCCGCCCCCTCGACACGCTCGACTTTGAAAAACGGGAATGGATCGACAACAGCGGCTGGCCTCTGAGCAGGGCGGAGCTGGATCCATACTATGAACGCGCTCACAGGACTGTCTCGCTCGGACCTTATCGCTATGAACCGTCCGCTCTGTCACGGGAAGGTCTCTGCGACCTCCCGCTGGACCCCGAAGTGATCGAGACGATCATTTATCAGTTCAGCCGCCGGAAGGATTTTGCGCAAACCTATGGCGCGGCGCTGGAGGCGTCCGACAACGTTACCGTGTGGCGCAATGCCAATGCGGTCGAAATCGTGTCTTCGCCGAACGGGAATGAAGTTCAGACGATAAAGGCACGCACCTTCAACGGGCGGAAGATCGAATTCGCCGCGCGGACATATGTCCTGGCTCTCGGTGGCATCGAGAACGCGCGTGTCATGCTCGCCTCGAACAGAACGGAGAGAGCCGGCATCGGCAATCGCCACGATCTGGTTGGTCGTTACTTTGCCGATCACCCATATTTCACCGTGGGCCACTTTGAACCGTCCGGCCCGGCGTTTGATCGCAACTGGTGCGTCATAGAAAACTATGACAGCCAGGGCGACATCACCGGAGGACATGGTGCTTTCCGTCTGCCTGAAGCCGTCCAGAAGCGCGAGCAGCTGAACGGGGCCGCAGCCTATCTGATCCGACGGCCTGCTCATAAAACAGGGCCGCAGTATTACGCGCCGGCCATGCGATCCGCCAATTTCCTGATAGAAGTCCTGCGTCACTATGACCTGTCCGACGGACGCCTGGCGTCTCATGTCACACAGGCCGTGAAAGGTGCAGCCCAGGTCACGCGAAACCTTGCTCAGTCAGTCAGCCACAAGGTCGTTCCAAAGCACGTTATGAGCGTCCGCACCGTTATTGAGACAACCCCGGTCCGGGACAGTCGCGTCCTGCTCGGCCCTGCAAGGGACGCCTTTGGAATGCAACGGGTACAGGTCGACTGGCGCATCCGGGAGGATGACAAACGCGGCCTCTCTCACCTCATCGACAGCTTAGGCGCGGCAATGGCCCGGTCCGGAGCCGGAAAGCTTGTTGTGGATGACAGCCGGCTGGAGAACGGGTGGCCTGCCAGCATGGTCGGTGGCAAACACCATATCGGAACCACCCGAATGCACGAGGATCCCGCACAGGGTGTCGTTGATCCGGATTGCCGTGTGCATGGCATGCGTAATCTCTTTATCGCGGGCAGCTCGGTCTTCCCGACCGCGGGCTATGCCAATCCCACCCTGACAATCGTGGCACTGGCGATACGCCTTGCAGATCATCTCAGATCGCAGCCCCGCTGACTGTCCGTCCGGAATCGACGGTCTTCCTCAGAGCCTGATCAGGTCTTCAGCGGTTTCCGCATCTGCGATAATCGTGCAGTCTTCTCCGATTGCGGCATCTTCAGATAGCCGGAAAAATGCGACGCGCGATGCCGCAACCGCAGTCTCAGGGGGAGTGGCCGGATCAAACAGCACCGGTCCGGCAACGACCCTGTGAAAGAAAGCGTCCCAGGCATAGCCCTGCGATCTGCGCAGTTCCGCTGAGCCCTGCCCCCATCGCATCAGGCAGGCGTTGCAGCCCTTCTCCCGCAGCATCTCGCGAAACCGCAACCAGTCTGTCTTACTCAGATCCGCACAGGCCGGCAGAACAATGCACCACCCTCCCCGGCCGTAGATTTCGAGCAGATGCCTCAAATTGTCCTGACCGCCCGTGCCGGTTCCGGCAACGTGGAATAACTGTGCAATACCGGATGATCCCGCCTGTGCCGCCAGATCGAAGTCGAGTTCAGCCTCAGTGCTCCGGATAAAGAGCCGAATGTCGTTTTCGCTCTGACGCCATGAAACAGGATATCGCCTGATGCGGCTGAGCCACCGGCGACGCGAAGCTGCCATGCCGGCCGCATGGCTCCTGCATTTCCTCCGGGCTTTGCTGAGCATTCGGCGGGCACGCGCAAAAATCCGGCGATGCACGGATAAGGGAGACGGCTTTGTTCCTCGCCAGTCAGTCTGCTCGAGATAGTCCTCAAACTGTCTGAGAAAGCCACCCCGAAAACCTGCCATCCACGGTTTTCGCGATGTGTTATAATGGATGATCGCCGGATTTGCGGTATGTCTCCCGGTGTTTGTCATATCCGCAGCCTTGCTGAAGGCATGCATCGTAACATTCCAGCGGGCGTCAAGTGCAGTCCAGTCGCCCCGGGCGACAACGTTAAGCGCTTCCTGATCGTGCCAGCGCGAAACCGACTGAGCAGCTTTGATGTATGAAAAGCAACGGTGAGCCACAACCTCAGCCCGCCAGCGCGCAAGATCGATCAGCATGACACCGGAATTGAATAGTTTCTGGTCAGGCGACATCCCGACGCAGGCTGGCCGATAAATGCCTTCAGGAGATGCCGCCCGGGATGCGCGCACGGACAGCTCTGGCACCGCCGCGAATAATGCCCCCTTCAGAGAACAGGCCCAGAGATCTGCCAGATCCTCCATCACAACGAGGTCACAATCCAGATACAGAACCCTCCCCATGGCAGAAGGCAGAAGTTCAGGCAGTAACAGCCGGTAATAGGCGGCGATCGATATATGGTCGAAACCTGCTATTGTCGCGGAAAACTGCTCCAGCCGTTCAGGCGCGATCGGCAGCCAGCTGATCGATACATCACCCGCAGTCAGTGACCGTTCGACCCGCTTTCTCAGACGCACATCGATGCCCGGATGAATGATGTGGATGACGATCGGCGCTTTGCCGGCGGTTGCGCAGATCGAAGCGATCAGGACCGCAAGTGGCATAGCATAAGCAGTGTCGCAGGCAACTGCGACATGGACGGGCATTTGCAGCGTATCGTTTCCTGGTTCACTTCCCACAATCGCGATACTGTGACCCGATACGGGGCGTATTGGAACAATCTAATTTAACGCCATACCCGGAACCGGCGCCGGCAGCGCGGTTCGGTGCTGTTACCCGCGGTCTTTGTTAAACAGGCCTGTTATGTCAGCGCAGCGCTCCGCGTCTGTGGTCATCGTCTCCCAGTAGAATGCATCCACCTGAGGTCGGGCGCGGATATCAAAGGATCGGAGCGTCGTATCCGGCGCCAGGGCGTCGGCGACTGCGGTGAAAGAGGACTTTAATTCTGCCCGTTGGCCTCCGCTGATGATGAACAGACCAGTCGGTGTGCACGACAGAACGGCCCTGATCGAGGCAGGGTCACTTATCACGGGAAGACCCGTGCGGAAATCGGTCGAGAACTCCGATCTGTCGGAAAGCTCGGACAGTCGTGAAGAACTGACGGTCAGATCTGCGCGCCCCAGAAAATAGAGCGCATAGAGCTCCTGATTGCTTGCAACCACATCTGCCTGGTCGATCCAGGGCCGGACCGTCTCGGCCGCGGCCTGCCACGGTTTCTGGTCTTTGTCCCCACCCGTCAACATCCCCGGTGCCGGAAGAAACGCGAGGGCAAAGACGCCCGCCACAGCGATAGGCCCCCATGTGATCGCAGAACCTGATAACCGACGTTGCACTACGTCAGATCCTGAACGAACAGCGCGTTTCAGCATCCGGTGAACTGCAGGAACGATGACGGCTGCTGCCATGCCAAAGACCGCAAACATCAACGGCATGACATAGTAAATATAGCGTCCGGATTTCATCCCTGCGAGCGAATGCAGCAACAGGCTGATGCCGAATATCACCACGCAGAACACCCCCGGCCGCGGGAAGCGTGCGATAGCAATCATCGCGGCAAACGGCATCCACGGCCACAGCAGCGGAAACTCGTAGTACAGCAAACGGGAGTAGTACAGTTCCTCGTTCCGGCGATGAGCGACCCACTCGGGCGCCCAGCGGAACTTTGTCAGATAGTAATCCGGAAGGCCCGCCTGCCACATCAGCGCCGCTGCCGCACCAAAACCGCCCAGCAATGCCAGCAGGATCACGTTCTGGTACCGGTGCGCCAGGATCGCTGGCAGTGCTAAGAAAAGGAAGACCCAGACCCCCAGACCAACAAGTCCGATGATCATGATCTCCTGAAGCCTGAGGGCGAGTACAAAGAGGATGACGGCAAGGGATGCCAGCAGGATCTTCGTCCGGATCGCACGGGCCTCATACACAGCCGTGTAAACAGCGACAAAGCCGAGAAAGGCAACAAGCCCGAACGGCGCATAAAACCTGATCATCTGCGACACTTCGATTCCGGTCGGCCATAAGATCGCCATTGCGGCGGAAACCAACCCGGCGGTCCGGCCGGCAAGGTGCCGTACCCAGACAAAAATCCCGGCAACCAGCGCGGACCCGAACAGGACCGACGTCAGGCGCCCGGCTTCGAGGCTCTCGCCGAAGACTGTGAAAACAATGGCGATCATTCCTGTGTAACCGAGCGCCCGTTCATAGAGGCCGCCCAGAATACGAGGTTCACCGTACTCAATCAGCCCACGCGCCGCGAGCACATGATAAAGTTCATCGAAATGAGGCTCGGCGGACAGATGTAAAAGGCGCGTTGCAGCGGCGAGCAGAAAGACAGCGACAGTCGCCGGGATCAGGGCCAGCGCGGACCCCGTTTCAGGCGCTTGGGCATCACGGTGCAGATCATTGCCGGACATCAACAGCCTTTCGGGCGGGCCGTGAAGAACGCGGGAGCACGGCACAGCCCTGAATCCTCGGCCGGATCACATGGGGCGCCATGCGCGGGCTTTGTCCTGATCGCGGGTGATCCTGGTTTTTCAGTATTCATTCGTCTGATCGCACAAGCTTTTCGATTTCATCAACCTTGCGCCGCCGCATCGAAGTATAGACGATGATTTCCCCGATCAGACCGATCGCGATGATCTGCACCCCGAGGACAATGAAAAGCACGCCGATAACAAATGCCGGACGGTCGGCCAGCGACGTGAGGCCCAGCAGGCGTTCGATGATGAGATAGCCGGTCACAAAGAAACCGATCAGAAAAAGCGGGCCGCCGATCGCGCTGAAAAAGCGGAGCGGCCGGTCGAGAAATCTCATCAGAATGAACAGCATCAGAAAGTCCGCCGTCGCAACGAAGTGGCGCTTCAAGCCAGGCTGCCAGACCGACCTTTGCGGCAGACGGGAATCCTCAGCAGGTACCTGTCGCTCGGCCACCCTGAAGCCTCGCCATTCCGCGATAAGTGGCAGGAAATGCTGTCGGATTCCAAGATCTGTAGCCTCGCGGAATACCGCGCGCCTGCCAAGTCGGAGGCGGCAGAAAAGGTCGCTGTAGTCGTGGCCGAAAAATACTTTGATCGCGCGTTTCAGAACCCACCGGCGCAGGCCCCGGTGATGCGCGTTTTCGCTGACGCCGATTACAAGATCATGCCCTGCCAGCCCGTCAAACAGTGCGCGGATGGTATCGGCGGAAGGCGCATGCCATCCGGGCAGTGTCAGGATCAGGTCGCCTCTCGACCGTGAAACCGCAAGTTTCAGGCTCCAGTCTTCGCCACCGGCGGAGCTTGCTTCAAAAGCAAAGAGATCAGACCAGTCAAAGCCTGCGTCCTGAGCCGCCTGAACCGCCTCGCGCGTTTCAGCACCTCCCACAATTATAAATTCAACCGGATCGACGATGCCCTTCATCGCCTCGCGACAGGCATTGAGATACTCGAGCGGATCGTTTTCCCTGTCGAATGACGGGACGATGACAGAAACGCTTTCAAGCCCTGACAGCTTCCCGGCATCTGCGTCCGCCCGACCCGAAATATCCGGCTTTGCCTGCACTATGGACGACACGATGCGATCACTGCTCTGCTACCGGGTGAATGCGTTCGTCCTGCCCGCAAACCACCTCATCATCCAGCCGTTTACCGGCGTTTATGCCTTCCTGTGCAAGCGCAATGGTGACGCCGGCCATAAAAAGAAAGACAGCTGCCGAACCGATGAGCATTGAAACCGTCAGAAACACCTGGCCGGATCCCTCCGGTCCCAGCATCGACGCCGTGATGGTGACGATGAGTATCAGGACAGCGGTTGCACCCGCACCCCCGAAACAGGTCAGGGGACGCGCCGCAAAGCTGATGATCAGGCGCACAACCAGCAGGTCGAAGAAAACCCGGTAAATCCGTGCCAGACCGTATTTCGAAGTTCCGAACTGCCGGGCGTGATGGCGCACACCGACCTCGACCACACTGACCCCGCCCGGGATCGACATCGACGGAATAAAGCGGTGCATCTCAGAATATAGCGGCACCTGTTTGATCGCCTCCGCGCGGTAGGCTTTGAGCGAACACCCATTGTCGCGGATCGGTAAACCGGTGACACGGCCAATCAGCCAGTTTGCAACGACCGACGGCAGTTTGCGCGTCAGGAACCTGTCCTGGCGTCTGATCCGGTATCCGGCGGCAATGTCATGACCTTTGCTGATTTCCCCGACAAGCAAAGGGATATCGCCCGGATCGTTCTGCAGGTCTGAATCGAGCGTCACGAGGATGGGCGCCCGGGCAAGGTCGATCCCGGTTGCCATGGCACGCGTCTGTCCGAAATTCCGCCGGAATTTCACTCCTGTGACGCGGCTGTCTTTCTGTGCAAGCTGCTCGATGATCGAGAACGTTGAATCAGTGCTGCCGTCATCGACCAGGATGAGCTCAAAATCCGGGATCACCGGGTCAAGCGCGACGACAACCTGCTCGTAAAAGAGACCGATGCTTTCTGCCTCGTTGTAGGCCGGCGCGATGACAGAAACGGCAGGTCGGTCTGCTTCTGGTGAATGATTTCTCACGACGAGCAACAATCCCTGTATTTGTCAAAACAAATCAGATTTTTACCTGAGTTACTGTATCAGCGTTTTTGCGCAGGTCACCAGAATGTTTTGCCTGGCAGAGTGCCCGGCCGTCTGAATATTACAAGGCCGGTCCGGGCTATGGGTGTGACTGATCTGATCAGGACAACCTGAGGATGAAAAAGTCTTTGCGCCTGTGCGGGCCGGCTTTCGGGACACATGCGTTCGCCGGGCCCTTGCGGCCACAGGGAAAGAACTCTCGCAGTCTGAAGATCCCGCATCTGCGGTGCCTTCGTCAGGATAATCCGAGCCCGTAGCATTTCCTGAAAATGTCCGATGTTACCGACACAGCCGCGAGGAAACGGCGCAAAGGCCCGAGTTCACCACTGTGAGCAAAGGCACTGCCCGGAAGGCCTGCTAAAATCTTTGGAAACGGGGAGGTAACGGGCCGGGGATCATCCATAC
Source organism: Roseobacter ponti (assembly GCF_012932215.1). Taxonomy (GTDB): domain Bacteria; phylum Pseudomonadota; class Alphaproteobacteria; order Rhodobacterales; family Rhodobacteraceae; genus Roseobacter; species Roseobacter ponti. The sequence goes on along the minus strand of NZ_CP048788.1, from coordinate 680,546 downwards.
CATCATCTTTTCCGGCTGTTTAATCAGTGCGTTTTAATGTCTGAATTAAATTTTCCAGGTCCAGTACCTCTGAAAGACTTAAATCCGGCGATCTGGGCGCCAGTCAGGCAACGCCACATCAGGTCGACCCTCCGCACATCAACAACCGGATCAGGACAGCCATCACAGGTTACCGCACAGAGCAGATTGAAGGGGGACTAGGGCTGCCTTGTGCGCAAGCGAGGCTCCGGAGCGACAAACATGACGATGATGCTCTCGCCTCTGACGTACGGCAGGCCCTGACGGTCATGCCACCGATCTACCTGGTTCCGTTCGTGAATTTCCTGCGCCTTTCGCGGATTTTCCCGTCGGATTCAACGGTCCCGTCGTGGAACGAGCCAAACCATTTGTCCCAGGGCAGTTCGAGGGATCCGTAATTACACTCGAAATAGCGGTGGTGCATCTGGTGGTGAAACGTACCCAGCTTCAGGCGGTTTTTGTCCTTGATTACCATCCCTTCGAACCCGGTGTGCGTCGTTGCCGCCGTCAGGGCATAGTATTGCAGATGGAACAGAATGTGGATCGGGTGCGCCGCGACCACAAAGTGAACCAGCACCGAGCCGAGAAATATCAGGTGCTCGACCGGGTGCATCGCCATGCCTGACCACGGTCCGACATTGATATTGCGGTGATGCAGAGCGTGGACGTGTTTATAGAAAAACGGAATGTGCAGAAATCGGTGGATCCAGTAAAAATAGAAACTTTCCCAGATCGGGATCAACAGGAACAGGGCAATGAACCACAGAGGGTTTCCGGCCCATGTCAGCATCGGAGCATAGCCATTTGCCATGGCCCAGAACATCAGCACTTCATAGGCTGTCCAGACTGTCACGCCACTGGCGATCGTCCAGAACATGTTGTCCCGTACCTGTCCGCCGAGGGTGAACTGCCGCCCGTTCTTCATCAGCGGGCGCGGATCGTATTTCAGCTTCTGCCCCTGCTTTGTGAATGTGTAGAAATAGAGGTGCAGCGCCCCTGCAACGAGGGTCATCAACACGACATTGCGGATGTAGATCCCGGCAACCCATCCAAAGGCCAGGGTGCGCGTTTCTTCGGGCGGGGGCTGGAAAAAGTAAAACGAGATGCAGGCAATCGCGACAATGATCAAACGCTCGGTGATGAAAAACCATGAGGTCCACAGCCACGCTGCCATCGCCAGAGGACGCGGCGGCCAGCTGAAGAATGGCGACACCTGCAGGGGCACGTTCGGCGCATGGTTCCAGCCTTTGAGCGGCACGTCAGGCATCAGTTATCTCCTTCACAGAAAGTCCTGATACTTTGACATGGCAATTTGCATCGGAAAAACAGTATTATAAGATCAATATCATCGGAAAATCAGAGTTAAAGATGGCACTCACCCTCAAGGCAATGGAATATTTCACGACCGCTTTGCGTCATGGCAACATCGCCAGGGCGGCGACCGAGCTAAACATCGCGGCCTCCGCGGTCTCGGCCGCAATTGATCAGGTCGAAGCAGAATTCGACCTGACGCTCGTGGTGCGCCAGCGGGCACGGGGTATTCAGGCCAACGCTGCCGGACGCGATGTAATGCGCAAATGCGAACGGCTTCTGGAAGACTACCGTTCCTTGCTGCTCGAAGGCACCGGCCTGAAAAAATCGCTCAGCGGGACACTGCGGGTCGGCTACTATGCCCCTGTCGCGCCTGCGTTCCTGCCACAGGTTTTTGACGCCTTTCTGGCAAAGCGCACAGACGTCACGCTCGAACTTGAGGAATGTAACAACGATGAAGCGCAGGACGGTCTGCTCAACGGCACCTTTGATGCCATTCTCTTCGTCTCGGAGGATGTCCGACCCGCCATCGCATACGACACGCTCATCACGGCCCCGCCCTATTGTCTGCTTCCGAAATCGCATCCGCTCGCAAAGCACGATGCGGTTTCCATGAAGCAGATCGCGCAGCATCCCCTGATCGTTCTTAACCGCCCCGTCGCTGCATCATATTACGAGGGTCTTTTTAAGTCCGGCGCGCGGAAAGAGCCTGTCGCGGCCTATGCGAACTCTACCGAAATGGTGCGCAGCCTTGTGGCTTCAGGGCGCGGCATTTCAATTCTGAACATGCTCCCGCTGACGTCCGGGACATACAGCGGCGCGCCCGTGACCGAGCGTCCGATTTCAGATAATCTGCCACCACTGACGCTGGCCATTGGCTATGAAAAATCAAGACCGCGTCGGATCGTTAAGGACCTGGTGCGTGCCTGTCGCGATCACTTTGATGCGCCTGGCCCCGCACGCTGCGTCATATCAGGCCAGATCCGAAATGCAGCCCCGGGCCTGGACAATGATCGCCTCTGACCGCAACATTCTGGTGGTGGCTTAAGTTCAATCCGTCGCTCTCTGTCACGACCGTTCAGAACCCTGCTTTTTCAAACTGCAGGATCACAACTAATCCTCCCGATTCAGATGTCGAAGTCACAGGAAAGTCGCGCGTTGAGTAATGCGGGATCAGAACATCGCCGCAAATTTCACCGCAGCATGAACGCCATCGATAATCTTTACAGGCACGTCATCACCGTCTTTGACAATGTGCACCATACCGGCGCATCCCAGAACAACACTGTCGATGTTATCTTCGCGCAATGCCGTTCTTATTTCTTCCTTTACCCGGCGCGTCGCATTTTCACGATCATTTTCGAGTGCGAGCACCGGCACACCGCTTGCCCTGACGCGCCCAAGGTTCTTTTCCAGACCGTAGCTGCTGATATTCGCGGTGAGAACCGGCACCGAAACGTCCAGCGTCGTGACAACAGAAAACCGCTGCCCGAAGAGCGACGCAAGATGATAGGCCGCCTGGCCAATGCCGATAACCGGACAGGATGCCATCTCACGTGCCGCGTGCAGGCCGGTGTCATCAAAGCAGCCAATGATAATCGCTCTGGCCTCCGCTTCGTCAGCCTCTTTCACCAGATCCAGAAGAGAAGGAATAGCAGCTTTACCGTCCTGCTCACCCTGAATGGCAGGCGGACCTTTCGTGGAGGTCCAGCCGACGACATTTGCATCGGGCATTGTTCTCAGCGCTGTTTCCACCATTGCGTCCGTCATCGATACCGTCGAGTTGGGATTGATAATGACAATCATATCCCGCCCTTTCCGGCATCAGACCCTTGTCGTGCACGGCGGCGGCCGGCGATCAATGCGACACACAGAAATACGCCGATAATGACGAGTGAGAAGACAGTCGTCAGCGTCCCCAGAGCATACAGAACCGGTGAGGTGACGTTTGTTGTCATGCCGTAGATTTCGAGCGGTAACGTGTTGTAGCTGCCCGATGTCAGAAGCGTGCGGGCAAATTCATCGTAGCTGAGCGTGAAGCCGAACAGCGCGACCCCAATGAGAGATGGTGCGATAATCGGCAGCACCACGTGGCGCAGGGTCTGCCAGGGGGTCGCGCCGAGATCGCGTGCAGCTTCTTCAAAGCTTTTGTCGAAGCGGTTGAAGACAGCGAACATGATCAGCAAGCCGAAAGGCAGCGTCCAGGTCAGTTGCGATCCGAAGCCCGAGGTGGACCAGTGCACGTCGAGGCCTGATCGGGAAAACAGCAGACCGACACCAAGCGAGATCAGGATCGAGGGGATCACCAGTGATGTGATGATCAGATAAAAGAGGATGTCTGATCCGGGAAAGTTCCGGCGAAAGGCCAGCCCACCCATCACCGACACCACGACCGTGACGACCATGACCATGAGGCCCAGCACAAAGCTGCGCCGGAAACTGCCCCATATGTCACCCACGGCCTGTTGCTCGAACAGGTCGTAAAACCAGTAGAGCGACACGCCGCGCATCGGAAAGGTCAGCCCGCCTCCCTCGCCCTGAAACGACAGGATGCCGATGGTGATGGTCGGCCCGTAAAGGAAGAGTATGAACAGCATGAAAAAGGCGCTGAGGATGTAAAAGGAACGTGGGCGCGGTTCCATTCTACAGCTCCTTTCTGATGTCGACGAACCGCAGCAGGATGCCGATCGTGATCAGCACGGTCAGCAGCAGAACGATCGCGGTGGCCGAGGCGCTGGGATATTGCAGCAGGGCAATGTCGTTCGAGATCAGGCGCCCCACATTGGCCGATTGCGACCCGGACATGAACCGCACCGTAATGAAATCACCCATAACCAGCGTGACCACAAAGATCGTCCCGATCATGATCCCCGGTTTGGTCAGGGGAATGATGACATTCCAGAGGATCTGCGCGCCGTTCGCACCTGCATCACGGGCGGCTTCGATAAGCGATTTGTCGATGCGCATCATCGTGTTGAAGATCGGCACAACCATGAACAGCGTGTAGAGATGCACAAAGGCGAGGATCACCGCAAAATCTGAAAACAGCAGCCATTCAATCGGTTCGTCGATGGCACCCCATGACATAAGCGTTGAATTGGCGATCCCGTTGCGTCCCAGAAAGGGAATCCAGGAGATCATGCGGATGATGTTGCTTGTCCAGAACGGGATCGTGCAGAGCAGGAACAGGGCAATCTGCCAGGTCAGGCTGCGGATGTGGAACGCAAGATAATAGGCGACTGTGAACCCGGTCAGCAGTGTGCAGACCCAGGTGATGAGCGCGTATTTGAACGTGTTGAAAAAGACGGTGTAGGTCACCGATGATCCGAACAGGAATGCGTAGTTATCGAATTCAAACGCAGGAATGATCGAAAATTCCGTAGCCCGCCAGAAGCTGACAATTACGATCAGAATGATCGGAAGCACCAGAAAAATCAGCAAAATGGCAGCCAATGGCGACACCATCAGCAGACTGGAGAATGCGGGATTATCGCGAAGCTTTTTCATCGAGAAATTCTCAGATCCGGTGTGGGTGCGCCGTCTTGCAGCGCACCCTTGACTGGCTTTAAGCGGCTATGAACTCGTTCCACTTGCGGACCATGTACTGATTTTCGTCCATGACTGAGTTCCAGCAGACCACAGACCCCATCCGATCAAGGAACGACCCGCCATCGCGGATCTCGCCTGCCCCGGCCAGTTTGTCACCTGTCGGAGACAGGATATCGCCCTCAGCGGCTTTGCCTTCGTACCAGAAGCCCCATTCATCTGCGGACATGAACTCTTTGGACGTCTCCGGAACGGCAGAGTAATAGCCCTGACGCATGAGGTAGCCGCCAACCCAACCGGAGAGGTACCAGTTGATGTATTCGTAGGCGGCCTCCAGTTCGATGCCAGACAGCGCCGCCGAGATGCCCAGACCGCCGCCCCATGAGCGATAGCCTTCTTCCAGTGGCTGGTAGACGCACGGAATGCCCTGGGATTTAACGGCGGTGATGGCAGGTGACCACATGGACTGGATGACAACCTCTCCCGATGCCATCAGGTTGACGCTTTCATCAAAAGATTTCCAGAATGCGCGGAACTGGCCGTTCTTCTTGGCTTCGGTAAAGATACCAATCGTCAGATCGATCTCTTCTTTGGTCATGTTGCCTTTGTCGGGGTAAGTGTATTCGCCCATGGATTCGACCACCATCGCCATGTCCATGATCCCGATCGACGAAATATCAAGAATAGAGGCCTTGCCTTTGAATTCAGGGTTCAGAAGCTCGGACCAGTTGGTGATCGGACGCCCGATCAGATCCGGTCGAATACCCAGCGTGTCGGCGTTGTAAATCGTCGGGATCAGCGTCATCCAACCGGATTCCCCGTCCACGAAATCGGTACCGTTCGGCCCGGATGTAAAGCCAACGGTATGAGGGGCCGTGCCCTGCGCAATCTCGCTTGTCGGTGTGAGTTTCCCGCTGCGAAACGTGCCGGCGATCTTGTCGTAGTTGTTGATTTTCGTCGTGTCCATCGCCTGCAGGTTGCCCGCCGCCCAGACCTTTTTGCAGATAAAGTATTCGATGTCTGCGATGTCGAAGCTGTTGGGCTGGGTCGCTGCGCGCTGGGTCACGCTGTCAGTATCAAGCGCGGTCATTTCAAGCGTAAAGCCAAGGTCTTCCTGCACCTTATTGGCCACATCATTGAGATTGGACACACCGGTTCCAAACTGGCGCAGTGTCACGTCCCTGATATTCTGCGCCCAGACCATCGGGGCGCCCAGCGTGGTTGCACCCGCGGCCACAGCCGTCGATGCGGCACCTTTCAGCAGAGTGCGTCGGCTTAAGCCATTTCTTTGAGTAAATTTAGTCAATGTTCAGTCTCCTTGTCAGACGGGTCTTGGTTGGAAAATTAAGCGCCGCTCTCATGCGGTCAGTTTGTGTTGATCATTGGCGTCCCAGTGCAGACCGATCCGGTCACCGGGGTGGTGCGGGTTGGCAAAAAAGGTGGTGTCCGGGATGAGGGCCATGACCTCCTGGTCGCCTGTGATCCGGGCGGACAGGGACACATGGGTGCCCTGATATTCCACGGCTGTCACATTTCCCTCGACCGCGCCCTGCGTGGGTTCGGTAACCGAAACCGCATCCGTACGGATCGCGAAATGGCCATCTGGCAGAGCCACGACGTTGTGGCCGCCCATGAACTGCGCCACAAACCGGGTTGCCGGTGCATTGAAAACATCACGTGCGGGCCCGGCCTGCTCAATCACGGCATTGTTCATCACGATAATATCGTCGGCCAGAGCCAGCGCTTCGTCCTGACCATGCGTGACATGGATGAAACTGATCCCCAGTTCCTTTTGCAGCTTGCGCAATTCGCCCCGCATGCGAATGCGCAGGAACGGATCAAGGGCAGACAGCGGCTCATCCAGCAGCAGAACCTGCGGGCGGGTGATCAGCGCGCGCGCAAGTGCCACGCGTTGTTGCTGCCCGCCCGAAAGCTGGTCAGGCATCCGGTCCGCGAGGTCCGTCAGGTCGACCAGCTCCAGCATCTCGCGCGCGCGCGCATGTCGTTCAGATGTGCCCGTCCCCTTCATCTTCAGGCTGAAGGCCACGTTATCCAGAACACTCAGATGGGGAAACAACGCGTAATTCTGAAACATCATCGCGGTGCCGCGCTGCGCCGGCGGCAGAGTTGAAATATCACGGCCCGCCAGCACAACAGATCCGTCGCTTATGCTTTCATGGCCGGCGATCATCCGCAGTGTCGAAGATTTCCCGCAGCCTGACGGCCCCAGCAGACACGTGTAGCTGTCAGACCTGAAGCGATAGCTGATCGCGTCAACGGCCACCGTTGCGCCGTAGCGCTTGGTCACCGCAACCATTTCCAGATCCTGAGTGCTCACACAGTCCCCCAACCTCAAAGATTGCACCAGCAGTGCTTTCGGGCCGGGGTGGCGCAATCACTTTACGAGCTGTCGCCGAGTGTTTTGCAGCCAGGGCCTGTTTCTTAAGCGCTTAAAAAGGGACAAGATTAATTATTGCGCACAATATTGTATACAATTTTGTCGATAAATTGTGAGGTATCTGAATTGGGTTGTTTCTCGAATCTCTCTCTGTCATTTCGACCGGGAGGAGATCGTCATGTCGCTGATTACCCCTGGGTCCGTTCCGAGCAACCCATCTGCCGACACAATTTCAGGTGCTTTGTCACAAGCCATTCACGAACACCGTCTGGTTCCGGGCACCAAGCTGGGCGAAGACGATCTGTCCGATATCTACGGCGTATCACGCACAATCGTACGCGCGGCACTCCAGTCGCTGGCACATCAGCAAATCGTGGAAATCAAGCGCAACCGCGGTGCCTTTGTTGCACAACCCAGTCTTACAGAAGCCCAGGAGGTCTTTGAGGCCCGCGAACTGCTGGAGCCGCGAACGGCCAGAAGTGCCGCTTTAAATGCGACGCCGGGTGATGTTGCCCTGCTGAAAGATCACATCGCCCGGGAGCACGCAGCAACAGAGGCCGGTGATCGTGGGCGCGCCCTGTATCTGTCCGGGCAGTTTCACATCGAAATAGCGCGGATTGCGAAGCAGCAGACCATCGCGGATATGGTAAGCGTTCTGATCGCGCGTTCCTCGCTGATCATCGCGCTGTACTGGCGGCGGGAAAGTGCCTTGTGTGAAAGCCAGGCACATCATGCACTGATCAGGGCAATCAGCGAGAATGACGGCGCACTGTCAGAAGAACTGATGCAAAGCCATCTCGTCGATCTGCACTCCGCGCTTAATCTGAATGAATTGCCGGCAGTTAAGCATGATCTGAGAACCATGCTTCTGGGAGATGCAGAGCGTTAACACCGATCTGTGACCTCGGCCCCGGTCAATATCAGCGTTAAAGCGAAAAGCGCAGGCCTCGATGCAGGGTATTCTCAAGGTAAAATTTCTGAAAACGCGAGGAGCGGACTTTGTTGCACAGTAAGCCCAAAGCGCTAAAACCCCGCAACATTCTGTACGGTGTGGTCCAAGACCAGAATGTAACCATGCTCCGTGTTCGAACAGTGCATTTCCCGATATCCACGCAAAGCGCGCGACGGGCCTCTCGTTTGACCATTGTACTCACAACCTCCGCACGGTCATAATGTCGGGCGCCTGTGGGAGAAACCAATGAAGAATAAGCTTTTGCTGATCATTCTCGACGGTGTCCCCTACCGCAACTGGCGACGCCTGTTCGGAAACCTTGAAGGATGGGTTGATTCAGGAGATGCCCGGGTCTGGAAACTCCGGTCAGTTCTGCCGTCCATATCAGCATCATGCTATGCGTCGATACATACCGGCGTGGCCCCGTCGGTGCATGGATGTACCGGCAATGGCAATGTGTTTCGCCTGAAAGAAAGGGATGTGTTTTCTCAGGTGCGCGCTGCCGGTGGCGTCACCGGCGCCGTGGCGCATTCATTCTGGTCGGAATTTTTCAACCGGCATCCCTTCAAGCCGGTACGTGATATTGAATACGACGAACCCGAGAGCGACACTATAAATCACGGCCGCTTCCACACGATGACCGGCTATGGCCTGATCAATCAGATGACCCCCTCAGATCTGGATCTCTTCGCAACGCTCACCAGCCTCACAGAACGGTTTGGTCTGGATTACGGGATGCTGCACACCTGCACACTCGACAGCATGGGCCACCGTTTTTTCCACGACTGTCAGGAAATGGATCACGCCTGTGCGCAGATGGACGAAATGCTGGCGCCCTTCATTCCCCGCTGGGTGGACGCGGGCTACGAGGTCATTGTGACCGCAGATCATGGTCAGGACGCGCGTGGTCACCACGGGGGACGTGACCCTCTGCAACAGGAGGCGGCTCTGTATTATTTCGGTCCGGCGGATGGCCCCTCGAAGAACACGGTGATTGACCAGCTGCAGCTGGCGCCCACAATCCTGAACCGGATCGGCGCGCCCGTTGCGGAAACGATGAAGGCCGACAGCTTTCTGAGCCGGTGAATGGGCGGCAATGACCCGGTACCCAGATAGATTTCGCGGATGCCTGCTTCGGGTCACCGAAGAAACCTGCCTGTAGCCGTTAAAAGTCGCCTGCGTAGCCGGCATGCTTCCCTTCTTCATTTAATGGCTCCTTCGGTCGGATCAGCTTCAGGAAAACCAACTGAAGCAAAAGAAAAGCAACAAAACTACATTTATCGGAATTAGATACCAGGATTTTGCCACGCTTTCAGCACTATAAGCCCAAAACTAAATTTTATTCAGTTCAACGTAAGAATAAAAATGTTGTTTTGTTGTTTTCTCCTGCCTACTGTGATGGCAGGCACACAACCGGGGTGGGGGGAGATGTCTTCAAAAAAACAAAGACGGCGTGAAGCGATCTCGGCTTTGGTGCTGGAGCGGGGCGCCGTGACCGTCGGCTCTCTCGCAGAACGGTTTAAGGTTTCGATGCAGACGATCCGCCGTGATGTGGACACTCTTTGCGAAGGTGACATGCTGCACCGCGTTCACGGTCGGATTGAATTAAGCCGTGAGTTTCTGAACACCCCCTTTGATCAGCGTGCCGACACCAATCCGGACGGCAAAATTGCAATCGGCCGGGCTACGGCAGACCTGATCCCGGATGGATCCTCAGTATTCATTTCCATCGGCTCGACGCCCTTGAGCGTTGCTCAGGCTCTGCGCAAAAGAAAAGGCCTGACCGTCATTACAAACAATCTGAATGCGGCAATGGCTCTGAGCGATGAGTTGTCAAACAGGATCATCCTGCCTGCCGGGGAATTACGGCTTCCGGACCGTGACATTCTCGGCAATGAGGTTCTGGAGTTCTTTGGGCAGTACAGAGCAGAATTTGGCGTCTTTGGCGTGGCGGGGATTGCGCTTGATGGCGGCCTGTTGGATTTTCACGCAACAGAAGTCCGGGCACGGCAGAAAATACGGGCAAGTTCAAAAAAGTCACTCCTCGTTGTGGACCGGTCCAAGTTCGGGCGTCCGGCGCCTGCCCTCGGCGACAGCATCACTGACATCGACACAATTATTATGGATCAGCGGCCGGGTCCGGAATTCGCCCCGTTGCTTGATGCGGTCAATGACCGGCTGCTTGTGGCCGAAGGAGAAGCAAAATGACGAACTCATCCCCGTTTGTGGCGCTCAAAGACGTAGCTAAACGCTGGAACGGCCAGTTAGGCGTTGAAGGCATCACACTGGATATTCCCGAAGGCAGTTTTACGGCCCTTCTGGGTCCGTCGGGGTGTGGGAAATCAACGACGCTGCGTCTTCTGGCAGGTCTGGAACTGCCCGACGAGGGAAGGATCGAGATTGATGGCAGGGACGTAACGACAAGTGCTGCCTCTGACCGGAACCTGTCGATGGTGTTTCAGTCCTATGCCCTCTTCCCGCACCTGTCGGTTGCCGAAAATGTCATGTTCGGTCTGAAGGTCCGGCGCGTGCCAAAGAAAGAGCGGCTGGAGAAGCTCCACCGCGCCCTGGAAATCACCGGACTGCTCGGTCTGGAAGATCGAAAGCCCGGCGAATTGTCGGGGGGGCAGCGCCAGCGTGTTGCCCTGGCCCGCGCGATCGTGGCGGGGCAGCGCCTGTGTCTGATGGATGAACCGCTGTCCAACCTTGACGCAAAGCTGCGCAACGCTGTGCGCAAGGACATCAAGAAACTGCAACGCGATCTGGGCATCACGGTCGTCTATGTGACCCACGACCAGACCGAGGCCATGAGCATGGCCGACACTGTTGTGCTGATGAAGGACGGACACATTCAGCAGGTCGGCTCACCCGAGGATCTGTACAGCAGGCCGAGAAACACCTTTGTTGCTGAATTTGTCGGTGCGCCGCCGATGGCGTTGCTCCGGTCCTCCGTTCTGGACGGGTTTGGCGAGGACAGGACAATCGGGATCAGAGCCGAGAACATCTCGATTGTGCCACGGGGTGAGGGGCGGATGCGCTGCACCGTGAATGAAAGCGAGTTTCTGGGGGCCGAGACACTGATTGGTTTGGATCACGCGGGTGCGGCGGGTCTGTGCGTGCTCAGACCGGGCCTTTCGATGATGGCAGAAGGCAAGGAGATCGACATTACCTTTCACGACGAACATCTGCACGTCTTTGACGCTGCAGGCGAACGACTGGCCGGGTAAAAACCACCGGCTCACACAACAACAATCGACATCCAAGGGAGAGAGATATGAAACTATTTTCGACAACAGGACTGGGTCTGGCAACGGCGATCACCGTTGGTCTGAGCGCATCGGCAAGTGCCGAAACCGAGCTGACAATGTACTACCCGATTGCTGTCGGGGGCGCATTGACTGAAGTGGTCGACGGCATCGTTGCCGACTTTGAAGCCGCAAACCCTGACATCAGCGTGAACGCGATCTATTCGGGCAACTACGATGACACGCGTGTGCGTGCTCTGTCGGCGCTTGCCTCGGGGGAACCTGCGCAACTGGCTGTAATGTTCTCCATCGACGCCTATGACCTGATTGAACAGGACCTGATCGTCCCCTTCGAAGACGTCGCAACGTCTGACGCCGACAAGGAATGGCTGAACAGCTTTTACCCCGCCCTTATGGCGAATGGCAAAATCGAAGGCCAGACATGGGGCATTCCGTTCCAGCGCTCCACAATCGTGGCATACTATAACAAAGACATGTTCCGCGCAGCCGGCCTTGACCCCGAAGCACCGCCAGCGACTTGGGACGAGATGATCGAGATGGGCAAGGCCCTGACCGAAGGGGACACCTATGGCCTGATGATCCCGTCCACTGGCTATCCCTACTGGATGTTCCAGGCGCTCGCCATCCAGAACGGCAAAGAGGTGATGTCCGGCGATGGCCTGACCACTTACTTTGACGATCCGACCGTGGTTGAGACGCTGGAGTTCTGGAAATCACTCTCAACCGAGCACGGCATCATGCCGACAGGCACCGTTGAATGGGGCACGTTGCGTCAGGCGTTCCTCGAAGGTCAGACCGCAATGATGTGGCACTCAACCGGCAACCTGACAGCAGTTAAAAACGGTGCCGGCTTTGAATTTGGTGTAGCCGAATTGCCGGCGAACGTGCGCAAGGGCTCGCCCACCGGCGGCGGTAACTTTTATCTCTTCAAGGATACAACCGACGAGGAACGTGCCGCAGCGCTTAAACTGATGCAGTTCATGACATCGCCGGAACAGGCCGCCGCATGGTCGATCGGCACAGGTTATATGGGCGTGTCACCGGCCGCCTATGAGACCGATGCGCTTCAGACCTATACGGCTGAGTTTCCGCCTGCGCTTGTGGCACGCAACCAGCTGGAAAACGCTGTGGCTGAATTCTCAACCTTCGAGACCGCGCGGGTCCGTGATGGCCTGAACAACGCAATCCAGTCCGCACTGACCGGCTCAAAAGAGCCGGCCGAGGCCCTGGCCGAGGCACAGGCCGCCGCCGTGCGCCTGCTCAGCGACTACCAGTAACCTCCCGGAAGGGCCGGCGCACCGCTCGCGCTGGCCCGACTTTCCCAACAAGCGGAGATGCGTCATGTCAGCCCATGCCAACCTCGAACGCCGCCGGCAGGCCATCTATGGCTGGCTTTTGCTGTCCCCCGCCGCAGTGCTTTTGACGCTTTTCGCCTTCTACCCATCAGTCGCGACGCTGTGGTCGAGCCTTTTTTCCCGCGGCACCCGTCGCAACCCCACCGAATTTGTCGGCACTGAAAACTACGCCGAGCTCTTTGCTGACCCGACATTCTGGATCGTGGTCAAGAACAACCTGCTCTATGCAGGTGTTACAATCCCGGTGTCGATTTTCATCGCACTTTCGATGGCGCTTTGGGCAAATGGCAAGATCCGCGCGCGCGGCTTTGTGCGCACTGCCTATTTCACGCCAACCGTTCTGCCCATGATCGCGGCTGCGAACCTGTGGCTGTTCTTTTATACGCCTGGCCTTGGTGTGCTCGACCAGATCGGCAGCCTGTTTGGCCTGCCTTCCGTCAACTGGCTGGGCCAGCCGGAAACCGCGCTTTGGGCGATTATCATTGTGACGATCTGGAAAGAGGCAGGGTTCTTTATGATCTTCTACCTCGCCGCATTGCAGACCATCCCCGAGGACCTGAAGGAAGCAGCTGATATTGAGGGCACCAGCCGCTGGACCTACACCCGGCGCATCGTCCTGCCGCTGCTGATGCCAACCACGCTCTTCATCGCAGTGAACGCGATGATCAACTCCGTTAAGCTGATCGACCATCTGTTTATTCTGACCAAAGGTGGCCCGTCCGACGCGTCCAAACTGATCCTTTATTACATCTGGGAGATGGCTTTTGCCTTCTTTGATGCGCCGAGCGCGGCGGCCATGACGATTATGGTGATTGCGGTACTCGGGATCGTGGCTGCGATCCAGTTCTTCTACCTTGATAAAAGGACGCACTACCAATGAAGAGCCTGACCACATTCATGGACAGCTTTGGTGCGATCCTGCTGGCGATCATCTGGATCGCACCTCTGCTGTTCGCCTTCTGGGCCGCCACACATTCCACGTCAGATGCCGTCAATCTGAATTTGTTTTCGCCCTGGACGCTGGACAATTTCCGGGTGGCCTGGGCAGGCGCGCCCTGGCTGAAGTATTTCCTCAATACATTCATGCTTGTGACTGTGATCCTGATCGGCCAGTTCGTGCTGACCACGCTGGCGGGCTTCGCCTTTGCGCAGCTTGACTTTCCCGGCAAGGACTACGTGTTCATTCTTGTTCTGATGCAGCTCTTCATCCTGCCCGAAGTGCTGATCGTGGAGAACTACGCCATGATCTCGCGGCTTGGTCTTTTCGACACCATTCTCGGCGTCGGTATGCCTTATATGGCCAGTGCGTTCGGCATTTTTCTGATGCGGCAGGCGTTCAAAGGTGTGCCCATAGAATTGCATGAGGCTGCCCGGATCGAAGGCTGCGGCCTGCTGGGCATTCTCTGGCGGGTCTACGTACCGCTGGCAAAGCCTACGTACCTTGCCTACGCACTGGTCTCTGTTTCAACACACTGGAATAATTTCCTGTGGCCGCTGATCGTGACCAATTCACCTGATACACGGCCCCTGACTGTTGGTCTGTCGATCTTTGGAGCACCTGAAAACGGCGTTGATATCAGTATCATTTCTGCGGCGACGCTGATGTCCGTGGCCCCCTTGCTGATCGCTTTCCTGATCTTCCAGCGCCAGTTTGTTCAGGCCTTTCTGCGTGCAGGAATTAAATGACCGCTATCCTGCAGATATCCGACACCCATATCGTGCCCCCGGGCGCGCGGGTGTCGGGGCGGCTTGATACAGCAGACGCCCTTGAGCGGCTGGTGAGTCGCATCAACAGCATCCGCGACCAGATCGGGCCGGTTGATGCGCTGCTGATCAGTGGCGACCTCAGCGATGACGGCAGCGCTGAAAGTTATGAAAGGTTCAGGACGCTCATCGCCCCTCTGGGCCTGCCAACTTATGTTATTGCCGGAAATCACGATGCACGCGAGCCCATGCGCGCAGCCTTTGCCGGCGTCTTACCGGATGCCGGCCCACTGAACTGGACACACCGGATTGGTGACATCCACCTGATCGGGCTTGATACACTTGTCGAAGGACAGGGACAGGGTAAGCTCTCAGACGAGAGCCTTTCGTTCTTTGAGACCGCATTATCGGCGGCTGGTAACGCGCCGGTGCTTCTGGCACTGCATCATCCGCCGTTTTCCTGCGGCATCGGCTTTATGGATGACATCCGGCTCACCAACAGGGATGACCTGCGAGATATCGCCGCGGCGTATCCAGGTACACTGCGCAGTGTCTGCGGCCATATCCACAGTATGATCGTCAGCGATTTTGCAGGCCATGTCTGCATCTCAGCGCCGTCGCCCTGCAGCACATTTGCCTATGATCGCCGTCCTGACGGGCCTGTCGGGTTTATGACTGAGGAAGATGGATGCCTTCTGCATCGCTGGGACGCCGGGTTTCAAACGGTCCGCATCGGGCCGGTGGCCGGATCGGGTCCCTATTCCTTCTGACCAACAAAGATATGGAAAAACAGACCGGTGAATGAACCGCATGCAATCCAGATACTGGTACATATCGCAGGCGCAGCGGCCCTGCTGATCTGGGCTGTACGCCTCGTGCGTACGGGGGTCGAACGCGGATTTGCTGCGCCGCTGCGCATCTGGCTGCGCCATTCTGCCGGGAACCGGCTGGTTGCGGCAGCCACAGGCATGGGCGCGGCTGTCCTGCTGCAAAGCGCCACAGCCGTCGCGGTTCTGGTGTCCAACTTTGTCTCCAGGGGCGGGCTTGCGACGGCGACCGGTCTGGCGATACTGCTTGGTGCAGATGTCGGTTCCGCCGTCGTGACGCAGCTTTTGATGGTGCGGCAGCCGCTTCTTATCCCGATACTGCTTGTTACAGGCGTCACGGTGTTTCTGCGCGGCGAAGGCAGCAACATCCGGCAGATTGGCCGGATCTTAATCGGCCTCGCTCTGATCTTCGTTTCGCTGGACATGATCCGGGGTGCGACCGAACCGATGATATCCAACCCCGGAACCCAGGCCGTCATGGCCTATCTGGGTCGCGATCTGCTGACTGCCTTTGTCATTGGCGCTGTTTTTGCCTGGGGCGTCCATTCGAGCGTCGCAGCAGTATTGCTGTTTGTTACACTGGCCGGACAATCCATCCTTCCCGTCCCTGCCGCCGCCGCAATGATCCTTGGAGCCAACCTGGGTGGCGGCTTTATCGCATTTGTTCTGACATATTCAGCACCGCTTGCGTCGCGACAGATGGTCATGGCCAACCTGATCCTGCGTGGTGGTGGTGCCGCGCTGGCGGTCCTTGTGATCGCAGCGGTTCCGGGCCTGCTGAACCAGCTTGGCGCGGCGCCCGCCCGGCAGGCCATCAATCTGCATCTCGTCTTCAACCTTTTGCTGGCGCTCGCGGCGCTTCCTTTCGTCGGATCAATAACAGCGGGCCTGTCGTGGTTTATGGTCGAAAAATCCACACCGAACGGAGCGCTAAGTGTTGCCAGCGCGCTGGATCCGACCCTGCTGGACCGACCGCAACGTGCCATTGACTGTGCAGCGCGTGAACTGCTGGGCGTGGGCCAGAAGATTGAACAGATGCTGATCGCCGTCGAGCCCCTTTATGACCAGTGGAACAGCGCCACGGCCAGCATGATTGTGGAGCAGGACAAGGCCATTAAGCAGACGCATCTGGAGATCAAACTCTATCTTGCGCGCCTCGGGCAGAAAGGCATGAATGAGGATCTGAGTCGCCGCTCGATGGAGCTTGCGTCGATTTCTTCCAGTCTTGATTCCGCGTCCGACGCGGTCGCCCGGATCATGCTGGAGCTTGCCAAACGTCTGGACATGCAGAAACTGCAGTTCTCACCTCAGGGCCGCGATGAGATCCGGGATTTCACTGATCGTGTTCAGAGCAATGTTCAACTGGCGTTGAATGTAATGATGAACCAAAACCCTGCAGAAGCGCGTGAGCTGGTGGCAGCCAAAGAAAAAGTGCGCAAGGTCGAGCAGAAACTGCAACTCAGTCACATCGGGCGTCTTCGTGAGGGACTTGCGGAAAGTATTGAAACGAGCAACATCCATCAGGAAACACTGCGCGCGCTGAAACAGATAAACACAGCGTTCTCGATGGTAGGTCATCCTATTCTGCTCAAGACTGGTGACCTGTTGAAAAGCCGGCTTTCCTAGTGACCCGGCCTGATAGCTACGACTTCCGACTGTCAGCATCCGGCCCTACCAAGACATTCGCTGCACCTGCCAGATCTGTTGATCGGCGAACTCACCCTCTGCGGACAAATCGCTGATCAGCCACCGAACAGTTCAGGGCCGGACAGTAGTTCATCGTTGAGCGGGCGCCGGTCACATCATGGTGTCCGGTCACATGGCAGTGACGTTCCGGTTAAAATTGAGATATCCGCCTGATTTCTGAACGGATAAAACTTTACCTGGCCTGACCTGGGACTGCGGCCCGGGTTTCTGCTTCTACGTCAAAGAAAATCGTCCCGGCGCGGCGTGAAACAATCCACCAGTGTCCCGGGTTCAAGGCAAGTGCATCCATGCGTCACCCCCGAAGAAACGACAAAGCTGTCCCCCGGGCCCACCTCTCGTTCATCGTTGCCAAGGGTAAAACGGAACCGACCGCTCTCCACATAAGTCGACTGAACATGCGGGTGATCATGCAATGCGCCGATGGCACCTGTCGCGCCAAACCTGAAGGCAACAACCATAAGATCCGGATGATCGGAAAGAACCTGTCGGCTCACACCTTCTCCGGTGACCACGACGGGGAAATCAGACACAGGGCAACCTTTCATACCGTTTCATGAAAAGAGCATGCCACCGTTGATATCGATATTTGCACCGGTAATGAATGCCGAATCCTCACAGGCAAGAAACAGGATCAGACTGGCGGTGTCTTCGACTGTCCCCTGCCGGCGAACCGGAACTGCGGCTTCATAGCCGCGTCGCGCAGCGTCAGGAGTGTGCACATTATGAAAATCCGTATCGATCATTCCGGGACAAAGGGCGTTTACACGAATTTCCGGCCCGACCTCTTTGGCCAGCCCTCGCGTCATTGTCATGATTGCACCCTTTGAGGCTGCGTACGCAACGGCTCCGGCACCCCCGCCGTCACGCGCGGCCTGACTGGCCAGATTAACGACAGCGCCGGTCTGCATATGGGCAAGACAGGCCCTGGTTACCATAAACACGCTGGTCAGGTTCAGATCCATGACAGCGTTCCAATGGTCCAGTTCCATCTCTGCAATCTTCTTGCGTGCAATCAGGCCCCCAGCGTTGTTCACCAGAATGTTGATCCCGCCAAATTCCTCAACCGTTTTCGCAATGAGTGCATCCACGTCTTCCTGTTTCGTCAGGTCACCCTTGAGGGCGAAGGCTCGACCGCCCTGCGCTTCGATCTGATTCACGGCGGCATCGGCACCTTCGCTGCTGGAATGGTAGTTTATCGCCACGCTCGCGCCTTCTGATGCAAGCTTTAGTACAGCCGCCTGTCCGATGTCGCGGCCGCCGCCTGTTACAATTGCAGCTTGTCCGGCAAGTTTCATTTTCTGGTTCCTTTTTTGCCTTTTAAAACCGGCTGAAACGGTACGTTGTAGCGATCGGGCCATGGTATCTGCCGATACATTCGCGCTTTCACCAACAACAAAATGCCGTTTCGTCCTGGATTTAATTTCACTTTTCACAGAAACTGGTATACTAGTCAATCAGATGTTTTGAGGGCCCGCCCGGACGCGTTTACTGGTGCGTTATCCAGCCAGGTGATCAATGCGGCCGTATAATTCGAGTACTGTTGTCCAAAAAATCTCGTTAAACGCTTAATGAAAGACCCTGACAGGAGACAGCCAGATGGCGCAGGTAACTCAGTTCGGTACACGGCGCACCAGCGTCGATGACATTTACGATTACCTGTATGAAGAAATCTCGGCCCTGCGCCTTAAGCCCGGAGACAAGATATCGGAAGCAGACATCGCAACGCAGTTCGGTGTCTCTCGTCAGCCGGTGCGGGATGCGTTCAATCGCCTGGCAACGCTTGATCTGCTGCTGATCCGCCCGCAGCGGGCGACCGAAGTAAAACGCTTTTCCATGCGCGAAATTGTCAAATCGCGGTTTGTGCGCGCAGCCGTGGAAAAAGAAGTTCTCAGATGTGCTGCAGAATTATGCAATCGAGAAGGATCAGCAATTCTGGAAAAGGCTCTGGAGCAGCAGGAAGATGCAGTCAGGGCCAAAGATATCGACCGGTTCAATGAGCTGGACTACGAATTTCATAAAACGCTGTCTCAAATCGCGCAGGCGGAGTTCGCCTTTGATGTGATCATGTCTGAAAAGTCCAAAGTGGACCGGTTGTGCAAGCTGAGCATGTCCAAGGGAGACCGTATGCCGGAACTTGTGCAGGATCATCGTGCCATTGCGACAGCCGTCGCAGGAAATGACGCCGATGTGGCAATAAAAGCCGGCATGCTGCATCTGTCGAGACTGGACGAAACCATCAGCCGTATTTCTGAAACGAATGCCGATTACTTCATGCCTGAAAACGCACAGGTCACTTAGGGGGGCGAAATCATGCACACCAAACCGCGCGTCGGTAAACCGGTAGAAGAGATGACCTTTGAAACGCTCGATAGTGCCCCGGTCAGTATCGGACGGCCAAAGGAGCGTTGGACCATGCTCTTCGTGTACCGCGGCAGGCACTGCCCGAGATGCAAGCGGTTCCTGAGCAAGCTGAACGATGTCCTGTCAGACTGGAACTCGGTAATGGATGTCATCGTGGTTTCTGCGGATACGGCAGAAAAAGCCCGTTTGGACAAAGAAGAGTTCGGGTGGAATTTCGATTTATCCTTTGGCCTGACCGAAAAGCAAATGCGATCTCTGGGGCTTTATGTGTCCGATCCACTGTCCGACGCCGAGACCAGCAACAGGTTCGCTGAACCCGGGGCGTTTGGTATCAGGCCCGACGGCACCCTCATGCTTGTGGATATATCAAACGGTCCTGCTGCCAGACCTGATCTTGCGGAGCTTCTGGATGGAATGAAGTTTAACATCGAGAATAACCGCCCGGTCCGCGGCGAAGCCTGACTGGCGCGTGCTTTGCCGTTCCGGTTTGAGGGTCAGAATAATAATCGTTGACAAAACTGGTATACTAGTCTTCTTTTGAGGGCGATCAGTTACTCATCAGCTAAGGCGGACATATCGAAGTGTATGTCGGGGGTTTGACCGGATCCTGGCATGACGACAAGAATACTGGTTCAATTCTCAAGGGAGGACATCATGTTCGAGAACATCACCAAATCACTTATCGGCGCAGCGGCGCTTTCCGTTATCTGCGTTACGGCGCACGCGGCGGACTGGCGCGGCTGGAACATCCACGTCGAAGGCTATCCGAACACGGTCGCGATGGACAAATTCGCTGAATTGCTTGCTGATAAAACCGGCGGCGAGGTGACACTGCAGATGTTCCACGGCGGAACACTGGGCAGCCAGCCTGACGCGGTAGAGCAGGTTCGCGCCGGCGCACTGGAAATCGGTAACTTTAACCTCGGCCCCATTGGACCGATCGTTGCTGAAGCTAATGTTGTATCATTGCCGTTTATCTTTAAGGACGTGCCACACATGTTCCGCGTTCTGGACAGCGATGGCGGCGCTGCGATTGCGGCAGGGATGGCAGCAAAGGGCCTGACGCCTCTGGCCTGGTATGATGCGGGTGCACGTTCCTTCTATAACGGCGAAAAGCCGATCAATACTCCGGCAGATGTTCAGGGTATGAAAGTCCGCGTGATGAACAACGACCTGTTCACAGGAATGATCTCACAGCTGGGTGGCAACCCGTCGCCGATGGCATTTGCAGAAGTATATCAAGCTCTTAAGACGGGCGTTGTCGACGGGGCCGAAAACAACTGGCCCTCCTACGAATCCACCGGTCACTTTGAGGTGGCAGGCTACTACTCGCTGTCTCAGCACCTGATTATTCCCGAGTGTATCTGTGTGAATACGGCGGCCTTCGAGGGTCTTTCAGCAGAAATGCAGTCGGCCGTAACAGAGGCCGCACAGGAATCCGCAGTGCTGCAAAGAGAGCTTTGGGCAGCGCGTGAAAAGGCAAGCCGGGAAGCGGTCGAAGCCGGCGGCGTCATCGTGAACGAAATCGCGGATAAAGCGCCGTTCCAGGACGCAATGGGTCCGGTTTACGAAGCCTATTTCGAAACCAATCCAACTCTGCGTCCGTTGGTCGAGCTGATTCAGGCAACCGAGTAAGCCGCGGCTTTTTCCTGAAACTGGTCGTGTCCGGCTTCGACGCTTCGGAGCCGGGCACTTTTTCGCAGGGTCCATCAAATGAACAGCGCCTCTGAAACTTCGAAGTACCTGAAGCGAATGACAGCGACACTTGATATGATCGCACTGGTTTGTCGTATCCTGACCGGAATTGCGCTGGTCGTTTTAACAGTCATTTTCGGGTGGCTGGTTTTTGGCCGCTACGTTCTGAACGCGACACCCACCTGGGTGGAGCAGGTGGCCCTGCTTTTGGTTATGCTGATCGCCTTTCTGGGTGCTGCAGTTGGTGTTCACGAAAACACACATCTGTCGGTCTCTGTTATTCGCGCGTCCGTGCCGAGATGGGTGCGTAATGTTTTTGTGGTCATCAGTGACGCAACCATGGCCGGGTTCGGAGCGCTGATGCTCTGGTACGGTATGCAACTGACGATCTTCAAATGGGGCTCTCTCATTCCGCTCATCCAGCTTCCTGAAGGATTGCGGTCTTTGCCCCTCACAATCGGCGGTGGTTTGATCCTGATTTTCTCACTCGGTCACCTTATCCGCCTGTTCCTCGGCGTCGACGAGCGCCGCGATAGCATCGAATAGGGCCATTTCATGGGAATTGCAGTTCTTTTGGGGGCGTTTGCCTTCTGCGTAGTGATCGGCACGCCCGTGGCCTTCGCTCTCGGGATCTCGGCCATCGCTGCCTTCTGGTACGAGGGCCTGCCGCTGATGATCGGGTTCCAGCGGATCATATCGGGCATCAATGTTTTTGCGCTTATGGCCATTCCGTTTTTCATCTTTGCCGGTGATCTGATGTTTCATGGTGGCATTGCGATGCGTCTGGTTCGCTTTGCGCAGGCCGCGGTCGGGGCCGTCAGGGGCGGTCTCGGGATCGTAAATGTCTTTTCGTCGATGCTTTTCGGAGGGATATCCGGATCTGCGATCGCCGACATTTCTGCTCTGGGTTCGATCCTTGTGCCGGTGATGAAGGAAAAAGGATACGATGCTGACTATGCCGTGAATGTCACGGTCACGTCCTCAATCGCGGGAATCATAATCCCACCCAGCCATAATATGATCATCTTCGCCATTGCAGCTGGTGGTGGCATATCAATTTCCAAACTGTTTTTGGCCGGTGTTGTTCCAGGCATTCTGATGTGCACCTGTCTTGCGGCCGCAGCCTATCTCGTGGCTGTCAGGCGCGGCTATGCGGCCGAAAAGTTTCCCGGCTGGACAGCACTGACAATCGCCTTCTTCGGCGCGATCCCGGGGCTGCTGACTGCTGTCATCATCGTCGGTGGAGTTCTGTCGGGGATCTTCACAGTCACCGAGTCCGGCGCTTTTGGCGCTATATACGCCTTTTTAGTTACGGTTCTGGTGTATCGCTCAATCACCTTTGAAAAATTCAGGACGGCTGTTGTCTCATCGGTGCGCACAACAGCCATGGTCATGATCCTGATCGCCTGCGCGGGTGCGTTTGCCTATATGCTTACGTTCTACCGGGTACCGGCCAGGACCGTGGATCTGCTAACCGGTTTGACGGATAATCCGATCCTGATCTTGCTGATGATCAATCTGGTTTTGCTCATCCTCGGAATGATCATGGATATGGCGGCGCTGATATTGATCTGCACGCCCATCTTTCTGCCGGTCGCCACTGCACTTGGCATTGATCCGTTGCAGTTTGGAATGATCCTGCTGGTGAACCTGGGGTTGGGCTTGTGTACCCCGCCGGTCGGATCCTGTCTGTTTGTCGGTTGCGCTGTCGGGAAACTGCCGATGGAGAAAGCAGTGCGCACGATATGGCCATTCTACATTGCAATACTCATAGCATTGATGCTGATCACCTTTGTGCCGGCCATCTCGCTAACGCTTCCTGCGCTGATTGGCGGGTAGATTTCAGTATTCTCAGGTTCGCGGGATAGCATCCGGTCCGGTGTTAATGATTAAGCAGTGCTCAATATTTTCACTCTGAAGTGCACAGATAGATACACTGAAGCATCTGCACCTCGCCTGAATATACAATGCACTAAACACATCGGTTAATGGCGTTAGATCCGGGCGCCTGGCCGACCCCGGATGCAGCGCAGAGTGCCGTTATGTGAAACCTGGTCAACGTCGGGTTTCTGGTGTGCCAGAGCATGCTTGATCGGAAGATCAGCTATGGGACCACCAGACTTACCCGCCATTCATGCGCTTCGCCCCAAGGGGGCCGTAAAAGTGATAACAGCACAGGTCCGCGGAAACCTCTCGGGTTCCTTGCAGACCGAGACCGCAGAACTGCATCCCGGGTCGAACGTGACCGCTCACCTTACTGCCCGGGATGTGCGAATGCACAGAAGGCTGACCTTATCCGTGCACAGCCCGACGAAAAAACAGTGCCTGAACACGCGGGCACGCACCAGATCAATACGCACATGAAATGTCCGTCAGATCGCATGTTCTCCGGCATTATGGACGAAGAAGGTGTCGCCTCGGTGTCAGCTTTCCTGAGCAGCAGTACGCAGCCGCTCCAGCACGGCATCACATTCTCCGGCGCTGCCGACGACGCTTTCAGGTGCATCGGCGCCAGAGGCCGCAGCGAGGTCAGCAGCAGCCCTGTTGAGGACCTGATCAACCTGCTCAGCCGTCATGATGCCTTCCTCCTGAGCCGCCCGAACGGTTGAGCAGATGCCTGCCCCAAGCCCCGTTGCGATCCCGATGCCCGCCGCGCTGCCGCCGACAACCGCGCCGCCAAAGACTGTGCCAAGAACGAGGCCCAGAACCAGACAGACTATTCCGATCAGTGCTTTACCCATGTCATATTACCTTCCTTAAATGTTGATAACTGTTGCGCCGGATTGTGCGCGTGCGACGTAGCAACAGGCGGGGTGAAAAGAAAAATCCACGACTGCACACTGTCATACGCCTCGCCAGACCGGAGGTGTCCGGGCAGCCCGGCAGACGCGAGAAACCCTTCGGTAAGCAGGTTCTGCGCCTGTCTGACCCGGCTGCAGGCCCTTCTTGATCGACCAATCACTGCGACCAGACAGGGTTGAGAGCTAAACCCGGAAATTTTCCTTCAGCCGCGTCTCAAAGCGCGCCTTCGTCTGTGAGGGACTCAATCCCCGCCGTGGAGCCGTTACTGTAAGCGATGCACTGCCAGGGTGCGCGACCAGGACCCACACCGACACGCACAAGCGTTCCCGCTTCGGAGAACTCCGAGCCAAGAAGTACGACATCAGGATTGTTGGTAGTCGCCGTTACATCGCGCAGGCAGGCCTGTTCAGCCGTCGTCGGAGCCGTTGTTGTCGCAACACTTCCGGTGTCTTCGACACAGCCTGCAAGTGCCGTGACCGCGCCAAGTGTTGCTGCAATTGATAGTCTTACCATTATTTTCTCCAGTGGGCTCATTTCAATTTTTTCACCGTTAACAGTTATAAACTATACATCTGATCCGTATAGCCCAGTTGATGATTATTGACGTGATCGAGAGACTGCCATAACTGACCAAAGTAGTACTGGCCCTTGGGACCTCGTCCGGCCGGACCGATTTGTCCGGGGTAAAGATCTGACAGAAAATCGGCCTCGCTGCGCTGCGCGGACACACAGGACCTGCCCGTAATGTGGCGCGATAACGGATCGCCGGAATGCGGACGGGGCGAATAACGCGATCAGCGCATTGCCGGACATTCCGCAGGCACACTGAAAGCGGTAACAGCCGCTGCCCGAAAGTTCTGGTGTTGATTTAAACGGCTTCCAGGACGCGCCGCGTGTTTCAGTGAAGAAACCCTCTGCCGCTTACGATACTGAGCCACCCGCACCGGGGAGAAGACTGCGATTACGGCAGGGGTAAGCCGAAACGACTGATCATATCGGCGCGCTGGAAGCCTGTTGGCCTTCTCCTGTTGCGCCAGATTCCGGCAAAGACATCATTTCCATCTGTCAGAAGGTCAATGTCTCGGGCGACACCTCAGTTTGCTCTTCGTCTGATCGAAATGATGCAACCGGCATGCTGAGGGTGAAGCGCCGGAAGGTCCCGCCCCAGCACGTCAATAGAACCGACATGGCGCAAAGTTCCGGTTACGGATACGCGGCGGTCAGCGAGTGTCTTTCGCTGGCCGTGGCCGCTTGCCACGCAATGCCATGGCTTTCCGCCGTCCGCCGCGTCGAATTCAGGCAAATTGTGCTGCTCCTGGCGACCTGGAACGCGCGTAATATGCTGATTGGCCAAAGCGGTCCCGGTTGAGACAGGTTTGTGGGAGGTGGGCGTTTTCGTTGCAACAGGTTTGAGAGCATTGGGACGCGGTATTGGACGTGGCACCAATACCGGGGTGGCCTGGGGCACACTGGTCGGGACAGCGACAGGAGTTTTCGTAGGGATCTGACTCGGTTTGAGCGAAGGTATCAGGTAGGGAGTACCCTGTGGAATTTTCGACGGTACGGCCGTTGGAATTTTCTGCGGTATCTGTTGTGGAACCGGAAATGGCACTGCTCCGGTCCCTGTAAAACCGGGTTGGGCAACAGGCTGAACTATGATTGTGGCCGGGACATTGCCGTAGCCGGTAAATGTCTGCACGGGGTTTGGTTTGATCGTTACAGTCGGCAGGCCAATACCGGTAAAAGACGGCGTTGGCTGCGTGGTGACAGTTGCACCAGGCGATACACCAGTGAGCACCTGTGGCGGCAACGGGTTCAGCACAATCGTCGGCTTTCCGGTTCCTGTTATTGTCGGTCCTGGCTGACCCACGACCGGTGTGACGGGACCGGTGCCGGTGATCGTCTGACCTGGCTGAGGCGTGATCACGATAACCTGCGTTGGCAGCCCCCCTGGTGTCTGCGGAACAGCGGTGCCTGTCGCCGGTTTTTGAGTTGATGTCGGCACATTCGAGGGCAGCTGACCGGGCTGTGTCGTGGCTCCTCCACCACCACAGCCGGATCCGCGATGCGGGTTGCCAGCGCCGTTGCACCATCCGTAATGGTTTCCACTGGCCGAAACATGTCCTGCTGGGGCAGCTAATAAAATTGAGATTGTTACGGCACCTGCAAAGCGCTTCATAAGATCACCAGCTTTTGGAAAGAGCGAGATAGAAGGCGGGATCGCCGGAATCTGTTTCGGGGCCTGAAGTCGTTGGCACGGCTACGTATGCTTGAGCAAAAAACCTGTTTTCGAATTCCAGATCGACACCGAGACCCACAGAGGAAAGAAACTCGTTGTCTGTCTCTTCGGCTGATGGGTCGTTGTTATCGACATATCCGACATCGACAAAGCCAAACGGCCTGTAGCGCCTCACCGTGTTTGACTGCGGAAAGAAATCGCGTCCTGCCTGAAAAACTGCTGAGACGCCGGAATCACCCTGAACTTCTGCAAAGGTATAGCCACGTTCCTCATCAATGCCGCCGAGATAGAACTCTTCGATGCCGGGCAGCCGACTGGTCGTATACTGCCCCCATATCTCTGTGCGAAAACTGGAATTCTCTCCGAACCACCTTACCGGTTGCTCGTATCCGGCGCCCGCGCGCAGATGCCAGAAGTCCTCGTCGCCGTCATCAAAACCGTCCGCACCACTGGTGCGCGATCCAAACGCAAGGTTTGTCGCATATTCAAATGCCCCGCCGGTCTGCAACGCACGCCCGTAAATCCACGATGCACCGATAACATTTACGGTACTTTCAAAGTCGGTGGGGATACCGTCAACGTCGCTGTCAGAGCTCGACCGGCGCACTTCCAGCAATCCATACCCATAGGTGTCGATGCTGCGCACAAACGGGTGGCCAATCGCGAGGATCACAGTGTCGCCATCCAGATCAGTCTGACGAAGGTTTCCTGTTGCATCGCGATCGCCGACCGCATTCCCCAGATAGATTTCGCCATACGTCCCGGCATAGCCGACCGGTGCACGATAGATTACCGAGCCGTAAAGATCGTTTTCGTCGCCATCGAAGGCCGCTGTACCCGACAACTCAAACCGAAACAGGTCTCCGGGTGCCAGCAGGCTGATAAATTCCTGACTGAACGTCAGTCTCACGGCATCTCCGAACTCACGGGCAGGATTGTCCAGTGTCACGTATCCCGAAGCTGTATCCTGTTGTTCAGCCACCACCCGGACATGCGCGCCATCCTGGCCATCCGGATAGTAGATTTCAGCAGATGCGGTGACAGACTGTATATCTTCCGTCAGCATTACAGCGCGCTCAAATTCTGCCAGTGTCACGCCCTGCTTTCCGACAACGGGGCGAAAGTAGCCGCTGATGAGGTCAAAGGTCTTCTGGTCCACCCCTTCTATCGATACCGAACCTATTTCGCCTTCGTCTATGAAAATAGTCTTTCCGTCCCGACCAACGCTGGCTTCTGCGAGGAAATAACCGTCTTCACGGTACAGAGTCTCGATCGTCCGCGCGATACCACTTGCCGTGACGGTACCGGTTCGCGTCAGCTCAAGTTGTGCTGCAAAGCTCAGGATTTCTTCTGCATTATACGCGCCAGCGCCCTGCAGTTCAAAGGTTTGCGATTGTGCCCGGGCATCCGTGACACTGCCAGTTGCCAAGAGTAACGCTGTGACGAGACATGCGATCGCACAGGTGGTTCTCGAAATTCGATGGTGACAGGTCTGCACGAATTACATCCTCAGGTTTAAGTCAGCACGCTATGACTGAGGCCTGCAGGTAAAGAATGCAGCGGACCACGGACGTGGCTTTTTAAAGAATGTTGCGGTAATGGCACGTTCGAAAGCCCCACAAGTAGGATTACTGTCCCGGCGAACTTCCGCACAGAATAACGTCCGCAGTAAAGCATTCCAGGAATTTTTGCTGCGATGCCGTTTCATTTTCAGACGGTTCACTTCCAATAAGAGTTAACTTCCGCCACTTCAGTATCCGACCGGGTTCCGCACTGAACGGTTGATAATGCGTCAGCGCGCAAGACCTGATTTCACCACGAGCTGTCATCCCCTTGAACTGCAGCCATCAACCGCTCAGAGCCACAGAAGCAGGAAAAAAACTGGTCTGCGCTCAGGCTATTTCCGCACCCGCTCAGCAGCATATGCTATGGCTCTCTGGTAGTTCCCGCTGTCGTTCCAAACCGACAGCACCCCAAAGTTTCCGGAGCCCTCACCAAACGGCTCGCCTGCTCTCCATCCGTTCGAGTTCAGCATATTTGCCGCTGTCGCCAGTGCGTCAATCGGGTTGTAAGGATCAGCGCGTCCGTCGCCGTTTGCATCGACGCCGAATTTCACCCAGTTGCCCGCCAGAAACTGCATGTGTCCAAGCTCGCCAGAGGGGCCGCCTTTGGTCGAAACGCCTATTACTCCGCGGTCCACGAGTTCGAGTGCCGCCAGCGCGTGGGCCTCAAACCGCGGATGCCGTCGGCAATATGACGCCAGGGTAACCGCGCCCGAAACGATTGGCGTGCCTCCGAGATAGCCGCCCCAGCTGGTCTCGAGGCCCCAAATCGTCGCCAGCACTGATCCAGGCACCCCATATTGCCGCTCCAGAGCTGAAAAGGCGCGCTCATTCTGCCTCACGATGTTGCGCGTCGCGTTAATGAAGGCGTCAGCACCGGAACCACTACGCTTTGCAAGAAATGCGGCAGGATCGCTTTGTAATGTCCCGGTCTGGCTGCGCGGATTCGACTCAAAGCGCCATGTAATTCCCGACAGTTCCGTCGAGGACAATGCCTGCAGTCCGCGCTGCTTTATTCCACTACCCTGTGCTTCTGCTGCGAAGGCACGAACGTAGCCCTGAAACTGGTTTTTTTGCGTGATGCAAGGAGCAGCTACGGCTTCGAAGCACAATAATGAAAGACCGGCGCTGAAGAGAGCTATGTTTAAATTTATCATTCTGGAGATTCCAAACCGGGTAATGGCCCTCAAGTGCATGTTTTCGACGGTACCACAGTGCCTGCGACGTTGTTGAAAGCAAACCGCAAAAAAATCTTCCGGACTTTTCTGTTTGATCACGCACAATCTGCACACCCGAGAGAAGCGCCTTTCGCTGGCCTTAATCAATGGCTTTTCAACACATCCGGACCTCTGTCAGGAATGGCGAAGGGCCGGTTTGCCGGAAAAAATTTCGTATCCGTCATTTTTAATACATCCGAACAGCTCGACAGTTTTGCGAGCACCAGGCTGTGTTGAAATCATTCAGGATATTCAGCGCCTAAAGACTGAGCACTCTGGCCGCACCGATACTAAGGTGGTCAACATCCGAATAACAGCTTGCAGACGGATCTCCAAAGGCGCAGATGCCTCCGGTCCCGCAAAGCACGTCAGCCGGATTTTGCAGGCTGACGCCCTCATAGGTTGCTGCTGTAGTTGCAAAAAGCCCACCTACCTCACCTGTAACCGCACTATGCTGTTCAGCTGAAACGGCTTTATAGATCAGGGCCTCGCCGCGGCCGAAAGACTCGTCAAAAACCTGTTTCGGATCGTGCGACTGGTGCGGAACCTGCGCCGCAAAATGAACCTCAACACCAGCATCCGAGTGCATACCCGCGGTCGTCTCAAGCGCTGTTCGCAGAGCAGCAATACGTTCGGATCTGCTGCTGGCCCGTTCCCCTCCGGTGACCCGGATATTCTGCGTGTACCCGCAGTCTCGTTCTGGCTCTCCGCAGACGTATTAGTTCCTACGTGAAGCAATAATAACCTTCGTAACTGCAGCTTCGCTGACGAGTTCAGGAATGCGGGCGCCGCATTCCGGACATTGCCGGACAGCGGTTCACCACGGTGTGGTTCAAGGCCAAACAGCAAAGGGCAGCCGGATCTGGCGACCAGCAGACCGGTTTCCCCGATCTGTCGGGCGGCCGCATCTACAGTTGCCGCGAGGGCTTCAGCATGGCTGTCTCCGATGAGTATGAAAGACACCTCCGACGTACCCGCACCGGGCCGACACCACGTCGCTTCATCAAGAAACCCATCCTGATCGATGCAGCGCCTGGCGTCACCGCCCGCAGGTTCAAAAACCTTGAAACCGGCCATGAATTCCTACGGAACGGCGTCATAGCCTGCGTCAGCACTGCGTGGAAAGACACAACGCCAAATAACAGCAATGCGGCACGCGGCATTATCGCCAGAACGGCAAACCGCCTGATTGGCATGGGGTTTTGTTTCGGAAAGGTTGTTTGACCCATTTCCATGTCACCGCCGCAAGCACACAAGAGAGTACAATGCCGATCGAGATCAAAAAGGGATCATTGATCCCGAAATTCCAGACCCGCAGAAAGGCAAATACAGGAAAGTGCCAAAGATAAAGTGAGCAGGAAATCGAACCGACGCCGACGTGTGGCCGGGCGGATAACAGACGGACAGCAGGATATTTCGGGTTCGCAAATCCGATGATCAATACGCTGCCCAGCACTGGGAAAAGAATGAAAAACGAAGGATGGGGCGTGTGTTCACTGAACGCGAAACCGGCCCAAAAGGCTGGATCTGCCCCCGGCTGCCATTCGACCCGCAGCAAATCCAGCCTGTAGCTTGCCCAAAGGCCGCTATTTGCGCAGTTTGCAGCATTTCGGACAACCAGATGAGCACAATGCGAACGAAGCTCTCTTTCGGTGGAATTTTCGAAAAGTCTGCCTTCTCTGCGTACCACGCAAGAGGAAACAGATTTGGTACGGATGTGATCGCTATAGCGATCTCCGGGCAATACTGTGTCGGCGTCTTACAGCCCCGACCGGATGGCTTTGCTTTTTGTTGAACATGGCAGGGATCAATTAAATGTCTGAAATCTCTTCATATGGTGATTCTGGCATTAGCTATGGAAAATTCTGGCCCTATGAGATTGCGGGTTTTGACCGCATGGACTGCAACAGGTCAGGCAATGCAGGTGCGCCAGTTATGACACCGATTCGTTGAAAGCAGCGGCTGACGACCTTGCACTTCATTCGCATCGGAGCTTCCGGAATGACTACTTCTCTGACCTCACAGGACCTCGAAGATACATTTGACGCTTTTAACCGCCACGACATTGACGGGGTCATGAAATGTTTCGCGGATGATTGCGTTTTTTATACGGTCGGTGGTGATGCGGCCTATGGTTCAAAAATAGAGGGTGCGAAAGCCATCGCCGCTGCGTTCTCAGCAGTCTGGGCGGGCATGAAAGATGCGCACTGGGATCACCACAGCCATTTTGTGCATGGCGACCGTGCCGTGTCTGAATGGACGTTCTCGGGAACCGATGCGCAGGGCATGCGAACTGAAGCGCAGGGCGCTGATCTGTTCACGCTGCGTGACGGCAAAATCATCGTAAAACAAGCGCTGCGAAAATCCCGCCCCCCATTTCGGGTGTAAGCTGTTATCATACATAGCTTCGGAGGCTGACATGACTGACCAAACTCGTCCAAGGCATTGGCCCAAATCCAGCTACGATCCCCGATATGACCCGATTGTCGATGCCGGGCCAGGCCACAACCGTGACCATGCCCCGACTTACTGGATTGGGACAGCCGGTCCCCTGCCCGAAGATGACGGTCCTGTCTCCGGGGATATGGATGTCGATGTGGTGGTCATCGGCTCGGGCTATACCGGTCTCTCGACGGCCATTCACCTCGCCAGAAACCACGGTATCAAGGCGACTGTTCTGGAGGCCAACACGGTCGCCTGGGGCTGCTCTACGCGCAACGGCGGACAGGCGCAGATTTCGTCCGGGCGGCTAAAGCGGTCACAGTGGATCCAGCGCTGGGGCGTTGATGTCGCAAAAAAGATGCACAACGAAGTTGTCGAGGCATTTGAGCTCTTCAACGATCTGATCGGCTCCGATGATATTGACTGCGAGCCCCAGACCGGCGGGCATTTCTATCTGGCACACCGGGAAAAGGTCATGCCAAAGCTCGAAAAAGAGTGTCAGCTTCTCAACGACACATTCGGGTACGGCAGTAAAATGCTCAGCCGCGAAGAAGTGCATGAGCGCTATGTCAAAGACCAGGAAGCCTGTGGTGCGATGTGGGAACCGGACGGGACCAGCATTCATGCGGCAAAGCTGGCATTCAGCTATGTGCGGCTGGCACGTAAACTCGGTGCGAAGATCCACACAGCCAGCCCGGTGATGGGCTGGAAAGTTGTGAATGGCGTGCATCACCTGACCACGCCCGGCGGCACCGTGCGCGCGCGTGCGGTGGCACTGGCGACTGCAGGCTATACGCCGAGCGGGCTACACTACCGGACCAAGCACAGGCTGATGCCAATCCTGTCGAACTCCATCGTCACACGCCCGCTGACCGATGAGGAGATGGTGGAATGCGGGTTCCAGACAAAATCGCCGCTGACAGACACGAGAACGCTGCGCCACTATTACCGTTTCCTGCCTGACAACCGGGTCCAGATCGGCAGTCGGAGCGCCATCACAGGCAAAGACGCAGAAAACCCAAAGCATCTGGCGCTTCTGCGCAAAGGTTTGCACAGGAAGTTCCCGGTTCTGACTGATATAGACCTGGATTATTCGTGGTGGGGCTGGGTTGATGTCAGCCACGACATGATGCCGCGCGTCTTTCAGCCTGAGCCTGATCGCACTGTTTACTATGCAATGGGTTATGGCGGCAACGGCGTGATGTATTCCGCACAGGCGGGCAGGCGTCTGGCGCAGATCGTGGCGGGACAAAAGATCGAAGTGGACCTTCCGATCTTTTCGTCACCATTGCCAAGCCACGGAATTTTAACGCCATTCCGCCGTTTAGGTCAGCGGGTGATGTATCCCTATTACTACCTGAAGGATGAAATCCTCTAACAGCAAATTAAGGACGACCTGAGATGACGAACCCCGTAATAGGCTTTGCAACACATGAAGGTATCCGCGGCGAGCGTCGTCTGGCAGATCTGCCAGACCGCGTCGTTGAAGGCGATCCACACCATGTCACAGTATCCCATTTCAACAGCCCTGACGGAGGAATGTTGTCCGGCACCTGGACCAGTACGCCAGGCAAATGGCACGCGTTTCAGGATCGCGACGAATTTTGCTATATTACTGAAGGCCATGTTCAGCTGATCTCGGAAGACGGCGAGATCCAGGAGTTCCGCACAGGTGATGCTTTTCAGATCCCCAACGGTTTCAGAGGGTTCTGGAATGTGATCGAGACCACGACCAAACACTATGTGATCCGCGACTATACCAAGGGGTGAGTGGACGCTTCCATAAACTACCATGCCTGCAGAAAAGGGCGGCCAAAGCGGGCCGGCAAAAGTTGCCGGTAGTATTCCTGCTACGCGTTCGGAAAATTGCGTGTGGAAATGGTCGGGCGCCACAGGACCCGTTTTACGACCTTGCCAATGAACTTGTGCCCGGTGCTCTGTTCGTGGGTAAGCAGACGTCGCTGTCTGGTACAGAAACTGTCTCTATGAGCCCGGATCTACGCTAAAACTGGCAACCTGCGCTTGGTACAATTTCTCTCAGCGCACACAATGGCGGACATCACAGTCAGTTAATTACGCATCGGATCTGAGGATGTGCCAGCTATCACAGAAGCCATTGAGATCTGACTTGCAGGACCGTTCACAGGGACGGATTCTACACCTGAACGGCCCGGATCAGGGGGTTGGGTCAGGACTATTGGCGCAACGCGCAGCCAGGTTCGGTTCAGAGCACGCAGCGACAGGTGCTGAGACTGTATCCATCGCCCGATAATACCGGCGAAAGCCACCTCAGTCAGGTTCCCGATGCTGAAGCGAACGCACTAAAGCGTAATTTTCGGTCGCAGTATCGTATTTGACACCAGCAACCCGGCGGCGATTGATGCTGCAATGCTGAACATCTGAATGAACATGGTCATACCCTCATCCGAATGACCCGCAGCTGCAACTACCAATCCCCGGAACCCGATGCTGCCGCTGACCATGACGGTAATCGAAGGGACGAGAACAATAGAAGTCGGTCGGTTGGTCAACCTGACCCAGGTGTTCGCGAATACGCCCGCAAC
The DNA here is from genome assembly GCF_012932215.1 of Roseobacter ponti. Lineage (GTDB taxonomy): Bacteria > Pseudomonadota > Alphaproteobacteria > Rhodobacterales > Rhodobacteraceae > Roseobacter > Roseobacter ponti. The sequence continues at coordinate 646,580 of NZ_CP048788.1, read as the reverse complement.
TATGGCGCCGATCAAAGTGCTGTACTCGACGCCAAGGTAGGTGCTGCTGCCGACCACAGCAGTAAAGGTCAAACAGCACCCAAGAAGAACCCAGAGCATATCTTTCATCAATGTCTGATAGGCAATCCCAACTCCCACAAACAAAAGCGCGACAAAGAATCCAACCGTGATGTCATCCACAAAGAATTGCGTCGGGACCGTGAATTCAGGTTGTGACGCGCGAAACATCCCGATTGAGGCCAAGCCGAGCCAGCAACCCGCGAACTGTTTTACCAGGTAAACAATCCCGCTCATCAGTCGGACCATTCCGGCCTCAACATGACTGTCGATGATCTCGATAATGGCGACGCTGACCTGAAAGCCCGGGATCAGAATGATGATCGCCGACAGTGTCATGAGGACCGGGTTCAGCTCGGGCACGAACAGATTGATTGCTGTCGCACACGCGCCGGCTAAGAAGGCGCTTACAAACGGCAGGGATTCGGCGAAGCGCCCGCCGACCCGATCAGCTGCTATAAAAACGACGTAAACAAGCAGGCTCAGGATACCAGACGCTACAATTTCCATTATGTTCGCATGGAGCAATCCGGCAACTCCGACCGTGACAGCTACAAAACTCAGCCCATAGCTCAGGCGTCCCCATGGGTTGGGCAAAGCCGCAATTTCATCCAGTCTGTCAGACGCATCTGAAAGCGTCATTTCGCCAGCCGTCAGCTTTTCCACCAGTTCTCCGGTGTGAGATAATCTGGCCATATTAAAGTCGCAGAGCGGCAGCCGCACGACATGCGTTTTCTGCCAAACCTGCCCTTCTTTCGAAAAGGCAAATTCAATACTCGAGGGTGTTGAGAAATAGACCCCACTGATACCAAGTGCATCCGCAGCCCTCGTCAGAAAGGTTTCTAAACGGGAGGTCGAAGGACCATATCCATGCGCCGCGATTCCCAACTTTATGATGAACTGGCAACCATCCTCGAAATTCTCGTCATTTAATGCATCGACTGTCATACTTTCCGCATTACCCGTTGTCATGGGCTTTAGCCAGCTTGTGGCCTGACCGCAGGGGCGGCCCTGCGCATTTTCCGGTTCAGGTTATGCGATGAAAACGGTGCGTCTTTATCAGCAATTTTTAATCCCTTTGCTCAGCTTCAGGACAGTTCGATCTGTGAGAAGCACGAGAACCTGAGAAAGCGGTTTTTAAACAGTCGAACTGCGAAGACAAAACTATCAGGCAGCCACCCATAAATTGTGGTCGGATCTCCCGAAAGTCCGCTGCTTTTCACTTCGATGGCACCGGGATGGTGCGGGCGCTGCCGAAGTTCGGTATGGTGAACCTGCGTCGCAGCGCCTGACCACATCCTAAACGTCCGGAACGGGCCGCGAGTGACGCTGAAGACAATGAGTACAGGTCGCGCTGTAGCGGCGCGGAGATTGGTGGTTCCGAGCCTGGAGCAGGCGGGCAATTGACAGGGACAGCGGAACCTGCAGATTTACCCGGGGCGGGCGTAATTACTGCTCGTTTGACTTTGAGCCAACAATTCTTTCTCCTGCGCGCCCTTCAGGCTTCCGATTGCCTGGCCTCACGGCGCTGTATCGTACTAATCCCAGATTTGTTCTAACACCTGACCGGGAGCGACATCCATATTGATTGATCGTTTTGTGGACACGGTAAGCGGCGACATCCTGGCCGACGCGGCTCGGAAATGCCGCATGGTGTTTTTTACCGGGTTGCCGGCATCCGGTAAATCATTCCTCATGCGTGAGCAGATCTCAATGGCCGCCTCGGCCGGGCGCCGCGTCCGGATAATCCGTTGGGATGCAGGGCTTGCGGCCTTCGAGAGAGACAGCATTCTGGCAAGGTACCCGGATGTAGCGGATGGAAGTCACCCGATCATCCGCAAAGCAGCCGGGCTGTGGGCACGGCAGGCCCTGGCCCGATGGCTTTCCGAAAATCGTGATCCTGCGGAGATGCTGATTGGTGAAGTTCCCATCATCGGGAGCAGGTATTCCGAGTTTGTTCAGGTTATCCCGGACGCAGCCGAGCCGGCACTGGCATCCGACACGACCGTATTCTTCTATCCGGTTCCGACAGGTGAACTGCGCGAAAAACTGGAAGCGATCAGAAAGGCGACCTTTGCAAACCCGCAACACCCGGATGAGGCCAGGGATGCCCCTCCGGAAATCATGAACCTGGCCTGGCGTCTGACACGTGAGAAAGCCATCGAACTGGGTTTGGTCACGGCGAGGGCCGTCGGGGATCAGTCCTCATATGACGAAACGACCTACCGGCGGTTCTTCGACCATTTGTTGCGCCACCGGAATGCCCGCGCAATCGACATTGACACGCTTTATTCTGTCAGCGGGACGGCTCATGATCTGGAAGCCGGCATTTCTGAACTTATCGCAACACCAGGCGAAGTCGAAAATGCGATTGCCGACGTAGAGCTTGCTTTGACCGCCGGGAAAGTCGTCCGGGAAGTCGAAAACTGGTACCTGGTGTAGCCCGTCGGCAAGCGCGGCCTAGTCCAAAACGTGGCCATTGATGCAGTGGGCAGTAATGAACCACTCGGAGTCCCGGCTGCGTGTTGCTGCAAAGTGGATCAATGGCCGCTATGCAGATTGAAGCGGATCATCCGGAGTTTGCAGCGAGGTTTCTTTTACGCCGGAAAGCTTTGATCAGCGGCAATTCGATGACAGGATCGGGGCTAAAGCCAGCGCTGCCGAGATGGGTCTGGTTGACAGCTCTGTTACGTCCCCTCGGCTGGTGAGCAACGCGCGGCGCACGCTTTTTTGGGCTATAGGTCGCGGGATCATGCCCGGAATGACCGGGGTCAATAGGACGTTCAGTTTCTCGAGGGATTAGTCAGCAATTCCGGGCGACAACATGACCCGGAACTCGATGGCCCGCCCGTTAATGACAAAAACGCCCGGTCACATGAGGATAAGGACAGAGGGCACGAGAAAAACACCGGGGGGGGGGACGCTGGAACCGGGCGAAAACACGCGTCGAAATCGCCCCTCCGGGCAGGAAAATCAATGCGGCATGATCTGCATTTCCATCGTAAAGCCGTCGACCAGCACAGAGTTCTCGTGGAACAGCTGCGCGCCCGGTTGTAGCCCGTGGATGGTAAACGTGCTGAGCAAAAGGGCCGCGACCATATTGCCAGAAACCGGGTGCGAGGGCCGTGATCATTGAGCCGGCGGTGTCTGTGGTGCTGCCGCTCTCACATCCCCGCTGTTGTAAACTGCGCGGACAGATGTTTGGTGAATCAAGTCAGATTGAGGTACTCTTCAGCCATGTAGCACGCTGAAATTGTGGATTTTAGTCAGATACTGGTCGTCTTAAATGAGGGGAAAGTGGCGGACCGAGGAGGATTCGAACCCCCGACCCCCTGATTCGTAGTCAGGTACTCTATCCAGCTGAGCTATCGGTCCACTGCCGCCGGGGTTTAGTGCTGAGCGGCGGATGATGCAAGCCAAATCGTCGAATTTCCCGACAGGACGCAGATCAGGCGCGGCCCGTCCTGTCTGGCGGTTTTCACGTGCCGCCAGCGGCCTCGGGGATCTGCGCCTTTTCTCCGGCGAGGGTGCCGTCGCCTTTTGGCAGACAGATCACAAACCGTGTGCCGAATTCATCAGAGGACGCAAGCTCCAGTGTACCGCCGTGTCCGCGCACCAGCTCGGCGGAGATCGCGAGCCCAAGACCTGATCCGCCCTTGCGGGCGCTGCCCTGAAACGGCGTGAAAAGATGCTCGCGGGCATTGGCTGGCAGCCCGGGTCCGGTATCCGTCACCTCAATCCACCACGCAGACATATCTTCATAGCCGACGACCTCGACCTTGCCGTCTTCTCCAGATGTCCCCAGCGCCTGACGCGCGTTGCGCACCAGATTTGCCAGCACCCGATAGAGTTGTTCGGGGTCCGCACGGACCATCAGATCAACCGGCACGTCGGAGGCAAATGTGATACCCGTGCCCTCTGCAGCGAGGCGCTCGCCCTCTATCACCTCGTCCACCACCTGCGCGAGCGACAATAGCGTCAGCGTCGGGCTTGGCTCTTCTGCCTTTCCGAAAGCAAGGGTGCTTTCGCATAAATGCACGGCACGGGTGATTGAGCTCACCAGCTTGGGTGCCATGCGTTTGACGGTGGGGTCTTCGCTCATTTCGATACGATCTGTGAAAAGCTGCGCCGAGGTCAGAATATTCCGCAGATCATGGCTGATTTTACTCACCGCACTGCCCAGCTGCGCCAGCCGCTCCTTCTGGCGCAGGGCCTGGGTGAGATCTGTCTCCAGCTTGCGCAGTGCCACTTCCGCTTCATGCAGCTCAGTAACACTTGCCGTGGGCACAATGATCCGACGTGCGTCCTCAGGCGCGGCCGCATAGTGCAGCATCTGTCCCACCACACCTTTGATTGGCTTGAGCAGCAGCGCCCGCATGGCAAGAAACAGCAAAAACGCCGTGATTACCGAAATAACCGCCGACAGGATCAGAATGCGGATGCCATAGTCGATCATCGCGTCACGCAACCCGCGGGTTTCCATAGTAACTTCAATCAGCAGGCCTGCGTCGCGCACCGGCGCGCCGATCACCCGGATGACCTGATTTTCAGTGGTCACCAGACGCGCGAGAGCGTCCCGGATCAGAACCGCCGCAGTGTTGTCGCGCATGTCATAGGTCGCGGCGATGGGCTGCGGCATATCAGACGACAGCATAAGCTGCCGTGCGGAATCCCGGCGCAGCACCACGTTGAAGACACCGGCGTTCTCCAGAAGCTCCGCCTCAAGCTCGCTTTCGATCATATCGTCTGCCAGCAGGGCAAGCGACGCGATCTGCGCCCGTTCCAGGCGGTTCATCATGTAGTCTTCTCTGAAACGCGCAATCGAGGGCACAAAGATCAGAACCTCCGCGATCATCACAAAGATGGTCGTGAGGATCAGCAGCCGGCCTGAAAGCGAGTTGAACATGGGTTCAGCGTTTCACGGGATGTAGCGCTGGACAAGCCCCACGATCTTTTTGACCGTCGGGTTTTCAAAAAGGCGCGGGCTGAAATAAGCGCCGGCGGCACGTTTGTTGACTTCACCGATGGTCGGATAGGGGGCGACCATGGCGGCAATCTGGCTCATCTTCATTTTATTGGCCAGCGCCAGCGCCCAGAGACTGATGAGCTCCCCCGCCTGGTGTCCGACGATCGACGCCCCCACAGGCCGGCCCTTATAAACCATGACTTTGATAAATCCGGTCGTTTTCCGCTCAGCAATAGCGCGGTCATTGTGATCATAGTTGAACCGAACGACCTCCAGACGGATGCCGTGCTCCTTACGGGCCTGCGCTTCGGTCATGCCGACCTGAGCAAGCTCAGGGTCAGTATAGGTGACCCGGGGGATATGCGCGGTCTTTGCTTTTGAAGGCAACGCAAAGAGCATTGAGCGGATGATGACGCCCGCATGATACCCCGCAACATGGGTGAACTGCATCCCACCGGCGGCGTCACCGATAGCATAGACCCTGCGGTTGCTGGTGCGCAGCCCACCGTCGACCTTCACCCCGGTTTTCGTTGTTTCAATGCCTGCGGCCTCCAGATTAAGTTTTTCAGTATTTGTGCGCCGCCCGACAGCCATCAGCAGGTGGCTGCCTTTGATCGAACGCCTGTCTCTGGTGACGACTTCGATGGCGCCTGCTCTGCCTTTTATCTCGTCGGCCGTGGTCCCTTCTTCTATAACCACGCCTTCATCGCGGAGCTGGTTCACGACCACCGCGGCAAGCTCGGGGTCGTCTTTGCCCAGCGCCTTATCGCCTTCGATCACGGTAACTTTGCTGCCAAGCCGGACATGCGCCTGTGCCATTTCCATCCCGATCGGCCCGCCGCCCACAATCAGCAGGTGATCCGGCCTGTCGCGCAGTTCCCAGAGCGTTTCGTTGGTTTCGTAAGGCACCTTGTCGAGCCCCGGGATCGGGGGCACCAGCGGCGAGGAGCCGGTGGCAATAACAGTCCGGCGCGCGGTAATCACGCTGTCACCGGCCTGCACTTCGGTAGGGGAGATGAATTGGCCAAACTCGCGGATCACCCGAACGCCCAGGCCTTCGAACCGTTCCTGGCTGTCGACAGGTTCAATCTGTGCGATCACACCCTGGACGTGCTCTTTGGCCGCGGCGTAATCCGCGTTTCCTGCCGCATCCGACACACCGTATTTCTCTGAATGTCGCTGTGCCCAGGCTGCTTTGCCGCTGGCGATCAGCGCCTTGGACGGCACGCAGCCGTAGTTAAGGCAATCGCCGCCCATTTTGTGCCCTTCCAGAAGGGTCACATCGGCACCCATCTGCACAGCGCCTGCCGCAACGGACAAACCGCCCGAACCCGCGCCAATGATCAGAATGTCAGTTTTGATCCTGTTCATATTTAAAGAGTCTTCCGGCCCGTGATGGCTTTGACAACAACCGGCATCAGCGACAGCGCACTCAGACCAAGGATCGGCAGCAGGATATGCGGTTCGAAAATAATGCCCAGATCAGGCGTTTCGCCCCGCTCAAAAACCGTGCCAAGCCCCGCACCAACCGAGGAATAGACGAGTGATCCGGGAATGATCCCGAAAAAGGTCGAGATCGCAAACCGGTGCAGAGGAACAGCCAGAAAGGCCGGCACGAGGTTGGCGACGAAAAAAGGCACCACCGGCACAAGACGCAGGAAAAAGAGCATCGACCACTGATTTTCGTCGATCCCCTCTTTGACCTTTCTCACGGTGCCCTGAGAGGCATCCATGCGCGCTTTGAGCTTCTCGCCAAGCCCGTGGCGCGCGGCGAGAAAGATAATCACAGCGCCAATGGTCGCCCCGGTCACGCTCAGGGCAGACCCGCCGAGCGTGCCGAACAGAAACCCGCCCGTCAGGGTCGCAATGAGCGCGCCGGGCAGCGAGAAGGCCACAATGACAATATAGGCCGCCACAAAACCAAGCATCGTCAGCAGGATATTCGCATCCCGGAAGGCGATGAGCGCTTCGCGGTTGTCGCGCAGGGCATCGAAACTGAGGTAGTCACGCAGGGTAAAGGCGCCAGCGGCCGCCACTACAAGGATCACCAGCAACGGCAGATGGCGCAACGCGCCCGGTTTCGGATCCTGGGTCATGTCTGACATATGTGTCGCCTTTCTGCGGGTGCGTTGCAATCAGTCTCATACATGACGCCTTGACGGGACCGGCGACAGGGGTATCACGCGCGCTTGATGGCACGTGACATTGTGGTGGCTCCCGCGGCCCGCAGCGGCCCCGGGATGTAACATCTGCCCTGTTCCGGGAGGTAATTATTGCAAAAAACCCGCGGATTTCGCCGGTGCGGGGTTTGACTTGGGGCGCGGGGGGCATTAGGAGACAGGCTTCTGATGACCTCAGGCGCGGAAGCGATTCCACGCAGAGCCCGAAGCAGTAATGGAGACGGAGCGATGAAACGCACCTATCAACCCTCAAACCTCGTGCGCAAACGGCGCCACGGCTTCCGCGCGCGCATGGCCACCAAAGCCGGCCGCAAGATCCTGAACGCACGTCGTGCACAGGGACGGAAGTCTCTGAGCGCCTGATACCGACATTTTTGCCGGTACCGTTATGATGGAACCGCCGCAAGACGCTTCTCCGGATCAGACATCCGACGGAAACGCGCCTGCGGCGGTTTCTGTGCGTTCTGTTGAGACCCTGACTAAACGTCAGGATTTTCAGCGCGCCGCCCGCGCCCGTCGCGCCGCAAAGCCCGGATTTATCCTACAGATGCGCGAACGCGCGCCCGAAGAAGCCGGTGGTATCCGCGTTGGCTTTACCTGCTCGAAGAAGGTTGGCAATGCCGTCGCACGAAACCGTGCGAAACGGCGCCTGCGCGAAATCGCGCGTCTGACCCTGCCCGATCGCGGACTGAATGGTATGGATTATGTGCTGATCGGACGGCGCGGGACGACAGCCACCCTGCCCTTTGAGCAGCTTCAGCACGATTTTCATGCAGCACTCGACGTGCTGCACCACAAGACCCGGTGAGTCCGGTCGCCCGTCTCCTCGCGCTGCCGGTACGCGTCTACCGGCTGCTATTCAGTCCCTGGGTCGGGCACAACTGTCGTTATCAGCCAACCTGCAGCGCCTATGCGCTCGAAGCACTGGAACGTCATGGTGCCTGGCGCGGCGCGTGGCTGACCTGCCGCCGGATTGCAAGGTGTCATCCGTGGGGGCAGTCCGGCTATGATCCGGTGCCTGACGATGACTGATCCTCAGGGCTGTTTTTCGAAGGTGATGATCACTTCGCCGATATCCACGCCATACTTCTTCATGTAGGCGCGGTTGAGCACGCGGGTTTCGCTGAGCTGCCACATCCAGTCATCGAAACGTACCCGCAATGTACCCTCCGGCACCGGCAGATCGATCAGGTACTGCCAGTTGAATGTATCGCCACGCTCTTCACCGGTGGCCTCGCCTATAACGCCCTCCGCAGAACCACGCCATGTTTGCGGCCCGGTTTCGGGTCCGGTTTTCTGCAAGGTCCATATCCGCTGCTCGGTCGACTTGTCCTCATACACGAAATCCTCCACGAGGGTCAGGGTCTCACCGTCCCAGGTGCCGTTCACCTCAACGTCAAAGCGGCGTCGCACCGTTCCGAACACATCCTGAAACTGGCCTTTGGCGAGCACGCGCCCGTCAAAGAATTCCTCCAGATTAAACGCCGCGTCCGAAAGCTTCGGATCATCCAGCGCGGGCTTGCCCGTACAGGCCGCAAGCGCCGCCAGAACCCCCAGTGCCGCTATCAGCCTGATCATCGCATTCTCCTTTTATCTGTGAACACTACGCGCGGCCCGGGCTTTTGGTTCAGCCGGCCGGGCGTTATAGAGAGATCATCGCATTCAGGAACCCACCCATGCTTGATACGTCCGACGACATTCATCCGCTCTTTGAAGGCGCGCCCAAATCCACCGAATTCCGCAAACTGCGCAAACGGCTGGTGCGATCGGTGCGTGAAGCCGTTGAGCAATACGGCATGATCGAGCCCGGCGCGCGCTGGCTGGTGTGTCTCTCGGGCGGCAAAGACAGCTACACGCTGCTTGCCGTGCTCTATGAGTTGAAATGGCGCGGGTTGCTGCCTGTGGATCTGCTGGCCTGCAACCTCGATCAGGGACAACCGGGGTTTCCGGCGACGGTCCTGCCGGAGTTTCTGGAACGGATGACCGTGCCGCACCGCATTGAATACCAGGACACATATTCCATCGTGATGGATAAAATTCCGCAGGGCCGTACATTCTGCGCGCTCTGCTCGCGACTGCGGCGCGGCAATCTCTACCGGATTGCACGCGAGGAAGGATGTTCTGCGGTGGTTCTGGGCCATCACAGGGACGACATTCTTGAAACATTCTTTATGAACCTCTTTCACGGCGGCCGTCTGGCAACGATGCCGCCGAAACTGGTGAACGAGGAGGGGGACCTTTTTCTCTACCGTCCGCTGGCACATGTGGCTGAAGAGGATTGTGCGAAATTCGCCGCCGCCATGCAGTATCCGATCATCCCCTGTGACCTTTGCGGCAGCCAGGACGGGCTGCAACGCCAGCAGGTCAAAGCGATCCTCGATCAGTGGGAAATCAACAGCCCCGGACGACGTCAGGTAATGTTCCGCGCCCTGATGAACGCGCGTCCGTCGCATCTCCTTGACCCTGAACTTTTTGATTTCGCGGGATTATCTGTGAAGTAGTAACAATTTTATGTAATTTTGTCCGATCAGGATACCACGCGTTAACACGTCCAACACTTTCAACCGGTTACTCTGCTGTCAAAGCGCTTTTCTGCGCTTGTCCGGAAGGGATGGCGCATGGCAAACGGCACAGCACAACGACTGCTGGATTTACGCGGCAGGATCGCGGCCTTCATGATTAAACCCGTTCTGCTCGCACTGCTTCCGGCCGCTCTTCTGGGCGGATACTGGATTGGCGGCGAGACGACCCTGATGGGTGCCGCGTTGCTGTTTCCGGCGGTCTACATGCTGTTGGGGGGTGCCAATGCGCTGTCGGACAGATCGATCGCAAAATCGGCGACGCGCGGACTGATCCGGCGCGAAGATTACCGCGCCGTTGTCGGGCAGTCTTTCGTGCAGGCGCGCGACCTGGGGCAGATGTCAGCATTGTTCGCGGTGGAAATTGATGAGAGCGATGTGCTTGTCGACCGCTACGGACAGAGTGCGACAACCGAGTTACTTGATAAGATTTCGAGCCGCCTTGCCTGTGTGCTGCGTGACAACGATGTGGTCGCGCAGACGTCAGACTTCCGGTTTGAAATCTGCCTCGCGCCGGTGCGGCACCTCGATCTGGAGCTCTGTATCCAGATTGCCGGGCGCCTCCAGAGCGCCGTAGAGGAGCCTGTGTCCGTTGAGGGCAGTGCGATTTACGTGACAGCCTGCGTGGGTTTTTGTCAGAGTGCACGCATGCTCAGACGCGACGCTGAAACCTGGAACGAGGCCGCCGATCTCGCGCTCGCCGAGGCGAAGAGCAAAGGACCGAACGCCATCCGGGCATTCTCCGCTGACCAGCGCCGGCAGTCAGAAACCCGTGCAGGCCTGCGTGAAGAGGTGACGCTGGCACTTGAAAAAGGTGAGATACGCGCCTGGTTTCAGCCACAGATTTCGACGGACACAGGTCTGGTTTCCGGCTTTGAGGCGCTGGCCCGCTGGGAGCACCCGAAGCGGGGTATGATTCCCCCGTCAGAATTTCTGCCGGCAATCGAACAGGCGGGATTACTCGAACGCCTGGCTGAGGTAATGATGTATCATGCGTTCACTGCTCTGCGCGCGTGGGACACCAACGGCGTGTCTGTTCCGCGTGTCGGCGTGAATTTTGCCGGACCGGAGCTGAACAATCCTGGCCTTGTTGAAAAAGTGAAATGGGAACTCGACCGCTTCAACCTGTCTCCGGACCGGCTCGCAGTTGAGGTTCTTGAAACAGTCGTGGCCCGCGCGCCGGATGACATGGTGACGCGCAACATCAGCGCGCTCAATGCGCTCGGTTGTCAGATCGATCTCGATGATTTTGGAACCGGACATGCCTCTATCGCTTCCATCCGGCGCTTTGCGGTCAGCCGCATAAAAATCGACCGTTCTTTTGTTATCAAATCTGACAAAGACCCCGAGCAACAGCGCATGGTGAGCGCCATACTGACAATGGCGGAGCGGCTCGGTGTCGAGACCCTTGCCGAAGGTGTCGAAAGTGCAGGCGAGCACGCTCTGCTGGCGCAACTGGGATGCGATCACGTGCAGGGGTTCGGGATCGGAAAACCTATGCCCTTCGATCAGACCCTCGAATGGATTGCAGCGCACACCGCGAAACTGGGCGACGCGCCGCGGATCCTCGGAAACCGCTCCCGCTGACCGGTGCGCGAGTGCAACAGACGGGTTTACCCCGAGTTTGCCCTTTTACGCCGATAACGATGACGATTCGTGACCGGAATCCGCTTGACCTTTGGCCCCGTACTCTGTTGAACCACGCTGATATCAATGAGATCAGGTGGCAGTCCCTATGGACGATCAGAACAAGAACCTCATTCTGGCAACAGCGCTCAGTTTCCTTGTGATTCTGGTATGGTTCGTTCTGTTTCCTCCTCCCGAGCCGCCTGCCCCGGTTGATCCGGAAACCGCCGGCACGCTGACGCCTGAAACATCCACAGCGACAGTGCCCTCGGCCCCCGCCGGTACAAACCAGGCCGTGCCCGCCGATCCGGTTACCCGTGAAGAAACCCTGAGCGAAGCACCGCGTGTGCCCGTCGAAACTGACCGGCTTAGCGGGTCAATTTCTCTGCTGGGCGGCCGCATTGATGATCTGTCGCTGAAAGACTATCGCGAAACCCAGGACGAAGATGCAAAAATTGTCACAATGCTTTCACCGGTTGGCGGTGCAAATGCCTATTATGCCCTGTATGGATGGGCTGCCGGGTCGGGCGTTGATCCCGCCGCTGTGCCCGGGCCGAACACGCTCTGGGATCTTTCCGGTGGCGATACACTCTCTGTCGGAGCACCCGTTACACTCACGTGGGACAACGGCGCGGGCCTGACATTTACACGCACTGTCGAAATTGACGAAGACTACATGTTTACCATTACTCAGGCCGTTGCAAATACCGGCGACAGCCCGGTAAACATGGCTCCCTACGGCATTCTGGCCCGCCACGGAGAGCCCGCAGACCTGATGAATTTCTTCATTCTGCACGAAGGCGCAGTCGCCATGGCCGACGGTGAACTGGCGGAAATCGACTGGTCCGATATGCCGGACTTTGAGTATTCCGAGCGCGAGGGCGCGCGTGCTGAAGTCGTTCAGGTTCAGCAGAACGGCTGGATCGGCTTCACCGACCATTTCTGGATGTCCACCCTCATTCCCGCGCCCGGTAGTGCGTTTAAGTCCGTTGCAAAATACGATGAGCGTCGCGACATCTATCAGACCGAGGTCGTCCTGCCCGTACAGACCGTAGCACCCGGTACCACAGTCTCCTCGACAAGCGAGCTGTTTGCCGGTGCCAAGGAATGGGAAACTATCCGTAACTACCAGACGGCCGGTGTTGACCGCTTTATCGACAGCATCGACTGGGGCTGGTTCTTCTTTCTGACCAAACCGATCTTCTGGCTCCTGCACTATCTCAACCAGATAATCGGCAATATGGGCTGGGCGATTATCGGTCTGACGCTCATCATCAAAGCCGTTTTATTCCCGCTGGCGTATAAGTCATACGTCTCCATGGCCAAGATGAAAGAGCTTCAGCCGCAGATGGAAAAGCTCAAGGAAGAGGCCGGCGACGACCGTCAGAAAATGCAGCAGGGCATGATGGAGCTCTACAAGAAGGAAAAGGTAAACCCTGCCGCCGGGTGTCTCCCGATCCTTCTGCAGATTCCGATCTTTTTCTCGCTCTACAAGGTAATTTTCGTCACCATCGAACTGCGTCATGCACCCTTTTTCGGGCCCTTCCGGGATCTCAGCGCACCGGACCCGACATCGCTCCTTAACCTGTTCGGGCTGTTGCCGATCGAGGGGCCGGAGACAGGCTCAATCATGGCGCTGGTCTTCATTGGTATCCTGCCGCTTCTGCTCGGCATTTCCATGTGGATGCAGCAGAAACTGAACCCTGCGCCCACCGATCCAACGCAACAGATGATCTTTGCATGGATGCCCTGGGTGTTCATGTTCATGCTTGGCGGTTTTGCCAGCGGACTTGTTGTGTACTGGATTGCCAACAACACAATTACGTTCACGCAGCAGTATATCATTATGCGGAGCCAGGGTTATAAACCGGACGTCTTCGGTAATATCAAAACAAGTTTCCAGCGAAAGTCCAAGTCGGACGCCGAATGACCGGGGTAACGGATCTGAAATGGCGCCCCGGCGGGGCGACGGGGTGTGACACGATCGCGCTCTTACATCTGGTCGTGGTGAAGTGATGGCCCTGCCCTTTCCCATCGCCGACGAGCCCGATCCGCAAACCGCAGAGAGCGGCAGGCTGCTCTTTGCCGGCGACACGGAGTTCGTTAAGGGCGTGGTCGCCATGTCCGGCCTGCCCGCCCCTGACCGGCTTGAAGTTTGCTTTGCCGGGCGCTCGAACGTCGGTAAATCCTCTCTGATAAATGCACTGACCGGCCGCAAAGGTCTCGCGCGCGCCTCCAACACCCCGGGACGCACGCAGGAGATTAATTTCTTTACAGCAGGAGAGGCGCATTATCTGGTGGATCTGCCGGGTTATGGCTTTGCCCACGCGCCTGTTGCGGTCGTCGAAAAATGGCAGCGTCTGCTGCGCCAGTATCTCTCCGGGCGTCAGACCCTGCGCCGCGCCTTCGTGCTGATTGACGCCCGCCACGGCGTTAAATCGGTCGATGACGAAATCCTCAGCCTGCTCGACAGTGCTGCGGTCACCTTTCAGGTGGTGCTGACCAAGGCGGATAAGGTCAAGGAAAAAGAACGCGCGAAAGTCCTCGATCAGGTACGCTCAGCCCTTGCAAAACACCCTGCGGCGTTTCCGGAAATTGTCGTGACGTCCAGTGAAAAAGGCTGGGGCATTCCCACACTGCGCGCCATAATCGCTACGCTGGAGTAGCCCGGACTTGCACAGCGGACGGGCCGCCTTCATAACCAACGGACAGACGGGCCAGAGATGAAGACGCAAGACATGAACCGCGACTGGATCGCCACCGCCAGCACCCTTAACAAGGCCCTGCCCTATCTGCAGCGCTATTCAGACGCCACTGTGGTCATCAAACTCGGCGGTCACGCCATGGGCAGCGACGACGCCATGGACGAGTTTGCCCGCGATGTCGTGCTGATGCGTCAGGTCGGTGTAAACCCGGTCGTTGTGCATGGCGGCGGGCCGATGATCAACGCGATGCTCGAAAGACTTCAGATCCGGTCGGAGTTTGTGAACGGCAAGCGGGTGACGGATGCCGCCACAATGGACGTGGTCGAGATGGTCCTGAGCGGGCTCGTTAACAAGCGCATTGTTCAGGCGATCAACGGCCAGGGCGGTCGCGCTGTGGGACTGTCAGGCAAAGACGGCAAACTTATCACCTGCAGTCAGACGAACCCTGATCTGGGGTTTGTCGGCACGCCGGATAAGATCAACCCGCGCCTGCTGCGCGACCTGACTGAAAAAGAGTATATCCCCGTGATTGCGCCCCTCGGGGCGGGCCGGAACGGTGAAACGTTCAACATCAACGGCGACACGGCCGCCGGTGCAATAGCTGCGGCACTCAAAGCCGACCGTCTGCTGCTGCTCACCGATGTTGCGGGTGTGAAGAATGCCGACGGGCAGGTCGTGACCGAACTCAGCGCCACTCAGATACGCGACATGACCGCCGAAGGCATCATCGCCGGCGGAATGATCCCCAAAACGGAAACGGCGCTCGATGCGCTCGAAGGTGGTGTGCGCGCGGCGGTTATCCTCGACGGACGTGCACCCAATGCCTGCCTGCTGGAGCTTTTCACCGAACACGGCGCAGGCTCGATCATTCGCGCTGACTGACGCTTGCTGGTCCCGTCGCAGCGGGTGTCCCGGCTTGTACTGCGCGCGCCTGCGGCTAGGGTAATACCATGCGAACCGCGATCTTTATCCGTGCTGAACCGTCCACAGGAAGAGCCTGTCTTCGCACCCGTCCGAATCAATCCACGCGCCCGACGCAGCCATGTGACCGGACCGGACGGCTGCTGCACCTGCCGCTGATGTTTCCTGTATCGGCATGACATACAACGCTCTCTGCGAAGCCGCGGAAGCGCGCCATCTGACAGTTCTGGGCGGGTTTCACCCGGAAGAAAGCGACGGCGCCCCGGAAAACTGCAAAACGCTGTTGCTTCTGGGCCCCTCAGCCCCCGGTTTCTGGCCCGCCTTCAAAGGGTCTGCCGAAGCGCAGGACGGCGCCCCGGACCCGATGGACAGGTGGTCAGAACGGGTTATTGGTGACTGGGCGGCTGAGGCTGGCGCGACGGCCCTGTACCCCTTTGGCGGCCCGCCCTGGCAGCCGTTTTTCTCATGGGCTCTGCGGACAGGGCGCATACATGCCTCCCCCGTAATGTTGCTGGTGCACGATACCGCGGGTCTGCTGGTGTCCTTTCGCGGGGCCCTGGCGCTGCCACAGCACATTGACCTGCCCCCGGCACCGCCACCTCCGTGCGAAAGCTGCCCTGACCAACCCTGCCAGGCCGCCTGTCCGGTAAATGCCTTTGACGGCACCGGGTATAATGTGGAAGCCTGCAAAGGCTTTCTGAATGAAGTATCCGGGGCTGCGTGCGTGTCCGGTGGCTGTCTCGTGCGCCGGGCCTGCCCTGTATCGGCGCGTTATCCACGGGCAGCGGATCATTCCGCCTATCACATGACAATATTCCGGGGGTAATACATGCGCCGCCTGATCCTGATGCGACACGCAAAATCCGACTGGAACCACCCCGGCCTCGGTGATCACGAACGCCCGCTGAACAGACGCGGAACAGCTGCGGCAAAGGCTCTGGGCGACTGGTTGCGGGACAACGGGTATATTCCGGAGGAGGTTCTGTGTTCATCCGCCGAACGCACCGGTCAGACGTTACTCGGGCTTGCGCTTGATGGGGGCACACCGGTGAAATTTTCACGCGCTCTCTATCTTGCCGAGGCCGGTGATATGCTGAACGTACTGCGGCAGGCCACTGGAAATGTTGTACTCATGATCGGCCATAATCCGGGGATCTGCGAGATGGCCCACCGGCTCGTCGGGGATCCACCCGAGCATATCCGTTTTGAGGATTACCCGACCGGTGCCACGCTCGTAGTTGATTTCGACACTGACTGGCCCGATGTCACCACCGGAGACGTCACGGCTTTCGTGATCCCGCGCGAACTGAAGGACGGTTCGGCTTAAACCTTTTCGTTAATTGCAAATCTCAGGTCTGCGGCCGCATCCCGCAGGCGTGCAATGCACTATACGCATCCGATCCGTACCAGCCCTCCACGACAGCCACATACTGAAAGCGGCCGTGAACGTTTGATCGGCTGTTCCGCGTAGAGTTCCCGCGACCTTCGCGCGAAAGAGCGGCACGCCGCCATCAGCGATGATCCCGGGCACCGCCTGTTCAGCATTGGCGATCATCTACTCGATATCGCAGCCGGTGATCAGAGCCGTCAGTATCGCGCTCATATTCTGCCTCCGACGTGAAAATGGCGCCACCGGCGACGGTGACGCCTGTCAGATTGACGCCTTCTCAGTGACCGAGAATCTGGCTCAGGAAGAGCTGCGTCCGCGGGCTCTGCGGATTGTTAAAGAACGCCTCTGGCTCATTCTGCTCCACGATCTGCCCTGCATCCATAAAGATCACGCGGTTGGCGACCTGCCGGGCAAAGCCCATCTCATGGGTCACGCAGAGCATGGTCATACCTTCTTCCGCAAGTTCGATCATGGTATCAAGCACCTCTTTGATCATCTCCGGATCAAGTGCCGATGTGGGTTCGTCAAAGAGCATGATCCGCGGCTTCATGCAGAGCGATCGGGCGATAGCAACACGCTGCTGCTGACCACCGGAAAGCTGGCCCGGATACTTGTTGGCCTGATCGGGGATTTTCACCTTCTCAAGGAAATGCATCGCCGTCTGCTCAGCTTCCTTCTTGGGTGTTTTGCGGACCCAGATCGGCGCAAGGGTGCAGTTTTCCAGAATCGTCAGATGCGGAAAGAGGTTGAAGTGTTGAAAGCACATGCCGACCTCGGAGCGGATCTTGTCGATGTTTTTGAGGTCAGACGACAGCAGCGTCCCGTCAACTTCGATCGTCCCCTGCTGGTGCTCTTCCAGCGCGTTGATACACCGGATCAGCGTCGATTTACCCGAGCCCGAAGGCCCGCAGATAACGATCCGCTCGCCGCGGTGTACGGTCAGGTCAATGTCACGCAGGACGTGGAACGCGCCATACCACTTGTTCATCTTGTTGATGGTGATCGCGATCTCGTCGGAGACCTGCATCTGTGTCGCTTCAGCCATTGTTCAGGCCTCCTTTTAATGATGGTCAGTCGCGAGGCGACGTTCGAGCCATTGTGAGTATTGCGAGATGCCGTAGCAGACGACAAAGAACAGCAGCGCGGCAAAGCCCAGCAGTTCCCAGTAAACGCCGTTCCATTCGGTGGATGCGAGGATGGGGCCCCGGATCATGCCGACCAGATCGAACATCGAAATGACCGAGACGAGCGTGGTATCTTTAAAAAGTCCCACGGCCACGTTCACGATGCCAGGAATGGAAATTTTCAGCGCCTGCGGCAGGATGATCAGCCGCGTGGCCTGGGCATAGTCGAGCCCGAGGCTGTCGGCGCCTTCATACTGTCCTTTGGGCAGAGCGGCGAGACCACCCCGGATCACCTCGGCGATATAGGCCGCCGAGAACATCGTGATCATGATCACAACCCGCAGAAAGAGGTCCACGGTGGATTCAGGCGGGAAGAAGTAGCTTAGCATCACCGAGGCCACAAAAAGCAGCGTGATGAGCGGTACGCCCCGGATGAACTCGATGAAGATGACACAGATCCACTTGATCAGCGGCATGCTCGACTGCCGCCCGAGCGCCAGGGCAATCCCGATCGGGATCGACAGCGACACACAGGTCACGCCGAGCATCATGTTGAGCATGAACCCCCCCAGATCGCGGCTTGGCACGGCACCCAGCATAGCGTTATCAGATGCCCCTTCCGGGATCAGATAACCGCCAAGGAACCAAACCAGGAAGGCTGCGAAAATACCGCCGAAGAAGCCCGCCGCAAAGCTCTGGGTCACAAAACGCTGATAAATGAACACGCCCGCAGCCACGCCGGCAAGGGCGAGGATCGGTGTGAGGATTGTGCCCCCCCAGATCAGCCAGAAGGCAATGAAGGGATAGACAGCCGTAAAGGCGAGCAGCTTGCGCGGCAGGTCAAAAAAGAGCACCGGCGCTGCCGCGAAAAAGAACAGCACAAGCGCAAGCGTGGGACGCCAGTAGAATTCCGACGGATACTTGAAGCCGAAAATCAGCTGATTCCAGCGTTCTGTCAGCACCGAAAAACAGGCCCCGACCGTGCCGTCCAGCACTTCACGACATTCAGCAAGACTCGAGGTTGTCCAGATTCCGTTGAGGATCCAAGGCATGGTCGAAGACAACAGCAACCAGATGAAATAGAGCGCAACCAGTGTCAGCGCACCGTTTGCAGGTGTCGCAAACAAGTTCTCGCGCATCCATTTGACCGGGCCGGATGCCGCATAGGGCGGTGGCGCCGGGGGGATCTCTGTGCCGCGTACGAAGGCAACGGTCTGAGCATGTGTATCTGACATAGGTCTCAGCGCTCCTTCAGCGTAACGGTGTTGTTGTAGACGTTCATGATCGCCGAGATCGACAGGGAGATCGTGAGATAAAAGAGCATCAGCAGCAGAACGCATTCGATCGCGCGTCCTGTCTGGTTCAGAGTAATCCCGCCCAGCGTGCCGGTGATGTCCATGTAACCCACCGCAATCGCCAGCGAGGAGTTTTTGGTGATGTTGAGATACTGAGAAATCAGCGGCGGAATAATCACGCGCAGCGCCTGGGGCAGAATCACAAGGTTCATGATCCGGCCGGGCCGCAGACCCAGTGCGCCGGCAGCTTCCGTCTGGCCTTTACTGACCGCCTGGATACCCGCACGCACGTTCTCCGCGATGAAAGCACCGGTGTATATCGACAGCGCGAACCACAAAGCGATCAGCGGTGCACCCACTTTAATGCCACCCTGGAAATTGAATCCTTTCAGCGCAGGTACATCGAGGCTGATGGGCTGTCCCATGACGAAGTACACAAGGATCGACGGCACCAGGAAAATCACAAGGCTCGGCCATCCCATCGGCAGCAGACGTCCGGTTGAATAGAGCAGATTTGTTGCATACCGGCGGTACGCGACCACACCGATGACCGATGCGATAAATGTGGCGACAACGACCCCGGAGCCTGGTCCCCAGACCGGCGCCGGCAGATAAATACCGCGGTTGGTAAAGGCAAAGAGATCGAACAGCATTGAGCTGGTCGGGGTATCGCCCCGGAAGGCATTCGGTGGCGGCAGCACAGCCGTCATCACCGTGTAAATAATGATGATCCAGATCAGGACGGGGATATTACGGAAAATCTCCACGTAGACCGCCATCAGCTTGGAGACCAGCCAGTTGTTAGACAACCGCAGAACACCGGCAAGCACGCCAAAAATCGTCGCCGTGATACACCCAAGAACGGCCACGAGAAGCGTGTTCAGAATACCGATGATCGCGGCACGCCCATGCGTGTCCTGATTGTCGTACTCGATCAGCCTCTGGTCGATGTCATATCCCGCCGGCGTGCCCAGAAAATCGTAAGAGATGTTCAGGCCTGCAGCCCTGAGGTTGTTCAGCAGGTTATTTCCCAGATAAGCGAACGCCACGATCAGGACAGCAAGAGCGATGGCCTGAAACGTATAGGAACGATAACGCGTATCGTTCAGCAGCATCGACAAGCGGAACGAACCCGCTGGTGGGTCGGTCAATGACGTCATTTAGAGTGTTCCCCGTGGTTCCGGCCTCTGGTTTTGTCCGAGCGCTTGATGCGCTTCTGGTTGGCCGGGTTTTAAGTCTGGTCGTCATAAGTGCGAAGGGCGCAGGAGTTAACCTGCGCCCTTGCATTTTCGTTCTTAGCGGAACGGAGGCGAGTAGATCAGGCCACCGTTCGTCCACTGTGCGTTCAGTCCGCGCGCAAGGCCGATGGGTGTTTCCTCACCGATATTCTTAGCGAAGATCTCACCGAAGTTGCCCTGGGTCGCGATCGCACGCATTGCCCAGTCTGCGTCAAGGCCGATCATCTCACCCAGAGTACCCTCGGTACCGAGCAGACGCGCCACTTCGGGGTTACCCGAACCGGAGGCCATTTCGCTGACGTTTGCCGATGTCACACCCAGTTCTTCAGCTGTGATCAGTGCGTTCAGGGTCCAGCGGACCACGTCACCCCATTCGTCGTCGCCATGACGTACAAGCGGGCCAAGCGGCTCTTTGGAGATGATCTCGGGCAGCAGCGCGTGATCGCCGGGTGCTTCGAATGTCGCACGTGTCGCGGCCAGACCGGAAGCGTCCGTGGTGTAAACGTCACAGGCACCGGCAAGGTACTGCTGCTGGCCTTCGGCGTTCGTTTCGATCGGAACCGGCTCATAGCTGATGTTGTTCGCGCGGAAATAGTCCGCGAGGTTCAGCTCTGTTGTGGTTCCTGTCTGAACGCAGACGGTCGCACCATCGAGCTCTTTCGCCGAAGATACGCCAAGCGCTTTGGGAACAAGGAAGCCCTGACCGTCATAGTAGTTCACACCAACAAATGTGAACTTCAGGTCCACATCGCGGCTGAATGTCCATGTGGTGTTCCGTGCCAGCATGTCGATTTCACCCGACGCGAGCGCGGTGAAACGCGTTTTGCCGGTTGTCGGTACGAATTCGACCGCTGTCGGATCACCCAGCACAGCTGCGGCAACGGCGCGGCAGATGGCGACGTCAAAGCCGTTCCATTCGCCGTTTGCATCCGGGGCCGCAAAGCCGACGAGACCTGTGGTCACACCACAGTTCAGCGTGCCGCGTGCTTTTACATCATCCAGTGTACCTGCAGCAGCAGCACCTGCCGCCATGCCGGCGACCGTGAGTGCGCCGAGAAATACAGATTTTTTCATTTTTACCTCTTCCTGATTGTCCACCCGGTTTCCTTAGGGTGGTTCGACCGGCTTTTTCGCCGGTGGCGATACTGAAGGCTCTCCCCTTCAAGTGGCGATCATTCTGGGCGGATTCCGCTTCTAAGGTCAAGGGCAGGCCGCCTAAAAAGCCGCCACCGGAAACCACAAATGCGTCATTCCTGAGCAATTTTCCCGGTCAGATCACTGAGACAGTGCAAACACACGTTTCGCATGAAGAAATGCAGCTTTCTTCACCTCGGCAGCTGCCTCGGCGTCATCGTCCCGTCCCCACTCTTCGGCCTGCCAGATTTCATCGAGACGCGAGATGTCCCATATCTGCGGTGCGGGCTTCACGTCTTCTGCTGCCGCGAACCCGAGAATCAGCGATCCTGAGAGGCTGACAAGGTCGTGAAATGCTGCCAGTTCGAAGTTTCCGAGCGCGTGAACCCGCACAGACAAAGCGGCCAGGGCCGCCGGGTCCTGTGCGATGTGCATGACACCGGTACGCGGCCTGAGACGGGCGCCAAGTGCTGTCTCCGCCCAGTCCAGCAACGGATCCCATTGTTCGGACTGGCGCGCAATCAGACTGTCGGGCCGGTCAGCACGGTAACACAGCAGATCGGCATCGCCGTAAGCCGCGAGCATGTCCGCGACCTCCCGATGCTGCACCGCCACCTTGTCAAGCGCTGCATTGGCCGTTCGCGTGAAGGGCATCTTCAGGGGGTCGATTTTTTCTTCCTGCGCATCCCATTCTGCGGCGATGGCGTCGGCAAATTCCCTTGTGGGCGCAATAAGAGACCGTTTCGCAGGCGTTTTCACAGGCCGGGTATCGAGACGGATGCCAAAACCTGCGTCTTCGGGCACCACATGCACCTCAGTCCAGAACCGTTTCGCTTTCCATTCGCTCACGACGCGCGCTCCCACATCCCGGCAAGGGCATCCGGCAGGGATACAAAATCATCAAGGATCCGGTGCGCGGCCTGCAGATGCGCTACCGGATGATATCCCCAGCTGACACCCAGCGCGCCGACCCCGGCCGCCCGGGCCATATCCATATCAAAACTGGTATCTCCGATCATCACCGTCTCCGCCGGCGTGGTGCCCGCCTCCCCCATCGCCTGATAAATCATCGACGGGTGCGGCTTTGACGGGTGAAAATCTGCCACCTGACGCGTCACAAAAAACCGTTCCAGATCATGCGCCTCCACGAGCTTGTCCAGCCCGCGTTTCGACTTGCCCGTCGCGAGGCCCAGCAGCAGCCCGGGCTGCGAATGCAATTCCTGCAGCACCTCCATTGCGCCGGGATAAAGCGGTGACGACTGCGCAGCACCGGTGCGCGCGCGCAATTCAATATAGGCGTCTTTATACCCCTGAACGAGTGCCGCCACCCCCTGCGCATCCGCCTCCGGCACAAGCCGGCTCATCGCGACGTCCAGCGAAAGACCGACGATGCCAAGAATGTCGCTCCGCGCCGGCACGGGCAGGTTCTGTGCCATAAAACTATGGCTCATGGCACCAAGGATATCGCCCTGGCTGTCCACCAGCGTGCCGTCCACATCAAAGATCACCAGCCTTGTCCGTTCGGCCATCAGAGCGCCTCAAACGGGTCTTCTGCGGCCAGATCCTCGGTCCAGCCGAAAGTGTCCCAGCTCAGCGCCATATGCTCAGGCATAGGGGCTGTCACTGTGATGTCTTTGCGTGTCTCCGGGTGCTCAAAGCGCATCATCCGCGCATGCAGGTGCAGCTTTTTGGAGATGATACCGCCCAGTTGCGCGCCCCATCCATCGCCGAGGTTTTCCTGACCGGATCCGCCGTATTTGCCATCGCCCACAATGGGATGCCCGATCTCAGCCATATGCGCACGCAGTTGATGGGTGCGACCGGTCACCGGCTCCATCGCCACCCAGGCCGCGCGTGAGCCGACCCGGTAGAGAGTGGCATAAAGCGTATGGGCGCGTTTGGCGCCCGGAGTGTCATCCATGTCGCGCGGGTGCACGGCGATCATCTTTTCACCCTCGCCACCACGGCCCCGGCCCGCCGCTTTGACCAGCCCGAACCGGATCTCACCGAGATAGGGCGTGGGCACGCCGGCTACCAGCGCCCAGTAAATCTTGCGCGTTTCCTTATGCCGCATTGCTGCTGTCAGTGCTTTTGCTGCCTGTCGCGTCCGCGCGAGCAGCAGCACACCGGATGTGTCTTTGTCCAGACGGTGCACGAGCCTCGGTTTATCCTCATAGCCGAACTTGAGCGCTTCGGAGAGGCCGTCAACATGCCGCGTCTGACCGGAACCGCCCTGGGTCGGCAATCCGGCAGGTTTGTTGATCGCAATGACATGATCGTCTTTCCAGATCACGCAATCGCGGATCATCTTTGCGTCTGCATCCGACACACGCGTGCGGGCGTCAGGCGGCGGTGCCGCACTGTCGGGCAGCGGCGGAATACGCACTTCCTGACCGGCTTCCAGCCGCGTGGCACCCTTCACCCGGCCACCATCCACGCGGATCTCGCCCTTTCGGCACATCTTTTCGATGCGGCCCTGGGGAATATGCGGAAAATGCTGCCGGAACCAGCGGTCCAGCCGCTGATCCGCGTCGTCTTCCTTCACCACCCTTGTCTGAACCCGGCTCACAGCAAAATCCCCCGCATCACCCAGAGTCCGGCCATCAGCCCGGCCACCGACAAAATGACCGAAGCCATCACATAAAGCCCCGCCTGCCCCACTTCGCCGCGTTCGATCAGCGTCACCGTCTCCAGCGAAAACGCCGAAAAGGTCGTGAAGCCACCCAGCAGCCCGGTCATGACAAAGGGGCTGAGATGCGTGAGCCCGCGCTGTGCGGCCAGCACAACGAAGGTCCCCATCAGAAACGACCCGATGATATTGGCGCCAATGATTGCCACCGGGAAATCCGTCGCACCGCCCGTCGCCCGGTACACCCAGACGCCCCAGAGCCAGCGCAGCGAGGCCCCCAGCGCACCTCCGGCCGCAACAAAGATCAGTGTTTTCATCATCCGCGGTCTCTCACGTGTCGCAGCCCGGATGTCAAGTTTCACGCTTGTCGCGCAGGCGTGTAAAGTAATCGAGGCGCTTTTTCAGATCCCGTTCAAAGCCGCGCTCCACAGGCTGGTAAAGCTGCGGACGATCCATCCCGTCCGGAAAATAGTTCTGTCCGGAAAACCCGTCTTCGGCGTCGTGGTCATAAGCATAGCCGTCGCCGTACCCCTGATCCTTCATCATTGCCGTCGGGGCGTTCAGGATGTGTTTCGGTGGCGGTTCGGACCCGGTCTCTTTCGCGGCCCTGCGCGCGCCTTTATAGGCGACGTAGGCTGCGTTGGATTTCGGCGCCAGCGCCAGATAGGCCACGGCCTGCGCCAGCGCCAGTTCGCCTTCGGGACTGCCGAGGCGCTCGTAGGTCTGCCAGCTTTGCAGACAGACGGCCTGGGCCTGCGGGTCCGCCAGCCCGATATCCTCGACCGCCATCCGGGTGATGCGCCGCGCGAGATAGCGCGGATCCTCGCCCCCTTCGAGCATGCGCGCAAACCAGTAGAGAGCGGCATCCGGATCCGACCCGCGCACCGATTTATGCAGCGCAGAAATGAGGTTATAGTGACTGTCGCCGCCCTTGTCGTACTGCGCGGCCCGCTTCATCAGCCGTTTCGTCAACGCAGCGGTATCGAGTGTGGCGTCAGTTTTCCAGGCCGCGACCTGTTCAATAAGGTTCAGGAGCGCGCGTCCGTCCCCGTCAGCCATCTGCAACAGCGCCGTCCGGGCATCTGTATCAAGCGGCAGCGCCCGGTCCAGTTCCGCCTCCGCCCGTAGGGCCAGTCGTTCCAGATCCTCTGTGCCCAGCCGCTCCAGCACCAGTACCTGCGCCCGGCTCAGAACCGCTGCATTAAGCTCAAACGACGGGTTTTCTGTCGTCGCCCCAACGAGGAGGATCGTACCGTCCTCCATATGCGGCAGAAACCCGTCCTGCTGGGCCTTGTTGAACCGGTGAATCTCATCCACGAACAGTAGTGTGCCCTGCCCGTTCTGCCGCCGGATCTTTGCTGCTTCGAAGACTTTGCGCAGATCGGGCACTCCGGTAAAAATCGCGCTGATCTGGACGAAATGCAGATCGGTCTCATGCGCCAGCAGCCTTGCGATGGTGGTTTTGCCCACGCCGGGCGGTCCCCAGAGGACCAGCGAACTCAGCGCCCCGGACGCCAGCATCACCGTCAGCGGCGCCTCAGGCCCCAGAACCTGGCGCTGGCCGATGACCTCTGCGAGCGTACGCGGTCGCAGCCGGTCCGCCAGCGGGCGGTAGCCGGCGGGCACTTCGGTGTCTGACCCGGTATCAAAAAGATCACCCACCATTCAGGTCCTGAACCGCACGTTGATGCGCCGTCCGTCCCGCAGGACCATCAGATCATAGCGTCCTGCGCGCTGTGAAAAGAGCGTTGCAACCTCGCCCGGACGCGTGACCACGACATCACCCATCGCCATAATCACATCGCCACGGCGCAGGCCCACCCGGCGGCCAAGCGGCCCGGGGTCGGATACAAGGACGCCGTCAGCCTCGAGCGGGAGGTTAAATTCTGCAATCACCGCCGGGTTCACTCGGGACAGCTCCATTCCTTCCAGAAGCTCGCGCGCATTGAGACGCCGTTCTTCGCGCGGCGGCACCTCCGGCGCTGCCACAAGGGCCACCTCTACCGTCTCCTCCGCGCCATCGCGCACCCGGCTGATCTGCGCCGCCCGACCCGGGCCGGTCACGCTCATCCTGTACACCATCTCAGAGGGTGTATTCACCGGCTGACCGTTTACGGCCGTGATCACGTCACCGACCGCCACATCCACATCACCAAAGGGACTCGCCGGGTGCAGCCCCGAAACGACGATCCCGCCAGGCCGGTCGAAGCCCAGTGCACGGGCGATATCAGCATCCACAGCCTGCCCGTTTATCCCCGCCCATGGGCGTTCAAATTCTGTCCGCCCGGCTTTTGCCTGGCGCACGAAGGCGGCCACGAGATCGGCCGGAATTGCAAAACCGATCCCGTTTGAGCCGCCCGACCGTGTCAGAATGGAGGTATTGATGCCAATCAGACGCCCAGCCGTATCGACAAGCGCGCCGCCCGAATTTCCCGGATTAATCGGCGCATCGGTCTGGATGAAATATCCCCGACCACTGCCGGTTGCCGCCCCCGAGCGCGCAAGCCCGGATACGATCCCGCTGCTGACAGTCTGGCCAACGCCAAAAGGGTTCCCGATCGCCAGAGCCAGCTCTCCGACCTCAACGGTCTCAGCGTCGCGCAGCGGCAGAAACGGCAGATCCATCGCTTCATCAATCTGCAGGATAGCAAGGTCACTTTCGGCGTCCCCCAGCAACACACGGGCACTGAACTCCCGCCGGTCTGCCAGCACCACACGGATGTCGGTTGCTTCGCCAACCACATGGTAATTCGACACCACGATGCCGTCGGCGGAAAGGATCACGCCTGAGCCCAGTGAGTTCTGCACCTGCGGCTGCCCACGCCGGCTGTCCCGGAAAAATCGCTCAAAGAATGGATCCCCGGCAAAGGGGCTGCTGCGTCCCGGGCGCACGATCTTTGCATAGATGTTCACAACAGCAGGTGCCGCCTCTTTAACCAGCGGCACAAAGCTCAGCTGCATCTGCGCGGCCGAATGCGGCACCTGCTGCGCGCCCGCAGGCAGCGCGAGGATCACAATCAACAAAGCTGTCAGATATCTCATCGCGTCACACCACACCCCGTCATCCGGGGGGCATTCCCCCGGTCGCTTTACGCCTTAAATACGCCTGCCCGGGGCATAAAAAAACCCCTGTCCGGCGGACAGGGGTTTAAGCTTGGCGCAAAGTGCCGCGGCTTTATTCGTCAGCAGTTACTTCTTCTGCTTCATGACGCGCCTTGTCAGCAGCGCCTTTGGCATCGCGGTCCCGGTCCACAAACTCGATGATCGCCATCGGCGCCATGTCGCCATAGCGAAAACCTGCTTTGAGAACGCGTACATAACCACCCTGGCGGTCTTTGTAGCGTGGTCCGAGTACGTCGAAAAGCTTGGTGACATACTGGTCCTGCTTCAGCTTTGACGCGGCCTGACGGCGCGCGTGCAGATCGCCGCGTTTCGCCAGCGTGATCATCTTTTCGATGATCGGGCGCAGTTCTTTTGCCTTGGGCAGAGTTGTCTTGATCTGCTCATGTTCGATGAGCGAACCTGCCATATTTGCCCAGAGCGCCTTGCGGTGCTCATGTGTGCGGTTCAGGCGGCGGTATCCACGTGCGTGACGCATTTTCTGTTCTCCTAATCGTGCCCTCTACGGGCTGTTTTGCTTTGTCTGACCGGGTGATGCGTGTCACCCGGCTCTCCTTGGGGCTTTCTGCCCGTTTTGTCCCCGCATCCGGCGGGCATTGCGGACCTGCACGAAGCAGGCCCTGCGAAAACTCCTCAGAAGGAGTCTTCGAATTTCTTGGCCAGATCTTCGATGTTGTCCGGCGGCCAGTCTTCAACGTCCATGCCAAGATGCAGACCCATGCCCGAAAGCACTTCCTTGATCTCGTTCAGAGACTTACGGCCAAAGTTCGGCGTACGCAGCATTTCTGCTTCGGTCTTCTGAATGAGATCGCCGATATAAACGATATTGTCGTTCTTCAGACAGTTGGCCGAACGGACGGAAAGCTCCAGCTCGTCGACTTTCTTGAGAAGCAGCGGGTTGAACTCCAGACCATCGTCCTCATCCGCGCGGGATGCAGATTCAGGCTCATCAAAGTTCACGAAGATGCCCAGCTGATCCTGCAGAATGCGCGCAGCAAAAGCCACAGCATCATCAGGTGTAAGCGATCCGTCGGTTTCAACCTTCATCGTCAGCTTGTCATAATCCAGCACCTGGCCCTCACGGGTGGGCTGCACGTCATAGCTGACCTTCTTGACCGGCGAATAGATTGCATCGATCGGAATAAGACCGATGGGCGCATCTTCAGGCTTATTTTTCTCTGCAGAAACATAGCCTTTGCCCTGGTTGACGGTCAGTTCCATGTAAAGATCGGCACCATCGTCAAGGTGGCAGACCACGTGATCGCGGTTCAGCACTTCGATTCCTGCGGATTCCGAAATGTCACCCGCGGTCACAACGCCCGGCCCCTTGGCAGAGATCGACAGACGCTTGGGTCCCTCGACTTCCATGCGGATCGACACGCCTTTGAGATTCAGAATGATGTCGGTCACGTCTTCACGCACACCGGCCACCGATGAAAACTCGTGCAGCACGTTATCGATCTGAACGGATGTGATCGCCGCACCCTGCAGCGACGACATCAGCACACGGCGCAGCGCGTTGCCCATTGTCAGGCCAAAGCCGCGCTCGAGCGGTTCCGCGGTAACGGTTGCCTGGCGTGCCGGATCATTGCCCGGTTTAACGTCAAGCTGTTGCGGCTTGATAAGTTCAGCCCAGTTCTTGTGGATCATGCGTCCCTCCATTCCCGTCCAAGCCCCATGTCCTAAAGGCGAAGACTCTCGAGGTTTCAAAAAGCGGATTGGGGCCGCGCGAAAACCACGCAGCCCCGAAATACCAGTTGCGCTTAAACGCGGCGGCGCTTGGGCGGACGGCAGCCGTTGTGTGCCATCGGCGTCACGTCACGGATTGACGTGATGTTGAAGCCGGCAGCGGCCAGCGCACGCAGCGCGCTTTCACGGCCCGAGCCCGGTCCCTGCACTTCAACTTCCAGCGTCTTAACACCATGTTCCTGCGCCTTGCGGCCCGCATCCTCTGCCGCCATCTGGGCCGCATAGGGTGTGGATTTCCGCGAGCCTTTGAAGCCCATGGTGCCGGCGGACGACCACGAAATGGCGTTGCCCTGCACGTCGGAGATCAGGATCTTGGTGTTGTTGAAGGACGAGTTCACATGCGCGACACCCGCCGCGATGTTCTTGGAGACCTTCTTTTTTACGCGTACTTTTTCACGTGCCATTGATCAGACCCTCCCTTATTTCTTCTTGCCGGCAATGGCCTTTGCGGGGCCTTTGCGGGTGCGAGCGTTGGTGTGGGTGCGCTGACCGCGGACCGGCAGGTTGCGACGGTGGCGCAGGCCACGGTAGCAGCCAAGGTCCATCAGGCGCTTGACGTTCATCTGTGTTTCACGCCGCAGATCACCTTCTACGGTGTAGTTGGCGTCGATGTGCTCGCGCACGGCCAGCACTTCTGCGTCGGAAAGTTCATTGACCCGGCGGGCCATGTCGATGCCGACAGCTTCGCAGATCGCTTTTGCGGAAGTGTTGCCGATACCGGTGATATATGTGAGGGCGATGGGGACCCGCTTTGCAGTCGGGATGTTTACGCCGGCGATACGTGCCACGTGTCATGTCCTTTTCGTTGCGGGTCCGTCATACCAGACCCTTTTTTCACAACATCGCACCAGGGGTGCGTCTTGCATAAGAAATCCCGAAGAACCTGGCCTTCGGGCGTCAGCTGATCAGGTAATCCTGCCGTCCGGGCGCGACCCGTAAGACAAATTGATTCTACTCAGAGATGGTGCTGGTTATGGGCTTTTCGAACGGGCGTCAACCCATGCCTCAAAAGGGCCGCGCGGCCTGCGCATCCGCCTTTAAACTAAAGGCCTCGGCGCTCTGGCGTCTTATGCACAATAAAGCTCTTTCAAAGGCCCTGAAAGGCCACGGATGTGAGCCGCGGTACGGCGTAAAAAGCAGTTGTTAAACCTTATGCTTTATCTCCTTCCGATCAGAAAGACGTGGGAGCTGGCCGTACCTGAAGGAGACGGCAGATGAACAGGCAAGGAATTTACCACCGGCGGGTCGGATACCTGACACTTTTCATGCTGGCATTTATGTCAGTGGCTGTTGCGGCTCCGGCGCCGCCCGCCGCCCGCTACGCTGCCGGTGCGGACGATCATAACAATCCCGAACGGGTGGATATCGCCCTCGTTCTTGCGGTGGATGTGTCCTCCTCAATCGAATCCGGTGAACGGCGTTTTCAGCGTGAGGCCTATGCAGAAGCTTTGAGCGATCCGCGCGTGGCGCGCATGGCGCTTGGGGGTGGCTCGGGGCGTGTGGCCATCGCTTATATGGAATGGAGCGGCACCCGGTTTCAACGTGTGCATCTGCCGATCCGGATCATGTCCACACCCGAAGAGCTCGCACAGTTCGGTGCGGAGATTCTGGCGATATCCGACCGGCCCAATGATCCGATGTATGTGCAGCCGACCGCGGTGGGCGACGCCCTGCTGGCTGCTGAAACGGCTATGTCAGCCCTTCAGGTGCCCGCGCGGGATTACATCATCGACATCTCCGGTGACGGCGTGCTCAACGACGGCTTAGCCATCTCTGCGGCCCGCGATCACGTCCTGTCGATGGGCCTTACCGTGAACGGTCTGCCGATCGAAGTTCTGTCCGGCCAGGCGCAGAACGGCAGCACCTCCTTTGAGCAGGTCACCCGGTTCTACATGGATTGCGTGATCGGCGGACCGGGTGCCTTTCACCTCGTCGCGCGCGGCTTCGGTGATGTGCGCGAAACGCTGATCATGAAACTCATGCTCGAAATGGCGCATATGGAGCCGGACCGGAAACGAGGGATCGCAGCGGCCTGGAACGGCGGGTTGATCGGCAATGACGCACGGGTACTCCCGGCCACGGTTCTGCAGCTGTCACCGCCTGCCGAAGAACCCCGGCGGCGCAGCAATTGCGGCGAGACAGAAAACGTCGCTCACAATCCGTTCCGCACCGAGCACTGACGCGACATAAAAAGGGCGGCGCCACAGCACCGCCCGCTTTCCTGGAAACATACATGTGATCAGGTGTCGAGAACTGTGCGGATTTCGCTCTGTACTGCCTCAATCTCAGCCAGCCCGTCGACCCGGCTGAGCATCTCCTTGGCGTAGTAATACCCGATCAGCGGGGAGGTCTGTTTGTAATACTCCATGAGACGGGTCCTGAGGCTCTCCTCATTGTCGTCAGCGCGGCGCTTGAATTCCGTACCACCGCAGTTGGAGCATTTGCCATCCGCCGGGATCGGCCGCGTGTTATCGTTATAAACCTCACCACAGGAGCCGCATGTGGAACGTGCAACGATCCGCGCGACCAGTGCGGCATCATCCACCCGCATCTCAATCACAGCGTCCAGCGTCTGACCTTCTGCTTCGAGCAGCTCGCCCAGAGCATCGGCCTGGGCCAGGGTGCGCGGAAAACCGTCGAAAATAAAGCCACTGGCTTTGACCGTTGCGAGCTTTTCGCGGATCAGGCCGATGACGATCTCATCAGTAACCAGCGCGCCCCGCGCCATCACATCCGCCACGATCTTACCCATCTCGGTGCCGCTGTCTTTGGCCTCACGCAACATATCACCGGTACTCAGCTGCACCATATCGCGCTCTTCAACCAGCGTGCGGGCCTGTGTGCCCTTGCCGGCGCCCGGCGGTCCGAGGAGGATAATATTCATCGGCGTACCGGGCTCCGTTTTTTACGGCCTTTGCCGCTCTTTCCACGCAACTGGGATTTCTCCAGCAGGCCTTCATACTGATGCGCGAGCAGATGGCTCTGCACCTGCTGGATCGTATCCATTGTGACCGAAACCACAATCAGCACCGAGGTACCGCCAAAATAAAACGGGATCGCAAACTGTCCGCGCAGAATTTCCGGCAACAGACAGACCGCTGCGAGATAGCCCGAACCCAGCACCAGCACGCGGTTGACCACATACTCAAGATACTCAGAGGTTTTCTTGCCCGGGCGGATCCCCGGAATAAACCCGTTCTGGTTCTTGAGATTGTCGGCCACATCGTCAGGTTTGAACGACACGTTGAAGGTATAGAAATAAGCAAAGAAGACGATCATCGCGACAAAGAAGATCAAGTACAGCGGCTGACCCGGACCGAAGTTGGCCAGCAGCCAGGACATGACCGGATTGGTGGAATTGCCTGAAAACGTGCTGATCGTCACCGGCAGCAGCAGCAGCGAGGACGCAAAGATCGCAGGAATAACGCCTGCCGGGTTCACCTTGACCGGCAGGTGGCTGGAGCCGCCGTCATAGACCTTCATCCCGACCTGACGGCGCGGGTACTGGATATGGATCTTGCGCAATGCGCGTTCCATGAACACCACGAACATGATGGTACCAACGACCATCACGAGCACACCGATAATCACAGCCGGGCTGATTGCACCGGACCGCCCGGAGGCAAAGAACTGCGCGATCGCCGCCGGGATTTCAGCAATAATACCAACGAAAATAATGAGCGAGATGCCGTTACCGATGCCGCGCGCGGTGATCTGTTCACCCAGCCACATCAGGAACATCGTACCGCCGACCAGCGTAATCACGCAGGACATGCGGAAAAAGAGGCCTGGATCGGTAACGATATCGCCCGCTTCAAGGCTCACCGCAAGCCCGTATGCCTGCAATGTCGCAAGGAAAACAGTACCATAGCGCGTGTACTGGTTGATCTTTTTGCGGCCCTGTTCGCCTTCTTTCTTGAGCTGCTCAAGCTGGGGCACCATGGCCGTCATGAGCTGCACAATAATCGAGGCGGAAATATAGGGCATGATGCCCAGAGCAAAGATGCCCATCCGCCCGAGCGCGCCACCGGTAAACATGGACACCATGCCGCCGATGCCCTGGCCTGCCTGCTCCATAAATTCCCGCAGGGCAACGCCGTCGATGCCCGGCACAGGAATAAAAGTGCCAAGGCGGTAGACGATCAGAAGACCAAGCGTAAAAAAGATACGGTTACGAAGGTCGGTCGCTTTTCCCAGCGCGGACCAGCTGGTGTTTGCGGCCATACTTTCAACGGCAGATACCATGAAGGGCTCTCTTTCGATACGGACACGCCGCCCGGGCCGTTCTCCGGCGGGGCGGCGTCAATGGAAAACTTGAGTGCTTATGTAAGCGGCGTTTGCGCCGCCCACAAGCCTGAACTCGGGCCTCAGGCCTCTGACGTTTCCGCGACCGGTGCCGCCACGCTGAGCGATCCGCCGGCTTTTTCCACCGCAGCAACGGCCGATTTCGAGGCACCCGTCACTTCAATGTTCAGTTTGCCTGTCACATCACCCTTTGCCAGCACCCGGATTCCGTCGAGTTTACGACGCACGAGACCGCTTTCGATCAGCACATCCTCGGTGATCGCTTTTTTGGCATCGATTTTCTTGGCATCGACGAATTTCTGGATCAGGCCAAGGTTCACCACAGCGAATGATTTGCGGTTCGGTTTGTTAAAGCCGCGCTTAGGCAGACGCTGATAAAGCGGCATCTGGCCGCCTTCATAGCCGTTGATTGCCACACCGGAGCGGGATTTCTGACCTTTGATACCACGGCCACCCATTTTGCCGGTGCCGGAACCCGGACCACGGCCAACGCGCTTGCGTTTCTTGGTGGCGCCTTCGTTATCACTCAGTTCGTTCAGTTTCATGTCGCTTCTCCTTTTGCCGGATGCGACCCCCAGCGACGGGAGTGGCCGACCACGGCGTTTACATCTGATCAGCAGGCGAGCCCTGCAGACAGCGCTCTCTATCCGGCGTTGCGGTCTGCGTCAAGGCACGCCGAGACCACCACGCAGCCTGCGCTGCCGTCCGGTGACAACCGCGCTGAGA
Organism: Roseobacter ponti; assembly: GCF_012932215.1. Lineage (GTDB taxonomy): Bacteria > Pseudomonadota > Alphaproteobacteria > Rhodobacterales > Rhodobacteraceae > Roseobacter > Roseobacter ponti. The sequence goes on along the minus strand of NZ_CP048788.1, from coordinate 612,836 downwards.
CCAGGCATCCGCTGCACGGTTTCATGAATCAGAACCGGGATGAGCAGCCCGCCCGCAAGACCAAGAACAAACTGCAGATTTGTCTGTCCGATGTCGAGCGCGTCACAGAACAGGCGCGCCGGCACCGTCCCGAAAATATGATAGAGATAAATCGTGAAGGCATAGGGCGACAGGCGCTCCAGGAGCGGGAGCCTGGGACACCACAGCGCGGCAAGCAGGCAGACGGAAACACCAAAGCCAAGGCTCTGCACATCATGGCGGTCCATCGAGAAAACGCCGGTTTCATAAAGGACTCGGATGTTCTGGAAAGCGCAGGCCACGGCCAGCACAAGAAGTACCAGTGTCAGCTTCTCAGCCTCCTCGGCGATCTCGGTGCCGTGCCGCAGAAAGACCACGCCGGTCAGAAAGAAGGGCAGCAGATAAAGCGCTCCGTTCACCGACATCACACTGGTTTCAAACCGGAAACCCGAAAGATAAAGCGCCCCCGACGCCACCAGAAGCACCACCGTAAAGCGATGGCTGAGCACCATATCAATCAGCCCGAAGACCACGAAGATGACCAGCGCCGACTGTAAAAACCAGAAGTGCGCATAGGGTGTCACCAGCAGATACCAAAGGTCACTGAGCGGCTGGGCAAAGCGGGTGCCGACCACATTCGCTACGATGGCAAAGGCGGTAATTGCCAGAATTCCCGGGATCAGCAGACGGCGCAGCTTGTTGCCCAGAAAATCCGAGTAATGCCCCACAGCGACAGGTCGCAGTGCGTAAACGTAGCCTGCGATGAACGCAAAGAACGGCATCCTGAGATCGATAAAAAAATCTGCATAGAGCCGCAGCATGTGCGGATAGGCGATATCGAGACCGCCGCCATCGCCCGCGCCGATGACATGATAGCTGACCAGCAGCACCACCGCCATAGAGCGCATCGTTTCGACAGGAACCCGGGTTGAAACCGCTTCGGGAACAGCGCCTGCATAAGCAACCATGTATCGTCCTTCAGCCCACCCTGTCCCCGAATACGGCTAATCCGATTTGATACAAATTTTATCGGTCACAACGGTTAACTAAGGATGAAAAAATGCCGGTTGCGGCATTTTTTACTGCGCAGGCGGCCCGATTCAGCGGTTGCTCATATGCTCAGCCTGAATCGCGGACCTGGCTGATTCCAGATAAAGCAGGCAGGCGCGTTCCTTGCCCTCCTCAAGACGCTTTTCGGCTTTGGCATACTGCGTCTCGGCCACGTGTTTATCCGCATCTTCCGGCATCGCGTCGATCTGTGTCTTTATCTCGGGCAGTTCTTCTGCACAGGTTGCAGCCGCAGCAGGTCCCGTGACCAGAGTGAGTGCGAGGCAGAATGAAAACGAAAGGCAAAGTGTTCGGGCGAGGTGTGTCATAGCTGAGAATCCCTGTGATACCATCAGATCTTCAGCCTATCATATTTCACGCTGTATCGCGCGCGGCGAAAACAGCCACCGGAAAACAAAATGCCCCGCAGTTTCCTGCAGGGCATTCAGGTCAGGTCTGAACGTGACGTTCAGCCTTTTTCTTCGACGATCTCGACCATATGCGGGATCGAATTGATCATGCCGCGCACGGAAGGTGTGTCTTCCAGTTCGCGCGTTTTGTGCATTTTGTTCAGCCCGAGGCCAATCAGCGTCTGACGCTGTTTACCGGGGCGGCGGATCGGCGAGCCGATCTGTTTGACAACAATAGTTTTGGCCATGGTTTACGCCTCCTCAGCAACCTGCGCCGAAGACTCTACATTGTCTTCACGCTTGGGCAGAATGTCAGCCACCTTTTTGCCGCGACGTTGTGCAACCGAGCGCGGGCTCGATTCCTTGCGCAGGCCGTCCATGGTGGCGCGGATCATGTTATATGGGTTCTGCGAGCCGATCGATTTCGACACAACGTCTTTGACGCCGAGCATCTCGAACACAGCACGCATCGGACCACCGGCGATGATCCCGGTACCTTCCGGAGCCGTACGCATCACAACTTTACCGGCGCCGTGACGGCCTTCCATATCGTGGTGCAGCGTCCGGCCTTCGCGCAGCTGAACACGGATCATCTGGCGCTTGGCCTGCTCTGTGGCTTTGCGGATGGCCTCGGGGACCTCTTTCGCTTTACCTTTGCCAAAGCCGACACGGCCCTTCTGATCGCCGACAACGACGAGGGCGGCGAAACCAAAGCGCTTACCACCTTTAACTGTTTTGGACACACGGTTGATCGCGACCAGGCGGTCGGAGAATTCCGGTGTTTCATCACGGTCGCGGCGGTTGCCCCGACGATTATCACGTTCTGCCATGAGAACTTCCTTTAACTGACGGGCCCGTATCGAAAGGTGGCGCCCAATAAACTCAATCCTGGTGGGCAGTACGCCCCCGGATCATCGAAGGCGCCCCGCAAAAGGGCGCCTTTCAGGTCTCAGATCTTCAGACCACCTTCACGCGCGGCGTCGGCAACAGCCTTGACGCGACCGTGAAAGAGGAAACCGCCACGATCAAAATAGGCCTCGGAGACGCCTGCCTTTTTCGCGCGTTCTGCAATCGCCGCACCCACCTTCGTGGCTGCTTCGACGTTGTTTTTGCCAACCACACCAAGATCCTTCTCGAGGCTGGATGCGGAGGCAACTGTTGTGCCGGCCACATCATCGATCAGCTGAACCGAGATGTTCTTATTGGAGCGGTGCACAGACAGGCGCATACGGCCCGCATTTGTGCGGCGAAGTTTGTTCCGAACGCGCAGGCGGCGTTTGATGAACAGTTGTCTTTTGCTGTTTGCCATCTTTTGCGTTCCTTACTTCTTCTTGCCTTCTTTGCGGAAGACGAACTCACCCTTATAGCGGATGCCCTTACCCTTGTAGGGCTCCGGCTTGCGCCACTGGCGGATGTTCGCGGCAACCTGACCAACAAGCTGTTCGTCGATGCCTTCCACAATGATTTCGGTCTGCTTGGGGGCGGTTACAGTCACGCCATCAGGTGCTGTGTAATCCACGTCGTGGGACAGGCCGAGGTTCAGCTTCAGGGTATTGCCCTGCATCTGCGCCCGGTAACCCACACCCTGGATCTCCAGCTCTTTTTTGAAGCCTTCGGTCACGCCGGTTACACAGTTCTGGATCTGTGTACGCGACATGCCCCACTGCTGACGCGCACGCTTGGATTTGCCGCGCGGCTCAATGGTGATCACGTTGTCTTCAACCTTCAGCGTCACATCATCCGTTGCATTGAACGAACGTGTGCCTTTGGGGCCTTTGACCTCAATGGTCTGACCGCTGACCGATGCCGAAACACCAGAGGGCAGATCGACCGGTTTCTTACCAATACGAGACATAGTCTATCTCCTCAGAATACGGTGCAGAGCACTTCGCCGCCAACATTGGCGCTGCGTGCAGCCTGGTCCGACATCACACCCTTCGGGGTGGAGACAATCGACACACCGAGGCCCTGACGGACGACGGGAATGTCATTGACGCCCATGTAAACGCGACGACCGGGCTTGGAGACCCGCTTCAGCTCGCGAATAACAGGTTCGCCCTCATAATACTTGAGGCTGATCTCGATGGCCGGGTGACCGTCGGAACCGGTGGTTTTCTCATAGCCGCGGATGTAGCCTTCATCGGCCAGCACATCCAGAACCCATGCACGCAGCTTGGAGGCCGGTGTGGAAACGGTGGATTTGCCGCGCATCGAAGAGTTACGGATACGGGTGAGCATATCTGCGATAGGATCGTTCATTTTATGCCCTCCTTACCAGCTTGATTTGACCATGCCGGGGATCTGGCCCTGAGAGCCGAGATCGCGCAGCGCGATACGTGAGATTTTCAGTTTGCGATAGTACGCGTGCGGACGACCCGTCAGCTGGCAGCGGTTGTGCAGACGCACAGCCGAAGAGTTGCGGGGCAGTTTCGCCAGCTTCAGGGAGGCGCGGAAACGCTCTTCCATCGGCTTGCTTTCGTCGTTCACGATCTCTTTGAGAGCCGCACGTTTGGCTGCGTATTTCGCCACCAGACGTTCGCGCTTCTTCTCGCGTTCGATCATAGATTTTTTAGCCATATCAGTATCCTTCCCGCGCTCAGCTGTTGAAGGGCATGTTGAACGCTTTCAACAGTGCCTTCGCTTCAGCGTCGGTTGCCGCCGTTGTGGCGATTACGATGTCCATTCCCCAGTTCTCATCGATCTTGTCGAAGTTGATTTCCGGGAACACGAGGTGCTCTTTGAGGCCCATGGCATAGTTGCCGCGGCCATCGAAAGATTTGCCGGACACGCCGCGGAAGTCGCGTACGCGGGGCATTGCAATCGTGATCAGACGATCAAGGAATTCATACATGCGGTCACCGCGCAGGGTCACTTTCGCACCCAGCGGCATTTCCTCGCGTACACGGAAACCCGCGATGGATTTCTTGGCGATGGTCGTCATGGCCTTCTGGCCTGCGATCAGCGTCAGATCTTCCTGAGCAGATTTGGCTTTCTTGCTGTCGCGCACGGCTTCGGCACCACAGCCGATGTTCAGAACGATCTTGTCCAGACGCGGGATCTGCATGTCGTTCTTATAGCCGAACTCTTCTTTCATCGCAGCACGGATGGTGTCTGCGTATACGGCCTTGAGGCGGGGTGTGTAGGTTGCAGAATCAAGCATCGATCACGTCCCCTGTGGTCTTGGCAAAGCGCACTTTCTTGTCACCGTCCATTTTGAACCCGACGCGGCTTGCTTTGCCGTTCTTGTCCACAAATGCGAGGTTGCTCAGGTCGATGGGCATCGCTTTGGGGATGCGGCCACCCTGGCTTGTCTGGGACTGGCGTGTCGCGCGGATGGCGATGTTGACACCGTCAACAATGGCCTTGCCGGATTTCGGGTCAACGGATGTGATAGAGCCCGTTTTGCCTTTGTCCTTGCCGGCCAGCACGATGACCTTGTCACCTTTTTTCAGCTTAGCAGCCATGATTACAGCACCTCCGGAGCAAGCGAGATGATTTTCATGAAGTTCTTCGCGCGCAGCTCACGCACAACCGGGCCAAAGATACGTGTACCGATCGGCTCGTTGTTGTTGTTGAGGATGACAGCAGCATTGCGATCGAAACGGATCGCTGTGCCATCGTCGCGGCGGACTTCTTTGGCGGTGCGAACGACGACGGCTTTACGCACGTCCCCTTTTTTCACACGACCGCGTGGGATGGCTTCCTTAACCGAGACGACAATAATGTCGCCGACGGATGCGTACTTACGCTTGGAACCGCCCAGTACCTTGATGCACTGAACACGGCGCGCGCCGCTGTTGTCAGCAACATCCAGGTTGGTCTGCATCTGGATCATTTGGTTTCTCCCGACCTTTGGGGGGCCGATGCGTGGCCATGTCCCCAGGGTTTCGAATTAAAGGTCGTGCGTTCAGGCCTCAGCGGCTTCAAGCACTTCCCAGCGTTTGGTTTTCGACTTCGGTGCACATTCGATGATGCGGACGGTGTCGCCCGTTTTGAATGTGTTGTTCTCATCGTGCGCCCGGTATTTCTTGGACTTACGGATGGTCTTCTTCAGAACCGGGTGCGTAAAGCGGCGCTCGACGCTGACGGTTACGGTTTGTGCGTTTGCATCGGAGGTCACGACGCCGGACAGAATACGCTTTGGCATAGGTGCTCTCCTTATTCAGACGCAGCAGCGGAAGCTGCTTTCTGGTTCAGTACAGTTTTGACGCGTGCCGCGTTGCGGCGCGCGATGCGCAGCTGTGCGGGATTCTCCAGCTGGCCTGTGGCCTGCTGAAAGCGCAGGTTGAACTGCTCTTTTTTCAGGGTGGCCAGCTCTTCACGCAGCTGGTCAGGTGTTTTGTCGTGCAATTCCTTGGCGTTCATCGCCCTTTTCCTTTCAACATCACGGGACGGCCGCTTAAGAAAGCGTCACCGATGATTCCCGTGGAGTTCATGATGAATGCGCCGTATAGGCGGGAAGCTATGCTATGGCAACCCCTTTTCCCCGCCTGTCCCGGACCGGGATTGCCCCTTGCGCGACGCTGCAAATATTTGTGTATAGTAGCGTGAACTGGTCTCGGGGGCTCCATGGATAAAATGTCACTGGCCGTAAAGACGGTCCTGTCGAAATACGCCACTTTTTCCGGGCGCGCATCACGGGCAGAGTTCTGGTGGTGGGTGCTTGCGGTTTTTCTGATGACGCTTGTCACACAGTTGATCGACGCCTTCCTCATCGGGCCTGCACTCGGCTTTAATGTCGGCGGCGAAAATGCCGGTGAACCGCTGAGCATGCTCTTTTCACTTGCCATCCTGCTGCCGGCGCTGGCCGTTGCAGTGCGACGCCTGCACGACATCGGCAAAAGCGGCTGGTGGTTTCTGCTCAACCTCGTTCCCCTGATCGGCTCACTGATCCTGTTGTGGTTTTACACCCGCCCCGGCGAGGAGACGAACCAGTGGGGGCCGCCGAATCCGCTCTACTGAGCAACTCAACCAATAATCTGAAAGGTACTGTAATGGTTCTGCGTGTCAGCATCTGTGTTTTATCTGTCGCACTCGTTGCGGGTTGCAGCGAAACGATCAGCAGCGAAGACGCTCTGCGCAAGCACGGGTACTCCGAAACCTACGTGACGGGCTATCATGACGGCTGTCAGAGCGGGAACCGAGCGGGTGGAGACACCTTCTCGCAACGGGCCCGGGACGAGGCTGCATATGGCGGCGTTTCTGATTATCGCACCGGCTGGGACTATGGCTTTGTCACCTGCCGCGATGCCGAAGCGCGCGAGCTTGCCATTGCCCGCGCGGTTGGTGCAGGCATCGCCGCATCGTCAACCAGCGGATCAGACGGGATCGACGCGCAGAAAATGCTCGACGGGATCGACACATCCGCCATACAGGCCGCCGGCTGGTAATTCCAGGCGGTCTGCGTAGCCGCGTCAGGCAGCGTGTACCACTGAGTGAAACACCTACAAAAAAGGCCGGTTGTGCAATGCAACCGGCCTTTGTCATGGTTTTTTTGCAAAGCTTATCAGGCAGAGGCGGCTTTACGACGGCGCATGGCTGCAAGGCCGCCCATTCCTGCAAGCAGCAACAGGCCGGACGCGGGGATCGGGACCGGGGAGGGTGCTGTGGACGCCGAACCAAAGGTCTGGCCGACAAGCGTGCCGGAAATGTCGTCATCGAAAAACGTAGCGCTGATCGCACCGGCGAGAGTTGCGTTGATGAGCAGATCTGCGGTGAGCGGCCCGGACGCGTCTATGTTATTCAGATCGAATATGGCCAGAAAGTCATCACCGCCGTTAACGTTTGCGCTGACTGTCCCGAGAACGCCGTCAATAATAAAGTTTGTGGCCGAGAGGTTTTCCGACCCCTTTTCAAACAGAACACCGCCGGAGTGTTCAATCGACAGCGGATCAGTTTCGCCGCCCGTGATATCGAACGAGAAAACGGCACCGGAAGCTGTTGCCGGCTCAATCGGGCTTGCCGAGATACCGTTGTCGGTCAGCACACTCAGGAAGAAGCCGCTGACCGTGACGTCGGTTGTTCCGGTGGCGGCGATCGGTGCCGCCATGGCGGGAGCGCCCCACCCGATAGCCGCAAGTACAGCAGCAACATACAGTGATTTTTTCTCAAACATAAAAAGCATCCCATAGCTAAGTAATAACAGGCAGAAAACGCTCGCCGCTTCCCCGCCGCACCCCGCAGAAATGCAGTTTTCCTCACCCGGTGATTTAAGGCTACGCAGGAAATAATATGGTGGATTAATATTAGTTAATTCAAAATTTCAGTAATCCGGATGACAACGGAGACCTTTCCTGTCCGGCACGCCCGTGACCAGACCGCCGGTGACAGCACTACCGGTTTCCGCACCGGTCGGAGTTTTGGTTGCTTCCACTGCCCCGGCCGGAATGCCGGAACGCGCCGGCTTACGACAGGTCATGCGGTCGGTGCGCTATCGCCGGGGCGTCCTTACGCGGCTCGACGGCATCGACATATCCGCCATTCAGGCAGCAGACCCCTCGTCCTGAGGCAGACGCCCGCTGGTGTCAGGCTTTCTGCGCCACCACCACATGTGCCTGCATGGGCGCGCGCACCACGCCGATGCCAAAGCGGGTGATAAGCTCTGCTTCCACCGCATCCGTGATCTCAGCAAGGCTCATTCCGTCTCGGGCCTCAAGTTCGTTTCGCAACGGCGTGCCCTGACAGAATGCGACCGCCACCGCGCGCGCCGAAGAGGCGGTGCTTTCTGCTGCAACGGTCTTCAGCTGGCAGCGTTCGAAACCCGCGGACCTGACATCGGCTGCAATCGCCGCTGCGTCGTGATAGCCATGCGGCGTGCGTGCCATGAAGACCGGCGGGTCCTCCGGGAAAAGCGCGGATACCTTTTCAGTAACGGCCTGAGCAAACAGGTTTTCCGCGATTGCATCCCAGGCGTTGAAGACAAACGTTCCGCCCGGCTTCAGCACCCGCAGGGCCTCACGGTATCCCTTCACACGGTCGGGGAAAAACATCACTCCGAACTGGCAGCATACGACATCGAACGAGGCATTGTCGCAGGGCAGCGCCAGCGCATCCGCCTGCTGAAACCGCAGGCCCGGGCGCGCCGGCAGCCTCGCGGCATTGCGATCAAGCATCGGCTGGTTCAGGTCTGTCGTTAGAAGGTGAGCGTCTTCGGGCATCCCATCAGCAAGCAACCGGGTGACAACACCACTGCCTGCCGCTGTTTCGAGGATCTGCGCGGGACCGCCCGCCAGCACGCGTTGCGCCATATCCTGCGCGTAATGCTCAAAGATCAGAGGAACAAGATACTCGTCATAAACATCCGGGATGGACCCCGCAAAAACCGTGTCGCTGACTGCCATGTCCTGTCGCCTTCCGAAATACCGGATGTACCGGTGATAGCACATCCGGGCTCACTGGCCTAATGCGCCACGGACAGAATACCACGAACAATGCGTGACCGGATTGTCGTCGCCTGTCGTTTCAGGGTAAGAGGCGCTATGTCAGATATCACGTCGCTCTTTGTCACCCGCCTTTATCAGGCCGCTCTCAGTGAACGGGGCAAACCCGTCGACCCGGTCGAGCTGGAGGCCTCCTGCTGGTCCATCGCAGAAGATGACGAAGCGGGCCAGGCCTGGTGCGATGAGAACGGCTATCCGGGGTACACAAGCTACGCCTCACTCACTGACCTGCCCTACCGCTTTCCGATTTTCAAAGATCTGGTGCCTGTGCTCGACAAACACGTAAAAGCCTTCGCAAAAGATCTCGAGTTTGATCTTGGCGACCGCAAACTGAAACTCGAAGACATCTGGATCAACATCCTGCCTCCGGGCGGCATCCACACCGGCCACCTGCACCCACATTCGGTGATCAGCGGTACAACATATGTGGCCGTGCCCTCCGGCGCCGGCTCCATCAAATTCGAAGACCCGCGTCTGGCGATGATGATGGCGGCACCGGCCCGCAAAAAGGACGCGCGGGCTGAGCTGAGCACCTTCAGCTATGTCTCCCCCGCCGCGGGTGACGTTCTGCTCTGGGAAAGCTGGCTGCGCCACGAGGTGCCGATCAACATGGCCGACGAAGAGCGCATCAGCATCAGTTTCAACTACAGCTGGGACTGAGTCGCGGCAGAGTTGCGTTGATGCGCCCCAAAAAGGCGAGCGCAGAACGCCGTTTCAAGCACGGGTAGAAAGTGGGCGGATATTTACCCATCTCATCTTAAATGCTTGAGTTATCAGGAGATTTCGGCAATCCTTTATCAAACGGATAATTTTCTGCGTGACAGCGGAGGCACATGTCGGAACAACGCGAAGACCCTGTGAAAATCTCGGATGATCTGCTCGAGAAGAGCGGCGCGGCGATTATGGCCGCAGACTTTGACGCGTTCCGCCCGCATTTTGCTGTACCTCAGAAACTCGAGACCTTTGACGGCCAGCGCTGGATTGACAGCCCGGAGGTTCTCGAAGAGGTCTTTCGCGACATCGTGACCTATATGCGCACCACCGGTGTGACTGATCTGATCCGGCACTGTGTCGAGGCCAGTTACAAAGGCCCGGCGACGATTGTCACCACTTATGAAACACGAATGCTGCGCGGAACCGAACTCATACAGCGCCCGTTTCCAGGGTTCTCGGTGCTGCGCTTCAGCAGTGACGGCTGGCAGGTCTCCGGCTGCGTGGTGGCGATCGCTGATGCACCTGAGTATTCGCGTGCGCTGATCGGCAAAGCGGCGGGCAACGACAAACCGCTCCGGCCTGAGGCCTGAGAGGGTTGCGCCTTCACTTAGCCGGTGGCTGAGCAGAGCCGTCTTTCACCGCATGTTATCCATCCTGGTATCTGGCAAGACGATCCTGCGGGATTGAGCACGTGAGAGCCCCCGCCAGGTGCCGGTATCAGCGTTCTGCGGTGTGCGCCTGACCCGCAGAACGCACCACGGGTCAGGACTATTCAGGCAAAATCTGCGCTGCACGGACCCGCAAAAACAAAACCCCCGCCGGTTTCCCGACGGAGGCTTGATCTCTGATCCGAAAAGCAAATCTTATCGCCCGGCCAGGCGCGAATACGCCCTGCCCGGTCAGACTTACCAGTCTTCGCGGACAACAACGCGTGTCTTGATCGGCAGTTTCATCGCCGCCAGACGCAGCGCTTCGCGCGCCACATCATCGCCGACACCGTCGATCTCGAACATCACACGACCGGGCTTTACCTTAGCCGCCCAGCGGTCAACCGAGCCTTTACCTTTACCCATACGTACTTCGATGGGCTTGGCTGTGACCGGAACGTCCGGGAAAATCCGGATCCAGACACGGCCCTGGCGTTTCATGTGACGCGTCATCGCGCGGCGTGCCGCTTCGATCTGACGTGCTGTAACCCGCTCGGGTTCAACGGCTTTAAGACCATAGGTGCCGAAGTTCAGGTCGGACCCACCCTTCGCCAGGCCTTTGATAGAGCCTTTGAACTGCTTGCGGAATTTAGTGCGCTTTGGCTGAAGCATTTCTCATTCCTCCTTAGCGGCGACCACCGGCACCACGCGGTGCAGGGCCATCCTGGAGTTCCTGTGCTTTACGGTCACGCGCGGCCGGATCGTGCTCCATGATCTCACCTTTGAAGATCCATGTCTTGATCCCGATGATGCCATAGGCAGTCACCGCTTCCACGTGTGCGTAATCGATGTCGGCGCGCAGCGTGTGCAGCGGCACACGACCTTCACGGTACCATTCAGTCCGAGCGATCTCTGCACCGCCCAGACGGCCGGCAACGTTCACACGGATGCCGAGGGCCCCCATGCGCATCGCGTTCTGAACCGCACGCTTCATGGCGCGACGGAAAGACACCCGGCGCTCCAGCTGCTGTGCAATGCTTTCACCAACGAGGGCTGCGTCCAGCTCAGGCTTGCGCACTTCAACGATGTTGAGGTGCAGCTCAGAGTCGGTCATCTTGGCGATTTTCTGGCGCAGACCTTCGATGTCTGCACCTTTCTTGCCGATGATGACGCCGGGGCGTGCTGTGTGGATCGTGACGCGGCACTTTTTGTGCGGACGCTCGATGATCACACGGGCCACACCGGCCTGCTTGCATTCTTCTTTGATGAACTCACGGATCGCGAGATCTTCCAGCAGAAGATCACCGTAATCCTTCGTATCGGCGTACCAGCGGCTGTCCCAGGTGCGGTTCACCTGCAGGCGCATGCCGATCGGATTGACTTTGTTACCCATCAGGCTTGCTCCTCAACTTGACGCACTTTGATCGTTATTTCCGAGAACGGCTTGATGATTTTGCCGAACCGGCCACGGGCACGCGGACGACCACGCTTCATTGTCAGGTTCTTGCCGACATAGGCTTCGGCGACAACCAGTTCGTCGACGTCGAGGTTGTGGTTGTTTTCCGCGTTCGCAATCGCAGACTGAAGACATTTCTTCACGTCCTGTGCGATGCGCTTTTTGGAGAACGTCAGGTCCGTCAGGGCCTGCTCCACTTTCTTGCCACGGATCAGACCGGCGACAAGGTTCAGTTTCTGCGGGGACGTACGCAGCATGCGCAGTTTTGCCATTGCTTCGTTGTCGGCCACGCGGCGGGGATTTTTATCCTTGCTCATGGCTTATTTCCGCTTCGCTTTTTTGTCTGCGGCATGACCGTAGTAGGTCCGTGTCGGCGAATACTCACCGAACTTCTGACCGATCATGTCTTCGCTGACGTTGACAGGGATGTGCTTGTGACCGTTGTACACGCCGAACGTCAGACCCACGAACTGGGGCAGAATTGTCGAGCGGCGCGACCAGATCTTGATCACTTCGTTGCGACCGCTCTCGCGGGACGCTTCAGCCTTTTTCAACACGTAGCTGTCGACAAAAGGACCTTTCCATACTGAACGAGACATAAATTAACGCCCCTTCTTCTTGGCGTGACGCGAGCGCAGAATGAGCTTGCCGGACGCTTTGTTCTTGTTGCGGGTCTTGGCACCCTTTGTCGGTTTGCCCCATGGGGTCACCGGGTGGCGACCACCGGATGTACGGCCTTCACCACCACCGTGCGGGTGATCGATCGGGTTCATCACGACACCACGCACAGACGGGCGGATGCCCTTGTGGCGCATGCGGCCGGCTTTACCATAGTTCTGGTTGGAATTGTCGGGGTTGCTGACCGCACCAACGGTGGCCATGCATTCCTGACGCACCAGACGCAGTTCGCCCGAGCTCAAACGGATCTGAGCATAACCGCCATCACGGCCTACGAACTGGGCATAGGTGCCGGCGGCACGTGCGATCTGACCGCCCTTTCCGGGCTTCATCTCGATGTTGTGCACGATGGTACCGATGGGCATGCCGGAAAAGGGCATCGCGTTACCGGGTTTGATGTCAGCTTTTTCCGACGCCACAACCGTGTCACCGATCGCAATACGCTGCGGGGCCAGGATATAGGCCTGCTCGCCGTCGGTGTATTTCAGCAGCGCAATAAAGGCTGTCCGGTTGGGGTCATATTCAATGCGCAGGACCGCTGCGGTCACGTCGCGCTTGTTCCGTTTGAAGTCAACGATCCGGTAGAGGCGCTTGGCCCCGCCGCCTTTGCGGCGCATCGTGATCCGTCCGGTGTTGTTCCGTCCGCCATTTTTGGTCAGGCCTTCTGTGAGGGCTTTGACCGGGCGTCCTTTCCAGAGCTCCGAACGGTCGATCAGTACCAGCCCACGCTGGCCCGGCGTCGTCGGTTTGTACGACTTGAGTGCCATGTTGTCTGTCTTCCGTTTTGCTGTGCGTCGTCGCGATGACGACTATGGTATAAAGGCCCCCGTAGGTGCCCGATTGAGATGTTCCTGCGAACAAAAACAGAGCCCCGGACGAATCCGGGGCTGTGCCGATGGGTTCCTTTAAGAGACGTGGCCGGCAGGGTCAAGCGCACAGCGCCGGAAAACGGGTATATTCCGCACAGTCTGACGGTTCGCACAATCGGTCTCTCTGAGACAATACGGTAAGGGGACAGAAAGCTTCAGCCGCGTTCTTTGTGTTGGGACGCCGGAGTGCTAGGCTGCCGGCGGGTTTAATGTGGAGGAGAGATGATATGAGCTTTGTAAAAGCACTTGCAGCCGTTGCGATGGGGTTCGCCGCAGCCAAGGGAATGGACAAGTATAAAGAGATGGGCGGCATGGCCGGGATGCAGGATGCGCTCAAGGGTGCCGGCAACAGCGACATGGCCAGTCAGCTTGGACAACTGGCAGACAGATTCGGCATTCCGGGTGGCTCAGACCAGGTGAAGTCACTGCTGAGCCAGATGGGAAAAACCACCGCTGATGCCAGCGAAGCAGGGGCAGCCGGCCTCGCCGGGCTGATGGCCAGCATGCAGGGTGCTGCGGAGGCTGGCAGCAAACACAGCGCCGATCTGATGCAGACGATGTTCGCCGGAACACCGGCAGCGGATGCCATGGAAGAACAGGCAAAGCTGATGATCCGGGCGATGATCCAGGCCGCGAAAGCCGACGGAGAGATCGACCAGGCCGAACAGGCCGCGATCCTTGACAGGCTCGGAGACATCAGCGATGAGGAGCGCGCCTTTGTTCAGGCCGAGCTCAGCAAACCCTCTGACCTGCACGGGCTGGTGCAGGACGCGGGCACCACCGGGCGCGAGCAGATCTATGCCACCTCCGTTGCGGCGATCCGCGTAGATAATACCGCCGAAACCGCGTACCTCAGACAGCTTGCGAGTGGTCTCGGGCTGAGTGACGCTCAGCGCGATGCGATCCATGCACGCATGGGTGTGCCGCCGCTGAGCGCCTGAACCGCAACGCCCGGGCAAAATACGGCCTGCCCATGAAAAAACCCCGGCTTCCTGCGAAGCCGGGGTTCAGATTGTCGTACAATGACGGCGGCTCAGAGCCCGGTGGACACGTCGATCGTGTTGCCGGCTTCCAGCGTCACATAGGCTTTCTTCACGTCTTTCCGCTTGCCGAGCTGGCCGCGGAAACGCTTCACTTTACCTTTGGTGATTGTGGTGTTGACCGCTTTGACCTTCACACCAAAGAGCGCCTCGATAGCCTCCTTGATCTGGGGTTTGTTGCTGTCCATCGCCACTTCGAAAACCACCGCGCCGTTCTCGGACGACATGGTTGCTTTCTCTGTGATGATCGGCTTGCGGATCACGTCGTAATGTTCTGCCTTGGCATTCATTTCAACCGGGCCTCCAGTGCTTCGACACCCGCTTTTGTGATCACAAGAGTGTCACGCTTGAGGATATCATATACGTTTGCGCCCATCGTCGGCAGGATATCCAGCCCGTCGATGTTGCGGGCTGCCTGAGCAAAGTTCTCATTCACAGAGGCACCATCAATGACCAGCGCGCGTTTCCAGCCGAGGTTTTTAACCTGTTTGGCCAGGGCTGCGGTTTTGCCGTCGGATGTTGCGTCGTCAATGATCACGAGCTCGCCTGCTTTCAGCTTGGCGGAAAGCGCGTGGCACAGACCCAGCTTGCGGAACTTCTTGGTCAGCTCATGGCCGTGGCTGCGCACAACCGGGCCTTTGTAAACACCACCACCGCGGAAGATCGGTGCAGAGCGCGCGCCGTGGCGTGCGCCACCGGTGCCCTTCTGGCGATAGATCTTTTTGGTGGAGTAGCTCACTTCTTTCCGCGTCTTGACCTTGTGTGTGCCGGCCTGTGCGTTGTTACGCTGCCAACGCACGACACGGTGCAGGATGTCGGCGCGCGGCTCGAGGCCAAAGAGCGCCTCGTCCAGGTCTACCGATCCGGCTTTGCCGCCGTCGAGTTTGATGACATCGAGTTTCATGCGTCACCTTCTTTCTTGTCTTCGTCCGCAGCTGGTGCGTCATCGGACTTTTCAGCTTCGATCTCGGCTTCTGCAGCTTTAAGCTGTTCGGCTTCCTGAGCCGCCTGCTCTTCTGCCAGACGCTTGGCTTCTGCTTCGGCCTCTGCGGCTGCTGCTGCAGCGGCTTCTTCAGCGGCCTTCGCCGCGGCCTCGGCATCGGATTTCAGCGCCGCCGGCAGGATCGCATTCTCGGGGAACGGCTTTTTCACCGCATCCTTGACTGTGACCCAGCCGCCTTTGGAGCCCGGAACAGCGCCCTTGACCATGATCAGACCACGGTCGGCATCTGTGCGGATAACCTGCAGGTTCTGCGTGGTGACACGGGCAGCACCCATGTGACCGGCCATCTTTTTGCCTTTGAAAACCTTGCCCGGATCCTGACACTGGCCGGTGGAGCCGTGCGAACGGTGCGAGATGGACACACCGTGTGTCGCGCGCAGACCACCGAAGTTGTGCCGCTTCATCGCACCGGCAAAACCTTTACCGATGGAGGTGCCGGCCACATCGACGAACTGACCTTCAAAGTAATGGTTCGCGGTGATTTCCTCACCCACGCCGATGAGGTTTGCCTCATCCACACGGAACTCCGCAACCTTGCGCTTGGGTTCTACCTTTGCCGCTGCAAAGTGACCGCGCATGGCCTGAGATGTCCGTTTGGCTTTGGCCGAACCGGCGCCGAGCTGAACAGCCGAATAGCCGTCTTTGTCGGACGTCCGCTGGGCCACAACCTGCAGCTTGTCGAGCTGAAGAACGGTCACAGGGATCTGCTTGCCGTCTTCCATGAAGAGCCGGGTCATACCGACTTTTTTTGCAATAACGCCTGAGCGCAACATAATATTACCCTCCGACGATTATGATTGCAGTTTGATCTCGACGTCCACACCAGCGGCGAGGTCGAGCTTCATAAGCGCGTCCACGGTCTGGGGGGTCGGATCAACGATATCCAGCAGACGCTTGTGCGTGCGGATCTCGAACTGGTCACGGGATTTCTTGTCAACGTGGGGGCCACGCAGAACGGTGAACTTCTCGATTTTGTTCGGCAGCGGGATCGGGCCGCGAACGGAAGCACCTGTGCGCTTTGCTGTGTTGACGATTTCTTGTGTGGAAGCATCCAGCACACGGTAGTCAAACGCCTTGAGGCGGATGCGGATGTTTTGGCTTTGTGCGGCCATATGCATCACCCTTTATATCAGGGTTCAGACCGGAGAGGAGGACGGGCGCTCATCGCACACCCTCATCGCGACTTGTGGTCCAACGGAAAAGGGCGCGGCTGACCGCACCCTGATTGGATTTGGGTCGTTTAGGGGGTCGCGCTACAAAACGCAATGAGATTCTTCGGAAAATCATCCGACTTTTCAGGTTTTCTGATCGCGCGTCAAAAGCCCGGTCCGGCCGGATGACCCGCCGCGCGATAAAAGGGACTTTAACCGGCGACGTGCCTGGATCAGCGGCCACTGACACCAAAGACCATCGCAACGTCAAAAAAGCTCAGGTGGTCAGCTTTTCGAGCAACCAGTCACGAAACCGACCGGCTTCCGGCTTATCTGGGGTAACCGACAGGTAATAGCCCTCGTCGGCGGCAACAGACGCGGGATGCGCTGGCTCAAGAAGTCCCGACTTCAGAGCATGACCCGCCAGCAGTTCGCTCACCAGCGCCACACCGCTGCCGTGCACCGCCAGCTGCAAAGCCATGCCGTATGTATCGGTGTAAAAAGACGGAGGCCTGGTGTCTCCGACTTCTTTTGCCCAGGTTTGCCAGCCGCCCGACGTGCCAACCGCCTCAATCAGGGGAAGATCTTCCAGCGCACCGCTTAGCGCGGGTGATTTCAGCGCAACAAGCCGGTTGGGCAGCAGAAGTTCGGCGTTTTCTCCGGCCTGCCTGAGTGACCCGAAGCGGATTTCCAGATCAGCACGGGCCGACTGAAAATCATCAGGCCAGATCGCACTGAGAAACCTGAGCCTGAGCGACAGGTGATGCCGCGTGAAATCCGGCAGCAGGGGCGCGATGACCCATTGCACCACGCTTACAGAAGCCGCGATGGTCAGCAGCCCCTTATCCGGCCCTGCATCAGCCCCGTCCATCGCCACGGCCAGCGCCTGCAGCGGCACGCCCACTTCCGGCAACAGGCGGCGTCCCGCATCGGTCAGTGCGAGCCCCCGGGCATGGCGCACAAAAAGCGGCACTCTGAGCCGTGTTTCAAGCGATTTCACCTGCTGGCTGACGGCGGACTGTGTCAGTCCGATCTCTTCGGCGGCAGCGGTAAAACTCAGGTTCCGCGCCGCAGCTTCGAATGAGCGCAGCCAGGTCAGCGGGGGAAGGTTTTTTCTCACTGGTCAAATCTGCCATTAGTGTTTGTAATACCTAAGCGTGACTTTCATTCGTTTGTCAAAATTCCGGGTGCTTTCTACTGTTCTGGTCAGCAATGAGGAGTGACCATGACGCCCGACATCCGGAAAATCGTGACCTATGACGAAGAGGTCTTCATCGAAGGGTTCCGCGCTGCGAAAACGCCATGGCGCATGTTTGCCGTGGCGGCCGTGCTGCGAAACCCCTGGGCAGGCCGTTATGTCGAAGACCTGACGCCTGAGATCCGCGCCTATGGTCCGGTTCTCGGCAGTATGATGGCGGACAGGATGATCGCTCTTGCGGGCAGCGGCGCGCAGATCGAAGCGTACGGAAAGGCCGCCGTGGTCGGACTGGACGGCGAGATAGAGCATGCGTCCGGGCTGATCCACACTCTGCGGTTCGGCAATTTTTATCGGGAAGCCGTCGCGGCGAAATCCTATCTTGCTTTTACCAACACCCGCGGCCCGGCCAACGCGCCGATCCTGGTTCCGTTG
This sequence comes from Roseobacter ponti, assembly GCF_012932215.1. Classification (GTDB taxonomy): domain Bacteria; phylum Pseudomonadota; class Alphaproteobacteria; order Rhodobacterales; family Rhodobacteraceae; genus Roseobacter; species Roseobacter ponti. The sequence goes on along the minus strand of NZ_CP048788.1, from coordinate 594,734 downwards.
ATGGACAAGAACGACGCTGGCCGGCGCTCGCATTATCTGACGATCCAGTTCGCCGTCCCTGATGCGCCGCGCGATGACGAGGTGGTCGTTGTCCTCGGCGCGGCGCTGTCCGGCAGACCGCATCACCGTATCGGAGACCGCTATCAGGACCTGAAGGATCTGGGCCATGACCTCGACAACCCTGCGTCGGTCTGAGATCGCAGGCCTTGCCACGACCCGGACCGGCACAGGGCGGCCGGTCCTGCTTCTGCATGGCGTGGGCCTGCGGGCCGAAGCATGGCAAAAGCAGTTTGACGCCCTCGCAGGCTGCGGTCAGGTGATTGCACCCGATATGCCCGGCCACGGTCTCAGCCCCTGCCCGACCGGTGAGATGGCGCTCGCGGATTACACCGCTGCGATGCGCGGCGTCCTTGAAGAGCTGCCCGGGCGCGCGCTGGTTATCGGTCATTCCATGGGGGCGATGATCGCGCTGTCTCTGGCCAGTGCTGCCCCGGAAAAAGTCTGTGGGGTCGCTGCGCTGAATGCCGTTTTCGAGCGCAGCCCCGCGGCCGCAAAAGCAGTCCAGGCGCGCGCCGCGGACCTTGACGGAAAAACAGTGCCCGATCCTGCGGCCACCCTTCAGCGCTGGTTCGGAGATGACCTGTCACCTGAGCGGTCAGCCTGCAGGACATGGCTGCAGGAAGTGGACCCGGCGGGATATAAACAGGCCTATACGGCCTTTGCCCGTGCAGACGCGCCGACCCGCGCGTCACTGACCGCGATAAAATGCCCCGCGCGGTTTATCACCGGTTCGCTTGAGCCGAATTCCACGCCGGAGATGTCCCGTGCGATGGCCGACCTGACGCCTGGCGGACGGGCCATCATTATCAAGGGCGCGGCGCATATGATGCCGCTGACCCATCCGGAGGCTGTGAATGCGGCACTGCGCGCGCTTGCACAGGAGGCACCGGCATGACCGGGCCTGATAAACGCGCCCTGCGCAATGCCTTTGGCAGCTACATGACCGGTGTCACCGTCGTGACGACCAGGACTACCGACGGAACACCGGTTGGCTTTACGGCGAATTCATTCACATCCGTCTCGCTTGATCCGCCCCTGCTGCTTGTCTGCCCCGGCCGGTTTCTGTCGAGCTTCGACAGCTTTTCGACCTGCTCGCATTTTGCGGTGAATATCCTTTCCGAGGGCCAGGAAGAGGTGGCGAACACCTTCGCCGGTTACAAAGGCGATCGTTTTGCCCGGGTGCAGTGCGTCCCCGATGAGATGGGCAGCCCTTTGATCCACGGTGCCCTTGCGCAGTTTTCCTGCAGTACGCACCAGTCCCTCGACGCGGGAGATCACCAGATTCTCATCGGCAGGATCCGCAGCTTTGAGCACTTTGAAGGCCGGGGGCTTGGCTATGCCGGAGGGCGGTTTTTCAGCCTCGGTCTGGAACGATCCGCGCTCGGGCATGCAGGCAGCACAACAGTCTCCGGTGCTATCGTAACCTGTGGCGACGGCGTATTGCTCGAAAAGACCGATGCCGGATATCGCCCCCCTCAGATACCTGTCCCGGACAGCAGTCGCCTGCGAAGAGACCTGGTCGACAGCCTTTCAGAACGCGGCCTGCACATCGACCTCGGGCCCGCCTATTCGGTGTTCGACGACGGTAAAACCTGGTCGTCATACTTCATCGCGTCGGCATCAAAGCCTTACACCGGCAGCCTTGAAGTGCATCCGGTCCCGGACATACCGAACCTGCCTTTCGCCTCAAAACCCGTTCACGACATGATGAACCGTTTCGCTGTAGAATCGCAGACCCGCAGCTTCGGGTTTTACCTTGGCGGTGCTGACCGCGGCGACATTCATCATTTACCAGAAAGGACCTGAACATGGAGTTTTCACTCTTTGCGCATATGGAACTCCTGACACCGGACCAGCCGCACGCTCAACTCAACGAAGAACTGCTTGCCCTGTGCAGAATGGCCGATGAAGGAGGGATGCGCGCGGTCTGGACAGGTGAGCACCACGGGATGGAATTCACGATCGCGCCCAATCCCCTGATGTCGCTGGTTAATATCGCCGCCCACACAAAGAACGTCAGACTGGGAACGGGGACGGTCATCGCGCCGTTCTGGCATCCGATCAAACTGGCAGGTGAAGCCGCAGCAGCCGATCTTATGACCGGCGGACGGATTGAGCTTGGCATTGCAAGGGGAGCATATTCTTACGAATACGAGCGACTGATGCCGGGTATGGATGCCTGGGAGGCCGGTCAGAGAATGCGGGAAACCGCGTCTTTGCTGCCGAAACTCTGGGCCGGAGACTGTGCACATGAAGGGGAGTTTTACAGCTTTCCCGCCACGACGGCGGTGCCCGGACCCGTGCAGGACGGTGGCCCGCCGATCTGGATTGCAGCGAGGGACCCGAACAGTCACGAATTCGGCGTCAGGAACGGCTTCAATATTCAGGTGACGCCCCTTTGGCAGGGCCTGCAGGAAATTGAAACGCTGATGGGCCGTTTCAATCAAGCATGCGCCGGATATGACGGGCCGCGCCCGAAGATCATGCTGTTGCATCATAGCTATGTCGGCTCCGACGCCGAGGATGTCGCACAGGCCGCGCGTGAGTTATCACGCTTTTACTGTCATTTCGGAGCATGGTTTCAGAACAAGCGCCCAGTCGAAAAAGGTCTGATCGCACCGCTGTCTGATGAAGAGATGGCGTCCAACACGATGATGGCACCGGAAAATATGGCGCGCGACCTGACCATTGGCACGGCGGATGAAATCATCGAAAAGATCAGAAAATATGAAGATCTCGGGTATGATGAATATGCGTTCTGGATTGACAGCGGCATGAGCTTTGAGCGCAAACGCGCATCGCTCGGGCGGTTTATCAACGACGTCATGCCGGCTTTCAGATGAGGGATCCGATGGATAAAAAACCGCATTATCAGCTTTTCATAGACGGCAGCCGGAGCGAGGGCTCGGAAGGCCAGGTCATGACATCGCAGAACCCCGCAACAGGGCGGGACTGGGCCACATTCGCCTGCGCCTCAAAGGCAGACGTGGACCGTGCCATAGGTGCGGCTCGGCGTGTGCTGAATGACCCTGTCTGGCGTGACATGACCCAGACGCAAAGAGGAAAACTCCTCTATCGCCTCGCCGGGCTGATCGAAGAGAATGCGCAGGAAATCGGCCGGATCGAGACGACCGACAGCGGTAAACTGCTGGCGGAGACGGCCAGCCAGTCGGCCTATGTCGGCGATTACTATCGCTATTACGCCGGTCTGGCTGACAAGATCGAGGGTGCCGTGCTGCCCATCGATAAACCGGACATGCACGTTTTTACGCGACGCGAGCCGATCGGTGTGGTGGCCGCGATTGTGCCCTGGAATGCCCAGATGTTCCTGACAGCGACAAAGCTCGGACCGGCGCTTGCGGCGGGCTGCGCGGTGGTGTTGAAAGCCTCCGAAACTGCTCCCGCGCCGCTGTTCGAATTCGCGCGGCTGATTGAACAGGCAGGCTTCCCGCCGGGCGTTGTCTCTGTGATTACAGGTGACGCTGAAAACTGTGCTATCCCGCTGACACGCCATCCCGATGTCGATCGTATCGCCTTTACCGGCGGTCCGGAAGCTGCGCGGCATGTGGTGCGCAATTCAGCGGAGAACTTCGCGGTCACCACACTGGAACTGGGTGGCAAGTCGCCCGTTATCGTCTTTGAGGATGCAGATCTTGACGGGGCGGCCAACGGTCTGATCGCGGGCAATTTCGGCGCGTCGGGGCAAAGCTGTGTTGCCGGTACACGGGGCCTCGTGCATCGCTCCGTGCTCAAAGCCGTCGCCGAGAAAATCGAAGAAAAGATGGCGGCGGTGATAATTGGTGATCCTCTTGAGCCCGACACTCAGATCGGTCCGCTGTGCACGGCCGGTCAGATCACGAAAATTGAGGAAACGCTTGCCGCTGCCGTCGCCGGTGGCGCGACGATACGGTTTGGCGGCGCGCGGCTGCAGCGGCCCGGCAATTACATGGCGCCGACACTTGTGGAATGTGCCGATGCAGACACCGAAACGCTGAAAGTTGAGATGTTCGGGCCTGTCATGTCGCTCCTGGCCTTTGACTCCGAGGAAGAAGCGATTGCGATAGCCAACAACACGCCCTTTGGCCTCGGCTCCGGTGTATTTACTCAAAACGTGGCCCGTGCGCACCGGGTATCGGCGCGGCTGAAGGCAGGGATATGCTGGGTCAACACTTACCGCGCAGTATCCCCGATTGCGCCGTTCGGTGGCTACGACCAGTCCGGATACGGTCGGGAGGCCGGCATGGAAGCGATCTGTGATTACACGCGCACCAAGACGACGTGGATCAGCACGTCAGACGCACCGATGGCCAATCCGTTTGTTATGCGCTGATCGTCCGTCTGCCCCGCCGGGTCTCATGCAGGGTTGCCACACGACCGGCACCTGTCCGACAGCAAAAAGGCCGCAGCGGGTGTGCTGCGGCCTTTTCTTTGTCTCTGCCGTGTGGCTGCGACCGGGTCGCAGCACGCGCGGGCTTACTCAGTGATCTTCGACACAACGCCCGCGCCGACGGTGCGGCCGCCTTCGCGGATCGCAAAGCGCAGGCCGTTCTCCATCGCGATCGGTGCGATCAGCTCAACGCCGAACGACACGTTGTCGCCTGGCATAACCATCTCGGTGCCTTCGTTCAGCTGAACCGTGCCGGTCACATCCGTGGTCCGGAAGTAGAACTGCGGACGGTAGTTCGCAAAGAACGGCGTGTGACGGCCACCCTCTTCTTTGGTGAGGATATAGGCCTCGGCCTCGAACTTGGTGTGCGGCGTCACGGAACCGGGCTTGCACAGCACCTGACCGCGCTCAACACCCTCGCGCTCAACACCACGCAGCAGGGCGCCGATGTTGTCGCCGGCTTCACCACGATCCAGCAGTTTGCGGAACATTTCCACGCCGGTGCAGGTCGTCTTTTTGGTGTCGCGGATGCCGACGATTTCGATCTCGTCACCTACGTTGATCACGCCACGCTCGACACGACCGGTCACAACCGTACCACGGCCGGAGATCGAGAAGACGTCCTCGACCGGCATCAGGAAGGGCTGGTCGATCGCACGCTCAGGTGTCGGAATCCACTCGTCCACAGCCGCCATCAGCTTGCGGATGGACTCTTCGCCGATCTCGGGGTTGTCGCCGTTCATCGCCGCCAGCGCCGAGCCGGGGATCACGGGAATGTCGTCGCCGGGGTAATCATACGAGCTCAGCAGCTCGCGGATTTCCATCTCAACCAGCTCCAGCAGCTCGTCGTCGTCCACCTGGTCGACCTTGTTCATGTAGACAACCATCGTCGGGATGCCGACCTGACGGCCGAGCAGGATGTGCTCGCGCGTCTGGGGCATCGGGCCGTCGGCCGCGTTCACAACCAGGATCGCGCCGTCCATCTGCGCCGCACCGGTGATCATGTTCTTGACGTAGTCGGCGTGGCCGGGGCAGTCGACATGCGCATAGTGGCGCGCGTCTGTCTCGTATTCCACGTGCGCGGTCGAGATCGTGATCCCGCGGGCTTTCTCCTCGGGCGCGCCGTCAATCTGGTCGTACGCCTGGAAATCGCCGAAATATTTCGTGATCGCAGCCGTCAGCGTCGTCTTGCCGTGGTCAACGTGACCAATCGTGCCGATGTTCACGTGCGGTTTATTACGTTCAAACTTTGCCTTTGCCATGATGGCCTCCTTGGGGTGTTCTTTGTGGCGGTCCGGCCGCCGGTGTCTGATATCGGCGCGCCCCGGGGCGCGCCTTTTGGCCGCCCCGCCGGGGCGACGTCGTTAAGCGAATTTGGCCTGAATCTCGTCAGAGATGTTCTGCGGCACCGGATCATAGTGATCGAACTGCATGGTAAACTGCGCACGGCCCGAAGACATGGAACGCAGCGTGTTGATGTAGCCGAACATATTCGCCAGCGGCACGAAAGCATCAATCGCAATCGCATTGCCGCGCGGCTCCTGGCCGGTCACCTGACCACGACGTGAAGTCAGATCGCCGATGATGCCACCGGTGTATTCCTCCGGTGTGATCACTTCGACTTTCATGATGGGCTCAAGCAGCTTTGCACCAGCCTTTTTCATGCCTTCCCGCATACCCATCCGACCGGCGATTTCAAACGCCAGAACAGAGGAGTCCACGTCATGGTATTTGCCTTCGATCAGCGCGACCTTGAAGTCGATCACAGGGAAGCCGGCAAGCGGACCGGAGTCCATGACGGATTTGATACCCTTTTCAACACCCGGGATGTATTCCTTGGGCACCGAACCACCGACGACGCGGGACTCGAACGAATATCCTTCGCCCGGCTCTGTCGGCGTGATGATCATCTTGACCTCAGCGAACTGACCCGACCCACCAGACTGTTTCTTGTGGGTATATACGATCTCAGCTTCACGGCTGACTGTTTCACGATAGGCCACCTGCGGCGCACCGATGTTGGCCTCAACCTTGAATTCGCGCTTCAGGCGGTCAACGAGGATATCGAGGTGAAGTTCCCCCATGCCCTTCATGATTGTCTGACCGGATTCCAGATCGGTTTCCACGCGGAAGGAAGGATCCTCGGCCGCAAGACGCGCCAGACCCTGAGACATTTTCTCTTGGTCAGCCTTTGTTTTCGGCTCGACCGCGATCTCGATCACAGGATCAGGGAACGTCATCGTTTCCAGCACGACCGGGTCATTGACCGCACAGAGCGTATCACCGGTTGTGGTGTCTTTCAGACCCGCCAGAGCAATGATGTCGCCGGCAAAGGCTTCGTCGATCTCTTCACGGTTGATCGAGTGCATCATCATCATCCGGCCGACGCGCTCTTTCTTGCCTTTTGTAGAGTTGAGCAGTGTATCGCCCTTCTTCAGCTGGCCGGAATAAATGCGGGTAAAGGTCAGCGAGCCCACAAAGGGGTCGTTCATGATTTTGAATGCCAGGCCGGAGAACGCCATCTCATCATCCGCACGGCGCGGAATGTTACGGACTTCTTCCTCGTCGCCGGGTTTGAACCCCATGTAATCAACAACGTCCAGCGGGCTGGGCAGATAGTCGATTACGGCGTTGAGCAGAGGTTGCACGCCCTTGTTCTTGAACGCAGAACCACAAAGAACGGGGATGAATTTGATCGCGAGCGTGCCTTTGCGGATCAGCTTACGCAGCGTATCCACATCCGGCTCGGCACCGTCCATCAGATAGTTTTCCATCGCGTCATCGTCCATCTCGACCGCAGTCTCGATGAGGTGGCCGCGCCATTCGTCAGCCTGGGCTTTCAGGCTGTCACGGATCGGCTTTTTCACCCAGGACGCGCCGAGATCTTCACCTTCCCAGACCCACTCTTCCATGGTCACGAGATCGATCATGCCCTCAAGCTCGGTCTCTGCGCCGATCGGGATCTGGATCGGTGCGGGGGTTGCACCCGTACGGTCTTTGATCATCTTGACGCAGTTGAAGAAATCAGCGCCGATCTTGTCCATCTTGTTGACGAAAACAATGCGCGGAACCTTGTAGCGGTCCGCCTGACGCCAGACAGTTTCCGTCTGTGGCTCAACGCCGGCGTTTGCATCGAGCACAGCAACCGCGCCGTCAAGAACCGCCAGCGAACGCTCAACTTCAATGGTGAAGTCCACGTGGCCGGGCGTGTCGATGATGTTCATGCGGTATTTGGTGTCGGATGTACCGTCGGATGTGGGCTCTTCCTGACGCTGCCAGAAAGTTGTCGTAGCAGCAGAAGTAATCGTGATGCCACGTTCCTGCTCCTGCTCCATCCAGTCCATCGTAGCCGCACCATCGTGCACCTCACCGATGTTGTGAGACTTGCCTGTATAGAACAGAATGCGCTCGGAGCATGTTGTTTTACCGGCATCGATGTGGGCCATGATGCCGAAGTTACGGTAGCGTTGGAGCGGATAATCGCGTGCCATGGAGCTGCTTCCTCAGAATATCTGAAACGGTTGATCGCGCCCTTCAGCGAGGGCGCGAAATAATTACCAGCGGTAGTGGCTGAACGCTTTGTTGGCGTCTGCCATCTTGTGGGTGTCTTCGCGCTTTTTCACCGCGGTACCGCGGGACTGAACAGCATCCAGAAGTTCACCGGCAAGGCGCTCTTCCATGGTGTTCTCGTTGCGGGCGCGCGATGCTTTGATCAGCCAGCGGATGGCCAGCGCTTCGCGGCGCTCGGGGCGCACTTCGACGGGCACCTGGTATGTTGCACCACCAACCCGGCGCGAGCGAACCTCGACGGAGGGTTTGATGTTGTCGAGCGCTTCGTGGAACACCTCGATGGGTGCGCGCTTGATCTTGTCCTCAACGCGGGTCATCGCGTTATAGACGATACGTTCTGCGACCGACTTTTTGCCGTCGATCATCAGGTTGTTCATGAATTTTGTCAGAACCAGATCACCGTATTTGGCGTCTGGCAGAACTTCGCGTTTTTCGGCTGCGTGGCGACGGGACATGCTGTATTCCTCTTACTTCGGACGCTTGGCGCCGTATTTCGAACGACGCTGCTTACGGTCTTTCACGCCCTGAGTATCCAGGACACCGCGCAGGATGTGGTAACGCACACCGGGAAGGTCTTTCACACGACCGCCACGGATCAGAACCACGGAGTGCTCCTGAAGGTTGTGGCTCTCGCCCGGGATGTAGCTGATGACTTCAAAGCCATTGGTCAGACGGACCTTCGCCACTTTCCGCATCGCCGAGTTCGGCTTTTTCGGTGTGGTTGTGTAAACACGCGTACAAACGCCACGCTTCTGCGGGCATTCCTGCAGGTGCATGGACTTTGAACGTTTAATTTTTGGCTGCCGCGGTTTGCGGATCAGCTGCTGGATCGTTGGCATTCCGGTTGGTTCCCCGTTTAGCTCACATATGTGTGCACAAAGACGCCCTTTGTGCGGTTTCAGTTGTCACAGCCACATGCGTCCACAGGGCCGTCCGGTGCGCGGATGCGCGTTTGTCTCTTGCCGCGCATGTACCCGCGACAACAAAAAAACCGCCTCCGTTTCCGTACCGGGGAAACGACGCGGTGGGTTTACAGAGGATCGGGCCGATAGGGGGCCGGATCGTGACCACTTCATTTTGATTTCAAAGGACAGAGTGCTCCTGCCTTCGAGATGTCGCGCGTATAAAAGGAGTCGCCCGTGGTGTCAACAGCCCCCTCCGATCTTGTCTCCGTGCATCAGCGCTGCAATGGTGGCTGCAGCCCGATCACGGAAACGAAGGGACGCAGCGAGATGCAGGTCATTGGCCTTTGCCGGTTTTCCTATCCCGCCATCGGCGGGTTTCAGGTCACGCATCCAAGTCCCGAAGACCGCATGAAAAGCCTCTGGGCCCCGGAGCGGATGGCATCGCGGTTTGCAACCTTCGAAGCATATACCTTGCCCTGCATCCGCGCCCAGACAGATGGCGATTTTACCTTCATCATTGTAATCGGTGACACCATGCCGCGGACCTATAAATCCCGCTTGCAGGAGCTGGTCGCCGATGTGCCACAGATTGTGATCCGCGAGCATGCCCCCGGCAAGCACCGGCGCGTTATGAGCGGTGTAATAAATGCTGAGCGCGCGCGCAGCAAATCGCCCTGCCTTCAGTTCCGGCTGGATGATGACGACGCGGTGGCGCTGCATTTTGTAGCCGAACTGCGCCGCCGCGCGGGTCAGGCCCTGCCGGTGCTTTCTGATCACCGCAGCCTTGCGATCGATTTCAACCAGGGTTTCGTCGTGCATTCCGGACCGGATGGCATCAGCGCAGCACCCGTGCGCGAACGCTGCTGGACGCCCGGACTTGCGGTCATGCTGCAGCCCCGCACCCGCCTTACTGTGATGAACTTCAACCATTCGCGCATCTGGGAACGGATGCCCGTGCTGTCCTTTCCCGGCGAGGATATGATGATACGCGGACACACTGAGTATAACGACTCGCGCCAGAAGTCGGCCGCGCGCCCCGTAAAAACCACCCTGCTCGACAAGGACCACGAGGACTACTTTCGCATGGCCTTCAATGTGGATGCAGACGAGGTTCGCCGGCTTTTCTCACCGGCGCATCAGGCTGCGTTCACGGTATAGGGTAAAAAGCCCGGTCGCCACGATGATCGCCGCCCCGGCCAGGGTCAGCGGCGCCGGCCAGTCGCCGAAAACAAACCATCCCAGCGCCAGCGCCCAGATCAGACCGGTATAGCGGAAGGGTGCGATGAAACTCACGTCTCCTGCCCGCATCACCTGCACCGAAAAGAAGTAGCCTCCCACGATGAATACGGATGAGGCAAGGACAAGCCCGCCCAGCCAGGGCGTCACCGGTGCCCAGGTGATGGTCAGCGACGCAAGGCCGGCAGCCACCAGAACCGTGACCGACGCACTCAGCGTGACTAGCAAAGACGGCACACCGGGCGACAACCGTCGGGTCGAAAGGTCCCGAACCGTCACGCAGATGACTGCAATGAGCGCATATAAGGACCAGACGTTAAAGCCATCTGTGCCCGGGCGTACGATCAGCAGCATCCCGGCAAACCCGATCCCGATCGCCAGAAACCGCCGCCAGCCAACCGGTTCCTGAAAAAACACCGCCGATCCGAGCGTCACCGTCAGCGGCAGCACCTGAAGGATCGCCGTGACATTCGCCAGCGGCATTTCCAGCAGAGCAGTCACAAAGAAATAGGCCGCAGCAACCTCTGCCACCGAGCGCAGCGCGATCAGTCGCCGGTCCTGAGTTGAAACGGCGATCCGCAGGGACCCGCGCTGCCAGGCCAGTCCGCCGATCAGAAGACTGGAAAAAATCCCCCGCAGAAACAGCAGCTGAAAGAGCGGCAGTGCTCCGCCCGCCGCCTTCAGAAACGCGTCATTTATGGTGAAACAGGCCATCGAAACCATCATCAGAATGGCTCCGGTCAGATTTGGCGACATGCTGTGTCCCTTTTGATCCCGCACCATCCCTATGACGCATTCCGGACAAGGTCCAACCCTGTAATGTCACGGGCGATGCAAAGACCCTGTGTCCTGCGGCAGCAGAGGCTTCCGGGATCTGCGAACCCAATGCCCGAAACGAAAAACCCCCGCCGGGTGACCGGCGGGGGTTTCTTTTTCAGTCCAGCCTGATGTGATCAGTCGCGGCTGTCTTCGTCTGCCGGGATCACCTGGTCGAAGACATCGCCACCGACCATGTCATCATCCGCTGAGGGAGCTGCCAGAGCGGCGGCCGCTTCGGCCTCCTCGCGGCGCGCTTCGATCACGACATTGTCGCGATCCTGCGCCACGCGGCGGACCTTCATGGTCGCACCACCGGTGCCGGCCGGGATCAGACGGCCCACGATGACGTTCTCTTTCAGACCGACAAGCTTGTCTTTCTTACCCTGCACCGAGGCTTCGGTAAGAACCCGGGTGGTCTCCTGGAAGGAGGCCGCCGAGATAAAGCTGCGGGTCTGAAGCGACGCCTTGGTGATGCCCAGGAGAATAGGCTCGCCCTGTGCAGGACGTCCGCCTTTGGCCAGTGCCTTTTCATTGGCCTGATCAAACTCCTGCTTATCGACGTGTTCACCTTTCAGCAGCGTCGTGTCACCGGAGTCCTGGATCTCCCACTTCTGCAGCATCTGACGCACGATGACCTCGATGTGCTTGTCGTTGATCTTAACACCCTGCAGGCGGTAGACGTCCTGCACCTCGTCGATCATGTAATCCGCCAGCGCTTCGACACCCATAATGGCCAGAATGTCATGCGGTGCCGGATTGCCGTCCATGATGTAATCGCCCTTCTGGACAAAATCACCTTCCGCGACGGGAATGTGTTTGCCCTTGGGCACCATGTATTCGACCTTTGTGTCCGGATCTTCGGCGGACTCAATCGCGATACGGCGCTTGTTTTTGTAATCCTTACCGTAACGCACATAGCCGTCGATTTCGGCGATAATGGCGTGATCTTTGGGACGACGTGCCTCAAAGAGTTCGGCCACACGCGGCAGACCACCGGTGATGTCCTTGGTCTTGGCGCCTTCACGCGGGATCCGCGCAACAACGTCACCGGCCTGGATCTCGGCGCCATCCTCAATGGAGAGAACCGCATCCACAGACATCGGATAGGTCACAGGGTTGCCCGCATCGTTGCGCACAGGCTCACCATCGCCATCCACCAGAATGATCTCCGGCTTGAGCTCGTTGCCTTTGGGGGCTGCACGCCAGTCGATGACGATCTTCTGTGTCATACCGGTTGCATCGTCGGTCTCGTCCCGCACCGCGATGCCGCTGACAAGGTCAACAAACTTAGCCGTACCGGATTTCTCCGCGATGATCGGCAGCGTATAGGGATCCCACTCAAAGAGCTTGTCGCCGCGTTTCACGTCCTGGCCATCGGTCACAAAGAGCTTGGTGCCGTAACCGACCTTGTGGCTGGCACGTTCCTCGCCGTTCTCGTCCTGAATGATCAGCTTCATGTTCCGGCCCATCACCATGATCTCGCCGGAGGCGTTCTCAAGGGTCGAGGCGTTGTCAAAGACGACCTTGCCGGAATGGCTGGCCTCCAGGAACGACTGCTGACCACCCTGGGCCACGCCGCCGATGTGGAATGTCCGCATCGTCAGCTGTGTACCGGGCTCACCGATCGACTGCGCGGCAATAATGCCGACAGCTTCACCGGTGTTGACCATTGTACCGCGTGCAAGGTCACGACCGTAGCACATGGCGCAGACGCCCTCTTCGGCCTCACAGGTCAGCGGGCTGCGGATCCGCGCGGAGGCCACACCGGCCTCTTCCACAGCATCCGCCATCCGCTCATCGATGAGAGTGCCGGCAGCGAGCAGCACCTCATCCGTGCCCGGACGCATGATGTCTTCCGCGACCACACGACCCAGAATGCGCTCGGACAGCGAAGAAACAACCTCACCATCATTGACCGCGGCCACGGCCGTGATCGACGTCTCTGTGCCACAGTCGTTCATGCGCACGATGCAGTCCTGTGCGACGTCCACCAGACGACGTGTCAGGTAACCTGAGTTCGCCGTTTTAAGAGCGGTATCCGACAGACCCTTACGGGCACCGTGGGTGGAGTTGAAGTACTCCAGAACGGTCAGACCTTCTTTGAAGTTCGAGATGATCGGTGTTTCGATGATGTCGCCGTTCGGCTTGGCCATCAGGCCGCGCATCCCGCCGAGCTGTTTCATCTGCGTCACCGAGCCCCGCGCACCGGAGTGCGCCATCATGTAGACCGAGTTCGGTTCCATTTCAGCACCGGCCTCGTTGCGCTGGCTGGCAGAGATTGAGCCCATCATCGCGTCGGTGACCTTGTCGTTACACTTCGACCAGGCATCGACCACTTTGTTGTACTTCTCGCCCTGAGTGATCAGACCGTCCATGTACTGCTGCTCGAAATCCTTTACCAGCTCGCGCGTCTCTTCGACGATCGGCCATTTGGTATCGGGGATCAGCATGTCGTCCTTGCCGAAGGAAATCCCGGCCTTGAACGCTTCACGGAAGCCCATTGTCATGATCTGATCACAGAAAATGACAGACTCTTTCTGACCGCAGTACCGGTAAACGGTATCGATAACCTGCTGCACTTCTTTCTTACGCAGCAGGCGGTTGACCAGCTCGAACGGTGCCTTGGCATTCAGCGGCAGCAGCGCGCCAAGACGGATCCGCCCGGGCGTCGTTTCAAACCGCTTCATGACCTCAAGACCGTTTTCGTCGATCTGCGGGATCCGGGCCGTGATCTTTGAGTGCAGGTGCACCATGCCGGCATCCAGCGCGTGCTGAACTTCCTCGACGGAGCCGAATACCATGCCTTCACCCGGCATGCCCTCACGCTCCAGTGTGGTATAGTAGAGACCAAGGATCATATCCTGCGACGGCACGATGATCGGTGCGCCGTTTGCAGGCGACAGAACGTTGTTCGTGGACATCATCAGAACGCGCGCTTCAAGCTGAGCTTCAAGCGACAGCGGCACGTGCACGGCCATCTGGTCACCGTCGAAGTCGGCGTTAAATGCCGAACAGACGAGCGGGTGCAGCTGGATCGCCTTGCCTTCGATCAGCACGGGTTCGAACGCCTGAATGCCAAGACGGTGCAATGTAGGTGCACGGTTCAGCATCACCGGATGTTCACGGATCACTTCATCCAGAATATCCCAGACCTCGGGCCGTTCTTTTTCAACCAGTTTCTTGGCCTGTTTCACGGTGCTGGAGAGACCTTTGGCCTCGAGGCGAGAATAGATGAACGGCTTGAAGAGTTCGAGCGCCATCTTTTTGGGCAGACCACACTGATGTAGTTTCAGTTCCGGACCGGTCACGATAACCGAACGGCCCGAGAAGTCGACGCGTTTTCCCAGAAGGTTCTGACGGAAACGACCCTGTTTGCCTTTCAGCATGTCGGAGAGCGATTTCAGCGGACGCTTGTTGGCACCGGTGATCACGCGGCCACGACGGCCGTTGTCAAAGAGCGCATCCACAGATTCCTGCAGCATCCGCTTTTCGTTACGCACGATGATATCGGGCGCGCGCAGCTCAATCAGACGCTTCAGACGGTTGTTGCGGTTGATCACGCGACGGTAGAGATCGTTGAGGTCAGACGTCGCAAAGCGACCGCCATCCAGCGGCACCAGCGGGCGCAGTTCCGGCGGGATCACGGGGATCACCGTCAGCACCATCCACTCCGGACGGTTTCCGGATTCCAGGAAGGACTCAACCACCTTCAGGCGTTTGATGATCTTCTTGGGCTTGAGCTCACCTGTGGCCTCTTTGAGGTCCGCACGCAGTTGCTCTGCTTCGGCCTCAAGATCAATTGCGGCCAGCATTTCGCGGATCGCTTCAGCACCGATGTTGGCAGTGAAAGCGTCCATGCCGAAGGCATCCTGAGCATCCATATACTCTTCTTCGGTCATCATCTGACCGTAGGTGAGGTCTGTGAGGCCCGGCTCGATCACCACATAGTTTTCGAAATAGAGAACCCGCTCCAGATCACGCAGCGTCATGTCCAGCATCAGACCGATGCGCGACGGCAGCGATTTCAGGAACCAGATGTGGGCAACGGGCGAGGCCAGCTCAATGTGGCCCATGCGCTCGCGGCGTACCTTCTGCAGCGTGACTTCCACACCGCATTTCTCGCAGACGACGCCGCGATACTTCATGCGCTTGTATTTGCCGCAGAGACATTCGTAGTCTTTGATCGGGCCAAAGATACGCGCACAGAAAAGACCGTCCCGCTCAGGCTTGAACGTCCGGTAGTTGATGGTCTCGGGCTTTTTGATCTCCCCGAAAGACCAGCTCAGAATGCGCTCAGGCGATGCGAGCGAGACTTTGATCTCGTCGAATACCTTGGGCGGCGTGAGAGGGTTGAACGGGTTGTTTGTCAGTTCCTGGTTCATTTTCAAATCCTTGAAAGGGAGGCAGTGGAAGAGCGAGGGCGCAGGGAGCTTTTAAAAGCCGCCCTGCGTTGATCCCGTTATTCGTCTTCCTCAGCGTCCAGGAGTTCCATGTTGAGGCCGAGGCCACGGACTTCTTTGACCAGAACGTTGAAGCTCTCGGGCACGCCCGCTTCAAAGTTGTCCTCGCCTTTGACGATGCTTTCATAGACTTTCGTCCGTCCGGCCACGTCGTCCGACTTCACGGTCAGCATTTCCTGCAGGGTGTATGCAGCGCCGTAAGCTTCCAGAGCCCAGACCTCCATCTCACCGAAGCGCTGACCACCAAACTGCGCTTTACCGCCCAGCGGCTGCTGGGTGACGAGGCTGTAAGGCCCGGTCGAGCGCGCGTGGATCTTGTCATCCACAAGGTGGTGCAGTTTCAGCAGGTATTTGACGCCGACGGTGACCGGGCGGGCAAACTGCTCGCCTGTACGGCCGTCAAAAAGCACCGACTGGCCCGAGGTATCAAACCCGGCCCGCTTCAGCGCATCGTTCACGTCTGCCTCTTTGGCGCCATCGAAAACCGGCGTCGCAATCGGCACACCGCGCGTGACATTGCCCGCAGCCTCAACGAGGGTTTCTTCGTCCATGCCGGCGATGCCCTCTTCATAGACGTCTTCGCCATAGGCAAGGCTCAGAGCTTCACGCACAGGTGTCAGATCACCGGAGCGGCGATAGTCCTGCAGCGCCTCGTCCACATTGACACCCAGACCACGTGCGGCCCAGCCCATATGCGTCTCGAGGATCTGACCGACGTTCATACGCGACGGCACGCCCAGCGGGTTCAGACAGAAATCCACCGGTGTCCCGTCCGCAAGGAACGGCATGTCCTCCATGGGGACCACTTTGGAAATCACGCCTTTGTTGCCGTGACGTCCGGCCATCTTGTCGCCCGGCTGCAGCTTGCGCTTCACCGCAACGAACACCTTGACCATCTTCATCACGCCCGGGGGCAGATCATCGCCACGACGGACTTTTTCGACCTTATCCTCAAAGCGCGCATCAAGAGCCCGTTTCTGGATCTCGTACTGCTCGTTCAGAGCCTCGACGATCTGTGCGTCTGCCTCGTCTTTCAGAGCCAGCTGCCACCACTGACCACGGGTCAGCATCTCCAGGGCGTCTTCGGTGATCTCGGAATTGGACTTGAAGCCTTTGGGGCCCTTCACAGCGGTTTTGCCGAGGATCAGGTCCTTGAGACGGGCATAGATGTTCCGGTCCAGGATCGCGAGTTCGTCATCGCGGTCACGGGCCAGGCGTTCCACCTCTTCGCGCTCGATCTGCAGCGCACGTTCGTCTTTTTCCACACCATGGCGGTTAAAGACGCGCACTTCGACGACCGTTCCGAAATCACCCGGTTTAACGCGCAGCGAAGTGTCGCGCACGTCAGAGGCTTTCTCCCCGAAGATGGCGCGCAGGAGTTTCTCTTCCGGCGTCATCGGGCTCTCGCCTTTCGGAGTGATTTTGCCCACCAGAATATCGCCGGGCTCTACGTCCGCGCCGATATAAACGATACCCGCCTCGTCGAGATTGCGCAGGGCTTCCTCGCCGACGTTCGGGATATCGCGGGTGATCTCTTCCGGCCCCAGCTTGGTGTCACGCGCGGCGACTTCAAATTCCTCGATGTGGATCGAGGTGAAGACGTCGTCACGGGCAATCCGCTCGGAGATCAGGATGGAGTCTTCGTAGTTGTAGCCGTTCCAGGGCATGAACGCGACGACGACGTTCTTGCCGAGCGCCAGCTCCCCCATGTCCGTTGACGGGCCATCGGCAACCACCTGGCCTTTGGAAACCCGGTCACCCACCTTCACCAGCGGACGCTGGTTGATACAGGTGTTCTGGTTGGAGCGCTGGAATTTGCGCATGCGGTAGATGTCCACACCCGCATCACCCAGCTCAAGATCTTCCGTTGCCCGGATCACAATCCGGCTGGCGTCAACCTGGTCGATCACGCCTGCGCGTTTCGCCATGATCGCCGCGCCGGAATCGCGCGCCACAACTTCTTCGATGCCAGTGCCCACAAGAGGCGCCTCGGCCTGCAGAAGCGGCACAGCCTGCCGTTGCATGTTCGAGCCCATCAGAGCGCGGTTGGCGTCGTCATTTTCCAGAAACGGAATAAGCGAAGCCGCAACAGAGACCAGCTGTTTCGGAGATACGTCGATCAGATCAACGCTTTCAGACGGCGACAGGGTGTAGTCGCCGGATTTACGGGTCGACACCAGATCGTTCACAAACACCATGTTCTCGTCGAGGTTGGCGTTCGCCTGCGCCACGGTGTGACGCATTTCCTCGGTCGCGGACATGTACTGCACTTCATCGGTCACCTTGCGGTTCTCGACCTTGCGGTACGGTGTCTCGATGAAGCCGTATTTATTCACCCGAGCGAATGTCGCGAGGCTGTTGATCAGACCAATGTTCGGCCCTTCAGGCGTCTCAATCGGGCACATCCGGCCATAGTGCGTCGGATGTACGTCGCGCACCTCAAAGCCCGCGCGTTCCCGCGTCAGACCACCCGGCCCGAGCGCTGAAAGACGACGCTTGTGCGTCACCTCAGAGAGCGGGTTCGTCTGGTCCATGAACTGCGACAGCTGCGAGGAGCCAAAGAATTCACGCACTGCGGCGGCTGCCGGCTTGGCGTTGATCAGATCCTGCGGCATCACCGTGTCGATCTCGACGGACGACATACGCTCTTTGATCGCGCGCTCCATGCGCAAGAGACCAACGCGATACTGGTTCTCCATCAGCTCACCAACTGACCGCACGCGGCGGTTGCCGAGGTGGTCAATGTCGTCAATGTCGCCACGACCGTCGCGCAGATCCACCAGCGCCTTGATACAGGCCACGATATCTTCGCGACGCAGCGTACGCTGTGTGTCTTCAGCGTCGAGTGCGAGACGCATGTTCATCTTCACACGACCGACCGCGGAAAGGTCATAACGCTCGCTGTCGAAAAAGAGCGTGTCGAAAAGCGCAGATGCCGCTTCAACGGTGGGCGGCTCGCCCGGGCGCATGACGCGGTAGATATCCATGAGCGCGGTGTCGCGGTTCATGTTCTTGTCCTGCGCCATGGTGTTGCGCATGTAGGGGCCGACATTGACGTTGTCGATGTCGAGAAGCGGGATCTCGGTCACCCCGGCATCAACGAGCTCTTTGGCCGTCCCGCCGATGAGCGTTCCGTCCTTGTCGTACTCCAGCGTCATCTCATCACCGGCTTCGACATAGATCGCGCCGTTTTCTTCGTTGATGATATCCTTGGCGGCGAACTTACCGGCGATGTGCTCGAACGGCAGCAGCAGCTCGGTTACTTTGCCTTCATCGACAAGTTGTTTCACCGCGCGCGGTGTTACTTTTTTGCCTTTCTCGAACAGGACCTCACCGGTTTTCGCATCGACCAGATCATACGTCGGGCGGGTCCCGCGCACACGATCAGGGAAGAACGGGGCGACCCAGCCTTTGTTCTTTTTCAGCTTGTAGGTGACGGTGTTGTAATAGGCGTCCATGATCGCTTCCTGGTCGAGACCAAGCGAATACAGGAGCGTCGTGACAGGCAGTTTGCGGCGGCGGTCGATGCGCGCAAAAACAATGTCTTTGGCGTCGAACTCGAAGTCCAGCCAGGAGCCGCGGTAGGGGATGATGCGGCAGGCAAAAAGCAGCTTACCGGAGGAGTGTGTTTTGCCCTTGTCGTGGTCAAAGAACACACCGGGCGAGCGATGCATCTGAGACACGATCACGCGCTCCGTGCCGTTCACAACAAAGGTGCCGTTCGGCGTCATCAGGGGCATATCCCCCATAAAGACATCCTGTTCCTTGATGTCTTTGACCGATTTCGCTCCGGTATCTTCGTCAATATCAAACACGATGAGGCGCAGCGTCACTTTGAGCGGCGCGGAATAGGTCATGTCGCGCTGCTGACATTCCTCAACGTCGTACTTCGGCTTTTCAAGCTCGTACTTGACGTACTCAAGCACGGATGTTTCATTGAAATCCTTGATCGGGAAAACCGACTGGAAAACACCGGTAATGCCCTCGCCGTCCGTGGGGACGTCGGCATCGCCGGAATTCAGGAAGAGATCATACGAGGATTTCTGAACCTCGATCAGGTTTGGCATCTCCAGAACTTCACGGATTTTGCCATAATATTTACGTAGACGTTTCTGGCCAAGGAACGATTGAGCCATAATAGGTGTCACCTTTCAGAGTTCTCACCGGTCGCGGTTGCCGTCGGGCCACGGCACCACGCCCATACGAGACGATACGTTTTCGGTCTATTCACGGGCACCGTCCCACCGGCGCCTTCCCGACCATTGAAACCGCATCCTGATAAAGGTCTTTCGCAAAAGGCCCTTATCAGGACAGGTTAAGCCGGACCCGGAAAGCTCCGGATCCAGCTCTTTTTCATCAGACAGGGATGCAGCGCATCAGCGCCCCGTCCCTGTGCTGCCGGCTCAGGCCAGTTCGACCTCGGCGCCAGCTGCTTCCAGCTTGC
This sequence comes from Roseobacter ponti, assembly GCF_012932215.1. Lineage (GTDB taxonomy): Bacteria > Pseudomonadota > Alphaproteobacteria > Rhodobacterales > Rhodobacteraceae > Roseobacter > Roseobacter ponti. The sequence continues at coordinate 574,853 of NZ_CP048788.1, read as the reverse complement.
CTTTGATCTCTTCGGCTTCGGCTTTGTCGCAGCCTTCTTTGATCTTGCCGCCCGCTTCCACGAGGTCTTTGGCTTCTTTGAGGCCCAGACCGGTGATGCCGCGAACTTCTTTGATCACGTTGATTTTCGACGCGCCTGCGTTCTTGAGAACGACGTCAAATTCTGTTTTCTCTTCTTCAGCAGCACCGCCGCCATCCGCAGGACCAGCCATCATCACTGCGCCACCAGCGGCGGGCTCGATGCCGTACTCGTCTTTGAGGATTGTCTTCAGTTCTTGTGCTTCAAGCAGGGTAAGACCAACGATCTCTTCTGCCAGTTTTTTCAGATCAGCCATGTTTTAGCTCTTTCCGTTAACGATATGTGTGTTCCAACGTCGCGTTTTCAACCCGACACCGGTTTGACGATGCTTTATGCGGCCGCCTTGTCCTCGATCGTGGACAGGATGGATGCGATATTGCTTGCAGGTGCGCCAATGGCCCCGGCGATGTTCGAAGCAGGTGCGCCCAGCATGCCCGCGATTGTGGAGATAAGCTCCTCGCGCGAAGGCATTTTGGACACGGCTTCAACACCGGCGACGTCCAGTGCGTTCTCACCCATTGCGCCACCGAGAATGACGAATTTGTCATTCCCTTTGGCGAATTCCTGAGCAACCTTGGCCGCAGCCACGGGATCCTCAGAATAGGTCAGAACGGTCATACCCGTCAGAAGGTCGGCAATGCTTTCGCATGGCTTGCCCTCAAGGGCGATCTTGGCGAGCCTGTTTTTGGCAACACGCACAGACCCGCCCGCGTCGCGTGCTTTCGCGCGCAGGTCCTGCATTTCAGCAACTGTCAGACCGGCGTAGTGGCTTACCACTACGACGCCAGAGCTTTCAAAGATCTGGCCGAGTTCATCGACCAGCTGTTCTTTTTGTGCTCTATCCACAGTTTCACTCCATTTGTGGGAGGCGACTGCCTCCCGGCTCAGTTCAGGATGCGATGGTCTGCATCCCATTCGGGTCCAGATGAGGGTCCCGAGACCAAAACCGCCCGAAGGCCGGAATTTTCTCGTTTCCCATCTCAGGAAGGAATTATTCAGATCGAAACCTGAACCCTCCGTCTCGGACAGAAAGCAGGGCCGGTCGTCTGGCCTTGCCTATCAGGCGGGTCGCCCCGCCGGATCCTTACCGGGGCAGTGCCCGGTTGCCGCCTGCCCGGCCATCGGATGCGCACACCCAGCCGGCCGGACAGAATGCGACATGATTATTCTGTAACGGCGTTATCCACCGAAACTGTCACGCCGGGGCCCATTGTGGAGCTCAGCGCAATCTTCTTCATATAGGTGCCTTTTGATCCCGACGGCTTGGCCCGGGATACGGCACTGACGAACGCGCGGATGTTTTCCACCAGCTTGCCTTCGTCGAAAGACATTTTGCCGACACCTGCGTGCACGACACCGCCTTTTTCCGCTTTGAACTGAACTTCGCCACCCTTAGCTGCTTTCACAGCGGCTTCGACGTCCATTGTCACGGTGCCGACTTTGGGGTTCGGCATCAGGTTGCGGGGGCCGAGCACTTTGCCCAGACGACCGACGATCGGCATCATGTCCGGTGTCGCAATGCAGCGGTCAAACTCGATTTTGCCGCTCTGCACTGTTTCCATCAGGTCTTCCGCACCGACGATATCCGCACCGGCCTTCTCAGCTTCTTCTGCCTTGGGGCCACGTGCAAAGACAGCAACGCGGACGGTTTTGCCTGTGCCGTTGGGCAGGCCGACAACACCGCGGACCATCTGGTCTGCGTGACGCGGATCAACACCGAGGTTCATCGCAATTTCGACGGTCTCGTCAAACTTGACCTTGGAGTTGCCTTTGATCAGGGCCACGGCCTCTTCGACTGTGACGTCCTCTTTGCCAGCGAATGCTTCGCGTGCGGCGCGGGTTCTTTTTCCGAGCTTTGCCATCTTACTTAACCTCGATGCCCATAGAGCGGGCAGAGCCCAGGATGATCTGCATGGCCGCTTCGATGGAATTGGCGTTGAGATCTTTCATCTTCGCTTCGGCGATTTCACGGACCTGCTTTGTGGTCACGTGGCCGACAACCTCGCGCGAGGGTGTCTTGGCACCGGACTTCAGCTTGGCGGCCTTCTTGAGGTAATAAGACGCAGGGGGCGTCTTGATATCCATGGTGAAGGACTTGTCCTGATAATACGTGATCACGGTCGGGCACGGTGCACCGGGCTCCATATCCGCTGTCTTGGCGTTGAACGCTTTGCAGAATTCCATGATGTTGATGCCGCGCTGACCCAGCGCCGGGCCGACCGGCGGGGAGGGGTTCGCCTGCCCTGCGGGCACCTGCAGCTTCATGCTGCCAACGAGTTTCTTGGCCATTGGCCTTCTCCTTTTCCAACCCCGCCCCGGCGCGCCGGTTCGGGCTTATGTTGTCGTGGTCCGGTCCGGATGCCGCGGCACCCTCGCCTCCCACGGTTTATGCACTCAGGTCTGCTTGTTGACCTGGGTGAATTCCAGCTCGACCGGGGTCTCCCGGCCAAAGATCGACACCGACACCTTCAGGCGCTGGTTGTCGTCATCTACCTCTTCAATCATGCCGTCAAAGTCCTCGAACGGACCGTCGGCAACCTTAACCTTCTCGCCCACTTCAAAGTGGATAAGGGTGCGCGGCGCATCTTCGCCTTCCTGCACACGGTTCAGTATCGCATTTACCTCGGCATCACGCATCGGCATCGGGCGTCCCTGCGGACCAAGAAACCCCGTAACCCGGTTGATGGAGTTAATCAGGTGATACCCCTGATCCGACATCTCCATATGCACCAGCACATATCCCGGCATAAAACGCCGCTCAGTGGTCACCTTCTTGCCGCGACGTACCTCGATCACCTCTTCGGTCGGCACCAGAACTTCGTCGATCTGGTCTTCCAGCGCCTGCTCGGCCACGGACGTGCGGATCTGTTCCGCGATCTTCTTTTCGAAGTTCGACAGGACGCTCACCGAATACCACCGCTTAGCCATCTGTTTACAGGTCCCTGTCTCTGCCGGCAGCAAGCTGCCTGAAGTCTCGTATTTCCAGGCACTTAGCCCGATATATCTGAACAAAAAATCGGCGCGCAACTCGAATCGCCACACGCCCTGCCTCTGGTCAGGCCTGCGGCATACTCCGCACAGGCCAATCTTTCAAGGGGTGCCGGGGGTTTTTTGAACTGCCCCGTTCAGCCTCAGCCGAACATGCCCAGCACGGCCTGAAGCCCACCACGGATAATGATATCCACCGTGGCAAAGAAGACCGCAAAGAGCGCCGCCATGATGAAAACCATCACAGTCGTGAGCATGACCTCGCGCCGCGTCGGCCACACAACCTTCGCCACCTCAGCACGTGTCTGCTGAATGAACTGAAACGGGTTCGTGGCCATGGGTCACCTTTCTGCGCTGAACTCACCGCGATGTAACGGGCCGCAGCGCAGAATTCAAGAGATCAAACCGCGCGACGGTGGCTCAGCGCGACGGCTCATGGCTCAGACGGTTCAGACGCTCGCTAAGTGCTGCTGCATGCTTCTGGTCGGCAACGATCATGGCACGCAGGTCCGGGCTGCGCAGCATGTCGGCCACGGCGTCGGGCAGGATGCCGGTGTACCGGTCCCAGCGCCGCGACAGAACCCATGCCCGCACTTTAAGCCGGCGTGCGGCATCCGGGCGACGCCGGGCATATCGGCGGAACTGTGAAATGACGCCCTTCCAGAACCGTTCTTCCCCGACAATCAGATAGAAAGCCACAAAAAGGATGCCCAGCAGAACGCCCCAGCCGATCACAAAAACCGGTTGTAAAAGAAGAAGAAGCACAGCGCTCGTCACCAGAACGGCGCGCCGCTCGGGACGGTAGGCGCGTACACGGGCGAGAAGCCAAGCGACAAGATCGCCGCCCGGCCTGCGGTCTGCGGCACCTGGTCTGGCTGCCACCCCCCGGGTCTCGGATGCAGATGCCTCATTCACGGCTGCAACTTCCTCGCCGGGGTCGGCCCGGGTGGTTTCGATCAGAGACCGAACCGCCAGAACATCTGCATCTGCTCCCTTGCTTTCTTCCTGCGCTGCACTGCGATTATCTGACATATCCCCGTTTTCCCGCGCTGTTCAGAATCACGTCAATTCTGCGCGCCCTTCACGGCATAATCATGGCAGGAATACGCCCCGACGAAGGCAGCCCGGTCTCAGGCGCTCTGCCCCGGGTGCTGAATGTTGGAAAACTGGCAGGGGCTGAGGGACTCGAACCCACGACCCTCGGTTTTGGAGACCGATGCTCTACCAACTGAGCTAAACCCCTGTACCGCCGACGGTCGTAGTCGGAATTGCCGGCGTGTTCAAGAGTAAACCTGCCCCGGCGGATGCAATTTCCCACCGGTATTGGCGGAACGAATTCGCGCAGACCGCGTTTCTGATGCAAGACAACAGTAACAATTGTGGAGGGCCCGAAAGATGGCAATCAATTCCTTGAAAGAAATCTATCACGACCAGCTGCAGGACATTTACAGCGCCTGCAAACAGTCGCTTGACGTAACAGCCGAGCTTGGCCGCGCTGCCGCGGACAAAGAGCTTTCCGAAGCCCTGATCGCCGGCTCGAAAGGCATCAGCGAAGGCATGGACGCACTTAAATCCATTTGTGCCGAACATGACATCGATCCGGATGGTGAACACTGCAAAGGCATGGAGGGCCTTGTGAACGAGGCCCGCGCCCACGCGCTCGAAGAGGACTTCGGTGATGACGATGCGCGCGACGCGATGATCATCACCCAGTATCAGCGCATGGTGCATTACGCGCTTGCCGGCTACGGCTGCCTTGTCGCATTTGCCAACCGTCTGGAAAAAGACGGCGACGCGGCTGTGCTGCAGCGTCACCTCGACGAGACCTATGACGGTGATCGCCGGATGACGGAAATCGCGACCAAAGGCGGCGTCAACAAAGCTGCTGCCTGACTTTTGCGGGGTGCCGGCCCTCCGGCGCCCCGCCCGCACCTGAACGCCCCGATGCAGTCGCCCTCACACCGAATGCCTGGCTGCCCCGCACTTTTCCCACAAAAAATCTTTTTATGTGAACTTGTTCACTGACGTTGCGTCATTTGCGCAGCATTCTCTCTGCATACCTTCAGACGCAACCGGGCATCCCTGCCCTTTGCAAAACGCAGATACCAGTCAGAACGGACAGATCATCATGAAAAAGAAAACCCTCCTCGCCCTCATTGCCGGTTCAGTTCTGCTTATGGGCTGTGCCGACACCGGGCAATACCCGGTGACCAGAAACACTGTCGGTGTAGATGATCAGGTGCGGTTTATGACGGCACCGAACCTGACACGCTACTGACAGCAGCCTGCGGCCCGGAAACTGCCACACGACCGGCACCTGTCCGACAGCAAAAAGGCCGCAGCGGGTGTGCTGCGGCCTTTTCTTTGTCTCTGCCGTGTGGCTGCGACCGGGTCGCAGCACGCGCGGGCTTACTCAGTGATCTTCGACACAACGCCCGCGCCGACGGTGCGGCCGCCTTCGCGGATCGCAAAGCGCAGGCCGTTCTCCATCGCGATCGGTGCGATCAGCTCAACGCCGAACGACACGTTGTCGCCTGGCATAACCATCTCGGTGCCTTCGTTCAGCTGAACCGTGCCGGTCACATCCGTGGTCCGGAAGTAGAACTGCGGACGGTAGTTCGCAAAGAACGGCGTGTGACGGCCACCCTCTTCTTTGGTGAGGATATAGGCCTCGGCCTCGAACTTGGTGTGCGGCGTCACGGAACCGGGCTTGCACAGCACCTGACCGCGCTCAACACCCTCGCGCTCAACACCACGCAGCAGGGCGCCGATGTTGTCGCCGGCTTCACCACGATCCAGCAGTTTGCGGAACATTTCCACGCCGGTGCAGGTCGTCTTTTTGGTGTCGCGGATGCCGACGATTTCGATCTCGTCACCTACGTTGATCACGCCACGCTCGACACGACCGGTCACAACCGTACCACGGCCGGAGATCGAGAAGACGTCCTCGACCGGCATCAGGAAGGGCTGGTCGATCGCACGCTCAGGTGTCGGAATCCACTCGTCCACAGCCGCCATCAGCTTGCGGATGGACTCTTCGCCGATCTCGGGGTTGTCGCCGTTCATCGCCGCCAGCGCCGAGCCGGGGATCACGGGAATGTCGTCGCCGGGGTAATCATACGAGCTCAGCAGCTCGCGGATTTCCATCTCAACCAGCTCCAGCAGCTCGTCGTCGTCCACCTGGTCGACCTTGTTCATGTAGACAACCATCGTCGGGATGCCGACCTGACGGCCGAGCAGGATGTGCTCGCGCGTCTGGGGCATCGGGCCGTCGGCCGCGTTCACAACCAGGATCGCGCCGTCCATCTGCGCCGCACCGGTGATCATGTTCTTGACGTAGTCGGCGTGGCCGGGGCAGTCGACATGCGCATAGTGGCGCGCGTCTGTCTCGTATTCCACGTGCGCGGTCGAGATCGTGATCCCGCGGGCTTTCTCCTCGGGCGCGCCGTCAATCTGGTCGTACGCCTGGAAATCGCCGAAATACTTCGTGATCGCGGCCGTCAGCGTCGTCTTGCCGTGGTCAACGTGACCAATCGTGCCGATGTTCACGTGCGGTTTATTACGTTCAAACTTTGCCTTTGCCATGAGTGTGGCGCCCTTTTTTCTGAGAGGTCACGCCCGTGACCCGATCCTTCACATGGCGCGCGATGTATTTCCATCCGTCGGGAAAATCAAGCAGGAGTTACCGCGGAAGCGGCACTTCCTCTCTTTCGCCGGTATCGATTTCGGCGGCATCCGTGAACCAGGCAAATTTCTCCTGCTGACCGACCAGATAATTTTCGATGGTCTTGGCCACGTTGCGGGAAATTTCCTCAAGCTGCTGTTCGGCTGTCTTGGTCAGCCCGGAGCCCACGATATTGCCCCCCGAAAACTCCTCGACCACGGTAAACTGAGCCGGCTCAGGGTTCAGTTTGATGCCTTTGGCATCGTCCCAGACCGTCAGGCGCACAATCATTGCCGTCTTTGGTGACAGCAGAACAGGCACGCCCGGTGCTGCAAGATTATAGCCCTCGATGCTGAGGCCGAAATGGTAATCCTTGGGGCCGTCGTAACGTCCGAACCGCTGCTCAACCGCCCCCTGCACAGAGGCGATCAGGTCTTCGACCGGTAACTCACGGCTTGTGGGAACGCGGGCGACATGCGGTGCCACGACCACGTTGTGTCCCAGACTGAAATCGCCCAGCGGCACCGCCGGCTCATTCAGGTCTCGCCCGTTCACACAGGCAGCCAGTGCCATCATTCCCAGAAATAATACTGCCCTGCGCACCATTCTCTGCCCTTTTCTTCTTCTTGTGCTCCCCTGACTAGCCGATGCCGGGAAGACAGGCAATGCAGGCCGGTTCAGCCCTCCACGCGGGCGTGTTCTTCAGGTAAACCGGTTGTCGCGGGGGAAGCCCCGGGGTGCCATACGGCCGGCACCTGCGCGCTTGCCGGTCCATTCTTCCAGCGCCGTTTCCGTGCGTGTCCGTCCGGCAGGATCCAGCCAGCTGAGACCTTCCGCAAGGGTGAAGGTCGTGGCATCGGAGAGCCCCCCGTCTTTATATTTCTGTAATCGGACACCCTTGCCACGGGCCATTTCAGGCAGCTCATCCAGCGCAAAGACCAGCACTTTGCGGTTCTCACCTACGACCGCCACATGATCACCATCAACCGGTTTACAGACCAGTGCACGGGTTCCGCCACGCACATTCAGCACCTGTTTACCTGACCGGGTCTGGGCCACCACATCGTTTTCGGCGACAACAAACCCGTCACCGGCATCCGAGGCCACCAGCAATCTCCGGTCCGGCTGATGGATAAGAATTGTGACGATATCCGCCTCGTTGGGCAGATCGACCATCAACCGCAAAGGCTCGCCCATGCCCCGCCCGCCGGGCAGATTTGCAGCCGAGACCGTATAAAACCGCCCGTTAGAGCCAAAAACCAGCAGCCGGTCAGTTGTTTCCGCATGAAAGATAAAGCGCGGCCCGTCGCCGTCCTTGAATTTCAGCTCGCGGCCCAGATCGATATGACCGGTCATCGCCCGCACCCAGCCCATCTGCGAACAGACAACGGTTATCGGCTCGCGGTCGATCATTGCCTCAATCGGAACCTCTTCGATTACCGCTCCTTCGGCAAAGCTCGTGCGCCGCGCCCCGCCGCGCCAGTCTTTGCCAAACTGCTTTTTCGTCTCGCGCAACTGTGCGGCGATACTCTCCCACTGCAGTGCCGGATCCTCGAGAAGATCTTCCAGACCTGCACGCTCGGCCATCAGCGCTTCCTGCTCACGCAGCAGCTCCATCTCTTCAAGACGCCTCAGAGACCGCAGGCGCATGTTCAGGATGGCCTCGGCCTGCACATCGCTCAGCTCACCCTCGCCCAGCGCCGGTGTGACGTAATCGGCTTCATCGCGGGCACGGCGGTGCTCGCGGCCCCAGTCCTCACGCATCAGCGCGGCCTTGGGCTCATCGTCGTAACGGATGATGTCGATCACCCGGTCGAGGTTGAGAAAGGCTATGATGAACCCTTCGAGAACCTCGAGCCGGTGGTCGATTTTCTCCATCCGGTGGGTCGACCGGCGTACCAGCACTTCCTGACGGTGATCCAGAAAAGCGCGCAGCACTTCTTTCATCGAGCAGACCTTTGGTGTCAGCCCGTCGATCAGCACGTTCATATTAAGCGAAAACCGCACCTCAAGATCCGAGTTGCGATAGAGCATGCCCATCAGCACCTCGGGATCCACGTTTTTCGACCTTGGCTCCAGGATCATCCGGATATCATCAGCGCTCTCATCACGCACATCTGCGAGGATCGGAATTTTACGCGTCTGGATGACTTCGGCGATCTTCTCGATCAGCTTTGATTTCTGCACCTGATACGGGATTTCGGTCACGACGATCTGCCACTGCCCACGGCCCAGATCCTCAACCTCCCATCGGCAGCGCAGCCGGAAAGAGCCGCGGCCCGTGCGGTACGCGGTTGCGATATTCTCCGGCGGTTCGACGATCACACCGCCGGTGGGAAAATCGGGGCCCGGGACATAGTTCAGCAGCGTATCGTCGCGCGCATCAGGCGTTTTGATCAGATGAATACAGGCGTCGCAGAGCTCTGCGATATTGTGCGGCGGAATATTCGTCGCCATGCCGACAGCGATCCCGCTGGAGCCGTTGGCGAGCAGGTTCGGAAACTGCGCGGGCAGCACCACCGGTTCGGTCAGCGTTCCGTCATAGTTTCCCCGGAAATCGACGGCGTTTTCATTGAGCCCGTCAAGCATCGCTTCGGCCACAGCTGTCATCCGGGCCTCGGTATAGCGCGAGGCCGCCGGGTTATCGCCGTCGATATTTCCGAAGTTGCCCTGGCCATCCACCAGCGGGTAGCGCACATTGAAATCCTGCGCGAGGCGCGCCATCGCGTCATAGATCGCGGCATCGCCGTGCGGGTGATAATTGCCCATCACGTCGCCCGAAATCTTGGCCGATTTGCGGAAACCACCGGTCGACGACAGGCGAAGCTCACGCATGGCATAAAGGATGCGCCGGTGCACCGGTTTCAACCCGTCGCGCGCATCCGGCAGCGCCCGGTGCATGATCGTGCTCAGCGCGTAGGTCAGATACCTTTCGCCCAGTGCCCGACGCAATGGTTCGGACAGGTCCGGAACCGGGGCATCAGGAATTTCAGCGTCATCAACCATTGCCTTTGTGTAGCGAGACCGCCGGGGAGCGACAAGCGCGATATCGCGTCCCGAAAGCGCCCGGCGTTGCCGGTTTGCCACGCTCAGAACCTGATCCGGTTTGCAGGAAATTCCCACTCACCGAAAAAAAGCTTGGATGATAGGGACCCCGAACGGCCTGTCATGTGTTAAGCTGACAAGCGTAATGATGTTGGAAGGGTATTATGAAACGGTTTCTGCTGCTTGTTTCGGGGTTTCTTTTTGTAGGGTTTTACCAGCTGAGTGGCGGTGCGGATTTCGATCCCGTGGCGGCACGTGAAGCGGCTGTGCTTGCCCGGATGGAGGACGATGCGGCGCGTCGCGATGCGGCTCCGGCCACCATGATTGCGATGCTGAAAGATACATCGCCTCAACCTGCCATCGTGCCTGAAGCGCCGGTGACGGAAACAGAAACTGTCTTCGCTGCCGAGACCTCCGAAGTGGAAGTGGTTACACGCGCTGCGGTCGACCTGAGCCTGCTGACAGCCACCGAACCCGACATCGAAACTGCGCCAGAGCCAGAGCCGGCGGTTCTGGTAGAAGAAGCATCCCCCACCGGGATAAAAGCCGCATTTCAGTCGGTTGAGGAACTTGCCGCAGCGTCTGAAAAGCCCATTCCGAGCCTGATTTTCCCCGGAGCAACGGCGGCTGCGGCATCCGGCGGAACGTCTGATGCCCGCGATCTGCGGTTCATCGACGGTGATCTTGTCAACATGCGCTCAGGCCCCGGCACCAGCTATGATGTGGTCACCCGGTTCGGGCGCAACACAGCGGTCGAAGTGCTCGAAGACAGCGGCACCGGCTGGGTGCGTCTGCGTCCTGCAGAGGGCGGTCCGAGCGGCTGGATCGCGGACTTCCTGCTCACCGGCGGATAGGCTTGCAATTCCGAACCTGAGAATGCATCTGGCGGACAGACAGGGAGATGTCATGTCCGCCGGATCGATTCTTATCACAGGCTGCTCATCGGGAATCGGTTATGCCGCGGCACACGGGCTGCGGGACGCCGGGTGGCAGGTTTTCGCGGCATGCCGGCAGGCTGATGACTGCGAACGTTTAAAATCTGAAGGATTTGACAGCCCCCTGATCGACTACACCGACACTGCCAGCATTCAGAATGGCCTGGCCGAAGTTCTGGAGAAAACAGGCGGCACACTGGACGCTCTGTTCAACAACGGGGCGCATGGAACACCCGGCGCTGTTGAGGATCTGCCGACCGATGCGCTGCGTGCGATCTTTGAGGCGAACTTCTTTGGCTGGCATGAACTGACCCGCGCTGTGTTGCCGGTGATGCGCGCGCAGGGCCACGGTCGGGTGGTACAGTGTTCTTCCGTTCTTGGATTTGTGACACTGCCCTGGCGCGGTGCGTATAACGCTACCAAATTCGCGCTCGAAGGGCTGACAGATACAATGCGTATCGAAATGCGGGACACGCCTCTGCATTTTATCCTGATCGAGCCGGGACCGATCACCTCGAAAATCCGTCAGAATTCTATCCCGCATTTCGAGCGCTGGATCGACGTAGAGAATTCGCCCCGCCGCGCAGACTATGAGGCGAAACTGAAAAAGCGTCTCTATGCCGATACAGGACCTGAACGCTTTGAACTGCCGGCAGATGCCGTGGTCCGCAAACTGCTGCATGCTCTGACCGCAGATAATCCAAAGCCGCGTTATTATGTGACGACGCCAACCTATCTGATGGGCGCGTTGCGACGTCTGCTGAGCACACGGGCCCTGGACCGCGTGCTGTCGCAGACCTGAACGCCGCAGATTTGCAGCCCGTCGCTCGTTTTTCGGCAAAGGCCGCCTATATGGCAGAGCAACAGATGGAAGGACTAACCCCGTGGACCCGTTATTCGCACTCGTCGTCATCGCCTGTCTGGCCGTTGTCATCATTCTTATGTTCGGCCTCGGCGGGTTTGCCGGCGGTGGCAAATTCAACAAGGAAAACTCGAACAAACTGATGCGGTGGCGTATCGCGGCGCAGTTTGTCGCTGTACTGCTGATCCTCGTCTATGTCTATTTCCGCAAATAAGGGGCAGTTGCGCGATGGTCGTTCTGAATAAAATCTACACCAAGACCGGTGATGCCGGTGAAACCGCACTGGGCAACGGCGTCCGGGTTGCAAAGCACGCCGTGCGGGTCACAGCCTATGGCACCTCGGATGAGCTGAACTCCTTCGTCGGTGTGGCGCGGCTTGAGGCCACGGGCGATACTGATGCCGCCCTGAGCCGGATCCAGAATGACCTTTTCGACCTTGGCGCTGATCTGTGCAGGCCCGACATGGATCAGGACGCAGAGGCCGAATACCCGCCGCTGCGCATGATCGAGGCCCAGGTGATGCGGCTGGAGACAGAGATTGACGCAATGAACGCAGAACTCGATGCCCTGCGCAGTTTCATCCTTCCCGGCGGCGCGGCCCTTGCAGCGCATCTGCATGTCTGCCGCACCGTGTCGCGCCGCGCCGAACGGCTATGTGTGGAGCTTGCCACCATGGAGGCGATCAATCCGGCAGCCGTGAAATACCTCAACCGGCTGAGTGACTGGTTTTTCGTTGCGGCGCGTATGGCCAACAACAGCGGCAGGGATGATGTGCTCTGGGTGCCGGGCGCAAACCGCTGACGCCCGTCCGGCATCTTTGCCCTGATCCCGGACCCCGAAATGCACAACGCATGGCCCTAAACCGCCCTGTTTTGAAAAAACGCGGCGTTCCTGAGCCGGGACGCGACGATTTTACACTGTTTCGCGCCCTTCAGCCCGGTTAAACCACCGGGCAGAAGATATCTGGCTTGCACAGGCGTGTGAGTCGCAAACCAAGGAGAGATGCGCTCATGAAGGTTCTGGTACCTGTCAAACGCGTGATCGACTACAACGTGAAAGTGCGCGTCAAAGCGGACGGTTCCGGGGTCGATCTTGCCAATGTGAAAATGTCGATGAACCCGTTCGACGAAATTTCTGTCGAACAGGCGATCCGGCTGAAAGAAGCAGGTCAGGCCGACGAAGTTGTGGTCGTTTCTGTCGGCGTAAAACAAAGCCAGGAAACGCTGCGGACAGCACTGGCGATGGGTGCAGACCGCGCCATACTGGTCATTGCCGCCGACGATGTGCATCAGGACATTGAACCGCTGAGCGTTGCGAAGATCCTCAAAGCGATCATCGATGAAGAGCAGCCCGGTCTGGTGCTCTGCGGCAAGCAGGCGATCGACAATGACATGAACGCAACCGGTCAGATGCTTGCGGCGCTGATGGGCTGGAGTCAGGCGACCTTTGCATCCAAAGTTGATATCGAAGGCGACAAAGCCGTTGTGACCCGCGAAGTAGATGGTGGTCTGCAGACGATCAAAGTCAGCATGCCAACCGTTATCACAGTAGATCTGCGTCTGAACGAGCCGCGCTATGCCTCTCTGCCGAACATCATGAAAGCCAAGAAAAAGCCGCTGGATGAAAAAACCGCTGCCGATTACGGCGTCGATGTATCACCGCGCCTTGAAGTCGTCGGAACAGCCGAGCCCGAAGCCCGCGCGGCCGGGATCAAGGTCGGCTCCGTCGATGAGCTGGTATCGAAACTCAAAGAAGCGGGGGCTGTGTAATGGCTGTTCTTCTCCTTGCAGAAATCAACGACGGCGAACTGGCGATGGACGCCACAGCCAAGGCCGTAACGGCCGCGCAGGCACTGGGCGATGTGACTGTTCTGGCAACAGGTGCAACCTGTTCTGCAGCCGCGGCCGAAGCCGCGACAATTCAGGGTGTGGCCAAAGTGCTCTGCGCCGAAGACCCGCTTTATGGCAAGCGTCTCGCGGAGCCCGTGGCGGATCTGATCGTTTCGTTGTCGGGCGATTACAGCCACATCGTGGCCCCGGCGACGACAGATGCCAAAAACATCATGCCACGCGTGGCAGCGCTGCTTGATGTCATGGTGATCTCCGATGCCACCGCTGTGGTGGACGCAGATACTTTTGAGCGCCCGATTTACGCTGGCAACGCTATGCAGACAGTCAAATCTGTGGATGCGAAAAAAGTGATCACCTTCCGGGGATCAACGTTTGACGCAGCCGCCGCCGGTGGCTCCGCTTCAGTCGAAACCATCGGTGCCGCTGCTGATCCGTCTCTGTCGGAATGGGTAGAGGACAAGGTCGCGGAATCCGACCGCCCCGAGCTGACATCCGCAGGCGTGGTAGTCTCCGGAGGCCGCGGTGTCGGCTCCGAGGAGGACTTTGCGCTGATCGAAAAGCTGGCTGACAAACTCGGTGCCGCGGTCGGTGCCTCGCGCGCCGCGGTCGACTCCGGCTATGCTCCCAACGACTGGCAGGTCGGACAGACCGGCAAGGTCGTAGCCCCCGACCTTTACGTCGCGGTGGGCATTTCAGGCGCCATTCAACACCTCGCCGGCATGAAGGACAGCAAAATCATCGTCGCGATCAACAAAGACGAAGAAGCGCCGATTTTTCAGGTTGCCGACTATGGCCTCGTCGCCGATCTCTTCACCGCGGTTCCGGAGCTGATCGAAAAGATCTGATCCGGAGCAGCGTCACGCGAGACCAGAGGTCGCCCCCGGTAAAGGGGCGCCCTTTTTCTACGGGCTGACCATTTCGTGCAGCAACGGTCCGATGTGGCGGGCGAGTTCGCCATGTGCCCTGGGACCGAGCATTTTCTTTGCCGCCATCGCCTCCATCTCACTGAAAACCATGCCTGAAGTGCCGGCTTCAATGGCTTCAGGCGTCGCCACGACCTGCGCCACAGTAACCTTTTCATCTGCGAGACTGTCGAGCATTTCGCGTGTGACAAAAAGCGGATCACCTGACCGCGCCGGGTCCGGCCCGACCGGTTCATCCTGCAAGGGCGCGTGATCTGCGAACCAGACAAGCAGCACCCGGCTCCCGATCTGACGCGTCAGCAGTTCCATCCGGGCCGACCACGCTTTCTGAAGCTCCGCGCGAACAATGGAAAACCGCTCAGATGAAACCTTATGCAGATGGCTGAGCATATGGCGGTTGAAGTGGAACTCTGCAAAATCAACTTCCGGATAAATCACCCGTAAGAGCGGAGACGCCGTAAGAAACCGGTCGTTGCGCCGCGGATGCACCGTGTAAAACCGGTTCGACAGGTTTTGCGCACCAATGACCTGCAGCACCGCGACGCGCGCACTCTGTGCCGCCTCCATGACAGTCGGGTCATTGATGAACACGTCAATACCTGCGTTCGGGATACCGAAATTGACGCAGTTCAGACCAAGGTCACTCTCTACCAGCGCCGGAAACGGTGCCTTGATAAACCTGCCATAGGTCTCAGTGCCGCCAAGGAACGCCACAAAGGGCGCGTCAAGCCGCCGCCGCGGTCCGCGAAACAGAAGCCGGGAATTTCCGTACCGGCACGGCGCATAATCGAGCGCACCCGCGCTCATAGCATCATAGGTCATAAGCCCACCTTTTTCATTCACCCGGATCCTTTATTGCCTGGCAATCCTTAGATTCCCTTAAACTCTCGGCATCAGGCAGATTATTGCGCCCGCGCGTACTTGCGGCCCCGTGGCGTGGCACCGTAAACTGGCATCACACGAAAAGGGATCAGCGGCATGGAAATCAGGAAAATCGGCATTGTAGGCGCCGGGCAGATGGGCAACGGCATTGCCCATGTGATGTCGCTGGCAGGTTATGACGTGATGCTCAACGACATCAGTGATGACGCCCTGAGCAACGCAATGGATCTGATGAAAAGCAACATGGAACGCCAGGTCAGCCGCGGCAAGATCACCGCAGATCAGCTCTCCGACGCGCTCTCACGGATCAACTGCACCACCACACTCAGCGAACTCGGCCGGACTGATCTGATTATCGAAGCCGCGACCGAGCGGGAAACCGTGAAACAGGCGATTTTTGAGGACCTTGTGCCGCATCTGCAGCCGCACACTATCCTGACGTCCAATACCTCCTCAATCTCCATCACCCGACTGGCCAGCCGGACAGACCGGCCAGAGAAATTCATGGGGTTCCACTTCATGAATCCTGTGCCGGTGATGCAGCTGGTTGAGCTGATCCGGGGAATTGCAACGGATGAGCCTACGTTCAGCGCCTGCAAAGAAGTTGTTGAAAAGCTCGATAAAACAGCGGCTTCAGCCGAGGATTTCCCGGCCTTTATCGTAAACCGGATCCTGATGCCGATGATCAATGAAGCGGTCTATACGCTCTATGAAGGTGTCGGCAGCGTACAGTCAATCGACAGCTCTCTGAAGCTCGGCGCAAACCACCCCATGGGGCCGCTTGAACTGGCCGATTTCATCGGTCTCGATACCTGTCTTGCGATCATGAACGTCCTGCATGACGGGCTGGCTGACACCAAATACCGCCCCTGCCCGCTTCTGACCAAATACGTCGAAGCCGGTTGGCTGGGTCGGAAAACCGACCGTGGATTTTACGATTATCGCGGTGAAACGCCGGTGCCGACCCGCTGAGTGCGTCAGTCTTTCAGCGCCAGTGTGTGCTCACGCAACCAGGCCATGAACCCGCGCGGATCATCCGCCCATTTCTCAATTGTCTCAGGCGCAAGCGGCTCCCCGACAATCGGCGCCTGGGGTTTGTCAAAGGCGTGCACCACCTCATGCAGCAACAGACCCTGACGCAGCATCGGAGACAGTTTGTTGGCAATCTGATACGCGCGCGAGTTCTGCCCCGGAAATTTGATCGGCAGAACTGTGGCACCAGAGCGGCGGATCATCTTTGCGGTAAAGACATTCCACTCCCCCTCGACAGCCGGACCGAAAAACGTCTCTGATGCAGCCACACCACCTGACGGGAAAAGCGCCACGACACCGCCGCTTTGCAGATGTTCCATGGCGCGTGTGCGCATTTCGACGCCCTTGCGTTGCGCCCCTTCTTCATGGGGGAACGGCACCGGGATCATAAAAGAACTCGCGGCTTCATCGATGATTGTCAGAAGTGAGCGCGTCAGAATTCTGTAATCCGGCCGAACCCGCCCGATCAGATCCGCAAACATCATCCCGTCAATCAACCCGTGGGGATGGTTGGAAACAACGATCACAGGACCTTCGCGCGGGATCCGGTCAAGCTGGTGCTGCGGTGTCTGCAGCTCGATCCCCATGACATCGAGAGCCGCGCGCCAGAATGCCTGCCCCTGTGGTGCGCCGCGGCGTTCAAACTCCTGAACACGGCGCAGAATGGTCAGCTTGCCCGTCAGCGCTTCCATCACCCGGATCATCGAAGATTTCCACGGGTCCTCAAAGGTCGAAGCATAGGACAGGCTGCGGCGGTCGTACTTGGAAAAGTCCACCTTCTCGCCCGGTTTGCTTTCGCTGATATCCTGCGAACTGTCAGTCAATTCAGCGCTCCCCCCCGTGCGTTGACATGGATACCCGGTCAGGCCCCTTCGCCAAATTTATCCGCCACAAGCGCCGTCAGCGCATCAGCGAGAGCCTCAGCATCCGGACCGGATGTTTCAACCTCAATAAAGGTTCCAAGTGAGGCTGCCAACATTAAAAGCCCCATGATGCTGTCTCCGGAGGCCGATATGCCGTCCCTGGAGATTTCGGCCGTGGCGTCGAAGCCTTCCACCAGTTCGACCAGTTTGGCAGATGCGCGGGCATGCAGGCCCTTCTCGTTTACGATTTCCAGTGTCTTTGCGGTCATAGATCGGCTGCCTTGTTATTCGGGGCTGATGTTCTGGCTGTCGATATACTTTTTGCCGGCTTCCAGCGCGGCGCGCACAGCGTCCGGCACGGATTTCCGACGGCTCTTGGCAAGCTTGATAAGCATCGGCAGGTTCGCGCCGTAAAGAATGCGACGGTTGCCGGGTTTGCAGGCAAGAAGGCTGAGATTGGACGGTGATCCGCCGTAAAGATCCGTGACCACAACGACACCGTCCCCCTGATCCACCTCATCCGCTGCGACACAGATTTCGCGTTCTTTCAGGGCGCGGTCGTGATCTGCCAGGATGCCGATGGCCCGCATTCCGCTCTGCCGGCCCACAACATGCTCAATCGCCGCCAGATACTCCTGTGCCAGCCCGCCGTGCGCGACAATCACAATACCGATCAAGGGATCAGGCCTCTTCTTTCTTACGCAGGTCCAGTTCGCGGTGTCTAATTGACACCTGCCAGCCTTCCTCCGCAAGCCGCAAAGCGAGGCTTTCAGCCATGGCGACCGACCGGTGCTGTCCTCCGGTACACCCAAAGGCGATCGACAGGTATGATTTTCCCTCATCGCGATATGCGGGCAACAGCCACAGGCACAGATCCGTGACCTTTTCAGCAAAGGGGCCCGAACGCGGATCGCTTCTGATGTAATCGGCAACGGCGGCGTCGCGGCCGTCCGACCCGCGCAGAGCAGGATCCCAGTAGGGGTTGCGCAGAAAACGGCAGTCGAAAACCATATCCACACTCCGCGGCAGCCCGCGTTTGTATGAGAACGACTGTACGGAAACACTCAGATGACGCTGACCACCGGGCGCAAACCAGTGCTCAACCTCTTCGCGCAGCTGATGAACGTTCAGTTCGCTGGTGTCGATCAGCACGTCTGCCCGGGCGCGCAGCGGCTGAAGCATTTCAAGTTCGCGTATGATGCCCTCAGACGGGCGATCGTCAGGCGCAAGCGGATGCCTGCGGCGGGTCTCAGAAAACCGGCGCAACAGCACCTCTGACTGGCAGTCCAGAAACAGAAGCTCCGGTGCAAGACCCGGCACTGCCGTCAGCCGTCCGAGCGTATCGATGATGGTGTTGGTGGAGAAATCTCGGTTGCGCGGGTCGATCCCGAGCGCAAGTGGTCTGTCCTGACCCGGTCCGTCCAGCAGATCGGTCAGCAGGCGCAAAGGCAGGTTATCAATGGTCTCATAGCCCGCGTCTTCCAGCACGTTGAGCGCACTGGAGCGCCCGGCGCCCGAAGGTCCGGTGACGAAAATGATCCGTCGCGCGTCTGAAGATGCTGTCTGTGTCATTCCGGCTCTCTCAGTCCTGATCTGAGATATTGCATAATTGCAGCCGGAAAAGCCCGGCTGGCAGTTTTGTGAAAACACCGCACTGTGTGTCCGGCGATTTCTGCGTCGTGACGCTCCGGCAGGCGCCGCGTTTCCATCTGATCGAGATCCACCACAAGCCGGACCGGTGCCTCGCCGGCCGGTTCTGCGTTCAGAATACCGACCCCGCGGGCTTCGATCATACCTCTGATTGCCTCAGGGCAAGTGGCGCGCAGGCCAGACGCCCTGACGTGCACGACAGTCCGGTCATCGGCGATCAGACGTGCGCCCAGCGACATAAGCTGCAGCGCAAGCTCAGATTTACCCGCACCGGAGGCCCCGGTGATCAGAACGCCCGCGCCATCGACCGCGACAGCGCTGGCATGCAGAATAACAGTATCGGATGTCTCAGGCAGAGGGCCCGCCGGCGTCATCGCTCAGGTCGGAAGGCCGACGACAAAACGTGCGCCGAGCGGATCGGAGGTGATATCTGCCTCGGTGGGGCGGATGTTTTCGGCCCAGATCACGCCACCATGCGCTTCGATGATCTGCTTGGAAATCGCAAGACCCAGGCCGGAGTTGTTTCCGAAATGCTCGTCAGGGCGTTGTGAGTAGAACCGTTTGAAGATCTTCGACAGCGCCTGGTCAGGTATGCCGGGACCTGTGTCCTCAACCACGATCAGTACGCGGTTTTCCTTTTTGCGCGCCCAGATACGGATCGCATCACCGTCTTCGCAAAATGAAATAGCATTTGTGATAAGGTTCACGAATACCTGCGCAAGGCGCGCCTCGAGCCCATAGACGGTAATCGGGTTGTCCGGCAGGTCGGTAATGAAATCGATGCCCCTCGCGCGTGCATCCTCGCCGAGGTACTGGCCGAGGTTTGACAGGGTGGTCAGGACGTCAAAGGGTTCTTCCTCTTCTTTGACCAGTTCGCTGTCCAGCCGCGACGCGTTGGATATGTCACTGACGAGCCGGTCCAGCCGGCGGACATCATGATCAATCACATCAAGCAGTTTCTCGCGCTGATCATCCCGTTTCACCATCCGCAATGTGCCAACGGCAGACCGCAGAGAGGCGAGCGGGTTTTTGATCTCATGCGCCACATCCGCTGCGAACTGCTCGTTACCGTCAATGCGGTTATAAAGAGCCGAGATCATGCCGCGCAAAGCGCCACTGAGCCGCCCGATCTCGTCAGGCCGGGCCGTCAGATCCGGGATCCGAATGCGCCCCGGGTTCATTTTGCGTGCATTTTTGACACGCCCAAGCTCGGCCGCTGCAGCAAGATCAGCCAGCGGATTCGCGATCGTCGAGGCGAGAACAAGGCTCAGGCCGATGGAGACCAGGATGCCGATCACAAACATCTGCAGCACACGCTCGCGCTCACTGCGAACGAAATTGTCAATCTCACCGGCAGCCGTAGCCACCGCAACCACACCGATCGGCGTCTCGTTCTGAGTGATCGGCGTCACCACCGTGAAGAGCGCACCGCCGGCCGTGTCGAGTTCGCGGCGGATCTGTGTGCCGTCAGTCAGTGTGCTGCTGATCAGCGGACGAATTTTGTCGCGCAGCGGCGTCTGGTCGGCGTCCTCAGGCTCACTGAATGCGCCGGACGTTGCCGACCAGACCCAGCTCAGCCCGTCAATCAGAGGTGTCTTTCCTCCGAGAGCACCGGCGATCTCGCCCGCCGCAAGCCGCCCTTCGGTATTTGCCACCAGCGTCTCAGACGGGTCATAGACAAAAACCTCAATGCCGCTGCGCAGATCAAGACCGCTCAGCGTGGCCTCTATGTCGATACCATCACGGGTCGCAAGGTTCACCGGCGCATCACGCGGGACCTGCGCTTCGATCACGTCGGCGATCAGTTCAGCTTCGGAGACAAGAGATGCGGCCCGCTGCACGGCGAGACTGTCACGCGAGGAATTCAGCAGTAGAATCCCGGCAACCAGAATGCACATCGCAATGAGATTAAAGATGATAATCTTGCGCGCAATGTGAGAGCTGCGCAGCGACATGAGCCCGCGGCCTTCACGGCTCGCGCGCAGCTCACTGCCGGCCGCACTGTCGGGTGCAACCCAGTCATCACCCAGAACGAGATCGCCGTCCCGGGGCTGGGGTGGGGTCATATCCCGCACAAAATTCCTCTCGGCCAGCGCCATCGGTGATCGTTACTCTTCGTTGTATCTGTATCCGATACCGTAGAGCGTCTCAATCGCGGAGAACTCATCATCAGCCGTCCGCATCTTTTTGCGCAGACGTTTGATATGGCTGTCGATTGTCCGGTCATCCACATAGACCTGATCGTCATAGGCGACGTCCATAAGCTGATCGCGCGACTTTACGAAACCAGGGCGCTGCGCCAGCGCCTGCAGGAGCAGAAATTCGGTCACGGTCAGCGATACATCGCGGCCCTTCCAGGCCACGGCGTGCCGCAGCGGATCCATGCGCAGATCACCGCGCTCCATTACTTTGGTCTCTTCGCTGTCGGCGACGACATCACCGGCGACCGCATCCTGACGGCGCAGCAGTGCGCGGATCCGCTCGACCAACAGCCTCTGAGAGAAGGGTTTTTTGACATAATCATCGGCGCCCATGCGCAGCCCCAGCACCTCATCGATCTCATCGTCCTTCGAGGTCAGAAAGATTACCGGCATCGCCGTTTTCTGCCGCAGACGCTGCAGCAGATCCATGCCATCCATCCGGGGCATCTTGATATCCAGAACCGCCATATCAGGCAGCTTCTTGTTGAATGCGTCGAGGGCAGCCTGCCCGTCGTTATACGTTTCCACTTCGAAACCTTCGGCTTCGAGAGTCATGGAAACGGACGTCAGGATATTCCTGTCGTCGTCCACCAATGCGATTTTAGACATTACCTGTATCCTTGTACTGCTCGTTTCTTTGATTTTTTGGGGTATTGACCACTGTTTACCCCGGCGAATCAATCTTTAAGTGCGAATCAGCACAGCACTTCCGCCCATTTGGGCCATAATTTGATTACGAATGGCTAAATTGCCGCACATTGTTGACCCGACCCGGCAGTGATAGCGCCGGTATCCGCCGGTGCGGGCAGGCCATGAGCATAAACATCCTGATGGTGGCGCTAACTGTGTCGAAGCAATCTGTTCACGTGCTAAATCATCATGTTAGGACTGGAACCCGGCTGTCACGGCCAGTGGTATGGTGCGTATTCCGCCGCAGGTGCGGTCAATCAGGAGATCAACAAGATGACACATGGGCGCGTAAACCCCGACTTCACACTGGAAGATCAGGGGATCAAAGGCCTTGGCACTGTCTGGTACAACCTGATTGAACCGGACCTGATCAGTGCTGCCCTGTCACGTGGCGAAGGCGAGCTTGGCAAGGGCGGCACCTTTCTGGTGACGACCGGTAAATTCACCGGACGCTCCCCCAACGACAAGCATGTGGTCAAGACCGACAGCGTGGCAGACACGATCTGGTGGGAAAACAACGCAGCGATGTCCCCCGAGGGGTTTGATGCTCTCTATGAGGATATGCTCAGCCACATGGAAGGCGGCGATTACTTCGTTCAGGACCTCGTGGGCGGCGCCGACCCGAAACACGCGATAAATGTGCGCATGGTGACGGAGCTTGCCTGGCACGGGCTCTTTATCCGTCACATGCTGCGCCGGCCGGATGCAGAGGATCTCAACGATTTCACGGCTGACTTCACGGTGATCAACTGCCCGAGCTTCAAAGCTGACCCAAAGCGTCACAACTGCCGCTCTGACACGGTCATTGCGATGAACTTTGACAAAAAGCTGATCCTGATCGGCGGTACAGAATATGCCGGCGAAAACAAAAAATCTGTCTTCACGCTGCTGAACTATCTGCTTCCCGAAAAAGGCGTCATGCCGATGCACTGCTCGGCCAACCACGCCAATGGCAATCCTGTCGATGCAGCCGTGTTTTTCGGCCTTTCGGGCACCGGGAAGACCACACTCTCGGCTGATCCCAGCCGCACACTGATCGGTGACGACGAGCACGGCTGGTCCGACACCGGCACCTTCAACTTCGAAGGTGGCTGTTATGCAAAAACCATCAATCTGAACCCTGACGCAGAGCCAGAAATCTACGCCACGACCGAAAAGTTCGGCACGGTGATCGAAAACATGATCTATGATCCGCTGACAAAAGAGCTGGATTTTGACGACGACAGCCTGACAGCCAACATGCGCTGCGCCTACCCGTTGCATTATATCTCAAATGCCTCCGAGGCGGCGCGCGGCGGGCATCCGAAAAACATCATCATGCTGACCTGCGATGCCTTCGGGGTGCTGCCGCCGATCTCAAAGCTGTCGCCGGCACAGGCGATGTATCATTTTCTGTCGGGCTTCACCTCCAAGGTTGCCGGCACGGAGCGTGGCGTAACAGAGCCGGAACCGACTTTTTCCACCTGCTTTGGCGCGCCCTTCATGCCGCGCCGCCCGGAAGTATATGGCAACCTTCTGCGTGAGAAGATCGCCACCCATGGCGCGACCTGCTGGCTGGTGAATACCGGCTGGACCGGCGGCGCCTACGGCACCGGCAGCCGGATGCCGATCAGGGCCACGCGCGGGCTGCTTGCAGCGGCGCTCGACGGCTCGCTTGCGGATGCGGAGTTCCGCAAGGATCCGAACTTCGGATTTTCCGTGCCGGTCGACGTGAAAGGCGTGCCGAACATTCTGCTCGATCCGCGCCGGACGTGGGACAATCCTGAATCCTACGACCGTCAGGCGGCAAAGCTGGTGAAGATGTTCTCGGATAACTTCGAACAGTATCTGCCGTTCATCGACGACGACGTACGCGCCGCCGCGATCAGCTGACCGCCGGGTACCTCAAAGAACTACGCCACGGGTGATCAGCCCGTGGCGGCTGGCTTTTACGCCGCTTTATCGAGCGCTTCCGGAAGCTGCATATCCAGCAGAAAGCGAAGATCTTCGTTGGAGTTATAGCCCATCACAACCTCGAAAAGATCCGCTGCATCCCTGAGCGCAAAGCGGATCGCATCCGGGTCCGTGTGCATGTACCCGAATCGCGCAGAGAAGCCCTTGAAGACGAGAGACTTCGACATCAGTCCGAAGAAATAATCCGGATCCCAGCGCAGCATAGCAGTCAGAAACGCATGCCGCGCAAGCAGTGAAGACATTCCCGTGCCGCGAAACTGTCCCGGCTCTCCGCCAAGCCAGAATTCTCCGTGATACGTAACGACACCCCGCATGCGTTTCGCGCCCGGACCAGGCCGGTAAACCGTTCTTTCGTAATCAATACCCCCCATTGGCGGCTCGAACTCGCACAGATTCTCACACATGTATTCGCCAAGGCTGGACTTCGACAGGTTGAGCCGCTTCAGAGCCTGGGTGTGCACCACGTTGCCCGCGGAATCGTATCCTGCCATCCAGTAGGAATTCTCGGAATTGAGTGGCTGTCGCTTCGGATCAAAGGGTACGCCCAGTTTGTGGTCCGGCCGGGCTGTTGAAAGCAGGTCGCGATATTCCTCAAAGTCGGAACCGGTCACAATCGTGACGCCATTGCTGCGAATCTGATCAAGACTCGTCGCAAACAGGTAGTCGTCCCGGGATTTAAATTGAATAGTCATAGTGCGTCTCCACAGTTCAGGATAACGCCTATACTAATCTATTCCCGCTTTGGTTGCTCGAATAATGCTTCTACCGGATGCGCAGGCATCACCAGATCTTCTGGCATGGCGTGAATTTCATCGGGACCAAGATCGTCAATGGTGATGTCAAAACACCGGTCGAGCACTGAAATCAGCGCGAAACTTCCGTCGGGAAACCGACCCGCCAGCAACAGACGCCTGTAATTCAGCGGAACTTTGGGCCCGTCCTGTTCGCGTTGCAGCTGGGTGTGGATGTGGTCGAGACGCGCATTGTGATGGTTTGCGGCATCCTCAAATGGCTCAACCATAAGGTGTGCGAACTCATCACCACCCGGCATCCCGTAAAGCGCCCGTCCGATACTGGATCTGGCCGTCGCCCATCCGTACCAGGAAACATAGGAGGCAAGATCCCCGATTTCCACGCAAATCCAACCGTTTGGAGAGTTCCGGTACACCATAAAGTAGGGCCGGACGTGTTTCATTTTCTCGCTTTCGAGGTCACCCCCGGCAAGCGCCCAGGCCCGGAAACATTCGCGCAACAGGGAGCGTTTGCTTTCCCATAATTCCCCCATAGGTTGCTGTTGCAACCAGAAATGTACATCACCCGGCAGTACGGCATGCACACGTTGCATACCGTTGTAATGACTGATGTGCCCCATCAGCCAGGAACTGCCCCGGGCGAGGATCTCGAGAGCCTCGGGCAACGCGCGGCTTCCCTCATCGGTCAGTTGGTACTGGCGGTCCTTCACAACAAAGAGCTCAACCCCCTTAAGCTCCTCCAGCAAAGAGATGTGCCGGCGCAGCGTCTGCCGCGTGCTGCCCAGTTCCCGTACCGCGTGGCTCAGGTTGAGGGTTCTGGCAAGCGTGGTAAACGACCGGATCATCTCATGCAGGAGCGCATGTGATTCGGTGCCTTTCACCGGCGTCTTGCCGGGAGGATCCGTTGGCATAACTTTGTTCATCGCACCTGATGGTAAATAAATCATCCACTAATGCAACATTTATCACCCATTACATGTAAAAATTTCAACCGAAAAATGAAAAAGGTATCCAGTTGAACGGAAGCGCGGTTCTGAGGACAACTATGGGATCACAACCAGAGGTGTTAAATAGTATGAGCCATCCAGTAGACGTTCACGTAGGTCGCAAACTGAAACAGATCCGGACCATCCGCCGTCTGTCTCAGACCGATGTTGCGAGAGAGCTTAATCTGTCGTTTCAGCAAATCCAGAAGTATGAAATCGGGTCCAACCGGATCGCGGCAAGCCGTCTTTACGAACTGTCGCGCATCCTCGATGTCCCCACCTCATATTTCTTCGAAGGCATCGAAGCATCTCCGGATGCAGTAAAAACACGCGATCCCAGCCTTGAGATTGTCAGCGCGCTCGCATCGATCCGCGATGACACGATCAAATCCCGGATCGTTACTTTTATCGAAGACGTCTCCGGCGTCACGGTTGCGCGCCAGAACTGACGCGGACCCAGCCGCTGCCCTGAAAGGTCGCGGTCTTTTAATCAGTACCGTTGTGATAAACCGGTATGTCAGGCCAGAACGGCCGGCATGTCGGTTTTTTTATGCCCGCAGTCCAAGTCCCGCGCCAAAGGATTCGGCGGCTGCGCTCAAAGATCGCCCCGAACACTGCGTAATTTTCGTGCAAAACGCCGCACCTCCTTGTATTTTTGTTGCGCTGCACCTGCGAAGGGATTAGACACCGGGCTGACACGAAGAGGATGACGATGATGCCCCATGACGGACAGGACCCGACACTGCACGCCCCCGTTTTGCCTGAAAATCTGCTCACACTGACCGGGGCGGCTCTCGATCCCGTCCTGTCTCTGCTGGATACCGCTGTGGCACGGGTGCGCGATCTGGTGACAGAGGACGGGCGCGTATCGGGCGGGCTTGTCGAGATGCATCAGACAGCGGCACATGGTCTTGCCTGGCTTGCAACCTATGCCCGCGCGCTGCAGCAGATGCACGCATGGGCACTGGGTTTGCAGTCGTTCGGGCGTTTCCGGGAAACCGAACAGCTGATTCTTTCCATCGCCTTCGGAGAGTATCTGTCGCAGATCACCGGCGGCATTCAGATGAACCAGGGCGAGATTCTCCGCCTGCGCGACCTGGGCCTCAGCGACGAGGACAGCCACATGCTCCGCGCCCCGGCCATTACAACGCTGATGCAGTGCGGCAATACTCAGGCCGCCCGCTCCCGGCTTGTTGAGCTCATGCAGGAACATTCCGCTGATGTCACCGTCGGCGCATCAGGCCTGGACGAAGAGCTGGAAATGATCCGCGACCAGTTCCGCCGGTATGCGGTGGAGAAAGTTGAGCCTTTCGCCCATGACTGGCACCTCAAAGACGAGCTTATTCCCGTTGAAGTCATCGATGAGCTGGCCGAAATGGGTGTTTTCGGTCTTACGATTCCCGAAGAGTACGGCGGATTTGGCCTGTCAAAGGCCTCCATGTGCGTCGTTTCAGAAGAGCTTTCGCGCGGCTACATCGGTGTGGGCTCGCTGGGCACTCGGTCCGAGATCGCAGCCGAGCTCATTCTGGCGGGCGGCACCGATGAACAAAAATCGAAATGGCTACCCAGACTGGCCTCGGCGGAGACGCTGCCCACGGCCGTATTCACCGAACCGAACACCGGCTCGGATCTCGGCAGCCTGCGCACCAGGGCGGTGAAGGAAGGCGAGGATTACCGCGTTACCGGCAACAAAACGTGGATCACCCATGCCACCCGGACCCAGGTCATGACACTGCTGGCCCGGACCGATCCTGACACCACGGATTACCGGGGCCTGTCCATGTTCCTCGCGGAAAAAACACCGGGTGACGAGGCTGATCCTTTCCCCACGGAGGGGATGACAGGCGGCGAGATCGAGGTGCTTGGCTATCGCGGCATGAAGGAATACGAGCTCGCCTTTGATAATTTCCACGTCAAGGGTGAGAACCTGCTCGGCGGCGAAGAAGGCAAAGGGTTCAAACAACTCATGGAAACCTTCGAATCCGCGCGGATCCAGACAGCCGCCCGTGCCATTGGCGTGGCCCAGTCGGCGCTGGATATCGCGATGCAGTATGCGCAGGACCGCAGGCAGTTCGGCAAATCGCTAATAGAATTTCCGCGCGTTTCAGGCAAACTCGCGATGATGGCCGTCGAGATCATGATCGCGCGCCAGCTGACCTATTTCTCCGCCTTTGAAAAGGACGAGGGCCGCCGCTGTGATGTCGAAGCCGGTATGGCGAAGCTTCTGGGCGCACGTGTGGCATGGGCTGCAGCCGACAACGGGTTGCAGATCCACGGCGGCAACGGTTTTGCGCTGGAGTACAAAATCAGCCGGGTGCTCTGCGATGCCCGGATCCTGAATATCTTTGAAGGGGCGGCCGAAATCCAGGCCCAGGTCATTGCGCGACGCCTGCTCGGCTGAAGCCCGGGTTCTGCGCGCAGAACGTAGTGGCCCGCCCACCCGGCGGAGAGCAGTTACAGGATCCGTTCCTGGCGGGCCTGTCGCCCAAAAACCTGTCGTCGCGAGCCGACTGGTGCCCGTTTCAGGGCACATGGGCAAAGAATTGCCTCTTCGGTATGCCAATCACCCCATATCGCGCACCTGACCCGAAACACAGCTTGATGCATCACATACCGCTGCGTATGGAAAAGGCATGAAACGCACCCGACTCAACCGAGACGCATGGATAGAAGCCGGCCTCAAAGCGCTGGTGACCGACGGACCGACAGCTCTGGCGGCAGAGCCGCTGGCACGTAAGCTGAATACCACCAAAGGCTCATTTTACTGGCATTTCCGCGATGTGCCGGATTTCCACGCAGCGGTCGTAAAAGACTGGCAGACCCGCGCCTTTGCAACGGTCGTAACGGCGCTGGCAGAAGACGGCAGCACCGAGCAGCGCCTGCGCCGCTTTGGCCGGCTCATGCTGGCCGACAGGCAGGATCCCGCACTCCGGGCCTGGGCCAGAACGGATAAATCCGTCGCCAGGGCCCTGGCCCAGGTCGACGCGGAACGGCTGACGTATCTGGCGAACCTGCTGAAACAGCTGGGGATCAAAAACCCGGAGTTTGCACAAAGCACCCTCTCAGCGATGATTGGCCTGCCGCAACTCGGCGGCAAAACCAAGCCAGCCGCTGCCTTTGATACGCTGGTTGACCTTGTGATCGCGCTGCAATGATACGCACCCGAACAACAGGCCTCGTGACGGCCCTGATGCTTCTTGCAGGCTGTTATGGCGATGAAACGGCCACGGCCTATGGTGCTGCAGGCAAAACCTGGGTACTTGAGGAGATCGGCGGCACAGCCGCAGCAGGCCGCACAACACTGCTTTTCCCCGAGCCTGGCACAATTGCCGGCGAAACTGCCTGCAACAGCTACAGCGCGTCGATGACCGTGCCCTATCCGTGGTTTGAAGCAGGCCCGGTTGCCACGACCCGCAGGGCATGTCCGGCGGACGCCACCGCGTCGGAACAGGCCTATCTGGCGAGCCTGCAGAGCATGACCCTGATAGAGGTCCTGGGCGATACGCTGATTCTGACCCGCGATGACGACACGAGCATGATTTTCAAAGCCGGCGACTGAACGCCCCGACGTAACGCGCGCGTGCCTCGGGCAGCGGTTTACCCCCCAGATCCCGTGCCAGATGCTGCTCCAGAAAATACCCCGTCGTCCGGAACGCTTCGACGATCTCCGCGTCCGGCGCATCCCCCTCTCCCCTCAGAACATCCGGCAGGGGCAGCATGCGGTCCGCCCACTCACCGGCGGCGTCGCGCGATACGGCGCGCCCGGATTTCGGTGACACATAGCACAGATCCTGGCGCTGGCCGGTAACCGCACAGCGATCAAGCTCCAGCGCATAACCGGTTTCAAGCAGCAACCTGACCTCCCAGCGCAGATAAGCAAGCGGCCAGAGATCCCCCTGACCGAGCAGATCCAGCAGCTGTTCTGTCTGCTGATAGAGTGCGGGATGCGGCTCACGCTCGGGCAGGCTGAAAGACAACAGAGACGTGACTGCGTTCAGACCGGCCAGTGCCATCCGGTCTCCCATTGCCGCCGCCGCCCGGCTGCGCACGGGCTCTGCGTGGAAACTGCCGATGTGGTCTTCCAGCCGGGCCTGCCATGTCAGATCGAGCTGCGCGCCGGGCTGCAGCACCGGCGCGGTTTTGCGGCTGGCGCCGCCGCGCACAACCCCTGCATGCCGACCGTGCGCTGGTGTAAAAACTTCAATGATTGCAGAGGCTTCACCATGCCGGCGCACGCTCAGAAGGACACCCTGGTCGCGCCATTCAATCATGCCAGTCCCGGCTCATCCAGCATGTGCCGCCCCTGCCGGTCCTCGACCTCAATGACCCACAGATCAGGATCAAATCCGCGCTGCCGCAGCACCGCTTCATCGACATCGGCTTCAGGTCCCTCGGCCAGAACCGTCCAGACCCGGTCGCCACTCATCAGATCGAAACTCCGCTGAAACAGCCGCGCCTGCCCGTCGAGTGTGTTCAGCTTCACCAGCACAGCACCGCCAGTGTCATCACCATGAACCACCACAAAAGCCGGTACATCCGAACCGCGCAGGCGCATCAGATAGGCATCCACCCAGAACCGTGCGGTCAGTCGGGCCATCTCAGCACCCCGCTCGGGCGCATTGCGGATGCGCCTGCCCGGGGCTTCCGGCGGCTGCAGGATACTCAGGTGTTGCCATCCCGGAAATCCAGCCCCATTTCCGAATAGCGTTCCGCCTCATCAAGCCAGTCCGGACGCACTTTGACCTGAAGAAAGAGGTGCACGCGGCGGCCGAGAAAGGCTTCGAGTTCCTCGCGGGAGGCTTTCGACACCGCTTTGATCGTTTCACCCTTATGGCCCAGCACGATGCCCTTATGGCCATCGCGTACCACGTAGATCAGCTGGTCGATCTTTGCCGAGCCGTCTTTGCGCTCTTCCCAGTTCTCGGTCTCTACGGTGAGCTGGTAAGGCAGCTCCTGGTGCAGGCGCAGTGTCAGCTTTTCACGCGTCATCTCAGCAGCGATCATCCGCATCGGCAGGTCGGCAATCTGGTCTTCGGGGTAAAGCCAGGGCCCCTCCGGCACCTGCTCTGCAAGCCACTGGCGCAACGCCTCCACACCATGACCGCGCTCCGCCGAGATCATGAATGTCTGTGCAAATTCATACCGCGCATTGAGTTCCTTTGAGAGCCCCAGCAGAACTTCCGCCTGAACCCGGTCGATTTTGTTGATGGCAAGCGCTACGGAACGCCCCTCGCCGATCTCCGCCAGCCGTTCCAGAATACGGCCCACACCCTCGGTCAGCCCGCGGTGCGCCTCCACCATGAGTACCACGACATCCGCATCCGCCGCACCGCTCCAGGCCGCAGCCACCATCGCCCGGTCCAGCCGGCGGCGCGGTTGAAAAAGGCCCGGCGTGTCGACAAAAACGATCTGGGCATCACCCTCCATCGCCACGCCACGGATCCGCGCCCGGGTCGTCTGTACCTTATGCGTGACAATCGACACTTTGGCCCCGACCATCCGGTTCAGCAGCGTTGATTTACCTGCATTGGGCTCCCCGATCAGGGCGACAAATCCCGCGCGCGTGGTCATGATCTGCTCTCCAGTTTTGCCAGCAATGCAGCCGCAGCAGCCTGTTCAGCCTGCCGTTTTGATCCGGCATTTGCCGCTTCGCTCTCCCCGGTGTCGAGGCGGGCGGTGATGGTAAAGACCGGCGCATGATCCGGCCCGGTCCGTGCGGTCTCGACGTATTCGGGTGGTTGCTGTTTACGCGCCTGCGCCCATTCCTGCAAAGCGGTCTTTGCATCGCGGGCGTCCTCTTCGACCTCATGCACCCGTCTGCCCCAGAGCCGCAGGATCATCTCCCGGGCCTGGTCAAACCCCGCATCAAGGTACACGGCCGCAATCACGGCCTCGATCGCATCCCCCAGAAGCGCCTGTTTTCGCCGCCCGCCGGAGAGCATTTCCGAGCGCCCCAGCCGCAGCACCGCCCCGAGATTGATCTCACGCGCCACATCCGCACAGGTTTCTTTGCGCACCAGGGCGTTGAACCGCGGTGCAAGCTGGCCTTCGCTGGCTTTGTCGTCGGTTGCGAGCAGCGCCTCGGCCATCACCAGCCCCAGCACCCGGTCACCGAGAAACTCCAGCCGCTGGTTGTCATCCCGGTTTGCCGTTGAAACGGATGCGTGGGTAACCGCCTCAACAAGCAGTTCCGGGCGCGCGAACTCGTAACCCAGCCGGTCCTGAAAGGACTTCAGCTCGCCCGCGAGTTTCACTCAACAGCCTTAAAAAACCGGTCGCCGCGCCAGGTCCAGACAAAAAGCATAGACCGCCCGGCCGAGGAAAACATGATGCGATCAGCCCGCCCGATCAGGTTTTCATAGGGCACAAAGCCGACCCCCTGAACGCGCTGTGACAACCGGCTGTCAGCGGAATTATCGCGGTTGTCACCGATAAAGAAGTAATGCCCTTCAGGCACCGTATAGATGCTGGTGCGGTCAGACCCCTGCGAGGCGATATCGAGCACTGCATACTGCCTGCCGCCGGGCAGCGTTTCGATTGCACGCGCCTTGCGGCACTCTCCGCCATCGCCCACCGGACCGTTCATGCAGCGCGGGCGCCGCCCTTCCGGCCCCTGCGGCGCCATTTCCTCGACAAAGGTGCCATCGGGCTCCTGGGGCACCTCTGCGCCGTTCAGCCACAGAACCCCGTCACGCATCTGGATCGTATCGCCGGGCTTGCCGATGAGGCGCTTGATATAATCCCGGCCCGACACCGGATGGCGAAAGACTACGACGTCTCCGCGTTCCGGCTCGCCTCCCCATATGCGGGTGTTTTCACCATCCAGGAAGCCACAGATATCCTGCGCATCCACGTCAATACCAAAGCGCGGCATATAAAGGCTGGGGCAGGATGCATAGGAGTAGCCATAGGCCACCTTGTTCACAAACAGGAAATCACCGACGAGCAGTGTTTCTTTCATGGAACCTGACGGAATCCAGAACGGCTGAAAGAACAGCGTCCGGAAGACACCTGCGATCAGCAGCGCATAAACAACTGTCTTCACGGTCTCGACGAATGCATTCGGCGATTTTGCGTCTTTTTCGGCCATGTGGCGGTTATCCCGTTTGGTTTGGGCGGTAATGCGAAGGCGCGGAGGGGAAGTCAAGGTGCGCCGGCGCAAGCTTGCGTGCCCCGTATGTCCCTGCGGGGACAAATGCCTTTGCTGTGCAGCATCACAGGCGGTGCCCGCCGGCAGCTTTCTGCTCCCGCAACCGGCGCGTCACTCTTTAGCGGGCAGGGCTTCGATGACGACAAAAGCCTGCGCCCAGGGGTGATCATCGGTAAGTGTCACGTGGATCACGGCCTCAAATCCCGGGGGTGTCATTGCGTCAAGCCGGTCGCGCGCCCATCCGGTCACGTGCATCACAGGCTGGCCCGTGCGCAGGTTGCTGACCGCCATGTCTTTCCAGGAAATGCCCATTGCAAGACCGGTCCCAAGTGCTTTGGAACACGCCTCTTTCGCCGCCCACCGTTTGGCATAGGTGCCTGCCACGTCTTTGCGCCGTTCAGCCTTGCGCTGCTCCGTTTCTGTAAACACCCGGTTGCGGAAACGGTCTCCGAACCGGTCCAGCGTGCCCTGGATCCGGTCAATGTTTGCAAGGTCTGTGCCGATCCCGAGGATCATCGCGCCGCTCCTGTCCCGCTGCCGGGCACCGCGTTTATGCGACATCTTCCCGGGCTGCGACCGTGGTAGCCTATTGAAAGCGTGGCGACAATCGGCGCGCGTGGGGCTGTTTCCGGCCTCACCTGGTCATGTGAGTCACGCGGGCCCGGGCGTCAGGCGTGCCGCAATCAGCGGGCGGGCCGGTCAAGCACCAGTTTAAGCCCGGCCTCGTAACTGAACCTCAGCACTATGCAACTCACCCCCGCAAGAATGACAATCGACAGGCCGAACACCAGCGGTTCAATCTCGCGCAGTCCGTCGGCATGCCCTGTCTCCAGCAAAAGAGAAAGCGCGTAAAACGCGTCAACAATCAGCGCCGTAATCGCGGTCATGCTGAGCGCGGCAAGCCAGATCAGCTGCCGGCCCGGCCAGGCCTTTCTGGTGCGGGCATAATTCTGCCCCTCCAGCAATGCCGCAATCACGACAGCGGCGCCCGCGACGGGCAACATGCTGGTGCGGCTGCCCGTCAGGGTCGCGACACCCTGAACGATGACGGATGCCGAGAGAAGCATCGCCATAGCTGTTACAATGAACCAAAACGGTCGGAACATAAAATCAATACCCTGGAGAAACATGTTTTACGCAACTTAAAGCTGAAATGTGGCAAGACTGTGTCCTGATACATTCTGTGTCACATCCGGTTGCCCCGCTTCGATTATTTGCGGGGTGCACGTGCCCGTCAGGCCCGTGCTTCATCCATCAGACGTCGCATTTCCGCGATGGCAGGCTGCAGCCCGCGAAAGATTGATTCCCCGATGAGAAAGTGCCCGATATTGAGCTCCATGACCTCCGGAAAAGCAGCCACCGGAGAGACGGTTTCATAGTTCAGACCGTGCCCTGCGTGTACTTCAAGCCCAAGCCCGTGTGCGAATTCCGCCATTTCGCCGAGATCGGCGAGTTCCTTTTTCACCGTCTCCGCGTCGCCCTCAGCATGGGCGTCGCAATAGGCACCTGTATGCAGCTCTATGACCTGCGCGCCAATACGGTGCGCGGCTTCGATCTGTCGTTTATCGGCTGCGATGAAAATGGAGACGCGGCATCCTGCATCCCGCAGCGGCGCGATAAAATGCGCAAGACGGTTCTCTTCACGAGCGACTTCAAGACCACCCTCGGTTGTACGCTCCTCGCGCTTCTCCGGTACGATACAGACTGCATGAGGCTGGTGGCGCAGGGCAATCTGCTGCATCTCGGAGGTTGCGGCCATCTCAAAATTGAGCGGAACCGTCAGAACGTCCATCAGCCCTTCGATGTCCGCGTCAGAGATATGCCGGCGGTCTTCGCGCAGGTGCGCGGTGATGCCGTCCGCCCCGGCCTCCTGTGCAATCCGTGCGGCACGCAGCGGGTCGGGATAGTCACCGCCACGTGCATTCCGCACCGTGGCCACGTGGTCGATGTTTACGCCAAGGCGCAGTTTTTTCGTGTCAGACATGGTGTCCTCCATCTATTCCCCGGCAGAATGTTGTTCGGCCTTGCGCTTGGCTTCCGCTTTGGCTGCGGCTTTTGCCTTTATCTCGCTCAGCTTCTGTTTGATCATCCCTTTGCGGCGTTTCTGATATACGCGGATGACAGGCACCGACAGATAGTAACAAAGCGTCGCAAAGAAAATACCCGGCAGGACACCGCCCACCATATAGGGAAAAAAGATCTCGTCGTAGAAAACACCCAGACGCGACCAGTCAGCGGTGGCATCGGTGAAAATCGCCATAAAGTTGTCTTTCAGATCCGCACCGGCATCCACGAACTTTCCACCGAAAGACCGCTGGACACTTTCGTCCATCTTACCGCCCAGAAGCCAGTGCCCGGTGGACAGTGCGGCAACACCGATCGGCACATAGGTCAGCGGATTGCCAAAAAAAGTGGACATCAGAGAGGCAATCACATTGCCGCGCATCACGGTCGCCAGCCCGGCCGCGATAAAGAAGTGAAATCCGTAAAACGGCGTGAAAGACGCAAATACCCCCGCCCAGATGCCCCTGGCAATCCGCTCGGGGCTGTCCGGCAGTCGCCGCATCCGGTGTTTGACATAGTGAAAGGCCCGTGCCCAACCGCCGCGCGGCCACAGAAATTCAAGCACAGCACGGGGCCAGCTTTTGGGAACTCTGCGTTTGAAGACCAAGAAGTTGTCCTTGTTTGAGCGGTCCGGAATCCGGATCATTTCACCGTTAGATTATGACAACCCGATGGCCCGGATGGGACATCAGGCAGGAGATTCGCCCGTAGGCTGCGACATGTTGCGCGCGCGGGACACCGCCGCAACATCGCTCTCAGCCTCGAGCGTCAGCATCAGAGAATGCAGATGCGCGACATCTCTGAGTTCCACATAGATCAGAAGACGGTAAAAGTCAGGTTTCCTGTCGATAAATTGCAGGTCAGAAATATTTGCACGGGTTTCGCCGATCAGCGTGCAGATACGCCCCAGGGTGCCTGCGTCGTTATTCAGCGTGACCTCAAGCGTCGCGCCATAGACCGCCGGGTGGCTGCCATCGTGCCAGTGCAGATCAAGCCAGCGCTCTGGCTGATCTTCGTATGCGCCGAGCCGGTCGCAGTCGATGGCATGCACGACCACGCCGCGCCCGCGAAACGTAATGCCGACAATCCGCTCGCCTGGCAGCGGCTGGCAACAGAACGCGCGCTCAAATGACTGGCCCGGTGACAGGCCGATCACCGCGCGGCGCACGTCAACTTTCTCACCCGGTTTCGGAACAAGATCAGGGTAGACCGACTGCACCACTTCGCGCCCGGTTATCTCGGCACTGCCCAGACGCGCCATAAGATCATCGCGGTCTTTCAGGCGCATGTTGCGCGCTGCCGTCGACAGCGCCTTGTCGGTGGCTTTGCGGCCCACATGCTCAAACGCTGAACGGGCCAGTTCACGGCCCAGTTTCACAAACCGCGCGCGATCTTCTTCACGCAGCGATTTGCGGATCGCAGACCGTGCCTTGCCGGTTGTTGCAATATCGAGCCACGTGGCCTGCGGGCTCTGCCCCTCGGCGGTGATGATCTCAACAGACTGTCCGTTTTTCAGCCGCGTCCAGAGCGGCACGCGCATATGGTCTACCTTGGCCCCGACACAGGCCATGCCGATCCGGGTGTGAATGGCAAAAGCGAAATCAATCGGCGTGGCCCCGCGCGGCAGTTTCACCACCTCGCCCTTGGGTGTGAAGCAAAAGACCTGGTCGGAATACATCTCGAGCTTGACCGCTTCGAGAAAGTCTTCGTGATCCTCTTCGGCGTCAAACTGTTCGGTCAGCGTGGTGATCCAGCGCGCCGGATCCACCGCAAAGGGGTTCTGCGAGCGCACACCGTCGCGATAAGACCAGTGCGCTGCCACACCTGTTTCGGCCACGTCGTGCATCTGGACGGTACGGATCTGAACTTCGACACGTTTGCCGTCCCGCCCGGAAACGGTGGTGTGGATCGACCGGTATCCGTTGGTTTTTGGCTGGCTGATGTAATCTTTGAAGCGGCCCGGCACAGCACGCCAGCGCTGATGAATGGCCCCGAGCGTGCGGTAGCAGTCTTCTTCGCTGCCGGTGATGATCCGGAAGCCGTAAATGTCCGACAGGCGGCTGAAGCTCTGGTCTTTTTCCTGCATCTTGCGCCAGATCGAATAGGGTTTTTTCGCGCGGCCCAGAACTTCCGCTTCGACGCCCGCCTTATTCAGTTCCAGACGCATATCGCCGGTGATCCGCTGGATCACATCGCCTGCTTCGCGCTGCAGGTTGATGAACCGCCGGATGATCGAGGCACGTCCGTCCGGATTGAGCACACGAAACGCCAGATCCTCAAGCTCCTCGCGCATCCACTGCATACCCATGCGCCCGGCGAGCGGGGCAAAGATATCCATGGTCTCACGCGCTTTCTGGGCCTGTTTATCCTGACGCATCGCCTTGATGGTGCGCATATTGTGCAGACGGTCGGCCAGCTTGACCAGAATGACCCGAAGATCCTTGGACATCGCCATAAAGAGCTTGCGGAAGTTCTCGGCCTGTTTGGTCTCGGTGGAATTGAGCTGCAGGTTCGTCAGCTTGGTGACACCGTCCACGAGCCCTGCCACTTCCGGGCCAAAGAGCTTTTCGACCTCGGAATAGGATGCTTTGGTGTCCTCGATCGTGTCATGCAGCAGTGCGGTTATGATTGTTGCATCATCCAGCTGCTGCTGGGTCAGGATCGCGGCGACCGCGACAGGGTGGCTGAAATAAGGCTCGCCCGAATGCCGGACCTGCCCCGCATGCATATCGCGCCCGTAGTCATATGCAGCACGGATCTGCCTGGCGTTTGTCTTCGGATTGTACTTTCTGACCAGAGCGATGAGATCATCCGCTGAAATGCCGAGATCTTCATCCGCTGTGATCGTCATCCCGTCCGCCCTTCAGGCCGGGGAGGAGCTGGTATCAGCCCTGCCCCTGTGCGGCCATAAGCTGGCGCAGCAGCATCTCTTCGGACATGCTGTCTTCTTCCGGCTTGTCCTGCTCGGCGCCCATAAGAAGCGCCATTGCGTCTTCTTCCGGCTCATCAACCTCGATCTGGTTCTGATTGCTCTCGATCAGACGCTCGCGCAGCTCTTCGGCGCTCTGTGTCTCATCGGCAATCTCACGCAGGGACACGACGGGGTTCTTGTCGTTGTCGCGGTTCACGGTGATTGCAGCGCCTGAGGAAATCTCACGGGCACGATGCGCAGCCAGCATAACCAGTTCAAAACGGTTCGGGACTTTATCGACGCAATCTTCAACGGTGACGCGGGCCATGGAGCTCTCCAGCGGATATAAGGTGTATCAGAAGTGCGTTATCTAGGCGCCTTTTTGCGGTTTTACAAGCGCAGAATGCAGCTTTTGCACCTCGTCAAGAGCGCCTTGCGGCAGGCCCGCGCACATCTCGGATACGCTGCGGCCGGAGACCGGATGCACCCAGTCCGGCGCCACATCGCAAAGCGGGACCAGCACAAAGGCACGCTCCTGCATCCTCGGATGTGGCAGGATCAGCGTCTCAGGAACCCGTTTCATCTGGTCTTCAAG
The DNA here is from genome assembly GCF_012932215.1 of Roseobacter ponti. Lineage (GTDB taxonomy): Bacteria > Pseudomonadota > Alphaproteobacteria > Rhodobacterales > Rhodobacteraceae > Roseobacter > Roseobacter ponti. The sequence goes on along the minus strand of NZ_CP048788.1, from coordinate 536,779 downwards.
CGTCAGATCGCGCCATTCTTCATGGGTCTCGGGGTCCGGCAGCACCAGATCACCTGCCGCGATCAGATCGAGATCAAGTCCGCGCGCACTCCACCTTACGTTGCGCTCGCGACCGGCATCGGCCTCAATCGCATGCAGCGCGGACAGAACCTCCCCCGGGCTGAGAGCGGTTTCGGCCGCAAGAGCCGCATTCACAAAATCGGGGCCGCTGCCCGCGGGAAAGGCCGGAGTGCGGTAAAGACCGCTCAGTGCGCGAATCACTCCGATCTTACTTCCCACCTGCGACACGGCCCTTTGCAGGGTTTCCCTCGGGTCACCCCAGGCCGAGGGACGGTTTGACCCAAGGGCAACCAGGACAACTGACCGGATTTGAGGCAGGTTTTCGCTTATTTTTGAGGGCCTGCTCTCTTGCGACACCTGGAAAAAACCTTATTTTGCGCGTCCGACGGATGCTTAATTAATACGCACAATGAAAATCAAAGTACCAGCATCCTCCTCACGGAAGGACTGACAATGTTTTATAAGGACGAGCGGCTCGCTCTGTTCATAGACGGCTCGAATCTCTACGCGGCCGCGAAAGCGCTTGGCTTTGACATCGATTACAAACTTCTGCGGCAGGAATTTATGCGCCGCGGCAAACTGCTCCGGGCTTTTTATTACACCGCTTTGCTTGAGAACGACGAATACTCTCCGATCCGCCCGCTGGTGGACTGGCTCAACTATAACGGCTTTTCGATGGTCACCAAACCCGCCAAAGAATACACCGACAGCATGGGCCGCCGCAAGGTGAAGGGGAACATGGATATCGAACTCACCGTCGATGCCATGGAACTTGCCCCGCGGATCGATCACATCGTTCTGTTCTCCGGCGACGGCGATTTCCGCCCGCTTGTGGAAAGCCTGCAACGCTCAGGTGTCCGGGTCTCGGTGGTCTCGACCATCCGCAGCCAGCCGCCGATGATTTCGGACGATCTGCGCCGCCAGGCCGACAATTTCATTGAGCTTGATGAACTCAAAGATGTGATCGGCCGCCCGCCGCGCGAATTTGCCGACGCAAACGAGGCCTGAGACGCCTGACATGACGCTGATGACTGGACGCTGAGCGGTCAAAGCCTTACCTCTGGCTCAACGAACCGGAGAACGCCATGACCAGACCGCCTCTGACCCTTTATCTGGCAGCGCCCCGCGGATTTTGCGCGGGCGTGGATCGTGCGATCCGTATTGTTGAGATGGCGCTGGAGAAATGGGGTGCACCGGTCTACGTGCGCCACGAAATCGTGCACAACAAATACGTGGTGGACGGGCTGCGCGACAAGGGCGCCGTTTTCGTTGAAGAGCTTGCCGAATGTCCCGATGACCGGCCGGTGATCTTTTCCGCCCACGGGGTGCCGAAATCCGTGCCGCAGGCCGCTGAGAAGCGCGAGATGATCTATGTCGATGCCACCTGTCCGCTGGTCAGCAAGGTGCATATCGAAGCACAGCGCCATGCCGATAACGGTCTGCAGATGATCATGATCGGCCATGCGGGCCATCCCGAAACCGTCGGTACCATGGGCCAGCTGCCCGAGGGCGATGTGCTGCTTGTGGAAACCCCGGCGGATGTTGCGACCGTCGATGTGCGCGATCCTGATCGCCTCGCCTATGTCACACAGACGACGCTGAGTGTGGATGACACCGCCGATGTGGTCGCGGCGCTGCAGACGCGGTTCCCCGCGATCGTCGGCCCGCACAAGGAAGACATCTGTTATGCCACGACCAACCGTCAGGAAGCGGTGAAGGCGATGGCGCCGAAATGCGATGCCATGCTGGTGGTCGGTGCGCCGAACTCTTCGAACTCAAAACGCCTTGTAGAGGTCGGCGCGCGCGCGGGCTGCGGCTATGCGCAACTTGTACAGCGCGCAGATGATATCGACTGGCGCGCGCTGGACGGGATCACCAGTATCGGCATCACCGCCGGGGCCTCGGCCCCCGAAGTGCTGATCAACGAAGTCATTGCAGCTTTCGGGGAGCGCTATGACGTCACCCGGGAAATGGTCGAAACCGCGGTGGAGAACGTCGAGTTCAAAGTCCCCCGCGTGCTGCGGGAACCAGCATGAGCGACCAGGTGTTTCCTGAGGTCGGCAACATACCCGGCAATCTCAACACGATGCAGCGGCGGAACGGGGCGCAGATAATTTTGGATATACCCGCCAGTGTCCCCCGGGCTTCCGGGATGCCCGAACACAGGTCGCGCGCCGACGCAATGACACCGAAGCGCTACCGCATAGAGCCGGGCAGAGCCCGCATGGACGGACGCTCTGACACCTGCGAGGCCCGCGCCGAACGCGAGGTGGCCGACCTGTGACCCGTATTCCGGCGGCACCGCTGATCCTGGGCCTTGCGGGGCTCATTCCCTTTGTCTGGGGCGCTGCCACCTATCTGAGTGACCCGCTGGCGCAATGGGGTGCCACCTATCTGGGCCCGCGCTTTATCGGGCCTTATGTGCAGCTCTTTTACGGCTCGGTGATCCTCTCTTTTATGTCCGGCGTGCTCTGGGGGTTTTCAACCCGAGCCGAAGGCGCGCAGGCCGCAACCGGATACACGCTCTCTGTGATCCCGGCACTCTGGGCCTTTTTCATGACCGGTGGCGGGCCTGTCGCTGCGGGCACCAACCTGATTTTCGGGTTTACCGGACTGCTGATCCTTGATTACGCATTCTGGAGATGGGGTCTGACGCCGCCCTGGTGGATGTCGCTGCGGGTTCTTCTGACAGCGATTGTCGTGGCCTCGCTCTGCACGGGGGTTTTCCTGTGAGCGACAAAGAAACCCTGTCGGTCTATGCGGCCCGCGCTGATGAGTATTCAGCACTTGCCGATGCCGATACGCAGAGCAACCCGGCACTTGCGGCATTTATCGCCGCGCTGCCGGATGGGGCTGACGTGCTTGATCTGGGCAGTGGCCCCGGGGCCGCCGCGGCGGCCATGGCGCGCGCGGGTCTGCGGGCAACGGCATGGGATCCGGTGGCTGAGATGGTCACGCTTGCCGCCCGGAACGAGGGCGTTGCGGCTGAGCAGAAAGGCTTTGACGATCTGACCGGCACCGCCTGCTATGACGGCATCTGGGCCAGTTTCTCATTGTTGCACGCCCCGCGCGAGGCTTTTCCGCGGTATCTGGCTGCTATCGCCCGCGCGCTCAGACCCGGCGGCGTATTTCACATCGGCATGAAAACCGGCACCGGCAGCAAACGCGACGGGATCGGCCGGCTCTACACCTATTACACCACCAAAGAGCTGAGCGGCCTTCTTGCAGCGGCGGGATTTACTGTGTCAGACGTCACGACCGGAGAAGATGCCGGCCTTGATGGCGTGATTGCCCCCTGGGTGAGGATCATCGCCCGTGCCTGAGCTTTACGCCTATACCGACGGCGCCTGTTCGGGGAATCCCGGGCCAGGCGGCTGGGGCGCGCTGCTGCGCGCGATGGACGGGGACACCGTCGTCAAAGAGCGCGAGCTTAAGGGTGGCGAGCCGCAGACCACCAACAACCGTATGGAACTGCTTGCGGCAATTAACGCGCTGGAATCGCTCAGCCGCGCCAGCGAGATCACCATCGTGACAGACAGCAATTACGTGAAAAACGGCATCACGGCCTGGATCCACGGCTGGAAAAAGAACGGCTGGAAAAATGCGGCGAAAAAGCCTGTCGCGAATGCTGAGCTCTGGCAGCGTCTGGATGAGGCCAACAGCCGTCACCGCGTGACCTGGGAATGGGTGAAGGGCCACGCCGGCCACCCTGAAAACGAACGTGCAGACGAACTGGCGCGTGCCGGGATGGCACCGTTTAAAAAGTAATCTGCCTGCGCTTTCAGGTGACATCCCGCTGTTGAGCAGCCGGGTGCCTGACCGAACAACCGTGAGCCTTGGATGCTCCCGGAACTCTCGTCAGTCCTGTTCGACAGAACTGACCCAGCTGCGCAGGAACGTGTCGCGTCGCATCCGGTCCAGAAACACCAGCAGTCCCGGACCGAGCCGGATCGGTCGTACAACGGCTGCATCCGCATCGCTTTCGTCAAGATCCACAGGCGGCAGGCCGGACTGTGCTGCGAGCTCAGGCCGGGACCGCATTCCCGCCAGAAAATCAATCATCCGGCCGGCCTCTTCGGTGGCGACGGCAGCCTGTGGGATCAGTGCGGTGCGCAGCATCACGGAGACGAAATCCTCCATTTCAATGATCCGGATGCCCGGTGTGTCGGAAAGCCGCGCCCGGGCATAAGAGCCCAGGACGTTATAGGCCAGCGCAAGCTCACCCCGGGCGACAGCGGCGATCATATCGCCTGAACAGCAGTAAAGCCGCGTGTTAAGGCGCCCCATAATCTCGGTGAGCTGCCAGAAACTTTCGGTATTGCGAGAATCCTGCGTGGCAAACAGATAGCCCAGTCCTGAAATGCGCACATCATAGGTGCCGATGCGCCCGTCAAAGAGTTCCGGATTGCCGCGCAGCAGGGCAATCAGACCCTCGCGGTTGCGCGGCAGTTCAAGCCCCGCGAGGGCGGCTTCGTTGATCACCAGCACTGCCGGCTCCTGGGTAAAAGCAAATACACGGTCGCGCCAGCGCGCCCACCCCGGCAGACGCGCGGTGGCCTCCGACCGGTATGCGCGCGCCAGCCCGTCATTGGCCAGTTTGGTCTGCAGGTCCATCGCGGAGGAAATGGCCAGATCATAGGCGGCGCCCTCGCGGTAAAGGGCGGTCATCACCTGAGCCGAAGAGGCCACATCATAGGTGATGCTGAGCCCCGGGTTCTCGCTCTGAAACGCGCGGATGATCGGGTCAAAAACCTCGCTGTCAGCGGTCGAGAGAATGCGCAGGTCTTTGTCGCCACCGGGATAACGGTGGCTCTCCTCAATCTCAAACGCGCCCGCAGCCGTCATCCGGACGATCAGCAGGAGGGCAAGACAAGCGTGACGCATGCACCGGCTCCCTTCGGATTATCCGCGATCCTGAGCGAGCCGCCATGGGCGCGCGCCACATCAGCCACAATGGTCAGCCCGAGGCCCGAACCAACCACATCGCTCACGTTGGAGCCGCGTGAAAAACGGTCGGGCAGCCGTGTGATGTCTGCCGCAGCAAACCCGCGACCCTGATCGCAGAAAATCAGACGACAGGGATTTCCGGGTTCCAGCCGCACGGTGATATCTGTTTCTGCCGCAGAGTATTTGATCGCATTGTCGAGAATATTGCGCACCGCATTCTGCAACAGTATCGGATCGCCCATGACCCTTATCCGCCGCGGGGGCAGTTCGAGGCGGATGGTGATGTCTTTCAGCTCCGCGGTCGGCGCCAGCCGCGCGACGACATCGCGCAAAAGGTCGGCCGGATCGGTCTCTTCAGTCTCCAGCTGATCTGAGCGCAGCGTCACCATCGCATGATCCAGAAGCTGCCCCGCCGAGCGCGAACTTTCGTCAACGGCCCGGATCATCTGGCGCAATGCGGCGCGGTTTGCAGGCTTCTCCACCTGCAGATGCATGACTTCTGCCTGAGTGCGGACAGTGGCCAGCGGCGTACGCACCCGGTGCGCGGCTTCGACGATCAGATCCTCTGACCGGGTCAGGGCGGCCCCGAGGCGCTGCATGAAACTGTTCAGCCCGGCGACCAGAGGCACCAGTTCTTCGGGGGTCTCGTCGGTCACCGGACGCAGGTCTTTGGGGCCACGGCGCGCCATCGTTTCCGCCAGCCTGTTGAGCGGTTTCAGAGCGTTCTGGGCGGCAAGCGCACTGAGAGCAGTCGCCACCAGGAAAAACGCAACTCCGATGGCGGTGGCCGTGCCGGTGATCCGCGCTGAGATCACTTCAAGGCCGAGCCGGGTCTGTGCCACGACAACCTCGACCCGGCGGGGCTGGCTCGCGCCCGACAATGCCCGGCCGATCACCACCGAGCGCAGGCTGTCGCCACGATACGTATAGGTATCAAAGAGCGGGGCGCGCGGGCCGGCGCGTCCCGAAGGCACCGGCAGATCATCATATCCGGTGAGCGTTTCACCATCGACAATGACCCGGTAAAACACCCTGTCCTCTGAAACAGTGCCCAGCATCGACAGCGCGGAATAGGGTATCTCGACCCGCACCGCTCCGTCATCAGAGTAAACCGCATCAGCGATCGATGCCGCCGATGCCGCAAGGATGCTGTCCTGGGTCTGTTCGGTTGCGTTGCCCGCGACCCCCCGTACGGTCAGAAAGAACGCGACCGACAGCAAGGCCGCAACCAGCGCCAGCTGCACCACAAGCCGGCGCCGGATTGACGGAAGCTGTGCGTTCATTCGCGGCGCACCATCCGGTACCCCAGCCCCCGCACCGTCTCGATGGTGGCCTCTGAAGGGGCGAGTTTTCGGCGCAGCCTGCCGACATATACCTCAATGGCGTTTTCGGAGACGTCGTCGGAGAAAGAAAACAACCTGTCCATCAGATGCGATTTTGAAAAGACCTGACCCGGAGCTGCGAAAAACACTTCCAGCAACCGGGTCTCGCGGTTGCGCAGCTGTTCCGAGCACCCGGCGGCGGAAATCATCCCTGTTGTCGAATCAAAGGACAGACCGGCGAACTCACGCGTATTGGCTGCAGCCCCGCCCAGACGGCGCAATACGGCTCTCACCCGGGCCTCCAGTTCGGTGTAATCAAATGGTTTGGTGATGTAATCATCCGCGCCCAGATCAAGCAGTCCCACCCTGTCCGACACCTCAGACCGCGCCGTGAGCACGATCACGGGCGTGGGGTTATCAGCCGCCCGGTGACGTTTAAGAAAGCTGCGCCCGTCGCCGTCAGGCAGCATAATATCCAGTAAAATCAGATCGTAATCGGTTGTTCTGGTTGCCAGCTCCGCGTCAGTCAGACAATCCGCATGGTCAACTACGTGTCCGGCAAGCGCAAACCGGCCCGCAAGCGCTGCGGCCAGATCGGCGTTGTCTTCTACCAGCAGGTATCTCATGGGCGCGGTGTTCTTCCGGCGTGACAGGTTGGTGTCAGGTTCTTACAGTCTGATGACCACACAAGCGGGTGGAGACCCGCGTGTCAAATGGGAGGAACCAATGACAAAACGTCTTTTCAAGGCGCTCGTAACGAGTGCCGTACTCACCGTGGGCGCCGGCACGGCTGCGACAGCCGCAGAGTGCATCGCCCCTGCAAACCCCGGCGGTGGCTGGGATTTCACCTGCCGTCAGATCGGCAAAATCATGTATGATATCGGCGCTGTCGACCAGCCCGTACAGGTCACCAACATGGCTGGTGCCGGTGGCGGCCTCGCCTATAACCACGTCGTGGCCGAGCGCAACACCGACGAAGATCTCATCATCGCGGCCTCTACCGCCACCTCCACGCGTCTGGCACAGAACGCCTATGCCGGGATGACCGCGGATCAGGTCCGCTTTGTCGGTGCCATCGGTGCTGACCCGGGTGTGATCGTCGTCGCAGCCGACAGCCCCTATCAGTCGCTGAATGATCTGGTTGAGGCGATCAAAGCAGATCCGGGTTCCGTGGCCTTCGCGGGCGGCTCCGCGGTCGGTGGTTTTGACCACATCAAACCGCTGATGATCCTGCAGCGCGCAGGCTTTAATGACATCCGTCAGGTGAAATATATCGGTGTTGACGGTGGCGCGGATGCGATCACCCAGACGGTCGGTGGTTTCACCCAGGCAATGACCGGCGATATGTCCGAGGTCGTGGGCTTCCTGAAAGCCGGTGAGATCCGCGTCATCGCGGTTCTGACCGACGAGCGGGTTCCGGGCTTCGAGGATATCCCCACTGCCAAAGAGCAGGGCTATGACGTGGTCGCTGTGAACTGGCGCGGCCTCTACGTGCCCAAAGGCATTTCCGATGAGAAGTTCGAAGAGTGGGCCGGGAAACTCCAGCAGGTCGCGGACAGCGACGAATGGGCCGCGGCGATGGAAGCCAACGGTCTGGCGCCCTTCACCAAAGTCGGTGGCGATTTCCAGTCCTACGTGGACAACCTGGTGCTTGAGATCAACGCCATGTCCAAAGAGCTGGGAGTTATCCAGTAATGGCAAGTGACCGGATTTTCGGTCTGGTCACGCTCTTTGTGGCGCTCGCATATATCGCGAGCGCCACGCAGATCCAGACCAGCTTTCTCACCGACCCCGTTGGCCCCAAAGCCTTTCCGATGCTGATCGGTGCCGTGGCGGCTCTGTGCTCGCTGGTCATGATCATCAAACCGGATCCTGATCCTGACTGGCCGGTGGCGCGCACCTGGGCCGCTCTCGCTGTCGCGGTCGTGGTGCTGATCATCTATGCCTATACGCTGAAACCCTTTGGCTTCGTGATCCCGACGATCGCGGCTGCCGGCATTCTCAGCTACCAGATTTCGCCCCGCCCCGTTGCGGCGGCGCTCTCCGGTCTGGGGCTCTCCATTGGCCTCTATATTCTCTTTAAATACGCGCTGGGGCTGAGCCTCGTGGGCTTCCCGAAAGGCTGGTTCTGAGATGGACATCTTCGCAAACCTGGCTCTGGGCTTTGGCATTGCCCTTTCTCCGTTCACGCTGGCCCTCGCTGTTGCCGGCTGCTTTCTGGGCACGATCATCGGCGCTTTGCCCGGGCTCGGTCCTTCCAACGGGGTCGCCATCCTGATCCCGCTCACCTTTACCATGGGGCTTGATGCCACTTCCGCGCTGGTGCTGATGACATCCGTCTATTACGGCGCAATGTACGGCGGGCGGATCAGTTCTATCCTGCTCAACATCCCCGGTGATGAGCCTGCTCTGATGACAACGCTCGACGGCTACCCGATGGCCAAACAGGGCCGTGCAGGCGACGCGCTTGTACTCTCTGGTGTGGCCTCTTTCGTCGGTGCTTTCCTTGCGACGGTCGGTCTGATGCTGCTGGCGCCGATGCTGGCGCGCGTGGCCTACCTCTTTGGTCCTGCTGAGTATTTCGCGCTCTACCTGCTCGCCTTCTGTACGCTCGGCGGCATGGCCTCGAACAACCAGGCCAAGGCAGCGCTTGCCTCCTGCATCGGTCTCGGGATTGCGATGATCGGCGTGGACAGCTCTTCCGGTCTGCCGCGTCTCACGGGTGGCAACCTGCACCTTTATGACGGCATCGATTTTCTGGTGGCGATCGTCGGTCTTTTCGCCATTGCCGAAGTGTTCTTCTTCATCGAAAGCCACGGCAAAGGATCCTCCATCGGCGTGAAACTCGATAAGGTGCGCATCCCCTGGAAGGACATCATGGATACCAAATGGACCATGCTGCGCGCCTCAGGTGTGGGCTTTATCGCGGGCATCCTGCCTGGCGCGGGGGCTTCGCTGGGATCTTTCCTCGCCTATATGTCCGAGAAGTCCATCGCCGGGGAAAAGGGTGGCTTTGGCACAGGCGTCGCCAAAGGGGTCGCCGCACCTGAGGCCGGAAACAACTCAGCCGCCGGCGGTGCGCTTGTGCCGATGCTGACCCTGGGTGTCCCGGGCTCCGGCACCACCGCCGTACTGCTCGCGCTGCTGATGACGCTCAACATCACACCCGGGCCCACGCTCTTTACCGAGCGGCCGGAGGTGGTCTGGGGTCTCATTGCCTCGCTGCTGATCGCAAACGTGGTACTGCTGCTGATGAATGTGCCGATGGTCAAAATCTTCGTGAAGGTTCTGATGGTGCCTGCATGGGTGCTGTTGCCGGGGGTCACGATGATCTCTTTTGTGGGCATCTATTCGCTCTCGGGCAGCTACTTTGACCTGCTGCTGATGGTCGGCTTTGGTGTTCTGGGATACCTGCTGCGCAAGCTCGACATCCCGACGGTGCCTGTCATCCTCGGCATTCTGCTTGGCGGCAATATGGAAGACGCTCTGCGCCGCGCCATGGTGCTCTCGGAAGGTGATGCGATGTTCCTCTTCTCAACGCCCATCGCCATCGGGCTCTGGATCGCGGCCGTCGCAGGTTTTGTGGCGCCGATGTTCCTGCGCGGTGTCCTGAAAAAGCCGCAGGCGATCACAGACTGATGGTCCGTGTGCTGGTCCCTTCCGGCGCGCTCGGGCTGAACTACGACGAAACGGCCCTGCAGCGCGGCATCGCCGCAGGGCCGGACATCATCGCCATTGATGGTGGCTCCACCGACAGCGGCCCGGCCTATCTCGGACGCGGCGTATCGAAATACGCGCGCGCCTCAATCAGGCAGGAATGGGCAGGGTTGATGGCGGCCCGTGCGCAAGCCCGCGTGCCGCTGGTGATCGGCACGGCGGGAACCTGTGGTGCTGACAGTGCCGTGGACTGGATGCTCGACATCACCCGCGAGATCGCCGCGGAACAGGGCAAACCGTTGAAAGTCGCCGTGCTGCGCAGCGGCCAGGATCCTGCCGCAACGGCACAGGCCTGGCAGGACGGGCGTATCACCCCCCTGGGCAATGCCCCGGACATTAACGCGGATGTCATCGCAGGCTGCTCAAACATCGTGGCCCTTGCCGGGGCGGAGCAGATCACAACGGCGCTGCAGACCGGTGCGGACATCATCATCGCCGGGCGCACCACCGACACCGCGATCATCGCAGCACTGCCGCTGATGCGCGGCTGCCACTCCGGCGGCGCCTGGCACGGGGCCAAGATCGGCGAATGCGGCGCGCTCTGCGCCACCAATCCGCAATCGGGCGTCATCATGATCGATTTCGACGCCACGGGATTCACAGTGACCCCTCTCGCCGACGGAGCGCACGCCAGCCCGCATACTGTCTCCGCGCACATGCTCTACGAGAATGCGGACCCGTTTATCCTTTATGAACCTGGCGGGTATCTCGACGTGACCGGCGCTGTTTACAGAGCGGTCGATAACACCTCTGTGCGGGTCGAGGGTTCTGAATGGGTGCCCTCGGATGACTATACCGTCAAGCTGGAAGGCACGCGCACGGCGGGCTTCCGAACAGTGGCCATCGCCCTGCTGCGCGACCCGCATTACGTCGCCGGTGCCGCCGCATGGGCAGATGACATTGTCGCTAAGTGCAGCGCAAAGATCGAAGCGCGCATGGGTCTTGCAGACGCAGATTATACGCTCGAACTGCGGCTTGTGGGCCATTCCGCCAGCTTTGGCACGCTTGAGACCCGCACCGGTGATCCCTTTGAGATCGGTGTCATCGCGATCATTACCGCCCCCGATGCCGCTAAGGCCGCCGAGATAGGCAAAATGCTGAACCCCTATCTGCTGCATCACCCGCTGACGCAGGAAGAGGAGCAACCCACCTTTGCCTTTCTCTTCTCCCCGCCCGAGATGCATCACGGCGAGGTTTTCGAGTTCGTGCTCAATCACGTTCTGCACCTGAAGGACCCGATGGACGCCTTTCGCCTGGAGGTAGTTGAACTTGCCTGAACTCCGCTCTCTCGTGACCAAGGTTCGCAGCAAAAACGCAGGCCCCTTCTGGCTGACCATCGATATCTTCTGTGGCTCGCAGGCAGCCTATGAGCGGGTGCGCGACGATCTGGCGACAACCCGGGTTGCAGAAGTGTTCGGCACCGACAGCCAGACAATCAAAAGGTTCGATATCCCGGATCTGCAGGTCGTGAAGTTCAGCCTGCCCCGGCCTGCGGTGCAGGGATCGCTGCACGACCGTGACATGCACGGTGCGTCCTGGGCTGCTCTGCTGGGTGAAACCGTTATCTGAGCAACGCCCCGTGAAGAACCCGAAGTCCGCCGGCGGGCGACCGTCCGACGCCATGTGATACCTGATCTTCTCTGCGAAGCCGCCCGCAAGCCGTCTGGATGAGGGCCTAAGGGAGCCGCCCGGGGGTCAGCCCCGCCCCCATGACCAGCCGGATATGCAAATTGCCACCACTGGCAGGCGCGGCTAAGGTCGCGAAATGCAGGACAACGCCACCCCCCGTTTCGCCGCCCGACTCAACGCCTTTAAAATCGGTGCTGCCGATTACTGGCCCGGCAGAAATATCGTTACCACGAGTGATCTTCTCGCACGGGCGGCCACGGCCGGCCTGACGGCGGCGGACCTGAATTACCCGGATCATTTTATCTCCGACACCCCGGCGGATCTGACCCGTGCACTGGACGATAACGGCATGGTACTCAACGGCCTCGCCATGCGGTACTACACCGACCCCGGCTATAAGCTGGGCGCCTTCACACACCCGGATGCCACAGTGCGCCGCGCGGCGATCGACGAAACAAAACGCGGGCTTGATGCTCTGGCAGAGATGGGCGGGCGGCTGATGACGCTCTGGATGGGGCAGGACGGGTTCGATTATTCGTTTCAGATGGACTATGCCCGCGCCTGGGACGACACGATCGCGGCGATGGCAGAAGTGGCCGATCACAACCCGCAGATTGATATCGCGCTGGAATACAAACCCAACGAGCCCCGTGCCTTTGCGCTGATGCCGGATGCGGCGACGACACTGCTCGCTCTGCGCGACATCGGACGGCAGAATACCGGTGTTACGCTCGATTTTGCCCATGTGCTCTATGCCGATGAAATGCCGGCCTTCGCAGCGGCCCTCGTCGCACGTCACTCAAAGATCCTCGGGGTGCATCTGAACGACGGCTACGGCAAGTGGGACAACGGTCTGATGGTGGGCGCGGTGCATCCTGTGCAGACTGTTGAACTGCTCGTGGAACTGGAACGCGCGGGCTATGACGGCGCAATTTACTTTGACACGTTTCCCGATCATTCCGGCCTTGATCCGGTCGAGGAGGCACGCACCAATATCGAAGTCGTGAACCGGCTGCGCGCGATTGCCTCCGGGCTTGTCGGCGACGCTGATCTGCGCGCCGCCATTGCACGCCAGGACGCGCCTCTGGCGATGCGGCTGGTTCAGGCAGCGATGCTCCGGTGACTGTGCTGGTTGTCGGATCGCTTCATCTGGATGTGGTGACGCGCGCGCCGTACCTGCCCGGCATAGACGAAACCGTCACCGGGACCGGCGTCGATTATGTCTTTGGCGGCAAGGGCGGCAACCAGGCCCTTGCCGCCGCGCGCATGGGCGGGCAGGTGCATTTCGCAGGCCGCGCCGGCAGCGACACATTCGGTCACACGTTGCGGCACACGCTGGCGGCAGCCGGTGTGAATACGCAACAGCTGCAGCCTGATCCGGGGCCGAGCGGCATGAGCGTGGCGATCGTAAACGACGATGGTGATTATGGCGCCGTGATCGTATCTGCCGCGAACCTGAACATCGACGCCGAAGCGATCAGCATCCCGCAGGGCACAAAGCTGGTTCTGCTGCAGAACGAAATACCAGATGCGGTAAACGTCGCAGTGGCCCGCAAAGCCCGCGCTTCGGGCGTTCCGGTCTGGCTTAACGCCGCTCCGGCACGGACGCTTTCGTCATCGCTTGCGGCGAACTGCGACCTGCTGCTCGCCAACCGTGTGGAGGCTGCGTTCTACAAAGATCTCGCCGGTGGGCCGGAGGTGTTGAAAACCCTTGGCGCCCAAGGCGTCCGCTATCGGGGTCACACGTATCCCGCCCCTGTGGTGCGGGCCGTTTCCAGCCACGGCGCGGGAGATATGTTTGCCGGGGCGCTGGCCGCCGGGGTTGCCGCGGGCAAAACACCGCAGGAGGCCATCACATTTGCCCAGGCCGCTGCAGCGCTGCACGTGGCCTCGGATCTGGCAGCACGGGCCGTGATGACCCGCGATCAGGTCACAGCATTTCTCGATGCTCAGCCGAGCCGGTAAAAACGCGCCGCCGTTCCGCCAAAAATCTGCGCCTGATCTGCTGTCGGGAGGTGCGCGGTCAGCGCCTGCGCCATGTCAAACCAGTCGCCGTATTCGCAGCGCAATCGGCACACCGGCCAGTCAGACCCCCACATCACACGATCCGGCCCGAAACTGTCCAGGACATGGCGGGCAAAGGGGCGCAGATCTTCGATACCGACGTCTTCCGAGGCCTCAGTCACCAGCCCGGAGAGTTTGCAGCACCCACCGGTCTCCTGTGCCAGCGCAGTGATACCCGCAGCCCAGACAGAAAAGCTGTTCCGACCCTGTTGCGCCTCCGAAATCTGTGGCTTGAGGCAGTGGTCAAAGACCACCCGAAGGTCCGGCCATTTGCGGAGCAGTCTGCGAAAATTCGGGATATGTTGCGGAAATCCGAGAGCATCAAAGGTCAGATCCAGATCGATGAGGGCCGCATATGCCCATTGCACATCCTCGCGCAGCATCCAGTCGTCATCAGCAATATCCTGGATCATCGGACGCACGCCAAGAAATTTAGGGTGCTTCGCAAAACGCCGAAGATGGCTGAGGTGCGCGGGATCCTCGAAATCGATCCACCCGACCACGCCTCGGATCATCGGTGAGGCATCGGCAAGACCCAGCATGTATTCAGTTTCATGCACCGTTGCCGCCGCCTGAACCAGAACCGTCCCGCCGATCTCATGCGCGGCAAGCGCCTGCGCGAGGTCATCCGGCGCATACGCCCGGTTCAGCACCGGAACATCCCGGGGCATCCAGTCGTAATCGCCGCGCGCTGGCTGCCAGAAGTGCTGGTGCGCGTCGATTTTCACGTCGGCGCATCCTCCCGCATCAGACCTCTGGATTTGAGATCGGTCCAGAGTGCGGGCGGAATAACGGCCTGTGCCGCCTGCAGATTGCCCTGCATTTCCGTGACACTCCTGCCGCCCGGAATGACCGAGACATGCGCCGGATGCAGCAGTGGGAAACGGAAGGCTGCATCGACGAGACGCACATCATGTTCCCTGCAGACCGCCTCGATGGCACTCACCCGATCCATTACATCCTTTGGTGCAGGGTCATAGTTATACATCGCGCCCTGCCGCGCCCCGGTTGCAAGAATTCCCGAGTTATAGGGGCCGCCTGTGACAATCCCGATACCGCGGCTCTCGCAAAGCGGCAGGAAGCTGTCGAGTGCTTTCTGCTCCAGCAGCGTGTAGCGCCCGGCCAGCAGGAAGAGATCGAAATCGCCACGTTCGGCAAGGGTCTGGCAGACCTCCCATTCGTTCACGCCGCCACCGATGGCCCGGATCAGCCCCTGATCCCGCAAAGATACCATCGCGTCATAACCCCGCCCGGCAAAGAATTCCTCAATCCGCATGTCGGAGACTTCTTTGGAGCCATGCGTGAAAATGCACAGATCGTGGACGTAAAGGATATCGATACGCTCAACACCGAGCCGCGAAAATGAATGCTCAAACGAGCGCATCACACCGTCATAGGTATAATCGAAATGCTCACGCCGCACCGGCACATCGAACCATTTGCCCTCACCGGACCGGTCCTCAGGCGCGCAGGCCTGAATGAGCCGGCCGACTTTGGTTGAAAGCACATAGTCATCACGCGGCTTGTCACGCAGAAACGCATTGAGCCGTGTCTCCGAGAGGCCCATCCCGTAAAGCGGCGCCGTATCGAAATAGCGCACACCGCCCTCCCAGCCCGCATCCAGCGTCGCCCGCGCGTCTTCATCACTGATCGCGCTGTAAAGATTGGCAATCGGTGCCCCCCCGAAACCGAGTTCCGTGAAGGTGACACCGCCGTTGCCGAGGCGGTCCCAGTGGCGCGTTTTCAAAACCATACTGCTCTCCCTTTCTGCTCCTGTAAGCTTACACCGGAATACCGTTGCAAGGCCAGATCAGAGCAGTAAGCTGAGACCCCGGGAGGACCAGAAATGACAGCAAGGTTCAAAGCGGTTTTCGGCGTGCCAAAGCCAGTCATCGGCATGGTGCATATCGGTGCGCTGCCTGGCAGCCCGCTGCATGATCCGGAGGCTGATCTGCTGGCCGCCGCCCGCGCTGATCTGCGGGCATTGCAGGCCGCTGGCTTTGACGCGGTGATGTTCGGCAATGAAAACGACCGCCCCTATGAATTCGAAGTGGACCGCGCATCGACCGCGACGATGGCCATGCTGATCGGACAGCTGCGGTCCGAAATTGCGGTCCCTTTCGGCGTCAACGTGCTCTGGGATCCGATGTCCACGATTGCGCTGGGGGCCGCCACCGGCGCGGGGTTTGTGCGCGAGATCTTCACCGGCAGCTATGCCTCTGACATGGGCCCCTGGACCCCGGATGCAGGACGCGCCATGCGTTACCGCGACCGGCTGGGGCGGTCGGACATGGCGATGCTCTATAACGTCTCGGCCGAATTTGCCCACTCGCTGGATCAGCGCCCGCTGCCAGACCGGGCGCGCAGTGCTGTCTTTTCGTCCATCCCCGACGCCGTTCTGGTCTCCGGGCAGATCACCGGTGAAGCGGCTGCTCTGTCGGATCTCGAAGCGGTCAAGGCGGTTTTGCCCGACACGCCGGTGATGGCCAATACCGGCGTGAAACACGACACCGTGGCCGACGTGCTGGCCATCGCCGACGGCTGCATTGTCGGCTCCTCACTGAAAACCGACGGTGATACATGGAAAGCCGTGGATCCCGACCGTGCACAGGATTTCATGGACCGCGTCCGGAAGGCCCGCGCATGAAAGACCGCATAAAGCGCGATCTCAAAGACCTGATGCGCACCCCCGGCCTGTCTGGTCACGAGGACCGTGTGCGCCGGGCCCTTCGCGACCGGCTGAACGCCCTGGGCGTGGAAAGCCGTTCCGACAGACTGGGCAACCTGGTGGCGCATTTCCCCGGCGAAGGTCCGGCTGTTATGCTGTTCACCCATATGGATCAGCTCGGCTTTATCGTGCGCCGGATTGAGCCGAACGGTCTGTTGCGTCTTGAACGTCTGGGCGGCGTGCCCGAGCGCGCGCTGGCGGCTCAGGAAGTGCTGGTCTGTGTCGGCGAAGGCCGCGACGTGCCCGGTATCATCGCCAGCAAAAGCCACCACGCGACCCGGCCGGATGAAAAGTATACCGTGACGCCCTGTGCCGACCTTTACGTCGATACCGGGTTCGGATCGGCACAAGCCGCTGAAAACGCGGGCATCCGAATCGGAACCCCGGTTGTCTATGCGCCCCGGGCCACCGACCTGGCCGTCGACAGGATCACCGGGACAAGCGTGGATGACCGCGCCGGCTGTGCTGTGCTGCTGGAAGTCGCACGCCTGCTGAAAGACCGCGAGGGCGGCCCCCCTGTACACCTCGCGTTCACCGTGCTGGAGGAATTCAACCTGCGCGGCGCCCTGCCCCTGGCACAGAAACTGCGACCCGACATCGCAATTCAGATCGATCTGATGCTGGCCACGGATACACCCGATATGGCGGACCGGGGGGATATGGTGCTGGGTGGCGGGCCGGGCATGAGCCTTTATTCCTTTCACGGACGTGGCACGCTTAATGGTGTGATCCCGCATCCCGCCATGGTGCAGCTTTTCGAGACAACGGCAGAAGAGCAGAACATCCCGCTGCAGCGCAGTGCACAGACCGGGGTGCTGACCGATCTGTCCTATGTTCAGCTGGTCGGTGACGGCGTGGCATCGGTCGATCTGGGCTTTCCGATGCGGTACTCACATTCCGCCCGTGAGGTCTGCGACCTGGAAGACCTCTGCGCGCTGACGCGCCTGCTTGCGGCAGCGCTCGCGCGGATCGGCCCGGAATTCCAGCTCGACAGGGATGACGTCACCTGATGGATTACACGCTCGGCATCGATATCGGCACCTATGAGACCAAGGGCGTTCTGGTCGATATGACCGGAACAGTCGTTGCACAGGCGGCGCGCGGTCATAAAATGCTGGTCCCGCGTCCGGGCTGGGCAGAGCATCGCCCGGAGGAAGACTGGTGGGGCGATTTCGTTTTTGTCTGTCGAAAACTGCTGAAAGAGAGTGGCGTCGCCCCCGGAGCCATCCGCGCCGTTGCCTGCAGCGCCATCGGCCCCTGCATGCTGCCGGTGAATGCGGCGGGAAAACCGCTCATGAACGGTGTGCTCTACGGCGTCGATGGCCGTGCCGCTGCCGAGGTGCAGGAGCTCACAGACCGCATTGGCAAAAAGCAGATCATCGCACGGTGCGGGAACGCGCTGACATCGCAATCCGTCGGCCCGAAAATCCTCTGGCTGAAACGCAATCATCCTGAGCTGTACGAAGAGACCGCGCATATCCTGACCTCAACCAGCTTTCTGGTGCAGCGGCTGACCGGAGAGGTTGTGATTGATCACTATACGGCCGCGAACTTCTCGCCGCTCTATGATGTGCACAGCCAGAAATGGGTCGATGACCTGGCCGATGATATCCTGCCGCTCGATAATCTGCCCCGCCTGCTCTGGTCGGACGAAATCGCCGGTGAGATCACGGTCGCTGCGGCCGAAGAAACCGGGCTTGCCGCCGGAACGCCCGTCACCGCAGGCACCATCGATGCCGCCGCCGAGGCGCTTTCGGTGGGCGTGGACCAGCCCGGCGATATGATGATGATGTACGGCTCCACGATCTTTATCATCCTGCGTGCGCAATCTCTCACGGCGGATCCGCGCATCTGGTACGCACCCTGGCTGTTCAAAGGCGAACACGCCTCTATGGCGGGGCTTGCGACCTCGGGCACGCTCACCCACTGGTTCCGCGATCAGGTTGCGCGTGATCTCGACCCGGGCGATGCCTTTCCCGTACTGGCGGCAGAGGCCGCCGCCAGCCCGCCCGGTGCAAACGGCCTGCTGATGCTGCCCTATTTCTCCGGCGAGCGGACCCCGATCCATGACATGAACGCGAAAGGGGCCATCTTCGGGCTCAACCTCACCCATACGCGCGGCGATATGTACCGTGCGCTGATTGAGGGGATCGCACACGGCACGCGCCACGTCACCGACACCTTCGCGGACCTTGGGCAATCCCCCACCCGGCTTCTCGCAGTGGGCGGCGGCACACAGAACGCGCTCTGGCTGCAGGCCACATCCGATATCACCGGCATTGATCAGATCGTCTGCGAGAAAACCACCGGCGCGAGCTTTGGCGATGCCTTCATCGCAGCCCTCGCGATGGGTCTTGTGAAACGCCGCGACATCACGAAATGGAACCCGGTGTCCCGGACAGTCACAGCGCACCCCGACCCGGTCTATGAAAAGGCCCACGGGCTTTTTCGCAGACTCTACACGCAGACAAAAGACATCGCAGCGGAGCTGGGCACATGAGCGCAGATCACACAACCGCGCTGGCTGAAATCGGTACGGTCCTTGATGCGGTCGATCAGGCATCTGTCGATCAGGCCTGTGCGATGCTCGCAGAAGCAGATGATGTGCTGCTTTATGGCTGCGGGCGCGAAGGGCTTCAGATGCGCGGCCTTGCGATGCGTCTTTATCACCTGGGGCTGAGCGCCGGCATGGTCGGGGATATGAATGCCCCGCCCCTCGGCCAGGGAGACGTGCTGATGGTCTCGGCAGGTCCCGGCACACTTTCAACGGTGACAGCACTCATGCAGGTGGCGCGCCGCGACGGCGCGCGCATCCTTATTCTGACGGCAACGCCCGGGTCTGATGCTGAAGAGCTGGCCGATCATGTCCTGCATATTCCCGCCCAGACCATGGCCAGCGATCAGGGGCCGGCGGCCCGTTCAGTGCTGCCAATGGGCTCGGTCTACGAAGGGGCTCTCTTCATGCTTTTCGAGATGATGGTGCTGGATCTGCGCAGCCGCCTTGGCGCTACGGCAGAAGAGATGCGCGCGCGTCACACCAATATGGAGTGACTATTTCACGGCGCCCGCCGCCATCCCCTTGATGATGTATTTTTCAAGAAAGACTGCGACCACGACCAGCGGCAGAATCGCCGCCGACGACAGCGCCGCCATCGACCACCAGTTGATCCCCTGAGAGCCGGTCTGGGACGCCACCATCACGGGCAGGGTTTTGGCATCTGTCGAAGTCAGGAGTGCGGCAAAGAAATACTCGTTCCAGCAGAGCACCAGGCTCAGGATAAACGCCGCGACCATGCCCGGCAGCGCGATCGGCAGAACGATCTGGAAAAACGCGCCCCAGATGCCGAGACCGTCGACGAGGGCCGCCTCTTCAAGCTCGACCGGGATGCCTTCGAACTGATCGCGCATGATCCAGATGACGATGGGCAGCACCATCAGCGTGTAGAGCAGAATGAGCCCGATGCGGCTGTCCAGCAGGTCGAGCGAGCGATAGAGCACGAGGAAGGGCAGCGCCAGAACCACCGGTGGCAGGATCATCTGGCTGAGAAAGAAAAACGAGATGTCAGAATTACGCATAAAGCCGAATTTGAAGCTGAACCGCGACAGACCGTAGGCCGCCAGTGATCCCAGTACGACCGCAAGCGCGGAAGCTGAAAGCGCCACGACCGTGCTGTTCCAGAAGCGTTTGAGGAATTCCTCGCGCACGGTGGAAACCTCACCGATGAGACGCGGCGAGAGACCTAAGGATTCCCACCCTTTCCAGCGCGGCGTGAAATCCCACCAGGGTATGAGGTTTCCCTTCATTACGTCAGGTGCGAGCTTGAAGGAGGTGGTGATCGTCCAGAAGATCGGAAAAAGACAGATCAAAGCCCAGGTAATCAGCGCGGCATAGATCGCCACGCGACTGGCCCACCAGCGGGTTTTCATACGCCGGTCAGACTCGTGATCTTTAAAAACAGCGCTCATGCAGGTCGCTCCATCCAGCGGCTGACCAGCTTCAGGAGCAGGGTCACGAATATGATGATCAGCACCAGATAAACCATCGCCAGCAAAGTCCCGTAGCCGACGTTGGACCGGTCACGGTATTCGCGGAAGATAAAGCTCGTGACGCTGTCAGTGGCCCCGCCCGGCCCGCCGGAAGTGACGTTGATGATCACATCCGCCAGCTTGAGTTTGAAGATGATCCGGATCACCACGGCGGTCACCGAGACCGGCAGCATCAGCGGAAATATCACCTCTTTGAAGCTTTGCCATCCGCTTGCACCATCCACTTTCGACGCTTCGATGACCTCGCGCGGCAGCGCCTGCAGGCCGGCCAGCAGCATGATCATCATGAAGGGAATGAACGTCCAGGCATCCATCGCCATGATCATGAATCGCGCGATCTCGGGCGAGCCGAAAAAGCTTGGATTGTCCCAGCCCAGTTCGCGTGCAAGGCGCGAGATCGGCCCGAAGCGGATCTCCATCATCGACTTGCCGATCATCCATGAAACCGCCACCGGGCTGAGCATCAAAGGCAGCAGAAACACTACCCGGAAGAATTTACGCGCCCGGATCTGCGCGTTGAGCAGCAGCGCCAGACCAAAGGCGATGACGTATTCCACGCTGACCGCCAGCACGTAATACACCATATTTTTCAGCGCGTTCCAGTAAAACCCGTCGTTCCACATCTCGCGCATATTGTCCCAGCCGTTGGGCTGCGGGCCGTCAGGAGAGGCAAGGTTCCAGTCGGTAAAGGAGATATAGCCGGCAAAGAGCAGCGGGAAGACAACGAGGCTGATGACAAAGAGTGCAGCCGGCAGGACAAAGAGCGTACGCTTGCCCTTTTCGCCGTTGATGATCACCTGAGCGGCACAAAGCGCCGTGGCCCAGAGCATATAGGCATAAAGCACCGGTCGCCAGGTCGCGAAACCGATGTCAGTGCGACCTGTTTCATGGGCGAACTGCAGCGCCGCCAGAAGAACGACAAGCGCCGCCGAGGCACGCACCATCCAGCGCCCTGTCCGCTGCCGCGCTTCAGAAATATTATCCGCCGTGACGGTATGCAGCAGGTCGCCCTCGGTACTCATGTCCCGAGGTTAGCCGCGTCTTCGGCGACTGTTAACCCTGTAAATGAAACAGTGCGTTAATCTCCGTCACCGCCGCCGCAGCCATCGCTGAAACTACTGCAGCCACCGTCAACCGATCCGCTGCCATCATCCTCGTTGCGTCGCGGATGATGGGTAAGCTGATGGATGAGCCAGACAACAGCGAGGATGAACAGCGCAATAAAAACGCCGTTCATCGGGTTGTCCAGAAAGGCACGCATGCCGGGGCTGAACAGACCTTCGTTCATAGCGTCGGTCTGCATGTCAATCGCTTCAGTCTTTTACGTCCTGGCCTGCACTACCTTCACGGTTGCGGCGGGCCATACGAACGACGAGGGCGAGGATGAGGACCATCCCGATGATAAGAAAAATGCTGGCGTCAGGCATCAGAGTACTCCGGTGTTTGTAAAATTTCAGTCAGTGCGGCACAGCGCTAGCAGCGCAAAGTGGCGCGAATGTGGCGCATACCCGAAAAACGAGAAGGCTGGTTGTGGCCCTGGCGCTTGTGCGATCACCGCAGGAAAACATCATGGAAACCAGCTCAAAGCCATTCAGTCCGGCGCGGCGCATTCGCCGGCACACCCGGGGCGAAGGGCGCGGGCATGGAAAAAGGCGCGCGGGATCCGCGCGCCTTTCTCAGAATGCTTCGGGACGTCCGGGGTTCAGAGACCGAGCGACGCCTTATAAAGCGCGATCTGGCTCTCGCGTCCGATCTGGTCGGTGATCTTCTCCCAGGCCGCAGCGATCGCGTCCGCGGTTTCCTGAGCGGAGCCGTACTGGCCGGCGTAGCCTTTGGCCAGTTCATCCTCAGCAACCGAGTAATACTGGAAGATGCCCGGGATACGCGGTTCAATCGCGGCATTCGGATGGTTGTAGCTGTCCGCGTTGGAGCCGAGATAGTCTTCGACAAAGGCGCGGTCGTAGCCGGCCTCTTCCCACTCCTCATACTGGAAGTGCGACTGGCGGTAGGGCTGGAAGCCCGACGGATAGGCAGACGCCCAGAGCGACAGATCTTTGCCGCCCAGATGCGCCGCGGCTGACCATGCCGCTTTCTTCTTTTTCTCGTCGCCTTCGACCGTGGCCATGACGTAAACGCCCCAGCCGATGTAGGCCATATTGGGCGCCTCATTGCGGGTCTCTTCCCATTCGCCGGCCTGCGCATTGTACACGCGATCCGACGCCGGGTTGATGCCAAAGCCCACGACATCACCAACCACCGAAGTGTCGGACGTGCGCGCGGATGAGCCAACATCGCCCCACCACATCAGCATCGAGCCGGTGCCTGCAAGGAACTGCTGGAACGCGGTCGTGCCCGGATCCGCGTTGATCTGATCCGCCGGATAAGCACCGGCCTCGATCAGGTCCATCACGTCCTGAATGGCCTGAACCCATGCGGGGTTATTGACCATCGGCTTCATCGTGTCCGGCTCAAAGAGCCAGGCCGGGCTGTTGGGGTGCTTGGCATAGGCCGAAGCGCGGTTTTCGAGGAAATAGAACCCGAAACCACCCCAGCCTTTGAGCGGATCAAGATAGCCATGCGCCGGCAGACCGGTCAGCGGGTCTTCCTTGCCGATCAGCTCTTTGGAGACCTCGTTGATCTCCTGCCATGTGGTCGGCACGTCGCGCCCCGTCAGAGACCCCTCGCCGAAGTAATCCGTGCGATAGGCAAACGAATGGCAGTCGCCGTCGATGGAAACACGGTAGGTCTTGCCATCCCAGGTACCGACAGGCTCTTTGAGGTAATCGACATAGTCGTCCATATCGATCTGCTCTTTGACCCAGTCGGGCATCTCGGAGGCCAGACCCTTGCCCAGCACGTCACCTTCAAAGGGTGCGCCCATCTCGACGATGTCGAAATCAACCGTGCCGGTCGCAATAGACTGCTGCAGGCGCGCGTTGTAATCGGCCTGCGCCAGATCAATCCAGTTGATCGTGGCACCGGTATAGGCCTCCCAGGGCTTCAGGAACCCGCGGAAGAGGAAGTTGTGCAGGTTCTGGTTGTTCAGACCCATGAAAGTCAGCTCAACGCCTTCGAACTCGCCTTCGGCCACGTTCTCTTTGGTCGCGCCGAGGCACAGCTCACCGACCTTCTGCCAGTCGCTGTCGGTCGGAGACCCCGCACCCACACCGGGGATCTTCAGGATCTCAGCACGGACATTGCCATGCGCATCGGCCATCGCCGCACCTTTTGGCATCATTGCCATTGCGCCCACCGCCGCAGAGCCTTTGAGCATCTGGCGGCGGTTCATCTTCTGCGCGGCACGGATGTAGTTGTAGAGTTCGACCTTCATGTGTGTCCTCCCGGGAAAAATCAGATCTTTAAAAAGCAGGCGGACAGCAGGCGTCGCAGATTGTTATCTTTGGCGACAGCCAGAGCCGGTAGTTCCCCCCGCAGAGCCCCGAGTATGGTCGAGATTCGAAATGTGTCAACAAAAGCCGCATGAGCCGTGGACAGCCAGATTTCCCTTCTCTAGCATCGCGATGAGATCGGGAGCGGGGGGCTCATGTCAGACGTCAGAATTACGGATATCCGGAAATCATACGGATCTGTCGAAGTCATTCATGGCCTCAATGTGGACATCGCAGACGGCGAGTTCGTGGCCCTCGTCGGGCCGTCGGGCTGCGGGAAATCCACGCTGCTGCGGATGATCGCCGGGCTTGAGCCAATCAACAGCGGCACGATCTCCATCGGCGAGCGCGTGGTCAACAATCTGCCCCCTGCCGAGCGCGATATCGCGATGGTGTTTCAGACCTATGCGCTTTATCCGCACAAATCCGTGGCCGAGAATATGGGCTTTGCGCTGAAGGTCGCGAAAACCAGCAGGGCGGAAATCGACCGGCGTGTAAAAGAGGCAGCCGAGATCCTCAGCCTCACCGAATATCTCGACCGCAAACCGCGACATCTCTCCGGCGGACAGCGCCAGCGTGTGGCCATGGGGCGCGCGATTGTGCGCGACCCGCAGGTGTTTCTCTTTGACGAGCCGCTGTCGAACCTGGATGCCAAGCTGCGCATCCAGATGCGCACCGAAATCAAGGAGTTGCATCAGCGGCTGAAGACAACCACCGTCTTCGTCACTCATGATCAGATCGAGGCGATGACGCTTGCCGACCGCATCGTGGTTATGCAGGGCGGCCGCATCGAACAGGTGGGCACGCCGCTCGATCTCTATGACAATCCGGCCAATGAGTTTGTGGCGACTTTCATCGGAGCGCCTTCGATGAACCTGCTGCCTGCGACGCTTAATGCAGGCCGTCTGCAGATCGGGGATCACAGTTTTGCAGGCCCGTCCGGTAGCGGTGATGTCAGGCTTGGCGTGCGCCCCGAACATCTGATCCTGCGCGACGACGGGCTGCCGATGGAGGTGAAGGTCGTCGAGCCCACCGGCTCCGAGACCATGGTATTCCTGAACCACAAGGGCCAGGACGTCACGGCCGTGTTCCGTGAACGCCACGCCTTTGCGCCTGGCAGCACTATCCACCTGACCCCGGACCCGGACCACATCCACTGCTTTGACGCCGGTACAGGCGCAAGGCTGATCTGAACGATGAGCCTCCGCACCGTCCTTTGCTTTGGCGACAGCAACACCCATGGCACCCGGGCGATGCGGTGGGCGACGGACCGGCGCCGGCATGACCGCAAAGACCGCTGGACAAGTGTGATGGCAAAGGCGCTCGGCCCCGGCTGGGAAGTCATTCCCGAGGGTCATCCCGGACGCACAGCGGTTTTCGACGATCCGGTCGAGGGAGCGCACAAAAACGGGCTGCGCGTTCTGCAGGCACTGCTTGAAACCCATCGCCCGCTCGATCTGGTAATCGTGATGCTTGGCACCAATGATCTCAAAGCGCGCTTTGGTGTCTCCGCGCATGACATATCGCTGGGCCTGCAACGGATGGTGCAGGAGATCCGCCGGTCTGACTGTGGCCCCGACGGCGCGCCTCCTGCCGTGCTGCTCGCCGCCCCTGTGCAGGTGCTGGAAACCGGGATCTTCATCGACACTTTCGCCGGGGCGGCCGCGAAATCCGCCGCCCTGCCTGACCTCCTGCGCGCGGTGGCAGAGGCCGGTCAGGCAGGCTTTGCCGATATGAATGACGCAGCCGCGGTTGACCCGGTGGACGGCGTGCACCTCGATGCCACCGCCCATGCTGCCATCGGTGCCGCCATGGCCCGCGCTGTGACACAGACCTTCGCTCCATAACCGGAAAGGACCCGACCTATGCTTAAAGGACTTGATCCCCTGCTGAACGCCGACGTTCTCTATGCCCTGCGCGCCATGGGGCACGGGGATGATCTGATCATCGCAGATACGAACTTTCCCTCCGACAGCGTTGCCCGCGACACCGTTCTGGGCCACGTGCTGCGCATCGACCGGCCCGCTGCCGAGGTCGTCAGGGCCGTGCTCTCGGTCTATCCGATCGACACGTTCGTAGATGATGCCGCCGCCCGCATGGAGGTGGTCGATGAACCCGACACGATTCTGCCTGTAATGGACGAGGTGCAGGGTGAAGTGACAGCAGCCGGTGGCCCCGCAATGATGAGCATTGAACGCTTTGCCTTTTATGACCGCTCCAGACAGGCATATGCGGTCATCCAGACCGGGGAGCGGCGGTTCTACGGATGTTTTGCTTTGCGAAAGGGCGTTGTTCCGCCGGACGGGAGTTAAGGGATGGGAACCGTTGTGATCCTCGGCGTTTTCGTCGCCGATACCGCCTATCGCGCCGACCGCATGCCGCGCATGGGCGAGACGGTTATGGGCAATTCCTTTGCCCTTGGTCCGGGGGGTAAAGGCTCCAACCAGGCCGTTGCCTGCGCACGGATCGGGGCCCAGACGCATATGATCTCGCGTCTGGGCCAGGACGATTTCGGCAAACTCGCGCTCGACACCTGGGCGGAGGCCGGGGTGATCGCCCATGTGCAGCAAACCACAGAAAGCTACACCGGGGCCGCTTATATCTTCATCGAAGAGACCAGCGGCGACAATGCCATCATTATCGCGCCCGGTGCTGCGGCGCTGATCTCGGAGCAGGACATCGAAGACCACGCAGAGCTGATCCGCAGCGCGGATGTCTTTGTCACGCAGCTGGAACAGCCAATGGAGGCTGCGGTGCGGGGCCTTGAGATTGCCCGCGCCGCCGGAGTGACAACGGTGCTGAACCCCGCCCCCGCCACCACCCTGCCCGACGGCATGCTGGCGCTCTGCGATTACGTAACGCCCAACGAGACCGAATGTGAAGCCCTGACCGGCGTTGCCGTTCAGACGTCCGGTGATGCGCAAAAAGCCTGCGACGTGCTGATTGCCCTCGGGGTGAGCCGACCGATCATCACGATGGGAGAACAGGGGGCGTATCTCAGCGGCCATGGCCTGGTGCCCGCCGTGCGCGCCGGCGACGTAGTGGAAACCACAGGTGCCGGTGACGCTTTCAACGGCGCTTTCGCCGCGGCACTGGCCGAAGGGCTGACCCCGGAGCGCGCGGTGCAGATCGGGTGTGCAACGGCCGGCATCTCCGTCACCCGCAAGGGTACAGCACCCGCCATGCCAACCCGGACGGAGGTCGATGCCCTGCTCTGACCTCTGCTGAGGCCGCCATTCTCAACAGAATGTGCATGTCGTGAAAAACTGGCGATCCCTGAAGGACTCGAACCCTCAACCTGCTGATTAGAAGTCAGCTGCTCTATCCAGTTGAGCTAAGGGACCGCTTCCCCCTCATGCCGCAGCCGGCGCCGTGGCGCAAGTCTCAGATCCTGCGGGTCATGAAAACACTCAGCGGGTCGCTTACATATTCGCCGAAAGGCGGACATTCCCGGAACCCTTCGGAATGATACAACCGGCGCGCTGCCGCGTGTTCCTCGCCTGCCCCGGTCTCAAGGTTCAGCACAGTTATGCCGGCGGAACGCGCCTCGCTGATCATTCCGCGCAAAAGGTGCCTGGCCAGCCCCTGACCCCGCCGTTCCTGAGCGGTATGCATGGATTTCAGCTCACCATGGGCCATCTCGCCGCTACCCGTTTTGCGGATCGCCCCGACGGCCACAACCTCATCCGCATCCCGCAGGCCATACAAAGTGATATCAGGCGCGTTCAGCGCGTCGCCGGGCAGGACATGGCAGCTTTCGGGAGGGCTCTGGGACCGCATCAGCTCGAAGTGACGCGTCAGCAGCTGTGCAACATCCGGTTCATCCGCGCGAACGCGAACGATCGCGGTCATCAGTGCGTCCAGGCGCCGCGACGACCGGTTGCGAAATTCTCGCCATAGCCGCCTGGCCGGATATTGGGCTTGCGCTTTTTGGGCTCCTGCACTTCGGCGGAGATCCCGTTTTCGCGCGCATATTCCACGGCGGCTTCTTTGGTTTTGAAGCGCATGCGGACCTGGCTCTGTGTATCGTCAGAGGATGTCCACCCCATCAGCGGGTCAACCTCACGCGCAGAGGCCTGAGCAAAGTCCAGAACCCATGTATGGGTTTTGGCCATGCCCGATGACATGGCGGTTTTTGCTGGCTGATAAATGCGTGCGCGCATGACAAAGCTCTCCTGTCTACCGGGCACATCATACCGGGTATCGCGATACCGGGGCAAGATGCCTTTTGCGGCAGATTTGTCGCATAAGACCCTGAGCGGTTCCGCGTTAACCTTTCGCTAACCATCCCGTTTCACACTCGCCTGCGGGCCGTGAACAGGAGAAGGGACGAGGGTCGTGACAAACAGAAGCAGCGGATTTTCCGAAGAAGCCCTGCGCGGGTTGCAGGATCTGGACCAGCGCATCCCGGCCTGGGCAGAAACAAAGCCGCTCGCACAGGGTGAATTTGCCACCCGGGGCGGCGGGCCCTCGCCACATTATACAGGGCACCGGCAGCGGCTGCGCACCCGGTTTCTCAGCGGCGGCCATGCGCCGATGCCGGAATACGAGCTGCTGGAACTGCTCCTGTGCAATGCGATCGAACGGATTGACGTCAAACCGCTTGCCAAAAAACTTCTGGAAACCTTCGGCGACCTCAACGGCGTGGTGGCAGCATCCGAGCACCGCCTGCTGCAGGTACGCGGTACAACGCGTAAAGTGTTTTTTCAGCTGCGCCTCGTCGAGGCGTTTGCTCAGCGGATGGCCCAGGCACGGGTGCTGCAGCGCTGCGTACTCTCCTGCTGGGACGACCTTATTGACTACTGCCGCACTTCAATGGCGCACCGCGACACAGAACAATTCCGTATCCTTTTTCTCGACAATAAGAACGTCGTGATCGCTGATGAGGAGCAGGCACGCGGCACCATCAACCATGTGCCGGTTTATCCCCGCGAAGTCGTCAAACGCGCCCTGGAGCTCAATGCGGCGGCCCTGATTCTGGTACACAACCACCCCTCCGGCGATCCCTCACCCAGCAATGCCGACATAGAGATGACCGATAACATCGTGCTGGCCTGCCAGGCAATCGATACCAGGGTGCATGATCACGTGATCATCGGCAAAAATGCCGAAAGCTCTTTCCGGACCCTCGGATTGCTGTGACCCCGGCCTCAGCCCGGGCGCGACTCGCGGGCCAGTGCCTGCACCAGATCCTGATGCGGCTCCGGCACCAGGGGAGCGCGGGCGCAGATCGACGGCGCGGGAACAAGACCGTCGGCGCGGGCGCGATACCTTCCTGCTGTTTCATCGTCACCCGCAGCCCGGGCTGCGTGGGACACCATTGCATGCAGCACCCGGTCACCCGGCCGGACATCAGCAGCCCGGCGCGCGAGGGTCATCGCCTCCCCGGCCCGACCGTCACAGTAAAGTGCCACAGCGTTCAGAAACAGCCGGTTTGGCAACAGCGGATTTTGTGACTGGTTCTGAAACACTTCAAACTGCCTGGCCGCACCCGCGCAGTCTCCTTCGGCCATCAGGATATGGCCTTCCAGTTCATGCGCCTCGGTATAGGCGGGATTGTTGCGCCGCGAACTCTCCAGATCCGCACGTGCGCCGCGGATATCATCGGTGCAGATCACCCGGAATATCCCGCGTGCCCAGAACACATAATCACTGCCCGGGTTCTGCTCGATCGCGTGATCCAGCCCGCGCGCCAGTTCTTCACTGAGGTCTTGCGGAACCTGCTCATAGCGCGCGGCAGCCAGCATGACTTCCGCCTCTGCCAGCATGGCAAGCGCCACACCATCCCCCGGGTTCAGCTGCAGCGCGCGACGCATCAGATTGCGACCGTGTATCCAGCTCTCATAGGATACCCTGTAAAAGAGTTGTGCCGCGCGGGAGCGCAGTTCGGACACGCTCAGCGCTTCATCAGGGATATGCGCAAGCCGGTCACCATCAAAGGCGTTTGTCTGCAGCCGCAGGTCTGATTCCGCACGTTCCAGCACCCCGTCGCAGAAATCGAAAATATCCGCTGTGCTGCGGTCATAGCTTTCTGACCAGACGGGCCGGCCATCCGATCGCAGGACAAGAGTGAGGCTGAGCCTGCCGCGGTCCCCGGCGACCCGGAGCCTGCTGCGCAGATCATAGGTCGCGTCTCCCACGTCGCGGGCGAGGGCGTCATAGACAACAATCCCGGTCCGCCGCGACAGACGCACAAAGAGCTGTTCGCGCAGATCACCGGCAATGGCGGCTGTGTCGGCATCCCGGGGCGCGTGTTCTATGGCAGCCACAGCGATTGAAGTCGCCTCTCCGGTGTTTGCAGAAGTCTGATCAGCGGGGCGCCACTGATAAAGCCGCACCGGTGCGGAGATGTTTTTCAGGCGGAAGACACCGGCTTCTTTCAGCGCCCCGGCCGCCGCCCCTGAAAGCTGACGATAGACATCCTCGGAAACCATGACACCGCCCGGCGGGGTCTCGGCCTGAATCCGCTCCGCGATATTGATCCCGCTGCCGTAAATATCCTCATCATCCTGTACGATATCGCCGATATGACATCCGACGCGCAGCTGCACGCCCGGGACGCTCAGAAGTGCTTTCTGCGCCTGCATCGCTCCGTCCACGCAGGCTGCGACTGAGGCAAAGGCGATAATCCAGCCATCTCCAAGCCGCTTGAGCACCTCGCCGCCATGCGCTGAAATGACCGGCTCGAACGTATCCGACCGCAGCGCGCGCACGATCCGCACCGTGCCCGCCTGATCGGCTTCCATCATGGCGGAAAAACCCACGATGTCCGCAAACATGATAACCGCCAACCGGCTCTGCATGATATCGTCCGTGTTCCAGTCTGTGCCTGACCTTAGGGCATCACGTATTGCAAAGAAACTCCGGCCGGTACTGTCAGTTTCTGACAGCTGTGCGCCGGGGGCTCTTGAACGCGCGGCAAAACGTGACACCTTAGAGACAACCCCCACGGAGAGCATATGCCCTACGCCCAGACCGATTCTTCGGAAGCCCCGGCCGTCATGGCCAACCCCGCGCCTGATGTCCGCAGCCGGCCAAAGCTGGAAGGCGGCCGAAAGTTCGTGCTCAAAACGGAATTTGAGCCGGCCGGCGACCAGCCCACCGCGATCACCGAGCTTTCCGATGGCCTCGTGTCAGGAGAACGCGACCAGGTTCTGCTCGGCGCGACCGGCACCGGCAAAACCTTTACCATGGCGAAGGTCATCGAAAAAACCCAGCGCCCGGCGATCATTCTGGCGCCGAACAAGACGCTTGCAGCCCAGCTTTACGGTGAATTCAAAGGGTTCTTTCCGGACAATGCGGTCGAGTACTTCGTGTCCTACTACGACTATTATCAGCCCGAAGCCTATGTCGCGCGGTCCGATACATATATCGAGAAAGAGAGCCAGATCAACGAACAGATCGACCGGATGCGCCACTCCGCCACCCGTGCTCTGCTTGAACGCGATGATGTGATCATCGTGGCCTCGGTGTCGTGCATCTACGGTATCGGATCGGTAGAAACCTACGGCGCGATGACCCAGGATCTGAAGGTCGGCTCAAGCTACGACCAGCGCCAGGTGATGGCCGATCTGGTCGCCCAGCAGTACCGCCGGAACGATCAGGCATTCCAGCGCGGCTCTTTTCGGGTGCGCGGCGACAGTCTCGAGATTTTTCCTGCTCACCTCGAAGACCGTGCCTGGCGGTTGTCCTTTTTTGGCGAGGAACTGGAAAGCATCACCGAGTTCGACCCGCTGACCGGCGAAAAGACAGACACTTTCGACCAGATCCGGGTCTACGCGAATTCGCACTATGTCACGCCCAAACCGACGATGCAGCAGGCCGTCATCGGCATCAAAAAAGAGCTGCGCATCCGGCTCGATCAGCTGGTGAAAGACGGCAAACTGCTTGAAGCGCAGCGTCTGGAACAACGCACCAACTTCGACCTGGAGATGCTGGAAGCGACCGGTGTCTGTAACGGGATCGAAAACTATTCGCGCTATCTCACGGGCCGTGCACCGGGAGAACCACCTCCCACGCTTTTTGAGTTCATCCCCGACCATGCGATTGTTTTTGCGGATGAATCTCACGTCTCAGTGCCGCAGATCGGTGGCATGTACAAAGGCGACTACCGGCGCAAATTCACACTGGCAGAGCACGGCTTCCGCCTGCCCTCCTGCATGGACAACCGCCCCCTCAAGTTTGAGGAATGGGATGCCATGCGCCCGCAGTCGGTCTTTGTCTCCGCTACCCCCGCTTCCTGGGAAATCGAACAGGCGGGTGGCGTCTTTACCGAACAGATCATCCGGCCCACCGGCCTCATTGACCCCGAAATTGAAATCCGTCCGGTCGAGATGCAGGTCGATGATCTGCTGGATGAGGTGCGCAAAGTTGCCGCTGACGGCTACCGCACGCTGGTGACGACGCTCACAAAACGCATGGCTGAGGACCTGACCGAATACATGCACGAACAGGGCATCCGTGTGCGCTATATGCACAGCGATATCGACACGATCGAGCGCATCGAGATCCTGCGGGATCTGCGCCTCGGGGCATTTGACGTTCTGATCGGGATCAACCTGCTGCGAGAAGGGCTCGACATTCCCGAATGTGGCCTCGTGGCCATTCTCGACGCGGATAAAGAGGGCTTTCTGCGTTCGGAAACCTCGCTCATCCAGACTGTCGGCCGTGCTGCGCGTAACGCCGACGGCCGCGTGATCATGTACGCCGACCGCATAACCGGCTCGATGGAACGGGCGATCGGAGAAACGGACAGACGCCGCGCCAGACAGCTCGCCTATAACGAAGAGCACGGGATCACACCGCAAACCGTGAAAAAGAACGTCGAGGATATTCTCGCCGGGCTCTACAAAGGCGACGTGGATATGAACCGCGTGACGGCAAAGGTCGACAATCCGATGGCCGGCGGCAACCTGCAGGCCGTGCTGGATGGATTGCGCACCGACATGCGCAAAGCTGCTGAAAACCTCGAATTCGAGGAAGCCGCACGCCTGCGCGACGAGGTCAAGCGTCTGGAAGCGGTCGATCTTGCCATTGCGGACGATCCTATGGCCAGACAGCAGGCGGTCGACAAAGCCGTCGATGATGCGCAAAAAGCCTCCGGGCGCAGTACGATGGGCCGGGGGGGTATGCGCGGAGGCGTTAAACGCAAACGACGCGGATAAGGCATCTTACAGAATGACAAAGGCCTCCCCGGTAACCGGAGAGGCCTTAAGTGCTGTCTGACAGGGCCATTCAGGCCGCAGTCTTAGTTAGAAGCGATCTGATCATCTTCTTCAGGCGGTGTGATTTCGATGCCGGGCACGGAGACCTCGGCCTGATCCACAGAGACATCAACGTCCGGTACGGGCACGGTTGCGGTCTCTTCGGTCACAGTGACTGAGCCCACTTCGGCGTCAAACTCGGGCAGGTTGCCACCTTCGACGCTGACGTCAACGTCGGGCAGGCTGGCCTCTTCGGTCTGATCGATGTCCACCATATAGGCTGCTGCAGCAAGGCCGAGTACGACGACAACGCCGCCAAGAATAAGAGCTGTATTTTTCATGTCGTTTCCTTCCGTATTCTGGTTTGCTCGGCTCGTTCCTTTGCAGGGCTGCCGGGCTGTTGCGGGGTAAACCACTGCACCAGCACAGAAGTTCCAAAAAAAAGTCGGCTCCCGAACGGCATGTGGCTGGGACGCGCCGGTGCGCTATCTGATTTCGGTATGACCAGATTGCTGATCTTCCTTATGACCGCCTCACCCGCTGCCGCCTGGGAGTTTACACCGGGCCTTCCCTGCGTGCTTCGTCACGCCAGCGACACCGCTGCGATTGAGCTCACGTATGATCCGACCCAACCGCTTTACACGGTGACCGTCTCACAATCTGCGCCCTTCGACAGCGCGCCGCTCTTCTCGATGTCCTTTGAAGGCGACCGGCCGCTTCAGATTTCCACCAACCGGCATATGCCATCGCGGGACGGTCTGTCGGTCACAGTCGCCGATCGCGGGTTCGGGAATGTGCTCAACGGACTGCAGTACAATGAACGGGTGACCGCTACGTTCGGGACGGCGGACGTGAGTTTCTCGCTGGCCGGTGCGGCACCAGCGGTTGCCGCTTTCCGCGACTGCAGAGCCGAAGCCGGCGTCTGAGCAGTTTTGCAGCCTGCAAGCAGGCGGGTCCGGCGCGCCGCCCCGCGACCCGGTGAACGGGGGGCTCCTGACGCATGCCGCAACATCGTCACCCGTACACGCTGCACCCTGCCTCCCGTAACCATTTGTTAACCATCGTTAACCATGATGTACGGCGGGAAGGATACCAATGCAGACAGCTCTGACGGCATCTCTGCTCTGCCTGCTGACTGCTGCACCGGCCGCAGCAGGCCCGTGGCTGCGCGAAAAGGGCAGCGGTTTCGCCTCGGCCTCGGGTACTGTCACACAAAGCAGGGATACCTCCGGCAGCATTTATGCTGAGTATGGCCTCACCGACAGCATTAACCTCGGGCTCGACCTCAGTTTTGGTCTCGACCGAACCGGGGCTGCTGACGGCGCCGGCGTGGTTTTTCTGCGCTTCCCGCTCGGGTCCACCGACGGGATACACCGCTTTGCCTGGCACGCTGGGCTGGGCGGGCGGTACACCGGTTTGGATTTGTCTCCCGCGGTTGAAGTCGGGCTAAGCTGGGGGCGCGGGGTCCCCTGGGGTGAACGCTGGGGCTGGGCCACAGTGGAAAGCAGCGTCAATTTCGCCAGCGCGCCGGCCGCGACACGGATCAAGATCGACGGCACATTCGGCATGGGCTTTACGCCACAGATCAAAGCGATGCTACAGATGTTCAATACATTCGAGGACGGCGAATATTATGCGCAGCTGGCCCCCTCAGTGCTCATCCTGCCGCGCCCGGACAGCGCAACGACCCTACAGTTCGGGCTCGAATATCCGGTTGCCGGCGGCGGTGATACTCGCCTCAAACTTGGTCTCTGGCGCGAATTCTGAGCTTCAGGCGCCCGCACGCTCAGCCCTGCACCAGCAGGTCGGAGCGGACATGACATACGGCGTCAGCCGTTCAGCCTGGATGAGATTCAGACGTTCATCTGCGCGCTGTCGAGGATCTGCACACCGTTGATCCGCCACCCGTCTGCGGTCTGCAGCATCCGGTAATCCAGAAGATGCACCACGCCTTTCTGGTCGGTGATCATCACCTTTTGCCAGAACGCTCCGCCTTCTTCGCGCAGTTCAAGAAAACGCACCTCAGAAAAGCGCCAGACCATCGGATAGCCCGTGACGACCATCCGCTGAAAATTCTCCGGCGACTGGAAAAGCCGCTGCAGGCCGGGGCTGGCAAAGGTGAACGCTTCCTCAAAATCATCCGCGCTGAGTGCCGTCAGCTGGCGATCAATGACCGCTTCAATGTCCGCAGGCTCTGAGAGGGCAGGAAAGGCCATCAGTGCCGTTGTGATCAGTCCGATAAGTGCCGCGCGCATGTCATCTCTCCTCATCCCTGCCCGTCAAGGATAAGTCACGAGAGCCGCGCGGCAAGAGTTTCAGCTGTGATCCGCGAGTTCGCCGCTCAGTGCAGCGTCAATCAGCGCCACCGTTTCGGCCACACCGTAAAGTGCGATAAATCCGCCGAACCGCGGCCCCTGGCTCGCCCCGAGCAGCACTTCATAAAGCGCCGTAAACCACGACCGCAAGGGATCAAACCGCTCACGACCACAGGCATAAACAACTGACTGAAGCGCCTCATCCTCCACGGGTCCCTCCCAGGCGCTGAGCTTATCACGCAGATCGGTCAGGGCTTCACGCTCAAGGTCTGTCGGCGCACGGTAGACTTTCTGCGGTTTCACGAAATCGGTGTAATAACGCAGGGCGTGGCCCACAGCGGCATCCATATCCGGGTTCTTTTCCGCATTGGTTTCAGGCGCATAGCGCTGGATAAAGCCCCAGAGCTGTGACTTGTCCTCGGCCCCCGAAACGCTGGCAAGATTAAGTAGCATCGAGAAAGGCACCACCATATCAGAGGTCGGTACATTGCCGCCATGAATGTGCCAGACCGGGTTGTTCAGCTGTTGAACTATATCCTGTCCGGGAAAGGCGCGCAGCTGCTGATGGTATTCATCAACGGCTTTCGGGATCACGTCAAAATACATCCGCTTGGCGGTTTTCGGCTTGAGATACATGAAATACGACAGGCTTTCGGCACTCGCATATGTCAGCCATTCGTCAATGCTGACACCGTTGCCCGAGGTCTTGGAAATTTTCTGACCATTCTCATCCAGAAAGAGCTCATAGGTGAAATGCTCCGGCGCGCGATGTCCGAGGATGCGGCAGATCTTGTCGTAAATCGGCGTATTGGTGGAGTGATCCTTGCCATACATCTCGAAATCGACGCCCAGGGCCGCCCAGCGGGCGCCGAAATCCGGTTTCCACTGCAGCTTCACATTACCACCCGTGACCGGCAGCGTCATTTCTGTGCCGTCCTCATCGTCAAAAGTAATCGTGCCGTCAGCCGCGTTCACTTCCTTCATCGGCACATACATCACGCGCCCTGTATCCGGATGAATTGGCAGGAAGATCGAATAGGTCTGACGCCGCTCCTCGCGCAGCGATTTCAGCATGACCTCCATGATCTCATCATACTTCTGCGTCGCGCGCAGCAGGATCTCGTCGAACTGCCCGGTGTTATAGAACTCGGTGGCAGAGATGAATTCATACTCAAACCCGAAGGTGTCCAGGAATCGCCGCAGCATGGCATTATTGTGATGCCCGAAGCTTTCATGCGTGCCGAAAGGGTCCGGCACCGACGTCAGCGGCCGCTGCAGATGCCCGGCAAGGCTTTCGGGGTTCGGCACATTGCCCGGGACCTTACGCATCCCGTCCAGATCATCCGAAAAACAGATCAGACGCGTTGGAATATCAGAAATTTCCTGAAACGCCCGCATCACCATACTGGTGCGCGCGACCTCGCCGAATGTACCGATATGCGGCAGGCCGCTGGGGCCATACCCGGTTTCAAAGATCACATAGCCCTTTTCCGGCGGTGCCTTTTCATAGCGTTTGAGCACCCGGCGCGCTTCTTCGAAAGGCCAAGCTTTACTGGTCATTGCGGCGTCACGGGACTGGGACATTTTCGGCTCCGGGTTCGGGTTCTGCGCCCTCTGCGCAGGGTTTCGCCCGTCCCTATTGCGTTGCCCCTCCGGCGTCAATAAATTGCGCGCAACAGTCAGCCCAGTGAAAGCACCCAGCCCGTGAATGATAACCCCGCCCATGCTTTCAGCCCGCAGGACAGTCTCGTGGCGCTGATGATCGCGATCTCAGCCTCCGACGAGGACATCCGCACGACCGAGCTGGTTAAAATCGAAACCGCGGTGGAGACACTGCCTATCTTTGCCGATTACGATGATGACCGCCTGACGGTGGTGAGCCAGGTGGTCTTTGATCTTTTCGAGCAGGAAGACGGGCTCGATGCGCTTTTTGGTCTGATCCGCGACAGCCTGCCTGAACGGCTCTTTGAGACCGCCTATGCACTGGCCTGCGATGTGGCCGCTGCCGACGGCACCCTTGAAGAAACAGAGCTGCGGCTGCTTGAAGAAATCCGCTATGAGCTCTCCCTTGACAGGCTGGCGGCGGCGGCAATTGAACGCGGAGCCCGCGCGCGCCACCTGACCTGAAAAGCGCGGCGCCGGCTCTCAGCCCGCGCGTTCTGAGGGATGGTGTGCCGCTTTGAGCCGTCGGATGGCAGGCGTAAGAGGCCAGAGCAACAGCCGCCCGGCTGACGTCAGAACCGGGCGCGCGCGCCGCATCATACGTCGCGCATAATCGTCGGCTTCTTTTTCCTGTTCAGCAACCTGCCCGCCTTCGGAGTGGCCACAGACGTGGTGTCCGATCTCATGATAAAATGTGAATTCGGCGCTCAGCTTTTCAAACCACAGGCGCAGGCCACGCTGTGGCCTGACCGGCCATGTCAGCACGATACCCGAAAAGAACATATTGTAGCGTCCGAGATAATCGAGATGCGCGGCGCGGCCGATCACATCGATCCGGGTGATCCCGTCAAGGGCCAGCCCGCGTGTCCTGCTCCACCTGCTCAGGTTGGTCTGCACCATCGCCGGCGCGGCGATGTCCTTTGAGATGTAAACCGGCACACCGTCGCCGATATGACAGGCAGGTGTCTCACCGACACGCTGTGCGACAACCTCCAACGTGCGTCGGTGCAACGGGTTCAGACGGCGTTTGCGCAGCGTCCCGACCACGCTTTCAAAAGCCTCAGGATCCAGCGTATCCAGCAGCGCCAGCAGCACACCGAAATACGGCCCCGACGGCCCGCGTGGCGGCTGTTCCCAGACCTCAGAGGCCAGTTTCGCAATCACCTGACCCGTCGCAGGCGCCCTGGCGCTCAACAGCTCACCCCATGCGGAGCGCACGGTTTCCACGTGATTGGTGGAGATGCCTCTGAGCAGGCGGTCGACAGGGGGTATGGCGTATTTCGTCACACGCACAGCCTGACAGAGATTTCAGGCAAAACTTTGACCGCAGCCCCGCGCCGGCGCTATCCCGGACTGCTGAACTGCGCCCCCCAGCTCATGATCAGCTGTCGTTGCAGACGCCGCGAGCGCGACGCCCATGTCCGGGCCCCCTGCGGGCGTTCGCGTGCTTCGCGCGGAATGGTCGCGCGGATACCCTCATCCGCACTGAAATAAGCAAAAACCAGCTCCCGCCCGCCCGGAGCAGTCACATATCCCGCAAGTCCTGAAACAAAATTCAGCGTGCCGGTCTTGGCATCGGCTTTCACAGGGTGATTATTGATCGTCCGCCCCTGAGCATCGAGAAGCTTCACCGGCTTCAGCAGTGGTCTGAGCAACGAGGCATGTTTCACAGCACAAAGACCCAGCACCATATCGCGCGCAGATACGCGGCTGGCACTGCCAAGCCCTGAATGATCGGCAAAAGCCGGCATGCGCATCCCAAGCTCTTCGCGCGCCCAGTCGTTCATCTCTGCTGCGGACGCAGCGAGGCTTTCCGCCTGCCCCCTGCGCGCCTGTGTGGCGGCAAGCCCCACCATCTCAGCTACCAGATTATTGGAGTATTTCAGCATCGCCTGCAGGATATCGCTGAGTGGAGCGCTCTCGATCCGGGCAATTGTCCGGCCTTCCGGCAGGCTGCGCGACACGGCGGGCGCCTTCAGTACGATACCGTTCGAGCGCGCCAGTGTTGCAAAGACTTCACCAGCGTACAGACCCGGTTTGCGCACCGGCAGCCACCGCGCGCCCTCACGGCCCAGCGCACTGCGCGCCACGGTCCACAGATCACGGTTCATGCTGTCTTCATAGGTATAGACCGGCGCGCGGCGGTCGCGCACCCGCATCTGTGCCACATCCACATCGGGGCGGTATTTCCCCGCACGAGCATCCATTGTGACCGCGTATTCACCCGACACCCGTTTCCATTCGAAATGCACGCGGTTGAAGTTGAGCGCGATACCCGAAACGGCAGGGTTATAGCCGAGGTGATCAGGCTGGCCGGGATCAATCGAGGGCAGTGAGGCAACCGGCCCCTCGTGCACGATGAACCCTCCACGGACTTCCCGGATGCCGGTCTCTTTGAGACGCAGGGCAAGAGCGGCAAGATCACTGGTATCCATCAGAGGGTCACACCCGCCGGCCAGTATCAGATGACCGTCAAGAACCCCGTCTTTGATCTCGCCTGCCGCAATAATTCTGGTGGTAAACCGATGCTCTGCACCAAGGGTATCCAGCGCATAAAGCGCTGTGATGGCTTTGGTCACGCTGGCCGGTGCAAGGGCGGTATCGGGCATATGAGCATCAAGAAATTCACCCGTCTTTGCGTCCGCCACAGCCCAGACCACATCGCCGCTGATCCGGGCCTTTTCCAGCAGGCGACCGGCTTCCGGCGGGCGCGGCACGCCGCGCAGAACCGGACGCGGCGAGGTCAGAAGGCCTTCCGCACGGGCAGAGAACCCAAGGCCTGCCGCAGCCCCGGTCAGAAACAGCCTGCGGGTGAGATCTGGTCGGTGAAATCTGCTCATGGGCGCAGGGTAACCTCACTGCGCGCACCTGCACAACAGGGCGTGATATCACAAATCTGACAATCATCCCGGGTGTTGCCGGTCAGCCGTTCCAGCCGCCCGCCGCGCGGATTTCGCTTGATGACTGGGCTATCATCGGGACGTTGACAAAACACCAGGCCGGCGCCGTCGCGTGTGCCAGCCGCTGGCTTTCGCGCCCCGGTATACGGCAGGTATCATAGACGCGGGCCGCCCGGCTCATCCGCGCGGAAATTCTGTCGCCCGGGCGGGCAAGCACCCCCAGCGGCACGGTTTCAACGATCTGCCGCCAGTCCTGCCAGCGGTGCAGCTGCGCGAGATTATCCGCGCCCATCAACCAGACAAAGCGTACGCCGGGATAAAGCGCGCGCAGCGCAGCAAGCGTTTCGGCCGTGTACCGCGTGCCCAGACGCGCCTCGATGTCGGTGATCTGCACGCGCGGGTGCTGCATCACAGCGTGGGCGCGCGCCATGCGGCTTTCCAGGGGTGCAGGCCCCTGCGTTTTGAGCGGATTTCCGGGGCTGACCAGCCACCACACACGGGTGAGACCAAAGCGCTTGAGCGCCTCAACCGTGATGTGCACATGCCCGCGATGCGCGGGATCAAACGATCCGCCCAGAAGCCCGATGACCTCGCCGCTTCGCGCTATGGGAAACCCCTGCCGCACGCCTGTCGCTCTCCCCTGCGCTGTCCGGATGCTTTTGAACGGCGCGCGCGCAGTTTTGTCAATGGCATGGCTTGCGGGGCGCGTTCCGGCATCGCCTCGTCTGTTGTTTCAGTCGACGGCGTCGCTTCCCACGGTGCCGCTACCGTTTCGGGCGCGTCTGAGCCGGTCACCCCGACGCCGGTTCTGGCGGATGATGTCACAGTTTCGCCGCAGAACGCCTGCATCCTGGCGCTGCCCCGCCCGTTCGACATATGCCGCCCCCATACGCCAGAGAAGAGATTCTTATGCCTTCCGAGCAAACCGACCCTGCAATCCGTGCCTGGATGAATGCCTTTGACGCGTTTCAGACTGCGGATATCGCGCGCCTCGAAGAGCTCACTCACCTGAGTGATTTCCCCCTTGGCACCGATGGGTGGCTGAACCACCACTGGCTTTCAACGGCAATCGAAAGTGCTGTGCCCGAATCCGTCGCCTGGGTGCTGAGCAAAAACCCAGACGTGCATTATATGGATGACGAAGGCTTTACCGCCCTGATGGCCGCCCTTCAGACCGAAGCCGATGCGCCGCACCGAACCGACCGGTCTGACCTGCGCGATCCCGTCAAAGCCGCAGCGGTGACCTGTGAGATAATCGATCTGCTGCTCGCGGCAGGCGTCGATATCAACCAGCGTGTGACCCTTGGGGTAACGGCCCTGCATCGCGCTGCCGCGTGGTCCTCTCCGGCTGTCATTCGTCACCTGCTGGACAACGGCGCCGACCCCGATGTCATGGATGAGGACTATGTGCCGACAAACGCGCTCGACACAGCGCGGGCCATGAAACGCACCGAAGTCGCGGCTCTGCTTGAAGCCGCCATGCGCACCCAATCGAAAAAGCTGAAAAAACGCACCTGACAGGGCGTACTGCAGGACCGTGACGCGCGGTCTTCACCGTTTCGCACATTGCTCATCATTTGCAGCTTCGCTATCACTCCCGGCAACTCTTCGCACAGGATGAATCAGGAGCATTCCCATGGCCGCCTATCAGTACGTTTATCACATGTCCGGCGTCTCAAAGACCTATCCGGGCGGGAAAAAATGTTTTGAAAACATTCATCTGAACTTTCTGCCGGGTGTGAAAATCGGCGTGGTTGGCGTCAACGGCGCGGGTAAATCCACGCTCATGAAGATCATGGCGGGCCTCGACACAGAGTTTCAGGGCGAGGCCTGGCATGCCGAAGGCGCCACTGTCGGCTATCTGCCGCAGGAACCGAAGCTCGACCCGGAGCTCACCGTACGCGAAAACGTGATGCTCGCCGTGGCGGACAAAAAGGCGGTCCTTGATCGTTATAACGAGCTTGCGATGAACTACTCGGATGAAACCGCAGACGAGATGGCGAAGCTGCAGGATCAGATCGACGCGGACAACCTCTGGGATCTCGACAGCCAGATCGATGTCTCCATGGAAGCGCTGCGCTGTCCGCCGGATGATGCTGATATCACGAAGCTTTCAGGCGGTGAAGCGCGCCGCGTGGCACTCTGCAAGCTGCTGCTCGAAGCCCCCGATATGCTGCTCCTCGACGAACCGACCAACCACCTTGATGCCGAAACCATCGCCTGGCTGCAACAACACCTGATGGATTACAAAGGCACGATCCTGATCGTCACCCACGACCGCTATTTCCTCGATGATATCACGGGCTGGATCCTTGAGCTCGATCGCGGCAAGGGCATTCCTTACGAGGGCAATTATTCCGCCTGGCTGGAGCAGAAAGCCAAACGCCTGGCGCAGGAAGCCCGCGAGGACAAATCGCGCCAGAAAACACTCGAGCGCGAACTTGAATGGATGCGTCAGGGCGCCAAAGCCCGCCAGGCAAAATCCAAAGCCCGGATCAACGCCTATAACGAGATGGCCGACCAGTCTGAGCGCGAAAAACTGGGCCGGGCGCAGATCGTCATCCCCTCCGGCCAGCGTCTGGGCAGTAAGGTGATCGACGTCACCGGCCTGAGCAAACATATGGGCGACAAGCTGCTGGTCGAGGGGCTCGATTTCTCCCTGCCCCCCGGCGGCATCGTCGGCGTAATCGGCCCCAACGGCGCGGGCAAATCGACGCTCTTCAAAATGCTCACCGGGCAGGAAAAACCCGACGCGGGCACCATCGAGATGGGCGACACGGTGGATCTGTCCTATGTGGATCAGTCGAGGGATGATCTGGAGCCCGGCGCCACCGTCTGGGAGGCGATTTCGGGCGGGGCGGAACTGATTGAGCTTGGCGATGCCGAGGTGAACTCCCGCGCCTACTGCTCGTCGTTCAACTTCAAGGGCGGGGACCAGCAGAAAAAAGTCGGGCTTTTGTCGGGCGGTGAGCGCAACCGCGTGCACATGGCGCGGCTGCTGAAATCAGGCGGCAACGTGCTGCTGCTCGACGAGCCGACCAACGATCTCGACGTGGAAACCCTGCGCGCGCTGGAAGACGCCCTCGTGGATTTCGCCGGCTGCGCCGTGGTGATCAGCCACGACCGCTTTTTCCTCGACCGGATCTGCACGCATATCCTCGCCTTCGAGGGCGAAGCGCATGTGGAATGGTTCGAAGGCAACTTCGAGGATTACGAAGAGGACAAAAAGCGCAGGCTTGGCGCGGATGCTCTTGAGCCCAAACGGTTGAAACACAAAAAGTTCGTGCGGTAACATCGACCATTGCAATGCTCTGAAGCAGATCGCGACGCGGAAACAGTGTGACCAGAAAAGACATTGAGACAAAGTTCTGCGCTGAGCCCTTGATGCGGGCTCGGCAGGCTGAGCCTACACCACCGGATCAGACGAAATTATCTGATCTGACATCTGAGTACCAACGCGAAGAAATACAAACCGGCCTGGTTGAACACTTATCCAAATGATGCGTGCCGCGTTGCAGAAGTTTAAAATTCAATCCCGGCAGAGCTGTACCGCGACTCAGCAGCGATGGCCCGGATGCGTTCCTGTACATCGTGATCCATG
Source organism: Roseobacter ponti (assembly GCF_012932215.1). Taxonomy (GTDB): domain Bacteria; phylum Pseudomonadota; class Alphaproteobacteria; order Rhodobacterales; family Rhodobacteraceae; genus Roseobacter; species Roseobacter ponti. The sequence goes on along the minus strand of NZ_CP048788.1, from coordinate 493,195 downwards.
TCGGACAGGTTTCGCGTGGGCCTGCGGCGCGCCGTACGCCAGCGCCGGATCGCGATCACCGCTAAAGCGCCGCCGCCAACCGCCAGCACGGGCAGCGAGAGCAGAGCAGCACCCGCCAGCAGAACGGCAACAATCCCGAACGCCATCGGCATGCGCGGCCATTTTCGTGAAAGAAGAGTGCACCCGCCCAGAAAGACCAGCGCCATCGCAGGGAATAGTGTTTGTGCCAGCGTCATCGCCTGCCCTCCACATCTGTCCTGTCAGGCTGCAAGGATAGGCGCTGATACAACCGCAAGCAACCCGCCGCCCGACCCGGTGTGAAAAACAGAAACAGATGAATTCAGCACACGGAGCCCCCATGCGCACCCTCCTCCTCGCCCTCACTCTCCTCACCGCCTGCGGAACGCAGTACCGCGACACCGGCGCCCCGATCACGGCACAACAGGATTTCGACGCCGCCCGCTATCTCGGCACCTGGTATGAGATCGCGCGATACCCTGTGCCTTTTCAGAAGGGCTGCACCGCCACCACCGCCACCTATGGCGCGGTGGATGCTGATACCGTTTCCGTGCTGAACCAGTGCCGCGAGGACCGCCCGGACGGACCGCTGAAAGAGATCGCCGGCACGGCGGATATCACAGGGCCCGGGCAGCTGAAGGTGCAGTTTGCCTCGGTGCCCTTCATCCGCGCGCCCTACTGGGTGCTCTGGGTCGATGATGCTTATGAGACGGCGGTCGTGGGCGTGCCCAACGGCCGTGCCGGCTGGATCCTCGCGCGCAGTCCGCAGATCTCTGAGGCGCGCCGCAGCAAAGCCAACAGCGTGCTTCGGCAGAACGGCTATGACCCGGCACAACTTTTCGAGGTGCCGCACGCGGCACCCTGATCCCCACCGCCTGCCCGGCACGCAGACAATCATCAAAACAAGGCAGTTAAACATCGGCACGAGGACCGGCAACCGATCTGGCAAAATCCTTGCTTACGTTACGTCATGCAGCCACAGTGACAGGCATGATAACCCGCCGGACCCTGATCGCTGCACTTCCGCTCGGTTTTGCGGCCTGTACCCTGCCTGATGTCTCCCCCTCGGCCCGCACAACTGTCATTATGATCCGCCATGCGGACAGAGCCGGTGAGGTGCTGAACTCAAAGGGGATCGCACGCGCCGCCGCGATGCCCGCAGCCCTTGCGCGATATGATCTCGATGCGATCTATGCACCCGACATTCAGCGCAACCTTGATACGGCGGCGCCGCTGGCCACAGCCACCGGTCTGCCGGTCACCGTTATCGTGAAAGAGCAGGCCGGCGCGCGCATGACCGCCGACTACCCCGACGGCACGGTGATCTGGGTCGGCAACAAGGGAAATCTGCGCACGATCTGGGCGGAGCTTGGCGCACCCGGGCAGCCTCCGCAGGAATACGGCGAGATCGGCGTGATTGAACTGCAGGGCACCGGACGCCACCGCGTGACGCGCCTGACCGTCGGTCCTTAGAAGAGCATCGCGCCCATCCAAAGACCGACCCCGAAAACCGTATGCGCGATCAGTCCGAGCACCCGCGCTTTTGTCGGGTCAGGAGTTTTCGATGCCGCCATTCCGAGGCCGAGGCCCGGTTGCAACAAAAACCAGCCGAACCCGAGCATCAGGATCGAGAAAAGCCACGCCGGGAGCAGCGTCGGCGCCGCGAGCCAGTCCGGTCCCATGATCACGGCGAGGAGTACGCCGTAAGCCACGCCAACCGAGTAGTGAAAAACCCAGCCGAGAGTGTGTTCGGACGCTACCGCTGGCGCATCGCCGATGCTGTCGTGGAAAACGCGGGACGGCAGATGCCCGACCCAGCGGCCGACCATCGCCCAGTCCGGTGCCGGAATGCCCGCGACCCGGCTCAGTGTCAGTGCCCACAGATCGAGAAGCACGGTGGCCAGCAGCCCCATCAGTATCCCGGTGATGATCATCATTTTCTCCCTGCGCCTGACCGCACCCTGCCAGCACGGCGTCCGGATGACCAGCATGACGGGCACAGCAGGGTCCGATCAGGCCTCATACCCTGAAAAAAAGGCGGACCGGTCTGCACCGGCCCGCCGAGGGGAGAGACTGCGCGCAGCGGAAGATATCTGCGCCGCAATCTTCAGAGGTCGTCAGGCCGGTGGCTCACCAAAAACACCGGCCCGGGAAGCAAAAACGCGCCGCCCGTCTGCGCAGCTAAGCACCGGTTGCGGCAGAGGTCTGTGACCCAGGTCACACAAGCCGGTGATTCTGCAGGTCCGGCGATATCCGGCCCGCGCAACGGCCCCAAGCCGGCCAGGACGTTGTCAAGTCGCGGAATTAACCTAAGGGCGAATTTTTGTGCCCCCGGAAAAGGCCCCAATCAATTAACGGATGCCCCAATTTCGCCGCAATAGTCAGACTTTATTAACCCGAAGGCCGTAGTTTGTCCGACGAAAGGGGTTAAAGATGGCTGTTATTTCAACTCTCCTCGGCGGCGTATGCGGCTTTTTAACTTTTGTCACATCGTTGATTTTCTTTGACGTTTCACTGCCCACGGCCTTCGGTCTTTACGTTTTGTCAGGACTTTGCGTAACCCTGGGTAGTATTACGCTTGTCCTTGCGATGCGCAGCCTGCCGGCTTTGCTGCATACGCATAAAGACATGCGCGGGGCTGCTGCTATGTCCCCGGCAGCCAGCGCACACCGCCGCTGACCTCACCATCAGCGCGCAGGAGAACACAGTTTTTGTCGCTTTTCCGCGCAAACGCAGGGTGAGTCAGCGCCGGACTTGAACGGAGGGAAAGTTTCTGCCATATGACGCAGTGCTAAGTGAATCTTTGTCGACCTGCTCTCCTCTACACGGCGCTCAGTCTTCGATCCAGACCAACCGCGCCAGGCTGTCGCACTCAGCGGACAGCATTAATACAGGAGACACGGATATGGCCACAGGCACCGTGAAATGGTTTAACACCACTAAAGGCTTCGGCTTTATTGCACCCGATGGCGGCAGCAAAGACGTTTTTGTACACATTTCTGCAGTCGAGCGCGCCGGTCTGACCGGCCTCGCAGACAACCAGAAAGTGACCTTCGACATCGAAGCAGGCCGCGACGGTCGCGAATCCGCGACAAACATCGCGCTGGCCTGATCAGCACAGAGTTCTGACGAAAACGGCGCCCCTGAGGCGCCGTTTTTTTTTCTTCACAAATTGTCGCGCTGAGAGCGCAGGCCGCGTCAGAGCAGCACCTGCCAGATCAGCAGGCTGGGCACCAGAAACGCGAACAGAATGCAAAAGAGCTTCGCGGCGTGGCTGATGCGCCCGAACAGGCCTTTCCCGAGCGCACCGCTGCCATACCCCATCGCAGACGAAATAACCGCGTGCCCGCTGGCCGAACGTCTGTTGCGTTCCGCAGCAATCGACGCCAGCGCCGCTTCGTTCACCCGCGCCTGACGTTCCTTTTCAGACAATTCCGTTTCCAGATTTTCCATGTTGCTCATTTATGTCCTCATGCTCCCGTGGCTGTAGCCTGACATGGTGTCTGACCCGGCAAAGTCCACCCCGCAGCAGCAAAAAGGCCGGCTTTAACACCGGCCTTTCTCAGATACGCGCCAATAACAGTCAGTTCAGCGCTTTGTCCGTGATATCATGCGTCCATGCCCCTTCAGGCATCTTCGTGATCATGCCACCCTCCATGGTGATCTGTGCGGACCGGTCAAAGGCTGCCTCATCCAGGGTCCCGTCAGAACCGGCCGTCAGTTTTGCGATCTCACCCATCATGCGCTTCTGGTGCTTTTCGGTCTGCGCGCCGGTCTGGTCGTTCTCAAGCACGATTTCCGCAGCCTCATCAGGGTTCTCCTCGGCGTATTTCCAGCCCTTCATGGAGGCTCTTACAAAACGCACGAGTTTCTCTGCCTCAGCAGGGTCCGCCAGCTTCTCTTCGGTGGTGTAAAGACCATCTTCCAGCGTCGAAATGCCTTCGTCCTCATATTTGAAAACGACGAGATCCTCCGGTGTGAGACCCGCATCGATGACCTGCCAGTATTCATTGTAGGTCATGGTCGTCGCGCATTCGACCTGCTTCTGCAGCAGCGGGTCTACGTTGAAGTTGATCTTCTGAATGGTCACACCACCCTCGGATCCGTCCGTGGCATAGCCCAGCTTGCCCATCCAGGAATAAAGCGGGATCTCATTGCCAAAGAACCAGGTGCCCAGCGTATGGCCGGGGAAATCCTCGGGCGAATTGATCTCATGCTCTTTCAGACAGGTCAGCATCAGGCCCGAGGAGGCGAAGGGCTGCGCGATGTTCACAATCGGCGCGCCCTTTTCACGCGCGGCAAGCGCCGAGGGCAGCCAGTCGACCATCACATCAGCACCACCGCCCAGCAGCACCTGAACAGGCGCGATATCCGGGCCGCCCGGCTTGATCGTCACGTCGAGGTTTTCTTCCTCGTAGAACCCTTTATCAAGCGCCACATAATAGCCCGCGAACTGCGCCTGGGTCACCCATTTCAGCTGCAGCGTGACCTCATCGGCGGCATGGGCGGCAACGCCCCAGACACCCAGCGCCGCCCCTGCGGCCAGTTGTGTTACTCTTTTCATTGTACTCTCCTTTGTTGGTCGTCTTTTTTGTTATCGTTCTTCATTCAGTGGCGCTGGGACGGGTGCCAGAAGGTCACCGACCGCTCAATCAGCGCAATCACGCCGTAAAAAGCAGAGCCCGTGATCGCCGCGACCACAATCTCTGCCCACACCAGATCAAGCGCAAGCTGTCCGACCGAAGTGGATATCCGAAATCCCATTCCCCGGATCGGTGAGCCGAAAAATTCAGCGACAATCGCACCGATCAGCGCCAGCGTACTCGCAATCTTCAGCCCGTTGAAGATAAATGGCATCGCCGCAGGCAGGCGCAGCCTCAGCAGTGTGGTCCAGTAGCCCGCCGCCCATGTCCGCATCAGATCGCGCTGCATAGACGATGAGGCGCTCAGCCCCTGTACAGTATTCACCAGCATCGGGAAAAACACCATGACAACCACAACTGCGGCTTTTGACTGCCAGTCGAACCCGAACCACATCACAAGGATCGGCGCGAGGCCGATCACCGGCAGAGCCGCCACAAAGTTACCAACCGGCAAAAGGCCCCGTCGCAGAAAATCATAGCGGTCCACAAGAATGGCGATGAGAAACGCCGATCCGCAGCCCAGCACATAGCCTGTGAGCGCGCCCCTGATCACGGTCTGCACAAAGTCTTCCCACAGGATCGATGTCGAGGCGGCAAAGCGCGCCGCGATGGCCGAGGGGGCAGGCAGCAGCACCGGGCTGATCTCAAACCCGCGCACGACCCCTTCCCAGACGGCGATCAGCGTCAGGCCGAAAATCACCGGAATAATCAGCGAGGTAAACCCCGTTGCAGGCCGCGCCGCAAGCCGGGCATTGAGCCACCACCCCCCGGCCCAGACCAGCAGGGCAAAGATCAGCCAGCCCGTCATGCCATCCCCATCCGGTTCAGGGTAATTCGCTGTATCAGCCCGATCAGCCCCACGAGCGCCGCTGCCAGCGCTGCCGCCATCAGCAGCGCGGACCAGATCTGGATCGTCTGACCGTAATAACTCCCCGCCAGCAATCTTGCCCCCAGACCCGCCACCGCCCCGGTGGGTAACTCGCCGACAATCGCGCCAACAAGCGAGGCCGCCATGCCGATCTTCAGCGAGGTAAAGAGGTAAGGCATCGAGGCCGGCAACCGCAGCCGCCAGAAGGTCTGTGCGCCTGATGCACTCCAGGTGCGCATCTGATCAAGCTGCATCTGATCAGGGCTGCGCAGCCCCTTGACCATGCCGACCACGACCGGGAAAAACGACAGATACATCGAAATCGTGGCCTTGGGCAGCAGCCCCGAAATCCCGGCCGCATTCAGCACCACAATGATCATCGGCGCGATGGCAAGGATCGGAATGGTCTGGCTGGCGATGACCCAGGGCATGACACTGCGATCCATCGTACGGTTATAGACAATCCCCACCGCCAGCGCGATCCCGAGCCCGGTCCCCAGGGCAAACCCCAGCAGTGTTGCACTCAGCGTGATCCACGAATGATAGACCAGCGAGCGTTTGGAAGTGATCTTCTTCTGCGCAGTGGTCTCCCAGATCTCCACCACCACCTGATGCGGCGCCGGCAGCTTCGGCTTGTCCTGGCTCCAGGTATCGGCAATCAGCATCTGTGTGCTGAGCTCCGTCCCGCTGCGCGCCGCCTTGTCATAGGCCCAGGCCGCATTAAGCCAGACAGCCGCCGCATACCAGATCACAAAGATCCCGCAGACAACGGTCAGCACTGGTACCACGGATCCTCTCACTCAGCCCCCGCTTTCTCTGGCTCGAAAATATCCCTCCCGGAGGGCCGGGTTCCGCATGCACCGCCATCAGTCATCGACATGCCCCGCACGCAGCCCTTCCCGCACCCGGTGCGCCACATCCAGAAACGCCTGTGTATCGCGGATCTCCAGCGGTCGCTCGGCCGGCAGCGGGCTTTCGATCACATCGGTGATACGCCCCGGCCGCGGTGACATCACAACGATGCGCGTAGACAGATACACCGCCTCAGGGATCGAATGGGTCACAAAGGCAATCGTCTTTTCGGTGCGCGCCCAGAGCTTCAGCAACTGCTCGTTCAGGTGATCGCGCACGATCTCATCCAGCGCACCGAAAGGCTCATCCATCAGCAGAATATCTGCATCAAAAGCAAGCGCCCGCGCAATCGACGCGCGCTGCTGCATCCCGCCCGAAAGCTGCCAGGGGTATTTGCGCTCAAACCCGTCAAGTTCCACAAGCTCCAGCACCCGCTTAACCCGTGCGTCCTGATCAGCACGGTCATAGCCCATGATTTCCAGCGGCAACCGCACATTCCCGCCGATGGTCCGCCAGGGATAAAGCCCCGCCGCCTGAAACACATAGCCATAGGCCCGCGCCCGCCGCGCCGCCTCAGCGCTCACGCCATTCACGGAAATCTCACCGCCCGTGGGGTGTTCCAGATCGGCCATACAACGCAGAAACGTCGTTTTCCCACAGCCCGAGGGCCCGATAAAGCTTACGAACTCGCCGCGCCTGATATCGAGGTTCACGTCTTTCAGCGCATGCACCGGGCCGTCACCGGTGCGGAATGTCAGATCCAGTTGCCTGGCGCTGATCACACTTTCCTTGCTCACGAACTGCCCTTCCCCTGCCCCGCACGCACCGGCGGGGTTGTCTTTCATGGCCTCAGATCCCGGCCGGAATATTCATCGGATCCCGTTTTATCATCTTCGGCGCGGTCAGCGCTTTCCATTTGCTCAGCGCCACAGAAGCACTGGCAAAGGCAGGCCGCGGAATGAAACGCCCGCGCCCCGGGTTGGGCTGCGAATTCTGCCCCCAGGCCCAGATGACCTCGCCGCGGTTGAGCGTATAGCGTGACTGCGCCTTCACCTCAAATCCCTCAAAGACATTATAATCCAGCACCGAATGGTGATTGGCCGGGCTGATCGTTTTGCTGATCTTCGGGTCCCAGACGACGATATCGGCATCCGCCCCCTCCACCAGCGCGCCCTTGCGCGGATAAATATTCAGGATCTTCGCCACATTCGTCGAGGTACAGGCGACAAACTCATTGGGCGTCAGCCGCCCTGTCTCCACTCCTTCAGTCCAGAGCACTGCCAGACGCTCCTCCAGCCCGTTTGAGCCATTGGGAATGATCCGGAAATCATCCCGTCCCGCGCGTTTCTGTTCCGTATTAAAGGCCGCATGATCCGTGGCCACCACCTGCAGCGATCCCGCCTGCAACCCGGCCCAGAGACTGTCCTGATGGTCCTTGCTGCGGAACGGCGGCGACATGACCCGGCGCGCGGCGTGGTCCCAGTCCTTGTTGAAATACTCCGATTCGTCCAGCGTCAGGAACTGAATGAGCGGCTCGCCGTAAACCCGCATGCCCTTCTGGCGCGCCCGCCGGATCGCCTCATGCGCCTGCTCGCAGGAGACATGCACCACATAAAGCGGCGTGCCGGCAGCATCGGCAATCGTGATCGCACGGTTGGCGGCTTCACCCTCGAACTCGGGCGGGCGGGAATAGGCATGGCCTTCGGGCCCGGTGATCCCCTGGTCAAAATACTTCTGCTGCATTTCGGCCACCAGATCACCGTTCTCCGCATGCACCATCGGCAGTGCACCAAGCTCGGCACAGCGCTTGAAGGAGGCGAACATCTCATCGTCCTCGATCATCAGCGCACCCTTATAGGCCATGAAGTGCTTGAACGAATTGACGCCCATCTCCACGGCGTCCTTCATCTCGTTAAAGACGTTCTCATCCCAGCCCGTGATCGCCATGTGATAGCCGACGTCCGAACAGATCTGGGGTGCCGATTTGCGGTGCCACTCATTTATCGCGTTCTTGATCGATCCGTCCTCGCCCGGCAGACAGAAATCCACCACCATCGTGGTCCCGCCCGCAGCCGCAGCCCAGGTGCCGCTTTCAAAGGTTTCGGCGGCGGTGGTCCCCATGAACGGCATCTCCAGATGGGTGTGCGGGTCAATGCCGCCCGGGATCACATAGGCGCCTTCGGCATCGATATATTCGTCGCCCTTCAGATCCTCACCAATCTGTCTGATCGTTTCGCCCTCGATCAGCACATCCGCTTTCCACGTCCGGTCCGCCGTGCAGACCATACCGCCTTTGATCACCTTGCTCATCTTGCATCTCCCATCTCAGCGGCCGCTTTTCTTACGGCCCTTATGTCTCAGGCGTCGGGCGGCATCGCGCCCCCGGGGTCACACGGACCCGAAACACCCCAGCGCGGACCCGTGAACACCAATATCCAGTGGCCCGAAATCACTCTCAGCGCAGAGCGAAAAATATCCCGCAAGCGGCATGTAAACCACCCGGTAATCTCCGTCGCCCCGCGTCACACTCCAGCAGGTCTGTACCAGCCCGCCGGAGAAATTCACCGTCACTTCGCGCGGTGGTCGCAGTGCCGTGCGCAGGGCGGCTGCAATCCGCTGTTGCGCCATATCACGCCCCGCCCCGGCCTCCGACATCTCCGCCTCAATCAGCGCCGAAATCCGCTCCGGCACCGACAGATCCGGTGCGATCATCCTACAATCTCCGCCGTCTCCACCACAGCATGCATCAGAACATCCGTGCCCGCCATGGCCCATTCTCTGGAGATTTCCTCGGCTTCATTATGGCTCAACCCGTCCACGCAGGGACACATCACCATCGCTGTGGGCGCCACCCGGTTGATCCAGCAGGCATCATGCCCGGCACCGGAAATCAGGTTCATATGGCTGTATCCCAGACGCCCGGCGGCGTTTCGCACCGCCGTGACGCAACCCTCGTCAAAGGCCACCGGGTCAAACCCGCCGACCTTCTCAAAGCTGATCTCCAGCCCCATGTCATCACAGATTTTCTGCGCCTCGACGCGCAGCCGCGCCTCCATATCCTCAATAACACTCAGATCAGGAGAGCGGAAATCAACCGTAAACACCACCTTTCCCGGGATCACATTGCGCGAATTCGGATAGACATCGATATGCCCCGCCGCGCCCACCGCATGCGGCTTGTGCGACCAGGCGATCTCATCGACCTTTTCCAGCACCCGCGCCATGCCGAGCCCTGCGTTTTTGCGCATCGGCATCGGGGTGGAGCCAGTGTGGCTGTCCTTGCCGGTGATGGTCACTTCGGTCCAGCTCAGCCCCTGACCGTGGGTGACGACACCGATGTCTTTGCCCTCAGCCTCGAGGATGGGCCCCTGTTCGATGTGCAGCTCGAAAAACGCGTGCATTTTGCGCGCACCTACCTCCTCATCGCCCTGCCAGCCGATGCGTTTGAGCTCATCGCCGAACTTTTTGCCCTCCGCATCAACACGGTCGTAGGCCCAGTCCTGCGTGTGAATGCCCGCGAAAACGCCCGACGACAGCATCGCGGGGGCATAACGCGTGCCCTCTTCATTGGTGAAATTCGTCACCACAATCGGATGCTTTGTTGTGATATTGAGATCGTTCAGCGTACGGATGATCTCCAGCCCGCCCAGCACACCCAGCACGCCATCGTATTTGCCGCCCGTGGGCTGCGTATCAAGGTGGCTGCCCACATAAACGGGCAGCGCATCCGGGTCCGACCCCTCACGGCGCGCAAACATATTGCCCATCTGGTCAAGCCCCATGGTACAGCCCGCAGCCTCGCACCAGCTCTGGAAAAGCGCGCGGCCCTCACCGTCCTCATCGGTCAGCGTCTGGCGGTTGTTGCCGCCCGCGACCCCGGGTCCGATTTTGGCCATTTCCATCAGCGTGTCCCAGAGACGGTCCGGATTGATCTTCAGATTCTGCCCGGGCGCTGTCATGTCCGTTCCTTCCTCGCAGGCCCGCGCATTATGCTTGCGCCGGCGTAAATTTTACCATTTGGTAAAGCCACGATTGCGGCTCACATGGCGCAAGTCAAGACTTCCTTTCGCACCCCGGGGCGGCAAAGATCAGACCACTTCCGCGCCTGCCCGATTTCAGTGCAGCGCCAGCAGCACGGAGCAACAGGTGCCGGACGACGCAGACAAAAAGCCCAGCAGGATCCAGCGCCGCAACCGCTCGCGTATTCTTGAGGCCGCCCTGGATGTATTTTCCCAGCACGGGTACCGCGGGGCCACTCTGGATCAGATCGCTGAGGCCGCGGGCCTGAGCAAACCGAACATTCTTTACTACTTTGACGGCAAAGAAGAAATCCACGTCACGCTGCTTAATCAGCTGATGGAGACCTGGCTCGATCCTCTGGTCACACTGGATGCAGCGGGTGATCCGCTCACCGAGATCCTGAACTATGTGGAACGCAAGCTCGATATGGCCCATGAACTGCCGCGCGAAAGCCGGCTTTTTGCCGGCGAGATCCTGCAGGGCGCCCCGCGCATGGCGCCGCATCTGCAGGCCGGTCTGCAACCGCTGTTCGAGGAAAAGTGCGCGGTGATACAGGGCTGGATGGACGCGGGCGCGCTCACCCCGGTCGATCCGCGTCACCTGATTTTCTCGATCTGGGCCACCACCCAGCACTACGCCGATTTCGCAGCCCAGGTCCGCGTGCTGATGCGCGATGACCCCGCCGGGCAGGAGGGTGCCGCAGCCTTCCTTCGGACGCTCTTCACCCGGCTGCTGCGCTCTTAACCTGTGTTAACCAAGCCACCTGTTTCCCGGTCGCATTAACGCCCCGGTAACGTTTACGATGCATTCATATTTACGGGTGAGGGCTTCGACCAGCGATGGAAACGGAGCACATTATGTCAGCAGTTTCTTTAATTAACCCCTATGCGCCGCAGCCTGCCCCGGCACCGACCGGTGAGGGCGGGCTGTCCGTGGCCGCGCCTCAGCCGGTATCGTCGGCGGCTCAGGGCCGCGAGACAGGCACGGCCTCGGACCAGTCCGGCTTTGGTGCGGGCAACGGAACGGGCACCGGTGGTGCTTATCTCGAAGGCCTGATCAACCGACGCCGGGAAGGGATGGGCCCACCCGATGCCACACCGAAATCGGTCGTCGAGGCGCAGTCGCGCACCGAGGCCGCAACAGAGTTTCTGGAACGGCAGGAACGCCAGCGTGTCGAGGCGCGCGCCGCCGAAGAGGCCCGCGCAGCTGAAGTGGCACAGGCCCGGGCGGACGCCGCCCAGGCAGAGGCCGCAGCGGCCGCCGCACCGCCCTACGTCATGCCCAACCCGCTGCCCACGGCGCCCATTCTGGAACGCGGCGAGAGCTGAGACTTCACTCGGCGGCTTTGGCCGCCGGGTTATTGGGATGCGTCGTCCAGTTGGCGTACTCCGGTTCCACCACCTTGCCGGTACGCGGATCCGTCGTGCCGGCCGCCATCTCCTCCATGGTGATGCAGTCCTCGACCGGGCAGACATTGACGCAGAGGTTACAGGCCACGCATTCGTCGTCGATCACGGTAAAGGTGCGGTCGTCCGACATCGCAATCGCCTGGTGCGAAGTGTCCTCACAGGCCGCAAAACACCGCCCGCAGGAAATGCAGAGATCCTGATTGATCTTCGCCTTGGCGACATAATTGAGGTTCAGCTGGTTCCAGTCGGTGACATTCGGCACGGCCCGCCCGACGATCTCATCGACAGAGGTCATACCCTTGCTGTCCATATAATCGCTGAGACCCGAGATCATTTCCTGAACGATTTTAAAGCCATAGGTCATTGCCGCCGTACAGACCTGCACGTTGCCGGCCCCGAGTGCCATGAACTCGGCCGCATCCCGCCAGGTGGTGATCCCGCCGATCCCCGAGACCGGCAGTCCGTGCAGATCAGGCGTGCGCGCAATCTCTGCCACCATATTGAGCGCGATCGGCTTCACGGCCGGCCCGCAATAGCCGCCATGCGCGCCCTTGCCATCAATCGTGGGCTCAGGCGCGAACAGATCCAGATCCACGCTGGTGATCGAGTTGATCGTATTGATCAGCGACACCGCATCCGCCCCGCCGCGCATGGCCGCCTCGGCAGGCTGGCGGATATCGGTGATGTTGGGCGTGAGCTTCACGATCACCGGCATACGCGTGTTGGCCTTAACCCAGCGCGTCACCATTTCAATGTATTCAGGGACCTGCCCCACCGCCGAGCCCATGCCCCGCTCGCTCATCCCGTGCGGGCAGCCGAAATTCAGCTCAACCCCGTCAGCCCCGGTATCTTCCACCAGCGGCAGAATGTATTTCCAGGGCTCTTCCTCGCAGGGCACCATCAGCGACACGACCATCGCCCGGTCCGGATAATCGCGCTTGACCACCTTGATCTCATCAAGGTTGGTCTGCAGCGGCCGGTCTGTGATCAGCTCGATATTGTTGAGCCCCAGAAGCCGCCGGTCGGCGCCGTAAACCGCGCCATATCGCGGCCCGTTCACATTCACCACATGCGGATCAAGACCCAGCGTTTTCCACACCACGCCGCCCCAGCCCGCATCAAAGGCGCGACGGACGTTGTATTCCTTATCCGTCGGCGGCGCGGAGGCGAGCCAGAAGGGGTTCGGGCTTTTGATGCCCACAAAGTCGCTTTTGAGATCTGCCATTGTCCGTTTCTCCCTCAGCCTGCCGTCAGGCTTGCATGGATGTCCATCGCCGCGTCGCGACCCTCTGCCACAGCCGTCACCGTCAGATCGTCCCCGCCCGAGGCACAATCACCTCCGGCCCAGACGCCCTCAACCGATGTGCGCCCGGCCGCATCAACGGCAATCTTCCCGCTCTCAAGCTCCGGCAGACCGTCGCCCTCCAGCGTCTGACCGATCGCCTTCAGCACCTGGTCGGCGGCCAGCCGCAGTGTCTCACCGGTGGGTTTCATTTCCGCATCGACATAGCTGAATTCGATCTCCCGCACCGCGCCGTTGCCGGTCACGCCAACGGGTACAGCATGGGTCACAATCCGCACGCCCTTAGAGGCCGCGAGATTCTGCTCATAAACGCTCGCATTCATCCGGTCGCGCCCCCGGCGATAGACCAGCGTCACATTGAGCGCACCCAGCAGTTTTGACTGCACGGCGGCATCAATGGCCGTCATCCCGCCGCCGATCACCACCACATCGCGGCCCACAGGCAGATCGGCCACATCACCGGCCTGGCGCAGATCTGCGATGAATTCGACCGCATCAAGGATACCGTCCTTGTCCTCCCCCTCCACACGCAGGGCATTCACGCCGCCCAGACCCATGCCGAGGAACACCGCATCGAAACGATCACGCAAGCCTTCGAGCGTCTCTTCCCGGCCCAGGGCCACACCGGTGCGGATCTCGATCCCGCCGATCTGCAGCAGCCAGTCCACTTCCGCCGCGGCAAACCCGTCCACGGTTTTATAACTCGCAATCCCGTATTCATTCAGCCCGCCGGGCCGCGGGCGCGCATCAAAGACCACCACATCATGCCCGTGCATCGCGAGCCGGTGCGCACAGGAAAGCCCTGCGGGGCCCGCCCCCACAACAGCCACCTTCCTGCCAGTCGACGCGGCGCGCACAAACGGGTGAATCCCCTGCGCCTGCAGATGATCCGTGGCATAGCGCTGCAACTGCCCGATCAGCACCGGCTTGCCCTCCGCCATCTCCCGCACACAGGCCTCTTCACAAAGCTGCTCGGTCGGGCAGACCCGCGCGCACATGCCGCCCATAATATTCTGGCTCAGGATCGTTTTCGCCGCCGCATCCGGCGTGCCGGTCGCGATCTGCCGGATGAACAGCGGAATATCGATATCCGTCGGACAGGCCGTGATACAGGGCGCGTCATGACAGAAATAGCACCGGTCCGCAGCCACCAGGGCCGCATGGTCATCCAGCCGCGGATGCAGATCGGAAAAATGGCTGTCGTACTCGCCCGGCTCCAGCCGTCCCGGAACGATCCCCGGGGTAAAGACATCCTGCGCCATGGTGGCTCCCTCATGTGTCTGTGGTTGCCCGAAACGCTCTCACGGTTTTATTTTTTTATCAACTGGTAAAATTTATTCCGCCGGGCTCTTTCTGAGGTGCCGCTGAAAATCCGGGCAGACCCTTCCGGGATGAAAACAATGGCGAAAACCCGCTGTCGCAAAGTTGCAATACAACTGTCACATGAATTTTGCTTGCAATTGCACCTGCTGCCTTCAATATCGGAGTGCGACGCGACAAACTATCGACCACTGCTCCCAACGGCTCAGTACTTCGATCTGCTTTCGACCGGGCCGGCCTGCCGCATTCCGCGGGCAGGAACTGAACAGGAGACAGGTGACATGGCCTCTGGCACCGTAAAATGGTTCAACACGACAAAAGGCTACGGCTTCATTGCCCCCGACGGCGGCGGCAAAGATATCTTTGTGCATATTTCTGCCGTCGAACGCGCCGGGCTGACAGGCCTTGCTGACGATCAGAAAGTAACCTTCGATATCGAAGCGGGACGCGATGGCCGCGAAAGCGCCAGTAACATCGCTCTGGCCTGACGGCGAAAAATACGAACGACTTCTGCGGGCGCCTGTTGCGCCCGTATCACGCAGGCGAGCTATTCGGCGCTGTCTTCCACCAGCGCCAGAACAGCAGGCCCCATGGCCGCAACAATTCTTGCGACACCTTCTGCGTTCGGGTGAATGCCGTCAGGCTGCATTAAGTCGCTGACTGACGAGAGATCATTTCCCTCCGCCGCCAGCCCGTCGAAGAACCCCGGCACCAGATCCGCACCGAATTCGGCGGCAAGGTCCGGATAAATCGCATCAAAGCGTTCTTTGTACGCCGGGCCGTAGTTTCCCGGCGCCTGCATACCCACCAGCAGCACATCAACCTCGCGCGTCTCAGCCGCCTGCATGATGCCTTCAAGGCTGGCGCGACTCACGTCCGGATCAATCCCGCGCAGAAGATCATTCCCGCCAAGTGCCACGATCATCGCGTCCACCTCCGGTGTCAGCGTCCAGTCCACACGGGCAAGCCCGCCTGCCGTGGTATCCCCCGAAACGCCGGCGTTGATGAGCCGCACGTCCGCGCCCTGCCCGTCGAGCCAGGCCTGCATCTGCGGCACAAATCCCTGCTCCTGTGGCAGACCATAACCCTGCGTGAGGCTGTCGCCCAGAGCCGCAATCACCACCTCTTCGGCCGCCGCAGCCGACCCGCAGCACATCGCAATTACCAAAATCGCCTTGCGCATCCTGATCCGATCTCCATATCCCGGACGTATACCCCTCAAAGGTGCCCGCGATGCTGAACCCCGATGAATGATACCGTCTACACGCTCAAAGATGCGGCTTTGTCGCTCGATGGCAATGCCGGTCGGGTCGATATTCTGCAGGGCATCAGCTTTGACGTTCACAAGGGCGAGAGCCTCGGGCTCATCGGGCCGTCGGGCTCGGGCAAGTCATCACTGCTGATGCTGATGGGCGGGCTGGAACGCGCCACCGGCGGCAGCGTCACCGCACTCGGGCATGACCTCACGACGATGTCCGAAGATGCGCTGGCCCGGTTCCGGCGCAATCACATGGGCGTTGTCTTTCAGTCCTTTCACCTGATCCCCACGATGACCGCGCTGGAAAATGTGGCAACCCCGCTGGAGCTTGCCGGCGACGCGAAGGCTTTCGACAAGGCACAGGCGGAACTGGAAGTGGTGGGCCTTGGCCACCGCGCCGGCCATTACCCCGCACAGATGTCGGGCGGTGAGCAGCAGCGCGTCGCGCTTGCCCGCGCCGCGGCCCCCCGCCCCGATATCCTGCTCGCCGATGAGCCCACCGGCAATCTTGACGGCGTGAACGGTGCGGCCATCGTCGATATGCTCTTTGGTCTGCGCGACCGCCACGGTGCGACGCTGGTGCTGGTTACCCATTCGCGCAGCCTTGCCGCGCGCTGCAGCCGCATCATCCGCCTCGCCGACGGCCGCATCGCGCCCGAAGAACAGGCTGCCGAATGAGCCTTGCCATTGCCGCCCGTTTCGCCCGGCGCGAGTTGCGCGGCGGTCTGCAGGGATTTCGCATTCTGCTGGCATGCCTGGCCCTTGGGGTTGCAGCCATCGCCGCCGTCGGCACCGTGCGCGCCAGCATCGAAGCAGGCCTCGTCCGCGAAGGCGCGGCGCTTCTCGGCGGAGATGCAGAACTCGATTTTACCTATCGCTTTGCAAATGACGACGAGCGCGCCTGGATGGCGGGGGTCGCCTCGGACGTGTCCGAAATCGTCGATTTCCGGTCAATGGCCGTTGTCGGTGAAGAGCGCGGCCTGACCCAGATCAAAGCCGTGGATGATCTTTATCCGCTGGTGGGCACGGTCGCACTGGTGCCCGATATGCCTCTGGAGAAGGCTCTCGGCACCATCGACGGCAGGCCGGGTGCCGTTATGGAGCAGGTGCTGGCCGACCGTCTCGGGCTCAGTCCCGGAGATACCTTCGCCCTCGGCACGAAGGATTTCACCCTCTCCGCCATCCTCGAACGCGAACCGGACAGCGCCGCCGGCGGCTTTGCCCTTGGCCCCCGCACGATCCTGCGCACAACAAGCCTCAAAGGCTCGTCCCTGCTGGAACCCGGCACACTTTTCTCCACCAGATACCGCCTCACACTGCCGCCCGGCACCGATCTTGCCGCGCTCGAGGACGACGCCCGGGCCCGGTTTGAGAACAACGGCCTGCGCTGGACGGATGCGCGCAACGGCGCCCCGGGCGTGTCGGAATTTGTGGACCGGCTGGGCGCCTTTCTGGTGCTGGTGGGGCTTTCAGGGCTTGCGGTGGGCGGTGTCGGCGTCTCCTCAGCTGTGCGCTCCTATATCGCCGGCAAGACAAGCGTCATCGCCACCCTGCGCACACTGGGTGCCGAACGGAACACCATTTTCCAGACGTATTTTCTTCAGGTCGGCGCGCTGTCACTGCTCGGTATCGCAATCGGTGTGGCGCTTGGCGCGCTGGCCCCTCTGCTGCTGGCCCCGCTCATCGAAGCGCGCCTGCCTGTCCCCGCCGCCTTCCGGATCTATCCCGGGCCTCTGGCCGAAGCAGCGGTTTACGGCCTCCTCACCGCCTTCGTTTTCACACTCTGGCCGCTCGCGCGCACCGAGGACATCCGCGCAGCCACTCTGTTCCGCGATGCAATAAGCGCAGGGCCCGCGTTCCCCGCTCCGAAATATCTGGCGCTGACCATCGCGGGCCTCGCCCTTCTGCTGACACTCGCAGGCTGGTTTTCCGGCACATGGTGGCTCACCCTCTGGACCGCCGGCGGGATAACGGGCGCGCTGCTTTTGCTGGCCGGAGCGGCAGTTCTGATCCGGATCCTCTCACGCCGTGGCAGCCGGATCAGCCGCGGTCGCCCAACGCTCCGCTGGGCCCTCGCCGCCATTTCCGGGCCGCGCGAAGGGGCGACATCCGTGGTGCTGGCGCTTGGCCTCGGCCTCTCGGTTCTGGCCGCCGTAGGCCAGATCGACGGCAATCTGCGCAGCGCAATTACCGGCAACCTGCCCGATGTGGCTCCCAGTTATTTCTTTGTGGATATCCAGAAGGACCAGATTGCCGGCTATACCGAACGACTGGAAAGCGACCCCGCGGTTTCCCGCATCCAGTCGGCACCGATGCTCCGGGGTATCATCACCAGAATCAACGACATCCCGGCGCGCGAAGTCGCCGGCGATCACTGGGTCCTGCAGGGGGACCGGGGTGTCACCTATTCCGGCCTGATGCCAGATGGCACACGCATAACGGAAGGCGCATGGTGGGATGCGGATTACAGCGGGCCGCCACTGATAAGCTTTGCTGCCGAAGAGGCCGGAGAGATGGGTCTCGCGATCGGCGATACGCTTACGGTGAACATCCTCGGGCGCGACATCACCGGAAAGATCTCAAGCTTTCGCGAAGTAGATTTCTCGACGGCGGGGATCGGATTTATCCTCGCGATGAACCCCGGCGCGCTGGCAGGAGCACCGCACAGCTTTATTTCGACAGTCTATGCCGAAGAAGACGCCGAAGCACAGATTCTGCGTGATCTCGCAGGCCGGTATCCGAACATCACAGCAATCCGCGTGCGCGATGCGATAGACCGGGTCGCTGATGTTCTGAGCGGGCTTGCTGCGGCAACGTCCTACGGCGCTGCCGCAACTCTTCTGACCGGGTTCCTGGTCCTCATTGGCGCGGCAGCCTCTGGCACCGGGGCGCGTGTCTTTGAGGCCGCCGTGCTACGCACTCTGGGCGCAGACCGGCGCACCATTCTGCTCAGTTTCGCACTACGATCAATCATCCTCGGATTTGCGGCCGGAATCGTCGCACTGGGGGCCGGTATCGCGGGCGGATGGGCGGTGAGCCGCTACATCATGGACACGGAATATCATGTGATATGGGGTTCAGCACTCTGGATTGTATCGGGCGGAATAACCGCAACACTGCTGGCCGGCCTCCTCTTCGCAGCGAGACCCGTGAACACCAGACCAGCCCGGGTGCTGCGCGCGCGCGAATAAGAGTTTGATGCCTCCGGCGGGGATATTTCAGAGCCAGAGAAAAGAAGAGCCGCGCGCGGCGGCTCTTCAGGGAAAGCGCTGTACGCTTCTCCGGCTACGGTCATCGGCGTCCCCGCCTGTACCGCTCCTGCTGTTTAGAACCCGAAGGTTAATAAACCATGTTTTCTCTGGCATGAAAGTATCCCGGGGGAGGCCTCTCTGAGGCCGGGGGCAGCGCCCCTCCTACTCTGCCGCTTCCGCATAGTCCTCCATCGGCGGACAGGTGCAGACCAGATGTCTGTCGCCGTAAACATTATCCACCCGGTTCACAGGTGGCCAGTATTTATCAACCCGGAAGGCACCCGGCGGAAAACATCCCTGATTGCGGCTGTAGGGCCTGTCCCAGTCGCTCACCAGATCTTCGACGGTATGAGGCGCATTTTTCAGCGGGTTGTTTTCCGCATCCATATCACCTTTTTCGATTTCTGCGATCTCCGCTCTGATGGCCAGCATCGCGTCGCAGAACCGGTCAAGCTCGGCCATGGTTTCACTTTCCGTGGGTTCGACCATCAGTGTTCCGGCCACCGGCCAGCTCATGGTGGGCGCGTGAAAGCCACAATCGATCAGCCGTTTGGCGATATCCTCAACGGTGACGCCGGCGCTTTGCTCAAAAGGGCGCACGTCGATGATGCACTCGTGCGCCACCCTGCCGGACGGACCCTTATAAAGGACCTCAAAGGCACCTTCGAGACGCCGCGCGATATAGTTAGCGTTGAGGATCGCGACCCGTGTGGCCTGCGTCAGGCCCTCACCGCCCATCATCAGGCAATAGGCCCAGCTGATCGGCAGCAGCGAGGGCGAACCGTAAGGTGCTGCTGAAACCGCGCCTTCGCCACCGCCGGTGATCTCATGCCCTGGCAGATGCGGTATCAGGTGCTCTTTAACACCGATCGGGCCCATGCCGGGACCGCCGCCGCCATGCGGGATGCAGAAGGTTTTGTGCAGGTTCAGGTGGCTCACATCTCCGCCCAGATCACCAGGCCGGCTCAGACCCACCATCGCATTCATATTGGCCCCGTCGATATAGACCTGACCGCCATGATCGTGGACGATCCTTGTCACTTCTGTCACGGTTTCTTCAAAAACCCCATGGGTCGAAGGATAGGTGATCATACACCCGGCAAGCTGCTCTGCGTGTTTCTCCGCCTTGGTGCGGAAATCCTCCAGATCGATGTCGCCGTTCGCCGCTGACTGCACCGGTACCACTTTCCAGCCGACCATCTGTGCCGACGCCGGGTTGGTGCCATGCGCGCTCATCGGAATGAGGCAGATGTTGCGATGCGCTTCTCCGCGCGCCCGGTGAAAGGCCGCGATGGTCAGCAGTCCCGCGTATTCCCCCTGGGCGCCGGAATTGGGCTGCATCGAAATTGCGTCATATCCGGTGATGTCGCACAGTTTGGCGCTCAGATCGTCGATCAGTTCGCGATATCCCAGCGCCTGATCCGCCGGTGCAAAAGGATGCAGCAATGAGAACTCGCGCCAGCTGACCGGCATCATTTCAGCCGCCGAATTGAGCTTCATGGTGCAGGACCCCAGCGGGATCATCGCACGATCCAGCGCCAGATCGCGATCGGCCAGCCGGCGCATATAGCGCATCATCTCTGTCTCGGCCCGGTTCATGTGGAAAATCGGATGCGTGAGATATTCCGTGCGGCGCAGCATCTCTTCGGGAAAGCGGTAATCAGGCCTGAAATCGCGGTCCTCTTTGACGATCCCGAAGGCCCGCCAGACTGCTTCAATGGTGTCGGGCCGGCAGCGCTCGTGCATGCTGATGCCCACGCGGGTCTCGCCGACCTGCCGCAGGTTGATCCCCTCATCCACCGCCGATTTCATCACCGCCGCCTGCAAGGGGCCCACATCCACGGTAATGGTGTCGAAAAACGCCTGCGGGTCGACCCTGAAACCGGCCTCTTCCAGCCCGCGGGCAAGCCGCGCGGTCTTGCGGTGAATGCGTTGCGCAATGGCGCGCAGCCCCTCGGGCCCGTGAAACACTGCATACATCGATGCCATGACCGCCAGCAGCGCCTGCGCTGTACAGACGTTTGACGTGGCTTTTTCGCGCCGGATATGCTGCTCGCGGGTCTGCAGAGACAATCGGTAGGCGCGGTGACCGTGACTGTCGACGGAAACACCAACAATGCGCCCCGGCATCGCCCGTTTCAGGGCATCGCGACAGGCCATATAGGCCGCATGCGGACCGCCATACCCCTCCGGCACCCCGAACCGCTGGGTCGACCCCACGGCGATATCGGCGCCCATCGCACCAGGCTCTTTGAGCAGCGTCAGCGCCAGCGGATCAGCGGACATGATGCCGATGCCACCCGTCTCATGCAGCGCACTCAGCAGATCAGTGAAATCATGCACATGGCCATAGGTGCCCGGATACTGAAAGATCGCACCAAAGACCGCCGAGGCGTCCATTTTCGCCGGGTTGCCGACAATCACTTCGATCCCCAACGGAGCAGCGCGTGTTTTCATCACCGCGATGTTCTGCGGATGGCAGTCGCGGTCCACAAAGAAGGCCTTTGCTTTGGATTTCGACACCCGCTGCGCCATGGTCATCGCCTCGGCACAGGCCGTGGCTTCATCGAGCAGCGAGGCATTGGCGATCTCAAGGCCCGTCAGATCACTGACCATGGTCTGAAAGTTCAGCAGCGCCTCCAGCCGTCCCTGGCTGATCTCGGGCTGATAAGGTGTATAGGCAGTGTACCAGGCCGGATTTTCGAGAATATTGCGCTGGATCGCGGGCGGCGTGACCGTGCCGTGATACCCCTGACCGATGAGCGAGGTCAGCACGCGGTTTTTATCCGCGGTGCGCCGCATATGCTCCAGCACTTCGCGCTCTGACATCGGCCTGCCGAAATCCAGCGGCTCTTTCTGTCGGATGGCTTCGGGCAGCGTATCATCAATCAGCGCCTCCAGATCCGGCGCGCCGACCACTTCGAGCATCCTGGCCATCTCCTGGGGCGACGGCCCGATGTGGCGGCGGTTGGCAAAATCATAGGGCAGATATTCGGTGGGCTTATACACCATGGCTCTTTTCCTTCTGCGCAGCAGTCTGTCGTCCGGCTGAAAACACGCCCGGCGGAGGCCCCCCCGGCCGGGCCTTCAGATCAGGCGATAAATTTCTGATACCCGGCCTCATCCATGAATTCCTCAAGCTGGGACGGGTCGCTCACGGTCATTTTGAAAAACCAGGCTTCACCCTGCGGGTCGTCGTTGACCATCGCCGGGTTATCGGCCAGTGCCGCGTTCACTTCGGTGATCTCGCCATCGACGGGCGCCAGAATGTCG
This sequence comes from Roseobacter ponti, assembly GCF_012932215.1. Classification (GTDB taxonomy): domain Bacteria; phylum Pseudomonadota; class Alphaproteobacteria; order Rhodobacterales; family Rhodobacteraceae; genus Roseobacter; species Roseobacter ponti. The sequence continues at coordinate 470,980 of NZ_CP048788.1, read as the reverse complement.
CTTGCGGCTTTGACCGATTCGATGACCACAACCTCATCGTCCTTGCTCACCGTGATGCCTTCTTCGGGCAGTTCGACGAATACCACATCGCCCAGCTGTGCCGCGGCGTGGATCGTGATGCCCACCACCATTTCACCGCCTTCTTCGCGCAGCCATTCGTGCTCTTCTGTGAATTTCATGATGTCTTTCTCCTGTTGCTCATCTTTTGAAGTTTGCCGGAACAAAGGGCAGCGCGGTGACGTTTACGGGCAGACGTTTGCCACGCACCTCACCCCAGAGCCCGGTGCCGGGTGCACTCAGCGCATGCGGCACGTAACCCATCGCCACGGGCGCGCCCACGGTTGGTCCGAACCCGCCGGAGGTCACATGGCCCACCGGATCGCCCCCCTCCGCGCTGTCGAAAATCTGCACACCTTCGCGCATCGGGGCGCGCCCCTCGGGCTGCAGACCCACGCGCCGCGGGCCATCCCCCTGATCCATGCGTTCAAAGATCACATCAGCACCCGGGAAGCCGCCCGCCCTGTCGCCGCCCCGGCGCCTGACTTTCTGAATGGCCCAGGTCAGCGCGGCCGAGACCGGATCGGTTGTCGCATCAATGTCATGGCCGTAAAGGCACAGACCGGCCTCGAGACGCAGCGAATCCCGTGCGCCGAGACCCACCGGCATCACATCCTCATGCTCCAGCAGCAGGCGCGCGAGCCGTTCCGCCTCAGCCGCGGGGACCGATATCTCATAGCCGTCCTCGCCGGTATAGCCCGAGCGCGATGCGACGACAGCAAGACCGCCGGGTTCAAGCTCCGCCACATCCATAAACCGCATCTGCGCCGCCCGGGCATCGAGCCCGGCCATCACAGCCTGCGCCCGCGGTCCCTGCAGGGCCACAAGCGCCCGGTCCGACAGCGCGTCAACAGATATCTCACCGGGCAGGCCTGCCCGCATATGCGCAATATCCGCAGCCTTGCAGGCGGCATTCACGACAACCATCAGGTCATCGCCTGCACGGGCGAACATCAGATCGTCTTCGATCCCGCCTGCGTCACTGGTGAAAAACCCGTAGCGCTGCCGACCGTCCGCAAGACCTTTGACATCCATCGGCACCAGAGTTTCAAAAGCACCCGCAACCGCCTCCCAGGACGGACCGCTGAGCCGGACCTGCCCCATGTGGCTCACATCAAACAGCCCGGCGGCGGCGCGGGTGTGCAGATGTTCCTGCATCACACCCGCCCGGTACTGCACCGGCATGTCATATCCTGCAAAAGGGATCATTTTTGCGCCGAGCTCCAGATGCAGCCCGTGCAATGGTGTGGTGTCAGATCCGGTCACTGGTTTTCCCCTGTCTCACGCCGGCGGATATTTCTGTCCCGCACCGGCACCCCCGGACGCGCGCGAAAAACCCGCGTCCCGAATGCCCCCTCTGTCGCATTGCCTGAGATCGTTATCCCTTCGGCGGGTGCTGCGCGCACCACTCTCCAGAGTCCGTTATCCGCATGGTCCTTCTGGCCTGAGAGTTTCCGGGGCGGTTGCTCCTTCGGCACCGGGTCACGCCCGGTTCTCCCATACGGATACCCAGACCGTATGACGGTCCGCACCACCCGGTCAACTGCCCTTGTGGTCTGGTCTGCATAATGATCTTGTGACCGGGACCTGACGCGGAAGTGCCCGATGAGCGACCCCTATTTCTTTGGTTATGGCAGCCTCGTTAATACGAGAACGCACAACTATCCCGACCCGCAACCCGCCACACTGAAAGGCTGGCGGCGCGCCTGGGTGGCCACCCCGCGCTTTGGCGTTGTGCTGCTGACCGGGGTGCCCGCACCCGACCACAAGATCGACGGTCTGATCGCACAGGTGCCGGATGCCGACTGGGGCGCACTCGACGCCCGCGAGGCCGGCTATGACCGTCTGGCCGCGCATAAAGACATCACGCACAGTCACAGCGCCGAGCCTGAGATCGCGGTTTATGCCGTCAATTCGGACAATTTTCTGGAGCGGGAGAGCCATATCATCCTGCTCAGCTATCTCGACGTGGTGATCCAGGGATTTAACGAGGTTTACGGCGAGGACGGCGTCCGGCGGTTTTTTGACACCACGGACGGCTGGGAAACCCCGATCCTCAACGATCGCGAGGATCCTCAATACCCGCGCCACCAGACCCTGTCAGACGCCGAAAGAGGGCTTGTCGATGAAAACCTCGAGCGGCTATCGGCGCAGGTGCAGGAGCGCCATGAGGCGTCCCTGCCGCCCGATTTCTGAATATTCTGAGGCCATGCCCTCAGGCACCTCATCGGGTGTCTGCATGACCCGCCGCGCCAGCCCCCAGGCCAGCAGACCGAATATGACACCGGCCGCGGCCTGACCGATCAGCACACCGGACGCGCCCAGCGTGGCAGACCCCAGCCAGACCAGCGGCAGCATCCCGACAGTATTGCGCCCCCAGTTGAGAAAAGTGGACCAGAACGGATGACCGAGGTTGTTGAACCCGGCATTGGCCACGAACAGCACGCCGTTGAAGAAAAACAGCAGCGAGAGCGGCCCGCAGAACAGATAGACCAGCTCGCGCGTGATCCCCTGTGCCGCGAAGAGCCCCGCGATCGGTGCGCGCAGCACAAAAAGCAGTGCCGAGACCGTGACGACGACGATCCCGGTAAAAAGCAGCGCCGCGCGGAAACCGGCCCGTACCCGCTCAAAATCGCGCGCTCCGAAGTTCTGCCCCAGGATCGGACCGACAGCCCCGGAGAGGGCAAAGATCACCGCGAACGACAGCATGCTCAGACGGCCGGTGATGGCCATGCCGGCGACCGCCGCCTCACCATAAACAGCCATGGCGCGGGTCACGATCGCCTGGCCTGCAGGCGTGGCCAGCTGCGTCAGGATGGCCGGCAGACCGATGGCCGCGAGCGGTACCAGATCACGCAGCATCCCCGCCGCTGTGGGGCGCCCGACACCGCCATAGTGACGCATGATCGGCACCATCGCCGTCCCGGCGATCACAACCCGTGCCGCAACCGAGGCCAGCGCCGCCCCCGTCAGATCAAGCCCGAGGCCAAAGATCAGTACCGGGTCGAGTACCGCATTGGTCACCCCGCCCCAGATCGTCGCCATCATCGAGCGCCGCGCATCACCATGGGCGCGCAGGATAGCCCCCGCCATCATCCCGATCACCAGCAAAGGCAGGCTGGGCACCACGATCCGCAGGTAGCCGACGGCCAGTTCCGCAACCTCGCCCGTTGCTCCCAGAAGCGACACCAGCTGCGGAAGAAACACCCAGGTCAGCGCCGCAAATCCAAGGCTCAGAAGCACGCCGTAAAGCAACGAATGGGTGCGGCGTTCTGCGGCGAGGGCCGCGTCGCCCGCCCCCAGAGCGCGCGCCACCAGCGCACCGGCTGCAATCGCAAGGCCAATGCCGAAGGATGTTGTGAAAAACAGGATCGTCGCCGCATAGCCCACTGCCGCGGCAAGTTCCGCCTTGCCCAGCATCGCGATGAAAATCATGTCGATAAAATCGACCGCGAAGATCGCAAGCAACCCGACCGACGATGTCAGCGACATAACGGTGACATGCCTGAAAAGACTGCCTGTCAGAAATTTCGCCCGCGCATCGCTCATCCCGCACCCTCAGCAGCGGCGCGTGGTCTGTCAACCGCGGGCTTTGACAACCTGCAGCAGCGGCATCAGCGCCGACATATCCGGCCCGTGGGTCTGACCGGTGAGCGCATGGCGCAGCGGCATGAAAAGACCGCGCCCTTTGCGGCCCGTGGCCTCCTTCACGGCCGTGGTCCAGGTGCTCCAGGTCTGATCGTCAAAGGGGCCTTCCGGCAGCAGCGCCATGGCTTCGGCCACGAACGCTTTGTCCTCATCGGCAATCACCGGCTCCGCGCCATCGCGCATCATCACCCACCAGGGCTCCAGATCCGCGAGTGTGGTGATATTCTCCCGCGTGACTTCCCAGAAACGCGCGGCTTTGTCATCCGGCACACCGGCAGCGGCGATCCTGTCGGCCACCGCCTCCAGCGGCAGACCGGCGAGGTACCGCGCGGTGAGCGGAAAAAGATCCTGTACGTCGAATTTCGTCGGCGCAGAACCGAACCGCCCGATATCAAACCCGTCAATGAGCCCCGACATCTCCGTCTGCAGCTCCACCGGATCGCTGGACCCCAGCCGCGCCATCAGGCTGAGCAGGGCCGCAGGCTCCACTCCCTGCGCGCGCAGATCGCGCAGCGCCAGCGTGCCCAGACGTTTGCTCAGCGCCTCACCCTGCGGCCCGGTCAGCAGCGAGTGATGCGCAAACGAGGGCACCGTGCCCCCCAGCGCCTCGATGATCTGGATCTGTGTCGCGGTATTCGTCACATGGTCCGACCCGCGCACCACATGGGTCACACCCATCTCGGTATCATCCACCACCGAGGCCAGCGTATAAAGCACCTGGCCGTCGCCGCGAATGAGCACCGGGTCAGATACACTCGCCGCATCGATGGAGATGTCACCGAGGATCCCGTCGTGCCATTCGATGCGCTGCTGATCGAGCAGGAACCGCCAGACGCCGTTCCCGCGCTCCGCCCGCAGCGCATCACGCTCCGCCTCAGTCAGCGCCAGCGCCGCGCGGTCATAAACCGGCGGTTTACCCATATTAAGCTGTTTTTTGCGTTTGAGATCCAGCTCCGTGGGCGTCTCAAACGCCTCGTAAAACCGCTCCATCTTCCGCAGCCGGTCGGCGGCATCGTGATAGCGGTCCAGCCGCTCTGACTGCCGCTCCGTGCGGTCCCAGTTCAGCCCCAGCCATTCCAGATCCCGCTTGATCCCGTCGACATATTCTTCTTTCGAGCGCTCCGGATCGGTGTCGTCGATGCGCAGAATGAACGTGCCGCCCGCCCTGCGCGCGATGAGATAGTTCATCAGCGCCGTGCGCAGGTTGCCGATGTGGATATAGCCGGTGGGCGACGGGGCGAAACGCGTGGTGGTCATCTGGTGTCTCCTGTTGTGCGTGCAGTGTCACAGGGGGGGGCAATTGTCCAGCTAACCGCCCGGGGCCGGCGTGATTTTCCACCGCTGTCCAAGGTCCTCAAGACCCGCGCGGATCAGACGGGCCAGCACCTCTTCATCCACATCGCTCAGGGTGTTGATATAAAGACAGGCCCTGCCCTTTTTGTGCTTTCCCAGCTGCGCCAGAAGCGGGTCGAAATCTGCATATCCCGGCATGATATAAACCGAGAGCTTGGCGCGGCGCGGCGCAAACCCGGTGGCCAGATAGGTGCCGCTGCGCCCGGACGCATAGGTATAGGCATAGCTGCCATACCCCAGAATGCTGCCCGACCACAGTCGCGGCACCCAGCCGGTCACCTCACGAAAGATCCTGTCGAGACGCCGCGCATCCGCCTGCCGCCGGGGCGGCAGTACCGTGTCGAGATATGCTGCTACGTCGTCCGGTCCGCTCTGTTCCATCCCACCCTCACGAAATTCTGATGCCCGCTGGCGCAGAGTACCCTGGGCAACCGCTGCAATCACACTACTTACTGTCGGTCTGACACAAATGGAGCCTTATTCAATGTCGCAAACACCGTCGTTCTCCCGCCGTACAATCCTTTCCGGTGCCGCCGCCCTGCCGCTGGCCGCCGCAACCGCCGGGGCCACGCGCGCGGGCGCTCCCCTGATGGGCGCGCAGATGGCTCCCTATCAGCGCCTCAAGGTCGGCGAATTCGATGTCACGACTCTGCTCGCCGGCACCGCCACGCGCCCAGAGCCGCAGAGCATCTTTGGCATGAACGTGGATGCCGAGACCTTCAACACGGTCTCCGCCGAAAACAACCTGCCGATCGACGCGGCACAGTTCTTCTTCACGCCCACGATCGTGAACACCGGCGGCGAGCTGGTGCTCTTTGACACCGGCCTCTCGGGTGCCGGCACCACTGCGGCTCTGGAAGCCGCAGGCTATACCGCCGATCAGGTCGATGTCGTTGTCATCACCCACATGCACGGCGACCACATCGGCGGCATGACCCTCGAAGACGGCAGCCTGACCTATCCGAATGCGCGCTATGTCACCGGCCGCGTGGAATTCGATGCCTGGGCGACCCAGGACAATGACAACTTCAAAGCCAAGATCGAGCCCTTCGCCGAGCAGTTCACCTTCCTGGAAGACGGCGGCTCCGTCGCCTCCGGCCTCACCGCTATGGCCGCCTTCGGCCACACGCCGGGCCACATGAACTACATGGTCGAGAACGGTGGCACACAGCTGCTGCTGGGCGCGGATTTCGCCAACCACTATGTCTGGTCGCTGGGCTATCCCGACTGGGAGGTCAAGTTTGACATGGACAAGGCCGCAGCCGCCGCAACACGCCGCCGCATCCTCGACATGCTGGCTGCCGATAAAACCGCCTTTGTGGGCTATCATATGCCCTGGCCGGGTGTGGGCTACGTCGAGACGCGCGACGACGGCTTTAAGTATGTGCCGCACAGCTATCAGCTGATGCTGTAAACGGCGGCGGGGCGGCGCACGCCGCCCGTCTTTACTCTGAGGCGCGGGCGTTCACAGACGCCCCGCCTCCCGCAGCTGCTCCCAGCCAAAGCGCAGATGCTCGGTGCGGAACGAGTGACCGCCCTCGAACAGGCAGAACTTCAGCACATCGCCTGCGTCATTCGCGCTGGCATCGCAGGTCAGCCCGCCATACTGCGTGCCTTCCGACACCGGTGCAAAGCCGCCAAAGTCACTGTACATCGCCAGCGCCTCGCCCACCTCGCCCTGCTTTGTCGGCCCGATCGGGCGGCCCTCAAGAGGTACGGTCGTGTCCCGGTCACCGTGAATGTGGATGATATTTGCCACCGGGGCGACACAGGCCTCCGGCGGCCTGAGCCAGAACGTGCCGGACACCGGCACGAACCCCGCAAACCGGTCGCTCATTGAGCACGCAAGGTTCCAGGTCATCATCCCGCCCGCGCTGAAACCGGTGGCCATCACGCGTTCAGGGTCAATGGAAAAACGCGCCGTCGCATCGTCCAGAACCGCGCGGAAATAGGCAAACTCCTCCGCACCGTCCGTGTCCATATTGCGCGGCGCATTGGGTATGGCCCAGCCCTGATCCCCGGACTTCACAGCAATAAGCGCCGCACCCAGATCACTCGCCACACCGCGCAGTGACCCGTTGCGCATCACCCCCGACGCCGTTCCGCGATAGCCGTGCGAGAACACAATCGCCGGCACCGGCGTGGTGCCATCGTGTCCTTCAGGCATCGCAATGCGGTAGTGCCGCTCGCCGATCATACAGTCGCTGTCCGGCCCGCAGGCGTCAGCCGCACCGGCACCCAGCACAAAGGCGGTGGCAATTGTCAGATGTCGGATCATGATCCCTCCGGTCAGCGCTCAGACCCGCACTCTGGCCTGCCTGCCGGCCAGAACCAACTCACAAATCCGTGGCCGTTTCTGCAGGCGTCAGGACGGATCGCGCCAGCGGTTCACAATCGGATAGCGCCGGTCGAGCCAGAAGGCTCCTTTGGTCAGACGCGCACCAGGTGCCGACTGAAAGCGTTTATATTCAGAGATATAGATAAGGTGCTCGACCTTTTTCGCCACCTCCCGGTCAAACCCCGCCGCCACGCAGTCCTCAATCGAGCCCGCCTGATCCACGAGGATCTCCAGCATCGCGTCAAGCTCCGGGTAATCGGGCAGGCTGTCGCTGTCTTTCTGGTCTTCACGCAGCTCGGCAGAGGGCGGCTTTTCGATGACCCGCACCGGGATCACCTCGCCCTCAGGCCCCGACATCCAGTCGCGGTGATTGTCATTGCGCCAGCGGCAGGTCTCGAACACACGGGTCTTATAAAGATCCTTGATCGGGTTATACCCCCCCGCCATATCGCCGTAGATTGTGGCATATCCGACCGCCACCTCGGATTTATTGCCCGTCGTCAGCAGCATTTCGCCGAACTTATTGCTGAGCGCCATCAGCAGCAGACCGCGCAGCCGCGACTGGATGTTTTCCTCTGTCAGCCCGGGCTCCAGCCCTTCAAAAAGCGGCTCCAGCGTCTCGGTGATCGCCGCGCGCCCTTTCGTGATCGGCACGTAATCATAGCGGCAGCCCAGCGCTTTCGCCACGGCTTCGGCATCCTCCAGCGAACTCTGCGAGGTATATTCCGACGGCAGCATCACACAGCGCACATTCTCAGCACCCAGCGCATCGACGGCGATCGCCGCGACAATCGCCGAATCCACTCCGCCCGACAGCCCCAGCAGCACCTTCTTAAACCCCGTCTTGCGCATGTAATCGCGCAGAGCGGTGACCATCACCCGGTAATCCTGCTCGTATTCCCCGGGATGTGCGGCCTTCTCACCGGGTACAATCCGCCAGCCCTCCGGCCCGCGTTCCAGATCCACATGCGCAATGGTCGCGTCAAAAACCGGCAGCTGCACGGCAAGCTCGCCGCCGGGATTGAGCCCGAAAGAGGCCCCGTCAAAGACCTGATCATCCTGCCCGCCGACCATGTTGAGATAAATCAGCGGCAGGCCCGTCTCGACCACGCGGGCGACCATATGGTTGATGCGCGTATCAAACTTGCCCCGGTAATATGGCGAGCCATTGGGCACCAGCAGGAACTCCGCCCCCGTCTCCGCCAGGGTCTCCGCCACATCCTCGTGCCAGGCATCCTCGCAGATCGGGCTGCCCACGCGACTGTTCCCCACCGAATAGGGCCCGCCCAGAGGCCCCGCGTCAAAAATCCGCACCTCGTCAAAGACGGTCTCATTGGGCAGATGATGTTTCAGCACCGTCGAGACGATCTTCCCGCCTTTGAGAATCAGACAGGCGTTATAGAGTTTTGTGCCCTCGACCCAGGGCGCTCCGATGGCCAGCGCGGGCCCCTCGGCACACTCCGCCGCCAGCGCCTCGATATGCGTCATCACATCGAGCTGAAACGCCCGCCGCATCACCAGATCCTGCGCGTTATAGCCGGTGATGAACATCTCCGGCAGTGCCACGATATCGGCACCGGCGTCGCGCCCCGCCTCCCATGCCTCGCGCGCAAGGGCTGCATTGCCCGCCAGATCACCAACGGTCGGGTTCAGCTGCCCCAGTGTGATGCGAAAACGATCCGACATTGCGCACGGCCTTTCCTGTACAATGACGGGTGATGTAGCAGATCAGCGCCTGGTGAAAAGCCCCGCGCACCCCTTCCCGCCAAAAGAGCGTTGCTCCCGCGCCGGGCTTTGCTTAAGTTTGCGCGGGGGCCTTCAGGGGACAGGCTCCGACATCACACGCTATACGGGTTGACCATGATACTTCGCGCAACATGCCTATGCCTTGCCCTCCTGCCGATGTCCGCGATGGCACAGGACGGACAGGTGCTGACCAAGCAATATGACGACGGTGGTGTCTATGAGGGCACCTTTAAAGGCGGGGTCCAGCACGGCACCGGCACCTACAAGCTGCCCAACGGCTATGAATACTCAGGCCAGTGGATCGACGGCGAGATCAAAGGCGACGGCATCGCACGCTTCCCCAACGGCTCGGTCTATGAGGGCACCTTCGCCAAGGGCAAACCCGATGGCTTCGGCAAAATCACCTTTGCCGACGGCGGCACCTACGAGGGCACCTGGGCCGAGGGCGCGATCACCGGTCAGGGCATCGCCCTTTACGCCAACGGCGTGCGCTACGAAGGCGGCTTCCGCAATGCCCAGCACCACGGCACCGGCACCATGCAGAGCCCCGGCGGCTATGAATACAAAGGCGACTGGATCGACGGCGTCAAAGAAGGCACCGGCACCATCACCTATCCCGATGGTGCGGTCTATGAGGGCCAGATCACCGACGGCAAACGCAACGGCCAGGGCACGCTCACGCTGCCTGACGGGCTCGTTTATGTCGGGCTCTGGCGCGACGGGCAGATCGACGGCACCGGCAAGCTCACCCAGGCCAATGGTGATGTCTATGAGGGCGAACTGGTCTCAGGCCGCCGCGAGGGCACCGGCAAGGTCACCTATGCCAACGGCGACATCTATGAGGGCGAGTTCAACGCCGATCTGCGCAACGGCCAGGGCACCTTCACCGCCCAGGACGGCTATGTCTATGCGGGCTCCTGGGTCGAGGGCGAGATCGAGGGCCAGGGCCGCGTGACCTATCCTGACGGCTCCGTCTATGTGGGCAGCTTTGCGGGTGGCCTCGCGGACGGCACGGGCACCATCACCTATCCCGACGGCTCCACCTATGAAGGCCAGTGGACCGCCGGCGTGATCGAAGGCGAGGGCAAAGCCACCTACACCAACGGCGTGGTCTATGAGGGCGGTTTCCGGGATGCCAAAAACCACGGCACCGGCGTGATGACCTATGCCGACGGCTACCGCTATGAAGGCGAATGGGTCGACGGCCAGCGCCAGGGCACCGGCACCGCCACCTATCCCGACGGCACCGTCTATGAAGGCCAGTTTGACGACGGCCAGCGCCACGGCAGCGGGAAAATCACCATGCCCGGCGGCTTCAGCTATGAAGGCGCCTGGGTGCGCGGCGAGATCGAAGGCGAAGGCACCGCGACCTATGCCAACGGCGACGTCTACGAGGGCACCTTCAAGGCCGGCAAACGCCAGGGCGAAGGCACCATGCGCTATGCCACCGGCGAAGAGGCCACCGGCGACTGGGAAAACGGCGCACTGACCGACGGCGGGTAAGCGGGGCGTCGGCGCTGCGCGCGCGGATCAGCGGCACAAAGCGCACTTTATTGAGGTACCGCAGCGAATGGCGGGTATGAGCCCGTGAATGACGGTGCAGGCGATAAGTAAAGTTGACAATGCCGGAGGACGGAGAATGACTGCACTGAGCCCGACGCGACAGGTTCTGTGATTTCTGCAATGGTCTGATTTCGAAAAATTTTTGAAGCGCTGTTCCTACCCGGCAAGGTCGATATCGCACCCGGTCAGGCCCGGATGACTTTCAAGTAGCCGTGATGATGCAGCGGGTTGTTTAAAACCCGGCCTGTCGGTGATGTCGATGCATGTGATGACCTCTAACATGCGCCCGGCAATCGCAGCAAAACCCGGACCATACTCTGCGACAGTACCGGGATGAATGCGGCTACCATTCAAAACTATGTTCGTGGCGTACGGATACACTACTGTGACGCTGCAGAAACGCAGCTCCCCGGTTTGCGCGCCGTCGGCTTTCAGATAGCACCGAAAACCGTGAGCAATGGCGCTGTTTTCCGGTAGAAAATACAGCCTCCCGAATTGACCCGCATAGGTGTCGTAGCCGTTGACCTGAAGGATCGGGTCCAGGGTCAGATCGAAATTGCAGTGTGCGCAATCTCGTGGCGGATCAGGAGCCAGTTCCATTTGATGTGCAAGGTATCGAACACCTGTAAAGCTCGAATCCCGTGTACGAAGAATTTCAAAGTCCTGATACATAAGAACCGGATCACTATCCAGAAATTGCCTCAACCAGACGGAGGAACGGACGATGAATTTAACTCTGATGTCTGCACTTGCTTTTGGCCACTCGTGAAGATCACCCATCAGAAATTCGCGCCCGTTCACGTGTATGACGCCGTTATCGAGTTTGTTTTCAAGCAAACTCTCTTCCAGCAGAAACGCAGCGTAGTCTGCATTATCTGCTCGCGTCATGTCAGGTACCATTAACGCGGCGATCAGGAAAAGAAATCTCATCTTGCTGCTCTCCGAAGGTGCTGCAAACAACGGTGTCGGCTAATACTGCCATTTTTATGACCATTCGGGCAAAATCCGGAAATTGACATATTTTCGGCAAACGGCAGCCTTGTCCGCACAGCAGACAGTCACCTGTATCGGTTCCCGGCCAGCCCCGCGCCACAAACTGTCTGCAAGAGGCCGCAAATCCGGAGCCGGGACGCCCGGCGCCTGTCCCCGGCCCTCAACCTGCGAACGCCCTCTTAACCCGGTCTGCGGTGCACGAACGGTGCACAGGTTGTGCACGCGCCGTGCACGCTTAGTGCATAGCGATTTTCCATCATTTTCAGGCATTTACCTTTGATTCGCCCCGCCTGTCCCGGCGGGGACGGTGCAGCCCCGACCGCAGCACTGCTCAGACCTTCTCGCCCGCATCCAGCCGCTTGAGGAAATCTGCTGCCTCCGCCAGTACCGTTTCGCGCCGGTCCGCATCCATACGGTCCCAGGTCCGGTACATATTGCCCATACGCGGATTGCCCTCGAACCGGTCGCGGTGACGGTCGAGGAAATGCCAGTAAAGCAGGTTGAAGGGACACGCCCCCTCGCCCGTCTTTTTGCTCACCGAATAGGCGCAGTTTTTGCAGTAATCCGACATCCGGTTGATATAGGCGCCGCTGGAAACATAGGGCTTCGAGGCGATCACGCCGCCATCGGCAAACTGGCTCATGCCGACCGTATTGGGCGCCTCGACCCACTCGAAGGCATCGGCATAAACCGCCAGATACCACTCGTGCATCTGCGTCGGATGCACCCCCGCCAGCAGCCCGAAGTTACCCGTCACCATCAGCCGCTGGATATGGTGCGCATAGGCCTCCTCGCGGGTCTGCTCCACAGCGCGCGCAAGGCAGTTCATCTGTGTCTTCCCGCCCCAATAGAGATCCGGCAGGTCGCGGCTGTGATCCAGCCCGTTGCGCTGCGGATACTCCGGCCCTTCAAGGAAATAGATGCCGCGCACATACTCGCGCCAGCCGATCACCTGACGGATGAACCCTTCGGCGGCATTGATCGGCACATCGCCCGCTTTCCAGGCCGCCTCAACCGCCTCGCAGACCTCCAGCGGCGTCAGCAGCCCGGTATTGAGATAGGGCGAGACAATCGCGTGATAAAGAAAGCGGTTGTCGTTGAGCATCGCATCCTGGTAGTCACCGAAAGACGGCAGCGCGTGTTTGACAAAATGCGTCAGCGCCCGGCGCGCCTGCGCGGTGGTCGTGGCAAACCAGAACGGGCGCAACTCCCCGAAATGACTGCCGAAACGCGCCTCAACGAGATCCAGCACAGCTTCGACAGTCTCATCCGGTGTGAACTGCATCGGCCCGCCGAATTCCACCTCATCGGGTGCCGGTTTGCGGTTGTCGTGATCGTAATTCCACTTGTCGCCGGCAGGTTTGTCGCCCTCCATCATCAGCCCGGTTTTGCGCCGCATATCGCGGTAGAAATACTCCATGCGCAGCTGTTTGCGCCCCTCCACCCAGGTCTCAAATTCCTCATGCGAGGCGATGAACCTGTCATCAGGCAGGAGATGTACCTTGAGCGGCGCGTGCTTCAGCGCAGAGATCAGCCGCCACTCTCCGGGCTCCGTGGCCAGCACCTCATCCGCACCGGTTTCCTCGGCGCGGCGCAGCAGCTCCCCCACGATTGAGCCCGCGTTTTCGGTATCATCCAGCTCGCTGTAGCGCACGGTCCAGCCCTCGTCCCGAAGACCCTTCGCAAACTTCCGCATCGCCGCGAACACAAGGGCGATTTTCTTGGGGTGGTGCTGCACGTAAGAGGCCTCATCGACGACCTCCGCCATCACCACGATGTCGCGGTCCCGGTCCGCCTCGCGCAGCGCGCTCAACCCCGCGTTCAGCTGATCGCCCAGGACCAGAACCAGCCGGCTCACCAGGGCACCGCCTTGCCGGCCTGGTCAAAGAACAGACCGGTATCCTCAGGCGTCAGCCCCTCGAAAACCCCGATCAGATTGTCCGCAGCTTCCTCAGGGGCCACGGCCGGATGCCGCCCGAGATACTTTTCGGTAAAGGGCGTGGCCACGGTGCCAGGGTGCAGCGCGACACAGATGCTTTCCGGATGCGTCCGGGCAAGTTCAATCGCCGCCGTATGCACAATCTGGTTCACCGCCGCCTTGGCGCTGCGATAACTGATCCAGCCACCGATCCGGTTATCCCCGATCGAGCCCACGCGCGCAGAAAGCACTGCAAAAACAGCACGTTCATCGCGTGGCAGCAGATCGCCCGCATGCCGCAGCACCAGCGCCGGGCCGACCGCATTGAGCGCAAACTGATCCAGCATCGCTTTCTGCGTGACGGCGCGAATGGTCTTTTCCGGCCCACCCCCACCGATCTCAAGCGCGCCGGTCGCAACGACAACCGCATCAAACGTCCCCGTAAGGCCGCCCAGCGCGGCCTCAACCGACGCCTCATCCGTCAGATCCAGACCATCTGCGGACCGCGACAGCGTCACTACTTCGCTGCCCCGCGCTTTCCAGCCCGCAACCAGCGCCGACCCGACGCCGCCCGACGCCCCGATAACAAGTATTCTGCTCATAACCGCCGACCTAGCCGCAGGCGACCGACCTTCAAGGCCTGCGCGCTTCTGCGCAGGCCGAATGCGCCCGCCAGCAGCCCCGGCGGCCGACCCGCACCAGCCCGCCGAAACCGACAACCGCAGCAAAACCCCTTCCCATTTAGAATCACTGCGGTATAACATTCCCCATGAGACCTGCTGCACATATCCCGTCCTGCGCCCGCACCCTGCGCGCGCCCGCAGCCCTGCTTCTGCTAAGCCGCCTCTGAGCGTGCCCTTTCGGCGCGCCCGCTCAGAGGGATCGCCGGCGCGCCAGGAAACAGCAGACAACGAAAGAACCAGACAATGACAGATACAGACAAACAGGACCGCGTCCTGATTTTTGACACCACTTTGCGGGATGGCGAACAGTCCCCTGGTGCGACCATGACACACGCCGAAAAGCTCGAGATCGCGGGGCTTCTGGACGAGATGGGCGTTGATATCATCGAGGCCGGCTTTCCGATCGCCTCTGAAGGTGACTTCAGTGCCGTGGCAGAGATTGCAAAGCTCGCGAACCACAGCGTCATCTGCGGTCTGGCCCGCGCGCAGCCCGGCGACATCGACCGCTGCTGGGACGCGGTGAAACACGCAAAACGCCCGCGTATTCATACCTTTATCGGTACGTCGCCGCTGCACCGGGCGATACCGAACCTCGATATGGACCAGATGGCCGAACGCATTGAGCAGACCGTGACCCAGGCGCGCAACCTTTGTGAAAACGTGCAGTGGTCGCCGATGGATGCCACCCGCACGGAGGAGGATTACCTCTGCCGCGTCGTGGAAATCGCCATCAAATGCGGTGCCACCACCATCAACATCCCCGATACCGTCGGCTATACCGCACCGCGCGAATCCGCAGCGCTCATACGGATGCTGCTGGAGCGTGTGCCGGGTGCGGATGAGATCACCTTTGCCACGCACTGCCATAACGACCTGGGCATGGCCACGGCCAACAGCCTGGCTGCCGTCGAGGCCGGCGCGCGCCAGATCGAATGCACCATCAACGGCCTGGGCGAACGCGCGGGCAACACCGCCCTCGAAGAGGTGGTGATGGCGCTGAAGGTCCGCAATGACATCATGCCCTATCAGACCGGCATCGATGCCACCAAAATCATGAACATCTCGCGCCGCGTGGCAACGGTCTCGGGCTTTCCGGTGCAGTTCAACAAGGCCATCGTGGGCAAGAACGCCTTTGCGCACGAGTCCGGTATCCACCAGGACGGCATGCTGAAAAACGCGGAAACCTTCGAGATCATGCGGCCCGAAGACGTGGGCCTCTCAGAGACCAATATTGTCATGGGCAAACACTCTGGCCGCGCCGCTCTGCGCTCCAAGCTTGAGGACCTCGGTTTTGAGCTGGGCGACAACCAGCTCAAGGACGTTTTCGTACGCTTCAAGGAACTGGCCGACCGCAAAAAAGAGATCTACGACGACGATCTCATTGCCCTTATGCGCACCTCGTCCGACCCCGAAAACGACCGTATCCAGCTGAAATCACTGCGGGTTGTCTGCGGCACTGACGGTCCGCAGGAAGCTGATCTGACCCTCGTGATCGACGGTCAGGAGCAGCAGACGAAGCAAACCGGCGACGGCCCCGTCGATGCCTCCTTTAATGCGATCAAGGCACTGGTCGATCACACCGCGCGCCTGCAGCTTTATCAGGTGTCGGCCGTGACCGAAGGCACCGACGCTCAGGCGACGGTTTCCGTGCGTATGGAAGAAGACGGGCGTATCGTAACGGGTCAGTCAGCGCATACCGACACGGTCGTGGCCTCTGTGCTTGCCTATATCCACGCGCTCAACCGCCTGCTGGTGCGGCGTGAAAAGGGCGGCAAAGACCGCCGCGAGATCAGTTACAAGGACGTCGGCTGAAGTAAAAGCCGTATGACCCCGGGGCCCCGTCACCTCTGGCGGGGCCCCGCCTGGCTTCTCGCCCCCCCCTGCTGCAAAAACCGGCTGCACAGGCTCTGATTTCTGTTAGGGTCATTGCGAACAGACAACACCGCACCGCTTTCGGGGGACACATCCATGCGCTTCATCCTTTCAGCCGTTATTGCCCTTCTTGCATTGCCGGTAGCCGCCGGCGCACAAACGCTTGACCGCATCAAATCGACCGGCGAGATCCGCCTCGGTTTCAGAACCGACGCAGCACCGCTGTCGTATCAGGCAGACAACCGCCCTCAGGGCTATACCCCGATTGTCTGTTTTGCACTTGCTCCGCTGATCGGCGAGCAGCTTGGCCTTACCGACATCAACGTGATCTTCGAGCCTGTGGATACCAAAAACCGCTTTGAAAAAGTGGCCAACGGCGAAATTGATCTGCTCTGTGGTGCGTCGACAATCACTCTCGCGCGCCGCGAGATCGTGGATTTTTCCGAGCCGGTTTATGTGGATGGCACAGCGGTCGCCCTGCGACGCGATGCGCCTGAAACGCTGAGCGGACTGTCGGGTCAGAAAATCGGCGTGCGCAGCGGCACAACAACGGCAGAGGCGCTGGAAAACACATTGAGCCGAGAAGGTCTGGAAGCACAGATTGTCTCTTTCAGCAATCACCCCGACGGGATGACCGCGCTGGAGAACGATGAAATTCAGGCCTATTTCGCCGATCAGTCGATCCTTATGGATATGGTGCTGAACAGCGAAAACCAGGACAAACTGAAGATCTTCGAAGGTATTCTCACCGTCGAAAAACACGGGCTTGCGATGGCGCGCGGGGACAGCGATTTCCGGCTCGCCGTGGACCGCGCACTGTCAGAGCTTTATGCTAACGGATCCATGGCACAGGCTTTCCGCCAGGCCATCCCGGATGCCGAGCCCGGTGCCGCCATCGAGGCCATGTACCTCCTCGCGCCGACCCTGCCCTGAACGCTTTATGGTAAGGTGTTGCACAAGGGGGCCACTCCGGGTGCATTTTTGACACGAAAAAGCAAGATGACGCCGAGATCGTCGTTAACGCCCCTTTCACCAAACTGCGCCTAAGCATATAACACATGCCAACCGGCCCGATCAGGGCACGGACCAATGAATTCGGGCAAGGTTTATCTTCATGGGTCTATTTGACAGCTTTCGTGGTCTTTTTTCGTCGGACATGGCGATTGACCTCGGCACGGCCAACACGCTTGTTTACGTTAAAGGCAAAGGCATCGTGCTCTCTGAGCCTTCGGTGGTCGCCTATCACATTAAGGATGGCGTCAAAAAAGTGCTCGCCGTGGGTGAGGATGCCAAGCTGATGCTCGGACGCACGCCAGGCAGCATCGAAGCGATCCGCCCGATGCGCGAAGGCGTGATCGCCGATTTCGACACCGCTGAAGAAATGATCAAGCACTTTATCCGTAAGGTGCATAAACGCTCGACCTTCTCCAAACCCAAGATCATCGTCTGTGTGCCCCACGGCGCCACCCCGGTTGAAAAACGTGCGATCCGCCAGTCGGTTCTGAGCGCCGGCGCGCGGCGCGCAGGTCTGATCGCAGAACCGATCGCGGCGGCCATCGGTGCCGGGATGCCGATCACGGATCCGACAGGCAATATGGTCGTGGATATCGGTGGCGGTACCACCGAAGTGGCCGTTCTGAGCCTTGGCGACATCGTTTATGCCCGCTCCGTGCGCGTCGGCGGTGACCGCATGGACGAGGCGATCATCAGCTACCTGCGCCGCCAGCAGAACCTGCTCGTGGGTGAAACAACCGCTGAACGGATCAAGACCTCCATCGGCACGGCGCGTATGCCCGACGACGGGCGCGGCACCTCGATGCAGATCCGCGGACGCGACCTTCTGAACGGCGTGCCCAAAGAGATCGAAGTAACCCAGGCGCAGATCGCCGAAGCACTGGCCGAACCGGTGCAGCAGATCTGCGAGGCAGTGATGACCGCACTTGAGACAACACCGCCCGATCTTGCAGCAGATATCGTGGACCGGGGTGTGATGCTCACGGGGGGCGGCGCGCTGCTGGGGGATCTTGATCTGGCACTGCGCGAGCAGACCGGGCTTGCGGTCTCGATCGCGGACGAGTCGCTCAACTGCGTGGCACTTGGCACCGGCAAGGCACTGGAATATGAAAAACAGCTGCGTCACGCTATCGACTACGAAAGCTGACCGGCGCAGAGTTACGTAACTTCGGATTGCGGCAGAACGCCCTGCCTGCACCCGGGCGGGAGACAGCGGGCCCATGGCCAGAGACCGATCACAAAGCAGCGATTATACCGGCCCCCTGCGCCGGCTGCTGCTGGTCGCGATAGCGCTCTGTCTGCTGGGTGTTTTCCTGCTCTGGCGCATCGACAGCCCGCGCGTTGAAAGGTTCCGGGCCCAGATCACCGACCGGTTTGTGCCCGGTTTTGAATGGGCCATGGCGCCGGTCACCGGTGCGGTGAACCTGTTGCAGGATTTTCAGAGCTATCAACGGCTTGCCGAACAAAACCGTGAGCTGCGCTCAGAGTTGCGCCAGATGCAGGCCTGGAAAGAGGCCGCCGTGCAGCTCGAGCAGGAAAACGCCCGCCTGCTCGATCTCAACAACGTGCGGCTTGATCCGCGCCTCACGGTGATCTCCGGTGTGGTGCTTGCCGACAGCGGCTCACCCTTTCGCCAGTCCGTACTCCTGAACGTGGGCGCGCGTGACGGCATCGTCGACGGCTGGGCCACCATGGACGGCATCGGTCTTGTCGGGCGGATCTCAGGGGTCGGACAGAACACTGCCCGTGTGATCCTGCTGACCGATGCCTCCAGCCGCATCCCTGCATCGATCCAGCCCTCGGGACAGCGCACCATTGTGGCCGGCGACAATACCGCAGCACCGCTTGTGGACTTTATCGAAAACCCGGGCCAGATCCGCCCCGGCGACCGGGTGATCAGTACCGGCGACGGCGGCGTCTTTCCTGCGGGCCTGCTGATCGGTCAGGTGGCCAGCGACCCGTCCGGACAGCTGCGTGTCCGGCTGGCTGCCGATTTTGAACGGCTCGAATTTCTGCGGGTGCTCCGCCATCATGGCACCGAACCCGTGTCCGACACGCCGTCGGTGATTGGCCCGCAACTGCCGGAGCTTGCCCGCGAAGAGGTGAGCCAGTGAACGACGCACCGGTCACACGTCTCTGGGGCAAGCGGGTCAGCTTTGCACTGCTGGTCTGTCTGATCCTGTTTTTTCATCTGTTGCCGCTCGATACCACGCCCCGTCGCTGGGTCGGGCCGGATATCCTGCTGGCGCTGGCCTGCGCCTGGTCTGTGCGACGCCCTGAATATGTGCCTGTACTGGCGCTGGCGGGCCTGTTTCTGCTGGCTGATTTCCTGCTTCAGCGACCGCCCGGCCTCTGGGCCCTGATGGCGTTGCTGGCCTGCGAAAATCTAAAGTCCCGGGCGCGCGGGCTGCGCGATGGCAGCTTTGCCGGGGAATGGCTGTCAGTTTGTATCGCGATTGCCGGTGTCGCTGTGGCGTATCGGGCCGGTCTGATCCTCACGCTTGTCGATCCGCCCCCTTTCGGTCTGTCGCTGTTTGAAATGGTCATGACGATGCTGTTCTATCCTCTTGTTGCAGCCGTTACCCATGGCATAATGGGTGTGCGCAAGGCGGCTCCGGGCGATCCTGAACCCGGCGGAAGCCGCATATGACCAGCTATCCTACACGACGCCCGGCCTCTGACGGAGCACACCTATGAAACGCACACGTGCTGAAACCGATGTCAGCCACCGCTCGATCTCGCGGCGGGCGGCCCTTCTGGGTGGCGCGCAGCTTCTCTTTATGGGCGGGCTGGCGGCACGGATGCAGTTTCTGCAGGTCGATCAGGCGGACCAGTTTCGCCTGCTTGCCGAAGAAAACCGGATAAATGTCCGCCTGATCCCGCCTTCGCGCGGTGAAGTATTTGACCGCAATGGCGTGCGACTGGCACAGAACGCGCCGTCATACCGGATCGTTATCGTCCGCGAAGATGCAGGCGATATCGACGCAACGCTTGCGCGGCTGTCCCGGATCATGACGATCGAGCCAGAGACCATTGACCGGGTAAAGGACGAGCTGCGCCGCTCAGCCCCCTTCCTGCCTGTGACAATCGCCTCCGATGTGACCTGGGAAGAGATCAGCCGCGTATCAGTGAATGCACCGGCGCTACCGGGTGTGACACCTGAGGTTGGCCTGAGCCGCGTCTATCCTCAGGGCTCTGACTTTGCGCATGTTCTGGGATATGTCGGGCCCGTGTCGGATTACGATCTTGAAAAAATCGAGGATCCGGAGCCTGTCCTGATGATCCCCCGGTTTCAGATCGGCAAGGTCGGCGTCGAAACCAAACTTGAGCCGCTTTTGCGCGGCAAAGCCGGTGCCAAACGCGTGGAAGTAAACGCCAGCGGCCGCGTCATGCGCGAACTTGACCGGCGCGAGGGTATCCCGGGGTCTGATCTGCAGCTGAGCATCGACGCCAAGCTGCAGGGTTATGTCCAGGCGCGTCTTGATGGCGAAAGCGCCAGTGCCGTGGTCATGGACTGTGATACCGGTGACCTGCTGGCCTGTGCCTCCGCTCCGACATTTGATCCCAATCTTTTTGTGCGGGGCATTTCCTCTAAAGATTACTCAACGCTGACCAGCAACAAATACCGCCCACTGGCAAGCAAGACGGTTCAGGGTGTGTATCCTCCCGGCTCAACTTTCAAAATGATTACCGCGCTTGCAGGTCTGGAGGCAGGCATCATCGGGCCGGACGATACCGCATATTGTCCCGGACACCTGACAGTCTCTGGCAGGCGTTTTCACTGCTGGAAACGCGCAGGCCACGGCTGGGTTGATCTTGAAACCTCTCTGAAGCGCTCCTGCGACGTCTATTACTACGATCTGGCGATCAAGGTCGGCATCGAGAACATCTCCGCCATGGCTCGCAAATTCGGTCTCGGCATCCGGCATGACGTGCCGATGTCTGCGGTCGCCAAAGGGCTCGCGCCCACGATGGACTGGAAATCACAGACCTACGGTCAAAGCTGGCGCGTCGGCGATACGGTCAACGTCTCTATCGGCCAGGGGTTCATGCTGACATCCCCGATGCAGCTCGCCGTGATGACCGCGCGCATTGCCACGGGGCGCTCCGTTGAACCACGGCTGGTCAAATCGGTAAACGGCGTCGAGGAACCCTCGCGTGCCGGCGAGCCGATCGGTGTGAGCGAGATCAACATGCGCCGGATGCGCCGGGCAATGTACGAGGTCGTGAACAACCGGCGCGGCACAGCCTACGGCTCGCGCATTATCGAAGAAACCATGCGTATGGCCGGCAAAACCGGTACCAGCCAGGTGCGCAACATTACTGCCGCGGAACGGCGCGCGGGCGTGATCCGCAACGAGGATCTGCCCTGGGAACGGCGCGACCATGCGCTTTTTGTGAACTTCGCGCCCTATGACAATCCGAAATACGCCGTCGCGGTGATCGTCGAACATGGCGGCGGCGGCTCCAAAGCCGCAGCCCCCGTCGCGCGCGATATCACGCTGCAGGCGCTTTACGACGGCCCGCCCCCGCTCGAGGCCTATCCGTCAAAAGACCGCGAACGCATTGCCGAGCAGCAGGAACGCCTGCGCGATATGCAGCCGCTCGTCTCAGTACCCGGGAGCGACCAGGCGTGAGTTATCTTGAGTACGCGGTCAAATCGACGCCCACGGGGTGGCGCAAGATCCTGCATCTGAACTGGCCTGTGGCACTTCTGCTGGCCTCGGTTTCCGGCGCCGGGTTTCTTATGCTCTATTCGGTTGCGGGTGGCTCTTTCACCCCTTGGGCCGAGCCGCAGATGAAGCGTTTTGCCCTTGGCTTTGTGCTGATGATCATGGTCGCAATGGTGCCCATATGGTTCTGGCGCAGCCTCTCAGGCGTTGCCTATCTCGGGGCGCTGATTTTGCTGATTGCGGTTGAGCTTTTCGGGACCGTGGGCATGGGTGCGCAGCGCTGGATTGATCTGGGATTCATGCGGCTTCAGCCTTCTGAGCTGATGAAAATCACGCTGGTGATGTTGCTGGCCGCCTATTACGACTGGCTGCCGGCCCGCAAGACATCACGCCCCTTCTGGGTGCTGCTGCCGGTTCTGATCATTCTTGTCCCGGTGGCGCTGGTTCTGAAACAGCCCGATCTCGGCACCTCTATCCTGCTGCTCGCAGCGGGCGGCGGGCTGATGTTTCTGGCCGGTGTGCACTGGGCCTATTTCGCCGCTGTCATCGCCAGCGGGATCGGGCTGATCAGCGCGGTCTTTCAGTCACGTGGCACGCCCTGGCAACTGCTGAAAGACTATCAGTACCGCCGCATTGATACCTTCCTTGATCCCAGCACCGACCCGCTGGGCGCAGGCTATCACATTACCCAGTCAAAGATCGCTCTGGGCTCAGGCGGCTGGACCGGGCGGGGGTTCATGCAGGGCACCCAGAGCCGGCTGAACTTTCTGCCCGAAAAGCATACCGATTTCATCTTTACCACTCTGGCAGAGGAATTCGGCTTTATGGGCGCGCTGTCGCTCTTGGGGCTGTATGCGCTCATCATCATCTTCTGCGTCTCCTCTGCGCTGATGAACAAAGACCGTTTTGCTTCACTTCTGACGCTTGGCATCGCGCTCAACTTCTTTTTGTTCTTTGCGGTCAACATGTCGATGGTCATGGGGCTGGCGCCGGTCGTCGGCGTCCCGCTGCCGCTGGTCAGCTATGGTGGTTCGGCCATGCTGGTGCTTCTGCTGGCCTTTGGTCTGATGCAGAGTGCGCACGTTCACCGCCCCAGATAGAGAGACCACCAGATGCCCCTGAACATCCTTTTTGCCGCGCGCCAGGAGCGCTGGGACACCTATGCAGAACCGCTGCGCAACGCGCTGCAAGAGGCTGGTTTTCCGGACACGGTACTGTCTCAGGATCTGCCCCCTGCCGAGGTGGATTACATCGTCTACGCGCCGAATTCGCCGGTGCAGGATTTCACGCCCTACACCCGGACTAAGGCCGTCCTGAACCTCTGGGCCGGGGTGGAGGCAATTACCGGCAATGAAACACTGACGCAGCCGCTGGCGCGCATGGTTGATCCGGGCATGACGCGGTCTATGACCGAATGGGTCACCGGGCACACATTGCGCCATCATCTGGGTATGGATCAGCATATCACGGACCAGTCCGGCACCTGGAATCCTGTCACCCCACCGCTGGCCGAAGAGCGCATAGTAACAATTCTGGGTATGGGAGAGCTCGGCTCGTCAGTGGCGCAAAGCCTTCTTGCGTTACAGTTCAGAGTACGCGGATGGAGCCGCAGCCCCAGGGAAGTTGCCGGTGTCGACATGTATCATGCCGACAGCGGGCTTGATGACGCCTTGCGCGGTGCGGATATTGTCATTCTTTTGCTGCCCGACACGCCGGCCACGGAAAACACGCTGAACGCTCAGCGTCTGGCGCTTCTGCGCAAAGGTGCGTTTGTAATCAACCCGGGGCGCGGTCCGCTGATTGATGATGACGCGCTGATCGCTGCCCTCGACAGCGGTCAGGTGGCCCATGCCACGCTGGATGTCTTCCGCACCGAACCCCTGCCCGCAGAGCACCCCTTCTGGGCGCATCGTCAGGTGACGGTAACGCCCCATATTGCCGCCGAAACGCGCGAACTGACAGCCACCCGTGTCATCGCTGAAAACATCCGCCGCGGTGAGGCGGGTGAGCCGTTCCTCTACCTTGTGGACCGCGCGCGCGGTTACTGAAGCGCCGGTTACTCCGCCGCCAGACCGCGCCCTTTCAGAAGCGCATCGACCCCCGGCAGACGCCCGCGGAATGCAGTATAAAGCTCGGCTGCGTCGCGGCTGCCTCCGGTCGAGAGGATATGCTCTTCAAGCGAGGCCGCACGGACTGCATCAAAGGCCGATCCTGCCTCCTCAAAGGCTTCAAAGGCGTCTGCATCCATTACTTCGGACCACATGTAGCTGTAATAGCCGCTTGAATATCCGTCGCCGGCAAAAACATGGGCGAACTGCGGTGTGGCGTGACGCATCGTGATCGCGGCGGGCATGCCAAGCTCTGCCAGTACATCTGCCTGCATCTGCATCGGATCCGACGGGGCCGGCCCGTCATGAAACGCCAGATCAACAAGGGCGGAGGCCACATATTCAACCGTCTGAAAGCCCATGTCGAAATTGGCCGCACCCAGCACCCTGTCCAGCATTTCCTGCGGCATGGGCGCACCGGTTTCCGCGTGGGTTGCGAACTCCGACAGAACTTCCGGGACTTCCAGCCAGTGCTCATAAAGCTGGCTCGGCAGTTCAACAAAATCACGTGCCACGGACGTGCCGGACACGCTTTCATAGGTCACATCCGACAGCATCTGATGCAGCGCGTGACCAAATTCATGAAAGAGTGTACGCGCGTCATCATAAGACAGCAGCGCCGGATCCCCTTTGGCAAAATTGCATACGTTGACGACGACGGGCGTCTGGCTTTCCGGGAATTTCGCCTGCGACCGGATCGCGGAACACCAGGCCCCTGAACGCTTGGACCCGCGCGCGAAGTAATCGCCGATGAACACCGCCAGATGCTTACCGTTGCGCGTCACCTCCCAGGCCCGGCAGTCGGGGTGGTAGAGCGGCACATCAAGCGGTTTAAACGCCAGCCCGAAAAGCCGGGTCGCACAGGCAAAAGATGCATCAATCATCCGGTCGAGCTGAAAATAGGGTTTCAGCTCCGCCTCATCGAGATCGTGCTCTGCCGCGCGGCGTTTTTCCGCATAATAGCGCCAGTCCCAGGGGGCCAGCGGCCCGTTCACGCCGTCGGCCTGCATCATCTTTGTCAGCACCTCTGTATCGGCTTCGGCCCGGGTGCGGGCAGGCGACCAGACCGCCATCAGCAGATCACGCACAGCCTCGGGCGTACCAGCCATTTCGGTTTCAAGCTTGTAGGCGGCAAAGCTTTCATACCCCAGAAGCTTTGCACGCTCGTCGCGCAGCGCCAGTATCTCAGCGGCAATGCTGCGGTTGTCCGTTTCACCGCCGCCGGCGCCCCGTGCCGCCCAGGCCTGAAAGGCCTTCTCGCGCAGATCCCGGCGCGGTGAAAACTGTAGGAACGGCACGATCAGCGACCGGGAAAGCGTGATCACCGGGCCACCTGCATCTTTTTCCTGACCGGCGGCACGCGCGGCTGAGGTCACAAAAGCGGGCAATCCTTCAAGATCGTCTTCGTCGAGCGGCATGAACCAGTCACGCTCGTCAGCCAGCAGGTTCTGGGTAAACTCTGTGCCAAGGACGGCAAGGCGGCTTTTGATCTCCTTCATCCGGGCATCCGCGTCACCCTCAAGTGCGGCACCGGCGCGCACAAAACCGCGGTGCGTCAGCATCAGAACGCGCTGTTGTTCTTCGGTCAGCGTCAGATCCCCGCGGGCCTGCCAGACGGCAGCAACGCGCGCAAAGAGTTTCTTGTTGCCGGAAATATCCGAGAAATGCGCCGAGAGCTTAGGTGAAAAGAGCCGCTGCAACTCTTCACGCCGCGGGTTGCTGTCGGCCCCGGCGATGTTGAAAAAGACACCCAGCACTTTGTCCAGCGACCGGCCAGCCGCTTCCAGAGCGCCGATGGTGTTGTCAAAGTCAGGCGCCTCGCCGGATCCCGCAATCGCGTCAATCTCAGCCCTGTGCTGTGTCAGTGCAGTGTCGAGCGCCGGCTCAAAATCCTCGTCCGAAATAAGGTCAAAGGGAGGAAGCTCAAACGGCGTGTTCCAGTCCTGCAGCAGCGGGTTTGTCATGGGGGTTCTCCTTTGCGCTCAAGCTAGGGTTAGGACCCCGGCTGCACAACCACCGCGATGCGGATACCGCAGGAGAAACGTACCGGCGTGCTAAACTTCGGCGCAGACCGGGCAGTCGTCCCGGCGCCTGACCGTAATCCGCCGGCTCTCACCGTAAAGCGCATCATAGATCACCATCTGCCCGCGCAGAACAGCGCCCGCGCCGGTGATGATCTTGATCGCCTCGACCGCCATCATCGCGCCGATCACGCCGGGCAAAGGCCCGATCACGCCGGCCTCCGCGCAGGAAGGCGCAAGCTCCGGCGGAGGCGGCGCATCGAAAACACACCGGTAGCAGGGCGCGCCGGCAGAAGGGTCAAAGACGCTGATCTGCCCTTCCCACTGGCTCAGCGCCCCGGACACCAGCGGAATACCTGCCGCCACTGCGGTCTCGTTGACCAGATAGCGGGTCTCGAAATTATCTGTACCGTCAAGCACCAGATCATATTCGGCAAAGAGCCCGGCGGCGATGTCCGCCGTCAGCCGCCGGTGATAGGGGCGCACAGTGACGTAAGGGTTCTGCGCTTCCATTTCGGCCTGCGCCGAGAAAACCTTGGGCGTGCCGATGGCGCTGTCTTTATGGATCACCTGGCGCTGAAGGTTGGCGTTTTCGACACTGTCGTCATCGACCACCCCGATGGTGCCGAGGCCGGCCGCTGCCAGATACTGCAGCGCAGGCGCGCCCAGACCACCCGCACCGATCACCAGCACCTTTGCCTCTTTGAGCGCCTTTTGCCCGGGCCCGCCGATTTCACGCAGGACGATATGGCGCGCATACCGGTTAAGCTCTGTATCCGAGAATGCAGGGGCCGGGCCTGCCGCGGCACGCTTTGCCTCGCCTTCACCCGCGCGGGCACGCAGGCCTGCGAGAACACGGCGATAGCCCCAGACCAGAACGACAAACCCTCCGACGATCAGCCACAGAGCCGCACTCTCGCCGGTTGCCATGCGCAGCGGGTGAGCATCGGGCAACAGCAGGTGCAGGGCCAGAACGCCGATATAAAGCAACCCTATCATTGAGATCCGCGCCGATCGTGGCGCGCCCATCAGATGCCCGACGCCCCACAACACAGCGGCCAGTGCCAGAACCAGGATCATCAGCCGACCCCGGTCGAGCCGAAACCACCCGCCCCGCGCGTGGTGTCATCCAGCGTCCCCGCAGGGACAAACTCCGCCTGCACCACAGGGGCCACGACCAGTTGCGCGATGCGCAGCCCGTGCGTGACCTCGAAGGGTGCGTCGCCGGCGTTGAGAACGATGACGCCGACGGGACCGCGATAATCGCTGTCGATGGTGCCGGGGCTGTTGGCCAGCATCAGCCCGTGTTTCAGCGCTAGTCCCGAGCGGGGTCGCACCTGAACTTCAAAGCCGGGCGGGATTTCCATCTGCAGACCGGTCGGCACCAGCGCCCGCGCGCCCGTCTCAATGATCATCGGGCCGTCCGGAAGATATGCCCGCACATCCGCGCCTGCAGCGCCGCTGGTTTCATAGGCGGGCAGCACGACATCCGCCCCGTCCACAGGCATTATTCTGATCTGAACCACCCCGGGACCCCCTGCCAAGTTCTTAGTTCTGCACCGCGCCGAGAGCATCGGCAATACGCCGCGCTAGACGCTGCGCCACATCGTCCTTCGTCATGCGCGGCCATGTATCGGCGCCTGTCGCGTCGATCAGCACGACCGCGTTTTCTGTGCCGCCCATAATGCCCGAACCCGGGGACACATCATTGGCCAGAATCCAGTCACAGCCCTTGCGGTCCCGTTTGGCCGTCGCGTTATCAATGACGTCGTCGGTCTCCGCAGCAAACCCGACGACCAGCCCGGGCCGGTTGTCCCCGAGCCCCGAGACATGTCGGAGGATGTCAGGGTTTTCAGCAAAAGCCAGAACCGGCAACCCGTCTTTTGATTTCTTCAGCTTGCGTGTGCTGGCTTCGGCCATGCGCCAGTCGGCGACGGCTGCGGCAAAAATCGCGGCATCGGCAGGCAGGGCCGAGATCACAGCGTCATGCATTTCCTGCGCTGTCTGCACTTCGAGCACATGCGCACCCGGCGGGCGCGGAGCATCAGCCGGGCCGGTCACAAATGTGACCTGCGCGCCGAGCGAGATCAGTGCCCGTGCAATGGCACTTCCCTGCGCGCCGGAGGACCGGTTCGCGATATAACGCACCGGATCAATGGGCTCATGGGTGGGCCCGGAGGTCACGAGGATATGGCGCCCTGACAGCGGACCGCCGCTCAGCGCAGCTTCGATGGCGGCTACAATCTCCAGCGGTTCTGACATCCGACCCGGCCCGTATTCTCCGCAGGCCATATCACCCGAGGCAGGACCCACAACCGACACCCCGTCAGCACGCAGTTGTTCCAGGTTGCGCTGTGTCGCCGGATGCTCCCACATGCGCACATTCATCGCAGGCGCGATCATCACCGGCGTATCGGTCGCCAGCAACAGCGTGCCGGCAAGGTCACCGGCAAGCCCCTGTACCATCTGTGCCATCAGATTGGCGGTGGCCGGGGCCACAACAATCAGATCAGCCACCCGGCTCAGCTGAATATGACCCATCTCCGCTTCATCGGTCAGATCGAAAAGATCGCGATAACACTTTTGCCCGGCCAGCGCCGACACGGCGAGCGGTGTGACGAACTGCTCTGCCGCTGTCGTCAGCACCGGTGTCACGGTGGCGCCCCTTTCCCGCAACCGCCGGATCAGATCGAGCGATTTATAGGCCGCAATTCCGCCGCTGATGATCAGCAGAATATGTTTACCTGTCAGCATGATAGCGCTCTTATACCGGATATTTTGCCCGGATAATAGGATGGGCGGCCCCGGACCACCAGCCCGGATTACTGCGACATCCCGGCCGGTTTCAGCGAAACGCCTCGCAGGGATCACCCCGGTCAACCGGTTCGGCGTCCGCAACCTGGTCAAAATCGCCTCCGGGCGGGTCGCCGTTTTCTCCCTGACCCAGCGCAAAAACGGCCAGATCGGGTGCTGCGCGTCTCAGAAGCGCAGGCGCGCCCCAGTCGGTACGGGCATGACCATTCCCGGTGATCACAACCACCGGGCCGCCCCTCTCGCGGAATGCATCCAGCGCCCGTGCCGCCAGTGTGGCATCCCGCAGCCGCTGTACATTGACCATGCCGGGCAGCATATCTTCGGGAAGCGCGTCACAGTGGGCTGAGGCCTGCAGCGCTTCGCGGGCGGTCTGTTCGGCTTCGCTGAGCGGTTCATGGAGGCCGAATGCCGCCGAAATCGCCGGGTCCCCGGCCGTGCCCGGATCCTGCCGGACCGCCGCCTGCAGCGCCTCGCGCGGCACTGCCGCACCGACGATCCGCGCCTCCGGCGCCGCTTCGAAAATCGGGTAATACATCGAAAAATCGGGCCAGCCGGATGCTTCCCACCCAAGCGTTTCGCCCAGGGCCTGCGGATCACTGCGGTTCTCAGGCGTCACGCGTGCGGCCTGTTCCGCAGTCAGCATCTCGAAAACCAGTGTCTCAGGAGCGATCTGCGCCACCCAGCCTGCCTGACGCGCGTGATGTTCCGGATTGTCGTGCAGCTCGCCCAGAAACACGATGTCCGCCGATCGGGGCGCAGGCGACGGGGCATGCTGCGCAAAAAGCGCCGCCGGAATGGCAGCGCTCAGTGTAAAGATCAGACCGGCAAAACGGTGTGTCACGCGAGGAAATGCAGCACTTCCCGGGACTGGTTCTCCAGAGACTTGCGCATCTTGCCAAAGGCCGCGGCCTCAAGCTGGCGCACACGCTCTTTGCTGAGGCTCAGCTCCTGTCCGAGGCTCTCGAGTGTGCGGGGCGCTTCGCGTAGTTTGCGTTCACGCACGATAAAGCGCTCGCGCTCATTCAGATCATTCATCGCATGCAACAACCACTCGCGCAGCTGTTCCGTGTCATGCGCATGCTCGACCGTTTCCGAGGCCTGCGCGCTGTCGTCTTCCAGCGCGTCGATCCATTCGCGACCCTCGTCCTCGGTCGACTGCGTGGCATTCAGAGAATAATCAGAGCCCGACAGGCGCCCTTCCATCATCTCAACGTCATGCAGCGGCACCCCGATTTCAGTCGAGATCATCTGGCGCAGCTGGTGCCGGTCAAGCGTCTCGCCCGCGGCAGCGCTCTCACGCTCAAGCCGGGCCTGAACACGCCGCATGTTGAAAAAGAGTGATTTCTGGGAGGATGTGGATCCGGTTCGAACCATCGACCAGTTGCGCATCACGTAATCCTGAATGGAGGCTTTAATCCACCAGACGGCATATGTCGAAAACCGCACACCCCGGTCAGGGTCAAACTTGTCGGCAGCCTTCATCAGACCAAGACCCGCTTCCTGAATCAGGTCATTCATCGGAGCGCCGTAGCGTTTGAATTTGGACGCCATTGAAATAGCGAGCCGCATGTAAGCCGTAATCAGGCGGTGAAGCGATTGCTCGCAGCGCTCGTCACGCCATGCATATGCCAGCCTGAGTTCAGTTTCTGCGTCCAGAAGCTCAGCTTTCATTGCAATGCGTGAAAGCGACATATCTCTTGCAGTATCCAGTGCCATAGCGACATCTCCCAGTCAGATGAAGCACACCTTGCCGTGCACATTTGATATAGTTACGCACCGTACACCGGATTGGTTCACCGCAAAGGTTCATAAAATGTTGCCAAAGCTGACGTTCGTTCTAGGTGGAGCCGCTTCCGGAAAATCTGTCTGGGCTGAAAACTATTTATTAAGCAGTCGTTTAGACCCTGTTTACCTGGCGACGTCGAGAGCTTTTGACGATGAAATTAAATCCCGGATTAAAGTGCATCAATCTCGCAGAAGTGATCAGTGGCGCACGCTCGAGCATGAGACAGACCTTGGCCCGGGCCTGCAGACCGTCGCGGAATCAGAAGCTGTCCTGATTGATTGTGCAACCATGTGGCTGACAAATCATTTGATGGATGACAGCGATACCAGTCGCGCCCGGTCCGGCCTGTTGTCGGATATTGCGGCGTGTCGCGGACCGGTCGTGGTGGTGTCAAATGAAGTAGGACACGGGATTGTGCCCGAAAACGCACTGGCCCGTCATTTTCGCGACCTTCAGGGGCGGCTGAACATCGCGCTGGCCGAACAGGCGGACGTGGTCGTGCTTGTGACAGCCGGGTTGCCGCAGGTGCTCAAAGGACAGCTGCCATGACCACCTGGCACTGGGTCCGGCACGGGCCGACAAATGAAAAGGCCTTTGTCGGATGGCGCGACGTGCCGGCGGATCTGTCTGATACAGCACAGATCAGCCGGCTGCGGCAGGCGCTGCCCGGACAGGCGCTGGTCATCTCTTCGGATCTCCTGCGTGCTTCGGCCACAGCAGATGTGATCACAGGCCCGGGTCACCAGCGGCTCGATCACCACCCCGATCTGCGGGAGATGCACTTCGGCGTCTGGGACGGCATGCACTTTGACGCAGTGGCCGCGCGCGACCCTGTCCTCAGCCGCGCGTTCTGGGAAGAGCCGGGTGATGTCCGCGCCCCGGATGGCGAAAGCTGGAACATGACCGCGCAAAGGGTCAGCGCCGTCGTGCAGCAGATGAATGTCGCGCACCCCGGCGCCGATATCATCGCTGTGGCGCACTTCGGTGTGATTTTGACGCAGATACAGCAGGCACTGCAGGTGCCGCCTTATGACGCGCTGGCCCACCGGATCGATAATCTGTCGGTCACAACAATCTCCTGGGACGGAGATGCAGGCAAAGTGCACCGGATCAATCACCTTTCGTGATGCCCCGCGTCACATAACGGCGTTTTACCCGCTCCCGGCAGTCGCATAGCGTCACGAATATGACATATGATCTTTATATCGGCGATCGCACCTTTTCGAGCTGGTCGCTGCGCGGCTGGCTGATGCTGGAAAAATCCGGGCAACCGTTCCGGACCCATATGGTGGGGCTTTACTCCGGAACGATGGCCGCGGAACTGGCTGGTCTGACCCCTGCCAGGCTGGTGCCGGTTGTAAGAACGCCCCAGGGCGAGGTAATTGGTGAAACCCTCGCCATCGCTGAGACGCTCGCCGAACGACACCCGGAAGCGCACCTCTGGCCCGAAGATCCTGCCCTGAGAATACGCGCACGCTGGCTTTGTGCCGCAATGGCATCGGGGTTTACGGCCCTGCGCGCAGCCTGCCCGATGCAGCTGCAGCACGTGAACGAGGGTTTTGAAGCATCTGATGCGGTAAAATCCGATCTTGCGCGGATCGAAGAACTCTGGTCCTGGGCGCAATGCAGCCCGGGCCGTGACGGGCCGTGGCTGCTGGGCCGTTACAGCCTCGCGGACATCTTTTATGCACCCGTCGCCGCCCGGATTACGGGCTATGACCTCAATGTATCGCAGGCGGCCGCCGAATACTGCCGGCAGGCGATCCGCGAGCCGTCGTTTCTTGCCTGGCGAACCGAAGGCCTCCGGCACACCTATAACCCCTTTCCCTATCCTGCCGGCTGTCCGACCACCCCCTGGCCTGTATGATCCGGTAAAAGCGTTAAGGTTTCAGTAAGGCTGCTGCGGCTACCGTTAACCATGATATCCGGTTGCGGGGGCCCATGATCACACTCACCCATTCCGTCGCTTTCCGCGGCACAGAAGCCTGCCTTGTCGAAGTCCAGTGTTCGCTGACCCCGGGCCTTCCGGGGTTCAGCATCGTAGGCCTGCCGGACAAAGCCGTCTCCGAGGCGCGCGACCGGATCCGGTCGGCCCTCGCAGGAATGGCCATCGCCTTTCCCTCGAAAAAAGTCACGATCAATCTCAGCCCTGCCGATCTGCCTAAGGAAGGCAGTCATTTCGACCTGCCGATCGCAATAGCACTGCTCTCTGCACTCGAAATCATCCCGTCGGATATGGCGCGCGGGATGGTCTCACTAGGTGAGATGTCGCTCGATGGCACGCTGGTCCCTGTCACCGGCAGCCTGCCTGCGGCTGTAACGGCAGCGGCCGAAGACCTTGAACTCATCTGCCCCGCGGCCTGCGGGCGCGAGGCCGCCTGGGTCAGCGGCGCCCGCGTCACCGCCGCGCACTCCCTGAGCGACGTGATCCGCCATGCGTCCGGACAAACCCCCATCGCCCCCTCAGAGCCTGGCGAAGTCTCCCGGACCCCGTCTTTTCACGACATGCGGGACGTCAAAGGCCAGGAACGGGCAAAACGCGCACTCGAGATCGCCGCGGCAGGGCGCCACAACCTGCTGCTTGTCGGCCCGCCAGGTACCGGGAAATCGATGCTCGCGCGGCGGCTGGCCGGTATTCTGCCCGCGCTCACCGCCCGCGAGGCGCTTGAAACCTCAATGATCCATTCGGTGGCCGGGCTGCTCGATGAAGGTGGCATTTCCCGCAACCGGCCCTTTCGCGATCCGCATCATACCTCCTCGGCGGCTGCGGTGATCGGCGGAGGTCGGTTGGCGCGCCCGGGCGAGGTTTCGCTGGCGCATAACGGTGTCCTGTTCATGGATGAACTGCCGGAATTCCCGCGCAATATCCTCGAAAGCCTCCGGCAGCCGCTGGAAACCGGCGAGGTCATGATCGCCCGCGCCCAGGCCCATGTGAAATACCCCTGCCGCTTTATGCTGGTCGCAGCGGCCAACCCCTGCCGGTGCGGATACATGACCGACCCTGCGCGCGCCTGCGCCAAAGTGCCGGTCTGCGGAGACGACTATCTTGGACGTATCTCCGGACCTCTGATGGACCGCTTTGATCTGCGCGTCGATGTCCCGCCTGTTGCGTGCTCCGACCTCGATCTGCCGGCGGCCGGGGACACGTCCGAAGACGTGGCTCAGCGGGTCACAGCCGCCCATGCTCTGCAGGCCGGGCGCTACGCAGAGCACCCCGACATGTGGTCAAATGCCGATGCGGCCGGCAGCATGCTCGACGAAATCGCAAGCCCCGACAGCGAAGGGCGCGAACTGCTGGTCAGGGTGGCGGATAAACTGGGGCTGTCGGCGCGCGGGTATCACCGGGTCATGCGCGTGGCACGCACCATTGCTGACCTCGAAGGCTCCGCTACTGTCCGTTATCCTCACCTGGCCGAAGCTGTGGGGCTGCGACTTGCCCGGCCCGTTGCCACATGAACGGTCTCAGGCGCGCCGCGCCTCTATCGCCTCCCAGATTTTGCCGGCGATGTTGACACCGTCAAACCGTTCCAGCTCCTGGATCCCGGTCGGCGACGTCACATTGATCTCAGTGAGGTAATCGCCGATTACGTCGATGCCGACGAAAATCTGGCCTTTCTCGCGCAGCAGCGGGCCGATGACGGCGCAGATTTCCAGGTCGCGCTCGGTCAGGCCGACTTTCTCCGGACGCCCGCCCACATGCATATTGGACCGCGTCTCACCGGCTGCCGGGACGCGGTTGATTGCGCCCACGGGCTCACCATCCACAAGAATCACCCGTTTGTCGCCTTTTGAGACTGCTGGCAGAAATTTCTGGACGATCAGCGGCTCGCGCGAGAACCCGGTGAAAAGTTCATGCAACGAAGTAAGGTTGCGGTCATTTTCATCGAGGCGGAACACCCCGGCACCCCCGTTGCCGTAAAGCGGTTTCAGAATGATATCGCCGTGCTTTTCCTTGAACGCTTTGATTGTGGAAAGATCACGGGCGATTGTCGTCGGCGGGGTCAGCGCCGGGAAATCCAGCACCAGCAGTTTCTCCGGATAATTCCGGACCCAGAACGGATCATTCACCACCAGCGTATCAGGCGCCAGACGGTCCAGCAGGTGAGTTGACGTAATGTAGTGCATGTCAAAGGGCGGGTCCTGACGCAGCCAGACCACATCGAATGTGCTCAGATCAGCTTCGCGCTCCGGGCCGAGGTCTGCGTGCTCGCCCTGTTTGCGTCGCACGGTCATATCGTGACCACGGGCGGTGATGCGCCCTTCCTGATATGCGAGGTGGTCCGGCGTATAGAAAAAGAGCTCATGCCCG
Organism: Roseobacter ponti; assembly: GCF_012932215.1. Lineage (GTDB taxonomy): Bacteria > Pseudomonadota > Alphaproteobacteria > Rhodobacterales > Rhodobacteraceae > Roseobacter > Roseobacter ponti. Next base: position 436,084 of record NZ_CP048788.1, on the reverse strand, counting down.
CGGGCCTGAGCTTCTTCCGCCAGCCGGAAGGAGCTGTCGGCATCGATATTCACATCCCCGACGGGATCCATCTGAAAGGCAACTTTCATAATCACTCCTGCGCTGTCGGCCTCTTGATGGACCAGAGGCGACGCAGGTGCAATGGCCGCATGAGGCCTTGTGCCTTCAGGCGTTATGCAAAGCGCCCGGCAGGATACTGACCGCACCGGTCGCATCCACAAGGGCCGCATCAAAGCGCACAGGTGTCAGCTGTCCGGCAGGCTCACCGGCGATAAACCCGGATGCTGCGGCAAAAATTCGTGCGATCTGTGTGGCGCTGATCCGGCGGGCGGCGGCTTCAAATGTCCGGCTTTTCTTCACTTCCACAAAGACGAGCGTCTCCCCTTCCCGAAGGACCAGATCAATCTCGCCGCCCGCGCCACGCCAGCGTTTGTGCGCAACTGCCGCTCCGCGCGCCTCATAGGCCCGTGCCACGCAGTCCTCCGCCGCAAGCCCGGCGTGATAGTTCAGCCGTCCCGTATCCCCGGCAGGGCTCTTTGTCTGCGGCATGTCATTCCTTCGTCAGTTCAAGCGCCATCTGATAGACTTTGCGCCGCGGCGTCTTGTGCGCCTGCGCCACCATATCCACCGCATCCCGCATCGACATTTTTTCCAGCGCGGCGGTCAGGTCCTCTTTTATATCCGAAGTGCTAATATCTGCCGAACGCGCCCGGTCGATCAGCACAACGATCTCGCCTTTCGGGCGCCTGTCCGCCCAGGCGCCGGCAAGTTCCTGCAGGCTGCCACGCCGGACTTCCTCGAATTTTTTCGTCAGCTCACGGCAAACGGCGGCCTCACGCGCCCCGCCCAGAACCTCGGCGCAGTCGCCGAGCATCGCCACCAGCCGCTTGGGCGATTCGTAAAACGCAAGCGTGCCGGGGATATCCCGCAGCCCTTCAAGGGTGGCCCGCCGCGCCGCTTTCGCGTTCGGCAGAAACCCGGCAAAGAAAAACGCATCCGTCGGCAGCCCGGCCAGCGCAAGCGCCGTCAGAACCGCAGAGGGGCCCGGCGCCGAGGTCACCATCAGCCCGTTTTCGCGCGCCGCACGGGCAAGCTCAAATCCGGGGTCTGCAATGAGCGGCATGCCCGCCTCAGACGCATAAACAACCGATTGTCCGCTGCCGACGGCCTCGAGCACCCGGCGGATGACCCCGTCGCCGCTGTGATCATGCAGCGCAATAAGCGGTCGCCCGCCCAGAGGCACTTCGTGGATGTCCATCAGGTGACGCAGGCTCCGCGTATCCTCGGCAACCAGCATATCTGCTGAGGCAAGCACATCCAGCGCCCTGAGCGTAATGTCGCGCGCGGTTCCGATCGGCACACCGACAAACCACAGTCCGGCCGCCAGTGGCACATTTTGGAAATTCAAAGCTGGACCCGCCTTTCGTGACGTCTATGATTGCGGCCAGATCTGCGCGACTGCGCAAAGACCGGAGTATCTCTTATGTTTGCCGTTTTCCCCGCTACCCGCAAGTTGCTGACCCTGACGCTGATGGCGTTTACCGGACTGGTCCTTGCGGCCTGTAACACGGTCACCGGCACCGGATTGAACACCGGTGCCCCGATCAATACCTCCGATCCGGTGCCCGTCGCGCTTCTCGTTCCGGCCGGATCCGGCAATGTGACCAACGACATCCTCGCAACAAGCCTTGAAAATGCGGCACGTCTGGCAATGCGGGACCTGAATGGCGCAACGATAGATCTGCGCGTTTATTCCACTGCAGGCCAGCCTGCCACTGCCGCAGCCAGCGCCCGGCAGGCGGTGGATGAGGGCGCGAAAATCATTCTCGGTCCGGTCTTTGCCTCCTCTGCAGCCGCCGTGAGCGTCGAGGTCGCACGGGATAACGTGAATGTCCTGTCGTTCTCCAACAATGCCGCCATCGCCGGCGGCAACCTCTTTGTGCTTGGACCGACCTTCCAGAATACAGCCGACCGGATGGTCAGCTATGCGATGTCGCAGGGCAAAAGCACCATGGTTATCGTGCATGGCACCGATGTGGCCGGCAGCCAGGGCCGCGATGCAATCCAGCGTGCAGCAACGCGTCAGGGGGCAGGCGTTGTCGGCACCGTGAGCTATGCGCTGTCCCAGCAGGACGTGATTGCCGCAATCCCGCGCATCAAATCTGCTGTGGAAAGCTCCGCTGCCGATGCGATTTTCATGACCAGCGACACAGCCTCGGCGCTGCCGCTGCTGACGCAGCTGCTGCCTGAGACCGGTATTTCCCCGGACGTCACGCAGTTTATGGGCCTCACGCGCTGGGATATCCCGCCGCAGACCATGAGCCTGCCCGGCGTGCAGGGCGGCTGGTTCGCTGTTCCCGATCCCGGTGCTGCCTCACGCTACAGCGGGCAGTATCAGGCCGCTTATGCCACGGCACCACACCCGATCGGCGGGCTTGCCTTTGACGGGATCGCCGCCATCGGCGCACTGATCAGCCAGGGCGACAGCGGCGCGCTGACCCGCGGGTCGCTGACGCAATCCGCCGGTTTCCGGGGGGCCAGCGGTGTGTTCCGGCTTCTGCCCGACGGCACCAATCAACGCGGTCTCGCTGTTGCAACGATCCGCAACGCACAGCTCAGCATCCTGAGCCCGGCACCTACAAGCTTTGGCCGCGCAGGGTTTTAGGGCAACCTGAATGACCCTCTCTGAACAGCAGGCCAGCGATGTCGGACCCGACAGCCTGATCTGCCCGCCCGACGTGATCTTTGACAGCGTGCAGGTCGATGATCTGCTGCGCGGCGCCCGCGAAACCGGTCAGCCGGCGCAGGAAACACGCGATGCGATGGTCGCCCTGCTGCGCAGGTTGCAGAAAGAGGGGCGCGCGGCAATTGAAACCGCGTTCCGCGAAAAGCCGTTCGAGGCCCGGCCGATGACCCGGGCCTATACCTGGCTTACCGATCAGCTTGTGTGCGCAACCCTGCGTGTCGCGACAGATGTTCTGCATCACAAACCCAATCCGACCTCCGGAGAGCATTTGTCCGTCATTGCGGTCGGTGGCTACGGACGTGGAGAAATGGCCCCTTTCTCGGATGTCGATCTGCTCTTTCTGACGCCCTATAAAATGACCCCCTGGGCGGAGAGCGTGATCGAAAGCATGCTCTACATGCTCTGGGATCTGAAGCTCAAAGTCGGACACGCCAGCCGCACGGTCAAAGAATGCATCCGTCTCGGTTCCGATGATTTCACCATCCGGACGGCGCTGCTGGAAAACCGCTATCTGGCGGGTGACATGGCACTGGCGCGTACACTCTCTGAACGGCTGCGCAAGGATCTTTTTGCCGGTTCCGGGCGTGAATTCGTTGAGGCAAAGCTCGCGGAACGCGAGACACGACACAACAAATACGGCCAGCGCTATGTGGTCGAACCCAATGTCAAAGAAGGCAAGGGCGGGTTGCGCGATCTGCAGTCGCTCTTCTGGATCGCGAAATACGTGCATGACGTGAACGATCCCGCCGATCTTGTGGATCTGGGCGTTTTCCGGCCCGAAGAATACCAGGACTTTGTTGCCGCGGGCGACTTTCTCTGGGCCGTACGCGGGCATCTGCACCTGCTGAGCGGACGGCCAACCGAACAGCTTACCTTTGATATGCAGGCATCCGTGGCCGAGGCCATGGGATATGAAGACACCGAAGGACGGCGTGGTGTCGAGATATTCATGCAGGAGTACTTTCTGCACGCTACCGAGGTTGGCGACCTGACCCGCATCTTCCTGACCAAGATGGAAGCCGATCACGTCAAAGCCGACCCGCTTCTTGAGCGCATCTTCCGCCGCAAGCGTAAGGTGCGCGACGGCTATGTGGTGGTGCACAACCGGCTGGCGCTGGAAGACGACGAAGCGTTTCTGTCCGATAAACTTAACCTTCTGCGCCTGTTTGAGGAGGCCCTGCGCACCGGCATGCTGATCCATCCCGATGCTATGCGCACCATCAAGGCCAATCTCGACCTGATCGACGACGGGATGCGCAACGACCCCGAGGCGCAGCGCATCTTCTTTGACCTGCTGCTGAAACACGGCAACCCGGAACGCGCGCTGCGGCGGATGAACGAACTTGGCGTGCTGGCGGCGTTTATCCCCGAGTTCGAGCCTGTTATCGCAATGATGCAGTTCAATATGTACCACTCCTACACCGTGGACGAACACATTATTCAGTGCATCCGGACGCTGAGCAAAATTGAACGTGGCAAGCTGACCGAGGACCTGCCGGTTGTATCTTCCATCCTCAAAGGCGGCGTGAACCGCAAAGTCCTTTATACCGCCCTGCTGCTGCACGACATCGCCAAAGGCCGACCCGAGGATCACTCCATTCTGGGCGCTCAGATGGCGCGCAAAATCGCGCCGCGTATGGGGCTGAACAAGGCTGATTCTGAAACTGTGGAATGGTTGGTGCGTTATCACCTGCTGATGTCTGATATGGCGCAGAAACGCGATATCGCAGACCCGCGCACCGTGCGCGAATTTGCCAAAGCGGTGCAGACTGTCAAACGTCTCGATCTTCTGTGTGTCCTGACGGTCTGTGACATCCGCGGCGTGGGCCCCAACACCTGGAACAACTGGAAAGCCGTGCTGATCCGCGCGCTCTACCGCCAGACAAAGCGGGCGCTTGAAACCGGTCTGGAGGATCTCAACCGCGAGAACCGAGGGGCCGAAGCCAAGCGCGCTCTGCGCGAGGCGCTCAGCGACTGGCCGCGCAGGGACCTGCAGACCGAGACTGCCCGGCATTATGAGCCCTACTGGCAGGGCCTGCACGTCACGGCGCATGTCACCTTTGCTGAAATGCTCCGTGATATCGGCAGGCCCGAGATCGGCGAGGGCGAAATTCTGATCGACCTGCACCCTGATGAGGACCGTGACGCCACGCGCGCGTGCTTCGTGATGGAAGATCATCCGGGCATCTTTACCCGCCTCGCCGGTGCACTGGCTCTGGTCGGGGCGAACGTGGTCGACGCGCGCAGTTATACCACCAAGGACGGGTATGTAACCGATGCATACTGGATCCAGGATGCCGACCGGAACCCCTATGACGCGGCCCGACTGCCCCGTCTGCGTCGGATGATTGAACGTACGCTGAATGGAGAAGTGGTCGCCCGTGAAGCATTCAAAGACCGCGACAGGGTCAAAAAGCGCGAGCGCGCCTTCCGGGTGCCGACGCACATCACTTTTGATAATGAAGGCTCGGAAATCTACACGATCATCGAGGTCGACACACGCGACCGGCCCGGCCTGCTCTATGATCTGGCGCGCACGCTGGCGGCCTCAAACGTCTATATCGCCAATGCGGTGATCGCGACCTACGGCGAACAGGTGGTCGATACTTTCTACGTCAAGGATATGTTCGGGCTGAAATACCACTCCGAAAGCAAACAGCGCAGCCTTGAAAAGCGCCTGCGCGCCGCCATCGACGAGGGCGTTGAAAGGGCAAAGACTTGAAACCCATCCGCCTGATGTCGGGTTTTTTCACGGTCGGCGGATGGACACTGATGAGCCGGGTGCTGGGCTTTGTGCGCGACGCGATGATCCTGGCGTTTCTGGGCACCGGGCCACTTTATCAGGCTTATGTGGTCGCGTTCCGGCTGCCCAATATGTTCCGTCGCTTCTTTGCCGAGGGCGCTTTTAACATGGCCTTTGTGCCAATGTTCTCCAAGCGCCTCGAAGGGGACGAGAATCCTGAAGGCTTTGCTTCTGAGGCCTTTGCCGGGCTGGCCAGCATCCTGATTGTGCTGACGCTGCTGGCGATGGCTTTCATGCCCTGGCTGATCTATGCGCTGGCGTCGGGATTTGCCGGGCAGGAACAGTTCGGCCTATCGGTCGAGTTCGGGCGCATCGCCTTCCCCTATATCCTCTTTATCTCACTGGCAGCGCTTCTTTCGGGCATGCTGAACGCGTCAGGGCGTTTCGCGGCAGCAGCTGCCGCTCCGGTGCTGCTCAACTTTCTGCTGATCGGCGCGATGGGGGCGGCCTCCTGGGTCGGGGGCGATGTGGCTCGGGCGCTGATCTGGGCGATCCCGGTGGCCGGCGTGGCGCAGATGGCCCTGCTCTGGGTCGCCGTCAGGCGCGCGGGCTTTACGATTCGCATCAAACGGCCGCGCCTGACACCGGACATGCGCCGCCTGATACGTGTGGCCGTACCGGCTGCGATGGCGGGTGGCGTGGTGCAGATCAACCTGCTTGTCGGCCAGCAGGTCGCCAGCTACTTCGACAAGGCTGTGGGCTGGCTCTTTGCCGCCGACCGGCTCTATCAGATGCCGCTTGGCGTCGTGGGCATCGCTGTGGGTGTGGTGCTTTTGCCGGACCTGTCGCGTCGCCTGAAAGCGCGCGATGACACAGGAGCCCGCAACGCACTCAGCCGGGCTGCCGAGATCTCGCTGGCGCTCACGATCCCCTCCGCCGTGGCTCTGGTGATTATCCCGCTGCCGCTGGTCTCGGTGCTGTTTGAGCGCGGCGCAGCCACTGCCGATGATACGGCCGCCATTGCACTGGCTGTCGCAATCTACGGGCTGGGCCTGCCCGCCTTCGTGCTGCAGAAAATCCTGCAACCGCTGTTTTTTGCGCGCGAAGACACGCGGCGGCCGTTTCACTATGCGCTCGTCTCCATGATCGTGAACGCCGGTCTGGCCATTGGTCTCGCTCCTGTCATCGGCTGGATCGCGCCGGCAATTGCCACGACCCTCGCAGCCTGGGTCATGGTCGCTCTGCTGCGCACCGGCACGCGCTCTTTCGGCGAGGTCGCGACCTTTGACACGCGCCTGCGACGACGCATCTGGCGCATGGTTCTGGCCTCGGCGATCATGGGGTTTGTGCTCTGGATCACGACCGCCATGCTTAATCCGTTTCTGGGGATCCCGTGGTGGCGCGGTCTGGCGCTGGCTGTGCTTGTCGGCACCGGAGCGCTGGCATACGGCCTCGCGGGTCAGGCTCTTGGTGCGTTCCGCATGGCCGAGCTCAAAGCGGCATTCCGCCGAAGCTGATCACTCCCGGCGAAGCGCCCGGATAAGCCGGGTCATGCCACCGGGCACCAGCAGCGCCGAGGCGACGAATCCGAAAACAAACCCGGCCAGATCAGCCACCCATTGGGTGGTCGGACCGAAAAAGACACCAAAGATCAGCTGCAGCCCCATCAGCATCGCAATCAGACTGAACGCGCGCAGCTGCTGGTCTCCCATCGCCCCGAGACGAACCCACATCACGAAGGAATACCCGCCGATGAGTCCGTAAACCGCCGGAAAGCCCCCGAGCAGCCATTCCGGATCATTGAGAAGCAGCGCATAAACCAGCGCGCCGAACACGCTGCCTCCGAGAAAAAGCACCAGCACCGCGATCTGCCCCAGGGTCTCGCCCACCATCTTGCCGAGCGCCAGGGTCAGGACGGCCGCAAAAAGCGTGGCCGTGAAGCCGGGATGCACAAAGCTGTAGGTGACAAAGCGGATCATCTCGCCGGGGATCCAGCGCCCGTTGAGCATCATCCAGTCAAAGAGATCTCCCGAAAAACCATAGCGCTCAGCCGCCGCAAGCCGCCAGCCGATGGCCTCAGGCCCGCCAATGAGCCCCTGCGCGCCGAGCATGAACGCAAGCTCCGGCAGGATCAGCGCCGCAAAGAGCACAGTCACGACCGGTGGCAACGGGTTAAAGGGCGGTGCTTCGCGGTGATCTTCCATGCTTCAGGGGTTCCTTGACGATGCTGTGCCCCATGGGTAAGGCAGGCGCGACCCTATTGCCAGCCGGGAACGGAGCCCTGCGATGACAACCCCGACTTTCACCCCGCGCGTCTTTTCCGGCATCCAGCCTTCGGGCGGCCTGACGCTGGGCAATTACCTTGGTGCAATCAAGCGTTTCGTGCAGATGCAGGAAGAAGACTTTGAGACCATCTACTGCATGGTCGATCTGCACGCGATCACGGTCTGGCAGGACCCGGCCGATCTGCGCAGGAACACCCGCGAACTGGCGGCAGGTTTCATCGCCTCCGGCATCAGCCCCGAAAAATCCATCCTGATCAACCAGAGCCAGGTGCCGGAACATGCGCAGCTCGGCTGGGTCTTTTCCTGCGTCGCCCGCGTGGGCTGGATGCAGCGCATGACGCAGTTCAAGGACAAGGCGGGTAAGAACACGCAGAACGTGTCGCTGGGGCTTTTTGGCTACCCCGCGCTGATGGCGGCGGACATTCTGGTCTATCACGCCACGCATGTGCCCGTGGGCGAGGATCAGAAACAGCATCTTGAACTCACACGCGACATCGCGCTGAAGTTCAACCACGACTACGGGGTGGATTTCTTCCCGATCACTGAGCCGGTGATCGAGGGGGCCGCAACCCGCGTGATGAGCCTGCGCGACGGGTCCAGAAAGATGTCCAAATCCGACCCGTCGGATGCCAGCCGGATCAATATGACCGACGACGCCGATGCGATTGCGAAAAAGATCCGCAAAGCTAAAACCGACCCGGATGCTCTGCCCTCGGAGGCTGCAGGTCTTAAGGACCGGCCGGAAGCGCGCAATCTGGTGAATATCTATGCCGCCCTGAGCGAACAGTCAGTGGATCAGGTGCTCAGGGAGGTCGGCGGCCAGCAGTTCGGCGCATTCAAACCGATGCTTGCGGATCTGGCGGTCTCAAAGCTGTCGCCCATCTCGGGTGAGATGGCGCGCCTGATGAACGACCCTGCCGAGATCGACAGGGTCCTCGCCCGCGGCGCAGAACAGGCGCGTGAAATCACGGCACCGATCCTGAAAAAGACCTATGAGATCATCGGGATGGTGGGCTGAGCGCAGTATTTCCGGCTCACCGCCCAACGCGATGCACAGATGTTGCGCGCTCCTGCCTCTGGCGGTGAGCGCACAGCCTCCCTTAAAGTGATGGCACAGGGTCAATAGGAGCTTACGTTATGCAGAGCACAGCACATCCCTCTGTCGGACACGTTCATCTTAAAGTCGCCGATCTTGAACGGGCGATCGTCTTTTATCGCGATGTTCTCGGCTTTGAACTCACGGCGCGATACGGGCGGGACGCCGCTTTTCTGGGTGCGGGCGGGTACCACCATCACATCGGCCTGAACACCTGGCACTCCAAAGGCGGCACGCCTCCCGGCGAAACCCACACCGGCCTTTATCACAGCGCGTTTCTTTATCCGGATCGTGCAGCACTGGCGGCCGTGATCCGCCGCGTGCTCGATGCGGGCTACACCCTCGACGGGGCCGCTGATCACGGCGTGAGCGAGGCTGTGTACCTGCGCGACCCGGACGGCAACGGTGTCGAGCTTTACTGCGACCGCGCGCCCGAAGACTGGCCGCGCAACACAGATGGCAGCCTTGCGATGGTCAATGACCGGCTGGATGTGGATGCGCTGATCGCTGACGCCTGAGCGATGGACAATCACCCGTGCGCGGTCCAGTTTCACCATGCGCAGCAGTGAGAGACATCGACATGACCACAGGGTTTTTCTGGGACGAGACCTGCTTCTGGCACGCCGGTGGCAATTATGCCTTCACGGTGCCTGTGGGCGGGCTGGTACAGCCCATGGCCGCCGGCGGACTGCCGGAAAACCCCGAAACCAAACGCCGGCTGAAGAACCTGCTGCAGGTCACGGGTCTCACGGGCGAGCTTGATGTACGCGGTGCGCCCGCCGCCACCCGTGAAGAGCTCCTGCGCGTGCATCCGGCACGCTATCTCGACCGGTTCAAAGCCCTCTCCGACGCCGGCGGCGGCGAGATCACCAGAGCCGCTCCTTTTGCCGCCGGCGGATATGAGATCGCAGCACAAAGCGCAGGTCTCGCCGTCGCCGCCGTCGAAGCGGTCATGAGCGGTGCTGTCACCAACGCCTATGCGCTCTCGCGCCCGCCGGGGCATCACTGCCTGCCCGATCATCCGAACGGCTTCTGTCTGATGGCCAATATCGCCATTGCAATCGAGGCGGCGCAGGCAAAAGGCACAGCAGAGCGCGTTGTCGTGCTGGACTGGGATGTGCACCACGGCAACGGTACCGAAGCGATTTACTACGAGCGCGATGACGTTCTCACCATTTCCGTGCACCAGGAGGGTAACTTTCCGCTGGATACAGGTGCGGTAGAGGACCGGGGCGCTGGCACAGGTAAGGGCTTCAACGTCAACCTGCCCCTTCCTGCGGGCGCTGGCCACACCGCCTATCTGCACGCGATGGATACTGTGATCCTGCCGCAGATCGCAGCCTTTCAGCCTGATCTGATCATCGTTGCCTGCGGCTTCGATGCCGCAGCGATTGATCCTCTTGCGCGAATGCTCGCCACGGCTGACACCTTCCGCGAGATGACCCTGCGCATCAAAGCCGCCGCTGAAACCCATTGTGACGGGCGGCTTGTTCTGGTGCATGAGGGCGGTTATTCGGAGTTCTATGTGCCCTTCTGCGGTCACGCCACAATCGCCGCACTTTGCGGCAGCAGCATCACCGCCCCCGACCCGATTGCAAAAAACCTTGCCATTCGCCAGCCCGGACCGCGTTTTGATGCTTTTCTCCGGGCCGAGATTGATTATCTCGCGGGTAAGCTCTGAATGAAGGAGGCATCTGATGCCCGCTCCCAACCCTGCCGCATCTGAATTTCTGCAGACACGTCGGTCGCGTCCGGCGAAAACCCTCCAACCGCCGGTGCCGGACGCCGATGCGCTGCGCCCGCTGCTGGTGGCAGCCGCGCGCACGCCTGATCATGGCAAGCTGGAGCCCTGGCGGTTCATCGTAATCGAAAAAACCGCGATGGCGCGCCTGTCTCAGGTTGCAGCCGACCGCGGGACAGCACTCGGTCTGGATGCCGAACAGATCAGCAAGGGGCGCAGCCAGTTTGATCAGGGGCACCTTGCCGTCGCCGTGATCGAGGTGCAGAAACCCTCGCCGAAGATTCCGGCGCTTGAGCAGACCTATTCTGCCGGCGCCGTCTGTCTTGCGCTGCTCAACGCGGCTCTTGCCGCAGGCTGGGGCGCCAACTGGCTTTCGGGCTGGCCCAGCCATGATCGCGGGTTCATGGAGCAGGCGCTTGGCCTATCCCCCGCCGAACGCATCGCGGGCTTCATCCACATCGGCACCGAAACGGCCATCCCGCCCGAACGGCCCAGACCGGACCCCGACGCCATTACAAGCTGGGTTTCCTTATGATCCTCGCGTCTTTCTTTGCAGCGCTCGGTCAGCTGACCGATCCGCGGTTTCGCGGCGTCCTGCTCACCGGCGTCGGCCTGACACTTGCATTGCTGATCGCCTTTTCCGTGGCCTTTGTCTGGTTCATCGGCTGGGCGGTAGGCGATGCGGTCACCCTGCCCTTTATCGGCGAGGTTACCTGGGTCAACGACATCGCCAGCTGGGGCGGCGCACTGGTCGTGATCGTGCTTTCGACTTTCCTGATGGTGCCCGTAGCCTCAGGTGTCACCTCAATGTTTCTCGACCAGGTGGCGCAGGCCGTCGAGGATGAACATTACCCGCAGCTCGGGCCCGCCCTGCCCGTGCCGTTTTACGATGCACTGAAGGACAGTATCGGATTTCTGGCTGTTCTCATTGGCGCGAACCTGCTGGCCCTTGTCCTTTACATCATGTTCGCGCCGTTTGCCCCGCTGATCTTCTGGGGGCTGAACGGGTTCCTGCTCGGCCGGGAATATTTCACACTTGCCGCGATGCGCCGGATCGGCCGCAAAGAGGCAAAAGCGCTCAGGTCGCGTTACACTCTCCGCGTCTGGATGGCCGGCATTCTGATGGCCATCCCGCTGTCAGTGCCGGTCCTGAACCTGCTCATTCCGATCGTCGGGGCCGCGACCTTTACCCATCTGTTTCACCGGCTGGCGCCACAGGGGCCATATGACCGGACCAGTCCAGATCACGCACGCTGATCACGCCCGAGAGGATAATGCCCGAGATGATCGCCCAGAGCACGAGGCTGATTACCGTCGTCCAGCGGGCCTTGCTGCCAAGGTTATGAACCTCGGGTGCACCGGCATGTGTGCCCGGCACGATGTCACCCAGATCACCCTGAGTTTTTACCCGGATCGGCAGCACGATCAGAAAAGTCATCGACCAGATGACCGCAAAAAGCACGAGTGCGGATGTAATACCCATAACGTAATCCTTTCCGGCTCAGACCTGCTCAAGTTCGACGAGGCAGCCGTTGAAATCTTTGGGATGCAAAAAGAGGACCGGCTTGCCATGCGCGCCGGTTTTCGGCTCGCCGGTGCCCAGAACCCTCGCACCGCTCTGCACCAGATGATCACGCGCGGCGAGGATGTCTTCGACCTCATAGCAGACGTGATGGATGCCACCTGAGGGGTTTTTGTCGAGAAACCCCTGAATGGGACTCTCCTCACCCAGCGGATACAGCAGCTCGATCTTGGTGTTGGGCAGCTCGATAAACACCACCGTGACGCCATGATCGGGTTCATCCTGCGGGGCACCGACACTGGCGCCGAGGGCGGTCCTGTACTGCTCTGACGCTGCCTCAAGATCAGGCACTGCGATCGCAACGTGATTAAGCCGGCCAATCATATCTGTCTCCCACCGATCATTCGGGTTCTGTATGCGCCGGGCGCGGCAGAGCTGCAAGTGACGTGCCGCCGCAGGGAGTTCTGAGGCGGTGATTAACCGGCTGTTAGCCTTCAATTGCCATGGTGAGTCGGGTAGCGAGTCACCCCACTGGAGGCGGACATGGACAAAACTGACCCTTTCGCGCCGACGATCCCGGCCCCGACGGCAATGCGCCCTCTGCTCGGACTGACGGTTCTTGTGATCGAAGATTCCCGTTTCGCCTGTGAGGCCATGCGGCTTTTGTGTCTGCGCAGCGGCGCCCGTATCCGACGCGCTGACAGCCTGCGTTCGGCACGCCGCCATCTGCAGGTCTATCGTCCCTCCGTCGTGATTATTGATATCGGGCTGCCCGATGGCAACGGCATGGACCTGATCCGCGAGCTGACCTCATGTGACCCGCGTGTGGATGTGGTCCTTGGCACCTCCGGTGATCCGGATGGCGAAGCACAGGCGATGTCAGCCGGCGCAGACGGGTTCCTTGCGAAACCGATCACGTCTCTGGCGCTTTTTCAGCAGGAAGTACTCTCTAACCTGCCCCAGGACCGGCAACCGACCGGCCTGCGCGAACTGCCCGATGACAGTATCAGCCCCGATCCTATGGCGTTTCAGGATGACATGGAACATATCGCCGGCGTGCTCGATGACCAGTCAGACGGCACAACGCTGGACTATGTGGCACAGTTTCTCGGTGGTGTGGCCCGGTCGGCCCATGATGTCGGGCTGGAGAAAGCAGCCGCAGCCCTTGCCGCAAAGCGGGCCAGCGGTCTGCCGGCTGTTCAGGAAGCAACTGATCTTTCAGGGCTGATCCGCCAGCGGCTCACGCAAAAACTGGCGATCTGACACACTTTATCAGCTGAACACCGGATCCTCAGCGGCCAGCACCGGTGCCGTAAAAGCCCCGAGAGGCTGTCGCTGGGCCCCCTTGTCATCGAAATTCGACGGGGCCAGCCAGGCAGAAAATGCCGTTTGCAGCCGCGGCCATTCGCTGTCGATAGCGGCAAACCAGGCAGTGTCGCGATTGCGCTCTTTGATGACGGCGGCCTGCCGGAACACCCCTTCATAGCTCAGTCCGAGACGCTGTGCGGCCCGGCGTGACGGGATGTTCAGCGCATTGCACTTCCACTCATACCGCCGATAACCGGCCTCAAACGCCCACTGCATCATCAGAAACATCGCCTCGGTCGCGGCGGGCGTCTGCTGAAGCGCGGGGCTGAGACAGATGTGCCCCACCTCAATGGATCCTGCGCCGGGATTAATCCGGAGATAGCTCGCAACACCTTCAGCGCGCCCGGTTGCCAGGTTCCGGATGGCATAGAACAGGTGCGCGTCATCCGCCACCGTCTCACCGATCCACTGCGCATAAGCCTGCTGACCGGCAAACGGGCCGTAGGGCATATAATCCCACAGCCGGTCGTGGCCTTTCATCTCATCGAAGAGCTCCGCTGCATGCGCATCCGCATTGAGCGCCTCAAGTCGGACACGCGCTCCGGTCAGGGTGTCACCTGCAGGTCGCGGCGGTGGCGACCAGCCGGGCACCGGCGCACCAAGGGCAGGCGCTTTCGTCATGCGCCTGCGACCACGTCACAGCACTGGCTGATGCCCTGCATCACAACCTATTCCTGCGGAATGACCCGCAACCCGAGCTCCATCAGCTGATCACTCAGCGGCTCTGAGGGCGCAGACATCATCAGGTCTTCGGCACGCTGGTTCATCGGGAAGAGAATCACCTCACGGATATTGCTCTCATCAGCCAGCAGCATCACAATCCGGTCGATGCCTGCAGCACATCCGCCGTGGGGCGGCGCGCCATACTGAAACGCATTGACCATGCCGCCAAAGCGCTTGCGCACCTCATCTTCGCCGTAGCCTGCAATCTCAAAGGCTTTGAACATGATCTCGGGGCGATGGTTCCGGATGGCACCTGACACCAGCTCATAGCCGTTGCATGCCAGATCATACTGATACCCCAGCACATCCAGCGGGTCGCCTTCCAGCGCCGCCATCCCACCCTGCGGCATAGAAAACGGGTTGTGTTCAAAATCGATCTTTCCGGTCTCTGCGTCTTTCTCGTAGATCGGAAAATCCACGATCCACGCAAAGGCGAAACGGTCTTTCTCTGTCAGACCAAGCTCTTCACCGATGACCGTGCGTGCTTTACCTGCGACACCTTCAAAGGTCTTCGGCTTGCCGCCAAGGAAAAACGCAGCATCACCCACCTCAAGGCCCAGCTGCTGCCTGATCGCCTCGGTGCGCTCCGGACCGATGTTCTTGGCCAGCGGCCCTGCGGCTTCCATCCCCTGCCCCTGATCGCGCCAGAAGATATAGCCCATTCCGGGCAGCCCTTCCTTCTGGGCAAAAGCGTTCATGCGATCACAGAATTTCCGGCTGCCGCCACCTGGTGCCGGGATGGCGCGAATCTGCGTGCCTTCCTGCTCCAGCAGCTTTGCAAAGATCGCGAACCCCGAACCTGCAAAATGCTCCGACACAACCTGCATCCTGATCGGATTGCGCAGGTCTGGCTTGTCGGTGCCATACCACAGCGCCGCATCCTTGTAAGAAATCTGCGGCCATTCCTGATCCACAGGGCGACCGCCACCGAACTCCTCAAAAATGCCTGTGATAACGGGCTGGATCGTGTCGAAAACATCCTGTTGTTCGACAAAACTCATTTCCATATCAAGCTGGTAGAAGTCGGTGGGCGAGCGGTCGGCCCGCGGATCTTCGTCGCGGAAACAGGGCGCGATCTGGAAGTACTTATCAAAGCCCGACACCATCAGCAGCTGTTTGAACTGCTGCGGCGCCTGAGGCAAAGCATAGAATTTGCCCGGATGCAGACGGCTCGGCACCAGAAAATCACGCGCACCCTCGGGAGAGGAAGCGGTGATGATCGGCGTCTGAAACTCGCGGAAATCCGCATCCCACATGCGCCGCCGGACAGAAGCAACAACATCGGAACGCAGCTTCATATTAGCCTGCATCTTCTCGCGCCGCAGGTCCAGATAGCGGTACCGCAGGCGCGTCTCTTCCGGGTATTCCTGATCCCCGAAGACCTGCAGCGGCAGCTCACCTGCACCGCCCAGCACTTCGATATCGCGCACGAACACTTCGATCTCGCCGGTCGGGATTTTCGCATTTACGAGCGACGCATCGCGCGCTTTGACCTCGCCGTCGATGCGGATGCACCATTCCGCGCGCACCTTCTCAACCTGGGCAAAAACAGCGCTGTCAGGATCGCAGAGCACCTGGGTCATCCCGTAGTGATCGCGCAGGTCGATAAAGAGAACGCCACCGTGATCCCGGACCCGGTGCACCCAGCCCGACAGACGGACGGTTTCGCCGACATTTGCGGCGGTCAGATCAGCACAGGTGTGGCTGCGATAGGCGTGCATAAGGATTTCCCTCCGGGGGGTTCAGATTTCGCGCCAGATACACCTTTTGACGCTCAGGAAGTCAAGGTGCCGGGGACCGACCGTGCCCGGAAAGGCAGCCAAAACGCCACGGCACCTCTGATGCGGTCTGCGCAGGCCGTATTTCAGCTTTGCGTCGAGCCCACCGGGTTGCTGACGGCCTTGTCCGCTTCAGGCACATTCAGTGTCCCCCAGGTGTCGTCCTGTGGTGGTTCCGGAGGAGTTTCACAGGAGCGGCGGTGGATGTTCACCTTGGCAATGAAATTCGCCGAAATCGGCGCTGTGACAAACAGAAAAGCCATAATCAGGATTTCATGGGCGGAGCCATATTTATAGGTCAGCGAATAAAGGATCGAGGCCAGCAGCAACGCCCCCACCCCAACGGTACCGACCTTGGTTGGGGCGTGCAGACGCGTCATTGAATCGTTGAACTTCACCAGACCGATCGCCCCCACAAGTGTGAAACCTGCGCCGATCAGAAGACAAAGAGCGGTGGCAATTGCGCCGATATCCTGGAGTGTCATTCGATGATATCTCCCCGCAGGATGAACCGGGCATAGGCCACTGTAGATACAAACCCGAGCATCGCGATGATGAGAGCCACCTCGAAATAAATATTGGTGCCCTGGGCGATGCCCAGCAGGACAATCAGGCCGATGGCATTCACGACCATCGTATCAAGCGCAAGGATCCGTGTGCCGGTATCCGGGCCGATCACCAGCCGCACCATCGAAAGCACCTGAGACACCGCCACCGAAACAAAGGCGATCACGAGCGCGATATTGAGAAGATCCGTTGCAAAACTCATAAGAAAATCTCCTTGAGGCGACGCTGATACCGTTCGTTGATCTCATTGCGGACACCGTCCGGATCATCCGTATGCAGGACGTGAACCAGCAGACTGTGGCCCTCATCGGAGAGATCCGCCGAAACAGTACCCGGCGTCAGGGTGATGGTTCCGGCAAGCACCGTGATCGCCTCGGGCTGGCGCAGTTCAAGCGGTATGACGATCCACGCGGGCTTCAGTTTGTCGTTGGAGACCGTCAGCACGATCCAGGCAACCTGGACGTTAGCGACCAGAATATCCCAGAGCACCATAACCGAATACGTGATCATCCTGCCGATCCGGAAACCCTGCGGCGTGTCCGGCCACCAGACCGACGTGGACCACGGGATGATGATGCCAAGAATGATACCGAAGACGACCATCCCGGCCGACACGTTGTTTTGCAACAGCACCCAGACCACCGTCAGCAGCAGCGTCAGCAGCGGATGCGGCAAAAGCCAGTAGAACGCTTTTCTGAACATATCAGTGTGCCTCCTCTTTCCCGCCGTCACTCAGCTTGCCCGGCGTGCCCAGCACGGTCGAAATATAAGGCTCTGGCGCGAAAAGCCCCGCAGCGATGCTGCCGGTATACCGGTGCACGATCCCGCCAAATACGGTGTGCAGAACCAGCAGGGTGAGCAGACCACCAACCGCCCCGTAAGACAGGATCGTCGGCCGGGCATAGGTGTCAGCGTTGTCCGGCACCGCAACACTGGTGGCTTTCCAGAAGATCACGCTGCCGGCGCGGGCAAAGCCCACGATGCTGACGAGGCTGGAGATCAGGATCACCGCCCAGACCCAGGATGCATGGGGCGTCTCAAAGGCAGCATCAAGGATCAGCAGTTTGCCCAGAAAGCCCGAGAGCGGCGGCAGGCCGGCCATGGCAATGGCGGCCGCAAAGAACAGAATGGATGTCGCCGTCGCCCCGGCGGCAGGGGGTTGTGCTGTCAGCATCAGGTTGCCGCGTCCCGTGCGCACCAGATCTGTGATCAGGAAAAGCGCGCCCGCCGCCAGTGTGGAGTGCACGATGTAATAGAGTGCCGCAGAGATGCTGGTCGGGGTGAAGAGTGCGATTGAGATCAGCACCATTCCCATCGAGCCGATCACCGAAAAGGCGACAAGCCGGTTTAGCTCGCGCGCGGCCAGCACTCCGATCATTCCGATGGCCAGCGATGTCAGCGCCGCCGGCAGCAGCCAGACATCAAAGAGCCCGGCAGTGACCTCAAGATCCGGCGGGAAAATAATCGTATAAACCCGGATGATCGCATAGGCGCCCACCTTGGTCATGATCGCAAACAGGGCCGCCACGGGAGCCGGCGCTTCGGCATAGCTGGACGGCAGCCAGAAATGCAGCGGCACAAGGGCTGCCTTTATCGCAAAAACCATCAGCAGCAGCACAGCCGCAACCCGGATCCCTACTGTCGCCTCAGGCCCGATCAGCGTCACACGTTCGGCCAGGTCAGCCATGTTCAGGGTGCCGGTTTCCGCATAGATGGAGCCCAGTGCAAAGAGAAAGAGCGTGGAGCCCAGAAGGTTGAACAAAACATACTGTACGCCCGCCCGCAGTCTCTCGTTGCCCCCTGCATGGATCATCAGCCCGTAAGAGGCGATCAGCAGAACCTCAAAGAAAACAAAGAGGTTAAAGAGGTCACCGGTCAGAAACGCGCCCATGATCCCCATCAGCTGAAACTGATAGAGCGCATGGAAGTGCCGCCCCCGGTCGTCCCAGCCGGACCCGATCGCATAGAGCAGCACAAAGAGCGCCAGAACCGATGTGAGCAGCACCATCAGCGTCGAAAGACGGTCGCCCACGATCACAATGCCGAACGGCGCGGCCCAGTCGCCGAGCTGATAAAGCGTGACAGTGCCGTCGGAGGCCTGCCAGGCGAGCCCTGCCGCCACGGTGATAAGGGCCAGCACCCCGGCCACGGAAAAGACCCGCTGGATGCCCAGATGATAGCGGGCGGCCAGAACGATAAACGGCGCCAGAATTGCCGGCAGAACGACGGGTACGATAATCCAGTGGATCATGTCACATCCCTCCCGCCGTCTTTCTCAGGCAGAAGCGGATCATCCACGCTGTCATCATCCGAGCCGAGATAAGCCCCCAGAGAGATCATCACGACGACCGCCGTCATCCCGAAAGAGATCACGATTGCCGTCAGAACCAGAGCCTGTGGCAGAGGATCGGTATAGGTCTCGACCCCTTTCTGCAGGATCGGCGGCGCGCCCACGGTGAGGCGCCCGGAAGCAAAGAGAAACACGTTGACCGCATAGGTCAGCAGAGAGACCCCGAGGATCACCGGGAAGGTGCGCAGACGCAGCACCAGGTAAAGCCCGGCGGCGGTGAGAATGCCGATGGCGGAAGCAACAAGCAGTTCCATGTTATGCCTCCCCCCCGGCCGGCTGCGGATCATCACGCGACGGGTCAATGTCCATGGGGTGTTCGCTGTCCTTCACATGGGCGCGGCGCGCGAGCCGCGAGAAGCTTTCCAGCGACAGCATCACCGCACCGACGACCGCAAGAAACACACCCAGATCAAACAGCGCCGCCGTGGCCAGCTCGAACTCGTTGAAGGGCGGGATGCGCACATAAGTGAAATCCGACGTCAGGAAGGGTTTGGCAAAGAACCAGGACCCGATACCCGTCAGCCCGGCAATCAGAACACCCGCACCGATCACCCCATGATAAGGATATCTCAGGCGCGCCGAGGTCCAGCTGAACCCGCTGGCCATGTATTGCATCACCACGCCGATCGACACGATCAGGCCCGCGATGAAACCACCCCCCGGCTCATTGTGACCCCGCAGAAAGATGTAAAAGCCAACCATCATAACGACGGGCATGATGACCCGGGTCAGGACGACCATCATCGTCGGATGCATATCGCCCGCCAGTGGCTGGTCAGGCTTGCGGTTGAGCAGGCGCGCGCGTACCGGCCCCGACAAGAGCGTCTCTGTCAGCGCATAGATCAGCAGCGCCGCGATCCCCAGAACGATGATCTCTCCGTAGGTATCAAAACCCCGGAAATCCACGAGGATCACGTTCACAACATTGGTGCCGCCGCCGCCTTTGTAAGAGTTGGCGAGGTGAAACTCAGAGATCGGCGTCGCGACGGCGTCACGCATGAGATAGTGATACGACAGCGCCATCGTGCCGAGCCCGCCGACGATGCCAACCGCTGCGTCACGGGTGCGCCTCAGCACGCTGCTTTCCACCGGTGTCTGATTGGGCAGAAAGTTCAGCGCCAGGAGCAGCAGAATGATTGTGACAACCTCAACAGTGATCTGTGTCATCGCAAGATCCGGCGCGCTGAAGAACACAAAGCCAACTGAGACCATAAGCCCCGCGATCCCGATCAGAATGAGCGCCAGCAACCGGTTGCGGTGCTGGAACACCAGCGCCACGGTTGCAGCGACCAGCATCAGCCAGCCTGCCACCGGCACCGCGTCCGCAGGTTGCATGCTGCGGGTTGCCGGACCTGTCACCCCTGTGCTCCACGCATGAGCACCGACCGCGACAACGGTCACGGCAAAGATCGCGGCATAGCGGGTGAAGGCGCCGTTATGCAGTCCGTGAGAAAACGCGCGCGCGCCGGAAACCGCCGCAGCGATCACGGCATCGAATATTGTTTTTGCCTCGGGACGCGGTGCGACATCCCATAGTTTCAGCGCCGGCCTGAAAAGCGACAGAAGGATCAGACCGCCGATGGTCGCGGCAATCGACATGTAAAGCGCCGGCACCAGACCGTGCCAGATTTTGAAGTACGCCTTAGGCACATCGGCCGCTTCGCCCAGTACCGATGCAGTCACCATTTTTACGAAGGGCTCCGCGAGAAAAGGCGCAAGCCCGATGACCACGACCAGCACAGTCAGGATCGCAGGTGGCATCCACATGCCCGCACCCGGATCGTGCGGTTTAGCCGGATAATCGTCGCGCACAGGTCCGAGGAATGTGTGAGCAATCAGCCGGAAGCTGTAGGCAGCCGAAAAGAGCGATCCGAGCACGGCAAGTCCTGGCACCAGCCAGTGCGAACCGAAAAGCACTGTGTGATACGCTTCTTCAAGCATCATCTCCTTGGAGAGGAATCCGTTCAGCAGCGGAATACCGGCCATGGACAGCGCCGCGATCGTAACGATTACAAAGGTCACCGGCATCAGGGTACGCAGCCCGCCCAGCCTGCGGATATCGCGGGTATGCGCCTCGTGATCGACAATGCCCGCAGACATAAAGAGTGCCGCTTTGAACGTTGCGTGGTTCAGAATGTGGAAAACCGCGGCCATCGCGCCGAACGCCGTGCCGGTGCCGAGCAGCATGGTGATCAGCCCCAGATGGCTGACGGTCGAGAACGCCAGCAAAGCTTTGAGATCATGCTTAAAGAGCGCAATAACCGCACCGATAACCATCGTCACAAGACCCGCCGTGGTCACGATCACGAACCATTCCGGCGTACCCGAGAGCACCGGCCACATGCGCGCCATCAGGAATATTCCGGCCTTTACCATCGTGGCCGAGTGCAGATAGGCCGAAACCGGCGTGGGTGCAGCCATGGCATGCGGCAGCCAGAAGTGGAACGGGAACTGCGCAGATTTGGTGAAACAGCCCGCCAGGATGAGCAGCAGCGCCGGCAGATAAAGCGGGCTTTCCTGAATGACGTCGCGGTTCTGCAGGATCACACTGAGATCGTAGCTGCCGACGATCTGGCCGAGGATCAGCATGCCTGCAATCATCGCAAGCCCGCCCATGCCCGTAACAGTCAGCGCCATGCGCGCGCCCTGCCGGCCTTCCGGAAGGTGTTTCCAGTAGCCGATGAGCAGAAAGGAAGACAGCGAGGTCAGCTCCCAGAAAACCAGCAGAAGCAGAATGTTATCGCTCAGGACGATCCCGACCATCGCGCCCTGAAAGAGCAGCAGATAGGTAAAGAACTCACCCATGTTGTCTTCA
Organism: Roseobacter ponti; assembly: GCF_012932215.1. GTDB lineage: Bacteria > Pseudomonadota > Alphaproteobacteria > Rhodobacterales > Rhodobacteraceae > Roseobacter > Roseobacter ponti. The sequence goes on along the minus strand of NZ_CP048788.1, from coordinate 414,350 downwards.
CGCGAAAGATAAAACCGACCGTAGGTGATGATCAGCAGGCCAATGCCCAGGATCAGCAGCGCAAAGAAAAAACCCAGCCCGTCGAGCATCAGCGTAAAGTTCATCCCCAGCGCCGGCATCCAGTCGACCCCGGCCTGGACAACTTCGCCCGCCATGACCGCAGGCAGGTTGGTCAGCAGCCCGATGAAGGCCATCAGCGACACCATAAAGGTGACACCGGCGCAGGCCGCACGACCGGCCGAGTTCATCAGCCCCGGCAACAGAGCGCCAAGGAAGGGAAGGGCAACGATTAGGAAGAGGGACACGCGAACTCCTGATCTCAGGCCTTAAAAAAAGTTCCCCAATGTGTGTGCCACTTTGGCGCTGACCTCAAGGGAAACCGACATCATGCGACCAAAACCGCACATCTGCACAGAACAAAACAGAACCATTGCAGTCACATCAGCTGATTATCCTTTTTTGTGCTGTGGGTCCCGTCCGGCTGGCAGGAAACTCGCCCACGCCTCTGGTGCGCAAACCCTTCGGGTGCAGAAGCCCGTTGCCAGCGGGCGGCGCCGAGCCCGGAGTTGATCCCCGCTGCCCGACCGGGGAGAGTAAGGCCACCGGGAACCAGGTCGCGATCCCGGCGGTTGCCATAGCAACATGCGACCACAAAATCGCCGCAGCAGACCGGCTGCAGACGGCAGAGCAGAACATCATACAGGAGACGTCAGATGACGCGAGCGCCCCGCATTCTGATCCACAGCGACCAGACCGCCCCGCAGAAAGCCAGTCTGCTTGCCGCCTGTCCCGATGCGCAGGTCAGCACCTGTGACACCAACGCAGGCCTGCCCGCAGCGATTTCCACATACAGGCCCGATATCGTTTATTCGGTCCGCTTTGATCCCGCACCGGGGTTTCCGGCCAAAGCTCTTTTCGCCGAAGGCGGCCCTGTCTGGGTAGCCAACGGCGGGGCCGGAACCGACCATCTGGGCCACTGGAACACTGACCGCGTTAAGGTGACCAACGCGGCCGGGGTCGCCGCCGATATGATCGCAGAATACGTGATGGGCTGCATTCTGCACTTTACGCTCGACGTACCGGGGTTTGTTCAGGACAAAGCGCTCAGGCGATGGCAGATGCGATCCGTTGTGCCAATGAAGGGAAAAACGATGCTGATCGTCGGTCTGGGACATACCGGACGGGCGGTCGCTGCGCGCGCGAAAGCGTTTGGCATGCAGGTGACCGGCACCCGGGCCAGCCCTGAGCCGATGCAGAATGTTGACGATGTTCGTCCCCCTCAGGACCTGTTGCAGTTGTTGCCCGAAGCAGATGTGGTCGTGGTCTGCACCCCGCTGACAGATGACACCCGCGATATGCTCAGCGCCGATGCGATCGGAGCGATGAAAGAAGGGGCTGTTTTTGTTGATGTTTCCCGTGGCGGTGTCACCGATCAGGATGCCCTGCGGGCGGCACTGAATGCAGGCCGGGTTGCCGGGGCGGCGCTGGATGTGTTCCCCGCCGAACCCCTGCCCCAGTCGAGCCCGCTCTGGAACACCGCCAACCTGCTGATCTCGCCGCATTGCTCTGCCGTGCACAAAGACTGGGACGAAGCATCCTTTGCACTGTTCCTGCGCAATCTGGACAACTGGCTGGACGGACGGCCGCTTTTTAATGTGGTCGATCCGGACCGGGGCTACTGAACCGGGTGCCGGCGCTCAGAACAGCAGACCCGGGAATGTCGCGACACTCCCCAGCATAAAAAGCCCCGCGCGGATCATCACACCCGACCGTCCGATCAGCGCATAAGAGAAACACGACAGCCCGACGGCAACATGCGCGAAAGCGAGGACTGCCGCCGCTGGTTCGCTTGCGATACGGATCAGGCTTTCGTTGGCAATCATGCTGAGCGGAATGATGTAGAGCCCGACACCCAGCGCCATCGCGGTCAGCGCCACGCGCAGCCAGTTCTCTCCGATCATCCCGGCCGCAATAAACACAGCGCCGCAAACGGGCGGTGTGATCGTCGACAAAAGGGCGAACCAGAAAACGAACAGATGCGTCTGCAAAGGCTCAAGACCAAGCTCGATCAGTGCCGGGCCTGCGACCGAAACGCAGATCACATAGGCCGCCGTTGTCGGCACCTCCATACCCAGAAGCAGACAGGCCGCCGCCGTCAGCAGCAGCGCCGGCCAGAGCTCGCCGCCCGATCCCGACAGAATAACCGAGGTCGTCTTGACGCCGAGGCCCGTAATGCCGAGCACACCGATGATGATGGAGGCGCAGAGAATGATGATCGCGATCATGGCAACCTGTCGCCCGGCGCTGAGCATCGCATCTCCAGTCCGCGCAAGCCCCTGCCGCAGGTTAAAGCCCGGCGTGGCGTCAAACAGCAGCGCAGCAGCCCCGGCAAAAATTGCAAGTGCCGCTGCATACTGCGCCGTAAAGCCAAGCGCGAACATGGCAATCAGCAGCACCGAGAAGGGCACAAGAAAAAAACCTGAGGTGATGATGACAGCGCGCCTGCCTGGCCTTTCATCCTCAGGCACCGCGCGCAGTTCAAATCGCTGTGCATAGGCATTGATGCCCATCCAGACCGTCAGAAAATAGAGAATGGCGGGCAGCAGCGCGGCAATCATGATCTGCACATAGGGTACGCCGGTCAGCTCAACCATCACAAAGGCCCCCGCGCCCATCAGCGGCGGCATAATCTGACCGCCCGAGGACGCCACCGCCTCAACTGCGGCCGCAAGGCGTTTGGGATAGCCGAGCTTTGTCATCGCAGGGAGTGTGATCGCGCCGGTAGAGGCCACATTCGCCGATGCAGAGCCTGAAACAGAGCCAAAAAGCGCCGAGGAGAGCACAGATACTTTCGCCGCCCCCCCGGTCAGTCGCCCCGCGGCCGCCGAGGCCACATTCATGAACCCCTGCCCGGCCTCACCCGCATTGAGCACCGCGCCAAAGATCACGAATATCGCAACGACGCCGACAGAAACACCCGTCAGGCTGCCCCAGAGCCCGCCTTCAGCGACAATCAGCGTGCCCAGAAAACTGCGCAGCGGTGTGCCGGCGTGTCCGAACTCTCCGGGAATGTGCTGCCCGAAAAGCCCGTAGAGCAACGCGGCAAAGGCCACCATCGGCAGCGGCCAGCCAATCATCCGCCTCGCGCCCTCCATCACGATCAGAAGCAGCACCAGAGAAAGACCCACCTGAAACGGGTCGTCGAGAAAACCGTACTGGTTGCGCAGAGCCGCGTGGTTGAGCGCAATCCACAGACATCCGGCAACGCCGACCGCCGCGATAATGCTCCCCCGGATTGCTGCGCCGCGTGTCGCAGCGCCGAAAAGAAACACCCATGGCAGAACAAGCGCCATGTGCAGGGGACGCGCCACCAGGTTCGGCACCAGCCCGAAGAAAATCAGCCCGATGTGAAACGCACAGGTCAGCGCACCGAGGGCAATCCAGAGCGCGCGCAGGGGTATCGGGCCGGGGTCAGTCTGCATGTGTGGCCCGTGCCCCGCGAGGGGGCACGGGAGTGCAATTACATCTGCGCGTCATTCAAAGGCGCACCGATTTCCTTGTAATAGCGGATCGCACCAGGGTGAATCCGGCTGGTGATATTGCTCAGCATATCGGTCGACACCCCCGCCCACCATGCTGCATCTCCGGCCATATCCTCGCGCGTTTCCCAATAGGTTTTCGTCAGCAGATAGGCGGTATCATCGTCCATCTTTGACGTGGTGTAGGCGACCACGGGAAGGGAGGTTGTCGTAATATCTTCGCTCTGGCCCGCGTAGGTGCCGGCGGGAATTGTCAGCCGCGTGCGTTTGGACATCTCGATCTGTGTGTCATCCAGTGAAAGCACCTTTACACCGGTTGAGGCCGCAGCTTCGATCACATTCGGCGCAGGCCAGGACCCGGCGGTGACAAACCCGTCGATCTGACCGTTCTTGAGGGCATTTACAGCGTTTGAAAGCTCGGAATCCGCAACTGTCACTTTGCCTTCCAGCCCGAAAAGTTCGATATATTTCGCACCTTCCCGCGCCCCGAAAGATCCACTGCCAAGCAGAATGGTCTTACCTTCCATATCCGCAAAGCTCTGAACTCCGCTGTCTGCAGACATGACAAAATGCATGGTCAGCGAGGGGATCGGGAAAAGCGCTCTGATCTCATCGAAGGCCGGATCGCCCTTGCCTTCGAACATCGCCTTGCCGCCCTGCGCGAGACCGATAAGAGCAGGTGGCGTAGTAAAGACATAGTCGCCGCCCCGGGCGCGCACTTCCATCACGTTCTGCACCGAACCCTGGCTTTCCTCAACCGTGACGGAGACATCCCCGCCAGTGCCCTTCTTCATCGCCTCAGCGATCTGAACCGCCATCTGAAAGTATGACGATCCGGCCTTGGCCGACTTATACGTGACGCGGGTTTCTGCTGCCGCGCCGGAGCCCAGTACAATTGCCGCTGCTGCGATGACTGAGACTGATCTGAGAAATGTCATGGTTACCCTCCCGGTTTCATTTCCCGAAACCATCTCCTGTCGGCACTCAAAGCGCAAGGGCGGGCGTTTCTGCACGCAATCTGCGCGAGCGGAACGTACGCACCGATAAGGTCACAGATCAACATGAAGGTAATGGTATTTTTGCCAGGAGAGCCGTCCCCTTACCGGATCCGTCCTGCGGACCAGTCTCTTATGAAACGGAATAGATCGATAGTTCACTGTTCTACCGGCAAAGTTGGCAGGTAGTGCGTGGCGTCTACGTCTCGCGTTAAGCGCGGCCCCCGTGCGCTCCGGGACCCCGCACCGTCACGAAACGCGACAGAAACCCGCCGCTCTGCAGGGTAAATTATCACAGATGAGAACAGCAGGTTTGCAGGGCAACGGACGGATATCAGCACCCGTATCAACCTTTCGCCACAGTTTTTGCGAGGTGGACGAGGTAAATGAGGCGTTCAGGCTGGAGGTAATCCGCCATGCGCCCGGCAGGTCCGACGGTTTTGTCACTGGCGCAAAAACACCTGATGCAAGCTGACCTGCCCCGTGATACGGGCCGTTCAGGTGTAGAATCCGTTCCTGTTTGTTTTTATTGATTGGATTGAGGTCAAGGCCTGCTGAGCGGAGCCTTGATCACCTGAAAGCCTGAGCGCAAAGATACGTCGTGCCACTTTGCCCGAGCTGAGGATACACATCACAGTCGCGCTGACATGATATGTCATCACGCAAAAAACCCCGCATGATGCGGGGCCTAAGGCTTTGGTATTATTCGGTAAGTTTGGTTGCGGGAGTAGGATTTGAACCTACGACCTTCAGGTTATGAGCCTGACGAGCTACCGGGCTGCTCCATCCCGCGCCAAAAGCGCACCCCACGTCAAATCAGATATGAGGTGCATCGAAAGAGAGATACAAACAGAGGTTTTACTAGGTTTGGCGGTGACCTACTCTCCCACGCCTTAAGACGCAGTACCATCGGCGCTACGGCACTTAACTGCCAGGTTCGGGATGGGGCTGGGTGTTTTGCTCGCGCTATGACCACCAAACCATGAAAAACCTCTGTGTCCAAGTCACGCACTCTAATGTGCTGTGTATGCTTTTGATATCACAAGCAGAAGTCTTGCTTCTACTGGATCAAATCAAGCCTATCGGGCAATTAGTACCGGTCAACTGAACATATTACTATGCTTACATCTCCGGCCTATCGACGAGGTGGTCTACCTCGGCCCTCAGGGATACCTTGTTTTGAGGGGGGCTTCCCGCTTAGATGCCTTCAGCGGTTATCCTTTCCGATCATAGCTACCCTGCACTGCTGCTGGCGCAACAACAGGTCCACCAGTGGATCGTTCACCCCGGTCCTCTCGTACTAGGGGCAACTCCTCTCAAGTATCCTACACCCACGGAAGATAGGGACCGAACTGTCTCACGACGTTCTAAACCCAGCTCACGTACCTCTTTAAACGGCGAACAGCCGTACCCTTGGGACCTGCTCCAGCCCCAGGATGAGATGAGCCGACATCGAGGTGCCAAACACTGCCGTCGATATGGACTCTTGGGCAGTATCAGCCTGTTATCCCCGGCGTACCTTTTATCCGTTGAGCGATGGCCCTCCCACTTGGGACCACCGGATCACTATGGCCGTCTTTCGACTCTGCTCGACTTGTCAGTCTCGCAGTCAGGCTGGCTTCTGCCATTGCACTCAACGAGCGATTTCCGACCGCTCTGAGCCAACCTTCGCGCGCCTCCGTTACGCTTTAGGAGGCGACCGCCCCAGTCAAACTACCCACCACACAGGGTCCCGGATCCGGATAACGGACCGCGGTTAGACATCAAGCAGAACAAGGGTGGTATCTCAAGGGAGGCTCCACGCAGACTGGCGTCCACGCTTCAAAGCCCACCACCTATCCTGCACATGTTCGGCCTAATGCCAGTGTGAAGTTGTAGTAAAGGTGCACGGGGTCTTTCCGTCTAACCGCGGGAAACCTGCATCTTGACAGGTAATTCAATTTCGCTGAGTCTATGTTGGAGACAGCGGGGAAGTCGTTACGCCATTCGTGCAGGTCGGAACTTACCCGACAAGGAATTTCGCTACCTTAGGACCGTTATAGTTACGGCCGCCGTTTACCTGGGCTTCAATTCAGAGCTCTCACCCCTCCTTTTAACCTTCAGGCACCGGGCAGGCGTCAGACCCTATACGTCGTCTTGCGACTTCGCAGAGCCCTGTGTTTTTAATAAACAGTCGCCACCCCCTGGTTTGTGCCCCCAGCCCCTAGTTGCCTAGGAACCGGGCCTCCTTCTCGCGAACTTACGGAGGTATTTTGCCGAGTTCCTTCAACATAGTTCTCTCAAGCGCCTTGGTATTCTCTACCAGTCCACCTGTGTCGGTTTAGGGTACGATCTTATGATGGAGCTATTTCCAGGAACCCCTAAGCAGCCCATTCAATCCAATAAGGATGAACTACCTTCGGGATCCGTCACTTCCATCTGGCCCAGGAATATTAACCTGGTTCCCATCGACTACGCCTTTCGGCCTCGCCTTAGGGGTCGGCTTACCCTGCTCAGATTAGCTTTAAGCAGGAACCCTTGGACTTTCGGCGACAGTGTCTCTCACACTGTTTGTCGCTACTCATGTCATCATTCTCACTAGTGATCTCTCCACCGGATCGCTCACGCGCCGGCTTCACAGAAAACTCCTTGTGTCCAATCCGCCCGAAGACGGTAAGGACACATGGAATTATGTCACACTACGCTCTGCTACCATGCACTATGTGCATCCTAAGCTTCGGCTCATGGCTTGAGCCCCGTTACATCTTCGCCGCAAGACAACTTATTTAGACCAGTGAGCTGTTACGCTATCTTTAAAGGATGGCTGCTTCTAAGCCAACCTCCTGGTTGTTTTGGTCGTCTCACCTGCTTTCCCACTTAGCCATGAATTAGGGGCCTTAGCTGTAGGTCAGGGTTGTTTCCCTCTCCACGACGGACGTTAGCATTCGCCGTGTGTCTGCCATCTAGTACTCCTCGGTATTCGGAGTTTGGTTAGGATCAGTAAGCCTGTGGGGCCCCATTACCCATCCAGTGCTCTACCCCCGAGGGTATTCGGATGACGCTCTACCTAAATAGATTTCGCAGAGAACCAGCTATCTCCGAGTTTGATTGGCCTTTCACCCCTAGGCACAGCTCATCCCGATCCTTTTCAACGGATGTGGGTTCGGTCCTCCAGTAAGTGTTACCTTACCTTCAACCTGGCCATGCCTAGATCACTCGGTTTCGGGTCTGATCCCACGAACTCGACGCCCTATTAAGACTCGCTTTCGCTGCGCCTACACCTAACGGCTTAAGCTTGCTCGTGAGACCAAGTCGATGACCCATTATACAAAAGGTACGCCGTCACAAGACTGGAGATCAATTTGGATATTGATCAGAAACCGACTGAATACCTCACTGACAGCGTTTCACTGCCCGGGTTGGTATCTTCGATATCTGCGTTGGACGTGTGGTCGACTGCAACCGAAATCTTTCTCGTAGCGGATAACTCGTATCCCACACCGAGCAGTGTTCTGAACTGCAGGTTTCCATCCAGCGGGCTGCCACCCGAACCCTGATCGTAGTAGCCGGGCATCCAACTGCCCTCCACGTACCAGGGACCATCGCCAACCGACCAGTGTGCGTGCACACCGACACCGACAAAGACATCGCTGTCTCCATCCACCTGCGCTGCTGCTGCAAAAGAGTATTCAGACACACGACCCGCGTAGAACGGATCAGCGTGATACTCGAGAACAACCGCGACTGCGGTAGTGTCTGTCTGGTCGAAAACATCATCAACACCCAGGCCAAAGACGAATTCGTCCGCGGCTGCGGTTGATGCTGTCAAAGCGAAAGTCAGAATTGAAGCAATATATTGCATAAGCTTCAATGACATCCAAATTGAACTCCAGTCAAGCTCCGACTGATTGTAGGCGTTCGGTTTCAGGTACTGTTTCACTCCCCTCGTCGGGGTGCTTTTCACCTTTCCCTCACGGTACTGGTTCACTATCGGTCAGTAAGGAGTACTTAGCCTTCGAAGGTGGTCCTCCGATCTTCAGACAGGATTTCACGTGTCCCGCCCTACTTAATACGTCCAATCATGCTTCTCTTACGGGACTATCACCCACTATGGTTGCGCATTCCAACGCATTCTGACCACACTCATGGCTCGGCTGGTCCCCGTTCGCTCGCCGCTACTAGGGGAGTATCAATTGATTTCCTTTCCTCCGGGTACTTAGATGTTTCAGTTCCCCGGGTTTGCTTTTATAACCCTATGTATTCAGGTTATAAATACCTGTTTTACCGCATTATTAGCCGACCCCGAAGGATCAGTAATAACACAGTATCAGGTGGGTTGCCCCATTCAGAAATCCATGGATCAAAGGTTATTCTCACCTCCCCATGGCTTATCGCAGAGTATCACGTCTTTCATCGCCTCTTACTGCCAAGGCATTCACCAAACGCCCTTTTCGCGCTTGATTTGATCCAGAAAAAGAAAGACTTGCGTCAATCGCGAGCGTCCCAGCTGGTAACTAAAGGACTCTCTTTATTCTGAATCAAAAGCATACTTTTTCCCGCCCCGATCCGTGCGGATCGAGACTATTGAGCAACATTACGTTGCTCGGGTTAGTGTACTTGACTTGGACAACACGTTCTTTTCAGCAGGGATACACGTAAATAAGCGAGGAAACACTCGATCTACATGCCTTCCACCGAAGTGGAACCAAACTGAGATCGTCGCCTTACTCGGCGGGATCAAACAGTGTTGTTATTGTATCTCTCTTAACGATGTCAATTCGTCCGATTGGACGGCTAAACACTCAGTAGTGCTTAGCGGTCTAATCGAGGGTTTTTGGTGGAGCCTAGCGGGATCGAACCGCTGACCTCCTGAATGCAAATCAGGCGCTCTCCCAGCTGAGCTAAGGCCCCAGTTGATTTTGCGAGGGCAAAATCTACAGCGTGCTGGCAGGGTATTGCAAAGCAATGCCCGAGAAGCACCGGAGCGCCTCTCCCGAACGGGCGCTGCGTCGATTGCGTGCAATCGCCTTTCGCGCTCGTCCAAACTGCGCAGCAGTTTGAACGGTGGTGGGTCGAGGAGGACTTGAACCTCCGACCTCACGCTTATCAGGCGTGCGCTCTAACCACCTGAGCTACCGACCCATACGGGCGGTAGCCCGTGTTCTGTTTTCTGAAGAGATATGAGGACGGCTCGGTCCGATGTTTTGACCAGCTTTGATTGCTGATCTTGCTAAGTGTTTCACGAGATCTGCGAACAGATCTGCCAGAAACATCCTTAGAAAGGAGGTGATCCAGCCGCAGGTTCCCCTACGGCTACCTTGTTACGACTTCACCCCAGTCGCTGATCCTACCGTGGCCGCCTGCCCCCCGAAGGTTAGCGCAGCGTCGTCGGGTAGAACCAACTCCCATGGTGTGACGGGCGGTGTGTACAAGGCCCGGGAACGTATTCACCGCGTCATGCTGTTACGCGATTACTAGCGATTCCGACTTCATGGGGTCGAGTTGCAGACCCCAATCCGAACTGAGACAGTTTTTGGGGATTAACCCATTGTCACTGCCATTGTAGCACGTGTGTAGCCCAACCCGTAAGGGCCATGAGGACTTGACGTCATCCACACCTTCCTCCCGCTTATCACGGGCAGTTTCTTTAGAGTGCCCAGCCGAACTGCTGGCAACTAAAGATGTGGGTTGCGCTCGTTGCCGGACTTAACCGAACATCTCACGACACGAGCTGACGACAGCCATGCAGCACCTGTCACTGCGTCCCGTAAGGGAACGTCCCATCTCTGGGATTAGCACAGGATGTCAAGGGTTGGTAAGGTTCTGCGCGTTGCTTCGAATTAAACCACATGCTCCACCGCTTGTGCGGGCCCCCGTCAATTCCTTTGAGTTTTAATCTTGCGACCGTACTCCCCAGGCGGAATGCTTAATCCGTTAGGTGTGTCACCGAACAGTATACTGCCCGACGACTGGCATTCATCGTTTACGGTGTGGACTACCAGGGTATCTAATCCTGTTTGCTCCCCACACTTTCGCACCTCAGCGTCAGTATCGAGCCAGTGAGCCGCCTTCGCCACTGGTGTTCCTCCGAATATCTACGAATTTCACCTCTACACTCGGAATTCCACTCACCTCTCTCGAACTCAAGACCAGGAGTTTATAAGGCAGTTCCAGGGTTGAGCCCTGGGATTTCACCCTATACTTTCTGATCCGCCTACGTGCGCTTTACGCCCAGTAATTCCGAACAACGCTAACCCCCTCCGTATTACCGCGGCTGCTGGCACGGAGTTAGCCGGGGTTTCTTTACCAGGTACTGTCATTATCATCCCTGGCGAAAGAGCTTTACGATCCTAAGACCTTCATCACTCACGCGGCATGGCTAGATCAGGCTTTCGCCCATTGTCTAAGATTCCCCACTGCTGCCTCCCGTAGGAGTCTGGGCCGTGTCTCAGTCCCAGTGTGGCTGATCGTCCTCTAAAACCAGCTATAGATCGTAGACTTGGTAGGCCATTACCCCACCAACTATCTAATCTAACGCGGGCTAATCCTTCTCCGATAAATCTTTCCCCCGAAGGGCGTATACGGTATTACTCTCAGTTTCCCGAGGCTATTCCGTAGAGAAGGGCATATTCCCACGCGTTACTCACCCGTCCGCCGCTCCCTCCGAAGAGAGCGCTCGACTTGCATGTGTTAGGCCTGCCGCCAGCGTTCGTTCTGAGCCAGGATCAAACTCTCAAGTTGAAAAGCTCTTACGAGCTTATCCTTGACGTTCGAACCTCTGCACATCGTCCTACAAGCATTACTGTAACTTGCAGGACAGTCTCTGTTTGTTGTGCTTTCAGTTACCAAAGTAACCAGAAGCCGTCCAAACAGTGAAGCTGACACTCCATCATCGGGCGAACCCTAAGAGCGCGATATACAGACGTTGATCCATCGAATGAACCAAACCGCCCACATATCTCTTCAGATATTATCAATTTCAAAGAGCGTAGAGACAAAAGTGACAGTGTGCGCCCTAACTTCTTTGGCGCGCCCCGCCTCGTTTACCTCTGATTTTATTCTTGCGTCTCGTTGCTGGTCTGGTTCGTTTCCGTTCCGTCCCGCCCGTCTGGCGCCCCGTTGGTGCATCTCTGCGCCGCCGGTGAGGGGGGTTCTACGGTTAGTACGGGATACCCGCAACCCCTTTTTTGGTAAAACGTCATTTTTTTTACATCTTTCTTACTTTCTGTTATTTATCAAATGCTTAGTGTCGTATTTTTTTGCAGATAGCTTAGGCTTCAGCAGTCGAAGGCGGTTTACGGAAGGTAACTGTAATGCCCTGAATCGCTATATATTGGGGTATCCACAGGCTTACCCCCAGGACGGTCCGAGTCTTTTTGCAAATCACCTCTTTCTGCGGACGGGATTCACCCCCTTCTGCAGGTGATTCACCCCGCATTGTCTGCTTTGCCGTTCTTCAGGAATCGGAATCAGGGGAGATCCGGCGTGAAAAGACCGCCCGCCGGCCTTGATAGTGATTCACAAAGCGCCCGAATTACAGGCGCGACACCCTCAGACTGTCTGTTTGCGCCGCAGGTGCGGAAGGCGCAGTGCGAGAAGCCCGAGAATCGCCGCCATATAGAGTAAGGGTTCGGCCTCGTAGGTTTTCGTCAGCATCACAAAGTGCAGCCCACCCAGCAGCACCGCAGCATAGACCAGACGGTGCAGCTTTCGCCATCCTGGGCCCAGCCGGCGAACGGACCAGTTATTAGAGGTCATCGCCAGCGGGGTCAGCAGCACAAAGGCAAGCATGCCAATGGTGATGTAAGGACGTTTGAGAATGTCTGCCCAGATCTGGCTGAGCACACCCACGTCAAGCACCAGCCAGACCAGCAGATGCAGAGTAACGTAGATAAAGGCCAGCAGGCCGAACATCCGCCGGAACCGGATCAGGTTGATACCGAGGTACTGTCGCAGGGGCGTGATCGCGAGACCGAAGATCAGCAGCTGCAGCGCGATCTCTCCGAGCTCATGTTCCAGCGCTTTGATGGGTTCGCGCCCGAGGCCCCCGGTCTGCGCCTGCCAGAGCAGCCAGGGCACCGGCAGCAGATAGAGTATATAGAGGGCCCATACCGGCACTTTGCGCACAAAAACATTGATGCGGTCTGCGATGCTCATGCGGTCACTCTGTATACTGCAACGATGTTCAGTAGAACTTGCGCAGGTCCATGCCTTCATAAAGGCCGGCGACTTCTTCTTCATATCCATTGAACATCAGCGTCGGCACTTTCGGTGAAAAGAGCCCGCCGCCTATCACCCGTTCCGTCGCCTGAGACCACCGCGGGTGATCCACCTCAGGGTTCACGTTGGCGTAAAAACCATATTCGTTTGGCAGGATCTGCTGCCAGGTATTTACCGGCTCCTGATCTGTCAGGGTGATCCGCACAATCGACTTGATCGATTTGAACCCGTACTTCCACGGCACGACAAGACGCAGCGGTGCACCGTTCTGTTTTGGTATGTCTCGGCCATATATACCGGTGGCCATGATCGTCAGCGGGTGCATCGCTTCGTCCAGACGCAGCCCCTCTGTATAGGGCCAGTCAATCCAGCCGGATTTCTGCCCCTGCATTTCTTCCGGACGGTAGAGCGTTTCAAAGCGGACGTATTTCGCCCCCTCCTGCACACCGGCCATCGCCAGCATATCCGCCAGCTCAAACCCGTTCCAGGGCACCACCATCGACCAGGCCTCGACACACCGCAGACGGTAGATGCGCTCCTCAATGGTCATGGCCTTCATGATATCGTCAAAGGCATAATCACCCGGGGCATCGACCATACCGTCGATTTTCACACTCCAGGGATCAATGGTCAGCGCATCGGCATACCGCGCCGGATCGCCCTTGTCGGTGCCGAATTCGTAGAAGTTATTATACTGTGTGATGTCTTCCCACGAATTTGGCTCACGCATCTCCCGGGCTGCTGCCCCCTGCGGCAGTGCTGCAAGACCCGCACCCGCCATCGCACCACCCATCAGCTGACGGCGGCTGAGATAGAGGTGCTCGTCCGTGACGTCGTTATCCTTCAGCGTGTTCTTCCAGCGGAATGCCATTGCGGTCTCCTGTTGTGCTCGCGTGCTTATTATCTAGGCACAGAGCGGCAGCAGTCCAAATGTATTTCTCTCACGTTTGAGACAGCAGACTGTAACGTTGCCGGCGGTTCAGATGCCCAGCAGCTCCGGCAGTTCGCTCATCGCGGTGAATATCCGGTCGCAATGGGGCAACAGGTGTTCTGCCGGGGTGTCCGCCGCAAAGCCCATGACATACATGCCCGCCGCCTGCCCTGCGCGCGCGCCGCTGGCACTGTCTTCCACAACCACACAGCGCGCGGGCGGCACACCGGCGTCTGCCGATGCTTTCAGATAAACATCCGGTGCGGGTTTTGGCTTCGCCACATCTTCGCGCGAATAGATCCGACCCTGCAGCCGCGACCGCAGACCGGTGCGCCTCAGGCTGATTTCCATCTTGCGATGCGGCCCGTTGGAGCCCACGGCATACAACACACCGGCAGCGTCCAGCCGGTCGAGAACCATACTGACACCGGGGATCAGTTCGACCTGCTCGCCCAGCACCGTGAAAATTTCCTGATAAGTATCATTCAGCCAGCTGTCCGGCAGATCCGCCCCCATTTCGCGCGCCTTCTGCATGACACCTGCGAGCGTACCACCGAGAAACAGCCCGGTGACCTGATCGGGGCCAAGATCGAGCCCGTGGCGTGACAGGTTTTCAACCAGTACCGCACCGGACAGCGGTTCGCTGTCCACCAGCACGCCGTCGCAATCAAAAAGTACCATGTCGGGTGGAAAGTTCATGACCTCTGCCTGTCGTTCTGCCGCTGCTGCATCCGTCTGATGGAAGGGCGCGGTTGATATGATCCCGGCATTCTGAGCGGGCTTTAGTGCGTTTGAATCAGAGGAATGCCTGACATTTTTGTGAATGGAAACCCGGCTTCGCCGCTGCTTAGGACGCAGCACCTCCGCGTCAAGCTGCCCGGCGCAGATCCCCGGGTGATCCGGATGCGTGTCCGGTGCGTCTCTTTCACGATGCCAATCACGGCAGACCAACTGTAAACCGTTAAGGGAGAACATTATGTTCCGCAGAACAATGATTGCACTGACCGCAGCAACCGCGCTGGCAGGTACAACCGCATTTGCCGATGGCCATTCAAAGGACATCGTAGACACCGCCGCAGGCGCCGGCACATTCGAGACACTTGTGGCAGCCGTCACAGCAGCCGGTCTCGTTGACACGCTGAAGGGCGAAGGCCCGTTCACCGTCTTCGCACCGACCGATGAGGCCTTTGCGGCCCTGCCCGAAGGTACCGTTGAGACACTGCTCAAGCCGGAAAACAAAGACCAGCTCGTGTCGATCCTCACTTATCACGTCGTTCCGGGCAAAGTGATGTCCACAGACCTCAGCGACGACATGACAGCAACGACCGTACAGGGCGGTGACATCACCATCGATCTCGACAGCGGCGTGATGGTCAACGAAGCGACCGTGACAACAGCCGATATCGAAACCTCGAACGGTGTGATCCACGTCATCGACGCCGTGATCCTGCCGCCGCAGGGCTGATATCCCGGACATGTAAAAAGGCCCGGCGGATCACTCCGCCGGGCCTTCGTTTTGTTCAGGGATCAGTGAACGACAGCGTCATCCGGTCTGGGCCTGTTCGTGGCGGACACGCGGTCCCGTATGATCAGACCATCCTTACCGGCCGTCACAGGGATCGTATCACCGTCTTTGACATCACCTGCCAGCAGAAGCTCTGCCAGCGGATCCTGCAATGCGCGCTGGATCACCCGTTTGAGCGGCCGGGCGCCATAGACCGGGTCATAGCCTTCATCGGCCAGCCACTTGCGGGCACCGTCATCAAGCTCCAGCGTGATCTTGCGACCCGCCAGCCGTTTGAGCAGCCGTGCCATCTGGATATCAACGATACCGTCCATGTCATCCCGGCTGAGCCGGTCAAAGATGATGGTCTCGTCCAGACGGTTAAGGAACTCGGGCCGGAAATGCGCATTGACCGCATCCATCACGTCCCGGTGCGCCTCTGAGGCATCCGCCCCTTCCGGCAGATGGCTCAGCGCCTGAGAACCGAGGTTCGATGTCAGCACGATCAGTGTCTGCTTGAAATCGACCGTGCGCCCCTGACCATCGGTCAGCATGCCATCATCAAGCACCTGCAACAGCACGTTGAACACATCCGGATGCGCCTTTTCGACCTCGTCAAACAGCACGACCTGATACGGACGCCGCCGTACCGCTTCGGTCAGCACGCCGCCCTCGTCATACCCGACATAGCCGGGAGGCGCCCCGATCAGACGGGAGACCGCATGCTTCTCCATGAACTCCGACATATCAATGCGCACCATGGCGCTGTCATCGTCAAAGAGGAACTCGGCCACCGCCTTGGTCAGCTCGGTCTTACCCACACCGGTCGGCCCGAGGAAAAGAAACGATCCGAGGGGGCGGTTTTCATCGTTCAGACCCGCACGGGCCCGGCGCACGGCGTTCGCCACGGCCTTTACCGCCTTGTTCTGACCGATCACCCGGTTGTGCAGCTGGTCTTCCATGCGCAGCAGCTTGTCGCGTTCGCCTTCGAGCATCTTGCCGGCAGGGATCCCCGTCCAGCGCTCGACAACGCTCGCAATCTGCTCGGGCCGCACGGATTCCGCGACCATCACATCGCTGTCCTCGCGTCCTTCGGCATCGCCCAGCTGCTTTTCAAGCTGCGGGATCACGCCATAGCTGAGCTCACCAGCTTTTGCGAGATTGCCCTCGCGCTTGGCAATATCAAGCTCGGCGCGGGCATGGTCGAGCCGGGCTTTGATGTCACGCGCACCGGCCAGCTTGTCCCGCTCCGCCTGCCAGCGGGCCGTCATCTCAGCACTTTCCTGCTGCAGTTCGGAAAGCTCTTTTTCAAGCGTTTCCAGACGATCCTTTGAGGCGGCGTCCTCTTCTTTCTTCAGCGCTTCTGCTTCGATCTGCAGCTGCATGATCTGTCGGTCCAGCGCATCAAGCTCTTCGGGCTTGCTGTCCACAGCCATGCGCAGACGCGACGCTGCCTCGTCCATCAGGTCGATGGCTTTGTCAGGCAGGAAACGGTCCGTGATATAGCGATGGCTCAGCGTCGCCGCCGACACCAGTGCCGAATCCGAGATGCGCACTCCGTGGTGCAGCTCGTATTTCTCCTTGATGCCGCGCAGAATGCTGATGGTGTCCTCAACCGTAGGCTCAAGGATCATCACCGGCTGGAACCGCCGTGCAAGTGCCGCGTCTTTCTCCACGTATTTGCGGTACTCATCGAGCGTCGTCGCACCGACACAGTGCAGCTCCCCGCGCGCCAGCGCCGGTTTGATCAGGTTGGCCGCATCCATAGCACCATCTGCTTTACCGGCACCGACGAGCGTGTGCATCTCGTCGATGAACAGGATGATCTCACCCGCAGCCTCCGTGACCTCGGTCAGAACGGCTTTGAGCCTTTCCTCAAACTCACCCCGGTATTTCGCACCCGCGATCAGCGCGCCCATATCCAGCGCCAGCAGCTTCTTGTTGCGCAGGCTCTCGGGCACGTCACGGTTCACGATGCGCAGGGCAAGGCCCTCGGCAATCGCGGTTTTACCCACGCCGGGTTCACCGATCAGAACCGGGTTGTTCTTGGTCCGGCGGCTGAGCACCTGCATCGCGCGGCGGATCTCTTCGTCGCGCCCGATGATCGGGTCAATCTTACCCTCCTCGGCGCGGGCCGTCAGATCGGTCGCGTATTTCTTCAGCGCGTCATAGCCGTCTTCCGCCGTGGCGCTGTCGGCTGTCCGCCCTTTGCGCACATCATTGATCGCGGCATTGAGCCCCTGCGCCGTGACACCACCGCTGTCCAACGCTGTCTTTGCGCCGGATTTCACCATGCAGAGCGCCATCAGAATGCGCTCGACAGGGACAAAGCTGTCTCCGGCCTTCTTGGCCAGCGCTTCGGCCTCGGCCAGCACCTTCTGGGTTGTGTTATCGAGATACACCTGGGCTGCATCACCGGTCACCTTGGGCATCTTGCCCAGGGCAAGGCCCAGTGCCTGTGTGACCTGTTCAGGCTTACCACCCGAAGCAGAGATCAGATTGGTCGCAAGACCCTGATCGTCATCCAGCAAAGCTTTGAGTATGTGTTCGGGCGCGAGCCGCTGGTGGCTTTCGCGCGTTGCAATCGTCTGGGCCGCCTGAATAAAACCGCGCGACCGCTCGGTGAACCGTGTCAGATCCATCGTCTTCTCCTTTATAAAGCGCCTCTGCTGTGCGGTACCCGGCTTGGCGGCATACACGCGTCTGAGGCCTTGAACAGTATCTGGGCAATGCCCCCGCCCGCTTCAAGGGCCCGGGGTCTCATCTCCCGCCCTTATAGTGACAACGGCACCAGGGACCGCCTTGATCCCGATCAACAGGCAGGCGGGAAATTACGCCGGTCTTTCCCCGTTACCGGCGACGCGCCACACCTTAGATTATGACCGTATGGGGCGCGAAGTAATGTCGCGAAACGAAACATTACATCGTCACAGTAATGAGTGGGCGTGGTTATGCCCGACAGACAACCGGTTACATGCCGGGTCGCGGGTCGGCACGCGGGTTCCCTCCCCCGGATCGCAGTGCCTGTCCGGGCAGCCGGCCGGTCATCACAGTCTTCACCGGGATGCGCACCTGCCCTGCGCATCCCGGTTTTTTGTGCGCGCGCTCACCTTCAGCACATAGACAAAAACGCCCCGCGCGCCTAAGCACAGGCCGGAAATCAGGAGAAATTGATATGTCAGATGACCGGCTGATCGTTGCACTGGACGTGCCCGACGCGATTTCAGGCCTTGCTGTGGCGGAAAAGCTCGGGGATGCGGTAGGCTTTTACAAGATCGGTCTGGGAATGCTGACCGGCGGCGGTCTGGCGCTGGCCAATGAACTCAGATCAGAGCACGGCAAGCGCATTTTTCTCGATATGAAGCTTTTTGACATCGGGGCCACGGTCGAGGCCGCGGTCCGCGGTCTGGCGCAGTTCGATCTGGATTTTCTGACAGTGCACGGCGATCCGAATGTGGTGCGGGCGGCCATGGAGGGCGCTGCGGGCTCGTCGATGAAGATCCTCGCAGTGACCGTGCTGACGTCGCTTGATCGTGCTGACCTCGACGCTGCGCTGATCCGCGACGGCGAGATCCCCGATCTCGTCCGGATCCGCGCCACAAGAGCGTTTGAAGCAGGGGCCGATGGCGTCATCGCCTCCCCGCAGGAAGCCGCGCTGATCCGGGCCCTGCCCGAAGCCAACGGCCGGCTGATCGTGACACCCGGCGTGCGTCCGGCAGGTGCGGCGCGCGGCGATCAGAAGCGAGTCGCCACCCCTGCGCAGGCCATTTCCGACGGCGCAGACCATATTGTTGTCGGACGTCCGGTCTGGACAGCCTCAGATCCGCGCAGCGCCGCAGAGGCGATTCTCGCGGAAATCCAGAACGGTTAGACCATGCTCCAAACGGCTGATTTTCCGGCGATAATCTGAGTTGTACACAGGGCCTTGCTGATGCCCGAATCGCCCCATGAGCGGCGCAACAAACTGTGGCTCTTCGACAACAGACAACAGTATGTAGTCAGACAGAGGGAAAAGTTCCTCGGTGGATACACTTCCAGGTGGTAAGTTGACCCTAGGTGATACTCCCCGACGAACCCCGTCTTCCTGAGGTTCGTTACCTCCCCCCGCTTTCGGCAGCGGGGGGTTTTTCTGTCAGCCACCCGGATCCTCCAGAAAGAGCCGCAGACGGTCGCGAAAATGCGGCACGACGCGTTGATGCCCGAGAAACGCCCGAACCGGCATCAGTTCCCATCGCTGGCCTTCATCGCCCAACCGCGCCCCGGTGAGATCTCCGGGCCGCAGATGCGCGCAGAAAAACCAGTTTCGCCGCCCGTCGGTAAGAAAACTTCTGCCCCAGACGATCCGGTCCGGGCGCACCTCAATGTTCAGTTCCTCAAAGGTCTCGCGCCGCGCGCAGTCAACGGGTGTTTCGCAGCCTTCCCGCCCGCCGCCGGGCAGATCCCAGTAGCCGGGCCAGGGAATGTCCGGCCGTGCATCGCGCAGGATCACCGGCAGCGCCATTTCTGTCAGCAACGCGATCTTGGCCCCGTGAAACGGCATGTTCATTTCCGGCAGGACGGCATACAATCGGGTCATCCTGCCCTTATAGCCATTGATGACGCAGATGCCCGCCCTTTGCCGCGATTGCCTGACAGAATTTGACGCCGGACGCCGATGCCCGACCTGCGCCAGCCCGCGGGTCGTGGCGCATGACGAACTTTTCAGCCTGTCAATCGCACATATGGACTGCGATGCTTTCTACGCCTCGGTGGAAAAGCGGGATGATCCGACGCTCGAAGGCAAACCGGTGATCATCGGCGGGGGGCGGCGCGGTGTTGTTTCGACTGCCTGCTATGTTGCGCGCATCCGCGGCGTGCGTTCGGCAATGCCGATGTTTCAGGCGCTGAAACTCTGCCCCGATGCCGTGATCATCAAACCGCGCATGGAGGCCTATGTTGAGGCCTCACGCGCGATACGCGCGATGATGGAAGAGATGACCCCCGATATCGAGCCGCTGTCACTCGACGAGGCGTTTCTGGACCTTACCGGCACGCGCCGGCTGCACGCGGCGCCGCCTGCGGTCATGCTGGCAAGGCTGATCCGCCGGATGCGAACCGAACTGGGCCTGACAGGCTCCGTCGGCCTCAGCCACAACAAGTTTCTCGCCAAAGTCGCCTCTGATCTCAACAAACCGCACGGGTTTTCGGTTATCGGCAAGGCGGAAACGGATGATTTCCTGCGCGACAGGCCGGTGCGGATGATCTGGGGCGTGGGGGCTGCGGCCCAGGCCTCGCTGGACAAGGCAGGGATCCGCACGTTTTCCGACCTGCTGCGCTGGGAGCGCACCGATCTGGTCGCGCGTTTCGGCTCAATGGGAGACAGGCTCTGGCATCTCGCGCGCGGCGAAGACCGGCGCAGGGTCTCGGCCCACGCGCCGATGAAATCGATCTCTAACGAGACCACCTTCGGAGAGGACACAGCAGACCCGGATCTGCTTGACGGGCACCTGTGGCGCATGGCCGAAAAAGTATCCGACCGCGCCAAAGCCAAAGATCTCGCGGGCCGGGTCGTCACGCTCAAACTCAAACGGTCGGATCATTCGCTGATTTCACGCCGCATCAGCCTGCGCGACGCGACCCAGATGGCAGATACCGTTTACCGCACCGCGCGCGGCCTCTTTGACCAGGTCGGCGAAAAAGGCCCTTACCGGCTGCTCGGATGCGGGCTTTCCGATCTGATCAGCGCCGAGGGAGCGGACCGGTCAGGCGACCTGCTGGATCCGCAGGCGCGCCGCCGCTCAGAAGCGGAACGCGCCACCGATGCCATCCGCGCGCGGTTTGGCCCTGATGCGATCCTCAAGGGCCGGGCCCTGCGCTGATCCCATGTTTGGGCTTATTCCGCGGCCAGCGGCATGCGCTGCTGGCCAATCCCGGCGATATCCGCGATCACAGCGCGCAGCGCGTGTCGCACTTCGGCGTAGTTTTCGTTGGGCCGTATGGTTTTCTCGTTCATGTAAAGCGCGCGGTCGATCTCAACCTGAACCGCATGCTGCGCGCGTGACGGTCGCCCGTAGGCCTGTGCAATATAGGCACCGGCAAAGGGCGCATTGCGCGCGACCCGAAAACCCGCCGTTACAAAAGCGGCTTCGACCCGGTCCATCACATCACCGGATGCCGCCGCCCCGAAACGATCCCCCAGCACGACATCCGGCCGGGGCGCACCGCTGCGCACGATGCCGGCGACCGCCTCATGCGGCATCGAATGGCAGTCGATCAGGACCGCCTGCCCGTGCCGGCGCTGTGCCTGATCGAGCAGCTCCTGCAAAGACCGGTGATAGGGATGCCACCAGGTCTCCAGCCGTTCACGCGCTTCAGCCAGTGAAATCTTGCCGCTGTAGATCGCACGTCCGTTTGCCACCACGCGGGGAATCACTCCCAGACCGGAGGCCACGCGCGGATTATGGCCCTGCCTTCGCACGCCACTGATGAGCGCGGGGTCCAGTTCCTCGGGGCTGCGGTTCAGGTCGACAAAGGCACGCGGCGCGGCGGCATGCAGGAAGGGCGCACCGAATTGTACAGCACAATCAAAGAGCTGATCGACATAGGCATCCTCGGATGACCGGATCATATGGTCATCCAGCACGCTCCGCCGCATCATCACCGGCGGATAATCACGGCCACTGTGAGGAGAGGCAAAAACCACGCAGGAGCGTGGTTCGGCAGGCAGATTTACATAAAACGGGGTCTTGGGCATTCGTTATCCTCTTGGTCGGAGCATAGCCTGGAACATATCAAAGCCAAAAGCCCTTGATCCCTTTGACGACTCCTTTTATAGACGCGGCTCAGGCGCGGTTTTTCGCGCCCCGTTTTTGTTTGGGGCACTGAAATTACGCTGACATAGTGGGTGATTAGCTCAGCGGTAGAGCACTTCGTTGACATCGAAGGGGTCACTGGTTCGATCCCAGTATCGCCCACCACCTGTTTCACCGGTCCGGATCCTCCGGACTGCCCGCAACCCGGCGCTGGCCCGCGCCACAACATGAGGAGACGACCATGAAGGTTCGTAATTCGCTCCGCTCGCTCAAGAACCGGCACCGCGACTGCCGTGTTGTGCGCCGCAAAGGCCGCGTTTATGTGATCAACAAAACGCAGCGCCGGTTCAAAGCCCGCCAGGGCTGAGACCTGATGCGTGATGAATAAAAAGCCGCTCCTTCGGGGGCGGTTTTTTTATGTCCACTGCCCGCCCCGCGGCGTTTCAGGGCGACAGGATCGTCCAGGTCAGCCCGGAAAGATTCGCCAGACCAACGCTGTATCCGTCAGCGGTGATACCTGCCGGCACCGCCTTTCCGGTCAGATCGCGCAGGGTCATACCGGCAGGGGCTGTGATGTGCAGCACTCCGCTCAGCGGCTCGACCCGGAACGCAGGTTTTCCGTCGCCCACAGGCCTGATCCCGGCGATAGCGGTAATCAGCAGTCTGCCGGAGCGTTCTGTCGGTACGCCGTCAAGGCTTTGCACCGCAATCACGCCGGCGCTCTGATCGAGGCGCGCTGATACAGAACCCAGGTCCGCATCCAGCCCACCGATGGCCCCCGCGATCACCTTGCTCTGCCCTGTCTCAATCCGGAAGTGGCCCGCCACAAAGTCGCGTGAGAATTCGCCCGTATCAGCAGTAACCTTCGTGGCGCCGGGCTCAAGAAATGACCGGTCGGGATCGTCAATGGTGATGGCATCGGACGGGGCCTCGCGCGGTGTGAGCCAGGGCAGTTCTGCAACAGCGGGTATTTCGGTCACCAGGCGGCTCTGTTCGTAAATCGTGCGGATTGCGGCGGACGTCTCCGGAGAAATCTTCCGACCAAAGAGCATCTCAGGCGAGAGGCGCAGAGCATAGGTTTTCTCCGCCAGGCGCACATGTCCCTGCCGGAAGAGCAGTGCGGCAACAGGCAGCGTGGCAATTACCGCCGGATCGCTCGCGACGGACCAGTTGTCCGGCTGCAGCGATTTGCCCAGAGGTTGCTGTGAATAACCGTAGATCATAGGTGCATCCCAGCCCTGATGCGCGGCCGTGGCCGCCATGCGCAACGGCAGCACCGCCCGGTCCCTGCGCGGAAATTTACCTGCGTTCCATTCAGACACGCTGAGCGGCAGGCCCGGCACCTGAACAGCCGCAATCCGGCTCAGCATATCCTCCTGCTCCAGCGGGCTGCGCGTCAGATGATCCCTGTCGGCATAAGAGTGCACATCAATGAGGGACCCTGTGCTCAGCGACGGCAACCCGGAAAGCGGCATGTCGCCCCAGAAGTTCGTCGGGACCACCATGCCGTCATAGCCCGCATCACGGAGATCATCCGTCATAAGCCCGAAAAACCTGTGTTCGAGATCGGCCAGAAAAATCTTCGACGGCCCGTGCTCCCATGACCGCCAGATGCTGCCTTTATCAAGCCCGTGATCCTGCGCGAAGGCGCGCGCGCGTGCCATGTAGATGCCGGAATGAAACGGCACGCCTTTGTCGCCCAGCAACCGGTTGCCGAAATGATGGCTGAGATCGTTTTCATTGGTGATCAGAACCGCGATCAC
Organism: Roseobacter ponti; assembly: GCF_012932215.1. GTDB lineage: Bacteria > Pseudomonadota > Alphaproteobacteria > Rhodobacterales > Rhodobacteraceae > Roseobacter > Roseobacter ponti. Next base: position 390,628 of record NZ_CP048788.1, on the reverse strand, counting down.
CGCGGGATCATCCCGGTAGCTGATGCCGGTCACGTGGTTCACGTGATCCAGATAGGTCTTCTGAAAGTCCAGCATGCGCTGCTGCGCTGTCTCAGACACGAAGTTATATCCCTTGATGTCCGCGCGGCCCTCGTCGTCCGCAATCTCGTCAAACCCGTCGAGCCCGTCGCCCTTCACAAAACGCCGGCCCACATGCAGATCAAGCCAGATGTAGATGCCCTCGGCCCTGAGCGCCGCGATCCAGAGGTCGATTTTCTTCAGCGCGGCACGGTCCAGAGTTCTTGTCTGCGTATCAGGATCCGTGAAAACATTGGGCCTGACCCAGCCGGAATCGTGATGATGTATCCGCACGAGGTTAAAGCCCAGCGAGGCCAGTCGCTTTGCCTGTGCACGGATGTCCCGGGGCCCGGTATGAAAGAGCGCATAGGCCTGCAGATTGGTGCCCCAGAAGCGCGCAGGCGTGCCGTCTGCAAAGACCAGCCCGTCGCCCTGCGCACGCACTCTGCCCTGCATGCCGGCAGGTCCGTCATTAAGAAAGCTGAGATCAGGAATGACAGAATAGGGCTTGTGTACAATGCGCACCCAGGGCGGGTCATCCGCCTGTGCCATAAGAAGGCCTGCGGGCATCACAATGAGCAGCGTAAGGCAGGCGCGCAGAAGCCACATGAGCGGGCGCGACCAGGTGCGGCACAGTCCGGCGGGGCTCTCAGGCATCAGCACGGAGAGGGCCTTGTGGCGGGCAGAGGTGCCACAAGAACCTCGAATTCGGCGCCGGCGCGCCTGTCATCGTCCGGCGCGCGCCATGTAAAGGGCTGGCCCGCCTGCGCCGCCCGGCGCCGTTCGTCCCATAAAAAACGTCCCTCGCGCGGGGATACAAAGACTTCTGACGCAGGGCGCCGCATGAGGTCTCCTGCTCCGAGGATCCGCGTACGGCACTCCGCTTTCGGCGTGACGGTGATCCGCGCTGTCTCGCCCTCCGCCATGTCCGTAATGTCGACAATGTGCCCCGCGCGGGTGCTGCGGTCTCTGATCTGAAATGTCAGGGGGTTTTCAAGCGTAAAACGCCGCGTTTGGGCGGCCGGACCAAAAAGCAGGTCTTCACCCCGCCACTTCCGGCCGGTGGCAAAGGCGACAGTAAAAGTACCCGGCGGCACCAGTACCCGAAAAAACTCTCCGCCCCGGATAAAGGCTGCAAGCGCGGCCTCACCGGTCTCAGTATCGCGCAGAGTCATGTAATAATCCGCCCCCGGAGCAGACTGCACCTGCAGGGGAAAGACAGCCGGCAGACCGGTACGGTTCCACATCAGTCCGGCAGGGCGTTCCACCCCGTCATCTGCCTGTGCGATCATCGCAATAGCGCAGATCACGGCACAGATGACCGCACGCAGGATCACCTGCGCGGCCCTTCGATTGCCGGTCACGATGATCATCCACGCCCTTTCCGGTTCGCATTATCCGCCAGGGATAATAGGTGCCCTGCCGGCGCAGGGCAAATCAACTTCCGGCGCGAGCGGGCGGCACACCGCTGTCGGGGGCTTGTTTCATCGGCCCCGACCATTAGCTTTGCACAGACATTCATAAAAGAGAGATCATCATGGCCGAATATACCCCCCCGAAAGTCTGGACATGGGATCAGGAAAGCGGCGGAAAATTCGCCAGCATTAACCGCCCGGTCGCCGGCCCGACGCATGACAAAGAACTGCCGGTTGGCAAACACCCCCTGCAGCTTTACTCGCTGGCCACACCCAACGGGGTAAAGGTCACTGTGCTGCTGGAAGAGCTGCTGGCGCTCGGGATCAGTGATGCTGAATATGATGCCTGGCTCATCCGCATCGGCGAGGGCGATCAGTTCGGCAGCGGATTTGTCGGGATTAATCCGAACTCAAAAATCCCTGCCCTGTCAGACCACAGCTTCAACCCGCCGCAGCGGATATTCGAATCCGGTGCGATCCTGCTGCACCTTGCGGAACGCTTTGACCGGTTCATCCCGTCCGATCCTGCCGGACGGGCGGAAATGCTGTCGTGGCTCTTCTGGCAGATGGGCTCCGCGCCTTACCTGGGCGGTGGCTTCGGCCATTTTTACGCCTATGCCCCGGAGAAGTTCGAGTATCCGATCAACCGGTTCGCGATGGAAACCAAACGCCAGCTTGATGTGCTTGAGCGCCAGCTGGCGACACATGAATTCATCGCCGGCGCAGATTACACCATTGCCGATATCGCGATCTGGTCCTGGTACGGTCAGCTGGTGCTGGGACGGCTCTATGAAGCGGCCGAATTCCTTGATGTCACCAGCTACGAAAATGTTATGCGATGGGCAAAAACGATTGATGCGCGCCCTGCCGTACAACGGGGCCGGATGGTCAACCGCACCTTTGGTGAGCCGGAACTGCAATTGCATGAGCGCCACGACGCCGGTGATTTCGACACGAAAACCCAGGATAAAATCGCTCCGGAAAGCTGAATAGATTACGCCCCGGGCCTGCGCGGATGGCAGGTCCGGGGGCTCACACCCTTTCCATAGTTTTTTTGTCAGGAATTACTTGCGACTCTGTCGCGGATATGTTTCTGATCGTTTTAGTCGGGAATTCCCGAGCCATGAGACATAAAACCGGACGGACACTGATATGAAACGCTTCAGCCTGAGTGTGGCAACGCTCGCCCTTACAGCAACAACCCTGCCAGCGCTCGCCGAAGGTGAGCTGAACCTTTACTCGTCACGCCACTATGACACCGACGAGCGCCTGTATTCTGATTTCACGGACGCCACAGGCATCACGATCAACCGTATCGAGGGCAAAGCCGATGAACTGCTGACCCGGATGCAGGCCGAGGGCATCAACAGCCCTGCCGACCTTCTGCTGACGGTAGATACATCGCGGCTGGCACGCGCGAAGAACATGGGGCTTTTGCAAAGCGTCGAAAGTGGTCTTCTGGAAAACCGCATCCCCGCTTACCTGCAGGATGAAGACAACCAGTGGTTTGGCTTTTCTCAGCGCGCGCGCATCATCTTTTACGACAAGGAAGACGTGACAGACCCTCCGCATGATTACGTCGATCTGGCGGACCCGGCCTACAAAGGCCTGCTCTGCATCCGCTCATCCTCAAACGAGTATAACCAGACCCTGCTTGCCTCGATCATCACCCATGCCGGGCAGGAAGCCGCAACCGAATGGGCGCGCGGCGTCGTCGCCAATATGGCACGCAGTCCTCAGGGGGGCGACACCGATCAGCTGCGCGGGCTGGTTTCGGGAGAATGCGATATTTCCGTCTCTAACACGTATTATTTCGCCCGTTCGATCCGCACGGATGTCTCAGGCGTCAGCGCCGACATAGACGGTATCGGCTGGGTTTTCCCGGATCAGGGCAGCAATGGCGCGCATATGAATATCTCCGGTGGCGGACTGGCCGCCCATGCGCCCAACCGCGAAAACGCTGTGAAATTCCTCGAATATCTTGCCTCCGATCAGGCACAGCAGTATTTCTCCGCGGGCAATGACGAATACCCGGCGGTGCCCGGGGTGGCTCTTTCTCCTTCGGTTGCGGCCCTCGGGTTCTTTCAGACCGATGCCATCAGCCTGTCGGATGTGGCCGCAAACGTGCCGCTGGCGCAGAAGATCTTCAACGAGGTTGGCTGGGAGTAAATCCCGCCGCAGCGCCCCGCGCGGCACCGGCCGTATTCAGCCGCAGAAAACAGCCCGTATCGACTCACCGTCGGTACGGGCTATTTTATGACCAGTCCATCTACAGGAGAAACCGAGATGACCAATGGCCCCCGCAAAACCGCCCGTGATTTTGATCCGCGTATTCTGGAGATTTTTGACGGCTATGTGCATGGCACGATGTCCAAACGTGAATTTCTCAACCGCGCCGGAAAATATGCGGCCGCCGGCGTGACCGGCGCAATGATCCTGGAACAGCTGCAACCCAACTATGCACTTGCCCAGCAGGTTGATCCGGATGATCCGGATATCGAAACAGCAGTGATCGAGTACGAAAGCCCTGAGGGGCACGGCACGATTAAGGCCCTGATGGCGAAACCCGCGGGGGCAACCGGCCCTCTGCCGGCAGTGCTTGTGGTGCACGAAAACCGTGGTCTTAACCCCTATATCGAGGACGTTGTGCGGCGCACGGCAAAGGCAGGATATCTGGCACTCGGGCCGGACGGGCTGTCGCCGCTTGGCGGCTATCCCGGCACCGATGAGGAAGGCCGTGAGATGCAGCGCTCTCTGGACGGCGCAAAGCTCATGGCCGATTTCTTTGCAGCCTTTGAGTTTCTGCGCGATCACAAGGACAGCACGGGCAAAGTCGGCGCAGTTGGTTTCTGTTATGGTGGCGGCGTCTGCAACGCTTTGGCCGTGGCCTATCCGGATCTTGCGGCGTCGGTGCCATTCTATGGCCGCCAGCCCGCTGCAGAGGATGTGGCAGGTATCGAAGCGCCGCTGATGATCCAGTACGCGGGTCTCGATGAGCGGATCAACGCAGGCTGGCCCGCTTATTCAGAAGCGCTCGCCACCAGTCAGAAGGAATTCACCGTGCACTTCTATCCCGATGTTCAGCACGGGTTTCATAACGACACAACACCGCGCTATGACGAGGCCGCGGCGACCCTTGCCTGGGATCGCACGCTCGCGCATTTCGAAGACTATCTGACGTGAGAAAACCCGGCAGCGCGGGTTTATCCCCTGCGCTGCCGGCCGACCTGCCGGCAGATCAGGATCACCGGTAAAAGGCCGATCGCCACAATCACGAGGCTCGGCACAGCTGCCCCCTCGAGGCGTTCGTCGCTGGCGAGGCGATAGGCCTGCACCGCCAGCGTGTCATAGTTGAACGGGCGCATGATCAGCGTCGCTGGCAGCTCCTTCATCACATCGACAAAGACGATGAGCAGCGCCGTGAGCAGGCTGGGAGCCAGGATCGGCAGATGCACCCGGCGCAGCGTGCCCGCAGGCGTCTGCCCGAGAGAGCGGGCAGCAGCATCCATATTGGCCGGCACCATCGCCTGCCCGCCCTCATAAGCTCCGAGTGCCGCCGCCAGAAAGCGCACAAGGTAAGCGGCCACCAGCAACCAGATCGAGCCGGTGATCAGCAACCCTGTGGGGATATCAAACTGCGCGCGCATGAACCCGTCGAGCGCATTGTCGAAAGCGGCGAAAGGCACCAGCAACCCGACGGCAATCACGCCCCCCGGCACAGCATATCCCAGCCGCGCGACGTAGGCCGCGGTGTTGGAGGCGCGCCCCGGGCGCAGCCGCTGGAAAAATCCGACCGAGATGGCGGCCAGCACGGTCAGTACCGCCGCCACTGAGGCCAGCACCAGCGAATTCCGGATAAACCCGAGATAGCGCGGGCTAAGCAGGTTCTGTTCGGAGCTGAGCCCCATACTGACCAGCACGATGACCGGCAGCAAAGCCCCCAGCAGCACAGGGATCGCGCAGAGCACAAAGGCTGTCGCCGCCTGACGCCCCCGCAGCGGCATCGGCTCCATCGGTTGCTGGCGTCGTGACGGGTCGTGATACTGCGCACGGCCCCGCTGGATCCGTTCGAGCATGGCCAGCAGCAGAGCAAAGCTCAGCAGACAAAGCGCCAGTTGCGCGGCACCCGCCCGGTCAGCCAGTGAAAACCAGCTGGTGTAGATCCCGGTGGCAAAGGTCTGTACTCCGAAATACGCCACCGTGCCGAAATCCGCGATCGTCTCCATCACAGCCAGCAGAACGCCCCCGGCGATGGCCGGACGCGCCAGCGGCAGGCTGATGCGGAAAAACGCCGAGCGCGCGCTTGATCCCAGCGCCCTGGCCGCCAGAAATGTCGTGGCGCTTTGCTGCAGGAACGCCGCCCGCGCCAGCAGATAGACGTAGGGATAAAGTACCAGTACCAGCATAGCCGCCGCTCCGCCCGTACTGCGGATCTCCGGGAACCAGTAATCACGAGCGCCCCATCCGGTCACATCCCGCAGCAGGCTCTGCACTATACCGGGATGATCAAGCACATGGGTATAAGCATAGGCGAGCACGTAGGCGGGGAAGGCCAGCGGCACCACAAGGGCGATCTCGAAAAACCGCACGCCGGGGAAACGGGTCATGGTCACAAGCCAGGCCGCCCCCACACCGACAGCGAATGTGCCCGCAGAAACCAGCACGACAAGCAGCAGCGTCGTTACGGTGTAGCGCCCCAGTACGGTGCCCGCCAGGTGCGCTATCGTCTCTGTACCACCGCCCAGAGCCGCAACAGCGACCGCCAGCATCGGTAACGCACAGACCACGGCAATGCCCGTTGCAAGCCATGGAAAAACGCGCAGACCATCGCGCGCGCTTTTGCCGTGCGCGCGGGGTCTTTGTCCTGCGGGATGTGCTGAATCAGCCATACGCCGTTTTTGACTGTTTTTGTCAGAATTGCCACCCCAAAGGCCTGCACCGCGCCCGGGCAGGCGATCAGCCGGAACTGAGGCCCTTTGTGCCTGCGGGCGGTTCCCGGTCCTCGAAAAAAGCCAGGATATCGTCGAAAACCGCGGGCTCTGTGAGAAACAGAAGATGGCCCTGTCCGGCATACCCGGTGACTGCGGCACCACCGAGCCGTGCCGCCATCGCACGACTCTGATCAAGCGAAAACACCGGATCTTCCAGTCCGACAAAAAGCCTCATCTGCGCGGCGGGTGGCAGACGGCGGGCATCGGGCAGACGCCAGCGCCGCAGATCATCGGTATGGGCGCGCGGCAGATCGCCCTCGGGCATCACGATACGGTCGAGGCGCTCTTTGATCAGTGCGACCGCCTGCGGACTGGTGCGCCCGTGTCGTCCGAAGAGCAGCGTTTTGTAGTATTCCAGCCAGATCGCGCGGCGGCTCAGCGACCCCGCGCGCGTTGCCGCCCCCGCGATATCGAGCGCGCCGCGCAGTCCCGTCTGGATGCCACCGCCTGCCTCTACAGCACAGGACATGAGCGCCACGCGCAGATCGCCCCCCACCAGCGCCGCCGTTGTCAGCGCAATCGCGCCCCCGGTGGAATAGCCCAGAAGCCGCGTGGTTTTCCCCGAAAACTGGCGCAGAAAGGTGGCGACCTCCCCGGCGGCCTCTGCAATTTTCAGCGGCGGATGCAGCGGGCGCCCGTCAAGCCCGGGAAAGCGGTAGCGCACGAGCGCATACCCCTCGTCGCACCATTTGTCCGCGGCATCAAAAATCGAGACCTCAGCCAGCGCCCCCGGAAACAGCACCGCAATCTTCTTCGCCGCGCTAACCTCCTGAGGATCAAAGATGAGATTGCCCGACCCGGCCATTCAGTCGTAGGTGCGCTGGTCTTCGATCACCAGCCCGTCACGCGGCAGAGTGCCGGGTGTCACAACCTCGACCTTACCTTTCAGCTTCAGCACCGCAGCAACACTTTCCGCGAAAGCCTCCGCAGCTCCGTCCGTGGCTTCGATCTGCACGGTCATGGTGTCCTGTTCGCCTGTGCGCCCGGCAATGACCCGCGCGCGGTCGATCTCGGGATGTCGCGCCACAAGGGCTGCGACCTGTTCAGGGCGCACAAACATGCCTTTGATCTTGGTCGTCTGATCGGCGCGGCCCATCCAGCCTTTGATGCGAATATTGGTGCGTCCGCAGGGGCTCTGACCCGGCATCACGGCACTCAGATCACCGGTGGCAAACCGGATCAGCGGATAATCGGGGTTAAGCGTGGTGACCACAACCTCGCCGACCTCGCCCGGGGCCACGGGGTCACCGGTGCCCGGTGTGACGATCTCGACGATCACACTTTCATCGACGATCATCCCCTCCATCGCGTGGCTCTCATAGGCGATATTGCCCAGATCGGCAGTCGCATAGCACTGCAGGCAGAGAATGCCCCGGTCGGCATACTCCTGGCGCAGCGAGGGAAAGAGCGCGCCGCCGCCCACGGCCGCTTTTGTAATTTTCAGCGCAACACCAGACGCCTCAGCCTGATCCAGAATAACCTTGAGGTAATCGGGCGTCCCGGCATAGGCGGTGGTGCCGATATCTGATGCGGCCTGCACCTGCAGTTCGGTCTGGCCGGTGCCGGCGGGAATAACCCGTGCCCCCACCGCGCGCGCACCGCTCTCGAAGATCATCCCAGCAGGCGTCAGATGATAGCCAAAGCAGTTCTGCACCGTGTCATCCTCGCCGATGCCCACCGCGTGCAGAAAGCGGCCCATACGCCACCAGTCGTGACTCACCCCGCCCGGCTCATAGATCGGACCGGGCGACTGAAAAACATGAGCGACATTGCTGACCGGAATACCGCCAAAGGGCGGGCGCTCTTTTTGCCAGGTGGCCAGATCGGATTTGCGCACCACCGGCAGCTTTGTCAGATCGCTCAGATCTGTGATCCCGCCGGGGTCCGGCAGACAGCTTCCCTGCGCCGCCGCGACCTGCGCCACCTGTGCCTGCAGAGCTGCCAGCTGGTCTGCGGTGCGCGCGTCATTGCTGCGGGTCTCAAGATCGTCGAAGAAAGATGCCATTTCTGTTCGCTACCTGTTCAGAGGGTCTGCATGGGAAGGCTGCCGCACACCGGCCCCTGGCCGGCACCAGCGGATCAGGACAGCCAGCGTTTGCGGCGGCGATAGCTGCGCACATCACGAAAGGATTTTCGGCCCTCATCCGACATGCCGAGGTAAAACTCTTTCACGTCCTGGTTCTCGCGCAGATCTGCCGCCGGCCCGTCCATGACCACGCGCCCGGATTCCAGGATATAGCCATAATGCGCAAAGCGCAGCGCCACATTCGTGTTCTGCTCGGCCAGCAGAAAGGTCACGCCCTCGTTCTCGTTCACTGATTTCACGATTTCGAAGATCTGTTCCACCAGCTGCGGGGCGAGCCCCATCGAGGGTTCATCCAGCAGGATCGTCTCAGGTCGGCTCATCAGCGCGCGACCGATGGCTGTCATCTGCTGCTCACCGCCGGAAGTATAGCCCGCCTGTGATTTGCGCCGCTCTTTGAGGCGCGGGAAATAGCCATAGACCATTTCCAGGTCAGCCTGGATCGCCGCATTTCCGTCGCGCCGGGTATAGGCGCCGGTCAGAAGGTTTTCCTCGACCGTCAGGTGCTCAAAGCAGTGCCGGCCTTCCATAACCTGCACCACGCCGCGTTTCACGGTCTCGGCAGGGTCTGCATGCTGGATCGGATCGCCGTGATAGCGGATCGAGCCCTTTGTGACCTCGCCGCGCTCGGAGGCCAGCAGGCCCGAGATCGCCTTGAGCGTCGTAGTCTTGCCAGCGCCATTGCCGCCCAGAAGTGCCGTGATCCCACCTTTTGGCACATTGAGGCTGACCCCTTTGAGCACGAGGATCACGTGGTTGTAGATCACTTCGATGTTGTTGACCTCAAGCACATTCTCCGCGCTTCGGGTCTCAACTGCTGCAGCTTCCGACATGACCGGCACCCTGACGTGTAAATCTCATAAAATGACCCCGGCCGGACGGATCCGGCCGGGGCAGATGCGCTTAGTTGCAGCGCAGATCGATGTTGTTTTCAGACGCAAAAGCCATGCTGTCTTCTTCGATCAGCGGATTGATGATCTCTTTGTCAGACGGTGCGAAATCAGTAATCTGCTTCCACTCACCTGCGGCGGCATCCCACTGTGTCACAGCACCGACACCCGGGCCGCCGTGGTTTTCACAGGACACCGAGAAGGCCGGACCAAAGTTCGGCATACCGTATTCGGCCATCATCTCATCGGTGATTTCCAGATTTTCCATACCGTCGATCATCATCGCCTGAGTGATATCGGCCACACCGTGGATCTCCTGAGCCTTCAGGATCGCCATATGCGCAAGGAACGCCGCATAGATTGTACGGTTATACAGCACCGTGCCGATCTGATCACCGGCGCCTGCCGCTTTGCCCGCATCAACGACATATTTCTGAATATCGTCATAGATCGGGTAATCGCGGCCCACGCCGTTCATCGTCAACGCCTTATAGCCGTTGGCCGCAGCGCCTGCGGGGATCACGTCAGCTTCGGCACCGGACCACCATGCACCGATGAAGTTTTCCATCGGAAAGCGTATGTTGGCGGCTTCCTGAACGGCGACCTGGTTCATCACGCCCCAGCCCCACATCAGAACCGTGTCGGGCTTATCGCGGCGGATCTGCAGCCACTGTGATTTCTGCTCCTGGCCCGGGTGATCGACGGGAATGAGGCTCAGCTCAAAACCGTGCTTTTCCGCGAGACCCTCAAGCGTGCGGATGGGCTCCTTGCCATAGGCGGAGTTGTGATAAACCAGCGCGATCTTGTGACCGCTCAGATCACCACCGTTCTCATCCAGCAGGTAGTTCACCGCGACAGAAGCCGCATCCCAATAATTCGTCGGGTAGTTGAAGACGTTGGAGAAAACCTTGCCGTTGGCCGCAGATGTCCGGCCATAGCCCATCGTGTGCAGCGCAATGCCGTCTGCCGTCACTTTGGGGATCAGCTGATAGGTGATGCCAGTGGAAAACGGCTGATAGACCAGCGAACCTTCGGCTTTGGTGCTTTCATAGCATTCCACACCTTTTTCCGTGTTATAGGCTGTTTCGCATTCCAGAACCCGGACCGGCACGCCGCCGATACCGCCGTCACGCTCGTTGAGCAGCGTAAAGTAATCCGCATAGCCATCCGCCAGCGGGATCCCACCAACTGCATAAGGCCCGGTGCGGTAGCTCAGCGATGGCATCACAAGATCCGCCATCACGGGGCTTGCCGCCATCAGGGCCGCCGTGGCCCAGGTTGCCAGTTTCATCTTCATCGGTTGTTCCTCCCTTGGATTATATCCGATAGCGCCGGTTGCCCGGCCTGTTCCGGACGGTTTGCCCGCCCTTTGTCTCAGTGGTCCGCCCTAATGCGGGAAGGGCCACAGTCTTAATTTCTCCTTGGCGACCCGCCAGAGCTGCGCCAGTCCGTGCGGCTCTGCGATCAGAAAAATCACGATCAGCAGGCCCACAATGACCAGGTTGAGGTGCGCCACGATATCCGTGGGCCAGCCCAGCCAGTCAACGCCGACAATCTTGAGCACCACAGGCAGCATAACGATAAAGGCAGCCCCTGCAAAAGAGCCGAAGATCGATCCCAGCCCGCCAATGATGATCATAAAGAGCACGATGAATGATTTGGTGATGCCAAAGACCTCACCAACTTCGACCGCCCCCAGATAGACCGCAAAAAAGAGCGCGCCCGAGATGCCCACAAAGAACGAGCTGACAGCAAAGGCGGTGAGCTTGGCTTTGAGCGGGTTCACCCCGATGATCTCTGCAGCGATATCCATATCCCGGATCGCCATCCACTGCCGGCCCAGTGACCCGCGCGTCAGATTGCGCGCTACTACGGCCGAAAAGATCGTGAAGATCAGGCAGAACATATAAGTGGCCCAGGCTTCGGTCGAGGGCCCGGTGATCAGGATGCCAAAGGTGTCGCGCTCGGGGGCGTTGATCTGGCCCGAAGCTGAGTAGTTATAAAACCATGAGACCCGGTTGAACATCCAGACCAGAAAGAACTGCGCGGCGAGCGTGGCAACGGCGAGGTAAAACCCTTTGATCCGCAACGACGGCAGCCCGAAGAGAACCCCCACCGCCGCGGTGATCAGCCCTGACAGAAGCACATGAATGAACATGCTGACCTCCGGAAATCCGGTCATCAGCTTGTAGCAGGCATAGGCCCCCACAGCCATGAAACCGCCGGTGCCAAGGCTGACCTGACCGCAGTACCCGGTCAGAATATTCAGCCCGATCGCCGCAATTGCGTAGATCAGAAAGGGCATAAAGAGCGAGTTCACCCAGTAGTCGTTAATCATGAAGGGCACGACGACAATGGCGATGAACAGGACCACGTAATACCGGTAGCGGTCGAACCTGATCGGAAAGGTCTGACTGTCCTGCGGGTAGGTGGTGCTGAAATCGCCGGCTTCACGGTAGAGCATGCCGTCTTACTCCTGTTCTTTGCGGGCGCGCAGGTGCGCTCCCGGTCCTGTCGGATGATGGTCCCTGCGGCCGGTTACCGGTCGCATCGCGCCTGCCCGGCGGGTCTCGCGGTTAACCATTCCGGCTGATTTCTCCGGAATTCCCAAATTTGCCCCATTTCGCAGGGCAGTTTCGCCCTGTGGGAAAGGAGTGGGACGCATGACGGCAATTCTCAAAGAGATCAGGGACCTCGAGGCAAGGCTGTCGCGAGGCGAGCTTGAGCATGCCGAATACCTCAGAAAACGTGCCGCCCTCCTCGATAGTGTCGAAACGGCCGAAACCGAATTTGCCGAGCCCGGGCGACCTGCGGTTACTCCGCGTCGCAGCGGCGGTTCCTCCGCGCTAGCGCTCAGCATTGTCGTAGGTCTTGGCGTGATGACCCTTTGCATCGCGCTCACCCTCGTGCTGCTGCCCGACCTGAACATGGCGCTGACGCTGGGTGTCACCATTCTGGCCGCGCTGAGTGTGACACTGCTGCGCGACAGCGAGGAGTAAACCGGGCTATACGCGTTCAATGATCTTCTCCCCGAAGAGCCCCTGGGGCCGGAACACCAGGAAAATGAGCGCCAGCATATAGGCAAACCAGTTCTCGGTGGCCCCCCCGAGATAGGGCGCCCCGATCAGAAACTCGAAAAGCTTCTCACCTACACCAATAATCAGCCCGCCGACAATCGCGCCGGGAATAGACGTGAATCCGCCCAGCATCAGAACCGGCAGTGCCTTGAGCGCAATCAGCGACAGCGAGAACTGCACACCTGATTTCGCGCCCCACATGATGCCCGCGACCAGGGCCACAAACCCGGCAAGCGACCACACAAGGATCCAGATGAAGTTCAGCGACACGCCCACGGACAGCGCCGCCTGATGGTCATCGGCCACGGCACGCATGGCGCGCCCCTGTTTGGTGTACTGCGCGAAAATCACCAGCCCGGCGACCAGCAGAGCGGCCACAAGGCTCGCCACGATGTCGAGGTTGTCGATGAAAAATCCATAGCCGAACGCATTGAATGTCGTCTCATCCAGCCAGGTATTAATTCCCTGCGGCAGCCCGACATCCAGCGTTTTGATATCCGACCCCCACATCAGATCGCCGACACCTTCGAGGAAATAAGCAAGCCCGATCGTCGCCATGAAAAGGATAATCGGCTCCTGTCCCACGAGGTAGCGAAAGATAAACCGCTGCACGAGCCAGCTGAACAGAACCATGATGCACATCGTCACGAAAATCGCGGCAAAGGCGGGCACGTGCCATCCGAAATGGTGAATATCCGTTCCGAAAATCGCATTGATCAGATGCGCAAAAGGCACCTGCCCCTCCATCACGCCAACCAGCGTCAGAGCGGCAAAAAGCGCCATAACCCCCTGAGCATAGTTGAAAATACCGGAGGCCTTGTAGATCAGCACAAAGCCCAGAGCGACCAGAGCATAGAGCACACCGGCCATCAGCCCATTGAGAAAAACCTCGATCGTAAAGGCGAGTTGTTCAGGCATCAAAACCTCCCTCTTCGGCCCGGTCGAACCGGAATATGGTGGCGCGACCAGCGTCATCGGCGGCCTGCGCATCAACCTGATAAATCAGCAGCGACGGGTGCGCGCGCGGCGCTGCCGCCGTTCCGACGAGGATTTTCACATCCCAGCCTGATGCGGCAGCCAGGTCCTCAACATCCGAGCCCGGCATCACACCGAGACCGAATTCAATGGCGCGTTCAACCGCCAGGTGCTGCGCATCCGCATTCAGCAGCGCACGCACGTCCGAGACAAGACAGCTCTGCTCATCCACAACAAGGCTGAGACCGGTCCGCCGGTCGTAGAACCAGACGTCATCTGATGAGGTGATCTTCACGTCGAGCGCCGCGGCGTTCACAGCGGCGTCTTCAAGCGCAAACGGAACACAGTGCTCGGCCAGCAGCGTCTCCACATCCGGCCATGCGGCATCGCCCGGACGCGACATGATCAGCGCGACAATTCCCGCCGCACAGACGCCGGTGCAGAAGAGCATCGCGAGCCGCTGTTTTGTCCGCGCGGGCATCGTCATTCTCACACCACTCGACCGATCGCAAAGCAGGCCGGCCGCCCCGCTGCAGCCGCGACGCGACACATCAACCCGGAAGCCCGGGTGCGGCACAGACCGGAAAACCCGGGAGGAACAGCGCTTCTCTCAGTCATGGCTGACCCCCAGATAGGCGTCGATCACATCCTGGTTGTTGCGTACCGCATCAGGCGTGCCATCGCCGATCTTTTTTCCGTAATCCATCACAACAACACGGTCGCTCAGATCCATCACCACACCCATATCGTGTTCGATAAGTGCAATCGTAGTGCCGAATTCGTCGTTCACATCGAGGATAAAGCGGCTCATGTCCTCTTTCTCCTCAACGTTCATTCCGGCCATCGGCTCGTCGAGCAGGAGCAGCGACGGCTCGGCCACCAGCGCGCGCGCCAGTTCGACGCGCTTCTTCAGACCATAGGGCAGCCGGGCCACCGGTGTTTTCCGGATCGCCTGGATTTCCAGAAAGTCGATAATCTTTTCCGCGACCTCGCGGTTCTCCGTCTCTTCCCGTTCAGCCTGCCCCAGCCACAACGCCTGGCGCCACAACCCGCTTTTCATATGCGTCAGGCGCCCGGTCATCACATTGTCCAGAACGCTCATACCTTCAAAAAGCGCGATATTCTGAAAGGTCCGCGCGATGCCCTGCCGGGCCACCTGGTAAGGTTTCATCGGCGGGCGTGGCGCGCCTTTGTACCAGACCTCACCCTCCTGCGGCACATAAAAGCCCGAGATAACGTTGAGCATAGAGGATTTACCGGCGCCGTTCGGCCCGATGATCGCGCGGATCTCGCCTTCGCGGATATCGAATGAGATATCCCTGATCGCCTCGACCCCGCCGAACCGCAGCGTGATGTTGCGCATCTCCATGACAACGCCGCCGATCCTGCGGCCGTCTGCTGTCGTGTATCCGTCGGTCTGATCAAGCATCCGGGCTTACTCCGTTCCTGCAATTTCCCGACGGGCCCCTGCGGGATGGCGGGCGGGGCGACTGCGCAGCAGAGCGTCGTACCGTCATTGCGCCGCCATCCGGACCGGTGCCGGCTGAACCGCAACGGACCGGACCTCCAGCGTGGCCGCGATAGACCCCTTCCGCCCGTCCTCATAGGTCACTTCGGTAACAGTGCTCACGCTTGATGAACCGTCATAAAGCGCCGTGATGATATCGTGAAACTTCTCTTCGATCACTCTGCGCCGCACTTTGCGCGTGCGCGTCAGCTCGCCGTCATCTGCATCAAGCTCTTTATGCAGCACCACAAATCTGTGCACCTGACAGCCGGACAACATCTCATCTTCCGCAACCGACCGGTTCACCTCTTCCACATGTTCCTGAATGGTATCCATGACCTGAGGATGCCGTGCCAGCTCCTGATAGGACGCATAACCGATGTTGTTACGCTCCGCCCAGTTGCCCACTGCCGTCAGATCGATATTGATAAAGGCCGTGCATTCGTCACGCTCATTGCCGAAAACCACTGCCTCGAGAATGTTCGGAAAGAACTTCAGTTTGTTCTCAACGTATTTCGGCGCAAAAAGCGCGCCACTGGCCATTTTACCGACATCCTTCGCCCGGTCGATGATCCGCAGATGCCCGGTGTCTTCTTCAATGAAGCCCGCATCCCCGGTCGCCACCCAGCCTTCGGCGTCTTTTGTATCGGCGGTGCTCTCGGGGTTCTTATAATACTCCACAAAAACACCCGGGGAGCGATAAAAGACCTCGCCGTTTTCCGCAATGCGCAGTTCAACACCGGGACAGCTTACCCCCACCGTGTCCGAGCGCACCTCCCCGTCGGGCTGCGCGGTGATGAAAACGGTGGCCTCCGTCTGCCCGTAGAGCTGTTTCAGATTGATTCCCAGTGCCCGGTAAAAATCGAAAATTTCCGGGCCGATGGCCTCACCAGCGGTATATCCCACCCGCACACGGCTGAACCCCAGCGTGTTTTTGAGCGGCCCGTAGATGAAAAACTCGCCCAACTGATACTTCAGCCGGTCCGTCATGCTCACCGGATTGCCGTCCAGAATATCCGGCCCGACCCTGCGTGCATGTGCCATGAAGTGATCAAAGAGCCATTTCTTGAACCGCCCTGCATCTTCCATCCGGATCATCACCGAGGTCAGCTGCGTCTCAAAGACCCGAGGCGGCGCAAAATAATACGTGGGCCCGATCTCGCGCAGATCGGTGTGCATGGTATCCGCACTCTCCGGGCAGTTCGTGCAAAACCCCGTCCACATCGCCTGACCCACCGAAAAGATGAAATCACCCACCCAGGCCATCGGCAGATAGGCAAGGATGTCATCGCTCTGACGCAGATCGTCGAACTCGGACGACGACTTTGAGGTCTCAATCACATTGCGGTTGCTCAGCACCACGCCCTTGGGCCGCCCGGTCGTGCCGGAAGTATAGAGCATCACACAGGTGCTGTCGTAATCGAGCCTGTCTTGGCGACGGGTGATCTCGGGCAGCAGCTCATCGCGTTTCGCCCGCCCGGCATCCTGCACATGGCTGTACTGATGCAGCCGCGCGTGGTCGTATTTGCGCAGCCCGCGCGGATCGAGATAGATCATCTGCTCAAAATCCGGCAGTTCCCCCTGGATCTCGATGACTTTGTCGACCTGTTCCTGATCGCCCGCGATCACGAAACGCGCGCCGCAATGCCCCATGACATAGGCCATCTCTTCCGCGACGGCGTCCTGATAAAGCGGCACAGGCACTGCACCGCACATCTCCGCTGCGACCATCGCCCAGTAGAGCCGGGGCCGGTTGCGCCCGATAACAGCAACAAAATCCCCTTCCGCTACGCCCAGATCCAGCAGCCCCAGCGCCAGCGCCTCGGTTTCTTCCAGCGTCTGCGCCCAGGTCCAGCTCTGCCAGATCCCGTATTCTTTTTCGCGGTATGCCGGAGCATTGGCATATCGTTTTGCGTTGAGATGCAGAAGAGCCGGTACGGATGCAGGTCCGTCGGCCGGTCGGCTCGGCGTATTCAAACTCATGTCCTCCCAGACGCTGCCATTGTGACGGCAGATGCGGCTCTTATGAACCGTCTGTGCTTATCAATCTTGCTTTTGGTCTTCCCGTCAACGTCTTCGTCGCTAATTCAGACGTCCCGTCCATTGTTGCAGACCTTTGGCAGATCGCAAGTGCCTTCGTACCGATTGTGCAACCGGGGCGGGATGCCATCGGGACAGCAAAACGACCGCTCACCCCAGACCGGCAGCGCGCGCCAGCACCCTGAGCCCGCAAACAAGGTCCGGTTCGGCGGTGTCCTCCTCAAAAGCATGGCTGATCCCGCCAATCGACGGCACGAAGACCATCGCGACAGGCATCAGGGCGGCGACATTGGTGGCATCGTGCAATGCACCCGAGGGCATCATGCGCCAGGCCCCCGGTGCCTCCTTTTCCGCCGCATCCTCCAGACAGGCGCGCAGTGCTGCATCCATCGCCACAGGATCAAGCCCGAGCATCGGCCCGAAACTCACGGTCAGCCCGCGGGCCTCCGCAATCTCATCCGCCAGTGCACGGATCACCGTTTCCATGCGCGCGAGCCTGTCGCTCTGCGCGTCACGCCACTGCATGGAAAATACCACCCGTCCCGGCACGATGGAGCTTGCATTAGGATGCAGGCTCACATGGCCGATGGTCCAAACCGTCTGCGGTGTGACGATGTTGCGGAACCTGTCACTAAGGCCGGTGCTGAAAGCGGCCAGCGCCTGAAAGGCGTCCCGACGCAGATGCATCGGCGTTGTGCCCGCGTGGTTCTGCTCGCCTTCAAATGTGACACGCATATCGCGGATGCCGACGATGTCGGTCACAACGCCGATCCTGTCACCGCTGCTGTCCAGTGTCGGTCCCTGTTCAATGTGCATTTCGATAAAACCCGTGAACCGGCCCGTATCGACGGGCCCGGTTACCCTGCGTCCCAGGCCCGCCCGGGCATGAGCAAGAGAAACGCCCGTATGATCGGTCAGCGCGTCGGCATCCGTCTGTTTGAGGTGGCCGGCCCAGACGGCACTGCCAGTGGTGACGCCGAAACGGCCTTCTTCATCCTGAAAGGACACCACAGAGACCGGCGGGCCGCCCGATTCACGGCTGGAGCGCGCCACTTCCAGGGCAGCAATCACCCCCAGCGCCCCGTCGAGCCATCCGCCTTCCGGCTGGCTGTCGGAATGCGAGCCCAGGAGCAGAGAGCGCCCTTCCGCCAGACCAAAGAGATTGCCCATCCCATCTGTCTGCACATCAAGACCGGCGTCCCGCATCTGCGCGCCAAGCCAGTCGCGCGCCGCCAGATCGGCGTCGGAATAAGCAGGGCGCACCACCCCCTTCCCCACACCGCTCGCCCCGAAAGACCGCAGCTTATGAAGATCCGCCAGGAACCGTTCCGGGTTCACCATGTCTGTCCTATCCCGAAACTTTCCGCTCCCCCGCGACGGCCTGCTGACAGCTTTTGACACCGAAACCTGCCAGAGTAGCCCCGAGGAGATCCCGGATGATTAAATATTACTATCCCGATGGCAGCCACTGTTATCGCGCTCTGCACACGGCGCATGCCGTTTTCCGCAACGAGGCCGGCGCCCTGATCGCACGGGCGGAGAAACCGGACGGCAGCGCGCTTTACGAATTTGAGATTACCGGCTTTGAGCTCGTCGTAGCAGGCGAACGCTGTACCTGAGGATCCTGCACGGGCGCGAATTCGATGACCTGCACGGTGTCGTCCATCGTGATCCTCGGGTAATGGCTGCGCATGCCAGCGAGCATCACCTCTGCGGGCCAGATCTCTTCTTTCCCCAGAAAGGCCGCGGCCTCGCCAAGCGGCAGATCGGTGCAGCGCAGCACCTCAACCACCACCCGCTGCGCCGGGTCATCGCCCCGGACAAAGGTCAGCGGGCCCGGCTGAGCGCGGGTCTCGCGCCAGCGGATGGTGTTGGTCTTGCGCCCCGCCAGCAGGTCGTCCCAGAGCCGTCCGGCGACCTCAAGATGCTGCATGACTGTTCCTATTCCGCCGCGACCTGATCTGCTGTGCGCTCAACCCGAACGGCCGAAAACTTGAATTCGGGGATTTTGCCGTAAGGGTCCACCGCCGGATTCGTCAGGATATTTGCCGCCGCCTCGACAAAGGCAAAGGGGACGAACACCATATCGGGCGCCACCGCGCGGTCCTCGCGCGCCATGATCGAGATGCTGCCGCGTTTGGTGGTCAGCGTCACATGTTCGCCCGGCGCGACACCAAGACGGCGCAGAGTTGCAGGATGCAGAGAACAGTTCGCCTCAGGCTCCAGCCCGTCCAGCACTTTGCTGCGCCGCGTCATCGACCCGGTGTGCCAGTGCTCAAGCTGCCGGCCTGTGGTCAGCACCATCGGGTACTCTGCATCAGGGACATCGTCAGGCGCGATCACCGACGCCGGCGTGAACCGCGCACGCCCGTCAGGCCGCGGGAAACCGTCGCCAAAGACAATCGCCTGCCCCGGGTCCTCGGGGCTGAGCGACGGATAGGTTACCGCGTTCTGCTCTTCCAGCCGCTCCCAGGTGATGTTGTTCAGGCTGCGCATGTTCTGCTTCATCTCGGCAAAAACATCCGCCGGGCTCTCGTAATCCCAGGGCAGGCCGAGCCGCTTGGCAAGCTCTGTCTCGATCCACCAGTCCTCGCGCGCCTCGCCCGGCGGCGGCACCGCAGGGCGCCCCATCTGCACCTGACGGTTGGTGTTGGTCACGGTGCCGGATTTTTCCGCAAAGGCTGAGGCCGGCAGGATCACATCCGCATAATTCGCGGTCTCGGTAATGAAGATATCCTGCACCACCAGATGATCGAGTTTCGCAAGTGCTGCGCGCGCGTGCTCCACGTCCGGATCCGACATCGCAGGATTTTCACCTAGGATATACATGCCCTTTATCCTGTCGTCGTGCACAGCGTCCATGATTTCAGTGACCGTCAGCCCGCGCTCGTTGGAGAAATCCGCAGTGCCCCAGACTTTGGTAAAGGCCGAGCGCACGCCATCGTCGGTCACAGGCTGATAGTCGGGCAGAAACATCGGAATAAGCCCTGCATCAGACGCGCCCTGCACGTTGTTCTGACCCCTCAGGGGATGCAGCCCTGCGCCCGGGCGCCCCACCTGCCCCGTCATAAGGGCCAGGCTGATCAGACAGCGCGAGTTATCCGTGCCGTGGATGTGCTGGCTGATGCCCATCCCCCAGAAAATCATCGCCGATTTCGCCCCGGCAAAGGTCCGCGCGACGTCGCGCAGCACCTCAGGCGCGATACCGCAGACGCCTGCCATAGCCTCGGGCGAGAAATCAGCCAGATGGGCTTTCTCCGCCTCCCAGTTCTCCGTCCAGGTGTCGATATACTGCTGATCGTAGAGGCCTTCCTCAACGATGGTGTGCATGATCGCATTGAGCATCGAAACATCCGCACCAGGACGGAACTGCAGCATATGGCTGGCGTAGCGTTTCAGCGCCTGACCGCGGGGATCCATCACAATCAGCTTGCCGCCGCGTTTGGTGAACTGTTTGAAGAAGGTCGCCGCGACCGGGTGGTTCTCGATCGGATTGCACCCGATGGCGATGGCCACATCGGCGTTTTCGATCTCATTGAAGGTCGCCGTGACCGCCCCCGATCCGACGTTCTCCAGGAGCGCCGCTACAGATGAAGCGTGGCAAAGCCGCGTGCAGTGATCGACGTTATTGTGCCCGAAGCCCTGACGGATCAGCTTCTGAAAGAGATAAGCTTCCTCATTGGTGCATTTTGCGGAGCCAAAGCCAGCAATCTCGCGACCGCGCCCCTTCATGCCCGCCGCTGCGGCATCAAGCGCCTCATCCCAGGTCGCTTCACGGAAATGCGCCGACCAGTTGCCGGGATCGACGTTCAACCCCTTCTCTGGCGCATCCTCACGCCGGATCAGCGGTTTCGTCAACCGGTGAGGGTGGTGAATATAGTCAAAGCCAAAGCGACCCTTCACGCAGAGCCGGCCCTCATTCGCAGGGCCGTTAATGCCATCCACATATTTAATTCTGTTGTCTTTGACCTTGAGCGACACCTGGCAGCCAACACCGCAGAACGGGCAGATGCTCTCCACTTCGCTGTCGAAATCCGCGCTGTCACCGATCTGGTTTTCGTCCACTACGGTCGCGGGCATCAGCGCGCCTGTCGGACAGGCCTGCACACATTCTCCACAGGCCACGCAGGTCGATGCGCCCATGGGATCGGCCATGTCGAAAGTGGGCCAGGCATCGTGCCCGCGCCCTGACATGCCGATCACGTCATTGACCTGAACCTCGCGGCAGGCCCGCACGCAAAGGCCGCACTGAATACAGGCGTCAAGGTTCACGGACATCGCCACATGGCTGTCATCAAGCAGCGGAATGCGCCCTTCTTCGAGCTTCGGAAACCGGCTCTCGCTCACGCCGTTTTCGGCGGCCATATCCCACAGATGGCTGGATTTATCATGCGCCTGCGCCTGCTCCGGCTGGTCCGCCAGCAGCATCTCTACGACCATTTTGCGCGCATTCTTCGCGCGTGCGGTGTCGGTTGTGACGATCATCCCCTCGGACGGCTCACGGATGCAGGAGGCAGCCAGCGTGCGCTCGCCCTCGATCTCGACCATGCAGGCGCGGCAGTTGCCGTCCGGGCGATACCCCGGGGCGGGCTTGTGGCACAGATGCGGGATTACCAGACCACGGCCATTGGCCACCTCCCAGATGGTCAGACCGGCCTCCGTGGTCACTTCCTGACCATCAAGAGTAAATGTGATCTGATCCGGCATGACAAAATCTCCCGCTTCTTCGCGGATACTCTAACCCGCGGAGCGCCCGGACCGGAGTCCCAATCCCGACACATCCCGCCGGATTTCCGCCAGATCGGTTTCCGATGCCTCTCCGGGGCCGCTTATCGGCGCAACCGGAACATCACCCGCGTTAACCGGGCCCGTCGCAGGTGCCTGCCCTTTCCTATCCCACCGGCCTCCCCTACATATCGCTGACACCAGAGAAAGCATCCATGTCCCACATCACCCTCATCCGCCACGGTCAGGCCAATTCAGGCGCACGGGACGAGGCCAGCTATGACCGGCTGAGCCCGCTGGGCCACCAGCAGTCTGCATGGCTCGGCGCGCATCTGCGCGAGCGCCAGCAACATCACGCGCGGCTTTATACCGGCACGCTCAGACGTCACGTTGAGACCGCAGATGCGATGGATACGGGCCTCACACCGGTCCGCGACGCGCGGCTGAATGAGCTGGAGTACCTCACGCTGGCACGGGCCATGGAAGACGAACATGGCGTGGCCTTTCCCACCGACAGCGCAGGCTTTACCGAGCATCTGCCGCGCCTCTTCCGGGCCTGGCAGAACGACGAGATCGCCGGTGCGCCGGAACGGTTCAGCGATTTTGAAGCGCGGGTCGGAGATGCCCTTTCCGAAATTGCCGCAGGCGACGGACCGGCGCTGGTGGTGACATCCGGCGGGTTGATTTCTATGGCCATGCGTCAGGTGCTGCGTCTTGATATCGCCGCCATGGCGCAGATGGCGCTGGCAATCTACAATACTTCACAGCATCAGCTCTTTCCGATCGGTGGCAACCTCTCGCCCACGATGTTCAACGCGATCCCGCATCTCGAAGACCCCGACCGGCAGCACGCCCGGACCCATGTTTAAAGGACAGCCCATGCGCCTCTGGTACGCCCCCCGCACAATCTCCGTTGCCGCCGCCATCACGCTTGAGGAAGCCGGGCTCGACCATGAACTGGTCGCCGTGGATTTTCGCGCAGGAGAACAGACCGGCGACGCCTATCTCAAACTCAATCCAAAGGGCCGCGTGCCCCTGCTGGAAACCCGCGACGGGACGCGACTGACCGAAACCGGCGCAATCCTTGAATACATTGCCGCGATCACGCCGCAGGCCGGCCTTGTGCCGGACGATCCGCTGGAGGCCGCGCATATGCGCAGTGTCATGTACTACATGGCCTCAACCATGCACGTAAATCATGCCCACAGCCGGCGAGGCAGCCGCTGGGCAGACCGGCCCGAAAGCCTTGCTGATATGTCAGCCAAAGTACCCGAAACCATGACAGCCTCTGCGGCTTTTGTCGCCAGCGACTGTTTGCGCGGAGATTACATTCTGGGCGACAGGTTTTCGCTCGCAGACGCCTATGCCTTTGTGGTCTGTTCCTGGCTGGAAGGCGACGGCGTGGACCTCGGGCCGTTTCCGACACTCCGGGTCTGGCTTGACCGGGTGCGTGCCCGTCCGTCGGTGGCAGCTGTCAGTGAAAAGGGGCTGATCTGAACATGACGCATCTGTGGGTCCGCGCCGAACAACGTGATCACGAAACCAGGGTCGGGATAACACCGGAGGGCGTGTACCGGCTGCAGGACGCAGGTCTGAAGGTGACAGTCGAGCAAAGCCCGACGCGCGTCATTCCGGATGCTGACTATGCCGCAACCGGGTGCACGATGGCGCCCGCTTACACCTGGCCGGATGCACCGGAGGAGGCGATTATCTTCGGGCTCAAAGAGCTGCCCGAAGACGGCACCCCTCTGCCGCATCTTCACATAATGTTCGGCCACGCGTTCAAGGGCCAGCCCGCGGGGCTCCGCCTGTTGCAGCGGTTCCGCGAAGGCGGCGGCACTCTGCTTGATCTGGAATATCTGACCGATGACACCGGCCGCAGGCTGGCAGCCTTTGGCTACTGGGCCGGATACGCCGGTGCTGCCGTGGCACTGAAATGCTGGGTGGCACAGCAGCACGGGCGTCTCGCCGGCCCGGTAAGCGCGTATGAAAGCTCCACCCACCTTCTGCAGGATCTGCAGTCAGACCTCGTGGCAACGGGCGCCCATCGCCCCGATGCGCTGATTGTCGGCGCACTGGGGCGGGTCGGGCACGGCGTGGCCGATCTCTGCACTGCGATGGGTGTCGCGACAACCAGATGGGATTTGGCAGAGACGGAATCGGGCGGACCGTTCCCGCAGGTGCTCGCCCACGAGCTATTTTTCAACTGCGTACTGGCCCGCCCCGGGACACCGGTCTTTGTACCCGCCGGTGCCAGGACCGCCAGCCGCAGGCTGAGTGTCATCGGCGATATCGCCTGCGATCCGGACAGCGATTTCTCACCGATCAAAGTCTATGACCGGACCACAACATGGTCGGCACCCGCGCTTCGCGTGCATGATGATCCGGTTCTGGATGTCACGGCGATCGACAATCTGCCCTCTATGCTGCCACTGGAAAGCAGCGAAGACTATGCGGGACAGCTTCTGCCTGTGCTGCTGGGGCTTCCGAACGATCCTGAAGAGGTCTGGGCGCGCGCGACCGCGACCTTTGACGCGCATCTGGAACGGCTCTGATGCGTCAGGAAAAGATACGGAAATAGAGCCAGTCGGGCAGAAACTGGCTGCCCCGGAAAACCCATGAAAATACCCGTGGAAAGCTGAGCTTGAACCGGTTGCTGTTCATATGCCGGAACATGTAATCAGCCGCTTCTTCAGGCGTCATAAGGAAGGGCATTCTGAAATTATTCTTGTCGGTCAGCTGGGTCTTGATGAACCCCGGGTTGGCGACCTGGACCTGCACACCGGTTTCGCGCAGATCAGCATACATGCATTCAGCCAGCGACATGGTCCCCGCCTTGGACGCGGTATAGCCGATGGATCCGGGCAGGCCGCGAAATCCCGAAAGGCTGCCGGTAATCACGATATGGCCCTCGTCACGCGAGACCATCTGTGGGACCACCTGCCCCATCACACGCATCAGACCGGTAAAGTTGATATCCGCCATTGCAGTGGCCTGGGCGGCGTCCCACTCCAGCGCGCTGAAAGGCCAGTACACTCCGGCCAGAAACACCACACCATCGACCTGGCCTACAGCAGCGGCAGCCTCACGCACGCTGTCGTCATCAGAGACATCAACCGTCTGCCATGAACCACCACCCGGCAGCGCCTCGACGACAGCTTTGAGCTTATCTTCGGAACGCGCCGAGACGATCACATGCGCGCCCTCTGCACTCAGCCTGTGCGCAAGGGCTTCACCCAGCCCGTCGCTGGCGCCGACGAGCCAGTAGCGTTTGCCTGTCCAGGATCGCATCAGACGCTCCCAGGACGCATAGTTGCGACCAGTTCAGCAACCTTGATGCCGAATTTGCGGAACTGCGAGCGGTTCATGATCGTCCCGTCTGGCGTCAGATACATCCAGTCTGTCGTATTGAGCACATGCCCGCCGGAAGCTTCCGGCAGCCTGATCCGGTACCGCAGGAGAACGGTAGAGCCCGACTGACGCCCAAGACCGTCGCCCACCACATCGTCAGCCTGTGCACGGATTGCACCGTCTGGGCGCAGCGTAAGACGCCATTCGCGGTCCTGAACAGAGCCGTCATCATAGACAAAATGCTCTTTCATCACGCCGGTGTCGCCATCCCATGAAGCGTTAAAATCAGCCCTGAACCGGCTGCTGACGCGCCCGAGCGGCCCATAGATGATCCCCTCGCAGACGATCGGTCCGTTCAGGTGCCGGCGGATATCAAAGACCGGGTGGTCATCCTCATAATCTTCGGGGCGCTGCGCGGTAAACCCCGCAAAGCGTGCTTTGGCCCATACAACGGCAAACGCGAGCACCGCACCGGTCAGTATCCAGATCCAAGCGCTCATAATTCAGGCCTCTTTCAGGTTTGTGAGGGACAGCAGGATGATTGCGATCACTTTGAGCGCGCAGGGGACTGCGGCGTAAAGGAAAGTCAGCATCGCAAGCGCCTCGGGCGGGTTGTCCGCGGCTCCGCTCTGAAACCCGGTGTTCTCCAGAAGCGGCAGCAGCGTCACCGCCGAAAAAGCCAGCGTCAGTTTTGATACGAACGACCACAGGCCGAACCCTTCAGAGGCTGAGGGCGAGACCTGTGCCATCCGGGTCGCAAAAATCGCCGGCAGCAATGTAAGGTCAGCACCCAGTGTTGCCCCGGAGGCGATGCAGATCACCGCAAAAAGCAGCCAGTCGCCCGGGCCAAGTGTAAACGCGAGGCCAAACGAAATGATTGCGAGCACCATCGCCAGAACCAGCACATCACGCGGTCCGAAGCGTTCGGCCATCATCCCCCAGAGCGGGGCGGCGAGGGCTGCCGACAGGAAAAACACAAGCAGAAGCGGGCCTTCAAATCCCGGTGCTTCAAGCCGGCTCTCCACGAAAAACAGGAACAGGGTGGACGTCACGGCAACCGGGGCCGCGTTAAAAAAAGCGATCACCAGCAGGCGGCGCGCCATCGGATCGGCAAGAACAGCCGCAAACCCGGTGGACTGCCCCAGCCCCGCCGTGCTCCATTCGGGTCGCATGAACCACCAGGCTGCCAGCGACAGCACCGCAAATGCAACTGCGAAGCCGGCAAATGGCGCAGCGAAAACAAAACCCAGCGCGACCGGCGCGACCGATGCGGCGCAGACGCCCGCCAGCGCCCCGCTTTCGCGCCAGCGCGCCAGCCTGAGATGCCCGTCGCCTTCCAGTCTGGCCGCTTTGACCACCCCCTGCGCGTAAAAGTTGATCGTCAGAAAGCTGAAAGCGGAAAAAACCAGGGTCAGGCTGAATGCGAACCACAAAACCGGTGGCAGAAAGGGCGGCACGGCAAAGAGGAGCAGCATCGACCCGCCCAGTACGGCACAGCCGATGCCCACCGCCACCGCCCGGGCATCACGGGTTTTCTCCGACAGCCAGCCGAGCAGAGGATCCTGGACGACATCCAGAAGGCGCAGACCAAACAGCACCGTGCCAAGCGCAGCGAGCGACACACCATATTCATCCACATAGAATTTCGGCGCATGGATATAGATCGGCAACCCGGCAGAGGCGAGAAGAGCCGCAAAGAGGGAATAGGACGGCAGGCGGTCGCTGGTGACTGTCATCCCCGCGATACCTCTTCGGACGGAGGGGTCGGGCGCGGACGATAAAGCGCGCCGCGCAGCCACAGCCTGAAGGCCTGCCAGTGGATCAGGGCAAGCACCCGGCGCGCGCCAAAAGGCCGGCG
Source organism: Roseobacter ponti (assembly GCF_012932215.1). Lineage (GTDB taxonomy): Bacteria > Pseudomonadota > Alphaproteobacteria > Rhodobacterales > Rhodobacteraceae > Roseobacter > Roseobacter ponti. The sequence continues at coordinate 363,659 of NZ_CP048788.1, read as the reverse complement.
CAGAGCCGATTTCAGGATAATGGCATTGCTCAGCGGGCGGCGTTTTCCGGTCAGCGTGGCGATCAGCCCGCCACCCTCGCGGGCATAGTCGATCCAGATACCGATCCGCGCCGGCGTGATGTCAAAGCGAAAGGTATATCCGCCCTCGACCGGCTGAAACGGAGAGACGTGGAAAACCTTGCGCGCCCGGAGAGTGTCTCCCGGCGCAATCCTGCGCTGGTCCGGGTGATAGCAAAGATAGCTGTGCCGGTCGCCGAAGGTATTGCTGACTTCAGAAATAACAGCGATCAGATCGCCCGTCCCGTTGCGGCAGAGCCAGAAGCTGACGGGATTAAACACATGCCCCAGCACGCGCGGCTGTGCGAGCAGTTCAATCCGCGTAACGCCGGTGATCTGATGCTGCCCGAGAACGTCGCGTACCCAGGGTGCGCCGCGCCCTTTGCCCGGTGCGCCGCCGTGATCGCGATCATGCACGGCCGTCACGCCACGCCGGTTACGCGCAAAAAGCCCGGGCGTATCGAGCTCCGCCTCGGCGTCAAAAAGCACATAATCCACCGAATAACGAAAGGCGTTGGTGATATCCCCCTTGCGCCCGTGATACGTCAGACCGGCGATATGATCGACGGTTTCTGTCATTCGGCAGCGACCCGCACCGATGTTCCCGCGCGCAGGGCACGCACAACATCGACGGCGCTCGAAAGACCGTCTTCGTGAAAGCCGTTTTTCATCCATGCCCCGCAGAACCAGGTATTTCCCGTGCCGTTAAAGGCCGCAACATCCTGCTGCGCGGCAAGGGCTGCAAGATCATAGACCGGATGGCGCAGCGTTACCTCATCATAGATCAGGTCTTCGCGGATCGTACGCTTGGAATTCAGCGTCACAAAATGCGGGTCGTCCTGCGGGATGGGCTGCAATGAGTTCATCCAGTACGTCAGGTCGATCCTGTCGGACATTGCCGCCCTGTCTTCTGTATAGACCCAGCTGGCCCAGGTTTTGCGCCGCGCCGGCATAATCGCTTCATCAGCGTGCAGAACAATGCGGTTGGGCTGATACCCGATGGCCCCGAGAGCATTTCGCTCAGCGGCGGTGGCATCCGCCAGCAGGCTCAGGCTGTCATCCGAATGCGTTGCAAATACCACGTGGTCGTAAATTTCCGCCTCGCCGCTCGCCGCGCGCACGGACACCTGCCCGCCGATGCGCGATACCGACCGCACCGGCGCGCCGGTGCGGACCCGCACGTCGCGTGATTTCAGAGCGCTTTGCAGACGCTGCACATACTGCACCGATCCGCCCTGGACGGTGTACCACTGATGCTGGCCTGTGGTGTTCAGCAGTGCATGATTTTCGAAAAACCGGATCATCGCCTGCGCCGGGAAATCCATTATCTTTTCGGTCGGCGTGGACCAGATCGCACCGGAGAGCGGGAGCAGATAATAATCCCGGAACCAGTCACCGGTCCCGAGTTCGGCCAGAAAATCGCGCAGTGTCAGCTCGCTGTTTTCCGCAATCCGCAATGCGTTTTTGTTGAATTTCAGAATATCACGCACCATGCCGAGAAAAGCCGGCGTGACTGCATTGCGCCTCTGGGCGAAGAGAGCATCAAGAGACGTGAGCGCATATTCCAGACGGCCGCCGTCAACAGAAGCACCAAAACTCATGTTGGATTTCACCACCGGCACGCCGAGTTCGTCAAAGAGCGCCGCCATGAACGGATAGTTGGCGTAATTGAATACGATGAACCCCGTATCGACAGGCTGATCCCCGTTCCTGCCCGCCATGACCGTCCGCGCATGACCGCCCAGACGCGGCTCTGCTTCGAAAAGCGTGACATGATGGTCGCGCCCGAGCATATAAGCCGCTCCCATGCCCGAAATGCCCCCTCCGATCACTGCGATCCGCAAGGGATCTGATTTCGGCGCGCATGTTGATACGTCACCTGAAGTGAGGGCTTCGAAAGGCATAAAGGGATATCCGCTCGGTTTGTTTTGTCATTAAGTGTACGCGAGGCTTCTTAATCTGGATCGGTCAGGACAAAAACAAAGTTTTTATGATCCGGCTGTGCAGGTGCAGCGTAAACCTGACATGTACGCAGATGTCGCAGTTGAAAATCGGAACGAAAGAGGGTTGGCTGTGCCGATGGCGCCACCGGCGCCGCTTAAATGCGTGACCAGAGCAGGGCGTGCAGACGTGACAGCTAAAGACGGATCAGCCCGGATGCTCTGGGTGGAGCATATGGTACGGATCCGGGATGACCGGGACCGCCGCGCCTTTGCCGAAGTGTTTGAACACTTCGCTCCGCGGGTAAAAGGGTTCCTGATGCGGACCGGGACAGATGCATCTCTGGCAGAAGAGTGCACTCAGGATGTGATGGCCTCGCTCTGGCACAAGGCGCATCAGTTCGATCCCGCACGGGCCTCCGTCGCGACGTGGATTTTCACGATCGCGCGGAACCGCAAGATTGACCTTCTGCGCCGCCAGCGCAGACCGGAACCGGAGGACCTGACCTGGGGTCCCGAGGCAGAGCCGGATCAGGAAGATGTCCTGAACCTGCAACAGGAAACAGAATTACTGGGGGCCGCACTCGCGAAGCTCCCGGAGCCACAGAGAGAGTTAATAGAAAAGGCGTATTTCGGGGATCTGACCCACAGTGAAATCGCCGCCGAAACCGGTCTGCCACTGGGCACGATCAAATCGAGAATAAGACTGGCGCTGGACCGTCTGCGCCATACACTGAAGTGAAAGCCATGACTGATACAATCAAACATCACCTGAATGACGCCGTCCTGATGGCCTATTCTGCCGGGACGCTGCCGGAAGCGTTTAACCTGATTGTCGCCTCGCATCTGTCGCTCTGCGATGACTGCCGTGCACGTGCCGGCAGCTTTGATGCTCTGGGCGGCGAGATCCTCGACCGGCAGGCAGAGGCGGGCGTAAGTGCCGACAGCTTTGAGGCCACGATGGCTCTGATTGAAAGCGGTGCACCGGACACGATCGAAGTGCCTGCCCTGGAGAATGCCGTTCTGCCCGGACCGCTGCGCGATTACGTCGGCGGCGATCTTGATGCCATACGCTGGAAGCCTGTTGGCATGGGTGTGAAACAGGCGATCCTGCCGACGTCCAAAGAAGCGACTGCGCGGCTGCTCTTTATTCCGGCAGGTGCTGCGATGCCCGACCATGGCCATCACGGAACCGAGATGACCATGGTGCTTAAGGGTGCGTTTCAGGACGACGACGGTTATTTTGCCCGTGGCGATGTCGAAATCGCCGACAGTGATCTGCACCACACACCCGTGGCCGATATCCACGAGGACTGCATCTGTCTCGCAGTGACCGACGCGCCCCTGCGTTTTGACCGCCTGCTTCCGCGAATTGCGCAGCGCTTCCTGCGAATCTGACGATCAGAGCATGAATTCAAACGGCTCCAGCCGCGTCCAGTCAAAGGTCACGCCGGTTCCGGGCTCATCAGATGCTACAGCACGCCCGCTCTCAATCACGAGCGGGCGCTTTGTATACCGGTCGATGGGAAAGCTGTGCACTTCGAGCCAGCCTTCGGGCGACAGGCCCGACAAAAGCCCCACATGCAGCTCCTGCATGCCGTGGCTGCACACCTGCACACCCGCCTCCTCTGCCGCCCGCGCGGCCTGAAGCCATCCGGTGATGCCACCGCAGTTCGATGCATCAGGCTGCACAAAACTCAGACCGCTCTGCGCCAGCGCCATCTCAAACTCATGGATTGTGTGCAGGTTCTCGCCCTGGGCCACGGCCATGCCTGTGGCATCCGTGATGCGGGCATAGCCGGGGTAATCGTCCGGGATCACCGGCTCTTCGAACCACATGATATTCTGGTCGCTGACCGCCCGGGCCATCGCAATGGCCTGCTCCACGCTCAGCGAATAATTCGCATCGATCATGAACCCGGCATCGGGCCCGATCTGCGCGCGCACGGCACGGATCCGCTTTACGTCCTCTTCCAGCGTCGGCTGACCCACCTTGATCTTTACCGCACGCAGACCCGCATCCAGATAGCTCTGCACATGGGTCAGCAGCTTTGGCAGCGGAAAGGCCAGATCAATACCGCCGCCATAGGCGTTGCAGGTCGTGCCCGCGCCGCCCGCCATCTGGCGGAGCGACCGACCGGCAGACCGCCCGCGCAGGTCCCAGAGCGCGATATCGACGGCTGAGACCGCGAAGCTCAGGATACCCCCGCGCCCGACATAATGCATGTGCCACTGCATCGCGTCGTTGAGCGCTTCGACATCGCCCGCGTCCCGGCCCTTCAGAAAAGGCGCCAGATCATGGGTGATCATCGCCGCTGTCGCATGACCGCCGCGACCGCCGTTATAGGTATATCCGGTGCCCTCGCGGCCATCCTCCAGCGTCACCGTCGCGGTGATCAGATGAAAATGGCTGTGGCTGCCGTGTTTTGCATCCACAAGCACTTCGTCCAGCGGCACGTTGAAAAGCCGCGCGGTGACATCTGCAATTGCGCTCATGGGGTCACATACCCGCGCATTCCGGCACCGGGCTGATCACGGTTCCGTCCCTGAGATGCTGCAGCAGATTATCCACCGTCAACGCCCCCATCGCGGCGCGCGTTTCCACCGTGGCGCTGCCCACATGGGGCAACAGCACGACGTTGGGCAACTGGCGCAGAGCCTCGGGCACCTTTGGTTCGGCCTCGAACACATCAAGCCCCGCCCAGCCGAGCCGACCGTCCTGGAGTGCCTTGATCATTGCCGCCTCATCCACCACAGAGCCACGACTTACGTTGATCAGCGTGCCCTGCGGTCCCAGCGCATCGATCACCTCCCGGTTGACGATCCGCTGCGTCGAAGGCCCCCCCGGCGTAATGCAGATCAGGCAATCCACATCGCGCGCCATTTCGGTAAGGTCGCCGTAATACTTATAGGCCACGTCCTTTTTGCTGCGCGAATGATAGACAATCTTCGTTCCGAAAGGCGCGAGCTTATCGGCAATCGCCTGCCCGATACGCCCGAGACCGAGAATCCCGACCGTCTGATTGTCCGCAGAGCGGGTCAGCGGGGCGTTGCCGTTCACTTCCCAGTTGCCCGACCTCACCCAGGCGTCATCGCGCAAAAGCTCCCGGTAGCAGGCCAGCATCAGCAGCACTGCCGTCGTTGCAACTTCGGCGTTCAGTACATTGGGGGTATGGGTCACGACGACGCCCTTGTCTTTCGCCGCGTTCACATCAATCGCATCATATCCCACGCCGTAACAGCTGATGGCCCGGAGGTTCGGCAGAGCAGCCATCACATCGGGTGCCACCCCGTCGTGCCCGTTGGTGGCGATGTGCGTGATCGCCTCAGCGGGATAGTCGCCATCACTGAGCTTGTGGATGGTGAACTTCGCCTCGAGCCGTTCACGCATGGTGTCGGTGATGCCCCCGATCTGCAGCAGGTCAGCCATGCTTATGCGTCCTCTGTCACGGTCTGGCGCTGTGTGCCCAGACCTTCGATTTCCAGTTCCATCACGTCGCCCCTTTTCAGATAGACAGGGGTCGGTTTCATGCCCATGCCAACGCCCGGTGGGGTACCCGTGGAAATGACATCACCCGGATGCAGGGTCATCAGCCCGCTGAGATGCTCAATGATTTCAGCGACCGTAAAAATCATCGTCTTCGTGCTGCCGGTCTGCATCCGCTTGCCGTTCACATCGAGGCGCATGGCAAGGTTCTGAACGTCCGGGATATCGTCACGCGTCACCAGCCAGGGGCCGGTCGGCCCGAAAGTGTCGCAGGACTTGCCCTTGGTCCAGGTCCCGGTGAGGTTGTTCTGAAAATGCCGCTCGCTGACATCGTTGATCACGCAATAGCCCGCCACATAATCCAGCGCGTCTTCTTTGCTCACATATTTCGCAGCCTTGCCGATCACCACACCGAGCTCCACTTCCCAGTCCGTGCTGGTAGAGCCGCGCGGCATCGAAACGTCATCATTCGGGCCCACCACGGCGGAGTTCGCCTTCATGAAAAGCACCGGATGATCGGGGAAGGGGTTGCCGGTTTCCTCGGCATGATCAGCAAAGTTCAGACCGATGCACATGAACTTGCCGATGCCGCCGACACAGGCGCCCATGCGCGGGCTGCCTTCGACCGCCGGAAGGCTCGCGGGATCAATCGCGCGCAGCTTATCAAGCCCGGCGTCCGAAAGCACATCGCCTGCGATGTCATTCACATGGGCTGACAGATCACGCAGCACGCCACCATCATCCAGCATTCCTGGCTTTTCTGCGCCGGCAGCGCCGTATCTTACGAGTTTCATGCACGTCTCCTTGATTATGCGTTGAGATAGCCGATCAGCAGCGACAGGAAGGCACCGACATGCACGACCATGATCGCCTTGTCCTTCCACATTGCGCCGACAGCAAACCACAGGACGATCCCCACAAAGAACGCCCAGATATTCCACGGTGTGACACCCATCCCCGTCAGCGCATAGCCGACGAGCTGCACGGCTGTCGCAATCCACTTTACGATATCGACCGTCTGCCAGGGGCCCGGCGTTTCCGGCTCAGTGGTTATCACGGGGCAGCCATTTGCGTGAGATGTCCTGATATTTGTCCGCGTCCTCAAGGATCATGCCCTGATCAAAGCGGCCGACCTTTTCACGGAAATACTGCTGCCAGGGCGACTGGCTCTCCGGTGCGTCGTAACCGCCCGCTGCTTCAAACGCGCGCGCCCGCTCGGCCAGTTCATCCAGTGGCACAAGCATGTCAGCAGTGCATTTATTGAGATCGATCCGCACCCGGTCGCCGTTTTTCAGCAGCGCCAGACCACCACCCGCTGCCGCTTCGGGCGAGGCGTTCAGAATGGACGGGCTGCCCGAGGTACCCGACTGCCGACCGTCGCCGACACAGGGCAGCGCCTCGACACCTTTTTTCAGCAGATAGGACGGAGGCCGCATGTTAACGACCTCGGCACCGCCCGGGTATCCTTTCGGCCCCGCGCCCCGCATGAACAGAACGCAGTCCTGATCGATATCCTCCGCCGGGTCATCAATCCGGTGGTGAAAATCCTCGGGCCCGTCAAAGACCACGGCGCGCCCCTCGAAAGCGTTGGGATCATCAGGGTTCGACAGATACTGCTGTCGGAAGGCCGGTCCGATGACGCTTGTTTTCATGATCGCACTGTCAAAGAGATTGCCCGTCAGGTTGATAAACCCGGCCTGGGCGACCAGCGGGTCAGAGACTGAACGAATGACCCTGGTGTCCTCGCTGCGCCTGCCGGTGCAGTTTTCGCCCATCGTGCGACCGTTGGCGGTTACCGCTTCCGGGTGTGGCAGCAATCCGGCGGAGAGCAGCTCTCCGACGACCGCCGGCACACCGCCCGCGTGCTGGTAATCCTCACCGAGGTATTCGCCGGCCGGCTGCAGGTTAACGAGCAGCGGCACATCGTGTCCGACCTTCTGCCAGTCGTCATTGTCGAGCGGCACACCAAGATGCCGCGCGATGCCGTTCAGATGGATCGGCGCATTGGTCGAGCCACCGATGGCGGAGTTGATGACAATCGCATTCTCAAAGGCTTTGCGGGTCATAATCTGCGAGGGGCGCAGGTCTTCCCAGACCATATCGACGATCCGCCGGCCGGTCTCATAACTGATCTGCCCGCGCTCGCGGTAAGGTGCCGGGATCGCAGCCGCCCCGGGCAGCTGCATGCCGAGCGCTTCGGCCAGGCTGTTCATCGTCGTCGCCGTGCCCATCGTGTTGCAATAGCCAACCGAGGGAGCCGAAGAGGCCACAAGCTCCATGAACCCGTCGTCGTCAATCTCGCCCGCAGCCAGCATTTCGCGCGCTTTCCAGACAATCGTGCCCGAGCCGGTGCGCTGCCCGCGGAAATATCCGTTCAGCATCGGCCCGACCGACAGCGCAATCGCCGGAATATTGACCGTCGCCGCAGCCATCAGCAGCGCGGGCGTGGTCTTGTCACAACCGATGTTCAGTACCACGCCATCCAGCGGATAACCGAAAAGCGTCTCCACCAGGCTGAGATAGGCAAGATTCCGGTCCAGCATCGCCGTCGGGCGCTTGCCGGTTTCCTGAATGGGGTGCACCGGCACCTCGATACAGGTACCACCCGAGGCGATGATACCGTCGCGCACCCGTTTGGTCAGCTCCAGGTGGTGGCGGTTGCAGGGGCTGAGATCGCTGCCGGTCTGGGCAATCCCGATGATCGGTTTGCCGGACTGCAGCTCAGCGCGCGTTAGCCCGTAATTCAGATAACGTTCCAGATAAAGCGCGGTCATTTCCGGATTGTCCGGGTTCATGAACCATTTGCGCGACCGCAGGTCTTCGATACCGATCTTTTTCCCGGTCATTGGCCCGACCATCCTCCGTCAATGATATGCGGGTGCCCTGTGGTGAAGGCACTCTCATCGCTCGCGAGATACACCACGAGTGCCGCAATTTCGTCTGCTGTGGCGACGCGCCCCATGGGCTGGCGCGAGACGAACTGTTTCATAGCCTCGTCCTTGCTGCCGAGTTGTTCGCCCAGTGCATCGACGCGCTCGTGCCAGCTGGGGCTTTCGACCGTGCCCGGGCAGATGCAGTTGCAGCGGATGCCCTTTGCTATGTAATCGACCGCCACCGATTTCGTGAGTCCGATGACCGCCGCCTTGGTGGTGCCGTAGATGAAGCGGTTGGGCGCGCCGATCACACTTGAACAGGCCGACGACATGTTGATGATCGAGCCCGCCCCCTGTTCCAGCATTCCCGGCAGGGCGGCCCGGATCGTGCGCAGCATGGAGCGCACATTCAGATCAAAAGCGAAGTCCCATTCATCATCTTTGGCGTCCAGAACGGTGCCGTGATGCACGAAGCCAGCACAGTTGAAAAGAACATCCGGCCGGGCGCGTGCGACGCCCGCTTTCACACTCTCATCATCACGTGCATCAAGTTCGAAAATTTCCATATTTTCGTGATTCGCATCGCGAATCGTAGAAAGCGCATGCATATTCACGTCGGTTGCAAACACCTGTGCGCCCTCGTCCGCCATTGCGAGAGCCGTGGCCCGGCCGATCCCCTGGCCTGCTGCTGTGATGAGCGCGCGTTTGCCCTTAAGTCTTTGTCCGGACATATAATCTCCCCCCGTTCCAGGTCTGCCTGAATCTCTCCGGACGCATGCGTACGGACAAAAGGCGGGCCCCGGATCTTCCTGCTGTTGTCGTCAAAAAAAACCGTCAAACGGGCTGGTTCAGCGGCTGGTTTCCGTTAGCGTATGACACAGTATTAACTTTGGCTACAGCTTTGAAAACGGCCAGCAGAGGATAACCACCTTTATGACACAAGCACGCAAGGTCGCACTCATCGGCACCGGATTGATGGGGTTTCCCATGTCCCTCAACCTGCTGCGCGCCGGCCATCACCTGACCGTGTGGAACCGCACCATCGACCGCGCAGAGCCGCTCGCCGGGCACGGCGCCACGGTCGCGGCCAGTGCCGCAGAGGCGGTTGTGGGGGCGGAGTTCATCATCACGATGCTGTCGGACGGATTTGCCTCGGGCGCGCTCGTGGATGACCCGGAAATTCAGGCGGCACTGAGCCCGGGCGCTATCTGGCTGGACATGTCGAGCGCCAGGCCTGAGCACTCCCGCGCGCAGGCTGAAACGCTGAAATCGCTGGGCTTCGGGCACCTCGATGCTCCGGTTTCAGGAGGAACCAAAGGCGCCGAAAGCGGCACGCTTGCGATCATGGTCGGGGGCGAGGCGACGCATTTCGACGCCGCCCGCGGTGTTTTCGAGGCGATGGGGCGGCCGGTACATGTTGGCCCCTCCGGCACCGGTCAGCTATCCAAACTGGCAAACCAGACCATCGTTGCCGTAACCATCTCCGCCGTGGCCGAGGCCATGCTGCTGGTGGAGCAGGGCGGTGCCGACCCAGCCGCGGTGCGCGCCGCACTGAAAGGTGGCTTTGCTGACAGTACAATCCTGCAGCAACACGGTGAGCGCATGACCACCCGGAACTTTGACCCGGGCGGGCTTACCAAATTTCAGGTGAAAGATCTCAACAATACCCTTGATGAAGCCGCAACCCTGGGACTGACGCTGCCTGCAACGGAAAGCGTCCGCAACCGATTCCAGCACTTCATCGACGAGATGAACGGCGCAGAAAGAGATCATTCCGGCCTCTATCTGGAACTGCGCGCGCGCAACGGGTTGCCGGTATGACCCGGGTTCTGATCCTTGGCGGCGGCGGCATGGTCGGCCAGAAACTCGCGAAACGCCTGCAGTCCGAAGGGCTCGGACAAGACGCATCGCCCGACATCACACTTTTTGACATGGCCTTCCCGCCGGACGGTGTCACCGGCGTCACAAAAAAGACCGGAAACATCACGGACCAGGCGACCATCGGCGCGCTTGCTGCCGCGCGATTTGACGTGATTTTTCATCTCGCCGCCATCGTCTCCGGTGAGGCTGAGACGAATTTCGAGAAAGGCTGGGCGGTAAACATGATGTCGATGTGGCATCTGCTGGAAGCCCTGCGCGCCGAACACGACGCCAGTGGCAGGCAGTGGATGCCGCGTCTCGTGTTTACCTCATCAATCGCGGTCTTCGGCGCCCCTTTCCCGGAGAAGATCGGCGATGAATTTCTGAACGCACCGCAAACGAGCTATGGCGCGCAAAAGGCAATCTGCGAGCTGATGGTCACCGATTTCAGCCGCAAAGGGTACATCGACGGGTTGTCGCTGCGCCTGCCAACGATCTGTGTGCGCCCGGGCAAACCGAACCTCGCCGCCTCGTCGTTTTTCTCAGGCATTATCCGAGAGCCGCTGAACGGGGTTGAGGCCATCCTGCCGGTTCCCGACACGGTGCGCCACTGGCATGCCTCGCCGCGGTCGGCGGCCGGGTTTCTAACCCACGCGGCAACACTGGACACGGACCGGCTCGAAGGGCGCCGCGCGCTCAGCCTGCCCGGGATCAGCTGCACCGTGGCCGAGCAGATCGAAGCTCTGCGCCGGGCGGCGGGTCAGAAAACCGTTGATCTGATCCGCTCTGCCCCGGACCCGGCGATCATGAAAATCGTCGCTGGCTGGCCGCGGAATTTCGACCCGCAACGCGCTATCGGCCTCGGGTTTCAGGCCGAGAGCAGCTTTGACGAAATCATCGACGTCTACATCAAAGAGGATTTGCCAAAAGCGACGGCCTGATGCGGGACCGGTAACGGCGTGCTGAGGTTGCGCGAGAGGTGATCATGCACCCGTTTGCGCACGAGATCCTCATTCCGGTCCAGGGCCGCGTCCAGAATCGCCTGATGCTCGGGGATATTCTCAGGAAAATAGCCATAGTTGGTCTCGGCCGAGACCAGCTGCTGGCGAAACTGTTCGTAAATTACCTGGTGGGTGCGAATCAAAAGAGCTGACCCGCTGGCCTCAATCAGTGTTTCATGGAACTCCTGCTCGGCCCGGCTCCACAGGCTCAGCAAAGGCGAGACATCCCCCGACGAGCGCACCCGCATCTCGATGTGCGAGAGCTTGTGATGCGCCGCACTCAGCCGCGATTCCCACTCCACGCCGCCCAGACGGATCGAAAGGCACGCCCCCTCGCTTTCCAGCATAATGCGCATGTGCGTGAGATCGTGCTGGCGTTCAACCGACTGCTCCGGCGAACGAAATCCGCGCTGCTCCTGAAAATCGACCAGCCCGACAGTAGACAGACGGAACAGTACTTCACGCACGGTGCTGGCCGAGCAGTTGTAATCGGACCGTAGCTTTTCAGCGCGCAGTTTGATACCGTAGCCGAACTCGCCGGTGATCAGGCGATGTCGCATATCGTCGAAAATGTCCGCGTCCTGCGTTCGCATGATAGCCCCCCGCTGGCCTTCAGGGTTACGGCGAAATTTTCGAAATTCAAACAAAATATCAAAATTATGCGAAAATAAAATATTTTCTTGCGCGGGCACCCTGCTCAGCCTAACGTTTTGTTAGCGTAATCAGAAACGGGGCCCGGAACCCCGGCAAAACAGCGCGCTTAACGTCTGGGAGGACAACATGACAATGATAAAAAGGGCGGCGTCCGTCGCCGCTGTGGCAGCACTCGCTGCTTCGACCGCATTTACCGCGTCGGCCGACACAACAAACCTGCGCATTCAGACACACTATGCACCCGAAACGGTGTCCGGCAAGCTGGCCGCTCAATACGTAGAAGACATCCAGGACATGTCAAACGGCGAAATCAACGTCGAGATGTTCTATTCGTCTTCCGTTGTGAAATCGGTTGAGACATTTGACGCTGCATCCACGGGCATTCTTGACTGTGACATGACCGGCGGTGGCTACCAGACCGGCAAGAACTCAGCGTTCCAGTTTGTGGGCGACATCATGGGTGGCTACGACACGCCCTATCAGCAGCTGAGCTGGCTCTATTACGGCGGTGGCCGTGAGGCGGCTGCACCGCTTTATAACAAATACGGCATGGAGCTGATCGGCTGGTGGGTTTACGGCCAGGAGAGCTTTGCCTCTTCCAAGCCAATCGCCAAGGTCGAAGACTTCAAAGACTGGAAATTCCGTTCGCCCCCCGGCATGGAAACAAAGATCTTTGAAAAGCTCGGCGCTTCGCCGATCGTGATGGACTTTACAGAGATCTTTACTGCTCTGGAAACAGGCATCATTGATGGTGCGGATGCATCGGGCCTCGCCAACAACGTGGGCTTGGGTCTCTATGACATCGTGAAATATGCCAACTTCCCCGGCTTTCACTCCATGCCGTCTGATCACCTGGCGTGCAACAAGGCCGTATTCGACGCGATGCCTGCGCACCACCAGAAGATCATGAAGGTTGCGATGGAAGCGCTGGCGCTGCGCACCGCTCTGACGTTCGAGAAAAAGAACGCCGAAGCCGCCGCAACGCTGCGCGAGCAGGGTGTGACCCTGTCGCAGTGGGCCCCTGAAGAGCTGGCGAAGTTCCGTGCTGCGGCTCAGGCCACATGGCCGGAGTTCGCCGACACGCCCGAAGCCAAAGCCCTGGTGGAAAGCCACCTTGCCTACCTCGAGCAGCTTGGCCTCAAGCAGTAAGCTGACCTGAAAACGGACCCCGCCTGCCAAAAGGCGGGGTCTTTTTGTCTCTGGCCGGGACACATAAAAAATAATCGGCCAAAGCGTCCGGGGGGGACATCATGGAAGAAAAATCCGGAAGCCTGGTCGAGTGGCTTGCCCCGCTCGCCTTTATTCTCTGCGCCGGCTGGCTGACCTGGCACCTTCCGGCCTTTACCCTCTCGTGGTTTCCGCCTAAAGATCCCTCTCAATACGATAAACTGAGTGCCCTGTTTGCACGCATAGATGTGACGGACAGCATGACGGGCCTCTTTGGCGGATACGCGGATGCGGTGGACTGGGCGGCCCTGCTGCTGCTGCCGGTCTTCGGTATCATCGGCGTCAGAACCGTGCGCCGCGCGCCGATGGAGTTTGAAAGCTGGAAGCCGCTCGACAGGCTCGCTGTTTTCATCGGCCGTCTGACCATGATGCTGATCGTGCTGCTCTGCTCGGTGATGATCTACGAAGTGATCCTGCGCTATGTCTTCGAGGCACCGACCCTCTGGGCCAACGAACTGTCGCTCTGGCTGGCGGGTTTCGTGTTTCTTTGTGCAGGGCTTTACGCCATGCAGCAGCGCAGCCACATCCGCATCTTCCTGCTCTATGACATGATGCCCCGATGGCTGCAGAGGGTCTGTGACATCATCTCGACCACGCTCATCGTGACCTTTGCTTTTTTCCTCGTGTACGGCGGATACGGTGAGGCTTTCGACAAATTTTACCGCTGGGAAACATTCGGCACCGTCTTTGACCCGCCGATCCCGGCGACACTCAAACCGATGGTTCTGCTTGTGATGGTGCTGGTCGCCTTTCAGGCCATCGTCAACCTCATCTCCGACTGGAACGCCGAGCCGGTGATCCACACCGCCGCCGATGACATTGATCAGGACGAACTGGACCGTCTCAGAGCCGCAGTCGGCGCCGACGGAACGGGCGATCTCGACGTCACACGCGGGTCAATACAATCTAACACACCGGGGAAAAGCTGATGGATATCGGAACAATTTCGATGGTCCTGATGCTGGGCCTTGTCCTGCTTCTCGCCATCGGGATGCCACTCGGATTTGCCTCGGCAATCCTCGCGGTTCTCGTGCTGGTGATGAAGTTTGAACCGACACTTCTGATGAACCCGCTCACGTTTGGCGACGGCATCCTCACGGGCAGACCGGGCTCGGGGCCGCTCAATATTCTGGCGCAGAAGATATACGGGCTGCTGACCGATTACGTACTCATATCCATTCCGCTCTTTATCTTCATGGCGGCCCTGCTGGAACGGTCGGGCATTGCAAAGGATATGTATTCCTCGCTGAACATCTGGCTGAACCGCACGCGCGGCGGCATTGCCATCGTGACCTCGATCATGGCGGTCATCATGGCGGCGATGTCGGGCATCATCGGCGGCGAGGTTGTTCTGCTCGGCCTGATCGCGCTGCCGCAGATGCTGCGCCTGGGATACAACCAGAACCTTGCCATCGGGACAATCTGTGCCTCTGGCAGCCTTGGTACGATGATCCCGCCCTCAATTGTGCTGATCATCTATGGTCTGATCACCGAGACCTCGATAAAGGCGCTCTTTACCGCGTCCTTCCTGCCGGGCTTCATGCTCGCGAGCTTTATCATAATCTACATCATCATCCGCACCCAGATGCGCCCCGAAGACGCACCCCTGCCCGACCCCGTCGAAGGTGAACCGGTGGGCATTGAAAAGCTGAAGCTCTTTCTGGCTTTCCTGTCGGTGCTGGTCGCTGGGTTCTCCACCGTGCTCTTTCTGCGCGCCCTTTTCTTTGAGCTGGCCGGGCAGAATGCCCGCAATACCGGCGCCGATATCGCCTATGGCACAGCCGATTATCTGCCATGGTTTGGCGGTGCGGTCATTGTGGCCTTTATCATGATGTTTGCCGTGCTGGGGCGCAAAACCACTGCCACCGGATGGAACATGGGCAAAGGGCTTGTGCCACCCATCGTCGTCATCGGCGTGGTCATGGGGTCAATCTATGGCGGTATTACCGGCATCACCGAAGCCGCCGGCATGGGCGCGCTCGCCGTGCTCGTTATCGCCATTCTGCGTGGCGAGGGCTCCTTTGATCTGGTCTGGGACAGCCTGATGCGCACGCTGAAATCCACCGGCACAATTATCTGGGTGACCATCGGTGCTGCGGCCCTCGCCGGTGCCTACACCATCGCCGGCGGCCCGGTTTATGTCGCCGATTTCATCGTGGGTTCCGATCTGCCGACCATGGGTATTATTCTCGCGATGATGGTCATCCTGCTCTTTATGGGTGCGTTCATGGACTGGGTCGGAATTGTGCTGCTGATCATCCCGGTTTTTCTGCCGATCGTGCAGCGTCTGCCGATTGAGGAAATCGGCGTCTTCGGTGAACTCAACCCGCGTCACGTGGCGATCTGGTTTGGCGTCGTGTTCTGTATGAACATGCAGGTCAGCTTTCTCAGCCCGCCCTTTGGCCCCGCGGCCTTTTACCTCAAATCAGTCGCACCGCCACACATCAGCCTGACCGACATTTTCAAAGGCTTTCTGCCGTTTATCGGCATCCAGCTCTGCGCACTGTCTGTTCTGCTGATCTGGCCCCCGATTGTTACGTTGCTGCTTCCGTGATCAGGAGGACGAGATGCTCACGCACGAACAGATTCAATCCTTCAGAACCGACGGGTATCTGGTTGTGCCGGACGTGGTTCCGAAGGTCACCCGGGATGCTGTAAAGGACGAATACGAGGGCCTTCTTGATCAGCTCTGCGCCCGCTGGCATGCAGAGGGGCGGATCACCACCCCACCAGACCGGCTTGAGAGTTTCTGGGATAAGCTGCAGGTCGGATATGACGCCGGCTGCGACTGGTTTCAGCCGATGGACATCAGCCTGCCGGGCGAGGAGATCACGCCTGACACGCCGATGCACTTCGGGCCAGCGGTTTTTGATCTGCTGCGCTGCGAAGAAATCCTCGATATCGTGCAAAGCCTGATCGGTCCGGAAATCACCTCGAACCCGATCCAGCATGTGCGCATCAAACCCCCTGCACGCACGCTGAAGGGTGACGAGATCCGCGCCCATATCACCGCCACCGACTGGCATCAGGATCGCGGGGTCGGGCACGCCGAAGCGGATCAGACCGACATGATCACCGTCTGGATCGCTATGACAGACGCCACCCTGGAAAACGGGTGTCTGCAGGTCATTCCGGAAGCCGCCGACAGAATGCTGCCGCACTGCCCGAGGGTACAGACGGCCATTGCCGATGATTTCATTGATGAGGCTGCCGCCGTGCCCCTGCCAGTGCCCGCAGGTGGGGTCGTGCTCTTTCATCCGCTGACGCCGCATGCCTCGCGGGTCAACCGCACAGACGGGTTCCGCTGGTCGTTCGATCTTCGCTACAACGTGACGGGACAGCCGACCGGGCGCGCGCATTTCCCGGAGTTTATTGCGCGCAGCGCTGCGGCCCCCGAAACCATGCTTACGGACTGGCGCAGGTGGCGGTTTATGTGGGAAGATGCCCGCGCGACCCTGTCACAGGAGCCGCATATTCCGATCCACCGCTGGCAAAGCGACGCGCCTTTCTGCGCGTAAAGGAGACCTGATGGACACCGTCCGCCTTGATAAGTCCGACAATGTCGTGACAGCAACCCGCGCGCTTGAAGCCGGCGTTACCGTCGAAGACACCACAACCCGCGCCCTCATCCCCTCCGGCCACAAGATCGCCACCCGGGACATCGCCGCCGGCGAGGCGGTGCGCAAATACGCGCAGATCATCGGCTACGCCGCCGGAGACATTGCCGCGGGCGATCACGTTCACACTCAGAACGTCGAGTTCCGCAACACCGAAGCCGAGTATGAATTCTCGACCGACCTGCGCGCTGTTACGCCCGTCCCGGAAGATCGGCGCGACACCTTTATGGGCTACCGTCGTGAAAACGGCACGGTCGGCACGCGCAATTACATCGCCATCGTCACTTCGGTGAACTGCTCGGCCACGGCCGCGCGCCAGATCGCCGCGCATTTCACGCCGGAACGGCTGGAGGAGTATCCGAATGTGGATGGTGTTGTGGCCTTCGTGCACGGCACCGGCTGTGGCATGGCCGGCGATGGTGACGGGTTCGAGGCGTTGCAGCGCGTCATGTGGGGTTACGCCCGCCACCCCAACCATGCCGGTGTGCTGATGGTGGGCCTCGGATGCGAAATGAACCAGATCGACTGGCTGCTCGAAGCTTACGGTCTGAAACAGGGCCCGACCTTTCAGGTGATGAATATCCAGTCGGTTGCAGGTCTGCGGCGCACCATCGAGGCCGGCATCGCGAAGATCGAAGCCATGCTGCCGCTCGCCAGTCAGGCAACGCGTACGCCCTGCCCGGCGTCAGAGCTTAAAGTCGCGCTGCAATGTGGCGGATCGGATGCCTGGTCCGGGATCACCGCCAACCCGGCCCTCGGGTATGCATGTGATCTGCTGACAGCACAGGGCGGCACCGGTGTCCTTGCCGAAACGCCCGAGATCTATGGGGCCGAACATCTGCTGACCCGGCGCGCCGTGGACCGGGCCACCGGAGACCGTTTGATTGGTCTGATCCGCTGGTGGGAAGACTACACCGCGCGCAACAAGGGCTCGATGGACAATAACCCTTCGCCCGGCAACAAAAAAGGCGGACTGACCACGATCCTGGAAAAATCGCTTGGGGCGGCAGCCAAGGGCGGTACCTCGCCCCTGACCGGCGTTTACAAATACGCCGAACCCGTCACGGCGCGCGGTTTCACCTTTATGGACAGCCCCGGCTATGACCCGGCCTCGGTCACGGGGCAGATCGCGGGGGGCTGCAATCTGGTGTGTTTCACCACCGGGCGGGGCTCAGCCTTTGGCTCCAAACCCAGCCCGACCATCAAGGTCGCGACCAATTCCGCCATGGCAAAACGCATGTCCGAAGATATGGACGTCGATGCCGGCACCATCCTGACCGAAGGCGTGAGCGTCGAGGAAAAGGGCCGCGAGATCTATGAGCTGTTTCTGCGCGTGGCCTCAGGCGAGGCCAGCAAATCCGAAGCTCAGGGCCTCGGGGATTACGAATTCGTGCCCTGGCAAATCGGAGCAGTCATGTGAAACGGATCGTCGTTGTCGGAGGCGGCCTGATCGGCGCGCGCCATCTGGCGGCGGTCCGGACGCATCCGCGCTGTGCGCTGGCGGGGCTTGTTGATCCTGACCCCGCCTGCCTGCCCGGTGACGACGTGACCCGTTTTGCGGATATGTCGGAGATGCCGGATGACGTGGACGGGGTGATTATCGCCACGCCCACGCATCTGCACGCGACCCACGGATGCTATGCCGCGTCGCGTGGCTGGCACATGCTGATCGAAAAACCGGTGGCCGGCGACCTTGCCGGTGCGAAAATGCTGCAGGCCGCGGTGGCGAAGGCCGGCGTGCAGTCTCTGGTGGGCCATCACCGTCGCTATCACCGCAGCATTGCCCGTCTGCGCCAGCTGATTGCCGGCGGCGGGATCGGCACGCCCGTCACGGCCGCGCTGATCTGGGCGATGCGCAAACCTGACGAGTATTTCGCCGGCAACTGGCGCACGGCAGGCGGCAGCCCGGTCATGATCAACATCGTGCACGACATCGACATTCTGCGGCACCTGCTGGGGGAAATTGCCGCCACCGCCGCGCTGCCGGGGCGCAGCCTGCGCGGCACAGATCGCATCGAAAGTGGCGCTGTGGCGCTGGCGTTTGAGAGCGGTGCGACCGGTACCATCAGCTTTGCCGACACCACGCCCAGCCCCTGGGGGTTTGAGGCCGGCACCGGCGAGAACCCGCATATCGGCACAACGGGTCAGGACATGATGTGGATTACCGGGACAAAAGGCGCGGTGAGTTTCCCGTCGATGACCCGCTGGCAGGGCACCGACTGGTCGCGCCCGGCCATTGCCGGCGACCTGAGCGGACCCGGGGACGCCACCGTACCGCTCGACCGGCAGCTGGATCATTTTATCGACGTGATGGAAAACCGAGCGCCCCCGCTGATCGATGTGGCAGATGCCAGCCGGACACTCGCGGTCGCCCTTGAGATCGAAGCGCAGCTTGCGCCATCCGCCCCGGGAGAAAAACGTTATGGCTGAAACCCTGACACCGCAGCAGATCGCTCATTACCGCGAGCATGGATATCTTGTGCTCGAAAACCGGATCCCGCCGGAATGGCTGGAAAAAATTTATGCCGAGATTGCCCGGTTCGAGAAAGAAGCCGCCGGCATGACCGCCTCCAACGACCGCCTCGATCTCGAAGACAGCCATACGCAGCAAAACCCCCGCCTGCGCCGGATCAAACTGCCGCACACGATCTCCGGGGCAATGCGCAAGCTGATGTATTCCGACCTGATCCTCGCCCCTGCCCGTGATCTGATCGGCCCGGATCTGCGCCTGCACACCACAAAACTTAACATGAAATCAGCCGGATACGGGGCAGCGGTCGAATGGCATCAGGATTATGCTTTCTATCCTCATACCAATGACGACATTCTCGCCATCGGCGTGATCCTCGATGATATGGCGCCGGAAAACGGACCGCTGATGGTTTATCCCGGCAGCCATAAAGGGCCGGTTTTCGATCACCACACGGACGGCGTTTTCGCCGGTGCCATGCTGCCTGAGGAGAACGGTCTGAACCCCGATGATGCGGTGCAGCTCACGGGCCCTGCAGGATCTGTCAGCATTCATCACGGGCGGATCGTGCACGGCTCGGCCCTCAATACATCTGACCGCGCGCGGCGTATTCTCTTTTACGAGATGATGGCCGCCGATGCCTTCCCGATCATGGGATCCATGACGAAATGGGACGGCATTGCCGATTACAACACCCGGATGCTGTGCGGTGAACCCACGCTGAACCCGCGGCTCAAAGACATCCCCGTGCGCATTCCACAGCCACAGCCGGATGTCCCGATCTCCATTTACGAAATCCAGAAAGGCATGAAAAAACGTGCCTTCGACACCATCTGAGAGGAATTTTTAATGACAAAACCAGCAATCGGATTCATCGGCCTCGGGCTGATGGGCGGCGCAATGGTCGGCCGCCTGCAGGACAAACGCTATGACGTCACAGTGCTCGGCAACCGTGACCGCACCTATGTTGATCAGGCCGTCGGGCGCGGTGCCACGGAAGCTGAAAACGCGAAATCCGTCGCAGAGGCGTCAGAGATCGTGATGCTCTGCATGGGCACCTCCGAACAGGTGGAATCGCGTATGCTGGGGGAGGACGGCGTGATCGCCGGGCTGAAACCGGGCACTGTAGTGATCGACTTTGGCACCTCTCTGCCAGGCTCCACACAGATGCTGGCGGAAAAAGTCGCAGCCGCGGGCGGGCAGTACCTTGACGGGCCGCTCGGACGCACCCCCAGCCACGCCAAAGACGGAAAGCTCAATATCATGGGTGCAGGCGACAGGGCCGCCTTTGACAGCATCACCCCGGTTCTGAATGACCTGGGCGAAAACGTCTTCCACCTCGGTGCATCCGGGGCCGGTCACACCATCAAACTGATCAATAACTTTTTCGCGATGACCACGGCCAACGCCATGTCCGAGGCCTTTGCCATGGCCGACGTCGCAGGTGTGGACCGCGAACAGCTTTACAATGTGATGTCCGCCGGGCCACTGGCCTCGGGCATGATGGATTTCGTCAAGGCCTACGGCGTCGACGGGAACGCACAGATGCTTGCTTTTGCAGTGAAAAACGCCGCAAAAGACGTCGGCTATTACACACAAATGGCCAAGGACGCAGGTGTCGACAGCATCATGTCTAAATGCGCGCTCGCCGCCCTGAACGGCGCTGTAGAAGAGGGCCGCGGCGATACACTGGTCGCCGAGCAGATCGATTACTTCTCGGCAAAATTCGGTAAGTAAATGGCCATTACCGCCGGCGCAATTGAGGACCGACCGCAGCTGGGCATCCTGATGATGCTCGCCGCCTGGTTCTTTTTTGCGCTGGTGGATACGTCGGCCAAATGGCTTGTGCTCGCGGGCATCCCGGCGTTTCAGCTGGCGTTTATGCGTTATGCCGGACACTTTGCGATTTCGCTGGCCATCGCAATCTCGGGCGGGCTGTCCCGCGACAGGCTCAGCACGCCCTATCTGGGTCAGGTGATGTTTCGCGCCGTGCTGCTGATTTCGGCAACGATGTGTAACTTTTATTCGCTGAACTTTCTGCCACTGACGGTCATCTCAGCCATCATGTTCTCCAGCCCGATCATCGTGTGTTTTCTGTCACTGACCGTCCTGAAAGAACAGATCGGCCCCTGGCGGTGGGGCGCGATTGTGATGGGCTTTGTCGGCGTGCTTATCGTGATCCGCCCGTTCGGTGAGGCCTTTCATCCCGCCATGATCCTGCCGGTTTATAATGCCACAGCACTGGCACTCTATTCGCTGATGACCCGCCGTCTGGCCGGGCTCGTGGCGACCGAAACGATGCAGTTCATCATGGGTGCACTCGGCACAGTGCTGCTTTTACCGCTGGCGGTCTGGGTCTGGGTCTCGCCTGAAAACCTTACCGGCTGGGTGCTGCTCTTTGCGATGGGTGCCGGCGGCTGGAGCGGTCATCAGCTGCTGACCAGCGCACATCGTTTCGGGACTGCAAATACTCTGATGCCCTACACCTATTCCTTCATGATCTACATCGCGGTACTGAGCTGGCTCGTGTTTGATCACCCCCCCGAGGTCTGGACGATCGTCGGCGCGCTGGTGATCGTAGGCTCGGGCCTGATTATCTGGAAAAGAGAGCAGCGATGACCCTGCGTATCGCCTGCGCCGGTGAGGCCATGATCGAGCTGTCCGTCAGGGACGAAACCGCCGCGACGCTGGGCGTTGCGGGTGACACCCTGAACACAGCGATCTATCTCAAGCGCGCGGCGCCGCAATGCGAAGTGGATTACGTCACCTGCCTTGGCGATGACCCCTTCTCTGACCGCATCCGTCACTTCATCGCAGATCAGGACATCGGGACCGGCGGCATCACAACCCTGCCCGGTCGCTCACCCGGGCTTTATGCCATTACCACGTCGGATGACGGCGAGCGGTCCTTTACCTACTGGCGTGGCAGTTCCGCGGCCCGCGAGATGTTTCAGTACGGGCAGGAGCCGGATTTCTCCGCACTTGAAGGGTATGACCTTGTGTATCTGTCGGGCATCAGCATGGCGATCCTGCCCCACAAGGTCCGGCTTTCCCTGCTCGACTGGCTTGTGCAGTCGGATGTGAAATTTGCCTACGACAGCAATTACCGGCCCCGCCTTTGGGAAAACCCCGCGACCGCGCGCGCGGTAAATACGATGCTCTGGGCGCGTGCCGACATCGGCCTGCCATCACTTGATGACGAGATGGCGCTTTTTGATCAGAGTGCGGGCGAGGTGGCAGACCGCTTTACAGCGCTAAGCCTCACGGGTGCGCTGAAACGCGGTGCCGACGGCCCGCTGAGCCTTGGGGAAAGGATCGACCAGGCCTATTCCCCGGCGGCGACGGTCGTTGATACCACGGCGGCCGGGGACAGCTTTAACGGCGGCTATCTCGCAGCTCTGATGACCGGCGCGGATCAGGCCGGCGCTCTGATGGCAGGACACAACTGCGCGGCAAGGGTGGTGCAGTACCCTGGTGCAATCATCCCGAAAGATGCGCCGTGAAGGTCGTTCTGGCAGGGCTCGGCATGGTCGCCGGAACACATCTGCTGGCGATCCGCGATGCCCGGCCGCGTCTCACTCTTTCAGGTGTTCTGGGGCGCGACCCCGCGCGCGCCGACGCTTTCGCTCAGAAAGCAAAGACGGTGCTGGGTTATGACGTTGGCGTCTTTCCTGACGCCCGGTCCTTTGCGGCAGCAGATGCGGATTTTGCCATTATCGCGACGCCACCCGATGCGCGGCAGGAGATTGTCCGGGCTCTCGCCGGCAATACCCGCCCCATCCTGATGGAAAAGCCCATAGAGCGAAGCCTCGAAGTCGCCCGTGACATCGTCAGCCTCTGCGACCGGGCGGGAATTCCTCTGGGCATCGTGTTTCAGCACCGGGCACGCGCGGCCTCCTTGCAGCTGAAGAAAGCAATCGGTGACGGTACCCTGGGCAGAATCGCCACAGTGGACGTGCGCGTGCCATGGTGGCGCGATCAGTCATACTATGATGTGCCGGGGCGGGGCACATATGCCCGTGACGGCGGCGGTGTGATGATCAGCCAGGCCATACATACACTTGATCTGATGCTCTGGCTGCTCGGCCCTGTGACCTGCCTTCAGGCGGTCATGCACCGCACACCGCTGCACCGTCTTGAAGCTGAAGACCTGGCCGGAGCACTGTTCGAACTGGAGAGCGGCGCGGTCGGCAGCCTGACGGCTACAACAGCAGCATATCCCGGTGCCGCCGAAAGCATCACACTTCAGGGCACGAAAGCCGCGGCGCATCTTGCATCCGGCGTGCTGACCCTGCAGCACATGGACGGACGCACCGAAAGCTTTGGCACGGCCGGGGGAACCGGCGGCGGCGCAGACCCGATGGCATTTACCCACGCCTGGCACCAGTCTGTGCTGGAGGATTTCGCCCGGGCGCTGAAAAAGGGCACAGAGCCACTGGCCACCGGCAAAAGCGCTCTGATGGCGCATGCTGTGATCGACACCATGGAGCGCGCAGCAAAGAGCGGCACGCGCACGAAAGTGAGCCGGATATGACCCTTTCATTTATCGCCCTCGGCCTCGACCACCGCCATATCTACGGCATGACGGAGAATATGCTGAAAACCGGCGCGCGCTGTCTCGGGTACTGGACGGAAGGAACACCAGAGACACTTTCCGGATTTGAAACACGCTTTCCGGATCTGAATCGGTTTTCGTCCCCTGAGCAGGCCCTGGAGACAGGTGCAGATCTTGCGCTGATCTCTGCTATCCCCTCCGACAGAGCGTCGCTGGCGGTGCGTGCCATGCGAAAGCGTATGGATGTGATGACCGATAAACCAGGATGCACAACCCTTTCACAACTTGGTGAGATCAAAGCCTGCGTGGCTGAGACAGGCCGCATCTGGTCGGTGAATTTCTCGGAACGCTTTGAAGTTCCCGCTGTTACTGTGGCTGATGACCTTGTGGCGGCCGGCGCCATCGGCAGGGTTGTTCACACCACCGGTCTTGGCCCCCACCGTCTGAACCGGGATACCCGGCCTGACTGGTTTTTTCAGCGCGACCGGTACGGCGGGATACTGACCGATATCGCCTCTCACCAGATTGATCAGTTTCTGCACTTCACCGGGTCAGACACAGCCGAAATTTCTCACGCTTTTACAAATAATTATGCCAACAGCCAGGATCCCGGACTGGAGGATTTTGGAGAGATTTCGCTGCGCAGCGAAAAAGGCACCGGCTACATCCGCGTCGACTGGTACACGCCCGATGCTTTACCAACCTGGGGCGACGGTCGTCTGACCCTTCTCGGGACGGACGGCTACATCGAGTTGCGGAAATACGTTGACGTCGGAGGAGCACCCGGAACCGATCATCTCATTCTTGTCAACGGATCGCGCTGCGAGAAGATTGATGCACGCGACGCCGGACTGCCTTACTTCAGGCGCCTTGCTGACGACATACGCAATCGTACGGAAACGGCGATGCGACAGGAGCACTGTTTCACCGCAATGGAACTGGCGCTGAAAGCGCAGGAAATGGCTGAGGGCAAACGAAGATGATCCGGGTGGCCATCCTTGGCGCAGGCATCGGGCGCGAGCACCTGCTGGCCTACCGGCGATTGCCTGAAAAGTACCAGGTCCTGACGGTCGTTGATCAGAACACAGCACGCGCCGAAGAACTCCGCCAGAACGATACCTTTGCCGTGGCGGAGGATGTTATGGCCGCGCTGAATGATCCTGATATTGACCTCGTCGACATCTGCCTGCCCCCGCATCTGCATGTGCCGGTCTGTCTGAACGCGCTGGAGGCCGGCAAACACGTGATTTGCGAAAAACCTCTGGCCACATCTCTTGAGGGCGCGCACCTCATTGCCCAGGCTGCAAAGACTAGTGGAAAAAAGGTTTTTCCAGTCTTCCAGTACCGCTGGGGCCCGGCTTTCAATCAGTTGCGACGGTTGATTGCAGAAGATCTTGCCGGAAAACCACAGGTCGCGTCGGTCGAAACCCACTGGTCCCGGGGCGCGGATTATTACGCCGTGCCATGGCGTGGCACCTGGGCCGGCGAACAGGGCGGCGCCGTGCTCGGCCATGCTATTCACAACCATGATCTGCTCACACATTTCATGGGCCCGGTTTCGCGTGTCGCTGCAATGATGACCACGCGCGTCAACGATATCGAGACAGAAGACTGTGCCACGATCAGCTTCGAGATGCAGAACGGTGCTCTCGCGTCGAGCAGTATAACCCTCGGCGCCGCCACCAATGAAAGCCGGATCAGACTGGTGTTTGAGCACCTGACTGCGACATCGGGCTCTGAGCCCTACGCGCCCGGGACGGGCACATGGATCTTCACAGCGCGGGACCCGGCAAAACAGGAGGCCGTTGACAGGATCGTGTCGACAACACCTGTGGCACCGGTCGGGTTTGAGGGATTTCTGACCGGGGTCGCGCAGGCGTTGCGGGGAGTGAACGGCGCCGCAGTCACCCTCGCGGAAGGGATCGCATCGATTGAGCTTGTAACTGCAATGTACAGCGCTGACCGTACGGCAACGTATGTAAATTTACCCCTGCCGGACACACACCCTATGTTCAAAGGATGGCAACCATGAAACAATGCTGGCGCTGGTTCGGGCCGGATGATCAGATCCGGCTTGGTGATCTTCATCAGGCGGGTGTTGAAGGCATCGTCACTGCACTGCACCACATCCCGCCCGGTTATGTCTGGAGCCGCGAAGACATCCGGACACGGCGACAGGCGCTGGAGGCTGCCGGTTTTGCCTGGGACGTTGTGGAAAGCCTGCCGGTTTCTGAGATGATCAAGACCGGCGGCAAGGATTTTTCTGAGGATATCCATCACTATAAGACCAGTCTGACCAACCTGGCCAGCGAAGGTATCGCCACCGTTTGCTACAATTTCATGCCCATCCTCGACTGGACCCGCACCGTATTGCGTGAACCGCAACCGCACGGCGGCACCGCGATGCGGTTTTCCCTGCTGGATTTTGCGGTTTTTGATCTCTTCATTCTTCGCCGCCCTGCCGCGGGCGACGATTATGACGCAGCCCTGCACGACACTGCCCGAACGCGATTTCAGGCGATGCCGGAGGAGGAGCGGGCCACACTGCGTCAGACTATTATTGCGGGGTTACCGGGAGCCAACGATAACTGGACGCTTGAGGATGTAAAAGCGCGTCTGGACACTTACCGGGCAGTGACCCCTGACCGTCTGCGAAGCAATCTGATCGATTTTCTGGCAGAAGTGGCACCACATGCAGGGCGGCTCGGGATCAGGTTATGTTGCCATCCGGATGATCCGCCTTTCCCGCTGCTCGGTTTGCCACGGGTAATGTCGTCGACGGAGGACTACGCGCGCGTTCTGGATGCGGTCGATATGCCATCGAGCGGCGCGACTTTCTGCACCGGGTCTCTTGGTGTTGCACCAGGGTTCGACGCGGTGGATTTCATCACAAAACTCGGTTCAAAAATTCACTTTGCTCACCTGCGAAACACCCGGAGGCTACCCGGGCCTGATCCGGAGCGACCTGACTTCTTCGAGGCTTCTCATCTGGACGGTGACACAGACATGGTCGCGGTTATTCGTGCCCTGCTGAATGAAGAAAAACGACGCGCGACCGCCGGGCGCGCCGACAGTCAGATCCCGATGCGCCCGGACCACGGGCAGGAACTGCTCACGGACCGTGACAGAGAAAGTGCGCCCGGCTATCCGCTGATCGGCCGGATGCGGGGCCTGGCTGAACTGCGGGGTGTGATGCAGGCACTGGCCTGACCGACTTTCAATACGCTGGCGTATCTTTTTCTTCGGCGGGTGCCTGCCTGGCAAATCAGGGTTTCGACGGACTCAGCGGCACCGCAACTTCTTCTTCCGCGCTGAGCTCTTCGAAATCGAAGTTATCAAGACGCATCGCCCGCTTGCCCGCGCGCTCGGCCGCCGTGCCGATCCCGTCAAGGTCCTCCCGCGCCTGCCGGAAGTGTGTGTCGAGCTTTCCGACCCGTTCAACAACAAGCTCAACATCGCGGTGCAGCAGTTTGAGTGTCTTGCGGATAGCACCCGTCTGTTCGCGCATCCGGGCATCTTTCAGAATGGCGCGCATGGTGTTAAGCGTGGCCATGCAGGTGGTCGGAGAAACGATCCAGACCCGCGCATCGAACCCCGCCCGAACCAGTTCCGGAAAATTGGCGTGCAGTTCGGCATAGACCGCTTCCGACGGCAGAAACATCAGCGCTCCATCTGCGGTTTCGCCCTCGATGATGTAGCGTTGTGAAATGTCTGTGATGTGCTTGCGCACGGACGTCCGCAGCATTTTTGCCGCTTCACTCAGTTCATATTCCGTCTCTGCCCGGCGCAGCGCCTCATAGGCTTCAAGCGGAAATTTACTATCGATAACAATCGGTCCCGGAGGATTTGGCAGGTGGATCAGACAATCCGCCCGCTTGCCGTTGCTGAGCGTCGCCTGAAGGGAATAGCTGTCCCGCGGCAGCGCTTTCGACACGATATCATTCAGCTGAATTTCCCCGAAAGCACCGCGCGTCTGCTTGTTGCTCAGGATATCCTGCAGGCTCAGAACATCACCGGAAAGCCGGGTAATGTTGTCCTGCGCCTTGTCGATCACCGCCAGCCGTTCCTGCAGCTGCGTAAGAGAGGTGTTAGTCTGTTTGGAAGAGCCGTTCAGCGTCTCTTTCATCCGCTCCTGCATCTCTGTCATAGCCCGCTGCGATCGCATGGCGTTGTCCGCAAGCCGGTCCTGCATCTGCTGCTGTACCGAGGCAAGACGCGCCTCGACGGTCTGGATGACATGCGCCTGTGCGTTGGCCTGGGTGTCGGATACGGTCTGCAGTCCGCCGCGCAACTGCTCCTGCCCGGCTCCAAGCTGCTGCACATTCTGGCCCAGCATTCCGATCTGCTGTGCGAGTGGTGCCGCGAACTGTGCGGATCTGCCTGCGGCACGCACAGCCATGATCAGCAGGATCACGATCAGCACTAAGACGGCGCCGCCTGCCAGAACCGCCATTACCAGCGGATCGCTGAGCAGGTAAGTCTGGCCGCCGAACTCGATCATGTCCGCCCGAAAAGGCGCTCTATGTCGGACAGCTTCAGCTCGACATAGGTGGGTCTGCCATGGTTGCACTGGCCGGAATGCGGCGTGGCTTCCATCTCGCGCAGCAGCGCGTTCATCTCTTCGGCGCGCATCCTGCGCCCTGACCGGATCGATCCGTGACAGGCAACACGGCTCAGGATCGCTTCGATACGTGAGCGCAGGGTGTCTGACCGGTTCTGGTCGGCCAGTTCATCGAGGATATCAAGCACCATGGCGCGCGCGTTGACCTCACCCAGAACGGCCGGTGTTTCGCGCACCGCAACCGCGTCACCGCCGAAAGGTTCAATCACAAGGCCAAGCCCCGCCAGATCTTCGGTTGCATCAAGCACACGCGCACAGTCGCCGGCTGACAGCTCGACAATTTCCGGGATCAGCAAAGCCTGAGATGCGACGCCCTTTTCGGCCATCTGCGCTTTAAGCTTTTCATAGACCAGCCGTTCGTGGGCCGCGTGCTGATCAACAATAACCATCCCCGTCGCAGTTTGCGCCACGATGTAATTTTCGTGCACCTGGCCTCGGGCCGTGCCCAGTGGAAAATCCTGCCTCTCTTCCTCAGGGGCGACTTCCGGACCGGCGTCAACACGGCCCCATGGCGCCGATGTTTCCGCAAACTGAGGGGTCTGAGCCGTATAGGACGCGCCGCGCGCAAGCGCACCGGGACGGTCCATCTGGTACACCCGTGCGCCTGCAGGTTCCGGCGTCATGGCTCCCAGGGTGGCACCGGAAACAGTTGTCGAGGCGCGGTGTCCGGCCTCTGCGAGCGCGTGGCGCAGCGCCGACACGATGAGCCCGCGCGCAAGTCCCGGGTCGCGGAACCGCACCTCTGATTTCGCCGGGTGTACATTGACGTCAACCTGCTCGGGTGGGCATTCGATAAAGAGTGCAGCAGCCGGATGACGGTCACGGCTCAGGAAATCGGAATAGGCCCCGCGCAAGGCTCCGATCAGCAGCTTGTCACGCACCGGACGACCGTTGACGAAAAGATACTGCGCAACAGCTGAGCCCCGGGAATAGGTCGGCAGCGCGGCAAAGCCTGTGAGATGCAATCCTTCGCGCTGCGCATCAACCGGCAGCGCGTTTTCAGCAAACTCCCGCCCCAGAACACGGGTCAGGCGACCATGCAGTGCGCCAAAAAGATCTCCCTGCTCCGCCGGCGCCTGAAACGTCTCGCGGCCTTCGCCGTCACCGGACACATCGCGCAGTACAAAACGGATAAAGGGCTCGGCCATCGCCAGGCGTTTGATCACATCGGTGATCGCCTGCGCCTCTGCGCGGTCGGTACGCAGGAACTTGAGCCGCGCTGGCGTGGCGTAAAAGAGATCGCGCAGCGTGACGGTTGTGCCCGCGTTCCGGGCTGCCGGCTTCACCGCCGAAGTGCGCCCGCCGGCCACCGATATTTCAATTCCGTCTCCGCCCGGCGTCCGGCTGGATATCGTCAGTCGGCCAACGGCCCCCAGAGAGGGCAACGCCTCACCGCGAAAGCCGAAGGTATGGATGTTCAGAAGATCGGATCCGTCGATTTTGGAGGTTGCGTGTCGCGAAAGCGCCAGCGGCAGATCATCCGCCGTCATGCCACAGCCATCGTCCTGAACACGCACCAGAGTCTTGCCACCGTCCGCGTATTCAACCGTAATATTACGGGCCCCGGCGTCGATTGCGTTCTCGACGAGTTCTTTCACCGCGGACGCCGGACGCTCGACAACCTCACCGGCGGCGATCCGGTTTACCGCGCTTTCATCAAGCTGGCGAATTACCGGGCGAAAGTCGCTTATGTTGGGGTTAGCTGTGGCCATACCGCTATACTTAGCATGGCACACTGCGATTCTGAAACCTGATTTCTGCTGAAACGAGATCTGTTTCGTCCCGCGCCTGCGCCCTATCCGCCGGTTGCGGCGCGATACCACGCGACGATCTGCGCGCGTTCCTCGCTGGTGATCCACGAGAGGTTTGCCGGGGGCATCGCGTGGCTGAGACCGGCCTGCAGATAGATGTCGCGGGCCTGCCGCGCGATCTGGTTTTCCGTCTCCAGACGCACGCCCCCGGGTGGCCAGAGCAGCCCCTCCCAGACCGGCTCAGCCGCGTGGCACATCGAGCACCGGCCCAGAACGATATCATGCACATCTTCAAACCCTTCGGCCTGGGCAAAGCGCAAAGCCGGGCCGGTGGCCTCTTCGGGCTCATCAGAGCCGCGCATGGGTGCCACCGAGAGCCACATAATCACAATGAAAATCAGCGCGGTCACAGCCCAGGTCCAGTGCGGGTTGCCCTGACGCGCGTGCATCGAATTAAAGTAATGCCGGATTGTGACGCCCATCAGAAACACAAGGCTGGCGATGATCCAGGTGTTGCCCGTGGCAAAGGCCAGCGGATAATGGTTGCTCAGCATCAGAAAGATCACCGGCAGCGTCAGATAGTTGTTATGCGTGCTCCGCTGCTTGGCGATCTTGCCGTATTTCGCATCCGGTGTTCGGCCGTTGATCAGATCATCGACCACGATTTTCTGGTTCGGGATGATCACCATAAAGACATTGGCACTCATGATCGTGGCCGTGAAAGCCCCCAGGTGCAGCATCGCCGCACGCCCGGTGAAGACCTGTGTATAAAACCATGACATGCCCACCAGCACCGCAAAAAGCGCCAGCATCAGCGTCGTCTGATTGGCATCGACAAAAATCCTGCAGAGCGTCGTATAAACGATCCAGCCAAAGGCCAGTGAGGCAAGCGAAATCACGATTGCCTGCGAGGCGCCGATATCCAGAACGGCGGGATCAATAAGGTAGAATTCCGCCCCGAGGTAATAGACCAGCACCAGAAGGATAAAGCCGCTGATCCATGTCCAGTAGCTCTGCCATTTATGCCAGATCAGCCCGTCCGGCATATTATCGGGGGCCACGAGATACTTCTGGATGTGGTAAAAGCCACCGCCGTGAACCTGCCACTCTTCGCCGTCAGCACCCGACGCGAGATTGCGGTCACGGTGCAGACCCAGATCCAGCGCAATGAAGTAAAAAGACGATCCGATCCAGGCAATGGCGGTAATCACATGCAGCCAGCGGACCCCGAATTCAATCCAGGCAGCCATTGCGGCGAGATCGTACATGTGCTGCTCTCCTTGCAGTCAGGCGGCGCTCTCTTACTGCTCTAGCATGCTGCTGGCAGGGCGGGGAGCCTCCGGCGGGAGTATTTTTCGCCTCAGGTTCCCGGGACGTCAGATTTCTTCCGGCAACAGCTGGTTGAGAACGACAGCCACCAGAGCTGTGGGCGCCACGGCAGATGTCGCGAGCGTTTTCACAACACCTGGCAGGTATTGCACGGCGGTGGGCACAAGATTGAGACCAAGTCCGGCAGCCAGCGACACGGCGATGATGACCATATTGCGCCGGTTCATATTCACCTCGCTGAGCACATTCAGACCGGCGGCGGCAACCATACCGAACATAACGATCACCCCGCCACCGAGCACCGGCAGAGGCATGGAGGCGATGACGGCACCGATCTTGGGCACGAGACCGCAGAGGATCAGGACAAGCGCCCCGATGGTCACCACATGGCGGCTCATGATGCCGGTCATGCCGACGATGCCGACGTTCTGACTGAACGAAGTATTCGGCAGGCCCCCGAAGACCCCCGCGATTGCCGTGCCAAGCCCGTCCGCATAGGTGGCGCCTGAGATTTCCGCATCGGTCGCCTCGCGTCCTGCGCCGGCTTTGGTGGTGGCGGAGGTGTCACCAACCGTTTCGATGGCCGAAACCACCGAGACCAGCGTGACGGCAATTACGGCGCCCAGGGAGAACTCGAATCCATAGGGCAGCGGCGTAATCGCCGTAAACCATGCGGCATTGCCCACAGCCCCGAAATTCACCATCCCCAGCACAAAAGCAAGGATATAGCCGACAATGAGACCCACAAGGATGGCCGCGTTGGACAGTGTGCCTTTGGTGAAAAACTTCAGGACCAGAGCAACGATGACCACGGAAAGAGCAACAGACCAGTGTTTCAGCGATCCGAAGCTTTCGGCTTCCATCTGGAACGAGGCGGCACCGCCTGCTGCGTATTTGATCGCAACCGGGATCAGATAAAGACCGATGGCGAGGATCACGAGGCCGGTCACCAGAGGCGGAAAGAGCCACCTCAGATGGCGGATAAAGCCGCCCAGAATAAAGTGCAGCACACCGCCGATGATACAGGCGCTGAGCGCCACGCTGAGGCCCTGCGTGGCAGCCACACCCGCCAGCACACCGACAAAGGCAAAGCTTGTGCCCTGCATGATCGGCAGACGCGCCCCTATGGGGCCAAGGCCCACAGTCTGAAAAAGCGTGGCGATCCCTGCAAAAAGCATCGCCATCTGAATGAGATAAACCTGCTCGGGTCCGCCAAAGGCCAGGCCGGCAGCCCCCGCCACGATTATGGATGGCGTAACGTTGGAGGCGAACATCGCCAGCACGTGTTGCAGCCCGAGAGGCACGGCCTGTGAAAGCGGCGGCGTCTGATCCGGATCGCTCCAGGCGCCGGTGGTTGTATCTGTCATGTTATGTCCCCGTCGTTATGTGGGGCCGGCATGCTCCGGCCTTTGTATTTTTATGAAACCACCTGGCAGGGTGGATCAAGGAAAACCTCTTCGAGGTTGGCGGTTTCCCCAATGCGGTCCACCACTGCAAATATTCCGGGCGCCGCAAGCGGTGTCAGAACACCGTGCCAGGTGCCCGCGTGAAAGTTGATGCCCTGGCGGGGGGCCGTCAGAAAGGCCTGCGGGGGGCCCGGGTGACCGCCGGCATCGGGGGCGACAATCACCAGAAAAGGGTTCTCTGTCATCGGGATGAAAGCCTGGCTTCCCTCAGGGTGGCGCTCAAGAAGTTCCACCTCGTAAGGCAGACTGCGGGGCGTCGCGCGAAACAGACTGATGCCCGCGCGGCCCCCTTCCCCGAAATCGAGTTGTGCGCGGTCGTGATAGCGGCCGCAAAGACCGGCGTTGATCATCCGGTCGGGATCACCCGAACAGTCGAGAACATCACCGAACGGGGCAAAAGCCGCAGTAGTCAGGGGCTGGCAGGTGATCACGCGCGTCATAGCTTTGCGTGACGGTTCACGTCTTTATAGAGCAGATAGCGGAACGGCTCATCCCCCGTCGCGATACAGGCCTGCGGGCAGAAGGCGCGCAGCCAGATAAAATCACCGGGACCCACCGAAACCCAGTCTTTGTTGAGCAGATAGTCCGCCGTGCCCTGCAACACATACAGCCCGTGCTCCATGACATGGGTCTCAGCAAAAGGGATGCGCCCGCCGGGCAGAAAATTCACGATGTTCACATGAAAATCGTAATCCAGGTCAAGAGGTTCGAGAAACCGCTGGGTCGCCCAGGTATCGTTGCAGCCGGGCATTGAAATCGCCGGCACGTCGGTTTCATGGGTCACCAGCGCATCCGGCACACTGGTGCCTTCGCCGGGCTCATAGCGTTTGCGGATCCAGTGAAACCGGCAGGGTTGGTCGCTGGTGTTCCAGAACGTCCAGACAGCGCTTGGCGGGATATAAACATAGCTGCCGGCCCGCAGATCGTAGAAATCCTGCCCCAGCGTGAGCCGGGCCGTCCCGCTGGCCACAAAAATCACGGCCTGAGCGTGCACGTCGGGTTCCGGCGTGGCACTGCCGCCTTCGGGTTCGACCTCGACCGCATATTGCGAGAAGGTTTCGGCAAAACCGGTCAGGGGGCGGGCGAGAATCCACACGCGCGTGTTCTGCCATCCCGGCAGAAAACTGGTGACGATATCGCGCTGGGTGATCGCTGGCAGGACGGCGTAGGCCTCAGTGAAAACAGCAGTGCCTTCAGGGCTTTGCAACTGGTCAGGCAGGCCGCCGGGCGGGAAAGCATAGCTCACAGTACCGCCTCCAGCCGCAGCCTCGCAATGCGCTCGACCTGCCGGCAGGCTTCGGTGAATTCATCATCGGTTTCGTTGGCAACGCGCCGTCGGAAAGCGCGCAGAATACCGTCTTTGTCATGATCGCGAACCGCGATAATGAAAGGAAACCCGTGCTTTTTCACATACTCACCGTTAAGTGCCTCAAATGTTTCCCGCTCGGCATCCGTCAGCACATCGAGCCCGGCGCTGGCCTGCTCTGTCGTGCTGTCCTCTGTCAGGCGCTTTGCTGCCGCCAGTTTACCGGCCAGATCCGGATGCGCCTTCAGCACGGCCATGCGCTCTTTCACGGTTGCACTGCGGAACACCCGCGCCAGCGCTGAATGCAGACCTGCGGCGCTGTCGTGGGCGGGGCCAAGCTCAGCGTCAAACGCACGTTCAGCGATCCATTCGGAATGCTCAAAGATACCGCCCCAGGCCGCGATAAACCCGGCTTTCGGCATCTGCGACGGGCGCGTCAGGCGGGCTGGCGGATGATGTCGGGCCCAATGGTCCGCAATATCAATCCGCCGCGGGCACCAGACGCCCTCAAAACCCTGGATATAATCAATAAATCTGCGCAGCGCCTGCACCCGGCCCGGGCGCCCGATGAGCCGGCAATGCAGACCCACGGACATCATTTTCGCTGCGCCCGCTGCGCCTTCGGCGTAAAGCGCATCAAAGGAATCGCGCAGATAGGCAAAGAACTGATCGCCCGAATTGAATCCCTGAGGCGTGGCAAAGCGCATGTCGTTACAATCAAGCGTATAGGGGATGATCAGCTGGTCGCGTTTGCCCGCACGGATCCAGTAGGGCAGATCATCGTCATAGGTGTCCGAGATGTAATCAAACTGGCCGGTCGCCGCTGCCATCGCCACGGTATTCACGGAACAGCGGCCTGTGTACCAGCCGCGGGGACCGTCGCCGGTGACCTCCCGGTGCAGGCGTATGGCTTCCATCATATCGGCGCGCTCGTCGGCTTCGCTGTGATCTTTGTAGTCAATCCATTTCAGCCCGTGACTCGCGATTTCCCAGCCCGCCTGCTGCATCGCTTCGACCTGCTCAGGCGCGCGTGCCAGCGCTGTGGCGACACCGTATATGGTCAGCGGGATGCGGGCGCCGGTGAAAAGCCGGTGCAATCGCCAGAACCCAGCGCGCGCGCCGTAGTCATAGATCGATTCCATGTTCCAGTGCCGCTGTCCGGGCCAGGGTTGTGCGCCGACAATCTCCGATAAAAACGCCTCGGAGGCGGCATCTCCATGCAGCACATTATTTTCGCCGCCCTCTTCGTAGTTGAGCACAAACTGCACAGCGATCCGAGCGCCATCGGGCCAGGCAGCATCGGGCGGTGCTGCACCATAGCCTCTGAAATCTCTGGGGTAGCGGTTCACCAATCTCTCCTGCCTGAGCCGTCGCCCATTGAATACCCACCGGGCGCGCGTTGCAATTCGTATCTGGCGCAGGCAGGCTGTCCTGAAGACAAATTGCAGAAAGCGCATCATGCCCGACGGATATCTGACAACGCATGTACTCGACACAGGCAGAGGCTGCCCGGCGGCGGGGCTCAGCATCACGCTCTACCGGCTGAGTGGCGATGCGCGCGAAGAAATCGCCCGTGCCGTAACAAATACTGACGGACGTACTGACACCCCGATTCTGCCCAAAGGCGCGTTTGAAACCGGGAACTACGAGCTGGTCTTTGATGCGCAAAGTTATCTCGACGGATGCGGTGTGCCGCCGGAATCACCGCGCTTTCTGGCGGAAATACCGATCCGGTTCGGCATTTCCGATCCCGACAGCCATTACCATGTGCCGCTGCTTTTGTCGCCTTTCGGGTACTCGACCTATCGCGGCAGCTAGGCCGTGCCCCCGCGCCTGCGGTGCGGGCCCAGAGCTGCCGCAAGGCCAAGGATCACGCCGGAGAGGGTGGCAATCATGCCCGCTGCCGAAACAGAGGCGGCAAAACCCATCCAGACCGGACCGTAGCCCGCGATTACATAGCCCGCGACAGCAGCAATCACCGCAAAAAGCACCGACCAGGCCACCTGCCGTTCAAGCCTGTTTGTCATCATCCGGGCGGCAGCCGGCGGACAGATGAACATGGCGATCACGATAATGCTGCCTACCGCATCAAAGGCCGCGACCGCCGCGATGGCGGAAACGATCACAAGCGCGAGACCCAGAGCGCCGGTGCGCATGCCCATGGTCTGCGCGAACCCTTCGTCGAAGGTCGAGATTTTCAACGGACGCCAGAACACAAACATAAAGAGGATCACACCGGCAAGTGTTGCGGCCATACGCACAAGCTCCACCGGCAGCCCTGCCAGAGCGTCCGGGTCGAGCAGCGAGCCCCAGCCGCTGGCATCCAGCCAGATCAGGCTTTCCAGGTTACCGTAGAGTGCGTGTTCCACATCGAGATGCACAGAGGAGGTATCGGACTGCTCCAGCAGCAACACCCCGCCCGCGAACATCGTGGTAAAGACGACACCCATGGCCGCGCCGGGTTCAATGCGCCCCACACGACGGATGGTCTCGATTGCCGCAACAGCCAGCACTGCGGCACCTGCCGCGCCCAGCAGCATGGGCCACGTCGAGACCGCCCCGGTCAGCAGAAAGGCCACGACGATCCCCGGCAGAACCACATGGCTGATCGCGTCCCCGATCAGCGCCTGGCGCCGCAGCACCAGAAAGTTACCGGGCAGAGCACAGGCCACTGCCACGCAGATACCGATGATCACCGGCGGCAGCGAGAGCGAGACGAATTCGGCGCCCATCATGGCGCAACCACGCGCGCCGAGGGCAGCCTTGTGTCGACCTCAGCGATCTGATCGGCGGTCAGCACCCGTTCAATGGGGGTCAGCCCGTCATAATGCGCGGCGGCTGCCTCAAAGGACGGATCACGGCGGATGATCTGCCAGCGGGTCTCGTCCAGAAGTGCCCGCGCAGCCCGCCCCCGGCCTTCGTCTGTTGCAACACCGTCCGGCAGTGCCCAGCCCTCGCGCCGCAACAGCCGCAGCGTCAGCGGCTCGTAGATGGGCTGTCCCTGCGCCAGGGCCAGAAGACCCTGCCGCAGATGCACGCTTTTCTGAAAGGCGCGGTGGTGCACCCAGGCCGCAAGTACCCCGCGGCGGGGCGCCAGAATGAGAGAGATCACGAAAAACGCAAACCCCGCCAGCACAATAATCGGGCCGGTGGGCAGATCGGGAAGTGCCGCTGAAAGCGCCGCACCGATATAGGCAGAAAGCCCGCCGATAAGTCCTGAAACCAGCACCACCCGGTCAGTGCGCTCGGTCCAGAACCGGGCCGTGACGGGTGGAATAATCAGCAACGCCACGATCAGAATAAGGCCCACGATCTTGAGCCCGACCACCGTCACCGCAAGCACAATGCCCATCATCGCAAGATCCGTACGCGCCGTGTTCTGGCCGGTTGCCGTGGCAAACCCCGGATCAAAAGACGCAAGCGTCAGCGGGCGGCGCAGCAGCAGAACAAGCGCCAGCGTCAGAGCCGCAGACACTGCTATAATCACTGCGTCAGAGCGCAGCATCCCGGCTGTGGAGCCCAGCAGAAACCCTTCCAGCCCCGCCTGCTGACCCGAGCGCATGCTCTGGATCACGGTCAGCAACACCACGCCGAGCCCGAAAAACACCGACAGAACCGCGCCGATCGCTGCATCCTCTGCAAGCCGTGTCCGGGTGCTGAGCCAGGAGACAATCAGCAGACCAAGTGCGGCAGACCCCGCAGCCCCGGCCAGCAGACCGACAAGGCTGCGCCCGTCGCCCCCCAGACTGACCATAACGATAAAGGCCAGCGCGACACCGGGCAGAGTGGCATGTGAAATCGCATCGCTCACGAGGGCGCGTTTGCGCAGGAAAAGAAACGTCCCGCCCACGCCCGCCGCCATTCCCAGAAGCGTCGCACCCAGCGTCACCAGGCTCGCATTGTACCCCAGTTGCAGGAGCAGCGCGTCGGTGATCATGGCTCAGCCGAGCGTCCCGCTCAGCTGCTCGGTCTGTGCAACGCCGAGACGTCCGCCATAGGTGTATTGCAGATTTTCGGAGGTGAAGGCATCTTCGACCGTTCCTTCAGCAATCCGCCGCGTATTGATCATGAAAACATGGTCGAAATATTCGGTCACGGTGCTCAGGTCATGATGCACTGCAACAACGGTTTTGCCCGCGTCCCGCAGAGATTTAAGCACGACGATAATGGCCTTCTCGGTGGCTGCATCCACACCGGCGAAGGGCTCATCCAGCAGATAAAGGTCAGCATCCTGCACAAGAGCACGGGCAAGAAACACCCGCTGCTGCTGGCCGCCTGAAAGCTGACCGATCTGCCGCGCGGCAAAATCCTGCATGCCGACGCGTTCCAGACAGGCCATCGCCTGCTCGCGATGAGTTTTGCGTACCCGCCCCAGCAGGCCGAGCTTCGGATAAAGCCCCATCAGCACCACATCGATGACGCGCGTCGGAAAATCCCAGTCGACAGAAGCACGTTGCGGAACATAAGCAATGCGGTCTCGCGCGTCGCTCACAGGGTCGCCGAAAACCGTGGTCATGCCCGCCAGAGGTTTGAGAATGCCAAGGGCAGCCTTCAGCAGGGTCGATTTACCAGCGCCGTTGGGGCCGATAATGGCCGTCATAGAGCCGCGCACGACGGTCATGTCGACCGAAAAGACGGCCGGTTTCTGACCGTAGGAAACCGTCAGGCCACGGACCGCCAGCGGGCTTTTGCGCTGCACGTCCGACGCGGCCGGTGTTCCGTTTCGTGTTGCAAGATGAAGGCTCATATCAGCTTCCCACCGCAAGTTTGCCAAGCCGCCCGCGATCGGGCACTTCTGCTCCCAGCGCGGCTGCAATAGTCGTTACGTTGTGGTCAATCATGCCGGGGTAAGTCCCTTCGTAGGTTCCCTCCTGGCCCATCGCATCGCTGAAAAGAGCGCCAGCGATGGTCACATCATGGCCCTGTGCCGCAGCACCTTCAATCAGCGCACGAATATTCCGGTCAGAAACCGAGGTTTCAACAAACACGGCACCGATGCCGCGCGTGACCAGAAAACTGACCAGTTCGGAAATGCGGTTCAGACCTGCTTCACTGTCGGTCGAGATGCCCTGAATGCCCACGACTTCAAACCCGTAGGCCGCACCGAAATAGCCAAAAGCATCATGTGCCGTCACGAGAACGCGTTTTTCCTGCGGGACTGCGGACAGATGGGTGACCGCATAGGCGCTCAGCGCATCCAGTTCCCCGAGGAATTCTTCCGCATTGCGCGCAAAAGCATCTGTGCTCTCCGGCTGAAGCGAGGACAGCGCTCTGGTGATTTCAAGGGTAACGTCCTGCCAGAGCAGGGGATCCATCCAGACATGCGGATCATAGCGCCCGTCATAGTCGGCATGGCTCAGGAGTTTCTCCTGTGGCACGGCTTCGGCAACGGCAAACACCGGCACCTTGCGGGCCAGATCCGCGAGAAAACTCTCCATCTGCGCTTCCAGATAAAGCCCGTGCCAGAGCACTGCATCCGCACGCGTCATGGCAACGATATCACTGCGTGTCTGGCGGTAACCGTGCGGGTCAACGCCCGGGCCCATCAACCCGCGTACCGCCACAAGATCACCACCGATGCGCTGTGCCGTATCAGCGATCATGCCCGTCGTGGCCACAATATTCAGCGGTGCTGCGGCGCGCAGTACAGGTGCGCTTACCGTCAGAGCAAGCGCGCCCGCAGCGCTGCCAAGCAGCCCGCGCCGGGTCAGTTTCTGGAGTGAATGCGCGCGCGTCATCCGGGGTTTCCCAAAGTCAGTCATGTAATTGAATATGAGAGCCATTCGCAAAAGGTCAATGAAAATGCGAATAATTCGCAAATACAACAGGCGGATTCATGCCTGACGGGGTCTGAATGCCCGTTTTGAGGCAAAGGCGGCCGTTTTCACCCTTGTTACCAGGCGCTCAGATCAGCGGGAATCATGTCTGTGACGCCGGGTGATAACCGGTCCGGCTTATTGCCAAGACCCGGTTGTCATGCGACTTTGCCCTGCACCGCGAACGGGGATCTGCTCATGCTCAGCCAAAGCACAGAACACACGACAGACACAGCCCGCGATCAGCTGCCGCAGGTGGCAGACACCCGGAACCCGGGCATGCCGCATGATATGGACTGGGTCCGCGGGGTGCAGGCAAACACCTCGGCGATTGAGCGCCGCACAGCACAGCTGCCTGCCCGCCGGTCGGTAAAAAAAGACCATCAGGCCGCCTGGCTGTTGCGGGCGGTGACCTGCATTGATCTGACCACGCTGTCGGGCGATGATACTGAACGCCGCGTTGAACGCCTTTGCGCCAAAGCGCGCCACCCGGTTTCACAGAACCTGCTCGACGCACTTGGGATGCCGCCGATCACGACGGGGGCCGTATGTGTTTATCACGAGATGATCCCGGCCGCCGTCCGCGCGCTCGACGGCAGCGGCATTCCGGTCGCGGCGGTCAGCACCGGATTTCCTGCCGGCCTCTCGCCACTGCACCTGCGGCTGGCCGAGATCAGCGAAAGCGTCAAAGCCGGCGCCGCAGAGATCGACATCGTGATTTCGCGTCGTCATGTTCTGACCGGCAACTGGACCGCACTTTACGAAGAAATGCAGCAGATGCGAGCAGCCTGCGGCGAGGCCCATGTCAAAGCCATCCTTGCCACCGGAGAGCTCGGCTCTCTGCGCAACGTCGCCCGTGCGTCTGTCGTCTGCATGATGGCGGGGGCCGATTTCATCAAAACCTCCACCGGTAAGGAGAGCGTCAATGCCACCCTGCCCGTGACCCTGGTGATGATCCGCGCCATCCGTGATTATTTTGAACGCACCGGATACCGGGTGGGCTACAAACCCGCCGGCGGCATTTCCAAAGCCAAAGACGCGATCACCTATCTGGCGATGATGAAAGAGGAACTCGGCGACAGATGGCTCAGGCCTGACCTCTTCCGCTTTGGTGCCTCGTCACTGCTCAACGACATTGAACGCCAGCTCGAGCACCATGTCACCGGCAACTACTCTGCCGGATACCGCCACGCCACCAGCTGACCCATTCTGCGAAAGGACCGGCACATGACCGTCTCCGAAATCTTTGAAACAATGGACTATGGCGCAGCCCCTGAAAGCCCGGATCAGGCGCTGGCCTGGGTGGCGGCGCATAAAGGCAAATTCGGCCACTACATCAATGGTGCCTTCACCGGCCCCGGCAAAACCTTCGAGACCCGAAACCCGGCTACGGGCGAGGTGCTGGCGCGGGTAAGCCAGGGCACGCAGAAAGATGTGGATGCCGCCGTGGCCGCCGCCCGTCGGGCGCAGCCGGGCTGGGAAAAGGCCGGTGGCCACGCCCGGGCAAAAGCGCTCTATGCTCTTGCCCGGCTCCTGCAGAAACACAGCAGGCTTTTTGCCGTGCTGGAGACGATGGACAACGGCAAACCGATCCGGGAAAGCCGTGACATCGATATTCCTCTGGTCCAGAGACATTTTTACTTTCACGCCGGCATGGCGCAGCTGATGGAAGACGAGTTGCCGGACCGTCGCGCGCTCGGTGTCTGCGGCCAGGTCATCCCGTGGAACTTCCCACTACTCATGCTCGCCTGGAAAATCGCGCCGGCGCTTGCGACGGGCAATACCGTTGTGCTCAAACCCGCAGAATACACGCCCCTCACCGCACTGCTCTTTGCCGATATCTGCCGCGAGGCGGGCCTGCCGGAAGGCGTGGTGAATATCGTCACCGGTAACGGCGCTGTGGGCGAGATGATCGTGGCCGCCGAGGTCGACAAAGTGGCTTTCACAGGGTCCACCGCCGTCGGTCGGAAGATCCGCGAGTCCACCGCAGGGAGTGGCAAGGCGCTGACACTCGAGCTCGGAGGCAAATCTCCCTACATCGTGTTCGATGACGCCGATCTTGACTCAGCGGTTGAAGGGCTGGTGGATGCAATCTGGTTCAATCAGGGCCAGGTCTGCTGCGCGGGCTCCCGGCTGCTGGTGCATGAGCCCGTGGCCGATGCCTTTTACGCCAGACTGCGCGCCCGCATGGACAAACTGCGTCTGGGCAGCCCGCTCGACAAAAGCATCGACGTGGGCGCGATCGTTGATCCGGTGCAGCTCAGAACAATCACCTCTCTGGTGGCGGGTAACACAGCCGGCGACACCTATGTCGCAAAAGGAGCTCTGCCTGCCGGTGGCTGTTTCTATCCCCCGACGCTGATCACCGGGCTTAACCCGGCCGATACGCTGATGCAGGAGGAGATTTTCGGGCCGGTGCTGGTCTCCTGTACCTTCCGGACACCTGCCGAGGCCATAGCGATTGCCAACAACACGCGCTACGGGCTGGCCGCGACCATCTGGAGCGAGAACATCAATCTTGCGCTCGATATCGCGCCAAAGCTCGCTGCGGGCATCGTCTGGGTGAACGGTACCAATATGATGGATGCAGCGGCAGGGTTCGGCGGCGTGCGTGAAAGTGGCTTCGGCCGGGAGGGCGGCTGGGAAGGCCTGGCGTCCTACACGCGCCCCAAAGGCAAAGAAAAAGCCCTCAAAAACATCGCCCCCTTCGAGGGCAGCGGTCCGAGCGGCGACAGCGTTGACCGGACTGCCAAGCTCTATATCGGGGGGAAACAGGCGCGTCCTGACGGGGG
Organism: Roseobacter ponti; assembly: GCF_012932215.1. Classification (GTDB taxonomy): domain Bacteria; phylum Pseudomonadota; class Alphaproteobacteria; order Rhodobacterales; family Rhodobacteraceae; genus Roseobacter; species Roseobacter ponti. The sequence continues at coordinate 320,837 of NZ_CP048788.1, read as the reverse complement.
GTATTCGGCCCCGGTCCATGGCAAATCCGGCACTCTGCTGGGCCATATCTCACTGGCCGCGCGCAAAGATGTCCGCAACGCCGTCGAGGCCGCTCATGCAGCAAAAGGGTGGTCCGGTACCACGGGCCATCTCCGGGCACAGATTCTCTATTACATCGCGGAAAATCTCGCTGCACGCAGAGATGACTTTGCCCGCAGACTGAATGACATGCAGGGCGGTAAATCGGGCGAAAAAGAAGTCGGCACAACCATCAGCCGGCTTTTCACCTGGGCTGCATGGGCCGACAAATACGACGGCCAGATACACGGCGTGCCGGTCCGGGGCGTCGCACTTGCGATGAAAGAACCCGTCGGTGTGATCGGCATTCTTTGTCCGTCTGAGGCGCCGCTGCTCGGGCTGATCTCCTGCATGGCGCCCGCAATTGCGATGGGCAACCGGGTCATCCTGAGCGCCTCCGAACCTTTCCCGCTGGCCGCCACGGACTTCATCCAGGTGCTCGAAACCTCCGACGTGCCCGCCGGTGTGGTCAATATCCTGACGGGTCCGCAGGCAGACCTCGCAAAACCGCTCGCCGGTCATATGGATGTCGATGCAGTCTGGTCCTTTGGCAAAGTGGCGCTGTCAGAAACGGTCGAGAAAGCCTCCGCCTCCAACCTAAAGCGGACCTGGGTCAACAACGGTCGGGCCCGCGACTGGTCCGGTGCCGAAGGACAGGGCCGCGCATTTCTCGAAGCCGCGACGGAGATCAGGAACATCTGGGTCCCCTACGGCGAATAACGCTGAAGGCGCAACGCCTCGTGTTCGCGAAACACGCGTATTCCGCGACAGCACCCGGCCCGCACAGGGCCGGGGACATGACGTGGCGCGTCAGCGCCTCCTTTTAACAGGGGCTCAGTTTGCCGGTGTTGACTCAAGTCCGACCGGCTGGCCCACCACCACAAAATGCAGACCGTCGGGATCGAGGAGTTCCCCGGCCACGCGCTTTGCGTCTTCGAGTGTCACCGCTTCCACGCGGTCATTGCGCGTTGCGATGTAATCCACGGGCAGACCCAGCATCTGCATGCCCACCATGATCCGCGCAATCGGCCCGTTGCCGTCGAACCGCAGCGGATAGGCACCGGTCATATAGGTCTTGGCATCCGCCAGTTCCTCTGCCGTGACACCCTCTGTCGCCGCTTTGCGCCACTCGTCCCGGATCACATCGATGGCTTCCGCAATGCGGTCATTGGCTGAGCTGACCGACCCGAAATAAACCTCTGCCAGATCCTTGGGCACCAGATAGGAATAGACGCCATAGGTCAGCCCGCGTTTCTCACGCACTTCCGTCATCAGCCGGCTCTCAAAAGACCCGCCGCCCAGCACCTGGTTCAGAACGATGGCGGTGAAATAGTCAGGATCGTCCTGCGCAATGCCAGGCTGGCCGAAAAGCGCGACAGACTGCGGGGTGTCAAAGGGCACAACCGTAACACCGCCCGGAATACTGACTTCCGCACGTTCCGGCATCGGAGCGCCGGCCTCCGGAAGATCACCCAGAAGCGTGTCCATCAGCGCCGCGAGCTCCTCTTCGGTGATGTCACCCACCGCACCGATGTAGATGCGGTCCCGGGCCAGGACCGCCCCGTGTGCCGCAATCAGATCATCCCGTGTCAGCGCCGCAACGCTTTCCACCGTCCCGTCGGGCGACGTCGCATAGGGATGATCGCCGAAAGCAATCTGATCCATCGTGCGCCCGGCAATGTCATTGGGGTCTTTGGCGTCCGACCGGATACCCGAAATCACCTGGCCCCGCACCCGCTCAATCGCATCTTCGTCAAAGCGCGGCTCCAGAAGCGCTGATCTCAGCAGAGCCACCGAGGCATCACGGTTCTCAGTCAGAAACCGGGCCGACACTGACAATGCGTCGTCGCCGATGTCAAAACTCAGCGTAGTCGCAAGCTCTTCGGCGGCGCGCGCAAAGGCGCGGGCATCCTTGTCCGCGGCTCCTTCTTCAAGCAGATAGGTCATCAGGCTCACGGCCCCGCGTTTGCCCGGCAGATCAAGCGACGCGCCACCGCGAAACCGGATCTCCAGCGCAGCGAAAGGGATGGAATGGTCCTCCACCAGCCAGGCCTTGAGGCCACCGGGTGATTCCACTTCTTTGATCTCGACCGCAGCACCTGCCGGCACCGCCAGAAAGAGTGCCGCACAGAACATCATTACAAAACGGATCATTGGGTAACCTCCTCTCGCATAAGCCAGCCGGTAACAGATGCCCGAATGTCAAAAACGTCGCGCGCGGCTTCGATAATGTCTTCTGCCGTGACCGCTTCCAGAATGTCCGGCCAGGCCTGCACATCCTCAACCGTCAGACCCGACGACAGCGCCTGTCCGTAACGGTTGGCTATGCGGTCCACATCGTCCCGCGAATAGATCTGATCGGCCCGGATCTGCAGTTTGATACGCTCAAGCTGCTCAGAGTCGACGCCCTCCGCCAGGAACTTCGCAAGCGTGGCATCCATAGCGTCTTCCGCCTCCTGAAGACTGACGCCCTCCTGCGGCACAACGATCACGTTGAAGGTCGCATCATCCAGCGAAACCCCACGGTAAAAGGCCGCCGTGTAGGTTGCGATCCTGCTGTTGAACTGCAGCTCTTCGGCCATAAAGGAGGTCGTCCCGCCCCCCAGTATCTCACTCAGAATGGTCAGTGCTGCGGCCCGCTCCTGGTCGCCGGGATCCCGTTCGGGCGCAAGATATGACCGGCGCACATAGGGCTGCGCAACCCGCGCGTCCTCAAAGACCAGACGCCGCGCGGCGGTTTGCGGCGGCTCCTGTGAGCGCACACGTTCCGGCAGCGCCGGATTGGCAGGGATCACACCATAATAAGTCTCTGCCAGTGTGCGCACCTCTTCCGGCGTCACATCGCCCGAGACCACCAGAATGGCATTGTTTGGCGAATAATAGACATCATAGAAGGTCAGCGCGTCTTCCATATCCAGCGATTCCATCTCGTGCATCCAGCCGATGATAGGCGCGCCATAGCGATGGTTGAGATACTGCGCGGCCGAGATCTGTTCCCCGAACAATGCGCCGGGGTTGTTCTCTGTGCGCTGATTGCGCTCTTCGATGATCACGTCGCGCTCGGTGGCGATGTTTTCTTCGGTCAGGCGGATATTGCGCATCCGGTCTGATTCCATGCGCATCATCAGCTCCAGCCGGTCGGCTGCAACCCGCTGAAAATACGCCGTATAATCATAAGAGGTAAAGGCATTGTCCCGCCCGCCGTTGCGCGCGACCGTGGAAGACAGCTCTCCGGCCTCCAGATCATCCGTGGCTTTGAAAAGCAGATGTTCGAGAAAATGCGCCACACCCGAAGAGCCCGGCGGCTCATCCGCAGAACCGGCCCGGTACCAGACCATGTGCTGCACGACGGGCGCGCGGTGGTCTTCAACGACGACCACCTGCATTCCGTTATCAAGCGCAAAGGTGGTGACGGCCTCGTTATCCGCCCGGGCCAGCAACGGCGCCGTTATGGCCACAGCGACAAGTGCTATTCGTCTCAACATCATCATCAGGCTCCCGGATGAATTCCGTGTTTCGGCTGACCGATACCTACGCCGGATAAGCTGCGGTTCAAGTGATCCCCGCACGATTGTGAGGTAAAGCCTCAGCCCTGATCAGTTGTAGGGCGGAAAGCTTGGCGTACGTGCACCGGCCTGACGCCAGCGCCGTGCAGTTTCTTCCGCATCAAGCGTCTGGCGGCTGTAGGCACGGTTATACCGGTCTTCGGGGAATATCCGGTATTGGGTAAAGCGTGACTGCCTGCGACGGAATTCTGCATCTGCCTGCGCAAGCTCGGTCCGGATACCCGGTGTCACGCCAAAGCGCGACGCCGCCGTGACCAGCGCGCCGTCGGATGAAGGCACCGCAGCGTTCGGGTCGGAGGGCCGGCCACCAAGTGCCAGCACAGCGTCCGCCCCCGGATTATTGTCGGTCAGGTTGGACCGGCCCGGCGTGGGCGTCGGCAGCGATGAATAATCGGCCGGTTGCTGAAGCTCCGCTTTGGGCTCCACAAGAAACTCATCCGGGCCCCGCGAACTGGGGCTCAGCTGGCGCAGACCGGTATTTGCACAGGCACTCAAACTACCCGCTATCAGAACAAGAGCCATAATCCGGCGCATGTGTACTCTCCTCAACCTCCCGCTTGTGATACGACAGCCGGGCGGTAAATGTCACTGACCTTTTTTGGAAGTGGTCTTATGGTCGGGCGCAAAGAACACCAGCGCAATCGCACCGGCAAAAATGAAAACATCAGCGAGGTTGAAGACAAAGGGGTTGTTGAACCCGCAACAGGACATGTTGAGGAAATCCAGCACATAACCGTAAAGCAGCCGGTCAAGCACATTGGCCAGCGCACCACCAACAAGAAGCCCCGCACCCGCCTGCGCCATACGGGGCAGCGCCGTGCGTCGCGCCCAGATCAGCACGCCCGCGCAGATCACGACCGCGAGACCGATCAGCACCCAGCGGCTCGCTTCCGATCCGTCCCCGAAGAGGCCGAAATTAATGCCCCGGTTTTCGCCATAGCGAAAATTCAGGACCGGCGGCAGAACGTCAACCGACCTGATCCGCCAGAGCTCCATCACATGGATCACCAGGTATTTGCTGAGCTGGTCCACGACAAACGCCACGGCAGCCATCCACAGGATCAGACGCACGCCCCGACCTCAGTGCCGGAAGTGGCGCATGCCGGTGAACACCATCGCCAGCCCCGCCTCATCCGCTGCCGCGATCACCTCATCGTCGCGCATCGACCCGCCAGGCTGAATAAGCGCGGTTGCGCCCGCCTCTGCCGCCGTCACCAGCCCGTCCGCAAACGGGAAAAACGCATCCGAGGCCACAACCGACCCTTTTGTGAGCGGTGCATCAAGCCCCATGGCTTCAGCCATATCCTGCGCTTTACGTGCCGCGATGCGCGTGCTGTCCACCCGGCTCATCTGCCCGGCCCCCACGCCGACCGTCGCACCGTCTCTGACATAGATAATCGCGTTTGATTTCACATGCTTGGCAACCGTCCAGGCAAAGAGCATATCGGCCATCTCCTGCTCTGTCGGGGCGCGTTTCGTCACCACTTTCAGATCATGTTCAGTGATACTGCCCACATCCTTGTCCTGCACCAGATAACCGCCCGACACCTGCCGCACCGCAATACCCGCCGCGTGCGGATCGGCCAGACCGTCTGTCGTCAGCAGCCTCAGGTTTTTCTTCTGGCTGAAAACGCGCATGGCCCCCTCATCGGCACCGGGCGCGATCACGACTTCGGTGAAAATACCGGCAATCTCGGCCGCGGTGTCCGCGTCCAGCGGCTGGTTCAGCGCGATGATACCGCCAAACGCCGATGTGCGGTCACAGTCAAACGCGCGGGTATAGGCTTCTTTAAGTGTCGCACCGCGCGCCACGCCGCAGGGATTAGCATGTTTAATGATCGCGCAGGCGGGCCCGTCGGCCGGATCAAACGAACTGACAAGCTCAAAGGCGGCATCGGTATCGTTGATGTTGTTATAGCTCAGTTCTTTTCCCTGATGCTGTTTTGCCGTTGCCACGCCCGGACGCGCGGAGCCGTCCCGGTAAAACGATGCCTGCTGGTGCGGGTTCTCGCCATAGCGCAGCTCCTGCGCGAGCGTGCCGGCAAAAGCTCGCCGCCGCGGTGTTGGGCCGGTCTCTCCCGCCATCCAGGAGCTGACGGCAGTATCATAGGCGGCGGTCCGCGCATACGCCGTCTGTGCAAGGCGCTGGCGCAGGGCGTACCCCGTGTGCCCGTCGTGGCGATCAAGCTCTTCGAGCAACGGCTCGTAATCCTCAACATCCGTCACCACCGTCACAAACCCGTGGTTTTTGGCTGCCGAACGGATCATCGCGGGCCCACCGATGTCGATATTTTCGATAGCTTCGGTATAGCCCGCCCCCCGGGCCACGGTTGCCTCAAAGGGATATAGGTTCACCACCACAAGGTCGATTGCGCCGATGCCGTGTGTGTCCATCGCCGCCACATGCTCATCGTTGTCGCGCAGCGCGAGCAGCCCGCCATGCACCACCGGATGCAGCGTTTTCACACGTCCGTCCATCATCTCGGGAAAGCCTGTAACCTCCGAGACGTCTTTCACTGACAGCCCGGCCTCGCGCAGCGCCTTTGCCGTGCCGCCGGTCGAAAGGAGTTCAACACCCCTGGTCGCAAGCGCCTGTCCCAGTTCCGCCAGCCCGGTTTTGTCAGATACGGAAAGCAACGCGCGGCGCAGCGGGACGAGGTCGGTCATGGGCTCTGGTCCTTATGGTCAGTAGTCGGTCAGATCTGGCGCATCCTGGCTGAGATCCCGGACGCCAATCGCAGTTTCCTGCGCCTTGGACAAGGACCAGCGGACACGGGTGGCATATGACATAGCCCGACCCGAAAGGACAATCTGATTTGACCCGCGCGGCTTCAGACGGCCGGTCTCAAGGTAAACCGATGGCTGCAGCGTCAGTTTCTGCGTGCCGTCGTGCCGGAACACCCAGATCTCGCCGCTCTTAAGCGCCATGGAAATCGCCGCCCCGCCAAGATCGATGGTGGCATCGACTTCCGGGTGCAGATGGAAGCGGATGTCAAAGGCGATACCGCCCAGCCCTGCCGCGTCCATCGCCCGGTCAAAACGGCGTTTCTCCGCACTCTCCATCGCCAGCAGCATGTCCTCGCCCGCGACCGCACGACCGTCAAAGGTCATCTCAAGTGTCCGGGCATGGGTCAGCCCGTGCGTCGGCGTGAACCCGTTGTGCCCCGATTGCAAGCGCAGACCATCAGAGGCGTGACCGACCTCGATGGGCACATGGGTCGGCCCCTCGATCAGCGGCTCGCGTCCGCTGTTGCGGTCGGCCGCCCCAAGACGGGCGCTGGAATAACCATCCAGCGACAGGGTCGAATGTGACGGTGTCGCCCGGCCCGCACGCCGCCAGTCCGGGCCAAAGGTCCGGCCTGATCCGCAGTTAACCACAAGCGGACGCCGGCCCGACGTGAGTTCGAAGGCCAGCGTCGAGGCGTGCGCATTGTAAGAGGCCGCACCCGAGGGAGGGCGCGAGGCGTCCATCACCACGCTCGTGCGTCCTGCCGAAAGCCGCGCATAGCCCATCGACAGGCCGTCCGGCTGGCGGCCCCTGACCTGAGCCTGCGCCAGCGCGTGATCGAGCCAGCCTTCGGCGCCGCGCCCGCCCCCGTGAAACCGCGCAAGCCCGCCATCAGAATGGCGCAGCGTGCGCAGCGTCGGTGCGATGCGCCCGATGGCCGCAACGTGATCGGGGGGCACCGCATGTCCCGCATCGGACAAGGCCGCGCCCGCCCAGGTGAGCAGCGTGAAAACCTCCAGCAGTTCTTCCGGGTTACGTGTCGGCAACCCGCCCTGATCATCAATCCGTGTCCGGCATTCCCGGGCCAGCGCGTTAACCGCGGGCATGGCCATCGTCTCCATGCCCTCCAGTGCGAGCCCGGCATAGATCAACCCCGTCAGCGCCTCGAACCGGGGCAGACCCGGTGCCGCCCCCTGCCAGCGGCTGGAAAGGAAATGAGTCTGGCGGTAGAGGCTGCCGTAGAATGCGTGGCTCTCTTCGGCTTCAGTGTTGCGCAGCAGAAAAATCGCGTGGTTGATCCAGCGGATGAGCCGCCGCCCGGTCAGATCCGGGGTCCAGCCCGGCCCGCGGCCCCGGCCGGACCGATCGATCCACCCCCGGAGCCAGCGCTGTGCTGCATCGCGTGCGGGCCCGTCACCGACAGCAGCCAGATCGTCAAGCCAGGCAAAACCGTTCAGTTCGCGCACAAAGTCTTCGTTGGGCGCAGGCAGATCCCAGATATCGGCGTCTTTCTGCTCGACCAGATGCCCCGCAAAGAGAAAGTTGCCGGCCATCAGCTGACGGCCACGCGCAAAACTGCCGATGGTGCGGGGTTCGGGTGCAGAGACAAATCCAACCGCGCGCGCCTTCATCCTGCCGACGCGACGCGCGTGCCAGCGGTTCAGAAAATGTACTTTTCTCGCGGCGAAACTGTAGGTTCCGGACATCTGATACTCTGCCTTGGGACGCTCTCGCGGCGCTTTGACCAGATGATAACCTGCGGCAGGCGGCGAGTCACCGGCTTTGTCAGCCCGCCACTGATTGCGGCATGCGTCTCAGGCAGATTTGTCCAGACGCGCGATGTAGAACCCGTCCATGCCGCCCTTGTCCGCCCAGTAATCCGGTCTGAGCCGCAGCCCGCCTTCGCTGGTGATCCACGCCGGGTCGATACCGTCGGGCACCGGAGTGTTTACGGTCATATCCGCATGTCTCAGCAGCGCGTCGTCAATCTGCACTTCGCCTTCGTCCGGCAACAGAGAACAGGTGCAGAAAACCAGCCGCCCGCCGGGCCTGACGAGGCTCCAGGCATGATCAATAAGCTGTTCCTGCAGATCAATCAGGTCACCGAACTCCGATCCGTCCTTGGCATGTGGCAGGTCGGGGTGACGCCGCATCGTGCCTGTGGCCGAACAGGGCGCATCGAGCAGACACGCGTCATAACTGCCGGTCACAGCCCGTGCATCCTCAACGATCAGATCGGCTTTCAGCCCGGTGCGCACGAGGTTCTCCCCGACGCGTTTCATGCGCGAGGGAGACTCGTCCACTGCCGTCACCTGCGCACCGCTGGCGGAAATCTGCATGGTTTTGCCACCTGGCGCGGCGCAAAGATCGAGCACGCGTTCTCCGGCAACAGGGGCGAGCACCTGAACCGGCACGGCGGCGGCCGCGTCCTGAACCCACCAGTCCCCGGCGTCAAAACCGGGCATGGCTGATACCTGTCCGGCATCTGACACACGCACCGACCCGTTCGGCAAAAGTACGCCGCCTGTGGCATCCGCCACAGCCTTCGGATCGCTTTTCGCAGTCAGATCAAGCGGCGCGCCGGCGAAATGCGCAACTTCCATCGCTCCGATCGCCTCTGCGCCCCAGGCTTCAACGAGGGGGCCGCGCAGCCATTTCGGCAGGCGTGGAGCCCGCAGTGCAGCCCAGGCCTCCGGGCCGTCGGCTGCGACTTTGCGCAGAACCGCATTTGTCAGCCCCTTAAGGTGGCCGAAGTTCTTTTGCCGCGACACCACCTCGACCATTGCGTTGACCACACCGTGCGCGGCAGCGCCCTGGCAAAGCTCGACCGCGCCGACCCGCAGCGCATTGCGGACAGTCAGCGGCGGGTATTTTGAGAGATGTTTCTGAAGAATGCGATCCGCCCGCTCAAGACTGCGCAGAGTGTCCTGCGCCAGACGGGCAGCGCGCGCGCGGTCTTCAACGGGCAGTTTGTCGAGCACCCCGGCCCCCAGCAGTTCGGACATCAGCCGGCCTTCACCAAGCACCTGATCTAGCATGTAAACAGCGCTCAAGCGCGCGGGAACTCCTGTATCTGACATCTGGCACCTGGCTGAGAGTGGATCTGGCGGGTTGTCTGCGCGAAAGGGCGACGTATATCAAGTATAACCGGAAAGGACATGTGCCATGCCAGTCGAAAAACCCGGTCCCGGCGATCCGTCGCAGGACCCTGTACCACCAAAGCAGCCTGACCCCGCGCCTGATGTGCCGGGCAATCCAAAACCTGGCGACAAACCTATCCCGCCAGCCCCGAACGATCCCACACCGACGCCCGAGCCGGATTTACCCCCGGCCGCACGACGGGCTCTTCAGGAGGCAGCAGAGCGCAGGGCAGCGGCCGGATCAACCGACCTGCCCCCGGAACTCGGCGGACGTGATGGCCCGGAGCCCGTGCGCTACGGCGACTGGGAAAACAAAGGGATTGCTGTCGATTTCTGAGCCGCGCCTCAGCGCAGGCGGAATTCGGCGGAATCACCCGCACCCTGATCAGATGTGAAGATCACACGATCGCCCGCGGCTTTGACTTCCTGGCAGTTATATCCCAGCGCGTCTTCGCCCCAGAAAAGATCGCGGCAGAAAAAGCCGTCTTTCCAGGTCCATTCGCCGGACACAGGCCATGCGGCACCCCGACCGGTGATCTGCCCGTCGGGCGAAACTTCAAGGTTCACGAAGGGGCGCTTGAGCTCTTTGCCGGCGACAAGCGCCACAAATTCTGACTGATCGTCAACTTTGGTGAATTCGGCCAGCACAGGTGTGGCCGATACCGCAAGCGCGGCGACAAAAGACAGGGTAGCAATACGCATCATTCAGACCTCCTGGATCGTGTGATGTATTGTATACGCCTGACAGCGCCCTCTGGTTCACAATGAGCTGCAGATTTTCCGCGCCGCCGGATCAGTCTTCCGACAGGCCCAGAACGTCCAGCATATCATAGGCACCGGGCGGTTTTCCGCGCGACCAGAGGGCAGCTTTTACCGCGCCCCTGGCAAAGACCGAGCGGTCTGACGCCACATGGCGCAGGGTGATGCGCTCGCCTGTGGCGGCAAACATCACATCGTGCTCGCCAACGATATCGCCCCCGCGAATGGCGGCAAAGCCGATGTCACCGCGGGTACGCGCGCCGGTGATCCCGTCACGTCCCCGGTCGGAGACATCCTCAAGCGCCACGCCGCGGCCAGCAGCTGCGGCCTCGCCCAGCATCAGAGCCGTTCCTGAGGGCGCATCGACCTTCTGGTTGTGATGGGATTCGATAATCTCGATATCGTAATCCTCGTCCAGCGCTGCAGCGACCCGCCTTGTCAGCTGAACCAGCAGGTTCACCCCGAGGCTCATATTGCCGGCGCGCACCAGCACCGTGCGCTCCGCCGGGCCGGAAAGCTGTGCGATATCATCTGTTGTCATGCCTGTTGTGCCGATGACATGGGCCACACCGGCCTCTGCTGCGGCCCGCGCAAAGGCAATTGTTGCCGCTGGTGCTGTGAAATCAATCACGGCATCAGCTCCCTGCAGCGCCAGTGCGATATCATCTGTCACGGTAACGCCCGTGGGTGCGCCGCCAAGCACCTCGCCAAGATCGCGCCCTATCCAGTCGTGGCCGGCGCGTTCGACCGCAGCGCTCACCACCGTCCTGTCGCTGTCAGCGATCGTTGCGACCAGCATGCGCCCCATCCGGCCCGACACGCCCGTGATCACGGTTTTCAAAGGCTGATCCATGTCGCACTTCCTTTTTTGCGCTGCACGCTGCGTCATAGCGTGGCCGCGCCTGCTTGGCAAAGGGCGGCAGACCGCTTAGATGAGGATCATGGCCAAGAACAGATTTCACGAGGGCTCAGGCCCGTCTCAGCGGCAGTTGCGTGTGGGCGAACTGATCCGCCGGTCCCTCTCAGAGGTGCTGGCCCGCGGCGACGTGCATGACCCTGACCTGAACCGCATGTCCATCACCGTGGGCGAGGTCCGGACCTCTCCCGACCTGCGGATCGCAACTGCCTATGTGCTTCCTCTGGGGGGCACCGGTCAGGATGAGGTGATCAGCCTGCTGTCACGCAACAAAGGTGAGTTGCGCAGGCTGGTGTCGAAAAAGCTCGCGCTCAAGTTTGCGCCCGATCTGCGGTTCCGGCTCGATAAGACATTTGACCAGATGGACGAAACCCGCCGCATGCTGCAGCAGGACACCGTTCTGCGTGACACCAGCGGAGAAGGTGACGCCTGATGCGCGGCGCGGCAGGGACCCTGGTCGTCTGCCTGACCCTGATGGCCACGTCCGCAGGCGCTGTTGAGTGCCGCACAGATACTTTTCTGGGCGAAACATATACCATCTGCGAGGCCGACGCGCGCGAAGATGATATCCGGCTTTTTCTGGAAGACGACAGCGGGGCGGTCTACGGTCAGTTTTATACCATCGACGCGGCCCTTGAATCGCAGGGGCTCGAGCTTGTCTTTGCCATGAATGCCGGCATGTATCACGACGATCGCGCGCCCGTCGGCCACTATGTCGAAAACGGCGAGGAGAAAATGCGCGTCATCACCAGCGCCGGCCCTGGTAATTTCGGACTGCTGCCCAATGGTGTTTTCTGTGTAAGGTCCGGGCGCGCGGATGTTATCGAAACAGGCCGGTTCCTGGCCGAAAACCCGCCGTGCCGGGATGCAACGCAGTCCGGGCCGATGCTGGTGATTGACGGGGCGCTGCATCCGCGCTTTCTCGAAGACGGCACGTCGAAATACATCCGCAACGGGGTTGGCACCTCCGCAGACGGCGAGAAGGTGATCTTTGCCATTTCCGGGGCGCCGGTGAACTTTCACACTTTTGGCCTGCTCTTTCGCGATCACCTGCAGATGCCCCAGGCGCTTTATTTCGATGGCAGAATTTCCCGCCTCTATGCACCTGATCTCGGGCGCAATGATCTGGGCTTTCGTCTTGGCCCGATTGTCGGCATCACCAGACCCGCGCGCTAGGCCGCCGCAATTCCTGTTTCCACCACGCTGTTGTGCCTGTAAGGAGCGCGGCGACGTTCAGACACGAGGGTACCATGGGACGCAGACGCAAAGGCCGCGATATTTCAGGCTGGCTGGTGGTGGATAAACCGGCAGGCATCACATCGACCTCGGTGGTGAACAAAGTCCGCTGGGCCTTTGACGCAAAGAAAGCAGGACACGCCGGGACACTGGATCCCGATGCAACGGGCGTTCTGGCTGTCGCACTCGGGGAGGCCACCAAAACAGTGCCCTATGTCACCGATGCACTCAAAGCCTATGAGTTCACGGTGCGGCTCGGGCAAGCCACCAACACTGATGATGCCGAAGGCGAGGTGATCGCGCAAAGCGATCTGCGCCCGGATGATGAGGCGATCAAAGAAGCCCTGCAAAGCTTTATTGGCGATATTGAACAGGTGCCGCCGCAGTTTTCAGCGGTAAAGATCGACGGGGAGCGGGCCTATAAACGCGCCCGGGACGGTGAAGAAATGGAGATCGCAGCGCGACCGCTTTATGTTGACAGCCTGTTGCTGACCGACCGGCCGGATGCTGATCACGTGATGCTGGAAATGGTCTGCGGCAAAGGCGGCTATGTCCGCTCGGTTGCGCGCGACCTTGGCGCTGCTCTGGGATGTTTCGGCCATGTGCGCGAATTGCGCCGGACCTGGTCGGGACCCTTTGACGCTGCGGATGGCCTCACCCTGCAACAGATCGACGAGATGGCGAAAACCCCAGCGCTTGATGCGCACATCAAACCGCTTGAGATCGCTTTTACTGATCTGCCCGAAGTCCGGGCCACACAGGAAGGTGCGGTCCGGCTGCGCAATGGCAATCCCGGCATGGTGATGGCCCCTGGCGTGGAATACGGCGATACCTGCTGGGCGTCCTTTGACGGGCGTGCCGTTGCGGTGGGAACTTACAGATCGGGCGAACTGCACCCGACCCGCGTCCTGAAAATTCAGGACTGACCGGTTCCTAATATTTCAGTATGTCGCAAAACTCGCGCGGATGTCAGCAGAAACAGCTGATTATTACAGAAATTGTTACGGTTCGCGACGCGCAGGTAAGGCCTGCGTGAGGGCGGTAGGCGCGCGTCGCCGCAGCCGTCATATCGGTGTCAGAACAATGCATATAGCCAAAAAGGAGAGACTGATATGACTGACACCACTGATCTGAAACGCACGGCCCTCACCATTCTGACCGCGGGGGCATTCGCCACCATTGCCTTTGATGCCTTCGGGCAGGCCCTCAGCCCGCTTGCAGGATACGCTAAACTCGCGCCTGTGGGTCTCGCCGGCGGCACGCTCAAGGCCGTTTTCGGTTCAAACCCCGCCGGTGCCGCACATTTGCTGCACACGCTGACCGGACTGATCTTTTATGTGCTTGGATATTATCTGGTTGCCCGCCCGGTGCAGCGCGCCGTGCTGCCAAACCTGCACTGGAGCGTGACAGCCGCCGTCTATGGCGTCGCCCTCTGGGTCTTTGCGCTTTATGGCATGGCACATCTGGTGGTCGGCATGAAACCTTTCCTCGGGTTCACAGGCATCACCTGGGTCGCACTCTGGGGGCACGTGCTTTATGCTCTTGTGGCGGCCGCGATCCTGGAGACACGCGGCGAAGTCTTTGACCTGCCCGGCCGCCGCGCTGTCGCAGCAGCCTGACAGCAGACTTCCCCGCAGTAGCAAAGCCGTCCTTTCCGAAGGGCGGCTTTTCTGCCAGGGTGACCACACGCAGAGGTTACGCCGGACCGGCCCATGTTCGTTCGCATTCACAACACAGACACGACGCGCTCCGAAGCTGAGTATTCCGACTGCGGGGCCTATCGTTATTGCCTGAGCCGCGTCTGGGACCCGGAAGCGGAACGGCTGAATTTTATCATGCTCAATCCGTCTGTTGCCGATGAGGTGCAGAACGACCCGACCGTGGCCCGCTGCGAAGCACGCGCACGCGCGCTCGGATACGGCGCTTTCAGCGTGACGAACATTTTTGCCTGGCGCGACACCGACCCATTTGGCATGCGCAAAGCGCCCACGCCGGTGGGCGAGGATAATGACGCGGTCCTGCTGCGCGCTGCAGCCCGGGCGGACCGGGTGATCGCCGCCTGGGGCGTGCATGGCGCGCATCGCAACCGCGGTCCCCTCGTGGCGCGTATGCTCGCCGGTGCGGGAACCGCCCTCTGGCATCTCGGACTGACAAAGGACGGGCATCCGAGGCATCCGCTCTATCTGCCCTATGCCCGCAGACCCGAGCGATGGGATCCGGTTGCCACCGGTTAACCGAAGAGTAGGAATTCGCCGTTAAGACTGCCTGTGGTGCCGGATCCGTCCGGGGGTATTGAGCATGAGGTGAACCTGCAATGATGTGGTTGATGGGCCTTGCCGGACTGGTGGGCGCGGGTGCCGCGTCATTCGTCGTCACCAAAACTGATATCGAAACCGATGAAGACACGTCATCCCCTGAAAACGAAACAGACGATTTCTCCGACCTGAACGACGGCAATATACTCGATACCATCGACGGGCTTTGGAACGGAGCGGAAACGGAAGATGCCGCTCAGGCGTATGACGAGAGCGACGACTACCTTTATGATATGTTTGAAGAACCTCTGCCGGATACAGGTGCGGTTTTCGCGCAAGAAACCGCGGCAGGTCGCGAATGGATGTCCACCTGGCCCGCAGATGAGGGTCCGGAGCCTGATCTTCCGGAACCGGTTGAAGGTATTGCAGATTTCGCCGATGCCCCCGCCCCTGAGGCACAACCTTCCGTAAAACTTGGCGACTGGATCATGCAGGGCACACCGTCCGAGCCGCTCGATTACACGCCCGGGTCCGACAGCCTGGTGGTGGTCTGGGACGACCTGGCCGACAGCGCGGGTGAACCCCGGGTTGGTGTTGCGCCTGATCCCTATGACCCCGAAGTGATGCATGTCACAATGAACGGCTCAAGCGTTGCGGAAATCTATGGCGAGCCGGCACTGGAGGCACAGGACCTGACCGTGATACCACTGAGCTCCGCGATGATCGCGGGTCTCGCACCGGCCTGACGCCGGCCCCCGCTGCGACACATGCGATTCAGCGTTTGCCATTTCTCTCAGAGCTGACTATACGCGCCCATCGCTGTCGGGAATCCTTTTGCCGGCAGAATCTCCACGGGCCTGAGCTGGACGACATCCCGGCCTGCGCCATTCCTGAAACTCTTTTTGAAAGGGGACCCCGATGTCGATTACCGCAGAAGACAAGTCGCGCATTATGAAAGATTTCGCCACCAAAGAAGGCGATACCGGTTCGCCCGAAGTACAGGTTGCAATCCTGAGCTCGCGCATCGCTACACTTACCGAGCATTTCAAGACACACAAAAAAGACAACCACGGCCGCCGTGGTCTGCTCAAGATGGTGGCAACACGCCGCAAGCTCCTCGACTATGTCAAAGGCAAAGACGAGAGCCGCTATCAGGATCTGATCAAGCGCCTCGGTCTGCGCAGATAAGCGCGGCACCGGCTGCCCACCAGGCCGCCGCACCGACAACAAAAGGGGCCGTTATCGCTCCCGACTGAACCGCGCCCCGGGGGCGCGGTTTTTCTTTGACCACAGAGGTCTTTACCCCGCTGTCCCAGCCCATAGTATGCGCCCATGCTGACATTCGCTGCTGCCGTCTTTTTCCTGATTATCACGCCGGGCCCGGGTGTTTTATCAACCGCCGGTGTGGGCGCTGCATTCGGGGCTGCCGCCGGCACCCGCTATGTCGCGGGGCTTTTTGTCGGTACTAACCTCGTTTGTCTGGCTGTTGTCAGCGGCCTCACCGCGGCACTCCTGGCCGATGACCGGCTGCGCACGCTGCTGTTTATTGCTTCGGTCAGCTATCTGGCCTGGCTGGCCTTCCGAATCGCTTTTGCCGGCAGCAGGATCGCCTTTATCGAACGGGCGAGCCCGCCGGGCATCGGCGGCGGCATTGTGCTGCAGGCGATCAATCCCAAAGCCTATGCCGTGAACACCGCGCTTTTCACCGGTTTCAGTTTCTGGCCCGGCAATTACGCTGCCGAAATTGCGCTGAAATTTCTCATCGTGAACGCCATCTGGATTCCAATTCACTTTGCCTGGCTCTGGTTGGGAATTTCCCTGCAACGCATGAACCTGCCTGAACGGGCCCAGCGTGCCATTAACATCGCAATGGCCCTGTCAATGATGATCGTCGTCGCCCTCGCGGCCTGGTCGCAGTCCTGATGTTGGACTCCGCCGGAGACAACGGTTAGAGATTTTCCGAAACAGATCCCGACCGGAATTTCATGCTCGTTCTCATTCAGATTGGTATTGGCGGCGCACTGCTGCTGGCCTGTGCGATGGTGCATATCCTGATCATTGCAAAAATGATCCGTCACCTGAAGGACGATGACCATTTCGGGCCCGACAAAAGCCGCACACATCAGATTATGACGGTCTGTTTCCTGTTTCTCGGGGCCATCATTTCGCACACGCTGCAGATCTATATCAGCGCGCTGTCACTCTGGCTGATCGGCGCACTGCCGGGCTATGAAGAACCGATTTATTTCGCTCTCGCCACCTACCAGACGCTGGGATACGGCGATGTGGTGCTCACCGAACAGTTCCGGATCCTCGGCGCCATGATCTCAGTCACCGGAATCCTGATGTTCGGCATGACGACGGCGTTTCTGGTCGGCATTTTCGCACGCGTTCTCGACGACGACGCCCGCTGACCGCAGGGCGTCAGCCGGCGGCGAGCGCCTCTATGACGGGCACGAAATCAGCAGCTTTCAGCGATGCACCGCCGACAAGGCCGCCATCGACATCATCCAGAGCGAAAATCCCGACCGCGTTCGCCGCCTTGACCGATCCGCCATAAAGCACCGAAAGGGTCTCTCCCCCGTGCACATGAGCCCCGAGAGCGGCCCGCACTTCCGCATGCACTGACTGAATTTCCGGGACTTCAGGCGTCAGTCCGGTACCGATTGCCCAGACCGGCTCATAGGCGATGACCGTATTGCCAGGCGTCGCCCCCTGCGGCACAGACCCCTCAATCTGGCCCCGCAACACATCAAGGGTTTCGCCGGCACGGTACTGTGCTTCGGTCTCGCCGATACAGATCACAGCCGTCAGCCCGGCGGCCCATGCCGCTTCGGCCTGTGCGCAGATATCCGCATCGCTCTCCCCGTGATCCGTGCGGCGCTCAGAATGGCCCACGATGACATACGTCGCCCCGGCATCGACCAGCATCTGCCCGGAGATATCCCCGGTATGCGCACCGGATGTCGCCGCGTGCAGGGTCTGCCCCCCCAGCGAAACCCCGTAGCCGCGCGCCCGGTCGATCAGCGTGGCCGGCAGGCACAGCAGCGTTACGACCTCAGACGTCCGGGCGCCGGTCGCCGCAATCGCCTCAACCTCGGCCAGATCAGCGGCAGTACCGTTCATTTTCCAGTTTCCGGCGGCAATTCTGGTGCGTGTCGTCATGGGAACTCCTCGTGTCACTCAATCCGTTTCGCGCCGTCTATCAAAAACGGGCGGGAAACGCACGTGGCCGGCATGACATTCCGGCCGCGTGCTCCGCGAAACAGAGGATCAGCCTGTGTGATGGGTCTCCGGTATGCCATAAACCGGGGTGTCCAGCCCCTCCATGCGTGCTTTGAGCTGCAGCGACAGGAACTGCGAATAATGCCGCGACTGGTGCAGGTTGCCACCGTGAAACCACAGCCCTTCCTGCTGCGTCGGCTTCCACATATTTCGCTGCTCGCCAACCCAGGGGCCCGGGTCCTTGGGCGTATCCGACCCCAGCCCCCAGCATTTGCCCACCTTATCGGCCACGTCCTGCCCGATCAGATCCGCAGCCCAGCCGTTCATCGAGCCATAGCCCGTTGCATAGACAATCAGATCGGCCTCAAGCTTTGTGCCGTCATCCAGGACCATACCGTCCTCAACGATCTCGGTTACCTGGCCATGCGCCAGTTTAATCTCGCCGTCGATGATCAGCTGACTGGCACCGATGTCGATGTAGTACCCTGACCCGCGGCGCAGATATTTCATAAATAGACCGGAATCGTCCGCCCCCCAGTCAAGCCGGAAACCCGCCTTTTCCAGACCGTCATAGAACGCCTGATCCTGCTCCTTGATGGCGGCATAAACAGGTTTCTGGAAATCAGCGAGAATAGCGTAAGGGACTGATGCAAATGTCAGATCCGCTTTCTGCGTAGTCATTCCATCGGCCACCGCCTGCTCGGAATAAAGCGCGCTCAGACCGATATCCATCAGCGAATCCGATTTGACGATATGGGTCGTCGAGCGTTGTACCATCGTCACATCGACGTCGTTTTCCCACAGCGCGGCACAGATATCATGCGCCGAATTGTTCGAGCCCACGACCACCGCCTTTTTGCCCTTATAGGCATCCGGTCCGGGGTGCTTTGAGGAATGGTGCTGATCGCCTTTGAATGTCGCCATTCCGGGAAACTCCGGCACATTTGCCTTGCCCGACATGCCGGTGGCCAGAACCAGCTCCTCTGGTTTCAGCGTGACCTCTTCGCCGTCACGATCGACGACAATAGTCCATTCCTTTCGCGCCGCGTCGTATTCCGCGGATTTGCAGGTACTGCGGGTCCAGTAATTCAGCTCCATGATCTTGGTGTACATCTCCAGCCAGTCGCCGATTTTATCCTTTGGCGAAAAAACCGGCCAGTTGGGCGGGAACGGCAGGTAAGGCAGGTGGTCGTACCAGACCGGATCATGCAGGCAGAGCGATTTATACCGGTTGCGCCAGCTGTCGCCGGGTCGGTCGTTTTTCTCGATAATGATCGTCGGCACGCCGAGCTGGCGCAGCCGCGCCCCCAGCGCAATCCCGCCCTGACCACCGCCCACAATCACCGTATGCGGCTGCCGGGTATATCCAAGCTCGGCCTCTTCCGCCTCGCGTTCTTCTTTCCAGGTCGTCCGGTTCTTGCCCGCACCGTGTTTGGCCCCCAGCGGCCGCTCGAACCCGAGCGGCTCTTCATGCCCTTTGAGTTCGGTCATCGAGGTCAGCAGCGTCCAGATTTTGCCGTCGCGCAACCGCGCCTGGCCGTAGCCGCGCGATACGTCGGTTTCAAAGGTGATCCAGGCGGTGGTCAGACCATCGGCATGGTCAACGAGCTCGTTCTCATCGGGCGCCCAGGCGGAAGGCTTCACATGGCTCAGCTGGCTTTCCAGCATCTCGCGCACGGAGTCCCTTCCCTCCATCGTTTTGATATTCCACGTGAAAGAGACGAGATCGCGCCAGTAACAGTCATCGGTGAAACAGGCCACTGCCTTGTCGATATCCCCTGCTGCCAGCGCCTCGCCGAACGCATCAAGCGTTGCGGTGACCTCATCAATATGGGTTGTATCAAGCATAGTTTCTCCTCCGTTAAACAGATCACGGGCGTTTATGGCTGCCCTTTCCGCGTCAATGATCAGACCGCTCTGCGGCGCGCCCGGACCCCTGCGGAGCCTCCTTCCGGGGCGCTGAACCAGCCCGCCTCAGGGGGCCGGCGACGCGCGGTCTGAAATCGCAGACTCCGACTGTGCCAGCGCAACGGGCAGTTGTGAAGTTTTAACTCACGCAGCATCCGGTCGCGCAGCCGTCCGGTTTATTGCCCCTAACTTCCCCTGCCCTATTTCCGGCCTATGGATAACCTGCCGCGCCTTGCTCTCTCTGTTCGCCAGCCGTGGGCCTGGGCGATAATCCACGGCGGCAAGGTCATCGAAAACCGCTCCATGGGAGCCATCCGGGCCGGGCGCATGACCACAGGCACCATCTGCATCCACGCCGCTTCGGGTATGAAAGAAGACGAATATCGCTGGGCACACTGGCGTCTTGCAAAGCACGGTGTAACCTGTCCGAGGCCCGAAGATCTGGTGCGCTCGGCGATCATCGGCACGGTAAAAGTCACTGAGATCATCACTGCCTCGGACAGCGAATGGTTCGGCGGAGCCGCAGGTCTGGTTCTGGCAGATCCGCGCCCGGTCGGCCCCGTCCCTGCCTCCGGCCAGCTGGGCTACTTTAAATGGCAGCCCGGCGGCACCATTGCACCGCCAAAGCCCTGGATGAAACGCTTTGATATCAACCGCGGCGACACCCGCACTCTGCCGCTTTTTCCCGACGCGGAACCCTCATATAAAACCCCGCCTGCAAAGCCCGTGCGCAAGGGCTGACCGCGTCAAAGCATCCCTTTCCAAAGGGCCGTTTCTCGTGTACGTACGCGCAATCTGAAAGCCGGCGCCCGGACCTCAGCGCCGCCAAAAGAAGATACCGGGGTCAGGGGGAATTCGCCCCCTATGCAATGGCCAATGGGCCAAAACAGGAAACACAGATGTTCAACGAAGTGAAAAAATCCATGCAGTGGGGCGAAGAAACGCTCACACTGGAAACAGGAAAAGTGGCCCGTCAGGCGGACGGGTCGGTGATTGCAACGCTTGGCGAAACCAGCGTTATGGCAAACGTCACCTTTGCCAAGAAACAAAAACCCGGTCAGGATTTCTTTCCGCTGACCGTGCACTATCAGGAAAAATATTACGCCGCCGGCAAAGTGCCTGGCGGTTTTTTCAAGCGTGAAGCACGCCCGACCGAGAAAGAGACGCTGACCGCGCGTCTGATTGACCGGCCGCTGCGTCCGCTCTTTGTCCCCGGCTTCAAAAACGAAGTTCTGGTGATGTGTACCGTTCTCTCACACGACCTGGTCAACGATCCGGACATGGTTGCGATGATTGCGGCTTCTGCCGCGCTGACCATCTCGGGCGCGCCATTCATGGGCCCGATCGGCGGTTGCCGCGTTGGTTTCGAGGATGGCGAATACATCCTGAACCCGACTGTGGACGACATGCAGGACCTGCGCCTGAACCCCGAGCAGCGCCTTGATCTGGTTGTCGCCGGCACCAAAGACGCCGTGATGATGGTCGAATCCGAAGCCTATGAGCTGACCGAAGAAGAGATGCTGGGTGCGGTGAAGTTCGCCCACGAGCAGATCCAGCCGGTTGTCGATCTGATTATCGGTCTGGCTGAAGACGCGGCGAAAGAGCCGTTTGATTTCCAGCCCGCTGATTATTCGGAACTTGCGGCTAAAGTCAGACTTGAGGGTGAGGCAGCCATGCGCGCGGCCTTTGCACTCACAGACAAGCAGGAACGGACTGCCGCCGTCAGCAAGGCACGCGACGAGATCCTCTCGAAGCTGTCCGAAGAAGAGCAGGCCGACCCGAACCTCGGCTCCGCGATGAAGGGCCTTGAAGCCTCCATCCTGCGCGGTGACGTCGTGAAGACCGGCAAGCGTATTGACGGCCGCGCGACTGATGAAATCCGCGATATCGTTTGTGAAACGGGCCTGCTGCCCCGGACACATGGCTCTGCCCTCTTCACCCGCGGTGAGACACAGGGCCTCGTCGTGACCACGCTGGGCACCGGCGACGATGAGCAGTTCATCGACGCGCTGCACGGCAACTTCAAATCCAACTTCCTGCTGCACTATAACTTCCCGCCCTACTCTGTCGGTGAAGCTGGTCGCGTGGGCCCTCCGGGTCGTCGCGAAATCGGCCACGGCAAACTGGCGTGGCGTGCGCTGCAGGCGGTTCTGCCGGCATCGACAGACTTCCCCTACACAATCCGCGTGGTCTCCGAGATCACCGAATCCAACGGCTCCTCGTCGATGGCATCGGTCTGCGGCGGGTCGCTCAGCATGATGGACGCGGGCGTGCCGCTGAAATCCGCGGTCGCCGGTGTTGCGATGGGTCTGATCCTTGAGGATGACGGCGAATACGCGATCCTGTCGGACATCCTCGGCGACGAAGATCACCTCGGGGACATGGACTTCAAAGTGGCGGGCACCGAAGCCGGTATCACGTCACTGCAGATGGACATCAAGATCGCAGGCATCACGCCCGAGATCATGGAAAAAGCTCTGGCACAGGCCAAAGCGGGCCGTCTGCACATCCTTGGCGAGATGAACAAAGCGCTGACCGGTGCTGCGGACTTCTCGATCCACGCGCCGCGCATTGAGACAATGCAGGTGCCGACCGACAAAATCCGCGAAGTCATCGGATCGGGCGGCAAAGTAATCCGCGAGATCGTCGAGGTTTCCGGCGCCAAGGTCGACATCAACGACGAAGGCATCATCAAGATCGCGAGCCCCAACGGCGACTCGATCAAGAAAGCCTATGACATGATCCACGCCATCGTGGCCGAGCCTGAAGAGGGCCAGGTTTATACCGGTACGGTTGTGAAGATCGTCGATTTCGGCGCCTTCGTGAACTTCTTTGGCAAGCGTGACGGTCTGGTGCATGTGTCTCAGATCGAGAACCGTCGCCTGAACCACCCCTCGGATGTGCTAAAAGAAGGCCAGGAAGTAAAAGTGAAGCTTCTGGGCTTTGACGATCGCGGCAAGGTGCGTCTGTCGATGAAAGTCGTCGATCAGGAGACCGGCGAAGAGATCAAAAAAGAAGAAGCGCCGGCCGACGAATAAGCCCGCACAGAACCACCGAAAGGCCTCGTTGGAAACAGCGGGGCCTTTTTCGTTGGATTGTTTCCAAAAACCCAAAATCTCAGGCGGAACATGGCCGCTATCACCCCTTACCCTGCGGTAATTTCCGTTGGGTAATGCTGCGTTGTTCCTTGCTGACCGGAACGGCACCGCTAGCTTCCCTGCAAATTGCGGCGCGCAGTCTGACGCCGCACAGCGACGTCCCGCGCAGTTCGCCGCTGAAACCCCGGGAGGAAACCATGCGTAAACTGTTACTTTCTGCGGCCTGTTTTGCCGCGCTCGGCACTGCGGCCCCTGCCGCCAGTGTTTTCGATGCCTTCACATCGTTTTATGCGACAGGCGACAGCCTCAGCGATGACGGCAAGCTTGGCGATGCGCTCAAAGCCCCCAGCGTTGACGGCCGCTTCTCCAATGGCCCCGTCTGGACAGAGATCATCGCAGAAAACTTCGCGGTAGATTTCAATTTCGCGCTCGGCGGTGCCACGGCGGGCGACATCAACGCAACCGACTACAGCGCCGGTGGTACGGTAACCGATCCTCAGCTTTCACAACTGGTTTCGCTGTCGACATTCGGAAATCAGGCACAGGTGCTGAGCGCATTTGCCGGCTCTTCCGGTGATAATCCGCTGGTTTCCGTGCTCTTCGGGGCGAACGACATTTTTCAGGGCCTCACAGCCGGCACTCTGACACCCGAAGGCGTCCGCGCGGTAGCAGCTTCCATTGCCGACGGCATCCGCGATATTCAGACGCTCGGTGGCGCGCAGTTTGATGATTTTGCTGTGGCAAACCTGCCGGATATCGGCGCGATCCCGGCCTTTAACCTGCCCGTACTGGCGGCGCAGGGCGAACTGGCCCTGCTGGATGCCACCGACGCGCCGGCCGATCAGGTCGCAGCCGCGCAGGAAGCGCTTAACTCAGCGCTGGCAAATCAGGCCGCCGCGAGCGCTCTCACCAGCATCTTCAACGGGGCGCTCTCGACTGAACTGGACGCGTTGCGCGCCGATGCTTCGGTTTATCTGATCGACCAGTTCACGTACTTTAATGATCTTCTGGCGGATCCGTCCCGCCTCGGGTTGCTCACTGGGACACTGCCCTGCACGTTCAATCTGCGCGCGGACCCTGCTGTGGGGGACTGCATCGTGGTCGGCGTAAACCCCGTCACCGGAGAGCCCCTTGTCGTGGAAGAAATCGCGGATCTTTTCCTCTTTATTGACCCGGTGCATCCCAACCGCATCGTTCAGGCTGATTTCGCAGAATTCGCAGCAGGTGAGATCGCACGGCAGTCTGTCTCACCCGTCCCGCTGCCGGCCGGAATGCCGCTGATGCTGGCCGGCCTTGCCGGGTTTGGCGTCATAGCCCGTCGCAGAAAGACGGCCCGCGCAGCGCCCTGATCGCAACCGCACCTGATGCTCCGGCGCTCAGCGCCGGAGTGTTTCGTCAGGCCGCGGCGTCAAATAGCGGTTCAAGATCTCCCCGCGCTTTTGCCTCTTCCAGCACCGTTTCAAGATCCTGCTCAAGACAGACGGCGAGTTCTGCAAAGCTGCTGATCTCAAAATACACCGGCTGCAGAATATCGATCCGGTAGGGGGTCCGCAGTACGGTCATCAGATCAAAGGGCACAACCCGCGCCGCCTCTGACATCGCATGCGCAAGCTCACCCGGGCTCGACATGATGCCGGCACCGAACGCCTTGCGCGCGCCCTGTTCTCGGATCAGGCCGAATTCGACGGTGAACCAGAAAAGCCGGAAAAGATGCGCAGAATGCTTTTGCCCAAGCGCCAGCGCCGCACGGCCGAACTCCTCGACAAACCGGCAGAAGTGCTCATTCGCCATCATCGGGCAATGGCCGAAGCATTCGTGAAAGATATCGGGCTCTTCAATATAGTCAAAATGCTCCGGACGCCGGATAAAATTCGCGACCGGAAAGCGACGGCGGCTAAGCAGCCTGGAAAATGCGTCCTGTGGAATGAGTGCGTCAACCGGCTCCGCACCGGCACCGGTGAGGTCAGAGAGCCGCCGGTCCACGTCTGCGACCTGAGGCACCGCATCGCCGAAGATGCCCAATGCTGCCCGCCCGTCGAGCCAGGCCGCACAGGCGTGATGACCGAGAGACGCCATCTGACGCGTGTAGAGCCGCTGCCAGACATCATTCTCTTTTGCTGTGTAGGAAAACCTGCCCGACGCATCCGGCGTCTTGGAGGTGTAATCTGCGCGCAGCGGCATTTTCTGATTCTCCTGAATGATCGGCCCCATAATCATCCGAAATCCGGGAGAAATTATTTCCTATTTCTGATATTTCGCTATATATTGATCATAATATTTCATATTGGATCTGATTGTGAAATTTAATACCTCCGACAGAAAGCTCCTGCGGGAATTGCAGCGCGATGGAAATCAGCCGCTTGCGCGCATCGCAAAGAACTGCGCGATGGCACAGAGCACCGTCTGGCGGAAAATTCAGGAGTTCGAGGCGCGCGGCACTATTCTGCGGCGGGTGGCGCTGCTCTCACCGGCGCAGCTTGACTGCAAACTCACCGTGCTGGCGGCCATCACCCTGACCGATCACTCGGAAAAAGTCGTGAGCGGGTTTGTCGAACTGGCCCGTCGTCATCCTGAGATTGTGGAATGTCTCTCGACATCGGGCGGATCGGATTACCGGCTCAAGATCCGCATCGGGGATGTGGAAGCCTACGAGGCCTTCCTCACACACGTGATGCTGCGCAGCCCTTTCGTGAAAGAGGTGCACAGCAGTTTTGTGCTGAAAGAGATCAAATCAACAACCGAGCTGCCGATCTGATCAGGCTGTTATCCCGGCGCTCTGGTCTTGCGCAGATAGGGCAGAACCGTCTCAAATTCACCGAATTTGGCTTTGGCATCGTCGTTGGAGACCGTGGGCGGAATAATAACATCCTCGCCAGGCACCCAGTTGGCGGGTGTCGCCACACCATGCCCCAGAGACATCTGCAACCCGTCGAGCGCACGCAGCACTTCAGCAAAATTGCGCCCTACTGTCATCGGATATGTCATTGACAGCTTGAGCTGTTTATCCGGTCCGATGATAAAAACCGAACGCACCGTGGCACTGTCAGCCGGGGTGCGCCCGTCGGGCAGATAGGCCTCGGCGGGCAGCATGTCGAAGGCTTTGGAGACGGCAAGGCCTTCATCCGCGATAATCGGAAAGCCCGCCTTTGCGCCGCCGACCTTTTCGATATCGCCTTTCCACTTTTTGTGGTCCTCAACACCATCCACCGAGACGCCGATCACCCTGGTGCCGCGTTTCGCCCATTCGTCAGACAGCTGTGCGACAGCGCCGAATTCCGTGGTGCACACGGGTGTAAAATCCTTGGGGTGAGAAAACAGAATGGCCCAGCTGTCGCCGATCCAGTCGTGAAATGAAATCGTTCCCTGATCGGTTTCTGCGGTAAAATCCGGAACCGTGTCGTTGATGCGCAAGCTCATGCTGTCCTCCTGTGGGAATCCTGTTCTTGGGCAATTCTAAACCTTAACGGGCCTGCTTTCATCCCCTCTCTTGTACGTGCCCCGCCGGAGTGACAGAGTGCCGCCGAACACGCCCGCGTGGCGTCTGAATAAGGGAGAGTCCTGTGTCGGATCATAAGAAATTTTACATCAACGGTCAGTGGGTCGCGCCCGCCAAAACGCGCGATTTCCCGGTGATCGACCCGTCCACCGAAGAAGAATGCGCCATAATATCGCTGGGCGATCAGACGGACACAGATGCCGCTGTCGCTGCCGCACGTGCCGCGTTTCCTGCCTGGTCGCAGACCTCCAAAGAGGCGCGCGCAGGCCTCATTGAGCGCCTGCTCGAGATCTATAATGACCGGGCCGAGGAAATGGCGCAGGCGATGTCCAAAGAGATGGGCGCGCCGATTGAGCTCAGCCGCCAGCAACAGGTCGGCGCCGGCTCCTGGCATATCAACGGCTTTCTCAAAGCGTTCAAAGATTTCAGCTTTGAACGCGATTTTACCAGTACGGAAAAGACGCTTCTGGAGCCCATCGGGGTCTGCGCGCTGATCACGCCTTGGAACTGGCCGATGAACCAGATTATCCTCAAAACCATCCCGGCGCTTGCGACCGGGTGCACGATGATCCTTAAACCCTCCGAAATCGCGCCGCTCTCCGGTTTGCTCTTTGCCGAATTCGTCGACCAGGCAGGCTTTCCACCGGGTGTTTTCAACCTGGTGAACGGTGACGGTACCGGCGTCGGCAGCCAGCTGTCGTCGCATCCGGATGTGGATATGGTCAGCTTTACCGGCTCCACCCGCGCGGGCATCGCCATCTCAAAGGCCGCCGCCGACACACTGAAGCGTGTCAGCCTGGAGCTGGGCGGCAAAGGCGCCAATATCATCTTTGAGGATGCCGACCCCAAAGCCGCCAAACAGGGGGCGATCCGCTGTTTCCGCAATTCCGGACAGTCCTGTAACGCGCCCACACGGATGCTGGTGCATAAATCGCGCTATGACGAAGCGGTGGAGATGGCCGCGGATGTGGCGAAGAACACGCATGTGGGCCCGGCTTCCGAAGAAGGGCGTCATATCGGCCCTGTAGTCTCCGAGGTGCAGTTCGATAAAATTCAGAAGCTCATCGAGGTGGGCATGGGCGAGGCGCGTCTGGTTGCCGGTGGCACCGGGCGGCCGGATGGCCTGAACCGCGGCTACTATGTGAAGCCCACGGTTTTTGCCGATGTAACCAATGATATGACCATCGCGCGCGAAGAGATCTTCGGCCCGGTGCTGTCCATCATTCCGTTTGAGACCGAGGAAGAGGCGGTATCGATCGCCAATGATACGCCTTACGGACTGACCAACTATGTCCAGACCGAAGACGATGAAAAACGCCGCCGTGTCGCGCGCCTGCTGCGCTCGGGGATGGTTGAAACCAATGGTCAGGGCTTTGCGATGGGCTCGCCTTTTGGCGGCTACAAGCAGTCGGGCAACGGTCGCGAAGGCGGCGTCTTTGGTCTTGATGAGTTCCTTGAGATCAAGGCCGTATCGGGCTGGGCCGCAGAGTAACCTGCTGCGACGCGAATGTTTCCGGGCCGCCTCTCATGAGGCGGCCCGAATTTTATTCTGCAGTGTGCAGTGATTCGCGCATCTGCATGAGATGTTCGTCCCAGCCCTTGTCGAGCGCCAGCGTAAGGCCAAAAGCGTCTTCTGTCGCAGCAAGGCCGGAGTGCTCCAGTCTGAGCTGCGTCCCGCCGGGAACTGTCTCAAGCCACCATGTCACCACACTCACCGCATCCCCCATCGGTTTGACGGTGAAGGTATATTCCAGATACTCCGGAGCGCGCGCCTCGGTGACCTCACCCCATATCAGCAGATCACCACTGGTCGTACCAAACATTTCCAGCTTTTGCCCGGTCACCAGCGGTGCCTTCGGCGCATGAAACCACTTTGCGAGATGCTCAGGCCGGGTGAGATAATCCCAGACCTGATCACGCGGTGCCTTCAGAAAGATTGCCTTTTTCAGAATGCGTCCGGTCATTGTGTGTCCCTTTCAATTGCGTCTTTGAGTGCCGTCAGGCGGTCGTTCCAGAACCCGTCGAAGTGCGAAAACCAGTCACTGACAGGTGCGATTCCCGCCGGATTGAGGCTGTTCACCCGTTCCCGTCCCCGGGTCGCCGTGTGAATGAGCCCGCCGTCAGAGAGCACGGTAAGGTGTTTTTTCACCGCAGCGCGCGTCATATCGAAGTTCTCAGCAACCTCTGCGATGGTCAGGTCCTGTCCGCGCAGCATCACCAGAATGTCCCGGCGGGTCGGATCGGCGAGAGCGCGGAAAACTGATTGCGATGGGGGTGTGTCCGGCATGAAGCCTCCTCTTAAGTGATACCATTTGGTATCTCTTTTATGAAACCAAACGGTATCATGTCAAGGGTGGCGCCTTTTCTGTTCCGGCCCGGGGGGGTCAGAAGGGTGCTCTGGTCCTTATTTTCATGGACCTTCCGCCCTGGGGGTGTTTGAACCGCAGCTCTTCACTGTGCAGCATCAGGCGCGGAAAAGCGCGTGCCGGCCCGGTGGCATAGAAGGGGTCGCCCAGAATCGGATGGCCAAGGCTGAGCATGTGCACACGCAGCTGGTGGCTGCGCCCTGTCCTTGGTTGCAGGCGCATGCGGGCGGTGTCGCCTTCGTCCTTCAGCACCCGCCAGGCGGTTTGCGCAGGCTTGCCGTTCTCAGGGTCGACCATCTGGCGCGGCCGGTTGGGCCAGTCCACGATAAGCGGCAGATCCACCTCGCCGGTCTTTTCGTCCGGCACGCCCCAGACCCGCGCGACGTAAGTTTTCTGCGTCATGCGCTTTTCGAACTGCAGCCCCAGGTGCCGCTGCGCATGGGGTGTGAGCGCAAAGATCATCACGCCCGACGTATCCCGATCCAGACGGTGTACCAGCAAAGCATCCGGAAAGGCGGCCTGGATGCGGGTGAGCAGACAGTCTGCAAGCTCCGGCCCCTTGCCCGGCACCGACAACAGGCCCGCAGGTTTGTCGACCAGCAGAACTTCAGCGTCTTCGTGCAGGATGACCAGCGGGTCCTGCGGCGGGCGGTATACGCTATCCATCCCGCCTCGTTGCAGAACAGCGCCCGGGTTTCAAGCAGTGCCGCGACCTCAGGCCTTCACCCGCTCCGATTTCGGGTCATACATCGGTTTCAGCGAGGCTTCGGCCTTCACCCGCGTGCCGGCTACGTCGATATGATACTCTGAGGCGAGGACATCTGCCGCCGCCTCGCCCGCACAGGGAACATAGCCCAGCCCCATCGCGCCACCGAGGCTGTGCCCGTAGGCACCTGACGACAGATAGCCCACGATCTCGCCATCACGGATCACCGGCTCGTTATGATAGAGCAGCGGCTCAGGATCGGTCAGGCGGAACTGCAGCAGGCGTTTTTCGAGGCCTGCATCCTTTTTCCGCAGGACGGCGTCACGCCCGATGAAATCCGGTTTGTCGGTTTTCACGGCAAACCCCAAACCGGCCTCCAGCACATGATCCTCACAGGTGATGTCATGCCCGAAATGCCGGAAGCCTTTCTCGATCCGCGCGCAATCCATCATATGCATGCCGCAGAACTTCAGATCCATCTCCTGGCCCGCTGCATGCAGCGCTTCAAAGGCGTGGGCGGCCATATCCGCACTGACATAAACCTCCCAGCCCAGCTCCCCCACATAGGTCACGCGGTGCACCCGTGCGAGGCCCATCCCGAGCTCGATCTCCTGCGCTGTGCCGAAGGGATTGGTCTCATTGGAGAAATCCGCAGGCGAGACCGCCTGCAGCAGTTTGCGCGCATTGGGGCCCATGACGGCGAGCACACCTTCTCCGGCGGTCACATCGGTGATCACCACATTGAAATCACCAACGTGCCGCATCATCCACGTCTGATCCGCCAGCCGCGTCGCCGCCGGGGTGACAACCAGATAGGCGGTTTCTGCCAGGCGCGTGACCGTGACATCCGCCTCAATCCCGCCGCGTACATTCAGAAACTGCGCATAAACAATTTTGCCGACCGGTACGTCATACTGCCCACCGCCGATATGGTTCATAAAGGCCGTGGCATCGCGCCCTTCCACCCGGATTTTGCCAAACGACGACATGTCATACATGCCGACGTTACCGCGGATCGCCTCAACCTCGGAGGCCACGTTGTCAAAGAAGTTCTGCCGCTTCCAGGAATATTCATACTCCGGCGTCTGACCGGGGGCCGCGAACCAGTTGGCGCGCTCCCATCCTGCAAGTTCCCCCATCACCGCACCCTCGTTCAGCAGGTGCTGATGGAAGGGTGTACGCCGAACGCCTCGCGCTGTCGCCTTCTGCCGGTAGGGATAGTGATCCGCGTAAAGCAGACCAAGCGTCTCTTTGGAGCGCTCGAAAAGATAAGTTTTATTGCCCTGAAAGGGCTGCATCCGGGTGATGTCCACATCGCCCAGATCAAAGGGTTTGTCCCCGGCTTCCATCCACTGCGCCAGCGCCATACCGGCCCCGCCCGCCGACTGGATGCCGATTGAATTGAACCCAGCGGCAACCCAGAAATTATCAAGCTCAGGTGCCAGCCCCAGATGATATGCATCGTCCGGCGTGAAGCTCTCCGGCCCGTTGAAAAACGTATGGATACCCGCCTCGGCCAGCATCGGCATCCGCTCCACCGCCGCCTCGAGGATGGGCTCAAAGTGGTCAAAGTCTTCCGGCAGCTGGTCAAACTCAAAATCCGGTGAGATGCCGTTCATCGCCCAGGGTTTGGCGTCAGGCTCAAAGGCCCCGAGCAGCATTTTGCCCGCGTCTTCTTTGTAATACGCGCATTCGTCCGGGACCCGCAGCACAGGCATCTGGCTCAGCCCGGCAATGGCTTCGGTGACGATATAAAAATGTTCGCAGGCATGCAGCGGCACATTCACACCGGCCATGCGTCCGACCTCATGGCCCCACATGCCGCCACAGTTCACAACCATATCAGCCGCGGTAAAGCCGGTCTCGCGGCCCTGCTCCCAGTCAACACCGGTCACCCGCCGGCCCTCCCGGCGAATGCCGGTTACGCGTGTGCGCTCCAGAACCTGCGCACCCTGCTGACGCGCTCCTTTTGCCAGCGCCAGGGCGATATTCGCAGGATCCCCCTGTCCGTCTTTTTCCAGATAGACACCACCCGTGACGCCCTCGATATTCAGGTGTGCGTAGCGGTCTTTCACCTCCGAAGGCGAGATTTCCTCAACCGCAACACCAAAGGCCCGCGCCATGGCCGCCTGGCGGTTGATCTCCTCCCGGCGCTCTTCAGTCAGCGCCACGGTGATAGAGCCCACAC
The DNA here is from genome assembly GCF_012932215.1 of Roseobacter ponti. GTDB lineage: Bacteria > Pseudomonadota > Alphaproteobacteria > Rhodobacterales > Rhodobacteraceae > Roseobacter > Roseobacter ponti. Next base: position 289,192 of record NZ_CP048788.1, on the reverse strand, counting down.
GTTTGAACCCGGTCGCAACTCCGGTTTCCTCTTCAAGGCTGCCGTAAAGCTCCTGGCTGTATTTCGCGAGCTTTGTCATATTGGCCGTCGCGCGCAGCTGTGCGATGAGCCCTGCTGCATGCCATGTGGTGCCGGAAGTCAGCTGTTTGCGTTCGAGCAGTACGACGTCTTTCCACCCCAGTTTTGTCAGGTGATAGGCGACCGAGCAGCCGATGACGCCGCCACCGATAATGACGACCCGGGCCTGAGAGGGAGGCTGTGCCATATGCGGGTTCCTTTAAACGATTGTGTGCCCGGCCGCTTTCAGCCGGTGTGCGATTTCGGCGATATGCGCGGGGCTGACCTCGCAGCACCCGCCAACGATTGTCGCGCCCTCGCCGACCCATTCCATAACGTAGCCGGCATAGGCGCGTGGCCCCATGTCCTTGCGCATTTCGAGTGAGTCGACGGTTGGTTTGTCTTTGAGAAAATCCTGCGTGATCTGCACAAACCCGTTGGCGTAGCCGCCATAGGGTTTGCCCGCCTGCGCCACCACTGGCAGGCCCCTCGTGATGGCCTCGGGTGCCGAGCAGTTGATCAACACCGCATCCGCCTCACCGGCCACTTCAAGCGCGTCCTCAAGCGGCTCGCCCGAGCGCAGCAGGGTCCCGTCACTGTCCGATACAGTCAGCGACATCCACACAGACAGCCCGGTTTCCCGCGCGCCCTTCAACGCATCCCGCGCCATCGCCACGGAAGCCACCGTCTCCAGCAGCAGAAAATCACAATGCGGGGCCAGCAGATGCGCCACTTCAGCAAAGAGCGGCACCGCCGTCCGGGATACGGGGTGAAGGTCAGGCCGGTAGCTCGCGCGGAGCGGGCCGATTGAGCCTGCAATACGTCCGCTGCCATGGGCGTCGCGGGCGGCTTTGGCCTCAGCAATCGCCAGCCCGTGCAGTTCAGCAAACCTGCCTTCCATACCGGTACCCGCGAGCCGGTCATGGTGCACGGCATAGCTGTTGGTTGTGGCCACGGTCGCCCCGGCGGCAAAATAATCCTCATGCACCTGCTGCACGAGGCCCGGGTGATCCGACATGACCTGGGTGGACCAGAGCGGCGTCGGCCTGTCGCCGGTGCGGTGCACCAGTTCCTGACCCATACCGCCGTCCAGAAGCGTGACCGCGGTCATGCACGGATCCGTTCATTTGCCGGATCCCAGAGCGGCTGATCCTCCTGCACCACCGCGCGGCACCGCTGGCCAAAGATCTCAACCTCAACTTCGGTGCCCGGCGCCGTGAGTTCCTTGCGCAGCATGCCCAGCGCCACAGATTTCCCGACCCGGTAGCCCCAGTCACCCGAGGTGGTTTCCCCCACGACTTTACCGTCATGGAAAAGCGGCGCCATATAGGGCGCGTCCTGATCGCCGGCATCGACCACCAGCGTCACGAACTGCTTTTTACTGCCCTGCTGCTTTTCATTGAGCAGCGCCTGCTTGCCCGGGAAATCCTGAGGTTTGTCAAAGCGGATGAAGCGCTCCATCCCCGCCTCCAGCAGCGAATAATCCGTGGAAAGATCCCCTTTCCAGGCGCGGTATCCCTTCTCGATCCGCATAGAATTGAGCGCATACATGCCGAAAGGAACCGCACCCGCCCCCAGCACCGCATCATAAAGCGCCGGAATATCCGCATTGGCCGCATGAATTTCCCAGCCGAGCTCTCCGGCAAAGGAAACCCGCGCCAGTGCGCACGCGATACCGGCAACGGTCGCAGGCTGCACCGAGAGCCAGCGCGCGCTCAGGTCGGCTTTGGTCCCGATATTTTCAAAGAGCGCCCGCGCCTCAGGTCCGGTGACGATCAGCGTGCTGTATTCCGTCGTGTGATCCGTCAGCGACAGCCCTTCGGGCAGGTTGCGACCCAGCACATCATAATCGTGCCACTGCGCTGTGGCCGCGGTGATCAGCGTGAATTCATCCTCGCCGTGCCGCATCACCGACATCTCCGTCAGCACACGGCCCCGGCTGTCCGGGAAGTAAGCAAGGTTCATGCGCCCGATCTGTGGCAATGCCCCCGCGATCAGACCGCGCAGGTATTCCGCCGCCCCGGCGCCTGAGAGATTGAAACGTGAGAACCCGGGCAGATCCAGAACGCCCACGCCATCGCGCACGGCCTCGACCTCTTCTTTCACGCGCGGCGCCCAGGGGCCGTTGCGGTCCCATGTGTGTGTCGCCTCTTCGGAAGTGTCATCGCCCGGTTTCGCAAACCAGTTGGCGCGCTCCCAGCCGTTATAGGCCCCCATCTGACCGCCAATTTCGCGGATTTTCGCATCTACGGGCGAGAGCTTCCTGTTGCGACCGGCGGGCCATTCATGATGCGGGAAGTGCATGGCGTATTCGTGGCCATAGGTTTCCAGCGCCTTTGACAGGCAATAGTCGTGATCTGTGTAATCTGTGTAGCGGCGCGGATCGCAGGCCCACATATCAAGCTCTGTCTCACCGTGCATGATCCATTCCGACAGAACCTTGCCCGCGCCGCCACCCTGGGCAATCCCGAAGGTAAAGGAATGCCCCTCAAAGGCGTTCTTCACGCCGGGCATCGGGCCGATCATCGGCAGACCGTCAGGCGCATAGGCGATAGGCCCGTTGATGTTACGTCCCAAACCGGCAGTGGCCAGCAGCGGCAGACGCGCCATGGCATCCTCGATGTAGTATTCCAGCCGTTCCAGATCATCCGGGTAAAGCTGGAAGCTGAAATCCTCGGGCATCGGATCGTCGGGCGTGATCCAGTGTGCTTTGCAGTTGCGCTCATAGGGGCCGAGGTTGAGGCCATTCTTCTCCTGGCGCAGGTAGTAGGAGACATCAACGTCGCGAAGCAGCGCGATCTTACGACCGTTCTCTTTGCTCCAGGATTCAAGCTCCGGCACCGGTTCAGTCAGGAAATACTGGTGCGACATCACCACCATCGGCACCGTCCGCCCGCCGAAGGGTTTGAACATTTCACCGATGCGCTGCGCGTAATAGCCCGCGCAGTTGACCACATATTCGCAACGGATATCGCCTTTTTCGGTCTTCACGATCCATTCGTCACCGTCGCGCTCCATCCCCGTTACCGGGCAGAAACGTTCAATCCGGCCACCTGCGTCGCGCGCACCCTTGGCCAGCGCCTGGGTCAGCTGTGCAGGGTCGATATCCCCGTCGAGCGGGTCCCACATGCCGCCTTCAAGATCGTGCGTTTCCATAAAGGGGTTGTACTGCAGCAGCTCTTCGGGCGTGCAGATGTCCATCTGCAGACCCTGATACCGGCCCATGCCCGCGACCCGTTCAAACTCCAGCATGCGCTCTTTGCTGTGCGCGAGCCGCACCGACCCGCTGACATGGTAGTTCATCGGATAGCCAACGTCCTCACCCAGCGTGCGGTACATCTCCGCCGAATAGCGCTGCATGTTCATCACCGCCCAGGAGCCGGCGAAATTCGGCACATTGCCGGCCGCGTGCCAGGTCGACCCTGCTGTCAGCTCGTTTTTCTCCAGCAGCACGCAGTCTTTCCAGCCTGCTTTGGCCAGATGATAGAGCGTCGAGGTGCCCACAACCCCGCCGCCGATGATGACGACCCGTGCCGTCGTTGGAAAATCTGCCATGTCCCGTGCTCCCTAAGTATCGTGCTGCGGAAGATCGTCCGCGATGTCGTAATAATCGCCCTTATCGGCGACAAATATGTGCTTTTCTATTTTCAGGCCTGAACCTGCGTCGAGCGTCCCAAGGCCAAAGCTGACCGAGCTTTCCGCATTGTGTTTCCAGAACAGAAAACTGCCACAGGTCGCGCAGAACCCGCGCTTTGCGAAATCGCTTGAGGCGTACCAGGTCACCGGGCCGCTGATGCGGATATCACTGTCTTCCGTAACCGCTGCGGCCCAGAAATTACCCGCCTGTCTGCGGCATTGCACGCAATGGCAGTGCGATATGCTGCGCACCGGGCCGGTGACCTCAAAGCTGATCGCACCGCAATTACAGGACCCTGTGATCATGACGTACGCTCCGGTGTGGCCGATGCGCCAAGCAGCAGGCCGTAAATGATAAAGCAGCCCGCCAGCACCCGGCGCACCCAGACGTTGAAGACCGCGCCGAGCGCTGCACGGCCCAGCCCTGCACCCAGAAGCGTGAACCCGGTATAGCTGATCGCGGTCAGCGTCAGAGCGGTGGGCACGATCACGACCATCTGCTCCATGACCGGCACGTCAGGCTGCACAAACTGGGAAAAGGCTGCGAGGTATCCCGCGACGCTTTTGGGATTGATCGTGGCGATGGCAAAAGCGCGAAGAAAAACCGAAGAGGCCGGACGATTCGCCAGCACGACAGGTTTGCGCGCATTCATCCAGCCGCGGATCCCCATCCAGATCAGGAATCCCGCGCCGACCAGCTTTGCCACAAAGAACCCTGTTGGCGAGGCCGCGATCAGGGCCGTCACACCGAGCGCCGAAAGCATCAGAAAGAGGCTCGCCTGCGTCAGGATCGCCAGAACCCCCGGCAGCGACCGACGCAGCCCGAGCGTCATGCCGTTGTTGATACAGTTCACCGCATTGGGCCCCGGCGTCGTTACAAAAACGATCCAGAACAGGGCGAATATGCTCCAGGCCTCGAAACTCATGTCAGTACACCGGCGGCGCGATGACCCAGATGGCCACGGCGGGTTCTGAGGAAGGATTGGACCAGCGGAAGGCCTCGCCACGGATGCGGAAACTGTCGCCGGCCTTTACCGAGTGTTCAGCCCCCGCGATCCACAGATCAAGCTGTCCCGAGACCATATACCCCACCTCCTGCGTCGGCCGCGTCACTGGTGTGGTGATACAGCTTTTCGGCTCAAACGTGGAATGCACCATCTCAAAGTCATCCGTCAGATCCGGGGAGAGCAACTCTTCGACGAGGCCTGCAATCTTTGATCCGATGGGCCGGCGAGCGTCCGAGCGCACGATATGGCCTGCCTCATGCGCCGGCGCCGCCGCGTGCCGGAACAGCATCGAGACCGGAACGTTCAGCACAGAGGCAATCTGGCGCAGATCGGTGATTGATGGTTCCGATTTATCCCGCTCGACCTGGCTCAGCCATCCGACGGACCGCCCCAGCACGCTTGAGAGATCACTCAGCGTCAGCCCGCGCGCCTTGCGCAGGGCGCGCAGGTCTGCACCGAGAGTGGCTGGCTGATCTGGCAGGCTGTGGCGCATCTCTTCCGTCGTGAAAAACTGGTCCCGTTTTTCACCTTGCGTGAGTTCGGTGAAAAAATCCAGAGAATTTTCACGGGCCGGCAACATTCATCCCAACGCCCTGTCCGTAACTCCGGTGCTCAGGCTCTGGCAAAAACCGATTTAAGGATATCCGCCAGTGCCGTGGCATCACGCTGCGAAAATGCATCTGCCTGGTCGCTGTCGATATCGAACACCGCGATCAGGTCTCCCGTCGCGTTCCGCACAGGCAGCACCAGCTCCGATCGCGTGGAACTGGCACAGGCGATGTGATCCGGGAAAGCTTCCACATCTGCCACAAGCTGCACCTCGCCGCTGCGCGCCGCCGCCCCGCAGACGCCGCGTGAAAACGGGATCACCAGACAGCCATGGCCACCCTGATAGGGGCCGATTTTCAGCAGTTCAGGCTCTGTTACGCGGTAAAACCCCGTCCAGTCAAAGCGCGTGTCAGCGTGATGCACCTCGCAGACCACTGTCGCCATAAGCGCCACCTCATCGGTTTCACCCCCGGTCAGGGCCGCGATTGTGCGCGCCAGATCGCCGTAATCAACCTGCATCCGAGCCCCCGTCAGTCGAGCTCGATGGCGATGGCCGTGCCTTCGCCACCACCGATACAGATCGCTGCAACACCGCGTTTCAGACCGCGTTTTTCCAGCGCATTCAGGAGCGTCACCATGATCCGCGCGCCAGAGGCGCCGATAGGATGCCCCAGCGCACAGGCGCCGCCGTTGACGTTGACGATCTCATGATCAAGGCTCATCTCGCGCATAAACGCGAGCGGCACCACCGCAAAAGCTTCATTTACCTCCCAGAGATCGACACTGGATTTGTCCCAGCCGATACGGTCCAGCAGCTTTTGGGCCGCCGGCACCGGCGCGGTGGTAAAAAGCCCCGGCGCCTGGGCGTGACTGGCATGACCGGTAATGCGGGCACGCCGGGTCAGACCCTGCGCTTTTGCCGCTTCTGCGGAGGCAAGTACCAGAGCCGCTGCACCATCTGAAATCGACGAAGAATTTGCCGCCGTCACCGTACCACCTTCGCGGAAGGCCGGTTTCAGATGCGGTATTTTTTCCGGTCTTGCCGAAGCCGGTTGTTCGTCACTGCGAACGGTAACAGAGCCTTTCCGGCCTGTGACATCTACCGGTGAAATCTCATCTGAAAAAGCACCCGAGCTCTCTGCCTCAAGTGCGCGCGACAATGACGCCAGAGCATAGGTGTCCTGTACGTCCCGCGTAAACTGATAGGTCTCAGCACAGTCTTCGGCAAAAGTGCCCATCAGGCGGCCCTTGTCATAGGCATCCTCCAGCCCGTCCAGAAACATATGGTCGACAACCTGACCGTGACCGAGGCGTGCACCACTGCGCATTTTCGGCAGCATGTAAGGCGCGTTGGTCATGCTCTCCATACCCCCGGCGACCATCACATCCGTCTGTCCCAGAGCAATCTGGTCAAACGCGATCATCGCGGCCTTCATGCCGGAGCCACACATTTTGTTGAGCGTCGTCGCAGGGACCTCTTCGCCAAGACCTGCATGAAATCCTGCCTGGCGGGCAGGTGCCTGACCCTGACCCGCGGGCAGGACACAGCCCATCAGTACCTCTTCGATCACGGCAGGACCGGCGCCTGCAAGTGCGGCGCGCATGGCAGCACCCCCCAGTTCAGCGGCACTCATCGATGCGAAATCGCCCTGAAATCCGCCCATCGGGGTGCGGGCAGCACCTGCGATCACAACCTCTGCCATGTCCTGTCCTCCTGAAGCACTTAAAGAGATTTGTAAGACTTACCCCTTAGAGAAGCGGGAAAACCAGTGTCCGGGATCATATAATGGAACTTTCCGCGAAAACAGAAGAGCAGTTGCGCATTGTATCAGTGCAGGATGCCCGGATCGACGCGGCCTGTGCCATCGAATTCAAGGACGCCATGCGCAGCGAAACGGATGGCGGTCCGGATGTGGTGGTGCTTGATCTCAGCCGGGTGGAATTCATTGATTCCAGCGGCCTTGGGGCGATTGTCGCTGCAATGAAACACATGGGGGCTGACCGGAAACTGGCTCTCGCCGGGCTCACGCCCAAAGTGGAGCGGGTGTTCCAGCTCACCCGCATGGATTCTGTTTTCAGCGTTTTTCCGACCCTCGACGGCGCGCTCGAGGAGCTTGGAAACTGATGAGCCGGAACGTACCGCCCCGGCCAGCGGGCGCGCAGACTTTGCCATCCTTTGAGGTATCTTTGCGGAGCAGCGATCTGGCTGTGCGCGAGGCCCTGGCGCGAATCCTTACAGAACTCGATCCGCTGAGCCTCGATATCGAGGAAACGGGCACGGTGGAACTTGTGCTGGCCGAAGTCCTGAACAATATCGTGGAACATGCCTATCCGGCTGAAACCGAAGGCGGTCCGATCAGAATTTTCTGCCAGCCGGCACAGGACGGGCTGCACGTGCGTATCACAGACTGCGGCGCCGCGATGCCCGAGGGACATCTTCCGCTTGGCAGAGCGGTTGAGGTAGACGTTGATTTCAGCGAACTGCCCGAAGGCGGGTTCGGCTGGTTCCTTATCCAGGATCTCGCAAAGGATGTGGAATATGTCCGCGTCGGTGCACAGAACCGCCTGAGCATGCGTCTGCCGGTGGGCATGCTGGTATAAACCGGTTCTTAATCCCTGTGACCCCGCGCCTTAATTATTCCGTGTAATTTCCTTAAACGGTCCAATTGAGATCATATTGCCGCCTTGTTCAAAAGGCATACCTGTCACTGTAGCTGCATATAGCTTCCCTCGGCGCTGCGTGTTATAGCCCCCACCCAGTGCGCGGCGTCGAGGACTTCCCCCCAGAAATCACAGTTGCGATGGACATCGGATCTCCCGGTGTTAAATAAACCACTGCTGAAATCTGACGGGAGACACGCGGTGCGCGATTTTCATTTTCCGGGCCGGTCACCGGTTCTGGCAACAAACGGGATGTGCGCAACCTCGCATCCGCTGGCCGCAAAAACTGCCATCGATATTCTGCAGTCCGGCGGAAACGCCATAGATGCGGCGATTGCCGGCGCGGTCCTTTTGGGGATCTGTGAGCCTCAGATGACAGGGATCGGCGGCGATTGTTTTGTTCTCTGGTCCGAAACCCCTGACAGCCCCGTCAAAGCGGTCAACGGATCCGGCCGGGCGCCGGCCGCCCTTGATGCCGCGATGCTTCGTGCTGAAGGCCACGCAAAAGTTCCTCCGCTGAGCGCCCATGCAGTCTCGATGCCGGGTGCTGTCGATGCATTTTGTTATCTCTCAGACGCTGCAGGCCGTCTCGGGCTTGCTGACATTCTGGCGCCGGCCATTCACTACGCCGATGCAGGTGTGCCCGTCGCGGCACGGGTTGCTTCGGACTGGGCACAGGATGCGCCCGCGCTGCAGGGTCACGGGCGCGATCATTATCTGATCAACGGCAAGGTCCCCTCAGGCGGCGAGCTTTTCCGGGCGCCAGGCCAGGCCGAAGTGCTGCGACGTTTCGCAAAACACGGGCGCGATGCTTTTTACACCGGCGAGATCGCGGAAGACATGCTCGCGGCTCTCAACGCTGAGGGTGGTCTGCATACCGCGGACGATTTTGCCAACGTGGCTGCCACGCCCACCGACCCGATCAGCGGATATTACAACGGCCTCGAAGTTGTTGAACATCCGCCAAACGGACATGGTGTAACCGCGCATCTGCTGATGAATATCCTCGCGCAGTTCGACATTGCGGCCATGGATCCCTTTGGCACTGAACGCACGCACATAGAGGCCGAAGCCACCAAACTGGCCTATGACACGCGCAACCGCTTTCTTGGTGACGCAGGCCATATGACCCGGCTCGATTACATGCTGAGCATGGACACCGCCAAAAGCCTTGCCGCGCTGATCGATCCGAAAAAAGCCATGCAAAGTGCCACGAAACTGTCCGAAACCGTACATAAGGACACAATCTATATCACCGTCATCGACCGCGACGGCATGTCAGTGTCTCTGATTTATTCGATTTTCAACGGGTTCGGGTCGGGCATCGCCTCTGAGAAGTTCGGGATCCTGCTGCAGAACCGTGGCGCCGGCTTTACGCTTGAAGAGGGGCATGCAAACGAACTCAAAGGCGGCAAACGGCCGATGCACACGATTATTCCCGGTATGCTGCGCAAAGATGGCAAAGTGATCATGCCGTTCGGGGTGATGGGCGGCGCGTATCAGCCCAACGGGCATGCCCGTTTCGTCTCCAATCTGACCGACTTTGGCATGGACCCTCAGACCGCCATCGACGGGCCCCGCGCCTTTGCAATCGAAGACGAGATGCGGGTCGAGCACAGCTATTCGCAAAAGGTGCGTCAGGAGTTGTCGGACCTCGGTCACAACGTGGTCGAACCGGCAACCGCGATCGGCGGCGCTCAGGCGATTCTGATCCGCAATGACGGGGTGCTTGAAGGTGGAAGTGACCCGCGCAAGGACGGCTGTGCTCTGGGATACTGACCCCCGGCGTTTTTGCCGGTCAGTTCAGCTGGAAATGCAGGGGATAGGTGCCGTTCTGGAACGGACCGAACAGATCGGGGATGTCGGGATGATCAACCGGCTCCCCGGAATAATCAGCCACCAGGTTCTGCTCAGAGACATAGGCCACGTAATAGCTCTGATCATTTTCGGCCAGCAGGTGATAAAACGGCTGATCTTTGATCGGGCGGCTGTCCTCGGGAATCGCCTCATACCACTCTTCGGTGTTGGCAAATTCCGGGTCGACATCAAAGATCACACCCCGGAAAGGGTGTTTCTTATGCCGGACAACCTGCCCGAGGTTATATTTTGCACGCGTTCTGATCATTACGTTGCAGCTCCCACGCTCTGTTAGTAAACGTTTTTCGGGGTAAATGTCCAACCATCGGGCTCTTAAAACAGGAAACAGATTGTGAACCTGGCGCTGACAGTGCTCGAAATTGTGGCGCCGGTCTTTCTGCTCGCGGCGATAGGCTATGTTTGGGTTAAAACCGGGTTTGAATACCGGTTGCAGTTCGTCACGCAGCTCGCAATGACACTATCCATGCCATGTCTCATTTTTGTTTCGCTGATGGAAACAGAAATTGATGTGGGTGCCCTGACGGCACTCTCGCTGGCGACAATCGTGGCCTATGGCGCGGTGACGATTGCCATCCTGATCCTCGTGAAAGTGATGCGGCTCGACAATCGTACCTTTACCAGTCCGCTGATTTTCGGGAATACCGGAAATCTGGGCCTGCCGCTGGCGTTTTTCGCCTTTGGCGACACTGGCCTGAGTTACGCCATCATTGTTTTCGCCATCATGCTGATCTGGAATTTCACTTTCGGGATCTGGATGGTGGCAGGACAGGGATCACTGACGAAAATTCTGCGCGAGCCACTCTTCGGCGGTGCTTTTCTGGGCCTCCTGTTTATGTGGCAGGGCTGGCAGACGCCGGTCTTTCTCACCAATACGCTCAGCCTTGTGGGGCAGCTTGGCATCCCGCTGATGCTGATCACGCTGGGCGTGGCGGTAGCCCGGCTTCAGGCGGGCGGCATGGTGCGCGCGGTTCTGCTGAGTGCTGTAAAACTCATTCTCTGCACGGCCATTGCCTGGGGTGCAGCCGACTACTTTGAGCTCGGGCCGGTCGCTTTTGGCGTGCTGGTGGTTCAAGTCGCAACACCGGTGGCCGTCACCTCTTATATGCTGGCGGAAAAGTACGGCGCACGGTCCGAAGATGTTGCCGGGCTGGTCGTCGCGTCCACGCTGATGTCTGTTGCGGCCCTGCCACTGCTGCTGGCAGCAGTTCTGTGAAAATCGTCAATTCCCAAGCCGGGTTTTTTCAGTTAAACTGCGTGAAAATATAAAATAAAAAGCGAGAGGCATATGAGCAGAACTCTTCGCGCTATGGCATTGGTTTTACTGGTTGCGTCCTGCGGAGGCGGCCAGGGTACGGCACCGCGTCACCTTGATGACGCCTGCCGCATTGCCCAGGAGCGCCCGCAATACATGAAGGCTTTTCAGGCCACTGAACGTAAATGGGGTGTACCGGTGCACGTCCAGATGGCGACAATGCATCAGGAAAGCAAATTCATCTCCAATGCGCGCACCCCGCATAAATATGCGCTGGGGGTCATTCCGATGGGTCGGCAATCCAGTGCATATGGCTATGCTCAGGCGCTCGACGGCACCTGGGACGATTACAAAAAAGCGACCGGCAAACGGTTTGCCCGCCGTGACCGGATCCGCGATGCGTCCGATTTCATGGGGTGGTATATGGTCACCAGCCGGTCGAAAAACGGCATCCGGCTCGATGACGCGCGCCGCCAGTATCTGGCCTATCACGAGGGGCACACAGGGTATTCGCGCGGATCTTACAACCGCAAATCGTGGCTGCTCAGTGTCGCCGACCGGGTCGATGCCCGCGCCGATACCTACCAGGCACAGCTTGTGGCCTGCAGCGCCCGGCGGTAAATCTCAGCGGTCGCGCGTCGAAACCGCGCGGCCGGCATCAAAAAGCGTTGATGACAGGCTCATGCCGGTCTCGAACTCACCGAGGATCACGGTTGTCGTGCTGCCGTTGGCATCGTTAACGATCCACTGGCGCAGCTCCACCGGATTATCGGTAAAACTCATCTGAATATTACCGTATTCCGGATTGTCCGGATCCTGCGCTGTCACGACTGTCGCGGTGCCGTCAAACCGGTGATCAGTTACCATCCGCGCCCGCGCCAGATTGATATTGCGTGCCAGAATGAGCGACAGCGGCGTGCGGTTCAGCGGATAGGTTTCCGGCGGCTGGTTCGACTTTTTGTCGATAATGACCACGGCAGAGGCTTCGGCAATCACAAGCGCCTGCTCGGGCGGATCATATTCGAACCGCATGCGTCCGGGCCGGCTGATATAGAGCTTTCCCGTGCTGATCGAGCCGTCATCATTGATCTGCGTAAACGCACCCTGCGCGGTCTTGAGATCGTTGAGATAGGCCGAGATCGCGTTGAGCGAGAGCTGGTCCGCCGCGGCAGACACCGCACCGGCACAGAGAAAACCGATAGCCAGAATGACAGGACGGAAACGAAACATAGCCGAAGCACCTTGAGATAACTGTTGTCTGATATGCCACATAGGGTGCGGCGGCCTGATATGCGATATCAAACCTGAAGAACGCCGCCGCTCTGCGGTTTTCAGCCCTGTTCAGGCACCAGAATGTCCCGTTTGCCCACGTGGTTTGCGGGCGAAACCAGCCCCTGGTCCTCCATCTGCTCCACCAGGCGTGCCGCCTTGTTATAACCGATGGCCAGTTTGCGCTGGATATAGCTTGTCGAGCATTTGCGGTCATTAATCACCACCTGCACGGCGGTGTCATAAAGCGCATCTTCGCCGTCGGTATTGCCACCCAGTCCCAGAACCGCGTCGATATCGCTCTCTTTGTCATCCGCCGGTCCTTCGACCACGCCCGAGACATAATCCGGCTCGCCGAACTGTTTGAGATGGTTGACGATCTCCTCAACCTCCTCGTCGGAGACAAACGGGCCGTGACAGCGGGTGATTTTGGCGCCGCCGGCCATATAAAGCATATCACCCATGCCCAGCAGCTGCTCAGCGCCCATTTCGCCCAGAATGGTACGGCTGTCGATTTTCGACGTCACCTGGAAGGATATCCGCGTGGGGAAGTTCGCCTTGATCGTACCGGTGATCACATCCACCGACGGGCGTTGCGTGGCCATAATCAGGTGAATACCTGAGGCACGCGCCATCTGCGCCAGGCGCTGGATACAGGCTTCGATCTCTTTGCCCGCAACCATCATCAGATCGGCCATCTCATCGACGATGACGACGATATAAGGCAGGGCGACGGGCGTGTTTTCTTCAGTCTCGAAAACCGGCTCACCGGTGTCCTCGTCAAACCCGGTCTGGACGGTGCGGCTGAAGAGTTCGCCTTTGGACAGGGCCTCGCGGACCCGGCCGTTATAGCCTTCGATGTTGCGCACGCCCATTTTGGACATCTTGCGATAGCGCTCTTCCATCTCGCCCACGACCCATTTCAGAGCCACAACCGCTTTTTTAGGGTCTGTTACAACCGGCGACAGAAGATGCGGAATGCCGTCATAAACACTCAGTTCCAGCATCTTTGGATCGATCATGATCATCCGGCATTCTTCGGGCGTCAGCTTATAGAGCAGCGACAGAATCATCGTGTTGATGGCGACGGATTTGCCCGAGCCCGTGGTCCCTGCGATCAGCAGGTGTGGCATCTTGGCAAGGTTCGCAACGATAGGGTCGCCGCCGATGTCTTTACCAAGTGCCAGCGGAAGCCGCTGATTGCCGTCGCCAAAATCGCGCGTCGAAAGTATTTCCCGCAGCACCACCTTTTCGCGGCTTTCGTTGGGCAGTTCGATGCCGATGACCGAACGGCCCGGCACCGTCGAAACACGGGCCGAAAGCGCTGCCATGGAGCGCGCGATATCATCCGCAAGACCGATCACACGGCTGGCTTTCAGGCCTGGCGCAGGCTCAAGCTCGTACATGGTCACGACCGGGCCCGGGCGCACGGCAACGATCTCGCCTTTGACGCCGTAATCATCCAGCACGGTCTCCAGCATCCGCGCATTTTCTTCCAGCGCCTCGTCACTCAGATGCAGACGCGGCACTTCAACCGGGTTTTCCAGCAGGCTGAGCGGCGGAAGCTCAAAACCAAGGTGGCTGTCATCAAACGACAGTCCGGGCTGTGCTTCGGCCTGGGCACGGCGCGAGGGCAGCACGGGTTTGCGGACCGGTTGCTGAACCACGCGGCGCGGCTCTGCGACCGGCACATGCGGGGCCTCTGTCACCGGCTCCTCAAAAAGTGCTGCGTCATCATCTGCCGCCATCTCAGGGGCCGGCGGAACAGTCGCCCCCCGCGCTGTCAGCGGCGGCTCGGCCCGCGCGCCCGATGTATCCAGCAGCAGCGGATCGGGACCGCGCCCGCGCCCCTGCGTCAGCGGCGCGGTAACGGGTGTGTGGATGGCTGTCCCCGACCGTACACGCGAGCGGATCACATCAGCAATCCGCGCCTTGATCCGGTCCTCGCCGGGCGCGTCCTCATCGTAATCCGCAGCGTTATAGCCCTCCGGGTCCGTCTCAACCAACGGCTCCTGCCGGCGCATCATCCCGGGCATGCGGGAAAAGAGCCCTGGTTTTGTTTCTTCGGGGTTGTGAAATGCCGGGGCACCGGTTGCCGGGGTCACTTCAGTGGTCAGCGCAGGCCCGGCAGCAGCAGCCCGGGTCTGCTCCCGGCGATCGGCAAAGCTGGCAGACGCGGATTGCGCCGCCTGCAATGTGCGGCTTGCGCCGCGACCAAGCAGCGACATCATCACCGCATAGACCATCACCAGGCCCAGCAGCAGAAAACGCGCGATTTTCGAGACTTCGGGCCGCGTGAACCCGAGCACGAAGCCACCAAGCGCGACAATGCCAAGCGCCATGAGAAACGACATCAGCTTGATCGTGACAGCGGACCCCACCGGTAACAGCGTCAGCAGCGCACCCATCACCGTATCGCCGAAAAGACCACCCAGACCGAAGCTGTGCGTATCAAGCCAGTTGCCGTCAGGCGTCAGCGTCGCCGCATAGATCGAACAGGCCGCAATCGCGATCGGCGCAAAAATAAGCCGCCCGATGGCGCGTTCCGCACCCGCATGCAGCGCAAAGCGCAGACCCCAGGCCACCAGAACTATGCCCAGCCCCCAGGACCCCCAGCCCACGATCATAAAGAGCGGTGCAGCAATCGCAGCACCGATCCGGCCCATCCAGTTCTGCGTCGGCGCATCCGTGGACACCATCCAGTTCGGATCATCCGGAGAATACGACGCGATCATCGCACAGGCCATCAGCCCGAGCACAATCAGCACAAGGCCAAAAAGCTCTTTGCCGCGTTTCTCCATCGCCTCAGCCATATTGCTGTCCAGCAGCGGGTCGCGTCCACGTGTCTGATATGCCATTACTCTGATCCCTCGAAATTATTGCGGATAAAGGCAGTCGCGGATCAGTTCGATCCCGCGCGCCGTTTCCGCTTTTGGGGCCACCATGGCGGCCCTGATATATCCCTGACCGGGGTTCACACCGCCCCGTTCGTGCGCCAGATACCCGCCGGGCAGAACCCGAACCCCTGTCTCGCGCCACAGCTTTACGGCTGCTGTTTCGTCGTTCTCAACCGGCAGCCACAGGAAAAAACCGGCCTCGGGGCTCATGTATCCGGGCACATTGCCAAGGAGCCTGTCGGCAAGTTCGTATTTTTCCTGGTATAGCGCGCGGTTTTCGATCACGTGCGCTTCGTCATTCCAGACCTCGGCGGATGCGAGCTGTACCGGTAGCGGCAAAGGCGCGCCTGCGTAATTGCGCAGCTGTTTGATCTCACGGATGTTTTCAGCACTGCCGGCAACAAATCCCGAACGCAGCCCCGGCAGGTTCGACCGTTTGGAAAGCGAATGAAACACTACCACCCGGTTCATATCAGCACCGGTTTCACAGGCGACCTGCAGCGCGCCAACGGGCGGCGTTTCGCGGTAAATCTCGGAATAACATTCATCGGCGAGGATCACGAAATCAAATTCTTCGGCCAGCGCGATCAGGTCGCGCCAGTAATCGTAATCCGCCACAGCACCCTGTGGATTGGCAGGCGAACAGATATAGGCGGCCGTTGTGCGGTTCAGAACCTCCTCGGGCAGGCTCCGGTAATCGGGCAGATGGCCGGTCTCAGCGGTTGCGGGCACCATCACGGGCTCTGCTGACACAGAAAGCGCGCCGATCATATAGACCGGATAGAACGGATTGGGCATCAGGATCGCGGGACGCTGGCCATTTTTTGTCTCCGGGCAAAGCGTCATCACCGCGTTGTAGAGCCCCTCGCGGGTGCCATTGAGCGCCATCACCTGGCTATCAGGATCAAGCGGCACGCCGTAACGGCGTTTGATGAAACCGGTGATCGCCTCGCGCA
Source organism: Roseobacter ponti (assembly GCF_012932215.1). Lineage (GTDB taxonomy): Bacteria > Pseudomonadota > Alphaproteobacteria > Rhodobacterales > Rhodobacteraceae > Roseobacter > Roseobacter ponti. The sequence continues at coordinate 273,030 of NZ_CP048788.1, read as the reverse complement.
GCTCAGGCGCGGCATCATTCGGCGGATACTGGTTAAAGCCTTTTGAATGCTCGACAATCCTGTCCGTCACCCAGGATGGAAACGCATGCTTCGGCTCACCGATTGTCATATTAACGGGCTCACCACCGCCCTCGTGCACATCAAGCAATGCGCGCAAACGCGGCCATACATGAGCCGGAAGGTTCGAAAACCGCTCAGGGTACACCATCAAAAACTGCCTCAGGTCGGGATCATTCGCGTCCCGTTTCTCCCAAGGTACTCAACGCGTGGGCGTGCGTCCACAAAAACGCGCAGCTTTCTGGTAATTTGTGGCTTTTAGGCCAGTGCCGCTTCGGCAGCAGCACCGATGCGCAGCAGTGCCGCTTCCTGATCCGGTGGCGCCATCATCATCAGCCCGCAGGACGGCACCCCGGTAGGCAGGCTGAGGGCACAAAGTCCCATCAGATTGCCTATCCTGGTATTGCGCAGCGACAGCAGATTTTCAGTGACGTAGTAGTCATGATCCGTGTTCAGCCGTTCCAGATCCGGTGGCAGAATGGGTGCGGTCGGCAATATCACGGCATCAAACCCGGCGGTGGCCGCGTCATACACTCTGCGCACCTTTTCAAGCGTGGCCCAGGCGGCAACATACTCCGGAGCAGAATGGTTTTTACCCAGCCGGAAACGCTGCAGGATTTCAGGATACATTTTATCCGGCGCCGCCTCGATCACGTCTTTCCAGAGGCCGTAAGCCTCTGATGTATAGAGACATGTTGTCAGCGCCATCGCCTCTTCCAGCTCCGGCACCGAGATGCGCGAAATCTTTGCTCCGGCTGCGCTGAGCCGGATCACAGCATCCTGAAAAGCGCCCAGCGGCGCATCACGGATATCGTCGAATGCAACGGTTTCCAGCAGGGCGATCCGGCGCCCTTTCAGACTGACACCAGTGAGATCAGCCGGTTTGCCGCCTTCGAGTGCGGCAAGCATCAGCGCCGCATCAGACACCGAGCGGCAGAGCGGACCGACGGTATCAAATTTCAGCGCGAGCGGCACAACGCCTTCGAGACTGAGCCGCCCCACAGTCGTTTTCAACCCCACCAGGTCGTTCCACGCAGAAGGAATGCGCACGGATCCGCCCGTATCAGAGCCTGCGCCCGCCGCCGCGAGATCAAAGGCAACCGATGCCGCGGCACCGGATGACGATCCGCCCGGCACAGCGGCAGGGTCATTGATGCATGGGGGCGTTGCGGTGCTCGGATTATGCCCCAGACCGGAAAAAGCAAGCTCACTCATATGAGTCTTGCCCAGACAAACGAGACCGGCGGCCGTGGCGTTTGCCAGCACGCGCGCATCCCGGTCAGGCACCCGACCTTTGAGCAGACCAGAGCCCGCCTCGGTTTCCGTACCTGCCGTGTCAAAAAGGTCTTTCCAGCTCACCGGAACGCCGTCGAGCGCCGACAACCGCCTGCCCGCTGCGGCCCGTGCCGCCGAGGCTGCGGCCTCCGCGCGCGCGCGCTCCTGCGTCACCCGCGCGTAAATTCGGTCGCGCAGGGGATGCGCCTCTATGGCGTCCAGATAGGTTTCCGTGAGCGCACCGGGGTCGATCCCGCCTGACCCGATACCCTGTCCCAGTGCCGTCGCGGTCATTTTAAGCCAGTCCTGCATGCCACCCCCTGCATGTTGCTGCCGGCAAACGGTAGCGACGCAAGCGCGCATGGACAATCCCCCGCCCCCGGTCCAGATAACATGTATGGAATTTGACACAGATATCATCGTGGTCGGCGGCGGGCTGAACGGACCGGTGCTGGCCCTCGCGCTGTCGTCCGCCGGGCTGTCCGTGACCGTCATTGATGCCCTGCCCGCCCCTGTCCGGAAAAAATCAGGCTTTGACGGGCGGTCTTATGCGCTGGCGCTGGCCTCTGCGCGGCTGATGCAGGGGATCGGCGTCTGGGACACACTGGATGACAAGGCACAACCCATCCTCGACATCAAAGTCACCGACGGGCGCGCGGGCGAAGGGCCGTCGCCGTTTTTCATGCATTTTGACCATGCCGAGATCGAAGAAGGGCCGATGGGATATATGGTCGAAGACCGTCATCTCCGTCCTGCTCTGCTGAAAGCGATGAACGCGCATAAGAACATCACCCAGATCAGTGAACGCCGCGTGACAGGACAGCAGACCGACCCCACCGGGGTGCGCGTGACCCTTGACGACGGGCAGACCCTGCGGGGCCGCGTGCTTGCGGGCTGTGACGGGCGCAGTTCGGGCACGGCGAAACGCGCGGGCATCGCGCGTACAGGGTGGCCTTACGATCAGACGGCGCTGGTCTGTGCTCTCGAACACGCGCTGCCGCACAACGGTGTCGCGCATCAGTTTTTCATGCCGGCGGGTCCGCTGGCCATTCTGCCGCTCACCGGCAACCGGTCCTCAATCGTCTGGAGCGAAAAGACGGATGCGGCACAGCGCATCAACGAAATGCCGGACAGCGACTATCTGGATGTTCTGCGCCCGCGGTTCGGCAGTTTTCTGGGTGAGATCAGCCTCGCCGGCGAACGGTTCACCTATCCGCTTTCGCTGTCTCTTGCCACCGAACTTGTAGCCGACCGGACAGCGCTTGTGGGCGATGCCGCACATGGCGTGCACCCGATTGCCGGCCAGGGGCTGAACGCCGGCCTGCGGGATATTGCAGCACTGGCTGAGGTGCTTGCCGATGCATCGCGCCGCGGCGAAGACATCGGCGCACGCGGCACGCTGGAGCGGTATCAGACCTGGCGGCGCTTTGATAACGCGACGCTGGCTCTCGCGACGGACGCATTCAACAGGCTGTTCTCGAACGATAACCCGCTCCTCAGAGCCGCGCGTGATATCGGGATGGGTCTGATCAACAAAGCGCCCGCGCTGCGCCGCGGTTTTATCCGGGAAGCCGCGGGCCTGACCGGTGATCTGCCGCGCCTGCTCAGGGGCCGGCCGCTTTAGTCGAGCTTGCGGGCCTCGTCTTCAAGCATCACCGGAATACCGTTGCGGATCGGATAGGCCAGATTGCCGCTTCGCGAAATCAGCTCCTGGTTTTCCGCGTCATATTCCAGCGTGGTCTGCGTCAGAGGGCAGATGAGCGCCTCGAGCATGCGGCGGTCCACCCGTGTCTGTGTTTCGCTCATTGCATCATCTCGGTTTCACTGCCGCCCCGCAGCCTGTATTCGATCAGCGTCACCAGCGTCTCGCGCCGCGTGCTCAGCGAGGGGGCCTCCAGCAGCGCCTGTTTATCCTCGGGGTCGAAATCAAGCATCATTGAGAGCGAATTGATCAGCAACTCGTCATCCGCCTCTTTCAGCGTGTCCCAGTCAGCCGACAATTCACGGGCGTCGAAATACCGTTCCAGCAGTTCCAGAAAGACAGGTCTGGAAAACGCCGGGTCTTTTTCATCCGGCCCGAGATCCCGGTCAAAACCATCCCAGCGCACATCGCAGCGGCGATAGGGTGTGAACCCTTCGATTTCTTTCAGAACGCGGAACCGCGACACACCGCCCAGGGTGATCAGATAACGCCCGTCTTCCGTCTCGGAAAACTGCGTGATCCGCCCGGCGCACCCGATGGTGTGAAGCCCGGTTCCGGCACGACCCGGAACTTCGTTGGGCTGCACCATGCCAATCAGACGCGTCGGCGTTTTCAGCGCATCTTCAAGCATCTGAAGATAGCGCGGCTCAAATATATGCAGAGGAAGTCGTGCACGAGGCAGCAACAACGCCCCGGGCAGGGGAAAGACAGCTATCGTGTCAGGCAGCTCACCGGCTTTAATCATGTCAGGGGACGTAGCCCGCGTTTGTCATCAGGCAAATATCATTGAGCTTAGTTTTCGCCGTCCGTTCAGCATCACCGGATCATTCGGCTTGAGCGCATCGAAAATCGTGAAAAGCTGCGTTCTGGCTGCCCCGTCATTCCACTCCCGGTCCCGCCGGAAAAGCTCAAGCAGGGCATCGACAGCGGCCTCTACATCACCATTGGCGTGCAGCGCCTGCGCGAGGTCAAAGCGCGCCTGCATGTCATCAGGGTCGGCCTCCACAGCGGCGCGCAGATCGTCAAGCGGTCCGGCCCCTTCAGCCTGGCGGGCAAGCTCAAGCTGTGCATGGGCCGCTTCGAGTTCAGGTGCGGTGGAGATCTCTGCGGGTGCGCCGTTCAGGATCGCCTCCGCCTGGTCGAGCTCACCCATGGCGATGTTTGCCCGCACCAGCCCGGCGTAGGCCGGCGCATGGTTCGGGTCTTCACCAAGGATCGCGGCAAAGGTTTGTGCCGCATCCGATGCAGCACCCTCTCCCAGCATCTCTTCGGCGGCAGCCACAGCTTCGGCAAGCTCATCTCCGGGCGCCTCGCCGCCTGCGGCTTTCACCACCCGGTCGATAAAGGCTTTGATTTCGGACTGCGGTACCGCGCCCTGAAACCCGTCAACCGGCTGGCCTTTATAAAAGGCATAAACGGTCGGGATCGACTGGATCTGCAGCTGGCCCGCGATCATCTGGGCCTCGTCCACGTTAATCTTGACCATCTTCACGGCGCCTTTGGCACCGCGCACGGCCTCTTCAAGCTGAGGACCGAGTGTTTTGCACGGGCCGCACCAGGGCGCCCAGAAATCGACAACCACAGGAATCGTCTGCGACGCCTCGACCACATCAGCCATAAAAGTGGCCTCAGTCGTGTCCTTGATCAGATCATCCGCTGCCGGTGCAGCGCCAAGGTTCAGGTCCATCATTTTTCTCTTCCTGTGTTATGCGGTCTCAGAACGTGGTCAGTGCATATATGGGAGGTTCCCGGCGGATTCAAAGGTCAAAGCTGGCAAAGACCGGCGCATGGTCGCTGGGTTTGTCCCAGCCGCGCACCTCGCGCAGGATCCGGCTTGAATGGGCTGAGCGGGCGATATCGTCCGAGGCCCAGATGTGATCGAGCCGCCGACCCTTGTCGGCGGCATCCCAGTCAGCGGCGCGGTAGGACCACCAGCTGTAGAGCAGACCCTGCGGAATATCCTGCCGGGTGACATCCACCCAGTTCCCCTCGGCCTGCACATCCGACAGATGCGCCACCTCAACCGGGGTATGGCTCACAATCTTCAGCAGTTTCTTGTGATCCCAAACGTCGTCTTCGCGCGGCGCGATGTTGAGATCCCCCACAAGGATGGATTTTTCGGGCCGGTTGTCGCGGAACCAGTCGCGCATTTCTGTGAGGTAGTCGAGCTTCTGGCCGAATTTGTCATTTATCGCCCTGTCCGGTTTGTCACCCCCGGCAGGCACGTAGAAATTATGGATCGTGACACCGTTCTCAAGCTGCCCGGCAATGTGGCGCGCGTGGCCCAGTGCGGCGAAATCATGTGCTCCCACCTCTCTGATCGGCAGCTTCGACAGGATCGCGACGCCGTTATAGCCCTTTTGCCCGCGCGCGACGACATGGCCATAGCCGGCATCGGCAAAAGCCTGCAGCGGCATTTTATCAACCGGGCTTTTGCATTCCTGAAGGCACAGCACATCGGGCCCCTGCCCGGACATCAGCTTCAGCACCAGATCCTCGCGCAGCCGCACAGAGTTGATGTTCCAGGTCGCAAGGGAAAAGGTCATGTCAGCCGCTCCGCAGTCTTAATTCGCGGCACCCTAACCTGCGGGCAAGGGCTGTGCCATGACGATCTGCACCGGCTCTTCGAAGCGGGCAGTCGCCACACTCACCAACGGCCGGCGGCGGGCAAAAAAAGGGCCGGGCACGAGGCCCGGCCAAGTCCAACAGGGAGGTTGCATGTCATTACCCGGACATGCACGGGATTCCGGAATGAGTACGGCGTGACCCGTGCCTCAGATCTAAATAAAAACGGTTAACAAACTCAAAACCCGTCACGCAATAAGACGATAACCGCCTGATTCGGTCACAAGAAGGCGCGCATTGGACGGATCTGGTTCTATTTTCTGGCGCAAACGGTAAATATGCGTCTCCAGCGTGTGGGTCGTCACCCCTGCGTTGTATCCCCAGACTTCGTGCAGCAGCACATCCCGCGGAACGACGCCTTCGGTGGAACGGTAAAGAAACTTCAGGATATTGGTTTCTTTTTCTGTCAGACGAACCTTTTTGTCGTCTTCGGTCACCAGCATCTTCATCGATGGTTTGAAAGTGTAATGTCCGAGCTGAAACACCGCATCCTCAGACTGCTCATGCTGGCGCAGCTGCGCACGGATCCGCGCGAGCAGCACCGGGAATTTAAACGGTTTGCTGACATAATCATTGGCTCCGGCATCCAGACCCAGAATGGTGTCAGCATCACTGTCGTGCCCTGTGAGCATCAGAATAGGGCTTTTCACGCCCTGCTTGCGCATCAGCCGGCAAAGCTCGCGTCCGTCGGTGTCCGGCAGACCCACATCGAGAATCACCAGATCGTAAAGCGCCTCTTTGGCCCGCACCATGGCGTCGGCACCATTCGCGGCCTCGAAGACATCAAAATCCTCGGTCATGATCAGCTGTTCGCTCAGCGCCTCGCGCAGATCATCATCATCATCAACCAGCAGTATCTTTTTCAGTTGTGCCATGGGTAATCTCCCTCTCGTTGTATCACAGATGGCGATTTGCCCGGTTTCAGGCAAGTGCGGCACAAATTCTCTCACGGCCTCGTGTTACAGAGGCCGCCAATTGTTTCAATTCCGCCCGGTTTGCCCTAGATCAGCATCGTAGACCTCGGGCATTGTAACATCATGAGCATCGCACCTTCCCTCACAGAACGGCTGGCCCGGGCGCGCGCAGATCTGCGCATGGGGGTGCCTGTGGTGCTCGACGGCGCGGCGCCGGTGCTGATTTCAGCCGCTGAAACCATCGGCCCTGCGCGTTTTGCGGCCCTGCGCGAAATAGCCGGCGAAATGGTACTGGCGATCACCGCGCGGCGGGCTCAGACGCTGAAAGCGCGTGCTTATGACGGGGATATCGCGCGTATCCTGCTGCCCGATGATGCCGGGCCGGACTGGATCCGGGCGGTGGCGAGCCCCGAAAACGATCTGATGCACCCCATGAAAGGGCCGCTTAACTGCGCACGCAGCGGCCCCGCCGATGCCCACCGCGCGGCCCTGCGGCTGGCGAAAAGCGCGCGGTTGCTGCCGGCGGCCCTTGTCGTGTCGCTTGAAAACGGGGCTGATTTTGCCGCCGGCAACGCGCTGACCTGCCTGCCGCTGAACGAGATGGCCGGGTTGCTGGATGCGCGCAGTCCCCTCGGTGAGGTGGTCAGTGCGCGCCTGCCCATGGAAGTGTCCGAGGCTGGCCGGCTGCATGTGTTCCGCCCCGATGACGGCGGCGAAGAACACTATGCCATTGAAATCGGCCGCCCCGATCGCAGCAAACCGGTGCTGACCCGGCTGCATTCCGCCTGTTTCACAGGAGACCTGATGGGCTCGCTGAAATGCGACTGTGGCCCGCAGCTGCGCGCGGCCCTGGCACAGATGGGCGCGGAGGGGCATGGCATCCTGCTCTATATGAACCAGGAAGGGCGCGGCATTGGCCTTGCCAACAAAATGCGCGCCTATGCCCTGCAGGATCAGGGGTTCGATACGGTCGAGGCCAACCACCGGCTGGGGTTTGAAGACGACGAGCGCGATTTCCGTCTGGGCGCTGATATCCTGAAATCACTGGGTTTTTCATCGGTTCGCCTGATGACGAACAATCCCGCCAAGTCCGACATGATGCAGGCCTGCGGGGTGGCGGTGACGGAACGGGTGCCGCTTCATGTGGGTGTGAACCGGCACAACCGCGACTATCTCGCGACCAAAGTGCGCAAATCCGGGCACCTGCCGTGACGCCCTTTGATCTGGTACTGACCCCGCGCGGCGTGCGATTCCGGGGGCAGTATTATCCCTGCACCATCGGCAGGACCGGCACCACAGACCGTAAGAAAGAGGGTGATGGCGCCACCCCGCGCGGTGTGCACCGCATTGTCGGCATGCTCTATCGCCCCGACCGGATCGCGCGGCCCGCACCCTGGGCGCTGCCCGTCGGCCCGGGCGATCTGTGGTCCGATGACATACGCCACGAAGACTACAACATGATGGTGCGCGCACCCTATCCGCACAGCCACGAGGTGCTGCGCCGGGCCGATCCGCTCTATGATCTGATCATCCTGACCGACTGGAACTGGCCCTATGCGGTCAAAGGGCGCGGCTCGGCCATCTTCATCCATCAGCAGCGCCGGCCAGGATATCCGACCGAAGGCTGCGTCGCCTTTCGCCGCAAAGACCTGCGCCGGATTGCGCCGCTGATCACGTTGCAGACCCGGCTGATCGTGCCCTAACCCGTTTCGCGCGCGCCGAAAATGGCGGAGCCCACGCGGATATGCGTGGCCCCGAGTGCGATTGCCGCTTCAAAATCACCACTCATGCCCATGCTGAGACCCTTCAGCCCGTTGCGTTCGGCGATTTTGGCCAGAAGTGCGAAATGCAGGGACGCTTCCTCGTCAGCGGGCGGAATACACATCAGCCCCCGCACCGGCAGATCCATCCCGAGACAGTCTTTGATGAAAGCATCGGCATCTGCGGGCAGAATGCCTGCTTTTTGCGGCTCTTCTCCGGTGTTCACCTGAACGAAAAGATCAGGACAGCCACCGGTTTCCTGCGCCAGCCGCGCAAAGGTTTTTGCCAGCTTTGGCCGGTCAAGCGAATGGATGCACTGAAAAAGCTCAAAAGACTGGCGTGCCTTGTTGGACTGCAAAGGCCCGATCAGATGCAGATCGATGCCGTCAAATTCCTCGCGGAACCCCGGCCATTTGCCGGCTGCTTCCTGAACGCGGTTTTCACCGAAAGTCCGGTGGCCCTCAGACAGAACCGCATGCACACGTGCGTCGGGCTGTACCTTGGAAACCGCAATCACCGTCACCGATCCGGGCGCGCGTCCTGCGGCGGCCTCAGCAGCGGCTGTTTTATCTTTGATGTCCTGCAGGCCCATACCGGCGTCCTCCCCTGTTCAGAACAGTTACATAAGAGAGTGGCCGAAAAGAAAAGGGGCGAACCCGAAGGTCCGCCCCGATTTTCTCAGGTAGTTGCGTTCAACTTAGAAGTTGAAGCGAACACCCAGGTCAGCAACGGTGTTGCTGGAAGTGTTGGAACCAACCATACCGGACAGGGACACGCCGCCGCCCAGGGAGTGGGTGAAGCCGATGCCGTATGCTTCGTCCAGTGCGTCAGCACCACCGCCGGCAACAGATGCCACGATGTTTGTTGCTGCGCCGACAGGAACGGAGCCGGAGATACCGTAGGCAACGTCGTCGTTCGCTGTGAAGTCACCGTCGGAGTCGCCAACGAAGAACGCGATGTCTGCGATACCAACGGTACCTGTTGCAGTCGCTGTCCAGAAGTCGGTGTCGTAAGGTGCTGCGCCGTCATCGTCCTGAGCGGTGCCGTAGCCAACGCCGAAGGTCCAGCCGGAAACGGTGTAAGATGCACCGATTTCGAATGCTTCGTAGTCGTCTGTGGAGCTCGGGCCGGTGCCGAGGTTTTCGGAGTAGTCAGGCGAGTAGGACGCCATCACTGCGAAGTCACCCATTTCGTACTTCACGTTAACACCGGTAACACCGTTCGAACGTACTTCGTAGAAGTCGATCGGGCCGCCGCCGAATGTGGAGTAGTGGCCAACCTGACCGATAAGGCCGGGCTCGAAGCCGAAGAAGTTAACAACTTCTGCCGCATCGTGAACACCGGAGATGTTACCAACGCGAACGCGCAGGCCACCAGCGTTAACCTGGAAACGCGCACCGTTCAGACCGGCTGTGCCCTGCTCACCGTTGGAGCCATCGTCACCCTGGATACGAACACGGACAGCGAAGCGGATGCCACCGTCTGTTTCTGTGGATGAGTCGATGTTCAGGCGATAGCGGCTCTCCAGCCGTGTTTCTTCCTGAGTGCCACCGCCACGGTCTTCTTCATAGAGAATACCGAAACGACCGTAGCCGGAGAATGTTGTATCTGCTGCTACGACGCCTGCTGTACCCACCAGAGCTGTTGTAGCGATGAGAAGTTTTTTCATGAACTTGTCCTCAGTTGCTATTTCGTTGTTCACGGGAGAATCCATTGTGAACCTGCGGTGTGTTTCGCTCTTTCCCGGTCAGCATTCAAGAACTTGGTCGGGACCGTGACGAGACCCGGGAAAAATGGTGCAGGTTTGCCACACTCGTTAAAGCGCCCCGGTCACACGGTTTATCCGCCATATAACAGGCAGCGGAATGCATGGCGCCTCCACAGCCCAGAACGCCCTTGTCCCTGCTCTGCCAGTTGGATTAACGTGCCGCACAGGACATAAATCGGGCGGCCTTATGAAAATAACGACTTATCTGAAGTATTCAGGGGTTTTTGCCCTGACGGCTGCGCTGGCTGCCTGTGGCGGAAGCTCGACGCAGACAACTTCCGCGCCCGCAGGACCACCCGCGCGTCCCGGCAGCGCCATCGATCTCGACAGCGATCAGCGGCGCAACCTTGAGCCGGGCCAGTCCGAACCGACGACAATCTGGGACGCGTTCCGGCGCGGCAACACAGAAGTCGAGGTGGCCGTAAACAAGTATCTGTGGTCAGCAACGCTCGAAATCCTCGAATTTCTGCCGGTCGAATCGGTTGATCCCTTTACCGGCGTGATCATCACCGGATACGGGACACCGCCGGGCGGCGGCCGCGCCTATCGCGCCACCGTGCTTATTGATGACCCTGCGCTTGATGCGCGCTCGCTGAACCTGTCGCTGCAGACGCGCAACGGTCCGGCCAGTGCCGCCACCATCCGTGCCGTAGAAGACGCCATTCTGACCCGCGCCCGCCAGATCAGGAACCTCGACGCCAGCTTCTGACGGCCCCGGCCGACAGAATATCACTTCCAATACCGCGCCGGGCCCCGTGACTGAACGGCTCCCGGCGCTGCTACGTTAAAGAGGACGCAAAGATGGAGCGTTACACCCCCGCCGAGATCGAAGCCCGCTGGCAGGACGTCTGGAACAGAGACGAGGTTTTCAAAGCGGTCCGGTCCGCGGACAAGCCCAAGTACTATGTGCTTGAGATGTTTCCCTATCCGTCGGGGCGCATCCACATGGGCCACGTGCGCAACTACACAATGGGCGATGTGATCGCGCGCTATAAGCTCGCGACCGGCCATAACATCCTGCACCCCATGGGCTGGGACGCCTTCGGGATGCCCGCCGAAAACGCCGCCATGGCCATCGGCGGCCATCCCAAAGACTGGACCTATGGCAATATCGCCGACATGCGCGACCAGATGAAGCCGCTGGGCCTCTCTATCGACTGGTCCCGCGAATTCGCGACATGCGATCCGGAATATTATGGCCAGCAGCAGGCGCTCTTTCTCGATTTCCTCAACGCAGGGCTCGTCTATCGCAAGAACGCGGTGGTGAACTGGGATCCGGTCGATATGACTGTTCTGGCCAACGAACAGGTCGAACAGGGGCGCGGCTGGCGCTCCGGCGCGCTGGTGGAACGGCGCGAACTCACGCAGTGGTTCTTCAAGATCTCCGATTATTCCGAAGAGCTGCTGGAGGCCCTCGATACGCTGGAGGCCTGGCCCGCCAAAGTGCGCCTGATGCAGGAAAACTGGATCGGTCGCTCGCGCGGTCTGCAGTTTGCCTTTTCCACGGTGGATGCCCCCGATGGCCACGACCGGATTGAGGTCTATACAACCCGGCCCGACACGCTGCTGGGCGCGTCTTTTGTCGGCATCTCGCCGGATCATCCGCTGGCAAAGCTGCTGGAACGCGATGACCCGGCGGTTGCGGCTTTCTGCGCCGAATGCCGCAAGGGCGGCACCACCGAAGAAGCCATCGAGACGGCAGAGAAGCTTGGGTATGACACCGGTATCCGCGTGCGGCATCCCTTTGATACCGCGCATGAACTGCCCGTCTATATCGCCAACTTCATCCTGATGGATTACGGCACCGGCGCGATCTTCGGATGCCCGGCGCATGATGAGCGCGATTTCGAGTTTGCCACCAAATACGGCCTGCCAATCATTTCCACGTATCTGCCCTCGGAGGACGCCGTTGAGGAGTTGACCGAAGCCTACGTGCCGCCGAAAACCGAGACTGTCTATTATAACCGCGGTTTTGCCGGCGAGGCGCATCAGACAGGCCTTGAGGCGATCGATGCCGCCATTGATTTCTGTGAAGCCAGTGGCGTGGGCCAGGGTGTGACCAAATACCGGTTGCGGGACTGGGGCCTGAGCCGCCAGCGCTACTGGGGCGCGCCCATCCCCGTCGTGCATTGCGAGACCTGCGGCGTTGTCCCGGAAAAGAAAGAAAACCTGCCCGTCGAGCTGCCCTATGACGTAGATTTTGGCACACCTGGCAACCCGCTCGACCGGCATCCCACGTGGCGGGACACGCCCTGCCCGTCCTGCGGCAGGCCCGGTAAGCGCGAAACCGACACCATGGACACCTTTGTGGACAGCTCGTGGTATTTCGCCCGGTTCACCGCACCGGATGCGAAAACACCGACCTCGATGGAGGACGCGAAATACTGGATGAACGTCGATCAGTACATCGGCGGCATCGAGCACGCTATTCTGCACCTGCTTTATTCACGCTTTTTCGCCCGCGCGATGGCGATCACCGGGCACCTGCCGGAAACGGCGATCGAGCCCTTTGATGCACTTTTCACGCAGGGCATGGTCACGCATGAGATCTACCAGACGCACGGTGACAACGGCCGGCCGGTGTATCACCTGCCGGAAGACGTCACGGACGGCAAACTCAGCGATGGGACAGAAGTCGAAATCATCCCCTCCGCCAAGATGTCCAAATCCAAAAAGAACGTGGTGGACCCGGTCAATATCATATCGGCCTATGGTGCGGATACCGCGCGCTGGTTCGTGCTCTCTGACAGCCCGCCCGAGCGCGATGTGGAATGGACGGCCTCGGGTGCTGAGGCCGCATTTAAACACCTGTCGCGCGTCTGGAACCTCAGTGAGCGGATCGCCGGCATGGAAAAGGAAGACCAGGGCGACGGGAACGATGATCTGATCCGCGCCATGCATGTCACCATCCATGATGTGACCATGGGCATTGAATCCTTCGGGTTCAACGCAGCAATCGCAAAGCTTTATGCCTTCACCGCGACGCTGCAGAAATCCAAAGCCGGATACGCGGCACAGCATGCGGCAATCCGGACGCTGGCGCAGCTGATGTCGCCGATGACGCCGCACCTTGCCGAAGATATCTGGGCGCGTCAGGGCGGTGAGGGTCTGATCACCACCGCCTCCTGGCCCGTTGCGGATGACGCGATGCTGGTCTCTGACACCATCACGCTGCCCATTCAGGTCAACGGCAAACGGCGCGCCGAGATCACCGTGCCTGCGGATATGAGCAAGGAAGATGTTGAAAAAACCGCGCTGGCGGATCAGGCTGTAATCAGAACGCTGAACGGAGCCACTCCGAAAAAGATCATCGTTGTTCCCGGACGGATTGTGAATGTCGTTGTTTAACCGCCGCGCCCTGTTGTCTCTGCCGCTGGTGCTTGCCGCCTGCGGGTTTCAGCCGGTCTATGCCCCGGGCGGGTCCGGGCAGGCGCTGCAGAACAAGGTGCTGGTCGATGAACCCGATGCGGTGGACGGCTACCTGCTGACCCGCCGCCTCGAAGAACGACTCGGGCGCAGCAGCACGCCGGTCTATCGCCTGGCCCTCGTCGTTGCGACCGGTCAGGAAAACCTGGCCGTGGACCAGAAGGGCGATATTCTGCGGTTCAACCTGCTCGGGGCGGCGGATTACACGCTGACCGAAACCGCGACGGGTCGCATCGTGACTTCCGGGTCGGTGGATAACTTCACCGGCTATTCCGCGACCGGGACCACTGTCGCCACACTTGCCGCCGAGCGTGACGCACGCCAGCGGCTGATGATTCTGCTTGGCGATCAGATCGTTGCCCGGCTTTTCACTGCCGATCTGACATGAAGCTCTCCACCCGCGACGCCACCGGCTATTTCGCAAAGCCGGACGCAGACAGGACCGGTCTGCTGATCTTCGGGCGCGACGGGATGCGCATGGCGCTGAAACGCCAGCAGATGCTGGCCGCTCTTCTGGGCCCCGCCGCCGAAGAGGAAATGCGTCTGGCCCGGATGACCGGGAATGATGTCCGCAAGGACCCGGCGCTTTTGCTGGATGCGATCAAAGCCGTGGGCTTTTTTCCCGGCCCGCGCGCCGTGTTTGTCGAAGAGGCAAACGAGAATACGGCAGCCGCGGTGCTTGCAGCCCTCGCGGACTGGCAGCAGGGCGACGCGCAGATTGTGATCACAGCGGGCGACCTCAAACCCGCGTCGAAACTGCGAAAGGCCTTTGAAAGCCACCCCAACGCCTATGCCGCAGCTATTTATGACAATCCTCCGACCCGCGAAGAGATCGCTCATGCGCTGCGCGATGCCGGGCTTGAAGAACCAGCGGGCGAGGTCATGGCCGCGCTGAATGATCTGGCGCAGGCAATCGATCCCGGCGATTTCCGTCAGACCCTTGAGAAGCTGGCGCTCTACAAACTTGGTGATGCCTCCCCGGTTTCCATGCCGGACATCGCAGCCTGTGCGCCCACCTCGACCGAGGCGGATGTGGACGATATTCTGATGGTCGTGGCCGAAGCACGCGCATCCGAGATCGGGCCGGTCATGCAAAAGCTCGTGGCGCAGGGGGTGACCCCTGTCGGCCTGTGCATCGGTGCGATGCGACATTTCCGGTCGCTGCACCGCGCGGCCTGTGACACCTCCGGGCGTCCCGTCATATTCGGGCCGCACCGCGAGCGGATGATGGCACAGTCCCGCAAATGGGGTGCGGTGCGGCTTGAAACCGCTCTGGGTGTGCTCACCGATACCGATCTGCAGCTGCGCTCAGCCGGGCAGCACGCGCCCGGCATGGCGCTGGTCGAGCGCGCCTTTATCCGTCTCGCAATGCTGGCTGCGCGTTAGCTTCCCCCGAAAAGCGCCATGAACTCAGCTTCGGTCATCCTCTGAGCGTCACCCGCAAAGCTGTAGGCTTCCGGCTTTTTGTCGATGAAAATCTCGCCCATCATTTCCATTCCGTCGGTATCATCCAGCGTGCCAAACCCCAGATGATACGTGCCCTGGTGAGACCCGGTCGCCGTCATCCGGTACCACATACTGCTGCCACAGGTGCCACAGAACACCCGCTCGGCCCAGGGTGAGGAAGCATAGGTTTTCAGGTGATCCTCACCCGTGATCTGCAGCCCGCCATCGGGCACCTCGACCCCGAGGTAAACACCGCCGCTCCATTTGCGGCACATGCCACAGTGGCAGGCCCCCGTTTGCGATACATCAGCGCTGATCTCATAGGTCACCGCGCCACACAGGCAGCTTCCGGTCCGGGGCATATCATTCTCCTCTGCTCAGATACGACCCTTGTGATAGCGCAGGCTGCTGACAACGGGTGTCACCAGTTGTCACCACATGGGCAGCATGTCAGGGTCCGCGGGGCAACGGCATCACGAGGAGAACCATCATGTACAGAGTTATCGGGGCGGTTAAATCCCGCGCAATGCGGGTTCTCTGGGCGCTGGAGGAGATCGGCGCACCCTATGAGCATGTTCCGGCGGCGGCGCGGTCGGATGAGGCGAAGGCGTTTAACCCCACCGGGAAAATCCCCGCCTTTGTCGATGGCGACGAGGTTCTGACAGATTCGATGGCCATCGTGACATATCTGGCAGACAAACACGGCAGGCTGACTGCCCCGGCGGGCACCATCGCGCGCGCCCGACAGGACGCAATGACTTTCTGGCTTATCGATGAATTTGACGCCGTGCTCTGGGCTGCCGCCAAGCACAGCTTTGTGCTGCCTGAAGACAAACGCGTGCCAGCGGTCAAAGATACGCTCAAGGCCGAATTCGAGGCCTCGGCGGCACAGTTATCGGACCGGCTCGACGGTGAGTTTCTGATGGGCGATAGTCTGACGATCCCAGATATACTGGCCTGCCACTGTCTGAACTGGGCGATCGGTGCGAATTTCCCGCGCACCGATGAAAAGCTGTTTAACTATGCCAAAAACCTGCGCAACCGGCCGGCGTTTCAGGCTGCCGCCTCGAGATAGGCCAGAGCGCCCCGGGCTGCATGCTGCCCGGTCGCAAGACAGGCGGTTATCAGATAGCCGCCCGTGGGCGCATCCCAGTCGAGCATTTCACCCGCGCAGAACACGCCGGGCATCGCTCTGAGCATCAGATCAGGGGTGAGTGCGTCAAACTGCACGCCGCCTGCCGTCGAGATCGCCTCGTCCATCGGCAGAAAGCCCGCAACCGGCAGGCGCAGCGCTTTCAGCAATCCGGGCCAGCGCTCAGGCTGCGTGGCCAGGGCCCGCCCGACCTCAAAGACAAGCGCGGTTTTAACAGGCGGCAGCCGCAGGGTGCTTTTAAGCCAGGGTCCGAGCCGCGGACTGCGCCCCGGCAGCCGGGCGGTCAGCGCCGCGTGGCTGAGATCCGGCACAAGATCGACGGCCAGGGATGCGCCGGCACGGATGGCCGGCGACAGGCTGTAAATGCCACCGCCCTCAAGACCCCGCGCGGACAGGATGGCTTCGCCGCGCGAGGTAATATCACCTGCCTTCCAGCGCACGGATTTGATCGCCTGCCCGAAAAATGGCGCCATATGCGCGCTCCAGGGCACCGCAAGACCTGCATTTGACGGGGCAAAGGCGGCAAGCCTCACACCCTCGGCCTTTAGAACTTCAGACCAGGCGCCGTCAGAGCCCAGCCGCGCCCAGCTTGCCCCGCCGGTCGCAATAACCGTTACGTCCGCGGCAATGGTCTCGCGGCCCTGCGGTGCGTCGAACACGGCACCTTTTGCATCCCAACCCCTCCAGCGCAGGCGCGTGCGTATGGTAACACCCTGTCCGTCCAGACGGGCAAGCCAGGCGCGCAGCAGCGGCGATGCTTTCATCGCCGTGGGAAATACCCTGCCGGTCGAGCCTGTGAAAATCTCCTGGCCGAGACCCCGCGTCCACTCCTGCACCGCAGCGGCATCGAACAGGCGCAAAGCGGCATCAAGCGCCGGCGGGACCGTCTCATACTGTGACAGCAGGGCCGCGACAGGTTCGTCTTTCGTCAGATTGAGCCCTGATTTGCCAGCCATCAGAAACTTGCGTCCGACTGAAGGTTTCGCCTCACAGAGCGTCACAGTGACCCCGGCCGCCGACAGCGTTTCCGCCGCCATCAGCCCGGCCGGGCCGGCACCGATGACCAGCGCGCGGCTCACGCCTCCGCCTGCGGCAGCCCGCCTTTGATCTCCACCACACGCTGCGGATAGGGGATTTCAATGTCGTGTTCTTTGAGCGCATTCCAGATCAGAAAGAGCACATCGGAAGTGTATTTGTTGGGTCCGTCATCCAGCCCGTTCACCCAGAACTCCACCGCAAAATCGATACCACTGTCGCCAAAACCACGCAGTTCGCAGTCGGGCGGACAGGGCACGTCGAGTACATCCGGATGCGTGGCCACCGCAGCTTCGATGATGCCGGGCACCTGGTTTATATCGGTGTCATAGCTGACGGAAAACGGCGCCTCGTATCGGTTGGCCGAGCCGCTGTCGGAATAATTCGTGACGCGTGTTGTGATGAAGTCTTCGTTGGGCACCACGATCCAGCGCCCGTCGAATGTCTCGAGGATCGCCGCCCGGGCGGTCATTCTGACAATCTGACCGGATTCGCCCCCGTCCAGTTCTACAAAATCTCCCACAGTCGCCTGACCCTCAATCAGCAGGATCACACCGGAGATAAAATTCGACGCGATTTTCTGCAGGCCAAAGCCCAGCCCCACGCCGATCGCCCCGCCGATCACGGCAAGTGCAGAAAGATTGATGCCCATGATATTGAGCAACAGCAGGAAGGCCACGCCGAAGATCGTGAACTCCGTCGCCTTGGCCATCAGTTGCCGCATCGACGGGCGCATGTTTTCCTGCTTCTCGATGAAATCCGCAGTCTGCCGGTTGGACCAGCCGCCGAGCCAGAAGAGGACACCCCCCGCCACGATGCCGCGAATGAGTGACATGACAGAGAACGAGATATTGCCGAGACTGACCGTCATCCCGTTGAGCTCTGCCACCAGAAGATCAAGAAGCCCCAGCGCATAGATCGCAGCCAGCGGGATCAGCACATAGCGGCCCAGAAGTCTGAGCAGCGGGTCTTTGATGATCTCCTGCACCAGTGTGCGCACCGCGAGAAACATAAAGACCCGCTTGCCAAAGGCGATGACCGCGCCGCTGTCGAAAAGCGACCGGACAATACTCTCGCCGAGAGCCGTGAACGCATAGGCCAGCAGAGGCAGCAAAAGCGGCAGGAAGAGCAGCACCGAACGGCGCGCGTGGGCCAGCATCGTTTCGTCTTCTGCTTCCGGCGCGAGCAGTCGACCCAGCGTGCCACGCATCCGGCGGGCAACCACCAGCGCCAGCAGATAGGCCACCACAAGCAGCGCAAACTGGGACCATGCCGCAGGGCTCAGTGCCCAGCTTCTGGCCAGTTCAAACCCCTGCAGGGCGTAGTCTGCTGCCTGCTGAACAATCTCCGGTTGGGTGGAAAGGTCAAATTCCAAGTCCCGCTCCTCTTTCCGCACACGCCGGCGCGCCGTGGATTGTTGCCCGTCAGTGCAGGCCGGAGCAAGCCCCGAATGTCAGGCCCGAAAGGCACTCTGACCTTTCGCGGTTTTTGAGTGTGATTACGGGCGGACCCTGGCCGGCCAGCGCTCAGATCAGACCAGCGCGACGGCGGATCTCTTCCTCACGGAGCGAGATTTCCTGACCCAGCCACGCATCGGCATCCGGGCTGCACATCCACAAAAGCGCCCGCGCGGGCCAGTCGGGCGGAATGTGGTCCTCCCAGTCGAGCGCGCTCACCGGGTTGATGCCCGAGGCTTTGATCTCGCGCTGCATCTGTGTGGCGACCGTACCGGGCGACAGGCCGATGGCACGGATGCCGCTCGCCTCTTCTTCTTTATGCAGGCACCCGGTCAGCATGTGCACCGCCGCTTTGGACGAACAGTAATGGCTCCAGCCCTCAATCGGGCTGTGGGCAGCACCCGAACTGATGGTCAGAACGCTACCACCGCCGGCAGCTTTCATCACCGGCAGCACCGCATGCATGCCATTAAAGACACCTTTGAGATTGATATCGATCGCCGCGGCCCAGCCTTCGGGATCGGCGTCTTCCATCCGGGCGATGGGTTCAATGACACCCGCGTTATTGATCAGAACATCGATACCGCCGAACTCGGACACCGTCGTTGCGACCGCGGCAGAGACCTCGTGCTGCCGGGCGACATCACAGGGAATTGCAATCGCCTGACTGCCGATCTCACCCGCCAGCGCGCCGATCTCGGCCTGGCTGCGTGCCAGCAATGCCACCTGCGCACCGGCTGCGGCAAATACCCGCGCGGCCTCTGCCCCGATGCCGCGGCTGGCTCCGGTGATCATGACTGCTTTTCCTGACATAACCATCTGCAATACCTTTCTGCGGCCCTCATCCGGCCCCTGTGGTAATCGCCGGTCTGCGCCGCGTCTACCCCCGGCACCCCCTTGACCCCCGTCCGCGCTTAACAGACCATGCGCCAAACGGTGTTTCAAAGGACAATGTGATGTTTTTCTCAAAGAAAACGCTGAGTGCAGCGGTTGCAGTCATGGCAATGGGCTCTGTGGCATCAGCAGATGTGACAGCAGATGATATCTGGGCTGATTTCCAGGCCTATATGGCCGGCATCGGCTATGAAATGACCGGGACCACGTCACGCCAGGGTAATGTTCTGACCGCGTCTGATGTCGGAATGACCGGGACCTTCGGACCAGAAGCCGGCAGCATGGAAATGCAGCTTGGCACCTTTACGCTTTCAGAAAACGGCGACGGGTCGGTCGATATCCGGTTTCCCGAGGTGGTGCCCATAACCACAGAATTCGAAATCGAAGACGGTGTGCGTGGCAGATCCAACATGGAATACCGCCAGCAGGGCGCGGTTGTTACCGCCTCCGGCACCCCTGCCGACCTGAACTATGTCTTTTCCGCTGATACGATCTCCTTTGTATCCGACGGTCTCGAAATCGACGGCACAGAGACCGAGCAGGAACTCTATACGCTGCGTGTTGATATGAACGGGCTGTCGGGCACCACCGATATGCTGCTGGGAAGCAACCGGAATTACGATCAGGCGCTGACCGCAGAAACGGCCACCTATTCGATGATCTTCAGCGACCCGTCAGGCGAAGGCGAGGGACGGATCACCGGCTCAATGGATGCGGTGAAATTTGACGGTATTGCCGAGGTCCCGCTTCAGGTGGCGCAATCGCTGCAAACCGATATGAACACGATGCTCGGGGCCGGCTTTGCCGTCGACGGCACTTTTACCACCGGCCGGAACGACGTGAACATTCTGTCAACGACGCCGGATGCACAGTTTTCAGGTGACATCAGGTCGGCCGCCTCTTCGCTGGATGTGAAAATGAACCAGGACGGCCTGACTTATGCCGCAGGCCAGTCCGGCATGGATGTTCAGATCACGACGCCGTCGGTACCTTTCCCGATCGCTTTCCGTGTGGCCGACACCGGGTTTAACCTGTCGATGCCGCTGCGCACAGCCGACACAGCCGGTGCCTTCGCGCTCGGGTTCTCAATGGAGGATTTTTCCACCGACGAGGCGATCTGGGCGCTGATCGATCCGGGTGCGCAACTGCCGCGTGATCCGGCCACGCTGATCCTGCAGATCACCGGCAAGGCAAAAGTCCTCTTTGATTTCCTCGATCCCACAGCTCTGGCTGCGGCGCAGTCGGGGGGGGACACGCCGGCTGAAATCGAATCTGCCGATATCGACGCACTGCGCCTCGACATCGCAGGGGCAGAGCTTACCGGCACCGGGGCTTTTACCTTTGACAACAGTCAGGATGCCGGCCCGCCACAACCCGTCGGCGGCGTCGATTTGCGTCTTGAGGGGGGCAACGGACTGATCGACCGGCTGGTGGCCATCGGCCTGCTGCCCGAAGAACAGGCGATGGCGGCCCGCATGATGATGGGCCTGCTGGCAGTCCCGGGCGACACCCCCGACACGCTGACCTCGCGCATCGAGATCAACGAACAGGGTCATGTGATGGCAAACGGGCAGCGCATCCAGTAACCGCCCGTCCGACGCCCGCTTTTTTGCCCCGCCCCTTGCAGGTTGCGGCCTGCGCCGCTACCTCCGGTTCAGCAGGCACGGAGCAGACGATATGGCGCAGACCCCGGAAACACTGACGACACAACTGCTGGCGGCGGCCGGAAAGGCCGGCGCGGATGCAGCGGATGCGATCGCGATCAGCGGCACATCGGTGAACATCGACGTACGCGCCGGCACCCTTGAACAGGCCGAGCGGTCCGAAGGTGTGGATCTGGGCCTGCGCGTGTTTATCGGCCGGAAATCCGCCAGCGTCTCGGCCTCCGACACCAGCGCGCGCACACTCGAAGAGATGGCCCTGCGTGCCGTCGCCATGGCGCGCGAAGCTCCCGAAGACCCGCATACAGGCCTGGCCTCCGGAGATCAGCTGGCGCGGGATTACGACATTGCAGCTTTTGAGCTGGCGGATCCCTCGGATGAGCCCCTCCCGGAGGCTCTGCAGGAAGACGCCCGCGCGGCTGAGGCTGCTGCACTGGACACAGACGGAATTTCCCAGGTGCAGTCCTCCTCTGCCGGGTACTCAGCGCGCGATATTTATCTTGCGGCCAGCAACGGGTTCAGCGGCGGGTATCGCCGGACCGACCGGGGCCTGTCCTGCGTGGCGATCACCGGATCGGGCGTTGATATGGAGCGCGATTATGACGGGGACAGCCGGATTTTTCAGGCCGATATGCGCTCAGCCGAAGATATCGGGCGTTCTGCCGCTGAACGGGCGCTGGCCCGCAAGGGTGCGCGTAAACCACCGACCGGCAGCTATCCGGTGCTCTTTGACGAACGCATTTCCGCATCGCTCATCGGTCATCTGCTGGTGGCCGCCAACGGAGCATCCGTGGCGCGCGGCGGCTCCTGGCTGCGGGATGCGCTCGGTACAAAGGTGCTTCCGGAGACGCTGAGTCTGCATGAAGATCCGCACCGCCCGCGCGCCTCAGGATCGCGTCCTTTTGATGCCGAAGGTCTTCCGACAAAGCCGCGAGACATCGTGGCGGACGGCGTGCTCACCGGCTGGACACTCGATCTTGCGACCGGACGGCGCCTTGGCATGCCGTCGACCGCAAATGCCGGGCGCGGCCCGTCCTCAGGGCCCAGCCCCAGCACCTGGAACGTGACCCTGACCCCGGGAAGCGCCAGCCGCGATGATCTCATTCGCGACATGGGCACCGGGCTGCTGGTCACATCGATGATCGGCTCGACGATTAACCCCAATACCGGCGATTATTCGCGCGGAGCGGCCGGCCTCTGGGTCGAGAACGGTGAAATCACCTATGCGGTGAATGAATGCACCATCGCCGGAAATCTGCTGGAAATGCTGCGTGCCATCGTGCCGGCCAATGATGCGCGCGCGCACCTGAGCCGGCGGGTGCCCTCCCTGCTGGTGCCGGGAATGACCCTTGCAGGAAACTGACCTCGCGCTGTTATCGGATGCGGTGCGGCTGGCGGCCCGCGTGGCCACAAGTTACACCGGCAGATCCGCGCGTTTCTGGGATAAACCTGATGGCGCGGGGCCGGTAACCGAGGCCGATCTCGCTGTCAACGCATGCCTTGAGGCAACCCTGAGGCTGTCCCGCCCCGACTATGGCTGGCTCTCCGAGGAGAGTGAGGATACCGCCGACAGATTGTCCCGGGAGACTGTTTTTATTGTCGATCCGATCGACGGCACCCGCAGCTTTCAGGAAGGCTCCCGCACCTGGGCACATTCCGTGGCTATCGCCCATCAGGGACGGATCACCGCCGGCGCGATCTGCCTGCCACAGCGCGACAAGCTCTATACCGCAGCCGAAGGGTGCGGCGCATTTCTGAACGGCACACCGCTGAGTGCTTCTGCCGGCCGGGAAATCACCGGTTGCGAACTGCTGGCCGCACGGCCGACCACCGATCCCGATCACTGGCACGAGGGTGTGGTACCGGGGTTCCGCCGTGCCTATCGCCCGTCGCTGGCCTACAGGCTCGGACTTGTGGGAGAGGGCCGCTTTGACGGCATGCTCACGTTCCGGCCAACCTGGGAATGGGACATCGCAGCAGGCGCCATCATCGTGGCCGAAGCCGGCGGCATCTGTTCCGACAAATCGGGCGCAGCCCTGCGTTTTAACAATGAAAAACCACTGCTCAACGGTGTTGTTGCGGCAGGGCGTGACATGCATCCGGGGCTGATCACGGCCCTGCGCCGCTGATCCCCGCTGACACCTTGACCCGGACGGGCTTATCGGCAACGTTCCGGCTGACCCCGCTCAAAGGACCTGACACATGACCCAGAGGCTACATCTCGTTTTCGGCGGAGAGCTGACTGATCCCACCAAAAACGTGTTCAAAAACGTGGACGACATCCACATTGTCGGGATTTTCCCGGACTACGCGACGGCCTATGACGCCTGGAAAGCCGAAGCGCACCGCACCGTGGATAATGCCCATATGCGCTATTACATCGCCCACCTGCACCGGTTGCGCGATGAGGAAACAGCCACCAGCCAGACCGACGTACAGGAATAACCCGCATGGGCCGCTCTTTGGGACTTGCGGCCTATCGTGCGCTGTCACGGCGATCAGGTTCCCGGCGGTTCACCCCCGCAGCCCAGCGCCTGACAGATGAGCTTGTGTGGATCCACGCAGCCGGCGGAAATGCCCTGCTGGCGGTACATGATCTTGCAAGCAGCCTGTGTGCTGCGCGCGATGGCATGCAGGTCCTGATTACCCTGCCCGATCCCGACACCCTGGAGCAGATGCAGGGGATTGCGCCGGCCTCAGACAATATCATTCTCGACGAGGTGCCATCCGAATACCCCGAAGCCATCGCCACCTTTCTCAGGCACTACGCACCTGATACAGGCATCTGGGTCTGGGGCGGGCTGCGGCCCAATCTGATCACTGCCATGCAGGAGACAGGCGCGCCCATGGTGCTCATTGATGCGGACACCGGCGGGTTTGACGGTCGGCGCGAAAGGTGGCTGCCCGATCTTACAGGCTCTCTTCTGGCGGACTTTACCGCAGTGCTCGCCCGCTCGGATGCAGCAGTGAAACGCCTGGTTGCTCTGGGCGTTTCCAAACGCCGGATCCGCCTGACACCCCCGATGCAGGCCGGCGGGCAGGCGCTGCCCTGCGAGGACAGCGACCTTGCCGATCTCTCCGGTCTTCTGGGCGGGCGGCCCGTTTGGCTGGCTGTCAGCGCACAGGAGAGCGAGGTCATGACCATCCTGTCCGCGCATCGCCGTGCGCTGCGTCTGTCGCATCGTCTGCTGCTGATCCTGCACCCTGCCGAGGACGTCGGCACCGATGATCTGACCGCCCGCATCGCAAACGAGGGTCTGCGGCTGCGCAACTGGTCCGCGGGCGAGGAGCCTGATGATGCAACCCAGGTGCTGCTGACCTGGGACGCCCGCGATTTGGGGCTGTTTTACCGCGTCGCCCCGGTGTCATTCATGGGCGGGTCGCTGAATGCGGGCCATCCCGGACGCAACCCGTTTGAAGCTGCCGCACTTGGGTCCGCCGTCCTCTACGGGCCGAACGTGCGCAAATACCTACCGTTTTATACCCGCCTTGCAACCGCCGGTGCCGCGCGCATCGTCAATGATGCCGACAGCCTCGGCACGGCCGTCACCAAACTTATCGCACCTGATCAGGCGGCCACCATGGCCCATGCCGGCTGGGATGTAACGAGCCAGGGGGCGGCCCTGACCGATGAGGTGACAGAGCTTGTGCGCAAGGCGCTTGATGACCGCGAGGAGCAGCGTCATGCGCGCCCCTGACTTCTGGAATACCGCGCCTGACCGACCGGCGCTGGCAGCGCGTCTGCTCGCGCCGCTGGGCTGGCTTTACGGAGCAGCGACAGCCCGGCGGCTGGCACGGGGCACGCCTGCCAGCGCGGGCATACCGGTGGTCTGCGTCGGCAATCTGCACGCGGGCGGCACCGGCAAGACGCCAACGGTGATTGCCGTCCTCACAGCCCTCACAGATACCTTCCACCAGCCGCACGTGGTAACCCGTGGGTATGGCGGCCGGTTGCAGGGGCCGGTGCGCGTAGATCCGTCAAAGCACAGTGCCGCCGATGTGGGTGACGAACCGCTGCTGCTCGCAGCCTTTGCCGAAGTATGGGTCGCGCAGGACCGCGCCGCAGGGGCGAAGGCTGCCAGAGAGGCCGGGGCAACTGCCATCGTGCTGGATGACGGCTTTCAGAATCCGGCGCTCAGACAGAATATCTCCATCGTCGTCGTCGATGCCTCAGCGGGGTTCGGCAACGGGCGCTGTCTGCCCGCGGGACCGCTGCGCGAGCCTGTGGGCACCGGTCTTGCGCGCGCCGACATCCTGCTGTCGCTGGGCACAGGCGACGCACAGGACAGGTTTTCAGCTTCGCAGCCTCTGCCCCGGGGCCTCGCACATGTCCGCGCCGAACTTAAACCGCTGCAGACCGGAATGGACTGGCCAGGCACGCGGGTCGTGGCCTTTGCCGGTATCGGCTATCCCGAGAAGTTTTTCGCAACACTGCGCGGGCTGGGCGCCGATGTGGTACATGCAGAACCGCTGGAGGATCATCAGCCGCTGACACCCGCGCTGATGAAACGGCTTGAGGGGCATGCCTCTGTCAAAGAGGCGCAGCTTGTAACCACCGAAAAAGATGCGGTGCGTCTGCCTGCGGCTTTCCGCAGTAAGGTCATCACCCTGCCCGTCCGTCTGGAATTTGACGAAACGCCGAATGCGCTGACCGAAAGCCTCAAAGCGCTGCCGCGCCCCTGACCTCAGTCTTCGTTGTCAGCCCCAAGACCCGGTGCCGGCCGGTGCAGCGCCAGATCCGCCCCGGAAAACGTGAAAGGCGAGCGCACCCCCGGCACCCCGTCGAGGTCCAGCCGCATCCCGCGCGCCTGCACCTGAGGGTCGGCAAATACCTCCGCCATGTCGTTGATCGGCCCCGCCGGAACACCCGAGGCCTCACAGGCTGCCAGCAGATCAGCGCGGTTTCGCTGCGCCGTGGCCGCCGAGAGCCGCCGGATCATCTCTTCGCGACTGGCCAGCCGGTTCACGTTCTTTGCAAACTCCGGTGCCGTAACCATATCCTCCAGCCCCAGCAGACGGCAGAGCCTCTGATACTGCCCGTCATTGCCGGTTGCGATGATGATATGCCCGTCTGCACAGTCAAAGACCTGATAAGGCGCGAGATTGACATGCGCATTCCCCATCCGCTGCGGCGGTGTGCCGGTGGTCAGGTAATTCAGCGCCTGATTTGACGTGACAGAGACCGCCACATCCAGCAGCGACATATCGACATGCTGACCGAGACCGGTGGTCTGGCGCTGGTGCACGGCCGCCAGCACCGCCGTCGTGGCGTAAACACCGGTCAGAATATCGGTGATCGCGATTCCGTATTTCTGCGGTTGCCCGGCGGGCTCTCCGGTCAGCGACATCAACCCTGACATGCCCTGAATGATAAAATCGTATCCCGCCCGCGCCGCGTAGGGGCCGTCATGCCCGAAACCGGTGATTGAGCAGTAAATCAGGCGCGGGAAATCAGCATGCAGTGTCTCGAAATCCAGACCGTATTGCGCGAGCCCACCGGTTTTGAAGTTCTCGATCAGAATATCGGCGTCCGCCAGCAGCGCCCGCACCTTTTCCTGACCCTCAGGCGTGCGGAAATCAGCCGTGACCGAGCGTTTGCCACGGTTGGTCGAATGAAAATAGGCAGCCGAAACATCACCGTCATGCCCGACGAAGGGCGGCCCCCACTGGCGGGTATCATCGCCTGCGGGGCTTTCCACCTTGATCACGTCGCAGCCCAGATCCGACAGAGTCTGACCGGCCCAGGGCCCTGCAAGGACCCGGGCAAGCTCGACAACCTTCAGTCCCGCCAGCGGCGCGGTCATTACTCAGCAGCCTCGTCGATGATCGCCGCCATATCGTCAAACGCCATGTTGGAGTATCTGGTACCGTTGATCACAAAGCTGGGCGTGCTTTCGATGCCATCTTCGGTTGCATTTTCCTGATACCAGGCGACCAGCGTGCGGGCCTTGTCCGCATCCTGCAGACAGGCTTCCATCTGATCGTCACCCAGACCGGCAAGTCTCCCGATCCGGCGCAGTTCATCAACAATCGCCACCATATCGCCCGCACGCGCCCATGTGCTCTGGCCCTCATAGATCAGGTCGGTCATGCCGAAAAACGCCGTCTCGGTGCCTGCGCAGCGCGCCATCATCGACGCCCAGAGACCGGGGCGGTCGAAATAGACCTCGCGATAAATAAAGTTGATTTTACCGGTGTCGATATAGCCGGACTTCAGCTTTTCATAATCGCCCGCGTGAAAATTCGCGCAGTGCGGACAGGTGAAACTGGCGTATTCGATAACCGTAACCGGTGCGTCCGGGTTGCCCATCGTCATATCGACGATGCCGGACGTGTCGATTTCCGCTTCCTGTGCATTTGCAGCGCCCATCGGGTCGACGGTTGTCACTGCGGTATCGTTACTGCCGGGGCTTGTGACGAACCACGCGCCCAGCCCGATGACCGCCGCAGCAGCCGAAATAATCATCATTCGCGACATTGAGTTTCCTTTACCGGTTTGTTCTGTTCAGTATGTTTTCACCCAGCCGTGCAAGGGCCTCTCTGAGGCCGTCGTCTTCGACCGGGCGGGTTGTCTCAACCGCTGCGCGGCGGATCTCGGAATCAGCCGCGGCAACAGGTGCAGCTTTGCCGGGGCCAAAGACGGCCCGTCCTTCGTCGAACCCCGTGGCAGCGGTCTGTGTGATCCGGATGCGCGCGATGGCATTATACCCGTAAACCGCGTTGACCCGCGCGCGCACTTTCTCTTTCTCCATCTCCAGCACCGGAGCATGCGCCCCCGTCGTCAGCAACGTCAGCGTGGCCCCCATGCCACCGCGCGCATACCCGATTTCAACCGGACGCGACATGGCTGCAATATCCTCGCCGGCGATCTCGGTCCATTGCGTCAGCAGCCGGCTTTGCGCAAAACCACGCGATTCAGACGCCGTCCGGATCCGGCCCGTCAGCAGGCTGGAGGTGCGCGTAAACCCTTTTGTACTGGCGCGGCGCTGCGGCATCGCTATCTTCCCTGGAAATCTCTGCGCAACATAGACTGCGCGCGCCCCGCCAGCCAGCCCTGCCACCCGCAAAGGACATAAAGATTGCGTTATAACGCTTCTGTGAAAACCCCGGCGAGCGACATCCTGCTTGAATGGTACGATGTGCACGCGCGCGATATGCCATGGCGTGTACCACCCGCCGACCGCAAAGCGGGCACGGCGCCCGATCCCTATCGCGTGTGGCTCTCTGAGGTGATGCTGCAGCAGACCACCGTCGCCACTGTGCGGGACTATTTTGAGCGGTTTACAGCCCGCTGGCCCGATGTGAGCGCGCTGGCGGCAGCAGCCGATGCGGATGTGATGGGTGAATGGGCAGGCCTGGGATACTATGCGCGCGCGCGCAATCTTCTCAAATGCGCGCGGGTTGTCACCGACACGCATGGCGGTGCCTTTCCCGCTGATCACGCGGCTTTGCTCGGCCTGCCGGGCATCGGCCCCTATACGGCGGCCGCGATATCGTCGATTGCCTTTGATCTGCCGCACGCGGTGCTCGACGGCAATGTCGAACGCGTGATGGCCCGGCTTTATGACATCCACACCCCCCTGCCCGATGCCAAGCCTGAACTGTTGGCAAGAGCTGAAAGCCTGACACCTGCCACCCGTCCCGGCGATTATGCTCAGGCGGTAATGGATCTGGGTGCCACGATCTGCACGCCGAAATCACCCGCCTGCGGCATCTGTCCGCTGCGCGACCCCTGCCGTGCGCGCCAGCGCGGCACAGCGCCCGAACTGCCGAAAAAGCTGCCGAAAAAGGCCAAACCGGTGCGTCACGGCCGCGTCTACCTCGGCCAGCGGGCAGATGGCGCCTGGCTTCTGGAAACCCGTCCGGACAAAGGCCTGCTGGGGGGCATGCTGGGCTGGCCCGGCTCGGACTGGGTCGATACGGCGCTGCCGATGCCCGAAAGCGCACCACCCTGTGATGCCGACTGGCAGGTACTGCCCGGCGAGGTACGCCACACTTTCACGCATTTTCATCTCATTCTACAGATCATGACCGCTGAAATCCGGGCCGATGCCACACCTGATCGCGGCCATTTTGTGGACCCCGCAGGTTTTCGCCCCTCGGATCTGCCCACAGTGATGCGCAAGGCCTTTGATCTGGCACGCTGAGCGTCGTTGCGTCACGCTTTGCGCAGGCACGGGCCGCGGTTAGGATGACCCTATGGCAGAGACAACAAACCCCGTTCCGGCCGCCGCACCCTACTGGGTATCGCTGCTGCTGATCCCGCTGGCGTATGTCGGTGCGGCAAGGGGTGGCTGGACGGTGGCGCTGCTGCCGCTTGTGACCTGGTATCTCTTCTCAGGCCTAGATCTGGTGGTCGGACGGAATACCGGAAACGGCGATCCGGACACAACCGACCGGCAACTCGCCTGGCACCGGCGGATCACGCTGATCTGGGCGCCGTTGCAGTTTGTGATGCTCTTCAGCCTGATCTGGTACGTGCCGCAGGCCGATCACCTGAACAGCGTTGAGCGGATTGTGCTCTTTTTCGGCGTCGGCGTAATCACCGGCACAATCGGGATCACCTACAGCCACGAACTGATGCACCGCCGCAACCGCGCCGAAAGATGGATGGCGGATGTCCTGCTCGCGATGGTGCTTTATTCTCACTTCCGCTCGGAACATCTGCTGGTGCACCACCGCCATGTCGGCACCCCGGCCGATGCGGTCACGGCGCGTTATAACGAGGGATTTCATCGGTTTTACCCTCGTGTCCTGCGCCAGTCTCTGCGCTCTGCTTTTGCAGCGGAACGGGCCATGTGTGCCAGGCGCGGCCTGCCATGGTACGATCCCGGCAACCCGTTCTGGCGCTATGGCGCGCTGCAGGGCGCCATGCTGGCGCTGGCATTCGCTCTGGGAGGATGGTCCGGGCTGGCGCTCTTTGCCGTCCAGGCAGGGACAGCAGTCTGGCAGCTGGAACTTGTCAATTACATCGAACACTACGGGCTGACCCGCGCGCATCTCGGCCAGGGCAGGTATGAGCACGTACAGCCGCGGCACTCGTGGAATTCCGATCACCGCGCTTCCAACTGGCTGCTGATCAACCTGCAGCGGCACTCGGACCATCATGTCAAACCCGATCGCCGCTATCCGGTCCTGCAGACCTATGCCGACAGCGAGGCGCCACAACTGCCCTGGGGCTATCCTGTGATGACAATGGCGGCGATGTTCCCGCCGCTCTGGCGACGCATCATGAACCCGCGGGTCCGGGCCTGGCGTGCCGCGCATTACCCCGACATTACCGACTGGACACCTTATAACGCGGGTACAAATCCGCCACCCGGTTCGGGAACCGCATCAGAGCGTTAACAACTTTGCGTTAATCTTTTCGTGCCATAAGGGATGATCGGTTCAACCAGAAGCGGGGACCATCACATGCAAGGGCAGCGCCAGATGTCTGCACGCACAACAGAAGCAGAAACCTGCCTTGTGATCGAAGACAGCTCGTTTGATCGCGAGAAGTTTAAACGTATCCTCAACAAAAGTTTTTCTGAGATCAGGGTGATCATGGCCTCGACCCTTGCAGAGGCGCGGGAGTATGTGTCAGCGAACCGGCCCGACCTCATTCTGCTCGACAACAGCCTGCCGGACGGCAACGGCGCAAATTTCGCGGTGGAACTCTCCGAGGATGATACCCTGCGCAAAATCCCTGTCATTATGGT
Organism: Roseobacter ponti; assembly: GCF_012932215.1. Classification (GTDB taxonomy): domain Bacteria; phylum Pseudomonadota; class Alphaproteobacteria; order Rhodobacterales; family Rhodobacteraceae; genus Roseobacter; species Roseobacter ponti. The sequence goes on along the minus strand of NZ_CP048788.1, from coordinate 242,155 downwards.
CAGCGATTTCCCGACCCCCTTTATGTACCAGAAAGCGGCAATTGCAGGTGTTCGCCACGTGGTGGACAAATCTGATTTCGGAGCACGTTTCATCCACGATGCGCTCAGACCGGCCAAAAAAACTCCATCCCGTTCACGCACAAAACGACCGGCCTGATGAAAAAAGCCCCGCCATAAGGCGGGGCATAGTTGAGTGCCTTTTCAGGCAGCCTCGTTCAGAAGGCCACAGGCACCGGCGGTGTTCGTAAAATCCTTGTTCAGCTGGTCATTTCAGACCTTATCTGCTGGCGCAGCACGTCGATCGGCACCGTTTTGCCGTCGCGCCTGAAACACCAGTAAGTCCAGCCGTTGCAGCTTGGCGCGCCCTCAAGAGCGGCACCGACCTGATGAATTGAGCCTTTGACATCATCGCCGACCAGCGTGCCATCTGCCCGGACCTTGGCCTTGTGGCGCTTGTTCATCGAGGTCAGTTCTTCGCCCGGGCGCAGCATGCCACGCTCTACCAGCTGTCCAAAAGGCACCCGCGGCTCGGCGCGTTTGGAGGCGCTGACCTGCAGTGCCGCGCGGTCAAACCGGCGCACTTTGCTGATCCGTTTCTCTGCCACGCGGCGATAGGCCGCCTCGCGCTCGATCCCGATAAAATCGCGACCCAGCATTTTGGCCACGGCCCCGGTCGTGCCAGTGCCAAAGAAAGGGTCGAGAATGACGTCGCCCGGGTTCGTGGCCCCCACCAGCACCCGATGCAGCAGGCTCTCCGGCTTTTGTGTCGGATGGGCCTTCTCGCCATTCTCGTCCTTGAGACGTTCATGACCGGTGCAGATCGGGAGCACCCAGTCGGAACGCATCTGAATACCCTCGTTCAGCGCTTTGAGCGCCTCATAATTGAAGGTGTATTTACTGGCCTCGCCGCGCCCGGCCCAGATCATCGTTTCATGCGCATTGGTGAACCGTTTGCCCCGGAAATTCGGCATCGGGTTGGATTTACGCCAGACCACATCGTTGAGGATCCAGAACCCCTGATCCTGCAGCGCGGTGCCGACCCGGAAGATGTTGTGATAGCTGCCGATGACCCAGATCGCGCCATCGGGTTTCAGCAGGCGCCGGGCAGCTTTGAGCCAGGCCCGGGTAAATTTGTCATAGGCTTTGAAGCTGGAAAACTGATCCCAGTCGTCGTCCACCGCATCAACCCGGCTGTTGTCGGGGCGGTGAAGCTCGCCCTTGAGTTGCAGGTTATAGGGCGGATCGGCAAAAATCAGATCGACCGAGCCCGCCGGCAGACTGTTCATCACTTCGATGCAGTCACCGTCCAGGATCGTGTTCAGCGGGAGCGCCTCAGCACTCTGTTCTTTGGTTTTCATGTTCTGCCTCGTTCACGGTGCATTTGCACTCGTTGGTTGAGACAAAGATGAGTCAAAGCAGATTCACCGTCAATTTCTTTTTTGAATCAATGCTTTAAGTTTTATCTTGATACAAGATGTTGTGTACGGGCTTAAAACTACGTCTATGGTGTGGGGTTGCCCCAAGGTTTTGCAGCGCGGACATGTGGCTTTTCGATCCGTATCCCATGTTGGTCTCCCAGCCATAACCCGGATGCTGTTGCGCCAAATCCACCATGATCCGGTCGCGACATATTTTCGCCACAATTGAGGCCGCAGCAATCGAAAGACAGCGCGCGTCTCCCCTGACCACCGGCTCCGCTGACCAGGCGAAGTCACGCGGCAGCATCGATCCGTCCACCAGCACATGATCGGGTGCCGCAGCCAGCCCCGCCACCGCGCGCGACATTGCCAGATGGCTTGCGCGCAGGATATTCAGATCGTCAATTTCTTCGACGGATGCATGAGCAACCGACACCTCAGCACAGGCGGCAAGCTCTGCTGCCAGCACCGCCCGCCGCGCCGCTGTGAGTTTTTTGGAATCATTCAGCCCCTGTGGGATACGCGCGGGATCCAGAACCACTGCTGCGGCTGTGACCGGTCCGGCGAGGGGTCCGCGCCCGACCTCATCCACACCTGCGATACGCCGGTATCCCGCCGCCTGTGCTGCTTTTTCAAATTCAAAATCAGGTCCCATATGACTCTGATCCGATGATCCGCTGCCCGATGCAAGACTGTGGACGCCCGGAAGAACAAAAACCTGCTCCCCAAAAGCCATTAAGGCACCGCAACTGTCACGCAGGGCAAAAAAAAAGCGCACCCCCGAAGGGGCGCGCGTTACTGGTTAATACGAGGAGGGCATGCCCGAACACCCCCTCCTCAGGTGCAGCGCCGACAGGGGTCCGGCCCGCGCTGTTATCAGCCCGTCCTTAGCGGCGGGCTAATTGGTATCCGTTGCTGCGCAGGCAGCGCGCGTCGTATCCGGCGCGTTTGCGCTCCGGCCCGTCAAAGCGGACGCGGCACTGGTTCGGCAGATTTCGGACCGAGCCATAATTTTTCTCGAGGCATTTGCGGCCAAAGAACCGGTAACGACCATCGCGCGCTTCGACATTGCGCAGACACTCGCCGGGCAGCAGATAGCGGCTGGCCTGGCGCGGCAGAGGCCGCGGTTCAATGCGATGCTGCGGCGAGACACCGCGGGGCTGGGGGCGGTACACGTACTCTGGTGTGTAGCTGCGCGTCACGGCCTCGTTGCGGGCGCGTTCTTTCTCCTTTTTACGTTTGTTACGGTCACTGATCACCTTGCCCACGATGGCGACCCCCGCGATGGCAGCAAGCGCCCGGAAAAGATCATCGTCTGCGCGGGCCGGCGTTGTCCCCAGAGTGGTTACCGCGATGGCGGCGGATATGACGACGGCTATAAACTTCCTGTGCATGCGAATGGTCCTTCCCGCTATTCGTTTCGTAAGTCCGCAGTTTGCCTGCGTTCTGGAAACAATCTGGGGCCACCCCCCTGCGTCAGGCAATATCGCCCGGCTGTTATCGGATAACAGGTCCGCTAAACCCCCTTTGTTATTGAATATCCTGCGATTGAAGCGCAGGATCACAGCATGAGACATATTGCACTCTTTGTTGTTCTGGCGACCGGTATCGCCCTCGCGCCTGTGGCTGTAGCGGCCGCCTGTTATGCAGATTATAAGGCCAAACAGGACAATCCCCTGCGGCTGCATTACGGTGTCGCTGAGGTATCGCAATGCGCGAGCGGTATCGCTGAGACCGAGCTGCGTGCCAGACTGTCTGCTTCGGGATGGACGCTGCTGAATGTGGTGTCTGTCTTTGATGAGAGCGGGCTGGCAGAAAGGAAAGAGAGTGCAGGACCCTATTACCTCCGCTTCTGACATGCGCCGGTCCGGCGGGCGGATTGTAATTTTCGGTATCAGCGGCATTGTGGCGATCCTGCTGATTGCTGCGGTTCTGCTCTTTTGGGCCCTGCCGGATGCCAATGCATTCAACGCGCGGGTCGAGCAGCTCTTTGTCGAAAACAACAATCTGACCGATCAGGCCGAGATCAAGCTGCTGGAGATCCTGGCACAGTCTGGCACGGCCTTTTCGGACACGCTCACCAGCTACCGGCTGGTGATTTTTGTGCTGCTGGTCTTTGCCACGGCCATGCTGATCGCCGCTCTGGTCTTTCTGGTGCTGCTTGTGAGCTTCAACCGGCGCATGGCCCAGATCGAGCGGGCCGGCATTCAGGTCAGCTCGCTTCTGATCAGCCGCGAAGAGAACACCGTCTATCTCAACAATATGGGTTTCCGGCTGACCGCGGCAGCAATGGAAACCATGTCCGTTCTCGCCGAAGCGCGCATGGATGACGATGTGCTGTCCGGCTCCGAGATCGAGGCGGTGATTTCGGGGCGCAGTGCCGCTGATTGTGAAGAGGCAGCAGGGGCCACCCGGATCAAACGCCTGCGTGATACCCTCGGCAATCAGATTGTCGCCGAGCTTCTCGTCAAGAATATCGCGCGCCGCGGGTATATGCTCGCCATCGATAAAGACGTGATCAAAGTTATCTGACCAGGTCCGGCGAAACCCCCGCAGTTCCGGCCCTGCCCTCGAAGCCGGCGCGCCACCGTGCCGGCAATGCGTGAAACCCGCGGGCTACCAATATTCCCGCTGGTAATTTCCCGCGGCTCTCACCAGGCTTGCTTACAGGTCACAATACCAGGGAGGGTCGTCACCGTGTCAGCGCCGGTCAACACATTCAAAGAGGCATTGCAGAAGGGTCAGACCGTTATCGGCTGCTGGCTCGACCTGCGCAGCGGCTATGCCGCCGAAATCATCGGATACGCGGGCTTTGACTGGCTGCTGATCGATGGCGAACATGCGCCCTTTGACGTGACCATTACAGACGCCCAGATCCAGGCACTTCTGAACTCCGGCAGCCATCCCGTGGTCAGGGTGCCGGTGGGCGAGACCTGGATGATTAAACAGATGCTGGACAGCGGCGCGCAGTCGATCCTTGTCCCGATGGTTGAAAGCGCAGATCAGGCCCGGCAGCTGGTGCGTGACTGCCGCTATCCGCCGAACGGTGATCGTGGCGTCGGCTATGCGCTGGCGCGGGCCTCCCGGTTCGGCACGGTGGAAAACTACGGCGCGACAGCAGACAGGGAGATCTGTCTGCTGGTCCAGGTCGAAAACCGCAAAGGTCTGGCAGCACTTGATGAGATCCTGACCATCGAGGGCATCGACGGTGTATTTGTCGGCCCGGCGGATCTTGCCGCCGACATGGGGCACATCGGCAATATGTCCCATCCCGAGGTGCAGAAAACCATCATGGACACGCTGCGTAAAATCGACGCCGCCGGCATGCCCGCGGGTATTCTGACGAGCGACGAAAAGATGATCCGCGACAGCCTTAAAGCCGGTGCGCGCTTCGTGGCCACAGCCGTCGATATCGAACTGCTGCTCTCATCGGCGCGGGACAGTGCTTCAAAATGGAAAAACGAGGTATCCTGAGGGCCTTTCCCTCAAAGCCCAACCGGTATAAGACCCGCGCACCATCACACATCATACCGGAGTTAAACAGATGGGTTACCGCGTCGTTGTTGCGGGCGCCACAGGCAATGTGGGCCGCGAAATGCTGAACATTCTTTCCGAACGCCACTTCCCGGTGGACGAGATCACAGTGCTTGCCTCGCGCAGGTCGCTGGGCACGGAAGTCAGCTTTGGTGACAGAACGCTGAAGACGAAGGACCTTGATACGTTTGATTTCACTGGCTGGGATATCGCACTCTTTGCTGTGGGATCGGAGGCGACAAAGCAATACGCGCCCAAAGCGGCGAAAGCCGGCTGCGTGGTTATCGATAACTCGTCGCTCTACCGCTATGACGCCGACGTGCCGTTGATCGTACCCGAGGTAAACCCCGAAGCGATCCACGGCTATGCCAGAAAGAACATCATCGCCAACCCGAACTGCTCGACCGCGCAGATGGTTGTGGCGCTTAAACCGCTGCACGACCGCGCGACCATCAAACGCGTTGTGGTCAGCACTTATCAGTCGGTGTCGGGTGCCGGCAAAGAGGGTATTGATGAGCTCTGGGATCAGACCAAATCGATCTACAACCCGACCGACAACAAACCGCCAAGAAAGTTCCAGAAACAGATCGCCTTCAACGTGATCCCGCAGATCGACGTCTTTATGGACTCAGGGGACACCAAGGAAGAATGGAAGATGATGGTGGAGACGAAAAAGATCGTCGACCCCAAAATCAAAGTCACGGCCACCTGCGTGCGTGTGCCGGTTTTTGTCGGCCATTCCGAATCGATCAATATTGAATTTGAGGAGCACCTCGACGAAGACGAGGCCCGCGAGATCCTGCGCGAGGCGCCCGGGGTCATGGTGATCGATAAGCGCGAGGATGGTGGTTATGTCTCGCCCGTCGAATGTGTCGGCGATTTCGCCACCTTCATCAGCCGAATCCGCCAGGACAGTACGATCGACAATGGTCTGAACCTGTGGTGCGTTTCTGACAATCTGCGCAAAGGGGCCGCGCTCAACGCGGTGCAGATTGCTGAACTGCTGGGGCGCGAAGTCCTGAAAAAGGGCTGACCAGAAAAGTCACGGAATTTCCGGCCCGGCGTTCTCCGAATGCCGGGCTTTTTTGTGCGGGGAGCTCAGACCTCAGGTTCCGTGCGGCGCAGGCTGCGCATGATATCACGTATGACCCCGGACAGGATTTCGGGTTTGAGCATGCAGACGATGCAGAAGAGATAAAACACACCGTCAAGCAGCACAGATGCCGACAAAAGCACCGGGCCGCTGATCAGGATCATCGTCAGGACCGTCCAGAGACCCGCATTGGCAATCAGCATAAGGTTTCTGCGCAGCCAGGACGCCGCCCGCGGCAACAACGGCCCGCGCACAGATTTCGCAGCAGCTTTTCCCGCGCCGTCAGACGGCATATCATTCGCTTCAGGATGCAGCGGTGCGAACGGCATATCGCCCCCGGTCTCGTCCTGACCGTCGAGAATGCCGCGGATCGCTTCAATGGTTTCTTCTTCGCTGACATCAGAGCTTTTGCCCTGCAGGATGCCGATGCCTTCGGGCAACCGTGACAGGCGCTGCGCTGCCTCGGGGCCGATCTGCTCCCGGATCCTTTGCGCTCTGAGCTCGCATTCCGAGGGCGCAGGCTCCGATGGGATCGTTGCCGCCACAGCCATTTTCCGTGCGGCGCCGGCGGCAGTTACATTATCCCCGAGCCGGGCGGGAGCCGCAGGCTCGATCTTACGCAAACAGCTCCTGACCCGTCCGTCGTTGCGCGGCCTCAGTTCGGCCTGCGGTTCGGTCAGTTCGACCTGACTGAATGTGTCCGGAGACATGCCATCAATGTCAGCAAATGCCGTGGCTTTCTGATCTTCTGAATAATTTTTGTCCATAATCCGGCCGGCTCTGAAAAGCGCCCCCAGCCACATTCCCCAGGGTCATGTGCGAAACCGGCAAATATAAGGCAGTTAACAAAAGATTAACGGGCAATCCGAAACAGCGTGGCGCAATTACACCTATACAGGGTTGTAGCGGTTGAGAAATTTCCCGGTTTCAACAAAAGCCCCGGAATGTAAAAAAATATCATGATGCGGGTTTCAGCATCCCGCGCGACCTCGGAGAATGCTCTCCGGACTCCCGCCGTGGCATCCTATACTGTCCTGATTCCCACAAAATTTCCCCTGAAAGTAGTGATGTGACATAGCATACATTCTCGCTGAAGTTGAAAATTTGGTTAATTCCTGTTAAGCAACTGATGACCGCGGACAGTTTTGAGTGGTCCGGGGCTTTTTTTAACAATTACTTCAGGAGACCAATTATGGCCGGAATGCACCACGGGCTTACACGCCTCGATCAGCTGATGAAGACCTGTCTTCACGGCGCCGGACCTGCAAAGCCATTTGCGCAGACACTGGGCCGGCTGATGCCGCCGAACCCGGTTCACATCGACAACATTACCCATGCTGATGTGATCAGCGCGCTGGATGATCTTTCTCAAACCATGCGCGCCACCGAAAACGAAGACGGCGATGCGGACGCGGGCATGACCTTTTTCGGCCAGTTCGTGGATCATGACGTAACACTTGACGCCACTTCGGCCCTTGGCACCCGCATTGACCCGGCGACGATCCCCAATGTGCGTACGCCGAGCCTTGATCTCGATTGCGTCTACGGCGCGGGCCCCGAGGCCTCGCCGCACCTGTACGGCGCCGGGGATCAGGAGCACATGCTGATGTTCGGGCGCAATGATAACCCGCTCGATCTGGCGCGCACCTGTGCGGGCAAGGCGCTGATCGGGGATCCGCGCAACGATGAAAACGTCATTGTTGCCCAGGTGCAGGGTCTTTTCATCCAGCTGCACAACATCCTGATGAGCAAAATCAAAGACGGCGGCAGCGCTGCCGGAGATATCAGGGGCTGCGCTCATGACGGGATCAGTGAGCAGGTCTGGCACGATCACGTTTCGCCCGGGCTGACCGGTTTTCAGGAAGTGCGGCGTTTTATCCGCCTGCATTACCAGTGGATCGTCTGGAACGAGCTGATGAAGGATTTCGTGGACAAGGACTGCCTTGACCGAGCCATGGAGGAAACGCTTTTTGGCTGGGACGCCCCGGTCATGCCTGTGGAGTTCACCGGTGCCTGTTACCGCTTTGGCCATGCCACTACGCAGTTTCATTACAAGATGAACCGGGACGCTGATGCGCTGGGTCTTTTCGCTACGGCAGGCTTTGGCCCGCGTCCGCCTGAGGCCAATATGGACATGGATATGTTCTTTGGCATGAGCGGCGGCACCGCACAGAAGGCCCGACCCGTTGGCCCAGGCCTCGGCTCACCCCTTTTCGAGCTGCCTTTCGTTCATGATACCATCGAACTGGGCGATATCGGCGAAACCCTGACCCTTGCGCAGTCCCGAAATCTGGCGCTGCGTAATATGGTGCGCGACCGTTACACCTATCAGCTCGCAAGCGGACAGCAGGTCGCCGCAAAAATGGGCACGCCCGTTGTTGACGTGCCGCCGGAGCTTGCGGCGAAGGGGTTTAAAAAGACACCGCTTTGGTTCTATGCGCTGCAGGAGGCCAAAGAGCACGGCCACGGCAAACTCACCGGCGCCGGCGGTCTTGTTGTGGCTGCGGTGATGGCAAATCTGCTGAAGCGCGATCCCACCACTTATCTGCATATTCCGCATTTCAAACCCTGGTCCGGGTTTGGCGGACAGCCGTCCTGTCTTGCCGGGATCGCGGCCTATGTCGAGGAACACCGCAGTCATATCGCGGATCCTGACAAACTTATGTGCGGCTGAAAAGACCGCACAGGGGGGGCGGGCGGCAGCCGCCGTGCGTCTCTCAGGCCTGGCGCGGGTCTTTGGGTTTTCCCGGCCCGAATCGCCGCAAAAACGTGGCATACGAGAACCCGAGGTCATGTGTGTTACACAGTTTATGCCCGCTCGTCTCGGTGTGCAGCGACAGCCCGCCCCAGGCCACTTTCATAAAGTAACCGTGCCGGCGCAGCCGGGTATCAAGATCAGCCCAGTCGACCGCTTCGGCCATATCGCGAAAAAGCAGCTTCTGCAGCGCGAAAATCAGACGTTCATCGGGTTCATCACGCGTCTTTTGCCGCGCTTTCTTTGCCGCCAGATGCGCGGTCAGCAGGTCTTCGACGATTTTGCCGACGGTCCCTTCCTGCTCGGTTGCAAGGTCATGCACGGCGAGCGCCAGATCATCGGGCAGCTGAACGGTAACGGTACGTTTATTCATACCGGCACCCTGGCTTAAACGTCGTTTACAAAAAGTTAAAATCGTTCCGCCCGGAGCACTTCGCAGTCCACGACCGAGACAACACCGATATGTTTCTCAACCACGGCGAACGCCGCATCGAGCAATCCGTTCAGCCGCTCGGGCCGGATGATGCAGATCACCTGCACCATGCCGGCGGCGCGCCCGATCTCACCCGATCGTGTCCAGGCCCCTGAGCGCCCCGATCCGCCGAGGACCGGCAATACGGTGAAACCGGTCACACCCGCTTTTTTCAGAGCGTCCGTCAGGCGCGACTGCATGATGGCTTCAATGGTGATTTCGACGCGTTTGGCCTGATGTGTCTGCATGGTCAGTCAGCCTCCGGTAAGTGCGGTGGCAACAGCCACGTAAAGCGGGATGCCAAGGGTCAGATTAAAGGGAAACGTGACCCCGAGCGACAGGGTCAGATAAATCGACGGGTTGGCCTCGGGCAACGCCACCCGCATGGCCGCAGGCACCGCAATATAAGAGGCCGATGCTGACAGCACCATCATCAGCACCACGCCACCCGGCGAGAGCACCAGCAACAGACCGGTGCCAAGACCGAACGCACTGCCGATCAGCGGCATGAGCACGCCGAAGGCCAGCACGCCGGGACGCAGCACGCCGCCGCCGTTGCGCAGCCCGCGCCCCGCCACCAGACCCATATCCAGCAGAAAGAGGCAGAGAACCCCTTTGAACGGCGCCACGATAAAGCTGGAGATCTCTTCCAGCCCCTCCTCTCCGGTAACCCAGCCGATCAGGAAGGCCCCGACCAGCAGCACTATCGAGCCGTTGAGCAGGATCTCCCGCCACAGATCACTGTCCATGCGCCGCCCGTCCCCACCGCGTGAAATGAGCCAGAGCGCAGACAGGATCGCAGGCGCCTCCATCGCGGCAGCCACGGCGACCATATAGCCTTCGGAGGCGATCCCGCTGCTTTCCAGCACCGAGGTCGCAGCGACAAATGTGACGATTGAGATAGAGCCGTAATGCGCCGCGACGGCAGCCGCATCAAGACGGCTCAGGCCGGTGATCACATTCAGCAGCGCGAAGGCCACGAGCGGCAGCACCGCAGACAGGATGACCCCGGCCAGCAGCGAGAGCCCGAGTTTGACGTCAATGCCATGGGCGGCCACGCTGACCCCGCCTTTGAACCCGATGGCAAACAGCAGATAAATCGACAGAGCCTTGGCCGCCGCCTCGGGCACACTCAGGTCTGAGCGGGCAAGCGACGCCGCCACACCCAGGGCAAAGGACAGAATGATCGGCGACAGCAGGTTGTTGCCCGCAAGTGTCAGTATCTGTTCCACGTCACTCTCTTTCCGGGTGTGCCGGTTGTCATGCCCTGCACCGGTAATGACCGGTAAAGCGGCGGCGGGATATCAGACCGGCCTGAAGGCCTCATCCGAGGGGTTAAAGAACTCAAGCCCGCCTTCGCCGATATCCGTCCAGAGACCGTGCAGTGTCAGCAGGCCTTCATCAACCCGCTCACGCACAAATGGAAAAGTCATCAGGTTCTCAAGGCTCACGAGCACAGACTGTTTTTCCAGGGCACGCGCCTGTAATTCGGGGTCGTTCTCCTGGGCCACAAGCGTGTAGCTTGGCCGCAGAATATCCATCCAGCGACCGATGAAGCTGTGCTTTTCTTCCAGCTCCGGCGCATGGCCCTGACACATATCGATGCAGCCCTTCACACCACCGCAGCTGGAATGACCCAGCACGATCAGATGCGCCACATTCAGCATGGTCACCGCATATTCGACGGCCGCAGATGTGCCGTGATGATCGCCGTCCGGCGCATAGGGCGGAACCAGGTTCGCGATGTTGCGGTGAATGAAAAATTCACCCTGATCCGCACCGAAGATAGATGTCACATGCACCCGGCTGTCACAGCAGGAGATGACCATTGCACGCGGGTGCTGTCCGTCGCTGGCCAGCCTGCGGTACCACGCCTTGTTCTCGGCATATCCGGTGGCTTTCCAGCCGTGATAGCGCTGTACCAGATAGCCCGGCAGCGGTTTCGCCTGATCCATACACGTCCCGTCGTTTTCGCCTTCGTTCCCCGGAGTATCGTGAATTCACGACAAATTCGAGGGAAAACATCACCCGTCTCAACGCTTTGGATAGATTTGCCTGTCATACCCGCAGAACGCTGTGGGGGCGAAAAAGGGTGAGTGAAATGAACCATGTCCTGAATATCAGGCTGAAAGAGACAGTGCAGGTCGATCAGGACCGGCTCGGCGCGCTGTATGCGGAACTGGGCGAAGCCGGCGCCGAAGACATCGTTTGCCGTGCGATGGAAGAACTCGCGCTGCGGCTGTCGCACTGCAGCCGGCTTTATACCGCACAGAACAATGACGATCTGCGCAAATGTGCGCGCTCTCTGATTGCGATCGCGGATCAGATCGGCATGTCGGTGCTGGCACGGGTTGCAGGCGACGTCACACGCGCGGTGGACGGCAATGACGCCCCGGCACTGGCCGCCGTCATGGCAAGGCTTCTGCGCATCGGGGATCAGTCGCTCACCGCGATCTGGGACCTGCAGGACGTGACCATCTGATGGCTTGCGCGGACGGCGGATCACGGTAGGCTGACGGCAAATATCCCTGAAAGGGTTTTTGACGCATGTCCGCCACCTTTGCTTCTCCGGATGACGACACCATCCCTCTTCACATCATTGCCGCCGACGATATGGACGCCTGGCGCGCAGAGCAGTCCGAAGACACGCTTGCCTGGATCGATGCAAACGGGTTCGTCGGGCGCATCGGGCAGACACTGCTGATACCGGGCCCCGGCGGCAGGCCCGTTATGGCGATCGCGGGTTTCGGCACCGGGGAAAAACGTGCGCGCGGCCGGTTCCATCTGGCCGCCGCAGCCGCGCGTCTTCCTAAAGCCACTTATCGCATTGTCTCCGGCCTGCCCGATGACCGCGCCGAGCGCGAGGCGCTCGGGTGGCTGCTCTCCGCCTATAAATTCGACCACTATATTCAGGCTGGCGAAGAAGGTGCGGGCCTCGTCACGCCTGAGGGGATTGACGCAAACCGGATCACTGCCATCGCGGCCGGCGAGGCTCTGACACGCGGCCTGATCAACACCCCTTCCTGCGACATGGGCCCCGCAGAACTTGAAGACGCCGCGCGCGATCTGGCCGCGCGCCACGGCGCCACGGTCTCGGTTGTACACGGCGATGATCTGCTGTCTGAAAACTTTCCGCTTATTCATACGGTCGGGCGCGCCTCAGACCGCGCGCCGCGGCTGATCGATATGCGCTGGGGCGATGCGGGGCCGGCCATCACGCTGGTCGGCAAGGGCGTTTGTTTCGACACAGGCGGGCTGAACCTCAAGCCCGGCGCTTCAATGGGACTGATGAAAAAGGACATGGGCGGCGCGGCAAATGTCCTCGGGCTTGCCCATATGATCATGGCGACGGCCCTCAATGTCCGGTTGCGTGTGCTCATCCCGGCGGTGGAAAATGCAGTGTCGGGCAATGCCTTCCGCCCCGGCGATATCCTGCCCAGCCGCAAAGGGCTGAGCGTCGAGATCAACAATACCGACGCCGAAGGGCGGCTCGTGCTCGCCGATGCGCTCACTTTCGCGCAGGAAGAAGACCCGGATCTCATTATCTCCATGGCCACCCTGACAGGGGCTGCCCGCGTCGCGGTCGGACCCGATCTGGCGCCCTTCTTCTGCGACGACGAGGGCTTTGCCCGGGCCCTTGAAACAGCTGCAGTGCAGACGGATGACCCGGTTTGGCGCATGCCGTTTCACACCCCCTACGAGAGCATGATCGAGCCCGGCATCGCAGATCTCGACAACGCGCCAAAGGGAGGTTTTGCCGGATCGATCACCGCCGCACTCTTTCTGCGGCGCTTCGTCAGCACCAGCACCTATGCGCATTTCGATGTCTATGGCTGGAACCCGGCAGATGCCCCCGCCCGGCCAAAGGGCGGCACGGGCCAGGCCACCCGCGCCCTGCTTGATCTTATCCGCGACAAAAGCTCCGCATGAGCGATCCGCGCGACACGCCGGATCCTGACTGCGTCATAACCGGGCGCGATGCGATAGTGATCGTGCCTCTGGCTGATCTCTGCCGCAGCCCCGACGGCCCGCGCGACCGACAGCTTCTTTTTGGCGCACCCGTGACGATCCTGAATGATGAAGATGCGTGGTTTCTGGTGCGGTCGCAGCAGGATGGCTACTGCGGATACCTGCGCGGGACAGCCACAGGTCCTGCCGAACCGGCCACCCACCGCATCACCAGCCGTACCACTCATGCCTATTCCGCGCCGGACATCAAATCGCCCGACCTGACCTGCCTCAGCTTTGGCGCACGTTTGCGCGCCACATCCGAGACGGCCACTTTCGTGGAAACCCGTTGGGGTTTTGTGCCGCGTCAGCACCTGCACCGCGCGGACGTGATGGCGTCTGATCCTGCCGCCGTGGCCGCCCTTTTTGACGGAACACCCTATCTCTGGGGCGGCAACTCCGGCAACGGCATCGACTGCTCAGGGCTGATCCAGGCGGCCTGCCTGGCCTGTGGCATCCACTGCCCCGGCGACAGTGACCAGCAGGAGCGCGACCTCGGCGAGACGCTGCCACCTGACGCGGGGCTCCGGCGCAACGATCTGCTGTTCTGGAAAGGTCACGTCGCCCTTGTGACCGGCGATGACACGCTTATTCACGCAAACGCCGGACATATGGCGGTGGTATTCGAAGGCATCACAGACGCCATAGCGCGCATTGAACGGCAGGGAGACGGGCAGGTCACATCGCGCAAACGCCTGCCGTCCCTGCCCCCGGCCTGACACGTCACAGAAACGGGGTGCCGCGTTCCGCAGGAACTCAGCCAGAGAAATGGCCTGGCACAGGCCGCCTTCGGATCAGGACTACTCGACTGCCCGAATAAGCTTGCGTTCCAGCACTCTCAGCACCGTTTTCAGATCATGACCCCGTCGCATGATCTGACCATCCATGCCCAGCACCGCATACATGCCCTGTTTATCCCGCAACCGCGGTCTTTTTTCGATCCGGTAGAGCGGTGTTTCAGCGGTACGGCGGAACACGGAAAAAACCGCAACCTCCCGCAGACACGAAATGCCATAGTCCCGCCATTCGCCAGCCGCCACAAAGCGCCCGTAAAGCGACAGGATAACCTGCAGCTCAGTGCGGTGAAACGCAACCTGATCGGGCGGCATCTGATGAACATTGCCTGACGGCGGCACCTGATAATTCATACTGCAGAGTTGCGCCCCTGCGCGCGCAAATCAAGCCCCTCAAAAATCATATACAGCCCGTGGGTGCTATGCTACCGCAGGGACAGTCTGAAAGAAGCTGGAAGTGACGGTATGCCGGAGACAGTGACGCCTCAGGCACGGGCCGAAAAATGCGCGGAGCTGATGATGCGGAATGACGCGGCAAGCCGTGGTCTCGGCATGTCGCTCCTTTCTGTCTCCCCGGGCTGCGCCACGCTTTCGATGACAGTGCAGGCGCATATGCTCAACGGCCACAGCAACTGTCACGGCGGGTTTATCTTTACCCTCGCTGACAGCGCCTTTGCATTTGCCTGCAACTCCTACAATCAGCGCACCGTCGCACAGCAGAACCAGGTCACCTATCTCGCGCCGGTTGCAGAGGGCGATTGCCTGACCGCCTGCGCGACCGAGACCTCCCGCTCGGGCCGGTCAGGCATCTGGGATGTAACCGTTACGAATCAGGCCGGTAAGAAAGTTGCGCTTTTCCGCGGCCTCGCGCGGACCGTAGGGGGTCAGCACTTCCCGGAACCCGGAGAAACCAAATGAAAGACCTGACACCCCGGCCCGAAACCCTTGACCCGATCGAACGCGCCAGCCGTGACGAAATCACCGCCCTGCAGACCGACAGGCTGCGCTGGTCGCTGAATCATGCCTACGCCAACGTGCCGTTCTATCGCAAAAGTTTCGAAGCCGCCGGAATTCATCCTGATGACCTCAGAACACCTGCCGATCTCGCGCGCTTTCCTTTCACCATAAAATCCGATCTCCGCGCGAGCTATCCCTTTGATATGTTTGCCGTTCCGCGAAACCGGATTGCACGCATTCATGCCTCATCGGGCACAACAGGCCAGCCTACGGTGGTGGGCTACACAAAGGGCGATCTGGATGTCTGGGGCGAGGTCGTGGCCCGGAGCCTGCGCGCCTCTGGCATGAAAACCGGAGATCTGCTGCACAACGCTTACGGCTACGGGCTGTTCACCGGGGGGCTTGGCATTCACCTCGGTGCGGATGCGCTGGGGCTGACCACGGTGCCTGTTTCGGGGGGGATGACCACACGCCAGGTGCGGCTTATCGAAGACTTCCGCCCCGATGGCATCACCGTCACCCCCTCGTACGCGCTCTCGATCCTCGATGAATATGTGAGGCAGGGTCTCGACCCGCGCGCCTCCTCACTGCAGGTGGGAATCTTCGGGGCCGAGCCCTGGACCAATGCGATGCGGCGTGAAATCGAGGATGCTTTTGACATGCATGCGGTCGATATTTACGGGCTGAGCGAGATCATGGGCCCCGGTGTCGCCAATGAATGTGTCGAGACTAAAGACGGGCTGCACATCTGGGAGGATCACTTTTATCCTGAAGTAATCAATCCGGAGACCGGCGCGCTTGTCGAAGAGGGTGAGCAGGGAGAACTCGTTTTTACCTCACTGACCAAAGAAGCCTTCCCGATCATACGCTACCGTACCCGCGATCTCACCCGGCTGTTGCCGGGGACGGCGCGGTCCATGCGGCGGATGGAAAAGGTGACGGGCCGTTCGGACGACATGATTATCCTGCGCGGCGTGAATGTTTTCCCGACGCAGATCGAGGAATGTCTGATGGCCACGGCGGGCCTTGCGCCGCATTTCCAGATCGAGCTTTCCAGACCGGAGCGTATGGATCAGATGTGCGTACTTTGCGAAGCCACACCAGCAGAGGCAACATCCGATGCAAAAAAGGCCTCGGGTGCTGCACTGGTGTCGCGCATCAAGGAAGATATCGGGATCAGCGTTAATGTTGACGTGTCGGAGCCGGGCGGTGTTGCCCGGTCCCAGGGCAAGGCTGTGCGCATCATCGACAGGCGCCCGTCATAGCAGAACAGGCGCCGGACCTCGGCAAGGCGCCTGCTCTTCAGATCAGATCAGTCTTTGTTCTTCCCGTTGCTTTTACCGGACCCGGACACACCGGCGGTCTTACCCCCGGCCGTTTCCGTTCTCTGTCGCATTCCCGCCGATGACGGAGGGGACGATATCCGCACCAGCTGCACTTTTCGCCGCGACGCTGTTTCCTTTAGAGAGTCAATATAGGTGAATTTGCATAACTGTTTCCCGATCTGACCCTCCGATCGTCGCCCTGCCTGACCGTCACACCCCGTGACTTTCTGACCCGCTTTAGCGGCGGTTAGTCCGTCACGCATGAAAACGCTGCCCTGCGACAGGTCATCCAGCAGAAAGCGCCGCGCGTTGCCTCGCACGGAGCGCGGGCTATCCTTCGTATAACGCAGGCCGGACGGGCCGCGCTTTATGGAAGGGATCCAATGAAACAGTTTCTGACAACCACCGCCGCAGTCGTGATGCTCGCAGGCATGGCAATGGCAGATGGCCACCGCAGCGAAGCGCCCGAGGGGGCCACAGTCTATATCATCTCGCCGGCTGACGGGGCGACGGTGTCAAATCCGGTAACCGTGGTTTTTGGCCTTAAGGGTATGGGCGTCGCCCCGGCAGGCACCGATGTGGATGACACCGGCCACCATCACCTGCTGATCAACACTGATCCGGCGGATGTGAATATGAACGAGTCGCTGCCCGCCACAGATCAGATCGTGCATTTCGGCGGCGGTCAGACTGAGGTGACGCGCGAGTTGCCTGTCGGAACCCACACGCTGCGCCTGCTGCTGGGGGATATGGGCCACGTGCCGCATGACCCGCCGGTGATGAGCGAAGAAATCACAGTCACTGTGGAATAAGTACCCGCGCCATCCCTCCTGGGGTGGTGCATCATGCCCCGGGCACGAAAACCCTGCGGTTGCTCTTACCGGGGTGGCGTAGCGCTGCCGCAGGGCAGGCAGCGACAGGGCGGCACCTGAGGGCTCAGGCGAAAGCCCCCTGACAAAACCATCCCGACGACATCATGTGCCCGTGTCCGTAAAAGAGCCAGAGCCGCTGGCCGTCTTCGGTTTCGGTCACCCAGTAATCACGCACACCGCTGCGCCAGTCCGGGTCATCCAGCCACCATTCAGGAGAGATCCGTTCCGGCCCGATGGCCCGGTGGCGGGTCAGCGTCTGTCCCCGCCAGCGAAAGACCTGTGGCACCTGCGGCACATCCGGCGCGTGGACCGGCTCCGGCTGCCACAGCAGCAGGGGGCGCGGGGTGCGCGCCGCGGGCCAGTCTTCCTTCCAGGGGTCCGACCAGGCGGCCGCCAGCACCTTGCTGGTCTTTTCAGGGATATGGCTCTCTGCCGGATGCAGCCGCGTGATCTGCTCCATGCCGACCCGCGCCCCGATCCGCCCTATGAGATCATCCACCGCGGTATTGGCGGCCAGGCGCTTGTTGACCACATGACCCGCTTCGAGATGACCAACGGCGCTGCGGCAGTGGATGGGCTCGGTCTGCACCGCCTCTATCCGCAGCATATCAATGCCGAACCCCGCATCGATGCTGTCGAGTTTTAACGCCAGCAGGGGACGGATGCGCGCCGGATCGCGTGAAGGCCGCGCCAGACCGACCTCAACCGACTGAATATCATGATCACTGCGAAAGGCCTGTAGCCGGACCCGCCGGGCGCCACGCCCCTTGTCTTTCAGGCTTTCACACAGACGCGGCAACAGCCGGTCAATGCCGGCCAGAATGTCATCCTCGAGCCCGATCGGATCGGGCAGGGTCAGGCGCACGGCAAAATGATCCGGCGGCTTTGCCGGCGAGACAGGTTCCGGTGCAGACCCCATCGCCTGATCCATGCGCATCACCACCCCGCGCCCGAAACGGCGCGCGAGGCTCGCCCGTGGCTGCCCCAGCAGATCGCCCACCCGGCGCAGCCCCAGACGCGCAAGCTGCGCCACCAGATCCGCGTCCAGCCGCAGGGCCGCCACCGGCAGCGCGCTCAGCGCCGAGTAGCTCTGGCCTGGTGCCGCAATCCGGTGCGTCGCCTGATCAGGGCCCCTGCGGACCACCGGTGCCGCCCCGCCGCGGGTCCAGTGGCGGCGTTTGCCCGCGCGCGACCGGGTGGCGCGGGCCTCCTGATCGATCGCATCGCCAGAACGATAGGCCCCCGCACTCTGCCCGGCAAAACGCGCCAGCGCCCAGGCCGCCCCACGGGTATCTGCAAGCCCCATCTGCACCGCAAGACCAAGATCGTTGCAATCCTGCTGAACCACCTCCAGCAAAGCCTCCTCGCCACCAAAAAGATGCGCGCAGCCGGTCAGATCCACCACCAGCCCGTCGCTGGCCTCGGTCGCGACCCAGGGGCTGAACTTGCCCGCCCAGCGTTGCAGCACCGCCAGAAACGCCGCCTCACCCTGCACCGAGCGGGCCCGGGTGATCAGCCCTTCACACATTGCATGGGCATCGCGCACCGGCTGACCGCTGCGCAGGCCAAAGCCCTGAGCGGCCGTGTTCAGCGAAGTCAGCACCTGCATATTGCCCCGCTCTTCGACCACAGCCAGCGGCACCGCATGCAGCTGCGGGTCCCGGCGCATCAGCCGGTCGGCCCCCATCCGCGGGAACCACAGGGATAAAATCCGTCGATCGGTCATTGTGGCAGCAAGGACTTTTCTGAAATTTGTTCTTCTTTTGTTCTTATGAGAACTAGCGCGCGGAAACGCACGGGTCGAGTCTTTTATCAGGTGCCGTAGCGCGCCATGAAAGTCTCGACCGCACCGTCGACCACGCGGTCAATCTCTTCCCGGCTGACGCTCTGCGCCACGCCGAAAATCAGCCGCGCCCAGACGGCCGCCTTACAAAGCTCGCCGAACTGATCCGCCGCAAATACAAAATCATCGATCTGCAGCTCGCCGCGCCCCTGCGCCTCTTTGAAATAAGCCGCCATCACCGACCGGAATACCGCCGGACCGGAATCGTAAAACCGCTGCCCAAGCTCCGGAAACCGGTCCGATTCCGCGACACAGATCCGGAAAATCTGCTGGCCGAACTGCGAGGTCACAAAGGTCAGAAAATGCCGACCCGTCTGGCCCAGAACCGCGCGCGGCTCGGCCTGCATGTCGATACTGTCGAGCGCACCATGCGCCTGGCGCTGACATTCCCGGTTGGCCACTTCCATGAACAGCAGCCGTTTGTCCGGGAAATAGCTGTAAAGCGTGGCCTTTGAGACACTGGCGACCCGCGCGATCTCATCCACGCTGGCACCCTCGAACCCGTCCGCCATGAACACCTGACGCGCGCCGTCCAGCACCTGGTCAAACTTGCGTCCTTTGCGGATGGTCTCTGCGGTGTTGGTCATCGGGTCTCCGGAACTGATACCCTCACAGTATAAACCGAACGGTTCAGTTCCAAGCAGAATCGCGGGTGACGTGTGGCAAAGTTGTCTTCAAAGTTGATTGTGCAGATCCGGAATCACCATTAAACCGGTCTGAAGCGGAGCATTTCCCATGCGGTTTTCAATTTCACGCAAACGTTTTTCTGACCTGAGCGAACAGGAGATCCTGGCGCTTGCGATTTCCTCAGAGGAAGACGATGCGCGCATCTATCGCGGCTATGCAGAAAGCCTGCGGGCCGGTTACCCCGACAGCGCAAAGGTCTTTGACGGCATGGCCGCCGAAGAGGACACGCACCGAAAGCGGCTTATTGATCTGCACAGGCAACGCTTTGGCGATGTCATTCCGCTCATCCGGCGCGAACATGTGGCAGGGTATTACAACCGCCGCCCCGTCTGGCTTGTGGAAAACCTCGGCCTGGAACGGATCCGCGCCGAAGCCGAAGCAATGGAGCGCGAGGCCGAAGCGTTTTATCTCAAAGCGGCCAAACGCACCTCCGACGCCCCGACCCGCAAACTGCTGGGCGATCTGGCCGCCGCCGAGGCCGGACACCAGAACACCGCCGAAGCACTTGAGCAGAAACACCTCAGCGGCGACGCCCGGGACCGCGAAGAAGACGCGGCCAAGCGCCAGTTTATCCTCACCTGGGTGCAACCCGGCCTTGCGGGTCTTATGGACGGGTCGGTCTCGACCCTGGCACCGATTTTCGCCACCGCCTTCGCCACGCAGGACACATGGACCACGTTTCTGGTAGGCCTTGCCGCCTCTGTCGGCGCAGGCATTTCGATGGGCTTCACCGAAGCTGCCTCCGACGACGGGCAGCTTTCGGGCCGCGGCTCTCCCGTCAAACGCGGCATCGCCTCTGGCGTGATGACCACGGTGGGCGGGCTGGGCCACGCTCTGCCCTATCTGATCACAGATTTCCGGACGGCGACCATCATCGCCATCATCGTGGTTTTTGTCGAACTCTGGGCGATTGCCTGGATCCAGAACAAATTCATGGAAACCCCCTTCTTCCGTGCCGCTTTTCAGGTCGTTCTGGGGGGCGCTCTGGTCTTTGCCGCCGGGGTTCTGATCGGGTCGGGTTGAACTTGTCCCATGATCCGGGCACACCGGTTACATGATTGAAATCTTTCTCAAAACGGTGCCCTTTTTTGCCCTGATCGGGCTGGGGTACTGGGCCGGGGCCACACGCTTTTTCACCGCAGAGGCCACGGCCTACCTGACAAAGTTCGTGTTCTATTTCGCCCTCTCGGCGATGATCTTCCGCTTTACGTCCAATCTCGAGCTTTCAGACGTCTGGGATGGCAACCTTGTGCTGGGCTATCTCGCCGGCACCATCGCGGTCTATCTGCTTGCCACAGGGGTTGCGATGCTGCGCAAACAGAGCCTTGAGGTCACCGCCGTCGAGGCACAGTGCGCGGTGATCGGAAACGTGGGCTTTCTGGGCATCCCGATGCTGACCCTGCTGCTGGGCGAGGCCGCGATCGGCCCGGTAGTTATGACCGTCAGCATTGATCTCATTGTCTTTTCCGGGCTCATCGTGATCCTGATCACCCTCTCGCGTGAAGGACGGCTAAGCATCCGCACCTTTGGCACGGTCGGTCTGGGACTGGTGCGCAACCCGATGATCATGTCGGTGGTGGCCGGGCTGACATGGGCCTGGCTACAACTTCCGATCCCCGCGCCGATGAACGATTTCCTGACGATCCTCGGCGGTGCAGCAACGCCCGGGGCGCTCTTTGCCATCGGGGCGTCGCTCTCGGGCAAATCAGCGGAACGGATGCAGACGGCTGCCTGGCTCACCTTCTGCAAACTCGGGCTGCACCCGCTTTTTGTCGCCTGTGGTGTGATCTGGCTCTTTCCGGTCGATCCCTACACCGCAACTGTGGTCATTTCCGCCGCCGCACTGCCGGTGGCCGGCAATGTGTATATTCTCGCACAGCACTACGGTGTGGCACCACAGCGGGTCTCAACCGCTATTCTGGTTTCGACCATCGTCAGCATCCTGACAGTGAGCGGCGTCATCGCAGCCCTGACGGCCCCCTAAGGGACTTGCCCCGCCGCCGCCGAGGCTTTAGCCACAACCGCAGGCAGTGAGGGAGAACGCATATGGAAACCATCTCGGAAAACGCCTGTTTCGGCGGCACGCAAGGCGTTTATACCCACGCCTCTGAGGCCTGCGCCTGCGACATGACCTTCGGCCTTTTTCAGCCCGCCGAAGCGCGTGACGGACCGGTGCCGCTCCTGTGGTTCCTCTCGGGCCTCACCTGCACCCATGAAAACGCAATGACCAAAGCAGGCGCGCAGTCCTGGGCCGCCGAGCAGGGCATCGCGCTGGTCTTTCCGGATACCTCGCCGCGCGGCGAGGGCGTGGCCAGTGACGACGCCTATGACCTGGGCCAGGGCGCGGGCTTTTACGTCAATGCGACGCAGGACCCATGGAAGCCGCATTTTCAGATGTGGGACTATGTGACGGAAGAGCTTCCCGCTCTGCTGGGTGAGAACTTTGCGCTCGATATGGAACGCCAGGCGATCACCGGGCACTCGATGGGCGGGCATGGTGCGCTGACCATCGCGATGTCCCTTCCGGGACGCTTCCGGTCGGTCTCCGCCTTTGCGCCGATTGTACACCCTACGGCCAGCGACTGGGGCCGCAAACAGTTCACCGCCTACCTGGGCGAGGACGAGGCCGCCTGGGCCGCGCACGACGCGACCCTGCTGATGCGCGAGCGTGGCTTTGACGGGCCCGTGCTCATCGACACCGGGACAAACGACCAGTTCATTGATCTGCTGAAACCCGAAAGCTTTGCCGAAGCCGTCAGCGCCCGCCGGCAACAGGCAACGCTGCGCCTTCAGCCCGGGTATGATCACAGCTATTTCTTCATTTCGACCTTCATGGAAGAGCATGTGGCCTTCCACGCCGACGCGCTCTACGCATGACGGCACTCTACATCGACGCAGACGCCTGTCCGGTAAAAGCCGAGGCGGAAAAAGTCGCCACACGGCACGGTATCCGCATGTTTGTGGTCTCTAACGGCGGGCTCAGACCATCACAAAACCCTCTTGTAGAGACTGTAATCGTCGACGACGGACCGGACATCGCCGACATGTGGATCGCGGAACGCTGTGGTCCCGGAGATGTGGTCGTGACGGGAGACATTCCGCTTGCCGCAAAATGTGTGGAGGCGGGTGCTGAGGTGCTCAAACACAACGGTGAGCCCCTGACCCGGGCCAATATCGGCAACGTGCTGGCCACCCGCGATCTGATGGCAGACCTGCGCGCGGCGGATCCTTTCCGCCAGGGTGGCGGCAAAGGGTTTACCAAAGCCGACCGGTCGCGGTTTCTCGACGCGCTGGAACGTGCCTTGCGCGCAGCACAGGCCCCGCGCTAGTTTCGCGCAAAAAGGAGCGATCCGTGACAGACATCACCCCGAAAGCCGTTGTATTCGACATCGGCAATGTCCTGATCGAATGGCAGCCCGAACGGTTTTACGATGCCGAAATCGGCGAAGATCGCCGCCGCGCGATGTTTGCCGAAGTGGATCTGCACGGCATGAATGAACTGGTCGATCAGGGTCACCCTTTTACCGAAACCATTTATGCCACCGCTGAGAAATATCCCCCTTGGCGCGATGAGATCAGGATGTGGCACGACCGCTGGATTGAGCTTGCCACCCCTGCCATCGACTACTCTGTGCGCTTGATGAAGGCGCTGCAGGCCAAAGGCGTTCCGGTGTTCTCCCTGACCAATTTCGGCACCGGAAGCTATGATTATGCCGCCACACACTATCCGTTCCTGCGTGAATTTGACCGGGATTTCATCTCAGGCCACCTGCGCGTCACCAAGCCATCGGAAGGGATCTACGCCCGGCTGGAAGAAACCTCGGGGCTCAGCGGCGCGGATCTGATCTTCACCGATGACCGCGATGATAACATCGCCGCCGCAGATGCACGGGGCTGGCAGACGCATCTCTTTGAGGGGCCGGATGGCTGGGCCGGACGCCTTATTTCTGCCGGACTTCTCACGGAAGCTGAAGCGCGATGACGGTATCTTTTATTCCCTTCGCAGAAGGCGAGGCGATGCTCAACTGGATCGGCCTGACGGATGCGCTGGCCGCCGGACACCTGCTGCCCAAAGCCGAAATCGCCGACACCTTCCTCTACCGGGGCGATGACACGCTGCTCAACCGCGCCGCCTGGATCGACGGGCTGGGCCTTGCGGTCAAATCCGCCACGATTTTCCCGGACAATGCGGCCAGAGACGCCTCGACCATCAACGGCGGGGTCACGCTTTACTCTGATGACACGGGCGTTCTTGAAGCCGTCATCGATTTTCACCTGGTCACCAAATGGAAAACCGCGGGCGACAGCCTGCTGGCGGCACGAAGGCTGGCACGCGCAGACAGCAGCAGAATCCTGATCGTTGGCGCCGGTACTCAGGCACGCGCCCTGCATGCCGCCTACAGCGCCGCATTTCCCGGTGCAGAATTCAGCGTCTGGAACCGCTCCGCAGCCCGCGCCCGGGAAATGGCGCAGGACATCCCCGGACTGCGCACCACCGAAAATCTCGAAGCCGCGGTCGCACAGGCGGATATCGTCACCGTCGCCACCATGGCAACAGATCCGGTGATACACGGCGACTGGCTGCGCCCGGGTCAGCACATTGACCTGATCGGTGCCTATCGCCCGGACATGCGCGAGGTCGATGACACCGCCCTGACCCGCGCGCGCGTCTTTGTCGACAGCCTCGATACAACCGTCGCCCATATCGGCGAGCTGAAAATCCCCATCGCGTCCGGGGCTTTCTCGGCAGACGACATTGTCAGCGATTACTACACCCCTGACCGTTTCACCCGCACCTCCGACGATGACATCACGCTCTTTAAAAACGGCGGCGGCGCACATCTGGATCTGATGACCAGCCGGTACATCCTGCAGCAATGGCAGAGCCGCTCATGATGTGGGTCTATCTCATTGTCGCTGCCGCTGTGGCGATCCCGCTGGTGATCGAAGTGACCCGCAGGCGGATGAACGACAGCGCGCGCGAGAATGCGCCCGGCCAGTCGGTGAGGCTCTCGCAGGGGGTGACGCATTATCAGTGGCGCGGCCCTGAAAACGGTCCCGTTGCGGTCTGTATTCACGGGCTGACGACACCCTCATTTGTCTGGCAGGGGGTGGTTGCGGGTCTGGTGCGGCTGGGGTTCCGGGTGCTGACCTATGACCTTTACGGCCGGGGCTGGTCCGACCGGCCCTGGGGCAGCCAGAATGCAGAATTCTTCAACCGCCAGCTCAGTGATCTGCTGGATAATCAACAGGTTGAAGATGATGTTACCCTGATCGGCTATTCGATGGGCGGTGCGATCGCCGCCGCTTTTGCCGCGCGCCGACCACTGGCGATCCGGCAGGTTATTCTGATCGCGCCCGCCGGCCTGCGCGATATTGACCTCAGCGGATTCAAAAAACTCCTGCAGCTGCCGGTCATCGGCACATGGCTGATGCTGCTCTTTTACCCCGGGCAGCTGCGCAAAGGCATCAAAGCCGAAAGCGGGCTGGCCAGCAGCGTCGAAAATGTCTCCGGCCGGCAGGAAGCTGAACTGGACTGGAAGGGGTTTGTGCCCGCCGTGGCCTCGAGCCTGCGCGGCATCATCAGTGAGGATCTGGAGGCAGCACACGCGACCCTGCAACAGGACGGTGTGCCTGTACTGGCGATCTGGGGCGGGCAGGACGAGGTCATCCCGCTGACCTCATCTGATCGCCTGGGCGACTGGAACCCGACTGCGCAAAGCGTTGTGGTCGCAGAGGGCGGGCACGGGATCCCCTATACTCACACCTCAGAAGTGCTGGATCATATCGCCAGGTTCACCAGCCGCAACGGCTAGGCTGTGCGCAGCCCTTCTAGCCGGCGCTCGCGGATCGGCAGATGGATGATCGCGCTGAAAGCACCGACCGCGACGCCGATCCACCACACGAGCGTGTAATCACCGTAGATGTCGTACATCCGACCACCCAGCCAGACGCCCAGAAAACTGCCCAGCTGGTGGCTGAGAAAAACAATCCCGTAAAGCGTGCCCATGTAGCGCAGCCCGTAGATATGCGCGACCAGCCCAGAGGTCAGCGGGATCGTGGCAAGCCAGAGCGAGCCCATGGCAATGGAAAAGAGGATCACCGATTCGGGCGTGATCGGGAACATGATAAAGAGGGCGGCAACAATCGTGCGGCCGGTGTAGATGCCCGCGAGAAGGTATTTTTTGGAATAGCGTTTGCCCAGCCAGCCCGCCGTCAGGGTGCCGGCGATATTAGCGATCCCGATCAGCGAAATAGCCACCGCACCAAGCGCCGAGGTCGTGCTGATGCCCATATTATCCAGCGTCCCGCCAGGCGTGATCGGCCCGCAGAGCTCCGTTACAAAAGCCGGAAAATGCGCGGTAATGAACGCAATCTGATAACCGCAGGAGAAGAACCCGAGGTAAATAAAGGTATAGGACGGGTCTTTGAACGCTTTGACGAGGATCTGCCCGAGGCTTTCATCCAGCTCAGATTTGCCGGCCATCACCGGCGCGCGCATCAATGGCAGCAGGAGCATAGCAAGCAGAATGGCGGCGGCAAAAACCATGAAAACGCTCTGCCAGGGCATGACCGTCAGCAACCATTCCGCCACCGGCGGGCCAAATATCTGTCCGCCGCTGCCTGCCGCCGAGACAATCGCCAGCGACATCGACCGGTTTTCATCCGACGACGCGCGGCCCACCACCGCAAGGATTACTCCGAACCCGGTGCCGGCAATCCCGAAACCCACCAGCCAGGCATAGAGCTGATGTTCCAGAGGTGTCACCGAATTGGCCGACAGCACAAGACCCAGCGCATAAACCACGGCGCCAAGCAGAATGGCCCTGCGATCGCCGATTTTCTCCGCCAGCGCACCGAAAAGCGGCTGTCCCACTCCCCAGGCGAGGTTCTGAATGGCAATCGCCATGGAAAACTCCGCGCGCAGCCAGCCGAACTCCTCCGCAATCGGAATCTGAAAGAGACCAAAGGCAGACCGGATGGCAAAACTGACCATGATGATCAGCAACCCCACGATCAGTACGGGGGTGAAAAGCGGTGCGCGGTCCTGCATGAAAATCTCCGATATGCCTGGTGCACGGTAACGGCTTGGCCGGGCCCGTCAATTCAGCAGTTTTTGGCGTCACATAACATTTATTGATATCAACCGACTCTTCCCTCACCCGGGCGCGCGCGCTATGCCGGATCAGTGGAAACTCTGACAGATATCTACAATCGTCTTGTCGACGAGGGCGCGCTGCAGTCCGACCCTGCGCAGACCGCTGTGCTGCCGGAGTTTGAACGCATCCGAAAAGCGCTCGATATGCCTGTGAAAAAACGGCTGTTCCGCAAAGCTCCCGAGCCACCAAAGGGGCTCTATCTGTGGGGCGGCGTGGGGCGCGGTAAATCCATGCTGATGGATTTCTTTGTCTCACATCTGGGCGACGTACCGGCGCGCCGGGTTCATTTCCACGCTTTCATGCAGGAAATTCACAACGCCATGCATGAGGTGCGCAAAACCGGTGTCGAGGATGCCATCGCACCCGTGGCAGCCGATGTCGCGGCCTCGGTGCGTCTGCTCGCCTTTGACGAAATGCAGATTACCGATATCACCGACGCGATGATCGTGGGCCGGCTTTTTGAGGCGCTCTTTGCCGACGGCGTCGTGGTCGTTACGACGTCCAACCGGGTGCCCGATGATCTGTATAAAAACGGCCTGAACCGGGATCTTTTCAAGCCGTTCATTGCGCTGATCAGGGAACGCATGGTGGTGCATGAGCTGACCAGCCCCACCGACTACCGACAGGATCGCCTGGGTGGTCAGCAGGTCTATTTCACGCCCGTCAACGCCGAGTCGCGCGCGGCCATGGATGCGGTCTGGGATGATCTGACCGGCGGGCCGGGCGAGCCTCTGATCCTCCGGGTGAAAGGCCGTGATGTGGAAATTCCCGCGTTCCGGAACGGGGTGGCCCGTGCGGGCTTCCACGAGCTTTGCGGCCGGTCTCTGGGTCCCGGGGATTATCTTGCGCTGGCCGACGCCGTCCGGGTTCTGATGATCGACAACATCCCCACACTCTCGCGCAGCAATTTCAACGAGGCCAGGCGGTTTGTGACCATGATCGATGCTTTATACGAGGCGCGTGTGCGTTTGATCTGCTCGGCGGCGGCGGCACCCGAGATGCTTTATCTTGAGGGCGAAGGCACCTTTGAATTCGAGCGTACCGCATCGCGGCTGCGCGAGATGCAGTCAGACGGCTGGGGCGTTTAACCCCCGAAGCTTTCCAGATAGGCCGCAAGCAGACGCGCGGTATCCATACCACCGCTATGCGTTCTGAGTGGCGCCGGGATGACAAATTCTCCGCGCGCCGCCGCTGCATTCAGCGCAGCATGGATATAGGCGTCAGACTGACCCTGCGCCAGCGTACGGAGCAGCAACTGCTGCAAACGGTCATCCGGCACAGCCACGTGACCAAACCCGGCCAGCACCTGACGGGTCTGCGCGCGCAGATCCTGGCCGCTGGCGTTCCGGTCGGTCAGGCGCACGGGCCGCCGGATCAGATGGCTCACCGGTTCAGACGAGGGGTCGCGCAGCGTTGCCGGCCGCGCAAGGGTCATCTCAGGAGGGGATTGCCGGGTCACGGTGTCCACCTGCCCGAGCGGCACTCCCGCAGGATCAGACCCGTCGCTCTGCAGCATCATTGCGCCGCCGAGGATCAGTATCACACAAAGCATCGCCGCAGCACCGGCGACCGGCCGGCGGGATACCTCGCGCGGACGCGCAGGCATGCGTGACAGATCAAGACCGGCAGAACCAGTCCCGGAGTCCGGGTCCATATCCAAAAGCCCCCCACAGGCAATATTTCACGCATAAGGCGAAATTCCTTATGCATAAGCGAACAAGATATAGAGGAGAGCCAGATTCCCGGTCAACATGATGCTTCAGAAACCAGATCTGGTGGTGTATTTTTGACTCACTCAGCCGTTTTCGCGCAGGATATTCCCGGCAAGATAGAGCGATCCGCAGATCAGGACACGTGCCCCCGGGCATCGCGCGGTGATGGCTTGCAACGCACCGGCGACACTGTCCGCAGTGGCAGCCTCCATACCGGCAGCAGCGGCCGCGTCGGCGGTTTCCCCCGCCGGTAACGTGTTGGCCTCTCCCGGGATTGAAACCGCATAAAGCCCGGCAACATGCGGGGCCATCGGGCGCAGATAGCCGCCTGTATCTTTGGTATTGAGCATCCCGCAGATGAGCCAGGTCGGCCGCTCCGTAAGGCTGCTCAGATGCAGCGCCAGAGCCTCCCCGGCCGCGGGGTTGTGCCCGCCATCAAGCCAGAGCTCTGCCCCTGCGGCCAGATCTACAAGCGGGCCCTCGCGCAGACGCTGCATACGCGCAGGCCAGTGCGCCCGTGTCACGGCCGCCTCGCAGGCAGCAGGATCGGCCCCAAGGTGGCGCAGCGCAGCGAGGGCGGCCCCTGCATTCATGATCTGATGCGCGCCGGGCAGGTTCGGCAATGGCAGATCCAGAAGACCCGTCTCATCCTGATAGGTCATCCGGTCCCGTTCCGGCCCCACGTGCCAGTGCTGCCCGAAGGCCAGCAGCGGTGCGGCATTCCGCGCGGCGACCTCTTCGATCACATCCATGCCTTCTTCGGCCTGCTGCGCCACGACACAGGGAACACCGCGCTTGATGATACCTGCCTTTTCAAAAGCGATCTTTGCGATGGTGTCGCCCAGATACTGCTGGTGATCGATTGAAACCGGCGTGATGATCGTCAGCGCGGGCCGGGCGATCACGTTGGTTGCATCCAGCCGCCCGCCAAGGCCCACCTCGAGCAGTGTGTAATCTGCGGGGATGCGCGAGAACGCGAGCAGCGCCGCCACCGTGGTGATCTCAAAATAGGTAATATCGGCGCCGTCATTGGCCGCATAGCATTCATCCAGAACAGCCGTCAGCGCCTCTTCGGTGATCAGTTCGCCGGCCACCCGGATGCGTTCGTGAAACCGCGCAAGATGCGGGCTGGTATAGGCATGAACGCTGAGGCCGGCAGCCTCGAGGCCGGCACGGATCATCGCCTGGGTCGAGCCCTTGCCATTGGTGCCGGCGATATGAATGACGCGCGGCAGTTTATCCTGCGGATTGCCCAGCGCTTCCAGAAGACGCCAGACACGATCCAGGGTCAGGTCGATTATCTTAGGGTGGAGCGCCATCATCCGCTCAAGGATGACGTCGGATGAGGCCGCGCTCATGACTTTTTGCTGTCCGCCTTTGCAGCCACCGGCGCCGCTTCGCTGAGCGCATTGGGCAGGTCAGCGCCCCCGTCGGGCGGCGGCAGATCACCGCGTACCGCGGGCGGCAGCCCCATGAGCATCCGGGTTATGGTGATCAGCTCTTCGCGCATCTGCACGCGGCTCGTCACCCGATCGAGCATGCCGTGATCAAGCAGGTATTCTGCCCGCTGGAACCCTTCGGGCAGCTTCTCGCGGATCGTCTGTTCGATAACCCGCGGTCCGGCAAAACAGATGAGCGCATTGGGCTCGGCGATATGCACATCGCCCAGCATCGCATAGCTCGCGGTGACACCCCCCGTCGTAGGATGCGTCAGCACGACGATATAAGGAAGGCCCGCCTCTTTGAGCATCTGCACGGCCACAGTGGTGCGCGGCATCTGCATAAGCGACAGAATACCCTCCTGCATGCGCGCGCCCCCGGCGGCAGAAAAGAGAATAAGCGGACGCTTGAGTTTCACCGCCTCTTCGGCGGCGGCGATGATCGCATCCCCCACATACATGCCCATCGAGCCTGCCATGAAAGAAAAATCCTGTGCCGCGGCGATCACCGGCGTGCGCCCGATATCTCCGCGCGCGACCAGCATGGCCTCAACCTCGTTCGTCTCTTTCTGCGCCGCCCGCAACCGGTCGGGATACCGTTTCTGATCGCGGAAATGCAACGGATCAGGCGTCGGTGCTTTGACCTTAACTTCGGTAAAGGAGCCGCCGTCAAACAGCGCGATAAACCGGTCGCGGGGCGAAATATACATGTGGTGTTCGCAGTTGGTGCAGACATTCAGATTGTCGGCGACCTCGCGGTGAAAAAGCATCGTCCCGCATTCGGGGCATTTGGTCCACAGATTGTCCGGGGTTTCGCGGCGCGAAAAGATCGAATTGATCCGGGGTCGGACGTAATTTGTGATCCAGTTCATTCTGCCACCCTGATTGCAGTTCCCTGCCTGAGATAATACGGCCCGGGCAAAAGTGCAATCAGCGCCGCAGCGCCAGCCGCGCTGCCAGCCAGCTGACAAACATCATCGCAAAATCCACCGGCAACCATGTCCGCACGGCATCCGCATCGGCCATTGAGAAGGGCGCCAGAAAGAGCGACAGACCCGACAGGCTGTCGGGCAGAGAGACGACGACAATAGCCACGACATTGTTCGCCAGATGCACGGCGATCGCCGGCCCCAGCGTGCCCGAGCGCGCGGTCAGATCGGCCATCAGCACACCGAAAACAACCGCCCAGAGCGCAATCAGCGTCGCATTCTCGCCCGCGTCCTGCGGCATGTAATGCCCCAGACCAAAGAGCCCCGCCGGCACCAGAATCCAGATCAGCGGAGAGCGGAACCGGGCGGCCAGCTGCTGCTGAATATAACCGCGAAAGAGGATTTCTTCGGCGCTGACCTGCACGAATACGGCGATAATCGCAAAGGGCAGAAACATCACCCAGGTGCCCGCTGCAAGGTTCCGCTCCATTGGCATCCCCATGCCCCAGGGCGGCAGCACAAACACCACCACATTGAGCAGCACCAGCATCTGCAACACCAGCACAAACTGCCGCACGGCCAGCCCGACATCGCCGTAAACCGAGGTAATCCCGCGCTTGTGCGCAACCTTGACGGCAATCGCGACCCCCAGCGTCAGAAAACCGAAACTCATCAGCAGAACGATCATCGCAAAAGGTGTGCTGCCGGTGTTGAGGCTGCTGAAAAAGGCAAAGGCATCCTGTCCGAGCAGCGTCAGAATGGTGCGAAACATCAGCTGATTGCAGATCAGATAGATGCCCGCCACGAGGATCAGCCCGACGACAAGGCGCCACACCTGCGCTGTGTCACGGGCAGGTTCGGTCAGATCACGATAGGCACGATAGTCAGGAAGCTGCATCAGGGGTTACTCACCGATTTCCCGGGTGCGGTCAGGCTCGGCCAGCGGGCTCTGCACCGGCGGCCCGTCAGAGGTGCCCCCCGACTGTTCGTGGATGGATACGCGGGCTTCACGTAGAAGCTCCGCCGCACCGGTCAGGTGGCTGGAGACCGTTTTCAGCAGGCTCATCAGCACCGTGGGATCGGTCTCGATCACCGATCGGAACTGCTCTGCGCCGATCCGCAGAAACTCGGTGTCTTCCAGCGCCTTCAGATCAAGCTGCCGCGGCTCATCCAGGATAATCGCCAGATCACCAATCAGCCGGCCCGGCTCCACCGCAGTCACATCGCGGGAGACATCATCGTCGTCACGGTAGCTCATCATCGCCCGTCCCGAGAGACACAGATACGCCGCGTCGGCGCGCTCGCCCATAGAGAAAATGCGCTTGCCGGCCGGCACTGAATACCATTGCGCGGAAAAGGCCAGAAGCCGCTGGCTGCGTCCGTCGAGCCCGGCGAAAAGCGGCGTGCGCGAGATCACCCGGATTTTACGGCGCAGATCATCCGAGCCGCTGTCTCCGTCGGAGGGCAGTTCGGCCTCGGTCGCACCATCGATCCGTCCGTTGCTGATCTCAACATAAAGGTCATAAGCCCCGGGGTTGGCGAATTTATCTTCCAGAAAGACCATCGTCGTGCCCGGCAACAGCTCTTCAAGCCGGCGGCGGGCACTGACGCGCGAGTCCGCATCGTGGCTGGCCAGTGCCGTATCCAGGATCAGAATATCCGGCCGCTTGATCGCCGCGCGGCTGAAAGCGGCCCGTTCCTGGAATATCCCCGCAAGATTGGTGCCACCTAGCCCTGTGCGGATGTCGAGAATCGTCTCAGCAACAAGCCGTCTGAGATCATACTTTGCCAGAACCTCGGCCACGGTATCCTCGACCAGTTCGCCCTGTACCCCGGCCATACCGGCGATTTTGCCATAGATGACATTCTCCATCAGGGTCAGACGCGGCAGGTAGTTACCGGGCTCCACCGGTACAAAAAGCTCTTTGGCACGGGTGCGCATTTCCTCGCCTTTGGCGGCGCGGATTTCGAGGATTTCTTCTTTGAAGCTGTCGGGAAAGGCCGGTCCGATCTGCTCGGCGCTGAAAGCAAAAGGCACTGTCAGCAGCAGCGCAAATTCTTCTTCGGTCAGCGCCTGATCGCCTTTTTCCGACCGCCTGGCCGCGATATCGACAAGCTGCTCATAAAGCGCGTCCTCTATCCCCAGCGCGGTAAAGAGCGGATGGCTTGTGCCGTCCATGCCAAAAGTCTGGTGCAGCGTTTCGATGAGTGTCTGCGAGATTGCGATGCCCTGCTCGGCCACGCCAAGCTCAATCACCATAGACAGGAAATCGTTTTCCTGTGCCAGGCCCTCCTGGCTGATGGCACGCCGGGGCGAGGCAAACATCAGGTTACCACCGAGCGGGATAGAAGGGTTGAACGTGTCCGGATCAAAGCGGTTCACCGCCCCGCTGAGCCCTTTTTCTTCCAATGCTTCACGCACCTCGTCGCGCAGACTGACAAGCTGTTCCGCAAGCTTCTGGTGATCCTCCGGGTTCATATAAGATGTCAGCATGCGCCGGAACATAAAGTCATCAATGCCCATCGCCTCGACCAGCCGGAACCACCAGCCGCGCACTTCTTCAGCGGTCGTCAGCCCGGCAAGCCCCGGGTCAAGCCAGTCTGCGCGAATGCTGTCGGTGGTATTGCCCGACCGCTGCGCCTCAATTGACCGGCGGTCTTTAGCGTTCGGGTCCCAGAGAACCGTCTTGGGGCTGGATTTCAGCGGCATCAGAAGATTATCGCCCAGCGTGCCGTCAAAGAGATAGGGCCGCGAATGCGCATAGCCGATGCGGGCCGCAATCACCGACTGGTGCAGCTCCGACAGCTCATAACCGCTGATCGTGATGCTGCCCCGGGCAGGCATAACCTCACGGGTGAGCAGTTCGGCAAAAGCAGTGCGTTCCGTCTGATTGCCCGACCGGATCGCCACCCGCGCGCCGGCGGGAATTTCAAGGCTGATGTCTTCTAGCACGGGGTTGCCGTCAGCATTGCGCACAGTGACATTGCTGATCGAAATGGCGCCATCAAGGTGCGGGATCTCTTCGGGCTCACCTTCAAAAAGCGTCTCATCGATCATCGACGCCGGGGCGAAGCGTTCCGTCACAATCTCCCAGCGCAGAGACATATCCTGCACCTGATTGTAATAGGTCAGAAGCTCTTTCCACGGGCTGGAGAGATCTTTGTAAGCTGCCAGCGCGGCCACCAGCGCCCCCACTGTGATCTCGCCACGGATCGCCAGAATACCGCCCACCGAATAGAAAAAGAACGGTGTGAGCTGGGTGATGAAGTTGTTGAGAAACTTCATGAAGAATTTCTTCTGATAGATCTCAAAGCGGATCTCAAAAAGCCGGCCCAGCCGTTCGGCAAAGCCCGCCAGCCGGTAGCGCCAGCCACCGTTGGTGCGCAGATCGGTGATGCCTGCGGCGGTCTCACCGATCTCGCCGGCAAGGTGGCGGACCTCCACGATGCGTTTTTTGTTCAGCTGGTTGATCTGGCGCTGCAGCCGCGGAATGATCCACGCCTGCAGCGGAATAAGCGCCACACCGGCCAGCCCGAACCACACGCTTTGCGCGAAAAGAAAGATCACGATGATCAGCATCTGACCGGCCTGAAAAACCGGCTGCGCCACGGCGTCGCCCATCAGCCCGCCCATCGGTTCTGCTTCGGAGGTGACCATCGAGACCAGTTCGCCCTGGCTGGTGGAGCGGAAATAGGCGCGCGGAAAGCGCATCATCCGCCCGATCAGCTTATAACGGAACCGCCGCAGCAGACGCTCGGCCAGCACACCCTTCATGGTGTTCAGGCGCATTTTCAGCAGCCCGTGCACCAGCACCGCCAGCAGATAAAGCCCGCAGAGCGCCAGCAGAAACTCCGTCTGGCTCAGCCGGACGCCCATCACATTTATGAAAGACTGATCCGACCCGATCGCGTCATTGATGATCCGCTTGGGCAGCTCGAGCGTCGCGTAGAGAAACGGGAAGGTGAAAATCGTGAAGAACAGCAAAAACAGCTGCTCGCGCCTGGAGTACTTCCAGATGAACGAAAAGAGAGATGATTCCATAGACCGGCTTTCGGGTTGGCCCGGGCACCGGACCGCCGGGGTCACGTCTGGTCACGACCCGCTTGTGGCTTACCGCAACTTAGGCGCGCGGATTTGCCAATACAAGGACGCAAACGCGCGCGCACTGTTCAGCAATGCACCCTGGAGCCTTGCAGGCCTGCGGGCAGATGGCTATTCCGGTCACGACGCATTTTCCCAAAGAGGTCACCCATGTCCGCTTCACGCTTTGATAAATCCAGGCTGCCCAGCCGCCACGTCACCGAAGGCCCGGCCCGCGCGCCGCACCGGTCGTATTATTACGCCATGGGCTTGACGGATGAGGAAATTCACCAGCCGCTGGTGGGTGTGGCCACCTGCTGGAACGAAGCGGCCCCCTGCAACATCGCGCTGAACCGCCAGGCCCAGGCCGTGAAGATGGGTGTCAAACGCGAAGACGGTACCCCGCGCGAGTTCACCACCATCACCGTCACCGATGGTATCGCCATGGGTCACGAGGGCATGCGTTCGTCACTGGCCTCGCGTGAGGCGATTGCCGATACGGTTGAGCTGACGATGCGCGGGCATTGCTATGACGCGATTGTGGGTCTTGCCGGCTGCGACAAATCCCTGCCTGGCATGATGATGGCGATGATCCGCCTCAATGTGCCGTCGGTTTTTCTCTATGGCGGGTCGATCCTGCCGGGCCGTGCGCCTGCCGGATCGAAAGTGCCCGAGGATTTCGCCAACCGCGACCTCACCGTACAGGACATGTTCGAAGCCGTCGGCCGTCAGCAGAGCGGCACCCTCACCGAGGCCGAGCTTGAGATCCTGGAACGTGTCGCCTGCCCGTCGGCCGGTGCCTGTGGCGGGCAGTTCACTGCCAATACCATGGCCTGCGTCTCAGAGGCGATCGGGCTGGCGCTGCCCAACTCTTCCGGCGCACCCGCGCCCTATGAAAGCCGCGATGCCTATGCCGAAGCCTCCGGTGCTGCGGTCATGAAGCTGATCGAAAAGAACATCCGTGCCCGCGATATCGTGACCCGCAAATCGCTGGAAAACGCCGCCCGTATCGTGGCCTGCACCGGTGGCTCGACCAACGCCGGCCTGCACCTGCCGGCGATGGCGCATGAGGCGGGCATCGACTTCTTCCTCGACGATGTCTGCGAGATTTTCCGCGACACGCCCTACTTCGTCGATCTCAAACCCGGCGGCGCCTATGTGGCCAAAGACCTTTATGAGGCCGGCGGCGTGCCCGTCGTGATGAAAGAACTGCGCAAAGCAGGCCTCATTCACGAGGACTGCATGACGGCGACTGGCTATTCCATCGGGGAGGAAATCGATAAGGTCAGCTTTGAGGCAGATGGCCGTGTGATCTATCCGGTGGAAACGCCGCTTTCCAAAACCGGTGGTGTCGTCGGGCTGAAAGGCAACCTCGCGCCCGAAGGCGCCATCGTGAAAATCGCCGGTATGGAGCCGCAGCATCTGCTCTTCACCGGACCCGCACGTGTTTTTGAATGCGAGCAGGACGCCTTTGAAGCGGTGCAGAACCGCACCTATGAAGAAGGCGACGTCTTCGTGATCCGCAACGAGGGCCCTGCAGGGGGCCCGGGCATGCGCGAGATGCTGGCGACCACGGCGGCACTCTCCGGTCAGGGCATGGGCAAGAAGGTGGCACTCATCACCGACGGCCGTTTCTCCGGCGCGACCCGCGGCTTCTGTGTCGGCCACGTCGGCCCTGAAGCGGCACATGGCGGCCCGATCGCTCTGCTGAAAAATGGCGATATGATCACCCTGAACGCGCTCGAAGGCACGATCAGCGTGGATCTCACCGATGACGAACTGGCCACCCGCAAAGAAGCCTGGAAAGGCCCGCGCGAGACGATCTATGGTGCCGGTGCGCTGTGGAAATATGCGCAGCTTGTGGGCCCGACCTACCTTGGTGCCGTCACCCATCCGGGCGGCAAAAAGGAAGGCCATTCCTACATGGAACTCTGACCGGAACGGCCCCGCGCGCGGCCGTGCGGGACCACCAGGCTCAAAAAGGCTTGCGATCAACAGGTGTTTTGCGGTTTATCTGGACGTAACCCTTTCGTCAGATAAAGGGCGCAAACCAACCGGGCACCATGAGCAAAAGCGGCGACACATTCTGGGATACGGCCATCCAGCGGCGGGCATTGCAACGCTGGGCGCTCTGCGCGCGCGAAGCCACCACCGCGAAAATCAGCGTACTGAAACGTCAGGCGACGCGAGCGCGACTGCTGCGTGACCACCTTGACCGTCTGATCCGCACCGCCGACGAGCGTCTGGCCCTGCCCGTTATCGGCTCGACGGGTTTTCCCAGACCGCACAACGCCGACTGGGCCTGGCGACCGGAGCTCTGGCGCACCGCCCTGCCGGTCAAAGGCATCTCATCGGTCGGGAGCAAATCCATGCTGGGCGACGAGATCACCCTTTTTCACGACTGTGCGCAGTCGGAAATCACACTTCGCCAGCTCCGCAATATCCGCGAAGAAGACCTTGCACCCTACGGGCTGCGCATCGACGTGTTCCGGTTCGACGGCTCATTTCTGTCTCTCGTTGCCACTCTGCCGGAAGGCTGCGTTAAAAACCTTAAGCGCAGCCATATTCTGCGCGTCGCAGCGATTGCCGAGATGGAAAAGCCCATCGAAATTTTTGTTCGGCTGAACATCCGACACGGTCCCAATACCGAGCAGATCGTCCGCGAAATGCCGCAGGGGGACAAGGAGACCAGCGTCGAGTTTGATCTGGCCTATACCAACCTCAACGAAAAGCGCATCGACAAAGCCTGGATCGATTTTATTTTCGAAGGTCCCGAAATGAACATGGTGACGCTGCGGGATCTGACCCTGTCGCGCCGCCCGCGCGCACAGATCTGAGGATATCCCGATGATGCAGCCCGTACTGACCAAAACCACGATGCAGGGCGGGATCTGGAAGGGTGTCATCTCGGGGGCTGATGAGCTGCCTGACATCACGGCAACGCATGAAGACACGCCGGTATCAGGTGTCCGTGTCGTGCCTGCGGACGAGAGCGGCGAATGGCTGCTTGAAGTGCCCGTGCCGATGGCCGCCATTGCGGACGGGCTGCAGACGATCCTGATCCGGGATCAGGAAACAGACACGGTGCTGGGCAGCTTTACCCTGATGGCCGGGGAGGTTCTCGGCGCGGATGTCAGGGCCGAAGTCGATCTGCTGCGCGCAGAACTGGACATGCTGAAACGGGCCTTCCGCCGGCATTGCCTCGAAACAGGGTCCTGACTGAAAAAACCCCGGCGCGTTATGCGTGCTGGCACCCCCGTTGCTGAAGCGCGAGGCCGGCAGACATTATGCCTCCACGCGACCGTCCAAAGTGCGGTCAGGCC
The DNA here is from genome assembly GCF_012932215.1 of Roseobacter ponti. Lineage (GTDB taxonomy): Bacteria > Pseudomonadota > Alphaproteobacteria > Rhodobacterales > Rhodobacteraceae > Roseobacter > Roseobacter ponti. Next base: position 203,753 of record NZ_CP048788.1, on the reverse strand, counting down.
CGCACATCAAAAAGGCCCCGCGGAGAACTCCGGGGGCCTTTCTGTCATACTTTTAAAGAGGTCTCAGTTCTGATCACCGATCGCGGACAGACCCTTGAGGATATCGATGGCATAGGCCAGCTGGTAGTCTTCCTCGCGCAGGGCTGCGGCGGCTTCCGCCTTGGCGCGATCAGCCTGGATCTGCTCGATCTCGTCATCTGTCAGGCTGTCGTTGTTCAGGCTGCCACGCAGATCCGCCTCGGAACGGGACGGACGGCGTGTTGTCTCTTCCTCTTCCTCCGCTGCGGCATCCACCGGGCTGCGGGGCTGTTCCACAACGATGTCCGGGGACACACCCAGCGCCTGGATTGACCGGCCCGACGGCGTGTAATACCGCGCGGTGGTCAGGCGCATCGCACCGTCGCTTCTGAGCGGCATCACCGTCTGTACCGAGCCTTTACCAAAGCTCTTGGTGCCCACGACAATCGCGCGGCGGTGATCCTGCAGCGCGCCGGCGACAATCTCAGAGGCCGAAGCCGAACCGCCGTTGATCAGCACAACGATGGGCTTGCCATTGGCCAGATCACCCTCGGTCGCGTTAAAACGCTCGCCGTCCTGGATTTCGCGGCCTCGGGTGGAGACAATCTCGCCCTCGTTCAAAAACGCATCCGACACCCGGATCGCCTGGGTCAGCAGACCACCGGGGTTGTTGCGCAGATCGATCACGATGCCGTTGATCGCGTCCATACCACCGGCCTCTTCGACCCGCTCTTTGAATCCGGCCTCAAGGTTGGCATAGGTCTGATCGTTGAAGGTCGTGACCCGAAGCACAACCGTATCGCCTTCGGTACGGGTACGCACCGCGGTGAGTTTGATCGTGTCGCGGATGATCGCCACGTCAAAGGGCTCGGGCTCACCTTCGCGCACGATGGTGATCAGGATCTCGGAGCCCACCGGCCCGCGCATCATGGTAACCGCCTCATCAAGGCTCAGACCAAGTACGGATTCGCCGTCGACATGCGTGATAAAGTCTCCGGCTTCGACACCGGCCTCATCCGCAGGCGTGCCGTCGATGGGCGAGACGACTTTCACAAATCCCTCTTCCTGCGTGACTTCGATGCCCAGTCCGCCGAATTCGCCGCGCGTCTGCACGCGCATCTGTGCCGCGTCATCCGGGCTGAGATAGCTTGAGTGGGGATCCAGCGAGGTCAGCATGCCGTCGATTGCGGCCTCAATCAGTTCGCCTGCGTCGACTTCCTCAACATACTGCGCGCGGATCCGCTCGAAAATATCACCGAAAAGATCAAGCTGCTCGTACACATTGCCCGATTTGGCCGAATCCTGCGCCAGGAGCGGCCCTGCGATCTGTGTGGTCGCCAGCACCCCGGCCAGCGTACCGCCCAGTGCTGCCATGGCAAATTTTTTCATCCTGTTATCCATCCTTGTCCGTTCGGAACCAGAGGCCCGGGTCCTCGGGCGTGTTATTCTGTCTTACTTCTATATAGAGCGTTTCGGAACGCCCGGCACCAGTGACCTCACCATCTGTTGACTGTGCCTCACCGGTCTGAGCCTCTGCGCCTCCCATAAGCCCCAGCGGCGTGCCTGCGTCAATGACCTCGCCCGCATTCCCGTAAATCGTGCCGAGCCCTGCCAGAATAAAGAGAACATCTGACTGTGGCTCAATGATGACAACCTGCCCCAGATCAAGAAGCGCGCCAGTGTAACGTATGGTCGCAGGAACCGGGCTGGTGACAATTGCGCGCGGCTGCGTGGTGAGGATGATGCCAGGGCGGGTCACACCGGCGGCATCCGCCTCGCCCGCGCGACGCAGTACAGCGCCGTTGACAGGCAGCGGCAGCGCCCCTTTCTGACCCTGCAGATCGCCTGGCGCCGGGGCGGTAACATCGACAGCGATCCGCTCAAGCCCGCCTGCAAAACTGTCAAGCGTATCTGCAGAGGCGATCAGGATCGCTTCGCGCACGGGATCATTGGTGAAACGGGCCGGCAGCACACCGCGATCGGCAATCGCCTGGTTCAGCGCTGTGCGCGCCGCCTGGATCTCGGTCAGTCCGGCCTGAAGGCTTTTGGTGGCATCACGCTGCATGTCGCGCAGCATCTGCAGCTCTTCCAGGTCGCGGCGCAGCCCTTCTGCCTGCGCTGCAAGTGCCGGTGCCGTATCTGCCAGCAGCATACCAGCCCTGGCACTGCCGGTCGGGCCCTGCGGATGCAGGAAAACAACCGGCGAAGGCTCCGCTGCCAGCTGCTGCAGGACCGACAGCAGCGCCGTGACCTCTTCATCACGCGCCTGCAGTCCCGCCGCCAGGTCAGCTTCGCGTGCGGCGGCAGTACGCTGGCCACTGCGCAATGCGCTCAGACCTTCTTCGAATGCCCCGATGGTCTGCGTCAGAGCGCGCACGCGGTCCCGTGCAGAGACGGCATCCTCAAGCTGCCCGGAGGCGGCCTCAATCTGCGCAATTGCATCGCGTGCATCGGCCGCCGGATCCTCAGCCGCAAAAGCCACCGCCGGCAGGAACAGCGCCAGAAACCAGATAACTCTCATGAAATCAGGCACCTGCCGGTCATCTCCGCGGGCGGCTCAATGCCCATCAGATGCAGGATCGTCGGCGCCAGATCAGCGAGGCGGCCGTCGGTGATCTTTGTGCCTTCCGGTGCGCCGATGACCGCCACCGGCACCGGGTTCAGCGTATGCGCCGTATGCGGCCCGCCGGTCTCCGGATCAATCATCACATCGCAGTTGCCGTGATCGGCACAGACGACCATGGCACCGCCTGCCGCCTCAAGCGCCTCCAGCACCCGGCCCAGCCCCTGGTCCACCGCCTCACAGGCTTTGATCGCGGCCTGCACATCGCCGGTATGGCCGACCATGTCGGGGTTGGCGTAATTCACCACGATCAGATCGTACCCTTCCCGGATTGCACCGACAAAAGCCTCCGTGACCTCGCCCGCCGACATCTCGGGTTGCAGATCATAGGTCGCAACATCGGGTGATTTCGGCATCTTGCGGTCTTCGCCGGCGAAAGACACCTCTTCGCCGCCGTTCAGAAAGAAGGTCACATGCGGATATTTCTCGGTCTCCGCCAGACGAAACTGGCGCAGTCCTTTCTGCGCCACCCAGTCGCCCAGCGTATTGGCGATCTCGGGCTTGGGGTACATCACCGTCATATATTCAGAATGCGCCTGGGAATACTGCGCCATGCCCATCAGCGCGGACCAGTTCACCCGTGCGCCCCGGTCAAACCCGTCAAATTCCGGCGCTCCGATGGCCGCCATGATCTCGCGCGCCCGGTCCGCCCGGAAGTTCAGGCAGAAAACCGCGTCACCATCCCGCGCACCGGCATAATCTCCGATCACGGTGGGGGCGATGAACTCGTCGGTCTCCCCGCGCGCATAGGCCTCCGTGACGGCAGAGGCCGCATCCTCCGCGTGCCCGCCGTCGCCGCGAATGATCGCGCGCCAGGCCTTCTCAACCCGGTCCCAGCGATTGTCGCGGTCCATGGCAAAATAGCGCCCGGTCACAGTGCCGATCCGCACCCCCTCCGGCAGCGCCGCCGTGAGCGTCTCAAAAAAGCCTTCAGCGGATTTCGGGGCCACGTCGCGCCCGTCGGTCAGCGCGTGGATCACCACATCGACGCCCGCATTATCCAGCGCCTTTGCCGCCGCGACCATGTGACTGAGATGCCCGTGCACCCCGCCGTCCGACACAACCCCCATGAGATGCGCGCGCCCGCCTGTAGCTTTCACAGCGTCGATATAGTCTCTGAGACGGGGGTTTTCTGCGAATGTCCCCTCTTCGATAGCAAGATCGATCTGCCCCAGATCCATCGCGACGACCCGGCCCGCACCGATATTGGTGTGACCCACTTCCGAATTGCCCATCTGCCCGCGCGGCAGGCCGACATCCGGCCCGTGGGTGATCAGTGTGGCATTGGGACAAGTCGCCATGATCCGGTCCATATTGGGCGTATCCGCCAGCAACGGGGCATTCCCTTCGCGACCCTCCGCGATGCCCCAGCCATCGAGAATACACAATGCAACGGGTTTGGGCGGGTTCATTTGTGCGTCTCCTCTGGTGGGCCTGTGGCCTTTTAACGGCTGTGATGCCGGGGGTGAACCACTTTCCGGGCCCGCCTGTTTCTTCGTGGCTCAAATCCGCCCGCGCGGGGCAGTATTCCTGTCGCCTGCCCGGCCGGCGGGCGGTGTCAGACGGTCGCGCAAAAGCGCCAGCGGGTGCGCTTTGAGTGTGAGCCGCATGGCCACGTAATCCTCGACGACCTCTTCGCCCGCCGTCATTTCGGGCAACAAAGCTGCGGGCTCATCAATCGCCTCGCCATCAATGTCGCCGGCAAAAAGCGGTAAGGGCGCGCCGGGGGCAAGCGCCTTTGCTTCCCAGAGCGCTTCCCTGCGCGGCAGGCCCAGCACGGCAAAGACATCCGCCTCCGCCAGGCGCGCAACCACCCCCGGCGCCAGACCCGCCCGGCGCCAGACATCGCGCACCGACCGGTAGCCGTTGCCCCGTGCCGCCGTGAGCCAGCCGGTATCCTCTTCGCTCAGGCTCTTGATCTGCCTGAACCCCAGACGCAGGGCAAACCCGCCATGCCCGTCCGGTTCCAGCGTGTTTTCACCGAAACTGGCATTGATGCAGACCGGACGCACTTCGACACCATGCTCACGCGCATCCCGCACAATCTGCGCCGGCGCATAAAACCCCATCGGCTGGGAGTTCAGCAGCGCACAGGCAAAAACCGCCGGATAGTGACACTTCAGCCAGCTCGAGGCATAGACCAGCAGCGCAAAGCTCGCCGCATGGCTTTCGGGGAATCCATAAGAGCCGAACCCTTCGATCTGCGAAAAACAGCGCTCGGCGAATTCCATGTCATAGCCTTTGCGCTTCATGCCGCGCAGAAACAGGTTTTTGAACTCACTGACGTTGCCGTGTTTTTTGAACGTTGCGAGCGAACGGCGCAGACGGTCTGCCTGATCAGGGGTGAACCCGGCGCCGACGATGGCGATCTGCATCGCCTGTTCCTGGAAAAGCGGCACGCCCAGGGTTTTGCCCAGCACCTCGCCCAGTTCATCGGAAGGAAAGGAGACCTCCTCCTCGCCGTTGCGGCGCCGGATATAGGGGTGCACCATATCGCCCTGGATGGGCCCGGGACGGATGATCGCCACCTCGATCACCAGATCGTAAAAACACCGCGGGCGCATGCGCGGCAGAAAGTTCATCTGCGCCCGGCTTTCCACCTGAAAGACGCCGATGCTGTCGGCCCGGCAGAGCATGTCGTAAACCACCGGATCCTCGGGCGGCAGGCTGGCCAGCGAATGGCTGAGCCGGTAGTGGGTTTTCAGCAGATCAAAGCTCTTGCGGATGCAGGTCAGCATGCCAAGGCTCAGCACATCGACCTTGAGAATGCCAAGCGTTTCGATGTCGTCCTTGTCCCAGCAGATGACCGTGCGGCCCTCCATCGTGGCATTCTCAACAGGCACCAGCTCGTCCAGCCGCCCTTCGGTGATCACGAAACCGCCCACATGCTGGGAAAGGTGCCGCGGAAAGCCGTTGATCTCATAGACGAGCGCCAGGGTCTGCTGCAGCCGGCGGTCACTGGCGTCCAGTCCAATCTCGGCCATGCGCTCGGCCTCTATGCCTTTGGTGGAGAAAAACCCCCAGAGCTGCGAACTGAGCGCGGAAATCGTATCTTCGGTGAGGCCCATGGCGCGGCCCACCTCGCGGATCGCGCGTTTACCCCGGTAATGCACCACCGTGGCGCAAAGACCCGCCCGGTGGCGGCCATAGCGTTCATAGATGTGCTGGATCACCTCTTCGCGGCGTTCATGCTCGAAATCCACGTCGATGTCGGGGGGCTCGTCGCGGGCCTCGGAGACAAAACGCTCAAAGACCATGGTGCCGATCTCAGGGCTGACGGAGGTAACGCCCAGACAGAAACAGACCACCGAGTTCGCCGCAGAGCCGCGCCCCTGGCAGAGGATGTCGCGCGAGCGGGCAAAGGCCACGATGTCGCGCACGGTGAGGAAATAGGGCTCGTAGTTAAGCTTGCCGATCAGGGCCAGTTCGTGTTCCAGCAGGCGATGCACCTTCTCCGGGGCACCGGCAGGATAGCGCCAGTCGAGCCCCTCACAGGCCAGACGGCGCAGGCGCTCTGTGGGTGTTTCCGTCTCGGTGCCTTCGAGAGGATATTCATAGCGCAGCTCATCCAGCGAGAAATTCAGTCTCTGTGACAGGGCATATGCACGATCAACGGCATCCTCAAAGCCGGTAAAAAGGCGCCGCATGCCGGCTTCCGAGCGCATGCGCGCCTCGGCATTGGGCAGCGCGTCACGGCCCAGATCATCGACCCTGCGGCGCAGGCGGATCGCCGTGACCACATCCGCAAGCCTGCGGCGGCTGCCGTGATGCATCAGCGGTGCGGCACTGGCCAGAGTGGGCAACCCCAGGCGCGCTGCGCGCTGTGTCAGGGCGGCAAAGCGCGCGGCATCCCGGCCGTCATAGGCGGGCGCGAGACCGAGATGAATTTTACCGGCAAAGCAGCGCGTCAGCTGTTGCGCTGTCTGCACCCATCCGTCCGCGCCGGTCTGCCCTGGCAGGGGCTGCGGCCAGAGGATCAGTTGCAGATCGCCCGCTCTCTTCATCAGGTCGGCAAGCTGCAGATCGCAGGATCCTTTCTCCGCTCTGAGCCGCCCTGCCGAGAGGATGCGACACAGGGCGGCCCAGCCGGCACGGTTTTCCGGCAGCACCGTCACCGGGCAGGCATCAGTGAAAATAAGGCGTGCTGCGGGCAGCAGACGCGGCGTGGCATAAAGCAGGCAGCTTTCGCCGCGGTGCAGCCCGGGCGGCACCGGCGGGCCCATCTGACCATACTCCGCGTCCCGGGCACGCCGCTCAGCCACCTGACGGGCGATCTCGCGCGCCCGCGCATGGGCCCGCACGATACCGGCAACCGAGTTTTCATCAGCCACGGCAATGGCGCTGATGCCCAGGGCGGCAGCCCGGGACATATACTCTTCGGGGTGCGAGGCCCCTTTGAGAAACGAGAAGTTTGAGGTGACGCTGAGCTCTGCAAACATGGTAAATTCTTTATATTCACCTTTTGTTCTCACCTGGAGTCCTTTTTCCAGGCCGTGTAAATGCGCAGGTACCGGGTCGCCGGTGGCTGCGGAAAACCCTTAAGTCGGGTCCTGAAAGCAGCCTTCAGGGACCCTCAATATGACAAAATACCATGCATTAGAGACGGATATCGTCCGCCACTGGCAGGCCGGGGGCGCCGACGCCCACGGCCAGGTGCCGCAGCGCGCGGTTTCTGACGGGCAGGGCAACCCCTGCCGCCATTGTCTGCGGGAGATCCCGGAAACGGCCGAAATGCTGATTCTCGCGCATCGTCCGTTTGAGACGCTGCACCCTTACGCTGAATGCGGCCCGGTCTTTGTCTGTGCGGCACCCTGCAACCGGGCGGACCCGGATGCAGTCCCGCAGATTCTGACCACGTCACCGGATTATCTTGTTAAAGGGTACTCCGGCGACGAGCGCATCGTCTATGGCACCGGAGCGGTAGTGCCGGCCGGTGACATCGCCGGGAAAGCTGCGATCACTTTTGAGGATCCGCGCGTGGCCTTTATCCACGTCCGGTCTGCACGGAATAACTGTTACCAGTTGCGTCTCGACCGGTACGGTCGGAATCAATAGTCAACCGGTACGGTCGGAATCAATAGTCAACCGGGACGGTCGGAATCAATAGTCAACCGGGATGGTCGGACTAACTGACAATCCAGGCCTGCCAGCATCAGAGATAATCCCGAGAAAGCATCACCACAGAAAAACCCCGGACCTGCGCACGCCCTGTGAGGCGCAACCGGACGGCCGGTGCATCAACCGGGCTTGCGGGGCAGGCCGGCATTGGTCATAACAAGGCCAGCCAGCCCCGAGGAGCACGCCATGTCTTTGCAAGCGCCCGAAACCCGGATTGTCGACAAATTTCGCGTCGCCTGTGACGGCAGCGAAGGCGCACTGGGTCATCCGCGCGTCTGGCTGCAGATCCCCCGAGACACCGGCTGGGTCGAATGCGGCTATTGTGACTGCCGGTTCATCCACAAAGATTTCAAAGACAAAGTCTGACGCCGCCTCAGGGCCTGCCGGACGTTTCCGATCTCCGCGACGCATTTCCGACCTGACAACACAGACCCCACGGCCAGAGACGCCCCGCCCCCGCGGGACGTCACGCTCAGTTGCGGCACCGGGATTACGCAGGGCCGCAGCTTTGCCGCGAAATTGGCCAGCAACACCGTGCGCAAAGGGTCGTCATTCCCACAGCCCTCATGTAAAAACCGCAGCAGACAGCAAGGGGGTCATTTCATGAGCGACAGCAGCTTTGGCAAAGGGTGTCACCTGCACCTGATCGACGGATCGGCGTTCATCTTCCGGGCCTATCACGCGCTGCCGCCGCTCACGCGGAAATCTGACGGCCTGCCGATCGGGGCTGTCTCGGGGTTCTGCAACATGCTGCACCGCTATGTCGAAGGGAACACCGGGCCGGATGCCCCCACCCATGTTGCCGTCATCTTTGACAAGGGCAGCCATACTTTCCGCAACGATATGTACGATCAGTACAAAGCCAACCGGGATGCGATGCCCGAGGACCTGCGCCCGCAGATCCCGCTGACCCGGCGCGCCACCGAAGCCTTCAACATCGCCTGCAAGGAAAAGGAAGGCTATGAGGCCGACGATATTATCGCCACTCTCGCCGTGCAGGCCCGTGCCGCCGGCGGGCGTTGCACCATCATCAGCTCTGACAAGGATCTGATGCAGCTCGTCGGTGACGGTGTCGAAATGCTGGACGCGATGAAGAACAAACGCATTGACCGCGAGGGTGTTTTCGAAAAGTTCGGCGTTTATCCCGACCGCGTTGTCGATGTGCAGGCGCTGGCCGGCGATTCTGTCGATAACGTTCCTGGCGCGCCCGGTATCGGGATCAAAACCGCGGCTTTGCTGATCAACGAATATGGCGATCTGGAAGCGCTGCTGGAGCGCGCAGAAGAGATAAAACAGCCAAAACGCCGGCAAACCCTCATTGATCATGCCGAACAGATCCGGCTGTCACGCCGTCTGGTGCTGCTTGACGAGAATACCCCGCTGGATTTCACGCTTGATGATCTGGAGGTGCGCGATCCGCTGCCCGATCAGCTGATGCCCTTCCTTGCGGAGATGGAATTTCGCACGCTCACCAAACGTATCGCGGATCATCTGGACGTGGAAATGCCCGAGATCGACGACACCCCGGCCAGCGCGCCGGATGCGCCCGAGATCGAGGACGTCCCGTTTGATAAAGAAGGCTATGAAATGGTCGGTGACTCTGCCGCCCTGCAGAGCCGGATCGATCGGATATATGAACTGGGCTATGTGGCGGTCGATACCGAAACCACCAGCCTTGATGAAATGCGCGCGGATCTGGTTGGCATTTCGCTCTGCGTCGAGCCGGGCAGCGCCTGCTACATCCCGCTGACGCATAAAGCGCACCGGGGCGATGATCTCTTTGGTTCAGACGATCTCGCAGAGGGTCAGATGGCCCTGGAGGAGGCGCTGAGCATGCTGAAGCCCGTGCTGGAGGATCCGTCGATCCTGAAGATCGGGCAGAATATGAAATACGATGCCAAGATTTTTGCTCAGGCTGGCATAGATGTGGCCCCCATCGATGACACGATGCTGATGTCTTATGCGATGCACGCAGGTCTGCACGGGCATGGTATGGATGCCCTTGCAGAACGCTATCTGGGTCACACACCGATCCCGATAAAGCCCCTGTTAGGCTCTGGTAAATCCGCGATTACCTTTGACAAAGTGCCGCTGGAAGATGCCGTTCCATATGCTGCTGAAGACGCTGAGATCACGCTGCGCCTCTGGCAGCAGTTCAAACCGTCGCTGCACCGCGCACAGGTCACGCGGGTTTATGAGACCATGGAGCGCCCGCTGGTGCCGGTGCTTGCCGCGATGGAGCGTACCGGCATTGAGGTTGACCGCGACACGCTCTCGCGCATGTCGAACGCCTTCAGTCAGAAGATGGCCGGTCTGGAAGATGAAATCTATGGCGTGGCAGGGCGCAAATTCAACGTGGGCTCGCCCAAACAGCTGGGCGAGATTCTCTTTGATGAAATGGCGCTTGAGGGAGGCAAAAAGGGCAAAACCGGCGCCTATGCAACCGGCGCGGATGTGCTGGAAGACCTCGCCACGGAGCATGAACTGCCGCGCCTCATCCTCGACTGGCGGCAGCTCAGCAAGCTGAAATCGACCTATACAGATGCCCTGCAGGATCATATCAACCCTGACACCGGGCGTGTGCATACGTCCTATTCGATCGCCGGCGCCTCGACCGGCAGGCTCGCCTCGACCGATCCCAACCTGCAGAATATCCCGATCCGCACCGAGGAAGGCCGCCGGATCCGTGAGGCATTCGTCGCCGGAGAGGGTAAAACCCTGGTGGCGCTGGATTACAGCCAGATCGAGCTGCGCATCCTGGCTCATATCGCGGACATCCCGGCGCTGAAGCAGGCCTTTGCCGATGGTCAGGACATTCACGCCATGACCGCATCTGAGATGTTCGATGTGCCGATGGACGAAATGACACCCGACGTCAGAAGACGTGCCAAGGCGATCAACTTCGGGGTGATCTACGGCATCTCGGGGTTTGGTCTGGCGCGTAACCTGCGCATCCCGCGCTCTGAGGCGCAGGGCTTCATCGACCGCTATTTCGAGCGCTTTCCCGGCATCCGCACCTACATGGACGATACCAAAGCCTTCGCGAAGGAAAACGGTTATGTAGAGACGCTTTTCGGGCGCCGCATCCACACGCCCAACATCACCGACAAAGGCCCGCGCGCCGGATTTGCCCAGCGCGCGGCGATCAATGCGCCGATCCAGGGCACCGCCGCCGATGTGATCCGGCGCGCGATGATCCGGATGCCCGCCGCGATCCGCGATCTGCCGGCGAAAATGCTGCTGCAGGTCCATGACGAACTGCTTTTCGAAGTTGAACAGGGCGCTGAGGACGATCTGATAACGGCCGCGCGGGATGTCATGGAAAACGCTGCTGATCCGGTGGTGAAACTTGACGTGAAGCTGACTGTTGATGCGGGCCAGGGCGCGAACTGGGCCGTTGCTCACTGACACCCCGTCGGGCAGCGCGGCTCTCAGAGCAGCCGCGCCATCCACCCATGCGTTTTTTCAACGGCGCCCCGGGGCTGGTAACCTGCGGTCACCCAGCCGGTGTAACCGATCTCTTCAAGGATCTGTTCAAGGGCTGCCGCTGAAAACCCGCCCGCCGGCGACTTTTCCTGCGGCGGCGCGGTAAGGGTGATATGCGATACCAGAGCCGCATGCGCGCGCAGGTCGTCCTGCCATCCGGGCGCGGCGCCATCCAGCGGCCAGTCCATCCGCAGTACCGGCGTTCCGGCACCGGACACCAGCTGCGCCACCTGACTTCGGGTCTGCAGAAACGCGTCGGCTCCCGGCTCGGGGCCCACCAGCAACGTGATGTTTGCCGGGCTCTGGTCCACCGCTTTGTTCAGATTGCGGCGCAGCGTCCCGGCGGCATCTGACCCGATTGCGTCACCGGCGAGGACACGCAGCGCGGGCACGCGCAGGGCCTCGCAATAACGCAGCGCCCGCCGCAGATCATGCGCAAACCGGTCCTCTGCCCCCGGAACGGCCGCAAAGCCGCGCGCACCGCCGGTATAATTCGGTGGCGGAGTGGCGATCATCACCAGCGTCAGACCATTGCGCAGCAGCGCCATCTGGGTGTCTTTTGCCGGATTGTCATAGGGGAAAGGCACGACCACTCCGGTAAACCCTGCGACAGCCGCTGCCTCGAACCGCTCCGCCCAGGGCAGACCGGTCCACAACATGCTCAGGTCAGCCGCCAGTTTTACCATCCTAACCCGTCCCGTTTGCGCCCCGCCACAGGGCGGCTCTGTCAGAAAGTTTCGACCCAGGGCCGCAGAGTGATCTCGCTGCTCCAGGCGGACCGGTGCTGCTCAATCAGATGCAGATAACTCTCCGCAATCGCGTCCGGGTCCAGCATTGCATTGCTGCCATCATCCGCGCGCCCTGCACGGTCAGGGTTTGAGATGCCCCCGTCGATATTGACCCAGGCGACATGGATACCCTTTGGATGCAATTCGCGTGACATCGACTGTGCCAGACCACGCTGTGCGAATTTGCCCATCGCGAAGGTGGCGGATCCCGCAAAGCCCTTCACCCCCGCCGAAGCGCCGGTAAAAAGAATTGTCCCCTTTGTCTCACCCTCGTTCTGCAACATCAGGCGGGCAGCTTCACGGCCCGTCAGAAACGATCCGAAGGCTGTGACCTCAATCGCTTTGCGCACGGTTTCAGGATCCAATTCGGCGATATCGCCCCTGATCCGCGCAGAGGGGTTATAGATGGCGACCCTCAGCGGCCCCGGCAGATCCGCATAAAGCGCTGCCACCGCGTCAGGGTTGCTGCCGTCAAGCGATACGCAGCGCGCCCCTGTGGTTTCCGAAAGGTCCTGCAGTTTGCCGGTGTCGCGCGCCCCCAGAACGATGTCATACCCTGCGTCCGCGAGACTGAGCGCAAGGGATGCGGAAAGACCGCTCCCGGCGCCGATGATGACCGCTGTGCCTTTGTCTTTCATCTCCGACCCTTTCGCATGTTGTCACCTGTGCCTCGTGTTTTACGGCTCAGGGCAGTTCGTCGCTCGGAATGATCCGGAAGAACACGCCCCCCGACCACAACCCGAACCATCCGTCATGATGAACGCCGATATCCACCAGCCGGTAGAAACTCTTGCGGTCAATCAGCGCCTCCAGATCCGCGCGGACATGCACATAAGGAGAGGGTTCACCGGTTTCAGGGTCCCGCACCACGCGGATCTGGTTCTCCGGTCCGGCGGTCACCTCGTCCTCCACCTGTGTGGTAAAACGCAGTGTCTGGTCCTGGCCTGCGCCGGTCACCTCAAAATCGACCGCGACAAAAGGCGCATCATCAACAGTTATCCCGACCTTCTCCACCGGCGTCACCAGGAAGTATTTTCCGTCTTCCATCTTCAGAATCGATGAAAAAAGCTTCACCAGCCCGGGCCGTCCGATGGGGGTTCCCTGATAAAACCAGGTGCCGTCACGGGCGATACGCATGTCAAGATCCCCGCAAAACGGCGGGTTCCACTTGTGAACAGGCGGTAAACCGCGTGTTTTTGTGGCAGTTAACGAAGCAGCAAGACTTTCTGCCGACGGTGTAACGGTTTTTTGTCCACTCATTGCTTTTGCCATTTCCCCTGAGCGCGATAGGATTACATCAGGTATATAATTCATCGGAGCACGTTGTCATGAGCGAAGCAGAAGACATGGTCGGACAGATCGAAGCGCTGGGCGAAAAACTCAAAAGCGCCAGAGCGTCGATCACCAACCGGTTCATCGGCCAGGAGCGTGTCGTTGATCTGACGCTGGCTGCATTGCTCTGCGGCGGTCACGGGCTGCTGATCGGCCTGCCGGGTCTGGGAAAAACCCGTCTTGTTGAGACACTCTCCACCGTGATGGGGCTCAATGGCAACCGGGTTCAGTTCACGCCTGACCTGATGCCCGCCGACATTCTGGGCTCCGAAGTACTTGATACAGCCGCCGACGGCTCCCGCGCCTTCCGTTTCATTCAGGGGCCGATCTTCTGCCAGCTTCTGATGGCCGATGAAATCAACCGCGCCTCGCCGCGCACGCAATCGGCTCTGCTTCAGGCGATGCAGGAGAAAACAGTCACTGTTGCAGGCGAAAGCCGCACCCTCGGTGTGCCGTTCCACGTGCTGGCCACGCAGAACCCGATCGAGCAGGAGGGCACCTACCCCCTGCCCGAAGCACAGCTTGACCGCTTCCTTGTGCAGATCGACGTGGTCTATCCCGACCGCAATACAGAACGTGATATTCTGCTGGCGACCACCGGGGACGGCGAGGCGGAATCCACCGAGGTCTTTACTGCCGCTGAACTGCTGGCTGCACAGCAGCTGCTGCGCCGGATGCCAGTGGGCGAAAGCGTCGTTGAAATGATCCTCGATCTGGTGCGGGCCTTCCGCCCGGATGAACCCGGTGTCAGCCAGAGAGTGCGCGATACCGTGGCCTGGGGCCCTGGTCCGCGGGCCGCTCAGGCGCTGATGCTGACCGTGCGGGCGCGGGCGCTTCTGCAGGGGCGGCTGGCGCCGTCGTCCGAAGATGTGCTGGATATGGCCCGCCCGGTGCTGAGCCACCGGATGGCGCTCAACTTCGCCGCCCGGGCCCGTGGCGACAGCCTGACCGACCTGATTGAGACCACCGCCGCAGAGCTTGCCGGAGGGAAAGCGGCAGCGTGACCCCGGAAACCGTCCTTCGCGCCGCGGCCGAGACCGAAGCCGCCGCCCTGCCGGCGCTGCTGGCCCGCGCCGAGCATCTCGCAGGCTCCGTCCTGCTGGGCGATCACGGTCGCCGGCGCGCGGGTATGGGCGATGACTTCTGGCAGTACCGCCCGGCTCAGGTCGGTGACAGCAGGCGGCTGATCGATTACCGCCGCTCGGCGCGTGGTGACGTCGAATTTGTGCGCGAACGCGAGCTTCAGATCGCCCAGTCGGTGATGTTCTGGGTAGATCAGGGCGCCTCGATGCGCTTCACCAGCGATGACGATCTGCCGCAAAAGGCCGACCGCGCCCGCGTGCTTGGTCTGGCCACCGCCATTCTGCTGGTGCGCGCCGGGGAACGTGTGGGGCTCACGGGCACCGCGCTGCCGCCCCGTCGCGGCAATCAGCAGATCCTGCGGCTTGCCGGGATGTTCACGCAGGATGCGACCGAAGACTACAGCCCGCCGGAACACCGCGCGATGATCCCCTCGGCCCGCGCCGTATTTATTTCGGATTTCATGGGCGACATCGCCGAGGTGACGCTGGCCCTGACCAAAGCCGCTGACCGCGGTGTGCGTGGGGTGCTGCTGCATGTACTCGACCCGTCAGAAGAGGCTTTTCCCTTCAGCGGGCGCACCATCTTCGAAAGCGTCGGCGGCAGTCTCAGCCATGAAACGCTCAAAGCGAACGATCTGCGTGACCGCTATCTGGAACGGCTCGCCGCCCGCAAAGACGAGCTGACGCAGCTTTGCGGCGTGACCGGCTGGCAGTATGGCATGCACCATACCGACCGGCCTGCACAGGCGGCTCTTTTGTGGCTCTACCGTGCGCTTGATACCGGGGGCCTGCGATGACCGTTCTGGGAGGCATCGGGTTCACCGCACCCTGGCTGCTGCTGGCGCTTCTGGCGCTGCCGGTGCTCTGGCTCATTCTGCGAGCGGTGCCCCCCGCGCCCGTGCGCCGACTGTTTCCGGGCGTCGCACTGCTTCTCGGGCTCAAAGATGACGAAAGCGTCTCTGACCGGACACCCTGGTGGCTGCTTTTGTTGCGCATGCTGGCAGTTGCCGCCATCATCCTCGGCCTCGCGGGGCCGGTTCTGAACCCGGAAGAGGAAAGCGCACAGGGCAATGGCCCGCTGCTGATCGTGCTGGACGGCAGCTGGGGCGGCGCCACCCGCTGGTCCGATCAGATCGACGTAGTCGAGGCACAGCTCACACGGGCCGGCCGCGCAGGACGGCCGGTGGCCTTCCTCGATATGGCGCGCCCGGAACCGCCGGTGTTTCAGGCCGCCGATGTCTGGCGCAACCGGCTGGCGGGGTTCAGCCCCGCCCCATGGCAACCGGATGACGCGCGCACCGCCCGGGCCGCCGGTTTCGCTGCAGAGCTGGGTGCTTTTGATACGCTGTGGTTCAGCGACGGGCTCGACTATCCGGGCCGCGACACAGTACTCGACGCGTTTGAGCGTGCCGGCGCTATCGAAGTCTATCAGACCGCCGCCAATGTGCTGGCCATAGCGCCCGCAGGGTTTGAGGATGGCGCGGTGCAACTGACCGCGATCCGCGCCACACCCGGCCCCGAACGTCAGGTGGTCCTGCAGGCGCAGGGGCGCGATCCTGCCGGAAACGCGGGCATTCTGGCGACCGCCACCGCAACCTTTGCCGAAGGCGCCACAGAGGCAACCGCCGCTCTGTCGCTGCCCTCGGAACTGCGCGCGCGCATCACCCGGTTTGATCTGCAGGGTCAGCGCTCTGCAGGGGCGACAACACTGGCCGATGATGCTCTCAGCCGCCGTGAGGTTGCCCTTATCGCCGGACGTGAAAGCCGCGAAGGGCTGCAGCTTTTGTCACCGCTGCACTATCTCGAGCAGGCACTTGAACCCACCGCCGATCTTATTGGCGGGTCGCTGAGCGATGTGCTGCCCGCCAACCCCGATGTCATTGTGCTGGCGGATGTGGCGACGCTGTCGCCGTCCGAAGCAGGAGGTCTGAGCGACTGGATCGAAGAAGGCGGCCTGCTGCTGCGCTTTGCCGGGCCGCGGATCGCCGCCAGCGATGTGTCGCGGGTGGACGAAGACCCGATGATGCCCGTGCGTCTGCGCTCCGGTGGCCGGACGGTCGGCGGTGCGATGAGCTGGGGTGAACCCAAAGCGCTGGCACCCTTCAGAGAGAACTCGCCCTTTTTCGGCCTCGCCATCCCCGACGATGTGCAGATTACCAGCCAGGTCATGGCGCAGCCCGATCCGACGCTGGCCGAACGCGTCATTGCGGAACTGACCGACGGCACGCCGCTCGTGACCCGCAAGACCAGCGGTCAGGGACAGATCGTACTCTTTCACGTGACCGCCAGTGCCGACTGGTCCACCCTGCCGCTTTCGGGGCTTTTCGTGCGCATGCTTGAACGGCTTGCCGTGTCGTCGTCCGCCGGCGCGCCTGATCTGTCGCAGATGGAAGGCACCACATGGACGCCCGAACAGGTAATGGACGGTTTTGGTACGCTTTCGGATGCCGGCACGCTGCCGGGTGTCGCGGGCACCGATCTCATCAACGCGCCCGCCGGCCCTGATATGCAGCCCGGGATTTATGCCTCAGGCGACCGGGTGCTGGCGCGCAACGTAATCAGCACCGGCGATACCCTTGAGCAGGCCACCTGGCCTGCAGATATTCCGGTCCGCGGTTTTGCCATCGCCCCCGAACAACCCGTCGCGGGCTGGCTTCTGAGCCTTTCAGTGCTGCTGCTGCTGGCTGATGTTGTGGCCTCCCTGGCGCTTTCGGGCCGGCTTCTGGGGCGTGTGAACAGGACGGCTGCCGTGATCCTCGGTGCGCTGCTCCTGGCATCACCACAGGCAGAGGCACAGAGCGCGGATGCCGCAACCGATGAATTTGCGCTCAGTGCCACGGCCGAACTGGCGCTGGCCTATGTCTCAACCGGCAATGCGCGGGTCGACGATCTGTCGCGCGCAGGTCTCGCGGGCCTGTCACAGACCCTGAATTTCCGCACCTCCGTTGAGCCTGCGGACCCGGTTGGTGTCGATCTGGAGATGGACGAGCTTGCGTTTTTCCCGATCCTCTACTGGCCCGTGACCCCCGACCAGCCGCGCCCTTCCTCCGAGGCTTATGCAAAGCTCAACGACTATCTGCGCTCGGGCGGGCTGATCCTCTTTGATACACGCGATGCCGATGTTGCGCGCTTCGGCGGGGCCAGCCCCAACGGGCGCAAGCTGCAGGATCTCGCGGCCCCGCTTGATATACCGCCACTTGAGCCGCTGCCCGCCGATCACGTGCTCACGCGCACCTTTTATCTGCTTCAGGATTTCCCGGGCCGGCATACCAGCCGCGATGTCTGGGTCGAAGCCGCCCCGCCCGATGCCGAACAGATAGAGGGCATGCCCTTTCGCAATCTCAACGACGGTGTGACACCGGTGGTGATCGGCGGCAACGACTGGGCCGCGGCCTGGGCAATCTCAGAGAACGGCGCGCCGATGGTGCCGGTGGGCCGCGGTTTCACCGGCGAGCGCCAGCGCGAACTGGCCTATCGTTTCGGCGTGAACCTGGTCATGCACGTGCTGACCGGCAACTATAAATCGGACCAGGTCCATGTACCGGCCCTTCTCGACAGGCTCGGACAATGACCGGCGCGCTGATCTTTGACCCGCTGGTCCCCTGGGCCATGGTGCTGATGGTTGCGGTCATTGCCGCGATCAGCGTGACACTTGCGGTGCTGCGCGGCCTGAACGGCTGGCCCCTGCGCGCGGTTGCGGCCCTTGTGGTGCTGGGCGCGCTCTGCAATCCCTCCTATCAGCAGGAAGACCGCGCGCCGCTCACCGATATCGTGATGCTGCTGGAAGATGAGACCGCGAGCCAGGGGCTGAGCGACCGCCCCGCGCAGCGCACCGAAGCCGCCGACGCACTTGCAGAACGCATTGCCGCGCGCCCCAATACCGAAGTCCGCCGCATCGTCGTCCCCGACGGCGAAGGCGACGCCGGCACCCGCCTGATGACCAGCCTCTCCGGCGCGCTTGCCGAAGAACCCCGCGCCCGTATTGCAGGCATCGTCGCGGTCAGCGACGGCCGCGTGCATGACGCGGACCTGCCGCTCGACCTGCCGGCGCCTATGCACCTCTTGCTCACGGGCCGCGAGACCGACTGGGACCGCCGCCTGTCAATCAGCAACGCACCGGCCTTTGCCATCATCGGCGAGCCCGTGACGCTCACCCTGCGCATCGAGGATATGGGGGCGGCCCCCGCGGGCGACGGCATTGCCCCGCTGGAAATCTCCGTTGACGGTGCCGAGCCGCAGCTTTTTCAGGTGCCGCTGGATCAGGACATTGAACTGCCCGTGACCCTGCCCCATGGCGGGCGCAACGTGATCGAATTTACCGTGCCGATGGCCGAGGGCGAACTGACCGACCGCAACAACCGCGCGCTTGTGCAGATGAACGGCGTGCGCGACCGCCTGCGTGTTCTGCTGGTCTCCGGAGAGCCGCATCCGGGCGGGCGCACATGGCGCAACCTGCTGAAATCAGACAGTTCCGTAGATCTGGTGCACTTCACCATTCTGCGCCCGCCCGAAAAGCAGGACGGCGTCCCGGTCAGCGAGCTTTCCCTCATCGCTTTCCCAACGCGCGAGCTCTTTCTGGAAAAGATCGACGATTTCGACCTGATCATCTTTGACCGCTATAAACGGCGCGGCATCCTGCCCGCGCTCTATCTCGACAATGTCGCCAATTACATCCGCACGGGCGGGGCCGTTCTGGTTGCTGCCGGACCGGATTTTGCCGGTGCGGACAGTATTTTCCGCTCGCCGCTGGGCTCCGTGCTGCCCGCAGCGCCCACCGCACGCGTGGTCGAACAACCCTACCGCCCCGTTGTCAGCGACCTTGGGAACCGGCACCCTGTGACGACCGATCTGCCCGACAACGGCGACTGGGGCCGCTGGCTGCGCCAGATCGAGCTTACCGAACCTGCCGGCAATGTGGTCATGACCGGCGCAGACGAGCGGCCGCTTCTGGTGCTCAACCGGGTGGGTCTGGGTCGCGTGGCGCTGCTCGCCTCTGATCACGCCTGGCTCTGGAATCGCGGCTATGAGGGTGGCGGGCCGCAGCTTGAGCTGCTGCGCCGTCTCGCCCACTGGATGATGAAAGAACCCGAGCTCGAAGAAGAGGCGCTGACCGCGGAGGCCACCGGCCAGACCATGCGCATTGAGCGCCGGACGCTGGAAGAGACCGTCCCGCCGGTGGTGCTGACCGACCCCTCCGGCAATACCGTCGAGCTGGAACTCTCCGAGATCAGCCCCGGCGTTTTCGGGACCACCTATGAGGGGCCTGAGATCGGCCTCTATCGCCTGGAAAACGGCGACCAGCTTGCGGTGATCGGCCTCGGCCCCGCCGCCCCGCGCGAATTTGAACAGACCATCGCGACGGGCGATATTCTGGAACCCGTCATCGCGGGTCTGCGCGGCGGAATCATCCGGCTGGAAGACGGTCTGCCGCGGCTCAGGGATGTGCGCGAAGGCCGCCCCGCTGCGGGCCGCAACTGGATCGGTCTCACGCCGCGTGGCGCCTATGAAACCCGCGACGTGCGCCAGACAGCGCTGCTGCCCGGCTGGCTGGTACTGCTGCTCTCGGCCGCCTTCATCACTGGCGCATGGCTGCGCGAAGGCCGCCGTTGAACACGCCCTGATCATCTGACACAAAGAGCAGCAGGCCGTAGCGCGATTGTACGGGGCCGCTTAAGAGGATATTCACCGAAATCCGCAATATTGACCACAAAACCGGTGGTTTAACGAATGTATGTTGCGCGATGAGCCTGGCCAACAAAATGGCAGAGGAAAGACGCCGCCGGCTTGCCGCGGAACGCCTGCTTGAGCTCAAGCAGGCAGAGCTCTTTGCCGCCAACAGGAAACTCGGACAACACGCGCGAAACCTGTCGGATCAGATTGTCGAAACCCGCGCCGAAGTTGCCACCGTGCGGGACGAAAACCAGCGGGTAAAATCCGACCTTACAGCCGCACAGGAAAAAATCGAACGGGTCGAAAGACGCCTGTGGCATTCGATCGGCACCATCAAGGACGGCTTCGCCTTTTTCTCGCCTGACCTCGAGCTGATCATGGCCAATCCGTCCTATCTGGCGGTCTTTGACAGGCTTGAGGAAATCCGACCCGGGGTCAGCTATGTCACCATCCTCCAGGTGCTGACGGATGAGGGAATTGTAAACACCGGTGACCTCTCGCCCGTCGCCTGGCGGCAGCTGATGATTGACCGTGTACAGTCGCCGGACCCGGCCCCCCAGGTGATCCGGTTGTGGAACGGTCAGTACATCAAAATGCTTGATCAGCGCGGACCGGACGGCGACATTATCTCGCTCGGCCTGAACATCACAGAGACTGTTGCCTACGAGAAAAAGCTGAAATCTGCCCGTCACAGTGCCGAAAGCGCCAACCGTGCAAAATCGACCTTCCTCGCCAATATGAGCCACGAACTGCGTACGCCGATGAACGGCGTTGTCGGCATGGCGGATCTGCTGGCAGAGGGCGATCTGAGCGAAGAGCAGCAGCTCTATGTCGAGACGATCAAACGCTCGGGCGAGGCCCTGCTGGTGATCATCAACGACGTGCTCGATTATTCAAAGATCGAGGCCGAGAGGCTGGACCTGCATCCCGAACCGTTTGATCTGGAGAATGCGGTGCATGACGTCATGACCCTCCTGCAGACGTCGGCGCAGGAAAAGGGGCTTCGGCTTTGTGTTGATTATCAGATGGAGATTGCATCCCGTGTCGTGGGTGATCCCGGACGCATTCGTCAGGTGCTGACAAATCTGCTGGGCAACGCCGTCAAATTTACCAGCTCAGGTCACGTTCTGGTGCGCGTGAAGGGAACACCGACCCCGGATGACGCGGCTCTTGATCTGACCATCACCGTCGAAGACACCGGCATCGGCATTCCCGAAGAGCTCATCGACCACGTCTTTGGTGAGTTCAACCAGGTGGAAAATGAACGGAACCGGCAGTTTGACGGCACCGGTCTGGGCCTCGCGATTACCCAGCGGCTGATCAGCATGATGGGCGGAAAAGTCTGGCTGACGTCTCAGGAGGGCGTCGGCTCGTGCTTCGGGTTCGATCTGCGCATGGCCACGGACGGTCCGGCCATTCTGCCGGCTGCGGACCTGCCTGCGACGCTTCAGCATGTCCTCGTCACGGGACGGGACTGGGCCGGGCGGGATATCATCCGCCGTCACCTCGAAGAAACCGGCCTCAAAGTCACCATGGGCGAAGATGCCGGATCAGCGCAGGCCGCAATGCAGGCCGATATCAGTCTGGTCATAGCCGATCACACCGACGGTATCTCTGACGGTTTCGAAGTCGCGCGCGCGCTCAGAGATGCAGGTCACCACACACCCGTTCTGCTGCTCTGTGGGAACGCCGGGCTGGCGCGGCGCAATGCAGACCGGGACGCCGTCGACACGATCATGCAGCGCCCGTTTCTGCGCGCGGATCTGATCCGGTGGCTTTGTGAGGCCGAAGCGCGTGTCGCCCGGGAGGTTACCCCGATCCCCGGGTTCCGCCATCGCGCGGCCCCTGACAACCCCGCGCAGTCCGTTCCGGAACAGCGGGATGCCGGGGATAAAACCGGCACCGGGCTCATGCGCATCCTTGCAGCAGAAGACAACAGGACAAACCGCCTCGTTTTCTCCAAAATGCTGAAATCGCTAAACATTGATCTGAAGTTTGCCTGCGACGGACAGGAGGCGGTCGACATGTGGAAGGAGTTCCGTCCCGACCTGATCTTTATGGATATCTCAATGCCCCGGCTCGACGGAAAAGAGGCCGCCCGGCAGATCCGGGGAATGGAAGAGGAAACAGGAGAGCGCGTGCCGATTGTCGCCCTGACGGCCCATGCGATGGCCGGCGATGAGAAAGAAATCCTCGACGCCGGGCTGGATCACTACATGACGAAACCACTGCGCAAACCTGCGATTATTTCCCGTATTCTCGCCCATTGCCCCGACGGGGTGCGGGCTCCGGTCGACGAACCTGATCAGGCCGCCGGATAGGGACGTAAAAAGACCGGCCTGTCCGGCTCCGACATCTCCGGCTGATAAGCATAGCCGCCGGTATCAAAAGAAAGCAGATCCTCAGCCCGGTTCAGCCGGTTCTGAATGACGTAACGCGCCATCGCGCCACGGGCTTTTTTCGCAAAGAAGCTGACCATTCCGGGCCCCTTGCCATCACCCCTGTCTTCCATAAAGGCCGGCGTGATCACCCGCAGTTTCAGCGCCCTGGGTGCCACGGCGCCGAAATATTCCTGGCTGGCGCAGTTCACCAGAAGGTCCGTGCCAAGCGCTTCTGCCTGCGCGTTCAGAGCCTTCGAAAGACTGTCGCGCCAGTATTCATACAGGTTCGCCCCCCGGCGGGTTTTCAGCCGGCTGCCCATTTCCAGACGGTAAGGCTGGATCGCGTCGAGCGGTCTCAACACCCCGTAAAGGCCGGAGAGGATCCGCAGATGGTCCTGCGCCCAGGCAATTTCATCATCATCAAGGCTCGGGGCTTCCAGTCCCTGATACGTGTCGCCCGCAAAGGCAAAGGCTGCGGGCCGCGTGGCCCCGGTCGGAGGCTCGGCTTCAAAGGCGCGGAACCTGTCGCGGTTCAGTCGCGCCAGATCATCGCTCAGGTTCATCAGATCACGCAGGTTGCCCAGCGTCAGGTTCCGCGCCGTCCGTACAAGACGCAACGCATCTTCCTGAAACGCCGGTTCGGTCCCCGCCCGGTCTGTTGCGTCCCAGTCGAGCCTCTTGGCAGGCGAAATCACCACCAGCATAAATCACTTCCCCGAATATCTGTCGCGGAACCCGCCCGCACTCAGCAGGTGACTTAGCCCGCCTCCCGCAGGACGTCCAGAAATGCGGGGCCAAATCTCTCAGCGCGTCGCTCACCCAGAAGTTTTTCCAGCGTGCGCACATCGGCCGCATGCATCTGCGCGACTTTTGCCAGCAGCGATGCGGAACAACTCAGCGGTTTGTCATGACCTTCCGTACCGCGTGCAAGATCCGCCTGAACCGCGAGCAGCCGGTCATAGACCGTGCCCGCCGCTTTGCCCGCCAGATCGCGACGTCGCGGATGGACCTGCGGCGCCTCGCCGGCAATCACTTCCAGAAACGCATCACCGTATTTGTCGAGTTTCTTGGCACCCACACCGCCGATCCCGGCCATATCATCCAGCGTCGCCGGGCGTTTTTCAGCCATTTCGATCAGAGTGCGGTCGTTGAAAATGATATAGGCCGGCAGCCGCGCCGCCTCGGCCAGGGCGCGCCGTTTCGCCTTGAGCGCCGACAGGAGCGGCGCGTCCTCATCGGAGACCATCGCTTTGACCGCCGGACGGCGCGTGTTCGCCGCCGCACGAACACTGTCACGGCGCAACGAAATTGTCGCCTGATCGCGCAGCACCGGCAGCGCCGCATCCGTCATCCGTAACGCGCCGTGGCGGTCGGGGTCAGGGCGCAGCAGGTCGTGCCCCATCATCTGGCGGAAAATCGTCTGCCACTGCCGTTTGTCATATTCCGTGCCGACGCCGAATGTGGGAAGCTGGTCATGCCCGCGCTGCAGCACCTTTTCAGTCCTGTTTCCAAGAAGAATATCAATGAGATGGCCTGCACCAAACCATTCCTCAGTGCGCAAAATCGCCGACAGCGCCTTGCGCACGGCAACGGTGGCGTCGAACACATCGGGCGGCGTGTCACACAGATCACAGCTGCCACAGGTCACCTCAGCCTCGCCGAAATAGCCCAGCAGGGTTTCGCGCCGGCATTTCAGTGCCTCAGCCAGACCAAGCAGCGCGTTGAGCCGCGCGTGATCAGCCGCGCGGCGTTCCGGCGGCGCAAGACCCTCGTCAATCTGCGACCGGCGCAGGCGGATATCCTCCGGACCAAAAAGCGTCAGCGTCTCCGCCGGTGCACCATCGCGCCCGGCCCGCCCGATCTCCTGATAATAGGCCTCGATCGATTTGGGCAGATCCGCATGGGCGACCCATCGGATGTCCGGTTTATCAACGCCCATGCCAAAGGCGACAGTCGCCACCACGATCAGCCCGTCTTCCTGCTGAAACCGCCGCTCGGCGATGCGCCGGTCTTCCGCGTCCATCCCGCCGTGATAATGCAGCGCGGTGTGGCCCGCCTCACGCAGCGCGCCGGCCAGCCCTTCTGTCTTGGCGCGGGTGCCGCAGTAGACGATGCCCGACTGCCCGCGCCGCGCATCGGCAAAGGCCAGGATCTGCTGACGGGGCCCGTTCTTTGCAGCAAAAGCGAGATGGATGTTCGGGCGGTCAAACCCGTGCAGGAACGCGCGGGGCTGCTCTCCGCCAAAAAGCTTTTCGGTAATTTCCACACGGGTTTCGGCGTCAGCCGTCGCCGTGAAAGCGGCCAGCGGCACGCCAAGGTCGCGCCGGAGCGCGCCGATGCGCAGATAATCGGGCCGGAAATCATGCCCCCACTGGCTCACGCAATGCGCCTCATCGACCGCGATCAGAGACACGCCCGCACGGCGCAGAAGACCCGCAGCCCCCGATGCCAAGCGTTCCGGCGCCATGTAAAGCAGCCGCAAACGCCCCGCTTCCAGCGCCTCGAAAACCGCGTCCGTTTCCTCAGGCGTATTGCCCGAGGTCAGCGCCCCGGCGCAGACGCCCGCCTCCTGCAGCGCACGCACCTGATCGCGCATCAGCGCAATCAGCGGCGAGATGACCACCGTCACCCCCTCCCGCATCAGTGCAGGCAACTGAAAGCAAAGGGATTTACCGCCACCTGTGGGCATGATCGCGAGCACGTTCTCGCCTGCGGTCACCGCATCGACGATCTCTTCCTGACCGGGGCGAAAGGCGTCAAAGCCAAAGACATCACGTAACAGCGTGGCAGCGCCGGTCATGCGGAAAATCCTGTCTGTTTATCTGCTCTTTTGATGCAGACTCACATACTAAGATTGTCTGAACAAGACCTCGCAGCCCCGCAGAGATAATTAAACGCCCCGGCAGGCACAGAGATCAGACGAAAGCCGCGTAATTGTTGACAAGGATGATCCGCAGAGCCGCCACCGCGATCAGGACCGCGAGGGGCGCCAGATCAATCCCGCCCATCGGCGGCAGAATCCGGCGCACCGGCCCGTAAATCGGCTCCAGCAGCCGGTTCAGACCATACCAGATCTGCGCCACCAGCTGTTGCTGCGTATTGAGCACCTGAAAGTTGATCAGCCAGCTCATGATCACATGCGCGATGATGAAAAACCAAAGCACATTGAGCAAAAGCATCAGAATTTCGAAAAGCGACTGCATCGTTTGCCCTCTTTTGATCTCTGCACTCAGTTAAGCAGGCCCGCCCCAAAGGGCAAGGCCCCGCCGCCCGCGGGCCAAAGCACTTCTTGCGTCAACGGGTTGTGGCTGCTTTAGCTTAAGATAACGATAAAAGGCGGGCAGCCATGACAGCACAGAAAAAGCGTATCTGGGGGTGGTTCGCCTTCGACTGGGCGGCGCAGCCCTTCTACACGCTCGGGCTGACCTTCATCTTCGGCCCCTATTTTGCGGGTGTCGCCACGGATTTCTTCGCCACCGGCGGCATGGCGGAAAAAGCCGCGGACGCGCGCGCGCAGTCGGTCTGGGCCAACGCGCAGCTCGTCGCCGGCCTGACCATCGGCCTTCTGGGGCCGGTCATCGGGGCCTATGCCGACAGCACCGGCAAACGCATGCCCTGGATCGTCGCCTTTTCGGTGATCTATGTGATCGCGGCTGCGGCGATGTGGTACCTGATGCCCGACGGCTCGGGCCTGTGGTTCTGCCTTGTGGCTTTCGCCATCGGCTTCGTGGCCGCCGAGTTCGCGCTGATTTTCGTCAATGCACAGCTCCCTGGCCTCGGCGACGAGGACACCATCGGGCAGATCAGCGGCACGGGTGCGGCCCTCGGTTACTGGGGCGGTGTGGTCTCGCTTTTCGTCATGCTGCTCTTTTTCTTTGAGGCCAACCCGGAGGCGGGCACAACGCTCATCGGCCTCGCCCCTGCCTTCGGGCTCAACCCTGCGCAAAGCGAGGGCACCCGCTTTGTCGGCCCGTTTATCGCGCTGTGGTTCGTGTTCTTCATGATCCCCTATTTCCTCTGGGTCCGCGAACCTGCCCCCGTCGTGAAACAGGGCGGCTTTACCGAAGCGATGACAGATCTCAGAGCGTCACTGGCGCAGGTCCTGAAACGCCCCAGCCTCGCGGCCTATCTCGGCTCATCGATGCTTTACCGCGACGCGCTCAACGCGCTTTACGGCTTTGGCGGCGTCTATGCGCGCCTGGTACTCGACTGGTCGCTCACCAACATCGCGCTCTTTGGTATCCTCGGCGCGGTGACCGCCGCCATCGCCACATGGATCGGCGGGCGCTTTGACGCAAAATTCGGCCCTAAACCTGTCATCAGGGTCTGTATTTTCATCCTCATCATCGTCTGCTGCATCATCGTGGGCATGTCACGCGAGGCCTTCTTCGGTCAGGCCCTCGCTCCCGGCTCCGCCCTGCCGGATGTACTCTTTTACATCTGCGGCGCGGCCATTGGCGGGGCTGGTGGTGCGCTTTATGCTGCCTCCCGCTCAATGATGGTGCGCCATACCAACCCCGACCGCCCCACCGAGGCCTTTGGCCTTTTCGCGCTGTCGGGCAAGGCCACGGCCTTTCTGGCGCCTGCGCTGATCTCAATTGTCACCACCCTCACTGAAAGCGCGCGCATGGGCATCTCTCCGCTCATCGGGCTTTTCATTCTGTCCCTTTTCGTGCTGATCTGGGTCCATCCAAAGGGAGACCGCGTCCGATGACACTGCCCCGAATGATAACACTGATTTCTGCCGCCTGCCTTATCCTGGCGGCCTGCTCGCAACCTGCGACAAACACAGCCCCTGCCGGACCGCTGCCCACCATCGGCACCTCGGGGTCCGCCGACGCGCAAAAGGTCGCCAAATCGGTCTTCGGTGCCAAAACAGACGGTTCCGGGCAGGCCCCCGCACCCTATGGCAGCTACGCCAAAGGCTGCGTGGCAGGTGCCGCACAGCTTGCTGAAACCGGCCCGACCTGGCAGGCGATGCGCCTGTCGCGCAACCGCAACTGGGGCCATCCCGAGACCGTGGATTTCGTCGAAGACCTCAGCCGCGCCGCCGCCCGGCAACCTGGCTGGAACGGCATCTATGTGGGCGATCTGAGCCAGCCGCGCGGCGGGCCGATGCTCTCGGGCCACCGCAGCCACCAGATCGGTCTTGATGCTGACATCTGGCTGCGACGTGCCGACAACCTGTCGCTTTCCGCCAGCCAGCGCGAGAATATCTCGTCTGTCTCCATGCGCCGCAACAAGGGTGCCTTCGTCAACGACAACTGGACGCCCGCGCATCACCAGATCGTCAAAGCCGCCGCCTCAGATCCGCGCGTCGCACGGATTTTCATCTTCCCAGGGGCCAAGGTGCAGATGTGCAAAGACGCCAAAGGGGACCGCTCATGGCTTAATAAAGTGCGGCCCTGGTACGGGCATCACTATCACTTTCACGTCCGTCTCGCCTGCCCGAGAGGCGCGCAGGGCTGCGTGAACCAGACGCCACCGCCTGCGGGCGATGGCTGCGCGGATGCCCAGGCCTGGGTGAACAACATCCTCAACCCGCCACCGCCCGACCCCAATGCCCCGGCCCCGAAACCCCGCCGTGAACTGCGCGTCGCGGATCTTCCGGCGCAGTGCGCTCAGGTGCTGACCGCGCGCTGATCTGCCGGACGTCCGGGCCGGCATAACCGTCAGGTGAAAGCTGCAGGCTCCGGCCGGCAGAGTGCCCCTGCCGGCGTCCTGTCGTGCCGGGCCCTTTCGCGAAGAGTGACTTGCGCCCCGGGACGATGCAGCCTAAAGACCGCCCGTCCGCCACAGCGCGGACCAAGTGCCGCACCCTTGTCAAAACGGAAAAACAAACCCATGAACCGCGCTTACATCCCCGGCATCATTGCCATGGCCGCCATCGTGGTGGCCTCCAATATCCTCGTGCAGTTCCTCTTCGGGAACTGGCTGACATGGGGGGCCTTCACCTATCCGCTGGCCTTTCTGGTCACTGACATTATGAACCGCGTCTATGGCGCGCAGGCCGCCCGGCGCGTTGTGCTCGCGGGCTTCGTCGTGGGCGTTATCTGCTCTCTCATCGGCACACAGATTACGGGCGAGTTCGGGCCTCTGGTGACCCTGCGCATCGCCGTCGGATCCGCTATCGCGTTTCTGACCGCGCAACTCCTTGATGTGGCGATCTTTTCCGCACTCCGGAACGGCGCCTGGTGGCGCGCGCCGCTGGCCTCTACCATCATCGGCAGCACGGTGGACACCGCCCTCTTTTTCACCATCGCCTTCTCCGCTGGCCTCACATTCCTCGAGCCGGGCAATGATGTGTCCTGGGCCGGCGAAGTCCTGCCCCTGCTGGGCGTGGGCCCGATGGCACCGCTCTGGGTGTCGCTCGCCGTGGCCGACTGGGGCGTGAAACTGGCGCTGGCGCTCATTGCCCTGATACCGTTCCGGGCTCTGACCGCGCGCCTTGCACCTGCATCCTGAGCACTCTGCCGGGTCTGCCTGCGAAATAATCAGACACCGTCGCCCCGATGGCGGATCTTTAAAAAAGTGCTTGGCGAATGCGATTTGCTGTGCGACGATTCAGGTGGTTTTAACAGATAGGTAAAGGAGGTGATCCAGTGTCAAGAACGGTATTGGAGAGAGGTGTCGGAACAGCTTTGGAGGTCGCCTGCTGAGGCAGCCCTTGGTGGGCAGAACCCCGAAGTGGACGGTCGTCTAACCGACCCCACCTCCGTAAACCATTCGATTGGGCCGCACGCATCCCGTGCGGCCCTTTTTCGTCTGCGTATTTCGTGGCAAAAGGCATCCCATGCTGAGGATCAACAAAGACATCGCCATTGAGGACTGGGAGCTGACGGAGAACTTCATCCGCTCCTCCGGGCCCGGTGGTCAGAATGTGAACAAGGTCTCCTCCGCCGTCGAACTCCGCTTCGAGGCCGCACGCTCGCCCAATCTGGCGCAACCGGTGAAAAACCGTCTGCGCCGCCTCGCCGGACGCCGCTGGACCACCGAAGGCGCGTTGGTGCTGCAATGCGACGAGACCCGCAGCCAGGCCCGCAACCGCGACATCGTGCGCGACCGCCTGGCCGATCTCATCCGCAAAGCCCTCGTACCACCCAAACGGCGCATCCCCACAAAGCCCACGTTAGGGTCGAAAAAACGCCGCCTGAAGGCGAAAAAGGCCCGCGGCGAGGTCAAAGCTCTGCGCGGCAATGTGCGCGACGGCGACGTCTGATCACAACACGGGCACACACCCCTGGCATCTCTGCACGAGGTGGCCCGATAATCAGCCTCCTGCCGGAAACATCATGCCGCCCCTAAAACGCATGAAGACTGATTCCCCGCCTGCCTTCGCCCTGATCACCACTCTCAGATGACGGTCCTGCGTTCAGCGCTCGGAAAAGAAACATTCCCGGTAAAACAGCAGTTTAAGCGTTTCTGAGGTACGTCCCTCAAAAAAATCATCGACATGAGGTACGCCCCTCAATTAGCCTCGGAGCAGTCAGCCACCGAATCGTCATCAAGCGGTCGGGCATGACACATAGGGAGGAATCACATGAAATTTTCGAAACTGACCACGGTCAGCGCACTCAGCCTCGCAGCCGCGGGCATGAGCAGTGCCGCTCAGGCCGAAGAACTCACATTGTGCTGGGCTGCATGGGATCCGGCCAACGCCCTCGTCGAGCTTTCCAAGGAGTTCGAAGCGGAATCCGGCCACACCATGAGCTTTGAATTTATCCCCTGGCCCAATTTCGCCGACCGCATGCTCAATGAGCTGAACTCAGGCGGCAAACTCTGCGATCTGCTCATCGGCGACAGCCAGTGGATCGGCGGCGGCGCGGAAAACGGCCACTACGTGAAACTCAACGATTTCTTTGACGCCGAAAGCATCTCCATGGGCGACTTCGCTGATGCGACGGTCTATGCCTATTCCACGTGGCCGAAGGGCACGCCGAACTACTACGCGCTGCCTGCCATGGGCGACGCCAACGGCTGGTTCTACCGCAAAGACTGGTTCGCGCGCGACGACATCAAAGCCGCCTTCAAAGAGGCCACTGGCCGTGATCTGGCAGAACCGACAACTCAGAAAGAGCTGCTCGAAACAGCACAGTTCTTCCAGGGTCGCGAGATTGACGGACAGACGGTGTACGGTGCCGCCATCTTCACAGAGCGTGGCTCTGAAGGCATCACAATGGGTGTCACTTCGGCGCTTTACCCCTGGGGGTTCAAGTACGAAAACACACCCGGCGAATACGACATGGAAGGTGCTGTAAACTCACCCGAAGCTGTGGAAGCGCTTGAATTCTATAAAGAGTTCTATGAAACAGCGACACCTCCGGGCTATACGAACAGCTATATGGGTGAGAGCCTCGATGCCTTCAAATCGGGCCAGGTGGCGATGGCGATGAACTGGTTCGCCTTCTTCCCCGGGCTCTATGCAGACCCCAACACCGGCGGCGAAAAGATCGACTTCTTCGTGAACCCGCCCCAGAACCAGGCGGGCTCCACGCTGGGCGGTCAGGGCATCTCGGTCGTTGCTTACTCCGATAAACAGGACGCAGCACTTGAGTATATCAAGTGGTTCGCCAACCCCGAGGTACAGCAGAAATGGTGGGATCTGGGCGGCTATTCCGCGCATAAAGCCGTGCTGGAAAGCCCTGAATTCGTGGACAGCGCACCATTTGCCGGTGACTTCCTCGAAGCCATGGGTGCGGTGCAGGATTTCTGGCAGGAGCCGGCCTATGCCGAACTGCTGCTGGCCATGCAGAAACGCGTCCATGACTATGTGGTCGCCGATCAGGGCACCGCACAGGAAGCGCTCGATAAGCTGATCGAGGACTGGACAGAAACCTTCGAAGACGAAGGCAAACTCTGAAAATCACTTCAGGGTGGGGCATGCGCCTCACCCTGGCTCTCTCCTGAACCGGCAAGGCGGCCCCCCGCCCTGCCACCGGAAAGCTGCGTTTAAATGTCCGACACTCCCATCACCCGCGCGGCCGAGGCCACGCCCCCCGTCATGGCCCGCAAGATCAAAGGCCTGAGCGACAGGGCCATCGCCTGGATCTTCGTGGCGCCCACGATTTTCCTGCTGCTGGCGATCAACATCTTTCCGCTGATCTGGACGATCAATCTCAGCTTCACCAACTTTCGCGCCAACCGCCTGAACCGCGAGGTCGAATACGTCGGCCTGCGCAATTACGAGCGCATCCTCACCGACACCGACATCTGGCTCAACATGCAGGCCACGGCACATTTTCTGTTCTGGACGATTTTCTTCCAGGTGCTGATCGGATTTACGCTCGCCTGGCTCATCAACCGCAAATTCAAAGGCAACGATCTGTGGACCACGATCATTGTGCTGCCGATGATGCTCAGCCCCGCGGTGGTCGGCAACTTCTGGAAATTCCTCTACCAGCCACAGATCGGCCTCTTCAATTACATCGTGGCCTTCTTCACCGGCAAGGATCCGTCGAGCTTTGAAATGCTGGGCTCCGTAGATCTCGCCCCCTGGTCGATCGTCATTGTGGACACCTGGATGTGGACGCCTTTCGTGATGCTGATCTGTCTTGCCGGGCTCCGCTCCATCCCGGACTACATATACGAAGCCGCCGAGATCGACCGCGCCTCAAAACTCAGACAGTTCTTCACCATCACCATCCCCATGGTGCTGCCCTTCCTGATGCTTGCGGTGCTTTTCCGCGGCATCGAGAATTTCAAGATGTTCGATCTGGTGGTGCAGCTCACCGGCGGCGGGCCCGGCTCGACGACCGAGCTCACCTCAATCAACCTCAAACGCGAGGCCTTCGAGAAATGGCGCACCGGCTATGCCTCAGCCTATGCGATCATCCTTTTTGTGACCGTCTTCGGCCTGGCCTCGATCTACGTCAAAGCCCTCAACAGGGTGAAGGAGCGCTGATCATGAAAATCACCATTCAGACAAGACAAGCAGCCTCCCCGCTTATCGCCCGCATTAGCCCGTCAGGGCCCGTCAACCTCAATGCCGCACCCGGACAAAAACCCCCGGTAGACGATGCGCAACAGACCACCGGACCGGAGACCACAGAATGAGCAGCTTCTCCGTCACCGAACCCAGCAAACGGTCTAAATGGTTTGCCGGTACACTGGTCATCACCTACGCGCTGATTACGATGATCCCGCTCGCCTGGATCATGCTCACCGGGTTCAAATCGCCCGCCGATGCCATCAGCTATCCGCCAAAGGTCTTTTTCGAGCCAACGCTTGAAGGCTACGTGAACCTCTTTACCACCCGCACGCGCCAGACCGATGAGTTCCTGGCCGCCAACCCGCCCGAGACCTGGTATGAAGACATCGTGCGGCAGTACGATATGGTCATCGCCGGCCCGTCGAAGTTTGGCGAACGGTTCCTCAACTCTGTCATCATCGGCTTCGGCTCGACCTTTCTCAGTATCTTTCTGGGCACGCTCGCGGCCTATGCCTTTTCCAGGTTCAAAATTCCGCTGGCGGATGATCTTCTGTTCTTCATCCTCAGTACGCGGATGATGCCCCCCATCGCGGTGGCCATCCCGATTTTCCTGATGTACCGCCAGCTCGGTCTGTCGGACACACACCTTGGCATGATCCTGCTTTATACCGCAGTGAACATCTCTCTCGCCGTCTGGCTTCTCAAAGGTTTCATCGACGAGATCCCACGCGAATACGAAGAAGCCGCCCTCATCGACGGCTACACAAGGTTCCAGGCTTTCTACAAAGTCGTGCTGCCCCAGGCCGCGACCGGCATCGCCTCCACCGCGATCTTCTGTCTGATCTTCGCCTGGAACGAATACGCTTTTGCGGTGCTGCTGACCTCCGGCACGGCACAGACAGCGCCGCCCTTCATCCCCACGATCATCGGCGTGGGCGGCCTCGACTGGCCCGCCGTAGCGGCAGGCGCGACCATCTTCCTGCTGCCGGTGATGATTTTCACCGTGGCACTGCGCAAACACCTGCTGCGCGGGATCACATTCGGGGCGGTCCGCAAATGATGCCCCCGAGCAGACATAACGTCCCGGTGCACCGCGCGGTGCACACCAGGTGCACGGGTTGTGCACGCAAATCACAGCCCTTTCAGGAGGTTTCAGCATGAGCAGTTTTCTCAATGGCCTGATGCGCCTCAAACGCGGCCCCTGGGAAATGCTGGCCACCATCATCATCGCGGTTGGCGTGGTCATGCTGATGCAGCCTTTCGTGATGTGGGCCTATACTTATTCCTTCATCACCACGCTCATCGGAACCGTGATGTTCATCGTCGTGAGCCACTTTCCGAAATGACCGCGTCACGCCCCCTCCCCCCCGGCATCGCGCCGGTCTTTGACGGCTACCCCGCGCCGGTCCGCGCCTGCCACATGCAGGTGCGCGACATGATCCTCACCCTGGCCTGCGATCTTGACGCGGGACCCATCGACGAGACCCTGAAATGGGGGCAGCCCGCCTACCTGAACACAAAGCGGAAAACAGGCACTACCCTGCGCCTCGGCTGGCCGCGCAAGACACCCGAGCGCGCCGGCGTTTATGTCCATTGCCAGACCTCTCTCGTGTCTGACTTCCGGGCACGCCAGGGCACTGGTTTCGACTTTGACGGGACGCGCGGCATTCTGCTGGAGACAGACAGACCCCTGCCCGAAGGCCCCCTTGCCGCCTTCCTTTCGCAGGCGCTCACCTATCACAGGAACACCAACACCCATGGCTGAGATCATTATCAAAAACGTGCGCAAGGAATTCGGCGATTTCACCGCCGTGAAGGAAAGCTCATTCACCATAGGGGACGGCGAGTTCTTTATGCTGCTCGGCCCCTCGGGTTGCGGGAAAACCACCACCCTGCGGATGATCGCGGGGCTTGAGCTGCCCACATCCGGAGAGATCTACCTCGACGGTGAAGAGATCAGCCAGAAGCCACCGTCCCAGCGCGATATCGCCTTCGTGTTCCAGATGTTCGCGCTCTATCCGCATATGAACGTCTATAAAAACCTCAGCTATCCGCTGATCAGCCAGGGCATGAAACGCGCCGCCGTCAAAGCCAAGATCGACGAGGTCGCGCGGATCCTTGGCATTGAAAACATTCTCAAAAAGCCGGTCGGCGGGCTTTCGGGCGGCGACCGCCAGCGGGTGGCCCTGGGCCGCGCCATCGTGCGCGACCCCAAGGCTTTCATGATGGACGAACCCCTTGGCGCGCTCGATGCGGAGTTCCGCGAGCACATGTCCGAAGAGCTCCGCGCCCTGCATGATCGCATGGGTGCGACGACTGTTTACGTGACCCACGACCAGCTCGAGGCCATGCAGATGGGCGACAAGATCGTGGTGATGAACAACGCCGTGGTTGAGCAGTTCGGCAAACCCCAGGACATCTATGACATGCCCGCCACAATGTTCGTCGCGGACTTCATCGGCTCACCCTCGATGAACTTTCTCAGCTTTGAGGGCCAGGTGGCTGAGGGCGCACAAAGCGTCGAGATGGATGGCCGAAAGCTGGGCGTTCCGCGCCAGATGCAGGGGGCGTCAGGCAGGCTCGTTTACGGTGTGCGGCCAGAGCATATCGAGCTCAGTGACAGCGGCGACTACCGCGGCGAAATCATCGCCACCGAATACCTCGGCACCACGCAGATCATCACGATGACGACACCCAACGGCGAGCTTAAAGCGCGTGTCCCCGCGGGGAAATCTGCCCGCGTTGGCGAGAAGATAGGCCTTGGGTTTGACGCTGCAACTGTGACGCTCTTTGAGGAAAACACCGGCCGCGCCCTGCGCTCGGAACTGAACGACGAGGTGCTTGCCCATGGCTGAGGTTATTCTGAAAGGCGTGTCAAAATCCTTTGGTGACACGGTTGGTGTCGCCGACATCGACATGACGATCCCGGACGGTGCATTTGTCGTGCTGCTGGGCCCCACGGGTGCTGGCAAAACCACCACGCTGCGGCTGATTTCGGGCCTGGAAACCCTCGACGCCGGAGAGATCAGCATCGGCGGCCGCGTCCTGCGCGAAGAGACACCGGCACAACGCGATGTGGCGATGGTGTTCCAGCAGTATTCGCTCTATCCGCACCTCACCGTGCGCGAAAATCTGGAATTCCCGCTGAAATCCCCGATCCTGAAAACCCCCAAAGACGAGATCACCCGCAAAGTGAACGAGGTGGCGAACGTCCTTCAGATCGCCCACAAACTCGACAACAAGGCCACGGCACTTTCCGGCGGCGAGATGCAGCGCGTGTCGATCGGTCGCGCGCTCGTCCGCGAGCCGCAGGTGTACCTCATGGACGAGCCCCTCTCGTCGCTCGATGCCAAGCTGCGCACAGACCTCAGGATCGAGCTGAAACGCATTCAGGCGAGCCTCGGGGCCACCATCCTTTACGTGACCCATGACCAGATCGAGGCAATGACCATGGCCACACATGTGGGCGTGTTGAACGAGGGACGACTTGTGCAGTTCGGCACCCCGCGCGACATCTACGAGAATCCTAATTCGGTTTATGTCGCCTCGCGCCTCGGACTGCCGAGGATCAATATCCTGCCCGGAGATCTTTTTGGCGCTGCGCCGCGCGGTGCCCACCGGATCGGACTGAGACCTGAGCACGTCACCCAGGGTGAAGGCCGCGAGGCCACGGTTGGCCGCGTCGAACGTCTTGGCGATCACACCCGCCTGCATCTGAACCTCGACGGGCACGACATCACGACGCTCGCCGATCCGCACGCCCGATACACGCCCGGCAATCAGGTGCGCATCGCACCACGCGATCCGCTGTGTTTCGACGCCGACGGCAACCGCATTTACTGAAGGGAGAGACAACCATGGCACAGTTCATCAATACCAAAGACGCCCTGGTCACCGACGCGATCGACGGAGTGCTCGCCGGCTCCGGCGGCGCGCTCTGCCGGCTCGACGGATACCCGCATATAAAGGTTGTCTGCCGCAGTGACTGGGATAAATCGCGCGTGGCACTGATATCGGGCGGCGGATCCGGGCACGAGCCCGCCCACGCAGGGTTCGTCGGAGAGGGCATGCTGACGGCGGCGGTCTGCGGCGAGGTCTTTGCCTCGCCGTCTGTCGATGCGGTCCTCGCGGGCATCCTCGCCGTCACCGGCGAGGCCGGTTGCCTCCTGATTGTCAAGAATTACACCGGAGACCGTCTCAATTTCGGCCTCGCCGCGGAGCGTGCGCGTGCGTATGGTTTAAAAGTTGCAATGGTCATCGTGGACGACGACATCGCGCTGCCTGACCTCCCTCAGGCACGCGGTGTCGCCGGCACCCTTTTCGTGCACAAAATCGCCGGCGCGCTGGCAGAGGACGGTGCAGACCTCGACACTGTTTCCGCCGCCGCCGAAGCGGTCGTGGCCGGTACGGCGTCCATCGGCATGTCGCTTGATACCTGCACCGTGCCCGGCTCTGCGCGCGAAGACCGGATTGCTGCCGGCATGGCCGAGCTTGGTCTTGGCATTCACGGCGAGGCCGGTGTGCAGCAGGTCGATTTCGAGAACGCCGAGAAAGCCATGGAAATGGTTCTGAGCAGGCTTGCCGGGCATATTGATGGAAATGAATGTGTGGCGCTGCTGAACAACCTCGGGGGCACCACACCGCTGGAAATGGCGGTGCTGACCCATGCGCTGGCGACCTCCACCCATGCCACCGGGATCAAAGCGTTGATCGGCCCCGCGCCGATGATGACCTCTCTAGATATGCACGGATTTTCGGTTTCCGTTCTGCCACTGGATGCCGCGACAGAGGTGGGTCTCGCGCGGGCCGTACCGCTGGCTGCCTGGCCTGGCATGAACACGCTGGGTGCGGGCAAGGTTAAGCCACTGCCCGACGGGCTCAGCCCGATCAAACCGATACCGTCAGAAAATCCGCGCATCCGCAGCCTGATCGAGCAATGCTGTGATCTGCTCATCGCCGCTGAAGATGATCTGAATAAGCTCGATGCAAAATCCGGCGACGGGGATACCGGCAGTACGCTCGCCACCGCCGCCCGGGCGCTCAGCGGGTCAATGGACCGCATGCCGCTGGCCGATCTGACGCAGCTTTTCCGTGCCGTTGGCAATGAGCTCAGCCAGACAATGGGCGGCTCCTCCGGTGTGATCCTCGCGATATTCTTCGGGGCCACCGGGGATGCCTGCGCCAACGGGCATCCGACCCATGAGGCGCTGCTGAAAGGTCTCGAACGGATCAGCGAAGTGGGCGGCGCTGCAACAGGTGACCGCACGATGATCGACGCACTGCATCCGGCGCTCACCGCGATGCCCGATGGCATTGATGCGGCGGCCGGAGCTGCCCGTACGGGTGCGGATGGTACGGCGAAGATGGGCCGCGCCAAAGCGGGGCGTGCCTCCTATGTGCCCGAGGAAAACCTGATCGGCCACAACGATCCGGGTGCGGAGGCGGTCGCGCGCCTTTTTGAGGGCCTCGCTGCCGCTATGAAAGGGTAATCCAGCACGCTCATGAAAGCCGGTCGCGCGCATAACCCGCTGAAACCTACGGTCAACGACATTGCGCGCGTGGCCGAGGTCAGCCTGGCAACCGTGGACCGGGTTCTGAACGAGCGCCCGGGCGTGCGCAAAATTACTGTCGAAAAGGTCAACAAGGCCATCGCCGATCTGGGCTATGTGCGCGACACTGCGGCGGCCAATCTGGCCCGCGGTCGGGTGTATCGCTTTCTCTTTATCCTGCCGGCCACCGACAATGAGTTTCTGTCGCTGCTGGAAAAACACATCGTCGGGCAGTCTTTCGGTCTCAGGCGGGATCGCACTCAGATTTCGCTGATCCGGGTACCGGCCTTTGATCCGATGGCGCTCTCGGAGGCGATCAACTCGGTCGATACAACCGGGCTGGACGGGGTTGCTGTATTTGGCCCGGAAACCCCCTCTGTGCGCGACAGCATCGGCAGGCTGCGGCGCGCGGGCGTGGCCGTGGTTTCGCTGGTCTCCGATATTCCCAGTTCGGACCGCAACACATATGTCGGCGTGGATAACATTGCGGCGGGGCGCACAGCGGGGCGGCTGATGGGGCGTTTTCTGTCGCCACGGGCCGGCAACGTGCTGGTACTCACCGGGTCGATGCTGGCCCGGGATCATCTGGAACGTCGTCTCGGGTTTGACGAAGTTATGTCGCGCGACTTTCCGCACCTCACTGTACTTGCCTCGCTGGAGGGCCGCGACGATCCCGACCTGATTGAACGCCTGCTGCCTGATGCTCTCGCGCGCACGCCCGACATCGTTGGCATATATTCCTCTGCGGCGGGCAACGCCGGTCTGATCCGCCACCTGCAGCAAAGCGCCCCCGATCCCGCGCCGGTCATCGTCGCACATGAACTCACGCCGCTCTCGCGTGCAGCGCTCGGATCGGGCACATTCGACGCCGTGATCAGCCAGGACGCAGGCCACCTCGTGCGTTCGGCGATCCGTATCATGCGGGCCGCCACGGACAACACCCCGATCGACACCGCACAGGAACGCATCCGCATCGATATTTATCTGAAAGACAACCTGCCGCCCTGACCCGGGCGCAGTTCAACGGGAGGAAACCACATGAAAACGATCAAAGGACCAGCGCTGTTTCTGGCGCAGTTCGCGGGCGACGACGCCCCCTTTAATTCCTGGGACGCGGTAACGAAATGGGCGGCTGGTTGCGGCTATAAGGGCGTGCAGGTACCCAGCTGGGACGCGCGGCTCTTCGATCTCGACAAGGCGGCGACGAGCAAGGATTACTGCGACACCTTTAAAGGCGAGGCGGCGGAAAACGGCATCGAGGTCACCGAGCTTTCCACCCACCTGCAGGGGCAGCTCGTCGCGGTGCACCCGGCCTATGATGCGGGCTTTGACGGCTTTGCCGACCCGTCGGTGCACGGCAATCCGAAAGCACGCCAGGAATGGGCCGTGAGCCAGGTCAAAAAAGCGATCAGTGCATCGGCCAACCTCGGGATCAGGGATCACGTGTCCTTCTCCGGCGCGCTCGCCTGGCCCTACCTCTACCCCTGGCCGCAACGGCCCGCAGGTCTGGTCGAGACGGCCTTTGATGAGCTCGCCAGACGCTGGCGGCCGCTCCTTGATCACGCCGAAGACAACGACGTGAATATCTGCTACGAAATCCACCCGGGCGAAGATCTGCACGACGGCGTGACCTTTGAGATGTTCCTTGAGCGCGTGGACAATCACAGCCGCTGTAACATGCTCTATGACCCGTCGCATTACGTGCTGCAGTGCATGGATTATCTCGACAATATCGACATCTACAAAGACCGGATCAAAATGTTCCACGTCAAGGATGCCGAGTTTAATCCGACCGGCAGGCAGGGTGTCTATGGCGGCTATCAGCCCTGGGTGGATCGCGCGGGCAGGTTCCGGAGTCTTGGCGACGGGCAGGTGGACTTTGCCGCCGTCTTCTCAAAGATGGCCGCGAATGATTTTGACGGCTGGGCTGTCGTGGAATGGGAATGCTGCCTCAAACACCCTGAGGACGGCGCACGCGAGGGTGCGCAGTTCGTCAGCGATCACATCATCCGGGTGACGGAACGGGCCTTTGACGACTTTGCGGACGGTGGCACGGATGAGGCCGCAAACCGCAGAATGCTGGGGATATAAGCCATGAGCAATCGCATACGCTTAGGTATGGTTGGCGGCGGCAACGATGCTTTCATCGGGGCCGTGCACCGCATCGCGTCGCGCATCGACGACCACTATGAACTCGTTGCCGGGGCCCTGTCGTCCACGCCGGAAAAATCACGCGCTTCAGGTCAGGCCCTCGGTCTGCCGGAGGACCGCATTTATGACGACTTCAAACAGATGGCGATCCGCGAGGCTCGACTGAAAAACGGGATCGAAGCCGTGGCCATCGTCACCCCCAACCACGTGCACTACGCCGCCGCGCGGGAGTTTCTCAAGCGTGGCATTCACGTGATCTGCGACAAGCCGCTGACCTCGACCCTGGCGGACGCCCGCAAACTGGTCAAAGCGGCGGAGAAATCTGACGCACTTTTTGTGCTGACGCACAATTACACCGGATACCCGATGGTACGCCAGGCGCGCGCGATGATTGCGGCGGGCGAGATCGGAAAAATCCGGGTTGTGCAGGTGGAGTATCCGCAGGACTGGCTGAGCGAAGAACAGGACTTCAAACAGGCCGCCTGGCGCACCGACCCGGAGCGTTCCGGCGCGGGCGGCTCAACCGGCGATATTGGCACACACGCCCATAACCTCGCCTGCTTCGTCACCGGGCTCACTGTGGAAAGCCTCGCAGCGGATCTGCAGGCTTTCGTTCCCGGTCGCCGCCTGGATGACAATGCGCATGTGATGCTGCGGTTTAATGGTGGCGCGCGCGGCATGCTCTGGTCCAGCCAGGTGGCCCCCGGCAATGAAAACGCGCTGCGTCTGCGGGTTTACGGCGAAAACGGGGGGCTGGAATGGGCGCAGGAGGATCCCAACAGGCTCTGGTTCACACCGCTGGGAGACTCCACACGGCTGATCACGCGCAATGGTGCCGGTGCCGGCGACGCCGCAGCCCGCATGAGCCGTATCCCGCCCGGCCATCCGGAAGGATATCTCGAAGGGTTCGCCAATATCTACTCCGAAGCAGCGCAGGCGATCATCGCGCGGCGCGACGGAGAAACGCCTGATCCGGATGTGGTCTATCCGACAATAGAGGATGGGCTGCGCGGTATGGAGTTTGTGGACGCCTGTGTGCGCTCTTCGGCGAAGAACGCCGCATGGATCAATCTCTGAGGACAGATATGCGTCGGTGCGGCCATCAACAGACTGTTTACGCAACCAGAGCCACCCCCGCGAAGAGACATATAACTCTCTGGAAAATATGGTAAATTCCCCGCAGACTCAGAAAAACTGTGGGGAGTTTTACTAAAATCGCCAAGGTTCCGGTAAGAAACTGACAGCTATATTCCGACACCATGGGCTCCTCAGGTACAGAGAGGTCCAATGTTCCAGAACAGTTCCGCCGACGAATTACTGGTTTTGTTTAACCAGTTCCACTTTCCGGTTTTTGCCGTCGAAAGACCGGCGCCCGGAGCGCCCTTCCGGGTTTTGTGCGTCAACAAGTCTTTTGGAACGGCGGCCGGCCCTGATGCGACAACAGCTGACGGGGTAAGCTGGGCAGATTTCACAGCGGATGGCGCGGATTCGGTCAGATCGCGGTGCAATACCTGCGCGGATGCCCGGGCCGGCGTGCGGTTCGAGCAGCTTCTGCCCACGCCGGACGGTCCGCGGTTCTGGGATGTGTCATTGCAGCATGTTCCGCTCCCCTGCAAAGGCGACCGCGTTATCGGAGTGGCTTTTGAGATCCGGGGCGATGCGCAGGCCGGGAAGAACCAGCGGATGCACGATGACATCCGCTTTTTCTCCAGCCTCGCGGATCTGCAGGTACAGAACCTTGTCTCCATGTTCGAAGCCGCGCAGCAGAGCGATCTCTTCTGCA
Organism: Roseobacter ponti; assembly: GCF_012932215.1. Classification (GTDB taxonomy): domain Bacteria; phylum Pseudomonadota; class Alphaproteobacteria; order Rhodobacterales; family Rhodobacteraceae; genus Roseobacter; species Roseobacter ponti. Next base: position 161,844 of record NZ_CP048788.1, on the reverse strand, counting down.
CCGACAATACCGGGCGGGTGGATCGTCTGATCGGGATGTGTCGCGGCGTGCAGCAGGCTGTCGGCGACATCCGTAAGGCCCTTGCAAGATGCGAAAATGCGCCCCGCAGCGGAGAACATGACGCCTGGCCGCAGAACTCCGCAGCCACAAACGGGAAAGCGCCGGGTACACTGCGCGCGATGTCCGGAACGGCGCATCAGAAAGACAAGAGCAGCAGATCAGCCTGATACGTTACGGAATATCATTACAACAGAAAAAACGGTAACGTTTTGATTGAACCGAATCGCGCGGCGGCCTAGTATTAAAGGCAACCGGAGGATCGAATGCAGGCATATATCTGTGACGCGCAGCGCACACCCGTCGGACGCTATGGCGGTGCTTTGTCTGCGGTGCGCGCCGATGATCTGGCCGCAGCACCGCTCCGGGCGCTGATTGCGCGTAACCCCGACCTTGACTGGGCGCGCCTCGATGATGTCGTGCTGGGCTGCGCCAACCAGGCCGGAGAAGACAACCGCAACGTGGCCCGTATGGCAGCACTTCTGGCAGGGCTGCCCGTCGATGTTCCGGGGATCACGCTGAACCGGCTCTGCGCGTCGGGCCTTGATGCAGTCGGCACAGTCTCGCGCGCCATCCGCGCGGGCGACATGGACCTTGGCATCGCCGGCGGCGTTGAAAGCATGAGCCGCGCGCCTTTCGTCATGCCGAAATCCGACAGCGCCTTTTCCCGGGCTGCTGCACTCTACGACACGACAATCGGCTGGCGTTTTGTGAACCCTGTGATGAAACGGGAATACGGCACCCATTCGATGCCCGAAACGGCGGATAATGTAGCCGAAGACTACGGCATCAGCCGTTCGGATCAGGACGCTTTTGCCGCGCGCAGTCAGGAACGCTATGCCGCAGCGCACAATGCAGGTGTCTTCGCCGAAGAGATCTGTCCGGTGGTGATCCCGCAGCGCCGGGGCGATCCGGTGACGGTGTCCGAAGACGAACATCCTCGCCCGGAGACAAGCCCTGAAAAGCTCAGCAAACTGCGCGGCATCAACGGCCCGGACCTCACGGTGACGGCGGGCAATGCGTCAGGCGTCAACGATGGTGCTGCCGCAATGCTGATCGCAGGGGATACCGCGATAAAAGAACACGGGCTGACTCCAATGGCACGGATCGTCGGCATGACCGCAGCGGGCGTGGAACCGCGCGTGATGGGGATCGGTCCGGTGCCGGCCTGCGAAAAGCTGCTGGCGCGCACCGGGCTCAGCATCGGGCAGATGGATGTGATCGAGCTCAACGAAGCCTTTGCGGCACAGGGGCTCGCAACACTGCGCGCCCTTGGGGTGCCCGACGATGCACCGCATGTGAATGCACAGGGCGGCGCAATTGCACTGGGCCATCCGCTCGGCATGTCAGGCGCGCGGCTCGCGATAACGGCAGCATATCAGCTGCGGCGGACCGGTGGTCGCTATGCGCTCTGCACCATGTGCGTGGGCGTTGGCCAGGGCGTGGCACTTATTCTGGAGAGGGTGTGAGAAATGTATGCGCAGATGATCAGATCGACCGGCAGCAGGGTGAAGACACTGGAAGAAATGGATCCGCAGGAGCGCGCCTTTCAGGAGCGCATTGACGCCGGCGGCAAGATCGAGCCGCGCGACTGGATGCCCGAAGGCTACCGCAGGACGCTGATCCGGCAGATCGGGCAGCACGCGCATTCTGAGATCGTGGGCCAGCTGCCCGAAGGCAACTGGATCACCCGTGCGCCGACGCTGGAGCGCAAAGCCATTCTGCTGGCCAAAGTGCAGGACGAAGCGGGCCACGGGCTCTATCTTTATTGCGCTGCGGAAACGCTTGGCGTCAGCCGCGATGAACTGACCCGCGACCTGCTCTGCGGTAAAATGAAATACAGCTCAATCTTTAATTATCCGACCCTGACATGGGCGGATATGGGGGCTGTAGGCTGGCTCGTCGACGGTGCCGCGATCATGAACCAGGTGCCGCTGCAGCGCACGTCTTACGGACCTTACGCGCGCGCCATGGTGCGGATCTGCAAAGAGGAATCCTTTCACCAGCGCCAGGGCTTTGACGTCATGATGAAGATGGCCAACGGCACGAAAGAACAGCGCGCCATGGCGCAGGACGCACTGGACCGCTTCTGGTATCCGTCGCTGATGATGTTCGGCCCGTCCGATGAAAACTCGGTGCATTCCGCCCAGAACATGGCGTGGAAAATCAAGATGAACAGCAATGACGAACTGCGTCAGAAGTTCGTCGACCAGACAGTGCCCCAGGCGGATTTCCTGGGTCTGACGGTCCCCGACGAACACCTGAAATGGAACGAAGACCGCGGCCACTACGACTTTTCCGAACCTGACTGGGATGAGTTTTTCGAAGTGCTCGCCGGCAACGGCCCCTGTTCAGCCGACCGGATGGAGGCGCGCAACAAAGCCTGGGACGACGGCGCATGGGTGCGCGAGGGTCTGATGGCCCATGCGGAGAAGAAAAAATCCCGCGCTTTGGCGGCGGAGTAGCAAAATGCAGAACGAATGGCCCCTCTGGGAGGTTTTCATCCGTGGCCAGCATGGCCTCAGCCACCGGCACGTCGGATCACTGCACGCCGCAGATGCCGAAGGCGCGATCAAAAACGCCCGTGACGTCTATACCCGCCGCAATGAAGGCGTGAGCATATGGGTCGTCGAGGCCCGCCAGATCGCGGCTTCATCACCCGGCGACAAAGGCCCGTTTTATGAGCCCGCGAATGACAAAGTGTACCGGCACCCCGGCTTTTTCGACATCCCCGATGATGCAGGTGCGATGTGAGCGACCCGCTCTTTGAATTCCTTTGCCGCATGGGCGACAACACGCTGGTGCTGGGACACCGGGTGTCGGAGTGGTGCGGCGTGGCACCCGTGCTCGAAGAGGACATCGCCCTTGCCAATACAGCGCTTGATCTGATCGGGCAGACGACCCTCTGGCTGAACCTCGCCGGCGAGGTCGAAGGCGCAGGCCGGGATGCAGATGCGCTCGCGTTTCGCCGGGACGTGAAGGACTTCCGCAACCTGCTGCTGGTCGAACAACCCAACGGCGATTTTGGCCGGACGATCATGCGGCAGTTTCTTTTTGATGCCTGGCACCAGGCCTGCCTTTCAGCGCTGTGCGAAAGTGAGCATGAAGGCATTGCGGCCATCGCTGAGAAGTCGCTCAAGGAGGTCACGTATCATCTGGAGCGTGCCTCTGACACCGTCATCGGCCTTGGCGACGGCTCTGATGAAAGCCACGCCCGGATGCAGGCCGCCCTTGACCGGCTCTGGCCCTACACTGGCGAAATGTTCACCAGCGATGACGTGGACCAGGCAATGGCCAGCGCCGGCATTGCACCAGACCCTGCCAGCCTGCGCCCCGTATTTGATGAACGGGTAACGGCCGTGATGACAAGAGCGACCCTGACCCTGCCGGAAAGCGATTTCGCCCATAAGGGCGGCAAAACCGGCAAGCGTCATTCGGAACATCTGGGACACCTTCTGACGCAGATGCAATGGCTGCAACGCGCCTATCCGGATGCGACATGGTAGTGGAAAAGCCCTCAACAGAGACGGTTTACGACTGGCTGAGGGCGGTGCCTGATCCGGAAATCCCGGTGCTCAGCCTCGTTGATCTGGGCGTGATCCGCGATGTGGTCTGGCAGGGTGAAACACTGGAGATTATCGTGACGCCGACCTATTCCGGTTGCCCGGCGACGCGTATTATCAACCTTGATATCGAAACAGCGCTGCGCGACCAGGGTATCGAGAAGCTGCACCTGAAAACGCAGCTTTCGCCCGCCTGGACAACTGCCTGGATCACCGAATACGGGCGGCGACAGCTCGAAGACTATGGCATTGCACCACCCCAGCCTGCCGGTGGCCCGGCACGGTGTCCGCAATGCCACTCAGAAAACCTTGAGCGGATCAGCCAGTTCGGGTCCACGCCCTGCAAGGCACAGTGGCGATGCCGCGCCTGCCTTGAGCCCTTTGATTATTTCAAGTGTATCTGACATGGCCAGGTTTCATCCTCTCACCGTCACCGGCATTCATCGCACCATCCGCGATGCCGTTGTGCTGACCCTGCACCCTCAGGACCCCGGGGCTTTTGCCTTCACACCGGGTCAGTATCTGACCTTCCGCCAGGATTTTGCGGGCACAGAACTCCGACGTAACTATTCCATCTGCGCAGGCTCACAGGAGGGCGTGCTCCAGGTGGGCATAAAACGCGTGGACGGCGGGGCCTTTTCCACCTTTGCCAACGCGGATCTCACTGTCGGTGACACCCTGCATGCCATGTCCCCTCAGGGACGGTTTTTCCCCGGAACAGAGCCTGATCAGACGCGCAATTACCTCGGGTTTGCCGGCGGGTCAGGGATCACACCGGTGCTGTCGATCCTGAAATCAGTGCTGGACGAGGAGCCGCGGTCGACCTTCACGCTGGTCTATGCCAACCGTGCGGTAAACACGATCATGTTTCGCGAAGAGCTTGAAGACCTGAAAAACCGCTATATGCAGCGGCTCCGGGTTATCCACGTGCTGGAATCCGGTCAGGACATCGGGCTCTTTTCCGGCCGTGTCGATGCAGAGAAATGTGCGGGCCTTTTCGCACAGTGGATCCACATCGACGACATGGATATGGCACTGATCTGCGGGCCGGAGCCGATGATGATCACCATTGCAGACAGTCTGAAATCGCATGGAATGGACCCCGACAAAATCCGCTTTGAGCTCTTTACCGAGAGCCAGCAGGGGCGTCTTGCCCGCGCGGCCCTGGCCGAACGCGCGGCATCCGCGCCCGGCACCGAAGCACATATCACCGTCGAAGGCATCACCCGCAGTTTCACCATGCCCAGGGACCAGTCAGTGCTGCAGGCCGCTCTGGACAATGCGCTCGATGCGCCCTTTGCCTGCCGCGCCGGCGTCTGTTCAACCTGCAAGGCTCGCGTGCTGGAAGGCGAATACCAGATGCTCAGCAACCATGCGCTTGAGGATTACGAGGTCGAACAGGGCATGGTCCTGACCTGCCAGTGCTACCCGCTGAGCGATACGATCACCGTAGAATACGACACCCATTAAGGAGGCGTGATGCCCGACACCAGCGCCCTGACCGCCGTCCACAGTTTTGCTGCCGGTCGCTGGATCCCGCCCGGTAGCGGCGCGCGCGTCATCCACAGTGCTGTAACCGGTGAGCCCCTTTACAGCGCGGGCAGCGATGCACCCGATGCAGCGGCAATGCTGGGCTGGGCCACCGATAAGGGCGGTCCGGCGCTGCGCGCCATGACGTTCCATGATCGTGCCCGCATGGTGAAAGCCCTCGCGCTCTGGCTGAAAGAGCACCGGCAAGTGCTCTGTAATCTCAGCTTTGACACCGGTGCCACACAGAAAGATCACCTGATCGACGTGGACGGCGGCATCGGCACCATGCTGGTATTTGCGTCTAAGGGCCGCCGCGAAATGCCCGCCGGGCAGGTTTATATCGACGGGGCTGCCGAACAGATCAGCCGCACAGGCACTTTCATGGGTCAGCATATCGCGATGCCGCTGCAGGGCGTGGCAGTGCAGATCAACGCGTTCAACTTTCCGGTCTGGGGCATGCTGGAAAAGCTGGCGCCTGCGCTCATCGCCGGTGTGCCGTCAATTGTGAAACCGGCAACAGCCACCTCATACGTGACCGAGGCCTGCGTCCGTCTGATCCTGCAAAGCGGGCTTCTGCCCGAGGGGACCGTGCAGCTGATCACCGGCGGGACCGGTAATTTACTTGATCATCTCGGCGGACAGGATGTGGTGAGTTTCACCGGATCGGCCGAAACTGCGCTCAAACTGCGCAGTAATCCCCGACTTCTCGCCGGTGCGACGCGTTTCACCGCAGAACAGGACAGCCTGAACGCCTCTGTGCTTGGAACAGACGCTGGCCCCGGCACGCAGGAATTTGACCTTTTCGTCAAAGAGGTTCACCGCGAAATGACCGTAAAGGCCGGCCAGAAATGCACCGCCATTCGCCGCGTGATGGTCCCGGAACGCCATGTGGACGCTGTGATATCCGCATTGTCCGGGCGTCTGGCCGAGACCACCGTCGGCGATCCGCGGCTGGATACAACCGACATGGGCGCGCTCGTCTCTCAGGAGAAGAAAAACGACGTTCTCGAAAAATGCACGCAGCTCAGCAAAGAGGCTGAGCGTGTCTTTGGCGATCCGGACAGCTTCTCTGTTATGGGGGAAAACACCCGAAACGGTGCCTTTCTGCCGCCCATGCTTTTTCACTGTGCGGCCCCGGATGATGCTGTACATCTGCACAATACCGAAGCCTTTGGCCCGGTGGCCACAGTCATGGGATACCGCGATACGGACCATGCCGCGCGACTGCTGAACCGGGGCAAGGGCTCGCTCGTGGCCTCGGTGTTCACGGGCGACCCGGAGGTGGCGCGCGAGATCACTCTGGCCTCTGCGTCCTTTCATGGCCGGCTTTATTTCAACAACCGCACATCGATGACAGAAGCCACCGGACACGGCGCGCCGCTGCCGCATATGATCCACGGCGGCCCGGGGCGGGCGGGCGGCGGCGAAGAGCTTGGCGGGGTGCGCGGCGTCCTGCATTACATGCAACGCACCGCGATCCAGGGCAGCCCGGATATCATCTCGGGCATCACCGGCCAGTGGATGCCTGGCACCACGCAAGACCGTAGCAAACCGCATCCTTTCACGCGCTCCTTTGGCGATCTGGTACCCGGCGATACACTGACCGCCGGCCCGCGCCGGATCACCACCGATGATATCGAAACCTTTGCGCATTTCACCGGCGATACGTTTTACGCACATATGGATGAAGAGGCCGCTGCAGCCAATCCGTTTTTCCCCGGCAGGGTCGCCCACGGGTATCTGCTGCTGAGCTTTGCCGCCGGCATGTTTGTTCAGCCCGATCCCGGGCCGGTGCTGGCCAATACCGGGCTCGACAATCTGCGCTTCATGACCCCGGTAATCCCCGGTGATGTGATAACCGTGACGCTGACGGTCAAAGCGAAAACGCCACGCACCGAGGACTACGGCGAGGTGCGCTGGCATGTGAAACTGACCAACGGGGAAGACGCCACCGTTGCCGAATATGACCTGCTGACGATGAATGCAGTCTGAAACCTTTACCACCCACGCACGCGCACTGACCGGCCCCGGCGGCCAGCGTGTCTGGTCGCTCATCGTCTCTGTCTTCGGTGATCTGGCGCAGGAAAAAGGGGCCACTATTCCCGGCCCGGCTCTCTCTAAAATTATGGCCGCGATGGATGTGCGCCCGGAAGCCACGCGTGTTGCCCTGCACCGGCTGCGCCGCGACGGCTGGATCACATCGCGCAAGACAGGACGGACAAGCCTCCACAGCCTGACAGCGCACGGCCGAAGCGAAACCGTCGCCGCGAGCGCGCGGATCTACGCATCACCGGACAGCATACCTCGGGAGTGGCAGATCATCCTGGCGCCTGAGGATACCAGCGAAACCGCTCTGCGCGCCATGGGCTATACACCGTTGATGGCGGGCGTCCTGATCGCTGCAAGGGGGGCGCTCGTTCCGGCAGATGCGGCTCTGTTGCAGGGCGAAACACTGCCTGACCGGCTCCGCCATGCTGTCGCCCCGGCTCCGCTATGTGCGGAGTATGCGGCTCTTTTTGAAACACTCAGGCGTGTCAGATCCGACCTGCCTGAATTGATACAACTGCCGCCGGTGCAACGGGCGGTGCTGCGGTGCCTCATTGTTCATAACTGGCGGCGTCTGGTGCTCAAACACTCCGATCTGCCGGAAGCGGTTTTTCCGCAAGGCTGGCGCGGGCACGAGTGCCACAGACTGGTGTTTGATCTGCTGCAGGCTCTTCCCCGCCCGAACGGCACAGACACCTGGAGCTGAGACCCGAATCCCGTGCTTTCACAGACCTTCGGGGCGCGCTATAGGAGGCACATGACACATACAGTTTACAGACATGATCTGCCCGACGACCTTGACCTTGGTCCGGTTGTCGCCATCGACTGCGAAACAATGGGCCTGCACCCGCATCGCGACAGACTCTGCGTTGTGCAGCTTTCGGGTGGTGACGGCAACGCGCATCTGGTCCAGATCAGCAAAGGCCAGACCGAGGCCCCGAACCTCTGCCGTCTGCTGGAAGATGAGACCGTGCTCAAGCTCTTTCACTTCGGGCGGTTCGATATCGCCGCGATGCTGAACACCTTCGGCGCTGCCGCCAGCCCGGTCTGGTGCACGAAGATCGCCAGCCGTCTGGTGCGCACCTACACCGATCGGCATGGTCTGGCGAAACTGCTGCAGGAACTGCTCAACATCGACATCAGCAAACAACAGCAGTCCAGTGACTGGGGTGCCGCAACCCTGACCGAGGCGCAGATCGAATACGCCGCCTCCGACGTGTTGTATCTGCACCAGCTGCGCGACGCGCTGACCGCCATGCTGGAGCGAGAGGGACGTATGGAGATGGCGCAGGCCTGTTTTGACTTCCTGCCCGTGCGTGCGCGGCTCGATCTCGAAGGCTGGCCCGAGACGGACATCTTCGCGCACGCATGAAAACGCCGTTTATCGATACCGCCCGCGAGGTGATCCGTGCAGAGGCCGCGGCGCTGACCACGCTGGCAGACACGCTGGACGGGCGTTTTCGTGACGCCATCGACCTGTTGCTGAACAGTCGTGGCCGCGTGATCGTGACCGGCATCGGTAAATCGGGCCACATCGCGCGCAAGATCGCGGCGACCCTGGCCAGCACCGGCACGCCGGCACAGTTCGTACACCCCGCTGAGGCCAGCCACGGAGATCTGGGCATGATAACATCGGCGGATGTGGTGCTGGCGATATCGAATTCGGGTGAGGCCCCGGAACTGGCCAATCTGATCGCCTATTCGCGCCGCTTTGACATTCCGCTGCTCGGCATCACGAAAAACCCGGGCAGCAGTCTCGGGCGACAATGCGATGTCATCATCGAGCTGCCCTCGCTGGGCGAGGCCTGCGGTACAGGCGTCGTGCCCTCGATCTCGACCACAATGACTCTGGCGGTCGGAGACGCACTGGCCATCGCGCTGATGAAGCACCGCGATTTCACACCGGAAAACTTTCGTGATTTCCATCCGGGCGGCAAACTGGGCGCACAACTCAGCCGCGTGGGTGATCTGATGCACACCGGTGACGCCATTCCGATGGTGCGCGAGGAAACCCCGATGCCGGATGCCCTGCGCGTCATCGGACAGAAAGGCTTTGGCGTTGTGGCCGTCACCGATGCGGACGGCGAGCTGCGGGGTATCATCACGAATGGTGACATCGGGCGCCATCTCGACAGGCTGACCGGTGCCACGGCGCGCGAGATCATGACCCGCTCGCCGGTGACCATCGCCCCCGGCGCGCTGGCGGAAAAGGCCGTCAGCCTGATGAACGACCGCGAGATCACCTGCCTGCTGGTGGTGGATCCCGAAACCAGCGGGCGGGTAAGCGGTCTCATTCATATCCATGACTGCCTGCGCGCAGGGCTGGGGTGACGGGTCATGCAGGTGGACAGCTATTCACGCACCGTCGCCTGGCTCAAAGTTGCCCTGCCGCTGATGGCACTGGCGCTTCTGTCGACCCTTTTTCTGCTCTCTCGGGCGATTGATCCGACCGCGTCGATTCCCTTTGCCGACCCTGAAGTGCGCGACCGCCTGGCAAACCAGCAACTGACCGGACCCTATTTTTCGGGCACCACCGCCAACGGTGATCAGATATCACTGATTGCCGAAACCGTCACCTCGCCGCAGGACGTGGTGGGCGAAACCCGCGCCCTCGATGTGTTTGTGCGCATGGAGCTGGCCAGCGGCACAGGCGTCAATGTGAAGGCCGACAACGCTTCCGTCGATCTGCAGCGCGACCGGTCGGCGCTGGCCGGCAATGTGGTGCTGACCACCACACAGGGCTGGCAGGTCCGCAGCCAGCTGCTGAATGCGAGGCTGACGTCGCTTGAGCTTTTGTCCCCCGGAACAGTTTTTGCTCTGACCCCGGGCGGAGAGCTCACCGCAGGAAAAATGCGAATGTTCTCTCCCGGTGCCGGAGAGGCCGCCCAAATGGTTTTCACAAACGGTGTGAAGCTGGTATATCAACCCAAACAGGTGGAAGAATAACGACGTGAAGCTGTTCAGAGTTTTCGGATTTCCCGCCCTGGCAGCGGTTTTTGCAACCAGCCTCTGGGCACAGGGTGCGCAGGTGGCATTCGGAAGCCTGCAGTCGTCTTCTGATCTTCCCGTCGAGGTCGCTGCCGAGAACCTCTCGGTCGATCAGTCCACCGGCACCGCAGTTTTCACCGATAATGTCGTCATTTCCCAGGGCGAGATGCGCCTTTCTGCCGCGCGTGTGCTGGTAGTGTACCGCGAGGACACAAGCGGGATCGCCCGCCTCGAAGCCTCGGGCGGGGTGACACTTGTCTCGGGCGCGGATGCGGCGGAATCCGAGAAGGCTGACTATGATATCGACAACGGCACCATCGTCATGACGGGTAATGTGCTGCTGGTGCAGGGCCCGTCGACCCTGTCTTCCGACCGCATGACCGTCGAACTCAACGCCGGTACAGCGCGGATGGAAGGCAAAGTCCGCACCGTCCTGCAGACCGGCGAGAGATAATGACGCGACCCGACCTGACAGTTTCCGAAGGATCGCCCGGGCTGCGGATTGAGCATCTGCGGAAATCTTATCGCAAGAAGGTCGTGATCCGGGATTTCTCAATGTATCTCGACCGGGGTGAGGTCACCGCCCTGCTGGGCCCGAACGGCTCCGGCAAGACCACAACGTTTTATGCCATCGCCGGTCTGGTCACGCCCGAAGGCGGCACCGTGACGATTGACGGACAGGATGTGACAGGATTTCCGATGTACCGGCGCGCCCAGCTTGGAATCGGGTATCTGCCGCAGGAGATGAGCATCTTTCGCGGCCTGTCGGTTCAGGACAACATCGCCGCCATCCTCGACATCACTGAAAAGCACCGGCACAAACGCCGTGAACGCCTTGAAGAACTGCTGTCGGAGTTCTCCATCGAACACCTGCGGCGTGCGCCGGCTCTGGCCCTCTCCGGCGGGGAACGACGACGGGTTGAAATCGCGCGCTGCCTTGCCGCGAACCCCAAATACCTGCTGCTTGATGAGCCCTTCGCCGGGGTCGACCCGATCTCGGTGGGTGACATCCGCCATCTCGTGGCTGACCTCAAGAAACGCGGCATCGGTGTGCTGATTACAGACCATAACGTGCGTGAAACGCTGGAAATTGTGGACCGCGCTTATATCCTGCACGAAGGCCAGGTACTGATGTCCGGAACCCCCGAGGAAGTCGTAAGCAACGAAAACGTGCGCCGTGTCTATCTGGGTGATAACTTCCGGATCTCCTGACCCAACCGTCAGTTCGTTAACGATTTTTTCTGCTCCGCAGATCCTGTTTTGTTTGACTCTGATGCCGGTTATCTGGCTCAATATAACCATGGCGTTCTTAAGTTTCCGTCTTTTTGCACCCGAGCCTGCCCGCCAGGGACAAAAGACACTAAACCCCGCGCCATATTCCGGAATGTCTGCTGAAACAGAACCTGACCCGTCAGGGCCGGTGCTGAGCAGGGGCGTTCGTCATTTGAAGGAGAGACTATGCGGTACCAGATCAGCGGCAAACAAATCGATATCGGTGAAGCGCTTCAGACCCACGTCAAAGAAGAACTGGGCGAGGCCGTCAAAAAATATGCCGAACGTCCCACGGAAGCTGTCGTTGTTTTTTCCAAATCCGGTCACGAATTTGTCTGTGAAGCCACCGTACACCTGTCCACCGGGCTGACAGCTCAGGCCAAAGCCCACCAGAATGAGATCTACTCGGCGTTCGACGCCTGTTGCGAAAAGATGGAAAAGCAGCTGCGCCGATACAAGCGGAGGTTGAAAGATCATCATAAAGATCGGGCAGAACCAGTTGAAATCTTCGGAGCTTCCTCATATATCCTCGCCTCAGACTCCGACTCAGAGGAGTCAAACGAACCTGAAACGTTGCAGCCCATGATCGTGGCGGAGATGGAGACAAAAATTCCTTCTCTTTCTGTGGGAGAGGCCGTAATGCAGATGGAACTGGCGGGCGCACCGGTACTGGTGTTCCGCAACGAGGGAAAGCAGGGAGTAAATGTCGTATATCGCCGCGACGACGGCAATATCGGCTGGATAGATCCTGAATAGACACACGGGCGACAGATCGCCTCAGGAACAGTACGGGCAGTATGAATTTTGCAAACCTCCTGAAACCGGAGGCCGTGAAAGTTTTAACCTCGGCTTCGAGTAAAAAACGCCTCATGCACGATCTGGGTGATCTGGCTGAGAGCGTCTATGGCGTGAAATCTTCCGACGTGCTGAACGCGCTGCTGGAACGTGAATCGCTCGGGCCGACAGGTGTGGGTCACGGCGTGGCATTGCCGCATGCCCGCCTGGAAGGTCTCGACCGCGTTGTCGGCGCTTTTGTCCTGCTCGACAAACCCATCGATTTCACATCGGTGGACCGCCAGCCGGTTGATATCGCCTTTGCGCTCTTTGCACCCGAAGATGCCGGTGTCGAACACCTCAAGGCGCTGGCGCTGGTATCGCGCACGCTGCGCAACACCGCGATCTGCTCCAAACTGCGCTCTAATCCGAACCCCGCGACGCTCTATACCATTCTGATTTCTGATGAAGCAGAACAGGCCGCTTAGCTATAGCTTTTGAAACCGAAGGTGAGATAGTCCCGCGCATAGGCGGCGGCCGCCAGCCGCTCGGTCTGCGGGGTACAGACCTCTGCGAGTGAAAACGGCAGGTCCTGAGGCGACGGCGCCAGAGGTTGCGCATCCTCACAGCCCAACCGCGCCGCAAGCGCATCCAGATCAGCAGCGGCCTCATCTTCACGGATCACGAAATCCGGCAGCATCAGCCCGCCGAACCCCTGCAGCACCTGTGCCTGACTGCACCATGCGGCATCCGTTCTGATCGCGGTCTGTCCGGCCAGATTACCTTTCAGAAACACCAGAAACGCATGAAAGGCCGCGCGGTGCTGGTCGATATCATAACCGCTGTCCGGCGCACTGTCAGGCAGCGGCAGCCCGTAGCGGCGCACCAGCGTCGCCCGGATCGCGCCGTAAACCTGCGGGCCGGTCCCGAGGATGTAGCTGCAGAATGCGTGATGCGCGCGCGCCAGGGGGTGACGGATCACCGTGAAACTGCGATGGCCCGGCTTTGATCGCTTCCACAACCGCAGATCTTTCTGAGACATGCGCAGACCCAGGGCCTCTTCTTCCACACCATCGAGGGCGGCCAGCCAGGCCATGACCGGTGCAACCGGCCCCCCTTTGACAGGCAGATAAAGCAGTGGCGCGGTATGCCCGGCCACATAGGTCGGCACCGCCGCCGCCCGTCGTGGCTCAAAATCAGGCATGCGCGAGAGGCTGAACGGATCGGCCCCCGCGAGGGCTTTTTCCATGTCCTCAAAGTTGCTCACCTTCTCTGCGAGCGGCTCCGGATTCTGAACCTTCAGCCGCATATCAGGCGCATCAAGCCGCGCGTCGCTGCCCAGAAACTGCGCCAGACCATTGATCACGTCGAGTGATTTCAGATCCTCATAATCGAGGAAGAACGCCGTCTGGCCACTGGCCTGAACCTTGTGCAGCACGCCGGTCTGAAAGCGCTGCAGATCCGCCACGAAGGCCGCAAACTCCGCCGCATCAAAAACCGCCTTCGCCTTTTTGCGCCGCGCCACATCGGTCAGCTTCCACTGGCCGGTGGATTGCGCGATCTTCCAGCTGACATAGCTCTCCGCCGGGTTGCGCGTCAGCAGCACTTTGGCACAGCGCTCATCGGTCAGTACCGCATCAAGTACGCGGGGGTCGTGATCGTGGAAATATCTGAAACCGGTCAGCCCGGGCTCGGCGCGGATCAGACGCAGAAGCTGCATCGGGTCTTTGTCGCGGGTGTCCTGCTCCATGCCAAGCAGCGTGCTGGTGTCGGGATAACCGATGAAATGCGGGTTGAACGCCTCACCAAGGCAGGTCACGCCCTCCAGCGCATTCAGGTTGGTTTCGAGAAAATTCGATCCCGTGCGCATCTCTGCGAAGATGACAAATGTGTCGAACCGCCCCACGGATCAGCGCACCACATAGGGACGCGGCGGCTTTTCCGGCCGGTTCTGCGCCACGTCCTGTTCCACCGGAAAATCACCCATCAGATAGGGGTGCATCCCCTGGTTTTTCAGATTCTGCAGGAACTGTCCGAATCCGCGCAGACTGACCATACGCGGCATCTCTTTGAGCCGCTGCGGGGTGCCGGTGCCGATCTCATCAAGGATGGTCTGCAAGGGCTCCATCGGCGCCTCAATAAACTCCGCCATGGTCCAGATCCGGACCCGCGCCTTTGTCCAGGTCGAGCGCAGCACATCAAGATGATCGCTCTCGATCTTCTGCAGCTCTGCCGCGCGTTTGCGCAGATCCCGGAAATCAGCGTTTGAGCGGAAGAGCGGGATGGCCCAGGCGCCGCTGATCACAGATATCTGCGCATTGGGGTCCTTGGCCACGCGCCAGTTGATCACCTGGTTGTCCGCCGGTCCGAACTGAAAACACTGTCGCTGCCCGCGCGTGTTCCAGATGAGATTGGTCAGAAAGAAATTCGCGTTGTAATCACGCAGCACCGCACTGTCGCTGAGTGCGCCGTTGATCGCGTTCTGACCGTCGGCAAAATGCACGCCATCGGGGGCAAAGAGGTGACCATGCACCCGGGTATCGGTGGCGCGCGCGAGCCAGGGCTCAAAATTATCAAAAAGCTCGGCAAATCCCTGAAACATTGAAAAAGGAGCCGCCGTCACGCCGTTTTCCCAGTCTTCCCGCGGAAACCGGCTCTGCATATAAAGACCCGCGCGACCGCGCATCCGCCGTTCGACCGCCTTGGCAAAAATCCGGTCGATCTTGCCCGGGTTGGGCTCCTGACGGCTCATGGCTCCCGCCTCATCCGTCAGAAAAGCGTCATAGAGCCGCTGCGCCCGTGGCCAGATTTTGCGCGCCACAAAACAATCCGACCGCCGCAGCAACTGCAGATGATCATCATAGAAAATATGCGGTTTGCCCTGATAGTCGAACTTCGACAGCGTTAGGGACCGGCTCTCGATATTGACCGAATACTGCCGCGCCATGGTCTGAAAATAGCTCTCATCCGGGATCCAGACCCGGCGGAAATAGCGGTCGTATTCGTCGCGCGCAGGATCCTGAAGAATGGCCGACAGGGTCTGGCGTGTCAGGCACCACCACTGAGACCCCATGTGCGGCACCAGACCACCGGGTATCCTTCTTTTCACGCGGAAAAACCGCTGCCAGGCGACGTAGCGGTCAAAAAGATACCGGTTTTTCTTCCACGAAAACGGAAACCGCAGGGTGAAACGTTCCGCATCAAGCCCGCCGACGGTCCAGGGCACATCAGCTGTCGTGGCGCTTTCGATGAAATCGGTCTGCGGGCGCGCATCGAGGTAATCAATCAGCTCCTGCACCGGGCGCAACGGCAGACAGGAACCTGAGGCCAGATAGACGTGTCGCACCTGCGGATACTCCGCCAGCAGGCGCTCGGACGCGGCCTGGGTCGCAGCGACGATGCCCCAGGTGCCCCATTCACAGCGGAAGCGTTTGGAAAACTCCACATCCGGCACGTCATCCAGCGCGCGCACGAACTTCTGATAGGTTTTGCGTGGCACAGAACGGTCCACATGGATCACCACCGGACAGCCTGAGGCGGACCAGTGCCGCACCACCTCCTCCGCCCGGCCAAGAGCTGTGTGCACCAGCATGACGATGCCGACACTCATGCCCAGTTCCCCTTGGACATGAGTCCGAGGATCTCAAGCTGCCGCCAGTTGATGTATTTCTCCGACCACTTGCACCAGAGCTGTGTGTCGCGCCCCAGATTGTCGGCATAGGCGCGGTACTCATAGGATTCCGCATAGTGCTGCCGGCGTTCAATCTCCTCAGAGGCCTTATCGGCGAAGGTATCGATGAATTTCGCATGCAGCAGAACGCCCGAAGCTTTCTCTCCACCCCATTCGTCGTAAACAAGGTTCAGACCGCGCGGCAGCAACATATGGGTCGAGTGCACATAGGCATAGCGCCGGTCCCATTTCACCAGCGGAATTTTATTCAGCGCGGGCGCGCGATAGGGCTCGTCGCGGAAGAAAACACGCGACCGCGGTCCACCCTGAATCCACAGGTTGCCATAGAGATGGTTGCGGGTGATCGAATAGTTGCCGCTGTCAAACCAGCAGGCGATTTCCATCGGATCCATGCCCGGCAGATAGCGCTGATCCTCCAGACGCCCCTTGGGATACATATCCAGCAACATCGCCGAGAATGCCCGGATCGAGCAGGTGTCGAGCCAGTCCGTCAGCGCCTGCAGCGGCCGTGTATCGCAAAACGGATAGAGCAGAAACTCATCGGGGTCGACCACGACGCACCAGTGACCATGGCCGTATCTGCTTTGCAGATGGTTCAGCCAGTCAACGCCATACCGCGATTTGCGATAACCCGACCGGGTCCGCCAGACCGACACATCGGGCTGGTCGGCCAGATAATCCGCGCTGCCATCGGTGCTGTCATTGTCGACGATCAGAAAATGCGTGACGCCCATATTCCGGTAGTAGTCAAGAAAATAGGGCAGCCGCACTTTCTCGTTGCGCATGGTGGAAAAGAGCAGGATTTCACCCGCCCGGATCGCATCGGTACGGTCGGAAACACGGCGCAGTTCCGGGCTTTTTCTGAGCGCACGAATTCGCAGACGCTTACGCGCCAGACGCATCCGGTAAGACCCCAGAACACCCAAGCTTTCTGCCCTTTTCTGCCACCGCCCCGTTGCCGGCCTGTCCCCGGTTGATCCGGGTGTGCCTGCACAAGACTTACGCCGCTGTTTATAGTTTGCGACTTCTTACCATTTTATTGCCTGAAAAGCGCTTTTTTGCAATGGTTTGGAGCGGTTTCGGCGTGTCCGGATCCCGGTCAGTCCCGATCAACATCGCCACCCGTCATAAGCCCGAGATCGACCAGCTGGCGCCAACCCGTTAAACGTGTGGACTGCGGCTCCCACAAGTCAGGGTTTTGTGCCACGGCGTCATAGTAATCGTCATAGGCCTTTGAGTTCGAGAAGTGCTCGGCACGCGCCTTTTCACGGCGCGCACGGGCCGGCGATCCCGGCAGGAACTTCGTGTGCAGCAGCGCGCCGCTCAGAGCCTCGCGCCCCTGCGCCTCCCATGTCTGGTTCAGCGCAGGCGGCAGGAGATTATGTGTCGAGTTTACATAGACATAAGATCTGTCCCAGTGTACCAGCGGGATCTTGTTCATGGTCGGGGCGCGGCGCGGATCACTGCTGAAAAAGCATCGTGCCCGCGCGCCACCCTGCAGCCAAAGATTACCCATCTTTGGTTGTAACTGTGCCTGATACCCCCAGGCATCAAACCATGGCAAAACCTGAACCGGGTCGTGCTCCGGGTCATAGCTCTGTGCGTCCGGAGACCCCTTGGGATAGAGGTCGAGCATGATCGCGCCCATCACCCTCTGGTTGAATTGTGCAAGATCCGCAGTGAGCCTGCGCAGGTCGCGGGTATCATGCCCGGGATAGATCAGCAGCTCATCTGCATCAACCGTGACGGCCCAGTGACCATGTGCATAGCGCCGCTGCAGCCAGGTGATCCAGTCCATGCCAAAACGCGACGCCTTATAGCTGGCATCGGTCTGCCAGAGGCTCACATCAGGCTCTGTACGCAGGTAATCAGCCGTCCCGTCATCGCTGGCGTTATCAACGATCAGGAAATGCCCGACGCCCATGCCGCGGTAATGTTTCAGAAACCACGGCACCCGCTGCATCTCGTTGCGCAGAGTGGCGAATAGCAGGATATCGTCCCGCGCAATCGCCCCTGTTCGCCGCGACACCGGCGTCAGGTTATGCCGCGACCGAAACGCCCGCCACAGCATCCGTTTGCGCCGCAGCCGCAGCTTGTAGCGTGTCAGCAGGGAACGACTGGCAGGCATGAAAAACCCCGAAACAGTGCCGTATCAGCCGAACGGCAGGGTGCAGTTTCCCACAGGCGCCGCCCTGACACCAGCCACAGGGCCGGCGTTACTCCGCCGCTTTTCCCAGGTTGACCACTTCGTGCAGATAGGCCGCGAGATCATCATGCAGCTCAGGCCGCGCGAGACCGAAGGCCACTGTCGCCTGCAAAAAGCCGGACTTGGAGCCACAATCAAACCGCTGGCCCGCAAACCGGTAGCCATACACGCCCCGGTCACTGCGAATCTCATCCGCGATGGCATCCGTGAGCTGGATCTCTCCGCCCGCGCCGCTCTTCATCTCATGCAGATTATTCAGCACCGAGGGCGACAGAATATAGCGCCCGATCACCGCAAGATTGGACGGCGGATTGTCTTTAGGCTTTTCGACCATGCCGCGAATGCGCACCATCGACCCCATGTCTTCATCCACATCGAGCATGCCGTAAGACGAGGTCTTTTCCATCGGCACTTCCATTGCCGCGACCATGTTGCCACCGGTCTCCGCATAGGCCTCGACCATTTGCTGCAGACACGGCTTTTCCGCCGCAATGACGTCATCCGGCAGGATCACCGCAAAGGGCTCGTCCCCGATCAGCCGGCGCGCGCACCAGACGGCATGTCCGAGGCCCAGTGCCTTATGCTGGCGGATATAGGCAATCGCACCGCTTTCCATATTGGTCGATTCGAGTGTTTTAAGAAGCTTCGTTTTGCCCTTCTTTTCCAGCTCCGCCTCAAGCTGCGGCGCGTGGTCAAAGTAGTCCTCAAGCGCGCCCTTGCCGCGCGAGGTGACAAATATGAATTCCTTGATGCCAGCAGCCCGCGCCTCATCGATCGCGTACTGGATCAGCGGACGGTCCACCAGCGTCATAATCTCTTTGGGGACTGACTTGGTCGCCGGCAAAAATCTTGTGCCCAGCCCCGCTACAGGAAAGACCGCCTTGGTGACCTCACGTTTCATACTCATATCCTTCTGCACATCTTAAAACACCCACCACCGTAATCCTAACATCTACCGGTGCCGAAAACATCAGGCTTAATGAAATATAACGGAATTTGCCGGTTCTGTTGACGCAACAATGACAATCGCCGGCGATCAGCACGATTTTGCCACCGCCGCTGCCACAATTGAGCGACGGCCCGCCGCCCCGGTCAGTCGAGGTTCATTTCAGCCATCATCTTTTCGAGCTTCGGCACGTCTTCGGGGTTGTTCAGTTCCCAGAACTGCCGCCCCCGCGCCGAAACCTCGACACAAAGCACCCGGCGTCCGTTTTCCATAAAGCGCAGCTGCTCAAGGCCTTCGAGTTTTTCCAGCGGGCCGGCAGGCCAGTCCGGATAGGCCGCCAGCGCATCCGCGCGATACGCATAGATGCCAACGTGGTGAAAAACCGGCGTTTCCGGCTCTGTTTCCCAGGTTTTGCCCGTATAGGGAATCACCTCTTTGGAGAAATAAAGTGCCTGCTTGTCCCGCCCGAACACCGCTGTGGTGCCACCGACACGTCCCGCGCGGCGGTCCTCGAGAAACCCGTTGAGCGTCGCCCCGTCACAGCGCAGCACCGGTGTTGCGATCTCAGCTTCCGGGTCTGCGCGCAGACCGGCTATGAGGTCTTCGACGAACCAGTGCGGAGTGAGCGGCGCATCCCCCTGGAGATTGACGATCACCTCGTAACCCCCCCCGAGCTTTTCATGCGCCTCGGCACAGCGCTCCGTGCCATTGACCCAGGTATCGGCGGTCATCACCACTTCGGCACCGAAGGCTTCAGCAGCCGCGCGGATGCGCTCGTCATCCGTGGCGACCACCACACGGTTGACACCGCCAACAGACATCGCCGCCTGCCAGCTCCGCTCGATCAGGCTGCGCGCGACACCAGAGGCGCCCCGCAGTTCAACCAGCGGTTTGCCCGGGTAACGGGTCGAGGCATAGCGGGCGGGAATGACGATCAGAACAGACATCAGCCGGTCACCAGATCGACGCCAGGCGCATATGCGATGAAGAACGGGTTGGCATATCCTTCCTTTCCGTAAACCAGCGGGCTGTGGTCATCAAAACGGACAACGAACCCACCGGCGCCGCGCAGAACGGCGTCTCCCGCGGCCGTGTCCCATTCCATCGTACGCCCGAGCCGCGGATAAAGATCCGCCTCGCCCGTGGCCACCAGACAGAACTTCAGCGAGCTGCCGGCACTGGTCATGTCGTGCACGGCATAGCGGTTGATGTAATCGTCTGTCGCCTGATCCCTGTGGGACTTCGATGCAACCACCATCAGAGCCGAATTGTCCGCATCAGAGACTGATATTACATGGGTTTCTCCCACGCTGCCCAAAGCGAGATCACCAGTTTCCTCAACTGCCTGACCGTCGGCACGGGTGTAAAACATCCGCCCCTTCGCCGGCGCATAGACCACGCCACGCGTAGGTACACCGTTTTCCACAAGCGCGATGTTTACCGTGAAATCACCACGCCGGTTAATAAACTCTTTCGTCCCGTCCAGCGGATCAACGATGAGAAACGTGCCGGCAGTGCTGGTGTGGGTCGCCGCCTGCTCTTCGGTCACCAGAAGGATGTCGGGGAAAGCTTCGCGCAGACCGGCGGAAATGATGGCATCCGCCGCTTCATCTGCCTCGGTGACAGGACTTGCGTCTGATTTTACCTTCACGTCAAAATCGTCCGCCGCATAAACCTCCATTATTTTCGCTCCGGCCAGCAGCGACAATCTGCGCATAGCGACCGATAAGGCACTGTAATCCATAAAAGAGGTGTCTCCCGCGGCTGTTGTTGATCTGGCCGGCTCCGGACTTTATGCTGCGCCGATAACGGAACATCAAGAATTCCGTGACACTCTGTGCAGATATCGAGGCGCGGCAGACATGACTGACACGACCCACAGACGTCAGGGCGGCATCACCTCCGCGCTGACCATCCTGACGCTGATCTACCACTCTGCGGTGCGGTCGGTGCGCAAAACGCATGCCAATGCCTTTCTGGCCATCGGGGTGAACCTGCTGCAGGCGGTTATTTTCGTGCTCGCCTTTTATGTGATGTTCAGCCTGCTGGGGCTGCGCGGTGCCGCCGTTCGGGGCGATTTCCTGCTCTATATTATGTCCGGCGTTTTTCTCTTTATGACCCACACCAAAGCGATGGGTGCCGTTGTCGGGTCCGAAGGTCCGGCAAGCCCGATGATGCAGCACGCGCCGATGAATACTATTGTGGCGATTGCCGCCGCCGCTCTGGGATCGCTCTATATCCAGGTGCTGTCCATGGGCTTTATCCTGTTTATCTACCACGTCGCCTGGATGCCCATTCACATAGAAAACCCTGGCGGTGCCTTTTGCATGCTGATGCTTTCCTGGCTTACCGGCGTGTCGATCGGGATCGTGCTTCTGGCGATCAAACCCTGGGCTCCGCAGTTCGTGATGATTTTCAACACGATCTATCAGCGCGCCAATATGATCGCATCGGGCAAAATGTTTGTCGCCAATATGATGCCCGCCTATATGCTCGCCATGTTCGACTGGAACCCGCTTTTTCACACAATCGACCAGGCCCGCGGTTATATCTTTATCAATTACGTGCCGCGTTTTACCGACTGGAGCTATGCGCTCTGGGTGGCGATTGTGCTGATCATGATCGGGCTCATGGGTGAGTTCTATACCCGCCGCCATGCCTCTGCGAGCTGGAGCGCGCGGCGCTGACGACCCCTGACATCCGTTCGGCAAGCGACGATCAGGTGGAACGCGACATCCATTTCGCGATCATCGAATGCTGCACACTGGCCTGTGCTGCAATCCGGTAAAACCCGATCAGCTCGCGCAGCGGGGATGAAATACGGTCGAAACCCGAGAGAAATGCCACGATCACGCCCACCTGTACCTCTCCCTGCATCACAAGGTATCCGCCAAACAGCAGCACGGTGATCGGGCCCAGCGAATTCAGAAGGTTCAGAGAAGACTTGAGGATGAATTTCAGGATGAAATACCGCATCCGGTTGGTGTAAATATCCCGGATCAGACCGGGACAGCGGTCGCGCGTGTCTTTTTCCGCATCCGATATCGCATCCCCCAGATCGCGCAGCATAGAGACGCGCTCTTCCACCAGGTCGTTCAGCCGCCGCTGCAGGAACGGCGTGAGGACGATCTGCGGCACCAGAAAAGCCAGCGCGAAAACAGCTATCTGAGGCTCTACCACGAACATATAGACGACCACACCGAGCAGCATGGCAAGATTGGCACAGGCCCCCGAGATCGCCTCACCGACAAAGCCGCCGAGTTTTTCCACCTCTGCGCCGACAATCGACACCGTGCGCCCGGACCGGTGATCTACGGCTTCACCGGTGCCGTTGCGGCGCTCTTCATAGATCTGCAATAGGTGACTGCGGGTATAAAGCGTTGCACTTTCGGTCAGCCAGGACTGGTAAATCCACAGGGCGTATTTTACCAGCTGGTGCGCAAGGGTCACCCCGACATAGGCAATACCGAACTTGACCAGAACCGGAATATCGCGCGTTTCCACGACTTCGTTCACGATGCGTCGCTGCAGCTCGATCGGAACAAGGTTGAGCAGAGCCACAAAAACGGCCAGCAGACAGGTCGCCGGCTGGTGCCATTCGCTCATCCGCCAGACATATGTGAAAAGCGACCCCGCGGCGCTGTCGTCACCGGTCTTCCGCACCTGACGCGGGGTTCTCTTCAGATTCATACTTCAACCATTTCCGTGGCACTGCGGGCCGACAGCACGCGCATTTCGGAAAATGTCCCTGCCCCGCCTTTGCACAGACCCTACAAAACCGGATCCGTGCCGTACAGATATTCCGCAGGTCCGTGGCAGGCGCGCACTCAGGTGACGACCCTGAGCGTCAGATTAAGCCGGCCACCCTTCTCCAGCAGGGTTGATGAGCCAAAGCGGATCCGGTCCACCCCGTGGTGTGCGCGGCGCGCGGCACCCCCCATCACCACCACATCCCCCGACTGAAGCCAGACAGACTGTGTCCTGCCGCCCCGTTCGGTACCCCCCATGCGAAAAAGACCATCATCGCCCAGCGATACCGATACAACCGGCCAGCTGAAATCGGCTTCGTCCCTGTCCTGATGCAGCCCCATACGCGCACCCTCGCCGTAAAAGTTCACAAGACAGCATTCCGGCGCACGCGCAGCACCGGTCAGATCGCGCCAGATGCCGAGAATACAGTCCGGCACCGGCGGCCAGCTCTGCCCGTCCGGATGCACCGGGCTGTAGCGATAACCGCGCCGGTCCGAAATCCAGCCGAAATCGCCCGCCGCCGTCATCCGCACCGACATCGCTTTGCCGCGCGGGGTCACCGGGGTAAAGAGCGGCGCCGCGGCCACGACCCCGCGCACCGCCGACAGCACCTCGCGCTGTGCACTGATATCCAGAAAGCCCTTATGCACCTCAAATCCTGCGACATTCAGCTGTGTCATCTGTGCGGCATCCCGGGAAAACAGAAAAAATTCGGGAAAGATTCCCACCTGCAGCCCGTCAGAAAGGTTGCAGGGTTGCAGACCCCTCCTTATATACCCTGCGAACCGCACGAAGCGACCCGCTTTCGTGTGCACATCATCGGGGCAGAGGCGCCATAAAGGGCCGGTGCTCCGTGTCATCGCCTTAATATCAAGAGGGATCTCAAAATGGCCAAAGTAATTGGTATCGACCTTGGAACCACGAACAGCTGCATCGCCATCATGGACGGATCGCAGCCACGTGTTATCGAAAACGCCGAAGGTGCGCGTACAACACCTTCAATCGTCGCCTTCACCGATGAAGAGCGGCTGGTAGGACAGCCGGCGAAACGCCAGGCCGTCACCAACCCGGACAACACAATTTTTGGCGTCAAACGCCTGATCGGCCGTCGCAATGACGATGCGGACCTTGCCAAAGACAAAAAGAACCTGCCCTTCGCCGTGATCGACGGCGGCAACGGCGACGCATGGGTCGAAGCGAAAGGTGAGAAATATTCTCCCTCGCAGATTTCCGCGTTCATCCTCGGCAAGATGAAAGAGACCGCTGAGAGCTATCTCGGCGAAGAAGTCACGCAGGCGGTCATCACCGTGCCCGCGTATTTCAACGACGCCCAGCGTCAGGCCACCAAAGACGCCGGCAAGATTGCAGGCCTCGAAGTGCTGCGGATCATCAACGAGCCGACAGCGGCAGCCCTGGCCTATGGTCTCGACAAAGAGAACACCCAGACAATCGCGGTCTATGACCTTGGTGGTGGTACATTCGACGTAACCATCCTCGAGATCGACGACGGCCTTTTCGAAGTAAAATCCACCAACGGCGATACCTTCCTTGGTGGTGAAGACTTTGACATGCGCATCGTCAACTACCTCGCGGATGAGTTCAAAAAAGAGCACCAGGTCGACCTTACCAAAGACAAGATGGCGCTGCAGCGTCTGAAAGAAGCAGCCGAGAAAGCCAAGATCGAATTGTCCAGCTCCAGCCAGACAGAGATTAACCAGCCGTTCATCTCGATGGGCGCAAACGGCCAGCCGCTGCACATGGTGATGAAGCTGACCCGCTCGAAACTGGAATCGCTAGTCGGCGATCTGATCAAAGCGTCGCTGAAACCCTGCCAGGCAGCCCTCAAAGACGCTGGCATAGCAGCCGGTGACATTGATGAGGTCGTTCTGGTCGGTGGTATGACCCGGATGCCAAAAGTGGTTGAGGAAGTCACCAAGTTCTTCGGCAAAGAGCCGCACAAGGGTGTGAACCCCGATGAGGTTGTCGCCATGGGTGCCGCCATTCAGGCCGGTGTTCTGCAGGGCGACGTCAAAGACGTGGTACTGCTCGACGTGACACCGCTGAGCCTCGGCATTGAGACACTGGGTGGCGTGTTCACCCGTCTCATTGACCGCAACACCACGATCCCTACGAAGAAGTCCCAGATCTTCTCCACAGCCGAAGACAATCAGAACGCTGTGACCATCCGGGTTTTCCAGGGTGAGCGCGAGATGGCCTCCGACAACAAGATCCTCGGCGCTTTCAATCTTGAGAACATCCCGCCTGCGCCGCGCGGCATGCCGCAGATCGAAGTGACCTTTGATATCGACGCAAACGGCATCGTGTCCGTGGGTGCGATGGATAAGGGCACCGGCAAAGAGCAGAAGATCACCATCCAGGCCTCCGGTGGTCTCTCGGATGATGATATCGAGAAAATGGTCAAGGACGCCGAAGAGAACGCGGAAGCTGATAAGGCCCGTCGCGAGCTGATCGAGGCGAAAAACCAGGCGGAGAGCCTCATTCACTCGACAGAAAAATCTGTCGAGGAGCACTCCGACAAGGTTGATCCGACGACCGTCGAAGCGATCGAACTTGCGATTGCAGCTCTCAAAGACGAGCTGGAAACCGACAACCCGGACAAAATCCGGGCCGGTATTCAGAACGTGACCGAGGCCGCGATGAAACTGGGCGAAGCGATCTATAAGTCTGCCCAGGAAGAAGGCGACGACACCCCCGAAGCCGCCGACGAGGCGCAGGCCGGTGACGACGACATCGTGGACGCCGAGTTCGAAGATCTCGACGACGACAAGCGCGCGTAAGCGCCATGTAACCCGGAACCTCTGATCGGGCCGGCCTCCGGGTCGGCCCGTCACGTTCCGATAAAGGGGACCCATCCATGGCAAAACGTGACTATTACGAGGTGCTTGGCGTTGCCAAAGGTGCCTCCGCTGACGAAATCAAAAAGGGTTATCGCTCCAAAGCAAAAGAGCTTCACCCCGACCGCAACAAAGACGACCCGCAGGCTGAATCGCAGTTCAAAGAGGCCAACGAGGCCTATGAGGTCCTGAAAGACGCTGAAAAGAAAGCGGCCTACGACCGTTTCGGCCATGCAGCATTTGAAGGTGGCATGGGCGGAGGCGGGCGTCCGGGCGGCGGCTTTGGTGGCGGCGGTCAGGGCGATTTCTCTTCGGCCTTTTCCGATGTATTCGACGATCTTTTCGGCGATTTCATGGGCGGCCAGCGCGGCGGCGGGGGCCGGCGTGCGGCGCGCGGATCTGATCTGCGCTATAATCTTCGGATCTCGCTGGAAGATGCCTTTGCCGGTCTGCAAAAGACCATCAATGTGCCGGGCTCCGTGGCCTGTGACAGCTGCAATGGCTCCGGTGCCGAAGGCGGTGCAGAGCCGGTGACCTGTCCGACCTGTTCAGGCATGGGCAAGGTACGCGCGCAGCAGGGCTTTTTCACGGTAGAGCGGACCTGTCCGACCTGTGCCGGCCTCGGCCAGCACATCCAGAACCCCTGCAAGACCTGCAAGGGTGCAGGGAGGCAGGAAAAGGAACGCGCGCTCAACGTCAATATTCCTGCGGGTGTTGAAACGGGCACGCGGATCCGGCTCGCCGGTGAAGGCGAAGCGGGCATGCGCGGCGGACCATCAGGCGATCTATATATCTTTATCGAGGTCACCGAGCACGAGCTTTTCCAGCGGGAGAGCACAAACCTCTATTGCCGGGTGCCGGTCTCAATGTCCAAGGCCGCTCTGGGCGGTTCCATCGAGGTTCCGACGATCGACGGCGGGCGCGGGCGGGTACAGATCCCCGCCGGGAGCCAGTCCGGTCGCCAGATGCGGCTGCGCGGCAAAGGCATGCCGGCGCTCAGAGGGGGCGGCACCGGGGATATGTTCATAGAGCTTGCGGTCGAGACACCTGTGAACCTCACGGGCAGGCAGAAAGAGCTTCTTCAGGAGTTCGAAGACCTGTCTGAGAACAACAATCCGGAATCGAGCAGCTTTTTCTCCTCAGTCAAAAGCTTCTGGGATTCGATGAAAGGCTGACCCGCATATTTGCCGGCAATCTGATACAAGGACGATCTGAAAAGACCGGGCCCCGCGTCCGGTCTTTTTCTGTGTTGTTTCAGCGGATCCAGACCTCGACCCTTTGACTGGCCTCGCGCGCAGCCGGGCTGCCGTCACAGCCTATTGGCATGGCCTCGCCAAAGGCATCAACCCGGGCGGTAAAGAGCGCGCGCACGGTCG
This sequence comes from Roseobacter ponti, assembly GCF_012932215.1. GTDB lineage: Bacteria > Pseudomonadota > Alphaproteobacteria > Rhodobacterales > Rhodobacteraceae > Roseobacter > Roseobacter ponti. Next base: position 134,790 of record NZ_CP048788.1, on the reverse strand, counting down.
CAGGAAGCTGCTCCAGCACCATTTCGCGCAGCCTTTCTGCCGCGCGCAGCGATACTGACTGACCGGCAGGTGCCGCGCCGGATGCGTCACTAAACCCCGCAAAAAGAAGCTCCCGACCGTCAAACCGCCCGCTCTCCAGAGCTCCCACGAGGTGCACAACGGCCCCGCGCGACTGTGCGGTGAGATCGGATGTGCCGGGCTCTGTGCGGAACGTGGTGGTCAGACGGTTCATCGGCGCAAGAACCTGCGTCATACGTTGCAGATCCGCGAGCGTTACCCGCTCACCAGCAGACGCGATCGCATTCGCAAACCGGCTGCCCTGATCATCCGGCGAAATTTCCTCCGGGGTCTGATCGACAAAACCGGACCGGCGGATCACGAGCTGCGCCGCTGGGTCACTCACAAAAGACAAAAACCCGCGCGCAAGCTTCGGCAGGCGACGGGCCGGCTGATACAGAAACATCGGCGCGGTATAGGGATAATCGCCGGTTTTAACGCCCCGCCTTGTCGCCTGTATCGGACGTATACACCCGGCGGCCAGATGCAGCAGTTTTGTGTCTCCCGTTCCGGAAAAAGCCGTGACGCCAAGGCTTTCCGGGTCATCCGTTACTGCGGAAGCCAGATCGCTGGTATTCGTGAAGGTACTGATATTGTTCGACATTTCCAAATCTTCAGGATCCATGATCTGATCGAACATTGCCTGCCCCGCGCCGGACCCCGGTGATGCAGCATAGAGCACAACACGCCGGCCTGATCCGCCCGGAGCCGGCCACTGAGTAATCGTACCTGCAAAAAGCTGCGCAAGTTCTCCGGGTTTCAGCGCCGTTACCGGGTTGCCCGGTGCCACAACCGGTACAACCGCATCAAGCGCCAGAACCTTTGATTGCTTTGCCGATGTCAGATCGCCCATGCCGGCCTCAAGGGCGCGCGCCACTTCGTCCGGCCGGACCCCGCGCTGCGCCATGACGATATCCGCTTCATTGGCCAGCAGATCGGCAAACCCTTCATCCGTGGTAGTAACCCGAAAGCGGAAAATGCCCGCAGGTCGCCCGGTCGCGGGATCACTGAGCGTATAAGTGTAATGCGATGCATCCAGGATTTCACGGGTAGCGTCGAGGGTGCTCTGCCGGGCATAGGCCTCAACGAGCGCGGGCATCATCACAGACCCCATCAGCGCAGAGCCGGAGATGGAAATATCCGCGACATAAGCCTGCAGATCAGGACAGGCATTGCCGGTACAGGTCACACCCGCGCTGTCGATTGTCAGTTCGCCGTAGATCGTATCGACGCGGTAAAACTCGCCGTCAAAACCCAGCAGGTTCCCGGAAAGCACAATATCGCCATCCTGCGAGGTCAGCGTCACGTCCTGCGCCACAGCGAAACGCAGGGTGCAACAAATAAAAAGTGCGGCGAAAACCGCCGCACGTCTCAGTCTCATGTGACAGAGCCTCGCTGGGGTTACTTTCCGGCGAGTTTCAGGTCTTCGAGCGGGTTAATCAACACCAGATAATCGCCCACGGTCTCGCATCCCGGCACATCGACGCTCAGGTCTTTGACGGTTGCGTCGCCGCCTTTGATCACCCGCATGGTCGAGGCGGTAATCGTCCGGCCACAGTTGAGCTCGGTCACCTCGGTTTCAACGGTCAGATCGACAGTGCTGCTCGCCCCGGACAGGGTCACGGGATAGGTATAGATCTGGGCGACATCCTGGCCTTCGGTCTCCGGATTGCCCAGCGTGGACAAGAACCCGCCAACGCCTGTACCGACAGATTCCGGATCGCGCGGTGCGCCCGACCAGACATGGCCTTCCTGGCCATAATCCGCGCCGAACTCCCTGGCGTGGATCTGTACACCGGTGCCGGCTTTGGTCTGCACGATCACGCGGTTATAAAGCGCGATGGTTGTCACGGTGCTGGCGGCTGTTGCATTGCGACCGTTTTCAAATGTCACGACAACTCTGGCGTCCTGTTCAAGCGCCGGGATATCGACGCTCATCCGGCCGCTGGCATCGAGGACATCGCTGAATGTCACGCCCTTGTGCGACAGCGATACGGTTTCGCCTGCATAGCAGGGTGCTTCGACGCGCATCGCCAGCATGGCGCTGGCCCGCGTTTCCGCTTCGGCCACAACCGGGCAGCTGGTGCGCACGGTATATTCCACTTTGGCCGGCTCTTTCTCGGGCTGACCCAGCAGGGATACGCTGATTGTTTCTTTGTCCTCAGTGGATCTGATTCCGGCCGACGTCAGGGCAATGCCGTTCACACGCAAACGCGGATCATCTTCAGAAATGCGGGCCGAAGGGCTCACGCCGACCGGCGACACCGGCGTGCCGACCACCGGAACACTGCCCAGTCCGGCAATCTGTGTCTCGCCATAACGCTGCTCGGCGACTTCGCCGCTCTGCATCACAAAACCAATCGCCAGCGCGCAGACAAGGGTACTGGCAGCGGTAATAATCTCTGTCTTGTGAGACATGGGTTAACGATCCTTCTTCACCTGTTAAGGAAGGTTAATAGATCGTAAACAGGGCTCACTTGTGACGCGTATTGGGAGTCATTCAGGCAACAAAAAGGCAGGGATACGAAACAATCCCCGCCTGAGGTCAGATCAGGCGACCGTGACAGTGCTTGAATTTCTTACCGGATCCACAGGGACAGGTCTCGTTTCTGCCCGGATTTCCCCATGTTGACGGGTCGTCTTCGACAAACCCCGCAACCGCATCGCTGTCACCCGCCTCCGGCTCAGCGGAGAGCGCTGCCGCCTGCTCGCCTGCCGCCTGAGCCTCTGCCTGCTGGGCGCGCATCTGCTCGACCATCTGCTTTTGCTCTTCTTCGGTGAGCGGGCGGATCTGCGCCAGTTTCTGGGTCACATCCTCGCGCAGACTGTCGAGCATGCCCTCAAAAAGCTGAAAGGACTCGTTTTTATATTCATTCAGCGGATCACGCTGTGCATACCCGCGGAAACCAACCACCGACCGCAGGTGCTCCAGCGTCAGCAGATGTTCGCGCCACTTTCCGTCAATCGACTGCAACAAGAGCTGCTTTTCGATGTTGCGCATATTTTCGGGGCCGAACTGCGCGGCCTTGTCTTTCATAAAGGCATCGGTAGCCTCGATCAGGCGCTCGCGCATCACGTCGTCATCAACACCCTCTTCCGCGGTCCAGTCCGCCACCGGCAGATCCATTCCGAGCTGTTCGCGCACGGCCTCATTCAGGCCCTCGGAGTCCCACTGATCCGCATAGGTATTGGGCGGCAGATACTGATCGATCAGATCGTCAATCACCTGATGACGCATATCGGTCGTGATCTCTGACAGATCTTCCGCTTCCATGATCTCGCGGCGCTGGCCAAACACGACCTTACGCTGCTCGTTCATCACGTCGTCAAATTTCAGCAGCTGCTTACGGATATCAAAGTTTCGTCCTTCGACCTTGGCCTGCGCACGCTCCAGCGATTTGTTAACCCAGGGATGCACAATCGCCTCGTCCTCTTTCAGACCAAGGGTTTTCAGCACTTTCTCCAGCCGCTCAGATCCGAAAATGCGCATCAGGTCATCTTCAAGGCTCAGAAAGAAGGACGAGCGTCCGGGGTCACCCTGACGTCCCGACCGGCCGCGCAACTGGTTGTCGATGCGCCGGCTTTCGTGGCGCTCGGAGGCCAGAACATAAAGCCCGCCTGCCTCGATTACTTTGGCCTTTTCGCCGGCGTGGCTCGCTTCGATGCCCTGGCGCAGCGCTTCAGGGTCCGCCTCGGGATCAGCTGCCAGCGCTTCCATGATCTGCAGATCGACGTTGCCGCCGAGCTGAATGTCGGTGCCGCGACCGGCCATGTTGGTGGCAATTGTAACCGCGCCGAATTTGCCGGCATCGGCCACGATCTGCGCTTCCTGCTCGTGCTGGCGCGCGTTCAGAACGTTATGTTTCAGCCCCGCGTCGGTCAGCATCTTGCTGAGCATTTCGGATTTCTCGATGGAGGTCGTACCCACCAGAACAGGCTGGCCCTTTTCGTGGCTCTCTTTGATCTGCTCCAGCATCGCGCGATACTTCTCGACTGCGGTGCGGAACACCTGATCGTCTTCATCAACACGGGCCACTGGCCTGTTGGTCGGGACTTCGACAACACCCAGACCATAAATTTCGCTGAATTCTTCCGCTTCGGTCAGCGCGGTACCGGTCATGCCCGCCAGCTTGTTATAAAGCCGGAAATAGTTCTGGAACGTCACAGAGGCCAGCGTGATGTTTTCAGGGCGGATTTCCACCCCTTCCTTGGCCTCAATCGCCTGGTGCAGACCGTCGGAAAGCCGCCGTCCCGCCATCATGCGCCCGGTGAATTCATCAATCAGAACGACGCTGTCATCGCGCACGATATAATCCTTGTCGCGCTGAAAGAGCTTATGCGCTCGCAGACCCTGGTTGATGTGGTGTACGATGGTGGTGCTTTCGGGATCGTAGAGCGTCTGACCCTCTTCCAGCAGTTCATTGTCGCGCAGCACCTGCTCGAGGAACTCGTTTCCTTCATCGGTGAACGTTACGTTGCGGGTTTTCTCGTCGAGCTCGAAGTGCGTGTCGTTCAGCGACGGGATCAGCGCATCAATGGTCTGATACATGCCGGAGCGGTCCTGCGACGGGCCGGAAATGATCAGCGGTGTGCGTGCTTCGTCGATCAGAATACTGTCGACTTCGTCCACGATCGCAAAATTGTGCTTTTTCTGGAAAATCTGGCTCAGCTCGGAGCGCATGTTATCGCGCAGATAGTCAAAACCCAGTTCGTTGTTGGTCGCATAGGTTACGTCGCTGTCGTAGGCCTCGCGCTTGTCTTCTTCCGGCATCCCGGACCAGGCCACGCCCGTGCTCAGACCCAGCGCACCGAAGACCTTGCCCATCCAGGAGGCGTCGCGCTTCGCGAGATATTCGTTCACCGTGACGATATGCACGCCGTCCCTGGTCAGCGCATTGAGATAGGCCGCAAAGGTCGCGGTCAGCGTTTTGCCTTCGCCGGTCTTCTGCTCGGCGATATTGCCCTCATGCAGAAACACCGCGCCCATCAGCTGGGTGTCAAAAGCCCGCAGACCAAGCGCCCGGCGCGCCGCCTCGCGACAGTTGGCAAAGGCTTCGGGCAGCAGATCATCAAGGCTCTCACCCTTAAGCGCCCGCGCGCGCAGCTCTTCGGTCTTTTCGAGGATCCCCGCATCGGTCAGCTTCTCAAATTCAGGCTCAAGCCCGTTGATCTGTTCGATCAGGGGTCGGGTCGCTTTTATTTTCCGGTCATTGGGCGTGCCAAAGACTTTTTTCGTGATCGTTCCGAAACCCAGCATGCGTTCTCCAGCCGAAGTAATAGTGTCATGCGCTGATCTGCTTGCTCGTCCGCGGCGCAGCCCATAGATATACACACGAACGCCGTGCCTTTATGGCGCCCATAGGGCGATGTAAGGGCCCCGCCAAACCGTGTCAATGTCGTGGCCCGCCGCGACACATCCATAGGACCAACCCATGCAAAAACACATCCGTTTTCTGTCCGGCGCTCTGCTGGCGCTGAGCCTTTCCGCGCCGGCCTTCGCGCAGGACCAGACAGAAGAGACCGAAGCATCCGCAACAACAGTCGTTGCCACCGTGAACGGTGTCGAAATCACGCTTGGCCATATGATCGCGGCCGCAGCAACGCTGCCGGAGCAGTATCAGCAGCTGTCCGACGACGTGCTCTACAGCGGCATTCTGCAACAGCTTATTCAGCAAAGCGCGCTCTCTCAGTCGTTTACCGAGACCCTGCCGCCGCGTGTGGTGTATTCGCTTGAAAACGAAAAACGGTCTCTGGTTGCGGGTGAAGTCATCGAAAACATCCTCGCCGGGACAGATATCTCGGAGGACGTTCAGGCACTTTACGACGAACAGTACGGCAGCATCGAAGCCGAAGACGAATATAACGCCTCGCACATTCTTGTGGAAACCGAAGAAGCAGCACTCGAGGTGATGACCAGCCTCGACGAAGGCGCGGATTTCGCTGAAACCGCAATGGAAAAATCGACCGGTCCCTCCGGTCCGGGCGGCGGTGAACTCGGCTGGTTCGGCTCCGGTGCGATGGTGCCTGAATTCGAAGCCGCCGTCATAGCACTTGAGGAAGGCGAGGTATCACAACCTGTGCAGACCCAGTTCGGCTGGCACGTGATCCGTCTGAACGAAGTGCGCAAAGCCGATATCCCCACACTGGAGGAAGTGCGCACCGAGCTTGAGGGGCAGGCCCGGCGCACCGTTGCCGAAGCCGCAATCGAAAGGCTGTCTCAGGAAGCTGAAGTGCTGCGCCCCGGGGGTGACCCGGTTGACCCTGCGCTGCTGCGGCGCATCGATCTTCTGGAGTGACCGCACATGGGTAAAGCACTCGCGGTTTCCCCGCTCGCGCCCGCCTCTTTTCCGGACCTTCCGGTCATCGACGGGGTCCGGTTTTCCACCATTGCTGCCGGTGTGCGCTATCAGGGCCGCACTGATGTGATGCTCGCACTGCTTGATCCGGGAACGGCAGTGGCCGGCGCATTTACGCGATCAGCCACGCGGTCTGCTCCGGTGCTCGACTGTCAGGAAAAGATCAACGGCGACGTGGACAGCGCGGGTGCTGCAATCCTTGTAAACTCCGGCAATTCCAATGCTTTCACCGGCAAAGGGGGCGTCGAGGCGGTCAGGGCCATCGCAGATGCCACCGCACAGGCGACCGGCGTGCCACAGGCCCGGGTATTCACCTCCTCAACCGGGGTGATCGGCGAACCGCTGCCTTTTGACCGGATCACGGCAAAGCTCGATGCTCTGGCCGGAACGCTTGATGCCGGCGGTATCTCAGAGGCCGCAAAAGCAATTATGACCACCGACACCTTCCCGAAGGGGGCGGCAGCAGAGGTCAGCATCGACGGAAAGACTGTCCGAATTGCCGGTATCGCCAAGGGCTCCGGCATGATCGCGCCCGATATGGCGACGATGCTGGTCTACATCTTCACGGACGCGAAAATCGCCCGGAACGATCTGCAGGCTCTGGTATCCGCCGGCAATGACAGCACCTTCAACTGCATCACCGTGGACAGTGACACTTCTACATCTGACACGCTGCTGGTTGCGGCCACCGGTGCGTCGGGCGTTGACGTGACAGGGCACGACGGGTTTGCCGGTGCGCTTCATGGCGTGATGCTCGATCTCGCGCATCAGGTGGTGCGCGACGGTGAAGGGGCGACTAAATTCGTTGAAATCAGCGTGACGGGAGCCAGAACTGCCCGGGACGCAAAGACCCATGCATTGTCTGTTGCAAACTCCCCTCTGGTGAAAACCGCAATCGCGGGAGAGGACGCAAACTGGGGTCGCGTGGTCATGGCGGTGGGCAAGTCCGGCGCCGAGGCGGACCGAGATCTGCTGTCGATCCGTTTCGGGGACGTGCTGGTCGCTGACAAAGGCTGGGTCAGCCCGGGTTATTCTGAGGCCGATGCCGCCGCACATATGAAGGGCGAAAACCTGCGTATCGCGGTTGATATCGGGCTGGGCGACGGGACGGCGACTGTGTGGACCTGCGATCTCACCCACGGCTACATCGACATCAACGCCGATTACCGTTCCTGACGGCCGACCGGAGATCCAAGCATGAAAACCGTACTTGTATCAGCCGTGGCGCTGATCGACATCGACGGGCGGGTGCTCATCGCACAGCGCCCCGAAGGCAAGTCGATGGCCGGGCTATGGGAATTTCCCGGTGGCAAAGTGGAACAGGGTGAAACACCCGAAGTCGCGCTGATCCGGGAATTGCAGGAAGAGCTTGGAATCGATACCTGGGCGTCCTGCCTCGCGCCGCTGACGTTTGCCAGCCACAGCTATGATACCTTTCATCTGCTGATGCCGCTGTTTGCCTGTCGTAAATGGAACGGCACCCCGATGTCGCGCGAAGGCCAGACCCTGAAATGGGTCCGCCCGCAGGAGATGAAGGATTACCCGATGCCTGCGGCGGATATTCCGCTGATCCCGATTCTGCGCGACTGGCTCTGATCGGCGGATTATTTCCGATCCGGATTAAATGCCGCCCTTTCAGGCATTTTGTTTATGACATTTCCGTGAACACCCCCTAGGATGACAGCGTCAGTATCCTGGGGAGGAGAGAGACATGCTTCGCACCATTATTATGGGAAGCGCAATATCGGTTCAGGGCATTTACGTGCGTGAACTGCCGGACGGGAGGATCGTCGTGAAGGTGGATGATGACACTTTCACAGGCAGGCCGGTCAGAGTGACCGGACCGGAAATCCACTAAAAAAGGGACCGCGCAGGCGGTCCCTTTTTTTTAGTGTCAGACCTGTGTCACCGGATCATGTGAGTGTCCGGGTCACCTCTTCACGCTCGAAGATTTCGATCACATCATCAGGGCGGATATCGTCATAGTTCTCAAAGGCCATGCCGCATTCCTGACCCGACTGCACTTCGGCAACCTCGTCCTTGAAACGCTTCAGCGTCTTGAGCGTGCCCTCGTGGATCACCACGTTGTCGCGCAGCAGACGCACACCGGCAGAGCGGCGCGCCACGCCTTCGGTCACCAGACAGCCTGCGACTTTACCGACGCCGGTGACTTTGAAGACCTCTTTGATCGTCGCGTACCCGATGAAGTTCTCGCGAATCTCCGCACTCAGCAGGCCTGAGGCCGCCGCTTTCACGTCGTCCACAAGGTCATAGATCACCGAATAATAGCGGATCTCGACGCCCTTCTGGTTGGCCGTGTTGCGCGCAGAGGCGTTCGCCCGGACGTTAAAGCCCATAATCGGCGCGCCGGAAGCTTCGGCCAGGCCAACGTCGGTCTCGGTGATCGCGCCCACACCTGAGTGCAGCACGCGCACGCGGACCTCGTCGTTGCCGATCTTTTCCATCGCCTGGTTGATCGCCTCGGCAGAACCCTGCACGTCAGCTTTCACCAGAATGGGCAGCTCGGAGACGTTCTCATCGGCCTTGGCATTCGCCATAAGCTGTTCAAGCGTTGTCGCCGCACCGGCGGCTGCGCGTTTGTCTTTGGCAGCGTTCGCGCGGTATTCCGCGATTTCACGCGCCTGCGCTTCGGTACCGGTCACGTTCAGCACATCGCCCGCCTCGGGTGTACCGTTCAGGCCGAGCACTTCGACAGGCACGGACGGACCGGCCTCTTTCACGCGCTCGCCCTTGTCATTGATCAGCGCACGGACCTTACCGTACTGCTCACCAACAACAAATATATCACCCTGACGCAGCGTGCCGTTCTGAACCAGAACAGTCGCAACCGGGCCGCGGCCTACATCAAGCTGCGCCTCGATCACCGCACCGACAGCGGCGCGGTTCGGGTTGGCTTTCAGCTCCAGAATTTCCGCCTGCAGCGCGATCGCTTCGAGCAGTTCATCGAGGCCCTGACCGGTAATGGCAGAGACTTCGACATCCTGCACGTCACCTGACATCTGCTCCACGATCACTTCGTGCTGCAGCAGGTCTGTCCGGACCTTGTTGGGATCAGCCGCGGGGCGGTCGATCTTGTTGATCGCCACAATCATCGGCACCTTGGCTGCCTTGGCGTGGTTGATGGCTTCAATGGTCTGCGGCATCACGGCGTCATCGGCCGCAACCACCAGGACCACGATATCCGTCACCTGAGCACCGCGCGAACGCATGGACGTAAAGGCCGCGTGGCCCGGCGTATCGAGGAAACTCAGCAGCTGGCCGCCTTCGGTTTTCACCTGATAGGCACCGATGTGCTGGGTGATCCCGCCTGCTTCGCCGGCGACGACCTTGGCGTTCCGGATTGCATCGAGCAGAGACGTTTTGCCGTGGTCAACGTGACCCATGATGGTGATGACCGGCGGACGCGGCGAGAGATCCTTGTCGTCGTCCTCAACCTCTTTGATCACGTCCTCGACATCGGCATCAGAAACCCGCACAACCTTGTGGCCGAACTCTTCGACGATCAGTTCCGCGGTGTCCGCATCGATTGTCTGGTTCTGCGTCACCATCATGCCGTTGTTCATCAGTGCTTTGACAACCTCGCCGACCTTCTCGGTCATCCGGTTGGCCAGCTCAGAGACCACGATGGCCTCTGGGACCTGCACGTCACGCACAACCTTTTCGCGCTCGACCTGGCCTCCCATGGCTTTCTGCCGCGCCCGCTCCTGCTTGCGCTTCATTGCAGCCATCGACCGCTGACGTCCGCCCTCACCACCCGAAAGCGCCTGGTTCAGGGTCAGCTTGCCGGAGCGGCGGTTGTCGTCGCCGCCTTTGCCACGCTTGTTGGTGTCGCGGTCACGATCCTGCTGTTTACGCGGTGCGGCCTCGGGGGCTGCTTTCTCGCGCGCGGGACGCTGGACAACGGGCTCTTCGGCAGGGGCCGCAGCAGCCTTGGCGGCTGCTTCGGCTTCATCCTTCCGACGCTGATCTTCCTGGGCCTTGGCCTTGAGGCTTTCCTCGCGCTCACGCTCCTCGCGCTCTTTTTCTTCCTGTTCAGCCCGACGGCGCTCGCGGTCTTCGGCGCGCGCCTTTTCTTCGGCCTCACGCTCGGCTGCTTCTTCGGACTCGCGCGCTTTAGCGGCCTGCACGGCCTTGAGCCGGCGCTCCATCTCCGCATCAGTGATCCCTGCGGGGCGTCGGGACGGATCACCGCCCGCCGCGCCTGATGTACCGGCGGATTTGGTCGCACCGGCTTTGGGCACCACAACGCGTTTACGTTTGGTTTCAACCACGACGTTCTTGGTCCGTCCGTGGCTAAAGCTCTGCTTTACGTTGCCCGGACGCGCGTTGCCGCGCAAACCCAATGTTTTTTTGCCGTCAGTATCGCTCATGAAGCTCGTCTATCCTTTCGGATGGCCCTTGCCACCCTCGTTTTCGCGCACGCCTTTAAGTCTTTGGGCTTCCTCTACAACACGTTGCGTGAGTCCACCAGAGGCGAGCGCCCCATGTATCACAGTTTGGCGTCCGAATGCCAAACCCAATTCATCAGCTGTCAGCCAGCCTATATATGACCCGTAATGCGGCGTGCTCAGCTTGGACTTGCCGCGTCCGGATCCGTCACTGGCCTGGATCAGCACTTCGGCTTCTTCCATCTGCAGCCAGCTTTTAACCTTTTCGTATCCCGCAACCGCCTTACCGGCCTTGCGTTGCAGCGACACAAGCTCAACCACGCGGTGCGCCAGCTGCCGTTCGACCTCGTCAACAAGATCCTCCGGCACGCTTACCTGCTGCTTCAGGGCGCGTGCAAAGAGCCCCTTTTTCACAGCCTTCTCCAGTTCAACGCGTGACGCGGAGACATAGATCCCGCGTCCCGGCAGTTTTCCCAGTATGTCCGGCACCAGCTGGCCATCCGGCCCGGCCACAAAACGGATCAGCCCGTACTTTGGCTGCACCTCACCCGTGGCAATGCACTTGCGGTCAGGACCGTCCACGCGGTCTTTTGAGGCGCCACCGCGACCCATCCGGAACCTCCGGGGTCTGCGATCAGACCCCGGTTTCCTCCGTCTCTTCGCCTTCCGCTTCGGCCTCGGCCTCTGCTTCCAGATCGGCCGGATCAACCCAGCCCAGCATCACACGTGCTGTCATAATCAGGTCCTGTGCTTCTTCCAGAGATACGTCGAAGGGTTCAAGCACCCCGTCGTCTTTCACACGCTCGCCGTTTTCTGTCGTCCAGCCACCGGCCAGTTCCCAGTCGGCGCAGGTCGCGAAATCCTCAAGGGTTTTCACATCGTCCTTTGCCAGCGCTTCAATCATCTGGGGAGTGAGGCCTTCAAATTCAACCAGGCTGTCCTCGACGCCAAGGCTGCGGGCGTTATCAAGTGCCGCCTTGTTGCGTGCCTCAAGGACATCACGCGCCCGGGCCTGCAACTCGTTGGCGGTGTCTTCGTCCACACCATCAATGACCAGAAGCTCGTCCAGCTCAACGTAGGCCACCTCTTCCAGATTGGTAAAGCCTTCAGAAACAAGAAGTTGCGCAAAGAACTCATCAAGATCCAGATTGTCGACAAAGAGCTTGGTGCGCAGTTCGAACTCGGCCTGGCGGCGCGCGCTTTCCTGCTCTTCGGTCATGATATCGATGTCCAGTCCGGTGAGCTGGCTCGCGAGACGCACGTTCTGACCACGACGGCCAATGGCAAGGCTCAGCTGTTCTTCGGGCACCACAACTTCGATCTTGCCGGCCTCCTCATCGAGAACCACCTTGCTGACTTCCGCAGGCTGCAGAGCATTCACAAGGAACGTAGGCTGATCTTCATTCCACGGAATGATATCGATTTTCTCACCCTGCAGTTCGTTGACCACTGCCTGAACCCGGCTGCCGCGCATACCCACGCAGGCCCCGACGGGATCGATGGAGTTGTCATAAGAGATCACGGCGATCTTGGCGCGGCTGCCCGGGTCGCGGGCCACGGCCTTGATCTCGATGATGCCGTCATAGATCTCGGGCACTTCCATCTTGAACAACTCGGCCATGAATTCAGGCGCTGTCCGGCTCAGGAAAATCTGCGGCCCGCGCTGCTCGCGGCGCACGTCTTTGATATAGACGCGAATCCGGTCGTTGGGGCGATACGATTCCCGGCCGATCTTCTCGTTGCGGCGCAGAATGGCTTCGCCCGCGCCCACATCGACGATGACGTTGCCGTATTCCTCACGCTTGACCAGACCGTTGATGATCGTGCCCGCGCGGTCCTTGAATTCCTCGAACTGGCGGTCACGCTCGGCTTCGCGCACCTTCTGCAGGATCACCTGCTTGGCGGACTGAGCCGCGATCCGGCCCATTTCGACGGGCGGGACCTCTTCGATGAATTCCTGACCCACTTCGGGGTTTTCCATGTACTGCTTTGCCTGCTCGACGGTGAACTCGGCCTGATAGTTCTCGAGCTCTTCTTCCTCGACCACGGTGCGCACACGGGTGAATGTCGCACGGCCGGTTTTACGGTCAATGTGCACCCGGATGTCCATTTCCGCGCCGTAACGCGATTTGGCGGCACGGGCGAGCGATTCTTCCATCGCTTCGACGACCAGCCCGGGGTCGATCATTTTTTCGCGCGCCACAGCCTCGGCGGTTTGCAAAAGCTCAAGCTGGTTTGCAGATGTAATGGCCATTTATTGGTCTCCCTCAGCGGACGTATCGCTCTCTGATTCGTCAGAGATTTCATCGAATTTGGTTTCGTCGATTGCACCGGACGCTTTGCGCTGGCGCAGCATTTCCTTGATCAGGTCATCGGTCAGCACGAGCTTGGCATCACTAAGCCAGTCGAACTTCAGCCCGATCGTGCCCTCGGTCACATTGATCAGCACCTCATCTCCTTCGACACCGGCCAGCTCACCCTTAAAGCGGCGGCGGCCGTCGATGGTCTCGGCGGTTTCGATCTTTGCCTCATAGCCTTCAAAGGCTTCGAAATCTTTGATCCGGGTGAGCGGACGGTCGATGCCCGGGCTTGATACTTCAAGCGTATATTCATCGAGGATCGGATCCTCGACATCCAGAACCGCACTTACAGCCTGGCTGATCTCGGCACAGTCATCGACCTCGATCCCGCCGTCGGGTTTGTCGGCCATGATCTGCAGCGTCGTGCTCTTGCCCGACATCAGTCGCACGCGCACCAGCTCAAACCCCATATCCTCAATGACGGGGGTGATGATCTCGGCCATACGGCGGTCGATAGCTGCTTTGGCAATCAGGTCGTTTGACATGGTACTTTCAGGTTTTATCCGGGCACAAAAAAACGGGCGCGCGGCCCGTTACACTTTCCGGTGGTGCTTTCGGTTTGGACCCGGAAGCGCCGCTGTTGGCAATCATATAGACCCGTCGCAAAGTCGCCGCAACCCCTGATCGGTTCAGGCCATCCACCACCGTTCCGCAGCGCGCAGATTGTCCAGCGGCCAGCGCCGCCCGATCTGCCCCGGCAGCGCGATACAGTCATCAACCGCCGAGGTCATAAAGTGCTCTTCGGGCAGCACGCGCAGCCCGTCGAGATCTCCCAGTCCGTCCACATGGGTCAGATCAGCAGCATCCACCAGATGATCGCGCAGCGCCTCGGCCCGCACGGCATCAGCGGTCAGCGATACCAGCTCCACACTGTCAAACCAGCCCGCGCGGCCGTCTTTGTAGTGGGCCCCGACACGATGCGCGACAAGGTGCCGCCCGGCGTCGAATTTGTGCAGCCGGTAAAGACCGGTTCCCACGCCTTCGGCAAATTCAGCGTCAGGACCAAGCGGCAGGATCACCAGTTCCGGCGCGCTCAGGCGGAAAGGCAGATCGGGATCACCCTGCGCCAGTGTCATCACCAGACCGTGGGGGCCGGTCGCCTCAAGTCCTGTGACGTCAAACAGAAGTGTCGAGAGATGCGCACCAAAGCTGGCCACGACATCCTGCGCGGTAAAGTCCGATCCGTTGTGGAATACCGCATCGCTGCGCAGATCAAATTCCCAGCGGGATCCGTCGGCATTGCTGCGCCAGCCGGTGGCAAGTTCACCACGCAGCGTGCCGTCGGCCGCCACTTCGGTCAGTGCATCAAAAACAAGACCCGCGGTTGCCACCTGCATAAAGAGCCCCGAATCCGCCGCGTGCCGCAGATCAAAACTGTCGCCGCGCGTGGCCCCCGACAACGCCAGCCGCAGCCGCCCGCCGCGTTGTGGCGCGGGTTGCGCAGAAACTCCCGAGGCCGCCAGCAGGGCCGCCGCCGCACCCGAGGCAAAGAGCGCCCGCCTGTCCATATGTGTCTGTCGCGTCATCGTCCTGCGATCCGGTCCATGGTGCGTACCAGTTCTGCACTGATCCCCGGCTCTGACAAGGCGTGACCAGCGTTGCGCACCATTCGGAGCTCACAACTATCCCAGGCCTCCGAAAGTGCATAAGCGCTGTCCGGCGGGCAGATCATGTCGTACCGGCCCTGCACAATGACGCCCGGGATATGCGCAATCCGCCCGACGTGGGCAAGGATCTGGCCGTCAAATTCCAGAAAGCCCGCGTTGGCGAAATAGTGATTCTCCAGCCGGGCAAAGGCCCGCGCATACTCACCCGGGCTCTCTCCGGTATTGCCGGAGGAATAGATCGAGGCCAGCGCGTTTTCCCAGGCCGACCAGGCGCGGGCAAACCGTGTCTCGATCGTCATATCGCCAGAGAACAAACGGCGACGATACGCTTCGATCAGATCATCACGCTCGTCTTCGGGAATAAGCGAGGTAAATTTCGCCCAGACCTCGGGCCAGAATTTGCCGGCACCGCCGCCATAAAACCAGTCAAGCTCGCGCTGCGTCATCAGGAAAACACCGCGCAGCACAAGCTGGCGCACGTGATCGGGATGCGCCTGCGCATAGATCAGCGCCAGCGTTGCCCCCCAGCTGCCGCCGAAAACGATCCAGTCGTCGATCTCAAGCTCGCGCCGGATCAGCTCGATATCATCCACCAGATGCCAGGTCGTGTTATGCGTCACGCTGGCATGCGGCCGCGACCGGCCACAGCCACGCTGATCAAACAGGATCACGCGGTATATTTCAGGGTCAAAATAACGCCGCATCGCCGGGCTGCAGCCGCCCCCCGGTCCGCCGTGCAGCACCACAACCGGCACGCCGTCGGGCCTGCCGCACTGCTCCACATAAACCCGGTGACCCTGGCCCACATCCAGCATGCGCTGATCGAACGGGTCGATCGGCGGATACAGATATTGCACTGCGCGCTTTTGGTCGCTGAATTTATCCATTACCCGCCTATATAGTACCAAATCGCAGATGATCATATGGAGAGTGGAATGCAAGCGCTTCAATCGACCGTCGACGCCGGAGAAATTGCGAAATTTGAGGCGATGGCGGCGGAATGGTGGGATGAGAACGGTAAATTCAAACCGCTTCACATGCTTAATCCGTGCCGTCTGGACTATATCACGCAGCAGATCGCCGGCGAATTTGACCGCGATCTGAAGGCGGCGAAGCCCTTTTCCGGGCTGCGCATCCTTGATATCGGCTGCGGGGGCGGGCTGCTGGCGGAGCCGATGGCGCGGCTGGGGGCAGATGTCGTGGGCGCAGACGCCGCCGGGCGCAACATCCCCGTCGCTCAGATTCATGCAGAACAGTCCGGGTTAGAGATTGATTACCGTCACACCACCGCCGAGGCGATGGCCGAAGCGGGCGAAGAGTTCGACGTCGTGCTGAATATGGAAGTGGTCGAACACGTGGCCTCGCCCATCGATTATCTGACCGCCTGCCGGCAGCTGCTGAAACCGGGCGGGCTGCACATCTGTTCAACGCTGAACCGGAATGCGAAATCATATGTGATGGCAATCATCGGTGCCGAGCACGTGATGCGCTGGCTGCCCAAAGGCACCCATGAATGGTCAAAGTTCATCACCCCTGACGAGCTTTATGCCCTGATGCGGGATGCGGGCCTTGAGCCGGTGGACCGCAAGGGGTTTGTGTTCAATCCTGTGAGCTGGTCCTGGAAACTGTCGGATCGTGACCTGAGCGTGAACTATGTCACGGCGAGCCTGAAGCCCGCCTAAGGGTTGTCGCCAAGCTGCCGGCGCAACTCGCGCAGCAGCGGCAGCGCCTCGCGCACCTGTTTATCGCCAAGCTTTTCGACCACCTGGTTGATAACCGGCGTGATCGATCCCACCGCCTGGTCGCGCGCCTGCCGTCCTGCGGTGCTGATCGCGACCAGCTTGCGGCGGGCATCGTCCCAGTCCGGGCGGATATGAACATATCCGGCCCATTCCAGCTTGCTCAGCGTGTTGGTCATTGCCCCCCGGGTGACGTGAAATGTCTCGGCGAGCTGGGCCGGTGTGCGCTCTTCGGAATGTCCGGCAAGATGGTTAAGAACTGAAAAGTGCGAGATCTCCATGCCCTTGGGCAACACCTTGCTGAGCCGCGCCCGCACCATTTGATCGGCCGCCAGAATTTCACTGAACAGTGATATGGTCAGGGCGTTGCGTTCGTCGTTCATCCCGGTCCGTTAAATGTTCTGGCGTTCGTCAGCGCGGGCACTTTGCGCCGCGCCTCCTCAACTAATCCCATATCGAGGTCGGTCATGTAAACGCCGGGATCAGACCCTGCGTCAATCTGAACCTCGCCCCAGGGGGACACAACAAGTGAATGACCATAGGTTTTCCGGGTCTTATGGGCGGCACTCGCATGCTCACCGGTCGTGGCAGGCGCCAGAACATAGCACCCGGTTTCAATCGCCCGCGCCCGCAGCAACGCATGCCAGTGCGCCGCCCCCGTCACCGGAGAAAACGCGGCCGGCACCGTCAGGATCTGCGCCCCGTGGCGCGCAAGTGCATTGTGCAGCAAAGGAAAACGCACATCATAGCAGACGGTCATCCCCACTTTGCCGAAATCCGTCTGCGCGACCACAGCCTGTCCGCCCGGGCGATACCCTTCGGATTCGCGCCAGGTCTCTTCAGGGGTGACCTGCACGTCGAACATATGGATCTTGTCATAACGCGCGACGATCTCACCCGTCGGGCTGATCATGAACGACCGGTTGGCAAACCGCCCGTCTTCATCTTCGGTTTTCAGCGCCAGCGAGCCGATCAGCAGCCAGATTTCATGCTCTTTCGCCGCCGTCCGCAGCGCTTTGAGCGTAATATCGTCATCCTCGTGCTGCAGCACATCGCGCTGATGTGACCGGCTGGTGGAAATGCAGTTGGTAACCTCGGGCGTCAGCACGAAGGCCGCACCCGCGGCCACAGCCTTTTTTACATAGCCAAGTGTAATCTCAAGGTTGGCCACCGGGTCATCTGAGACGTTAAGCTGAATAAGCGCGATTTTCATCACGCGGCCAGAAGACTGTCGAGTTTGCCCGCGCGCTCGAGCTCATAGAGCTCGTCACATCCGCCCACGTGGTCATCACCCACAAAGATCTGCGGCACGGTCCGGCTGCCGTTTGCACGCTTTATCATCTCGGGCTTGCGGTCCGGACTGGCCAGCACATCGAATTCTGTGAATTCGACGCCTTTCTGGCTGAGCAGGCGTTTAGCGGCGTGGCAGAAACCACAGAGCGGCGAGGTGTAGATTTCAACGGTTTTCATAGGTCCTGTCCTTTGGCATAGCGCTGGACAGGAACTTAGGTATCCTTTGCCACCCGTGCCAGTACCACCACGTATACCGGCCCTGACCCTGCCGCAATACAGGCGTCAGCCGCGGAGGCCAGTGTGGCTCCTGTGGTCAGAACATCATCCACAATCAGAACCGGTCGCCCGACGATGCGGTGGCGTCGCCGCGGATGGACCCTGATCGCCCCTTTTACGGAGCTGAAACGCAGCTCCTGGTTCTTGCCTTCCATGGTCTCCGTACGCTGGTGCCGGATCAGCAGATCAGGACAGACCGGCAGGCCCGCATGACGCGACAGCGCCTGTGCCAGAAGGCCCGCCTGGTTGTAGCGGCGCCTGAGAAGACGGGTCCAGTGCAGCGGAACAGGCGCCACGAGAAGGTTCTCTTTCGGCAGATCGGCGATGGCCCGGCTCATCCACAGAGCCGCCGGCCCCGCGATCTCCTGCCGGTCCCCGTGTTTTAATGCCAGCACCATGCGCCGCCCGACATCGCGATAAACCAGCGCCGCCCGACCACGCGACCACGGTCGGTCCACGCGCAGACATTCATCACATTTCAGTGTGTCCTGGCTGTCCTCGCCGGGCAGTGGCGTGCCGCAGGTGTCGCAGATCGCGCCACCGATAAATCCGGTGTCCCGCCAGCAGCTGCCACACAGCCCGAAATCACCATCCACCCGGTCGCCGCAGCTCAGACAGCGAGCCGGGAAAATCGTCTGGACTGCGGTTTGTAAACTAAGCTGTGCCACCCTATATCTCTCCGCCATGACCGCACCAAAAATACTGACTGACACCAGAGCGTTGCAGATGCATCGCGCACGCGCGCGCATCAGAGATCTTTTTTTGCAGGTTCAGGCAGCAGACGAAATTCAGGATCGCCTGGAAATGGTTAACAGGGCGTTTACCAGGATTGCTGTCGTGACGCCCTTCGAGGGCATCTGGAGAGAACGGCTGCCGGAGGCGACAATCTGCGCCGATGATGAAACGCTGCCCCTGGATGAGAAAGCCTTTGATCTGGTTATACATTCGATGTCGCTGCACTGGGCCAACGACCCCGTCGGGCAGCTTATTCAGTGTCGCCGGGCACTGCGCCCCGACGGGATGCTGATTGCGGTGGCACTGGGTGGCCAGACCCTAGATGAGCTGCGCCGCTGCCTCGGCGAGGCGGAAATTGCCCTGACCGGCGGTCTGTCGCCGCGAATCGCACCGATGGGAGAGATCCGCGATCTTGGCGCACTCCTGCAGCGCGCCGGCCTTGCCCTGCCGGTGGCCGACAGTCTGCCGATGAAGGCCGAATACCGCGACGCCCGGCATCTGATGCACGACCTGCGGGCCATGGGCGAGACCAGCGCGCTCGCCGCCAGGCCGCGCAACACAGCGCCCCGCGCACTCTTTGACCGGACCGCAGACCTTTACCACCAGCACTTTGCAACCCCCGCCGAAAAGGTCACCGCGACCTTTGAGATGGTCTTTCTGACGGGCTGGGCACCTGACGACAGCCAGCAGAAACCACTGCGTCCCGGCTCCGCAAAAGAGCGGCTGGCGGATGCCCTGCGCGTGCCGGAAACCCGTTTGCCTGATTGACCCCCGCTGAAAACCGTCTATCTCAGCGGGATATCGCGAATACTGAGGTCATTCCCATGTTGGACAGCAGCTCCACAACACCGGTGATGGTGCGCCCCGCAAGTGCTGCGGCAGACCATCCCGAAGTCGCCCGGCCAAGAACCGGCATCCTGCTTGCCAACCTCGGCACGCCGGACAACTACGATTACTGGTCCATGCGCCGCTATCTGAACGAGTTTCTGTCGGACCGGCGGGTGATCGATTACAGCCCCTGGATCTGGCAACCGCTGCTGCAACTGATCATCCTCAGCAAACGTCCGTTTTCCAGCGGCGCGGCTTACAAATCGATCTGGAATGAGGACGAGGGCGAAAGCCCCCTGATGACAATCACAAAGGCACAGACAGCGCGGGTCGCAGAAACCATGCAGGAACGCTATGGCGACGAGGTGATGGTCGATTTCTGCATGCGCTATGGCAACCCGTCGACCCGGTCAAAAGTGGCCGAGATGACAGCGGCAGGGTGCCGTAAGATTCTGTTTTTCCCGCTTTATCCCCATTACGCGGGCGCCACCTCAGCCACCGCAAATGACGAGTTTTTCCGCGCGCTGACCTATGAGAAGTGGCAGCCCGTAACACGGACCGTTGAGCCTTATTTCGACCGGCCCGATTATATTGAGGCGCTCGCGCAATCGATTGAAACCGCCTATGCCGGGCTCGAAAAAAAGCCGGATATTCTTGTCTGCTCCTATCACGGTGTGCCGATCCGCTATCTGATGGAAGGTGATCCCTATCACTGCCAGTGCCAGAAAACGACGCGGCTGCTGAAAGAGCGCCTCGGCTGGGATGACACCGAGATCACCACGACATTCCAGTCAAAGTTCGGCCCTGAAGAGTGGCTGCAGCCCTATACCGTCGAGGAAGTCGCGCGCCTGGCAGAAGCCGGCAAAAAGAACATCGCCGTCTGCGCACCGGCGTTTTCCGCAGACTGCATCGAGACACTTGAAGAGATTAACGAAGAGATCAAAGAGAGCTTTGAAGAGGCGGGCGGTGAGCATTTCACCTATATTCCCTGCCTGAATGACAATGACGCTCATATTGAAGCTTTGTCGAATGTGATCAGCGATAACCTGAAAGGCTGGATCGGTTGATTCGATCTCAGCGCGTCAGTTTCTGACCATCAGACGTAAAAAAGGCGGCACATCAGCGCCGCCTTTTTAATTTGCGTCGCTGTAAAGATTACAGCGCAGCAGCAACGATCGCGAGAAGAATGATCGGCAGCAGGATACCTACAGACGAACCGTTTGCTTCTTCTACGACGACAGGCGCTTCAACGACGGGCTCTTCAAGCGAACCTGCAAAAGCTGTCGATGCTGCGGCTGTCAGTGCAGCTGCGAGAACGAGTTTTTTCATATCATAACCTCCAGAAAAGGCGTGCTTCGCACCGCGATAGCACGCGCCCAAGACTTACCTCGTGGTTCATTTCTAAACAGCATAGCAGCACGTTTGCAAACCGGATTCGGATTTTATTCCGCAAAAACGGCACCATGTCGTCAAATTAGCAACACCTGTGTACCGACCTGTGCATAGCTGAAAAGTTCGGAGATATGTTCGTTGTAAAGACCGATGCAGCCGTTGGACGACTGACGCCCGATTTTGCGTGTGTCGTGGGTCCCGTGGATCCGGTAGTAGGTCCAGCTGAGATAGAGCGCGTGTGTACCCAGCGGGTTGTCCGGACCCGGGCCGATATATTCCGGCCATTCGGGGTTACGCTCCAGCATGGAGGGCGTCGGACGCCAGCTTGGCCCTTCGACTTTGCGGGTCACTTTGGTGCGGCCGCGGCGGGTCAGCTCCTCAGAAAGCGGAACGCTGGACGGATAAAGTTTATAAAATCCGCCTTCTTCCCAGTAATGCAGGGCGCGGCTGTCGATATCGACGAGAATCGCACCATTGTTGAGATTCGAGAAATACGGCTGCCAGTCGAGCGTCCGAAAGCTCGACACATTACGGCGTACAGTTTCTGTCAGATCACGCTCACCAATGGTTGTGGTCGTGGAGTTTACAGACCCCGGATCCTGGGCGATCGCAGGGGTTGCAAGCATCGCTGCAGACCCGGCCAGAAAAGACCGGCGGCTTTGATGAAACGTCTTTTTATCAGACATGAGATGCCTCCAGGCAAAATAAGATTCAGCGGCGACATTATTGCGTAAGAGCATCAGTCGCAAATCAAAGAGATGTCATCAGGCGGCAATACGCTAAAGTGAGTTTGAATTACCACGCACGGCAGGCTATGTGCTGCAACGGCTTAGCAGGAGTGTGCCATGATCCGTCTTACAACAATTTTACTGGTACTCAGTACCCTGCTTGTCGCCTGTGGCGCGCCAACCGCAAACCGTCTGGGCTCAGACGGTAAACCGCTGCCGCAGCTCTATCGGATCAAAAATTCCGACACGTCCAAAATACAGTTCCGCATACTGGATGCTGTAAATGCGCTGCGGGCCGCGTCATCGCGCCCTCCGGTTGAGCTTGATTCACAGCTGAATGCCGCAGCGGCGACCCATTCGCGCGATATGTCCAATCAGAACCGACCCTGGCATTTCGGATCTGACGGATCCTCCCCGATTGACCGGATCCGGCGCGTGGGCTTTCCGGGTAACCTCGTGGGAGAGACAATCTCAGAGACCTATGAGACCGAGCTTGAAACCCTTGCCGCCTGGATGGACCAGGAAGACACCCGCCGGGTGATCCTGTCGCCGCGTGCGAATAAAATGGGGTTCGCCTGGTTTCAGGAGTCCAACGGCAAAATCTGGTGGACCCTGATCATGGGCGCCGATGTCTTTGCCCCGCAGGTCTCGCGCAACGCGTTCTGATCTCAGGCGCTCAGAACAATCAGCGTTTCATCGGCAACCATGGCGTAGATCTCTTCGATCTCGTCATTGGTCACGGCGATGCAGCCCCATGTCCAGTCTTTGCCGTCAGGCTTGCGGGGATGCCGCTGTCCGTGGATGAAAATATCACCGCCCGGTGATTTATCCATCGCGCGGGCAACCTGCACGTCGTTGACGTTAGGATATGAAATCCCCAGCGACAGGTGGAAATCGCTGTTCGGATTGCGCCGGTCGATCCGGTAAGTGCCCTCGGGCGTTTTACCGTCACCCTCGAATTGCTTGTGGCCCTCAGGGGCGAAACCAAGGTGGATGTCATAACTGCTGAGCGCGGTATCATGATGCAGAAGATGCATCCGACGCGCGCTCTTGTTGACGTAAACCATGGTGACTTCCGGTCCTGTGTACCGGCGGAATTTTGAATCTGCACAGGCCCCGAGCGAAAATGTCGCTGCGGTGCCGAGTAACATATCTCTGCGACGCATTTTTCTGCTGTCCCGTGTTTTTCGCCTTTGCGGCGTACTGCTCTCGATTATTTATATTCTACCGATAGCATGAGAAACCGGTTAATCAAACTTCACTTTTTCGTCAGACCGGCGGTTTTTTATCCAGCCTTTCCTCAATTGCGATCAGCCGGTGCAGCACCTCATCGCGATAGGCATCGGTGACCGCGCCTGCCTCTTCGTGATGCGCATCCTGCATTGAATTGACGATCAGACCGACCAGCAGGTTCACCACCGCGAAGGTCGTGACCATAATAAAGGGCACGAAAAACGCCCAGGCATAGGGATAAACCTCCATCACCGGGCGCACGATGCCCATGGACCAGCTCTCAAGGGTCATGATCTGGAAAAGCGTGTATCCGCTCTGCGGCAGCGAGCCGAACCAGTCGGGGAAACTTGATCCGAAGAGCTTGGTGGCCATCACCGCTCCGATGTAGAAAATGATCGCCATGAGCAGAAACACACTGCCCATGCCGGGCAGCGCCGTAATAAAGCCTTCGACCACACGTCGCAGCCTTGGGGCCACCGAAATGACGCGCAGCACCCGCAGGATCCGCAGCGCCCGCAGCACCGACAGCCCCTGTGACGCCGGCGCCAGAGCAGCCCCGACGATCAGCAGATCAAAAACATTCCAGCCGCTTTTGAAAAACCGCCATCCCCGGGCAATGATTTTCAAAGCGATTTCAACGACAAAGAACGCAAGACAGGCCTGATCCAGTGCCAGGATGAGCGGCCCGGCCTCGGCCATCAGCGCCTGTGATGTCTCCATGCCCAGCACCACGGCATTGATCAGAATGACCGCAACGACGAGATTGGTGACCCAGGTCTGGCTCAGCCAGTCGTCCAGTCGCTGCCGGAAATTCATCATAGTCTCCCTGTCTGAGGTCAGCCCTGCATATGGGGGGCCGTAAAGCTGCCCGCAAGCTCAACATGGCTGGACCAGCGGAACTGATCGACAACCTGCACCCAGTCCGCCGACCAGCCCGCCGCGACGAGCACCGCCGCATCGCGCGCAAACGTCACCGGGTTGCAGGAGACATAAGCGACTTTTGCGACATCCGACTTAATCAGCTCAGCAATCTGTGCTTCGGCCCCGGCGCGCGGCGGATCAAGAACAACCGCCCCGGTTCTGCGCAACTCATCGGGCATCAGCGGGCGGCGGAAAAGATCCCGCGTTTCTGTTGTGATGGCTTTCAGCCCCTTTGCGTGCCGCCAGCCGCCATCAAGAGAGGCAAGCATGGCAGCCTCGCCCTCGACTGCGTGGACTTCGGCATGCTGTGCAAGCGGCAGCGAAAAGGTCCCGCAGCCGGCAAAGAGATCGATAACACGGCGGGCCCCTCTCGTGACTTCCAGCACAGCATCCGTCAGCACCTGCTGCCCGTGCAGTGTGGCCTGCAGAAAGGCGCCCGGCGGCGGGGACACCTGTGCTGCACCGATGCTGTGCACCGGGGGTTCCCGCATCGCGACCACCTCATCCTCCCAGGTGAGCCGTGCAAGCTTCTTGCTCTCACAGATCGCCGCCAGCTGCTGGCGCAGCGGCCCGTCGAGCGGTTTGCCATGGCTCACCGCAACATCAAGCCCGTTTTCCGCACCGGTCACCATCACCGACAATGCTGTCTTCCGGCTGGCACCCACCAGCGCCAGCGCCTCGGCAACCTCGCGCCCGGCGAGCACGTCCGGTGCCAGCAACAAACAGCCGGGTATCTCGATAATCGTATCTGACGCGCGCCCGTGAAAGCCTGCCATAGCACCTTTTTTCGTCCGGCGCGCAGCAAAACCGGCACGCCGGCGCGACCCCGCAGGAGAGGTCAGGATGGGGCGCAGAACAGCCTCTGTTCCGTGGGCTTTCAGCGCATTGCGCACCACATCCGTTTTCCACGAAGCAACGAAATCATCGTCAGCATGTTGCAGCTGACAGCCACCACAGGAGCGGAAATGCGCACAGGGCGCTGCGACCCGCCGGTCCGAGGGCGTGATGATTTTCACATCCCGCGCACGTCCGTCGATGACCTCTGCCTCGACCTCTTCGCCCGGCAGCGTCAGCGGGATGAAGACCGGCCCCCCGGCCACGCCATCGCCCTGCAGCCCCAGCCGCGAAATTCTGTACCCGGTCATATACCCGTCCTGCGGAAAACTATTCTGCTGCCTCTGTCCGGATAAACCCGCCGGACTGAAGATTCCAGTACTGTGCGTAAAGCCCGCCGCGCGCCAGCAATTCACTGTGACTGCCATCTTCAACGATCCGGCCTGCGTCCATAACAACAATCCGGTCCATCTCCGTCAGCGTAGAAAGCCGGTGCGCAATGGCCAGCACGGTTTTACCTTCCATCACCCGTTCGAGCGCGGTCTGGATGGAAGCCTCGACTTCGCTGTCGAGCGCGCTGGTGGCCTCATCAAGCACCAGAACCGGCGCATCTTTCAGAATGGCGCGGGCAAGTGCGATCCGCTGCCGCTGCCCGCCAGAAAGCTTCACCCCGCGCTCGCCCAGATGCGCGTCATAGCCGGTGCGACCCTTGTGATCCTGGAGATCGGGAATGAACTCATGCGCTTCGGCCTTGCGCGCGGCTGCCATCACGTCCTCATCCGTCGCACCCGGATTGCCGTACCCGATGTTGTCGCGCGCCGAGCGGTTAAACATCGCCGTCTCCTGGGTCACCATGCCGATATTGCGGCGCAGGCTCGCCTGCGTGACCTGCGAGATGTCCTGTCCGTCTATCTCAATGTGACCCTCTTCCGGTTCATAGAGACGCAAAAGCAGGGAAACGAGCGTCGATTTGCCGGCACCCGAGGCACCCACGATCCCCAGTTTTTCGCCCGGACGGATTTCGATCGAGATGTCCTGAACCCCGCCTTTATCCCGCCCGTAAGCAAAGCCGATATCCTGCAGAACGATCCGGCCCTCAGTCACCGTCAGATCCCGTGCATCGGGCGCGTCTTCCAGCCGGTTGCGCGGGGTGAGTGTGCGCACACCATCCTCGATCTCGCCAATATTGGCGTAGATCTGCATCAGCGTGAAACTGACCCAGCCGGTCATCTGCGCGATGCGGATCGCGATGGCACCGGCGGCGACGATATCTCCCTGCGTGGCCTGCCCCCCCTGCCAGAGCAGAACGGTGCCTCCAAGCAGGATGACCGGCAAAAGACCCGCCAGCGACATCAGCGCAAAGCGGAAGCCCGCCGCAAGATACCCGAACTCCAGCGCCCGCGCCCGGAACGACTTCATCGCACCAAGGGCCGCGCGATCCTCGTGATCGTCATGGGCAAATAGCCTGACGGTTTTGATATTGGTGATCGTGTCAACCACCTGCCCCGACACCATCGCCCGTGCGCCCGCACGCCCCGCAGACCGCGCCCTGATCTTTGGCAGAAACCAGCGGATCATGGCGAAATAGGCGATGAGCCAGACACCGAACCCCAGCGCCACGCGCCAGTCGATGGCCAGCAGCAGGACGATCGACCCCAGAAGCGAGGCCAGTGCAAAGGCCACAACGTTGATCAGTTCAGAGACCACATCGGTGACCGCCCGCGCCGTCTGCATCTGTTTCTGCGCAATGCGGCCGGCGAAATCATCGTCGAAAAACCCGACGGTCTGGCCCAGCGTCCAGCGGTGCAGACGCGAGAGCACAAGCGGGTTCACATTGGGCTGCACGACAATCGCGTTCGCCGAGGCCGACAACCCGAAGAGGAGCGGCCGCGCGATCAGGAAAAATGCCACGGCCCCCGCGAGAACCGCCAGATTGGGGCCTGAAAAGAACGCCTCGGGACCGCTCGCCGCCGTCGCATCAATGACCATGCCGAGGATCAGCGCGGTGCCCGCCTCCATTGCACCTGCGGCGGCCGAAAAGAACGCCGCCAGCCAGAGCGCGGGCCAGGCCCCGGACAGACACCAGCGCATGAACGCGCCGAGGCTTTCGGGCGGCGGCCCCTCTGCCGGGCGGAATGCGTCGATCCGGTCGCTGATGTTCACGCGTCACCTTCTATGGTCAGAAATCCACCCGATTGCCGGGTCCAGAAATCTGCATATAGCCCGCCAGCGGCCAAAAGCGCGTCGTGTGTGCCGTCTTCAACGATCCGGCCCTGATCCAGCACCAGGATACGGTCCATCTGCGCAATCGTGGAGAGCCGGTGCGCGATGGCGATCACGGTTTTGCCCTCCATCATGCCGTAAAGCGTATCCTGAATGGCCGCCTCAACCTCGCTGTCGAGTGCACTTGTCGCCTCATCCAGCAGCAGGATTGGCGCGTTTTTCAGGATCACCCGTGCGAGTGTCACCCGCTGGCGTTGTCCGCCCGAGAGCTTCACGCCACGTTCACCAACCTGCGCGTCATAACCCTTTCGGCCCTCCGGATCCTGCAGATCGAGGATGAAATCATGCGCCTGGGCCTGACGGGCAGCAGCGATCATCTCCTCTTCGGTAGCGTCGTCCCGCCCATAAAGCAGATTGTCGCGCACCGACCGGTGCATCAGTGAGCTGTCCTGCTGCACCATGCCGATGGCGCGGCGCAGACTGTCCTGGGTCACCTTGCTGATGTCCTGGCCGTCGATCAGAATCGCTCCGCGTTCCACGTCGTAAAACCGCAAAAGCAGCTTTACGAGGGTCGATTTACCGGCACCTGAACGGCCGACGAGGCCGATCTTTTCACCGCGACGGATGGTCAGATTCACACCATCCAGCCCGCCTGTGTCCCGCCCGTAATGATGGCTGAGATCCTTCAGCACGATCTCACCACTGGTCAGGTGAAGCGGTCTGGCTTCTGCCTCATCCACCAGCTCAAGCGGCTGTGCGATGGTCTCCATCCCTTCGGCAACAACGCCGAGTTCGCGGAAAAACGTGGTCAGCGCCCACATGATCCAGCCGGTCATCGCATTGAGCCGCAGCGTCAGCGCGGTGGCCGCCGCCACGACACCCACACTCGCCTCGCCCTGTACCCAGAGTGCGATGGCCCAGCCGACAACACTCACGATCAGGATCCCGTTCAGCGCCACAAGCGTCGCGTCCATGATCGTGTAGATGCGCATTTCTTTCTGGAACGTGTCGCGGGCATGCTCAATTGCTTCGCGGGCGTAATCCACTTCCTGATCGTGATGCGCGAACATTTTGACCGAATGGATGTTGGTATAGGCGTCGACCACGCGGCCCGTGACCATCGAGCGTGCATTCGACGAGGCCTGCGACGCGGGGCTGACCCGGCGCACCGTCCAGTGCACCAGCAGACCATAAAGCGCAAACCAGACCAGCAGCGGCAACAGCAACCGCGGATCTGCCGTGCTGAGCAGAATCGCGGCCCCAAGCATATAGGCCAGCGAAAAGGAGATCGCATCAAAGACCTGAAACACCACTTCACCGGCGGCGGGCGGTGTCTGCATGATGCGGTTGGCGATGCGTCCGGCGAAATCGTTCTCAAACCAGCCCACCGACTGGCGCAGCACATGCCGGTGCGCCCGCCAGCGGATCAGCGTGCCGAAATTGGGCAGGATGGTGTTATTGAGCAGCATCGCATCCGCGGCCTGCAGCACCGGACGGACAAAGAGGATAAAGAGCGCAACGAGAATAAGCTCAGTGCCATAGGTTTCCCAGACCAGCGCCGGATCACCACTGAGCAGGTCCACGACACGACCCATGTAATAGATCAGACCGACCTCGATACCGGCCACGATGACCGACATGATCGCGGCGAGAATGAACACACGGCGGAAGGGTTGCGCATAGTCGCGCATGAACGGCCAGAGCTTTTGCGGCGGCTCATTGGTTTCGGAATACGCGACGTAGGGGTCAACGAGTCTTTCAAAATAGCGGAACATATCAGGAGCCTTGGTACAGAATATCGAAAAGTGCTCAGGCACCGGGGACGGGCCTGACGGAAAGGGTTATGCCAGCCTCAGCTGTTCCAGATCCCGCGATACACTTCGTATTCCTCCACTCTGATATTGCCATTCTAGCAATAAATGTGCCGCTTTGTCGAGGCGCTCATTCCCCTGTCATCAAATCTTCACGGCTGAGGCTGAAACCGGAGGCAATCCAGCGCGCTTCCAGCGCTTTGAGCCGTGCGCCCAGCGCCGCGCCCTTGCAGGCCGGCATCAGGTCGGCGGCGGTCACCGGAAAGACAGCCTCCGCCGCGCGCTCCAGCGTTGGGAGAATGCCCGGATCAGGGGGCGTCCCGCTCATAGCGTGCAGCAGCAGCATCACCGAAACGGCCAGCGCCACGTTCTCGCGCCAGGCCAGTTCCGTCAGGGGTGTTCCCTCAGCAAGCGCGCGGTTGATCTGAGCAAGTTCACGCGCATCTTTGCGGCTGAGCCGCAGACGGTCTGCGGGGTTCTCGCCGCCCAGAACCGCAAGTCTGCGGATTGCGTCGGGTGCCTGCCCGGTCAGCGTTTCAAGATGCACAAGCGGGGCGAGGAACCGGTCATCCGCCTCAGGCAGAACCTGCAGCAGGGCACCGGTCTGACGCATTGCAGCAATCGCCGGCGCAGGATCAGGAGCCGCCAGCAGGCGTCGCATCTCCGCTCCGGTCCGTTCAGCAGAAAGTGTCTCTAACCCGGCGGTATTGCGTGCAATTGCATCCATCGCGTCGGTGTCAAACCCTTCCGCAGGATTCGCGTACCAGGCATGAAACCGGAAATACCGCAGGATGCGCAGAAAATCCTCACGAATGCGTTTATCTGCGTCCTCGATGAAACGGATGCGCCGCGCGAGGCAGTCTTCAAGGCCACCCAGCGGATCGACGAGCCCGCCATCAGGTGTCGCATAAAGCGCGTTCAGCGTAAAATCCCGTCGCCTGGCATCGTCCTGAATATCACGCGAAAAAGACACCACCGCGCGCCTGCCATCGGTTTGCACATCGCGCCGGAATGTCGTGACCTCAAATCCACGTCCCTGCGAAATGACGGTTACCGTGCCATGCTCAATCCCTGTCGGTACGGTCCTGAGACCAGCCGCTTTCGCCAGGCGTTCTGTCTCCTCCGGCAGCACATCCGTGGAAAGATCAACATCAGCACCGGGGACGCCCAGCAGAGCATCCCGCACGGCGCCGCCGACGAAGTAAATCGAAGCCCCCTCTGCAGTGATGGCGTCGCACACCGCCCGCGTCGCGGGGTCGTGCAGCCAGGCCGTGCCAGGAGGGATCAGGGTTTCATCTGCTCGGTCCATGCCCGCAACATACGCGCAGTTGCGCCCCAGATGTAATAGGGCCCGTAGGGGACCGCATAATAAGACCGACGTGTGCCGCGCCAGATCCGGCCTTCGATGACAAAATTGCGCGCGTCCAGCACATGGGCGAGCGGGACAGAGAAAACTTCCTCGACTTCGCCGGGCTCAGGCCTGATCTCGAATGAATTGCGCACCAGACCAATCACCGGCGTCACAAGAAAGCCCGTCACCGTCTCATGCGGGGGCAGATGACCAAGCACCTCGACGTGGTCCGGCGGCAGCCCGATCTCTTCGTGTGCTTCGCGCAGCGCCGCGGCCGTGACGTCGGCATCGGCGGGATCCTGGCTGCCGCCGGGAAAGGCTATCTGTCCCGGGTGATGCTTCAGTGCGGAGGATCGTTTGGTCAGCAACAGTCGCAGATTACCGTTTTCGACCATTACCGGCGCCAGCACGCCGGCCGGTCGCAGCCTGCGCCCCTCTGGCAGCACGGAGCCCGGGTTCAGATCAAAATCGGATGACGCGCGGCCCGGGCGGGAAAGGGCCGCCCGGATCGCATCCGTTTCAGGTGTCATCGTCGCTCTTTTCCGCCTCAAATCCGACGGTTGCCGGATCGAGATCGTAATGCGCGCCGCAGAACTGACAGTCAGCCGTTACGCGCCCCGCATCTGTGGTCATCGTTTCGATGTCCGCCGAAGAATAGATCGACAGGCTCTGACGCACGCGATCCTCAGAGCAGGTGCAGCCAAAGCGCACCGTCTGCGTATCGAATACCCGCGGCTGTTCCTCGTGAAAGAGACGCATGAGCAGGTCATTGGGCGGCAGCGCCGGACCGATCAGCTCCATCTCCTCGACGGTATCAAGCAGGATGTTCACCCGGCCCCAGTTTTCGGCCTCATCGCCATGCACGATATCGCCGGCTGTCAGAACCTCGCCGCTGCCTTCACCGCGCGCGACAAAGGGCGAGGCTTTGGGCATGTGCTGCAGCATCACACCACCGGCACGCCAGTGCTCGGCGACGCCGGGCTCTGTGGATTGCCCGTAGCTCAGCGAAAACCGCGTCGGCAGCTGTTCGGACTGCGCAAAATAAGCTTCGGCACAGGCCGCCAGCGACCCGCCCGCGAGCGGGGTAATCCCCTGATAGGGGGTCATGCCCTTGCCCTGATCAATCATGATGGCAAAATATCCCTCACCCACCTGATCAAAGGGGGCCTCATCGGTCAGACGGTCGGCATCATAGCTTGCATAGGCTCTGATACGGGCCGGACTGCCCTCTTTTTCCGGACCATAATAGTCCGTGGCGATCATGCGGACGGCACCCTTGGACTGCACCTGCAGCTGGAGTTTCCAGCGCAGCTTGATGGTCTGCCCGATCAGCGCGGTCAGCAATGCCATCTCCGCCACCAGCGCTTCGACCTGAGGCGGGTAGTTATGCTGTTTCAGGATACCGTTCAGCGCACCGTCCAGCCGTGCAACACGGCCACGGATATCACTGGCATCAAGTTGAAATGGCAGGACCGTGTCGTCCCACGCGATCTGCTGTCCGTGTGTCATCGGGGTTTCCTTATTGCCAGGCAGTTGGCATACCGCGTCCATATAAGCGTCACAACCCGAATGGAAAGAGGGTCAGCCAGTATGATCAGACGGGTCGGCCATGCGCCTGGTGCAGAGCAGAAGTACGTCATGCGACCAGGCGCTTACGCGGTGCTGCCTCTGGGCGGGCGGCTCCTGCTGACGTGCCAACTGGGTGAGACGCCGGACATGCAGCTTCCCGGTGGCGGAATCGATCCGGGCGAAAGTGCACCCCGGGCGCTGCACCGCGAAGTGATGGAAGAGACCGGCTGGCGGATTGCCGCTCCGCGCAGGCTGGGAGCATTCCGGCGGTTTGCCTATATGCCGGAGTACGATCTCTGGGCGGAAAAAATCTGCCATGTTTACGTCGCGCGGCCTGTTTATCAGGTGCGTGAGCCTTCCGAACCCGATCATGTGTCGCTTGTCCTGTCCCCTGACGAGGCCACCGTGGCTTTGGGCAACGACGGCGACCGGTTGTTCGTCAGCCGGTATTTTTCCCGTCAGGGCCGCTGAATTCGATCAGGATCCCGGACACATCATCGGGAAATTCCGAATTGCCGGCAAACACCGTCAGCTCTTCTATCAGAACACGGAAGAGATCGGGTCCGCGAACCTCCGGCATGCCCTGCAACATTCGGGTAAGCCCGGATTCGCCCAGCATTTCGTCGCCCCGGCCCGGACATTCCGTGACCCCGTCCGACAGGATCAGAAGCCGGTCGCCGGGGTCCAGCGCAAGTTCAAACTGCGAAAAGGTCACGCCCGACATCAGCCCGACCGGAAACCCGCCGGTGCCGTCCTGCCAGATCGTACCGTCCGCGCGCTGTATCACCGGATGCGGATGCCCGGCCTGGCCCAGCACAACATGACCGGTGGCCAGATCGATATCCGCCAGCAGCAGCGTGAAATAATGCTCGGTCTCCATCTCATCGAGCACCAGTTCGTTAAGCTTTTCGATCGCCTCGGCGGGCGCGCGCGAGATGTAGGAGCCGTCGCTTTGCTTTTGCAGGGCGACATTCTGGTCCGGCGCGCTTGCCGACAGATATCCGGCCAGCCGGGCTGTCATCAGTGCCGAGCTGATACCATGCCCCGAAACGTCGATGGCAAAGAGACCAAGATGCCCGGGTGCAGCCGGATAATAGCCGACGAGGTCGCCGCCAACATGACCGCTGGAGCGCAGCAACAGGGAAAGCTCAGCGCCGGGAAATGATTTCTGCCGCTCTTTAACCAGAGACTGCTGAAGCTTTTTCGCCTCAATCAGATCACGGTCAAGCGAATCGTAAACGCGTTGCAGCTCATCGAGCGTTTCGGTGATCACCTGATTTTTCGCTGTGAGTTCCCGCTGCATCTCGAGGATGCGTTCCCCTGCGGTCATGCGTGCGCGAAGCTCATTGCCATCCACCGGCTTGGTGAGAAAATCATCGGCTCCCGCGTCCAGTCCCTGTGCCACTTCGTTTTTGTCGCTCTTGGACGTCAGCAGAATGAAGTATCCGTAATTCTCGTCAGTCATCTCGCGGAATTTCTGGCAGAATTCGATGCCCGTCATGCCAGGCATGACCCAGTCGCTCAGCACCAGTTCGGGCGGCCTTTCGCGACAAAGCTCCAGCGCGCGCATCCCGCTTTCTGCCTCCATCACCTCGTATCCCCAGCGGGTCAGCGAGCTGCTCAGAATGCGCCGCTGCAGTTTGCTGTCATCAACAACCAGCACAAGACGGGCATCGGCAGTGCCCGCCGGCGTGTAGTCTTTGTTATTTCGGGTCGTCGTCAGGGACATTTCAATTCGGGTTTTTGCAACCCTCCCCTCATACGCGTCTTACCCTTAAGGATGGGTGAAGGTTTACGGAAACGGGATGCTGGTCAGGCGCTAACGCTCTTTTAGGACTTTGCGGTCATTCTTGCACCGGCGGACGAGGAGCGCAGGATGATTGACTGGGACCGTGTCTGCGCGCTTCAAAGCGAGGTAGGCGCAGAAGACTTTGATGAGGTGATCGAATTATTCCTCGAGGAAGTCGACGGAGAAATCGACGGGCTCCCGGGCAGCCCGCGCGAAACTCTTGCTGAACGTCTGCATTTCCTCAAGGGCAGCGCGCTCAATCTGGGCTTTCGTAAGTTTTCTGAGCTGTGCCGGGACGGTGAGAGTAAGGTTGCTGGATCAGACACTGTTGATGTGCCAGGGCTTGTCGCCTGTTACCAGCAGTCGCGCGCTTACTTTCTGAACGAAGTCGCCGAGCGCACCTCGGATCAGAGCAAACTGTAATAAGCCGGAAGATCGCCGCCGGTCTTAAGCGCCTCGGCGCGGGCATTAAAAAGGCGCATGCCAGCAATCCATCTCTCAGGGTCCGCTGCGCGCTTAGCAAAAAACGCAGCCACTTCGCCATGGGGCAGCACCATAAACCGCTCCGCCAGGACGGCGTCCAGAATTACCTCCGCCACTTCTGCGGCTGTCAGCAGGGATGCGTGCGCCCCGGCGTCGGCATCATCAAGCCCGATGAGTGGCGTCGCCACATATTGCGGACAGACAACCGAAACCCCGATGCCCTGATCACCGTGGCTGATGGCGAGCGATTCGGCAAAACTGACGGCGGCGTGTTTGCTTGCGGAATAGGCCGCGTTACCGACCTGATTGAGCAGACCGGCAGCCGACGCGATGTTCACAAAATACCCCGATCCCCGTTCGATCATCCCGGGCAGCAGGGCGCGGGCTGCGTAAACATGCGCCATCACATGAACCGCCCAGTTCTGCTGCCAGACGGCATCAGGCGCCGATGCCGCATGTCCGGGCTGAGGCTCAAAAAGGCCAGCGTTAGAGACGAAAATATCAACCTCGCCCTGCTCCTCGCGTACTGCGTCAATCAGCGCGACGATATCCGCCTCGGATCGCACGTCACAGACACAGCCCGCGCAGCCCAGCGCCGCCGCCCGTGTCTGCACCGCACCCTCGTCCAGATCAGCAATCGTCACCCGTGCCCCCCGGGCGATCATCTGCGCAGCAAGCGCCGCTCCGATGCCGCTGGCACCACCCGTGATCACCGCGATTTTACCGCCCGGCTCCATCGGTCAGATCACGAACTGCGCAAGCGTTTCGTCATTTGTGATGTCAGTATAGGTAAACCCGGCGTCCTCAATACGCCGGAACATCTCGGCAAAATTACGGGAATGATCGGTCTCGATACCGATCAGCACCGACCCGAAATTCCGCGCTGATTTCTTCATGTATTCAAACCGGGTAATGTTGTCGTGCGGGCCAAGCGTCTGCAGAAAATCCTTCAGCGCGCCGGGCCGCTGAGGCAACCGCAGGATAAAATATTTCTTCAGCCCGGCATAGCGCTGCGCCCGCTCTTTGACTTCGGGCAACCGTTCGAAATCAAAGTTACCGCCCGAGGCCACACAGACCACGGTTTTGCCACGGATCAGGTCAGCAATCTCGCCCAGTGCCTCAATCGCCAGCGCGCCGGCAGGCTCCAGCACGATGCCTTCGACGTTGAGCATCTCGACAATGGTGCCACAGATCCGGTCTTCGGACAGGTGGATAACTTCTGACGCCGCGACATCGCTCAGCTTTTCAAAGGTGCGCGCACCCAGTTTCGCGACAGCCGCACCGTCAACGAAACTGTTGATCGGCGAGACATCCACCGGCGCGCCCTCCGCGAGGGCGGACGCAAGGCTTTTGGCGCCCGACGGTTCGACAAACGTATAGGACACCTTATCGCCGAAATAACTGCGCGTGCCCGCAGACAGACCACCACCGCCCACAGGCAGCACAATCCGGTCGGGCAACCGGCCGAGCTGTTTCTGGATTTCGGCAGCAACGGAGGACTGTCCCTCAATCACATCCTCATCATCAAAGGGCGACAGAAAATGCGCCTTCTCCTGCGCACAGAATGCCTGGGCCTGAGCGAGGGTCTGGTCGAAATAATCACCGACCAGCCGCACTTCGACATATTCACCGCCGAACATCCGAGTTTTCATAATTTTCTGCTCGGGCGTCGTCACCGGCATGAACACCACGCCGCGCACCGCAAAATGACGGCACATAAAAGCAACGCCCTGTGCGTGGTTTCCCGCACTGGCACAGACGAACATCTGCTGGTCGGGGATAACCTTGCGCATGGCATTGAATGCGCCGCGCAGTTTGTAAGAGCGCACCGGGCTCAGGTCTTCCCGCTTGAGCCAGATGTCCGCATCATATTTAGCCGACAGCAGATCGTTGCGCATCAGCGGGGTGGCCGGAAAAACCGCGCGCATGGCCTCGGTTGCCGCATCCGCACGCGTGCGAAAAGCCTCTGTCATATAGTCCTCACAATCCGGATGCGCTCCTGTTCATCCCCGTCGATAAGTGCTGCCCCGCTCCGGGTCAACGATGGCTTCAATCTTGCCCCTGCCCGCGAAAACCGCTACGCGGCGTCACACATCGAAAAGGAAGATTTCATGTCTGCGCCCAAAAAAGTTGTGCTCGCCTACTCCGGCGGTCTTGATACATCAATCATCCTCAAATGGCTCCAGACGGAATACGGCTGCGAAGTTGTGACCTTTACCGCCGATCTTGGTCAGGGCGAAGAGCTCGAACCCGCCCGCGCCAAGGCCGAGATGATGGGCGCGAGCGCCATCTACATCGAGGACCTGCGCGAGGAATTCGTGCGCGATTTCGTTTTTCCGATGTTCCGCGCCAATGCGGTCTATGAGGGGCTATATCTGCTGGGCACCTCCATTGCCCGCCCGCTGATTTCCAAACGTCTGGTCGAGATTGCCGCCGAAACCGGCGCGGATGCGGTGGCCC
The DNA here is from genome assembly GCF_012932215.1 of Roseobacter ponti. GTDB lineage: Bacteria > Pseudomonadota > Alphaproteobacteria > Rhodobacterales > Rhodobacteraceae > Roseobacter > Roseobacter ponti. The sequence goes on along the minus strand of NZ_CP048788.1, from coordinate 98,336 downwards.
ATGGCGCGACCGGTAAGGGCAACGATCAGGTGCGTTTCGAGCTTGCCGCCTATGCTCTGAACCCTGAGATTAAGGTGATCGCGCCCTGGCGCGAGTGGGATCTGACCAGCCGGACTAAGCTTATTGATTTTGCTGAGAAAAATCAGATCCCGATTGCAAAGGACAAACGCGGCGAGGCACCGTTTTCGGTCGACGCCAACCTGCTGCATACCTCTTCAGAAGGCAAAGTGCTCGAAGACCCGGCGGTCGATGCGCCCGATTACGTCTATCAGCGCACCGTCAGCCCCGAAGAGGCGCCCGATACGCCCGAATACGTCGAGATCGGCTTTGAAAAAGGCGACGCGGTCAGCATCAACGGCGAGGCGATGAGCCCTGCGACGATCCTGACAAAACTTAACGAACTGGGTGGCAAGCATGGCTGCGGACGGCTCGATCTGGTCGAAGGCCGGTTTGTGGGCATGAAATCACGCGGCATCTACGAAACCCCCGGCGGCACGCTGCTGCTGGAAGCGCACCGGGCGATTGAATCGATCACACTCGACCGCGGCGCGATGCACCTCAAAGACGAGCTGATGCCGCGCTATGCCGAACTCATTTACAACGGTTTCTGGTTCAGCCCCGAGCGCACGATGCTGCAGGCCGCCATCGACGCCAGCCAGACCCATGTGCAGGGCACTGTGCGTCTGAAGCTCTACAAAGGGCACGTGCGCACCGTCGGGCGCTGGTCTGACCGGTCGCTTTACTCCGAGGCCCACGTCACCTTTGAAGATGACGCCGGCGCCTATGATCAGAAAGATGCGGCAGGCTTCATTCAGCTCAATGCGCTGCGCCTGAAACTGCTGGCAGCACGCGAGCGCCGGCTTAAATCCTGACCGCAAAAGACCCGGGTGCATCGCTGCGACCCGGGTCCTTTGACTGCGGCGGAGACGGGGTCAGTCGGCTGTGATGACCTGCATGACCAGCTTGCCGTCGGGCTTGATCGGTCCGTCTTCTTTGGCGCCCAGCGTGTATTCAAACACACCTGTCGCGGTACCACCTGCCTCGGAATGCACCATAAGCATCAGCATGTCACCGCTCGCCACATCTTCCTGAAGGATCGCGGCCACATCGGTGTTCGCCCCTGCACGCAGTGGCGCATAACCGACAACGGGGCCCGGTTTCATTTCGGCATCCGTGCGGTGCACCACGAGCCAGCCGTTTTCACCCGCCATCACCTTTTCCGCGCTGACGATGCCGTTGGACACGTCCTGGTTCATCGCGTCGACCATCGGGGCGGCATGCCCGTCCGCACCGGCGGCACCGGCGGTCAGGCAAAGGGCAAACATTGTGGCAACTGAATTTCTCATAGTCTCGGTCTCCTGTTGGTGTTGATGCAACAATCACGAAACCGGTCCCGGAATAGTTTCAGTTTATTTTAGAGAATAAGATTTCATCGCCAGATAAGCGGGCAAAGCCGCCTCACAAAGTGCCGCGTTTTCGCCGGTCAGTTCCGGCAGTGCTGCTTCGGCGCCGGCAAACCCGGTGCTCCGGTGCACAGCCCCGTACCAGTGCGCGGCCCATACGCCGTCCTCGGCCCGGGGCCCCGCCTGCCAGTGCAACATCTGCGGATCAAAGGGCAAACCGATCGCCTCACAAAGTGCACGCAGCATGCTCTCAGGATTCGCCCGGATATCAGTGCCGTCAATGACCACCCCGCCCAGGCGGTCATAAAGCGCCTTTTGCTGCAAAAAGCCGATGTCTTCGAGGCTCGGATGCTCGCGCTTGGCCGCATAGCTTGCGATAACGCGTGCAGGGTGGCGGATAAGATGGACGTTCACACAGTCACGGGCCCAGTCCAGCGGAAATCCCGCAAGCATATGATGCGGCATGTGTTTCATGTAAAGATGCGGCGTCTTAACCGGGGCGGCGCAGATCTTTACCACTTTGTCCGGCTCATTTTCATGAGCGGCCAGGATCTCGTCACGCATCGGATGTTCCGCACCGGATGCCGCAAGATAGGGCGCGTAAAAGGGCTCATCCATAACGGTGAAATCGCCGCGCGCGGCAAAGCTGTACATCATCGCCGTGCTGAGATTGCGGGGGCCGGACCACATCGCGATGCGCATTTCAGCTTCCTTATGTTTCAGCGGCCGGTCCGGCACAGCATTTGCCCCGGCGTGATTGTTTCAGACTGACCCGGGAATGCGCTCCGGTGCAAGGCCACCGCTCACCTGCGTTCACCAGGCCGTGACCTCGCGCCGGCGTGAGTTGTCACGGACAGCCCCGCACGGCAGTCTTGCCACAAAGGAGACATGATATGCTCAGACTCTATACAATGAAATCCGTGGCTCTTGCCGGCATGATCGCGCTGGGTCTTTTCGCGCAGTCGAAAACCGGCCATGCACAGACACAGGAAACGCTGGTGGTTGCCGGCGGCTGTTTCTGGTGTGTCGAGGCTGATTTCGAACGCGTCAGCGGTGTCAGCGAAGTGGTATCAGGATATACCGGCGGCACCACCGCAAACCCGACGTACAAGGAGGTCACAGGAGGCGACACCGGCCACTACGAGGCAGTGGAGATCCGGTTTGACCCTGCTGTGGTCACACGCGAAAAACTGCTTGATCTCTTCCTGCGCTCCGTCGATCCCACCGATGCCGGCGGGCAGTTCTGTGACCGCGGCGACAGCTACCGCACGGCTGTTTTCGCTGACACACCGGAGGCCGAACGCGCCGCTGCAAGCGCAATTGCGGCCGCCGAACAGGCACTTGGCCAGACCGTTGTCACGCCGGTGCTGCCGGCCGGTACGTTTTATCCCGCCGAGGACTATCACCAGGATTACTACAAAGGTGACAGGCTTGTCCTCACACGTTTTGGTCCAAAACGTCAGTCCTCGGCCTACAAAGCCTATCGCGATGCCTGTGGACGCGACAAACGCGTGAAAGAACTCTGGGGTGCGGACGCGCCCTTTGCCGGCAGCTGATCAGCGGAACGCAAACTCCTCGATCACTTTGAGATCGGGGATCACATCCGCGGTGCCGTGACGCATGACCATCAGTGCCCCGGCCCGGGTTGCCAGACCGATCGCCTGAGCCATCGGCATGCCGCGATCAAGTCCCGCAATAAGATACCCGGTAAACGTATCGCCGGCCCCGGTGGTATCGACCGGCGTCACCGGAATGGCCGGAAAAACCTGTGGCGCGGCGCCTGCGGTGTACCAGATGCATCCCTCTCCGCCACGGGTCACCATGACGTCCCGCACCGGCAGATCGCCTGTATCAGAGCCTGTTTCTACGCAAAGCTGCTCTGCCTCAACGGCATTCAGCACCAGCAGATCAAGCACCGGCATCACTGCCTGCACGGCGCCCGCTGAAAAAGGCGCTGCTGCATAGACAACCCGGAGCCCCAGATCATGCGCCATCCTGGCAGCCTCTGCCTGGGCGTTGGTCTCATTCTGCGTTACGAAAAAATCCCCGGCGTTCGCACTGCTCAGGGCTTTTGCAATCTCTGCATGAGGAACGGCGTGGTTGGCGCCGGCGCACAGAATGATCACATTCTCTCCGGCGGCATCAACATAAATGTTCGCGTGCCCGGTCACCTCAGCAACCTGCGCGATATGGCGGGTGTCGACACCATATTCCAGCAGCCGTTCCACAGCCCGGCGCCCGTCGGGTCCGACCGCGCCGATGTGCACAACGCGCGCCGCGGCACGGGCTGCGGCCACCGACATATTGGCGCCCTTACCGCCCAGACCGTTGCGCAGGCCGGTTGCCGCCAGCGTCTCCCCCGGGGCCGGCAGATGCGGCACCGCATATACGTTATCCGCGTTGATCGAGCCCAGATTGTATATCGTCATCAGCCGACCTTGCAGGCGGCCAGAACCGCCATGTTCAGGATGTCATTGGCTGTGGACACCGTCGAACAGATCTGGATCGACCCGTCCACACCCGCAAGGATCGGCCCGATCACCGTGGCGCCCGCCATCTCCTGCATCAGCTTGACCGAAATGCTCGCGGAATGCCGCGCCGGTACGACCAGGATATTCGCAGGCCCCGTGAGCCGTGAAAACGGATACCCGGCCTGGGATTTCATGTTCAGCGCCACGTCAACCGTCATCTCGCCTTCGTATTCAAAGCTCACGCCGCGCCGGTCGAGCACATCTGACGCCTTGGCCATCTTCTCCGCCCGCTCTGACACCGGATAGCCAAAGGTGGAAAAACTCACGAATGCCACCCGCGGCTCAAGCCCCATGTTCTGTGCCACAGTGGCCGCACGCTCCGCGATATTGGCGAGATCTTCTTCATCCGGCCACTCATGCACCAGAGTGTCCGCGATAAACACGATCCGCCCTTTGTGCAGCAGCGCCGTGATCCCCGCCGCCCCGCTTTCGATATTGGCATCGAAGACATGGTTAATGCGGTCCATGATATGGGCCGATTTACGCGTTGCACCGGTGACCAGCGCATCGCCGTGACCGTGTGCCAGCATCAGCGCCGAATACACATGCCGGTCGCGCGCGGCGAGACGGTGAATGTCCTGCGCATCGAAACCACCGCGTTTCAGCCTGTCATAGAGAAAGTTTTTGTAGGTATCGAGGTGCTGCGTCCTCGCTGCATTCACCACTTCGATTTCCCGGACGGCATCACCCATCCCCGCCTTGTCGAGCTTTTCGCGCACATCGTCATCGCGCCCGACAACAAGCGCTTTGCCAAGACCTGAGCGCTGGTACATCACCGCCGCGCGCAACACCCGCGGGTCATCACCTTCGGCAAAGATCACGCGCGCCTGATTTGCCCGCGCCCGCGCATTAATCCCGCGCAGAATACTCGCGGTCGGATCCATACGTGCCTTTAGTGATACCTCATAGGCGTCCATATCGATAATCGGCCGCCGTGCCGCGCCGGTATTCATCCCGGCATGGGCAACAGCCGGCGGAATGCGCCAGATCAGCCGCGGATCAAACGGCGTGGGGATAATGTAGTCACGCCCGAAGGTCAGGTTTTTACCATAGGCCAGACCCACCTCGTCGGGCACATCCTCGCGGGCGAGATTGGCCAGCGCGTGGGCACAGGCAATCTTCATTTCGTCGTTGATCGCCCGGGCATTGATGTCGAGCGCCCCGCGAAAAAGATAGGGAAAGCCAAGCACGTTATTGACCTGGTTTGGATAATCGCTGCGCCCTGTTGCAACGATCGCATCGGGGCGGACTGCATGCGCTTCTTCCGGTGTAATCTCGGGATCAGGGTTCGCCATGGCGAAAATGACCGGGTTCTCGGCCATTCTTTCGACCATCGCCTGGGTCACCGCGCCTTTCACAGAGACACCAAGGAACACATCCGCGCCTTTCATCGCCTCTTCGAGGGTGCGCAGTTCGGTGGCCACCGCATGTCCGGATTTCCACTGGTTCATACCCTCGGTGCGGCCCTGGTAAATCACGCCCTTGGTGTCGCACATGATGCAGTTCTGATGCTGCGCGCCCATGGATTTCAGCAGCTCAAGACAGGCGATGCCGGCCGCCCCCGCACCGTTCAGCACGATCCGCACATCTTCGATCTTTTTCTCAGACAGATGCAACGCATTGATCAGCCCGGCCGCACAGATCACTGCCGTGCCATGCTGGTCATCGTGAAAGACCGGGATATCCATTTCTTCCTTGAGGCGCTGCTCGATGATGAAACACTCAGGCGCCTTGATGTCTTCCAGGTTGATCCCGCCAAAGGTCGGCCCCATCAGCCTGACAGCCCGGCAGAACTCATCCGGATCTTCAGTATCAAGCTCGATATCGATGCTGTTCACATCGGCAAACCGCTTGAACAGAACCGCCTTGCCTTCCATCACCGGCTTGGACGCCAGCGCCCCGAGGTTCCCCAGACCCAGCACAGCCGTCCCGTTGGAAATCACCGCCACCAGGTTGCCCTTGTTGGTGTAGTCATAGGCCGTCTCGGGGTTCTCCGCGATCGCCTCGCAGGGCACCGCCACCCCGGGCGAATAGGCAAGGCTCAGATCGCGTTGCGTCGTCATCGGCACCGTGGCCTGGATCTCGAACTTACCCGGCGTCGGCTCCAGGTGGAAAGCAAGCGCCTCTTCGGGCGTAACGCGGGATTTGGACATGATGATCGGCCTTGTGTGAACTTCCGGAACACCAAGCATTACACCGCAGGCCAGGATGCCTCAAGCAGGCGCCATTTGAGGCTTTCCGTCCGCCTGCGGCATTTGTAAGGTCGGCGCAAACCGCCGGGGGGCTCTATGACCGTCACGCCGATGATGGCGCAATTTCTCGAGATCAAATCCGGGTACCGGGACGCCTTGCTGTTCTACCGGATGGGCGATTTCTACGAGATGTTTTTCGAGGATGCGGTGAACGCCTCCGAAGCGCTGGATATCGCGCTGACCAAACGCGGGAAGCATGACGGCGAGGATATCCCCATGTGCGGCGTGCCGGTGCATTCAGCCGAAGGCTATCTTCTGACGCTGATCCGTAAAGGCTTCCGTGTGGCCGTTTGCGAACAGTTGGAAAGCCCGGCGGAAGCAAAGAAAAGAGGCTCTAAATCAGTGGTAAAGCGCGATGTCGTGCGTCTTGTGACGCCCGGCACGCTGACCGAAGAGAGCCTGCTTGAAGCGCGCCGGCACAATTTTCTCGCCGCTTTCGCCGAAGTGCGGGATGCTCAGGCGCTCGCCTGGGTCGACATCTCGACGGGCGCGTTTCATGTCATGCCGCTGAGCCCGCTGCGGCTTGGGCCGGAACTGGCGCGGCTGGCACCCTCAGAACTAATCGTTTCGGAAAGCAGTGAGCCCGGCCTGCGCGAAACTGCAGAGGATTTCGGCATCGCTCTTACCGGCCTTGCGCGTTCCGCCTTTGACAGTACGGGCGGTGAGCAGCGCCTTTGCGCACTATTCGGGGTCAGCACGCTGGATGCCTGGGCTAATTTCTCCCGCGCTGAGGTGTCGGCCATGGGTGCCGTTCTGCAATACCTCGACATCACGCAGAAAGGACAGCTGCCCCTGCTGCGGCCACCACGCAGGGAGGCAGAGGCCCGCACCGTTCAGATCGATGCCGCGACCCGCCGCAATCTGGAGCTGACCCAGGCCCTGTCCGGCGGTCGGGCGGGCTCGCTGCTGTCGGTGCTCGACCGTACGGTTACAGCAGGCGGCGCGCGACTGCTGGAGCGGCGTCTGTCCAGCCCGTCACGGGATCTGGATACGATCCATATGCGCCTCGACGCGGCCGGATATTTTGCTGATGACAACGCTCTGCGGCAGAAGACCCGTGATCAGCTGCGACGCGTGCCGGATCTGGACCGTGCGCTTTCGCGTCTGTCGCTCGACCGGGGCGGCCCGCGCGACCTCGCCGCCATGCGCAACGGTCTCACACAGGCGCAGCATCTCAGGCAGGATCTGCAGACCGGTGACCTGCCCTCTTTGCAGCAAGCAGCGATCGCTGATTTCGATGGTCACGGCGCGCTTATTGACCTCCTCGACACGGCGCTGATTGCCGAACCGCCCCTCCTCGCGCGGGACGGGGGTTTTATTGCAGCCGGTCTTGACGAAGATCTTGACGAGGCCCGCCAGCTGCGTGACGAAGGCCGGGGAGTCATTGCCCGCATGCAGAAGGAATACGTCTCTGACACAGGCATTTCGTCTTTGAAAATCAAACACAACAACGTTCTGGGATATTTTATCGAAACTCCCTCGACCCATGCGGATAAAATGCTGTCCGCGCCTTTGTCAGAGACGTTTATCCACCGACAGACAACGGCCAGCCAGGTGCGTTTCACCACCGTCGAGCTTTCCGAGATGGAGACGAAGATCCTCAACGCGGGCTCCCGTGCGCTGGAGATTGAAAAGCGTCTGTTTGAAGAACTCCGGCAGGCCGTTCTGTCGTCTGCCGGACCGGTGGCCCGGACCGCCGCGGCCCTGGCGGAGACGGATACTGCCGCGGCCCTAGCAGAACTGGCGGTTGCTGAAAACTGGATCCGCCCGCGGGTGGACGACAGCCGTTGTTTTGAAATCACCGGCGGACGTCATCCGGTTGTGGAACACGCGCTGCGCCAGCAATCGGGCGAGCCCTTCATCGCCAACGACTGTGCCCTGAGCGCGGGCGGCGATGACGCACAGATCTGGTTGCTGACCGGCCCGAACATGGCCGGTAAATCGACCTTCCTGCGCCAGAACGCGCTGATTGCAATCCTGGCGCAGATGGGCAGCTTTGTGCCTGCGGCTGACGCGCATATCGGTCTGATCAGCCAGCTTTTCAGCCGCGTCGGCGCCTCAGATGATCTCGCACGTGGCCGCTCGACCTTTATGGTCGAGATGGTGGAAACCGCGGCCATCCTTAACCAGGCTGATGACCGCGCTCTGGTGATCCTGGATGAGATCGGCCGCGGCACGGCAACCTATGACGGGCTTTCCATCGCCTGGGCCACGCTTGAGCATCTTCACGACGTAAACAAAAGCCGCGCGCTTTTCGCCACCCATTACCACGAAATGACGGCGCTTGCGGGCAAGCTTACCGGCGTCGAAAACGCCACTGTCGCCGTTAAGGAGTGGGAAGGCGAAGTGATCTTCCTGCATGAGGTCCGTAAAGGTGCAGCCGACCGCTCATATGGTGTCCAGGTCGCTCAACTCGCCGGGCTGCCACCTGCCGTGATCGCCCGGGCGCGCGTCGTGCTCGACGCACTGGAAAAGGGTGAGCGCGAAGGCGGCGTCACGCAAAAAACGCTGATTGATGACCTGCCGCTCTTTGCTGCGACACCGCCGCCACCGCCCGCACCGCAGAAAACGTCAGAGCTTGAGAAAACCCTCGAAGACATCCACCCCGATGAGCTGACCCCGCGAGAAGCGCTCGATCTGCTCTATAAACTGAAAGAGGCGGCCAGATCCTGACCGCCTCTCTTAAGGTCTCAGAAACTGTTGTAAGCCTTACTTCGCCGGCGTCGATGACACCCCGACCTGCGCAGGACGCAGCAGCCGGTCGTGCAGCATGAACCCTTCGGCAGCGACCTGAATGATGTCACCCGCTTTGGTATCCGGCACTGGTGCTTCAAACATTGCCTGGTGCTGCTTGGGGTCAAACCGATCACCGACCTGCGGCGCGATCACCTCAATGCCGTGCTTTTTGAACACGCTGAGCAGCTCGCGCATCGTCAGCTCAATTCCCTCGATCAGCGCCGAGTTGGCTTCCTTCTGCGCGTCGGTGATTGTCTCGATCGCCCGCTTCATATTGTCATAGACGGGCAGAATATCCCGCGACAGTTTGGAGCCGCCATAATTTTCGGCCTCCCGGCGGTCTCTGTCCGAACGCTTGCGTGCATTCTCGGCATCCGCAAGCGCGCGCATGAACCGGTCCCGGTACTCATCCCGCTCGGCTTTGATTTCTTCCAGCTCCACGGCCTCGTCATCAATCTCGGCCATATCTTCCGCAAAAGCCTCGGCCTCTGCGTCATCAATATCGTCCAGGAACTCTTCGTTCTTAGGTTCTGCCATCATCAACCCCTACTTTCGGTCTGAAATCAGCTTTCCGACCAGCTGCGCCGTGTAATTCACAATCGGCACAATGCGTCCGTAATTCAGTCTCGTCGGACCAATGACACCCACGGCGCCAATGATCTTCCGATCCGAGTTCATATATGGGGAAACCACCAGAGAGGAACCCGAAAGTGAAAAAAGTTTGTTTTCTGAGCCGATAAAAATGCGAACGCCTTCGCCTTCCTCAGCCAGTTCAAGAAATTCCGCGATATCACGCTTGCGTTCCAGATCATCGAAAAGCTGCCGGATCTTCTCCAGGTCTTCTTCTTCACCGCCCCCGCTGAGCAGATTGGCCCGCCCGCGCACGATCAGCCGCTCGATCTGATCGCCTTCGCCTTCCCAGACGGCCAGCCCGCTTTCCACCAGCGCACGCGCCAGCGAATCGATTTCCTGCCGGCGGGTGGAAATCTGTGCGGCGATCACCCCCTGCAATTCACTGAGCGTGCGCCCTTCAATCAGCGCATTGAGGAAATTCGCAGCTTCCCGCATGGAGCTGGGCGTCTGTCCCGGCGGCGGGGTAAACAGCCGGTTTTCCACATGTCCGTCAGCAAAGACCAGCACAACCAGCGACCGGTCAGGCGACAAAGAGACAAATTCGATATGCCTGATCGGCGCCTCGCGTTTGGGTGTCATCACCAGCGATGCGCCCCGCGTCACGCCCGACAGTGCAGACCCCACCCGGTCCAGCAGCCCGCTCACATCTTCCGAGTTCGATCCCATGGTGGCATCGATCTGCTCACGGTCGTGATCATCGGGATCGCCGATTTCCAGCAGGCCATCAACAAACATGCGCAGCCCCTGCTGGGTCGGGATCCGTCCCGCGCTGATGTGCGGACTGTCGAGAAGACCCAGATACTCCAGATCCTGCATGACGTTGCGGATCGTCGCCGCACTCACCTTTTCCGAAAAGTCCCGCGTCAGCGTGCGCGAGCCCACCGGTGCGCCATCCGCAAGATAGCCCTCAACCACACGGCGAAACACCTCGCGCGAGCGATCGTTCATCTCTCCGAGGATATCCGCCTTATCATTCATAACCGTTTCCTGACCGAGCACACATAAAAGCACAGATCGCGCGGAATTCAATCGGGGTTGCATCAGGGCCCGCCGCCCCTGTATCGGAGAGACGCATATAAAAAGGATATCCCATGCGCCCTTCCGGCCGAGAACTGAACGAAATGCGCGCTGTTTCCATTGAAACAGGTTTCACCAAACACGCCGAAGGCTCCGCGCTGATCCGCATGGGCGACACGCATGTGCTCTGCACCGCAACCATCGAAGACCGCGTACCGCCGTTCATCAAGGGTTCCGGTCTTGGCTGGGTCACGGCAGAATACGGCATGCTTCCACGCGCCACCAACACCCGCATGCGCCGTGAAGCCGCAAGCGGCAAACAGGGCGGCCGCACCGTCGAGATCCAGCGGCTGATCGGACGCTCTCTGCGCGCCGGCGTCGATCGTGTGGCCCTGGGTGAGCGTCAGATCACTGTTGATTGCGATGTGCTCCAGGCTGACGGCGGCACCCGGTGTGCCTCGATCACCGGCGGCTGGATCGCCCTTAAACTCGCTGTGAACAAACTGATGAAGGCCGGTGATGTGATCAGTGACCCGCTGACCGATCCGGTGGCCGCGATCAGCTGCGGCATATATGCCGGCCAGCCGGTTCTCGACCTGGATTATCCGGAGGACTCCGAGGCCGGGGTTGACGGTAATTTCATAATGACCGGCTCAAAACAGCTCATTGAGGTGCAGATGAGTGCTGAGGGCTCGACCTATTCACGAGATCAGATGAATGCTTTGCTGGATCTCGCCGAAAAGGGCGTGAGCGAACTGGTCTCAGCACAGAAAGCCGCCACTTCATGACACGACGCTTCGAGGGCAAACGCATCCTGATCGCGACCCATAACGCGGGCAAGCTCGAAGAGATGGAACAGCTCTTTGCGCCGCACGGCGTTGAGGTTGTGGGTGCTGCCGCGATGGAGCTGACGGAACCCGAAGAAACCGAGGATACATTCGTCGGCAACGCCCGGATCAAGGCCCGCGGAGCTGTCGCGGGCACCGGCCTGCCCGCACTGGCTGACGATTCTGGCATCGAAGTCGAGGGGCTCGACGATCAGCCGGGCGTTTATACCGCCGACTGGGCCGAAACGCCGGACGGGCGCGATTTTATGATGGCGATGCAGAAAACGCATGACCTGCTCGTGGCCAGGGGTGTGCCGCAGCCCTGGCGCGCCCGGTTCCGTGCCACCTTTGTTCTGGCCTGGCCCGGCGGTGACGAAGAGGTATTTGAAGGCCGCGTAAACGGCACGCTTGTCTGGCCGATCCGGGGCGGAACCGGACACGGTTATGACCCGATGTTCATGCCCGACGGGTACGACGTGACCTTTGCCGAAATGGACCCGGCAGAGAAAAACAGGGTGAGCCACCGCGCCGATGCCTTCCGGAAACTGATTGCCGGCTGCTTTGGCTGAGGACTGGCAGACAGGCGGCTTCGGGCTCTACATCCACTGGCCATTCTGCGAGGCAAAGTGTCCCTATTGCGACTTTAACAGTCACGTATCGCGCAGCATCGACCAGGCGGCCTGGGCTGCGGCCTATCTGACCGAACTGCGACGCGCGGCGGCTGAAACGCCCGGCCGGGTGCTGAACGCGGTATTCTTCGGTGGTGGCACGCCCAGCCTGATGGACCCGGACACCGTTGCCGCGATCATCACCGAAATTCGCAGGCTCTGGCCGGTGGCAAATGATCTGGAGATCACGCTTGAGGCGAACCCCGGTTCGGTCGAGGCCGGACGGTTCCGGGCCTATCGCGACGGCGGTGTGAACCGCATCTCCATGGGCATCCAGGCGCTGAACGACGATGATCTGCGCCGGCTGGGCCGCATTCACACCGCGCAGGAAGCCATGGCCGCCTTCGATATCGCGCGGGACACTTTTGCCCGGGTCAGTTTCGATCTCATCTATGCCCGCCAGGGGCAGTCCCTCGCGGAATGGGATGCGGAACTGCGCTCTGCCCTGTCAATGGCGGTGGACCACCTGTCGCTTTACCAGTTGACCATTGAACAGGGCACCGCTTTCGGGGATCGCTACAACGCCGGCAAGCTGCGCGACCTGCCCGACGATGATCTGAGCGCGGATCTCTATGCGCTGACCCGCGACATTTGTGGCGCTGAGGGCATGCCCGCCTATGAGGTTTCAAACCACGCCCGCGACAGCGCGCAGTCCCGGCACAACCTGATCTACTGGCGCTACGGTGATTACATCGGGATCGGGCCCGGCGCACACGGGCGACTGACATCAGATGGCGCACGATACGCGACCGAATGTTACTCAAACCCGGCGCGATGGCTTGCCGCTGTCGATACCAGCGCCACTGAAAAACCGAGGCAGCGTCTGAGCCGGGAAGACCAGGCCAGTGAGTTTCTGCTGATGGGATTGCGTCTTGAGGAGGGCGTCAGCCTCTCCCGCTATGAAAAGCTCAACGGTGGGCCACTTGATCCCGGTCGCATCCGGCATCTGAGTGATATCGGAATGATTTACGTGACAGAAGACAGAATTACTGTTTCAGAACATGGGCTTATGGTGCTGAATGCCGTGCTGGCCGACCTCCTGAGCACTTAGTTTCCGCTCAGGATCCGGCAAAGCTCATCCAGCTCTTCCAGCGATGAATAGTGCAGTGTTATCTGCCCCTTTTCGCCGCCCGGCTTATGGGTAAGCTCAACCTTCATCCCCAGCGTCGCGGAAAGATCCCCCTCAAGCGCTTTGGTATCTGCATCCTTCGCAGGTGGAGCAGCTTTCTTCGGTTTGTCCTCGTCACCGCCGGCCTGGGCCTTTTTCACCAGCGCTTCCGTGGCGCGCACGGACAGCCCGCCTTTGATGATCTGCTTTGCCAGCGCCAGCGGGTCGTCGGAACCGATCAGCGCCCGCGCATGTCCCGCGCTCAGCGTATCGCCGCGGACCATGTCCAGAACTGATTCCGGCAGGTTCAGCAACCGCAGCAGGTTCGCAATATGGCTTCGACTTTTGCCAAGCGCCTCGGCCATCTTCTCCTGAGTGTGACCAAATTCATCCATCAGCCGCCGGTAGCCGGCGGCCTCTTCCACCGCATTCAGATCGGCGCGCTGAATGTTTTCGATGATCGCCACTTCGAGCACTTCAACATCGGAAAACTGCCGCACGATGACCGGCAGTTCATGCAGCTTTGCCATCTGTGCTGCGCGCCAGCGTCGCTCCCCCGCAACAATCTCATAGCGTCCGTTTGCCAGCGCCCGTACGATCAGGGGCTGGATGACCCCCTTTTCTTTGATCGAAGCCGCCAGATCATCAAGATCGCCATCCGCAAAGCGCTTGCGCGGCTGATCCGGGTTCGGCGAAATCTGTTCGATAGGGATTTTCCGCTCGGCTGCTGCGGGGCCTGTGGCGGCGCGCTCCTCGGTGTCCGCCACATCCGACATCAGGGCAGAAAGCCCCCGTCCCAAACCACGTTTGCGCTCTGTTCCACCCGACATGTCCCGCTCCCTCACGCCACTTTGGCTTTGTTTTTATGCATAATTTCCTGCGCCAGCGCGCGGTAGGCCTGCGCCCCCTTGGACGCGGTATCATAGGTCAGCACCGGCATGGCATAAGACGGCGCTTCGCTGACCCGTACATTGCGGGGGATACGTGTTTCAAACACCAGTTCTCCCAGATTGTCGCGCGCGTCCTGTTCGACCAGCGTCGACAGGTTGTTGCGCTGATCGAACATCGTCAGCAGCACGCCCTCGATGCGCAGGTTTTTATTTCCTGTCTGGCGCACTTCGCGGATCGTCAGCATCAGCTGAGACAGACCTTCCAGCGCGAAAAACTCACTTTGCAGCGGCACCAGCACCGAATGCGCCGCAATCATCGCGTTAACGGTCAGCAGGTTCAGCGATGGCGGGCAGTCGATCAGGATATAGTCGAGATTGAAATCATCCATCCGCGTCTGGCGCAGCGCATCATGCAACAGAAAACTGCGCTTTTCGTTCGACATCAGCTCCAGATCCGCTGAGCTCAGATCGACCGTCGCCGGCACGATCATCAGATTGGGCGTCACCGTCGGCAAAATGACCGACCCCAGATCAATATCCTCAAGCAAAAGCTCATAGGTGGTGAATTCCCGGTCTTCCATCTCAATCCCGAGACCGGTGGACGCATTTCCCTGGGGATCCAGATCAATGACCAGCACCCGCGCACCGGATTCGGCGAGTGCCGCGGCAAGATTGATGGTGGTCGTCGTCTTGCCAACGCCCCCCTTCTGGTTCGCAACTGCAATGATTTTAGGGCCTTGAGGACGCGACAGGTCAGACACGCTTGATTTCCTTTATCTCAAGAACGGCAGCAGCGGGGTTCGTCTTACTTTTATGCGATGTGATGGAAAATGACCAGGTTTCCTGTGCTCTGGCGACCTCTTTTTCCCAGGTTTCGCCTTTGAAAAAGACGGCGCGGCCCTCAGGATTAAGATGGCGCTCAGCATACCCGATAAGCTCCGTCAGATCAGCAAGCGCGCGGGCAGAAATTACGTCGGCGCCTACAGGTGCAGCAGCTTCAACCCGGGATACCTGTACTGAGGCACTCAGATTAAGCTCTCGTATGACCGTCCTGAGAAACGCGGCCTTGCGCTGATCGCTTTCAATCATGATGATATGACCGGCGGAGTTCCGTTCTTTTGCAAGGACTGCAATGATGACGGCGGGAAATCCTCCCCCGCTTCCGATATCCAGCCAGGTACGCCAGTCTCCGCCAAGCGGATAAGCCTGGGCCGAATCCCATATATGGCGGTTCCACAGATCAGGAGCACTCGATTTAGATATCAGATTTATCCGAGGGTTCCATTTAAGCACCAGATCATGAAATGCAGCGAGCCGCTCAGATGTTTCACGTGAAACATCAATATCAGGAGGCGCCTTTGTATTCATGCGGATCTGCGCTTTTTGACCTGGCGCAGGCGCGCCAGAACAATGGTCATCGCCGCAGGCGTAATCCCGTCAACACGCCCCATCTGCGCAAGCGTCTCAGGACGAGCCCGCGTAAGCTTCACCTGCAGTTCTTTCGACAAACCATCAAGAGAGCTGTAATCAAAGTCAGCGGGAATTGTGAGCGCCTCATCTTTCTGTAGCAACGCAATGTCGCGCTGCTGACGCTCAATATAATTCGCATAAAGCGCTTCACGTTCCATCTGGCGGCGTATCTCAGGCTGCACTTCGGCTAAACGCGTATCAATCTTTTCGACAATGTCAAAACCAACATCCGGAAATGCCAGTAATTCCATTACTGTCCTGCGGGAACCGTCCTGGTTAATCCGCATGCCAGCCGCTGCCGCCTCCGATGGAGTAAACGTTGTATCGGTCATCATATTCCGCGCCGCCTCAAGCGCTTCATGCTTTTGTGACCACGCAGCGGCACGGTCCGCACCAACACATCCAATTGCAATTCCCTTTGGCGTCAGACGCTGATCAGCATTATCCGCCCGCAGAGACAGCCTGAATTCGGCGCGCGAGGTGAACATCCGGTAAGGCTCCGTCACACCCCGGGTTGTCAGATCGTCAATCATAACCCCGATATAGCTTTCAGCCCTTGAAAATATGATCTTACCACGTCCCATTGCGGCGGCGGCCGCATTTAGCCCGGCAACCATCCCCTGAGCGGCAGCCTCCTCATAACCGGTTGTCCCGTTGATCTGACCAGCAAGATACAGCCCGGGGACACTGTCCAGACCCAGCGTCGCATTTAACACCCGCGGATCGACGTAATCATACTCAATCGCATACCCTGGCTGAATGATACCGGCATTCTCCAGGCCATTTATCGACCGGACATACTCCAGCTGGACCCCTTCAGGCAGGGAGGTTGAGATACCGTTCGGATATACTGTATTTGTGTTCAACCCCTCCGGCTCAAGAAATATCTGATGCGAGCTTTTATCAGCAAACCGCACGATCTTATCTTCGATAGAAGGGCAGTATCTCGGGCCCACGCCGTCGATATGACCGCCGTACATCGCCGACTTCTCGAGATTTTCGCGAATGATATCATGTGTTTTCTCATTCGTATGGGTAATTCCACACGAAACCTGCCGCGCAGTGACGCCCTTTGACAAAAACGAAAAAAGGACCGGATCATCATCACCTGGCTGCTCTTCCAGAACATCCCAGTTGATGGTTTTGCCATCAAGGCGCGGTGGCGTGCCGGTCTTCAGACGCCCCGTGGGCAGTTCAAAGCTGTCCACGCGATCTGCGAGCTTTATTGAGGCACGATCACCCATACGCCCACCAGAGCGCGAAACATCTCCGATGTGAATGACTCCACGCAGAAAAGTCCCTGTCGTCAGGACGACTGTTTGCGATGCGATCTCACTTTCATCTGCAAGCACAACACCGGTCACCTTTGTGCCCTGCAACAGGAAATCGGTCACTTCACCAGTGATAATGGTAAGATTTCGCTGACGAACGGTCTCAGAATGCATTTCCCGTTGATAAATCTCGCGATCAGATTGTGCCCGCGGACCCTGCACAGCCGGACCCTTGCGCCTGTTAAGCAGACGAAACTGGATGCCGGCTTTGTCCGCGACCCGCCCCATAACGCCATCCAGGGCATCAATCTCCCGCACAAGATGTCCTTTGCCCAGACCACCGATCGCCGGGTTACACGACATAACGCCAATTCCGGCCTCTGACATGGTCACCAGAGCAGTGCGCGCGCCACAACGTGCCGCCGCATGGGCTGCCTCGGCCCCGGCATGACCGCCGCCAATCACGAGGACGTCAAATTGTTTCACGTGAAACACTCCACTATTTGCCGACGCAGAAGCTGGCGAAAATCTCATCCAGCAGGTTTTCAACATCAATCCGGCCAACAAGCGCTTCAAGAGCTCGAATCGCCGACCTCAGTTCTTCCGCCGCTATATCATAGAGATCCGGCCCGCGACCAACGATCTCCTGTGCTGCATTCAAACCAGCCAGCGCCTGCTCCATTGCAAGCCGGTGACGTTCATGCGTCGCGATTCCAGCATAAGAGCATCGGTTCGAGAGAATTTCCCGAATGTCCTCAATCAGGCCGGTAACACCCTGACCTGTCCTGCCCGAAACGCCCCGGACGCCGTCAACCAATACATCCTGCTTTGGGACAAGGATGATATCTTCCGGCCCGGGAGAAACCTTTAAAGTGGCGCCCTCGGTCAGAAAGACGCGAAGGTCAGCCTTCTCTGCCCGCTCAACTGCCCGCTCAACACCAATCGCTTCAATCTGATCTTCACTGTCGCGGAGGCCAGCTGTGTCCAGAAATGTCACCGCCAGCCCCCCCAGATCCATTTTGACTTCAATCACATCACGCGTCGTTCCGGCAATCTCGGACGTAATCGCCGCATCCCTACCCGCCAGTCGATTGAGCAAAGTCGATTTCCCGACATTAGGTGCGCCGACAATGGCGACTTCGAAACCTGTCCTGATCCGTTCAGCGACAAAAGACCCTTCAATCTCCCCCGTAAGGTCAGACGCCGTGGCGGCCAAAAGTGCTGACACCTCTGGCGACACATCAACGGGCACCTCTTCATCTGCAAAATCAATTGTCGCTTCGAGGAGTGCCGCCGCGCGAATAAGATCACGGCGCCAGATCTCAACCTTTTCCCCTAACGCACCGGAGAACACGCGCACGGCCTGGCGGCGTTGTCCCTCCGTCTCCGCGTCTATGAGATCGGCCAGCCCTTCGACCTGCGCGAGATCCAGCCGGTTGTTTTCAAGAGCCCGTCGGGTGAACTCGCCAGGCTCTGCCAGCCGGCATCCGTCAATTGCGCCAAGCTCTTTCAGGCAACCACGCACAACCGCCACGCTCCCGTGGACCTGCAATTCCACAACGTCTTCACCAGTAAAGCTTTGCGGACCGGAAAAACTGAGCACCAGCGCCTCATCAATCAGATCGCCGGAGGTATCCCGCAACTTTCTCACCGCGGCATGCCTGGGTCCTGGGACGTCCCCACATAATTTCCGAGCCGCGTCGAGCGCATCAGGACCCGAAATCCGGATCACCGATACGCCGGCCCTGCCTTGCGCCGTTGCCAGGGCAAAGATCGTGTCCATTTCTACTAACTCACTGTTATTAAACAGTAATTCAGGTATTCATCGAATCGAAGAACTCAGCGTTATTCTTTGTCTGCTTGAGTTTCGAGATCAGGAATTCGATGGCATCAGTGGTGCCCATCGGATTCAGAATACGGCGCAGCACAAAGGTTTTCTGCAGATCGATCTTATCCACGAGCAGATCTTCTTTCCGGGTGCCGGATTTGAGAATGTCCATCGCGGGGAAGACACGTTTATCAGCAACCTTACGGTCCAGCACGATCTCGGAGTTACCGGTGCCTTTGAATTCTTCAAAGATCACCTCGTCCATCCGGCTGCCCGTGTCGATCAGCGCGGTGGCGATGATGGTCAGCGAACCACCCTCTTCAATGTTCCGTGCAGCACCAAAGAAGCGCTTGGGGCGTTGCAGGGCGTTGGCGTCCACACCACCGGTCAGAACCTTACCTGAGGACGGCACCACGGTGTTGAACGCCCGGCCCAGTCGCGTAATGGAATCCAGCAGAATGACAACATCGCGTTTATGCTCAACAAGGCGCTTGGCCTTTTCGATCACCATATCCGAGACTGCAACGTGACGCGTCGCTGGCTCATCGAAAGTTGAGGAAACAACCTCCCCCTTCACCGAGCGCTGCATGTCCGTTACCTCTTCGGGCCGCTCGTCGATAAGCAGCACGATCAGATAGCATTCCGGATGGTTTTTCTCGATCGAGTTGGCGATGTTCTGCAGCAGAACCGTTTTACCCGTGCGCGGCGGTGCAACGATCAGTGATCGCTGGCCTTTACCGATCGGCGATACCAGATCAATAATCCGCGCGGAGCGGTCTTTGGTTGTCGGATCATCCGTTTCCATCGTCAGTCGCTCGTCGGGATAGAGCGGCGTGAGGTTCTCAAAGGCCACTT
The DNA here is from genome assembly GCF_012932215.1 of Roseobacter ponti. Taxonomy (GTDB): domain Bacteria; phylum Pseudomonadota; class Alphaproteobacteria; order Rhodobacterales; family Rhodobacteraceae; genus Roseobacter; species Roseobacter ponti. The sequence continues at coordinate 78,847 of NZ_CP048788.1, read as the reverse complement.
TGTGACGTGCCTTCTCCGGCTCCTCGAAGTTGATCTGTGTGACATCGATCAGCGCGAAATACCGCTCGTTGTCATCAGGGGCTTTAATGACACCTTCGATAGTGTCCCCGGTGCGCAGCGAATATTTGCGGATCATCTCAGGTGAGACATAGATGTCATCAGGGCCCGGCAGATAGTTCGCCTCCGGAGAACGCAGAAATCCGAAACCATCCTGGAGTACTTCAAGCACGCCATCTCCGGAAATCTCCCAGCCCTCATCCGCGCGTTCGCGCAGGATCTGGAACATCATCTCGCCCTTACGCATCGTCGAGGCGTTTTCGATCTCCAGATCTTCGGCCATGGAAAGCAGGTCTTTGGGCGACTTGCGCTTGAGATCCGCCAGGTTCAGCGTTTCCATTGGTTCGTTGGTGTCGATCGTGTCAGTTGTCATGGAGATACCCGCAAAGCCGCATGGCCTGGCGGCCCGCAGCGAGAATTCAGAAATGTAAGGTCTGCGCCATCCCCGGACGGGGTGGTGGAAATCAGATAATCGGCCCGCCCGCCCCTGTCAATCAGAACCGCACAACCACCGACAGAACGATCAGCACCATCAGGACTGTGGGGACCTCGTTCATCATCCGGTACTGCCGGCCGGTCAGAGTGTTTTCGCCTGCGATAAACTCTTTGCGCCGCAGTCCCAGCCAGTGATGAAACCAGGTCATCCCCAGCACACCACCGGCCTTGGTCCAGGGCCAGATCTGATCCCAGCTCACAATGCCCGGCGTGAAGACCATGCACAGACCAAAGACCCAGGTGGCAATCATCGCCGGGTTCATGATCGCGCGCAGCAGGCGTCGTTCCATATCCTGAAACATCTGATGGGTCTCGCCCGTCGTGCCCACCTGTTCGGTGTGATAGACAAAGAGCCTAGGCAGATAAAAAAGCCCGGCCATCCAGGCGATCACCGCCATGATATGAAATGCCTTGATCCAGGGATAGGCGTTTAAGAGCAGATCAGTCATTCCGGGCCCCCGTCGGTCCGTCTCTCTTAATAATTAATAAAGAAAGAGAAAAGGATGATGATGTAGGTAGTGTCACGGATTTCTGTGGATTAACGGTTTACCAGGGGCGTTTCCCACAGGTGAACAGTTTCAGACCCATAAATTAACAGATCGGTATGAAATTTTTTAAACAATAAAAATCAGATGGTTGGTTATTGAGTTCATCACCTGGCATTGTAGGAATCTGTGCATAAACCGGTGGAAGAGGTATTATGCACACCGGCCGGTTTATCCTTACCCGCACGGGGGTGAAATCCGCCGGACCTGGTGAGATGAGCACCCGGGCCGGGACTTGCGTCGCACCGGCAATTTGCCCAGAAGAAATGCAGTAACACTCCAGCGTCCCGCACACAGGTTTATTCACATGCCAACGCCCCTGATCCTCGCCTCCGGATCCGAGATACGCGCGCAGCTTCTGCGTCAGGCCGCCGTGGAATTCAGTGTTGTCCCGGCGCGGGTCGACGAAGAGATGGTGCGTGTGGCTCTTCTGGCCGAAGACGCGCCGCCGCGGGATATCGCCGACGCGCTGGCCGAGCTCAAAGCCCGCAGGATCAGTGAAAAGAACCCTGGCGCACTGGTGCTTGGTTGCGACCAGGTGCTTGATCACAAGGGAGCGCTGATGTCCAAACCTGAGACGCCGGAGGATGCCATTGCCCAGCTGCACGCACTGCGCGGTGGCCGGCATCAGCTTATGTCGGCGGCGGTGGTCTGTGAAAACGGCGAAGCGATCTGGCGTCACGTGGGCCAGGTCAGGCTGTATATGCGCGCCGCGACGGATGCTTATATCGCCGGATATGTTGCGCGGAACTGGGACAGCATCCGCCAATCTGTCGGCGCCTATAAACTCGAAGAGGAAGGCGTGCGGCTTTTTCACCGGATTGAAGGCGACTATTTCAATGTGCTGGGTCTGCCGTTGCTGGAGCTTTTGTCCTGGCTCACCCTGCGGGGAGATCTCGAACAATGACCACAGAAAACATCCCGCTGGCAGGCGTGATCGGATCGCCTATCGCGCACTCCCGGTCCCCGCAGCTGCACGGCTACTGGTTGCGCAGGTACGACATTGCCGGGTTTTACGTGCCCATGAACGTAGCGCCAGAAGATGTGGAGACCGTGTTACACACCCTCCCGCGCGCCGGATTTGTCGGGGCAAACGTGACGATCCCCCATAAGGAAGCCGCTCTGAAGATTGCGGATGAAATCAGCGAGACCGCGAGGTCAATCGGTGCGGCAAACACTCTGACGTTCCTGCCGGACGGGCGTATTCATGCAGATAATACAGATGGATACGGCTTCATGGCCAATCTGCGCCAGGGCGCACCGGCCTGGAGGCCGGAATCCGGCCCGGCGCTGGTTCTGGGGGCCGGTGGGGCCGCCCGTGCGGTGATTGTCGCTCTGCTGGATGCTGGTGTCCCGGAAATTTATCTGGCCAACCGGACCCGCGCCCGTGCGGATGAACTCCGCGCGGCCTTCGGGGCAAAAATAACAGTCATCGGGTGGGCTGACGCGCGGGATGCCGTCGAACCCGCGCATCTGATCGTGAACACCACGTCGCTGGGGATGACCGGCAAACCACCACTGGAGATCGACCTTTCAGGTCTGCGACCTGAAACGCTGGTCACTGACCTTGTCTATGCGCCGCTGCGAACGGGTCTTCTTGAAACGGCCGCTGCGCGGGGCTGTGCCACGGTTGATGGTCTGGGCATGCTACTGCATCAGGGCGTTCCGGGGTTTGAAAGATGGTTCGGACATCGCCCCGAGGTCACCGACGCCCTGCGCGATGCGGTGCTCGGCTGATGTTCATCCTGGGGCTCACCGGTTCCATTGGGATGGGCAAATCAACGACGGCGAAGATGTTCGCTGAAGAAGGCTGCGCAGTCTGGGACGCGGATGCTGCCGTGCATCGGCTTTACGTAAAAGGCGGAGCCGCGGTCGGGCCGTTACAGGACGCGTTACCGCAGGCCATCACGGACGGCGCTGTCAGCCGTGATGCCCTGCGCGGCATTATTGCCGGCGATCCGGACGCGCTCAAACGCATCGAAGCGATCGTGCACCCGCTTGTTGCGGCCGATCGCGCCGCGTTCCTGACAGAGACCACCGCAGACATTTCCGTCCTCGATATCCCGCTGCTCTTCGAGACCGGCGGGGATAGGCTTGTCGATGCGGTTGCATGTGTCTCTGTTCCGGGGGAAATACAGGAGAAACGTGTACTGGACCGTGGCACGATGACGCCGGAGCAGTTTGCACAGATCCGTGATAAACAGCTGCCCGATGCCGAAAAACGCGCGCGTTCTGATTATGTGATCATCACTGATACGGTTGAACATGCCCGCGCGCAGGTTCAGAATATCGTCAGGCAGATCAGGGAGAATATGACCAATGCGTGAGATCGTTCTGGACACGGAAACGACCGGCTTTGATCCCGAAACCGGCGACCGGATCGTTGAAATCGGCGCAGTTGAGCTGATGGGCCATATGGCCACCGGGCGCACGTACCATCAGTATATCAATCCCGAACGCGCCATGCCGGAGGATGCCTTTCAGGTGCACGGTCTTGGAGATGAATTTCTTGCCGATAAACCAAAATTTGCCGAGGTCGGTCGGGCCTTTCTGGATTTCATCGGTGATGCAAAGCTGGTCATTCACAACGCGGCATTCGACATTAAATTCCTCAATGCTGAACTGAAATGGATGAAACTGCCGCAGATCCCCTGGGAGCAGGCAATAGATACGCTGGCAATCGCGCGCAAACGCTTCCCGGGATCGCCCGCCTCGCTTGATGCGCTTTGCCGGCGGTTCAATATCGATAATTCATCGCGCACGCTGCACGGCGCGCTTCTCGACAGTGAAATCCTGGCAGAGGTGTATCTGGAACTGATCGGGGGGCGGCAGCCTGATTTCGGCCTGTCGGGTGACAGTCAGAAACCGGGCAGTGACGCAGCGCCCGAATGGACGCCGAGACCCCGTCCGACCGCCCTGCCATCCCGTCTTTCTGAGAAAGAAGCCGCCGCCCATGCCGCCTTTGTGGCAAAGCTGGGCGACGATGCTGTGTGGAAAAAGGCCTGAGGTCAGGCGTCGGCTTTGGGTGTCTCGGCGGCCTGGCGGCGCGCAATCTCATTGCGGTAGAGCGACAGGAAATCAATATTTTCAAGGTTCAGCGGCGGGAAACCACCGTCGCGGGTGATGTCGCTGACAACCCGGCGCAGAAACGGAAAGATCATCCGCGGGCATTCGATCAGCAAAAATGGGTGCAGCTGATCTTCGGGCACGTTCTCGACATGGAAAATACCGGCATAATCGATTTCGAGCACGAAAAGCGTGGTGTCACCTTCTTTCGCCTTCGATGTTACGTTCAGTTTGATCGATGTCTCGTACTGATTATCGGCCGAGCGCTTCTTGGCGTCCAGATTGACCTGCACCTGAACGTCCGGCGTCGTATCAGCCGGCGCGCCCTTCTGGGCCATGATGTTTTCAAAAGACATGTCACGGATGAACTGACCAAGGACGCGCATCTGCGGGGCCTGAACCTGTTCCTGCCCGTTCGGCTGCGCTTGCGGTTGTTCGTCTGCCATTGGTTACTCCTGACGGGAAAATAAAATCAGCGCGTGCTTAGCAGCTTGGCGGGGGCTTCTCAATGCCTGGTCCAGCCGGACGGACCCGACGGCGTATCGTCCTCGGGTCCGGCTTCGGAATACTCGCCTTCGATGACGTCATTCTGGTAATGCGCCCGCCGGGTTTCCTGAAATCCGTCGCGCGGGCCGGGCCCAATGGTCTGAATGTTTACCCGGGCGCGGATCGCGCCGAAAACAGCCGTGCGCACCCCGGGGATCAGCAGCAGAAAACCGATGGCATCGGTAAAAAACCCGGGCGTCAGCAGCAAAGCGCCGGAAAAGAGGATCATCGCACCGTGGACAAGTGGTTCTGTCGGATCTTTCATATCGGAAAACGACGCGCGCAGCTGTGTGAGCGCCAGCGCCCCCTGATTGCGCACCAGAACAGTGCCGATGACGGCTGTGATAACAACCGTTGCAAGGGTCCATCCGAGACCAATTGCGCCGCCGATCTGGATGAAAAGTGTGATTTCAATCAGCGGAACCGCGAGAAAGGCTATAAAGAGCCACATTTTGATACTTCCTTTCATGGCACCGGCAGTGGACTTGGGCGTGCCCCGCACCTACATAAGAGCAGACCGGCTCCGTTTCCACATCGTACCCCGCATGAGGTTTTTATGAATTCGTCCCTGATACAGCTTCTTGTCCTTGCAGGCATCGCTGTTTTTTTGATTCTGCGTCTGAAAAACGTGCTTGGGACCCGCGACGGATTCGAAGCACCGCCCTCGCAGAAACCCGTAACCGACCGGCGCGCGGGCCGCGACTTCGAAGTTATCGAAGGCGGACCCGATCTTGATATTACCGATCACGTCGATGACGGCAGTGATGAGGCAAAGGCGCTTGCCGAAATGAAGCGTGTTGAGCCGTCGTTCAGCGTTACCGAATTCCTTGGCGGTGCGCGTGGTGCTTATGAGATGATCGTCATGGGCTATGAGAACGGCGAGCTCGATCAGATCCAGCCGTTTCTCGCGGAAGATATCTATGATTCTTTCGTTGACGGTGTGGCCGCACGCGAAGACGCCGGCCTGACGATCGAGGCCAACTTCATCGGTGTGCGTGAGATTAAGCTCATGGATGCCACTTTTGACCGCGACACAAACGAGGCTGAGCTGACCATCCGCTTTACCAGCGAGATGACATCGGCGGTGCGCAATGCCGAAGGTGAGATCATCGAAGGCAGCACAACCGAAATCAAGCGGCAGAAAGACACCTGGTCCTTTGCGCGGACCATGGGCGCGGATGATCCGAATTGGTTGCTGGTATCCACAGACGCCTGAGTGCGGCGGTCTGCGCGGCATGCGCGGGGCTGGTTTTCATGGCTGATCCCGCGATGCCGGACATCCGCACGCAGATATTGTCGTTTGATGATCTCGATGGATGGGCCGCGGATGATCATGCCGCGGCCTTTGACGTCTTCAACCAGACCTGTCCCGATCTGACCGCGCCCGACTGGCAGGCGGTCTGTGCCTATGCCACCAGCAATCCCGAGCCGCGGACATTTTTTGAGCTGTTTTTCCGGCCGGTGCTGATTGAAGATGATGCAGATATGCTGTTCACCGGGTATTTCGAACCGGAACTCAAAGGCGCGCTGACCCCGGACGCGCGGTACCGGTATCCGGTCTATGCCATGCCGCCCGAAGCACTGGAGGCTGAGGAGTGGTTTTCCCGCGAGGAACTGCTGGAGGATGATCTGCTGGCCGGGCGTGGTCTGGAGATCGCATATGTCGCTGACCCGGTGGAGCTTTTCTTTCTGCAGATCCAGGGCTCGGGCCGGATTACCCTGCCCGACGGTGGTAAAATCCGCGTGGGCTATGGCGGTGCAAACGGGCACCCCTATCGCTCGGTCGGCAAAGAACTGGTGCGCCGTGGCGTCTATGAGGCGCATCAGGTAAGCGCCGATGTTATCCGGTCCTGGGTACGGCGTAACCCGGTTGAGGGTAGGGCGCTGCTTTATCACAACCCGTCTTATGTGTTTTTCCGCGAAGTCAGCGAAGTGCCTGCGCATCTCGGCCCGCTTGGTGCGATGAACCGCTCGGTCACGCCGATGCGGACCATTGCGGTTGATCCGGCGTTCACACCGCTCGGCGCACCGGTCTGGATCGAAAAAGACGGCACAGATCCGCTGCGCCGCCTGATGATTGCCCAGGACACCGGCTCTGCCATCAAGGGCGCGCAGCGGGCAGATATTTTTTTCGGCACCGGCGATGACGCAGGGCGTGCGGCCGGGCGGCTCAGCGACCCCGGGCGGATGGTTGTGCTGCTGCCCATTCAGAGGGCCTATGCTCTGTTGCCGGAGGACGCACAGTGAGCCGTCGCAGACTGCGCCCGGAGGAGATCGCGCTCTGGCAACAGGTCGCGGATCGCACAGAGCGGCTCGATAAACGCGAAACCTTTGATCCTGATGCGGTGGCCCCGAAACCTGCCCGCAGGGAAAAGCCGCAGACCCCGCGCAAAGCACGCCAGGCTTTTGGCGATGCGATCCAGCCACCCAGACCTGCTTCGCGCAAAACCGGTTATGATCTGGCACCGGCCCTGCCAGACCGGCTGCGCAAGGCGCCGGTGCAGATGGACCGCAAAACCTTTGGCAGAATGAACCGCGGCAAGCTGAAACCCGAGGGGCGGATCGATCTGCACGGCATGACGCTTGATCGTGCGCATGCCGCGCTGAACCGGTTTATCATGTCCGCGCACGGATCCGGCAAACGGCTGGTGCTGGTGATCACCGGCAAGGGCAAAGATCGCGACGAGGGCGGCCCGATCCCGGTGCGCTTTGGCGTGCTGCGTCATCAGGTGCCGCAATGGCTGACGACGCAACCGCTGGCCGGTGTGGTGATGCAGATTTCTGAGGCGCATATCAGCCATGGCGGCGGCGGCGCCTATTACGTGTATCTCAGGCGGCAGCGCTAGGCAGATCACGCTGATAGCGCAGGATGCCAAAGCCGGCCAGCAGTGCTCCGGCGAAATAATAAGCGGCAATCGGAATCATCTGTTGCGGAAAGTCGATTCCCGCATCGATAAGCGCGCCGGTAATTCCCGGGCCGATGGCGGAGCCGAAAACCATCAGCGCCGCTGCGGCCGCCTTGATCGACCCCAGATTGCGCGTGCCGTAGAAAACCGCCCAGAAAGCGGTGATCGCCGTGGCCTGCATTCCCTGTCCGATCCCGAACACCGTCAGGCCGACACCGGCCATGAAAATCGTATCCGCATAAGCGAGGATCAGGAACGACACACCAAAGGGCACCAGATAAAACGGCACGATCCATTTCACGCCGATCCGGTCCACGGCCCAGCCGGTGATGAACGTAAAAGCGATTGTCGCCAGCGTATATATCGGCATCAGCGCCACATAGGACACAAGGCTCCAGCCCTTGACCTCTGTCAGGTGTACCTGCTGAAAAAACAGTGCCGTGCCCCATGCGGCAGGCCCCAGAATGAGCGGGATCAGCATGTAAAAAAGCGGATGGCGCAGCAGCTCCGCACGCGTCCAGTGACGGCCACCCATCCCAAGGCTCTGCGTGCTTTCCGACATGGATTGCGGTGTGCGTTCCTGGCGCAGCAGCATCTGCATCACCGGGATCGTCACAAGAATGCAGACCGCCGCCAGAACCCAGAGTATGCGCCAGTCAAAGCGTACCAGCAGGGCCACGAAAATCACCGGCAAAAGCGCCTGGCCCGCGGCAAACCCCATAGAGGCCAGCGAAATCGCCCGCCCGCGCGCGGCGACGAACCAGCGCGACATTGCAACTGCGCTGAGCTGTGACATCATCCCCTGACCCGTCAGGCGCAGGGCATAGACGACAAACACCAGCAGAAACCCCGTCGGCACGAGGGCCATCGCCACGCAGGCCATCGCAAGCAGAACCATTACGCCCAGCGACAGATGCCGCACCCGGAAACGATCAGTCAGCGCGCCGGCCCAGATCATCGTCAGCGCCGAGAGCGTGGTACCGATGGTATAGATGCCACCCCAACTGCCATCCGTCAGACCAAAAGTCTCTTTGATCTCTCCTGCAAAGAGCGAGATGAAATAGGTCTGCCCGTAAGACGAGGTGAAGGTCAGCAAAAACCCCGCCAGCAGAAACAGCCGGTTGTCGATCAGAAAGCGGATGTAGCCCATGCGCAGAGGTGTTGCAGGACCACGGCCCGATGGGAAGCCTTAAAGCACGTAGCGGCTGATATCCGTGGATTTCGTCAGCTCGCCCAGGTTGGCGTCTACAAACTCCGCATCGACCACGATCTCTTCGCCGCCGCGGTCGGGGGCGGTAAACGAGAGCTCCTCAAAGACCCGTTCCATGACCGTATAAAGCCGCCGCGCGCCGATGTTCTCGACCGACTGGTTCACGTCAGCCGCGATTTTCGCGAGTGCTGCGATGCCTTCTTCGGTAAAGGACACGGTGACTTTTTCGGTACCCATCAGTGCGGTGTACTGCAGCGTCAGCGCGTTGTCAGTTTCGGTAAGAATGCGCACGAAATCCTCTTCGGTCAGCGCGCGCAGTTCCACCCGGATCGGCAGACGCCCCTGCAGTTCGGGCAGCAGATCCGAGGGCTTGGCGATATGAAACGCACCCGAGGCAATAAAGAGCACGTGGTCGGTTTTGACCGGCCCGTGTTTGGTGCTGACCGTGGTGCCCTCGATGAGCGGCAGCAGATCACGCTGTACCCCTTCGCGGCTCACGTCACCGCCGCGCGCATCCGAGCGGGCGCAGACCTTGTCGATCTCATCAAGGAAAACGATCCCGTTCTGCTCAACCGCCTCGATGGCGGCGCGGGTCACTGTTTCATCATCCAGCAGCTTGTCGGCCTCTTCGCCGATCAGCACCTCATAACTTTGCGACACTGTCATGCGTTTTCGGGTGGTGCGCCCGCCCATAGCTTTGCCGAAAATATCGCCAAGGTTCATCATGCCGCCACCCATTGCGGGCTGGCCGGGGATGTCCATCATCGCGCCAAAGGGGTTTGAACTGTCGGCGATCTCAAGCTCAATCTCCGTGTCATCCAGCTCGCCGGATTTGAGCTTTTTGCGGAACATCTCGCGGGTACTTTCGCGGGCGTCATCACCGGCGATGGCGGAAATCACGCGCTCTTCGGCGGCTTTGTGCGCGTTGGCTTTGACGTCCTCGCGCATGTGCTCGCGCACCATGGTGATCGCGCTGTCCACCAGATCGCGGATGATCTGTTCAACGTCGCGTCCCACATATCCCACTTCGGTAAACTTGGTGGCCTCAACCTTGAGAAAGGGTGCGCGCGCCAGTTTTGCAAGCCGGCGGCTGATCTCCGTTTTGCCGACCCCGGTGGGCCCGATCATCAGGATGTTTTTGGGATAGACCTCGTCGCGCAGATCGTCGCCCAGCTGTTTGCGGCGCCAGCGGTTTCTGAGGGCCACTGCCACAGCGCGCTTGGCGTCTTTCTGGCCGATGATGAACCGGTCGAGTTCGGAAACGATTTCGCGGGGCGTAAGGTCAGTCAAGGGAATATCCTGAAGTCAGTTCTCTGAAGCGATGTAAGGAGTGAGGCCGGAAACGCAACCGCGAAGGTGAAATCATGCCTCTTTGCAGCGTGGATATCAGATTGACGGCGGCAGCCTGTCACGTGGAATGAACCCCGGCAGAATACGCATAAGCCGTGCGCGGATCTTTTCCCAGCGCGCACCAAGCACCAGCAGAAAGATGCCCAGAAACAGGACGGTAAAGACAGCACTCTGCTCGTCAAAGACCGTGTTGCTGAGGATCACGATATACCCGATAGCCGCGATCAGGAACGAGCGCCGGTCGATCACGATCGCAATCATCGCGACCACAGCCAGCACCCCCAGAAGCACGGCGTTCGACCAGCCGGCGTCCCGGTCCATCAGGCTGAGCGCGATGGTATTTACCAGTGCCGGGGCGGCCACAACATGCAGCCAGAACCCGTTGGCTGCGCGCCGTGTAACGCGGTGCGGATCGGACATGTCGAAAAGCATCGCGACAGCAAAAACGATCAGCCCCAGCACCAGGGTGATCACCGCAAAGGGCCCGTCCGCGGAGAGCAGAAAAAGATCACGCATGTCCTGCGGCGCGCCCGACATATTGCCCGCGATCAGCACGGATACGCCAAAGGCACCGAGCGCGATGATCGCCAGGGCAAAGGGTACCCTGAAACGGTACCAGAAGATGAGCAGGGACACGGTGGCAAGGGCCAGGGGCAGCGGCAGGCTGTCGGTATCACCCTGTGCCACCATGAAAAGCTCGGCAATGCCGCCGGAAAACCCATAGGCCGCATTCACGGCAAACATGACCGAAAGAGCAATCGCCGGGGCGACCATCCGGCGGGTGCGGATGAAATACTCCGACAGCGCCCAGACGACGACCGCGCCGATCAGACCAGACCCGATGAGTACATTGCGCAGATCAGAGATGTTCTCGATGGCGGCAAAGGTGACAACACCGATCCAGCCGGTCGTCAGGATAATCAGGCCTACGACGATGAATATCTCGTTGAAACCGCGAAAAAGCTCAAAGGGCTCGTCGCCAGGCTCGAGGTTTTCGCGTGCACCCCTCCGGCTGTCCGCCAGCGAGGTAAGCGCTGCCGCCTGCGCTTCTGTCAGCAGGCCGGCGGCGACCGAGGCGCGCAGGTCGTCGCGCCCGATCATTTGCTGATCTTTTCGACCGTCAGATTGCCGTTGGTATAGACACAGATGTCGGCGGCAATCGCCATTGCATCCCGCGCCACGGTTTCTGCGTCCCGGTCGCTGTCCATCATGCCGCGTGCCGCCGCGAGCGCATAGTTGCCGCCCGACCCGATGGCGGTGACGTCATGTTCAGGCTCCAGCACATCGCCCGCGCCGGTGATGACAAAGATCTCCGCGCCGTCCGAGACGATCAGCATCGCTTCGAGTTTCTGCAGATACTTATCAGTGCGCCAGTCTTTGGCCAGCTCTACACTCGCGCGCGCCAGCTGCCCGGGCGTCGTTTCCAGTTTCGCTTCCAGCCGTTCGAGCAGCGCAAAGGCATCTGCCGTAGATCCCGCAAACCCCGCGACCACGTCATAGCCGCCGGGCGAGAGCCTGCGCACTTTGCGCGCGGAGCCCTTGATTACGGTCTGGCCCAGAGAGACCTGCCCGTCGCCGGCAATGACAACCTCGCCGCCCTTTTTGACGCCGATAATCGTAGTGCCGTGCCATCCGGGAAACTCTTCGCGGGCCATAATGCTCTCCTGTCTTTTTGCAGGGCCTATATGGCGGCCAGGGCGGCGTGGCACAAGGGCCGGACGCGGGGCATGGATAACGCAGCGAAAAGGGCGCCCCGCAGCGGGGCGCCCTCAAAATCCGTACCGCAAAGAATCAGATTGAGTCTTCGATCCAGCTTTGCAGGGCCGCTTTCGGCTTGGCGCCTGCCATGTTTGAGACGACCTGTCCGTCTTTGAAGATAAACAGCGCCGGGATGCCGCGCACACCCATCTGGGCAGGGGCGTTGGGGTTTTCATCGACGTTCACTTTGACGATTTTGACCTTGCCGTCCATCTCGGAGGACAGCTCTTCGAGAGAAGGTCCGATCTGTTTACAGGGGCCGCACCAGGGCGCCCAGAAATCGACAACAACGGGAATGTCGGACTGTTTGACTTCAGCGTCAAAGGTCTCGTCGGTTACTGCATGGGTTGCCATGATGGTCTCCTGAGGCATGTGCTTGAGCGCTGAACCTATGTACCCGGGGCCGCAGCGTCAAGATATGGCGTGCGTGCCAGCGCGTCCCTCACGATTTCGTGCGGCAGGCGCATCAGAGAGCACCGCGCCGTCCACAAAATCGCCGTTTCAATGCGCCGGTCCGGATAGATCTGCGCCAGCGCATGGGCATAGGCCCCCATTTGCCGCAAGAGGCCTTCCGGGCAGTCTTCGGCGCGACCGGGCACCGCGCGGTTGGTTTTGAAATCGACGATCAGAACGGACCCGCGGGTTACGATCAGCCGGTCGATCGTGCCGAAAACCCGCCGGGTGCCCAGATCGGCGGACACCGGCACCTCGACCAGACCATCATCGCCGAAAAGAAACTGCAGATCAGCTGTGGCCAGGACGGCGCGCGCTTCTGCAAGCGCCTCTTCTGCATCCGGATGACCGTCGGCAAGCGACAGAGCGAGGGCGGCGCCGGCTTCGGCACCCGCACCAGCCAGATGTTCAAGCAAAAGATGCACAAGCGTGCCGTAAGCTTTGGCCTCTTCTTCGGTCCGGCCGGTCTCCCCGGGCAGCGCCTTTGCACCTTCAAGGTCTGAGGGTGACAGGGTCTCGGCCATACTGCGGGGCTCGGGTGCCGGCTGTCGGAAAAACGCAGGCAGGGCGGTTTCTTCTTCAACGGCGGCCTCCGGGGAGATCAGCGGCAGCGCGTCCCAGTCGCCGTGGCTGAGCCGCCGGACCGGCATGCCGAAGAAATCCGCCTCTTCTGCACCGGCGGCGTTCAGAGCGGCCTCGACCATCTGATACCAGCTTTCACCCCGGTCGGATAACTTACCCGCCGCCGCCACAATCAGCCACTTTTCCGCCCGTGTCAGAGCCACATAAAGCAGTCGCAGCCGTTCACGGCGCTGGGCTTCTTTCATCTCGTCAACAACCTGCGACATGCCGGCGGGCATATCATCGGCGCGGGTTTTCCAAACCGGTGTGTCTTCCATCCTGAGGATACTGTCACTGATCGAAATATCGCGTTTTCGGGCATCGGGCAGGATGACGACAGGGGCTTCCAGACCTTTGGCACCATGCACCGTCATGACGCGGATCTGATCCGAGGCCGTGTCGATCTGGCGTTTCACTTCCAGATCATCGGTTTCGATCCAGACCAGAAATCCGGTCAGACTGGGGATACTGGTCCGCTCATAGGCCAGCGCCTGGGCGAGCAGCGCGTTGATCCCGTCTTCGGCCTCCGCCCCCAGGCGGGCGAGCAGCTTTCTGCGACCGCTGTGCCGGGTCAGGATCCGCTCCACCAGATCATAGGGACGCAGAAAATCAACACTGGCGCGCAGATCGTGCAGTATGGCGAGCGTTTCGGGGTGCTTTGCCTGCTGATCCCGCAGCACCTGCCACAGATGCTGCGGCCCGCGCCCCTGCGCCAGGGTGAAAAGCTCCTGCTCGCTCCAGCCGAAAAGCGGAGATTTCAGTGCCGAAGCCAGCGACAGGCTGTCTTCCGGCGTGGCAAGAAACGCCAGCAGTGCAGCCAGATCGCGGACGGCCAGTTCGCCGCCTACCTTGAGCCTGTCCGCACCGGCAATCGGAAGGTCTGCGTTCTTACACGCGCGGATGATTTCAGAAAAAAGCGTCCCGCGGCGCTGCACGAGGATGAGGAAATCCCCCGCCCGCAGCGGCCTGCGCACGAGCGCACCACCCGGCCCGCTGTCGTCCGGGATGGTCATACCGGTTGCGATCATATCCGCGATCCGGTCCGCGATCTGCCGCGCAAGAACGACATCGTGATGCTGTGTGCCGCGCCGGTCGAGCGGTTCGTGCCAGGCCCTGTCGTCCTCATCCTCCTGCTCGGGCGTGAGCGGCCAGAGATCCACCCGCCCGGGAAGATCTGATTTGAAGGCGCGGTGCGGATCAGCGCCGAAGCCGGCCTCCTCTTCGGCGGTAAAGGTTTCATCAACCAGCCGCAGAACGGCCTCTGATGAACGGAAAGACCAGGCCAGCGCTTTGCGCTGAAACGCCAGATCAGCTTGCGTGAACCTTGCGCCAAACTCGCTCTCCATGCGGTCAAACTCGCGCGGATCAGCCCCCTGAAAGGAATAGATCGACTGCTTTTTATCACCCACGACAAAAAGCGTGCGCGCAAGATTGCCCCGTGCGCCTGCGCCGCTGTAAAATTCTGCTGCCAGCTGCCGGATCACGTCCCATTGCGCGGGGCTGGTGTCCTGCGCCTCGTCCACCAGGATGTGGTCAATGCCGCCATCGATCCGGAAGAGCACCCAGGCGGCGACAGCCGGGTCGCGCAGCAAAGCGCGCGCCTTGAGGATCAGATCGTCGAAATCGAGCCAGCCGCGCCTGAGTTTCTCTGCTGCGTATAATTCCAGAAACCGCCCGGCGAAATTATGAAGCGCTTTCGATTTTGCCGCCGCCGCAAGCGCGAGGCGCGCCTCACGGGCATCAGCGATACGGTCTGCGAAGGCATCCAGCGCGGGCGTGAGATGCGCGATTTTTGTCCGTGTCGGTTTGGTCGGAAAGCTGCCCGCTTTGGAGCCGAAGGCATTTGCGGCACTTTTCCCATAAAGAAAAACCGTCTCTAACAAGTGCATATTGCGGAGGTTAAGCCCGCCAATGGCTGCGAGCTTCTGCGCAGCTGTCGCATCATTCCCGCCCTTTTCCAGCATCACCGGGATTGCTTCGTCCAGAACCGCCTGTTCGGTCCCGTCAAATACAGCGGCCTCAAGACGCGCGGCGCTGAGGTCCGGCGGCTGCCCGAAAAGCACCAGCAGATCGTCGCGCTGCACCGGGGCGCCAAAGGCTTCACGATATCGCACAATATCCGCGGTCAGCTCCGTGAAACCTTCGTTGCTGTAATGCTCGGCCAGTTCAGCGACCAGTGCGGCGTCCGGACCGCCGGCCATTTCTTCAACGATCTCCGCCCGCAGGAGGTCGGCGGCGCGGTCCTCGATTTCAGTGAACTGCGGGCTGACGCGCGCCTCCAGCGGGAACCGGCGCAGCAGAGAGGCGCAGAACGAATGGATCGTCTGGATCTTCAGACCGCCCGGCGTTTCAATCGCGCGTGCAAAAAGCGTACGCGCATCCCGCAAACGGTCTGCACCGGTCTCACCGTCAATGCCCAGCTCCGCCAGAGCTGCGCTGAGAGCCGCATCTTCCAGCATCGCCCAGGCACCAAGGCGCCGGAAGAGGCGATTCTGCATCTCGGAAGCGGCAGCCTTGGTATAGGTCAGGCACAGAATGTGCTGCGGTTCGACACCGTCGAGCAACAGACGTGCGACCCGGTCGGTCAGCACCCGCGTCTTTCCGGACCCGGCATTGGCCGCAAGCCAGGTCGAGGCATCGGGGCGCGCGGCGCGAATCTGTGCTTCGGTCGCCTCATCGCGGGCAGTCATTTCAGATCCTCCGGCACCGGCGCGTCCGTGGCATCCCATTCGCCGAAACGCGCCAGCAGATCATAATCGCTGCCATAGGCGTCTTTTTCCATCATGCGGCGCGCGGTGAACCCCTGTCCGGGATCAAGATAGGCTCTGATCAGCGCGCGCAGCTTTGCCAGCACCACCGCAGGAGGTTCATCGTCGAGGGGTGCTGCAACCTCCTTCATATCAGAGCCTAATCCGATAAAAACCGCTTCTCTGACCGGGTGAGGATCCGCCAGACCAAGCACACCCTCTTCGATCATCGCGGCCTCAATGAGCAGCTGTTTGTCAAACTGCGCCTGTTGTTTGCGCGAGGGCACGCTGCCGGTTTTGTAATCGTAAATCAGCGCCGCACCATCCGGCGCGAGATCAATCCGGTCAGCCCGCGCGGTGAGGGTAAAGGGGGGATCCTGCCAGACCAGTTTGCCGGTTGCGGCATCCTCCAGCGCGGCAGGCGTGCCGCGTGCCCTGCGTGCAATCTCAGCAGTGACAAATCCGGGTGCGGTGCGGTTCAGCAACGCCTGCCACAGCGTGCGCTCGGCAGGCCAGGGCACACCGTCCCGCAGCATCTGTTGCGCTACATGCGAAAGATGCTCAGCCGTCAGCGCTTCGGGCGTTACCAGCGTGTCTTTGATAAACTGTTCAAGAATATCGTGCACCACGATGCCGCGCATCAGGTGATCCGGGCTTTGCACCAGCGGGCCGAGCGGGCGCAGACCCAGCACGTGACGGGCGTAGATCGCATAGGGGTCGCGGATCAGCCGTTTGATCTCGGTCACTGAAAGCGCATCGGGCCGGGCGGCGCGCGGGGGTCTCGGCGAGGGTCGGGCGGCGGCGGGAACAGGACGCGGCTTCTCCAGAGCGTCGGCGCGCGCGAGCCACGCCGCACCGCGCTGACGCATCGCTTCCAGCGCCGTTACCCCGCCATTGCCCTCAAGTCCTGCAAGAAGATTGCCAAGCCGGTTAAGCCAGCGTGAGGCGACCGTTTCCGCATCATCGGACCGGATCGCGCGTGTGAGCCAGACCTCGGTGGCGCCCACCGCCTGCTGATAATCATGTGCCGCAAGACCGATACGCCGCTCAGGCAGCAAAAGCCCGGCTTTGTGACGCATCGCACGGTTAAGCCAGGGATCGGGCGCGGGCGTTTCCGGCCATGTGCCGTCGTTCAGCCCCGCGAGGATCACCAGATCCGCCCCCTGCACCCGGGCCTCCAGCGTGCCCCAGATCATAATGCCGGGATGCGGGGCGTCGCGGTCGCGCACTTCACCTTCGGCCAGCAGCGCGCCGCTCAGATCGGCATAGTCAGCGGCGGACATATCGCTGCCGAAACGCGCCTGATCTGTCAGGCGCTGCATCGTGGCGCGCGCCTCCTGACCGGCTTTCTTCTGCCAGAGTTCACCGCTGTCCGGGCCACCCGGTCCCCGGGCCGCAGCCTCCGCCAGCGCCAGATGCCGCGCTACAAGATCCGGCAGAGGGTGATCCCCCGGGGTCTGGCGGTCGGTGAAAGTGTCGGCGACCCATATCACCCAGTCGCCGAGCCCCTCGTACCGTTCCATATCCCGGTGCATCAGACGCAAAAGTCCGTCGCGGTCAGGAAACGGCAGGCCGTCCCTGCGGATCCGCAGCTCCAGTCGCTGCGTGTTGAGAATATGCGCATTGCGGGCGCTGGCAGAGTGGGTCAGCGGGTGCTTGAGCAGGGTCAGCAGACCCGCAGCGTCAAGCCGCTGGTGAAAGAGCCGGGAGATATGGCGCAGAAACCGCCCCGGGGGAGACAGATGCAGCGGGCTGCCAGCGGAATCGTCGGGCAGAATGTTCCACTGATCCAGTGCTGCGGTGACCTGGCGGGTGAGCATCCGGTCAGGTGTGATAAGAGCGGCGGCAATGCCCTCTTCGGCGGCCTGGCGCAGGCGCATTGCGATGGTCAGCGCCTCCTGCCGGGGGCCCGGAGCCTCAAGAAGCGTGATGCCGGAGGTGGCCTTTGCGATGCCGGTGAGTGCCGGCCCTTCAGAAAGCCAGGCGTCGGTCACGGGCGCGGGACGCAGCGACAGTGAGATCAGCGCATTACGCGCCGGCGACGGTGGCGGCGTGTCATGCCAGGGGGTAATGTCGGAGGGCCGCTGCCCGGTCATCTGCATCAGCCGGTGAAACCGGTACTGCGGATGATCTTCGGACACCATACCGTCGCGCAGCTGTTCCCATACCTCCGCCGGCTGATCAAAATCGAACCCGGGCAGAACAATAGCGCCATTGCTCAGACCTGCGACGGCCTGCATCAGCAAAAGCGTCGTGCCGCGCGATCCGGTGGAGCCGGCAATGATCACGGGATGGGCCGGCGGGCGCGTCTCCCAGCGGGTGGCCAGGGTTTCGACCATCGCCCGTTGCCGCGCCTCGCTGTCCGGCAGGGTGGTGGTATCGGCAAGATAATCCTGCGCAATGCGGATAAATTCCTGCGCCCGCTGCCAGTGGCCGGACTGATCCGAGACATCCAGACCGGCAAGCTTTTCGGCCGGTACGCCCTCGCCCTGCATCTCGTCCATCAGCGCGGCAAGGCTGTCGGTCAGGCCATAAAGAGAGGCGCGCGGCGCCAGATCCGGCTGGCTGTGCAGCAGTCGGGATACCAGCGCAATCAGCTCCAGCCTGCGGCGCAGGGGTGGAACCGCCGGGGGCAGCGTGACCGCCGCGTCAATCCTGTCAGGTTCCGTGATCAGACAGATTTTTGGCAGTAACAGGGCCTGTTTTTCATGAAAGAGTTGGTGCAGCCGCCGCCGCATCCGTGTGGTGTTCACAACCAGTGTGATCCGCGCCAGTGCCTCGGGCGGGGCATCCGCAAACCGCTGCAGAAGACCATCGACGAGCGCGCGGGGGAAATCGACCCCGCAGGCGAGACCGTAAAGACCCCTGGTGCCCGGCGCATCACCCATGATCTGCCTCCAGCATGGCCTCGGCAGCGGCAATGCCCTCCGGATGCCCGACGTCACACCAGCGCCCGCTGTGCACCAGACCAGAGAGCCTGCCGCGCGCAAGCATCAGATCCCAGACGCGGTTCAGCGAAAAGACCTGCTCCGGAATATCATGCAGGAGTGCTGTGCTGATGATCTGCATACCGCCGTAAACCAGATCGCCTCCCCGGCTCAGATGCCCGCCCGCGCCGATGCTGAAATCTCCGGGTGCGCTGCGCCCGATGGTCCGCGCCAGCGGCACACACATCAGCAAAGCATCCATGCGATCTCCGTCCCAGGCATCGTAAAGGGCCTGAGCCGGGTTCGGTCCCGTCCAGACGGCATCGGGGTTCATCGTCAGAACCGGCGCCGTTCCGAGGTGTGGCAAAGCGTTTCTCAACCCGCCCCCGGTATCCAGAATGTCGGGTTCTTCCGTGACGGTAACGACACCGCTGCCGTCAAGATGTGTGATCAGCAGACCGGGTTTATAGTGCAGATTGACGACAATCCTGTCGGGAGATGTTTCCCGGACCAGTGCCAGCGCGTGATCAATTAGCGGCCGGCCTGCGACCTCTATCATTGGCTTGGGCCGGTCATCGGTCAGCGGGCGCATGCGTGTCCCGAAGCCGGCGGCAAAGAGCATCACCGCGCCCGGCATGTGCCGCACATCGATTTCAGCCGCGCCAGAACCGCCGCATCAGGTTCCGGCAGAACCCCGTCGATCAGCGGCCTGATTTCAGCAAGCGCCGGATGCCTGAGATTTGTGTCGATATGGCCCCACACGCGGGGGATCAGATCAACGTAATGCTGCTTGCTGTCACGCAGGCAAAGCCGGGCAAAAACACCCAGAATACGCAGATTGCGCTGGGCCCCCGTCAGGGCATATGCGCGGCCGAAGCCCTCCTTCTCAAGCCTGTTCTCCGTTACATAGCGGTCGAACATCGCGGCGGCTGTTGCCGGTGTCACATCACGGCGCGCGTCCTGCAGCACAGAGACCAGATCATAGGCGCGGTGGCCGGTCATGGCGTCCTGAAAATCAAGCAGCCCGACCCGCGCGGCCCCTGTCCGCTGTGGCAGCCAGAGCAGGTTTTCAGCGTGATAATCGCGCTGGATCAGCACATCCAGTTCCGCATCAAGGGGCGCCAGTGCCCGGGCAAAGGCGTTGGTAAACGCCTGCCGCGCGTCCGTGTCAACGGCACCGGTCGCACCGAACTGATACCAGTCAAAAGCCAGTGCCGCGAGCGGCGTGGTCACGTCAGAGGAATAGCACGCGGCCAGCGGTGAGGGCACCTGATGCAGCGCTGTGAGCACATCCGTGGCGGCCTCGTAAAGCGGCACCTCGAGATCGGGGTCTGCGGCTATGCGGCGGGCGTAGAGGTCATCGCCCAGATCTTCCAGAAGGAGAAACCCGCGGGCCTCATCAGCTGCAAAAATCTCCGGCGCGCTCAGTCCTCTGTTCCGCAGAAAGCGCGCGAGGTCGACGAAGGGGCGGACATCCTCGCCCTTGTCGGGTGGTGCATCCATCAGCACTGCGTGCCTGCCATCCTGATGCATCAGCCGGTCGTACCGCCGGTTGGACGCATCACCCGCCAGCGGTGTGATCCGCGCGCCCGCCCAGCCATGGCTTTGCAGAAATGCCGTCAGGTGATCTGCCCGTTCGCTCATGCGGCCCAGGCCCTGAGACGGTTGTCCCATTTCGGGTCCTGCCAACGGGCGGTCAGGTGTCGTTCGTCCTCGCCGGCCCCTGCGCGCAGTTCGATTTCAAGCGCGTCTTCGGGGCGCAGATCACCCAGCCTGTCAGGCCATTCCACAAGGCAGACCGCTTCTGAGAAGGCCTCCGCCAGACCAAGCTCCTCGATTTCGGAGACGGAGCCGATCCGGTAAAGATCGCTGTGCCAGAGTGTCCCGCGCGAGGTTTCATAGGTCTGAACGAGGGTGAAAGTCGGCGATGGGATATCTTCGGGCACGTCCTGTACCGATCGGATCAGAGCGCGCGCGAAATGCGTCTTTCCCGCGCCGACACCACCCGAGAGCAGCACCACATCCGCAGGTTCCAGCCGCTCTCCCAGCGCCGCGGCCCGCTCAGCGGTTTCGTCGGGGGTCAGCAGATCAAGGTGAAGCGTCCGGGCGGTCATGCCGCATGCTTACCCCGCGCACCCGGGGCTGCAAGTGCTTAGTTGGCGCTGCTGCCGGTTCTGTCGGCAGCGACGGTCCTGCGCCGGCGCGCGGGTGGGCTGCTGCTGCGTACGAACCGGACGACGGTGGCACCGGAAGCAATGCGCGACACAGTGCACATAAGCGGCACGCCTGACGAAAGCGTCGCGGGCATTTCCCAGGCCACGCGGTCACCGTAATCCAGGACGAAATTCACCAGCGCAGGCCAGCGCGCGCCGGATTTGCACATGCGTTTCCACTCCCGCACGGAATCGCTGATGGTCACATCGGCAAAGGAGCTGTCCGGGTCCAGTCCCCAGAGTTCCCGGTAAGCCCGGTTGCAGAAACTGAGCACACCGGTCGAGGAAAACACCACCAGCGCCTCGTCAAAGGTATCCATCAGCGATTGACCGAGTTCGAGCTCAGCGCGGAAATTTCGCGTCATGGAAACCTCGGCGCTGATGTCCTCAATCAGAAAGGCAATGGCGCCGTCCGGATGCGGGCGGCCTTTGACGCGATAGGTCTGCCCGCTTTCCAGCGTCCAGGTCTCCTGATACCGGCCGTCGGTGGCGGCTGCGATCACATCGGAAATTTCTTCCCGCCAGGTTTTGTAGTTTTTGGGCTCAGGCATCCGGCGGTTTTCACGCATACGGTCAAAGAACGACAACAGCGTTGGACGGCCGCTCAGAAAATCAGCAGGCAGACTGGTCAGATCAATCAGCGCCGGATTGAACAGAGCGAGCTGCCCGTTACGGTCAAAAATCGCCAGTCCGATCGAAAGCTGCGCAAAGGTTTTCGCCAGCGTCTGTACAAAGTTGCGCTGCGCGATTTCCGACCGGACAACGACATTGACGTTGAGCGCGTGAAAGACCGTGATCCCACCCACCCGTACGGCACTGACATCGTACCAGTCCTTGCGGTCGCCGTTTGCTGACCGGGATGAAACCCGCTGAGTGTCGGCGGTGCCGCCGACCGGTGTGTCGATCTCGAACACCGGCCGGTCGTCGCGGGGCCTCGCGTTGTGAAGCTGGCTGTAGAGGCGCTCATAAGCTGCATTGTACCAGGTGATCCTGCCCTCTTCATTCACCTGCCAGATGGCATGGGAGGTCGTGTCACTGGCGCGCCGCAGGTGACTGGCCTCGGCGGTGAGCGCACGCATCTGTTGCGTCTGGGTCGCACCGGGCAGGCCGTTCTCGATCATCTGAACCTGGGTAAAGCGCCCGCGCCGGGTCAGGCAGAGGGTCGCCTTATCCTCTACGTGGCGCGCCTGAACGGTGATGTTTTCGCCGTCGGCGGCATCCGGTGAGGCAGGCACATCGGGAAAGCGTGACAGCATCCGGTCGCGCCAGGTCTGCCAGTCATCCTGCCCGGGCACCATGTTATACATCTGCATTGCAGTTTCTGACGCGTGGTGCAGGCTCTTGTTATCAAAAAGAAATGAGACGCCCTCGGCAAGACGGTGCGACATGCTGCGCCCGGTAGCCAGCGATTGCCCGCGCGGGGAGAGGATCCAGACAAGCGCGGCAAGTGTGCTGACGATGGCAGCACCTGCGCTGATTGCGATGTCCCAGACAGTCATATGCCAGGCCCCTTTGTCGTCACGGCAAGCCTGTCAGTAGTACAGGCAGCATGGTTAACGCATTCTTAACAGGGACACCGGATCCGGCGGTCTGCGTCAGACGGAAATGGGCTGATTGACGCCTGTCGGGGCCGGGCTGTCACCGGTTACGGCATCAAGGTGACGGCGTTGCCAGATGACCTCGATGATCGCGCCGAAACTGTCCGCGCGCCGTGCGGATGAGGACGCCGGATCGCGGCCGTTGGCAAACCCGAGCTCCGCACCCGAGCGCTCCAGCAGCGTCTTGGCGATAAAAAGACCAAGCCCCATGCCTTCGTATCCCGGCCTCATACGCCCACCGGGAGACCCGCGGCGTTTGCGCACAAAGGGATCTCCGATACGCCCGATCAGATCGGCGGGAAACCCTGGCCCGTTGTCGATGATGCGCAGCGAAATCCGGGTGTCGCTCCAGTCTGCCTCGATCCAGACCTCGGAATGGGCAAAGTCTACAGCGTTCTGAATCAGGTTGCGCAGCCCGTGAATGATCTCGGGTTTGCGCAGAATGGCAGGCTGTTCCGCCTCGGGTGACATGGCGCGGAAATGCACCCGTTTGCCGCGACCGGTGTGTGGCTCGGCAGCCTCTTCCAGCACCGCCATCAGAGGGGCCTGGCGCAGATGCAGGTCGTCTTTGCCGGCGCGCCCCATATCACGCAGAATGTCGCGGCATCTGTCGGCCTGCTGCCGGATCAGGGCGGCGTCTTCGCGCAGATCGGGCCTGTCCTCCAGCTCTTCATAAAGCTCACCGCTGGCCAGTTTTATCGTCGCCAGCGGCGTGCCAAGCTCATGTGCGGCAGCGGCCACAACACCACCCAGATCCGTCAGTTTCTGCTCGCGGGCGAGCGCCATCTGCGTGGCTGAAAGCGCATCCGACATGGAGTGGATTTCCGACGTCACCCGCACGGAATAGGCACTGATAAAGACAATTGCGATGATCAGCGCAATCCAGTTGCCGAAAACGAAGATATCCGGAATCTCCAGAATAAACCCCTGCTCCGTACGCAGCGGCAGATGAAACTGCGACAGAACCGTCACCGCCATAATTGCCACGCTGCCCAGAAGCACGGTCGAGCGCATTGTCAGAACCGCCGCCGAAACCGTCACCGGACCCAGCATCAGCAGCGCGAACGGGTTACTGAGCCCGCCCGTGAGAAAAAGCAAAAGGCTCAGCTGCAGCAGATCAAACATTACGATCAGCATGTTTTCGACTTCGGTCAGACGCTTGTTCTCGGGAAAGACGAAAATTGCCACAAGATTGGAGATGACCGAGGCGCCGACCACCAGATAGCACAGCCCCAGATCAAGCTGCAGACCAAACCAGTGTTGCGCGACGGTGATCGCTGTGAGCTGACCGGCAATCGCAAACCAGCGCAGCACAATGAGCGTGCGCAGCCGGATCCAGTTGGCCCGGACCTCTCCGCTGGGTGGTCTGACGTTCTCTTCGGCCATCACGTTCACCGGTTATTGCATTGCACTCATGATACAGAACGTTAGGACTGCACCCTGACAGGATCAACCTCAACGCCAAGATGGAGACTGATATGAACACCCGCCTGCTTGCACCGCTTGCCCTCCTGGGCGTCGCTGTTTTTGTCGGCGTCTTCTGGTTTGTCAGCCGCGACACAACCGGCGGAGATCAGTTTGCCCAGTGCCGGGCCAGTCAGATCGCCGGCGGTGCGGGTGCCATCGGCGGCCCGTTCGAGCTTGTGAATGCGCAGGGCGACACTGTGACCGACAGCGATGTCATCACAGAGCCGTCGATTGTATATTTCGGATATACCTTCTGCCCGGATGTCTGCCCGCTTGATGTGGCGCGCAATGCGGCAGCCGTCGATGTTCTGGCGGAGCGCAACATGTCCGTCACGCCGGTTTTCATTTCGATCGACCCTGTGCGCGACACGCCCGAGGTTGTCGGCGATTATGCGGCAAACATGCATGAGCGCATGATCGGCCTGACCGGATCGCCCGAACAGGTCAAAGCCGCAAGCCAGGCCTATCGCACCTACTACAAGGCGCAGGACAGCGGCGACGATTTTTACCTCGTGGATCACTCGACATTCAGCTACCTGGTGCTGCCGGAGCACGGATTTGTCGAGTTTTTCCGCCGCGAAACAACGCCGCAGCAAATGGCCGATACCGTTGCCTGTTTTGTCTCAAACGCCTGAAAAACCGGCACCTGTGGCAAAGGGTTATTTGACCTGACCCGATGCGGCACACATATAGTCAGGGCAGAGACAGATAACAAAAGGTCTGAGTGCGCATATGGCTGACATTTCGGAACTCGCGCCCGGTGCGGAAAAAACGATTCTGCTGCTCGATGATGACGAGCCGTTTCTGCGCCGGCTTGCCAAGGCGATGGAAAAACGCGGTTTTGACGTTGAAACAGCGGGCTCCGTTGCGGCTGGTCGCGCGATAGCCACAGCGCGTCCGCCCGCCTTTGCGGTTGTGGATCTGCGGCTGGAAGATGGCAATGGTCTCGATGTCGTCGAAGTACTGCGTGAAAAGCGCCCTGATGCGCGCGTTGTGGTTCTGACCGGGTATGGTGCCATCGCCACGGCTGTGGCGGCGGTGAAAATCGGCGCGGTTGATTATCTGTCGAAACCCGCGGATGCCGCCGATATCGTGAACGCGCTTTTGGCCACGGGCGACGATCTGCCGCCCCCACCCGAAAACCCCATGAGTGCCGACCGCGTACGCTGGGAACATATCCAGCGGGTTTTTGAGCTTTGCGACCGCAATGTCAGTGAAACCGCCCGGCGTCTGAACATGCACCGGCGCACGTTGCAGCGGATCCTGGCGAAACGTTCGCCGCGCTGACCTTCAGATGTCGTAGCGTTTGCTGATCCGGTCCACCACAAGCCCGCTGTCGAGGGCCACACCCTCTTCACGGCGCCAGTCGCGGAAGCCGCGGCTCTGGTAATAAGTCAGCCCGCCGGTGTTATCGGCCCGGATGGTCGCATTGATCCAGTGATAGCCCAGCGCCTTTGCGGCCTTTGCCGTTGCGGTGAAAAGTGCCGACCCGATGCCCAGACCAGTGCGTCCGATCTTCACGAAGGTCGCGATATCACAGGCACTGGCAGGAAGCCTGTCTTTCGGGCAGACCCACTGAAAGCCAACCACTGCCCCCGCTTCATCAAGCGCCACCTGCCAGGCGGAGCGATCCGCATCTTCTGCCATCCAGTCTGCAATATCCTGACCCGTTACAGGCCGGGTCAGCGCAGTCGTACCGCCTTCTTTGATGATAGCATTCAGCAGGTCCGCCATTGGCCTCGTATCAAGCGGCGTCGGCGTCCGGACGGTGATCATGTGATCTGCTCGAGCAGAGCGTGATGGCGCGCAGTGAACTCCGCGCGCACCTCAACCGGCGGGCGCAGTACAATCTGCAGTCCGGACATCAGGGCCGTGTCATGTTTGCCGAAAAACTTTGTCGCCTCGGCTTCTGAAAACCCGGCGATCTGCGTGGCCTCCATCCAGGCGCTTATTTTGTCAGCGCGTTTGATCTGTTTCTTTACCGAAACGGGCAGCGTCCCCGGCAGGCCGAAACGGATGTATATCGCAGCCATCAGCCGGTCATCCAGCGCGCCATATCCGGGACCGACCGCCGCTTTGACCGGTGAGATCATATCTCCGATCACATATTCCGGCGCGTCGTGCAGCAGAGCGGCAAGCCGCCAGCGCGGCGGGGCTCTGGGCGCGATCCGGCCGAAAATAGTCTCTGTTAAGAGGGAATGCTCGGCGACCGAATAGGCATAATCGCCACGCGTCTGCCCGTTCCAGCGCGCCACAAAGGCGAGCCCGTGGGCGATATCCTCAATCTCGATATCGACAGGCGTCGGATCCAGCAGATCCAGCCTGCGCCCCGACAGCATCCGCTGCCATGCCCGGTTTATTGTTGCCATTTGGTCACTGCCCGTCGGTTACGCCTGCTTTGTGCCCTAATTCGGGCGCAGACTTAAAGTATGCTGATCACAGGCTGCCACAAATTATTGATGACCCGCGCTTTGTAAACCGGGCTCGTGGTCGCGATATAAAAAGTACCAGGGGGGGAGGGCACAGCCTTTCCCGGGTCATGTCCTCTTCCCGCATCGAGCGAGAGAAAGAGGAAAGGAGGATGTCATGAAAAGGCATCTCACACTTGCAACACTCACAGCCATAGCACTGGCTGCGGCCCCCGTGGCTCAGGCCGCCAACTGCGGCGACCGGGACAAGGTCGTCGAAAAACTTGCATCCAAATACGATGAGCACCTGACAGCGGGCGGTCTGCAACAGACGCGGTCTGCGCTCAGTGTCATGGAAATCTGGGCGTCCAGCAAAACCGGTACCTTTACCGTGCTGATCACCAGCCCCGAAGGCATCAGCTGCGTTGTGGCTGCTGGAACAGATTTCTTTGACGCCGAAGAAGCACCGCGCGTAAAAGGCTCTGCAAGCTGAGAAACCGGGCAGGTCTGTCCGGGATCGACCGGCCGGGCCGGCAGTAAGGATCTCCTTAACCACAGGGGTATGGTGACGCATTGTCATGTTGCCGGGGCGATGGTATCTGCGCGGTCAAACCGCATGGATAGGATCACCCGAAGATGAGCACTGATTACATCGTCAAAGACATTGAACTGGCCGCCTACGGCCGCAAAGAGCTGGATATTGCCGAAACCGAAATGCCGGGCCTGATGGCCTGCCGCGAGGAATATGGCGAGAGCAGGCCTCTCAAAGGCGCGCGCATCGTGGGCTCGCTGCACATGACCATTCAGACCGCCGTGCTGATCGAGACGCTAACAGCCCTTGGCGCGGATGTGCGCTGGGCGTCATGCAATATTTTCTCCACCCAGGACCACGCCGCCGCCGCAATCGCCGCCGGTGGTACACCTGTTTTCGCGATCAAAGGCCAGTCGCTGGAAGAGCACTGGGATTACCTCGATAAATCCTTCGACTTCCCCGAAGGACCGAACATGATCCTGGACGACGGCGGCGATGCGACACTTTATGTCCTGCTGGGCGCGCGTGCTGAAGCCGGCGAAGAGGTCATCCCGGTGCCCACGTCCGAGGAAGAGGAAGTCATCAAAGCGCAGATCAAAAAGCGTATGGCGGCAAGCCCCGGCTGGTTCACCAGAATTCGCGACCAGATCCAGGGCGTCTCGGAAGAGACAACCACCGGCGTGCACCGCCTTTATGATCTGGTGAAACAGGGCCAGCTGCCCTTCCCCGCAATCAACGTGAACGACTCTGTGACCAAGTCGAAGTTCGACAACAAATATGGCTGCAAGGAATCGCTGGTCGACGGCATCCGCCGTGCCACAGACACCATGATGGCCGGTAAGGTCGCCGTGGTCATGGGCTACGGCGACGTGGGCAAAGGCTCGGCCGCGTCTCTGCGCGGCGCCGGCGCCCGCGTCAAAGTCACCGAAGTTGACCCGATCTGCGCGCTGCAGGCTGCGATGGACGGCTTTGAGGTTGTGCTGCTGGAAGACGTGGTGGGCACTGCGGATATCTTCATCACCACCACCGGCAACAAGGATGTGATCCGCATCGAGCACATGCGCGAGATGAAAGACATGGCGATCGTCGGCAACATCGGCCATTTTGACAACGAGATCCAGGTCGCCGCCCTCAAGAACCACAAATGGACCAACATCAAAGAGCAGGTGGACATGATCGAGATGCCGAACGGCAATCGTCTGATTCTGCTCTCCGAAGGTCGTCTGCTGAACCTCGGCAATGCCACGGGCCACCCGTCGTTTGTGATGTCCGCGTCCTTTACCAACCAGGTGCTGGCGCAGATTGAGCTCTGGACACGTGGTGATCAGTATAAGAACGACGTCTATATCCTGCCCAAACATCTCGATGAAAAGGTGGCGCGCCTGCATCTCGACCGCATCGGCGTGAAGCTCAGCAAGCTCGACCCGGAACAGGCGGCTTATATCGGTGTGGCACCCGAGGGCCCGTTCAAACCGGAGCATTACCGCTACTGATATGACCAGCGCGCGCATTGAACGCTCCGAGGAAAACGACGCGGTCTATCGTCAGATCCGCAGCGAAATCCAGTTCGAGCTCTCTTTGATCAATGCGCGCGTCAACTGGCTGGTCACCAGCCAGGCCTTTCTCTTTGTGCCGCTGACGCTTGGCGCACGTGACAGCGGCATCGGCGCATCGGTTTATTATCCGGTGATCCCGGTTCTCGGGGTTGCGATCTGCTCTCTCGTGCTGATTTCAGTGATGGCCGCGGTCTGGCGTAGTCACCAGTGGCGCGCCAAGGCCTGTCAGGGCGCCTATGACGGGCGCAGCAACGACGCAACCTTCGATGTTATCCTGCCGCACCGGCCACTGATCCCGCGCATGGGGCTGATCGGTGGTGTGGGTGTGCCGGTCATTCTTGTGCTTGTCTGGTTCTGGCTGCTGGTGGCGCCGCCGGGCGTCTGACCCCGGCTTTTTCGACTCTGCACCGGGCAATTGAGCGGTTTTCTGCCGGGCCTGTTCGATATTTATTGTTTCCGGGAACTAAAGAAAACCTGCGGACGTTGCCTCACTGTAAATCTCAAGGAGGTAAAAATGTCCCATTCTAAACTCATGACCACAGTTGCCGTTCTCGCCCTGACCGCTGGTACGGCTTTCGCCGGATCTACGGAAACCAAGGCCGCGGACGAAGAGCTGAAGATCGAATCTCAGACCGAAGCGGCAATGGAAAATGCAGAGCAGGAGATCGAAGAAACTGCTTCTGACGCAGCTGCTGCGACCGAGAACGCCGCCGAAGCCACTGCAGAAGCGACCGGTGATGCAGCCGAAGCTGTCGAAGAGACAGCAGAGAACGCTGCCGAAGCTACCGAAGAAGCGGTTGAAGACACTGCTGCCGCCACAGAATCCGTTGCTGATGAGGCCGTCGAAGAGACCGCCGAAGCCGCAGAGGAAACTGAGCAGGCAATCGAACAGACTGCTGACGCGGCAACAACCGAAGACACCGACATGGCGAGCGACGACACTGTCACCAGTGCTGCCACCGGCTCCGAGTTCTCCGGTATGGTGGTCGGCGATCTGCTGGGCCTGAATGTCTATGAAGCCAATGGCGATGACATCGGCGAGATCGACTATGTTGTCCGTGGTGCCAATGGCTATGAAGCGGTTATCGGCATCGGCGGATTTCTTGGCCTGGGTGAGTACACCGTCGCCATTCCGCTGGAAGAGTTTTCCATGTCCGCTGAGGAAGACGGCCTGAAGCTCAGCACCTGGACCGAAGAAGAGCTTGAAGCACAGCCCGAGTTTGACGAAACTGGTGTCGAAGGTCTCGCAGACGACGTGCGTCTCGACGAAATGTCCTGACCCGACCCTTCTGACCTGACGAAAGAGGCTCTGCACTGCGGGGCCTCTTTTTATCTCCGCCGGTGCTGCGGGGAAATCGGGGGAAGAAAAACCCTTTTGCGAATAAGGAATATGCTTTTAGTCTCCTGGTCAGGGCTTCGGGAAGCCCGGAAAGCCAATTGGGAGACGATATTATGGGCAAGCGTGACGATCTTATTGCGCAATACGCGGACGATCTGAAAAACAAATGCGGGATGAACCCCGATATGGACCTGCTGACCAAGGTCACAATCGGATGCGGCCCGTCAATTTATGACGCTGATGCCTCAACCGTGGCCGGCAGCCAGCCCGGCGAACTCGAAACTGTCAAAGACAAGTTTCTGATTAAGAAACTGGGCCTCTCCGATGGTCCGGAACTGATGGCGGCCATCAACAAAGTCATTGAGACTTATGGCAAATCAGAGCGGAACAAGTATCGCGCTGTTGTCTATTACATGCTGACCAAACACTTCAGCAAAGAATCCGTTTACAGCTGAACGCGAGACACAACCAGATGATGAGCGCCCCGTTTCCTAACGGGGCGTTTCTTTTTTCTGTGGCATTTAAACTACTGAATGATTGCGATTTTTTGCGGCCGGGTGTATCACGTTCCTGTCCGGCCAGTATGGCCAGAACCAGTTTCAGATACACGCGTGGGTATGGGATCGCGTGGGGTGAAGAGGGGTTCTGGCTTTCGCGTCAGGCCCCTTTTTCCGTTCAGAACAATGTCAGTACCAGCCCGATCACCGTACATCCGAAGGTCGCGTAACCGCCGTCAATCAGGATCAGTGCGCGTGGCTTTGCGGAGAAGCTGTAGAAGGTCGCAATCCACGGGCTGACCAGAAAGAACCCGATACCAAAGCCTGAGATGAGTCCCTTGCCCGCCGTGTCGATCGCGCTCAACTCGAAGATATGGCGCATCATGCCGGCCACCAGGATCGCCCCCAGCAGGCTGGTGACATAGGGCACCGGATCTTTGCGGTTGGCCGGAACCCCCTGCCCGTCGAGCGGCACGCCGGAGGCCTTCATCCAGCGCTCAGCAAAGACCGTGTACCAGAGCGCACCGAATATAAATCCGGCGATACCGGCGATGACAACGCTGAAAATGCCCATTTTCTGACCCCCGACAGATAAATCCGTCCCTACCGTGGCAAATATCCGCGCATTCGCCTAGTCAGAAAGGCCCGCGAGCCGACAGACGATCCGCCATTCATCAGGTGTCACCGGCTGCACCGAGAGCCGCGAGTTGCGCACGAGCACCATATCGGCAAGGTCCGGCTCTTCTTTGATCCGGTCCAGGGTCACGGGCGTCTCCACAGGCTTTACGGCCTTGATATCAACGCACTCCCACCGGTCATCTTCCGTGGTGCTGTCGGGATGGGCCTCGCGGATCACTTCGACGATGCCCACGACCGCGCGCTCTTTCTGCGAGTGATAGAAAAAGCCGGTATCGCCCTTTTTCATCTCGCGCATGAAGTTGCGGGCCTGGTAATTGCGCACGCCGTCCCATTCCTCGCCGGTCTCACCTTTTGCCACCTGATCGTCCCAACCCCATGTGGAGGGCTCGGATTTGAAGAGCCAGTGTGCCATCAGCCGATGACCCTGTTCCACGGGATTAGCTCAACCGAGGCGAAAAGACCCGCTTTTGCATAGGGGTCTGCAGCAGCCCAAGCCTCTGCCGCATCCATATCAGCCACATCCAGAATGATCAGCGACCCGCACATATCGCCCGCCGCATCGAGCAGCGGCCCGGCCTGTTGGACGGCGGGTCCGGATTTCAGGTATTCCACGTGCAGCGGGCGGTTTTCCTGCCTGACAGGCAGCGCGCCGGGCTTGTCCCGCGCAATCAGTGCAACCAGCATATTATTCTTCCTTCAGTGAGCGCGACAAAAGGTGTCGCATGGCCTGAGGTACATCCAAACGGTTTTCGACAAGCGCTGCAACCACCGCCGTGATGGGCATATCATCCCCCGCGGCGCGCGCGGCCGAATCCATCGCGCGGGCTGTTGCGGCGCCTTCGACAGTTACAGCAGGGTCAAAACCGTCGCCCTGTCCCAGCGACAGCCCCAGACGGTAATTGCGCGACTGTTCCGAGGTGCAGGTCAGCACCAGATCTCCGAACCCCGAGAGCCCGCTGAGAGTCGCGGGGTCCGCACCGCGCCGGGCCGCAAGCCGTGTCATCTCTGCGTTTCCGCGCGTCATCAGGGCCGCGCGGGCGCTTTCTCCAAGGCCCGCGCCGATCGCCGCACCGCAGGCAATCGCCACAACGTTTTTCAGCGCTCCGCCCAGGGCCGCACCGGTCACATCAGTGCTGCGATAAAGCCGCAGCGTGACCGACGACAGCCTTTCCTGAAGCACCTCGCCAAGGGGAGCGTCTGCACAGGCCAGCGTCATCGCGGTCGGCAGGCCGATGGCTATGTCGCGCGCGAAGCCGGGCCCGGTCAGCAGCGCCAGAGGGGATCCCGGCAGTACATCGGCAATGACATCCTGCGGCCCCTGCCCGGTTTCAAGTTCGATCCCTTTGCAGCAGGCCACCAGCGTTCTGCCGGCAAGCTGCGCGCGATGATCCTGGAGAAATCCACGCAGTTTCTGCATCGGCACGGCCAGCAGAAGGACATCGGCTTCTGCCAGCGCCCGGGCGTCGGATGAAACCGTGATGCTGTCGGGCAGACGCGCGCCCGGCAGACGCCGCGCATTCTCACGCGTTGTGTCCAGTTTTTCTGCCTCTCCTGCGTCGCGCAGCCACAGGGTGACCGGGCCTGTTGCACTGATCGAAATGGCCAGTGCCGTGCCGAAAGCACCTGCACCCGCCACCGCGACCTTCATGCTTTCGCGCCCTTTTTGCCGCTGCCCAGCATGGCGGGGCTCGTCTGGTCCAGCGGCCATCGGGGCCGCGCCGGCAGGCTCATGCCTGAGGGCCCGGATATCGCCATCTGCTCCAGTGCCGCGTATCCGATCATCGCTGCATTATCGGTGCAAAGGGCGAGTGGTGGCGCGATGAAGCGCGCGCCAAACTCCTGCGAAACAGTCTCTAAGGCCCTGCGTATCGTAATGTTTGCTGCGACACCACCGGCAACGCAGATGACCGGCGTCTGATCCGCCACCTTCGGGTAATTGTCCATCGCCCTGCGTGTCTTTTCAGCAAAGACATCCGCAACCGCCGCCTGAAATCCGGCACAAAGATCGCAGCGGTCCTGCTCGGTGAGCCCGCCCTGGTCTGCTATCAGCGCGTCCCGGGTCCGCAAAACGGCGGTCTTCAGCCCGGAGAACGACATATCGCACCCTGCCCTGTCGAGCAGCGGCCGCGGAAAGGCAAAGCGTGCCGGATCACCGTCTTTTGCTGCAGCCTCGACGGCCGGCCCGCCCGGTTGCGGCAACCCGAGAAGCCGCGCAATCTTGTCAAAAGCCTCGCCCGGCGCATCGTCGATCGTGCCCCCAAGCCGGGTGAAATCCTCCGGTCCGCGCACCAGCAGAAACTGGCAGTGCCCGCCCGAGACCAGGAGCATCAGCCAGGGATATGGCACGGCGTCGGTCAGGCCAGGCGTCAGCGCGTGACCGGCAAGGTGGTTGATCCCGTAGAGCGGTTTGCCTGTGGCGGCCGCCAGACCCTTGGCGCACATCACCCCCGATACCACTCCGCCGATCAGCCCCGGACCCGCGGTCACTGCGATGGCGTCGATGTCATCCAGCCCGAGACCTGAGGCCTCCAGCGCCTGCTCCACGCAATGATCCAGCGTTTCGGCATGCGCGCGTGCGGCAATTTCCGGCACGACGCCGCCGAACCCGGCGTGCAGCTCCGCCTGCCCCCGCACCACGGAGGACAGGATCTCCGTCGCGCCACCGGCCGTCCGGCGCAGTACAGCAGCAGCCGTGTCATCACAGCTGCTTTCCAGCGCCAGAACGGTACAGGGTGCGGCCATCGGGGCGTTTCCGTTGCAAGATAAACGCCCTGCAGGTAACACCGGATGGCTGCGTAAACAATGCCGGGGGTGAGATGGCTGATCAGAAGATGTCATTACTGATGACCCGTCCGGCAGGCGCGAACGCGGATTTCGTCGGGATGTTGTCGCGGCGGGTCCGGTCCGGAGCTGACGTGATCGAAAGCCCCCTGCTGCGTATTGAGCCCCTGCGCGGCGCGGCGGCACCGTCGCCGCAGGAAGAAGCCGTCTTTTCCTCGTCCAATGGTGTGCGGTTTGCGCCTCCCGGGGATGGCCGCCGGGCCTGGTGCGTCGGCGCGCGTACCACGGGCAGCGCGCAAAACGCGGGCTGGGAAGCGGAGCAGGCGGGTGATACGGCGGCGGAGCTGATTAAACGCATTCTCGCGGAACGCCCCGCCGCAGATCTCGTACATCTGAGCGGGGCGCATACGCGCGGCGCGATCTGTGAATCGCTGCAGGCTGCGGGGCTCCGGGCCCGGAGAATCGTTCTCTATGATCAGCAGCTTCTGAGCCTGAGCCCGGTTGCCCGCGCGCTCTTTGATGGCTCCGGTCAGGTGATTGTGCCGCTTTTTTCACCGCGTGCTGCGGCGCAGTTTGTGGCGGAATGCCCGGCGCCCGGACAGGTGATCGCGGTCTTTCTGAGCGACGCTGTTGCAGCCGGCACTGGTCAGACCGCATTTTCGCAACGGATCACAGCGGGTACTCCTGATGCGGTTTCCATGGCGGCAGGCATTGAAAAACTGTTTCCCTGAGACAGCTTGGGTTGAGAGGAGTTCCGCCCCGGAGTAAGGTTTCAAAGCGACGCCGGCGGGCGGAGAATCGGATTAGGGGTGGATGTTTTGGCTAAATCGCGCAAATCGGGCAATAAGGAAGACGACAAGAACCTGTCCGCAGAGACGCCGGAGACGCAGGTCACCGATGACGTAACCGCAGAAGACGCGTCCGACAAAAAGGCGGATGACACCGGCGCGCAGGAGCAGCAGGAGGCAACTGCTGAGCCGACGGATGCTGCGGATGAGCCTGTCACAGACCCTGACGCGGTCCTTGCGAAGACGCCGGAAAAGGCCCCGGATCCCGATCCTGAAAAATCCGGTACAGAGACTGATTTCGTCCTGTTAGAGACTGATGAGGGTGAAAAGAACCCGTCTGACAATCCATGGTCTGCCGAGGCCCGGGAGACTGACCCGGCAGAAACTGAGGCCGCGGTGAAGGATGTCGGTAAGACCTCTGACGCGGAGAAACCGGAAGAGGACCAGGCCCTGCCTGTGGTCACCCAGACCACCGTGCGCGAGGTGCACAAAGGCAGCATGTGGCCCGCCGTTTTTGGTGGTGTGATCGCTGCCCTGATCGGATTTATCGCAGGGCGCGGTGACCAGCTTGACGCTTATCTTCCGGAATCGATGCAGAGAAGCAGCATTTATGTTGCCGAAATCGAATCGTGGACGGATGATCTGAGCGCTGAGACCGCCGCGCTTTCAGCACGGATTGAAGCTCTGGAGAACGCCGAACCTGCCGTGGCTGATACGTCCGAGGTATCGGGCGCTGTCGGTGCACTGGCCACGTCAGTTGAAGAGCTCTCCGGGCGGATCAGTGATCTTGAAAGCAGGCCCGTCGCCACAGAGCCCGGCGACAGCGGTGCCTCTGCTGAAGAGATCGCCGCCCTGCAGGCCGCGCTGGATGAGCAGAGCCGGCAGATCGCCACACAAAGCGACGAGATCGCAACCCTTCAGGCCGGGGTCGCCGACGCCGAAGCGGCCGCACGCTCAGAAGCTGAAAAGATCCTCGCGCGGGCGGCTCTGACCCGGGTGGTCACGGCCGTCGAAAGCGGCGAGGCTTTTGAGCCGGCGCTGAACGATCTCGAAGAGGTCGCGCCTGTTGAGGTCCCTGAGGCGCTGCGTACTGCTGCATCTGACGGTGTCCCGACGATCAGTGATCTGCGCGAGAGCTTTCCGGGTGCGGCGCGCGCGGGTCTTGCTGCGGCGCGGGAACATACACCCGAAGCCGAAGTTCAGGGTGTTGGTGCGTTTCTGCGTCGGACGCTCGGTGCGCGGTCTGTGACCCCGCGGGACGGTGATGACCCCGATGCGATCCTGTCGCGCAGCGAGGCCGCTCTGAAACAGGGTGATCTCTCACTTGCGCTGAGCGAGATGGAGGCGCTTCCCGAACCCGCCAGGACCGCGATGCAGGACTGGATCTCCTCTGCCGAGGCCCGTCAGGCCGCCCGTGACGCTGCAACTACGCTGTCTGACAGCCTGCAAAGTAACTAAGGAAGACATAATGCTCTGGTCTCTGATTAAGATTGTACTCTTTGTTGCAGCTGTTGCAGCACTGGCACTCGGTGCCGATTACCTGCTCGAAAGCGAAGGCGGTGTGCAGGTCACCGTGATGGGCAGCGAATACACCTTTGGTCCGCTGCAATCGGTGATCGCCGTGGCGGTGATGGTGCTCGCCGTCTGGATCCTGCTGAAACTGCTGTCGCTGCTGATGGCCACCTGGCATTTTCTCAATGGTGATGAAACGGCGCTGTCGCGGTATTTTGACCGCAACCGTGAGCGCAAAGGCTTTGAGGCTCTGTCCGAAGGGCTGATGGCACTGGCAAGCGGCGAGGGCCGTGTCGCGATGAACAAAGCCGCCAAGGCTGACCGTTATCTCAACAAGCCTGAGCTGACCAATCTGCTCACCGCGCAGGCCGCCGAAATGGCCGGAGACAAACGCAAGGCCGAAGAGACATATAAAAAGCTCGTCGCCAACAATGCGACGCGCTTTGTCGGTGTGCGCGGAATTCTGCGCCAGAAACTCGCAGAGGGTGATACCGAAACGGCGCTGGCGCTGGCCGAGAAAGCTTTTGCTCTCAAGCCCAGACACGAAGAAACCCAGGACGTCCTGCTGCGCCTGCAGGCAAAGAAAGAAGACTGGGCCGGTGCGCGCCAGACCCTGAGTGCCAAGCTGAAGCATGGCAACCTGCCGCGCGATGTGCACAAACGCCGTGATGCGGTTCTGGCGCTGTCGGAGGCGAAAGACATCATTTCTGACGAGAGCTCCATTGAGGTGCAGGAAAAGGCCATTGAGGCGAACAAACTGTCGCCGGATCTTATTCCCGCAGCGGTCATGGCGGCCCGAAGCTATATCCGCCAGCAGCGTCCGCGTCTGGCGACGCGGCTCCTGAAAAAGGCCTGGGAGGCACACCCGCATCCTGATCTGGCAGCAGCTTTCGCCGAAATAGAGCCTGATGAAACCCCCCAGGCCCGGATCAAACGCTTTGCCGCTCTGACCCGGACGCGGCCTGACGACGCTGAGACCAAAATGCTGCTGTCTGAACTGCACATTGCCAACGAGGATTTCCCCGAAGCCCGGCGCGCTCTGGGTGATCTGGTTGAAACCGACCCGACAGTACGGTCTGTGACCCTGATGGCGGCGATCGAGCGGGGCGAGGGGGCTAAGGATGCAGTCGTACGGGGCTGGCTTGCCCGTGCGGTGACTGTTTCGCGCGGTCCGCAGTGGATCTGTGACAACTGCCAGCACATCCACGCGGAGTGGGCGCCGATCTGTGAAAACTGCGAGAGCTTTGACACCCTTGCCTGGAAACGCCCGCCTATGTCGGAAATGGCGATGCCGGGCGGTGTGCAGATGCTGCCTCTGATCGTCGGCACGCTGGAGGATAAATCCGCAGCGGACGAACCCGAAGTACCCGTCGATGACACCACCGACGACGCTGAAATTGTTGATGCGGAACTGGTCAGCGACCCACCGGGCGAAACCCCCACGGAGACCTCCGGGAACCAGGAAACGAGCAAAGCCGTCTGAAACCACAGCGCGCGCTCTTGACCTTCCAGTGACTGGAACCCTTATGTAGAACGTGTCTGCACAAGGGATCCCCGGCATATGCCAGATACAGTCACGCTTTCGGTCGAAAAAATGTCCTGCGCCTCCTGCGTCGGGCGCGTGGATCGCGCGCTTTCTGCAGTGCCCGGTGTTCATGGCGTCGCGGTTAACCTCGCAACGGAAACCGCGACCGTCACCGGCGACGCCACTGCTGACGCCCTGATAGCCGCCGCGAATGACGCAGGATACCCTGCGCGCCGGTCTGATGCCGATGCCCTGGCCCAGGGCGCGCGCCGCGACGCAGAAGCCAGTCACCTGAAAAAAAAGGTTATTCTGGCGGCAGCATTGACCGCGCCGGTGGTTTTCCTCGCCATGGGCGCGCATGTGGTTCCTGCACTCGAAGTCGCGGTCGGGCAGGGGATCAGTCACCTTATTCAGGCCGTTCTGACGATTATAGTGATGGCCGGGCCCGGGCGCGATTTCTATCGTGACGGGTTTCCGGCGCTTTTCCGGGGTGCGCCCGATATGAACAGCCTTGTTGCCCTTGGCAGTGGAGCGGCGCTGGTATACTCGCTGTTTGTGATGCTGATCCCGTCGGCCTTTCCCGAAGCCGCCCGGGGTGTCTATTTCGAAGCTGCGGCCGTGATCGTGACCCTGATCCTGACAGGACGCTGGCTGGAGGCGCGCGCAAAGGGCCGCACCGGTGCCGCGATTCGCGCCCTGGCCGGGTTGCAGCCGCGCAGCGCCCGCGTGGAGCGCGACAGTAAAACCCTCGATGTGGCCGTGGCTGACATCGTGACCGGTGACATCATTCTGCTGCGTCCGGGCGAGCGGGTACCCGTCGACGGCGAGGTGCTTGAAGGCACCGGCGCAGTGGATGAGGCGATGATGACGGGCGAGCCTTTGCCGGTGGAAAAGGTACCTGGTGATAAGGTCACCGGCGGCACGGTCAACGGCGCGGCGAGCCTCAGGATCAGAGCGACCCGGGTGGGCAAAGACACCGTGCTCGCCGGTATTATACGTATGGTGCAACAGGCCCAGGGCGCAAAACTTCCGGTGCAGGATCTGGTGGACCGCATTACCATGTGGTTCGTGCCGGCGGTGCTGGTGGTGGCTGCGATTGCCGTCGTGGCCTGGGTGATCTTCGGGCCGGCACCGATCATTTCCTACGCTCTGGTGGCCGGAGTTTCGGTACTTATCATCGCCTGTCCCTGCGCCATGGGGCTGGCAACGCCGACCTCGATTATGGTGGCCGTGGGCCGTGCTGCTGAACTGGGCGTGCTGTTTCGCAAGGGTGACGCGCTGCAGGCGCTGGCAGGGATCGACGTCATCGCTTTTGACAAAACCGGCACACTGACTACCGGACGCCCGGTGCTCGCAAACCTGGATCTTGTGACAGGCTGGGAGAAATCTGACCTGCTGGCACATATCGCCGCGGTGGAAGCGCGCGCGGAACATCCCGTCGCCCGCGCCATTGTCGAGGCCGCAAAAGAAGCCGGCGCGCCGGAGTACGCGGCGCAGAATATCTCCGCCCGCAACGGTCTGGGCATCGAAGGAGAGGTTAAAGGCCGCACCGTTCTGATCGGTTCGGGCAGACTGATGACTGACGCCGGGATCAGCACGGCAGAGTTCGATGACCGCGCCGGTGAGCTTGCGGGGCAGGGGCAGACGGTATTTTTCGCCGCGATTGATGGCGAAGTGGCGGCGCTTCTGGGCGTGTCGGATCAGATCAAGGAGAACGCCCGGGCAATCGTGGCAACACTGCGCGCGCATGGCACAGACGTCGCCATGATCACCGGAGACCGCGAAGAAACAGCCCGCACAATCGCCAGAGAAATCGGCATCAGCACCGTTGTCGCGGGCGTCATGCCGGACGGTAAGGTCAGCGCCCTGCAGGAGATCCGCGGCGACGGACGCCGTATCGCGTTTGTCGGGGATGGCATCAACGATGCGCCGGCCCTTGCCGCAGCGGATGTGGGCATTGCCATCGGCGCGGGCACGGATGTGGCGATTGAAGCGGCTGACGTGGTTCTGATGTCGGGTGATCTGCAGGGCGTGATCCGCGCCGTATCAGTCTCTGACAGGGCAATGCGCAACATCCGGCAGAATCTTTTCTGGGCATTCGGATACAACGTCGCCCTGATCCCTGTCGCTGCCGGGGTCCTCTGGGCCAGTGCGGGTATTCTGCTGTCCCCGATGCTCGCAGCCGGGGCCATGGCGCTGTCGAGCGTCTTTGTTCTGACCAATGCGCTGCGCCTGCGCGGCATAACGGGAGATACGCTTTGAACATCAGCGACGTCGCAAAGGCTACGGGCCTGCCGGTTAAAACCATCCGATATTACGAGGACATTGATCTGATCACGCCCGGGCGGGGCGAGAACGGCTATCGCAGGTTCAGCGTGCAGGACCAGCACCGGCTGGCATTCATCGGACGCGCCCGCTCGCTGGGCTTTTCGGTCGAGGCCTGCCGCAGTCTCCTGCTGCTCTATAATGACCGCGACCGGGCAAGCGCCGACGTCAAACGGATCGCCAGAGAGCATCTTGCGGAGATTGAACGCAAACGGGATGAGCTGACCCAGATGCGCGATACGCTTGCGCTTCTGATCAGCGCCTGCGCGGGTAACGACCGGCCTGACTGTCCGATCCTCGCGGATCTGGCGGCAGGTGACGGCTCTTGACGCGGCGCGCGTTCGGGTCACGTTAGGCGCATGGACGACGTTTTTCAGCATACGATCAAGGTTCTCTTTCAGCACTGCGACCCGGCGGGGATCGTTTTCTATCCGCGTTATTTCGAAATGGTGAACCAGACGGTCGAGGAATGGCATGAGGTCGGCCTTGGCCATTCGTTTGCACAGATGCACCTGGAACGCGGCCATGGCGTGCCGACGGTTTCCATCGGCGCCGAGTTCTCCGCGCCCAGCAAAATGGGTGATGTCCTGACCTGGCGGCTGCATGTTACGAAGCTCGGGCGCACTTCGGCGCATCTGCACGTCGAAGCGCATTGCGCTGAGGAATTGCGCATGACGGCCACGCCTGTTCTCGTGTCAGTGGATATGAGCACCGGCCGTCCGGTGCCCTGGCCCGACGCCATGCGCTCCCGCATCACAACCTTCCTGCAGAGCAAACAGCTTTAAATATAAAAATTTCAGGCTTGAAACAAATCCTGTGTCGGATAGGTTTGTGGTCAGTGAATCACAGACAGGGTGCCGGTGATGAAAGTTGCATGTCTGGGCGGAGGGCCTGCGGGGCTCTACTTCGCGATCTCGATGAAACTGCGCGCACCGGAGCATGAGATCGTCGTCTTTGAGCGCAACAAAGCCGATGACACCTTTGGCTGGGGGGTCGTATTGTCGGACGAAACGCTGGACAACCTGGCTGCAAACGATCCGGTCAGTGCCGATATGATCCGGGCAGAATTTGCCTACTGGGACGATATCGCGGTGGTGCATGACGGGCACCGGACAGTCTCATCGGGCCATGGATTTTGTGGCATCGGGCGAAAACGTCTTCTGATTCTGCTGCAGCAGCGCGCGCGGGATCTCGGCATCGATCTGCGCTTTGAGGAGACTGTGGATAAGGCTGCTGATCTGGCGGCGGAGTATGATCTTGTGGTCGCCTCCGACGGGCTCAATTCCCGCACCCGCATGGAATTTGAAGAGAGCTTCAGACCGGATGTGGATCTGCGCAAATGCCCCTTCACCTGGCTTGGAACGCAGCAGAAATTCGACGACGCATTTACTTTCATCTTTGAGAAGACAAAGCACGGCTGGGTCTGGGCGCATGCCTATCAGTTCGACCCTGACACGGCGACTTTCATCGTGGAATGCAGTCAGGAGACCTATGACAACTGGGGCTTTGAGAGGATGTCCAAAGCCGACAGCATCGCAACCTGCGAGCAGATTTTCGCAAAGCATCTCGGCGGGCATGCTCTGATGTCGAACGCGGGCCACGTGCGCGGTTCCGCGTGGATCCGGTTCCCGCGCGTGCTCTGCGAGCACTGGCATCACGACAATATCGTACTGATGGGTGACGCGGCAGCCACGGCGCATTTTTCCATCGGGTCGGGTACCAAGCTGGCGCTGGAATCGGCCATTGCCCTCGCCGATTACCTGACGACCGAAGACAGCATGCAGGCGGCGTTCCGGAAGTACGAAGACGAGCGGCGCGTCGAAGTTCTGAAACTTCAGTCGGCAGCGCGCAATTCACTGGAGTGGTTCGAGGAGGTCGAGCGCTACCTCGATCTTAACCCGGTGCAGTTCAGTTATTCGCTGCTCACCCGGTCACAGCGGATCAGCCACGAAAACCTGCGCGCGCGCGATCCAGACTGGCTGAAATCTGCGGAAGGGTGGTTTCAGACCGCCGCCGGGGTGAGCGAAAACGCACCTGTACGGCACCCGATGTTCGCGCCATATAATCTGCGCGGCATGCATCTGAATAACCGGGTCGTGGTCTCGCCGATGGCGCAGTATAAAGCGGTGGACGGCACACCGACGGACTGGCACCTCATCCACTACGGCGAGCGCGCCAAGGGCGGCGCGGGTCTGATTTACACCGAAATGACCTGTGTCAGTGACGATGCGCGCATTACGCCGGGCTGCCCCTGTATGGCGACAGACGCTGATGAAGCCGCCTGGAAGCGTATCGTTGATTT
This sequence comes from Roseobacter ponti, assembly GCF_012932215.1. Taxonomy (GTDB): domain Bacteria; phylum Pseudomonadota; class Alphaproteobacteria; order Rhodobacterales; family Rhodobacteraceae; genus Roseobacter; species Roseobacter ponti. The sequence continues at coordinate 36,684 of NZ_CP048788.1, read as the reverse complement.
TATTCACGCCGAGACCGGAGCGAAAGTCTGTCTGCAGCTTGGCCACGCGGGATCGAAAGGTTCGACGCAGGTCGGCTGGGAGGAAATGGACGCGCCGCTCCAGACAGGGAACTGGCCGCTGATTTCAGCGTCCGATGTGCCCTGGTCACCGCGCAACGCCATGCCGCGCCCGATGACGCGGGACGATATGGACCGGGTGAAGGCTGATTTTGTCGCGGCTGTGACACGCGCGGAACGCGCCGGGTTTGACATGATCGAACTGCACGCCGCGCACGGGTATCTGATCTCAGGGTTCATTACACCCGTGCAGAACCGGCGCGAGGATGAATATGGCGGATCGCTGGAAAACCGCCTGCGCTATCCGCTGGAGGTATTCGACGCGATGCGTGCCGCATGGCCCGAAGATAAACCGATGGCAGTGCGGATCTCTGCCAGTGACTGGCTGGATGATGACGGCATCACGCCTGAAGATGCCGTGCAGATCGCAGCGGCCTTCCGCGATCATGGCGTGGATATTTGCGATGTCTCCGCAGGGCAGACCTCGACGGAGGCGCGGCCCGTCTATGGCCGCATGTTTCAGACACCGTTTTCGGACCGGATCCGAAATGAGACGGGCCTGCCCACCATGGCCGTCGGTAACATTTTCGAGCCTGATCACGTGAATTCCATTCTGATGGCAGGGCGTGCCGATCTGGTATGTCTCGCGCGGCCGCATCTAAGTGATCCTTACTGGCTGTTGCATGCGGCGACTGCCCTCGGCGACCGTGCCGAGGCCTGGCCCGCGCCTTACCTGCCTGGCCGTGATCAGGCCTGGCGTCTGGCGGACAAAGATCAGGCCCCCACAGAGGAGATACGCGCATGAGACGTGTGCTGGTAACAGGCGGCGGATCGGGCATCGGGCGGGCCATTGCCCGTGATTTCGCTGATGCCGGCGACGCGGTCACGATCTCCGGACGACGCCAGGATGCTCTCCGGGAAACCGATGGCGGGCGCGGGATGACGTTGCGCCCGGGCGATGTGACCAGCGAGGCGGATGTACGCGCGCTCTTTGACGCGCCCTTTGACGTGGTCGTGGCAAATGCGGGCTCTGCCGTGGTCACGCCGCTCGCGAAAACCAGTCTCGCCGACTGGCAGACCACCATTGATGTCTGCCTGACCGGTGTCTTTCTGACGTTCCGCGAGGCGCTGCGCGACATGCCCGCCGGGGGGCGGCTGATCGCCATGGCCTCGACCTCGAGCCTGCAGGGGAGTGCGAACCTCTCTGCCTATGTGGCGGCCAAACACGGCGTGCTGGGCATGGTGCGCAGCCTGGCGATAGAAGTCGCGCGCAGGGAGATCACCTGCAACGCCGTCTGCCCGGGGTTCGTCGACACGCCGATGGCCGACGGGGCGGTGCGGAACGTAGCCGCGCGTTACGACATCAGCGTGGAAGAGGCGACCGCCCGGATCGTGGAGGACAACCCGCTGAAACGCATGATCCGACCCGACGAAGTGGTTGCCGCCGTCCGTTTTCTGGCAGGTGCTGAGGCCGGCATGGTGAACGGTCACGCGCTAAGCGTTTCAGGCGGCGAAGTATGAAACGGTGCAGGCAGGCCTGCACCGGCGGAGAGCAATGATGGAAAACGTTACCGTACCGTCAGACCTCAGCAAAGACCGTCTGCGCGTCTGGCTGCGCATGCTCAAAGTCACCCGGATGATCGAGGCCGAACTGCGCGAACGCATGCGCCTGACCTGGGATATTACCCTGCCGCGTTTCGATGTGATGGCGGCCCTGCGCCGCAACGCGGAGGGGCTGAAAATGAGTGATCTGTCCGGTGTCCTGCGCGTCTCGAACGGCAATGTAACCGGGATTGTGGACCGCCTCGTGGCTGATGGTCTGGTCGAACGCCGCGCGGTTGAGGGCGATCGCCGGGCCATGCGCGTTGTGCTGACTGCGGGAGGGCAGCAGATGTTTGACGAGATGGCTGCTGTGCACGAGGTTTGGGTTGATGAGCTTTTGTCACCGGTCGGCGCACAGGGGCTGAGCACTCTGCACAGCCGTCTGGGGCGCATTACCGGTCGTCTTGAGGAGGAACGCTGATGCCGGAACACTTCAACCTGACGCGCCGGGGGGATGTGGCTCTCGTGACGCTCAGTAATCCGTCCCGCAGGAACCCGCTGACCTTTGAAAGCTATGCCGAACTGCGCGACTGGTTCCGCGCGCTGCGCGATGACGACGAAACCGGTGCCGTGGTGTTCGGATCCGCGAGTGGCAATTTTTGCTCCGGCGGCGATGTGCATGACATCATCGGGCCGCTGGTCGCGATGGATATGAAAGACCTGCTGAAATTCACCCGGATGACCGGCGATCTGGTCAAAGCTATGCTGGGATGTGGCAAGCCGGTGATCGCGGCGGTGGACGGTGTCTGCGTCGGCGCCGGAGCGATCATCGCCATGGCGTCGGATCTGCGGCTGGGCACGGCGGAGGCGAAAACCGCTTTTCTGTTCACCCGGGTGGGCCTCGCGGGGTGTGATATGGGCGCCTGTGCGATGCTGCCGCGTATCATCGGGCAGGGACGGGCGGCAGAGCTGCTTTATACCGGACGCACGATGCGCGCAGAGGAGGGCGAAGCATGGGGGTTTTTTAACCGGCTTGTTGCACCGGAAAACCTCGAAGCTGAGGCCGTCACTCTGGCGCAGCGGATCGCGGACGGGCCCGGGTTTGCGCATATGATGACAAAAACAATGCTGCAGCAGGAATGGTCGATGACCGTTGATCAGGCGATTGAGGCCGAAGCGCAGGCGCAGGCCATCTGCATGCAGACCGCCGATTTCCGCCGTGCTTATGAGGCGTTTGTGGCCAGGGAAAAACCGGTGTTCGAAGGTGATTAGAGACTGTTTTATGATGGACATCCGTTTCCACCCTGCAGATTCGTCGCCCCGGGCAATGCTTTCTGCCGCCGGAAAACGTAAGGACCCCGGGCCATGACAGACCGTAGTTTTCTCGAGTGGCCGTTTTTCGAAGACCGCCACAGGGAGCTTGCAACAGCGCTTGAGACCTGGTGTGTCGAAAACCTCGGAACGGTTGATCACAGCGATACCGATGCTGCGACCGTGGCGCTTGTGCGGATGCTGGGAGAGGGTGGCTGGCTGAGGTATTCCGGGCCTGATCCGGAGGCCCCAGCGCCGCTGGATGTGCGCAGCCTGTGCCTCATCCGCGAAACGCTGGCACGCCACGACGGGCTGGCGGATTTTGCCTTCGCCATGCAGGGGCTGGGCATGGGGGCTGTCTCGCTCTCCGGCAGCTCCGGGCAGCGCGAATGGCTTGCCCGGACGCGCAAAGGCGCGGCTCTCTCAGCATTTGCACTCAGTGAACCTGCGTCGGGCTCCGATGTGGCCAGTCTCGCGACTACGGCGGTGCGCGATGGCAGTCACTATGTGCTGAACGGCGAAAAGACCTGGATTTCCAACGGCGGCATTGCGGATGTCTACACGGTTTTCGCGCGTACCGGAGAGGCAGAGGGCGCACGCGGGCTTACGGCCTTTCTGGTGCCGGCTGACACGCCAGGGCTGGAAATTACCGAACGGCTTGAAGTAATGGCGCCGCATCCGCTGGCGCGGCTGACGTTCCGCGATCTGCGGATCGGTGCGGACGCAGTGATCGGAACCCCGGGCGAGGGGTTCAAAGTCGCGATGTCGGTGCTGGATGTCTTCCGCTCGACCGTTGCGGCGGCAGCACTTGGTTTCGCCCGGGCCGCACTGGACGCGTCTCTTGAACGTGTCCGCGCGCGGCAGCTTTTCGGCGCGCCGCTGTCGGAGTTGCAGATGGTCCAGGGGCATATCGCTGATATGGCGCTGGACGTGGATGCTTCGGCGCTGCTGATTTATCGTGCCGCCTGGACAAAGGACACGGGCGCCGCGCGGGTCAGCCGCGAGGCTGCCATGGCGAAGCTTTTTGCCACGGATCAGGCACAGCGGGTCATCGACAAAGCGGTGCAGCTGCACGGTGGCGACGGAGTGCGCGTGGGCTCGGTTCCGGAGCGATTATACCGCGAAATCCGGGCGCTGCGGATCTATGAAGGGGCCTCGGATGTGCAGAAGGTCGTAATCGCCCGTGCGACACTGAAAAACACCTGACAGAGACTGTTATTCCGGTCGTGCGGCCTCTGCCAGATCGTCGAGCGTGACATGAACGGCGTCCGGACTGATGATCGTCTGACGCACCAGCCGGTCGAACTGGCGGGCGAAATCGCGGACCTGGTCGGGGCTGCTGACCACCAGATAGGCATCGCCGATATAAAGGGCCACGCGCTCTTTGCCAAAGACGGTGAAGGGCGCGGAAAAACTCCGGGTGCCGTCATAAAGATGCAGCCGGAGCGCAGGATAATTATCGCGGCACACGCGCGCCATGTGTGTAAGCTGCCGGCGCCGCAAAACCGCCGGCGTGTCGGCCCAGAGGCCGGTGCCGGCCGAGAGATCCCGCAGCGTCTGCACCGGCATTGCAATTTCCACGTCGATATCATCAAGCGAGATACGACCCAGAACCGCCTCGACACCGCCACCGCGGGGGCCGGGCGTTCCGTTCTGACCCGCTTCATCGGGATCAAAGCTCAGCATGTCGGGCAGGGTGGAAGGCACATAGCGCAGTTTGAAACCGGTGGCCTCGCTGCGCCACTGGTCCAGCGGTGTGGAACCGTCGGCCTGGGTTTCCTGTTCGATTTTGACGCTGCCGGCGACTTCCTGGCGGCCTTCCGGTGCGTTCTCAAGACAAAGCAGCCAGTCTACTGAAACGCCGCTGACCGATGCGATCCGCCTGAGGGTTTCCGCCCGGGGCAGCCTGTCTGACGCGGGGCTCAGGAACTGGCTGAGAGCTGACCGGTCCATCCCGGTCTGGCGCAGAAAATCCGACCGGCCACCGCTGTGTGACCGGACGACCTGGCCGAGACGGGCGCGAAACTGCGCGGAGAGATCACGTTTATCCAAGGGCATGTCCGGATCATATGTAGTAAAAACACTACAAAAGCGCTTAAACGCTGCACAATAAACAGAAGTATTGCAGATACACGCGCTTGTGAGAACTGTTTCAGCGTCCAGAATGCAGCAGTCCGGGTGATAAGCGGACGCTTCAGACGCAAGAGAATGCAATTTGAATACCCCAACGACCAGAATTTCCCTGCCCGTTGAATGGCCTACCCTGATCATTGCCGCACTGTGCTATGGCGGATACGCTGTGGCTACGATCGCATATGGCACGCTCGGTCCCGTGGCATCAGGTATTCTGCTGATCCTCGCGCTGACCCTGTATTCATCGCTGAATCACGAAGTGCTGCACGGACACCCCTTTCGGAACGCTGCACTGAATACGGCTCTGGTCTTTCCGGCGCTGGGGCTTTTCGTGCCGTACCCACGGTTTCGCGACACCCATCTTGCGCATCACCATGACCCGGTTCTGACAGACCCCTACGACGATCCGGAAACAAACTTTGTCGATCCGGCCGTCTGGGCGCGCTGGTCAGTACCACGCCGCGCGCTTTATAATTTTAACAACACTCTTGCAGGCCGCATGCTCGTCGGGCCGGTCATCAGCATGCTGACCTTCTGGACGGATGACATGCGCGCCGTCCTGCGCGGGGACCGGGCGATTGCAGGCGCATACCTCTTTCACGCCGCCGCGCTGATACCGGTGGTCCTGTGGTGGATGTTTGTCGTGGAGATGCCTGGCTGGCTTTATGGGGTCAGCGCATGGGCCAGCCTCTCGATCCTTAAAATCCGCACATTTCTGGAACACCGGGCGCATACCCGCGCACGGTGCCGGAGCGTGATTATCGAGGACCGGGGCCTGTTGTCGGTACTCTTTCTCAAAAACAATCTGCACGCGGTGCATCATGCCTGCCCGCAGCTGCCCTGGTATCAGCTGTCAGATTATTACGCCGCGCGCCGGACAGCCTTTCTGGAACGCAACGGGGGCTATGCCTACCGGTCTTATGCTGAGATCGCCCGTCTCTTTCTGTTCCGTGCCAAGGATCCTGTTCCGCATATTCTGTGGCCGCAGGACCCGGACACCGTGACAGAGACGCCGGCCGCCGCTTCCGAACCGGTCCTCTGACGCGATTATACTTGCCATCCGCACCGGCCTTCCTGTTTGCTGCGTCGAAACTCGCAGCCGGGAGACATGTGATGAATGATGCGAATATGCCGGTCCTCACCGGGATCGAAGACGGAATTGCCACCGTAACGCTCAACCGCCCCCGGTCGATGAATGCACTCTCAGAGGAGGTGCTCGAAGCACTGCAGCAGACCTGGGACGAAATTGCGGACAACCGCGCGGTAAAGGCTGTGATCCTGCGCGGCGCGGGTGATCACTTCTGCGCCGGTCATAACCTGAAAGAAATGACGCTGCGCCGCGAGGATGCGGACGGCGGGCACGGGTACTTTAACGACCTGTTTGCGCAGTGCTCGCGGATGATGATGTCGATTGTCAATCTGCCGCAGCCGGTCATCGCCGAGGTGCAGGGCATTGCCACCGCCGCCGGCTGCCAGCTGGTGGCGACCTGTGATCTTGCTGTGGCTGCTGAGGATGCCCGGTTTGCCACATCGGGGGTGAACATCGGGCTTTTCTGTTCTACGCCGATGGTCGCTCTGTCGCGCAACGTGACGCGCAAGCACGCGATGGAGATGCTGCTGCTCGGTGATTTCGTCCCGGCGGCACGCGCCGTTGAAACAGGGCTGGTGAACCGCGTGGTGCCCCGCGGACAACTTCCCGAGGCGACCCGGATCATGGCGGCACAGATCGTCGGAAAATCGCCCGTGGCGATCAAAACCGGTAAACGCGCGTTTTACCAGCAGGCCGACATGCCGCTGGCCGAAGCTTATGCCTTTGCCGGTGCGACCATGGCGGAGAACATGATGGCGCGCGACACCGAAGCCGGCATCAGCGCGTTTATTGCAAAAGAGCCGATGCCCGACTGGACCGGCGAATAAATCCGGACAAAGCGGATCAGCCGATCTTGGAGCCCCAGAACGCGGTGCGGTCGGCCATGAAATAGCCGTCCTGTCCGCTGATCTGTCCCTGCAGCTCAACGGTGTCGCCGGCGTCCAGAACCACCATGCCATTGAGAGCCAGCGTGGTCCGGTCACTGATGTGCGGGCCGGTGATCTCGCCGGCAGAACCGGTGATCTCATCTGTGCCGTTGGTGATCAGACGCGCGGACATCGTCACCTGACTGCTGGTATTCTCGCGGAAGGTCAGCGAAGCGCCGAACTGATAGGTGCCGTCGACCGGCGCGGTGAAAGCACTGGTCGCGGCGTCAAAAGCATTCTGGCCGTTGTACTCGGTCGAATTGATGCCAATGGTGATCCAGGTATCCGCGGCACAGTAGTTGTCGAAATCGGTGGTCGCTTTAAAGCGCGGCAGGTTGGGCAGATCCACAATGCCGTTGCCGACCCCGATCCACAGCCCGTCGAAAAACGTGCTGCCGTCCGGAGAAGCGGCCAGGCGCAGGTTGTCGCTGCCGAAAAGCCCCAGCAACGCGCGCGTCTGAAAGTCTTTCTGAAAAACGAAGCCCAGATCGTCGCCGCTGTTTTCCTTGTTGAAGGTCGAGATCATACTGCCGGTCCCGCCATCAGCCTGGTAAAGGGCTGTCCAGAGGGCCGCATTGATCTTGGCCGAAAAGGGGGTACCGGGCAGGGTGGTCATGCCCAGCCCCAGCGCCTCGATATCCTGCAACTCGTCGCTGTCGAGATCAATCCAGTCCGTGCCGTCATGCACGACCAGCGCATCCCGGCCCGAAACCCAGGCGCGCCACCCGGCCCGCGGCACAAAAAACCGCCAGCTTCCCTGGTCAAACAGCGCGACCTCGCCGTCGTGTCCGGCCCAGTCGCCGGTGCCGGTATCACCCACGATATACCGAACGCCATCGGCCGGGGTTGCGGGCGGCGCGGTCTGGTCGTCAGCTACAACGCCAAGCTGTGTGAGGGTATCGAGGATCTGCAGTGCCTCATTATGGGTCACATGCTTTTGCGCCTGGTTCGGCATGATAAAGGGCAGCGAGAGGCTTCTGGAGGTATCGGCCATTGGGATTCCCATGATGAAGAGCGGATACCGGGACTTTGGCCGAAAATCTTTACCCGGGCCTTAGAGAGCCGCCCCCGGGCTTAAGACCTCATTAACGCCCGGGGGCGGCACACCCCTCCTGTGGTCACTGGCAGTCGTCTGCATCAGCGCGGGCGATCTGCCGCGCGGGCGGATCAGCTGGAAGGCCGCGGGCGTGAACCAGAAACTTACAACCGTCGAAAGCGCGACCCCGCCGGCAACCGCCATGGCAAAAGGTGGCCAGAACCCACCGCCCGCTAAGATCAGTGGCAAAAACCCCCCGACGGTCGTTACGGTTGTCGACACGATATGGCGCGACGAGGCCATGACCACCGCGACCATGGCCGCCGGATCTCCCCGGCTGGCTGCGTCGTCTTCCTGCAAAGCTGTCATGATAATCAGGGCCGCGTTAACTGATACGCCCACAGATCCGATGAGCCCGATAATTGCGTTGATCCCGAACGGGTATCCGAAGACTGCGAGCGCCAGCACGGACAGACCCGCCGAGAGCGCGCCGACCACCAGCGCCACCCCCGCGAGGCGGAAGCTGCCGAATGTCATCACCACCACAGCCACCGAGAGCGTGACAATCAAGCCCAGCGATGCAAGCAGGTTGTTCAGGGTCGAGGCCCGCGCGTCAGAATCCCCACCGGTCTGAAGGCGCACGCCGCGGGGCAGCTCAAAGCCCGCTTCATCAATACGTCTGCGTATGTCAATAAGTGCCTCTTCAGGTAGGATACCATACTTCAGATAAGCCTGAACGGTGTTGACCCGTTCGCTGTTGCGGCGCGTGATCTGTCCCTGCCGGGGCACCAGCGTGACCTCCGCCAGCGCCGACAAGGGCGTGGCGGGAAAGACGCCGGCCTCCGGCAGGATCATTGGCAGGTCGCGCACCCGTGCCGGATCAGTCCGGAAGTCCTCATCAAACCTCACCCTGACAGGCAACTCTTCTGCGCCTTCGATCAGAGAGCCACCGGTTACACCTGAGAGGGCCGTATCGAGCTGGCGCGCGATATCACCGGGGGTCAGTCCCACCAGACGCGCGCGCGCCTCATCCACGTCCACGGCAAGTCCCGGTGCGCCGGGTGTCAGTGACGATCGCGCAAGGGTGACCGATGGAACTTCTTCGATGATCCGGCGCAGTGCGTCACCGGTCTCGCGCAGCAGCGCAAGGTCCTGGCCGATAAGCCGTAACTCTACCGGCGCATTGACAGGCGGGCCCTGCACAAGGCCGCGCACCAGCACCTGCGCATCGGGGGTCAGCGCAGGCAGATCCCTTTGCAGATCCGGCAAAACGGCTTCTGTCGCCTCTGCAGAACGGGTACGGACAAGCGCCTGGGCGTAGCCCGGCGCACCTTTGCGGCCACCTGTGATGTTGTAATAAAACGCCGGCGCCGAACGGCCGGTTGTCCATGTGACAGACACAACCTCGGTCAGGGCGCGCAGGTGCGCATCCAGCCGGGTCACAGCCGCCTGTGTACGCCCGATGGCGGTGCCGGGTGGCATGTCCACCTCAATGTGAAACTGGTCGCGGTCCACACCGGGAAAGAACTGTGCCGTCAGAAGCGGCAGGCTGGCAAACCCGAGCACCGGCAGCACCAGCGCCAGCAGGACCGAGCGCACAGGGTTGCGCAAAGACCAGAGCAGCGACCTTGCAAAGAGCCGGCCGGCAAGGCCCGAGGGGAGCCCGCTGCCGGTCACGCCGGTGCGGCCCGCCGCGGGCATCAGCCAGCCGGCCATCGCGGGTGTGATCGTCACCGCGACCACAAAAGACCAGCCGAGCATAATCACCACAGCCAGCGCGATGGAGCCGACAAAATCGCCCGCCGGTCCGGGCAGCAGGATCATCGGGGTGAAACTCAGCGCCGTCGTGACGGTGGAGGCAAAGAGCGGCATGGTCAGACGCGAGACCGATCCGCGCACGGCGTCATGGCGTGATGCCCCTGAGCGGATGCGCCGGGCGATCTCATCCGTCATCACGATGCCGGCATCGACCAGCAGACCGAGCGCGACAATGAGGCCGGTCACTGACATCTGATGCACCGGCAGCGCAATCAGGTTCATGGTAAAAAGGCTGGCCAGAGTGACCACCGGCAGCACCATCGCCACGATCAGCGCCGCGCGCAGCCCAAGGGTAATCAGCAGCACCACGAGGACCAGGCCAACACCGATGGCCATATTACCGCCAACCTCAGCGAGGCGCGCCGCGGTATAGGTGGACTGGTCAAAAACAAGGTCCATCTTCATGCCAGCCGGGACACCGGGTCGGTAGTCGTCCAGCGCCGCGCGGATACCGTCAGCCCATACATCAACCTGCAAACCGTCTTCGGCTCTCGCAGCAATCAGAACAGCAGGCCGCCCGTTGTGCAGTGCGGCCTCAGCCACAGGCTGGCGTGGCCCGCGGGTAATCTGTGCAACCGAGCCCAGGAGCAGCGTCTGCCCGTCCGCGCCGTCACGCAGCACGATATTGCGCAACCGGTCAGGGGTGGTGATTTCGCCTGATACCTCAAGCAGCAGGTCGTCGCCTGCGCCGTTCATCCGGCCTGCCGCAACCTTGGCATCTGAGCGCGTGATGGCAGCGGCGACAGCATCCGGGGTCAGACCTGTGGCGGCGGCGCGCTGCGCATTCAGTGTGACGGTGATTTCCTCTTCCGGAGCGCCGAACAGTTCAACCAGCCGGGTGCCCGGTACATTGCGCAGCCGGTCCGCGATATCCCTGCCATAGCGACCCGTAAGCGACAGGGGTACACCGTCATGCCTGGCGGTCAGTGCGACAATCGCGCCGTAAGCGCCCGCGCCGTCGGTATCGAGGTCAGCGGGCATCACACCTGTCGGGAACCGGTCCCCGGCTGCGGCGAGTTTATCCCGAAGCTCTGACCAGACCTCTTCGATGCGGTCAACAGAAAGTGTTTCCAGCAGTTCGATCTGCACAATCGAAATGCCGGTGGCGCTTGTGGAGCTCAGCACATCGACCTCTGAGACTTCTCTCAGGTTGTCCTCAATCTCAGCGGTCACCAGGCTTTCAACGCGCGCCGGGCCGGCGCCGGGCCAGGGGGTTGTAACGGTTGCGAACAGATTAGTGATTGTGGGGTCTTCCTGACGCCCGATGGCCAGCACCGCTGACGCACCTGCGGCGATAATCACCAGCAGGATCAGTGCGACGATCCGCGGCCGGCGAAAAGTCAGCGTTCCCATGATATCAGCTCTGCCACCGCAACTGCCTGGCCTGGCACCAGCCTGTGTGTGCCGCCGGGTATGAAGCTGTCGCCGTCGGAAAAGCTGCCGCGCACATAGACCCTGGCGCCATCAAAGTGGATAATTTCTGCGGCTTCAGGCGTCACCGCGCCGTCCTGCACGGTCAGCAGTGTCCAGGCCCCCCTCGGCCCCTGGCGCAGCGCCGATACCGGCACCCAGGCTCCGGGTTCTGCGACATCTGTGCTGATAATGACCTGTCCGGTCTGCCCCGCCGGCAAAGGCGCGCCCGTAATATCGACGAAGATCACGCGGTTGCGGGTCTGCGGGTCCAGATCGGGGGCGATCTGCGCCACCTTTCCATCACGTCGCTCTGCTCCGAACGCGAGGGTCACCGGATCTCCGGGGCTGAGGTCCGCAGCCACCACAGGATCGAGCCCGGCGCGGAACCGTTGCCGCCCCTGGTCAAGAACCGTCAGCACCGGCGCACCGGGTGCGACGACGGCGCCCGGGTCCAGCAGGCGGGTGCCCGCCACGCCGGAAAAGGGTACAACGAGCCGGGATTTCAGCGTATCGATCCGGATTGCCTGCAGCCCGGCATCGACCTCTGCGATGGCCGCGCGAAGCTGCGCAAGACGCAGCGAGGTGTCATCCACTACCTGCGCGCTGACATGGCCGCGCCGCCGCAGCTCTTCTTGCCGGTCATTGGTGCGCCGCGCCAGCTCGGCCTGCGCCAGCAGTACGTCTCGCCGCGCACTCACGCGGATGCGTTCAGCCTCCAGCAACCGGGTATCAAGGTGCGCGACGACGGTGCCGGCCTGCAGAAGATCCCCTTCGCGCACTGAAATACTGTCGAGCGTTCCTGCACGCTCAAATGCCAGCGCAGTTCTCCGGCGTGCTTCGACCTGCCCGGAAAACCAGCGTGTCACGCGGTGGCTGTCCTGCATCCGCAGCACTGCAATGCTGACCGGCGTGGCCTGCGCCTGCGCAGGGCCAGGCAGAGCGTCGGCACGGTCTGCGATCAGACTGCGTCCGGTGAAAACTGCCACCACGGCTGCGCCGGCAATCATCAGCGTGAGCGCCAGACTGCCCGCTCGTTTCAGCCTGGGCGACAGTGGAATACGGTCAGTCACAGGACGCTGCTTTCCTTTAAGTTAGTATTGCTAACATATGTTTGCGCCGCTAACTTTGGCAAGTAGTAACCGGAAGAAAGTCAGATATGAGCAGCCAACCCTCTGGCGTGGAAAGCAAAAAAGAATACCACCACGGCGATCTCAGGCGTCAGTTGCTGGAAGCGGTACGTGAGCTGATCGAGGAACACGGCCCGGAAGGATTCTCGGTAGCACAGGCCTGCCGCCGCGCGGGCGTCAGCACAGCAGCGCCCTACAAACACTTCAAAGACCGTCATGAGATTATGCGTGGGGTGCTGTTGCTGGCCATGGAACGGATGCGTCAGGTAATGCAGGACGCGGCCGATGCCTGGCCTGCAGGCGACCCGCGCCGGATCGTGGCGCTGGGCCAGGCCTATGTGGATTTTGCGCGCAATGAACCGGGCATGTTTCAGATGATGTTCGGGCATTCCGGCAAGCATGATCAGAGCCCGGAGCTTGAGGCCGCGGGCGAAAGAACAGGAGCGGTGGTGAAAGTCGTTGTGGCCGAACACTTCAACCGACCTGTCGACGACCCCGTCGTTCAGCTGCGCGCTTATGCGGCCTGGAGTTTCGTGCACGGCCACAGCTTTCTGTGTCTCGACAACAAGATCCCGTTTGAGATGCCTGCCGAAACAGAACACGCTCTGCTGACCCTTGTGGGCCAGGCGATTCTGCCCGATCTGCCCGCGCCTGGCGGCCAGGAACGCGATGGTGGCTGAGAGCAGTCACTGCCGGCGCCTGACCTGGCCCTTACCCGCTCATTCGGACTTTTTGTCCGCGCTCAGCAGATCGCCGCCGGCGTCCGTCGCTCGGCGCTCACGGGCAACCGCGTCGCTGGTCTCGTCGCTTGCCTGTTCGGGATCGGATGCTGCCGGGAGCGCTGTTTCGGTTTGTGGTCTGACGGGCTCTGGCGGCGGGGTTTCCGTCTCTGTCTCAGACAGTGTCCCGGTAAGCTGTTGCGCCGAACGCTCGTCCAGTCGCAGCCTGTAGATCGGCTCCGGAAGTCCGAAACCTGCGCTTTCCAGAGCGGTTTTAGTCACGCGGATGGCCTCACCACGAGCTTTCATGAAATCCACACGGCTCTGATCAACCCAGGCCGCAAATGTGAGCACCACATTGGAATCACCCACTTCGGCGATCCAGGCCGACACAGGCGGATCGTTCAGCACAAAGGGCAGTTTTTCCAGCGCGCCGGTCGCTGCGGCAAGCGCTGCCGCCAGATCACTGTCCGCATCCACGCCCAGATCAAAGGTAAATCGGCGGTTAGGATCGCGGGTATAGTTTATGATTCGCCCTTTGAAGACTGTCGCATTGGGGATCCGGATATGGTTGCCATCGGGCGAGATCAGGATCGTCGCGCGGGATGTCAGGCGGGCGACATTGCCCTGCTCGCCGTCTATCCCGACGAAATCATTGGGGCGGAACGGCTGCCGCAGGCTGAGCAGGATGGACGCAATAAAATTCTCCACCGTGTCCCGCACGGCAAACCCCAGAGCAAGACCCACCACACCCGCTGCACCAAGCACAGCACCCAGCAGGGCGGTCGCGTTCAGAATATCCAGTCCGACGACGATACCGACCACGATAAAGGCGATCCGGGCGACTGCACGGTAAACGTCAGCGATGAATTTGTTCGGCGCCAGCCATTGCCAGATGGCCAGACGCGTCGTCAGCAGCCACCCCAGAACCGCAATGGCGGTAAAGGCCAGAAAGGCCACGATAAATATCGGCGCATTGAGGGCGATATTCCGGCCGCGGTCTACGATCCGGTCCACGGCGGGTTCAAGACGCTCTTCGAGACTTGTGCTGATCGTGGTCTCGTTCTCGATCGCGACAACACCTTCGACGCGGTTCACGATACCTTCAAGCTCCGCGCGCCGGGTGTTATCAAGCACCTGACCCTGCAGGCGCACGACGCCACCGGATACCGAAACCGTCACATTCTGAAAACCAGTGATCTGACGCATGAGCGTATTGATCCGGTCGCGGATCTGAGTGTCGCTGACCGCATCCTCTCCGACGCCGATTGAGCTTTCCGTCTGTACCGGGTCGGAGGCCGTCTGCGCACCGGCGGGCTGCGAGATAAGCACCATGGCCATCAGCAGAGAAGCTATGAAAAACCGTACCATCTCGTGTCCTGTCAGATCAGCGGCCTGCGTGGTGCCTTTGCGGTGTCCATCTGCGCAATCTCCATCAGCGCCGGTTTGTCATAGATCCGCAATATACCATCGCTCCAGGACAACAGGTCCCGTTCGCGCAGCTTTGCCAGGGTTTTGTTGGTGTGGACCAGCGACAGACCCAGGGCATCGGCGATATCCTGTTGCCGGAACGGCAGAGGCATCGCCCCGTTCCGGACCAGCCCGGTTCCCTCTCCGCGTGCATAAAGACGCACCATCGCCCAGGCCAGAGCACCAATTGCCGAACGCTGACCCAACGTTAGCAAAGCCTCTCCGAGAAAGTGTTCTTCGGTCGCTGCAAGCCACGTCAGATCAAATGCGCGGGTCGGATTGGCGCTGAACCATTCGTAAAAACTGCCACGGTCAAAAACGCATAATGTCATCTCCGTCGTGGCCTCGACCGAATGGGACATTTCACCCATGACACCGGCCTGAAGTCCGATGAAATCCCCGGGAAAAATAAGATTAATAACCTGTTTCCGGCCATCCGGCAGGGTTTTGTAGCGCACACCCATGCCGCTGAGTGCCGTGAAAAGCTGGGGTGTGTTTGACCCTTCGTTGAGGATGTGCGTACCCGGGTCCACCGTCAGTTCACCGGACTTAAATCTCTGGGTCCGTCCGACGTCCTCGGTGCTCATGCCCAGAAAGACAGGTTGTGTCCTCAGCGGGCAGTTTTTGCAGGTGGTGGTCATCTCTCTCCCCGGGGTATGTCACAGTTTAATGCGCCGCGACCTGAATGGTTCCATAAGGAGCCCGGTTTAAAGCGTAGGCGGAGACTTCAGTGTGAGTAGCATAACCTGTGTAATCATCGAAGAAGATGTCTTTGTGGCCGAGGATATCTCGGCAACGGTACAGCAGCACTTCCCCAAGGTGCAGCTGTGCGTGTCTGCGTCTTTTGATCAGGCGCGCCGGTCGATGTCCCCGACCGGCGCGCCCATACTCGTTATCATTTCGGGAACCGGCATGATTACGCGTGAAATGACCGAAGAGGATGCCGCCGGCCTCAGGACGTTGCCTGTCGTCTGGATCGATGCGCCGCCGCTAGTTCAGCGTGATCACCCGGGCTGGGCCTTTATCAGCAAACCTTTCACCCTCGCGGGGCTCAGCGCAGCCCTTGAAGCCGCATCCGGCAGGTCTGCCACCGTTTAACGGCGCAGGCTACTCTGCAGCGACGGACGTGATCGTGGTGTCACTGTCCGGCTCCGGCCCGGTGTGCGCTTCGCGCAGGTTGAGGCCCCAGACCAGCACCGGAATGGCGATCACGCCACCCACCGGTCCCCAGAGCCACAGCCAGAAAATCAGCGAAACAAAAACCGCGAGCGGATTGATCGACATATGCCGGCCAACCAGCGACGGGGTCACAAACTGTCCTTCGGTTGCATTCAGAGACAGATACAGCGCTGCCGGCAGAAAGCTCCACGCTCCCTCAAAGGTGACAAATCCGGCAATCAGCAGGGCCACGGCAAAGGCAATCGGCCCGAGATAGAGAAGGTAATTGACCAGAAACGCGCCAAGACCCCACAAAAACGGGTTGGGCATGCCAAGCGCTGCCATCACAAGCCCGATGACCAGGCCGAAAGCGGCATTGATTGCGGTGATGGTCAGGAAATACCGCGATACGTCGCGCTCGGCGGCGCAGAGCACCTCTTCGCTGACCCTTGCGGTATTGCGCGCAATGATCCGGTAAAGGTCATTCCGCGACAGCAGAAAGAAATACAGCGATCCGGCAAAGATCATAACCTGAGCAAAAAAGCCCGGCGCCAGCCATATGGCGTCTGTCAGGCTGGGTGCGTCGGTTGCCGTCGGAACCGGATCTGACCCGGGCGTCAGCGAGTCCTCAATCGATGCCTGCATGTCAGAGACGCTTTCGATTGCCGGCTGCAGCGTTCCGATGAACTTACGCAGCTCCCATTTTATGCGCGGCGCCATTTCCACAGCATCCGTGATTACCGGCACCAGAAGCAGCCCGAGCAGAACGACGGCACTGAGCGCGCAGAAGAGAACCACAAAGGCGGACACAGACCGCTTCAGCCCGATTTTCTCGATCAGATCACCAACAGGGGCAGTAACAATGCCAACGACAAGCGCCAGCAACAGGGGTGCCATGACATGAGATGCGGTCTGAAGAAGCCAGACGGCTGCGCAGACTGCGATCACGATCAGGGCCGTAGACTGCGCAGGGCGCGGGGACATAAATTTCTCCTTCTCCGGCTAACGCCGGAAATTCACGTAAAGTTCCGGCTGCCATGGAACATAACACCCGGGTGCACACGTTGATCCTCCTGAAGCTACAGTAACGAGGAAGGCAGGTCCTCTATGAAATGGGACGAAGTGCGCAACCGATGGAACCAGCTTAAAGGCGACGTCAAAAAGACGTGGGAAAA
Source organism: Roseobacter ponti (assembly GCF_012932215.1). Classification (GTDB taxonomy): domain Bacteria; phylum Pseudomonadota; class Alphaproteobacteria; order Rhodobacterales; family Rhodobacteraceae; genus Roseobacter; species Roseobacter ponti. The sequence continues at coordinate 19,709 of NZ_CP048788.1, read as the reverse complement.
GCTGACCGACGAGGACATTGAACAGATTGCCGGCGACCGCGCCGAACTCGAGCGCCGTCTGTGCCGCTACTACAACATCGATGCCGGCCGGGCGCGTGAGCAGGTAGACGCCTGGAAGCGCCGCCGGCCGCAAAGCTGAGAGCACCGGATCAGGCGCGTTCCCGTGATGAACCAGTATCTTCCGACATACGCTGTGCCAGGGCCAGATCGCTGCGGAACTGATCGGTGGCAGCAGCCTTTTTATCCACATCCGGCTGTCGGAGAAGATATGCCGGATGCAGCGTGATCAGGACCGGAATACCACCCGGCCCGGCCTCTGCCCTGCCGCGACGCTGCATCAGATCGGTGCCTGATCCGGTCAGCGACAGCGCCGCCGTTGCACCCAGTGCGAGGATCACGACAGGCCTGATAAGATTTATCTCAGACTCAAGCCACCACCTGCAATGCTCTGTTTCACCGGCATCCGGACGCTGGTGAATGCGCTGCCGTCCGCGCGGACGGAATTTGAAATGCTTCACCGCATTCGTGATGAAAGCGGCGTTCCGGTCGAGGCCGGCGTCACCGGCGATGCGGTCAAAAAGCTGCCCCGCCGGCCCGACGAGTGGGCGCCCCTGCAGGTCTTCCTGATCGCCGGGCTGTTCCGCAACGATCATCAGCCGTGCCGAAAGGGGCCCTTCGCCCGGGACAGCCTGAGTCGCGCTGCGGTGCAGCGGGCATCGTGTGCAGGCCCTGATCTGACGCGGCAGATCATCCGCAAGCCCGTCCCATGCGGAGGTGAGATGCGCCTGCTGTGCCTGCACGGCGGCCATGCGGGACGGCGGCAAACTGGGCGCGTTCAGAGCCATCTCGCGTGCCCGCGCAGGCGCTCCCGCGATGAGTTCCGGGATCGCTGCCGCCTCAGGCATGTTCTTCCAGTATTTCTTTGGCATTTCGGACTGCATGGCCTGAACCTTGAGCCGGGCCGGATTGAAGATGTTCCGAAAATAAGTCACCCAAAGGGTTTCGCTGGCATCCTCCGGCAGATCGGGGCGGGGGTGATCCTCTTCAAACCGCACTTTGCCGTTCTCGAACACGGCCGAGATATCCGGGGTCAGAATGCGCCAGTCCATATCGGCGAAGCGCCGTGCAAAGAAACCGGCTGCAGGCTCCACCGTATGATGCGTGGGCTCAAACCATGCTGCAAAAGACCGGCGCGGGTCGGTCGGGTCGCCGATCTCGCGAAACCGCACAAAGGCTTTCATTTTGTGCTGGCAGCGCCGCACATTTTTCTCCATCTGCCGGAGGCGCGACAGCTGCGCATCACCTCTGTCACTCATCAGATGCGGCGCCTCTTTAAGACGCCACAAAAACGCATAGAGCCGCGCAAAACGCGTGGGATCGCTGTGCCAGATGACCGTATCGGCCATCTGCAAAAAGCTGCGTGGCACCGTGATCCGGTCTGATGAAGGGCTGGCAGGGCCGGGGCCGGGAGTGTCAAAGAGCCCGCGGTCCTGTCCTGTACCACCCCATGTGACTTCCTCCGGCGGGACCCCGGACAAAAGCAGATCGCGCGCCGTATCCCGCCAGGCACGGGCGGCACCGATGCGGGGCACAACGACGTGCCTCATCAGAACAGGCTCAGCTGTTCGGGTGGCGGGGCAAACCGTGCGCGCAGACCGGCGCTGTCGGTCAGAGCACCGGGGCTCCAGCCCCCCGCTGTGATGAAGGCGCGCGCTTTTTTCAGCCCCGCACCCATACGGTGCAGATCGTCATAACGCAGCATGCGGTGTCTGCGGCTGCTCAGGATGCGCCCGACGGTTTTCGTGCCGAACCCCGGCACGCGCAGCAGAAGTTCACGCGGGGCGCGGTTCACATCGACCGGAAAAAGGCCACGGTGCGCCAGCGCCCAGGACAGTTTCGGATCAATGTCGAGATCGAGATTGCCACTTTGATGATGCCCGGTGATCTCTCCCAGATCAAAGCCGTAAAACCGCAGCAGCCAGTCTGCCTGATAAAGCCGGTGCTCGCGCTGCAGCGGCGGACTGATCAGGGGCAACCGCGACGAAGCGTCAGGAATAGGCGAAAAAGCTGAGTAATAGACCCGCTTCAGCTTATAACTCGCGTAAAGCCGCGTGGACTGTCCCAGCACGGTGGTATCTGTCGCTTCATCCGCGCCGATGATCATCTGGGTGGACTGCCCTGCGGGTGCGAAACGGGGCGGACGCTTTCCGGTATGGCTGCGATCGCGCGCCACTTCTTTGCGCAGACGCACATCCGCCATGGCGCGGCGGATCTGTTCGGGGCTTTTCTCAGGGGCGTGCTGTTTCACCGAGGCATCGGTTGGCAGCTCGACGTTGATGGAGAGCCGATCAGCCAGCAGCCCTGCCTCTTCGATCAGTTCCGGCGCGGCATCGGGGATGGTTTTCAGATGGATATAGCCGCGAAAGTTTTCCTCGTGTCGCAGCTTGCGGGCGATCCTCACCATGTCGAGCATGGTGGTATCCGGCGAGCGGATGATACCCGAGGATAAAAACAACCCTTCGATATAATTGCGCCGGTAAAACTCGATGGTGAGTTTTACAACTTCATCCACGGAAAATCGCGCGCGTTCGACATTCGACGAGACCCTGTTGATGCAATAGCTGCAGTCGTAAATGCAGAAGTTCGTCATCAGGATTTTCAGCAGGCTGATGCATCTTCCATCGGGTGCGTAGGCGTGACAGATGCCGCTACCTTCGTTTGAGCCAAGGCTCGTGCCGCCACGCGAATCGCGTTTTGTCGAGCCTGACGAGGCGCAGGAGGCATCGTATTTCGCCGCGTCCGAGAGAATCGCCAGCTTTTGTTCAAGAGTTTGTTTTGCCATTTGTTCTGTATATGTTCTCACAGGCAACGGCGCAATAACCTGTGACATACTGCCCGCACAGAACCGCAATCAGGTGGGAAAACTCCGCGGGTCCGGGCATCCCGGTCAGGATCAGATCACAATGCCTGCTCCCGCAGCGGTCATCGGGGTTCAGGACCCGGCGGGAGTAACCATCCGGTAGGTGATCAGTTCTTCAGGCAGCAGAATATAGATCTCGTCGGGTGGCGTTTTCAGGGCATGGCGCATGATCAGCGGATCAACCCCCATGTCATCGAGGTACTCCATCACCTCGCCCTGTCCCTGCTGAATGCTTTCCACAGCGACAAATGCTGGCAGGGCGGTATTTGCGCCGAAAAAGTGCTGATGAACGCCGACCTGTGCTGCGTCATCCACGCGCCGCGTCACCCCCGAGGCAAGGATATAGGGGCAGGCGGAAAGACAGACATCCGTCGCCTCCATAAGGGTCGTGGCCTCCAGAGCGCGCAGCTGCCGGCCGATGCTCAGCGCATCCTGAACCGAGCCACCGGGCGAATTCAGCCGCACATCCGTTACCGGTCCTGCGGTCTGCAAATGCTCTTCCATCCGGATCGCATCACCGGGCGCAATCTGCCCTGTCAGGCTCAGCAGCCCGTCTGACTGCGCAAACAGCAACCGCACAGGCATGTCGCCGGACGTCCGATAGGGTCTGCCGGGTGCGCCGTCGCGTGACGGGGCGAAAGGCAGATCATCCGGTGCATACCGCCGGGTCTGGTCGCCGGGTGCGACCGGTGTGTCAAAGGCAGGGCGGTCCGAGGGCCGCACCATCTGCGGCAGCACGCTCAGCACATCACGACCCATCAGCAGCACAGCCAGCACTACCTGAAGCGCCAGTACTCCCAGGATCGCGGCGCGGGTATCGAAGCGGCGCGCACGGGAGGGAGAGGGCGTGTCGTTCACGCCTGTCGTTCCGGTTTCGGGCTGAGTTCAACAGGCTTGATGCCGGGAGAGGTATCGCGTTCGGGAACCGGGTCGTCCCGGCCCATTGTCGCTTCCATGTCCCGCATCGCCCGCATCGCGGCTCTGAGTTCCGCGAGCGTCAGCGTCTCCCCGCCGCCCACGGGTGCTTTGCCGCCGCGAATCGCCGCCTGAGTGATTGCCAGAATAAAGACCAGAACCGCCGGCAGCAGATCAATGGCAATCGCGCCGGCCCAGGATGGCACGAAATTACCGGCATAACGGATCACCGCATCCGCCGTGCTGATCGGTGTATAGATCGTGTCGGCGGCAGGCTGCATCGCGATCACCCCTTCCGCCGCCACCCGCAGCGTATCGGCCCGCTGACCCAGGACATCCAGCACGGAGGTGATGGTCGACTGCTGGCCTGCGCGGTTTTCAGCGGTGCGCCCGTCAAGCTCCGGCAGCACCACAGAGGCGCTGAGATCCTGAGCTGCACGGCTCACCAGAGGAGCGACAGAAAGCTGGCGCAGCTGGGTGATTACACCGGCCAGACGCACCGCTTCTTCAGAGAACTGCACCGACCGCGTTTCAATGGGGCCTGGTTCAACGGTAAGCGACCGCATCCGGCTCAGCACTGCATTTCCTTCGGCAAAAGCGGCATCCACAAGGGGTTGCTGTGAGGAGATCTGCGCCTCCAGCCCGGCAAGCTCGTCTGATTTCTGGCGCAGCACACGGAACACAGCGCCGCGCCCGGCAAGGCCCGACAGACCACCAGTGGCTTCCTGTTCGGAGAGGTCTTCAAACGACTGCCTTACCCGGTCCACATCCCGGCCAAGTCCCTGAGCAGAAACAGCAATTTCATTGGCCCGCTCGAGAGAGGTCTGGTAATCCTGTACGGTGCGGGCCAGATGCTGCTCGACCGCTGCGGCACCTGCAAGGGCTGCTGCATTCAGCCAGGACGACATTGCAATGATCGCTGCAGATCCCAGCAGCATGGAAACAAAAAGGCCCATCCGTGCACCGGCCGTGCGCACAGCCGGCAGCAGGCGGATCATGTATGACCAGAACACAAAGATACCGGTCGAGACGGCAATGGAATAACTGATGGCGGCGAAAAAACTCAGCGCACCGTTGTCATCCAGCAGCGATGAAACCCCCAGATAGGTGTAGATGCCTGAGGCGACAGCGAGCACCCCGAGGGCTGCGGCGGTAAAGCTGTCGAGCCAGGAGATATGGCCTTCAAGCTCGCGGGCATATCGCAGCCCCTGTGCATCCTGTTCGCTCAGCCGTTCGTCGTCCATAACATCCCGTCCCTCGTTAACACTGCTTTAATATGGGGAGTGACCGGCAGTTATCCAGTCGTGACGTACCGTTCGGTCAACGGGTGGCTGTTCGGGAACCGGAAACCATCTGCAGGAGTTCTCCTTAAAAAGAACACGTTTTTGCGGTATGATAAATTCCTTTGGTGCGGAATCTGCTTTCCCGCCCTGCGTGGCCTGCCACGGATACCGACGCAAAGACGTGAGTAATGAGAGGAACTGAACTGATGAAACGACGCGATTTTCTCGCCGGAACAGCCTGTGGTGTTGTCCTGGCCGGATCCGCTGGTGCCGCTATTCCGCTGGCCCTGCCTGATTACAACATGCCTGAAGATATGCTGCCGCGTGAGGTGCGCATCAAGAACGACTTCGGCCCGTTTGAGATCCACGTCGACCCTGGTCAGTACGCTCTCTACTGGACCCTGCCCAAGAAGAAAGCGATTCGCTATCCGGTCGGGATCGGTCGCACCAGTCTTTATGAAGCCGGTGAATACTATGTCGGTGCCAGGAAAGAGTGGCCGAGCTGGACGCCCACCGATGAAATGATCGAACGCTCGCCGCAGCTTTATGCGCAGCACGCCGACGGTATGCCGGGCGGGATCAACAACCCGCTGGGATCGCGCGGGCTGTATCTCTTCCAGCCGGGCCGTGGGGATACCTTCCTGCGCATTCACGGCACCAATGAGCCGAAAACCATTGGCCGTCGGGTGTCGAACGGCTGCGCGCGTCTGATCAATGACCAGATGATTGATCTCTATAACCGTGTGCCGATGAATACCCGCGTGATAATGTACCCGCTGGCCTGAACCGGGATCGCGCGGCGCAGGTCAGGCGATCTCGCGCAATCGCAGACGTTGTATCTTGCCGGAGGGCCCTTTGGGCAGTTCCGGCAGGAAATACACCCGATCAGGCGCTTTGAAGCGCCCCAGACGGGCCGTACAAATTTCAATGAGCATCTGATCCGTCAGACCTGAGCCGTCGCGGACCCGCACGGCGGCTTCCACGCGTTCGCCATAGACGTCACAGGGGCGAGCAAAGGCGGCTGCCTCAATCACATCACTGTGGGCGTAAAGCGCCTCATCAATTTCGCGCGGGGCGATATTTTCGCCACCTTTGATGATCAGTTCCTTAATGCGACCGGTGATATAGAAATAGCCGTCCTCGTCCTGTCGACCAAGGTCGCCGCTGCGCAGCCAGTCCCCGGCAAAAGCAGCGGCGGTGGCATCGGGATCGTTCAGATATCTGCGCATCACATTAGGGCCACGCACGGCGATCTCACCTTCTGTGCCCGGTGGACAGCGGCGCAGATCCGGTCCGAGAACCGAGACCTCGTTACCCCAGGCGATGCCCGGGGACCCGATGCGCCGCACGCCGGGCGGCATCGGATTGGAAAGGATCTGTGCGGCGGTTTCGGTCAGACCCATCGTCTCGATCAGTGGCAGTGAGAATCGTTTCTCAAAGGCGGCATGCACAGCCGGCGCCAGCGCCGAGGAGGCCGAGCGGCCAAACCGCAGCCGCGCGCTCGTTTCCGCATCCGGCCCTGCCGTTCCGTGCAACAGATGCGACACGATCGTCGGAACAACGGAAAACCAGGTGCTTTCTGTTTCACCCAGCTGCCACCAGAACCGTCTGGCAGAAAACTTTGCGAACATGGCGACGGACCCGCCCGAGACCAGCGCCGCCATCATGCTGACGCAGAGCCCGTTGATGTGACAGACCGGCAGCACACAGAACCCCCGGTCAGTTGCGGTCAGCCCGTGTGCCATCGTGGTCGTCCAGCCGCCCGCCAGCAGGCTGGCATGACTGTGCACCACGCCTTTGGGGCGGCCGGTTGTTCCGGACGTGTACATCAGCAATGCATCATCGCCCGCCGTAACCGGGTGCAGCGATGCGGTCGTCTCCTCCGCGCCCGGGTCGAGGCGCTGCAAACCGGAATGCCGGGTCCTGTCAAAGAGTTCAGCCACATCTTCATGCACCAGTGCCACGCGAGCGCCGCAATGATTCAGCGCGTAAGAAATCGCGTCAGGGCCCGCGGCCAGATTGATCATCGTCGCGCGAAATCCGCCGTAGACTGCCGCGAAAAACGCGGTCACCGCCGCGCTTCCGTTGGGGTGCAGAATGGCCACGCTCTCACCCTGTGCAACGCCTTTTGCGGTGATCCTCTGCGCCAGGCACCGCACTTCTGTGTGCAGCGCCGACCATGTCAGAGACGGGCTGCCGTCGGTGAAAACATATGCGGTCGCTTCATCCTCTGCGCGCGCATCGAGCCACATGCGCAGCGTGCCCTGCGGCGGGCCGTTCGCCGCAGGCGTCATTTGCCCGCAACCTCCCAGTAGCCTGCGAAAATTTCTTCTGGCGTCGGTTCGCGGGGAGCAATTTCGCGGACGATTTTGGTGGTCTGCATGAAGTGTTTCCAGTGCAGATTGTCGTCGATCGAATTGCCGCCCCATGACCCGCAGCCCATCGACAGCGAAAACGGCATTCCGTTATTGAACGCGCCCCCGGTTGCAAAGCAATGGGCCTGGTTGACGATGACCCGGCAGGTCGGAAGTGTCTGCGCCAGGATGACGGCGCGGTCCTGATCCGCGCTGTGCAGCCCGACCGAATGTCCGGCCCCCTGATGGGCCAGAATACGGCCTGTGATTGCAACCGCATCTGCAAAGTCATCAGCCCGGTAAAGCGCAGCCACGCGCGACAGCTTCTCACCCGAGAGCGGGTGTGCGGGCCCGATGCCTTTTGTCTCTACTGCAAGGAATTTCGTGTCTCCGGGCACCTCATCTGTCAGGCCCAGAGCGGCCAGCATCGGCCCCGCGTCCTGAGCAATGACGGCGCGGTTGAGATGTCCGTCGGGCCAGAGTGCTGCCACAATCCGCGCCTCGTCCCTGACCCGGGCGCCTCCGGCTCGCGCCAGCGCGTCCACAAACCGGTCATAGATCGCGTCTGCGACGACAATGGCATTCTCGGACGAGCAGGACGTGGCATTGTCGAAGGTTTTTGATGCGGTGATCTTCTGTGCGGCGTCATCCGGGTCACAGGTTTCATCGACGATCACCGTCACATTGCCGGCCCCGACGGCCAGCGCCGGTGTGCCCGAAGTATAGGCGCGTCTGACGTTATTCTGCGAGCCGGTCACGACGATCAGGTCGCTGATTTCCAGCAACCGCTGGGTTTTATCTTTACTGCCGGGACCGGGCACCATCTGCACCAGATCCCGGTCTTCACCGGTCTTGTCGAACTCTGCGTGCACAAAGCGGAGCAACATCTCGCAGGCTGCGACACCTTTGGGAGAGGGCGACAGAACGATCGCATTGCCGCATTTAAGCGCGTTGATGATATTATTCGCCGGGGTCGCCGCAGGGTTGGTCGAGGGTACGACCGCGCCGATCACCCCCATGGGTCGGGCAATTTCCGTGATGCCGTTCTGCGGGTCATCGCGGATGATGCCGAAAGTCTTCTGTCCTGCAATATCCCGCATCAGACCAAGGGTTTTACGGTGATTTTTAGTGATTTTATCCGTGACGTTTCCAAGACCGGTGGTTGCAACTGAAAGCTCGGCGAGTTCGCGGTTCCGGGCGGGCTCCATAATGGCCCAGCCTGCGGCCTGGGCCGCGCGGTCATAGCGGTCCTGAGATCCGTTTGCCTCGTATTTCGCCTGGGCTGCCCTCGCGCGGGCCACAAGTGCGTCCGGACTGTCGCGATCATCCTGCAGGGTCATAGGGTGCTTTCCTGATCATGTCGGGGCCCGTGTCATTCGGGAGATGCTCCGGGCACCGATGCCACAGACGCACGGACCGCTGTTCCGGAAAGACTATGCGCAGCAAGGGGTATTGCAAAGCGTTTCGGTTCGGCGATCCTTCTGAGCACCAGACCATAAAACAGTGTCGCGGCCGGACAGCACCAGCGGGGTGTGCAGCACTGCATCAGCCTTGCAGTTGCCTGCGCTTTTTTCCTGTCGGATATCCCGGCGATGTGCGGTGAAAAGCCGGCCACCGGTTGCAGTGTCTGTGAAAACCGCTGGCTGGGGCCGGGGTGTTGCAATAGACTGTCCTCAGATTTTCAGCTCACGTTGCGCGCCATACCGACCTGAAGGGCTCATGATATGATGCTCCGACATTTGATATCCGCTTTGCCCTGCGTATCTCTCTGCTGCGCACTCAGCCTTGGTGCGAGTGCCGCAGGGGCGCAGGAGACCTGCAGCCGCGCAGAGGGCGCCACGCCCCGGACCGATGTCATCAGCTGCAGCGGAACACTGACGGTAGAGCGCGAAAAGCAGGCAGATGTCACGATCATTTCGCGCCCCGGAACCGCACCGCCCCGCGCCATCGAGCTGGAAGGCGGCGCCATCCTGCTTGACGTTCTGCCGGGCAGCCCGTCCACACAGATCCGCACGCCGCATGCCATCGCCGCTGTGCGGGGAACGACCTATGTGGTTGATGCTGAAGCAGAAAGAACCTCCGTTTTTGTTATTGAAGGGGAAGTTGAAGTCCGCAAAGCCGGTGACGACGGGGCAATCGTGACGCTCGGACCGGGCGAGGGTGCTGATGTCAGCGCAGAAGAACCGCTGACGACGGCGCGCTGGTCCGCGACGCGTGTCGCAGCGCTTCTGGCACGCTTCGGCCGATGATGTTGCAATGATTTCAGGCAGACTGCGCCGCTGGCTGGCTCTGTGTGCGGCGCTGGCGGGGGCGGCGCTCTGGTCGCTGGCGCTCGCGGTGCCGCATATGCAGGGTGATACCCGGGTCACGCAATCCATCGATTACAGGTTGCTTGATCTGCGCCACCGGCTGGCTGGTGTGCAGGAAACCGACCCTGCTGTGGTCATCGTCGCTGTTGACGATGAAACCCTGGCAACAGACGCCGCATCGGGCGACAACCGGCAAAGACTGGCCCGGATCATCCGCAACATCGCCGCCAGCGGGGCCCGGGGCCTGGCCCTCGACGTGGTTCTGGCCGACGAGGGCGACCCGGAAACAGACGCGGCCCTTGCAGGCGCGCTGGGCGCTTTGCCGACCGCAATCGCAGCCGCTGCGCGATTCAGCGGCGATGAAAGCGAAGTCCTGCTGCCACAGCCGGTCTTTCGCGAGGCAGCGCGTGTGGGTGTGGTGAACCTCTCAGCCGACGCGTTCGGCACGCCGCGTTTCGCACCGCTCATTCTGGTCTCGGACGGTCAGATCCACGCTGCACTCGTGCTTCAGGCCGCACAGGTTTTTACCGGTGCACGGGCCGAATTTGCCGATGGCGGGCTGCGTCTGGGACAGCGGACCTTTCACCTCGAAGACGGGTTTTTTCTGCCGGTGCGTTTTGCCGGCCCCTCAGGGACCGTTCCGGCGATCAGCGCCGGCAGCCTGCTGGAAGGCCCGCAGCCCGACGCGCTTGAAGGCCGCCTCGTAGTACTTGGCTTTACTGCGTCGGCTGTCGGCGACCGCTTTCCCACCCCTTTTGACGCAGATATGCCGGGGGTGGAGGTGATCGCGACAATCACCTCGCAGCTGATCAGCGGACAGACCCTGCGCCACGATGCGCACACTCGGGCCTGGGATGCCGTGCATGCTCTGGTGCTGACCGTGCTGTCGGTGCTTGTCGTGCTGATGCTGCCCCTGCCGCGTGGCATTCCTGCGGCGCTGGGTCTGATCGCTGTGTCGCTCGCGGGTGTAATGACGCTTTTTACGGCCGGCATCTGGATGAGCGCGGCCCTGCCGCTGGCGGCCGCTCTGCCGCCGGTTCTGATTGCCGGCGCGATGCGCTATACCCGGGAACGCAGCGAAGCGGGCCGCTCTGCGCGTGCGGCTGCCTCTTTACGGCGGTTTCAGTCACCCGCCCTGGCCAGCCGGATCGAGCAGGACCCGGAGTATCTGTCCGTGCCGCAGGAGCGCGATCTGGTGATACTCTTCGTGGATCTGACCGGGTTTACCGGATTGTCACAGCAGCTTGGCACCGAAGGCACAAGGCTGTTGCTGCGCGACTTTCACGCTCTGACCACGGCGGCTGTGGAAACCCGCGAGGGCAGTGTGCTGAACTATATGGGCGACGGCGCCCTTGCAGTCTTCGGGCTCACAGAAAGCACACCGGGCCGGGCTGCGGACAATGCGCTGGATGCATCCTTCGCTCTCGTCAAAGCACTGTCGGACTACCACCCTGCCGGACTTCATAACGTGACCGCCGGGTGTCGCATCGGCCTTCATGCAGGACCGGTCACACTTTCCCGGCTGGGCGCAGAAAGCCACCAGCAGGTGACAGTGACAGGCGACAGCGTGAACCTCGCAAGCCGGCTTATGGAAGTCGCCAAGTCCGAGGCCGCGGTTATCGTTGTCAGTCGCGATTTTGCTGATGCCCTGTCAGATCCGTCCGTGCTCGACCGGGCCATCGCACGCGACGTTTCAATACGAGGGCGTATGGGGGAGGTCAGTGTTCTGGCATTCAGTGCCGGGGCTGTACTGTGACGGGGACAGGTCCGGCAGCCTGAACAGCGTGGTCGTCTGTGCCCGATCCGGTCCATATCGGCTCAGGATGTTACGGGGGACGCAGGCGTCACATCACAGTCTGATCGCCACCTGATCTCCGGTCCTCAGAGTACCGCCCGCTATGACCTCCGCGTAAACGCCCATATCCATATGCCCATAGGTGCGGCGCAGCAGGTAGGGCACCTTAAGGTCGCGCTCTGCCGTCTCCGGGTTTACCTCGGTGGCGGCGCATCTTTGCGTGCGCAGGATGGTCCGCACAACAACATCACCCAGCGCGATTTCCATGCCGGTATCCTGCATCTCCGACCAGGCAGGTACTCCCGAGAAGACGATATTTGCACGGAACCGGTCGGGAGAAATATTCTCACCTGTGGCCGCTTCAAAGGCCCGCAGCGTCTCGAGATTGAGCAGAGATACCGCATTCATCATCTGCGGTGATACGACAGATACATCGGTAAAGCGATGTGGTGCGGCTGACACGAATTCGGGCGGCGTATCCTCTCGGAGTTCCAGCACCGCATGAAGATACTGCGCGGCGGCCTGCCGGCCTGCAGGGTCGTTCATATCAAAAACGGTGGTGCCTGCGGCCCCGGTAATCTGCAACGTACCGTCCAGAAATTCCGTTCTGAGACCGGCCAGTTCGGCTTCTTTCGCAAGCACGACAAACTTTTCCTTGGGCAGTGGTTCTGGCGCAGCGGGGTTGAAACCCGACCCGGGGCGCGCAAAACCGAACAGCCTGTCGCCGGGAACACCCTCGCCCGGGCTCAGAACGACGTGATCCAGGCGTGTCGCGGACATGCCCTTGACCGGGAATACGTTCAGTGTTTCGACCGTTGCCTGCATCTTCCTGCCCTCGTGGTTCTGCTACCAGACTGACCGCCGCCCAGACCGGCGTCAATGTGTCATCAGGGTTCTGGCCTGACCCGGGCAGTTTCCGGGGTGCAGGACGCATGGTTTACTGCGCCTGACAGGGTCGGATGCACAGGCCGGTCCGGCGTTGTGCCAGTTGAAGTCATCTGGTCCGAGGACTCTAAGACATACCCTGCCATATGGTACACGGTGTAGCGTATTGGAGAAGGGTCAGGTTCGTGCACCTGCCTGAGCGACGATGGGACCGGTCCGGCAACACCAGGCCCGGCGGATGCGTCCCGACGCCACAAGTATTCAGTTCTGCCTCGGGACCATTTCGGAGCGCGAGCAGACTGAGCGTCCCAAAACCGGATCAGAAGTCGAGGTTCTCCACACTCAGTGCGTTCTGCTGGATAAACTCGCGGCGCGGCTCCACCACATCGCCCATCAGCTTGGTGAAAAGATCATCAGCCTCGGCCATGTCATCCACCTTCACCTGCAACAGCGTGCGCGCATCCGGATCCAGCGTCGTTTCCCAGAGCTGATCCGGATTCATCTCGCCCAGACCCTTATAGCGTTGCAGCGACAGCCCCTTTTCGCCCTCCTGCAGAATCGCATCCAGCAGATCGAGCGGGCCATAGATCATCTGAGTGCGGTCTTTGCGCATCAGCGTCGCCGGCAGGTTATAAACGTCCTGCAGGCTCTGCGTGAAGCCGCCCGTTTTCTTCGCCTCGCCGCCGCGCAGAATGCGGCCATCGAGGGTGCGGACCTCTTCGACACCGCGCAGAATTCGCGCCAGACGGATGCCGTGATCCTGGGTAATACGACCCTGCCAGCCACGCTCGTATTCGGCCGCAATCAGGTTCAGACGGGCAGCGACCTTATCGGCCGTGCCCTGCAGATCCCTGTCCACGACGCCAGGTGCAAATGCACCGGCAATCGCGGCCTGTTCGAGGATATGGCGCGGATAATGCGTCGGAAAGGCATCGAGCACACGCCGCATCTGGCGCGCCAGTTCGACCACGCGGACCAGATCGGCCCCCATTATCTCTTCGCCGTTACCCTGCTTCAGCACGGCACCGTCGATGCCCTGCTGAACGAGGTATTCCTCCATCGCTGCTTCGTCCTTGAGATAGACCTCGGACTTGCCGCGCGAGACCTTATAAAGCGGCGGCTGCGCGATATAGAGATGCCCTTTTTCGATAAGCTCCGGCATCTGCCGGTAGAAAAACGTGAGCAGCAGCGTTCTGATATGCGCGCCGTCTACGTCAGCATCCGTCATGATGACGATCTTATGATAACGCAGTTTGTCGATGTTGAACTCATCCCGCCCGATGCCGGTGCCAAGCGCCATCACCAGGTTGCCGATCTCCTGGCTGCCCAGCATCCGGTCAAAGCGCGCGCGTTCAACGTTGAGGATCTTACCCTTCAGCGGCAGGATTGCCTGGGTCTGCCGGTCACGGCCCGTCTGTGCAGAGCCCCCGGCGCTGTCACCCTCCACGAGGAACACTTCGGTTTTGGAAGGGTCCTTCTCAGAGCAGTCTTTCAGCTTTCCGGCAAGGAAGTTAACATCCATCGCCGTTTTGCGCCGCGTCAGATCACGCGCCTTGCGTGCCGCCTCACGGGCGTGGGCGGCCTCGATGATCTTGCCCACGACGATGCGCGCCTCATTGGGGTTTTCCTCGAACCATTCAGCGAGCTTTTCGTTCACGAGGCCCTCGACGGCCGGGCGCACCTCAGAGCTTACCAGCTTATCTTTTGTCTGAGAGCTGAACTTCGGATCGGGCACCTTAACCGACAGCACACAGGTGAGCCCCTCGCGCGCATCATCCCCGGTGAAGGTCACCTTCTCCTTACGCGCAATGCCGGAGGACTGCGCGTAATTGTTGATCGTCCGCGTCAGCGCGCCACGAAAACCCGCCATATGCGTGCCACCGTCCCGTTGCGGGATGTTGTTGGTAAAGGGCAGGACGTTCTCGTGATAGCTGTCGTTCCACCACATCGCGACTTCCACGCCGATGTCGTCTTTTTCACCGGTGATGAAGATCGGCTCCGGCATCACCGAGCTTTTGTGACGGTCGAGGTATTTTACGAACTCCTTCACGCCGCCTTCGTAAAAAAGCTCCGTGCTCAGTGGCTCGGCGGGGCGCTCATCCCGGAGGATGATCCGCACGCCGGAATTCAGAAACGCCAGTTCGCGCAGGCGTTTTTCGAGGGTCTCAAAGGAGTATTCCAGATTGGAAAACGTATCGGTTGAGGCCATGAAGCGCACTTCGGTGCCGGTCTTTTCGGTCTCGCCGACGACTTTGAGGTGCTCCGTGGTAAAGCCGCCCTCAAAGCGGGCGACATGCTCTTTACCCTCGCGCCAGATGCGCAGCTCCAGCCAGTCGCTGAGCGCGTTCACCACCGAGACGCCGACCCCGTGCAGACCGCCCGAGACCTTATAAGAGTTGCTGTCGAACTTACCGCCCGCATGCAGCTGGGTCATGATTACCTCAGCTGCCGAAACGCCTTCTTCCTCGTGGATACCCACCGGAATTCCGCGTCCGTTATCGCTTACAGAAACTGAGGAATCGTCGTGAATGGTGACGGTCACAGCATCCGCATGACCCGCCAGAGCCTCGTCGATGCCGTTGTCCACGACCTCATAGACCATATGGTGCAGACCGGAGCCGTCGTCAGTGTCTCCGATATACATTCCCGGCCGCTTGCGAACTGCTTCTAAGCCTTTGAGAACTTTAATGGAATTCGCACCGTACTCTTCGGGCGTCTGCTCGGTATCGGACATGTGGTCACGCTTTCGTATTTTTGTGATTTTATACGATTTTTCGGGGCGAATGTCACGCTAATGGCACAAGATTTTGTGTCAGAGCACCGGGATGAGCACACCAACAAGGATCAGCGCAACGCCCGAGCCGATATTGATCCGGCGCAGCGTTTCGGGCCGGGTCACTGCCGCTCGAATTTTGCCGACGCAGGCGGCCAGAATGAGGTTGCCCGCAAGCGGTACTGTGACCGACATCGCAATGATCGCAGTGATATCGACCGGGGTGATCCCGCGCAGATCAAAGAACCCTGGCAGCACGCCGATGTAAAACAGAACGGCCTTCGGGTTCCCGAGGATTGCAATGATACCCGCCATGAAACCGGCCCTGATGCCGGGGCGGGTCAGGCGGCTGTCGGTACTGATCTTCTGCCCCGCGTGCCGGATCAGCATCAGACCCATGATGATGAACACCCCGCAGGCGACCCACCGCAGCACCAGCATGAAAACATCGAACACCGACAGGATCCACGTGATGCCCAGCACAGCCACCAGCGGCCAGAGAATATCGCCCACCGCAACACCGAAGGCCAGCGGCCAGGCCGCTGCGAACCCGCCCGAGAGTGCGCGTGCCATCAGCGCGAGCCACACGGGTCCGGGTGTGAGAAAAAGAATCACCAGCGCACCGGCATAGAGCAGCAGATCGGCCCCGGAAATTGTCATTTCGTAGTTGCATTCGCGAAAGGCCGGGTTGGTCCTGAGTTTCTATACATCAGCAGTAGCGACCTGTGACACCCCGTCCGTTTCGGTAACCTCAAAGTACTGCGCCCGCGGGCCCATCGCCTCGAAAAGGTTGATTTCTGTCCCGGTCATCCAGGCCTGTGCCCCGAGGGCCACGATCTCATCATAAAGGGCGGCCCGCCTGTCAGCATCAAGATGTGCCGCGACCTCATCGAGTAATAACAGCGGCGGCGCGCCGAAATCCCGCGCGAGCGCCCGGGCATTGGCGAGGATCAGCGAGACCAGCAGCGCCTTCTGCTCGCCGGTCGAGCAGTCCCGCGCCGGTACGCCCTTGGAGGCATAGGTGCCGATGAGATCCGCCCTGTGCGGCCCGATCAGCGTGCGCCCCGCCGTCATGTCGCGCGCCCGGTTATCTGACAGCGCGCGGCGCAGGTCTTCCTCGCTGCCCGGCAGGTCCTCCTCGCCGTGCACAAGCTCCAGGGTGGCTGCCGGAAAGGAAGTGCCGGCATCCGCTTGGGCGGCCTCAAGCTGTTGCAGCGCCGCGCGCCGGTTGGCATCAATGGCCACACCCGCCGTGGCAAGCTGCGCTTCCAGCACGCCGTACCAGGCCGGATCGCGCACCATATCCTTGAGCAGGCGGTTGCGTTCGCGCATGGCCTTTTCCCAGGCGAGCGAGGCCTCGGCGTGCGCGGGCTCGAAACTCAGCGTCATCCGGTCCAGAAACCGCCGGCGTCCCTCAGCGCCCTCGATCCACAGCCGGTCCATTGCCGGAATCAGCCAGAGCACCCGCGCGACCCGACCCAGCGCCGTTTGCGCGGCGGCCTTGCCGTCGATCCTGACCTGTCGGGCGGCACCCTCTTCGGACCAGATCTCGATCTCATGCAGCTGGTGTAACGAACGCAGCCCGCCGGTGATCTTCCACCCCAGCGCCTCGGGGCGACGCGCCATATCCTGCGCGCTGGCCCGGCGCAGTCCGCGCCCCGGCGAAAAGAGCGACACCGCCTCCAGAATGTTGGTCTTGCCCGCCCCGTTCGGTCCGAAGAGCGCCACAGGTCGCGCATCAGGTTCCATCCGCGCGACTTTATGCGAGCGGAAATGCGAAATCATAAGGGAGTTCAGGCACAGCTGCATGTCGGCCCGTTTCTTCCGGCGTCAGACCGGAGCGCCGGCGGCAATCGTCAGACGCGCATCGGCATGACAACATAGACCGCCGACTGATCATTGCCTTCCCGCATCAGCGTCGGATCGCCCGACGAGTTAAAGAGAAAGACGGCGTTTTCGCGATCGACCTGGCTTGCAATCTCCAGCAGATACTTGGCGTTAAAGCCGATCTCCAGCCGCTCGTCGCCGTAGGCCACGGCCAGTTCTTCTTCAGCGGCACCCGAATCCGGTGCATTCACCGAAAGCACCAGCCGGTCTTCGTCGAGTTGCAGTTTCACTGCGCGTGACCGCTCTGAACTCACAGTGGCAACACGGTCCACGGCGCGGGCAAAATCGGCGGCATCCACCTCCATCTTGCGGGTGTTGCCCTGCGGAATGACGCGCGTGTAATCGGGGAAGGTCCCGTCGATCACTTTGGAGGTCAGCGTGATGTCAGGCGTGGCAAAGCGCACCTTGGTCTCGGAGACGGATACGGCGATTTTCATCTCATCGTCATCAAGCAGTTTGCGCAGCTCGCCAACTGTTTTGCGCGGCACGATGACGCCCGGCATGTCGGCGGCGCCCTCCGGCAGGTCCGCGTCAATCCGAGCCAGCCGATGCCCGTCGGTGGCCACACAGCGCAGCACCCGGCCGCCTTCGGCATCCGAGACATGCATGTAAACACCGTTCAGGTAATACCGGGTCTCTTCCGTCGAGATCGCGAATTTCGATTTATCGAAAAGCCGCCGTAATACGGGCGCAGGTGCTGAAAAATTTGAGGCGTACTCAGAGGAGGCCATTACCGGAAAGTCGTCTTTCGGCAGCGTGGCCAGCGAGAAATTCGATCTGCCGGCCTCGACGGTCAGCCGCCCCGTAGCGCTGTCTGCGGTCAGCGTGACCAGCGCCCCGTCGGGCAGTTTGCGCACAATCTCGTGCAGTGTGGTTGCTGCCACCGTGGTCGCTCCGGCGCGTTCGACCTGGGCCGGTGCCTTGTCGACAACCTCGATATCAAGATCTGTTGCGCGGAAGGTCGCATCGCTGCCTTCGGCTTCGATCAGCACATTTGCGAGGATCGGAATTGTGTTGCGCCGTTCCACAACCGACTGTGCCTGAGACACGGCTTTGAGCAGGGCTGCGCGTTCGATGCTGATCTTCATTATGCCACTTCCTATCGACGGTCGGGAAAGGCACGTTAACCAGTTCCTCCGACTTCACAAGACTTTTATGGATTAGTCGTCGGAACCGGGCAGGGCGTCAAGACCCGCAGCACCCTCAAAGCGCTGCAGGCCTTTTATAAATTACTCTTCGAGGGCGCGGCGCAACAGCTCCAGATCCTCGGCGATCTGTCCGTCCTGCACCTTGAGCTCTTCGATGCGTTTCACACCGTGCATGACGGTGGTGTGATCACGACCGCCAAACCGGCGCCCGATCTCGGGCAGCGACCGCGATGTCATCTTTTTGCACAGATACATCGCCACCTGACGGGGCCGTGCATAAGACCGCAGCCGTTTGGGACCGATCATATCGCTCAGACGGATATTATAGTGATCGCTGACCTTGCGCTGAATTTCCTCGACGGTGATTTTGCGCTCAGAGGCGCGGAGCACGTCAGACAGGCAATCCTGCGTCAGTTCCATATTGATCTCGCGCCCGACCAGAGAGGCAAAAGCGAACAGCCGCGTCAGCGCGCCCTCCAGCACCCGGACATTTGTCGAGATACGGTGTGCAAGGAACTCCAGAACGCCGTTTTCGACTTCCAGACCCGGATAGTTGACGCGCTGCTGCTCTACCTTGCTCTGCAGGATGCCCAGACGCAGCTCGTAATCTGTGGGATGCAGATCAACGACCAGACCACACTGAAGACGCGATTTGACGCGCTCTTCCATATCCTTGATCTCGCCAGGGGCGCGGTCACCGGAAATGATGATCTGTTTGTTCTGATCCACCAGCGCGTTGAAAGTATGGAAAAACTCTTCCTGCGTGCTGCCTTTTCCGGCGATGAACTGCACGTCATCCACCATCAGAACGTCTACTGATCGGAAAATCTCTTTGAAATCCATCATCTTACGATCACGCAGAGCCTGGACAAAACGATACATGAACTGCTCGGCGGAGAGATAGAGTACATTCAGTTCCGGACGCCGCAGGCGCAGCTCATGGGCGATCGCATGCATCAGATGCGTTTTGCCAAGTCCGACGCCGCCGTAGAGAAAGAGCGGGTTAAACGTGACGGGTCCACCCTCTGCCACGCGTTTTGCCGCGGCATGAGCAAGCTCGTTCGGCTTGCCTACAACAAAAGAGTCAAAGGTAAAGCGGGTATCGAGCGGGGCAGTGGTCAGCGCAGAGCCGTTCTGTACCTGGCGCGCGGCGCGGTGGATCACGGTATCGGTATTGGCGGCCTCGGTCTCGACGGTGCGGGCGGGCACTACAAACTTCAGTCGGCGCACTTCGGGAGATCTGGCCCGCACTTCGTGCAGAATGATATCGGCGTAGTTCTGATTGACGTAATTGCCCAGAAAATTGGTTGGCACGTGAAAGACGGCGATCCCGTCGTCAGCGGACCGGAATTCTATCGGTTCGATCCACGCCTTGAAGTTATTCTGCCCTACGGTCTTCTGCAGCCGCTGCCTCAACTGTCCCCACATTTCGTTTGTCAT